>NZ_JACIJJ010000001.1 GCF_014199325.1 Sphingomonas yantingensis
CCGTGCGCCTCGCTTTCGCTAACCAGCCAGACAACCAAGTGATCGTCCCCGCCGGTGAAAACTCCTCTACGGACGACACCGCCGGCCGTCAAACACATTTTTCAAAAAAGTGACGGTTTCGCGTCAAATCCGCGGAAAACCGCGCTTTACGGCCTGTTAGGGCGCTGCTGGCATACCCCGAATATGGCCGAATCAGCCGACATTCCCTCGAATCAGCGTTTCGACACGCTTCGGCAACAGGTCCGAAGTGCCGTGATCTGGCGTTCGGGCACCCAGTTCCTCGGCCAGCTCGTCACCTGGGGCTCGACCTTCCTCGTCATCCGCATCCTGTCGCCGCAGGATTATGGCCTCTTCGCGATGACACAGGTCGTGCTGGCGCTCCTCAACATGCTCAACGGCTATGGCCTCGCGAGCGCCGTCATCCAGCGGCCTCATGTGGACAAGCGGCTGAAGCGCCAGCTCTTTGGCCTGCTCGTGCTCCTCAATTTCGGGCTCGGCCTCGCACAGGTGCTGATGGCGCCGCTCGCCGCCGCCTATTTCCGCCAGCCGATCGTCGCCGACCTGCTGCGCGTGCAGGCGCTCCTCTACGTGGCGACGCCGTTCATCGCCTTTCCCTATGCGCTGCTCGCGCGCAGCATGGACTTCAAAGGACAGGCACAGGCCAATCTGGCCTCCGCCACACTAGGCGCGATCGTCAGCCTGATCGGGGCGTTCTCGGGCTGGGGGGTGTGGACGCTGATTGCGGCGCCGATGGCGCTGTTCTGGAGCCGGGCGATCATCATGACGTGGCTCGCGCGCTCGCTGATGTGGCCGAGCTTCGACTTTCGCGGCGCGGGCGATGTCGTGCGCTTCGGCGGCCTGATGGCGACGAGCCAGCTCTTCTGGTTCCTGCAGAGCCAGGCAGACGTGTTCATTGCCGGCCGCCACCTCGATCCGCACACGCTCGGCCTCTACACCACCGCGCTGTTCCTGACCCAGGTGTTCGTCGCCAAGTTCCTGCCGACGCTCAACGACGTGGCCTTCTCCGCCTATGCGCGGATTCAGGACGATGCCGCAGCGATGGGCGCCGCCTTCGCCAAGTCGAGCCGGATCGTTATGGTCGCGGCCATGCCCTTCTATGCCGGGCTTGCCGTCACCGCAGAACCGCTGGTCCATGTCGTACTCGGCGAAAAGTGGCTTGAGGCCGCACCGCTCGTCCGCGTGCTGGCGATCGCGATGCCGTTCATGACGCTCCAGACGCTGTTCGCGCCGGCCACCAATGCTCGCGGGCTGCCCGGGATCGCCGCGCGGCTGGGCGCGGTCGGCGGCATCCTGCTGCCGATCGCCTTCGTGATCGGGGTGCAGTTCGGGGTGACCGGCCTCACGATCGCCTGGGTCAGCGTCTGGCCGCTCTATCTGGCGATCACCGCGCGCCGGTCGCTGCGCGAGGTCGGGCTGACCGCCCCCGCGCTGGCAAGGGCGATCGCGCCGCCGGTGCTGGCCGGGCTTGCGATGGCGGCGATCGTCGCGCTGGTCGATGCGGGCCTGCCGCCGGTCACGCCGGTGTCACGGCTCGCGGTCCTCATAGGCACAGGCGCGCTCGCCTATGGCGGGTGGCTGGCGCTGTTCGCGCGCGACACGCTGGCCGAGCTGATCGCCTTCGTCCGCCGGCGGGATTAGGCCTGCTGGATGTAGCTCCGCATCGCCTCGGCCTCCGCCTCGATGCGTTCGATGCGGTGCTTCACCAGGTCGCCGATCGAGACGAAGCCGACCAGCCGCCCGTCCGCCACCACCGGCAGGTGCCGAATGCGCCGCTGCGTCATCAGCGCTAGCGCCCCGATGATGCTCTGGTCGGGCGAAACGCTGATCGCCGGCGCGGTCATGAGGTCGGCCACCGGCCGGTCGAGCGCCGCCGCCCCGTCGCGTGCGATCGCATAGAGCACGTCGCGCTCCGAAAAGATGCCGGCGACGCTATCGCCGTCCATCACCGGCAGCGCCCCGATGCGCCGTTCCGCCAGCGTCGCCATCGCCGCCTGTGCGCTGGCGCTGACCGGTACCGACACCACCTCGCCGCCCTTGGTCCCCAGGATCGCTGCGATCGTCATCGCTTCCTCTCCGCTTGTTATCCGAGGCAATGGACTTTCCCACGAAAGCGCGCATGGGGGAAGCCGTGCCCGACCTCGACGATCCCGATTACGCACGCCTCGCCTGGCGCCGGTTCCGCCGCATCCTCGGATGGATGGCGCTGCTGGGGGTGGCGTGCGGCGTGGGCGCGCTCGTCATCCTCTATCTATGGCTCGGGGCGCTCCACCTCCACATGGCGATCGCGACGTTCCTCGGCATGTTCGGGACGGTGCTGATGGGCGGTGCTCTGATGGGGCTCGTCTTCCTGTCGTCGGGCACCGGTCATGACGAGACCGTGGACCGGATCAATCAGGCGTACGATCCGGGGCGCGAGGACGAATCGTCCAGCTGAGCGTCGCGCTGCCGTTCGCCGGCACGCGCGTCCGCCAGAGCCAGCGCCCGTCCTCACGGACCAGGCCGCGGCCGCGGAGCCGCTCGCCATCCTCGAGCGTAACGCGTGCCTCGTGCTCGATCGCGCGCGGCGTCGCGTTCGTCAGCGTCAGAGTCACTCGCCGCTCGCCCCGCTTGCCGTCGGCGCTATCCAGATCGACGTCGATATCGGGCGAGGCGTCGAGCGCTATCTCAACCTTCTCGCCCTCGGCCTTGTCGGCCAGTTGCGCCTCGCCGATCAGCAATGGCCGCGCGGCCCCGTTCTCGAACACCGTCACCTCACCCGAGGGGATCGGCAGGCCCAACCCTGCCTCACGCCGGTTCTGCATCGACAGGATGAAATGGGCGTCGTCCGCGCTCGTGCCCGAAATGTCGGTGCGATAGAAACGGCGGACGGGCACCGCGTCCCGATCGAACAGCCCGGTCTGCTTCTGCCCGCGCGCGGCGACGGTGACAGGCCGCGGCGCACGATAGAGCTTGAGGTCGCCCAATCGCTCCAGCTGCACGCGCATCCCCGTCACGACGATATCGGCGGCGGCCATCATCGGCGCGGGTGGCGGGGGCGGCGGCGGCGGGGGCGGTGGTGGGGGCGGCCCCCCCCTGGCGTCGTACGCTTCCTCGGCGTCGTACTCGGGCTCGGACCAACATTCGAGGCCGAGTTCGCCGTCGGGGACGTAGAGCGGCTCGGTCGCCTCGCGCTCGACCTTGCCGGCGATCAGTTGCAGGCCCGCGTCCGGGAAACTCGTCGGATCGCCGCTCGCCAGCGTCACGCGCGCCGACCAGTCGAGCCGCCCGTCCTCCCGCAGCGTCAGCACATGGTTCGCCTGCCAGTCAAAACCGGCTGCGAGATAGGTGAGCGTCACCTCCGCTTCCACCGGCGCCGCCGCGTCGGTCGCGATCGACAGCGTCGGCCTGGCGGGCAGGCCGGCGGGCACGCCGGGATAGACGACCGCCTCATTCAGCCCGGTACAGCGCAGCGTCTCGATCCCCGCGCGCGTCTCCAGCACCGCGGCGCCCTCCCCGCCCGAGCGGATGATCGCCGGCTCGCTCGTGACCCGCCCGGTCGCGCGATCGGTGCGGCGGATCAGCACCTGCCGCCCCGTCGCCCGGTCGTAGAGCGCGCGCGGCGAGATGAGGTCGGCGTCGAGATTCTTCTCGCGCACGCCCGCGGGCAGCCCGGTGACGACCGCGCTTTCAGGCAGGATGCCGCCCGCCACTCCCTCGAACCGCAGCACGGCGGGACCGGCAGGCAGACGCACGCGCCGCTTCTCGCTTACCAGCGCGAAGCCCGATGGCCGATCGCGGTTGATCGCCCCGTTGCCACGGGCTGGATCGCGATAGATCGTCACCGACGCCGCATCGGGCGCGGCCGAGGTCACGACCTCCTGCGCCGCGGCGGGCGCAGCAAGGAGCAGGAGCGCAAGGAGGAGCCGGCGCATCGCCGCCGCGCTCAATATCGCGTGTCGAAGGTCGCGGTCAGGTCCGCCGATCCGTTCGCCGGCACCGTCACCCGCCACACGCGCTGGTCACGGCTGCGCTGTTCGCCCGGCTGGCTCTCGGTCGGCACGCGGGTGTCGCCGAAGCCGGGATCGAGCCCGGCCTGCACCACCTCCACCACCGCGGGCGCGGGGCCGGCATTGGTGAGCTCGTAGCGCATCCGCGTGCGCCAATAGGTCACGCTATTCTCCACCGTGACCGTCCGTGCCGGCTCGCCATCCACCTTCACGCGAAAGCGTTCGGAGCGGCGGAATTCCTCGGTGTCGATCCGCTCGCGCCCCTCGACCACCGGCCGCACCTTGAGGTCGAAGGCCTCGCCGGTGCGGATCGACAGCTGGCTGCCCATCGGCGTGTGGCCGATCCGGTTCTCGCCGACGAACTGCGGCTGTCCCTTGGCGTCGCGGACATAGACGCGCACCGTCCCCGCGGGCAGCGCGTCGCCGAGGCCCCCGTCGCGGCTGGAGGAAAAGGCGAGCGCCGTCTCCACCCCCTGCGGCTCGTCGCTCGCGCCCAGCCAGCCATTGACGAAGCGATAGGTGCGCGCCGCCGGCACGCCGGCCGATGACAGGAAGCTCACCTGCTTTTGCTGGTTCGCCGCGATCGTCGTGCGCTGCGGCAGCGGATAAAGATAATAGTCGCCGATCCGCGCGCGGTTGGCGGTCTGCGTTCCCGGCCGGGTGCCGGGCGCGAAGGGCGGCGGCGGTGCGAAATTGCCGCGTCCGCCGCCCACTGCCCCGGCCACCAGCACGGTCTCGGCATTGGTCAGCGCGGTCGCGTTGCGGTTGGTGAGCGTGATCCACCCCTGCAGGTCGAGCTTGCCCACCGTCTCATCGAACAGCGCGACGTAATCGGCCGACCAGGCGAGGCCGCGCGTCAGATAGGCGAGCGTCACCGGCCGCGCGCCCGCCTTCGCGCTCTCGATCGTCACCGAGAGCGTCGGTCGCGCGCGCAGATTGGGCGGCAGGCCGGGGAAGATCACGCGGACCGGCAACCCGTCGTCGCGCAGCACCTCGATCCGCCCGCCGATGTCGAGCACCACACCGCCATTCGCTGCCAGCACCCGCGCCTGTTCGCGCGTCTCCGCCCCGGTCGCCGGGTTGGTGCGGACGAGCGTGATCGTCTGTCCCACCGCCTTTTCCATCAGGGCACTGGGCGAGAGGAGGTCGTAGTCGAAATTTTGCTCGACCACGCCGATGCCGTCGCCCGACAGGCGCACCGTCTCGGGCCGGATCTGCTGCGTCACGTCGGGAAAGTCCTGCCGCGTCACGCCTGCGGGCAGCGTCAGCCGACGCACGTCCTGAACGAGCGCGTTATCGTCGTTGTAGATGGTGACGGCGACGTCGCCCTGCGCGGTTTTCGAGGGCACGCCCTCCTGCGCGGCGGCAGTCCCGCCCGTCAGCACCAGTGCCATGCCCAACGCGAACCGCATATGCCCCTCCCGCTTTTCGCGGCAGCTTAAGGGTTTGCGCGGGCAAGGGAAGAAGGAAGCGGGATCCCGGATCGAGCCCGGGATGACGTAAAGGGTTAGGTTGCCCCAAAACCAGCCGTCACCCCGGACTTGATCCGGGGTCCCGCTTCTTCCTTTTCCGCCAGCCCAACAAAAAGGGGCCGGCGATCGCTCACCAGCCCCTCTTTCCAGTCTGACCCGAGGATCACGCCGCCGAGGGCGTCGCTTCCTCGTCCTCGGCGCGCTTGCGGCGACGGCGGGGCTTGGGCGCCTCGTCCTCGCCCTCGGGCTCGCTCACCAGCCCCAGCGACGGGGGCAGGCGGTCGGCCTCGATCGCGGCGGGGATGACCGACGGTTCGATCGACAGCTCGCGACGCGGGCGACCGCGGCGGCGGGGCGCCTCGTCACCCGCCTCGGCGGTCGCGACGGGGGCCTGCGCCTCGACGCTTTCCTCACGCAGGGCATGTTCGCGCTGGGCAGGGGCGTTCGTACGCTCGCGGCGGCGATCGTCGCGCTCGGGGCGGTCGCGGCGCGCTTCGCGATCGGGGCGATCCTGACGGTCGCCGCGGTCGGCACGCTCGCCACGATCCTGGCGGTCACCGCGATCCTGACGGTCGCGATTGCCGCGCTCCTGCCGGTCGCCGCGATGATCGTCACGGCCCTGACGGTCGTTGCGGCTGTCGCCCCGTCCGTTGTCGCCGCGGCTCTCGAACTGGTCGGGCGTACCGGGCTCGCCCTCCATCTCGAACTCGTCGTCGTCCTCGTCGTCCTGCTGGCGGCGCGCGTTATTCTCCTCGAAGCGCGAGCGGGTCTCGCTCAGCACGCGGAAATAATGGTCGGCGAACTGGAGGTAGTATTCGGTGTTGACGCGGTCGCCCGACATCTGTGCGTCGCGCGCGAGATTCTTGTATTTCTCGAGCAGCTGCGCCGCGTTGCCGCGGGCGCGGTTGTCGATGCGATTGCCGTTGTCGTTGCGGTTGTTCGGGCTGCCACCCTGCGAGCGCTGCCCGCCACGACCGCGACGGCGGCCGGCCTGACGATTGTTCATCAAGGTATGTGTGTCCTGTCCTTACCCTCTCCGGCCAGTATACTCACCGGATGCGTGTCTACTCCGCGCGCCTGGCCGGGGACGAGCCGGACATGACGTGTCTGCCAAAGAGCCATCCGACATGATGGCGCGTCTGACTGGATCGGGCCAATGCCCCGTTTTCAACGACCTGGTTGAAAAATGCCTGCCCCTATGTCGCCTCAATAGCGACTGGCCGGCCGATCTCCAAGCACAATATTGGGTCAGGACCGCGCCGTTCAAGTCACGACGACGGCGCGCGGCCGGTCGCCGAGGTCGCGGACGACCCGCGCCGACAGCCCCGCCGCCCGCACCAGCGCCGCCACCGCCTCCCCCTGTCGCCAGCCGATCTCCAGCACCGCGACGCCGCCATCACCAAGCAGCCGCGGCAGGTCCGGGACGATCGCCCGATACGCCGCCAGGCCGTTGTCGGCGGCGAACAGCGCCTCTCCCGGCTCGAACGCGCGCACGCCGGGGGCGACGTCGGGATCGTTGTCGGCGATATAGGGCGGGTTGGTGAGGATCAGGTCGAAACGCTCGTCGATATCCGCGGCCCAGTCGCCCTCGATGAAGGTCGCCGGCAGATCGAGCGCCGCCGCATTCGTTCGCGCGTAGCCGAGCGCGGTAGCGGACGTGTCGACCCCCAGCCCGGTCGCCTCCGGCCATTCCGCCAGCGCCGCCAGCAGCAGCGTCCCCGGCCCGGTGCCGAGGTCCAGCACCCGACGCGGCCCCGCCGTGCCGGCGAAATGTCGCACCGCCGCCTCGATCAGCGTCTCGCTGTCCGCGCGCGGGATCAGCACGCCCGGCCCGACCTTCAGCGTAATCGTCCAGAAATCGCGCGTGCCGGTGATGTAGGCGAGCGGCTCGCCCGCCCGCCGCCGCCCGACCAGCGCCGCGTAATCGGCCGGCACCGGATCGCCCAGATGCTTGAGCAGCACCGCGTCTCGCGTCGCCCCCAGCGCGTGCGCCATCAACAATTCGGCATCGAGCCGCGCGGTATCCGAAACTCCCGTCAAATCCCGCGCCGCTTCCAGCAGCGCAGCGCGAACCTCACCCATCGACCATCGCGAGCCGGGCGGCCTCGTCCTCGGCGATCAGCGCGCCGACCAGCTCGTCCATCTCACCCTCGAGAATCTCGGGCAGGCGGTGGAGCGTCAGGTTGATGCGGTGATCGGTCACCCGCCCCTGCGGGAAATTGTAGGTGCGGATGCGCTCCGACCGGTCGCCCGACCCGACCATCGACTTGCGCGCATCGGCGCGTTCGTTCGCCGCACGATCGCGCTCGGCCTCGAACAGGCGGGCACGCAGCACCTTCATCGCCTTGGCCTTGTTCTTGTGCTGCGATTTCTCGTCCTGCTGGCTGACGACGATGCCGGTGGGGACATGGGTGATGCGCACCGCCGAATCGGTGGTGTTGACGTGCTGGCCGCCCGCGCCCGAGGCACGGAACACATCGATGCGCAGGTCGCCCTCGGCGATGTCGATGTCCACCTCTTCCGCCTCGGGCAGCACCGCCACGGTCGCGGCGGACGTGTGGATGCGCCCGCCGCTTTCGGTCACGGGGACGCGCTGGACGCGGTGGACGCCGCTTTCGAACTTCAGCCGCGCGAACACGCCGGTGCCGACGACGCTGGCGATCACTTCCTTGAAGCCCCCCGCCTCGCTCGCGCTCGCCGACATGAGCTCGACGCGCCAGCCGCGCTTGTCGGCATAGCGCTGGTACATGCGAAGGAGATCACCGGCGAACAACGCCGCCTCGTCCCCGCCGGTCCCGGCGCGGATTTCGAGCATCGCGGGCCGCACGTCGGCGGCATCGCGCGGCAGCAGCGACAGCGCCAGCGCGCGCTCCGCCGCTTCCAGCGCCGCCCGGTTCTCGTGCAGTTCCTCCGCCGCCATCTGGCGCAGCTCGTCGTCGCCGTCCTGCGTCATCGCCGCCAGCGACTTGCCCTCGGCGCGCAGCCGCCGCACCTCGCCCGCCGCCGCGGCGACGGGTTCGAGCTCGGCATATTCCTTCGACACCGCCACAAAACGGTCGGACGGCAGGTCGCCGGTCGCCATCATCGCCTGCAGCTCGTCGCGCCGCGCCTCGATCGCGGCGATGCGTTCGGCCGAGATGCGGGTCATGCGTCCGGCAGTTCCGCGATACCCCGCACTTGCAGGATCAGAAGGTCGATCTCCGACCGATCGACGGGCGATTCGGGGAAGACGGTGACGTTCATCCGCTCGTCGGCGGCATCGGCCGCACGCAGATAGATGACGGCATCGACGCCCGCCTTGCGCGCCTGCTCGGCCCGCTTCTTCGCGTTCGCCTTGTACCCGGTGAACACCTCGATCCCCAGCCCGCGCAGCTTGCGCGACAGGGCGGCGGCGCGCCGCTCTTCGCTCGGCTTGTCGGGGACGATCGCGACGATCGGCTTGTCGCGCGGCGGCAGCTCGGTCAGCATCGCCAGCCGCTCGATCCCCGCGGCCCAGCCCACGCCCGCGGTCGCCGGCCCTCCCAGGCTTTCGACCAGTCCGTCATAGCGTCCGCCCGCCAGCACCGTCCCCTGCGCACCCAACCGGTCGGTCACGAACTCGAACGCGGTGTGGCGATAATAATCGAGCCCGCGCACCAGCCGGCTGTTCCGCGTCCACTGAACGCCCGCGGCATCCAGTCCGTCAGTCACGGCGGCGAAAAAGTCGCTCGCCGCCGGCGTCAGATACGCATCGATCTCCGGCGCGGCATCGGCGATCGGCCGATCCCTCGGGTCCTTCGAATCGAGGATGCGCAGCGGATTCTTGTCGAGGCGCACGAGACTGTCCTCCGACAGATCGCCACGATTCCCCTCGAAATGCTCGACCAGTGCCGCGCGCCACGCATCGCGCGTCTCCGCATCGCCGAGCGTGTTGAGCTGGAGCGTCACGCCCTCCGAAATGCCGAGCTCGCGCAGCAGCTGGTCGGCGAAGGCGAGCAGCTCCACGTCGGCGGCGGGCTCGGCCGCGCCCAGCACCTCGGCATCGATCTGGTGGAACTGGCGGTACCGCCCCTTTTGCGGGCGCTCATAGCGGAATACGGGCCCATGCGTCGCGATCTTGAGCGGCGCGAACTGCTGCCACCCCTCGGTCAGATACGCGCGCGCGATGCCCGCAGTAAACTCGGGCCGCAGCGTCAGCGAATCGCCGCCGCGGTCGTCGAAGGTGTACATCTCCTTCGACACCACGTCGGTCGTCTCGCCCAGCGAGCGGGCGAACACCGCGGTCGATTCGAACACCGGGCTTTCCACCCGGTCGAAGCAATAGAGCCGCCGCACCCGCTCGAACGTCTCGACGACGCGGGCGAAGCGGCGCTGCTCGTCGCCGAAGATGTCCTGCGTGCCGCGCACGCGCTTGGGGGTTTCGATCCGCGCCATAAGGGGCGGGTATCTAGGGGATGCGGGGGCCTTGCGCCAGACGGTGGGTCATAGGGGGTACTTTGCCAGCCATTCGCGCATCGCGGTGTTCACCGCCTCGGGCGCCTCCCACGGCACGAAATGGCCGGCATCCTCGATCCGCACGATCGTCGCGTCGTCGATCAGCGCGTCGAGGCCCTCGAGCTGCACCGGCTGGAGCGCCTTGTCGCGCATCCCCCATATGACCAGCGTCGGCACCTTGATCGACGGGAACGGTCCATCGATCCAGCCGGGGCGCTCGGGCTCCTCGTCCATCGCCGGCACGACGATCTGGCTCGCCCGGTACCAGTTGAGCATCCCCGTCAGCGCGCCCGGCTGGCGCCATTCGTCCAGATACGCCTCGCGCTCGCCCGCGACCGCCGCGGTATCGACATGCGGGGCGAAGCTGCCGTCGAAGAAGCGATCGAGCCCCATCGCCTCGATCCGCGCCTCCAGCCCGGGATCGCGGAACGAGCGGATATACTGGCTGCCCGCGCGCTGCAGCGGATCGTCGAACAGGCTCCGCTGGAAGATCAGCGGATGCGGCGCGTTGCAGATGACGAGCCGTGCGATCCGGTCGGGATGGCGAAGCGCCGCCAGCCACGCCACCGCCCCACCCCAGTCGTGCGCGACCAAGGTGAACCTCTCCGCCCCGAAATGATCGGCCAGCGCCATCAGGTCGGCGACGATCCGGTCGGCGGTATAGGCCTCCACTCCGGCGGGCTTGTCCGACCGGGCATAGCCGCGCTGGTCGGGCGCGATGACGTGGTGGTCGCGCGCGAATTCGGCGACCTGATGCCGCCACGTCCGGTGCGATTCGGGAAAGCCGTGGAGGCAGATCATCACCGGATTGCCGGCCTCGCCCGCTACCTCGACGTCCAGCTCGACCCCGGTCGAGAGCGGCACGCGGATCACGGGTAGCTCACCGTCTTGGGGACTTCTGGAATGGGGATCCATTCCTTGTCGTCGCCCGGCACCTTGGGGAAGCGGCCCGCCTTCCATGCTTCCTTCGCCTCGTTGATACGCTCGCGGCGCGAGGAGACGAAGTTCCACCAGACGTGACGCGGACTCGTGAACGCCTCGCCCCCGCACAGCATCACCCGAGCGCCGCGCTCGGACCTGAGCGTCGCGAGCGCGCCGGGGCGCAGCACGTACAGCGTCTGCGGGTCGAGGCTCATGCCATCCACGCTGGCATCGCCGTCCGCGACATAGAGCGCACGCTCATCCGCCGCCGCCTCGATCGGCACGCTGCCGCCCGCATCGAGCTGAATGTCGGCATAGATGGTCTGCGCATAGGTGTCGGTCGGCGCCTTCGATCCCCACAGCTCGCCCATGATGACGCGCGCGCGGACGCCGCCATCCTCGATCACCGGCAGTTCGCCCTTGGCGACATGCTGGAAGGCGGGGTCCATCTCCTCGTCCTTTTCGGGGAGCGCCAGCCAGGTCTGGATGCCGAACAGCGCCGGCCCCTTCGCCCGCTCCTCCCCCGGCGACCGCTCCGAATGGACGATGCCGTGGCCGGCGGTCATCAGATTGACCGCGCCGGGTTCGATGACGAGGTCGCTGCCGATCGAATCGCGATGCCCGATCGCACCGCGGAACAGGTAGGTGACGGTCGCAAGGTTGATATGCGGATGCGGCCGCACGTCGATGCCGTTGCCGACGCCAAGGTCCGCCGGCCCCATCTGGTCGAAGAACAGGAACGGCCCCACCATCGTTCGCGGCTTGGACGGGAGGGTCCGATAGACCTTGAACCCGCCAAGGTCGTGCGTCGTCGGCAGGATTTCCTGCAGGATCAGGTCGTCGCGGGTCATTCGCCGTCGAGCTCCGGATAATGGCGGAAGATGCCATCTTCGTTGAAGGGGATGCGCCGGTCGCTGGCAAGATAGGCGGCGACGCCGGGCAATTGTGCGACGCGATCGTGCAGCGCGATCAGGGCGGGATAGTCGCCCTCGATCGCCGCCATCCGCCGCGGGAACGCGTAGCGGAGGCCCTCGACCACCTGGAACAGGCTGGTGTCGGCATAGGTCCAGCGCGTCCCCGCCACCCAGTCGCCGTCGTTCGCGTTCGCCGCATCCTCGAAATGGCCGAGAAACTTGGGCATCCGCTCGGCGCGGAACCCCTCTGCCGCGCACGCCGCCTCGGCCTTCTGCTCGTGATAATAGGCGCCGGTCGCGACGGGGTGGTGGACGTCATGCGCCTCTGCGACGAGGTCGGCGATCGTGAGCTGCAACTGATTGAGCCACAGCCGGTCGGCGAGCGCGCCGGGGGCTAGATGATGCCGCTCGCCGAGATAAAGGAGGATGTTGGCGACCTGCGCGATCACCGTCTCGCCGGTGTCGAGATAGGGCGGCGCGAAAGGCGTGCGCCCCGCGCGGGCGTTGAGGTCGGCGAGCAGCGCCTCGTCGCTCTGCTCGCGCGCCATGTCGCGATACTCGATCCCGCCGGCCTCCAGCGCCAGCCGCACGAACTCGCCGCGCCCCTGGATGCCGGGCCAGTACCAGAGCTTGTAGGCCATCACGCCTCGCCCGGCGCGCGGGTGCGCATGGTGAGCGCGTGGATGCGCGTCGCCAGCAATTCGGCGAGCGCGCCGTTGACCAGCCGCTGGCGCGCGACGCGGTTAAGGCCCGCGAACGCCGCGCTCTCGACCTCGACGGCGAAGTGGCTCTCGCCCGTCCCGTCGTCGCCCATATGGCCGGCATGGTGGTGGCTTTCGTTCACGACCCGAAGGTGCGTGGGCGACAAGGCTGCGGTCAGTCGCTCGGCAATCAAGTCGGCGACGGTTTGAGGGATGGGGGGGCGGGCAGCGGTGGAAGGCTCGGTCATCGCGCCTATATCTGGCGACTTTGTCCTCGAACAGGAACCCCCGCTTGTCCCGGCCCGAACGCAAGGATCGCCCCAACACCCGTTTCCATGGCCGCGTGGAGGCTGAGGGCCGCGTCTGCGCGGTGCCGGGCTGCGACGAACCGGGCGAGTTTCGGGCGCCGGCGACGCCGGGCGCGCGCCACGGCTTCGACGGGCCGGGCGCTTACCGGTTCATGTGCCTCGACCATGTCCGCGCGTTCAACGCGGGCTATAATTTCTTCGCCGGGATGAGCGTCGACGAGATCAACGACGCACAGCGCCCCTATGCCGGGTGGGAGCGCGAGACGCGCGCCTTCGCCGCGAACGGCGCCGACCGCCCGCCGCCGTGGCGCGACTTCGCCGACCCGCTCGACGCGATCGGCGCACGCTTTCGCGAGCGGATGGCGGCGGAACAGCCCCGCGCCGACGGCAAGCCGCTGTCGGGCAAGGACCGGGAGGCGCTTCGCACGCTGGGTCTCAAGACCGACGCCGACGGCCGCGCGCTGCGCCAACGCTACGCCGCGCTCGTCCGCCAGCTCCACCCCGACCACAATGGCGGCGACCGCTCGAGCGAAACGCGACTGCAGGCGGTGGTGGAGGCGTACCAGCACCTGCGCGGCGCGCCGGCGTTCGCCTAAGCCCTGCGCGAGCCCACCAGCCCGAAGCGCACCCCCGCCGGATCCGCCGCGACCATCGAAAAATCGCCGCCGGGGATCGGGTCGGGCGCCTGCACGACACTGCCCCCTGCCTTGGCGATCCGCGCCGCCGCCGCGTCGATGTCTTCGACGAGGAAATAAGGCTGCCACCCGAGCGGCCAGTCGGGCTGCGCGGTCATCGTCGCGCCGATGCAGTCGGGGCCGGCATGGACAAAGGAATATTCGCCCAGCTCGCCCATCGGCATCCCGCCCTCCTGCCGCAGGCCCAGCACGCGGCCGTAGAACCCCATCGCCGCGCCCTGATCGCGCGTGGTCAGCTCGTTCCAGACCCCGCACCCCGCCGCCGGCTTGTCGCCGCCGGTATAGGCGACGAAGGCGGTGCTCGGCTCATCAGGCTCGCCGCGCATCAGGTAGAAGGGATTGCGCTCGGGATCGCCGACCATCGCGAGGCGGCCGACGCCGGGCATCGTCGTCGCCGGCATCCACACGTCGCCGCCCGCTGCCTGCACCTCGGCCACCGCGGCATCGACGTCGTCGACGCCGAAATAGATCAGCCAGCGCGCCGGCGCTGCCCCCTCGGGCCGCTTCAGCATCCCCGCTATCGCGTTGCCGTGCGGCTGCGCGAAAATGCGATAGTCCATCCCCGGCTGGCCAGAATCGGCTGCGTGCCAGCCGATCGCTTCGGCATAGAATGTCTGCGCGGCATCGGGATCGTCGGTCATCAGCTCGTACCAGACCGGAATGCCGTGGTGGTTGCGTGCCATCGTCCCTCTCTCCCTTCAGGTGTCGATCAGCGGGACGAACCCGCCGAATATCATGCGCTTGCCGTCGAACGGCGCGTCCTCGCCCGACATGCGCGGGTCGGCCATCACCTTTTCCCAGCCGACATCGCGCGCGGCCTTGTCCGGCCATTCGACCCAGCCGAACGCGACGACCTCGCCCTCCTCGCGCAACACCGCGCGGTTGAAGTCGGTGACCGCGCCGTCCTGCACGTCGTTGGCGACCGCATCCATCACCCGCACCGCGCCATGTTCGAGGAACACCGGCCCAACCCGTTCGCAGAATACGCCATAAGCCGCCCGCGCGTCGGCACGCAGCGGCAGGACGACGCCGTCGACATAGCCCGCACCGCCCGGCCGCCCGACATCGCTGACGCTCTCGAAACCGCCCCAGACCATACGCGTCGCATCGAACGGCGCATTGGCGATGATCGATTCCATCCGGGGGTCGTTCATCATCCGCTCGCCCGCCGCGTCGCGGGCACGGCGGTCGGGATATTCGAACCAGCTGAAGACGACCGTTTCTTCTTCACCCGCCTGTACCGCACCCCACAGATCGTTGCGCTCGCCGCGGGGCACGTCGTCGCCCCAGGTCTCGACCATCCGCACGACGCCGAACTCCTTCAACATCGGTGCTGCGGCGGCAGCATGGTCGCGATACGCGTCCTTGCGAGCGGTCGGGACCGCGAGCAGGAATCCCTCGACATAGGTCATGCGCCCCCTCCCTCATGCAGCTGCTTCGCCACGGCCTCCAGTTGCTCGGCGACCTTGCCCCAGCCGTCGTGGAAGCCCATCGCCTCGTGCTGCGCCTTCGCCTCCGCGGTCCAGTGGCGAGCGGTCGCGCGATAGAGCGTGCCGTCGCCGTCATCGGCGAACTCGGTGATGGCGATCATGAACGGCGTCTGCGGCACCCAGCCGGGGCCAAAGGCGTCGGTGGTGACGATCCGCTCGCCCTCCACGACCTCCAGCACCACGCCGGTCAGCACCATATCCTCACCCGCCGGCCCGACCATCCGCACATGGCTCCGCCCGCCGGGGCGCAGGTCGTATTCGACTTCGGGCGCCTTCCACGGCGGCGGGCAGAACCACTCGGGGCCATGCTGCGTCCACGCTTCCCACACCGCTGCGCGCGGTACCGCCATGCGCCGTTCGATCACCAGATCATGTTCTGACATTCCAGCTCTCCCTCACGCCGCCTTGGGCGCCTTCGTCTCGTCGAAATCGGCAAGCTGCGAGGCGAGCGCCGCCTGGAACGCCGGCCGTGCCATGCCCCGCGCGACATAGTCGGTGAGCACGGGCCGGTCGGTGAGCAGCGCGCTATCCACCATTTCGCGCAGCACCGTCACCATCGCGATGTCGGCGATGCTGAATGCCCCGGCCAGCCATTCGCGCTCACCCATCGCCGTCGCCAGCCGATCGAGCCGCTGGCCGAGCTGCGCCTCGAGGCTCGGCTGCCGCAGCCGCGCCCATTCCTCACCCGCCGAAAAGATCGTGACGTTGGCGTGCTCGAACCGCCACGGCTCGATCGAGTTATAGGCGGCGAACAGCCACGAGATCGCCCGGTCGCGCGCGGCGGGATCGCGCGGCAGCAACCGCTCGTCCTTCTCCCCCAGATGGAGGAGGATCGCGCCGCTCTCGAACAGCGTCCGCCCCGCATCCTCGATCACCGGCACCTGCCCCCAGGGCTGCTCGAGGAAATACCAGTCGGGCTTCGCCACCGCGCTGACCAGCCGCACGGCATAGTCCATGCCAATCTCCTCGCACGCCCAGCGGGGGCGAAGATCGCGGACGAACCCGCGGGCAAAGCGCGGCACCCATTCGAACGCCGTGATCGTCAGCGGCGCACTTGCGACCTTTGTCATCCCTCAACCCTCCCCGACCGCGCGGTCGAGCGCGGCGATATCGATCTTCCGCATTGTCATCATCGCTTCCATCGCGCGGCCCGCCACCGCGGGATCGGGGTGCGCGATCAGCTCGGTCAGGCGGCGCGGCGTGATCTGCCAGTTTACGCCCCAGCGATCCTTGCACCAACCGCACGCGCTCTCGCGCCCGCCATTGCCGACGATCGCGTCCCAGAGCCGGTCGGTCTCGGCCTGATCGTCGGTGGCGATCTGGAAGCTCACCGCCTCGGTCTGCGGAAAGACCGGCCCGCCGTTGAGGCCGAGGAAGCGCTGTCCCGCCAGATCCCATTCGACGGTGATGACGTCGCCCGCCCGATTGCCCGGCGTGTCGACCGGCGTGCGCGCGACGCGCACGATGCGGCTGTCCGGCAGCAGCGCGGTGTAGAAGTTCGCCGCCTCTTCAGCCCCGCCGTCATACCAGATGCACGGCACGATCTTGCTCATTGACCCGCGCCCTCGGCCGTCGCCGCGGCGTGCGCGGCCACGTCCATCGCGAACGGGCCCCAGCCATTGCCGTCCGGATCCTCGAAGCCGCGCGAATACATGAAGCCCATGTCCTCGGGCTCGTGCAGCTCGCGCCCGCCCGCCTCCAGCGCCGCCTCGGTGAAGCGGTCGACCTCGGCCCGATCGTCCAGCGACAGCGCGTGAAGCGCGCCCGTCTCGGTCCGGGGATCGACGATCCGCTTCGTCGTGAAGGTCGAGAAGAAGTCGCGCGACAGCAGCATCACATGGATGTCGTCGGACCAGTCCATCGCCGAACCCCGTTCGTTCGAGAACTGCTCGTTCTTCGTAAAACCGATCGCCTGATAGAAGGCGGTCGCCCGCGCCACGTCCTCGACCGGCAGGTTCACGAAAATCATTCGTGCCATTTCAACCACTCCCCTCGTCCCGATTCGGGTTCTGGTTGAAAGCTGTGCGCCCCGTGGTTATTAAAAGCAACCATGAAGTTAGTAAAAGTAACCGATGTGAATCCGGCTGCGACGAAGCGTTGGTACGACGACGCCTGCGGCACCGCGCTGGCGCTGGAGATCATTGGCGAGCGCTGGGCGCTGCTCATCATGCGCGAGCTGGTGTTCGGCCCGCGCCGCTTCTCCGAACTGCGCGCGAACCTGCCGGGCATCAGCGCCAATGTGCTGACGCAGCGATTGCAGGGGCTGGAGGCGACGGGGGTGCTGACGCGCCGCACGCTCGCCTCGCCCGCCAACGTCCAGGTCTATGCACTGACCGACTGGGGGCTGGAGGCGCAGCCGATGATGCGCGATCTCGGCCGCTGGGCGGCGCGCTCGCCGCGGCACGATCCGTTCGCGTTCATGTCCCCCGCCTCGGCGATGATGTCGCTCCAGACGCTGGTCGATCCGGACAAGGCGCGCGCCCTCGACCTCACCGTCGGCATTCGCTTTCCGAACGACGCCTTCACCGCCCGCGCCTATGCCGGCGCGATCGAGGTGGTGCGCGGCGAGCCGGAAAACCCCGCCGCCACCTTTACCGGCGACACGATGCAGTTGCGCGTCAGCTTCTACGGCAAGGCCCCGTTCGGCGCGGCCGAGGGGATGGTGGTCACCGGGGACCTCGACGCGGCCCGCGCGTTTACCGACCTGTTCCGCCTGCCCGAAAAGGTGACGTGAGGGACCCTAAGTCCCGTTTGCGTCGCCGCGCCGAGCGCTTATGTGGTCGTCAAACCCCGCTGCGACAGGTTCTTCCTTCATGACCGATCTTGCCAACACCCAGCCCGACAGCCGCCAGACGACGCTGCTCGATGCCCCCGACAAGACGGTCAGCGTGCGCGAGCTGTTCGGCATCGACGTCGACATGCAGGTGCCGGCGTTCAGCGAGGCGGACGAGCGGGTGCCCGACCTCGACCCGGCGTACGTCTTCGACGGCGACACCACGCTCGCGGTGCTGGCGGGCTTCGCGCACAATCGCCGGGTGATGATCCAGGGCTATCACGGCACCGGCAAGTCGTCCCACATCGAACAGGTCGCCGCCCGCCTCAACTGGCCGTGCATCCGCATCAATCTCGACGCGCATATCAGCCGCATCGACCTCATTGGCCGCGACGCGATCGTGCTGAAGGACGGGCAGCAGGTAACCGAGTTTCGCGAGGGGCTGCTTCCCTGGGCGCTCCAGACGCCGACCGCGCTCGTCTTCGACGAATATGACGCCGGCCGCCCCGACGTGATGTTCGTGATCCAGCGCGTGCTGGAGACCGAGGGCAAGCTGACGCTGCTCGACCAGAACCGCGTCATCCGCCCGAATCCGTGGTTCCGCCTGTTCGCCACCGCCAACACCGTCGGCCTGGGCGACACCAGCGGCCTCTATCACGGCACGCAGCAGATCAATCAGGGGCAGATGGACCGCTGGAACGTGGTCGTGACGCTCAACTATCTCCCCGCCGCGACCGAGGCGCAGATCGTGCTCGCCAAGTCGGGCGAATATGACAAGCCCGGCGGCAAGGAAGCGGTCGAGAACATGGTCCGCGTCGCCGAACTGACCCGCCGCGGCTTCATCAACGGCGACATCTCGACCGTGATGAGCCCGCGCACGGTGATCACCTGGGCACAGAATGCGCTGATCTTCGGCGACGTCGGCTTCGCCTTCCGCCTCTCCTTCCTCAACAAGTGCGACGAGGCTGAGCGGGCATTGGTCGCCGAATATTATCAGCGCGTCTTCGGCAAGGACCTGCCCGAGAGCATCGCGAAGAAGGGCTGATCCGAACGCGGCTTTTAGTTTGACGTTGCCCCGGCTAAGCGGTGCGCCTGTCCTTCAGGAGCACCGCCGATGACCGCCCCGCGCCCGCCCTTCCGTGCCGATCATGTCGGCAGCCTGCTGCGCCCCGCCTACCTTACCGAGGCGCGCGAGCAGCTTGCCGCCGGTACGATCGATGCCGCTGCGTTCGATGCGGTGGCCGACCGCGCGGTCAAGGAGATCATCCAGCTCCAAGAAGACGTGGGCCTGCTCGGCATCACCGATGGCGAGGCGCGTCGCGACACCTGGCACATGGATTACATCTACCAGATCGGCGGCATCACCAAGCGCGACAGCGACATGAAAGTCCGCTTTCATAACGAGGGCGGCGACATCGAATGGACCCCCGCCAAGCTGGCGGTGGTCGATCGGCTGAACTTGCCCTCGACGATCTTCGCCGACGCTTTCACCTTCCTCAAGGAGAATGTCCGCCGCGGCACGCCGAAGCTCACCATCCCGAGCCCCTCGATGGTCCATTATCGCGGCGGGCGCGAGGCGGTGAGCGCGGAGGTCTATCCCGACCTCTCGGCCTTCTACGCCGACCTGTCGGCGGTCTATGCGCGCGAAATCGCGGGGCTGGGCGAATTGGGCTGCACCTATCTCCAGCTCGACGACACCAGCCTCGCCTATCTCAACGATCCCGCCCAGCGCGCGATGATCGCCGCGCAGGGGGAGGACGCCGACACCCAGCACGAGACGTACATCCGCATCATCAACGACGCGGTGAAGGATCGCCCCGCGGGCATGACAATCACCACCCATCTGTGCCGCGGCAATTTCCGGTCGAGCTGGGTCGCCTCGGGCAGCTATGACCATGTCGCCGACGCGCTGTTCAACACGCTCGACGTCGACGGCTATTTCCTCGAGTTCGACGACGAGCGGTCGGGCGGGTTCGAGCCGCTGCGCCTCCTGCCCAAAGGAAACAAGCGCGTCGTCCTCGGCCTCGTCACCACCAAGCATGGCGAGCTTGAGGATCCCGACACGATCAAGCGCCGGATCGAGGCGGCGGCGAAGTTCGCGCCGATGGAGCAGCTCTGCCTCAGCGCGCAGTGCGGCTTCTCCTCGACCAAGGAGGGCAACGACATCACCCCGGACCAGCAGCGCGCGAAGCTCGAGGTGATCGTCGCCATCGCGATGGACATGTGGGGCGAGCTTTGACCGAACGGCCGGGGTGATTTCCCTGGCCATTGGCCCTATCTGAAGCCGACGTTCCGACAGAGGCTTTCCCGACCCCATGGCTCAAGCGACCCCCATCGACCGCTTCCGCGACGTGCTCGCCGGCACCGCTCGCGCGATCGCGAACGATGGGGAAGTCGAGCTGGCGTTCAGCGCCGACGCACCGGCACAGTCGGGCCGCGCGCTGAAGGTGCCGATGCCCGGCCGCGCGCTCCCCGCCGATCAGGTGGCGGAGGCGCGCGGATTCGCCGACGGCTTTGCGCTTCGCCTGCGCCTCCACGACGCGAAGCTCCACGCTCGCGGCGCGCCGGTCGAGCCGGTTGCGCGCGCGGTGCACGACGCAGTGGAGACCGCGCGGATCGAGGCGCTGGGCGCGCGCGGCTTCACGGGGATCGGCGACAATCTCGACGCCAGCCTCGCCATGCGGATGCGCTCCGACCCGATCGCCCGCGCGCGCACCCGCGACGAAGTGCCGCTGTCGACCGCGATCCAGCTGATGGTGCGCGAACGGCTGACGGGCAAGCCGGCGCCGCAGACCGCGGCGGGCGGCCTCAGCCTTGTCTCCGACTGGATCGAGGAAAAGGCGGGGCGGGAGCTCGATGCCCTCGCTCTGTCGATCGACGACCAGGCGCAGTTCGCGCGGCTGATCGCCGACCTTCTCGCCGATCTCGAACTCACCGAAGGCCGGATGGAGCCCGACGACGCCGATGACGGCGGCGAGGACGACGACGGCGAGAGCGACGGCGAGGACGATCAGGACGAACAGGGCGACGACGACCAGTCGGGCCAAGGCGACGCCGAGGTCGAGGCGCGCGGCGAACAGCGCGAGAGCGAGGACGCCGAGGGCGAGGGCGAGGAACAGGATCAGGAGGGCGAACCGCTCGACGACATGGACGGGCAGGACGGCGATGAGGGCCGCGACGGGATGCTGCCGACGCGCCCCAACAAGCCCTTTTCGGACTTCGCCCCGTCGTTCGAATACAAGCCTTTCACGACCCAGTTCGACGAGGTGGTGGCCGCCACCGACCTGTGCGACGACGAGGAACTGGGGCGGCTGCGCGCCTATCTCGACCAGCAGCTCGTCCACCTGCAGGGCATCGTCACCAAGCTCGCCAACCGGCTCCAGCGCCGGTTGATGGCGCAGCAGTCGCGGTCGTGGGACTTCGACCAGGACGAGGGGCTGCTCGATGCCGCCCGCCTCGCCCGCGTCGTCGTCAATCCGATGCAGTCGCTCTCCTACAAGATCGAGCGCGACACCGATTTCCGCGACACCGTCGTCACGCTGTTGATCGACAATTCGGGCTCGATGCGCGGGCGGCCGATCGGCATCGCCGCGATCAGCGCCGACATCCTCGCGCGCACGCTCGAACGCTGCGGCGTGAAGGCCGAGATCCTGGGCTTCACCACCCGCGCGTGGAAGGGCGGTCAGGCCCGCGACGCATGGCTGGCACAGGGCCGTCCGCCCGCGCCGGGCCGCCTCAATGACCTCCGACACATCGTCTACAAGGAAGCCGACGAACCCTGGCGGCGCGCGCGCAAGTCATTGGGCCTGATGATGCGCGAGGGGCTGCTCAAGGAGAATATCGACGGCGAGGCGCTGCTCTGGGCCCATTCCCGCCTGATCGCGCGCCCAGAGGAGCGCAAGATCCTGATGGTCATCTCCGACGGCGCGCCGGTCGACGATTCGACGCTGAGCGTGAACTCGGGCAGCTATCTGGAGCGCCACCTTCGCCAGGTGATCGGCTGGATCGAGGGGCGCAGCCCGGTCGAGCTCGTCGCGATCGGCATCGGCCACGACGTAACGCGCTATTATCAGCGCGCGGTGACGATCATGGACGTCGACCAGCTTGCCGGCACGATGATCGAGCAGCTCGCCGGGCTGTTCGACCAGCCGTGATTTCGGTCGAGCCGCCCGGCGGCGGGTTCGTCGGCCCGGTCAAACGCTCGATCACCATCGCCGGCCACGCCACCTCGATCAGCCTCGAACCCCAATTCTGGATCGCGCTGGAGGCCGAGGCGGCGGCACGCGCGCTCCCGCTTTCGGCACTCGTCGCCGCGATCGACGCGCAGCGGATCGCAGCGGACGATCCACCGAACCTAGCCAGCGCGATCCGCACTTGGCTGTTCGCCGCGCGAGGTGGTTGAGCAGGCGCGGCCAACCCCTATCTGACGGGCCTCACATCAGGAGCCCTCAAGATGGCCGACGCCCCCGATCCCGCGAACAACCTGCCCGCCGGCTACGTCCCCCCGCGCGTCTGGGAATGGCAGCCGGGCAATGGTGGGCAGTTCGCCAGCATCAACCGCCCCGTCTCCGGCTCGACGCACGACAAGGAGCTGCCCGTCGGCGAGCACCCGCTGCAACTCTATTCGCAGGGGACGCCGAACGGGCAGAAGGTGACGATCCTGCTCGAGGAACTGCTCGCCGCGGGTCATTCGGATGCAGAATACGACGCCTGGCTGATCCGCATCAATCAGGGTGACCAGTTCGGCAGCGGCTTCGTCGGCATCAATCCCAATTCGAAGATCCCCGCGCTCGTCGACCGCTCCGTCGATCCGGCGATCCCGGTGTTCGAGAGCGGCGCGATCCTCATCTACCTCGCCGAGAAGTTCGGCGCGTTCCTGCCCACCGATCCGGCCGCGCGCGCCGCGGCGCTCAGCTGGCTGATGTGGCAGATGGGGTCCGGGCCATTCGTGGGCGGCGGGTTCGGGCATTTCTATGCCTATGCGCCGATCAAGATTGAATACGCGATCGACCGCTATGCGATGGAGGTGAAGCGCCAGCTCCACGTCCTCGACACCCAGCTCGGCCGGCACGAGTTCGTCGCGGGCGACGCGATCACCATCGCCGACTTCGCGATCTGGCCGTGGTACGGCGCGTTTGCCGCCGGCAAGATCTACGGCACCGCCGCCGAGTTCCTGAACACGGGCGAATACGCCAACCTCCAGCGCTGGACCCGCCAACTCGCCGAGCGCCCGGGCGTGAAGCGCGGCCGGATCGTCAACGTGACGATGGGCGCGCCCGAAAACCAGCTCCACGAACGCCACGACGCCAGCGACTTCGACACGAAGACACAGGACAAGATCGGGGGCTGACCGGCGCGGCGGCGGGTTGTCAGGCCCGCCGCGCTTCCGGCATGGGATGGCCATGGCCGACACCCCCGCCCTCCCCCGGACCGACGAGGAAGCCGCCGCCGAGCTCAAGGCGCTGGCGGCCGAGATCGCGTATCACAACGCGCGCTACCACACCGACGATGCGCCCGAGATCAGCGACGGCGACTACGACGCGCTGGTCCGTCGCAACACCGCGATCGAGGCGGCGTTCCCGGCGCTGGTCCGGCCCGACTCGCCTTCGGTCCGGGTCGGCGCCGCGCCCGCCGCGCACCTCGCCAAGGTCGCGCATGCGCGGCCGATGCTCAGCCTCGACAACGCGTTCGCCGACGAGGATGTGGCCGAATTCGTCGGCCGCGTCCGCCGCTTCCTGTCACTGCGCGCCGACGAGCCCGTCGCGCTCACCGCGGAGCCGAAGATCGACGGCCTTTCCTGTTCGTTGCGGTACGAGAACCGCCGCCTCGTCCGTGCGCTGACCCGCGGCGACGGCGCGGTGGGGGAGGACGTGACCGCCAATGTCCTGACGATCGCCGACATTCCCCGCGAGTTGCCCGCCGGCGCCCCCGACCTGTTCGAGGTGCGCGGCGAGGTCTATATGGAAAAGGCAGCCTTTGCCGCGCTCAACGCCCGCCTGCTGGCCGAGGCAGAGGCGACGAGCAGGCCCGCGCGCCAGTTCGCCAACCCTCGCAACGCCGCCGCCGGCTCGCTGCGTCAGAAGGACGCCGCCGTCACCGCCGCCCGCCCCTTGCGCTTCCTTGGCCATGGCTGGGGGGAGGCAAGCGATCTGCCCGCCGACACGCAGGCTGGCGTCGTCGCCGTGCTTCGCGATTGGGGCTTTCCGATCGCCGACGATTTCGCCCGGTGCGACACCACCGACGACGCGCTCGCCGTCTATCGCGCGATCGAGGCGAAGCGCGCCGACCTCCCCTTCGACATCGACGGCGTCGTCTACAAGGTCGATCGCCTCGACTGGCAGGGGCGACTCGGGACCGTCGGCCGCGCGCCGCGCTGGGGCCTTGCGCACAAATTCCCCGCCGAGCGCGCACAGACCACGCTCCAGGCGATCGACATTCAGGTCGGCCGCACGGGCAAGCTCACGCCCGTCGCCCGGCTCGAGCCCGTCACCGTGGGCGGGGTCGTCGTCACCAACGCGACGCTGCACAACGCCGACGAGATCGCGCGGCTGGGTGTCCGCCCCGGCGACCGCATCGTCCTGCAACGCGCGGGCGACGTGATCCCGCAGATCGTCGAGAACCTGACCGCCGCCGAGCATCGCGCGCCCTTCGTCTTCCCCGACCACTGTCCCGAATGCGGGTCGGAAGCGGTGCGCGAGGAGGGCGAGGTCGATATCCGCTGCACCGGCGGCCTGATCTGTCCCGCCCAGCGCATCGAGCGGCTGAAGCATTTCGTCAGCCGCGCGGCGCTCGATATCGACGGGCTGGGCGAAAAGACGATCGAGCAGTTCGTGGCGCTCGGCTGGCTCAAGGAACCCGCCGATATCTTCCGCCTCAAGGATCACCGCGAGGCGATGCTGGCGCTCGAAGGGTGGAAGGCGAAGTCGGTCGACAACCTGATCGATGCGATCGAGGCGCGGCGCGAACCCGATGCCGCGCGGCTGCTGTTCGGCCTCGGCATCCGCCATGTCGGCGCGGTGACGGCGCGCGACCTCCTCAAGCACTACACCACGCTTGCCGCGATCCGCGAATTGGGTGAGGCGCTGATCGCGCTGCGCGACGCCACCACGCCCGCGCTCGGCGAGGATGCAGGCAAGCACCGCAATCGCCTCGACAAGGCGATCGCCGAGCGCATCGGCGTGGCACAGGTCGGCGCCGCGGTCGGCCACGCGCTCGCCGACTTCTTCCACGAACCGCACAATGTCGAGGCGTGGGACGACCTGATGGGTCAGGTGACGCCCCCTGATTATGTCGTTGCCGCCCGCGCGTCCGAAGTGTCGGGCAAGACCGTCGTCTTCACCGGCAGCCTCGAGACCATGTCGCGCGACGAGGCCAAGGCGCAGGCCGAATCGCTCGGCGCGCGCGTATCGGGTTCGGTGTCGACGAAGACCGACCTGCTCGTCGCTGGCCCCGGTGCAGGGTCGAAGGCGAAGAAGGCCGCCGAACTCGGTATCAAAGTGGTCGACGAGGCCGGCTGGCAGGCGATCGTCGCGGCGGCTGGCTGAGCCTTCGGTAACGATCGTTACTGTAGCCATTTTGCCACGCCGCGCGGCGAAGTGAGCCGTGGGCGCGGTGTGTAACAGAACCGACACATTGCGCGCGCAGGGGCGCGACTAACGACGAATTGCGTCGAATGTTCCGGTCGCTGCGGCCGTTCCTTTAGGGGTACATCATGCGAAATCACCTTATGCTGGGTGCGGCCGTCGTCGCGCTCATGATTCCGGCCGCTGCGATGGCGCAGGAGACGACCTCGAGCATCCGCGGCACCGTGACGCAGGACGGCGCCCCCGTCGCCGGCGCGGTCGTGCGCATCGTCAACACGTCGAACGGCGCCGCGACCACCGCGAACACCAACGACACGGGCAGCTTCACCGCCTCGGGCCTGCTGCCCGGCGGCCCCTACACGGTCGAGGTGACGAGCCCGAACGGCAACGCCACCGTCACCGACATCTTCACCGTCGTCGGCCAGCCCTATACCGTGCCGGTCGAGCTCGCCGCCGCTGGCGGTGACGACATCGTCGTGACCGCCTCGCGCGTTGCCGGTGCCGGCACGATCGCCTCGGGCCCGCGCACCGTCCTGACCCAGGCCGACATCGGCAAGGTCGCATCGGTCAACCGCGACGTCCGCGACCTCGCCCGCCGCGATCCGCTGGCCCAGCTCGACCTCGGCAACAGCCGCGCGGTCAGCTTCGCGGGCGTCAACCCGCGCTTCAACCGCTTCACGATCAACGGCGTGCAGATCGGCGACAATTTCGGCCTCAATGCCGACGCCAATCCCACCGCGCGTGGCCCGGTGCCGTTCGACGCGATCAGCCAGTTCTCGGTCTCGATCGCGCCGTCGGACATCCGCCAGGGCAATTTCCAGGGCGGCGCCATCGACACCGTCGTCAAGTCGGGCACCAACGAGTTCACGGGCACCGGCTTCTATTCGCAGTCGACCGACGGGCTTCAGGGCGACCGCATCGGCTCGAACCGCCAGGTGCTGCCGAAGTACAAGTCGGAGACCTATGGCGCGACGATCGGCGGGCCGCTGATCCGCGACAAGCTGTTCTTCATGGTGTCGGGCGAGCGCAACACCGACCCGCGTCCCGCCGCAGTGTCGCAGATCTCGCAGATCCCCGGCCTGACCCAGACACAGATCGACACCGTCAAGAACACCGCCCAGAGCGTCTACAACTACGATGCAGGCGACATCGTCACGATCAACCAGAGCAAGGACGAGAAGATCGTCGGCCGCATCGACTGGAACATCGTCGACGGCCAGCGCCTGTCGCTCACCTACCTCAACGCCTATGAATCGGCGACTGTCCCCCAGAACACCTCGACCAGCCTGACGACGCCGGGCCTCGGCCTGTCGTCTAACGCCTATCAGCGCTCGGTTCTGGTGCGCGCAGGCATCGTCCAGCTGAACTCGGACTGGACCGACAAGCTCTCGACCGAAGCGCGCTTCCTCTATCAGTCGAACGAAGTGACGCAGAAGTCGCTCGGCGAGCAGCCCTACGCGCAGCTGCGCGTCTGCACCGACCCCACCAGCATCGTGTCGGGCACCAACACGGTTAACACCTGCGGCACGGGCGTTCCGATCATCACCTTTGGCCCCGATGTGAACCGGCATGCCAACGAGCTGTTCTTCGATACCTGGGGCGGCTCGATCCTGACCCGCTACAACGCCGGCGCGCATCAGTTCAGCCTGCTCGCCGAATATAACCGTCGTCGCACGACCAACCTGTTCCTCGCGAACGCGGCTGGCGCCTATTATTTCGACTCGATCGCCGACTTCCAGAACCGCAACGCGTCGCAATTCTCGTACCAGAACGCGCGGTCGCTCAACGTCCGCGATTCGGCGGCCGATTTCGTCTATGACCAGTGGACGTTCGGTCTTCAGGATACGTGGGACATCGCCAGCAACTTCGACGTGACGATCGGCGCGCGCTACGACCTGTACGGCATGCGCTCGCAGGTGCCGATCAACAACGCGTTCCTGGGTCGCTACGGCTTCACCAATACCCAGACCTACAAGGGTCTTGGCAACTTCCAGCCGCGCTTCAGCTTCAACTGGCGCCCGGTCGACAGCCTGCGCGTGCGCGGCGGCGTGTCGGTCTTCGGCGGCGGTTCGCCCGACATCTATCTGTCGAACAGCTTCTCGAACACCGGCGTCGTCACCAGCGCGATCACCAACCTGACGCGCGCCACCGTGGCGGCGAACGGCACGACCGCGACCTGCGCCTCGCCCTTCAACGGCGCGAATGCGGGCGTTTGCCAGGCGGCGCTCAACGGCGTGAACGGTGCGACGATCCCGGCGGTGGTTGACAACTACATCGCGACCAACACCGCGGGCCAGGCGCTGGCGCCCACCTCGTCGCTGGCGCAGGACTTCCGCCCGCCGTCGGTCACGAAGTTCAACCTGACCGCCGAATATGACTGGTCGGGCTTCACCTTCGGCGCCGACTATCTCTACACCATGACCAATGAGGGCGTGAGCTTCACCGACCTGCGTTCGCGCCAGATCGGCACGCTGCCCGACGGTCGCCCGCGCTACACCTTCGTCACCACGCCGGGCACGACGGTCACCGCCGACAACAATGCCGACTATCAGATCTACAATGATGGTCGCGGTCGCAGCCACATCGCCGTCGCGCGCATCAACAAGACGTTCGACTTCGGCCTGACGCTTGGCGGCAGCTATGCGTGGCAGAACGTCAAGGACGTGAGCCCGGCGACCTCGTCGACCCCCGGCTCGCTCTATGCCAACGCGGCGAAGGGCGATCCGAACTTCCCGGCCTATGGCCGCGCGAACGACGAGACGACGTGGCGCTACACCTATAGCGTCGGGTTCGATCGCGCCTTCTTCGGCGACTATCGCACCGTTATCCAGCTGTTCGGCGAAACCCGCGCGGGACGCCGCTACAGCTTCACGATGCAGGACAACAACAACAACCGCTCGCCCGTTTTCGGCACGATCGGCAACAACAACGCCCACCTGCTCTACGTCCCCACCGGCCTCGACGATGCCCGCGTGAGCTACGACAACACCGACACGCGCGATAAGCTTGATACGCTCATCAACAACAGCGCGCTCAAGAACTATCGCGGGACGATCGCGGCGAAGAACATCGCCCGCAACCGCGCCTTCACGCGGATCGACCTCCATCTCGAGCAGGAAATTCCGACGTTCGTGGGCAAGTCGCGCATCTCGCTGTTCGCGGACATCGAGAACCTGCCCAACCTGCTCAACAAGGATTGGGGCGGCCTGCGCCAGTTCGGCTTCCCGTACACCGCCGACGTGGTGCGCGTGCAGTGCCTGACCACGCCGGTCGCGACCGGCGTCACGCCGGGTGCGGGCGTCGTGAACACCGCCTCGACCCAGGCGTGCAACCAGTACCGTTATTCGACCTATCGCGAGCCGAACGAGAGCGCGGTGCAGTTCAACCAGTCGCTCTACCTGATCCGCGTTGGTGCGCGCTTCACCTTCTGATCCGCGCCTAACAGGATCGACCCTGATCGGGGCCGCCGTTCCAAGGGGACGGCGGCCCCTTTCGTTTCCGGCTTTTGCCCTTCGCGGGCCGTGCCGCTACATGAGGCCGCACATGGCGAGCACCGCGATCCTCTCCCGCCCGTTCTTCGAACAGAAAAGCCGCGCCTTCTGGATGCTCCAGGCGGCGGGCTGGTCGGGCTATCTGATCCTGCGCATGGTGTCGGGCGTCTCGAACAACCCCAGCCTCGACAATGTCATCCCGATCATCATCGAATCGATCGTCGGATACTGCCTGACGCTGCTGCTCTCGACGCTCTACGGCTATTACCGGCGGCTGCCGCGGATTACGGGCATCCTTGCCGTCGTGGTGACGCTGGCGGCAGCGACGGTGATCTATGCCGTGCTCGACGCCTTCACCTTCTCGTTCATCCGCTCGGCCAGCCCCGGGATCACCGTCAACCTCGTGCTGGCGACGGTCTTCCTCAACTTCACCGTGCTGGCCGGCTGGACCGCGCTCTATTTCGGCATCAACTGGTACCTCATTGTCGAGGACCAGATCGACCGCATGCAGGCGCTGGAGCTTCAGGCGTCTTCGGCGCAGCTCGCCATGCTGCGCTATCAGCTCAATCCGCATTTCCTGTTCAACACGCTCAATTCGATCTCGACGCTGGTGCTCCTGAAGCAGACCGAGCGTGCAAACGTGATGCTCTCCCGCCTCTCCTCGTTCCTGCGCTACACGCTGGCGAACGAGCCGACCGCGCACGTGACGCTGGCGCAGGAGATCGAGACGCTGAAGCTCTATCTGGAGATCGAGAAGATGCGATTCGAGGCGCGGCTGCGCCCCGTCTTCGATGTCGATGCCCGCGTCGAGCGGGCGCGGCTGCCCTCGCTCCTCCTGCAACCGCTGGTCGAAAACGCGATCAAATACGCCGTCACCCCACTCGAGGAGGGGGCGGAGATCGCGGTTTCCGCACGGCTCGCCGGGGATCGGGTGCAGATCGCCGTGACCGACAGCGGTCCGGGGTTGATGCAGGGCAAATCTCGGCCAAGCCTTTCTACCGGCGTGGGCCTGGCCAATATCCGCGACCGTCTGGCCCAGGCTTATGGTGCGGAGCACCGTTTCGACACGGGGGCGAACCCCGGCGGCGGCTTCCGCGTTGAGATCGAGATTCCGTTCCAGGTCGAGGAACCCAAGCGCGAGGCAGCATGACCATCCGTACCATCCTTGTCGACGACGAGTCGCTGGCCATCCAGGGCCTAGAACTGCGGCTCCAGGCGCATGAGGACGTCGAGATCATCGACAAGTGCATGAACGGCCGCGAGGCGATCCGTTCGATCAAGACCCACAAACCCGACCTCGTCTTCCTCGACGTGCAGATGCCCGGCTTCGACGGCTTCTCGGTCGTCCAGGGGCTGATGGAGGTCGAGCCGCCGCTGTTCGTCTTCGTCACCGCCTATTCCGACCATGCGATCCGCGCGTTCGAGGCGCAGGCGGTAGATTACCTGATGAAGCCGGTCGAGGAAGCGCGGCTCGGCGACACGCTCGACCGCGTGCGCCAGCGCCTCAACGAAAAGCGCGGCCAGGCCGAGGTCGAGAAGCTGAAGGAAGTGCTGGCCGAGGTCGCCCCCGACGCGGTGCAGGACATCGGCGACGGCGCCGGCGGCGAGCTTGCCTCGAACCGGTTCGAGAAGCTCATCAACATCAAGGATCGCGGCCAGATCTTCCGCGTCGACGTCGATTCGATAGAGCGGATCGACGCCGCGGGCGATTACATGTGCATCTACACCGGCGACAACACGCTCATCCTGCGCGAGACGATGAAGGACCTCGAGAAGCGGCTCGACCCGCGCCGGTTCCAGCGCGTCCATCGCTCGACGATCGTCAACCTCGATCTCGTCCGACAGGTGAAGCCGCACACCAACGGCGAGTGCTTTCTCGTCCTCGATTCGGGCGCGCAGGTGAAGGTGAGCCGCAGCTATCGCGACGTGGTGGCGCGCTTCGTCCACTGATGCGGACCGCCACCGATCTCGCCGCCGATCTCCATGCCCTGGGGCTGGGCGGCGGCGAGACGGTGATGGCGCATGCGGGGATGCGAAGCATCGGGCCGCTCGTGGGCGGGCCGGACACGCTGATTGAAGCGATCCGGCTCGTCATCGGCACCGCCGGCACGCTGGTCGTCGCGACCGATTGGGAAGCGCCCTATCTCCAGCACCTGATCGGCGAGGACGGGCGGGTGCCCGACGAATGGCGCGAGCATATCCCGCCCTACGACCCCGCCCGGTCGCGGGCGATGCGCGAGAACGGCGTGTTCGCCGAGTTCATGCGGACGACGCCGGGTGCGCGGCGCAGCGCCAATCCCAATTGCTCGGTCGCCGCGATCGGCGCGCGCGCCGACTGGCTGACCAAGAACCAGGCGCTCGACTATGGCTATGGCGAGGGCTCGCCGCTGGCGAAGCTGATCGAGGCGGGGGGCAAGGTGCTGCTGGTCGGCGCGCCCGCGCACAGTATCACGCTGCTCCACCATGCCGAACATCTTGCCGCCATTCTGGGTAAACGTGTGCTGCGGCAGGAAATCCCGCTCCGCCGCGCCGACGGTAGCGTCGAGTGGCGCTGGTGCGAGGAATATGAATCGAGCGAAGCGGTCGTGCCCGGCTTCGACGATGAATATTTCGACGATATCGCCGCCGATTACCGCGCGGCGGGCGGCGGCATCCGCGGGCCGGTCGGCGACGCCCCAGCCGAATTGTTCGACGCCGCCGACATCACGCACTTCGCCGTGGACTGGCTGGAGCGCGCGGTCACGGCTCAATCCTCGGCGGGCTGAGCTCCATCATCGGTTGCGTCTTCGGCATCGGCGGCCCCGTCTTCGGCCTTGTCGCCGTCCTGGAACCACGCCTCGACCTCGCCCGAAAGCTTGATCGTTAGCGGATTGCCGAAGCGGTCGGTCTTGCGGCCGACCTGCACGCGGATCCAGCCTTCGGAGATCGAATATTCCTCGACGTCGGTCCGCTCGGCACCCTTGAAGCGGATGCCGACGCCGCGCTCCAGCGCGCTCTGGTCGAAATGGGGGCTCTTGGGCTGGATCGACAGGCGATCGGGGGGCGTATCGGACATGCCCGCGCCCTTAGCGCGCCCCGTCCCGAATCGAAAGGGGCGGCGGATCGCTCCGCCGCCCCTTCGCGATCAGCAATAGCGGACGCGAACGTCGCGTCCGATATAAGGGTCGAACTGCCAACGGGTGAAACAGCGCTGGCGATAGAAGCGGCGCGGCGGCGCGTAATAACCGTTCCAGCCGCCGCGATAGCGCGGGCCGTAGTAGCCGCCGTCATAATAGCCGCGCGGCCCGTAATAGCCGCGATCGTAGTAGCCACGGTCCCGATAGCGATCGTTGGCGATCGCGCTGCCGATCGCCAGCCCGGCGACTCCGCCGATGATCGCTGCCGCCGCGGCATCGCCGCCGCGGTCGCGGTGATAGCGGCGCCACTGCGCCTCGGCCGGGGCGGCGGCGGTCAGCATGGTCGCGCCCGCGACGAGTCCGAGCGTCGCCTTCTTCATGATGGACATGGGTCTAGCCTCCTCAAACATGGTCGCGAAACGCTGTGGTCGGGGTTGAACGCACGTATCGCCGCGACGATAGCGCGTGGCATAATCGAGTCGCGCTGAACGCCCCGCGAACCGGGTGTTCACCGTGAGTTTAAGTAGATGAACGGAAAGGACGAACGCCCTTGGCCCTTTGGCTGATGAAATCGGAGCCCGACGTGTTCGGCTGGGACGACCTGGTCCGCGACGGAAAGACCGAATGGGACGGCGTGCGCAATCACACCGCCGCGCGCAACCTGCGCGAAATGAGGGTCGGCGACCGCGCCTTTTTCTATCACAGCAATATCGGCCTCCAGATCGTCGGGATCATGGAGATCGCGCGCGAGGCGAAGAAGGACGGCGAGGAGGGCAACTGGGTGTCGGTCGAGTGCCGCCCGGTCGAACCGCTGCCGCATCCCGTGACGCTGAAAATGGTGAAGGCCGAGCCGCGCCTCGCCGAGATGGAGCTCGTCAAATATTCGCGGCTGTCGGTCGGCCGCGTGAGCCCGGAGGAATGGGCCGTCGTCCTCGAAATGGCGGGCGCGAAATGACGCTGGCGCGGTCCCGCGCCCGGGCGTAGAGGCGCGAGATGAGCACCAAAACGGTATCGGTCAATAAATCCCCGGTGATCGAGGATCGGGCGCAGCTCCTCGACTATTTCGCGCGCGGCGAGAAGCCGGCCGACCGCTGGCGCATCGGCACCGAGCACGAGAAGTTCGTCTATCGCACCGACGATTTCCGCGCGCCGTCCTATGACGAGCCCGGCGGCATCCGCGACCTGCTGATGGCGCTCACCCCCTATGGCTGGACCCCGGTGGAGGAGAACGGCCACGTCATCGCCCTTGCCGGCCCCGACGGCACCGTCAGCCTGGAGCCCGCGGGCCAGCTCGAGCTGTCGGGCGCCCCGCTTGAGAACCTGCACCAGACCTGTGCCGAGACCGGCCGGCACCTCGAACAGGTGAAGGCGGTCGGCGAGAAACTCGGCCTCGGCTTCCTCGGCCTCGGCATGTGGCCCGACAAGGCGCGCGCCGAGCTGCCGATCATGCCCAAGGGGCGCTATGCGATCATGCTGCGGCACATGCCGCGAGTGGGGTCGATGGGTCTCGACATGATGCTTCGGACCTGCACGATCCAGGTCAATCTCGACTATTCGAGCGAAGCCGACATGGCGAAGAAGTTCCGCGTCGGCCTCGCGCTCCAGCCACTGGCGACCGCGCTGTTCGCCAATTCGCCGCTGACCGAGGGGCATCCGAACGGGATGCTCTCGTACCGCAGCCATATCTGGTCCGACACCGACCCGCACCGCACGGGGATGCTGCCCTTCGTGTTCGAGGACGGCTTCGGCTACGAGCGGTACGCCGACTATGCGCTCGATGTGCCGATGTACTTCGTCTATCGCGACGGCCGCTATATCGACGCCGCGGGGCTCAGCTTCCGCGACTTCCTGAAGGGCGAGCTGTCGGTCCTGCCGGGTGAGAAGCCGACGATCGACGACTGGGCCGACCACCTGTCGACGGCGTTCCCCGAAGTGCGGCTCAAGACCTTCCTCGAGATGCGCGGCGCCGATGGCGGACCGTGGGGGCGTATCTGTGCGCTGCCCGCCTTCTGGGTCGGGCTGCTCTACGATCAGGGCGCGCTCGACGCCGCATGGGACCTGGTCAAGGGATGGTCAATGGAAGAGCGGGAGGCGCTTCGCAGCGACGTTCCCCGCCTCGCGCTCGACGCCCCGCTCCCCGGTGGCGGCAAGCTGCGCGACATTGCGAAGGACGTGCTCGGCATCGCGCATCGGGGGCTCGCCGCGCGCGGCCGCCGCAACGCCTCGGGCGACGACGAGACCGGCTTCCTCGAGCCGCTGAACGAGATCGTCCGCTCGGGCAAGGTGCCCGCCGAGCGCCTGCTGGAGCGCTATCACGCGGCTTGGGACGGCGACGCGACCGGCATCTATCGCGAGAACCGTTTCTAGGCGACCTCGCCCGGTGCAGTTGCCGGCCGCCGCGACCCGCCCAGCCAAGCGAAGAAGCGCGGGATTGCGGCATTGCGCGCCATCCATTCGCTATACTCGCGGTACGCCGGATCGAGGCCGAGGTGCCGCTCCTCGGTCTTCGCGCGCCAGTAATAGACGCCGCTCACCACCGCCATCAGAAGCGTGTTGCGCACGCCGTCCTGCCAGTCGCCGTTCGCGGGCAGTATCGGCAGCACTGCCAGCCACCAGAACAGGTTCTTCGACAGGTACGCCGGATGCCGGGAAAAGGCATAGGGCCCGTGCGTCAGGATGCCGCGATGCGTGAGGTTCGAGAAGCGAAAGCCGAACGCCATCGTCGCCCAGGCATAGATGCCCGTTAGCCCGACCAGCGCCGCGCCCCAGATCGAGAGCAGGACGGGATGCCCCGCGAACCACACCGCCCAGCCATCGGGTCCGTTGGTCCCCTGATGATAATCGAGCGGCCCGCCGTCGCCCATCAGGATGAAGGGCGGGTAGCAGATCAGCGCAGCCATCCATGCCGCCGCGAACGGATTGGCGGTGCGGATATGCGCGTCGAGCGGTTTGATCGTCAGGACATAGCCCACCGTCGCGAACGCCACGTCGATCATGAACATGAAGGTGATGAGCCACATGGCAAGCGCCGTGGGGCTCGACAGCACCTCGCTCATGTCGCCGCGGATGAACGCGCCGAACCCGCCGGGCACGATCGCCAGCATGAACGCCATGAAGAAACCCTTGACCGCCCAGGCGCGCGCATGGTGCGCGATCGCGGTTCGGTCGATCTCCTCATCGAGCCCCATCACCCACGCGCCGAAATGCCAGGTGCCGTCGCGCGGCTCGACCGTTACCCGGTCGATCAGGAAGATGTAGGGGATCGACAGCGCGAACAGCCACGGCGCGACCGCCTGAAAGCACGCCATCGCGAAGCCGAACATGCCGTCATGATAGACGCGGACGCTGAAATAGATGAGGCCGATCGCGGCCCACGTCACCCACAGGCCGGCCAACCGCGTCAGGCTAATCTCGAACGTCTCGCGCCACGGCTTGGGGTTCGCCCAGTCGAGGCCGGTGGAGGCGTGACGGTGGACCTTGTCGACCAGCACTGCCCACAGGACCATCGGTAACCCGCAGGCGGCGAGGTTGGTGAGCGCCGAGAACGGCCCGTCCATGCCATAGAACTTGGCGATGCCGGTCCAGGTCAGCAGCCCCGCCAGCCCGGCAAGGCCGCAGCCCGTCGACACCGCCGATTTCGGGCGCGGGTCGGCCGCGCGGGCGGCAAGGCGCGTATAGTGGTACATGGCCCTGCCCTAGCGCAGCAATGGTAAGCGCCGCGTGAAGAGCGTTCGGTTGAGGCTGTGACAATATCACGCGAAACCGTCTTGATGCCGCGGCCGGACGGGTCTTTACTGCGGCCAAATCCCCTCCCCCATCCGAAAGGCCCCTATGCGCCGTCGTCTCGCGTTCGCCGCCATCCTGCTTGCCTCGTCCGCCGCGGCGCTTGCGCAGCAGGGCAATTCGATGCCCCAGCCGCTGCCGTTCGAGGACACGATCCCCGCGCCGCGCGACGTCGACTATCCGGGCGTCATCCGCCTCGACGTCGACGCGACCGACATCGACCGCGCGATCTTTCGCGTGAAGGAAACGGTGCCGGTGGCGCAGGCGGGCCGCATGACGCTCCTCATGCCCGAATGGCTACCCGGCAACCACGCGCCGCGCGGGCAGATCGAGAAGCTCGCCGGCCTCGTCATCCGCGCCAATGGCAAGGTGCTGCCCTGGAAGCGCGATCCGGCCGACGTCTATGCCTTCCACTTTGACGTGCCGGCGGGGGTGAAGAGCGTCGAGGCGAGCTTCGAGTTCCTGTCCGCGACCAAGGCGGATCAGGGCCGGATCATGGTCGCCCCCAACATGCTGAACGTCCAGTGGGAGGCGGTCAGCCTCTATCCCGCGGGCTACTACACCCGCCGCATCCCCATCCAGGCGAACGTGAAATATCCCGCCGGCTGGACCGCGGCGTCGGGGCTTCCGTCGACCCGGAAAGGCCAGACCTATGCCTATCAGCAGACGAGCTACGAGACGCTGCAGGACTCGCCGGTCTTCGCCGGCCGCTATTACCGCGAGTTCAAGCTGAGCGACCGGGTCGACCTCAACGTCTTCGCCGACAAGCCCGAAGAGCTGGCCGCGACGCCCGAGCAGATCGCCGCGCACCAGCGTCTCGCCGAACAGGCGGTCAAGCTGTTCGGCGCGCAGCATTACGACCATTACGAGTTCCTGTTCGCGATCACCGACCAGATGGGCGGCATCGGCCTCGAACATCATCGCAGCTCGGAAAACGGCGTCCCCTCGGGCTATTTCACCAAGTGGAACGACGGGCCGGGCCGCCGCAACCTGTTGCCGCACGAGTTCACGCATAGCTGGGACGGCAAGTTCCGCCGCGGTGCGGACCTGTGGACCCCCGACTTCAAGACGCCGATGCGCAACTCGATGCTGTGGGTGTATGAGGGGCAGACGCAGTTCTGGGGCTATGTCCTCCAGGCGCGCTCGGGCCTCGTGTCGAAGCAGGATACGCTCGACATGATGGCGTCGATCTGGGCCAGCCTCGACAATCGGCCCGGCCGCGACTGGCGCCCGATGATCGATACCACCAACGACCCGATCATCTCCGCCCGCCGGCCCAAGGGCTGGGTCAGCTATCAGCGCAGCGAGGATTACTACAACGAAGGGCTGCTGATCTGGCTCGACGCCGATGCCAAGCTGCGCGAGCTGTCGGGCGGCAAGAAGTCGATGGACGATTTCGCGCGCGCCTTTTTCGGGATGCGCGACGGCGACTGGGGCGTGCTGACCTACAATCTCGACGACGTGGTCAAGACGCTGGAGGGCATCCAGCCCTATGACTGGCGCACCTTCCTCGACGAGCGCGTCTATCAGGTGAACAAGCGCGCGCCGCTCGCCGGGTTCGAGAAGAACGGCTACCGCATCGTCTACACCGAGGATCAGTCGCCGTATCTGAAGAGCGCCGAGCGCGAGGGGACCGCCGACTTCTTCTATTCGCTCGGCCTGACGATCGGCAAGGAAGGCGCGGTTACCGCCGTTCGCTGGGACGGCCCGGCGTTCGAGCAGCGGATCGACGTCGCGACACAGGTCGTGTCGGTGAACGGCGCGGCTTACACGCCCGACGTGCTCAAGGCGGCGATCACCGCCAACAAGGGCGGGCAGGCGCCGATCAAGCTCTTGCTCAAGCACGACGATCGCTATCGCGAGGCGGTGATCGATTACCGCGGCGGCCTTCGCTATCCGCGCGCGCAGAAGATCGGGACGGGCGAAAGCGGCCTCGACCGGCTGCTATCGGCCAAGTGACGACGCGGCTCCGGCACTGACCGGCGCAAGACGAGCAACAATCGGTGCGGCGCAGCATTGACGCGCCGCACCGAAAGCCTATGCGCATCGCCCAAGTCTTATCAGGGAGTTTGGACCATGCGCATCGACAAGGTGCCCGTCGGCAAGTCGCCGCCCGACGATCTCAACGTCATCATCGAAGTGCCGACCGGCGGCGAGCCGGTGAAGTACGAGTTCGACAAGGCGTCGGGCGCGCTGTTCGTCGATCGCATCCTGCACACGCCGATGCGTTACCCGGCCAATTACGGCTTCGTGCCGCATACGCTGAGCCCCGACGGCGATCCGCTCGACGCGCTGGTCGTCGCGCGCAGCCCGTTCATTCCCGGCTGCGTCGTCCGCGCGCGCCCGATCGCGGTGCTGAACCTCGAGGACGAGGCCGGCGGCGACGAGAAGCTGGTCTGCGTGCCGGTCGACTCGACCTTCCCCTATTACACCAAGGTCGACGGCAAGGAGGACCTGCCCGAGATCGTGTTCGAGCAGATCGAGCACTTCTTCACCCACTACAAGGATCTCGAAAAGAAGAAGTGGGTCCGCATCGGCACCTGGGGCGACCGCGACGAGGCGCGCCGCGTGACGATGGAAGCGATCGAGCGCTACAACGCCGAAAAGGCCAAGGGCCAAGAGCCGATGAACCACGACGTCCCCGGTCGCGAGGACTGAAAGCGATGAGCGGCGCCGGCGAGCTCAAGGCACGTGCGGCGCTGCTCGGCCTGTTCGAGACACCGGTGCTGCACGCACAGGTCACCGACCCGTCGGCGACCTGTGCGGCGCTTGCCGAGGCGGTGCGCGCGCGGCGGGTCAGCCATGCGGGCGTCGACCGTTCCAATGTCGGCGGCTGGCATTCGGCGACCGATATGCTCGACTGGGGTGGCCCCGCCGCGCGCCATGTGGCCGATCTCGCGATCCGGCTGGCGAAGCGGCTGTCGCATTTCGACGGTAGCGATGCGGCATCGGTCGAATGGAGCGTCCGCATGTGGGCGAACGTGTCGCCCCCCGGCGCGCTCAACATGAGCCATGCGCATCCGGGCGTGCTCTGGGCCGCGGTCTTCTACGTCGACATGGGCGATGCCGGCGACAGTGGCGGCGAACTCTATCTCGAGGACCCGCGCTTTCCGCTGCCACAGGCGCGGATGGCGGGGTTTCGCATGATCGGCGGCGACGGACAGCCGCAATCGCCCGATCGGCGTATTCCGACCAAAGCGGGCGACCTCGTCGTCTTTCCCGCCTGGCTACGCCATGGCGTCCGCCCACATGGCGGCACAAGTGAGCGGATTTCGATTGCGATGAACCTCGACGCGACCTGACGCGCCGAGGTTCAGCGGTTAATCATTCGGGCTTGCGGCCGAACGCGGCGAACAGCGCGGCGCCCGCAGCGGCAGCGATGCCGATCGCGGCAAGCGGCTGGCGACGCGCGAACTCGAGCGCGGGCTCCAGCGTATCCTCGATCGCGGCCTGGAAATGGCCGAGCGACTTCTGGCCGCGACCCTCGGCCGAATCGGCTGCGCCCTCGGCCTCGAGGCTCTTGTCGTCCACGGCCGAACCCAGCGTCTGCTTGGCCTTGCCACCCAATTCTCGGATGGTCCCTTCGACGATATTCTCGTTCATGTCAGTCCTCCGTTATCGAGGAGCATGACGCACCGCAGCGGCGAAAGTTTCAGCCGCGTACCAGCTTGGGATAGGCAGCCTTGAGCGCCGCGACCTTGGCCACGTCCCAGCGCAGGATGTAGGGATGGCGCGGGTTGCGGCGGGCGAAGTCCTGATGCTCGGCCTCCGCCGGGAAGAAGCCGCCCTGCTCGATGCGCGTGACGATCGGCTTGCCGCCGTAAGGGTTCGCTTTCTTCAATTGCGCGATATAGCGGGCCGCCACCGCCGCCTGTTCGCGCGATTGCGGGAAGATGGCGGAGCGATAGCTGGGGCCGCTGTCCGGGCCCTGGCGGTTGAGCTGCGTCGGGTCGTGCGCGACCGAGAAATAGAGCTGGAGCAGCCGGCCATAGCTGACGACGCTCGGGTCGTAGGTGATCCGCACCGCTTCGGCATGGCCCGTCCGCTCGGTCGACACCGCGCCATAATTGGCGGTCGCCTTGTCCCCGCCGGCATAGCCGCTGGTGACGTCGGTCACGCCCTTCACCTGCTCGAACACTGCTTCCATGCCCCAGAAGCAGCCGCCCGCCAGCACGGCCACGGCGCGCCCCTTGCCCGCGGGCACGTCGGCGGCGGGCGCGGGGATCGGCACCGCGCGCTCGGCATGGCCCGGCGCGGCGGTGAGGGCGAGTCCGACGGCAGCGGCACCGGCCAGGCCGGCGATCCAGAACGGCTTCATCATGGCCTCCTTCGTTCAGCCCCAAGATGGTGCGCCGGACGGCAAAGGAAAAGCGTCCAATGGCGACCAAGGATGCAACGCCAGTGACGCACGACACGTTTAGGAGCGGGGCCTGTAATCGCGTTCGGGGATGTGACCGTGACGATCTTTCATCCACTGCTGGTGGAGGCGGTGCGCGATGCGCGCCCGCTCGACGAGAACGAACTCAAACTGTTCGCCGAGTCGATCCGCGAACAGGTGCGCCCGGTGCGCCACGCCCCCGCAGAGCCGCCGCTGTTCCAATGGGCGAAGCGCGCGGTCGAGGGCTCGCGCGTCAGCTGACCGCGGGCGTGACCGACGCGTCGGCGCTCACCGGCGGGTAGAGCGGCTGGTCCTCGGGTTGCGCGATCTGAAGCCCGACCAGCGCCACCGCGCCTAGCGCGAAGCCCGAGAGGAAATGCCGGAGAAAGCCGGCGCGCGTCTTGTTCGTCATCGTCAGTCCCTTTGGCCGGGGGCGAATGCCCGTTGATCCCTTCGAGCCTCAATGCTCGCCGGCCGTTATAGCGATTCGGGTTGAACGGACGGTGGACCGCGCGTTCATCTTTCAGTTGGGTTTGGGTGCGGCACCGGTCCGCTCCCCTACCCGGCCGCCCAACAAGTATGCTGTGGGTGGCCGGGTAGGGGAGCGGGCCGGCGCCGCTCACGCGCGGGAGCGCGTCAACGAAGTGCGAAAATCGCCTCGCCGATCCGTTCGCACGCGGTGCGGAGCAGGTCGTCGCTGGTCGCATAGCTGATGCGGAGCGCCGGCGAGAGGCCGAACGCGCCGCCATGCACCGCCGCGACGCGCCCCTCGTCGAGGAGATAGCCGACGATCTTCTCGTCGGTGTCGAGCAGCTCGCCCTTCGGCGTCGTCCTGCCGATCACGCCCGACAGGTCGGGATAGACGTAGAAGGCACCCTCCGGCGTCGGACAGGTCACGCCCGGAATGGCGTTGAGCATCCCAACCACCAGATCGCGGCGCTTCTGGAACGCCTTTGCCCGCTCGCCGAGAAAGTCCTGCGGCCCGCTGAGCGCCGCCACCGCCGCCGCCTGCGCGATCGAACAGGGGTTCGAGGTCGACTGCGACTGGAGCTTGGCCATCGCTTTAATAAGCCAGGGCGCGCCCGCGGCGAAACCGATGCGCCAGCCGGTCATCGAATAGGCCTTGGAACAGCCGTTCACCGTCAGCGTGCGGTCGTAGAGCGTCGGGCACACCTGCGCGATCGTCGCGAACTCGAACCCGTCATAGGTGATGTGCTCGTACATGTCGTCGGCCATCACCCAGACATGCGGATGCCGCTCGAGCATGCGGCCGATCGCGCGCAGTTCGTCGGCGGTGTACGCCGCACCCGTGGGGTTGGAGGGCGAGTTGAGGATCAGCCACTTGGTCTTCTGCGTGATCGCCGCCTCGATCTGATCCGGCGTCACCTTGTAGTTCTGGTCGGAGCCGGCCGCCACGAACACCGGCGTGCCGCCCGCGAACTGGACGATGTCGGGATAGCTCACCCAATAGGGGGCGGGCACGATCACCTCGTCGCCGGGGTCGATCGTCGCGACGAGGGCGTTGAACAGCGTGTGCTTGCCGCCGACGTTCACGCTCACCTGATCGGGGGTGTAGGTGAGGTCGTTGTCGCGCGCGAACTTGTCGACGATCGCCTTCTTGAGCGCGGCGGTGCCGTCAACATTGGTATATTTGGTCTGGCCGTCGCGAATGGCCCGGATCGCGGCCTCTTTCACGAAATCGGGCGTGTCGAAATCGGGCTCACCCGCGCCCAGGCCGATCACGTCGACGCCCTTGGCCTTCAGCTCGAGCACGCGCGAGGTCATCGCGAGCGTGGCGGAGGGCTGGATGCGGCCGAGCGCGGTCGAGGGCGTCATGGATCGGGCTTTCGGTTGGCGGCGCACGAAGTTGCGCCGGCGCGCCTATACGCTTGTCGTTTGTGACGCCGCAACCGTAACCGCCGAAACCAGCCCACGCAGCGCATTGCCGAGCAGGAAACCGCCCGCAACGTCGGCGGGGGTCAGGTCGCGTTCGACCGCTCGCCCGCTCTCGATCAACTCGGCGCGCAGGATGCCGGGCAGCAATCCGCGCCTCGCGGGCGGCGTCAGCAGCACCCCGTTGCGCTCGATGAAGACGCTGGTGAAGCTCCCCTCGGTGAGGAAGCCCTCTGGATCGACGAATACCACTTCGTCGGCGGTCCCCCGCGCATCGTCATAAAAGCGCCGGTCACTGGTCTTGTGGCGCAAGCGAAAGTCGGCCGGATCCACCGGCAGCGGCACCACGGCTACCCGCCACGGCTCGGTCCGCGCGGGCGGCAGCGGGCTCGTCTCGATCGCCACCGCGCCGCTCGGGCTCAGCATCAGCCGCACCCGCGCACCCTCACGCAGGCGAAAAGTCGCGGCCTGAAGCTCGTTGCGGACGGCGTGTCGGTCGAACGGAAAGCCGAACGTCACCGCACTCTCCCGCATCCGCGCCAGATGCCGTTCGAGCAACAGCACGCCCTCGCGCGGGTCGAAGCGCATCGTCTCGATAAGGTCGAACGCGCGTGCGCGCCGCGTCAGGAACGCCCCCTTGGCAAGGCACTCGTCCCATTCGTCGCGCGCGCGCGAATCGGCGACGATGCCCGAGCCGAGGCCGAGCGTCGCGCGATCGCTACCCTTTGCCAGCGTCAGCGTGCGGATCGCGACGTTGAACGCCGCGTCGCCGTTCGGCGCGAAATGCCCGATCGCGCCGGTATAGAGGCCGCGCGGGCCCCGCTCGATCGCGTCGATCGCCTGCATCGCGCGAAGCTTGGGCGCGCCAGTAATCGAACCGCAGGGAAACAGCGCCGCCATCACGTCCACCGCGTCGCGCCCGGGGGCGAGCGTCGCCTCGACGGTCGAGGTCATCTGGTGGACGGTCGGATAACGCTCGACTTCGAACAGGTGCGGCACCTTCACGCTGCCGGGGACGGCGACGCGCGACAGGTCGTTGCGCATCAGGTCGACGATCATCAGGTTTTCGGCGCGCTGCTTTGGATCGGCGGCCAGCGCCTCGGCCGCGGCGCGGTCGGCGGCGGGATCGGGATCGCGCTGGGCGGTCCCCTTCATCGGCCGCGCGGTCAGGCGGCGGCCCTCCGCCATAAAGAAAAGCTCCGGCGACAGCGACAGATGGACCGCGTCGCCGGTCGAGACGACCGCGCCCCATCCCGCCCCCGACGCCGCGCGCAGCCGCGCATAGGCGGCGAGCGGATCGCCGATGACGCGCGTATTTGCCGGAAAGGTCAGGTTCGCCTGATAGATGTCGCCCGCGCAGATAAGCGCCAGCACTTCGTCCAGCCGCGCCGCATAGGTGGCGAAGTCGATGCCCGGCTCGGCCGGCCCCACCCACGCACCGCGCGGATCGGGCAGCGCCGCCGGGTCGAACGGCTCCACCCGCTCGAACAGGCCGAACCACGCCAGCGGATCGCCGGGCGAGGCGGGCGCGCGATCCTCGAACGCCGCACCCGCGCCATAGGCAAGGAACCCCACGGCGTGCAGCCCACTCTTCAGCCCCGCGCGGATCGCCTCGAGAACGCCCGCGACCTCGCCCGGCTCGCGCGCGACGAGTACGCGGGCGGGATCGCGGTACAGCCGCGCGGTGCCGCCGGGCCGCGCGTCGTCCAGCAGCACATATGGTCCGTCCGCCCCCATTTCCCTCACCTGCCGCGCGCATCGCTGCGCGGCAAGCCTCGTTGTCGGACGCGCCCCCTCGGCCTATGCGGGAGGCATGACCCAGCCTCCCCTCCGCGCCACGATCATTCCCGTCACCCCGCTCCAGCAGAATTGCACGCTGTTCTGGTGCACCGCGACGATGAAGGCGGCGGTGGTCGATCCCGGCGGCGACCTCGCACGGATCGAGAGCGCGATTCAACAGGCCGGCGTGACGGTCGAAAAGATCCTCGTCACCCACGGCCATATCGACCATTGCGGCGAGGCCAAGCCGCTGGCCGACAAGCTCGGCGTGCCGATCGAGGGGCCGCACGAGGCCGATCGCTTCTGGATTGCACGGCTGGACGAGGACGGGCGCAACTACGGCATCCGCGGCGTCGTGTTCGAACCCGATCGCTGGCTGACCGAGGGTGAGACTGTGGCCGTCGGCGACCTGACGTTGTCGGTCTGGCACTGCCCCGGCCATACGCCCGGCCATGTCGTCTTCCACCATGCGCCCTCGAAGCTGGCGATCGTCGGCGACGTGCTTTTCAAGGGATCGATCGGCCGCACCGACTTCCCGCTCGGCGATCACGACGCGCTGATCGAGGCGATCGTGACCAAGCTGTGGCCGATGGGCGATGACACGCTGTTCCTGCCCGGCCACGGCGAACCTGGCCGCTTCGGCGACGAGCGCCGCAGCAATCCGTTCGTCGCTGACAGGGTGCTCGCCGGGGCCTGACGCCGAGCCTTGTTCGAGGCGGAGCCTAACGCCCCGCGGGCAGCCAGCCGAGGTCGAGATTGCGATAGCGGTCGACATAATGGGTCGCCGCCGCCAGCGCGCGTTCGTCGCGGATCGTCACGCGCTGTCCCTCACGCGCGATCAGCCCCTCTTCCTCCAGCTGCCGCAGCATCCGGTTGACGTGGACCGCGGTCAGGCCGGTCGCGTCGCCCACTTCCTCCTGCGTCAGCGCGAGCGAAAAGCTCTCGCCGATCGACCCGTCGCCCGCGCGCAGCCGGCTGCGCCAGTCGAGCAGCAGCGCCCCCACCCGCGCCTTGGCCGAGGTGCGGCCGAGCGCGGCCAGCCGGTCGGTCAGCGACACGCGCTCGACCTGTGCATAGGCGAGAATCATCGACGCCAGCCGCGGATGCGCCTCGATCACCTCTGCCAGTGCGCTGCGCTCGAACGGGCAGACCACGCTCTCGGCGACCGCACAGATCGATTCGGGCGCCTGGGCATAGACGATGCCCGACAGCCCCAGCATTTCGCCGGGAAAATGAAAGCGCAGGATCTGGCGGCTGCCGTCGCCCAGCAGCACATAGGTCATCATCAGTCCGCTGCGCAGGATGAACAGCTCGCCCGACCGGTCGTTGCTGCGGCGAAGGATGCCGCCGCGCTTGATCGTGCGGCTTCGCTCCTCCAGCCGTCCGAGCGTATCGCGCTCCGCCGGCGTCAGGTCGATATGCTCGCTAAGGACGTCGGCGAAACAATGGGCCGGCACGCTTCGGTTCTCCCCTTTTGTTCCGCAGGAAAAGCAGGGGGTTCGAAAGCGTGCATTAAAGTCGATCAAGTGGCTCGGCGGCGCGGTCGCGACCCGTTGCTAGCGGGGCGGCGCGCCCTTAAAGCGCGGGGATGGATCGCATCATCATTCGCGGCGGCAATCGCCTGGCCGGCCGCATTCCCGTTTCAGGTGCCAAGAACGCCGCGCTGACGCTGATGCCATGCGCGCTGCTCACCGACGAGCCGCTGACGCTGCGCAACCTGCCGCGGCTGGCTGATGTCGACGGGTTCGGGCATTTGCTCAACCAGCTCGGCGTATCGACGATGGTCGAGGGCGCGCATCCCAGCGATTTCGGCCGGGTGATGACGATGCGTGCGCAGCGGCTGACCAGCACGATCGCGCCCTATGACATCGTGCGCAAGATGCGTGCGTCGATCCTCGTCCTCGGCCCGCTGCTCGCCCGCGCGGGCGAGGCGACGGTGTCGCTGCCCGGCGGCTGCGCGATCGGCAACCGCCCGATCGACCTGCATCTGAAGGCGCTGGAGGCGCTGGGTGCCGAGATCGAACTGGCGGCCGGCTATGTGAAGGCGACCGCGCCGGGCGGGCGCCTCGCGGGCGGTCGCTATACCTTCCCGATCGTGTCGGTGGGCGCGACAGAGAATGCGATCATGGCCGCGGTGCTGGGCAAGGGCACCTCGATCCTCGACAATGCCGCACGCGAGCCGGAAATCGTCGACCTGTGCAATTGCCTGCTCGCGATGGGCGCGCGGATCACCGGCGTCGGCGGCGAGACGCTGACGATCGAGGGCGTCGACCGGCTGCACGGTGCGACCTATCGCGTCATGCCCGACCGGATCGAGGCGGGCAGCTATGCCTGTGCCGCGGCGATCACCGGCGGCGACCTCGAACTCGTCGGCGCAGCGGCCGGCGACATGCGTGCGACGCTGGCGGCGCTGGCCGAGGCGGGCGTGACGGTCGAGGAGAAGCGTGATTCGGTGCGCATCGCCGCGCCCGGCGGCATGCGTCCCCTGACGCTGTCGACCGCCCCCTATCCGGGCTTCGCGACCGACATGCAGGCGCAGTTCATGTCGATGCTGACCCGGGCCGACGGTGCCAGCCTGCTGACCGAGACGATCTTCGAGAACCGCTACATGCACGTGCCCGAACTGGCGCGGATGGGCGCGGACATTCAGGTCACGGGCCGCTCGGCGGTGGTGCGCGGCGTCACCAAGCTGGTCGGCGCGCAAGTGATGGCGACCGACCTTCGCGCCTCGATGAGCCTCATCATCGCCGGCCTCGTCGCCGATGGCGAAACCGAGGTGAGCCGCATCTATCACCTCGACCGCGGTTACGAGCGGCTGGAGGAAAAGCTTCAGGCGGTGGGCGCGGATATCGAGCGCGTCGGCGGCTGAGGCATATTTTGTTGGCGGCACCGGCCCGCTCCCCCACCCGGCCACCCAATCAGGATACGCTGTGGGAGGCCGTGGGGGGGAGCAGGCCGGTGCCGCCCTTCTCCAGAGCGCGCAGCCCGATCAACGGGCGCGCCCAGGGGATGCGCGATCCGACGAGATAGAAGATCGCGCACGTCGCCGCGGTCGCGCCGAGCAGGATCGCGAACTCCGTCCACGGACCGAGATGCAGGGGCAGCGTCTCCCAAGCGAAGAACACGATTGCTGCGTGGTGGACGAGGTAGAAGGGGAAAACCGCCTCCCCCAGCGTCTTTCGCCAGCGATGGTCGCGGTTCCAGAATCGCTCGGCCAGGCGGAACAGGACGAGCGTCATCGTCCAGCCCATGACGACATCGGCGCCGCGCTCCGCCGCCATTGCCCAATGCGGCGGGATGGCGTCACCCTTCCATGTCATTTCGGCAAAGACGATCATCGCGCCGCTCACCGCCGCCGCGAGTGCGGCAAGCTTCCACGTCCGCTCGATCGCGCTCCACAGCCGCGGCTGTGCGGCGAGCGTGAAGCCGAAGAGGAACATCGGATAGTAGATCACATGACCCGGCCAGTCGGTGAAAAGGCCCTGTTTCTCGGGGATCACGAACAGCATCGCGAGGCGCAGGAACCCCATCAACAACAGCGGCGCCCAAAGAATACGCAGCCCCTTGGCGATCCATACGGCGGGGGACGCGCCGGGCAGTCGGTGCAGCCGCGACAGTCCCATCGTCACCATCGTGTAGGCCCAGAGATAGACAACGAACCAGAGGTGCTCCCAGCTCGGGAACTCGCGGCCATAATATTGGCCGATGCGCCAGTAATCGCGCGTCCAGAACGTCCAGTAGCCGTGCGGATAGCCGCGCGTCGCGACCTGGATATACATTTCGATCGGCACCAGCACGACCATGCCGAAGGCGAGCGGGACGAGCAGGCGCAGGTTGCGCGAGCGCACGAACGGCCCCTCCCCGCCCGAGCGCGTGAACAGCATCCGGCTGGCATAGCCCGACACCGCGAAGAGCAGCGACAAGCGCCACGGGGTCAAGAGCGCCATCGGCGGGATCAGTTCGGGATAGCTGCGATCGGTGTCGATCACCCAGTGCCACGGCGCGAACACCATGCCGATATGATAGAGGATGAGCAGGCCGAACGCGGCGATGCGCAGCCAGTCGAGGCCGTAATGCCGCGCGGTGCGGACCTCGGGCGATGCGGCGACGGGCGAATGCAAGCGGCGACCCTTCTTGTGGCTGGGGCGGATCGCCTTTCGCCTTTCGTTCGGGACAGCTATATCGCGTTCGCGTAACCGAAACCTTGCGGGAAATTCCAATGTCGATCCGACCGTGGCGCGATATCCAGCGCCGCCAGAGCCGCCAGATCATGGTGGGCTCCGTCCCCGTCGGCGGCGACGCGCCGGTGACGGTGCAGACGATGACCAACACGCCGACCAGCGATCCGGGCGCGACGATCTCGCAGATCCGCCGTTGCGAGGACGCAGGTGTCGACATCATCCGCGTCTCCTGCCCCGACGTCGAATCGACCGCGGCGCTGGGCAAGATCGTGCGCGCCTCGCGCGTGCCGATCGTCGCCGATATCCACTTCCACTACAAACGCGCGCTGGAAGCCGCCGATGCCGGCGCCGCGTGCCTGCGCATCAATCCCGGCAACATCGGTTCGTCGGAGCGCGTGGCGGAGGTCGTCCGCGCCGCCAAGGTCAATGGCTGCGCGATCCGCATCGGCGTCAATGCCGGCAGCCTCGAGCGCGACCTGCTCGAAAAATATGGCGAGCCCTGTCCGGAGGCGCTGGTCGAAAGCGCGCTCGACCATATCAAGCTGCTGCAGGACCATGATTTTCACGAGTACAAGGTCGCAGTGAAGGCGTCGGACGTGTTCCTCGCCGTCGCCGCCTATCAGGGTCTGGCCGAGGCGACCGACTGCCCGCTGCACCTCGGCATCACCGAGGCGGGCGGGCTGATCGGCGGCACCGTCAAATCCTCGATCGGCATCGGCAGCCTCCTGTGGTTCGGCATCGGCGACACGATCCGCGTGTCGCTTTCGGCCGAGCCCGAAGAGGAAGTGCGTGTCGGGTTCGAGATCCTGAAGGCACTCGGCATCCGCAATCGCGGCGTGCGCGTTGTCTCCTGCCCGTCCTGCGCGCGCCAGGGCTTCGACGTGATCCGCACCGTTCAGACGCTGGAGGAACGGCTTCAGCACATCCGCACGCCGATGAGCCTGTCAGTGCTAGGCTGCGTCGTCAACGGCCCCGGCGAAGCGCGCGAGACCGATATCGGCCTGACCGGCGGCGGCGCGGGCAAGCACATGGTCTATCTGTCGGGCGTGACCGACCACACGGTCGAGGATGCCGACATGATCGAGCACATCGTCAAGCTGGTCGAAGCCAAGGCCGCGGAGATCGAGGCGACCGATGCAGCCAAGGCCGTGGCTGCGGAATAGGTGACGGGCGCACGCGCCGGCCCTAAGGCGCTGGCGATGCGCGCGCCCTCTCCCGCCCTCGCCTTTGCCGCTGCGGTCGCCGGGATCGCGGTGTTTTCGGGCATGGACGCGATCATGAAGGGGCTGGTGCTCGGCATCGGTGCCTATTCGGCGCTGTTCTGGCGCAACCTTATCGGCATCGCGGTCAGCGGCGTGCCTTACTTCGCACGCCCGCGCCCGCCGCTGACGCGCGCGGCGATGAAGCTCCACGCATCGCGCGCGGTCATCACCGCGGTCATGTCGTGGCTGTTCTTCTGGGGCCTGGCCCGCGTGCCGATGGCGCAGGCGATCGCCTTGAGCCACATCGCGCCGCTCCTGTCGCTGTTCCTTGCCGCGTGGCTGCTGGGCGAAACGGTTGGGCGGCGGACCGTGCTCGCCTCGCTCGTCGCGTTCGCGGGGGTGCTCGTCATCCTTGGGGGACAGGCCAATGCCGACATGGGGCCGGGTGCGTTTCGCGGCGCGATCGCGGTGCTCGCCTCGGCGGTCTGCTATGCGTTCAACATCATCCTGATGCGCCGCCAGTCTCAGGTGGCTGGACCGGGCGAGATCGCCTTCTTCCAGTCGCTGATCGTCGCCGGCGTCTACGCGATCGGCGCGCCGTGGCTGGCCGACTGGCCCGAGGGGCACTGGATCGAGATCGCCGGCGCGGCGGTGCTGGCGGTGGTGTCGCTCGGCTTCCTCGGCTGGGCCTATGCCCATGCGCCGGCCAGCACGCTGGCGCCGAGCGAATACACCGCTTTCGTATGGGCCTCGATCTTCGGCTTTCTGGTGTTCGGCGAGACGCTGTCGGCGTGGACGATCGCGGGGGCGGTGCTCATCATCGGCGGCTGCCTGTGGGCGATCACTGGCAAGACCGCGACGCCGGTGGCAGAGGCGGCGCTGCCATGACCCCGACCATCCGCCCCGCCGAACCCCACGACGCCGCGCTCATCCACCGCTTCGTCAGCGAACTCGCCGCGTTCGAGCGCGAGCCCGATGCGGTCGAGGCGACCCCCGGCAGCTTCGCCGAGGCGCTGTTCGGCGTTCCGCCCGCCGCCGAGGCGGTGATCGCCGAGCTAGACGGCGAGGCGGTAGGCTTCGCGCTCTGGTTCCACAATTTCTCGACGTGGAAGGGCCGGCGCGGCCTCTATCTCGAGGATCTTTATGTCACCCCCGCCGCGCGCGGCAAAGGCGTCGGGCGCGCGCTGCTGATCCACCTGGCCGGCATCGCCATCGAGCGCGGGTGCGCGCGGTTCGAATGGTCGGTGCTCGACTGGAACCAGCCGGCGATCGACTTCTACCGCTCGATGGGCGCGGTCGGCATGGACGAATGGACGATCCAGCGGGTTGAGGGACAGGCGCTCGCGAAACTTGCCGCGCTAGAGTAACGCCAGCGCGCTCAACTCGCCGATCATCTTCGGCGGCATCGACGCGATCGCCTCCCCCGCCTCGCCGAGGTCGAGCGGCGCGTCGGCGGCCTCCAGATAACGCCAGCCCTGATGCGCGCGGCGCGGGCGCGCCTGGACGAGGATCAGCTTGGGGTCGATGTGGATCGCGATGCGGCCGCCATCCGCCTCGCCAAAGCCGAGGATCGGCGAGCGGGCGACCAGCGCATGCTTGTGGATCCAGAACAGCGATCCCTGCCCGGCGATCTCCTCGTGACGCTTGGGCATGTAGCGCGTCGTGACCATTGGCGCGGTGCGGCCCGCGAACCACTGGCGGATGTCGTCGAGGCTGTCGGCGCCGTACGCGACCTTGGTGATGTGAAGCGGCATTGCACCGGCGATGTGGTCCGCCGGGATGCGACGATCAACCCACCAGCCCGCTGACCGTCGCGAGGCCGAGGAAAGCGAGGAAGCCCATCGAATCGGTGACCATCGTCACGAACACCGAAGAGGCCACCGCCGGGTCCTGCCCGAACCGCTCCAGCGTCACCGGCACCAGCACGCCGGCGAGCCCCGCGATCAGGATGTTGGTCAGCATCGCCGCCGCGATCACCAGCGGCAGCGTACCGCCGCCTAGATCGGGCAGCGCACTACCCGCCGCGGCGATCGCGATGCCCACCGCGGCGGCGACGCTGAGGCCGTTGAGCAAAGCGATCGCGATCTCGCGCCGGATCGCGCGGATCGTGTTCGACTGGGTCAGCTGATTGGTGGCGAGCGCGCGGACCGTCACCGCCAGCGTCTGCGTGCCCGCATTGCCGCCCACCCCTGCGACGATCGGCATCAGCGCGGCGAGGACGGCCATCTGCGCGATCGTCCCCTCGAATAGATAGACGATCGTCGCCGGGATCGATGCGGTGACGAGGTTGGCGATCAGCCAGCGTACCCGCGCCTTGTAGCTGTCGCGGATCGGTTCGTTGATGTCGCCGTCGCCGGCGCCGGACAGGAGCAGCGCGTCCTCGCCCGCTTCCTGGCTGATGATGTGGACGATGTCGTCGACGGTGATCATGCCGACCAGCCGCCCGCCGCCATCGACCACTGCCGCGGAGATGAGCGCATATTTCTGGAAGCGGAGCGCCACTTCCTCCTGATCCATGTCGACGGGGATCAGCGTCTGTTCGCGCTTCATCACGTCGGTGACGGAGACGACGCGGGGGGTGCGGAGAATCCAGGACAGCTCGCACGTACCGACCGGACGGTGCGAGGGATCGACGACGAACACTTCCCAGAAATCGGTGGTCAGCTGGTCGTCGGCGCGCAGATAGTCGAGCACATCGCCCACGGTCCAATGCTCGGGCACCGCGATCAGCTCGCGCTGCATCAGGCGGCCGGCGGACTCCTCGGGATAGGACAGCGCCTCCTCGATCGCGGCACGGTCGTCGGGGTCGAGCGCGCGCAGCACCTCGCGCTGGTCGTCGGCGTCGAGGTCCTCGATGATCGCGACCGCATCGTCGGTGTCGAGTTCGGCGGCGATATCGGCGATCTGGCGCGGTTCGAGCGCGTCGACCAGCGCGTCGCGCACCCAGTCGTTCATCTCCGCCAGCACGTCGCCGTCGATCCGGTCGGCGATCGCGCTGGCGAGCGCGGCGCGATCCTCCGCCGGGGTCAGCTCGATCAGGTCGGCGATGTCGGCCGGGTGCAGCGACTCAACGCGCGCGCGCGCTTCCTCGAAGTCACCGGCCTCGACCGCGTCGAGCACCGCGCGGACGAAATCGGGACGCAGCCGGTCGTCCTCGTCGAAATCGGTTTCGGTCTCCCGTTCGGTTTCGGGCCGGGCCAGTTCGGGGTCGCGCAGCTCGGTTTCGCTGGTCATGCACGCCTCCCGGCCATTCGAGGATCGAAGCGCGGGCTTATGCCGCACCGCACAGAACCGCAATGGCGCCGGTTCGTTGCCAGTGCCGGCCCGTCCCGCTAGGGCGCGGGGCAGCAACCAAGGAGACTTCCCAGTGGCCGATGCCCCCCAGACCCTGACGCTGACGCTCGACAGCGGCGACGTGACGATCCGCCTGCGCCCCGACCTGGCGCCCAAGCATGTCGAGCGGATCACGACGCTTGCGAACGACGGCTTCTACGACGGCGTTGTCTTCCACCGCGTCATCGACGGCTTCATGGCGCAGGGCGGCGATCCGACCGGCACCGGCACCTCGGGCTCGAAGCTGCCCAACCTGCCCGCCGAGTTCAGCCGCGAGCCGCATGTCCGCGGCGTCTGCTCGATGGCGCGGACGATGGATCCCAATTCGGCGAACAGCCAGTTCTTCATCTGCTTCGACGACGCGACCTTCCTCGACGGCCAGTACACCGTCTGGGGCCAGGTGACCGAGGGCATGGAGCATGTCGACGCGCTGCCCAAGGGCGAGCCGCCGCGCAATCCGGGCAAGATCGTCAAGGCGCGGGTGGCCTGATGCGAGGGGCGGCGGCTTCGGTCGCCGCCCTCAATTTCCCGCCGGTTCGGGATCGAGCACGCCGAGCACCCAGTCGTGGAAGATCTTGACCGCCCGCGTCTGCAGCGCGCGCGGGCGGCACACGAACCAATAGCTGTAATCGCTGTCGACGGGTTCGAAGAGCCGCACCAGCCGGTCGTCGCGCGCGCCCTCGAAATGCATTTCCAGCATGAAGGCGACGCCAAGGCCCTGAGCCGCCGCCTCCAGCATGAGCGGTCCCGAATCGAAGAAGTCGGTCGTTCGCGGCTCGAGTTCGGGCATCCCCACCGCGCGGCGCCATTCGATGAACGTCTCGGGCATGTCGCGATGGACGAGCGCGGTGAGGCCGCGCATCTGCTTGGGGTTGAGGATCGGCGTGTCACCCTCGAGCAGTTCGTGCGAGCCGATCACGAACACCCGGTTGCGATCGAGCCGCCGGGCGTAGAGCGCCGGATCGACCTCCCGCGCCAGCACGATCGCCGCGTCGAGCGAATCGCCGAGCCGCGCCTGCCGGTTCGGCTGGGTATCGACGTCGAGATGCAGTTCGGGATGCGCCGCCTTGAGTTCGCCCAGCCGCGGCATCAGCCGCTGCGAGGCATAGAGCGGCAACAGGCCGAGGCGGAGGCGGAGCAGTTCACCGCCGCTGGTCATCGCATCCACCGCGTCACTCATCGCGTCGAGCGCGGGAGCGATCTGCGTCAACAGCCGCTCGCCATCGGCATTGAGGACGATCGCCTGATGCCGCCGGTCGAACAGCGGCTTGCCCATGAACCGTTCGAGCGCCTGTACGCGGCGGCTGAGCGCGGGCGAGGACAGCGCCAGTTCCTCCGACGCGGCCTTGATCGAGCCGAGGCGGGCGACCTGGACAAAGGCCTCGATGGCCGAAAGGGGCGGCAGGCGGCGCATGTGCGAATTGCATATTGCACCGCATCATCGCGCTTGGAAACCGTTTCCGTCACACGCTGGCACCACCCCGGCGCCAAATTGCGCAAAATGCAATCGCAATCGGTCCTTTCGCACTTGCACAATAGTTCGCCGCGACACATTTATGGCGGGCCTTTCAGGCATCCTCTCCTAAAACTTTCATGGCCGGCCCCTCGGGGTCGGCCTTTTTTTATGGTCCGCGCCCGCCCCCTTGGCGCTTTCGGGACCCCGATCCTATCTCGCGCGCTTCCGTCCCTTCGGACGAACGAAGCGAGGTGTGCATGGCCGACGACGAACCCCGAACGCGCAGGCTGCAAGTCGCCAATGCGCGGCCCGAGGACAGCGGCCGCGGCGTCGCGCATGTGCCGCGGGCGATGCTCGCTGCACTCGGCATTACCGAAGGCGACGTGATCGAGATCGTCGGCAAGCGATCGACCCCCGCGCGCGCGGTGCTGCCCTATCCCGAGGACGAGGGGCTGGAGATCATCCGCGTCGACGGGCTCCAGCGCGCCAACGCGGGCGCCGGCTCGGGCGATTTCGTCGAGATCCGTGCCGCCGAGTCGAAGCCCGCGACTCGCGTCGTGCTGGCCCCCGCCGCTCAGAATCTGCGGCTTCAGGGCTCGGCGCTCGCGCTCAAGCGCACCTTCCTCGGCCGACCGCTGACGCAGGGCGATATCGTCTCGACCGTGGGGCAGCAGCGGGTCGCCAACATCCCGGCGAGTGTCGCGCAGCACCTGCGCGCGCCCGCCTACGCGCTCCAGGAAATCCGCCTCGCGGTCATTTCCACGACCCCGCGCGGCATCGTCCATATCGACGAGAACACCGAGATCGAGCTTCGCCCCGATTACGAGGAGCCGAAGGACGCGCGCCGCGCCGACGTCACGTACGACGATATCGGCGGCATGCATCAGACGATCGACCAGCTTCGCGAGATGGTCGAGCTGCCGCTGCGCTATCCCGAGCTGTTCCAGCGGCTGGGCGTCGATCCGCCCAAGGGGGTGATGCTGCACGGCCCGCCGGGCACCGGCAAGACGCGGCTCGCGCGCGCGGTCGCCAACGAATCGGATGCGGAGTTCTTCCTCATCAACGGGCCGGAGATCATGGGCTCGGCCTATGGCGAATCCGAAAAGCGCCTGCGCGAGGTGTTCGAGGAAGCGACGCGCGCTGCCCCGTCGATTGTCTTCATCGACGAGGTCGATTCGATCGCCCCGCGCCGCGACAAGGTGCAGGGCGAGGCGGAAAAACGCCTCGTCGCGCAGCTGCTGACGCTGATGGACGGGCTGGAGGCGCGCGCCAACCTCGTCGTCATCGCCGCGACCAACCGGCCCGAGGCGATCGACGAGGCGCTGCGCCGTCCGGGCCGCTTCGACCGCGAGATCGTCGTCGGCGTGCCGGACGAGCGCGGGCGGCGCGAGATCCTGGGCATCCACACCCGCGGCATGCCGATCGCCGAGGATGTCGACCTGAACGAGCTGGCGCGCACGACCTACGGCTTCGTCGGCGCGGACCTCGCCGCCTTGGCGCGCGAGGCGGCGATCGACGCGGTGCGTAGGATCATGCCGCGCCTGAACCTCAGCGAACAGACGATCCCCGCCGACGTACTCGACAATCTGTCGGTGCAGCGGTCGGACTTCGTCGAGGCGCTCAAGCGCGTCCAGCCCTCCGCCATGCGCGAGGTGATGGTGCAGGTCCCGCAGGTGCGCTGGAGCGATGTCGGTGGCCTCGACGATGCGCAGATGCGGCTCAAGGAAGGCGTCGAGCTGCCGATGAAGAGCCCGATGGCCTTCAAGCGGATGGGCATCCGCCCGGCGCGCGGGTTCCTGCTCTACGGGCCGCCCGGCACCGGCAAGACGTTGCTGGCGAAGGCCGTGGCGCGGGAGGCGCAGGCGAACTTCATCGCGGTGAAGTCGTCCGACCTCCTCAGCAAATGGTATGGCGAAAGCGAGCAGCAGATCGCCAAGCTGTTCGCCCGCGCGCGACAGGTCGCACCCTGCGTCATCTTCATCGACGAGCTCGACAGCCTCGTCCCCGCGCGCGGCGGCGGGCTGGGCGAGCCGCAGGTGACCGAGCGGGTGGTGAACACCATCCTGGCGGAGATGGACGGGCTGGAGGAGTTGCAGTCGGTGGTCGTCATCGGTGCCACCAACCGGCCCAACCTGATCGATCCCGCCCTGCTGCGACCCGGCCGTTTCGACGAGCTGGTTTATGTGCCCGTCCCCAAGGCGGGGGGGCGGCTGCGCATCCTTCAGATTCAGACCGCGAAGATGCCGCTGGCCGACGACGTCGACCTCGCCTCGATCGCCGACCGGGCGGAGCGGTTCACGGGTGCGGACCTCGAAGACGTGGTGCGACGCGCAGGCCTCTTTGCGCTGCGCGAATCGCTCGACGTGAACGAGGTGAAGATGCGCCATTTCGAGGATGCGCTCGCCGATTCGCGCGCGACAGTGACGCCGGAGATGGAGCAGGAATATGCGCAGATGGCCGCGCGGCTGAAGCAGGAGTCCGCCGCGCTCCAGCCGATCGGCTTCATCGCACCGGGCATGCTCCAGGGCCGCGGGCCCAAGGGCGAGGATTGAGGTGTTTCAGGCCGGGCGGCTGCGTCCACCCGGCCTGAACGCCCGCCACGCATAGGCAAGCAGCAGCGTGAGCGCCGCCGCCGCGACCCAGTAGGGCAGCGGGCGGTAAAGCTCGTACATCGCTACGCCGATCGACGGGCCGAGGATGAAGGCCGCGCCGTTGACCGACGTGACCTTGCCCGCGACCGACCCCTGCGCCCCCGGCCCCACCGCCAGCGACGCGCCGGCGGTGAAGCCCGGGCGCAGGAACCCGAAACCCATCGCCGCCAGGCCATAGCCCATGGTGATGCCGTACAGCGTCGCCGCGTTCGCCGTCGCCGCGCAGCCGATCGCGCCGAGCACGCACCCGGCCAGCACCAGCCGCGGCGGGCTGAGGTTCAGGAGCGGGATCAGCCCCCACTGGACGAGCAGCGCCGCCCCCGCCCCCACCATCAGCACGATACCCGTCGGCCCCAGCGCCTCCACCGGCGGCAAGCCGAGCCGGTCGATGACGAGAAAACCCATCGTCTGGCCGATCATCGCCTGCGCATGGCCCATCACCAGCCCGACGATCATCCATGCGCGCACGCGTGGATCGAGATAGCCGACGCGCTCGGACAGCGTCTCGGTCGCGGCGGTGATCGCAGCGCCCGTCGCCTGTCCGCCGACCGAGGGATAGCTCTGCACCGCGCCGTGCGTGTCGCCCGAGACGCGCGCGCCGTCGGCGGGCAGCATCCGCGCCGCCGCGATGCCGGTGGCCAAGCCGACCAGCCCGAACACGAAAGCCGGCCCGGCGAGCCCGATGGTCACGCCGCCGATGGCCCCGAGCAACAGATAGGGGGCGACCGCCGGGCCGATGATCGTGCCCAGGCCGAAGGCGGAGCCGAGAAGCGCCAGCATCCGCGTCCGGTCCCCGCGCGCGGTACTCTCGGCGACGAGCGCCTGCACCGCCGGCGGCGCGGCGGCCCCGAACCCGCCATAGAGCATTCGCGCAGCCACGAACGTGGCGAACGCGGCACTGGCCGGAATCCAGCCGTTGATCCCCGCCATCAGGAACGCGCCGCACAAGACGACCGACGCGGTGAAGCCGGAGATGCCGAGCAGCACCATCGCCTTGCGCCCGCGCCGATCGGAGCGGTTGGCCCAGAAGGGCGCGGCGACCACCCAGAGCAGCGCCGACACCGAAAATGCCGCCGCCACCGCGGTGTCCGCGACGCCCAGCGACCGGCCGAGTGCGGGCAGCACCGATTGCAGCGCAGTGTTGCCCGCCGCGATCACCAGCATGACGAGGAACAGAAGGACGAACGTCCGGTCGAGCCGCTCGATGATCCCCTCCTCGTGCTTGCCAATTCGCATGGCATAGATCGCGTTTCGCCGGGTGGCACGCGCGTTTCGATAACCTCGATCAGCGATCGGGACGGTTCCGCGTGCCGGCGCATCCTCGGCTGCAACCCCGTCGGGGCGCGGACGTTACAACTTTACGACAGGGGTCCTCCCCGCCATGGTCGCGCCGATTTCCAGCACGAGTAGCCGAATGCCGCCCATTTCGACGACCCAAGCCACCGCCGCCCCGCTTGTCGAGCCGGCGTTGCCCTCCTCGCCCTGGGGCATGTTCTTTCGCGGTTTCCTGAAGAACCCCGGCATGGTCGGTTCGATCGTGCCTTCGTCGAACAAGCTCATTCGCCGGATGCTGGCGCCGGTCGACTGGGCGAACACGAAGCTGTTCGTCGAATATGGCCCCGGCGTCGGCACGTTCAGCCGCGCGATCCTCGATCGGCTGCCCGCGGACGGCGTCTATCTGGCGATCGACACCTGTCCCGATTTCATCCGCTATCTGCGCCAGACGATCCGTGACGACCGGATGCGCGTCGTCCACGGCTCGGCGGCGGATGTCGAGCGGATTGTCGCCGAGCACGGCTTCGAAAAGGCCGATTATGTGCTCTCCGGCCTGCCCTTTTCGACATTGCCGCCGGGTGTGGGCGATGCGATCGCCGATGCGACGCAGGCGGTGATCCGGCCGGGCGGCGCGTTCCTCGTCTATCAGTTCGCGCCCAAGGTCCACGCGCTGCTCGCCCCGCGCTGGGCCAATATCGATCACGCGGTCGAATGGTGGAACATGCCGCCCGCCAATCTCTATTGGGCCAACCAGCCCGCCGCCTGAGCGATTGAACTCGGCCACCCAAGGACACACATCTACGCCATGGAAAAGCTCGACCTCACCGACGCCGAATGGCGGGAGCGCCTGACGCCGACGCAATATCACGTGCTGCGCGAGGCGGGCACCGAACGCGCTTTCTCCGGCGCGCTCAACGACAACAAGGCGGACGGCCTCTATCTGTGCGCCGCGTGCGAAAACCCGCTGTTCGACAGCGACGACAAATATGATTCGGGGTCCGGCTGGCCGAGCTTCACCCAGCCGATCGGTCCCGATGCGGTCACGGACCACGCGGACAACAGCCACGGGATGCGCCGCGTCGAGACGCGCTGCGCGCGCTGCGATAGCCACCTGGGCCATGTCTTCCCCGACGGGCCACCGCCGACGGGGCTGCGCTATTGCATGAACTCGGTGTCGCTCGATTTCCGTCCGCGTTCAGACGACTGACAGCGGCCAGCGGTCATGGCGGCGCTTGTGAACCCGATCCAGCCCGCCTAATCGCGTCAGTCGATGCCCGCCGCCGCAAAGCCTCGCAAAGCCCCTGCCCCGCGCTGGCAGCGCATCCTGAAATGGACGGCGATCTCGGGCGCTGCGCTCGCGGTGATCGGGCTGCTCGCGCTGGTCATTGCGGTTTATACCGCGCGCTCCTCGCTGCCGAGCTTCGACGAGCTCAAATCCTCGCCCAACGGCCAGATGATCCGCGTCCATGCCGCCGACGGGACGGTACTGGTGTCGTTGGGGCCGAGCTATGGCGAGTGGATTCCCTATCGCAACATTCCGCTGGTGATGCGCCAGGCGATGGTCTCGGTCGAGGATCGCCGCTTCCGCTCGCACTGGGGCGTCGATCCGATCGGCATCGCGCGCTCGGTGAAATACGCGTTCGAGCGGCGCGGTACCGGCCGGCGGCTTCAGGGTGCCTCGACGATCACGCAGCAGGTCGCGCGCACCGTCTTCCTGTCGAACAAGTACGACTTCGGCCGCAAGCTGCGCGAGATCATCCTCGCGCTGGCGATGGAGCAGAAATTCTCGAAGGACCAGATCCTCGAACTGTATCTCAACAAAGTCTATTTCGGCGGCGGCGCGTACGGTATCGACGCCGCCTCGCGCCGCTTCTTCCAGCATCCGGCCAGCAATCTGACCCTGTCGGAGGCCGCCGTCATCGCCGGCTTGGTCAAGGCGCCGAGCCGCTATTCGCCGACCGCGGATGCAGAGGCTGCGGTCGACCGCGCGGGCGTCGTCCTGAACCTGATGGTCGAGACCGGCGCGATCTCGTCCGCCGAAGCCGCGAGTGCCGAACAGACGCAGGTAAAGCTCGCGCCCGAGCCGAAGCAAAACAGCGTCCGCTACTTCACCGACTGGGCGCTGCCGCAGCTCGAGATGCTGATCGACGAGACGCAGGCACCGCTCGACGTTTGGACCACGCTCGACCTGTCGATGCAGGCGGCGGGCGACCGGGCGGTTCGTGCGCATGCGCCAGGCGGCGCGCAGGGTGCGCTGGTGGCGCTCGACCGCGATGGCGCGGTCCGCGCGATGGTCGGCGGCAAGGATTATGTGAGCTCGAACTACAATCGCGCGACGCAGGCCGCGCGTCAGCCAGGGTCGGCGTTCAAGCTGTTCGTCTATCTCGCCGCGCTGGAAGCGGGCGCGAAGCCCGATGACCAGGTCGTCGACGAGCCCGTGACGATCGACGGCTGGAGCCCGCGCAACAATTCGGGTCGGTTCTCGGGCGCGATGGACCTGCGTTCGGCGTTCGCCTATTCGGTCAATACCGTCGCGGCGAAGCTGGGGCAGCAGGTGGGCTTCGGCGCGGTCGCCGACATGGCGCGCCGCTTCGGAATCACCACCCCGGTCAACACGAGACCCGCAATGGTGCTGGGCAGCAGTGAGGTCCGCGTCCTCGACATGGCGCGCGCGATGGCGAGCGTCGCGAACAAGGGTGTCGCCGTCACCCCCTATGGCATCACCCGCGTCACCACCAACGGCCAGGTGATCTACAATCACGAGGTCGATACCTCGCGCGTGCTCGTCGCACCTTATGTCGCCGCGCAGATGACCGATCTGCTCCAGACCGCCGTTGCGACCGGCAGCGGCCGGGCGGCGCAGATCGGCCGACCGGTGGCGGGGAAGACGGGCACGACCACGTCGAACAAGGATGGCTATTTCTTTGGCTTTTCGAGCGGGATCACCACCGCGGTCTGGATGGGCCGCGACGATGCCAAGCCCGTCGCCGGCCTTCAGGGCGGCCGCGCCCCCGCACAGGCATTCGCCGACTTTATGAAGGTCGCGGTTGCCAAGCGCCCGGTCGAGCAGTTCGAGACGCAGGTGACGCTCCCCGACTGGCAGGTCGAACCCGACCAGGAAAGCTATATGGGCGAGCCCGACAACGGCGTGTTCGTCGATCCCGACGGCAATCCGGTCGCCCAGCCCGCACCGCCCGGTCAGGGCGACTATGTGACGCCGGGCGAGGAGGGCGGCGATGCCGCCCCGCCGCCGGAGGCGCAGGACGGCGAGCGGCTCGACCGCGACTGGATCAACCGCGCGCTCGGCCGCGATCCGGGCGACCGCCAGCCGCCGCCGCGCGACACCCGGCGCCCCCCGCCGCGAGACGATCAGCGCCGCCCACCACCGCGTGAGGACGCCCCCTACTTTCCCAACCAGTGAAGGCCCGCGCCGTGACGACGCAACCACGCCGTCGCCGGCCGCGGATCCGTGTCCAGCAACTCGCGCTCGAGCGCATGGAAGGCCGGGCCGTGGTTCATGTGCACCCGGTGCGCGACCTCATGCGCGACGACGAAGCGGCGGACATAGGCGGGTGCGAGGATCAGCCGCCAGCTATAGCGTATCGCCCCGCTCGCCGAGCAACTGCCCCAGCGCGCACGCGCGTCGCCGATGGCAACACGCTCGATCGACACCCCTGCCCGCCCGGCCACCGCCAGCGTCTCGGCGGTCAGCACGCCCAGCGCCTCGCGCTTCAGCCACCGCTCGATCCGGCCGCCGAAACCCTCGACCGGACCGCCGACGATCAGCCGGTTACCCTCAAGCACCGGCGTCCGCGCCGCCCCGGCGCGCCATTCGAGGGTAAGTTCGGTATCGCCAAAGGGGATGACCGCGCCAGGCACGAACGGCACCGCGCGTGGCAGGCGGGCACGCTGCGCCTCGATCCAGTCCCGTTTGCTCGCCGCCCAGGCAAGCCCGTCGCGCTTCGACCCGCGCGGCGGCAGCGTCAGTCGGACGAGGCCGCTGGCCGGATCGATCGACAGCCGCATCCGCCGCGCACGCGGGTGGCGGACGACCTCGATCCCCTCCATGGCTAGAGCGGCCGGTCGGTCAGATGATGCTCGAGGTCGCCGGCATCATCCTCGCTCACCGTCCAGCCGCGCACCGATTCGCCCGCCCGGTGCACCGCCTCCGGATCGCCGCTGACGAGGTAGTGCCAGTCGGGTAGCGGCAGCCCCTCCCCGCGCAGGCGATAGGCGCAGGTCGAGGGCAGCCAGGCGATCCCCTGCATCACGCCCCGCGCGGTCAGGCGCATGCAGTCGGGGACATAGGCGCGGCGGTTGCGATAATCCTTGCACCGCGCACTCTCGCGATCGAGCAGCCGGCAGGCGACGTTGGTCGCGGCCAGCTCGCCCGTATCCTCGTCCTCCAGCTTGTGCAGGCAGCATTTGCCGCACCCGTCGCACAAGGCCTCCCACTGCGCGCGGTCGAGCCGGTCGAGCGGCGTGTCTTCCCAGAAGCGGTCGCTCACGACACCCATTTGTCGAGCAGCTCGGCGACCGCCTTGCCGCTTTCGTCGGCGGGGATGAGCGCGATCGGCTTGCCCTCGCCGTCGATCAGATAAGTCTGGCGGCTGTGATCCATCAGATAGCTGCCCGGCGTCGACCCTTCCTTGCGCGCAGCAAAGATCGCGAACGCCTTTTCGACGCCCTCCATCGTCTTTGCATCCCCGGTCAGGCCGATCGTGCGCGGATGAAAGTTGGAGACGAACTGCTTGAGCACCGCGGGCGTGTCGCGCGCGGGATCGACGGTGACGAAGATCGGTACGACCTTCGCCGCGCGCGCGGGATCGCTCGCCTCGAACGCCTTCAGCCCGGCGGTGATGTTGGCCATGTCGACGGGGCAGACATCGGGGCAGAAGGTGTAGCCGAAATACATGATCCGCCATTTGCCCGCGAGCTGCTTGTCGCTGAAGCTGCGGCCGTTCTGGTCGGTCAGCGTGAACGGCCCGCCGATCCGCGCGCCCTCCAGCGGCGGCGCTTCCTTCGGCCCCCCACCGCAGGCGGACAGGGCAAGGATCAGCGGCGCGAGGAGCAGGCGAAAACGACGATCGTTCATGGCGTCGCCAGCCATGATCTGTTAGCCGGTGATCCGCAAGCCACCGCCCGACAGGAACGTTTGCCCGTGATGAAGTTCGCTTTCGCTCTCGCCGCCCTCACCCTTGCCGTGCCCGCCGGCGCGCAGCAATTTTCGGAAGGGTACAAGTTTCTCGAGGCCGTAAAGAAGTCGGAGGCCAACAAGGTTAACGAAATCCTCGGCGCGCCCGGCCAGACGATCATCAACACCCGCGACCGCGTGAGCGGCGAGGGCGCGCTGCATATCGTCACCAAGCGCAGCGACCCGGTCTATCTGCGCTTCCTGCTGCAAAAGGGTGCGAATCCCGATATCGGCGATGCGCGCGGCGAAACGCCGATGCTGATCGCGGTCGCCAACGGCTTCGACGAGGGGGTCGAGATCCTCGTGCGGTACAGGGCCAATGCCGACGCCGCCAATTCGAGCGGGGAGACGCCGCTGATCCGCGCGGTGCAGATGCGCCGGTTCGACATGGTGCGCACGCTGCTCGCCGCCGGGGCCGATCCGGACAAGACCGATATCGCTGCAGGCATGTCGGCGCGCGATTACGCCAAGCGCGACACCCGCTCGACCGCGATCGCCAAGCTGCTGGCCGACGCGCCGAAGAAGGCGGCGCGCCGTTCGGTGGGGCCGGTGCTGAAGTAAGGCCGTCATCCCAGCGACGGCTGGGATGACGATCATCGTGATCGTCAGAGTCCGGCTTCGCGCGCGATGCCGTCCGGGTCGATCGCCGCCATCATCCGCCGTGCCGCCCGCCGCGCCAGTGCCAGCGTGCAGCGCTTGCGCGTTGCGGCGGCCAGCGCGTGCGTCGCCGGCTCGCGCAGCACCGCCGCGTCGTACCGATCGGCGACGATCACCCCCGTCCGCTCCGGCAGGAACGCCGGCCCGTCGAGCGGGCGCGTGTCGAACCCGTCGGGCACCGCCCAGTAGAAGCGGTCGCAGTGATCCAGATAGTCGGTCCATTTGCCGTCACCGAGCAGGTCGGCGCGCGACACCTTGATCTCGACGATCACCAGCCGCCCAGCGGCATCGATCCCCATCAGGTCGGCGCGCCGCCCGCCCTCCAGCGGCATTTCGGCGATCGCCATCACGTCGTGCCGGACGAGCAGCCGGCACACGCCGCGCGCCACATCGGCAGCGATCATGGGGGCAAGGGTGTCGGCGGGCAGGGATGCCATCGCCGACCTTTAGAACATTAACGGAACGCTGAAAAGGCTCAGCGATAGAAGATATGGTTGCCGAGCATCGCGATCTTGGCGCGATTCCAGCTCGGCGAGACGCTACGCGCGTGGAAGAACAGCGCCTTGCCGGCCTTGCTTTCCCACAGTTCGTTCTTCGCCACCTTGGCGACGGCGACGGCGGTGTGCCATGCCTGTCGCGCGGGCTGTGCCGCGGGAAGGCGGCCACCGCGCACGAAACTGAACTGGCCGGGCTGGGTCAGGACCTTGCACACGTCGGTGGGGAAGCGACCCGACCGCGTGCGGTTGAGGATCACTTCCGCAACGGCGAGCTGGCCGTGGAGCGGTTCGCCCTGCGCTTCGTAATAGATGCCGGTGGCCAGGCACTTTAGCTGGCGGTCCATGTCGCTCGGCACCGACTGGGCATCGACCGCGTCGCGCAGCGTATCGAAGCTGGCGGTTTCGGTCGGGGCGGGGGAAGAAGTGCCGGCTTCGGCGGGTTCCTCGCGCGTCCATTCCGCGGGCACGATCGGCGGCGGCGGCGTCGGAACCTGGCTGGGGTAGGGGGCGTTCATCACTTGCCCCGCGACGCCGGTCGCAAAACCCGGCGTCGAAACGCAGACAGAGACGCCTGCGCATGAAGTCACCACCGCAAACATCGCGGCGCGTGCCCAAGATTTCATTTTCGTTCGTACATGTGCGGTTGGCGCGCGACACGGGCGGAGGGGCGATCAGGACAGCCCATCGAACCGCGCCGGGCTTCCCCCCGACTGCGTAACCACCGGGATCGCACCCCGCCGGCACAACGCCATTAAGACAGGCGGTCGCCTATCCTTGTGCACTGCGGCATTGTCAAGTCGAGGCGATGGTTTCGTCGGCGAGCCGGTCCCCGTCTGCGACATCGATCTCCACCACCCACAGATCGGGATCACGCGACCGGCGCCGCTGCCAATATTCGGTGGCACCTAGCGAATCGAGCCCCGCCGGTCCCGACTCGATCAACTTGCCCGCTTCGCCAAGGCCGCGCTCGCGAAACCGCGGATTCTCGCCGCGGTCGAGCAACAGGACCAGGATCGCGCCGCCCGTCTCGTCGCCGCGCGCCAGCACCATCGCGCTGCCGCCCGCCTGATGCGCGCGCCGGATCAGCGCCGATACGCGCATCGCGCTGGTCAGGCGGCTCACGGCCTCGCGTAACCGGGTAGCGAGGCAAGGGCGATGCGGCTGCGCATGAAGGTACCGGTGCCACGCGCGACCTCCTCCCCCTCCTCGTCGATCAGGCGCGCGTCGGCGACGAACACGCGCCGCCGGCCGCTGATCCAGCGCCCCTCCGCGGTCACCGGCCCCTCGCCTAGCGGGCGGGTGAAGAGGAGGTTGAACTGCGTGGTCAGCAGGAATCGGTCGGTGACGAGGCTGTTGCACGCATAGAAGGCGGCGTCGTCGAGCATCTTGAAATAGCTCGTCCCGTGCGCCGCGCCACCGGCGTGGAAATAGCGCTCGTCGATCGTGAAGCGGATGCGTGCAAGACCGGGCTCGACGATCTCGAGCGAGGAATCGAACAGCCGGTTGATCGGCGCGGCGGCATAGAGCGATTCGAGCGCGCGGAAATGCGCCGCTTCTCCCCCACCGCCACCCGCAGCGGGTTCAGGCGGCATCGCGCGCCTCGACCCCCGTCAGCAGCGCATAGATGGCATCGCGCGAGCCGGCGCCGCGCAACTTGTCGGCGAACGCCGTATCGCGAAGCCGCCGCGACACGCGGGCCAGTGCCTTCAGATGCTCGCCGCCCGCATCGACGGGCGAGACGAGCAGCAGTACAAGGTCGACGGGCAGGCCGTCGACTGCCTGGAAATCGACGCCGCCCGACAGCCGCGCGAACAGGCCCCGGACGCGAGTCGCGCTCTCAATCCGCGCGTGCGGGATCGCGATGCCGCCGCCGAACCCGGTCGAACCCAGCTTCTCACGCGCCGTAAGGCGATCGAGCAGCAGCTTGGGCTCCACGTCCAGCGGGCCTGCGGCCGCGGCCGCAAGCTGCTGGAACAGGGCTTTCTTGTTGCCGGGGGCGAGGTCGACGACCACCGCCTCCGGCGCGATCAGGTCACTAAGGTCGGTCACGTCATCCCGCGCGGTTGGGCTCGACCCATCCGATCGTGCCGTCGTGGCGCCGATAGACCATGTTGTAGGCGTCCGTCCCGCTATTCTTGAACAACAGCGCGTTGGTGTTGCGCAAGTCGAGCATCATCACCGCGTCGCTGACGCTGGCGCTGGGCACGTCGACGCGGGTCTCGGCGATGACGAGGGGGGCGTCGGCGACTTCCTCCTCATGCTCGCCGCCGTCGCCGAACACGGTGTAGCCGGCATCGAAGTTCGCGTTATCATACGCCATCGAGTCGGCCACCGCATTCGCCTGGCCGGCGTTACGATCCTTCAGCCGGCGCATGTAGCGGCGAAGCTGCTTCTCGATCTTGTCGGCGGCGCCGTCGAACGCGCCGTGTGCGTCCTGGCCGGTGTTCGCGCTCTTCAGGATGAGGCCCTGCATCACATGCGCGACGATGTCGCAGGTGAAGCCGTGGTCGTGCGGTCCCTTGCCGAACACCACCTGGGCCGAGATCGCGCGACTGAAATATTTGTCGGCGATCCCCTGAAGACGGTCGGTCACGTGGGTCTTGAGGGCATCGCCGGTTTCCACCTGATGTCCCGAAACACGGACGTCCATCTTCTTTCTCCTTCTTGTTGGGCGCCGCGGACCTTTCAGCCCGCGGCGACGGGATCGGCTTGGCCCCAGAGCGGGTCCTTGAGGCCCGCAACAAAGGCTGCGTGGCGCTCAAGTTCCGATGGCGTGGCGGAAAAGAGTCGCGGCGCGCGGACATTCGCGGCGGTCGGGGCACCCGCCGCGACCGGCGACACCGCCGCAACCGGCTCGGCGACCAGGCCGAGGCCGATCTGCCGCCCGCCCGACAGCTCGACATAGACCTGCGCCAACAACTGCGCGTCGAGCAGCGCGCCGTGGAGCACGCGGCGGCTGCGGTCGATGCCGAAGCGGGAGCAGAGCGCGTCGAGCGTGTGCTTGGCCCCCGGCAACCGCTGCCGCGCGATGGCGAGCGTGTCGACCATGCGCGACGTGCAGACCAGCGGGCGGCCGCATTTGCCGAGCTCGCCGTTGATGAACGCGAAGTCGAAGCCGGCATTGTGCGCGATCAGCGGCGCATCGGCGATGAACTCGAGGAACGCCTCGCACTCCTCGTGGAACCGCTTCTTGTCGGAAAGGAACGCGTCGGACAGGCCGTGCACCGCCTGCGCCTCGGCCGGCATCGAGCGTTCGGGATTGAGATAGACGTGGAAGACGCGGCCGGTCTCGACCCGGTTGACCAGTTCGACGCAGCCGATCTCGACGAGGCGGTCGCCGCCGGGGAAGCTCAGTCCCGTCGTTTCGGTGTCGAAGACGATTTCACGCATGCCCCCTTATCGACCCTGCGACGAAGCGAGGCAAGCGATGAGGTCGCGAACGGCGGCGCGCGTCTCATCGAGGCTGTCGCCGGTCGGGATGACGTGATCGGCTCGCGCGCGCTTTTCCGCATCGGGCATTTGGCGCGAAAGGATCGCCGCGAAAGCCGCTTCGGTCATGCCGGGGCGGGCGAGGACGCGGGCACGCTGCACCTCGGGCGGGGCGGAGACGACGGCGATGCGATCGACGCCGCGCCACCCGGCCTTTTCGAACAGCAGCGGCACGTCGAGGACAACGAGGGGGGCGTCGGCATGGGCCGCCAGAAACGCCTCGCGCGCGGCGGCGACGGCGGGGTGGACGATCCCCTCCAGCCGGGCAAGCGCGCCGTCGTCGCCGAATACCGCCTGCCGCAGCGCCGCGCGGTTGAGGCCCGCGGGGCCGGTGGTACCGGGAAACGCCGCCTCGATCTCGGGGAGCAGCGCACCGCCGGGGCCTTGCAGCCGATGCACCTCGGCATCGGCGTCGAAAACCGGCACGCCCGCCTCGCGGAACATCGCCGCGACGGTCGACTTGCCCATGCCGATCGAGCCGGTCAGGCCCAGCCTCATCATGCGGTCAGGCGCGCGCGCAGCTCGTCGTCGCGATCGCGCGGGGGCTCGGCGCCGAAGAACAACCCGAAAGCCGCCGCCGCCTGGCCGATCAGCATCTCCAATCCGTCGATCGTCGCCAGCTCACGCGCCCGCGCCGCGGCCAGCAGCGGGGTTTCGAGCGGGGCGTAGACGATGTCGTAGACGATCGCGTGCTCGGGCAGATCGTCGAGGTCGAGGACCAGCGGCGGCTGCCCGGTCATGCCGAGCGGGCTGGCGTTGACGACCAGATCGACCGGCGGCAGCGGTGTGGCGAAATCGACCACGTCGCCCTTCAGCCCGAACTTGGCGAGCAGGCCGGCACCTTTCAGCGGATTGCGCGCCATCAGCGTCACCGCCCCGATCCCCATCCGCGACAGCGCGAACAGGATCGCGCGCGCCGCGCCGCCCGCCCCGATAACGACGGCATGACCGCCCGCCAGATCGGTGTCGGCAAGCGGCGCGTAGAAGCCCGCCGCATCGGTGTTAGTGCCGATGAGCTTGCCGTCGTCGCCGCGGAACACGGTGTTGATCGCGCCGATCGACCCGCGCACGTCGCCAGGGTCGGGGACGTGATCGAGCGCGGCTTCCTTGTGCGGGATCGTCACGTTGCAGCCGCGCCAGCCGGAATCGGCGGCACGCGCGGCGAAGAAGGTGGCGAGCCCATCCGCCTCGACGCGCGTCGCGCGATACTCGGCCTCGATCCCCAGCGCCTCCAGCCAGAAGCCGTGAATTACCGGCGACTTGGAATGCACGATCGGATCGCCGATCACTTCGGCATAAGTCATGACGTCAACACCCCGCGCGTGCGCAGATAACCGATAAGGGGAAGGAGCGGCAGGCCGAGGATCGTGAAATGGCTTCCCTCGATCCGGCTGAACAGTTGCACCCCCGGCCCCTCGATCCGGTAGCAGCCGACGCAGCCCGCGATCGCCGGCCATTCGGCATCGAGATACGCGTCGATGAAGGCGGGCGAGAGCGGGCGGACATGCATCCGCGCGCGCTCGACATGCCGCCAGACCGGCCGCGTCCCCTCGACGATGACTGCGGCGCTCCACAGGTCGTGGACCTGGCCCGACATGGCGGTCAGGTGCTCGGCGGCATCTTTGCGGCTCACCGGCTTGTCGAGCAGGCGGCCGTCGTGAAGGGCGACGATGGAATCGCAGCCGAGGATCAGGCCGGGTGCGCCGAGTGCGGCGACCTTCGATGCCTTGAGCTCCGCCAGCGCATCGGCGGTGTCGCGCGCGCTCAGCCCCTGTGCCGCGAACGTCGCCTTGGCCGCATCCTCGTCCACCAGTGCCGCCACCGCTTCGTGGGGCACGCCGGCGTCGGTGAGCATCGCGCGGCGGCTGGCGCTTTGCGAGGCGAGCGTGAGCCTCACTTGCTCCGCTCCTGATAGAGGGTGATGACCGCTGCCGCCGTCTCCTCGATCGAGCGGCGGGTGACGTCGATCACCGGCCAGCCATTGTCGGCGAACATCCGCCGGGCATAGGCTACCTCGCGCGAGACCGCTTCCTGATCGACATAGGGGGTCTCGGGCGCCTGGTTGAGGCTGAGCAGGCGATTGCGGCGGACCTGGATCAACCGGTCGGCGCTGGTCGTCAGGCCGACGACCATCGGGTTCTTGAGGTTGAAGAGCTTGTCGGGCGGCGGGCTCTCGACGACGATCGGGATGTTCGCGACCTTGTAGCCGCGGTTTGCGAGATAGATCGAGGTCGGCGTCTTCGACGATCGGCTGACGCCCGCCAGCAGGATCTCCGCCTCCTCCCAATTCTCCCAATTGAGCCCGTCGTCGTGCGCGATCGTGAACTGGATCGCATCGACGCGCGCGAAATAGGCCGCGTCGAGCATGTGCTGCCGCCCCGGCCGCGCCTTTGCCGCCTGCCCCAGCAGCCCCGACAGCGCCGCGTTCACCCCGTCGAGCGGCGCCACCGCGGGCAGCCCCATCGCCCGGCACCGCGCCTCCAGCGTCCGGCGCACGTCGGGATTGACCAGCGTGAACAGGACGAGGCCGGGATTCTGCGCGATCTCCTGAAGGATGCGCTCCAGATGCGCCTCGGACCGCACCATCGGCCAGAAGTGCCGCAGCGTCTCGACATCGTCGTACTGGGCCAGCGCCGCCTTGGCGATGTTCTCCAGCGTCTCTCCGGTCGAGTCAGACAGGAGGTGAAGGTGCAGGCGGTTCACCGGCTGGACCGATCTGTGGACAACATGGGGAGAGGCGCTAGCGCAACTTCGCGGCGCCGCCAAGGCGTGGACAACCACCCCATCCGTCCCCAACCCGTCCACATTTCCTGCCCGTGCGCATGGTTCCATCCCCAGCCTGTGGATAATGTGGACGCGCTTTCCGAATCCGCGGGGTTCTGCGGGGCCGAAAGGGTCAAGCTGTTGGCATTTCCGGCACCGCGATCTAAGCCACGCTACCCACGCGCCATCCTCTTTCAACATCCATCTTAGATTCTTCTTATTTGTTTGAAGGGACCCCGATTGCGCCGTTCCGACACGTTCAAGCCGCTCCTCGCCACGCTCAAGGGTGAGCGCCAGTCCGTCCCGCCGATGTGGCTCATGCGACAGGCCGGGCGATACCTTCCCGAATATCGCGCGCTGCGTGAGGAGAAGGGTGGCTTCCTGGCGATGGCGATGGACCCGGAGGCGGCGTGCGAGATCACGCTCCAGCCGATCCGCCGGTTCGGGTTCGACGGGGCGATCCTCTTTTCCGACATCCTCACCGTTCCGATGGCGCTCGGCCAACAGCTCTGGTTCGAGACCGGCGAAGGCCCGCGGCTTGCCCCGCCGCTGGCCGATGCCGCCGCGATCGACGCGTTGCAGCCGGGGGCACCCGACACGCTCGACCCCGTCTATGCCGCGGTGCGTCGGATCGTCGCGGTGCTGCCGGACGGCGTGACGATGCTGGGCTTCGCAGGATCGCCCTGGACGGTCGCCACGTACATGATCGCGGGGCAGGGGAGCCGGACCCAGGACGCCGCCCGCCGCCTCGCGTACCGCGATCCGGAGGCGATGCAGCGGCTGGTCGATCGCATCGTCGCCACGACGATCGACTATCTCGCGAAGCAGCACGAGGCGGGGGTCGAGGCGGTGCAGCTGTTCGACAGCTGGTCGGGCAGCCTTAGCCCCGAACAGTTCGAGCGCTGGGTGATCGCGCCCAACAAGGCGATCGTCGCGGGCCTGCGCGCGCGCTGCCCGAACCTGGTCATCATTGGCTTTCCGAAGGGGGCGGGTGCCAAGCTTGCCGACTATGCCGAGCAGGTCGGCATCGACGCGGTCGGCGTGGACGAGACGATTGCCCCCGAATGGGCCGCGCGTGCGCTGCCGGCCGATATGCCGGTACAGGGCAATCTCGACCCACTCGCGCTGATCGCCGGCGGCGACACGCTCGCGCGTGCGGTCGACCGCATCCTCGCGGCGTTCGAGGGGCGGCCGCATGTCTTCAACCTCGGCCACGGCATCCTGCCCGACACGCCGATCGCGCATGTCGAGGCACTGATCGCGCGGGTGCGGGGATGACCGGCTGGCTCGGCAGCGCCTATCTGTGGGTAAAGGCGGTGCACGTCATCTTCGTCATCTTCTGGATGGCGGGGCTGTTCATGCTGCCGCGCTACCTCGTCCATCATCAGGAGGGGCTGCCGATCCCCGGCGAGCCGGAGCGCTGGATCAAGCGCGAGGCGCTGCTGCGCCGGATGATCCTCACCCCGTCGCTGGTGATCGTGTGGGTGCTGGGCCTCATGCTGGCGGTGAATCTGGGGCTGCTGGACGGGCAGCCGGGGCTCGGCTGGCTCCATGCCAAGCTGCTCTTGGTGATCCTGCTGTCGGGCTATCATGGCTGGGCGGTGGGCTATGCGAAGAAGCTCGCCGCCGGCCGGCCGACGCTCGCGCCGCGGACGCTGCGGCTGGTCAACGAGGTGCCGGCGCTCGGGGCGATCCTGATCGTCATCCTGGCTGAGGTGAAGCCGTTCTGACGTTGACTTGAGGAGCGCACGCGCTTAGTTGCCGACGACGTGTTGCGTTGCCGTCTTGGCATCCTTTTGCACGTCCTCCCTCCAGCATCGACGCCGGCGCATCCGCTGAGCCGCACGACGCCACCCTCCCAACGCCCGCACCGGACGACCCCAATGCACCTCAAGGACTTGAAGAAGAAAGCGCCCGCCGAACTGGTCGAGATGGCCGAGGCACTGGGCGTCGAAGGCGCGTCGACGATGCGCAAGCAGGACCTGATGTTCGCCATCCTCAAGGTTCAGGCCGAGAATGGCGAGCAGATCATGGGCCTCGGCACGATCGAGGTGCTGCCCGACGGCTTTGGCTTCCTGCGCAGCCCCGAGGCGAATTATCTCGCCGGTCCCGACGACATCTACATCTCGCCCAATCAGGTTCGTAAGTTTGGCCTGCGCACCGGCGACACCGTCGAGGGCGAAGTCCGAGGGCCGAAGGACGGCGAACGCTATTTCGCGCTCACCAAGCTCATCAGCGTCAATTTCGACGATCCCGATGCGGTCCGCCACCGCGTCAATTTCGACAACCTGACGCCGCTCTATCCCGAGCAGAAGCTGAAGCTCGATCCCTTCGATCCGACGCAGAAGGACAAGTCGGCGCGCGTCATCGACATCGTCAGCCCGCAGGGCAAGGGCCAGCGCACGCTGATCGTCGCCCCGCCGCGCGTCGGCAAGACGGTGATGCTCCAGAACATCGCCAAGGCGATCACCGACAACCACCCGGAAGTGTTCCTCATCGTCCTGCTCATCGACGAGCGGCCCGAGGAAGTCACCGACATGCAGCGCAGCGTGAAGGGCGAGGTCGTCAGCTCGACCTTCGACGAACCCGCACAGCGCCACGTCCAGGTCGCGGAGATGGTGATCGAAAAGGCCAAGCGCCTGGTCGAGCACAAGAAGGATGTCGTCATCCTGCTCGACTCCATCACCCGCCTCGGCCGCGCCTACAACACCGTCGTCCCGTCGTCGGGCAAGGTGCTGACCGGCGGCGTCGATGCCAACGCGCTCCAGCGCCCCAAGCGCTTCTTCGGCGCGGCGCGCAATATCGAGGAGGGCGGTTCGCTGTCGATCATCGCGACCGCGCTGATCGACACCGGCAGCCGCATGGACGAGGTGATCTTCGAGGAGTTCAAGGGCACCGGTAACTCGGAAATCGTCCTTGATCGCAAGGTCGCCGACAAGCGCATCTTCCCGGCGATGGATGTCGGCAAGTCGGGCACCCGCAAGGAAGAGCTGCTGGTCGAAAAGCCGATCCTGTCGAAGATGTGGGTGCTGCGCCGCATCCTCATGCAGATGGGCACCATCGATTCGATGGAGTTCCTGCTCGACAAGATGAAGGATTCGAAGACCAACGAGGATTTTTTCGACTCGATGAATTCCTGATCGAGCGCGCACGGGCGCAGCGTCGCTGCACCCGAGACGCGCCGATCCGGCCGGCGGGACATAGTCCCGTTCGACGATGCGGGCTTTGCCCGCATCGGGACCGAAACAAACACCGCCTTCGGGCATTGGAACGAATAACGGCGCGGGCCTCTTGTCCGCGCCGTTTTCCTGTCTAGGACCGGCCCATGCTCGAGCTTCTCTATAGTGCCGCCGCCGCGACCGGCGGGATCGGATCGCCTGCCGATATCTGGCAGCACATCCTCGCCGATTTCAGCGACATTACCGAACCGGCGGCACTCGCCGCGTTCGGATCGGTGCTGATGATCGACCTCGTCCTTGCCGGCGACAATGCGATCGTCGTCGGCGCGCTCGCCGCGGGACTGCCCGCCGACCAGCGCAAGAAGGTCATCCTGATCGGCATCGGCGCTGCGCTCGTCCTGCGCATCGCGTTCGCGCTGATCGTCACCTGGCTGATGGGGATCGTCGGCCTGATCTTTGCGGGCGGGCTCCTGCTGCTCTGGGTGAGCTGGAAGTTCTGGCGCGAGATCCGGAGTGGCGCGCATAGCGAGGGGTCGGATGAGATCGTCGGCGACGAACGCTCGGGCCTCAATTCGTCGAAGAGCTTTGCCGGCGCCGCCTGGTCGGTGGCGGTCGCCGATGTGTCGATGAGCCTCGACAACGTCCTTGCCGTCGCGGGTGCAGCGCGCGAACATCCGGGCATCCTAGTCGTCGGCCTGCTCCTGTCGGTCGCGCTGATGGGCCTCGCCGCCAACTTCATCGCCCGACTTATCGATCGCTATCGCTGGATCGCCTATGTGGGCCTGGCGATCATCGTCGTGGTGGCGCTCAAGATGATCTACGAGGGCTGGGTGGGGACGCCCGAGACGCTTGGCCTTGCCAGCCTGTTCATGTGACCTGACGGGCTTCTGAAGCGAAATAGGGGGGGAGCGGGCGACCGCTCCCCCTTTTTCGTGTCAGCCGAGGTTCTTGGCGAAGAACCCGCGCGTGCGCGCATCGGCCTCGTCCGCCGCCTGCGGCGAGCGGCGATTGCCGACTTCGGTGGCGAAGCCGTGATCCTCGCCTGGATAGTCGTGCAGCGTCACCTTGGGGTGGTGGTCCAGCCCCTCGTGCATCTTCGCCTGCGTCTCCTTGTCGACGAAGCCGTCGTCGCCGGCGATGTGCAGCATCAGCGGATTGGCGATCGCGTCCTTCTCACCCAGCAGCCCGTCGATCCCGACCGCGTAATAGCCGACCGACGCATCCACATCGGTCCGCGCCGCGGTCATGTAGGCGAGCCGTCCGCCCAGGCAGTAGCCGACGACGCCGACCTTGCCGCCTTCGGGCAGGTGCGTGCGCGCGGCGCGGATTGTCGCCTCGATATCCTTGATCCCCTGATCCTGGTCGAACTTGCCCATCAGGCCGAGCGCCTGGTTCATTTCCGCCTCGACATCAGGGTCGAGCTCGATCCCCGGCTCGATCCGCCAGAACAGGTCCGGCGCGATCGCGAGATACCCGTCGGCGGCGAGGTGGTCGCACTTCTGACGGATGCCGCGATTGACGCCGAAAATCTCCTGGATCACCACGATCGCGGCGCGGGGGCTGCTCTCGGGCTTGGCGACATAGGCCTTGAAGCGGCCGTCGCCGTCCAGCGTCTCGATCTCGATTTCGCTCATGGGTGTCATCTTCCTCTCGGTTGCGTGCGCGGGCTGAACGCGCCTATCGTGATCGGGTTCGCGGCAAGTCGGGGGTCGGTCCATGAAAATCAATGTCGAGGTCGACTGCACGCCGGAGGAAGCGCGCCGGGCGATGGGCCTGCCCGACTTCACCCCTGTCCACGAACGCTATGTCGCGATGATCCAGGAAACGATGGAGAAGGGTGCGAGCCCCGAACTGATCGAATCGATGATGAAGAGTTGGGCACCGATGGGGGAGGCGGGGATGACCTTCTGGCGGCAGATGTTCGATATCTCGGCCAAGGGCTCGCGCGACTGAGCATGGGCGACACGATCGTCGCGCTGTCGAGCGGGCCGCCGCCCGCGGCGATCGGCGTGATCCGGCTGAGCGGTCCGCAGGCGATTGCCGCCGCCACCGCCGTAGCCTTCCCGCTACCCGAACCGCGCCGAGCCGGGCTTCGTGCGCTGCGTCATGACGGTCGGCTGATCGATCGGGCGCTGACACTGGTCTTTCCCGGACCCGACAGCGCCACGGGCGAAGATCTCGTCGAATTTCATGTACATGGCGGCCTTGCGGTCGTGCGGGCCGTCGAGAATGCGCTGCTCGCGCAACCGGGAGTCGTCCGTGCCGAACCCGGCGGCTTTACCCGCCGCGCGCTGCTCAATGGGCGGCTCGACCTGGCACAGGTCGAAGCGCTTGGCGATCTGCTCGCCGCGCAGACCGACGCGCAGGCGAGGATGGCCGTACTGGGTACCGAAGGCTTGCTGCGCCGCAACATCGACGCGTTGCAGCGTGAGGTGCTGATGGCCGCTGCTGACGTCGAGTTGGCATTGGACTTCGCCGACGAGGATGATGGCGGAGCGTTCGATCGAGATGCGCTGCAATCGAGACTACACGCGCTCGAGAACCGAATACGGGGCTGGCTGGCACGCCCCCGTGTCGAGATGCTCAACCGGGGCTTTCGCATCGTGCTGGCGGGTAGGCCGAATGCCGGCAAGTCTACGTTGCTCAATGCCCTGGCGGGGCGCGACGCTGCAATTGTGTCACCGATCGCGGGAACGACACGCGACCGGATCGAAGTGTCGGTCGCGCACAGGGGGATCCCGTTCGTCCTTACCGATACCGCCGGTCTCGTCAGCGCCAGCGACGATCCGATCGAAATGATCGGGGTCGAGCGTGCCCGTGATGCCATGGCACAGGCCGACGTGGTTCTTTGGCTGGAGGATTCGGCGCCCTTGCCGCGCGCCGATGCCGTCAGGGTAGCGGCGCAGCTCGATCGGCCCGATCGCCCGGCGCCGCCTGCCGAGGCGGTTGGCGTGTCCGGGCTGACCGGCGAGGGGCTGGAGTGCCTTTGGTCCATTGTTCATGCGCAGATCGCCGGCCGCTTGCCGCCAGAAGACGGAAGCGCGCTGAACGAGCGCCAGCATGCGCTTCTAAACCGCGCAAGGGGCGCGGTCGTTGCTGCCCGCCAGGAGCAGGAGTTGCTTCTAATTGCGGAGCAGTTGCGGGCTGCGCGGTACGCACTTGACCAGATCACCGGTGCTGCCGGGACCGAGGCTATGCTCGACCAACTCTTCGGACGCTTTTGTATTGGCAAATAGCTGTGTTCCACGTGGAACGTTTTGACCGCAGTCGAAGAGCGGCTTACGGCAACCTCATGCAATTCGACGTGATCGTGATCGGCGGGGGCCACGCCGGCACCGAGGCCGCTGCCGCATCGGCACGGCGCGGTGCCCGCACGGCGTTGGTCAGCTTCGACCCGGCAACGATCGGGGCGATGTCCTGTAATCCTGCCATCGGGGGTTTGGGCAAAGGGCATCTTGTTCGCGAAGTCGACGCGTTTGATGGGCTGATCGCCCGCGCGGCCGACGCCGCGGCGATCCACTATCGGATGCTTAACCGCAGCAAGGGGACCGCTGTTCAGGGTCCGCGCGTTCAGGCCGACCGGCGTCGTTACGCGGCCGCGATTCAGGGAATGCTCGAAGCCGAAGCCAATCTGTCGATCGTCAGCGGCGAGGCTTCCGCGCTCGTTCTCGGTACCGGTGGCAGGATCGCGGGTGTCGCGCTTGCCGATGGTACGGTCCTGTCGGCTCGCGCGGTCGTGCTGGCGACGGGTACGTTTCTGGGCGGTCGTATCTTCCGTGGCGAAGATCGGGAGGCCGGGGGACGCGTAGGGGAGCGGGCCGCGAGCCGGCTGTGCGAACAGCTCCGCGCACTTTCGCTGCCGATGGCGCGGCTGAAGACCGGCACGCCGCCGCGGCTCGATGGCCGGACGATCGACTGGGCGCGGCTCTCGACGCAGCCGAGCGACGACGAGCCGTGGACCATGTCGCCGATGACCGGGCGTCGTCTGCTCCCACAGCTTGCCTGCGCCGTGACACGGACGAATCCGCAAACGCACGGCATCATTGCCGCCTCCCTCGATCGGTCACCGCTGTTCTCTGGCGCGATCGGCGGGCAGGGGCCACGCTATTGCCCGTCGATCGAGGACAAGATCCACCGCTTCGCCGATCGCGACGGGCATCAGGTGTTCCTTGAGCCCGAAGGACTGGATGATCCGTTGGTCTATCCCAACGGGATTTCGACGTCGTTGCCGGTCGATGTGCAGGCGGGGTTGATCGCCAGCATTGAGGGGCTGGAACGGGCCCGGATCGTCACGCCGGGCTATGCGGTCGAATATGATTATATCGATCCGCGCGCGCTCGATCATTCGTTGGCGCTGGATGCGATGCCAGGTTTGTATATGGCCGGTCAGATCAATGGCACGACCGGCTATGAGGAAGCGGCCGCACAGGGGCTGGTGGCCGGTCTGAACGCGGCGGCGTATGCGTGCGATCTCGCGCCGGTGCCGTTCGAACGGCAGAGCAGCTATATCGGCGTCATGATCGACGACCTGACGCTACAGGGCGTGACAGAACCGTATCGCATGCTCACCGCGCGCGCAGAGTACCGCCTGCATCTTCGCGCCAACAATGCGGAGACGCGCCTGTCCCCGGTTGCCGCCGCGGCTGGATGCCTTTCACTCGCGCGTCTCGAACGGCTGCGGGTACGGCAAGAAGCCCGCACCGAGATCGACCGCGAATTGAGTCAGACGCGCACGCCGCACGAGATGCGCCTGATGGGAGCCGACGTGACGCAGGACGGGGTGCGCCGCTCGCTCACCGAATGGCTGCGCTTCGCACAAGTCACCGCGGAACAGGTGGTGCCGGACAGTCATGTCGACCCGGCCATCCTTGCCGAGGCGGTCGAGGACGCACGCTACGCGCCCTATCTCGATCGCCAAGCGAGCGAAGTCGCCGCGCTCGGTGATGCAAAGATCCGGCTCGCGTCGTCAATCGACTACAAAGCGATCCCCGGCCTCTCGAATGAAATGGTCGAGCGATTGTCGGCGGCGCGACCCGACACGCTTGCGACGGCATCACGCGTTCGCGGAGTCACCCCGGCGGCGCTGACCGCGATCCTCCTCCACGTCCGGAAGCGCGCGGCATGACTGAGGTCGAGGCCCGTACCTGGATCGAGGAGCGCTTTGGAGAAGCGGCAGTCAAGCGGCTGGAGGCCTATGGCGTGCTGTTGATCGAGGAGAGCGAACGACAGAATTTGATCGCACGGTCGACGATGGACCAGCTCTGGACTCGCCACCTGCTCGACTCGGCGCAGCTCGTGCCGCTTGGGCGAGATGCTGGCGATGGCGAGTGGATCGATATTGGGACCGGCGCGGGCCTGCCCGGTATCGTTGCGGCGATCCTCCAATCTCGCCATGTCGTGATGATCGAGCCGCGGCGTCGCCGTGCCGACTTCCTCGATCGAGTCGTGCAGGCGTTGGAACTCGATGCGGAAGTCCTTTGTACGTCTGCCGCTCGATGTCAGCGCGCGCCTGCAGCGATTGTCTCGGCGCGCGCGGTCGCATCGCTCGACATGTTGCTGATGGACGCAGCTGGTTTCAGCGACTTATCCACGCTTTGGTTGTTGCCCAAAGGGCGTTCGGCGCAAAGCGAACTGGCCGATGCTCGACATGCATGGCATGGAGTGTTCCACGTGGAACCCAGTTTGACCGCCACCGATTCCTCGATCGTGGTTGCGCGGAATGTGAGGCGCCGATGATCATCGTAACCGTCGCCAATCAAAAGGGCGGGGTAGGCAAGACCACCAGCGCCATCAACGTCGGCACCGCGTTGGCGGCGACCGGCCAGCGCGTGCTGCTCATCGACCTCGATCCGCAGGGAAATGCGTCTACGGGTCTCGGCATCGGCCGCAACGAACGCGAGCGGTCGAGCTACGATCTGCTGCTTGGCGATATGACAGTGGACGACGCCGCAATCCCGACGCGGGTGCCGAACCTCGATATCGTTCCCGCGACGCAAGATCTGTCCGGTGCGGAGATCGAATTGATCGAGTTCGAGGCGCGCACGCATCGCCTCGATCAGGCGATCGAGCGCGGAAGCAAGCGGTGGGACGTCGTGCTGATCGACTGTCCCCCGTCGCTCGGCCTGCTGACGATCAACGCGATGGTGGCGAGCCATGCGCTGCTCGTCCCGCTGCAATGCGAGTTCTTTGCGCTCGAGGGGCTCAGCCAGTTGCTCACGACGGTCGAGCGGATCCGCGAGCGCTTCAATCCTGGCTTGTCGATCCTGGGCGTCGTGCTGACGATGTACGACCGGCGCAACCGGCTGACAGATCAGGTTTCCGATGACGTGCGCGCGGTGCTCGGCCGCGTCGTGTTCGACACGGTGATTCCGCGCAACGTCCGGCTGTCGGAGGCGCCCAGCCATGGCGTGCCCGCGCTGATCTACGACCATCGCTGCGCCGGGTCGCAGGCCTATATCGCGCTTGCCCGCGAAGTGATCGGCCGCCTGCCGCGACTGGCGAAAGCGGCATGAGCGATCCCGTCGCCCGCAAACCGCGTCCAGGCGGGCTGGGCCGCGGCTTGTCCGCGCTGCTCGGCGACGCCGCCCCCCGTACGGTACCGACCGAGGAGGGCCTGCCTGCGGTCGGTTCGAGCGTGCGGATGCTGCCCGTCAGTTCGCTCGCGCCGCATCCGGGGCAGCCGCGCCGTCATTTTGACGAAGGCGCGCTCGAAGAGCTTGCCCAGTCGATCGCGCAGCGGGGCATCATCCAGCCGATCGTCGTGCGCCCGCATGGCAAGGATTATCAGATCGTCGCGGGCGAGCGGCGCTGGCGCGCGGCCCAGCGGGCGCGGCTGCACGAGGTCCCCGTCATCGTCCGCGATCTGGACGACGCCGAGACGCTCGAAATCGCGCTGGTCGAGAATATCCAGCGCCAGGACCTCAACGCGATCGAAGAGGCCGACACCTATTCGAAGCTGATCCAGGAGTTCGGCCACACGCAGGAGGCGCTGGGCAAGCTCGTCGGCAAGTCGCGCAGCCATGTCGCCAACCTGTTGAGATTGCTCGATCTTCCGATCAATGTGCAAAAGATGGTTATCGATGGTGCGCTCAGCATGGGGCACGCTCGCGCGATCATCAATGCGCCCGATCCCGAGACGCTGGCCGAACGGGTGGTCGAGCGCGGCCTGTCGGTGCGCGATACGGAGAAGCTGGCCCGTGGCGGCGCGCCTGCGGGCGGCACGGGGCGTGAGCGGCGTGAGGCAGGGCCGGCGGCGCCCTCCGAAAACGCGGACATCGCCGCGCTCGAGCGTCAGATCGGCGACGTGCTGGGCCTCAACGTGCGCATCAGTTTCGGCGAGGGCGGCGGCACGCTGACAATCGCTTACTCAACGCTCGATCAGCTCGACATGGTCTGTCAGCGGCTGTCCGGCGAGGTGATCTGACGCCGCCTGAGCGCGGCACCTGATGGCCCGTCAGCTGCGGTGACGCTACCCGCGGCTTAGCGGAAATTGTCGGCGTAGGCCTGAAGCTTGAGCTTGCGGACGGGGGCGGGGACCACATGCGCCTCGATACCCTCGCGCGTGGCATAGGCTTGCGCCGCTTCGGCGGTTGGAAATCGCAGCTTCACCTGCTCGCGCGTGTCGCCCGAGCCCGCCCAGCCTGTCAGTGGATCGGCGCGCTTGGCGTCGGACGGTTCGAACTCGAGAACCCAGCGATGCGTCAGTGCTTTGCCCGACGACATGGCGCTCTTGGGCTGCTGATAGATGCGTGCAGTTGGCATGAGCGGCTTCCTAATCCGATTTGCGCCGACGCGCATCCGCATTTTTGGTCCGTAGCGTCGGATCGGCGGCGGCGGGGTCGTCGGGCCAGGGGTGGCGGGGATAACGACCGCGCATCTCCTTCGCCACCGCTTGCCAGCTGCCGGCCCAGAAACCGGGCAGGTCGCGCGTCGTCTGGATCGGCCGCCCGGCGGGGGAAGTAAGGCTGAGGACCAGCGGCACGCGGTCGCGCCCGATGACCGGATGCGCCGCCAGGCCATAGAGCGCCTGTACGCGCAGCTCGACGCGCGGGCCACCCTCTGCCGCATAGTCGATCGCATGGCTCGACCCGGCGGGGCTTTCGAACCGGGCCGGAGCGATCTGGTCGATCTCGCGCATTGCGTCCCAGCCGAGCACGCCGCGCAGCGCCTCGCTCAGCGCGCCCGGCGCGATCGCGTCGAGCCGTCGCTTGCCGGCAACCAGCGCCGGCAGCCAGTCGTCGAGCCGCTCGATCAGCACGGCATCGTCCAGCGGATGGCCGGCATAGGCAGCGCGTGCCCTAAGGGCCGCAGCGCCCGCATCCCACGGCAGGAGCGATAGGCCATACCGGCGGACACCCTCGACCAATGCCGCCTCGATCGCGTCGGTGGATGCGCCCGAGTCGGGGCCCCGCGACAGTGTGATCGCGCCGAGCCGTCGCGTCCGCTCCGCCACGACGCCGCCCGTCGCGGGATCAAAGCGCACCTCGCGCCGCGTTTCGATCCGATCCGCAAACAGCGCCTCCACGGCGGCGGCGTCGAAGGGTGCCGCTGACAGAATGCGTGCGCCAGCCGCAGACCCTTGGGTTTCGGCCACCGCCAGCCACTCGGCCCCGGCGAGGCTCGACGCGGGATCGAGGATGAAGCCGCGCCCGCCGACACTCGCCCAGCGTTCGCCCGCGGGGTCGCGGCGGCGGGCGATGCGGTCGGGATAGGCGAGGGCGATGCACGCGGCGACCGGGTGGTCGAATCCTTGGGCACCCGCGCCCGCAACGAGGCCAGCCCAGCGTCCCGCTATCCGCCGTGCTGCCTCTGCCCGCTGGCCGCGCTCGGTCCGCCAGCGGCGTAGGCGCATTTCGAGATCGGGATCGTTGCCGCCAAGGCCCCGCTCGCCGAGCAGCACCGCAATCTCCGCCGCGGTGTTGGCTAGCCCCAGTTCTCCCGCGCGCACCAGCATATGGGCAAGGCGGGGGGGGAGCGGCAGCCGGGCGATCCGCCGGCCATGCGCGGTCGGCCGGCCGCCCTCATCGAGCGCATCGAGGCGCTTCAGCCGTGCCCGCGCCTCCTCGACCGCGGCGACGGGCGGCGGGTCGATCCATTTGAGCTCGCGCGGGTCGGCGACGCCCCAGATCGCGCAGTCGAGGACGAGCGCCGACAGGTCAGCCTCGAGCATCTCGGGCGGGTCGAACCGCGGCATGCCCGCGGTCGCGGCGGCTTCCCAAAGGCGATAGGCGGTGCCCGGCCCCTGCCGCGCGGCGCGCCCGGCCCGCTGCGCCGCCGACGCCTGGCTCGCGCGTTCGGTAACGAGCCGCGTCATCCCCGCCGCCCGGTCGTAGCGGGGGCGGCGGGCCAGCCCCGAATCCACGACGATGCGGATCGAATCGAGCGTCAACGACGTCTCGGCGATCGAGGTGGCGAGGACGAGCTTGCGTTGTCCGTCAGGCTCGGCCGCGATCGCCGCGCGCTGGCGCGCGGGATCGACGTTGCCGTGCAGCCTGTGGACGCGCACCCCCTCGGGCTCGCCCAGCCGTTCGGCCACCCGCTCGATCTCGGCCACGCCGGGCAGGAAGGCGAGGAGGCCGCCCTGACGCTCGCGCATCGCTTGGCGGATCACCGACGTCATGGCATCCTCTATCCGCCCGTTGCCGTCGCGACCGAGATGAACAAGCTCGAGCGGATGGCTACGGCCTTCACTCTCGATCACTGGCGCGCCGTCCATCAACGCGGCGAACCGCGCGCCGTCCAGCGTCGCCGACATCGCGACGATGCGCAGGTCGGGCCGCAGCGCCGCCTGCGCATCGAGCGCGAGCGCCAAACCGAAATCGCTGTCGAGGCTGCGTTCGTGCACTTCGTCGAACAGCACCGCCGACACGCCCGCCAGTTCGGGATCGGCCTGGATACGCGCGACGAATATCCCCTCGGTCATCACCGTCACGCGCGTCGCCGCCGACCGCTTGGTATCCAGCCGGGTGGCATAGCCATAGGTGCGCCCAACCGGCTCACCCGCCAGTGCGGCCATCCGCTCGGCCGCGGCGCGGGCCGCGATGCGGCGGGGGGACAGGAGCAGGATTTCGCCCGCACACCATGTCTGGCTCAGCAGCGCAGGGGCGACCGCCGTCGTCTTCCCCGCACCCGGCGGCGCCACCAGCACCGCCGCGCTCGTCTCGCGTAGCGCGGCGAGCAGCTGCGGCAATACGGCGTGGATCGGCAGGGCACTCATCGCACCGGGCGATACAGGGGAGGGAGCCAAGCCACAATTCGTGCGTATGCCACCCTCGCGCGGACGCCCCCGCCGCGCGTGTTGGAGATTGGAAAATGGCAGCAAAGGCACTGGCAAGCCTCGCGATCAGCCCGACCGGCGACGGCTACCTTCTCATGATCGAGGACGAGGATGGCGAGACGATGGAGCTCACCGCCACGTTCGAGCAGCTCGACCTGATCGCCGAAGCGGTCGACCAGCAGCTGAACAGCGACGAAGAGGACGCTCTCGGCATCGACGAGGACGAATAAGCGAAAGGGGCGGCCCTTTCGAGCCGCCCCTTCCTTCAACGATTACCAACCGCGGTTGTAATAGCCGCGATCATAATAGCCCCGGTTGTAGCCGCGGCGGTCATAGCGCCAATCGCGGCGCGCCTCGCGCCAATGGCGGCGGGCGCGGCGGTCGTCACGCCAGTTGCGGCGATGGTCGCGCCAATGACCGCGACCGCGATTCCAGTCGCGGCGGTCCCAACGGTCGCCGCGCCAGCGCTGGCCGGGATGCGCAAAGGCAAGCGTGGAGGCCGCAGTGATCGCGGTGGCGGCGGGCGCGGGTGCCGCAGTGGCAGCGGCAGCGGGAACGATCGTGGCCGCAAGTGCCGCGGCAATGGCGAAGATACGCATCTTACTCTCCTCAGCGAAGGCTTCTGGAGATGACTATAATCGCCGCGCCTGAACGGGTTCCGACCCCGCCGTTCACCTGAGGTTGTTCGGCATGAACCTGCCGCGCGGGATCAATAGGCGCGGGCGACCGCGAACTCGACTGCCTCGATCATCGCATCTTTCGCCGCGCCGCTGGCGAAGGGGCCGATCGCGTCGATCGCGCGCTGGCCGTAATGGCGCGCGCGCGCCATCGTATCGTCGACCGCGCGCGTATCGCGCATCCGCTGCACCGCCTCGGCCAGCATCGCCTCGCCATTCTCGCCCTCGCGGATCGCGCGCAGCCAGAAGGCGCGCGCTTCGGCATCGCCGCGGGCATAGGCGAGGATGACGGGCAGCGTCATCTTGCCCTCGCGGAAGTCGTCGCCGGCGTCCTTGCCCATCGTGCCCGCGTCGCTGACATAGTCGATCGCGTCGTCGACCAGCTGGAACGCGATGCCGAGGTTGCGGCCATAGGAATCGAGTGCGGCTTCCTCACCCTCGGGTCGTTCGGCCACCACCGCGGCGATGCGGCACGCGGCGGCGAACAGCGCGGCGGTCTTGGCGCCGATGATCTCGAGATAGCGCTCTTCGGACAGGTCGAGGCGGCGGATGGCGGTCAGCTGATTGACCTCGCCCTCCGCGATCACCGCGCTGGCATTCGACAGGATCTTGAGCACCTTGAGGCTGCCGTCCTCGACCATCAGCTCGAAGCTGCGGCTGAACAGGAAATCGCCCACCAGGACGCTGGCCGGGTTGCCCCAGATGATGTTCGCAGTGCGCTTGCCGCGGCGAAGGTCGCTGCCGTCGACAACGTCGTCGTGGAGTAGCGTCGCGGTGTGGATGAACTCGACCGCGGCGGCGAGCCGGTGGTGGCGGGTGCCGCCATAGCCGAGCAGGCTGGCGCTCGCGAGCGTCAGCATCGGCCGCATCCGCTTGCCCCCGCCCGCGATCAGGTGACCGGCGAGCTTGGGAATCAGCGGAATGTCGGACTGCATCCGGTCGAGGATGACCGTGTTGACGCAGTTCATGTCATGCGCCGTCACCGCGACCATGGGATCGAGCGAGGCGGGCGGGCGCGACCCCAGGCGATGCACGGAAGCATTCATTGCCCTGCGACTTGGCCTTTCACCATGACAAACGCAAGTCGCTTGCGCCCTTCGTGACCAAAGGCCATCACCCCGCCGGACCGTAAGGGAAGGGGCCGGCATGACCGACGAGACGCTGGGACGCTATCGCCAGAGCATCGACAATATCGACATGGCGCTCGTCTGCCTCCTCGCCGAGCGGTTCAAGGTGACGCAGGCAGTGGGCCGCTACAAGGCCGAGCAGGGCCTGCCCCCAGCCGATCCGGGCCGCGAGGAAGCGCAGATCGCCCGCCTGCGCCGGCTGGCGGCCGAGGCCGATCTCGACCCCGAGTTCTCCGAGGCGTTCCTGCGCTTCATCATCGACGAGGTGATCCGCCACCACGAGCGGCTGCGGGGGTAGGGCGAAGCAAGGGAACCACCGCCCCCCTCGCATCGTCTGTTGGCCGAGCGAGCGGAGGGCCAATGCGCGACGATTTCCTGATCTTCGAACCCGGCGACGTAGACCTCGCCCGGTCGCCGCTGCGCGGGAAATGCGAGGCGGAGACGTTCGTGCTCGGCGCGTTCAATCCGGGCTTCACGCGGCTTCCATCGGGTAACCTGCTGATGATGGTGCGCGTGGCCGAGGGGCTGGTCGATGCCGGCACGCGGTCGCTGCGCTGGGAGGACGGTCGCTATCTCGTCGACGAATGGCCCGCCGATCGGGTCGACGCCAGCGACCCGCGCATCCTGAAGATCACCGGCGATCCGTGGCGGCCGCTCGCGCTCACCTCGCTGTCCTGGCTGCTCCCGGTGGAACTGTCGCCCGATGGCGAGCGGGTGGAGGCGGTGTATTACGAGCGCGCGATTGTCCCCGCCGCCGGCTATCAGGCGTACGGCGTCGAGGACCCGCGTATTAGCCGAGTGGGCGACGAATGGGTGATGACGACCTGTTCGGTCAGTCCCGAGCGGCTCTGCACCACGCTCCACCGCTCGCGCGACGGGGTGGACTGGACGCTGGAGGGGATCGTCCTCGACCATCAGAACAAGGACATGCTGGTGTTCGAGGGGCAGTCGGGCGGTCGCTATTGGGCTCAGACCCGCCCGCTTGGCGAAACCTGGTTCGCCTATCCGCCGGGCAGCGAATGGCGCGCGGGGCCGGCGATCAACCTCGCCACCTCGCCCGACCTTCTCCACTGGAAGCCTTATGACAAGCCGGGCCTCCGGCCCCATGCCGCTACCGTCTCGACCGCGCGGATGGGTGGGGGGACGCCGCCGATCCTGACCGACCGCGGCTGGTTGACGCTGTGGCACGGGGTAGAACCGGGGGCGGAGGTCGGCATCTATCGCACATATTGGTCGATCCTCGACCGCGACGATCCCTCGATCACCGTCGCGACCGAGCATGATCCGCTGATCGAGCCTGCGCCGCACCTGACCCGACATCTCGATTCGCTCAAATATCTCGACAGCGTGGTGTTCACGACGGGGATCGTCGATGCCGGTGACCATTATCTCGTGGCGAGCGGGGAGGCCGATCTCGCCTGTCGCCTGACCCGGATCGACAGGGGCTGGTTCGCGTGAGCCGCCCCTGGTGGCATGGCGCCGTCCTCTATCAAATCTACCCGCGCTCGTTTCAGGATTCGAATGGGGACGGGATCGGCGACCTGCCTGGCATTACCGCGCGGCTGCCCTATTTCGTCGAGCTGGGTGTCGACGCGATCTGGATCTCGCCGATCTTTCCGTCGCCGATGGCGGACTTCGGCTACGACGTGGCCGATTACTGCGGGATCGATCCGCGATTCGGGACGCTCGGGGATTTCGATTTGCTGCTGGAGCGCGCGCACGGCCTCGGCCTCAAGGTGCTGCTCGATTTCGTGCCGAATCACAGCTCCGACCGGCATCCCTGGTTCGTCGAGAGCCGGTCCTCGCGCGATAATCCCAAGCGCGACTGGTATATCTGGCGCGATCCTGGCGCCGATGGCGGGCCGCCCAACAACTGGATCAGCGATTTCGGCGGCCCGGCGTGGGAATATGACGAGGCGACCGGCCAATATTTCAGCCACGCCTTCCTCAAGGAACAGCCCGACCTCAACTGGCGCAACCCGGACCTCCGCGCCGCGATGATGGATGTGCTGCGCTTCTGGTTCGAGCGCGGCGTCGACGGGTTCCGCATCGACGTGCTGTGGCACATGGTCAAGCACGCCGACTTCCCCGACAATCCGGTGAACCCCGACTTTGCCGAGGGGATGGGCGAGATGTGGCGCGTGCTTCAGCTCCACTCGACCGACCAGCCCGAAGTGCATGGCATCGCCGCGGAGATGCGCGCGATCGCCGATTCGTACGGGGACCGCCTGCTGATCGGCGAGATCTACCTCCCCGTCGAAAAGCTGATGACCTATTACGGCTCGGTCGAGGCGCCGGGCGTGCATCTGCCCTTCAACTTCCAGCTCATCGGTGCGCCCTGGAACGCGCGTGCGCTGGCGACGTTGATCGAGGCATACGAGCTGGCATTGCCCGAGAACGGCTGGCCCAACTGGGTGCTCGGCAACCACGACCGCCCGCGCGCGGCGACGCGGTTCGGCGAGGCACAGGCGCGCGTCGCAGCGATGCTCAACCTGACGCTGCGCGGTACGCCGACCATCTATTATGGCGACGAGATCGGTATTGCCGACGTGGCGATCCCCGCGGACAAGGTCGCCGACCCGCGCGAGCGTCGCGAACCGGGCAAGGGCCTGGGCCGCGATCCCGTCCGTACGCCGATGGCGTGGGACGAGAGCGACTGCGGCGGCTTCACCGCGGGCGAGCCGTGGTTGCCGCTCCATCCCGACTGGCGCGCGCGCAACGTCGCGGCCGAGCGCGGCGATGCCGGCTCGACCTGGACGCTCCACCGCGATCTGATCGCGCTGCGCCGTGCGACCCCGGCGCTGGCGACCGGCGAGTGGCATCCCGTCTACGCCGACGATGCCGTGCTCGCTTATGAACGGCGCGAGGGCGACACGCGCGTCCTCGTCGCGCTCAACCTCACCGCAGAGCCCGCGCGCCTGCCGCTGCCCGACTGGGCGCGCGGCTTGACCCCGCGGCTCAGCACGCTCGGCGGCCTGCCCGGTTTCGAGCATGGCGCACTGATCCTGATGGGCGACGAGGGGGTGATCCTGACATGAAGATCGCGATGATCGCGCCGATCGCGTGGCGCACCCCGCCGCGCCATTACGGCCCGTGGGAGCTGGTGACGAGCCTGTTGACCGAGGCGTTGGTCGCCAAGGGCGTCGACGTGACGCTGTTCGCCACCGCCGATTCGCTAACCGCCGCGCGACTCGACGCGGTCGTGCCCGCGCCTTACAGCGAGGACCCCTCGGTCGATGCCAAGGTTTGGGAGCACCGCCACCTGGCGCATGTGTTCGAGCGGGCGGGCGACTTCGACCTCATCCACAACCAGGCCGATTTTCCGGCGCACGCCTTTGCCAACCTCGTCGACACGCCGATGGTTACGACGATCCACGGCTTCTCGTCGGACCGCATCCTGCCGATGTACGCACCCTATCAGAACCGCGTGCATTATGTCGCGATCAGCGATGCCGACCGGCACCCGGCGCTCCGCTATGCCGCGACGATCCATCACGGCATCCCGGTGGAGGACTTCGCGTTCGATCCGAGGGGCAGCGACGACCTTCTCTTCTTCGGCCGGATGCATCCCGACAAGGGCGCGGGCGAGGCGATCGCGGTGGCGGAGGCGACCGGCCGCCGCCTGTCGATATACGGCATCGTCCAGGACGCCGCCTATTACGAGCGCGAGGTGGCGAGCCGCCTGTCGGATCGCATCCGCCATCCCGGCGCGGTGGGCGGGGCCGAGCGGATCGCGGCGCTGGGCGGCGCGGCGGCGCTCCTGCACCTCATCAACTTCGACGAACCGTTCGGGCTGTCGGTGGTCGAGGCGATGGCGTGCGGTACCCCCGTCATCGCGATGAACCGCGGATCGATGCCCGAGCTGATCGAGGACGGCGTCACCGGCTTCCTCGTCGAGTCGCTCGACGAGGCGATCGACGCGGTCGCGCGACTCGGGGAGATCGACCGCGCCGCGTGTCGCCGCGCGGTTGAGTCGCGCTTTTCGGTCGAGCGGATGGCCGGCGACTATATCGCGCTTTACGAACGCGTCCTGTCTCAGCCGCGATAGACGCTGGGCACCACCGGCCCGTCGGTCGCCATGATCGGCTTTGCAACGAAGGGCAGGGCGAGTGCCGTCAGCCCGAGCACGGCAGTGACGCCGAACGTCGTGAGCGTCCCGAACTGCCGCGCCGGTAGCCACCCGTCCATGCCGATCGGATGGGCGATTCGCCCGGCGAGATAGAGTGTCGCCGCGCCGGCCAGCCAGATCGAGCTGCCGACATTCCACTCGATCGCGGCGATCAGGATGAGGATGATCGGCGTATATTCGGCGAAGTTGAGCTGCGCGCGCATCCGCGCCGCCAGCTTCGAATCGCCGCCGTCGCCGTGCAGGATCTTCTGCCCCAGGCGGATGCGCACGATTCGCACCGCCAGCCACAGGTTGATGAGCGCCGCCGCCCCCGCCGCCGCCAACGTCACTGGTAAGGCCATACCGATCCCCCTAAGGTGCCCCGACCGTGCCACCGGGCGGCAACGCTTGCAACGCGCGGCGAAATCGCTATAGGCGCACGCTCGCTTCGCGACCTGCCCCGGCCACGTGGTGGTGCGGGCGCGCATCTGTTTGCGCGCTTGCCCGTTCCGCGCGAGGGGGGTATCGCGACCTCGAATCCACGACGAAGAAGGTTTGCCGAAATGGCCGTTCCCAAGAGAAAGACCTCGCCCTCGCGGCGCGGCATGCGTCGTTCGCACGATGCGCTGAAGGTCGAGTCGTTCCAGGAGTGCCCGAACTGCGGCGAACTCAAGCGTCCCCATATCCTGTGCGGGTCGTGCGGCCATTATAACGGCCGTGAGATCGTCGCGATCGAGGCCTGATAGGGCACCGACGTAAGCTTTAGGGAACGACAAGCGGATATGGCGGAGAGCACGCGGATCGCCGTCGATGCGATGGGCGGCGACGGTGGTCTCGCCGTCATCCTCGACGGTGCCGCGCGTGCCGCCGCCGATCGGCCCGACCTGTCGTTCCTATTAGTGGGTGACGAGGCGGCGATTCGCGCCGCGCTCGAATCGCATCCGGCGCTCGGCCCGCGGGTCGAGATCGTCCACGCCCCCGAAACCGTCGGCTCGGACGAGAAGCCGAGCACGGCGATTCGCCGCGCCCGCGTCACCTCGATGGGCCTGACCATCGATGCCGTGAAACAGGGGCGCGCGGGTGCGGCCGTGTCCGCTGGCAATACCGGCGCGCTGATGGCGATGGCGAAGCTGTCGCTGCGCACCATCCCGGGCATCGACCGTCCCGCGCTTGCCGCGCTGCTGCCCAGCCTTGGCGACAACGACACGGTGATGCTCGACCTCGGCGCGAATACCGAGTGCGATGCCCGCAACCTCGTCCAGTTCGCGGTGATGGGCGCGGCCTATGCGCGCACCGCGCTCGATCTCGACCGGCCGCGCGTCGCGCTGCTCAACATCGGCACCGAGGATCTGAAGGGCACCGACATCATCCGCGATGCGGCGCAGCGACTGCGCAGCGCATCGCACCTGCCGATGGCGTTCACCGGCTTCATCGAGGGCGATCGCCTGTCGCGCGGGCAGGTCGACGTGATCGCCTGCGACGGGTTTTCGGGCAACATCGCGCTCAAGACGGCGGAGGGGACCGCGCGCTTTGTCGCCGACCTGCTGCGCCGCGCGTTTTCGAGCTCGATCCGGTCGAAGATCGGCTTTCTGATCTCGCGGCCCGCGACGCAGTTGCTGCGCGATCATCTCGATCCGAACAACCACAACGGCGCGATCTTTCTCGGCCTCAACGGGCTTGTCGTGAAGAGCCATGGCGGCGCCAACGCGATCGGCATCGCCAACGCGCTGAAGCTCGCCGCCAAGCTGGTCGACGACGACCTGACCCGCCGCATCGGCGAGGACCTCGGCAATATCGAGGCGCGCGCGGCATGAGCATCCGCGCGGTGATCGCTGGCACCGGCGCGGCGCTGCCCGCCCGGCGCGTGTCGAACGAGGAGCTGTCGCAGACCGTCGACACGACCGACGAATGGATCGTCGAGCGCACCGGCATCCGCTTCCGCCACCTGGCGGGCGAGGGCGAGACGACCTCGACACTCGCCACCGACGCCGCGCGCCGCGCGCTCGAGGCGGCAGGGATCGAGGCGCAGGCGATCGACCTCATCGTGCTGGCGACCGCCACCCCGGACCAGACCTTTCCCGCAACCGCCACCCGCGTTCAGGCGGCGCTCGGCATCGACGATTGCGTCGCGTTCGACGTGGCCGCGGTCTGCTCCGGCTTCCTCTACGCGCTCCAGGTCGCCGACACGATGATCCGTGCGGGCGCGCACCGCCGCGCGTTGGTGATCGGGGCGGAGACGTTCAGCCGCATCCTCGACTGGGAGGATCGCACGACCTGCGTCCTGTTCGGCGACGGCGCCGGCGCGATCGTGTTGGAGGGGCGCGAGGTCGAGGACGAAGGGATCCTCGCCGTCCGCCTGCATGCTGATGGGCGGCACAACGAGCTTCTCTATGTCGATGGCGGCCCGTCGACTACGGGCACCGTCGGCAAGCTGCGCATGAAGGGGCGCGAGGTGTTCCGCCACGCCGTCGTCAACCTCGCTGCCGTGCTGCGCGAGACGATGGCAGTGACCGGCCACGATCCGTCCGAGATCGACTGGCTGATCCCGCATCAGGCGAACGCCCGCATCCTAGACGCCACCGCGCGCAAGCTCGACCTGTCGCCAGAGCGCGTGGTCGTGACCGTCGATCAGCACGCCAATACCTCGGCCGCATCGGTCCCGCTCGCGCTCGACACCGCGGTTCGCGACGGGCGAATCCAGCGCGGCCAGCTCCTCGTGCTGGAGGCGATGGGCGGCGGCTTCACCTGGGGCGCCGCCGTCGTCCGCTATTGAAACATCGTACTAACGCGGATTTGGTTTGGGCCGGGACCGCTGTTACGATAACATCCCTTTTACAAAACAGGTTGGGGAGCAATTCTCGATGCAGGCCGGAACTCTCACTCGCGCCGATCTTGCCGAAGCGCTGCACAGCGAAGTCGGCCTGTCGCGCAACGATTCGTCGAAGCTGGTCGAGCAGATCCTCGGCCATCTGTGCGAGGCGCTGGCCAAGGGCGAGAATGTCAAGATTTCCGGCTTCGGCAGCTTCATCCTGCGCGACAAGGGCGAGCGGATCGGCCGCAATCCCAAGACCGGGGTCGAGGTGCCGATCGCGCCGCGCCGCGTGCTTACCTTCCGCGCCAGCCAGATGATGCGCGACCGCATCGTCGCGGGCGCCTGAACGCTGCCATGACGGGCCGGGCGAAGGCCGAAAACGCCTTTCGCACGATCGGCGAGGTCGCCGAGGAAACCGGCCTGCCGCAGCATCGCCTGCGTTACTGGGAACAGCGATTTCCCGAACTCCGGCCGCTGACCCGCGCGGGCCAGCGCCGCTATTACCGGCCCGAGGATGTGGCGCTGGTCCGCCGCATCGACGACCTGCTCAGCCGACAGGGCTACACCATCCGCGGCGTGCAGCAATTGCTGGCGAGTGAGGCGGGCTCGCGGCGGAAGGCGGCGCCTGAAAAACCTACGCTCGACCCGAAGCGCGGCCCGCTCCATATCCTGCGCGATCACCTTGCCGCCGCGCTCGACCACGACGCGCGGTAGCGCGGTTCGTTCGTCGTAACATGCCGTACCTCGGCGAAGGCCGGGTCCAGATGGGAAGGCGTCGGTGGCTGACTGGCAAAGGCATCGAAACTGGACCCCGGCCTTCGCCGGGGTACGGACAAGCGTGGCGTCGGCACCGTGCTTCCACGAGGCCCTTCACCTCCGCGCCGCTTGGCACTAGAGCGACGGCTTGCCACAGCACCGTCACCCCAATCGCCCCCGTTTCGATCCCGTCGGCACCGCGCCGCGTCGTGCGGCGCTGCGCATTCTCGATGCCGTGCTGCGCCGCGGACAGGCGCTGGAGGCGGCGCTGCCGCGCGCGGGCGAGGGGCTGTCGCCCGCCGATCGCGGCCTCGCCCACGCCATTGCAGCAGAAGCGCTCCGCCGGCTGCCCGATCTCGACGCACTGATCGACGGTGCGACACGCCAGCGGCTACCCGACGATGCCAAGGCGCGCACGGTGCTGCGCATCGCGCTGGTCCAGGCGCTGCGCCTCGACACGCCGCAGCATGCCGCGATCGCGACCGTGCTGCCGCTGGTCGATGGCGGTCCGCGCAAGCTGGTCCATGGCGTCTTCGGCGCGCTGATGCGCGGGCACGCGGCGCTCCCCGACCTGCCCGCGCTGCCTGAAGCGGTCGAGACGCGCTGGCAACAGGCGCACGGTCCCGCGATGGTCGAGGCCGCGCGCACCGCGATCGCCGCGCCGCCGCCCGTCGACCTCACCCTGCGCGATCGCACGACGACTGCGGCCATCGCCGAGCGGCTCGGCGGCGTCAGCCTCGCCCCCGGTCATGTCCGCCTCGCCCCCGGCACCGACGTCGCCGCGCTGCCCGGCTATGCCGAGGGCGAGTGGTGGGTGCAGGACCTCGCCGCGACGATCCCCGCGCGGCTCATCGGCAGGGGCGCCGGCACCGCGCTCGACCTGTGCGCCGCGCCCGGCGGCAAGACGATGCAGCTCGCCGCGGCCGGCTGGCGCACGGTCGCGCTCGACATTGCCGAGAATCGCCTCACGCGGCTGCGCGCGAATCTGGAGCGCACGCGCCTCGACGCCGAACTGGTCGCCGCCGACGCGTTGAGGTGGCAGCCGGAGGCGCCGCTCGACGCGATCCTGCTCGACGCGCCGTGCAGCGCGACGGGCATCTACCGCCGCCATCCCGACGTGCTCCATCGCGCGCATCCCGGCCTGATCGCCGAGACGGCGGCGCTACAAGCCGCGATGCTCGCGCGCGCCGCCGACTGGGTGAAGCCGGGTGGCCGCCTCGTCTACGCCGTCTGCTCGCTCGAACCGGCGGAGGGCGAGGAGCAGCTCGCCCGCTTCTTGTCGGACCGATCGGACTATGCGATCGAGCGGGCAACTGCCGACGAGCTTCCCGCCGGCATTGCGCCGCGCGAAGATGGCACGGTACGCACGCTGCCGACGATGCTTGCCGGTGCCGGCCGACTCGACGGCTTTTTCATCGCGCGACTTCGCCGGACGTGAATGAACATTGCCGCCGCGGCTCGCGCTGCTAAGGAAGCGCGATCATGGCCAACCCCGTCCGTATCGCCCCCTCGATCCTGTCCGCCGACTTCGCCAGGCTGGGCGAAGAAGTGCGCGCGATCGACGCGGCTGGCGCGGACTGGATTCATGTCGATGTCATGGACGGCCATTTCGTCCCCAACCTGACGATCGGCCCGGCGGTGGTGAAGGCGCTGCGCCCGCATTCGGCCAAGCCCTTCGACGTCCATCTGATGATCGAGCCCGTCGATCCGTTCCTGGAGGCCTTTGCCGAGGCGGGCGCCGACTGCATCAGCTTCCACCCGGAGGCCGGGCCGCATTCGCACCGCACCGTCCAGCGGATCAAGGCGCTGGGCAAGCGTGCGGGCGTCGTGCTTTGCCCCGCCACGCCCGCCAAGATGCTCGACTATCTGCTAGAGGACATCGACCTCGTCCTCGTGATGAGCGTCAATCCCGGCTTCGGCGGGCAGAAGTTCATCGAAAGCCAGCTTCGCAAGATAGAGGCGATCAGGAAGTCGATCGACAAGCTCGGCAAGCCCATCGACCTCGAGGTCGACGGCGGCGTCGATGCCTCAAACGCTGCGCGGGTGATTGCGGCCGGCGCCGATGCACTGGTCGCCGGCACCGCGGCCTTCCGCGGCGGGCCCGAGCATTACGCCGCCAACATCGCCGCGTTGAGGGCGGGTTGAACGACCTGCCCCCGCTCGATCCCGGCGCCGACGGGATCGAGGAGGGCAAGCGGCTGATCCGCCAGGGCGGCGACGGTGGCCTGTCGCTGTCCGAGCGGATTGCCGAGCGGTTTCACCGCCTGACCTGGCGCACGCCGATCCATACGCTGAAGCTGAAGGGCCGGCACCCGCTCAAGCTGCTGACCGTCGCCGACGATCCGTTCTTCGGTGATGTCGAGCGCGGGCAGGCGCTGCTCGACGGAGAGCTGAGTTTCCGCGGCGAGGCGCTACCCGTGGGGATGCTCGGCCTCGACAAGCCGAGCTTTTCGAAGAGCTATGGCGAGCATCTCCACGCCTTTGCCTGGCTGCGCGACCTGTCGAGCGTCACGACGCGTCAGGTCGGCGCGCCGATCGCCGAGGCGATCATGCGCCAGTGGATCGCCGCGCACGGGGCGACGATCTCCGAGCCCGCGTGGCGCCCCGACCTGTGGGGTCGGCGGATCCTCTACTGGACCGCGCATGCGCCGCTGATCCTGTCGTCGACCGACCTCGTCTATCGCTCGAACGTCCTCCACGCGCTCGCCCGCGGCGCGCGGCATCTGGATCGCACGGCGGACAAGGCACCGGCGGGCGCGCCGCGGATCGCCGCGTGGTGCGGCGTCGTGGCCGCCGGCCTGATGATCCCCGGCGGCGATCCGCGCCGCGTGTTCGGAGAGGCGGGGCTCATCAAGGCGCTTGCCGCCTCGCTGACCGATGACGGCGGCATCGTCGGCCGCTCACCCGCCTCGCTCTACGACGCCATCCAGCTCGTGACGATGCTGCGCGGTACCTATGCCGCGCGCCGCATGGACCTGCCCGAGCCGGTGGCCGAGCGGCTGCCCAAGATGGTCTCCGCGCTGCTCGGCGTGATGCATGGCGACAAGGCGTTGTCGAGCTGGCAGGGTAGCTGTCCGCAGGATCCCGAGCTGATCGTCCAGACGATCGAGGCGACCGGTGCGCGCGTCCGCCCGCTGCGCCAGGCACGCGACTGGGGGTATCAGCGGCTGTCGGCGGGCAACACGCTGGTCATCGTCGATGCCGCGCCGCCGCCGGTCGCGCGGATGGTCGATGGCGGTTGTGCCTCGACGCTCGCTTTCGAGCTGTCGGACGGGGTGAGCCGCATCGTCGTCAATTGCGGCGGCGCGCGCTCCGCGGTGGCACAGGTGCCCGCATCGCTGGCCGAGGGGCTGCGCACGACCGCGGCCCATTCGACGCTGGTGCTGGGCGATTCGAACTCCACCGCGCTCCACGCCGACGGCACGCTCGGCAAGGGCGTAGCCGAGATCGAACTGTCGCGGCAGGAGAGTGAGGCGACGAGCCGGCTGGAGGCGAGTCACAACGGCTATGTCCGCCGCTTCGGCCTCGTCCATCGCCGCCTGCTCGCGCTCGGCAATGACGGCCGCGACCTGCGCGGCGAGGACATGCTGCTGCCCGAGGGGCGGCGTCGCCGCCGCGATCCGGTGCCGTTCGCGATCCGCTTCCACCTCGCCCCCGATGTCGAGATCGCGCCGACCGCCGATGGCCAGGCGGCGTTCCTGCGCCTGCCGGGACAACTCCTGTGGCAGTTTCGGGCAAAGGGCGCCGCGCTGACGATCGAGGAAAGCCTCTGGATCAACGCGTTCGGCCGCCCGATCGCGACGCGCCAGCTCGTCCTCACTGGCGAGGCGCCGCCGGGGGGTGCGAGCATCAGCTGGGCCTTCCACCGCTCGCGCTGATCCTGACGGGTTGCGCGCCCGGCGCCATCGGCCTAACCGCGCGCGCATGACCAGCATTCCCATCCGCCGCGCGCTCCTGTCCGTCTCCGACAAGACGGGCATCGTCGATCTGGGCCGCGCGCTCGCCGCGAGGAACGTGGAACTCGTCTCGACCGGCGGCACGGCCAAGGCGCTGCGCGACGCTGGGCTCGAGGTGCGCGACATCGCCGACCTCACCGGCTTTCCCGAGATGATGGACGGGCGGGTCAAGACGCTGCACCCGATGGTGCATGGCGGCCTGCTCGCGGTGCGCGACGATGCCGAGCACGCCGCGGCGATGGCGACGCACGGAATCGGCGCGATCGACCTTGTCGTCGTCAATCTCTACCCGTTCGAGGCGACCGTCGCGAAGGGGGCGGGGCGCGACGAGGTGATCGAGAATATCGACATCGGCGGCCCGTCGATGGTCCGCTCGGCCGCGAAGAACCACGCCTATGTCGCGATCGTCACCGACCCCGCCGACTATGCCCTGGTCGAGGGCGGCGAGACGACGCTGGACCAGCGCCGGATGCTCGCGGCTAAGGCGTACGCCGCAACCGCCGCCTATGATTCGGCGATTGCGCAGTGGTTCGCCTTCGCCGATCAGGGCGAGCGGTTCCCGGCGACCCTGCCGCTCGCCTTCACCCGCGCCGACGAGCTTCGCTATGGCGAGAACCCGCATCAGTCGGCGGCGCTCTACATCCCCCGCGGCCCGCGCGCGAACGGCATCGCGCAGGCGGCGCAGGTGCAGGGCAAGGCGCTCAGCTACAACAACTACAACGACGCCGACGCTGCGCTCGAACTGGTGAGCGAGTTCCGCGACGGCCCGCCGACCGTCGTCATCGTCAAGCACGCCAATCCCTGCGGCGTCGCCACCGGCGAGACGCTGATCGAAGCGTATCGCGCCGCCTTCGCCTGCGACACGGTGTCGGCGTTCGGCGGCATCGTCGCGGTCAACCGCCCGCTCGACGGCGAGACCGCGCGCGCGATCAGCGAAATCTTTACCGAGGTCGTCGCCGCCCCCGATGCGGATGACGAGGCGAGGGCGGTGTTTGCGGCCAAGAAGAACCTGCGCCTGCTCCTGACCGGCGACCTGCCCAACCCGGCGCGCCCGGGCCTTGCGATCAAGTCGATCGCCGGCGGCCTGCTGGTCCAGTCGCGCGACGGCGGCACGCTCGCGGATCTCGACCTCAAGGTGGTGACGAAGCGGCAGCCGACGCAGCAGGAACTCGCCGACTGCCGCTTCGCCTGGACCGTCGCCAAGCACGTCAAGTCGAATGCGATCGTCTATGCCAAGGGCGGCGCGACCGCGGGCGTGGGCGCGGGGCAGATGAACCGCCTCGAATCCGCGCGCATCGCCGCGTGGAAGGCACGCGACGCCGCCGAGAAGGCCGGCTGGGCCGAGGCGCGCACGATCGGCTCAGCGGTCGCCTCCGACGCGTTCTTCCCCTTCGCCGATGGCCTGCTCGCGGCGGTGGAGGCGGGGGCGACCGCGGTCATCCAGCCCGGCGGCTCGATCCGCGACGAGGAAGTGATAGCCGCCGCCGACGAAGCGGGGCTCGCGATGGTATTCACGGGGATGCGCCACTTCCGGCACTGAGCGCGCCGCGCGAACGCCCGTCGCAATCGGCGGCGGGCGCTGCTATCTCTCGCGCCATGCCACATCTCTATCTCGTCGACGGCTCGGGCTATATCTTCCGCGCCTATCACCGCCTGCCGCCGCTCACCAACAAGCATGGGGAGCCGGTCGGCGCGGTCTATGGCTATACGACGATGCTGTGGAAGCTCGCCGACGAGCTGCACAAGGCCGACGGCCCTACCCACATGGCGGTCATCCTCGACAAGTCGTCGCACACCTTCCGCAACGCGATGTACGACCAGTACAAGGCGCATCGCCCGCCGCCGCCCGAGGACCTGGTCCCTCAATTCCCGATGATCCGCGACGCGACGCGCGCCTTCAGCCTGCCGTGCATCGAGGAGGAGGGGTGGGAGGCCGACGACCTGATCGCCAGCTATGCCAAGGCGGCGCTCGCGCAAGGCTGGCAGGTGACGATCGTCAGCTCCGACAAGGACCTGATGCAGCTGGTCGAGGACGGCAGCCTCGACCTCTACGACACGATGAACAACCGCCGGCTGGGGCGCGAACACGTCGTCGAGAAGTTCGGTGTCGGGCCGGAGAAGCTCGGCGACGTGCTCGCGCTGATGGGCGACAGTGTCGACAATGTGCCGGGCGTGCCGGGCGTGGGGCCGAAGACCGCGGCCAAGCTGATCCTCGAACATGGCGACCTCGAGGGGGTGCTGGCCGCCGCGCCCGAGATGAAGAAGGGCAAGCTGCGCGACAACCTGATCGAGCATGCGGAGATGGCGCGGCTGTCGCGCCGGCTGGTCGCGCTGTCGTGCGACGTGCCGCTGCCCGACCCGCTCGACGCGCTGGAGATGCAGGGGATTCCCGAGGCGCCGCTGCGCGCCTTCCTCGACCATCACGGCTTCCGCTCGCTGCTCGCCAAGCTGTCGTCCGTCGCCGATGCGCCGGCCGCGACCGCCGCCGCGCCGGTCGCGCAGCAGGAAGAGGACCCGCCCTGCAACCATGACGGCTACGAGACCGTGGTGGACGAGGGCGCGCTCGATCGCTGGATCGACGAGGCGCGCGCGCAGGGCTGGGTCGCGGTGGATACCGAGACGACGGGCACCGATCCGATGCGCGCCGAGCTGGTCGGCGTCAGCCTCGCGCTTCAGCCAAACCGCGCCTGCTACATCCCCATCGCACATGGCGGCACCGACATGTTCGCGGAGAAGCCCGAGCAGCTTCCGCGCGAGACGGTGCTGGCGAAGCTCAAGCCGCTGCTGGAGGACGAAAGCGTCCTCAAGATCGGCCACAATCTGAAATACGACTACATCATGCTCGCCCGCGCGGGGATTCGCGTGGGGCCGTATGACGACACGATCGTCATGAGCTTCGACCTCGATGCCGGGCTGCACGGGCACGGCATGGACGAGCTGGCCGCGACGCACCTGTCACACGCGTGCATCGCGTACAAGGACGTGGTCGGCACGGGCAAGAAGCAGCTCGGCTTTCACGAAGTCGATCTGAAGGCCGCGACCCGCTACGCCGCCGAGGATGCCGACGTCACGCTGCGCCTGTGGCGGCGGTTCAAGCCGCGGCTCCCTTATGAGCGCGCGACCACCGTCTACGAGCGCGTCGACCGCCCGCTGGTGCGCGTCATCGCCGAGATGGAGATGGCGGGCGTCAAGGTCGATGCCCCGACGCTCGCGCGCCTGTCCGAGCAATTCTCCGGCCAGATGGCGGCGCTGGAAACCGAGATCCACGGCCTTGCCGGCGGTCCCTTCACGATCGGCAGTCCCAAGCAGCTTGGCGACGTGCTGTTCGACCGGATGGGGCTGAAGGGCGGGCGCAAGGGTAAGTCGGGCGTCTATTCGACCGACGTCAACGAACTCGAACGCCTGGCGAGCGAGGGCGTCGAGATTGCGCGGAAAGTGCTCGACTGGCGTCAGCTCTCGAAGCTAAAGTCCACCTATACCGACGCGCTACAGGAACAGATCAACCCCGAAACCAACCGCGTCCACACCAGCTACTCGCTGACCGGCGCGCAGACGGGGCGGCTGTCCTCGACCGACCCCAATCTCCAGAACATCCCGATCCGCACCGAAACCGGCCGCCAGATCCGCGACGCGTTCGTGGCGGAGCCGGGCAATGTCATCCTCGCCGCCGATTATTCGCAGATCGAGCTCAGGCTCGCCGCGCACATTGCCGACGTGCCGCAGCTTCGCGATGCGTTCGCGCGCGGAGACGACATCCACAGCCTGACTGCGACCGAATTGTTCGGGGAGGTCAACCGCGACACGCGCGGGCGGGCCAAGACGATCAACTTCGCCATCCTCTACGGCATCAGCCGTTGGGGCCTCGCCGGTCGTCTCGGCGTCACGGCGGAAGAGGCGCAGGCGATGATCGACCGCTATTTCGAGCGGTTCCCCGGCATCGGCAATTACATCATGACGACGACCGAGGCGGTGCGCGCCAACGGCTTCACCGAAACGCTGTTCGGGCGAAAGACGCACTTCCCGCGCATCCGCTCCAAGGTCCAGCACGAGCGACAGGGGGCCGAGCGAGCCGCGATCAATGCGCCGATTCAGGGGACGAGCGCCGACATCATCAAGCGCGCGATGGCGCGGATGGGCCCGGCGTTGGCCGAGGCGGGGCTGCCCGACGTGCGGATGTTGATGCAGGTGCACGACGAACTTGTCTTCGAACTGCCCGAGGGCGACGTGGACGCGGCCCGGCCCGTGATCGAGCGCGTGATGGCGACGGCGGCCGAGCCTTTGGTCGAGCTCACCGTCCCCCTCGGCGTCGAGATCGGTGTCGGGCCGAGCTGGGGCGCGGCGCACTGACCTTGCCTCTTGCTTCGTCATCGCGGGCTTGACCCAGGATCCCGCTTCTTCCTTCTTCTTTGGTCTCGACAAGAAGAAGTGGGACCCCGGATCAAGTCCGGGGTGACGGGGATAGTGGAGCGGCCCACCGACCCACCGTTGCGCGATTGCCGCAACGGTGCGGCAATCGTGACGCGGGGCTTTGGCGACGCGCGCGTTTCGCCTAGAGGCGGGCGACCGTGACAGTGCCCGCCGCCCCCACGCCGTCCGACGGCGCCGAAGACGATATCGCGGCGCTGGCCAAGGGCGGGCGCACCAATGTCATCGGCTTCGGCCTGCGCCTTGCCGCGCGGCTGCCGTTCCTGTTCATCGCGGGCCGCGTCTATGGGCCGGAGATCGTCGGGCGGTTCGCGATCGCGGTGCTGGTGGTCGAACTGGCGGCGCTGCTCGCCACGCTGGGCCTCAAGCGTGGGCTGGCACAGGCACTGGCGGCGACCGACCGGCCGCACGCGCACGTCGTCTGGGACGCGCTCGCCGTCGCGCTGATCCTGTCGCTGATCGCCAGCGGCGTGCTCTTCGTCTTTCCGGAGATCATGTACCCCAACAGCCAGGTGATCGGGCTGGAGCGGCTGCTGCCGCTCGTCGTCTTCGCCGTCGCCTGCTCGGACGTGTCGCTGGCCGCGCTCGCCTATCGCCACAACGTCAAGGCGGCGGTGACCGCGCGCGCGGTGATCGAGCCGTGGACGATCAGCATCGCCGCCTGGGGCCTGTCCTATGTCTCGTCGCGTGATGGGCTCATCATCGCCTATGTGCTGTCGATGGCGGCGGCGCTGGGGGCGAGCATCGTGCCCTTCGTCAAGAGCTACGGCCTGCCCGCCGGCTGGCGCCCGCATCTGACGCCGATGTTCGCGCTGGCGCGCCAGAACGCGCCGCTTGCCGGTGCCGACGCGATCGAATGGGGGACGCGCAACGTCGACCGCTTCATCCTCGGCCTCGTCTTCCCGCCCGCTGTCGTCGGCATCTACTACATGGCGCAGCAGGTCGCCTCGCTGCCGCAGAAGCTGAAGACCAGCTTCGACCCCGTGCTCGGCCCCGTCATCACCCACCGCCTCTCCGAAAACGACCGCGCGGCGGTGGCGGCACAGATTCGACAGGTCGGCTTCTGGATCATGGCGGCACAGGCGGCGCTGGCGCTGATCGGCGGTATTCCGGCCGAGGGCGTGATGGGCGTCGTCGGACCGGAGTTTGTCGCGGGATCGGGAGCGCTCTGTTTCCTCCTGCTTGCCGAAGTGCTGGCGGCGAACGGCGCGGTGGCGGAAGCGGGGCTGGTCTATGTAGCGCGCCACCGCAACCTGATGCTGTCGCTGGCGGTCATCGGCCTTCAAGTGGCCCTGACGTTCGTGCTTCTGTTCGTTGCGCGCCAGCTTGCCTGGCCGCAGGGGTGGGCCGCGGCGATGCCAGCGGTCGCCCTCGCGCTGTCGTTGGGCGTCGGATCGATCCTCAAGTCGCGGCTGCTTGCCCGGCTGCTCGGCGCGCCGGTATCGGCTTGGCGCTGGCCGTGGGCCTGGGCAGTGCTCGCCACCAGCCTCGTCGGCTGGGCGTTCGTGCAATTGCCGAAGCGGCTGGAGTGGCTCGAGCTGTCGGCCGGCATCCCTGCGATGCTGCTCGTCTACGGCGTCATCCTGTGGCGCTGGGCGTTCAAGCGCGAGGATCGCGCGCTGTTCGCCCGGAAACCAACCCCTGAAACGATGCCGCAACGATCAGTCTGACCACAAGGATCGATTGGCAATCAGTCGTTTGATGCGCATGATATCCCCAACGAAAAAACGGAGGGGCGCTTGATGACGAAATATTCAGGGCGGCGGACGATCGCGATCCTTGCCGGCGGGACGGTCGCAGGGTGGGGCTTGGTCGCTCTGGTCGCAGACGCGGTCTGGATCGTGATGCAGCGTTGAATGCGCGCGCCTCAGCGGGCCATCAGCCGCTGGGGTGCCTCGCTGTCGTGATAGGCGACAACGCGCGCGACGACGTTCTGCATCAGCTTCTGCCGCTCCTGGGTCGGACGCCGCGTATCGCCGATCATCACCGCAATGGCATAGGCGCGGCCGTCGGGCGCGGTCAGGATGCCGACATCGTTGAAGCCCGCGGTGCGGCCCATCAGGTCCTGACCCGTGCCGGTCTTGTGCGCCAGCCGCCAGCCCGGCGGTACGCTGGCTCGTAGCCGCGCATGGCCGGTGCGCGAGCTTTCCATGACGTTGATGAGATAGCTGGTCGACTGCGGCGACAGGAGCTCGCCCCGGCGCAGCTTGGTCAGCGCATTGGCGATTGAGGCGGCGGCGGCCCCGTCGATCGGATTAGCGACATAGGCATTGAACGCCGCCTGTCGTACGCCCGGCGCCAGCTTGGCTCGCGCCGCCTGGAACGCGCGTCCCATGGCATAGTCCTGACGCCACTGAAGGCCCGCGGTGCGGCTCTGGAGCAGCCGCTCGCCCGGTCCGAACCGGATCGCGCCCAGCGAATGGCGCGCGATGAACGCGTTGACCGCCGGCGGCCCGCCGACGTGGCGCAGCAGCCGGTCGTTGGCGGTATTGTCGCTCATCGTCATCGCGCGGCGGATGAGTTCGCGCACGGTCGTGTTGTAGACGCCGTTCTGAAGCAGCGAGGCGATCGGCTGGTGGAACAGCGTCAGGTCGTTTCGCGTGATCGTCAGCGGATCGTCGAGGGTGATGCGCCCCTGATCGATCTGGTCCATCGCGGTCAGCGTGACCCACAGCTTGCTGACCGATTGCTGCGGCATCGGCACGTCGCCGTTCTTCGACACCATCCAGCCGGTATCGATGCTCTTGACCGCCACGCCGACCTTGCCGCCGAACGCGCCGACGAGGCCGTCGATATCGGTGACGAGCGGGGTGGGGGCGGGGACGACGACCTGATTCTGCGGTGCCGCGCTGCCATGGACGTAGCCGGGCGGCAGCAATTCGGTGATGCGCCCGCCCTGATGCTGGGGCGCAGCCCCGATCAGCGCTAGCGGCGCGAGGCCGGCCAGCGTCAACGCACGCTCGATCACCGAAAAACGCGAAAATACCATAAGCGTCGACAAGCCCCCTGATGGGCGAAACCATGACGCAGCGCGGGCAGTGGCGGCAACAGGCCGCGCGCGCGGCTGCGACGAACCTTTCTACCTTAGCGACAGGACGTGAACAACGCCCGAACGAGTACGCTTTTCAGCGGTTTCGTCGCCCCTTTGGGTCAGGGGATCAGGATCGTATCCTGCGGCCGCTCGACCGTCCTGGGATAGTCTAGCGTATAATGCAGCCCCCGGCTCTCCTTGCGGTGGAGCGCCGACTTCACGATCAGCTCGGCCGACTGGAGGAGGTTGCGCAGCTCGATCAGGTCGGGGGTGACGCGGAAATGGCCGTAATAGTCGGCGATCTCCTCCTGCATCATCTTGATCCGGTGCGCGGCGCGTTCCAGCCGCTTGGTGGTGCGCACGATGCCGACATAGTTCCACATGAAGCGCCGGATCTCGGTCCAGTTCTGCTTGATGACGACTTCCTCGTCGCTGTCGGTGACGCGGCTTTCATCCCACGGCCGGATCGAGGGCGGGCGCGGCAGGTCGTCCCAATGCGCGGCGATATGCGCCGCCGCCGCCTCGCCATAGACGAAGCATTCGAGCAGCGAGTTTGACGCGAGGCGATTGGCGCCGTGCAGCCCCGACTGGCTGACCTCGCCCGCCGCATAGAGCCCGGGCAGGTCGGTACGCCCGTCGCGATCCACCACGACGCCGCCGCAGGTGTAATGCTGTGCCGGCACCACGGGGATCGGCCCGGTGGTCATGTCGATGCCGAGGCCAAGCAGCTTGGCATGGATCGTCGGGAAGTGCGCCTTCACGAAATCAGCCCCGCGATGGCTGATGTCGAGATGGACGTAATCGAGGCCGAACCGCTTGATCTCCGCATCGATCGCGCGCGCCACCACGTCGCGTGGAGCCAGCTCCATGCGGTCGGCGTCGTAATAGGGCATGAACCGCTTGCCGGTCTGCGGGTTGACGAGCCGGCCCCCTTCGCCGCGCACCGCCTCGGTAATCAGGAAGTTCTTGACCTCCAGATTGTAGAGGCAGGTCGGGTGGAACTGCATGAACTCCATGTTGGAGACGCGCGCCCCCGCTCGCCATGCCATCGCGATGCCGTCACCCGTCGCCCCGCGCGGCGCGGTGGAGAACAGGTAGGTGCGCCCCGCGCCCCCCGTCGCCAGAATCGTCGCGCGCGCGGTGTAGAGCTCGACCTTCCCGGTCGCGCGGTTGAAGGCATAGACGCCCCAGACATTGCCCGCGCCCGAATAGCGAAGCTCGTGCCGGCTGGTCGCCAGGTCTACCGCCACCATGTCGGGGACGAGGGTGATGTTGGGATGCGCCTCCGCCGCGCGGATCAGCGCGACCTGCACGGCCCAGCCGGTCGCGTCGTCGACATGGACGATGCGGCGGTGGCTGTGCCCGCCCTCGCGCGTCAGGTGCCAGCCGTTCCCGCCATTCTCGGCCGCATTGAAGGGGACGCCGAGTTCGGCCAGCCGCTCGATCGCGGCGGGCGCGCGCTCGACCACGAACTCGACCACGTCGCGGTCGTTTAGGCCCGCGCCCGCGACCATCGTGTCCTCGACATGGTTCTCGAACGTGTCGCCGGGTTCGAGCACCGCGGCGATCCCGCCCTGCGCCCAGGCGGTCGAACCCTCGTCCAGCCGCCCCTTGGCGAGCACCGTGACGCGGAAGCGATCGGCAAGGTTCAGCGCCGCGGTCAGCCCGGCCGCGCCCGATCCGATGATGAGGATATCGGTCTCAGCCATTCGCCGCCGCCCGCGTGAGGTTCAGGAACACGTCCTCCAGATCGGCCTCGCGCGTCGTCACGTCGACGATAGCGAAACCGCCCTCGCTTACCGCGGTCAGCACCTCGCCCGCGTTCGTGCGATCCTTGCGATAGGTGATGGCGAGCGTGCGCGGGTCGATCGCCTCGACCTTTTCGAAGCAGCGTGCCTGCGGCGGGGCGGTCACGTCGCGATCGAGCGTGACGACGACCTGCTTCTCCTGCGCCATGCCGAGCAGTACGCGCGTGGGTTCGTTGGCGACGACGCGGCCGTGGTTGATGATCGCGATGCGATCGCACAGCTCCTCGGCCTCCTGCAGATAATGCGTCGTCAGCACCACCGTCACGCCGCGCGCGTTGAGGCCGCGGACATAGTCCCAGAGCTGGCGGCGAAGCTCGATATCGACGCCCGCGGTCGGCTCGTCGAGGACGATGACGGGCGGCGAATGCACCATCGCCTTGGCGACCATCAACCGCCGCTTCATGCCGCCGGATAGCGTGCGCGAATAGGCGTTCGCCTTGTCCTCCAGCCCCATCGCGCGAAGGAGGTCGAGGCTCCGGCGCTTCGCCTTAGGCACGCCGTAGAAGCCCGCCTGATTCTCCAGCGTCTCCAGCGGCGTGAAGAAGGGGTCGAAAGTGATCTCCTGATTGACGATGCCGATCGACGCCTTGGCATTGCGCGGATGCTCGTCGATGTCGAAGCCCCAGATCGACGCGCTGCCGCTCGTCTTGTTGACGAGCCCGGCGAGGATGTTGATGAGCGTCGACTTGCCCGCGCCATTGGGGCCGAGCAGCCCGAACACCTGCCCCCGCGGCACGTCGAATGTCACTCCGTCGAGCGCGCGCTTGCCGCCCGCATAGGTCTTGCACAGGTCGCGGATCGCAATGGCGGCTTCGGTCATGGCGGTGGAGGTAGTGCGGATGACGCGGCGGGGGAAGCGGCTTGTCCCCCGCCCTTCGTCACCCGCTGTTCCTCAGCGCCGTCGCGATCGCGTTGATCGACAGGAGGATGCCCTCGCCGATCCGCGCATCGCTCTCGCCCGCGCGGTGGCGCTTCAGAAGTTCGATCTGGAGGAGGTTGAGCGGCTCGATATAGGGGAGGCGCAGCCGGATCGACGCTTCCAGCGCCGGGCTCTTTTCCAGAAGCCGCGTCTGGCGGGTGATCGTCAGCAGCCCGTCATGCGTCGCCTGCCAGCCGTCCCGGATGCGCCCGAAGATCGCCTCGCGCTGGCCGGCATCCTCGACCAATTGGGCGTACCGCGCAGCGATGCCCATGTCGGACTTGGCGAGCACCATCTCCATGTTGGCGAGCATCGCCGAGAAAAAGGGCCAGCCCGCCGCCATCTCGCGCAACAGGCCTTTGTCCGCGAAACTCTCGATCGCGGCGCCGACGCCGTACCAGCCGGGCAGCATCACACGCGCCTGTGCCCAGCTGAACACCCAGGGGATGGCGCGCAGATCCTCGATCGCGTCCGACTTCTTGCGGCTGGCGGGGCGCGAGCCGATCTTGAGGCCGGAGATTTCGGCGATCGGCGTCATCTGGCGAAAGAATTGCCGGAAGCCGTCGGTGCCGTAGACGAGGTCGCGATAGGCCCGGAACGCGGTCGCCGAGAGTTCGTCCATCGCCGCCCCGAACCGCGCGGCATCGTCCGCCGACAGCCGCTCGGGCTCGAGGCTGGCGAGCAGCGTCGCCGAGGTCACCGCCTCGAGGTTCGCCATCGCGCTGGCCCGCGTGCCGTATTTGGCGGCAATCACCTCGCCCTGTTCGGTGATGCGGATGCGGCCCTGGACGGCGCCCGGCGGTTGCGCCTGGATCGCGGAAAAGGACGAGCCGCCGCCGCGCCCCACCGAGCCGCCGCGGCCGTGGAACAGCTGCATCCCCACGCCCGCCGCCTCGAACACCGGCGCCAGCGCCGCCGACCCGCGCGACAATTGCCAGGTGGAGGTGAGGTAGCCGCCGTCCTTGTTCGAATCGGAATAGCCGATCATCACTTCCTGATGCCCGCGTGCGGTCGCGGTCGCGGCAATCTCCGGCAGCGACAGATAGTCGCGCATGATGTCGGCCCCCGCCTCAAGATCGGCGACGGTCTCGAACAGCGGTACGACCATCAGGTGCGACGTCGGCGTGTCGCCGGGCACCCAGAGCCCGGCTTCCTTGAGCATCAAGTGGACTTCCAGCAGGTCGCTGACCGACTGCGCCATCGAGATGACATGCTGGGTGATGCATTGCCGGCCATAGCGCGCATGCGCGGCGGCGGCGGCGTGGAGGATCGCGAGCTCGCCCGCCGTCTCCTCCGAATAATCGGCATAGGGGCTGGTCAGCGGGCGGGGGCTCGCCAGTTCGCGGCGAAGGAGCGCGACGCGCGCGTTCTCGTCCAGCGACAGGTAATCGCCCTCGACCCCCGCCGCCTTGAGCAGTTCGGCGACGACGCGCTCGTGCACCGCCGAGTTCTGACGCAGGTCGAGCGTGGCGAGGTGGAAGCCGAAGATCTCGACCGCGCGGATCAGCCGACCGAGCGCGCCGCCGGTCGCCAGTGTCCCTTCGCCCGCCGCCGACAGGCTGCGCGCGACGGCGACGAGGTCGTCGCGAAGCTCGCCCGGTCCGGCATAGGCCTCACCCGTCAGCGGGCCGGGGCGCGGCGCGGGCTTGCCCACGAGCGCGCGGTGCGTGGCGGCGAGGCGTGCGTAGATGCCAGACAGCGCGCGGCGATAGGGTTCGTCCGCCCGGCTGGCGGCATCGTCGCCGCTCGCCTCGGCCAGCCTGCCCACATCGCCGTTCACATGCGTGATCTCGGTCGAGATGGACAGTTCGGCGCCCAGCGCATGGACCGCGTCCATGTAATGAACGAGCGCCGCCTCCGCCGCCTTGCCGAGCGCGAGCGTCAGCGACTCGGCGGTGACATAGGGGTTGCCGTCGCGATCGCCGCCGATCCAACTGCCGCAGCGCAGGAACGCGGGCAGCCGCTCGCCCATCGCCCGGTCCCAGCGCGCGTAGAGCGCGGGTAGCGCCGGCAGGAATACGTCGCGAAGGTAGGAAAGCGCCGTCTCCACCTCGTCGGCGACGTACAGCCGCTCGCGCCGCAACACGCGCGTCTGCCAGAGAAGCGCGATCTGGCGCACCAGCGCCTCGTCGATGCGGTCGCCGTCGGGCGTCTCCTCCAGTTCGCGATCCTTGAGCGCGAGCAGGTCGGCGATCCGGTTGCGGTGATCGATCATCGACTTGCGCCGCACCTCTGTCGGGTGGGCGGTGAGGACCGGGACGATCAGCGCATGATCGAGCAGGCCGATTACCGCCTGTCGGTCGATGCCGTGTTCGGCGAGGCGCGCGAGCGCATGGGCGACATCGGCCCCCTCCTCCCGCGCGACGCCCTGCCGGTCCTCGGCCAGGTTGGCGAGCATCGAGAACAGCATGAACCCGCGGACGAAATCGAGCGTCTCGTCGAGCGTCAGGCGATCGAGGCCGGGGTCGATCGCGTCGGCGCCCGCGACGCCGCGATGGCGGTCGACTGAGGTCGAGCGGATATACTCGATCCGCTTGAACAGCGCCTCGCCGCCATAGGCGCGGATGACGTCGCCCAGCATGCGGCCGAGCAGGCGGATGTCGGGATTGTTCGCGATCGGGGGAAGCGTGGCCATGAACGCTTGCTGCACCGCAGCGGTGGCCGGGTCAACGCATCAATACGAATGCGCAGGCCCGATTTCGCGCAATCTTAGTTGCGCGAGACGAGGTTCATGATGACGCGGGCGGTCCCGCGGCCGACGATGCCGAGCTCGGCGGCGGCCGCCTTCGACAGGTCGATAACGCGCTTGCCGGAGAAGGGGCCGCGGTCGTTGATACGGACGATGACACTGTTGCCGGTCAGCGCGTCGGTCACGCGGACGAGGCTGCCGAAGGGAAGCGTGCGGTGTGCGGCGGTCAGCGTGGTCGGATCGCACTTCTCGCCGCTGGCAGTGCGCGCACCGGCGATTTCGCGGCCGAAGAAACTGGCAAGGCCTTCGCCCACCTTCTCGATCACCGAAGGGGTCTCGGTCGCGGCCGGCGTCTCCTCTGCCCAGGCGGGCGTGGCGACGAACAGGGCGATTCCGGAACCGAGCGCGGCGATCGAGAGTTTCAACGACACATGCGGTCCCCCACGGCACCCGCGACACTGGGCGGGCGTCGATTGACTAGCATGACGCCGCGATGACTGCCTGAACGACCAACTCGTTTCGCCGCCGGAATCCAACCGGCGAGCCGAAAACTGTAAGGTGGCGTTAAGGTTCGGACGGTGTTTCGCCTCTCCCGCATCGCAAACCGACTGGCTAGAACGGGGCCACGTGACTGCCGAGTCCCCGCCCGTCCGCAAGATCATCCATGTCGACATGGACGCCTTCTACGCGTCGGTCGAACAACGCGACGCGCCTGAACTGCGCGGCAAGCCCGTGGCGGTAGGCCATGGCGAGTCGCGCGGCGTCGTCGCGGCGGCGAGCTACGAGGCGCGGGCGTTCGGGGTGAAGTCGGCGCTGCCATCGGTCACGGCGAAGCGGCGCTGTCCCGACCTCATCTTCGTGCCGCCGCGGTTCGACGTCTATCGCGCGGTCAGCCAGCAGATCCACGGCGTCTTCGCCGAGTTCACCGACCTCATCCAGCCGCTCTCATTGGACGAGGCGTATCTCGACGTGACCGCGGACCGGCGCGGGCTCGGCACCGCCTGGGCGACGGCCAAGGCGATCCGCGCGCGCATCGCCGAGGAGACCGGCCTCACCGCATCGGCGGGCATTTCGTACAACAAGTTCCTCGCCAAGCTCGCCTCCGACCAGAAGAAGCCCAACGGCCAGTTCGCGGTGACGCCCGAGATGGGGCCGGCCTGGGTCGCGTCGCTGCCGGTCGAGCGGTTTCACGGGGTCGGCCCGGTGACGGCGGCAAAGATGCGGCGGCTTGGGATCGAGAGCGGTGCCGACCTCGCCGCCAAGTCGCTCGCCTTTCTTGCCGAGCATTTCGGCAGTTCGGCCGAATGGTATCACGGCATCGCGCGCGGCATCGATCACCGCCCGGTCGAGCCCAATCGCGTGCGCAAGTCGTCGGGCTCCGAGACGACCTTCGCCCGCGACCTGACCGATCCGGCGGAGATCGAGGCGGCGGTGGCGGGGCAGGCGGACGAAGTCTGGGACTGGTGCGTCTCGCGCGGCCGCTATGGCCGAACGGTGACGGTGAAGGCGAAGTACGCCGATTTCCGCCAGGTGACGCGCAGCCGCAGCACCCCCGCGCCGGTCCGCGATCGCGAGCAACTGCACGCCACCGCCCGCGCGCTGATCGCGACGCTCTATCCGCTCGACCGGGGCCTGCGCCTCGTCGGCGTTACCGTGTCGGGATTTCCGCCCGAAGATCAGGCGCCATCACTGTTCGACTAAACCGGCTTGTCGCCGCGCGGCCGATCTGCGAAATCAGATTTGTCAGACAAGCCGCTTCAGCGGCATCGGGAGAGTGACGTTGAGCCATGCCATCGCGATCGTGGGCCTCGGGAAGATCGCGCGCGACCAGCATCTGCCGACGCTCGCTGCCAGCGACCGACTGCACCTTGCCGGCATCGTCAGCGGCCATGCGCGGGACGAGGGCGCGCCGGTCGCCGCAACGATCACCGAGTTGAAGCGCCAAGTCCCCGAACTTGCCGCCGTGTCGCTCTGCACCCCGCCGATGGCGCGCACCGCGCTGATCAAGGAGGCGCTCGCTCTCGGTCTCGACGTGATGGTCGAGAAGCCGCCCGCCGCCAGCGTCAGCGTCGCCGAACGCTATGCCGGCATGGCGCGGGAGGCGGGGCGGGCGCTCTACCTCACCTGGCATTCGCGCGAGGCGAGCGGGGTGGAGCCGGCCGCACAGTGGCTGTCGGGCAAGACGCTCCGCCGCGTGTCGGTCGCGTGGAAGGAAGACGTGCGCGTCTGGCATCCGGGACAGGAATGGATCTGGGAGCCGGGAATCGGTGTATTCGATCCGGGCGTGAACGCGCTGTCGATCCTGACCCGGCTGGTCCCCGGCACCGAGCTTCACGGCGCCACCCTCAAATACCCCGCCGATCGCGAGGCGCCGATCATGGCCGACCTGACGATGGCGCACGGGGATACCGCGATTGAGGCGGCGTTCAGCTTCGACCAGCGCGGACCGCAGACCTGGTCGATGACGCTCGAGACCGACGAAGGCACCGCCGAACTTCGCGAGGGCGGCGGGCGGTTGTTCGTGGACGATGCCGAGGTCGCGGTGCCCGAGGGGACCGAATATGGCCGGCTCTATGCCCGCTTCGCCGACATGATCGGCACTGGCGCGATCGATGCCGATCTCTCGCCTTTCCGCCTCGTCGCCGATGCCTTCATGCTCGGGCGGCACGAGCGGGTCGGTGCGTTCCGCTGGGACGATTGACCGCCCTTTTTCCAAACATATAGTCAGACCAAGTTTCAGGAAGGATCGCCGATGGCCCTGCCGCCGAGCCAGCCCGCACCGGGCGCCCACACTTCGCCGGCAGGGGGCAGGGGCGCATCCTACGCCCCCGCGCTGACGCTGCTTGCCAGCCTCTTCTTCATGTGGGGCTTCATCACCGTCATCAACAACACGCTGCTGCCGCACCTGAAGAGCGTGTTCGACCTCAACTACACGCAGACGACGTTGATCGAGAGCGTGTGGTTCATCGCCTATTTCGTCGCCTCGATCCCCTCGGCCAAGCTCATTGAGCGGATCGGCTATCAGAAGTCGCTGGTGACCGGCCTGCTCGTCATGGCGGCGGGCGCTGCGGGCATGACGCTGGCGGCGAGCCTGCCGTCCTACGGCGTCACGCTAGTCATGCTGTTCGTGATCGCCAGCGGGATCACGCTGCTCCAGGTCGCGGCCAACCCGTACGTCACCGTCATCGGCCCGCCGGAGACGGGATCGTCGCGCCTCAACCTGGTTCAGGCGTTCAATTCGCTCGGCACGACGCTGGCGCCGATCTTCGCGGGCTACCTCATCCTCGGCCGCTCGGTCGGCGGCACGACGCAGGGGCGCGTGCTGACCCCGGCGGAGCGGCTGGCCGATGCGCAGTCGGTGATCCTGCCCTATGTCCTCGTCGCGATCGTGCTGGTCGTGCTCGCGGTCGTCATCGCGCGCTTCCCGCTGCCCGCGATCGGCCAGTCGACGCAGCGCGTGACGCGCGAGGAGCGCAAGCGTCTGTCGCTCTGGAAGCACCGCAATCTCGTCTTCGGCGTGCCGGCAATCTTCATCTACCTGATCGCCGAGATCGGCGTCGCCAACCTCTTCATCAACTTCGTCTCCTCGCCCGACATCGCCAACGTGACGCAGGAACAGGCGTCGCATTATCTCGCGCTGCTCTGGGGCGGGATGATGGTCGGCCGTTTCGCCGGCTCGCTCATCATGCAGAAGATTCCGGCCGAAACCGTGCTCGCCGGCTTCTCGATCGGCGCGTTCGTGGTGATGCTGGGGGCGACGTTCCTGACCGGGCCGGCGGCGATGTGGTCGCTCATCCTTGTGGGCCTGTTCCACTCGATCATGTTCCCAACGATCTTCTCGCTCGGCATCAAGGGCCTCGGCCCGCTGACCGAGGAGGGGTCCGGCCTGCTCATCATGGCGATCGCCGGCGGCGCGCTGGTGGTGGTGCAGGGGTGGCTGGCCGACCGCTACGGCCTCCAGACCTCGTTTCTACTGACCGTGGTGTGCGAGCTCTATATCCTCTTCTACGCCGTCTGGGGCGCGAAGACGACCAACGCGCTGCCCGAGCCGGAAGTGGTTGCGGCGGAGTAGACAAGCCAGACGCCTCCGAATATGTCTGACTAATGGAGAGGGCGGCGAGACCATCGTCGCCCCGGTCAGACGGGAGGATTGCGCATGATCGGACGGACGGCGAAGCGAATGTTGCTAGGGGCGGTCGCGTTGACGCTCGCGGCGCCGGCCATGGCGCAGGAGCCGGCCAAGCCCACCGAGATCACCGTCCGCGCCGACACCCCCGGCCCGACCTATGACAAGGCGATCTTCACCCAGTTCGCCGAGCATCTGGGCACCGGCATCTATGGCGGGCTGTGGGTCGGCGAGAAGTCGAAGATCCCCAATGTCCGCGGCTTCCGTAGCGACGTCGTGGGCGCACTCAAGGACCTCGGCGTGCCGATCATCCGCTGGCCGGGCGGCTGTTTCGCCGACGAATATCACTGGCGGGAGGGCGTCGGCCCGCGGGCCAAGCGTCCGGTCAAGATCAACACTCATTGGGGCGGCGTGACCGAGCCCAATACCGTCGGCACGCACGAGTTCTTCGACCTGGTCGGACAGGTGGGGGCGGAGGCGTACATCTCCGGCAATGTCGGCAATGGCACGCCGCAGGAAATGGCCGAGTGGGTCGAATACATGACGGCGCCCGCCGGCAGCCTCGCCGACGAGCGCGCGAGGAACGGCCACAAGGAGCCGTGGAAGCTCCCCTATTTCGGCATCGGCAACGAGCTGTGGGGCTGCGGCGGCAACATGCGCGCCGAATATGCCGCCGACGTGACGCGCCGCTATGCCACCTTTGTCAAGGCGCCGGCGGGCACCCGCATCCTCAAGATCGCGTCGGGCGCCAACAACGACGACTATAACTGGACCGAGGTGATGATCCGCGAGAGCGCGTCGACGATCGATGCGCTCTCGCTCCATTACTACACCGTCCCCGGCGGCTGGCCGCCGCGCGCCTCCGCCAGCGAGTTCGACGAGGCCGGCTGGGCACAGACGCTGGCCGCCACGTGGAAGATGGACGAGTTCGTCGGCAAGCACACCGCGATCATGGACAAATACGATCCGCAGAAGCGCATCTGGCTGGCGGTGGACGAATGGGGCACCTGGTATGCGGGCGATCCGGGGACCAATCCGGGCTTCCTGCGCCAGCAGAACACTTTGCGCGATGCGATGGTGGCCGCAATCAACCTCAACATCTTCGCCAAGCACGCCGACCGGGTGAAGATGACCGCCATCGCGCAGATGGTGAACGTCCTCCAGGCGATGATCCTGACCGACGGCGCGAAGATGGTGAAGACGCCGACCTATCATGTCTTCCACATGTACAAGCCGTGGATCGATGCCACCGTGCTGCCGATCGAGCTGAAGGGCGGCTGGTATTCGAAGGACCAGTATGTCGTGCCTGCGGTCAGCGCCTCGGCGATCCGGGGCAAGGACGGGGTGGTACGCATCGCGCTCGCCAATGCCGATCCGAACCGGCCGAACAGCGTGACCGCGGACCTCGCCGGGGTGCAGGCCTCGGCGGTGACGGGCACGGTGCTGACCGGCGATGCGATCACCGCGCGCAACGACTTCGACGCGCCGAACCGGGTCGCGCCGCAGGCGTTCACTGGGGCGACCGTCGCGGGCGGCAAGCTGTCGGTGACGCTGCCGGCCAAGTCGGTGGTGGTGCTCGAACTGCGCTAAGGTTGCGCATGATGGGCCGGCGGCTAGGGTGGGGTGCATGTACACGCGCCTGATCCTAGCCGCCGGCCTTCTCGCCGCCCCCACCATTGCCCAGATCAAGGTCGACACGGCCCGCATAACGAAGGATGTAAGGACGCTCGCCTCCGACGCGTTCGAAGGGCGCGCGCCCGGCACCGCGGGCGAGAAGAAGACGATCGACTATCTCGTCGCCCGGGTGAAGGAGACGGGGCTCGAACCCGGCGGTCCCGATGGCCAGTGGACGCAGAAGGTGCCGCTGCTCCACACCGAACTCGGCGACGGCACCCTCGCGTTCGGCAACCAGCCGATCGAGCGCGGCAAGCAGATCTACGTCTCGACCATCCGCCCCGACGATCGCGCGCGGATCGACAAGGCGCCGATGGTGTTCGTCGGCTACGGCGTCACCGCACCCGAGCGCGGCTGGGACGATTTCAAGGGCGTGGACCTGAAGGGCAAGGTCGCCGTTTTCCTCGTCAACGATCCCGATTTCGAGGCCAAGGCGGGGGAGCCGGTCGCCGGCAAGTTCGGCGGCCGGACGATGACCTATTACGGCCGCTGGACCTACAAGTTCGAGGAAGCCGCGCGCCGCGGCGCGATCGCCGCGCTGATCGTCCACGACACGCCGGGTGCGGGCTATGGCTGGAACGTCGTCGTCAGCCCGCGCGGCGAGAATTACGACATCGTCCGCGCACCCAGGGACGTGACGAGCCTGCGCCTGCAAGGATGGATCGAGGGCGCGGCGGCATCGTCGCTGTTCCAGCGCGCCGGACAGGACCTCGCCAAGCTGCGCATCGCCGCGCGCCGCGCCGACTTCCGCCCGGTGCCGCTGAAAGGCGCGACCTTCAGCGCCGACGTCGCGGTGAAACACGAGACGGTCGACAGCCACAACGTCCTCGCCCGCATTCCCGGCAACAAGCGCCCCGACGAGGTGGTCTCGCTCGGCGCGCACTGGGACGCTTATGGCAAGGGTGCGCCCGACGCGCAGGGGCGCATCTATCGCGCCGGGGCCAACGACGACGCGCTAGGCGTCGCTGGCCTCCTCGAAATCGCCCGCGCGATGAAGGCGGGGCCGAAGCCCGACCGCAGCGTCGTCTTCGCCTTCTGGACCGCCGAGGAGCGCGGCTTGCTGGGCAGCGAATATTACGCCGCCAATCCCGTCTATCCGATGGAAAAAACCGTCGCGAACCTCGCGCTCGACATTCTACAGACCGCAGGGGCGGCGAACGACGTGGTGCTGGTCGGCGAGGGGCAGGACAGCCTGGAGGACGACATGGCGCGCATCGCGGGCACGCAGGGGCGGACGGTGACGCCCGAAAGCCTGCCGGAGCGCGGGCTGTTCTATCGCGCTGACCATTTCTCCTTCGCCAAGCGCGGCGTGCCCGTGCTGCTCCAGATGGGCATTGCGGGTGCGTCGGACCTCAAGGTCGGCGGACGCGCGGCGGGACAGGCGTGGATCGATCGCTATACCGGCCAATGCTATCATCAGGCGTGCGATGCGTGGGACGAAAGCTGGGACCTGACCGGGGCTGCACAGGATATCGAACTGGTCGGCACGCTGGCACAGGAGCTGGCGACCTCGACCCGCTGGCCGACCTGGAAGGCGGGATCGGAGTTCAAGGGCGTACGGGAACGGAGCGCCGCCGTCCGCCGCTGAAACCGGCCGCGCTGTCACAATCGAGTTTCTCGCCGAGTGTAAGCGAGACAATTGGCTAAACCGATCGCGCCGGAGCGCGTAGGGGGAAAGCCTGATTCTAGTTGGAGACCCTGAATGGACGCGAAAACCGGAGAGATGAGTGGCTGCCCGGTCAACGGGCCGACCACGGTTCGGTCGCTGCTCGGCCGCACCAACAAGGACTGGTGGCCCGATTCGCTGCCGCTCGAAGTGCTCAACCAAGGCGGCACCTCGCCCGACCCGATGGGCAACGAGTTCAATTATGCCGAGGCGTTCAAGCAGCTCGACTATGACGCGCTGAAGGCGGACCTGAAGGCGCTGCTGACCGACAGCCAGCCCTGGTGGCCGGCCGACTATGGCAATTACGGCGGTCTGTTCATCCGCATGGCGTGGCACGCGGCGGGCACGTACCGCACCGCCGACGGCCGCGGTGGCTCGAACAGCGGGCAGCAGCGCTTCGCCCCGCTCAACTCGTGGCCGGACAACGGCAACCTCGACAAGGCGCGCCGCCTGCTGTGGCCGATCAAGCAGAAGTACGGCAAGCACATCAGCTGGGCTGACCTCTTCATCCTCGCCGGCAATGTCGCGATCGAATCGATGGGCGGCCCGGTGTTCGGCTTCGGCGGCGGGCGTGCCGACGTATTCGAGCCCGAAAAGGACATCTACTGGGGTTCGGAAGAGCAGTTCGTCGGCCACCCCGACAACAAGACGCGCATTCTGCCCGAGGAAGAGCTCGAGCTGGAGCAGCCGCTGGCCGCGATCCAGATGGGCCTGATCTATGTGAATCCCGAGGGGCCGGGCGGCGTGCCCGACGCGCTTCAGTCGGCACGCGACATGAAGGAAACCTTCAAGCGCATGGCGATGAACTCGGAGGAGACCGTCGCGCTGACCGCGGGCGGCCATACCTTCGGCAAGGCGCATGGCGCGGGTGACCCGACGCTGATCGACGAGGCGCCCGAGGGTGCGGACATCGCGCTCCAGGGCCTCGGCTGGGCGAGCGCGCATGGCACCGGCTTCGGCGAGCACACGATCACCAGCGGCATCGAAGGGTCGTGGGTCAACACCCCCACCGAGTGGTCGGAAAATTATTTCCGCCTGCTGCTCGACTATGACTACGAGCTCGTCCGCAGCCCCGCGGGCGCCAAGCAGTGGCAGCCGATCAACCAGAAGGAAGAGGACATGGCGCCGGCGGCCCATGATCCGAACAAGCGCGTGCCGACGATGATGACGACGGCGGACATGGCGCTGAAGGTCGATCCCGAGTTCCGCGAGATTTCGGAGCGCTTCCGCCGCGATCACGAGGCGTTCAAGGACGCCTTCGCCCGCGCCTGGTTCAAGCTCACCCACCGCGACATGGGTCCCAAGGTCCGCTACCTCGGGCCGGAAGTGCCCGAAGAGGACCTGATCTGGCAGGATCCGATCCCCGCCGGCACGACGCCGTCGGACGCCGACGTCGCCGCGTTCAAGGCGAAGATCCTCGACGCCGGCTTCACCGTGGGCCATCTGGTCAAGACCGCCTGGGCCTCGGCCTCGACCTATCGCCGCAGCGATCATCGCGGCGGTGCCAACGGCGCGCGCATCCGCCTCGAGCCGCAGCGCGGCTGGAAGGTGAACGAGCCCGAGGAACTGTCGGCGGTCCTCGCCAAGATCGAGGAGCTTCGCGGCAACCTGTCGGTCGCCGACGCGATCGTCCTCGCCGGCACGGCGGCGGTCGAGAAGGCGGCGAAGGACGCCGGCTTCGATGTCGAGGTGCCGTTCACCGGCGGCCGCGGCGACGCGACGCAGGAATGGACCGATGCCGAGAGCTTCGAGCCGCTGGAGCCCGTCGCCGACGGCTTCCGCAACTTCCTCAAGACCAAGCAGACGGTGAAGACCGAGGAACTGCTCCTCGACCGCGCCTCGCTGCTCGGCCTGTCGGTGCCCGAGATGACGGTGCTCCTCGGCGGGCTTCGTGTCCTCGGCGCGAACTACAAGGATGCGCCGGAGGGCGTGTTCACCGACCGCAAGGGCCAGCTGACCAACGACTTCTTCGTCAACCTGCTCAACAACGACACCTTCTGGAAGGTCGTCGACACGAGCGCGGACGAGGAGTTCATCGGCTATGACCGCGCGGGCAAGCACGAGCGGTGGAAGGCGACGCGCACCGACCTCATCTTCGGATCGAACAGCCAGCTGCGCGCGGTGGCCGAGGTCTATGCCGAGCGCGGGCACGAGGAAAAGTTCGTGCGCGACTTCGTGGCGGCCTGGACCAAGGTGATGAACGCCGACCGCTTCGACCTTACGCAAAAGGCGGACAGCGTCCAGCCGGTGGGCATTGCCGAGCCGGCCTGACGAACGGGGCGCGGGGATCGCTCCCCGCGCCGACATTTTCGATTGCGACGACGCCCCCGCGCCCCTCGGTTCGGGGGCGTCGTTCGTTTGTGACGCGTCATGTCCTGCACTTCGACGCTCGCATCAGGATATAAGCATATCTTTATATCAGTATTGACAGGCGTTATCCGAGCGTGTTGAACGGGTGCGTCAAGGTTCCCCATCCCAGGCGTGGCGATGGGGCTAAGACGGGAAGCCGGTGGCGTCCTTCGGGACGGAATCCGGCGCTGCCCCCGCAACTGTAAGCGGCGAGCGGCGGCTTCATCTCGTGTCACTGGGTGCCCGCAAGGCGCCCGGGAAGGCCGGAGCCACCGCGTTGACCCGTGAGCCAGGAGACCTGCCTTCGACGCCATAACGTTCCTCGGACGGGGGTTCCTCCGGTGGATCGCGCTTGGAAAGCGTCGATCCAAGGCGACCCACCGCCGGGATCGCCGTCGCCGGGTGCGCTTTCGCCTGACTTCCGTCCGCCAAGACAGGTGAGTCATGACGGACAGCGGCTTCAGGTTCACGATCGACAGCATCCCGTTCGACGAGGATTATCGCCCCGCCGAAAACACACGGATCACCACCAACTTCGCCAATCTGGCGCGCGGGGAAAGCCGCCGGGCGAACCTCTCCAACACGCTCGTCATGATCGACCGGCGGTTCAACGCGCTGATGCACTGGGACAATCCCCGGGGCGATCGCTATTCGCTGGCGCTCAGCATCGTCTCGGCCGCCCTCACGCTCGGCGATGGCGCGGCGGACGAACCGTTTCCGCTGATCGAGATCCTACATAGCGAGGTGACCGACCGGATCAGTGGCGAGCGCCACGACGGCATGACCGGCAACAATTTCTCGTCCTATGTCCGCGACTACGACTTCAGCGTCGTCCTGCCCGATCATCTCCGCGCCGGGGGCCGTGACGCGCCGGAAGGGTTCGGCGACCTCCACGGCCAGCTGTTCCGGCAGTTCGTCGGCTCCGCCGCCTATCGCGACCGGTTCCGCAAGCCCCCGGTCATCTGCCTCAGCGTGTCGAGCAAGGCGGTCTATAATCGCACCGCCAACGTCCATCCGATCCTCGGCGCCGAATACCGCACCGACGCGCTGTCGCCGACCGATCGCTATTTCGAGAAGATGGGGATGAAGGCCCGCTACTTCATGCCGCCGCACAGCGTCGCGCCGTTCGCCTTCTATCACATCGACGATCTGGTCGGCGGCTACAGCGACCTCGAACTCGCCAGCGCGATCGCGGTGATGGAGACGTTCCAGAAGATCTACCGGCCCGAAATCTACAACGCCAACTCGGTGGCCGCGGAACATTATCAGCCGAGCCTGACCGCGCAGGACTATTCGCTGACCCGCATCGTCTACGACCGGGAGGAGCGCAGCCGCCTCGCCGTCGAGCAGGGCCGGTTCGCCGAAGCGCATTTCATCAGGCCGCATGCCGAAGCGCTCCGCCGCTGGTCAGCGACCGCCGGCCGCTGATCCCCCGCATTCACGAAGGTATTTCCCATGACGACCTTGTTGCCGACCACCACCGCGGGCAGCCTGCCCAAGCCCGCCTGGCTCGCACAGCCCGAGACCCTCTGGTCCCCCTGGAAACTGTCCGGCGAGGAACTCGCCATGGGCAAGCAGGATGCGCTGCGCCTCGCGGTCGACGACCAGCGGCAGGCGGGCATCGACATCCTCGGCGACGGCGAACAGACGCGCCAGCATTTCGTCACGACGTTCGTCGAGCAACTGGACGGCGTCGACTTCGAGAAGCGCGAGACGGTGCGCATCCGCAATCGCTACGATGCCAGCGTGCCGACGGTCGTCGGCGCCGTCTCGCGCCCGAAGCCGGTTTTCGTCGAGGATGCCCGCTTCCTGCGCGCGCAGACCGATCGGCCGATCAAATGGACGCTGCCCGGGCCGATGACGATGATCGACACGCTGTACGACGCGCACTACCGAAGCCGCGAAAAGCTGGCCTGGGCATTCGCCGGCATCCTCAACGAGGAAGCGCGTGAGCTGGAGGCCACCGGCGTCGATATCGTCCAGTTCGACGAGCCGGCCTTTAACGTCTTCTTCGACGAGGCGAACGACTGGGGCATCGCCGCCCTGGAACGCGCGGCCGAGGGGCTGAAGGCCGAAACCGCGGTCCACATCTGCTACGGCTATGGCATCAAGGCGAATACCGACTGGAAGCAGACGCTCGGCAGTGAATGGCGTCAGTACGAACGGACCTTCCCCAACCTGCAAAAGTCGGCGATCGATATCATCTCGCTCGAATGCCGGAACTCGCGCGTGCCGATGGAGCTGATCGAGCTCGTCCGCGGCAAGAAGGTGATGGTCGGCGCGATCGACGTGGCGATCCACGACGTCGAGACGCCGGAGAAAGTCGCCGAGACGCTGCGCGCCGCGCTTGCTTATGTCGATGCGGACAAGCTCTATCCCGCCACCAATTGCGGGATGGCACCGCTGCCCCGCGCGGTCGCGCGCGGCAAGCTCGCGGCGCTGGGCGCCGGCGCGGCGATCGTCCGTGCCGAGCTGTCGGCCTGATCGAGGCCGCCACGGCTTCCATAAGGGAGCCACAGTGGCCAAGGGGGACGCCCTGACACGCACGACCGAAAGATCGACGATGAACGCCATCTTCCGCCGACTGCGGATCGACACCTATATCCTCGCGATCATGGGGATGGTGGCGATCGCCGCGATCCTGCCCGCCCGCGGCGCGGGGAAGGACGTGCTCGACATCATCGTCCACGCCGCCATCGCGCTCCTGTTCTTCCTCTACGGCGCGCGGATTTCGCGTCAGGCGATCTGGGCGGGCATCCTCCACTGGCGGCTGCAATCGCTCGTGTTCGCGACGACGTTCGTCCTCTTTCCGCTGCTGGGCTTCGGGATCGCCAAGCTCGCCGCCGGGCATCTCGACCCCGGCCTCGTCACCGGGCTCATGTTCGTTTCGCTGCTGCCCTCGACGGTGCAGTCGTCGATCGCCTTTACCTCGATCGCGCGCGGCAACGTGCCCGCGGCGCTGTGCTGTGCTTCGCTCTCGAACCTGGCGGGCGTGGTCATCACCCCGCTGCTGGCGACGATGGTTCTGAGTGCCGGGGGCGGCGGCATGTCGCTGGATGCGGTGGGAGAGATTGCGCTCCAGATCCTGCTGCCGTTCGTGATCGGCCAGTTCGCCCGCCCGCTGATCGGCGAATGGCTGGAGCGCCGGCGGATGTTGACGATGGCCGTCGACCGCGGCTCGATCCTGCTCGTCGTCTATTCGGCGTTCAGCGCGGGCGTCGTTGCCGGCATCTGGGGCCGGGTCACGCCGCAGAGCCTGGCGCTCGTCATCGTCCTCGACCTCGTGCTGCTGGCGATCGTGCTCGCCGCGACCACGGCGGCCAGCCGCCTCCTGCGCTTCACGACCGAGGACGAGGTCGCGATCGTGTTCTGCGGATCGAAGAAGAGCATGGCGAGCGGCCTGCCGATGGCCAACATCATCTTTCCGGCAAGCGCTGTCGGCCTGATCGTGCTGCCGCTGATGCTGTTCCACCAGATGCAGCTCATGGTCTGCGCCGCGCTCGCCCGGCGCTATGCGCAGCGGGCCAAGGATCCCGCCCCGGCAATGACGGCAACAGCGGCGGGCGCGCCGGTTCGCGCCCACCGCCGGTGATCCGTCAGACGTCGAGGTTGGCGACGCTCAGCGCGTTTTCCTGGATGAACTCGCGGCGCGGTTCGACCACGTCGCCCATCAAGCGGGTGAAGATCTCGTCCGCCACGTCGGCCTGGTCGATCGCGACCTTGAGCATCGAGCGGACCGACGGATCAAGCGTCGTTTCCCAGAGCTGCTCGGCATTCATCTCGCCCAGCCCCTTGTAGCGCTGGATCGACAGGCCCTTGCGCCCCGATAAGAGGATCGCCTCGAGCAGCTGGCTGGGGCGGCCGACGAGCGTCTCACCCTTGGCGACGGTCATCGCCTCTTCCTCGCCCTCGCTCGCCTCGACGGCCTGCGCCGACCGCGCGGGGACCAGCTTGGCGGCGCTGACATAGGTCTGCGCTTCCTCGGCAGCGAGCGTGTGGAGCTTGCGCGCCTCGGCGGAGGCGAGGAAGGTCGCCTCGATGATGTGGTGGTCGGTCACCCCGCGCCACAGGCGGCGGAAGTGGAAGCCGCCTTCCTCGCTCATCTCCGCCGACCATTTGCCCTCGCCGTCGGCAAGGTCGAGGCGGCGGGTTGCCTCGATCAGCCGCTCGGCGCGCACCTCACGCGAGGCCTCGGGATCGAGCGCGCCGGCCAGCGCCAGCGTCTCGATGATCGAGGGGTCGTAGCGGCGCGGCACGTAGCGCATCAGCGTGCGCATCCGGCGAGCATGATCGACGAGACCGCGCAGGTCCTGATCCGCGCGCGTACCGGTCGCACCCTCCAGCACATTCAGTCCCACGCCCGCCTCGACCAGATATTCGTCCAGCGCGGCGTCGTCCTTGAGGTACACTTCCGACCGGCCCTTGGTCGCCTTATAGAGCGGCGGCTGGGCGATGTAGAGGTGCCCTGCCTGGATGATCTCGGGCATCTGGCGGTAGAAGAACGTGAGCAAAAGCGTGCGGATATGCGCGCCGTCGACGTCGGCGTCGGTCATGATGACGATCTTGTGATAGCGCAGCTTGGCGAGGTTGAAGTCGTCGCGGCCGATGCCGGTGCCCATCGCCTGGATGAGCGTGCCGATCTCGCGGCTGCCCAGCATCCGGTCGAAGCGCGCACGCTCGACGTTCAGGATCTTGCCGCGGAGCGGCAGGATCGCCTGGAAATGGCGGTCGCGGCCCTGCTTGGCCGACCCGCCGGCCGAGTCACCCTCGACCAGGAACAGCTCGGACTTGGCGGGGTCGCGCTCCTGACAGTCGGCGAGCTTGCCGGGGAGCGAGGCAATGTCCATCACGCCCTTGCGCCGGGTCAGTTCGCGCGCCTTCTTCGCCGCCTCTCGCGCGGCGGCGGCGTCGATCACCTTCTGAATGATCTGCTTGGCGACGGCGGGGTTTTCCTCCAGCCATTCGGCGAGCTTGTCGGCCATCAGCGCCTCGAGCGGCTGGCGCACTTCGGAGCTGACGAGCTTGTCCTTGGTCTGCGAGCTGAACTTGGGGTCGGGCAGCTTGACGCTGACGATCGCGGTCAGCCCCTCGCGCATGTCGTCGCCGGTCAGCGTGACCTTCTCCTTCTTCAGGAGACCTGACTTGTCGGCATAATTGTTGATCGTGCGGGTGAGCGCCGCGCGGAACGCGGCTAGGTGCGTGCCGCCGTCGCGCTGCGGAATGTTGTTGGTGAAGGCGAGGACGTTCTCGTAATACGAGTCATTCCACTCCAGCGCGACGTCGATCGTCACGTCGTCGCGCGTGCCCGCGATCGCGACCGGATCGGGCATCAGCGGCTGCTTGTTGCGGTCGAGATACTTCACGAACGCGGCGATGCCGCCCTCGTAGAACAATTCGACTTCCTTCACTTCCTCGTGCCGCGCGTCGCGCAGGAACAGGCGGACGCCCGAATTGAGGAAGGCGAGCTCGCGATAGCGATGCTCGAGCTTGTCGAAGTCGTATTCAGTGATCTTGAACGTCTCGGGTGAGGCGAGGAAGGTGACGCGCGTCCCCTTCTTCCCCTCCGGCGCGGGGCCCAGGACGCGCAGTGGCGCCTCTGCATCGCCGTGGCGGAAGCGCATGTAATGCTCTTCGCCGTCGCGCCAGATGTTGAGGTCGAGCCATTCGGACAGCGCGTTGACGACGCTGACGCCGACGCCGTGCAGGCCGCCCGACACCTTGTAGGCGTTGGTGTCGCTGGTGTTCTCGAACTTACCGCCCGCATGCAGCTGGGTCATGATGACCTCGGCCGCCGACACGCCCTCCTCTGGGTGGATGCCGGTGGGGATGCCGCGGCCGTTATCCTCGACGCTGACCGATCCGTCGGCGTTCAACTGGATGATGATCCGGTCGCAATGCCCGGCCAGCGCCTCGTCGATCGCATTGTCGCTCACCTCGAACACCATGTGGTGGAGGCCCGAACCGTCGTCGGTATCGCCGATATACATGCCCGGCCGCTTGCGAACCGCGTCGAGGCCCTTCAGCACCTTGATCGAAGAGGCGCCGTATTCGTTTTCGTTGGTGGTTGCCATGCACCATCATATAGGCGCGAGCGCTGTGTAACGAAAGCGAAATGGGCCGTTTCGGCCCCCTCAGGCGATGCGGATCCGCCCCTTGCCCAGCCGTTTCGCCGCATAGAGCGCGCCGTCGGCATCGCGCATCCACGCATCGGGATCGGCCAGCCGCCCCGCATCGACAAAGGCGAGGCCGCCCGACACGCCGAAATGCAGCAACCGGCCGTCCCATTCGACCGGCAGCGACAGCATCCGCGCGCGTCGCTCGATCCGCCGCGCCGCCGCCAGCCGCGCCTCGCCCGCATCGGGCAGCAGGATCGCGAACTCGTCGCCGCCCAGGCGCGCGGCGATGTGCGCATCGCCGAACGCGCTGGCCAGCCGCTCGCCCACGACCGCGAGGCAGGCATCGCCCGCGGCATGGCCGTGCGCATCGTTAATCCCCTTGAACCCGTCGAGATCGAGGAGCAGCAGCGCCCCGGCATCCCCCGCCTCCAGCCGCGCACGGAACGCCGCGCGGTTGGCAAGGCCGGTCAGCGCATCGCGGTCCGCCCGCTCGCGCAGCGCCGCGATCGCCGCGCGTTCGGCGGTGACGTCCTGCTTCCAGCCGTTGAGCGCGACCGCACGGCCGTGGTGCCGCTCGACCTCGCCCCAGACGCGGACCCAGCGGCGCGCGCCGTCGCCCGGTACCAGCTCGGCATCGAAGGTAAAGGGAGTGCCGCGCTCGATCGCCGCGGCGCGCAGCCGCTCCATTGTCTGGCGCGATTCGGGGGTGTACCGCTCGACGGCTTCGCACCGATCAAGCGGTCGTGCGGGGTCGATTCCGAACAGGTCGAACACCGCCGGCGTCCACGAAAGTCGTTGATCGGCAAGCTCGCAGCGCCACGCCCCCGCCTGTGCCAGCGCCGCGGCGCGCACCAGCATGGGGGCGGGCAGGGTGACTGGCGCAAGGGGGGCGGGGCGGCTGGCCATGCCCGCCCTTAGCGCGCGAACGGTTAATCCGCGGTTTTCCGCGTCGTTCAGCCCGCGGGCACGGTGTCGAAGACGACCACCTTCGACCAGAGCGCCGCATTGTCGCGCACGAAGTCCAGATGGATCGGATGATCCTGATATGCTTCCTGATCGGCTGGACTGTCGAAAGTGAGCGTCCACGACAGATCATAGCCGCGCTGGACGACGTCGCGCGTCGTCCCGGCATGCTGGCCGATCTGATAGCTGCGGATTGTCGGCGTCGCGGCGAGCTTCTTGAGGGCGGCGATCAGCTTCGCGCGATCTTCGATATTGCCCGGCCGCTTCAGCGTGAAGAAGACATGGTGGATGAAGCGGCGTTCGGCGATGGCGCCGCTCTGGCGCGCCTGTGCCGGCAGGGTCGAAGCGGCGATCAACAGTCCGCCGGCTAGCGTCTTGAGTATGGTATGCATCTGGCTCTCCCTTTCGAGCAGCCAAGCGCATCCTATAGGAAATGCCAAGCGACGAATGTGCCGCCATGACGTTCGCCTCGGTCGGACGATGGAGGAGCCGCCCCGCGTCGCCACGGAGCGGCTCGGTTCCAATCAGCGCCCGTCGAACTCGGCGGCGCGGCGGCCGAGCAGGGTGATCTCGACGCGGCGATTGCGGCGCATCCCCTCTGCGGTGGCGTTGGTGGCGACGGGCTGACGCTCGCCGAACCCCTTGGTGCTGAAGCGCGCGCTGGTGACACCCATCTGGTCGAACGCGGCGCGCACGGCATCGGCCCGGCGCAGCGACAGCGCGTTGTTGTGCGCGTCGGTGCCGCGCGAATCGGTGTGGCCGTCGATCGCGACGCGCACGCCCGGCGTCGCGCGCAGGTAATCGGCCAGCGGCTCGAGCCTGGCGATCGCACCGGGGCGCAGCACCGCGCTGTCGGTGGCGAACAGCACTTCCTCGGCCAGCGTCATCGTCGCGCCGCGCGGGGTCTGACGGAAGCCGTAGCCGCGCATCCGCGCGCGATCCCAGGGGCCCGGTCCCTCACGCACAACGACCACTGCGCCCCGATCGCGCGCTTCCCAGTCGAAGCGGTCGCGGCGCCCGTCGGCAAGGATCTCGAACGCACGATTGGCCTCGCGCGCCTCGATCGGCTGAATGCGGCCGTCGCGATTGCGGTCGAAGTTGCGCAGGACGAACGCGCGACCGCGGTTGCTGGCGCGCAGTTCGGGATAGAGTGCGGGCACGCCAGCGCCGACCAGCCGGATCGCGGGCTGGCCGCGGCGACCGCCCGACCAGTCCCAGTTCTGCGCCAGCGCCGGGCTGGCAGTCGCGCCGATCATCGACAGGAGGATGAGGTTACGCTTGTTACCCATGTTCAAACCTTTCGTAGCTGCCCCCGCAACCGACGGTGGGCGCTACGCCCGAAGGCTTGAACCGTTGCTGGCCGGTCCGCTTATCGCAGGTTAAGGTCGGGTGGTCGGTCGAAAGAAGAAAGAAGCGGGACCCCGGATGAAGTCCGGGGTGACGGAGGTAAAAGGCGTGACGCCCCCAAACCCGTCGCCCCGGGCTCGACCCGAGATCCCGCTTCTTAATTCAATCAGATCAACCCTGCGCGCGGGCACCGCCACCCTGGCGATTGCCGCCGCCCGGGCGACCACCGCCGCCGGGACGACCGCGGCCACCGCGCGGGCCGCCGGGGCGGCCGGCACCGTGACCCGCGCGATCGCCCGCGGGCTTGGCCGCATGCGTCGCGCGCGGACGGCGCGGACCCTGCTCCTGGCGCGGACGCTCGGGACGCTCTGCCGGGATCGGGCCGACGCGGCTCGACTTGATGCGGTGGCTCTCCGCCTCGAAATTGTCGGGGAGCGGCACGACGCTGATGCTCTGGCGCGTCAGCTTCTCGATCTGGCGGAGGTAGCCCTTCTCCTCGGCGTCGCAGAACGCGAAGGCGACGCCGGTCTTGCCCGCGCGCGCGGTGCGGCCGATGCGGTGGACGTACTGCTCGGCGACGTTGGGCAGCTCGAAGTTGAGGACATGGCTGACGTCGGACACGTCGATGCCGCGCGCGGCGATATCGGTGGCAACGAGGATCTTGACCTTGCCCGCGCGGAACTCGGCCAGCGCCTTTTCACGCTGCGGCTGCGACTTGTTGCCGTGGATCGCGTGGGCGACGATGCCGTTCGAGGCAAGCAGCTTCACCACGCGGTCCGCGCCGTGCTTGGTGCGGGTAAAGACGATCGCGCGCTCCACCTCGTTGCGTTGGAAGAACAGCGTCAGCAGCGCCTGCTTCTCGGCCTGGTTGACGTGGGTAACGTACTGCTCAACGCGCTCGGCGGTCGAGCTCACCGGGGCGACGCGCACCTCGACCGGATCGGTCAGGAACTTGTCGGCCAGTTCCTTGATCGTCTTGGGCATGGTGGCCGAGAAGAACAGCGACTGGCGATTGACGGGCAGCATCGACACGATCTTGCGCAGCGTGTGGATGAAGCCGAGGTCGAGCATCTGGTCCGCCTCGTCCAGGACGAGGATTTCCAGATCGCCGAGGCTCATGCAGCGCTGCTCGATCAGGTCCATCAGGCGGCCGGGCGTGGCGACGAGGATGTCGACGCCCGCAGCCGTATCGCGGCGGTTGCGCGCGATCGGGGTGCCGCCGAACACGGTCGCGACCGTGAGCTTGGTGAACTTGGCATAGGCGCGCGCCGAATCGGCGATCTGGCTGGCGAGCTCACGCGTCGGCGCAAGGACGAGCATGCGGCAGCGCATCGGCTTGCGGCGCTCGTTCGCCTTCACCAGACGGTCGATCGACGGCAGCATGAACGCCGCGGTCTTGCCGGTGCCGGTCTGGGCGATGCCGAGCAGGTCGTTGCCCTCGAGCAGGGCGGGGATCGCTTGGCTCTGGATGGGAGTCGGCGTGTCGTAGTTCTTCGACGCAAGCGCATCGAGCACGGACCGCGAAAGGCCGAGGGTCGAAAAGGACATGGGGGTATCTCGTATTCTGGCGCGCCGGGCACAGCAAAGGGCGCACGACGGGCGGGTCGTAAAGGCGCCCCGCGTGACATGGGATGCTGGCTGGGCGACGCGAGCCTGGCGGGGTCTTGAAACCCTCGCCGATCACGCTGCTTCGATTGAAAGCGTCGCTGCACTGCGGCAGATGCGCCCGAACGTCCGAAAAGTCAAGATGCGGTGACGTGCCCGTGCTCGACATGCAGCCGCGTGGCATCGGCGGGCAGCTCGGCGAACAGCGCTTCCTCGGTCCCCGTCATCCACACCTGTCCCTTGCCACTGAGGCGCTGGAACAGCGCGGCGCGGCGTAGCGGGTCGAGATGCGCGGCGACTTCGTCGAGCAGCAGCACCGGCGGATGCGGCATCGTCGCGGCGACGAGGTCGGCATGGGCGAGGACGATGCTGAGCAACAGCGCCTTCTGCTCGCCCGTCGAACAGAGCGCCGCCGGTTGATCCTTGTCACGGTGCGTGACGATCAGGTCGGCGCGGTGCGGCCCGACCAGCGTGCGCCCCGCCGCGGCATCGCGCCCGCGCCCCTGCGCCAGCTCGCGCGACAGGTCGCCGCCCGCCCAGCCATCGAGCGCCAGTGTCGGGCGGGCGAACGGCCCCGGATCGGCGCTCTCGACGATCGCCGACAGCGCCGCCACCGTCCGCCGCCGCGCCGTATCCACCGCGGCGCCATGCTCGGCCATCCGCGTTTCCAGCGCTGTCAGCCACTGGGGATCGGCGGGCACCTCGTCCGCCAACAGCCGGTTGCGCTCCCGCATCGCGGTTTCGTAGCGCGTAGCGTGGCTCGCATGGCCGGGCTCCAGCGCCAGCGTCAGCCGGTCGAGGAACCGTCGCCGCTCGCTCGCGGGTTCGGCAAACAGGCGGTCCATCGCGGGCGTCAGCCACAGCACCGCCAGCCATTCGGCGAGCGCGGTGGCGGGCGCGGCGGCGCCATTGACGCGAACGAGCCGCCGCTCCGGCGCACCGGGCTGCACGCCCGTCCCCAGCGTCGCATCGCCGATCAGCGTCGCGGCGACTCCGAACCCGCCCGGTCCGCCCTGCCGCGCCATCGCCGGAAAGGTCGCGCGGCGCAGGCCGCGGCCGGGGGCGAGCAGCGAGACCGCTTCCAGTACGTTGGTCTTCCCCGCACCATTCTCCCCCGTCAGCGCCACGAAGCCCGGCCCCGGCTCGATCACCGCGTCGGCGTGGTTGCGAAAATCGCTGAGCGCGAGGCGGACGAGCATCGCGCGGGCTTAGGGGCGGGAGCGACCCCCACGCAACCTTCGCTTCGCCGCGGCGTTGCCACGGGCCAAAGAGATTGATCGAGGTGAAGATGATGACACTCCGCCCCGCGCTTGCGCTCCTCCCGTTCGCGCTGGCCACCGTCGCCTGCTCGCCGGAGACCCCGCAGGAGCAGCAGGCCGAGAAGATTCGCGACCAGGCCGATGCCCAGGGCGATTCGATCGAAGCCGCCGCCGCCAACCAGGCCGCGCAGATGGACGAACAGGCCGCCGCGCTGACCAACCAGGCCGGCACCTCGCAGGGCTATGACGCGCAGCGCACCAATGTCCGCGCTGAGGCGCTTCGCAAGGAAGCCGACCTGATCAAGGAACAGGCCGAGGCCCGCGCCAAGGCCGTCCGCGATCAGGGCGAGGCACAGGCGAGCGCCGTCCTCGCGAAATAAAGATGCGGCGCGGGGTCGGCGCCCGCGCCATTCCTTGCTTGACTCGCCGCCACGTGCCGTTAGGGCCGGCGGCGGGCCACGCGGTCCCAACGCCGCGCGTGCTCTCTGCAAGGAGAGACTGACATGACTGATTTGCCTGCCGCCGACGCCACCCTTGCGCCTGTGAAGCCCGCCGAGAAACCCCGGCGCCCCCATTTCTCCAGCGGTCCCTGTGCCAAGCCCCCCGGCTGGTTGCCCGACAAGCTCGACACGCGCGTCATGGGCCGCTCGCACCGCTCGAAGCTCGGCAAGAACCGGCTCCAGCACGCCATCGACCTGACCCGCGAGATCCTGCAGGTGCCCGACACGCACCGCATCGGCATCGTGCCGGCGAGCGACACCGGCGCGGTCGAGATGGCGATGTGGTCGCTGCTCGGCGCGCGGCCCGTCAGCCTGCTCGCCTGGGAAAGCTTCGGCGAAGGCTGGGTGACCGATGCGGTCAAGCAGCTGAAGATCGAGCCCACCGTGATGAAGGCGCCCTATGGCGAGATCGTCGACCTGACGACCGTCGACCAGAGCCACGACGTCATCTTCACCTGGAACGGCACCACCTCGGGCGTGCGCGTGCCGAACGGCGAATGGATCCGCGACGATCGAAAGGGGCTGTCCTTCGCCGACGCGACCTCGGCCGTGTTCGCGATGGACATGCCGTGGGACAAGCTCGATGTGACCACCTTCTCCTGGCAGAAGGTGATGGGCGGGGAGGGCGGCCACGGCATCCTGATCCTCAGCCCGCGCGCGGTCGAGCGGCTCGAGAGCTATACGCCCGCCTGGCCGCTTCCAAAGATCTTCCGCATGACCAAGGGCGGGAAGATCATCGAGGGCATCTTCAAGGGTGAGACGATCAACACCCCCTCGATGCTTGCGGTCGAGGATTACATCTTCGCGCTCGAATGGGCGAAGTCGATCGGCGGGCTGAATGCGCTCATCGGGCGGTCGACCGCCAACGCCACCGCGCTCGGCCGTATCGTCGAGGAACGCTACTGGCTCGGCCATCTTGCCGCCGACCCGGCGACGCGATCGAACACCAGCGTCTGCCTGACGGTCGAGGGCGCGGACGAGGGCTTCATCAAGAAGATGGCTTCGCTGCTGGAGGCGGAAGACGCCGCTTACGACGTCGCCGGCTATCGCGACGCGCCGCCGGGCCTGCGTATCTGGTGCGGTGCGACGGTCGACACCGCCGATGTCGAGGCGCTCGGCCCGTGGCTCGATTGGGCCTACGCCCAGGCGAAGGCGGCCTGAACCCTTCGCTTTTGATGTCACCCCAGCGAACGCTGGGGTCGCTTTTCCCAATCGCGCCCCTGCGGCGCCCGATCCCAGCGTTCGCTGGGATGACGAGGTGAACCATGCCCAAGGTCCTGATTTCCGACAAGATGTCCCCCCTCGCCGCCAAGATCTTCCGCGAACGCGGGGTCGAGGTGGACGAGATCACCGGCAAGACCCCCGAAGAGCTGAAGGCGATCATCGGCGAGTATGACGGCCTCGCCATCCGCTCCTCGACCAAGGTGACGAAGGACATTCTCGCCGCCGCGACGAACCTCAAGGTGATCGGCCGCGCGGGCATCGGCGTCGATAACGTCGACATCCCCGCCGCCTCCGCTGCGGGCGTGGTCGTCATGAACACGCCGTTCGGCAACTCGATCACCACCGCCGAGCACGCGATCGCCCTCATGTTCGCACTCGCCCGCCAACTGCCCGAGGCGAACGCGCAGACGCAGGCGGGCACCTGGCCCAAGAACGGCTTCATGGGCGTCGAGGTAACGGGCAAGACGCTGGGCCTGATCGGGGCTGGCAATATCGGCTCGATCGTCGCCGACCGCGCGCTCGGCCTCAAGATGAAGGTCGTTGCGTTCGATCCGTTCCTGTCCGCCGACCGCGCGGTGGAACTCGGCATCGAAAAGGTCGAGCTCGACCAGCTCCTCGCGCGCGCCGACTTCATCACGCTGCACACGCCGCTTACGGACCAGACGCGCAACATCCTGTCGGCGGAGAACCTCGCCAAGACCAAGAAGGGCGTGCGCATCATCAACTGCGCGCGCGGCGGCCTCATTGACGAGGCGGCGCTGAAGGAACTGCTCGACTCGGGCCATATCGCCGGCGCCGCGCTCGACGTGTTCGTGACCGAGCCGGCCAAGGAGCACCCGCTGTTTGGCACGCCGAACTTTGTCGCGACCCCGCACCTCGGCGCCTCGACCAACGAGGCGCAGGTGAACGTGGCGCTGCAGGTGGCCGAGCAGATGGCCGACTATCTCGTCTCGGGCGGCGTCACCAACGCGCTCAACATGCCGAGCCTCTCGGCCGAGGAAGCACCGCGCATCCGCCCGTACATGGCGCTCGCCGAACGGCTCGGCAGCCTGATCGGCCAGCTGAGCCACGACGCCGTCCCGCGCATCTCGATCCATACCGAGGGCGCGGCGGCCGAGCTCAATCCCAAGCCGATCGTCTCGGCGGTGCTCGCCGGCTATCTGCGCGTCCATTCGGACACGGTGAACATGGTCAACGCCCCCTTCCTCGCCAAGGAGCGCGGGATCGAGGTGCGCGAGGTGCGGACCGAGCGCGAAGGCGACTACCACACGCTGGTGCGCGTCTCGGTCAAGACCGAGGCGGGCGAGCGGTCGGTGGCCGGCACGCTGTTCGGCAACGAGGCGCCGCGCCTGATCGAGCTGTTCGGGATCAAGGTCGAGGCCGATCTGGCCGGCCACATGCTCTATGTCGTCAACGAGGATGCGCCCGGCTTCATCGGTCGCATCGGCACGACGCTGGGCGAGGCGGGCGTCAATATCGGCACCTTCCACCTCGGCCGCCGCGCCGCGGGCGGCGAGGCGGTGCTGCTCCTCTCGGTCGACGAACCGGTGACGCCCGACCTGATCGCCAAGGTCCGCGCGCTGCCGGGCGTCAAGACGGTGATGGCGCTCAAGTTCTGATCCGGTTAGGAGGCCGGCCATGACCGGCCTCCTTCCCGAAGGGTTTCACGACCGCCTGCCCCCGTTCGCCGATGCCGCCGCGCGGCTTGAGCGGCGCGTGCTCGATGCCGCGTTCGCGCATGGCTACGAGCAGGTGGACCCCCCGCTCGTCGAGTTCGAGGGCGCGCTCACCCACCGGCTGAAGGCGGGCGGCGCACGCGATTCGGTGCGCTTCGTCGATCCGGTGTCGCAGGCGACGCTGGCGGTCCGCCCCGACATCACCGCGCAGGTCGGTCGCATCGCGGCCACGCGCATGGGCCACCACCCGCGCCCGGTGCGCCTGTCCTATGCCGGCGCGGTCGTGCGGCTGCGCGGGGGCAAGATTCGGCCCGAGCGGGCGGCACGACAGATCGGCTGCGAGCTGATCGGCCGCGATTCGGTCGCCGCCGCGCGCGAGGTCGTCGGCGTCGCGATCGAGGCGTTGCAGGCCGCGGGCCTCGAAGGGCTGTCGATCGACTTCACGCTTCCCGACCTGCTCGCCGAACTGGCCGGCGACATGGCCCCCGAAACGCTGGCGGCGCTGCGTGAAGCGCTGGACGGCAAGGACGCCGCCGGGGTCGCCGCGATCGATCGCGCGTACCTGCCCCTCATCGAGGCGGCGGGGCCGTTCGACGCCGCACTCGCCCGGTTGCGCGAGAGCGCACACGGGGCGGCGCTGAAGACCCGGCTCGACGGGCTGGCGGAGATCGCCGCGTCGGTGCCCGCCGGCGTCGCGCTGACGCTCGACCCGACCGAGCGGCACGGGTTCGAATATCAGAGCTGGCTCGGCTTCTCGCTGTTCCAGACCGGCGTGCCGGTCGAGGTGGGGCGCGGCGGCAGCTATGCGATCGTCCATGACGACGGCGCGGAGGAGCCAGCGATCGGCTTCTCGCTCTATGCCGACGCGATCCTCGATGCCGGCCTTGCCCCCGTCGAGCGGCGGCGGCTGTTCGTGCCAGTGGGCGCCGATCCCGCCGCGGCGGCGGAACTGCGGCGGCAGGGCTGGGTTACGGTCGCGGCGCTGGAGGGTGAGGACACCCCCGCCGCCCAGTTGTGCACGCACATCCTGACGCCAGAGGGACCCGAACCGGCATGAGCCTTTCCGAGCACGGCTGGCGCACCGACCATGCGAACCGCGCCGCGCTGATCGTCGATGCCGCCGATTACTACGTCCATGCCCGCCGCGCGATGATGCAGGCGCGCGAGCGGATCATGCTGATCGGCTGGGACTTCGACACGCGCATTATCCTCGACCGCAGCACCCCGCGCGACGGGGCGCCGACCGAGCTGGGGCCGTTCCTGACCTGGCTGGCCGATACCAAGCCGGACCTGTGCATCAACATCCTCACCTGGGACGTGGCGGCGGTGAAGCTGCTCGGGCGCGGGACTACCGGGCTGCGCCTGCTGCGCTGGATGGCGCGGCCGAACATCACCTTCCTGCCTGACCGCGCGCACCCGTTCAGCGGCAGCCACCACCAGAAGATCGTCGTGATCGACGACGCGTTCGCCTTTTGCGGGGGCATCGACATGACCGCCTCGCGCTGGGACACGCGCGAGCATCTGGACGATGACGAGCGGCGGCGGCGGCCGTTCACCGGGCGGCGCTCGATGCCGTGGCACGACGCCTCCATGGCGGTGGACGGTCCGATCGCCAAGGCGCTGGGCGACCTGGCGCGCGAACGGTGGCGGATCGCGGGCGGCAGCGAGCTGCCCGAACCCGCGCCCGGTGGTCACGCCTGGCCGGACGGGCTGGAGCCGCATTTCCGCGACCTCGACATCACGATCGCGCGGACCCGCGGCGAGAATGGCGAAATCGCCGAGATTCGCGAGATCGAGGCGATGTTCGTTGCGATGATCGAGCGGGTGGAGCGCTTCGCCTATATCGAGACGCAGTATTTCGCCTCTCGCGTCATTGCAGAGGCGATCGCCAAGCGGCTGGACGAGGATGACGGCCCCGAGTTCGTGATCGTCAATCCAAAGGTCGCCGACGGCTGGCTGGAGGAAGAGGTGATGGGCGCAGCGCGGGCCGAGCTCATCGATGCCCTCCGCCAGCATCCGCATCACGAGCGTATCCGCATCTACACCCCCGTCACGCATCGCGGCGCCGACATCTATGTCCATGCCAAGATCATGATCGCCGACGATCGGGTGCTGCGCGTCGGCTCGGCGAACATGAACAACCGCTCGATGGGCCTCGACAGCGAATGCGACCTGGTGATCGAGGCGCCGGACGACGACGCCCGCGCGATGATCGCCGCGATCCGCGCCGACCTCATCGGCGAGCATCTGGGCGTTGGGCCTGCCGTCGTCGCTGAGACGCTGGAGGCGACGGGATCGCTGATCGCCACGGTCGAGCGGCTGCGCGGATCGGGGCGGACGCTCGCGCCGTTCGATCCGCCGGACAAGGGCGAGATCCAGCGCGGGATCGCGCGCAGCCAGGCGCTCGATCCCGAGCATCCCGAACAGGCGTTCGAACCCGCCGGGCCGGGCCGCCTCGTCCGCGGCATCCGCCGCCGTGCGCGCCGGGTCAGGAACCGCCTGCACCGGCATTGACGGCCGCGGTCGGCCCCGTAATGCGCTGACCCATGCGCTTCTTCTCGGACAATGCCGCCCCCGCCTGTCCCGCCGTCATGGCTTCGCTCGTCGAGGCCAACGCACAGGACACCGCCTATGACGGCGATGCCTGGTCGAAGCGGCTCGACGGGGCGTTCTCCGACCTGTTCGGCACCGATGTCACGGTGATCTGGGTGCCGACGGGGACAGCCGCCAACGCGCTCGCGCTCGCGGCGATGGTGCCGCCGCATGGCGCGTTGCTCTGCCACCGCGAGGCGCATATCCAGGTCGACGAATGCGGCGCGCCGGAGTTCTATACGCACGGCGCCAAGCTCCTCCTGATCGACGGCGAGGGGGGAAAGCTGACCCCCGACGCCATCGAGGCAACCGCCGCCGCGATCCGCGACGACGTGCACCAGGTGCAGCCTCACGCGATCAGCATCACCAACGCGACCGAGGCGGGGCGCGCCTATTCCCCCACCGAGGTCGCCGCGATCGGCGAGGTGGCGAAGCGCCGCAATCTCGCCCTACACATGGACGGGGCGCGCTTCGCAAACGCGGTCGCGCATGTAGGCTGCACGCCGGCCGAGGTGACGTGGCGCGCGGGCGTCGACGCGCTCTCCTTCGGCTTCGTCAAGAATGGCGGCATGTCCGCGGAGGCGCTGGTGTTCTTCCGCCCCGACCTTGCCGCCGCGACCCGCTATCGCCGCAAGCGGGCGGGGCACCTCCAATCCAAGGGGCGGTATCTCGCCGCGCAATTGCTGGCGATGCTCGAGAACGACGTGTGGCTCGCCAACGCGCGCGCCGCCAATGCCGGCGCGGCGCTGATCGCGGCGGCGGCGGGCGATCGGCTGGTCGAGCCGGTCGAGGCGAACGAGGTGTTCTGCCGCCTGACTGCCGAAGAGGCCGCGACGCTGCGTGCGAAAGGTTTCGACTTCTACGACTGGGGTCCGGGGCAGGCGCGGTTCGTGACGGCGTGGGATCAGGGCGAGGCGGCGGTGCGGCCGCTCGCCGACGCCATCGCCGGACTGTGAGCGACCAACCCAAGCCGCAATCGACGCGGCTGTCGGTCCTCATTCCGTTCGGCATCGTCACGCTGATCTGGGGCTCGACCTGGATCGTCATCACCGGCCAATTGGGACAGGTGCCGCCGTCATGGTCGGTCGCCTATCGCTTCGCGATCGGCGGGGTGGCGATGCTCGGCTGGGGGCTGTGGCGGCGTGAGCGCTTAAAGCTCGATGGGCGCGGCGTGCGATTTGCCGCGGTGCTCGGCCTCATGCAGTTCGTGCTCAATTTCAACTTCGTCTACCGTGCCGAGCTTTACGTCACCTCGGGACTGGTCGCGGTGGTGTTCGCGCTGCTGCTCGTCCCCAACGCGATTCTGTCGCGCATCTTCCTCGGCCAGCGCATGGGCGCGCAACTGATCGTCGGGTCGGTGATCGCGATGAGCGGGATCGCGCTGCTCTTCATTCACGAGGCGCGGATCGACAGCGGCGGGGCGGGGCGCACGCTGACGGGCATCGCGATCACCATCGCGGGGGTCTGCGCCGCCTCGGTCGCCAATGTCATGCAGGCGACGCAGACCGCGCGGGCCTACCCGATGGCGGCGATGCTCGGCTGGGCGATGCTGTGGGGGGCGAGCGTCGATGCGGCCTTCGCCTGGGTCACGACGGGGCCGCCGCGCTTCGACTGGAGCCTGCCTTACGTGGCGGGGCTGCTGTATCTGGGGCTGGCCGCCTCGGCGCTCGCCTTTACGCTCTATTTCGGCGTCATCCGCACGATCGGCCCGGCCAAGGCGGCCTATTCGGGCGTGCTCGTCCCCGTCATCGCGATGGCGCTGTCGACGCTGTTCGAGGGCTATCGCTGGTCGCTGCTGGCCGGGCTGGGCGCGGCGCTGGCGATGACGGGGCTGGTCGTCGCCTTGAGGGCGCGCAGGCCCGACCGATAATCGGCATATCGCGGCTGCCAGCCGAGCAGTCGCTTCGCCTTGCCGTTGGCGACGCGCCGGTTCTCCGCATGAAAGGCGCGCGCCGCGGGGCTCAGCGCCTCCAGCGGTACGACCGGCGGCGGGTCGAGGCCGAGCAGGCGGGCGGCGAAGGTGACGACCTCGTCCTGCGCGCACGGGGCATCGTCGGCAAGGTTGTAGGCGCCCGGTGGGGCGTCGAGGCCCTTGGCCACCCCCTCGGCCAGATCGTCGACATGGATGCGGCTGAACACCTGCCCCGCGATCCCCGTCCGATGCGCTTCCCCAGCAGCCACGCGGTCGAGCGGCGAGCGACCGGGGCCGTAGATGCCCGGCAGGCGGAACACGCGCGCCCCGCGGGCGAGCCACGCGGCATCCGCCTCGTTCCGGCTAGCGCGCCGGCCGCGGATCGGCGTGCTTTCGTCCACCCACGCGCCGCCCGCATCGCCATAGACGCCGGTCGAGGAAAGATAGGCGAGGCTCGCCCGGCCCAGCGCATCGCCATAGGTCGCGAGCACCGGATCGCCCGCTTCATTGGGCGGCACGCTCGACAGGATGTGCGTCGCCTCGCCCGCCTCGAACCGCACGCGCTCGGCATCGTCGAAGCGTATCGTGCCCTCGCGCCCGTCGCGCGTCGTCGCCATGACGCGCCAGCCGCGCGGGGCAAGCCGCGCGGCGATCACCCGCGCGCTATAGCCGAGGCCGAAGATCAGGAGCTTCACGGGGCGGGCGTGCTCCCATAGAGCGATCCGAAGAAATCGCCCTTGTTCCACACCGGCCGCGGCCCGTCGGCCAGCGCCCGCGCGAGCTTGTAGTTCAGCATCGCGAACCGCCGGGCCGACGCCCAGTCGAAGGTCAGCTTCATGTCGTCCGATGGCTGGTGATAATGTTTGTCGAGGAAATCCTTGGTCGCCGCCGCGCCCGGCCCCGCCCAGCCCGCGTCGATCGAGACCGAGGGGACGCCCTGCTTGACGAAGCTGTAGTGATCGGTGCGCACGAAGTTCGATTCCTCGGGCGCGGGATCGGGGCTCAATTTCAGCCCGTCGGCGGTCGCCACCTTGGCGAGGATCGGGCCGATGCTCGACCGGTCCGCGCCATAGGCGACGATATCTTCGAACTTGTAGGTCATGATCGGCATGTCGAGATTGACGTCGGCGACGATCGATCCCTTGGGCACGGTCGGGAAGCGGGCGTAATAGTCCGAGCCGATCAGCCCCTCTTCCTCCGCGGTGACGGCCAGAAACAGCACGCTGCGTTTGGGCGCCGCGCCCGCGTCGCGAAACGCGCGCGCAGCCTCGAGCATCGAGGCGATGCCCATCGCATTGTCCATCGCGCCGTTGTTGATCGCATCGCCGTTCACCGGCTCGCCGACGCCGATATGGTCGAGATGCGAGGTCAGGACGACGTATTCGCCCTTGAGCGCCGGATCGCTTCCCTCGAGCTTGCCGACGACGTTGGCGCTGGCCAGCGAGACGATCTCGCTGCGCTGGGCAAAGCGAGCGGTGACGCCGAGGGCGCCGGCCGGCACCGGCTTCTTGGCGGCATCAGCCTTGCGCACGCGGTCCCACGACACGGGCGACTTCGCAAACAGCTTGGCCGCCCCCGCATCGCTGATCGCGGCGAGTTGCGGCGCGCCGTCGCCGCGCGGCTGGCCCGGCCTCGTCCAGTTCATGCTGGGTCCCGACCATGCCTCGACGATCGCGGGAAAGTCGTAGGTCGCGCGGATCGCCGCCGATTCGATGAAGACGATGCCCTTCGCCCCGCGCTTGCCGGCGATTTCGGCCTTCACCTCGCGGTTGCCATAGTGTGCGGCGACTTCGCTGTTGAGACCCGGCGGGCCGCCATAGAGGACGGCGACGATGCGGCCTTTCACGTCGAGGCCGCGATAGTCGTCCACCCCGCGCGTGGGATCGACGACGCCGTATCCGGCGAACACCACCTCGCCCTCGACGGTGCGATCGGCGTCGGTCAGGCTGGCGCGGCCGACGAAATCCTTGCCGGCGACCAGCGGCTCGCTCGCCCCGCCGCGCGTCAGCGAGGCGCTGCCCTCCATGGGCCGCGACGCGACCAGCGGCACCGTCTGTCGCCACGTGCCGTTGTCGCCAGCGGGGGTCAGCCCCGCTTCCTGCATCCGCGCCGCCACGTACGCGGCGGCCACGTCATATTCGGGGCTGCCCGCCTGCCGACCCTTCAGCGCGTCGTCGGCGAGGAACGCGACATGCGCCTTCATCGCCGCCTGATCCGGCGGAAGCGGCGCGTCGTTGGCCGCGATCAGCAGCCCGGCGACACCGGCGAGCAGCCACGCCCTCACTTGGCGCCCAGCCCGCCATAGAGCGTGCCGAAGAAGTCGCCCTTGTTCCAGCGCGGCCGCTCTGGCGCGTCGGCGATCTCGCGCGCGATCATGTAGTTCGCCTCGATGAAGCGCACGCCGGAGCCCCAGTCGATCGGCGGCGTCTGGCCCACCTCGTCGCTCGGCTGGTGGTAGTGGGTGGACAGGAACGCCTCGAACGCCGCCTTGCCCGGTCCCTTGGTGCCCGGCCAGACGAACACGCTGGGGATGCCCTGCTGGACGAAACGGTAATGGTCGGAGCGCACGAAGAAGCCCTGATCGGGCATCGGATCGGGCGAGATTTCGAGATTGAGCTTGCCCGCCGCGTTCTTGACGTACTGGCCGAGCGTCGTGCGATCCGCGCCGAAGGCGACCACATCCTCGAACTTGTAGGTGATGATCGGCATGTCGAGATTGACGTCGGCCACCAGGTTCGCCTTGGGCAGCGTCGGATAGTGCGCGAAGTAATCCGCGCCGACGAGCCCCTTTTCCTCCGCCGTGACGGCGAGGAACAGCACCGACCGCTTCGGCGCCGCGCCCGCCGCCTTGAACCGCTTGGCCTCCTCGATCAGCGAGGCGATGCCGACCGCATTGTCCATCGCGCCGTTGTAGATCGTGTCGCCGTTCTTCGCCTTGCCGACGCCGACGTGATCGAGATGCGCGGTGAGCACCACCACCTCGTCCTTGAGCTTCGGATCGCTGCCGGGCAGAAGCCCCGCCACGTTATAGCTGGTGACGGGCTTGGTCTCGGTCTTGAGCTTGACCGACAGGCGGCCCGGCAGTTCGACCGCGCGGAATTTCGCGTTCGGGTTCTCGGCGGTCGCGACGACGCTGGCCCAGCTCGTCCTGGCGCCGGCGAAGAGCTTTTCGGCGCCCTTCATGCTCAAGGTGCCCAGCGCGGGCGTCTTGGGCGCGGCGAAGAAGCCGGTGCCGTCCTTCTCGGCCCAGGTCATCCGCGCGCTGTCCCAGGTGTCGGCAAGGCGCGAGAAGGGGCGAACCTTCGCGCTCGACGGCGATTCGAGCGTGATGACGCCGACCGCGCCCTTGGCCTGCGCGGTCACCGCCTTGTTCGCGGCATTGCCGAAATGCGCGCGCTCCTCGCCCGGCAGCCCGGCGGGCGCGCCCGAGAAGAAGGCGACGACCTTGCCGCGCACGTCGACCCCGGCATAGTCGTCGCGCTTGAAGGCGGGGGCGTCGATGCCGTAGCCGACGAACACGACCGGCGCGTCGACGGTCGTCTCGGCGCGCATCGGGTCGGCGCCGGGCAGGTAATCCTCGCCGAAGGTCAGCGACGCCGCCTCGCCGCGCTTGGGCGTCCACCCGAACGCGCCCTTGTCGGCCGCCTTGTAGCTGACGAGCGGCACGGTCTGGAGATAGCTGCCATTATCGCCCGCCGGGCGCAGGCCCGCGGCATAATATTGCGAGGCCACGTACTGCGCGGCGACGTTGTAGCTCTCGCTCCCCGCCTCGCGCCCCTGCATCGCGTCACTGGCCAGGAACATCACGTGCGCCTTCATCGCCGCTTCCGCTTCGGGCAGCGCGGCGTTGACGCGGGCGTTCACTTCGGCGGGATTGGCGGCGGGGGCAGGGGCGGGCGCCTCCTGCGCGGCGGCGACGGTGGCGAGCGAAAGCGAGGCAAGCAACAGGGTGCGAAGGATCATGGGGGCTCCCGGGGGGACTTTAGGGCCGTATAGGTCCCGCCTTGTTGCACCCGCGCGGCCCCCCAAGTAAAGCGCGCCGTCCCATGAAAAGCCCACTCGTCATCGCCGTGCCGAAAGGCCGCATCCTGTCCGAGGCGCTGCCGCTGCTCGCCGCGGCGGGAATCGTGCCCGAGCCTGCCTTCTCCGACGAGGATAGCCGGGCGCTGCGCTTCGCTACCAACCGGGCCGACATCGACCTCATCCGCGTGCGCGCGTTCGATGTTGCGACCTTCGTCGCGCACGGGGCGGCGCAGCTCGGCATCGTCGGATCCGACGTGTTGATGGAGTTCGCTTATGCCGAGCTCTATGCGCCCGTCGATCTCGGCATCGGCCATTGCCGCGTGTCGGTGGCCGAGCCCGCCGACATGGCCGCCAAGGACGATCCGCGCGGGTGGAGCCATGTCCGCATCGCCACCAAATATCCCGGCATCACCCGCCGCCATTTCGAGGCGCGCGGCGTCCAGGCCGAGTGCGTGAAACTCAACGGCGCGATGGAGCTGGCCCCGATCCTCGGCCTCGCCCCGCGCATCGTCGATCTCGTCAGCTCGGGCCGCACGCTGAAGGAAAACGGGCTGGTCGAGGTCGAGACGATCGCGGAGGTCTCTTCGCGCCTCGTCGTCAACCGCACCGCGTTCAAGACGCGCGCCGAGGTGGTGGGACTGGTCGACGCCTTCCGCGCGGCCGTCGCCGAGAAGGTCGCCGCATGATCCGCCTCGACACCGCCGCCCCCGGCTTTGCCGCCGCGTTCGACACGCTGGTGAACGACCGCCGCGAAGCCGATGCCGACGTGTCGCGCGACGTCGCCGCAATCATCGGCAGCGTCCGGCGGGAAGGCGATGCGGCGCTCCATGCGTTCACGAAGAAGTTCGACGGCCACGACCTCAACGACAGTGGCTGGCGGATCGAGCGCGCGGATTGCGAAGCGGCGCTCGAAACGCTCGATCCCGACCTGCGCGAGGCCCTGACGCTGGCCCGCGACCGGATTACGGCGTATCACGAGAAGCAGCGGCCCGCCGATGCGGAATATGCCGAGGACAACGGCATTGTCACCGGCGCGCGCTGGCGCGGGGTCGATGCGGCGGGGCTGTACGTGCCCGGCGGGCGCGCGGCCTACCCAAGCTCGGTGCTGATGAACGCGATCCCCGCGCGCGTCGCCGGGGTCGAGCGGCTGGTGATTGTCACGCCAACCCCGAGGGGCGAGGCGAACTTGCTCGTTCTCGCCGCCGCCGCGCTGGTCGGCGCGGACGAGGTGTGGCGAGTGGGCGGCGCACAGGCGATCGCCGCGCTCGCCTATGGCACCGACAGGATCAAGCCGGTCGATGTGATCTGCGGTCCCGGTAATGCCTGGGTCGCCGAGGCCAAGCGCCAGCTGTACGGCGTCGTCGGCATCGACATGGTGGCGGGGCCGAGCGAGATCGTCGTCGTCGCCGATCGTGCGAACGACCCCGAATGGACCGCCGCCGACCTCTTGAGCCAGTCCGAGCATGATCCGACCAGCCAGTCGATCCTGTTCACCGACGATGCCGGCTTCGCCGATGCCGTCGCCGACGCTGTCGATCGCCAGATCGGCACGCTGTCGACCGCAAAGGTCGCGCGCGCCGCTTGGGACGCCAACGGCGCGATCGTGCTGGTGCGTTCGCTCGAGGAGGCGATGCCGCTCGTCAATCGCTTGGCGCCCGAGCATCTGGAGCTGGCGGTTGCCGACCCGGCACCGCTGTTCGATCTCGTGCGCCATGCCGGCTCGGTCTTTCTCGGCCGGCATACGCCCGAGGCAGTGGGCGATTACGTCGCCGGGCCGAACCACGTCCTGCCCACCGGTCGCCGCGCGCGGTTTGCCAGCGGGTTGTCGGTGCTCGACTTCATGAAGCGCACCAGCTTCCTGTCGCTTAGCCAAGAAGGCCTCGCCGCGATCGGTCCTGCCGCCGTCCGGCTGGCCGAGGCCGAGGGGCTGCCCGCGCATGCCCGCTCGGTCGCGCTTCGCCTTTCCTGATTTCATCCCAGTTCCGGAACCCGAATGCCCAGTCCCAAGTCCCGCTCCCGCACCCAGGCCCGCGCCGCCGCGCGCCTCGCCGCCGTCCAGGCGCTCTATCAGCACGAGATGGAGGGGACCGCGATTCCCGCGCTGCTGCATGAGTTCCACCAGCACCGGCTCGGCGCGACGATCGAGGATGCCGAATATCACGACGCCGACGTCTTCTTCTTCGACGACCTCGTGCAGGGGACGATGGCGCGCCGCGCGGAGATCGACGCCGCGGTCGCGGGCAAGCTCGCCGCCGGCTGGTCGCTCGACCGGCTCGACAAGCCGATGCGGCAGATCCTGCGCTGCGGCACTTACGAGCTGATCGCGCGGCCCGACGTGCCGGTGGGCGCGGTCATCAGCGAGTATCTCGACGTGACCGACGCTTTTTACGACCGGCGGGAGAAAGGCTTCGTCAACGGCCTGCTCGACGCGGTTGCCAAGGAAGTGCGCGCGAAGCCCGCCGCCGACTGAACCCAAATCAACGTCGGGGTGTTCTGTGGGGGCAAACGTCCAAAGGAGCCCCCGACCATGAAGCGTTTCCTGATCGCCGCCGTTGCGGCCGCCATGCCGCTCACCGCGATGCCCGCCGCTGCGGCCGCGCCCACCGCGACTGCGATCGCCGCCCCAGTAGAGATGGCGCCCACCGCGCAGCGCCGCGATCGCGACTATCGCTGGAACGGCGACCGTCGCGACTGGGAGCCGAGCCGCAGCTATCGCGAGGGTCGCTATCGCGAGCGTCGCCTCGGTCGCAACGACCGCATCTATCGCGGGCGTGACGGCCGCGCCTATTGCCGCCGCAACGACGGCACCACCGGCCTCGTCGTCGGCGCGGTCGGCGGCGGCGTGCTCGGCAACCTCGTCGGCGGCGGCACGCTCGGCACGCTGCTGGGCGCCGGCGGCGGTGCGCTGCTCGGCCGCGAGATCGACCGCGGCGGCGTCCGCTGCCGCTAATCGAAACCTAGATCGATCGTCGTTGCCGTCGTCCCGGACCGGGGCGGCGGCATCACCATGTTGGCGACAGACGGGTCAAAGCGCGCTAGCACTCGCGCGGTGAACGAAGACGATTTCCTGTCCGCGCTGCGCGGCCTGCCGCTGCACCCCGGCGCGATGAACCTGTCCGACGACGCGGCCCGCCTGTCCGAGTTCGTGTTGACCAAGGACCTGCTGGTCGAGGGGGTGCATTACCTGCCCGGTGACTCGGCGGGCGACGTCGCGTGGAAGCTGATGGCGGTCAACCTTTCCGATCTGGCGGCCAAGGGCGCGGCGCCGGTCGGCGTGCTGCTGGGCTATCCGCTGGGCGAGGATGCTTGGGATCGCGCGTTCCTGAAGGGGCTGCGGGCTGCCTGCGAGGCGTTCGCCTGTCCGCTGCTTGGGGGCGACACGGTCCGCGGGGTGGGGCTGCGCACGCTGTCGCTGACCGCGATCGGGCGCGCCGGGCCCAAGGTGCCGCTGCGCAGCGGCGCACAGGCGGGCCATACGCTGTGGGTCGCCGGCACGATCGGCGATGCGGGCCTCGGCCTTGCCCTCGCGATGAGCGGGATGGGGCCGAGCGTGCTGCTCGACGCCTATCGCCGGCCGATGCCGCTGATCGAGGCGGGCTGCGCGCTCGGCCCCGTCGTCACGGCCATGTGCGACGTGTCCGACGGCCTGCTTATCGACACCGCGCGGATGGCCGCCGCCAGCCAGTGCGGCGCGGTGATCGACCTGTCCTGCATCCCCCGCTCGCCCGCCGCGCGCGAACTGGCGGGATCGAGCCGCGAGGCCCGGCTGGAGGCGGCGACTGCGGGCGACGACTATGCGCTGCTCTTCGCGCTACCCCACGGCACCAGCCCGCCGGTCGAGGCCCGCCGCGTCGGCTGGTTCGAGGCGGGGTTCGGCCTGCGGCTGATCGACGGCGGCGAATCGGTGCCGCTGCCCGCCTCGCTTGGTTGGGAGCATGGGCGGGACTGAGCGGAAACCGCGGCTTGCGTGGCACCGAATCGGCCTATACCCCTGTGGGTTCGGTGACCCGCGGCGGCATCGTATCGGCGCGGGCGCCCCATAGGAGGGGAAGTCAGCGATATGGATATCGTTCTGATTGCCATCGGCTGCGGCGTGCTCGCGGTCCTGTATGGCATCGTTACCGCCGCACAGGTCCTGCGCGCGCCCGCCGGCGACGCCCGGATGCAGGATATCGCTGCCGCGATCCAGGAGGGGGCCAAGGCCTATCTGGGCCGGCAATACCGCACCATCGCCATCGTCGGCGTGATCGTCGCGATCGTCCTGTGGCCGACGCTCGGGGCGCTTTCCACGGTCGGGTTCCTCATCGGCGCGGTGCTCTCGGGGATTGCCGGCTATGTGGGCATGCTGATCTCGGTCCGCGCGAACGTCCGCACGGCAGAGGCGGCGCGCGGCTCGCTTCAGGGTGGGCTCACCATGGCGTTCCGGTCGGGCGCGGTGACTGGGATGCTCGTCGCGGGCCTGGGCCTGCTCGCGATTGCGGGTATCTTCGCCTATCTGATCGGGCCGGGCGGCATGGACCTGTCGGTCGAGGCGGATCGCCGGCATATCGTCGAGGCGCTCACCGCGCTCGCCTTTGGCGCGTCGCTCATCTCGATCTTCGCGCGGCTGGGCGGCGGCATCTTCACCAAGGCCGCCGATGTCGGCGCCGACCTTGTGGGCAAGGTCGAGGCGGGCATCCCGGAGGACGATCCCCGCAACCCCGCCGTGATCGCCGATAACGTGGGCGATAACGTCGGCGACTGCGCGGGCATGGCCGCCGACCTGTTCGAGACGTACGTCGTGACCCTCGGCCTCACCATGGTCTCGATCGCGCTGCTCGTCCCCGCGGCGGGCAACCTCCTGCAACTCATGGCGCTGCCGCTGATCGTCGGCGGCGTGTGCATCGTCACCTCGATCCTCGGCACCTACATGGTCAAGCTCGGCAAGGGCGGGTCGATCATGGGCGCGCTCTACAAGGGGTTCTGGACGACTGCGCTGCTCGCCATTCCGGCCATCTGGCTCGCAACGCAGATGACGCTCGGCGACCTGTCCGCGCCGATCGGCGGGGCCGGCTTCCTTGAAGCGAGCACCGATGCGCTGACGACAGAGGGCGGGCCGCTGCCCGAGGCGGGGCTCAGCTTCACCGGCTGGGACCTGTTCTGGTGCATGATGATCGGGCTCGCCGTCACCGGGCTTCTGGTGTGGATCACCGAATATTACACCGGCACCAACTATCGCCCGGTCAAGTCGATCGCCAAGGCCAGCGTCACCGGCCACGGCACCAACGTCATCCAGGGGCTGGCCATCAGCCTCGAATCGACCGCGCTGCCGACGCTCGTCATCGTCGTCGCGGTGGTGGCGGCGTATCAGCTTGCCGGGATCATCGGCGTCGCCTTTGCCGCGACGGCGCTGCTCGCGCTGGCCGGCATGGTCGTCGCGCTCGACGCTTACGGGCCCGTCACCGACAATGCCGGCGGCATCGCCGAGATGGCGGGCCTGCCCGACGACGTGCGCGGGCGTACCGATGCGCTCGACGCGGTGGGCAATACAACCAAGGCGGTGACAAAGGGCTATGCGATCGGGTCGGCCGCGCTCGCCGCGCTGGTGCTGTTCGGGGCGTATACGACCGACCTCAAAGCGTTCTTCCCCGAGCTGACCGTCGATTTCAGCCTGTCGAACCCTTATGTGATCGTCGGATTGCTGCTCGGCGCCCTGCTGCCCTATCTGTTCGGCGCGTTCGGCATGACTGCGGTCGGCCGCGCGGCGGGTTCGGTGGTGGAGGATGTGCGCGAGCAGTTCCGCTCCAACCCCGGCCTGATGGCGGGCACCAGCCGCCCCGACTATGCCCGCACCGTCGATATCGTCACGCGCGCGGCGATCCGCGAGATGATCATCCCCTCGCTCCTCCCCGTCCTCGCGCCGATCGCGATCTACTTCATCGTGACGGCGGTGGCGGGGCAGGCGCAGGGGTTCGCGGCGCTGGGCGCGATGCTGCTCGGCGTCATCGTCTCGGGCCTGTTCGTCGCGATCTCGATGACGAGCGGCGGCGGCGCGTGGGACAATGCCAAGAAGTACATCGAGGACGGCAATTACGGCGGCAAGGGGTCGGAGGCGCACAAGGCCGCCGTCACCGGCGACACCGTGGGCGATCCGTACAAGGATACCGCCGGCCCCGCGGTCAACCCGATGATCAAGATCACCAACATCGTCGCATTGCTGTTGCTCGCCGCGCTGGCGGGCATGGGCTGACCCGACCGGCCCGCTCCGACAAGGGGCGGGCCGCTTTCTTCGAAGGAAACCGACATGATCGCCGCGCTGACGACGCTCGCCCTCGCTCAAGCGGCCCAGCCGCGGCTCGATCCGCGCACGGCGATCTACGAACTGCGCATCTATCACGCCGCGCCGGGCAAGCTCGATGCGCTGAGCGCCCGGTTCCGTGGACATACGCTCAAGCTGTTCGAGCGGCACGGCATGACCAACGTCGCCTATTGGGTCGAGCAGCCGAACGAGAAGTCGCCCGGCGGCCGCGTCGTCTATGTCCTCGCCTATCCGAGCCGGGAGGCGCGGGAGAAAGCTTGGGCGGCGTTCGGCGCCGACCCCGAATGGCGCGCCGTCGCCGCTGCCTCGGAAGCGAACGGCAAGCTGGTCGAGCGGGTCGAGAGCATCTTCATGACCCAGGCCGATTATTCCCCGCCAATCCGGCTCGTGCGCTAGGAGCGTTCGCGCCGCGGGGGCGTTCAGGCACCGTCATTCAAGGAGCGACGGACCATGAGCATCCTCGGCAAGATCAAGAGCGCGATCTTCGGCAGCGGCGGACCCTTCAGCGACAATTACCTCGGCCACAGCAACAACAAGCCTGCCGCGCCGACGCCTGCATCCGCGCCCGCGGCGCCGCGCCCGGCGCCCGCGCCGGCCCAGCCGACCGCCGCCCCGGCTTCGAATCCGGCCGCGCCCGCCCCGGCGGCGGCGCAGCCTGCCGCCCCGACCCCCGTCGATCCCGAGGCAGCGATCGCGAAAATCGCGCAGGCGAAGGGCAATCCCGACCTTAACTGGAAGACATCGATCGTCGACCTGATGAAGCTGCTCGATCTCGATTCGAGCCTCGCCAACCGCAAGGAACTGGCGACCGAGCTCGGCTATACGGGCGCGACCGACGGCAGTGCCGAAATGAATATCTGGCTGCACCAGGCCGTGATGCGCGAACTGGCCAAGAGCGGCGGGGCGGTGCCCGCGAATCTCAAAGACTGACGACGGCGCGGGGCGCCCGTCGGGGCGCCCCGCTCAATTGCCGTCCGGCACCCATTCGTGATTCTCGACGATCTCCGCCGCCACCGCACGCCCGCGCGCATCGCGAGAGGGGCGGAAGCGGAAGCGCCGCTGGATATAGTCGCAGGTCAGCGCATCGAGCTCGCGCGTGCCGCTCGACCGGGTGACGCGGCAGTCCCGCGCGCGCCCGTCGGGATCGACGCGATAGCGCACGCCGACACGCCCGCCGATCCCCGCATCGGCGAGGTGCGAGGGATAGTCGGCATCGGCGATGTTGCCGCGGATCTGCTCGGGCGGGGTTTCGTCTTCCCAGCCGCCGCCCTCGCCATCGCCCGAACCGCCCGCGCCGAAGCCGTTGCCGACGCCGCCGGCGCCCGTGCCCGGACCGGGCACATCGGCCGCGCCGCTGGTCGCCTGCACCCCCGGCCCCGGCTTCTCCGCGACGGTGACCGGCGGCGGGGGCAGGGGGAGGACGATCATCGGCTTCGGTGCTGTCACCTCGGTCGCCTTCGAGCGCAGGTTGGGCGGTGCGGCCTCCCCCTCCGGCCGCTTGTCGCGGCGCGGCGGGGGGACGACGGGATCGGGCGGCGGCGGCGGTTCGGGGGCCACGTCGAACGTCTTGAGGCTCTCGACCACATGGGACACCGGATCGAAGCCGAGCCCGGTGATCAGCGCCCAGCCGAACAGCCCCGTCGCCGCCAGCGCCGCGACCGCGCCCGGCACCCGTTCCCGTCGATCGACCGCGGCATAAGCCATCGAACCACCCTCGAATTACGCGACAATCCGCCTATATAAGTTTTGCCGCGTGGCATCTGAACCACGGCTGAGGCGTGAAACCGCCGCCGCCGAGCCCCAAGCCGCCGCGGCGCTTTCCTTTTTGACCGTCCGGGCGTATAGGCCCGCGACTTTTGCGAACCCCGTGAGGACTGCGTTTGGCCAAGGAAGAACTGCTCGAAATGCGCGGGCGCGTGGTGGAATTGCTCCCCAACGCGATGTTCCGCGTCCGGCTCGAGAACGATCACGAAATTCTCGGGCACACCGCGGGCAAGATGCGCAAGAACCGCATCCGCGTGCTCGTCGGCGACGAGGTGCTGGTCGAGCTGACCCCCTACGACCTCACCAAGGGTCGCATCACCTATCGCTTCATGCCCGGTCGCGGCGGCCCCGGCCCGTCGTCGTCCTGATCCCCGCCTGACGATCCTGTCCGTGCCGCTCGTGCTCGCCTCGACGTCGCCGCGGCGACGGGACCTGCTCGCGCGCATCGGCGCGGTACCGTCGCGCGTCGCCGCGCCCGACATCGACGAATCGCCGTTGAAGGGCGAGCTGCCGCGCCCCTATGCGCTGCGGCTGGCCGAGGCCAAGGCGCGCGCGGTGGACCGCGCCGCCGATGAGGTGGTCATCGCCGGCGACACCACGATCGCGGTCGGCCGCCGCATCCTGCCCCCCGCCGAGACGCCCGAGATCCAGCGTGACCTGCTTCGCCTGCTGTCGGGCCGCCGTCACCACGCGCTGTCCGCGGTCTGCGTCATCGACGCGAGCGGCCGTGCGCGAACGCGTCTGTCCGACACGATCGTCGCATTCAAGCGGCTGACCGATGTCGAGATCGAGGCGTACATCGCCTGCGGCGAGGGGCTGGGCAAGGCGGGCGGCTATGCCATCCAGGGCCGGGCCGAGGCGTTCGTCCGCTTCCTGTCGGGTAGCCATTCGGGCGTCATCGGCCTGCCGCTCTACGACACGCGCGCATTGCTCGAGAGCGCCGGCGTCCCCCTTGGCTGAATGGATCTACGAGGCGGGGATCGGTGAGGCGCGCGCCGCGCTCGTCTCGCGCGGGCGCATCTGGAAGGCGCGGATCGAGGTGGACGGACCTGAGCCGCGCGACGGGATGGTCGCCCGCGCCCGCCTGGTCGAGCGAAACGGCCCCCGCACCGGCAAGGTCGCGCTGCCGGGCAAGCTGGGCGAGGCGCTGGTCGAGCCGCTGCCCCCCGGTATCACCCAGGGCGCATCGCTGACCGTGCGCATCGTGCGCGAGGCGATCATCGAGCGCGGCCGCCGCCGCCTGCCCAAGGCGGTGCCGTCAGATGGCCCGCTGCAACCCGGCCCGACGCTGCGCGATCGCATCGCCGCGACCGGCATCCCCGTCGTCGAGCTCCGCGCGCACCAGCCCGACGCGTTGGAGGCGACAGGCTGGTCCGAAGTCATCGACGAGGCGATCGCCGGCGACATCGCCTTTCCCGGCGGCTGGCTGCGCATGGCGGTGACGCCAGCGATGACGCTGTTCGATGTCGACGGCCCGCCGCCGCATGGCCCCCTATCGATCGCCGCCGCGCATGCCGCGGCGCAGGCGATCGAGCGGCACGGGATCGGCGGCTCGATCGGCATCGACTTCCCGACGCTCGCCAACAAGGCCGAGCGCGTGGCTGCTGCCGCCGCGCTGGACGCCGCGCTGCCCCAGCCGTTCGAGCGAACCGCGATCAACGGCTTCGGCTTCCTTCAGGTCGTGCGCCGCCGCACCCGTGCCTCGCTGCCCGAGGTGATCCTCGCCGATCCCGTGGGCCACGCCGCCCGCGCGGCGCTGCGCATCGCCGAGCGGGTTCCGCCGCCGGTGCCCGATACCCATATCGTCCCCGAACCCGTGGCGCGCTGGCTGGCGCGCCGCCCCGACCTGATCGATGAACTGGCGCGGCGAACCGGCGTGGCCGCGCGGTTCGTCGCCGAGGAGCCACGATGACCAAGTCCAAGGGCTGCCCGATCTGCGATCGCCCCGCCAGCGCCGAGCACGCGCCCTTCTGCTCACAGGGGTGCCGCGACCGCGACCTGTTGCAATGGCTGGGCGAGGGCTATCGCCTGCCCGGCCGCCCCGTCGATCCGATGGAGATTGATGGGCTGGACAGGGGCGATTCGCCCGACTAAGAGGCGCGCTCCCAGCGGCGCTCCAAGGCCGCGGACCCGTGCCCGGGTAGCTCAGTTGGTAGAGCATGCGACTGAAAATCGCAGTGTCGGCGGTTCGACTCCGTCCCCGGGCACCACTTTCCGAATAACGACATATCCCGCAGCCTGATCAGCGCAGGGCTGGAGCATGGTCCGATTGACCGAGCATCGGCTATGATCGGGATCAATATTTCGTTCGGGACCCGAATCGAGCATCGCAACGTTCTCGTTTTTCAAGGAAAACGGGGGCAGGCATGCACATCGTCCATCTTGCCCTGGGCGGTTGCCTGAAGGCGCCGCCGATCAAGTACGGCATCACCGCCGATACGGGCGGGCACATCGCCTATGTCATCGACGCTGCGCTCGCGCAGGCGCGGCTGCGCTGGGTGGAGCAGGTGACGATCGTCACGCGCCGCTTCACCGATGCGAGATTGGGCGCCGTCCACGGCGCCGCGACGGAGCCGGTTGCGCCCGGCGTTGCCATTCGACGGATCGCCACCCCGAGCCCCGGCTATCTCGAAAAGGAAGCGCTCGCGGCCGAGTTGCCGGCCTTTGTCGAGGCGTTCTGCGCCTATCTGGATGCGCTCGATCGCCGCCCCGACGTCATCCACGCTCATTTCGCCGATGCCGCAGCGGTCGCGGCGGAGGCCGAGCGCCGTTTCGGCATCCCCTTTGTCTACACGCCGCACGCGCTGGGCATCGACAAGCAGCGGCAGGGGCTGGAGTGCCCCGGCCTTGCCGCGCGGATCGAAGGCGAGCGGGCGGCGATCCGGGGCGCTTCGGCGGTCATCGTCTCCACGCGGGAAGAGGCATCGCGGCAGGTCGGCGGCTATGGCATGGCACCGGGTACGCGGGTGCATGTCGTCGCGCCCGGGGTGCCCGCGCGGCATGGCGACACAGGCTCGGCGATCACCGACCGGCTCGGCGAGTGGCTGAGCGATCCGGACAAGCCGATCATCCTCGCGATCGCCCGCCCGGTGGCGAAGAAGAATCTTGCCGCGCTCCTTCGCGCCTATGCCGGCGATGCGGCGCTGCGCGAGGCGGCGAACCTCGTGATCCTCGCCGGACAGCACGACCATGCGAGCGATGAGGAAGCGGCAGTGCTGGACGCACTCCGCGCGCTTGCCGGCCGGCCGTCGTTGGCGGGTCGGATTGCGCTGCCGCCGCGCCACGATGCGGGCGACGTGGCGGCGCTCTATGCGCGGGCGGCGGCGGGCGGGCTTTTCGTCAATCCGGCGCTCCACGAACCGTTCGGGCTGACGCTGCTCGAGGCGGCAGCGGCGGGCGTCCCCATCGTCGCGACGAACCGCGGCGGCGCGGCGGAGATCGTCGCGACGATCGGCCACGGCCTGTCCGTCGATCCGACCGACGAGGCGGCGCTCGCCGCGGCGATGCGCGCGATCCTGTGCAACCGCGCGCGGCACCGCGGCTTTGCCGAGGCGGGACGGCGCGGCGTCGGAACGTATGACTGGGATCGGTACGCCGCCGGGTCGGTGTCGATCTATGCCGACCTGGCCGAGCCCGGGCTGCTCGCCTGCGACATCGACAATACGCTCACCGGCAGCCGCGCCGCTGCCGCTGCCTTCGCCGCGTGGCGCGGTGCCTCGTCGCTGCCGTTCGTCGTGGCGACGGGGCGCAGCCTGCCGATGGCGCGGACGATCCTGTCGCGCTGGGGCTTGCCGGTGCCCGATGCCTTCATCGTCGATGTGGGCACGCGGATCATGCTGCCCGACGGGCGCGGCGGCTGGCGCGAGTGCGAGGATTATGCGGCGGCGCTGGACGAGGGGTGGGACCGCGGCGCGGTGGAGGCTGCGCTTGCCCCGCTCGACCTCGATGCGCAGCCGCCCGAGACCGCGGGGCCGCACAAGCTGAGCTATTTCGGCGGTGCGGGCGACGCGACGCGCATGCGCGGCGCGCTCGCGGCAGCGCGCGTGCGCGCGCAGGTGATCTTCTCGCACGGCCGCCTGATCGACGTGATCGCGGCCACGGGAGGCAAGGCGCGGGCGATCGCCGCCTATGCGGCGCGCACCGGTTTGGCCCTGGCGCAGTGCGTCGCCGCCGGGGACAGCGGCAACGATATCGACATGCTGACCGCGTGCGGCCATGCGATCGTCGTCGGCAATGCGGGCGACGAACTCGCCGTTCTGCCCGACCGGCCGGGGCTCTACCGCGCGGCGGCCTGCCATGCCGATGGTGTGATCGAGGGGCTGGCGCGGCTTGGCCTCGCTGCCTTGCCCATCGCGAAGGTCGCATGATGCGGCCTTTTGGTTACTTCGTCCATCATCAGGGGCGCGGCCATGCCGAGCGGTTGGCGGCGATCGCCAATGCGCTGCCCACGGCGCGCCCGCTCACCGTCTTTTGCGCGCGGGACGATATCTTCCCGGCGCTGCCCGGCCATGTCGAGATCGTGAAGCTTCCCTCGCTGTTCGAACCGACGGGCGAGGAGAGCGGCGGCATGGACTGGGTGCCCACGCCGCAGACGCTGCACTGCGCGCCGCTCGGCTGGCCGGGCATCCGCCGGGCGATGGCGGTGATGACCGACTGGTTCGACCGCGCCGACCCTGCGCTCATGGTCAGCGATGTGTCGGCCGAGGTGGCGCAGCTCGCGCGCATCTGCTCGGTCCCGCACGTGAAGGTGCTCCAGCACGGCGACCGCGGCGATGCGGGGCATCGGGCGGCCTATGACGGGGCGGCGGGGTTGCTCGCGCCGTTCCATGCCGCGCTGGCGCAGCCCGAGTGGACGCCCGAATGGCGGGCCAAGACGTGTTTCGCCGGGGGGCTGGGCGTCGATACGCGCGTGCCCGAGCGGGAAGTCGCGCGGCAGCGGATCGGCGTGGCCGCGGGCGAGGAGATGATCCTCGTCCTGTCGGGCGGCGGCGGCGCGGGGTTCGCACAGGCTCCGATCGGCGTCGGCGCACGTTCGAGGCCCGGCGCGCGCTGGATCACGATCGGCAACGTCCAGCGCGACTGGCACGCCACCGAGCCCGCCAATGTCGAGCATCGCGGCTGGGTCGAGGATGCGGCGGACCATATCGCCGCCGCCGACCTGATCGTCGCGTCGACGGGCAACACTACCTGCCAGCAGATCCTCGCCGCCGGCCGGCCCTGGCTGGCGGTGCCCGAATGGCGCTATTTCGACGAGCAGCATGCCAAGGCGGCGGCGCTGGCCGCTGCGGGGGCGGCGACGGTGCGCCCCCATCTGCCCGCCTCGGCGCACGCCTGGACCGCCGCGCTCGCCGAGACGCTCGGCAACCATCGCCCCGCCGTTCAGCAGGCGATGATCGACGACGACCCGGCCGAGCGCGTCGCCTTCTGGCTCGAAACGCTCGCCGAGCGCCTTTGGAACCCTGAGCCCGCACCACAGACCACCCCCGACGATGGAGCCCTGATCCGATGAACAGCCTTTCGGTCGTCACGCTTGCCAGCGGCCGGCCCGATCACCTGACCAACGTCGTCGAGGGGCTTTGCCGGCAGACGCAGCAGCCGGCCGAACTGATCGTCGCGGTGATGCAGGACGCGCTCTATACGTTGCCCGAAGCACCGTTCCCCACCCGCCAGATCCACATTCTCGCCGACGAGCTGCCGCTCGCGGCCGCGCGTAATGCCGCTGCGGCGACTGCGGTGGGGGAGGGGCTGGTGTTCCTCGACATGGACTGCATCCCGACGCCCGACCTCGTCGCCGACTATGCCGCGGGCCTCGCCGAACTCGACGGGCTCATCATGGGGGAGGTCATGTACCTGCCCGGCGGCGCGACGGCGGGCGCGTGGACCTACGAGGGGTTCGCCGCGGTGGCGGAGCGGCATTCGGACCGCCGCGGGCCACCGCCCTCGGGGATCGAGATCTGCGCCGACTATCGCTGCTTCTGGTCGCTCAACTTCGCGATGCGCCGCGCGACCTTCCTCGCCACCGGCGGCTTCGACGAGCGCTATGCCGGCTATGGCGGCGAGGATACCGACTTCGGCAAGACGATCAGCCTGGCGGGCGTGCCGATCGCGTGGATCAAGGGCGCGCTCGCCTATCACCAGTACCACCCGCACCACATGCCGCCGGTCCACCATCTCGACAGCGTGGTGCGCAATGCCGAGCTGTTCGAGGCGAAGTGGGGATACCGGACGATGGGCCACTGGCTCCACGCGTTCCGCCTGATGGGGCTGGTTGACGACACCCCCGGCCAGCCGATCCGCATCCTGCGCCGCCCCGACGAGGCTGACCGCGCGCTCACCGGCCAGCAGAGCCACATGCCCTATGCCAATTCCGCGCGCGTCCTGCGCCAGCTTCAGGCCGAGGCGTTGCAGGTCACCACGGTGACGGTCGCCGCGTGAGGATCGCCGTCCTCGCGCACCTTCGCCAGCCGATCGCCGAGCCGTTCGCCGGCGGCATGGAATCGCATTGCTGGCATCTGGTGCGCGGACTGGCGGCACGCGGGCACGAGGTGGTGCTGTTCGCCTCTGGCGACAGCGACGCGGCGTTCGCGATCGATCCCGTGCTCGCCAAGCATTACGAGCGTGCCTTTCCCTGGGATGTCTATCGCGGGTCGGCGGTGCTGACCGGCTATCTCGACGCCGCATACGGCGCGGCATGCGACCGGATCGCGCGCGGCGCTTTCGACGTCGTCCACAACAACAGCCTTCACCGCTTCCCGCTGGAGCCGCGGCGGACGGCGGCGGTGCCGACGGTCACCTCGCTCCACGTGCCGCCCTATGACGCGCTCCACTGGTTCGTGCGGGCGAGTGCGGCGCCCGGTCACCGGCTGACGGTCACATCGGCGCGGCAACTGGACGCCTGGTGGCCGGAGGGGGCACCGGCGGAGGCATCGGTGCTCCACAACGGCATCGACCCCGATCGCTGGCCGTTCGTCCCCATGGGCAATGGCGAGGCGGTGTGGTGCGGGCGGATCACCCCGAACAAGGGCGCGCACCACGCCATCGACGCGGCGCGGCGGGCGGGCGTGCCCCTCACGCTGTTCGGCGCGATCGAGGATGCCGATTACTGGGCGGCGGAGGTCGAGCCCCGCCTCGGCCCCGCAATCCGCTATGGCGGGCACCTGCGCGGCGCGGCGCTGGCAGCGGAAGTGGGCCGCGCATCGGTCTTCGTGTTCACGCCCTGCTGGGACGAGCCCTTCGGCCTCGTCGCGATCGAGGCGATGGCCTGCGGGCTTCCCGTCGCCGCGTTCGACATGGGCGCTGCGGCCGAAGTGGTGGGCGAAGGCGGGGTGGTCGTTCCGCCCGGCGACGTCGCCGCACTGGCCCGCGCGATCGGCGAAGCGGCGGCGATCCCGCGCGCGGTGCCGCATGCGCGGGTCCGCCGCTGCTTCACGCACGACCGCTGGCTCGACGGCTGCGAATCGCTCTATCGACAGGTCGCCACAACCGAGCGCGAACCTGCGTTCGCCTGACGCGTCGCGGTCCGATTTGAAAGCGGCGCCCGCGCGTCGTATATGCGTGCGATGGTCACGGTTCTCGATCACGACATTCAGGGCGATTGCGTCCAGGCGCAGAAGGGCCGCCCGCGCGGTTTCTGCACCGACACCGCGCTGGCCGCGGCGCTGCGTGTGTTCTGGACCAAGGGCTATGAAGGCGCCTCGATCAGCGACCTCACTGAGGCGATGGGGATCACCCGGCCGAGCATGTATGCCGCGTTCGGCAACAAGGAATCGCTCTTCCGCCACGCACTCGACCTCTACGAGCGCGAGAAGCTCGACTATATCGGCCGTGCGCTCGCCGCCCCCACCGCGCGCGGCGTTGCCGAGCGGATGATGCGCGGCGGGATCGAGACGCAGACCAGCGACTGCGCGGCCAAGGGCTGCCTCAGCGTCATCTCCAGCCTGCCCTGCGGCGACGATGCGCAGGCAATTCGGGAGGAAGTGATCGCGCGCCGCGCCTCCTCGCACGCAGCGATGCTCGCCCGGTTCGAGCGCGCGCAGGCCGAGGGCGATTTCGGCGCCGACATCGCGCCCGACGATCTCATCCACTACCTGTTCGCCGTGCTTCAGGGCCTGGCGGTGCAGGCGAGCGCGGGCGTCCCGCGCGAGCAGCTTGCCCGGACCGTCGACTTCACGCTCGACATCTGGCCGACGCGCTGAACTTTTTTCTGTACCGGGCGGTACAGAACGATTGACGGCGACTGAATGAACTTCTATACCGCTTGGTATGGAAGTCGGGATCGACCCTCCTTCCACCATCGAAAAGGCGGCGACGTTCGGCGGCGCGCGAGCTATGCGGTTCGCGGCGGGGCTGTGCGGCCGGGTTCAGGGAAGGACGGTTCATGGCATATCTCGCTTTCGCCGAAGTGGCAGCCGGCAGCGCCGCTGCTCCTGCGCCCGCCAGCTTCCGCGCGAAGCCCGCGTTCAGCCCGCTCGAATGGTCGGTCGTCGCACTTGCGCGCCGGGACAAGGTGGCATCGCTGCGTGAGCCGGGCCGCGTCGCGGTCGCGATGGGCGTCCTGTTCGGCGAGCGGCCCAACCCGCGCCTCGCCGATCCGAAGCTAGAGGCACTGCGCCGAATGGCGGTGCTGAGCTGGCGGCACGGGTATGAGGTCGACACCTCCGAGATCCGCCGGTTCGTCGATGCGGGTTATGACCTCCGCCAGTACGAGCTCATGGTCGACAGCATCGCCGCCGACAACGCCCGCGCCTCGGGCAAGCGCCGCGCCGCCTGAACCCCTTGCCCTGACGGCCGAAGCGGGGCAGGCGGGTGTCATGCTCGTCGAGATCGGCCGCTACAATCGCATCGAAGCCCATGTCGTCGTCGGCGCGCTGGAGGCCGCGGGCATCCCCGCGATCGGCTTCGACGGCGAGATGAGCCTGGGGGAGGGCAGCGCCTTCCTCATCCCCGTCCGCGTCATGGTCGACGCCGACGACGAGCGCGAAGCCCGCGCCGTGATCGCCGAGGCGCTGGAAGGCTAGCTCCCTTTTGCTCCCCTCTCTGGAAGAGAGGGGCTGGGGGTTGGTAGGCCCGTCGTCTGGCGGCACCCACCCCATCGGCCAACCCACCTCAACCCCTCCCTGCCAGGGAGGGGCTTTGCACATCGGCACGGCCCCTCACCTGCCTCAAAAACAGGCAGCTTCTCGCGGCTGCACAAATTTCACACTTCCGTAACGAAGTTTCGTTGCCGCAGGCGCCCGTAACCCGGGTTTTTCGCGTTTGGCACGCGCCTTGCGAAGTTGACCCCGGGACACAGCCAGGGGGCGCCATGAAACTCGTCATCGCCATCATCAAACCGTTCAAGCTCGACGAGGTGCGTGAGGCGCTCACCGAAATCGGCGTGGCGGGCATGACCGTCAGCGAAGTGAAGGGCTTCGGCCGCCAGAAGGGTCAGACCGAAATCTATCGCGGCGCCGAATACTCCACGAACATGGTGCCCAAGATCAAGGTCGAGGTCGTCTGCGCCTCCGACCTCGCCCCGCGCGTGGTCGAGGCGGTGCAGGCCGCCGCCAACACCGGCGCGATCGGCGACGGCAAGATCTTCGTGCTCGACGTCGGACAGGCGGTTCGCATCCGCACCGGCGAAACCGACCAGACCGCGCTTTGAAGGGGGGACCGATGAAGCGACTGATTGCACCCATCGCCGCCGGGGGCGCCGCGCTCCTCGCCGCGGCACCCGCTTTCGCCCAGACCGCGGCCGCCGCCGCGCCCGTGGTGCCCACCGCCGAGATGGTGAACAAGGGCGACGTCGCCTGGATGCTGTTCTCCTCGGCGCTCGTCCTGATGATGTCGGTGCCGGCGCTCGCGCTGTTCTACGGCGGCCTCGTCCGCGCCAAGAACATGCTGTCGGTGCTGATGCAGGTGCTGACGATCGTCTGCGTCGCCAGCCTGGTCTGGGTCGGCTGGGGCTATTCGATGGCGTTCACCAACGGCGGCGCGCTCAACAGCTTCGTCGGCGGCTTCTCCAAGATGTTCCTGAAGGGCGTCGATGCGACCACCTTCGCCGCGACGTTCACCAACGGCGTCTATCTGCCCGAATTGGTCTTCGTCATCTTCCAGATGACGTTCGCGTGCATCACCCCCGCGCTGATCGTCGGCGCGTTCGCCGAGCGGGTGAAGTTCACGCCGCTCATCATCTTCACGGTGATCTGGTTGACGCTGGTCTATTTCCCGATGGCGCACATGGTCTGGTATTGGCCGGGTCCGGACTTCCAGCCGGGGCTGCCCGACGATCACGGCCTGCTTTGGGGCTGGGGTGCGCTCGACTTCGCCGGCGGCACGGTCGTCCACATCAATGCGGGCATCGCGGGCCTCGCTGGCTGCATCGTCCTCGGCAAACGTCACGGCTACAAGTCCGAGCCGATGCCGCCGCACAGCCTGGTCATGACGATGATTGGCGCCTCGCTCCTCTGGATCGGCTGGTTCGGCTTCAACGCCGGCTCCAATCTCGAGGCAAATGCCGTCACCGCGGTCGCGTTCATCAACACCTTCGTCGCCACCGCGGCAGCGGGCGTCGTCTGGGCGGTGATCGAGCAGATCGTCCACAAGAAGCCGTCGCTGCTGGGTGGTGCCACCGGCGTCGTCGCGGGTCTCGTCGCGATCACCCCGGCAGCGGGCTTCGCCCATCCCGGCACGTCGATCGTGCTCGGTGCGGTCGCCAGCATCGTCTGCTTCTTCTTCGTCACCACCGTGAAGAACAAGTTCGGCTATGACGACACGCTCGACGTGTTCGGCGTCCACTGCGTCGGCGGGATCGTCGGTGCGATCGGCACCGGCATCGTCGCGGCCCCGTCGCTCGGCGGCCAGGGCGTGTTTGACTACAACGTCCTGCCCGCCGCATTCGACGCCTCGACCTATTCGATCGCGACGCAGGTCTGGACGCAGGTCAAGGCCGTCGCCTTCACGCTCCTCTATTCGGGCCTCATCAGCTTCGTTCTGTTCTTCGTCATCGACAAGGTGATGGGCCTTCGCCCCAGCCTCGAGGTCGAGGTCGAGGGCCTCGACATCAACGAGCATGGCGAGCGCGCCTACAACCTCTGACAAGCTTCGGGGCCGGTTCAGGGCCGGCCCCGTACCCAGGTTCCTCCTGCGGACCACTCTGGCCGGTGCAGCGATGCACCGGCCGTTTTTTCATTCAGACACTCGGGGCATTTCCCCGCGACGCCTTCAGCTCGTCGCGGATCTCGCGAAGGAGGATTACGTCGGCCGGGTCGGCGGCGGGCGCTGCGGTACCTTCGGCCTTCTGCTTTTCGAGGCGCGTCATCATCCGGTTGACGCTGCGCACCAGCAGGAAGACGATGAAGGCGAGGATCAGAAAGTTGATGACCACCGTCACGAACTGGCCGAAGCCGAGCAGCGGCGCGCCCGCCGCCTTGAGCGCCGCATAGTTGGAGAGCGACCCGGTATAGCCCGCGGGCACCGGCCCCAGCCGCAGGAAATAGCCCGAGAAATCGACCCCGCCGAAGATCGCGCCGATCACCGGCATGATGACGTCGTCGGTCAGCGACTTGGTGATGTTGCCGAACGCCGCGCCGATGATGACGCCGACCGCGAGGTCGAGCACGTTGCCGCGCGCGATGAACGCCTGAAAATCCTTGAGCATTGGCCTTGTCCCCTTGATCCCGTTAAAGGCGGCGCCAGCCTAACGACGATCAGCAAGGGTGGCGAGCCATGACCGACGACCCCTTCGACCGCGACAAGCCGGTCGAGACGATGTGGGCGGGCCGCTGGCTCGACATGAAACGGCGGGGGCGGTGGGAATATGTCTCGCGCACCGGCAACATCCACGCGGCGGTGATCCTGGCGGTCGAGGACGGCCATGTCCTGCTGGTCGAGCAGTACCGCGTGCCACTGGGCCGCAACTGCATCGAACTGCCCGCCGGGCTGGTCGGCGACGAGACCGAGGGCGAGAACCCGGTCGAGGCCGCGCGGCGCGAGCTGGAGGAGGAAACCGGCTGGCGCGCCGCCGTCATGGAGCCGGTGGGCGAGTTCTGGTCCTCCCCCGGCATGGCGTCGGAGGGCTTCACCCTGATGCGCGCGAGCGGGTTGACGCAGGTCGGGCCGGGCGGCGGTGTGGCGGGCGAGGGGATCACCGTCCACCGCGTGGCGCTGGATGCGCTTCCCGCGTTCGTGGCGACGAAGCGGGCGGAGGGGTGCGGGGTCGACGTGAAGCTGCTGACGCTGCTGGGGGCGGCGCTGCTTCGAGACGGAAGCCCACCCTGACCCTCATCGTCACCCCGGGGTCCCGCTGCCTGACGCTTGTAGAAGAGTGAGCGGGACCCCGCATCAAGCCTGTCCCGATCCTGTCGAAGGGTCCGGGGTGACGAGGAAGAACCGGGGCCCTCCCCGCCACGATCTCGCCAAGTGCCGGCAGTAGAGAACGCCGCTTGCGTAACGCCTTGGTATCTGTGAGCCTTGATGCATGCGAGTTGCGGCTCTTCCTGTGGCGATCTTGAGCGTTGCCGCTTGCAGTTCCCAGCCGGCGCGCATCACGGTAGGCCAGTGCTGGTCGGTTTCTGCAGGCGATCGGATAGAGGGAGCCGCCATACTCTACATCCCCTCGCCCTTTTCCTTTCACATCGGGCCGAAGCTGGGCGGCGGCGAAAACTGTCCCCGCTATCCGATCAGTCTCGTGAACCAGGCCGCCCGCGACGCGTATCGAGCTATCGACGGGGCAGACATCTCGCCGGAGCGGCGCGGCGCACCGCGCGAGATCTTCGTTCTGTTGACTGGGGCGGTCGTATCGGGGGATGATGGCAGTCCTGCCATCCGGGTCACGCGGCTCCGCCAGTCCGCCTTGGCGGACACCGAACCGAAACCGCACTGAGCGCCGCGCCGCGCCCGGCCGGGGCAAGACTATTCGTTCGTGATGATGGGTTAGGACACGCGGCCAGAGCTTGTATCGACCACGACCTAATGCCGTCGCCTCACCGCGGCCGCCTCCACAATTCCGCCGGCCGCGCCGTCCCCGCATACCGTTCCCGCCGCGCCGCCTGCACCCCCGCGCGCGCGATCCAGCGGAGCTTCTCCGCCCTGGTCGTGTGGACGCGGTGATCCCAGGCGTGGTCGCCGCGGCGGGCGACTTCGCGGGCGATGTCGCCGTATATGCCCGCCGCCGCCAGCACCGCCCAGGCTGAGCGCAGCGAGAGCGCAGGCGTGCCGCCGCGCGCGCTTTGCTCGTGCAGCGCCGCGCGCGTCGCCAGCCGCCGGGCGAGGACGGTGAGGCGCGAGCGGAAGGGCGGCTTCATGTGCTGGCCGGGCGGCACGTCCATTTCCGCCAGCCATTCCTGCGGCAGGTAGCAGCGGCCCGCACGGTCATCCTCCTCGATATCGCGCGCGATGTTCGCGAGCTGGAACGCGAGGCCGAGGTCGCAGGCGCGGTCAAGCGTCGCCTCGTCGGCCGGGTCGACGCCCATCACCACCGCCATCATGCACCCGACCGCGCCGGCGACATGGTAGCAATAGCGGTAGAGGTCGGCTTCGCTGCGCGGCTGCCACTCCTCGGCATCGAGGACGAAGCCGTCGATCAGGTCGTCGGCGAACCGCTGCGGCAGGCCCGTTTCGCGCACCACCACGTTGAGGCCGTCGAACGCCGGGTCGCCGGTGGGCTCGCCCCGGAACGCGGCATGGGTCAGCGCGCGAAGCTGCGCGACGCGGGCGGGGGCGTCCTCGACGCGGGACATGCCGTGGCCATGGTCCTGCCCGTCGGCCACGTCGTCGCACTTGCGGCACCACGCATAGAGCAGCCACGCGCGCTCACGCGTCGCCCGGTCGAACAGGGTGGAGGCGGCGGCGAAGCTCTTCGACCCGCGCGCGATCGACGCGCGGGCGGCGGCGACCAGCGCGGCGCGCTCGCTCACAGTTCCTCGCGCGTCATCCGCGTGATCGGCACGTGCGGGCGATAGGCGGCCATGCGTTCGAGCAGCCGGTCGAGGTCGCTGTCGACGATCAGGATGTCGCGGTGCTGCGGGCGCAGGAACCCGACCTCGGCCATACGATCGACGAAGGCGATCAGCGGGTCGTAGAAGCCCTGCCAGTTGAACAGGCCGACGGGCTTGGTGTGATAGCCGATCTGCGACCAGCTCATCGCTTCCCACAACTCGTCCATCGTGCCGGTGCCGCCCGGCAGCGTCAGGAAGCCGTCGGACAGGTCGGTGAAGCGCTGCTTGCGCTGGTGCATGCCCGTGACGGTTTCGAGGCTGGTGAGGCCGCGATGCGCGACTTCGGCATCGACCAGCGCCTGCGGGATGATGCCGATCACCTCGCCTCCCGCCGCCAGTGCCGCGTCGGCGACCGCGCCCATCAGCCCCAGCTTGCCGCCGCCATAGACGGTGCCGATGCCGCGGCCCGCCAGCGTCCGGCCGGTGAGCGCCGCGCACTCGATATAGGAGGGGTCGGCGGGGGTCGCCGACCCGCAATAGACCGCGATGCGGTTCATGACTTCGTCTTTCTCAATGGCTTGTCCGCGCCGCCGATAGGCCGATCAGCGTGGTTCCGCCAGCATCAGCTCCGCCGTCGCCTTCGCGCTGCCGACGACACCGGGGATGCCCGCGCCCGGATGCGTGCCCGCGCCGACGAAATAGAGGTTCGGGATATGATCGTCGCGGTTATGCGCGCGGAAGTATGCGCTCTGCGTCAGTACCGGCTCCAGGCTGAACGCGCTGCCCAGATGCGCCGACAGGTCGCGGGTGAAGTCGGCCGGCGTGTAGCTGAACTTGGTGACGATCCGGTCGTGGATGTCGGGGATCAGCCGGCGCCCCACCTCGTCGAGGATGCGGCGCTCGTAGGTTTCCTTGATCGCGTCCCAGTCGGCGGGGAACTTGCCCTGATGCGGCACGGGGGCGAGCGCGTAGAAGGTCGAGTGCCCCTCCGGCGCCATCGACGGATCGGTGACGGTCGGGTGGTGGAGATAGAGGCTGAAATCCTCCGACAGCACGCCGTGATCGTAGATGTCGGCGAGCAGCCCCTGATAGCGCGGGCCGAACAGGATCATGTGGTGCGGGATCCCCGGCCACGTGCCCTTCACCCCGAAATGCACGACGAACAGCGAGGGCGAGAACTTCTTGCGCTCCAGCTTCGCACCCGTCCGCTTGGCGCTGCGCGAGCCTGAAAGGAGGTCCTTGTAGCTGTGCATCAGGTCGGCGTTCGACGCGATCGCATCGACGTCGAGATGCCAGCCGCTCTTGGTCGTCAGCCCCGTCGCGCGGTCGCCCAGCGTCTCGATCGAGACGACCGGGTCGTCGAGGCGGATCGTGCCGCCCAGCCGCTCGAACTGGCGGACCATGCCCGCGACCAGCCGGTTGGTGCCACCCTTGGCAAACCAGACGCCGCCGTCGCGCTCCAGCTTGTGGATCAGCGCATAGATGCTCGACGTCTTCATCGGATTGCCGCCGACGAGGAGCGTGTGGAAGCTCAGCGCTTGGCGCAGCTTCTCGTTCTTCACGAACCCCGCGACGATCGAATAGACCGAGCGCCACGCCTGATACTTCGCCAGCGCGGGCGCCGCCTTCACCATCGATCCGAAGTCGAGGAACGCCTTCGACCCCAGCTTGACATAGCCTTCCTCGTACACGCCGCGCGAATAGTCGAGGAAGCGGGCGTATCCCTCGATATCGCCGGGATCGAGCTTGCCGATTTCCTGGCGGAGCACGGTATCGTCGTTGGTGTAGTCGAAATTGGTCCCGTCCGCCCAGTTGAGGCGATAGAAGGGATTGACCGCGACCAGCTCGACATCCTCGGCCATGTCGTGGCCCGACAGTGCCCAGAGCTCCTGCAATGCCTCCGGCGCGGTGATGACGGTGGGGCCGGCGTCGAAGGTGAAGCCGTCCTTTTGCCAGTAATAGGCGCGTCCGCCGGGCTTGTCGCGCGCCTCGACGATGGTCGTGGCGATGCCCGCCGCCTGCAGGCGGATGGCGAGTGCCAGCCCGCCGAAACCCGAACCGATGACCGCTGCGGTCTTCAAACCCTTGACTCCCTAATAGCCGCGATCGCGCGCCCGATGGGGACCGGCGGCTTGCCCGTCAGTACCCGTGCCTTGTCGAAGATGGTGGATTGCCCCGCATAGAACCTGCCGATCAACCCGGCATCGAGGCGGTAGAAGCGTTCGAGCACGCGCCAGCGATCCGCCGGATCGGCGGCGCGGAACAGCATCGCGGTGAGCATCCGATAGAAGCCGCGCGACGCCCAGGTGGCGGCGGCATGGTCGTGCGTCGTGTCGTGCAGCGCCGCGCCCGCATAATCGCGGGCGCGCGCCAGCATCGAGGCGGTGCGCACCGCATCGGGCAGCGAATAGCCGGTCAGCGGATGGAACAGCCCTGCGCGCATTCCCGCCTTGGCCACCCCGCGCCCGCCCGACAGCCAGTAGCTTTCGAAATCGCCGCCCCACACGACGGGGAGCGCCCCGCGTTCGGCCCGCGCGACGCGTTCGACTTCCCACCCGCGCGCGGCGGCATAGGCGGCGATGCGGCCGTCCAGCGCGCGGTCGTCGATGTCGGGGGTGTCGCTGTAATAAGTGTCCTCGACGAACATCCGGTCGGGCGCGAAGGGCAGGCAATAGACGAAGCGATAGCCGTCGATCTGTTCGACCGACGCGTCCATCACCATCGGCCGCGGGGCACCGTGATCGGCAGTCAGCACCAGTTCCTGCCCGATGAACTTTTGCCACCCCATGACGAGGTGAGACACGTCGCCCGGCCCGCGGCAGTCGATGACGCCGTCCGCCTCGATCCGGTCGCCGTCGGCGAACACCACCGCGGTCGCGCTGGCAGCCAGCACCTTGCGCCCCAGCATCAGCGCGCGCTCGGGCAGCCGCTTTCGCACCACCGCGTCGAGCCGGTCGGATTCGATCGAATTGTAGCGCGCCGCGATCGCACGGCCGTGCCGCGGGAAGCGGACATTGTAGCTGTCCCAGCGATGCACGATCAGCGGCTCGACCAGCCAGCGATCCTCGCGCGCGATGTCGTGGTCGAAGAACGACCAGAGGTGATTGCCCCCCACCGATCCCGCACCGTCGATCAGCCGGATTTCCAGCCCCGGCCGCCGCTCCGCCAGCGCCAGCGCGATCAGCCCGCCGGCAAGGCCTGCGCCGACGATCGCGACGTTGCAACGATGGGTGGAGGCCATGTCCCTCGACTAGCGGGGATCGGGGGGAGTGGGAAGGGGATGCGCGGACTCAGCGTCCCTCGCCGAAGCGAATGGTGGTGACCGGGCGGTTGCCGTCCGGCGAAGCCTCATCGATCCACACCAGCGCAAAGGCGCGGGTTCCCGCCGCATAGGCGAAGCCGTGTCGTCCGCCACCCAGTCGGTCGGTGAATCCGGCGACGGGCTCCCATCCCGCTTCCTGGGCGCGCGCGTCGTACCAGCGCGTGACCGCGGCGAAGTCGGTGCCGGCCGGTGCGACCAGATTGCGCTCCTGTCCGCCGCCGAAACGCGGCCGCAACAGGTCCTGCGCCGCCGCCGCCGCGCGATTGTCGGCAGAGGCGATGGCATCGCCGAACGCATATTCCGCGGGCTGGACGATCGGCGCGGGGGGATCGGGCAGGGTCATGGGCACCTTATCCGTGCAGCCGGCGGCAAGGATCAAGAGGAGGGGCCATCGGCCGGCCCGCATCAGGGCTGGGCGTTCCGGCGCACGCGGTCGACGGCATCGCCGAACGCGCTCTCCGCCTTGTCGCCGACCGCAACCTCGCGGTCGAAGGGCGCGTCGGGATCGTTCGCGACCGAGGGGAGGGCCGCGCTTTCCAGTCGCTGGGCGGGCTCGAGCTTGGGGTTGTCGATCGCCGCTTCGACCGCCTTGTTCAGCCATTCGCCGCCCGCGCCCGTGATCGCGCCGCCGACCGGCCCGGTAGCGGCGCCGACGATCGCGCCGACCGATTTGAGCATCGCGGTCACGTTGTCCTGCTGCCCCTTGATCCCGTCGGCTTGCGCCGCGGCGCCGGCATAGGCGGCACCCACGAAATAGCCAAGCGCGGCGGCGTTCTCGCGACGGTCGGTGCCGTCGGGGGCCTTCACCGTCTGGTTGAGCCGGGCGACCGGGTCCTGCGGCCGAGTCGTGGCGTCGTTGCCGAGTTGCAGGCGGGCCATCTGCTCGCCGAGCGTGTCGGCCTTGTCACCCTCGAACATCTGCTGGGTATAGGCCGACAGCGCCGAGCCGGCGCGCGTCTCGCTGTTGGTTTCGAGTTCGTGGACGACGCCCGTCGTGTCGCTGTCGATCAGCTTGGTCAGGCTGTCGCGCACGTCGCCCAGTGCTTCGCCGCGGTCGATCGAGTTGACGCCCAAACTGATGCCCGGCGTGTCGCGAATCGTGCGAAGCTCGGTCGCGCCGGCATCGAAGACGCGCGCCTTGAGATCGGGATTCGAAATCGATGCCGCCGCGTCCATCACCCCGCGGAACCGCGCGGTGTCGAAGCCGGTGACGACGCCGCCCTGGCTGTAGTGGCTGGTCTGGTCGATGCCGGTCCGGGTCACCGCGCTCAGCGCCGCGGGATTGGCGGCGAGGTGGCGGAATGCCGCCTCTGCCTGTCCGCCGCGCAGCGAGCCGAGCACGGTCCCGATCGCTGCTGCGTCGCCGTCGACCTCGCGGCTCCAGCTCCCGCCGATGTTGACCCCCGACAGGCCCTTGCCATCGCTCGCCTCGCTGGTGAGCTGTTTGATGAAATCCACCTTCTGAGCGGCCGACGCGTGCGTCGCCACGGACGACGCGAATTCACCGGCAAGGTCGAAGCCACCTTCGCCCGACTTCGATCGCTCGAACGCGTTCGACACCGCGGCAAGGTTCGATCCGGTCAGCTTGCCGGCCAGATCGTTGAACAGGTCGCGCCGTTCGCCATCGGTATAGCCGCCATTGCCGAACCAGGTGCCGTCGACACCCTCCGACGCGAGCTTGTCGAGCTGGCCGCTCTTTTCCATCTCGGCGACGACGGCATTGGCGTCGGCGGCGTTCAGCGATTTGAGCGTCGCGGCCGCGGCGTTCACGTCGCCGTGCGTGACCGGGTTCAGAAACCCCGACTCGAGCCGGCCACGCACATCGTCATAGGCGTTTTGCTGGACGGGCGTGAGGGACATGGCGGACGCTCCTGATACCGTGATGTCCCCGTTCTACGCACTGCAATCTGTCGGTTCGATAATCGGATCGACTAGGTGTGGACGCGCAGCCGGCCGCCGGCTTCAACGCCGCACGTAAAGCGGCTAGACGAGCCCGATGAACGCGCTAGCCGCCATCCTCCTGTCCGCCGCCGCGATGACGGCGATCGTCGGCGTCCGCTACATCATCACCTCCGGCGCGTTCGCGCTCGCCACACGGGCGACGCGGCCGGGCCTGTATGTCGGCCTCGACAAGCAGATCGGGCGGGAGATCAAGTGGAGCCTCGCCTCCGCCGCGATCTATGGCGTGCCGGCGGGGGTCGTCGCCTGGGGCTGGCGCGAGCATGGCTGGACGCAGATCTACGAGGACGTGGGCGCCTATCCGCTCTGGTACCTGCCGGTTTCGGTGTTCCTTTACCTCTTCGCGCACGACACTTGGTTCTACTGGACGCATCGCTGGATGCACCGGCCCAAGCCCTTCAAGGCCGCGCATGCGGTCCATCACGCCAGCCGCCCGCCCACTGCCTGGGCGGCGATGGCGTTCCATCCGATCGAGGCGCTGACCGGCGCCGTGGTAATTCCGCTACTGGTCTTCGCAATTCCGATCCATGTCGCCGCACTGGGCTTGGTCCTGGCGATCATGACGCTTATGGGTGTGACCAACCACATGGGGTGGGAGGTTTTCCCGAAGTTCATGGTGGAGGGGCCGCTGGGCCGCTGGCTCATCACGGCCAGCCATCACCAGCGCCATCATGAGCGCTACGGGTGCAATTACGGGCTTTATTTCCGGTTCTGGGACCGGGTGTGCGGGACCGATGACGGTTTGGGTAACTTCGATGCGGCGGCTCGCCGCGCTCGCGCCGCTGGCGCTGCTGGTCGGCGCCTCGCCGGTCGCGACGCTCAAGGTTGACGTCGATGCGCTGCGCAATGCGCGCGGCGTCATTCGCCTCTGCCTGACCGCGGTCGCCAGCAACTTCCCGACGTGCGAGGACGATGCGCGCGCGGTCGCCCGCTCGGTGCCCGCCAGCCAGCGCAGCCTTGCCTATGACGGTCTGCCGCCCGGCGGCTATGCCGTGGCGATCATCCATGACGAGAACGGCAACGGCAAGCTCGACACCTTTGCCGGGATCCCGCGCGAGGGGTTCGGCTTCTCGCGCAATCCGCGCATCGCCTTCGGCCCGCCGCGCTTCGACGCGGCCCGCTTCACGGTGCAGCAGGGCGGCGAGGAACAGAGGATTCGCATGCGCTACATGTTCTGAACGGACCTAAACGGAACCGGAGACGTTTCGCGGCTGAAAGCTTCGGAGTTCCGTCACTTGCGCATCCTTCTCGCCGCCGCGCTGTCGCTCGGCCTCGCTTCCCCCGCCTTTGCCCAAGATACCGCGCCCGCGCCGGTCGACACCCCGCCCTCGACCGATCCGCAGGGCGATTTCGCGATCGTCGGCGTCGGTGTCGGCCTGCTTCCGGATTACGAGGGGTCGGGCGATTACAGCGTCTCGCCCGTGCCCGCCGCGATCGGTCAGGTTTCGGGCTATCGCTTCATCCTGGCGGGCAACCGCGTCAGCGTCGACCTCATCAAGGACGGCTACGGTCCGACCTGGGACGTGCAGGCGGGACCGATCGGCGTCGTCAATTTCAACCGCAACAGCCGCGATGCGATCGACAACCCCCAGGTCGCGCTGCTCGACGAACGCGGCACCGCGATCGAGCTCGGCGGCTATGTCGGCATCGGCAAGACCGGCGTCATCACCAGCGATTACGACCGCTTCTCCGCGACCGTCAGCTATCGCTACGACGTGGCGGGCGTGCATTCAAGCGGCATCCTGACGCCGACCGTCACCTATACGACGCCGCTGTCGACCAAGGCGCTGGTCGGCCTGTTCGCCTCGGCCGAGTTCGTCGAGCGCGGCTATGGCCGTACCTATTTCAGCGTCACCCCGGCCGAGAGCGCGCGCTCGGGCCTGCCCATCTATACCGCGGGCGGCGGGTTCAAGAACTGGGGCATCGGCGCCGTGGGCATGCGGTCGCTGACCGGCGATTTGACCGGCGGGCTCCAGCTGGTCGGCGGCGTGGTCTATCGCCGGCTCTCGGGCGACTTCGCCGATTCGCCGCTGACCCGCGTCGGATCGCCCAACCAGTGGATCGGCGCGCTCGGGCTTGCCTACAGCTTCTGAGCGCTTTGATGGCGGCACCGGCCCGCTCGCCCGCCCGACCACCCATTCAGGATATGCTGTGGGGGGGCCGGGTGGGGGAGCGGGCCGGTGCCGCACCATCCGCCTGAGCGGATCCAAAGAAGCACCGCTCCAGACACCCGACGGACGGTACATCGTCGTCCGCGGGCGGCTGTGGCGGCGGAGCAATCCTGCGCTGCCGGAGGCGGAGCGGCAGGCGCTCGTCAACGAACTGATGGACGCCCGCCGCGCCGTTCGCGATGCCGCCGACGAAGCGATGACCCGCGCGGCTCGTGCGCGGGTACAGGCGGCCAAGGTGGCGCTTGGCGAGCGCGGGCCGGTCTGGTGGGATGACGGCGCGCCCGATCTCAACCGCCACATGGTGCGGAATACGCCCTATGCCGACTGGTTCGCCTCGCTTGCGGGCGACCCGTGAAGCGCCTACACCCATGCCATCCCCGGGGGACCGCTGACGCAGCGGTTGAGAGGGTGGCCGCAGCCACCGACCCGCTGAACCTGATCCGGCTGACACCGGCGTAGGGAGGGAGCGGCCCCGCCAATGAGGTCCGTTTCCTCCGCATGGAGTGGAACTGACAATGGCCGATATCCCCGCCCGCACCGAACTCAAGGTCACGACCGGCCCCATCCGCGGGAGCCGCAAGATCCATGTCGGGCCGCTCAAGGTCGCGATGCGCGCGATCGACCTCGAACCCTCGTGCGGAGAGCCGCCGCTCAACGTCTATGACACCAGCGGGCCGTACAGCGACCCGAACGCGCGCATCGACATCATGGCAGGGCTGCCCGAGATCCGCCGGGACTGGATCCGCGATCGCGGCGATGTCGAGGAAGTCGACCAGCGCGAGGTGCGGCCAGAGGATAACGGCCAGCTCGGCCCCGACCGCTCGGGCGGAGTCCAGCCCTTCCCCAACGTCCGCCGCCGTGTGCTACGCGCGAAGCCCGGCGCGAATGTCAGCCAGATGCACTATGCCCGCCGCGGCATCGTCACGCCCGAGATGGAATATGTCGCGACCCGCGAGAATCTGGGCCGCGAGATGCTGCGCGAGTACGTCCGCGACGGCGAGAGCTTCGGCGCGGCGATCCCCGACTATGTGACGCCCGAGTTCGTCCGCGACGAAGTGGCGCGCGGCCGCGCGATCATCCCGAACAACATCAATCACCCCGAATCCGAGCCGATGGCGATCGGCCGCAATTTCCTGGTCAAGATCAACGCCAATATCGGCAATTCGGCGGTCGCGTCGGACGTGGCGCAGGAAGTCGACAAGCTGGTCTGGTCGATCCGCTGGGGCGCGGACACGGTGATGGACCTGTCCACGGGGCGCAACATCCACGACACGCGCGAGTGGATCCTGCGCAACTCGCCCGTGCCGATCGGCACGGTGCCCATCTATCAGGCGCTCGAAAAGGTCGGCGGCATCGCCGAGGAGCTGACCTGGGAAATCTTCCGCGACACGCTGATCGAGCAGGCGGAGCAGGGGGTGGATTACTTCACCATCCACGCCGGCGTCCGGCTGCCCTACATCCCGATGACGGCGAAGCGCGTCACCGGCATCGTCAGCCGGGGCGGCTCGATCATGGCGAAATGGTGCCTCGCGCACCACAAGGAGAGCTTCCTCTACGAGCGGTTCGACGAGATCACCGAGATCATGAAGGCGTACGACATCGCCTATTCGCTCGGCGACGGCCTGCGCCCCGGCAGCATCGCCGACGCCAATGACGAGGCGCAGTTCAGCGAGCTCTACACGCTCGGCGAACTGACCAAGCGCGCCTGGGCGCAGGACGTGCAGGTGATGATCGAGGGCCCCGGCCATGTGCCGATGCACAAGATCAAGGAGAATATGGACAAGCAGCTGGAGGCGTGCGGAGAGGCGCCCTTCTACACGCTTGGGCCGCTCACGACCGACATCGCGCCCGGCTACGACCACATCACCAGCGGCATCGGCGCGGCGATGATCGGCTGGTACGGCACGGCGATGCTCTGCTACGTCACGCCCAAGGAGCATCTGGGCCTGCCCGACCGCGACGACGTGAAGGTGGGCGTGGTGACGTACAAGCTCGCCGCCCACGCCGCCGACCTCGCCAAGGGCCACCCGGCCGCCAAGCTGCGCGACGATGCGCTGAGCCGCGCACGGTTCGAGTTCCGCTGGCGCGACCAGTTCAACCTGTCGCTCGATCCGGAAACCGCCGAGCAGTATCACGACCAGACGCTGCCCGCCGAGGGCGCCAAGACCGCGCATTTCTGTTCGATGTGCGGGCCGAAATTCTGCTCGATGAAGATCACGCAGGAAGTGCGCGACTTCGCCGCCAAGCAGAATCAGGAAGCGACGACCTTTATCGCCGCCGAAGAGGCCGAGGCCGGCATGGCCGCGATGAGCGAGGCGTATAACGAGGGCGGCCGCGAGCTCTATATCGGCGCCAACGGCCGCGAGCACGACTGAGGCGATCCCGCCGCCGCTCGGGAAGAGCGGCGGCGGGCCGTCATCGGGTCAGCGCGGCGCCTTCGTCTCGCCGAACAGGTCGGCGGTCATCAGCTTGTCCCAGACCTTCACGAAATCGCGCACGAAGCGCGCTTCGCCGTCGGCGGCGGCATAGACTTCCGTCACCGCGCGCAGCTGGTTGTTTGCGCCGAAGATGAGGTCGTAGCGCGTCGCCTCGTACTTCGCCTCGCCCGAGGCGCGGTCGTTGAGCGTAAAGCGGTGCCCCGCCTCGTCGGTCTTCGCCCACACATAGTCGGTGCTGGTCACGACCTTGAAGAAGTCGTTGGTCAGCGTCTCCGGCCGGTCGGTGAACACCCCCGCCTTGCCGCCGTCCCAGTTGGCACCGAGCGCGCGCAAGCCGCCGGTCAGCACCGCCCATTCGGGGGTGCTGAGCCGCAGCAGCGCCGCCTTGTCGAGGAACAGCTGCTCGGGCGCGACGCGGCCCTGCGTCACCGCCTCGAAATGCTCGTCGGTATAGTTGCGGAACCCGTCGACGACGGGGCGCAGCCATTCGAAGCTGTCGGCGTCGGTCAGTTCGTCGGTCGTGTCGCGCCGGCCCGGCGTAAACGGCACGGGTGCGGTATGGCCCGCCGCCGCCGCCGCATCCTCGACCGCCACGACGCCGCCTAGCACGATCAGGTCGGCAAGCGAGACGCGCTTGCCGCCCGCCGCCTGCCCGTCGAACTCGGCCTTGAGCGCCTTCAGCCGTTCGATCACCGGGACCGTCCGCGCATTGACCGCCCAGTCCTTTTGCGGCGCGAGCGCGAGGCGCGCGCCGTTGGCGCCGCCGCGCTTGTCGCTGTCGCGATAGGGGATCGCCGCCGACAGCGCGGTAAAGGCGAGATCGGAGATCGACAGGCCGGCATCACGGATCGACTGCTTCAGCGCCGCCACGTCGCCCCCGTCGATCAACGCGTAATCGCGCTCGGGGATCGGGTCCTGCCAGAGCAGGTCGGGGGCGATCGTCGCCTCCGGCCCGATGTACCGCTCGCGCGGCCCCATGTCGCGGTGGGTGAGCTTGTACCACGCCTTCGAGAACTGTTCGGTGAAATAGTCGAAGTCGCTCATGAACCGCTGGCAGATCTCGCGGTACACTGGGTCGACCTTGAGCGCGATGTCGCTGGTCATCATCATCAACGGGTGCGTCTTGCCCGGGATGTGCGCGTCGGGGGTGCGCGGCGCGTTCTTGTCCACCGGCGTCCACTGGAGCGAGCCGGCGGGGCTGCGCGTCTGCTCCCATTCATGGCCGAACAGGTTTTCCATATAGCTGTTGTCCCAGCGCGTCGGGTCCTGCGTCCAGCTGCCCTCGATGCCGTTGGTCATCGTGAACTCGGCGTTGCCGGTCCCTTCCGGGTTGTGCCAGCCGAGGCCGGCGGCCTCCAGCGGGGCCATTTCGGGCGGCGCACCGATGCGGTCGGGCTTCACCATGCCATGGCTCTTGCCGAAGGCGTGGCCGCCGGCGATCAGCGCCACCGTTTCCTCGTCGTTCATCGCCATGCGGGTGAAGGTGATGCGGATGTCCCGTGCCGACGCCTCCGGATCGCCGTTGCCGTAGGGGCCTTCGGGGTTGACGTAGATCAGCGCCTGATGCGACGCGGCCAGCGGATGTTCGAGGTCGTAGTCGGCATCGCCGTTCTGTCCCCGCCAGCGCTTGTCGCGCATCGTCATCGAATCGAACGATTCGATGTGGTGCGGGTCCCAAACCTCCGGTCCCCAGTAGGTTGCGTCGTCGGCGATCCACGCATCCTCACGCCCGCCGGCATAGCCGTGCGTCGGCAGGCCCATGATCTCGAGCGCGCAATTGCCGGTCAGGACGATCAGGTCCGCCCAGGACAGCGACGCGCCGTACTTGGCCTTGATCGGCCAGAGCAGGCGGCGCGACTTGTCGATATTGCCGTTGTCCCACCAGCTTTCGATCGGAGCGAAGCGCTGCATGGCCTCCCCCGCGCCGCCGCGCCCGTCGGCGATGCGATAGCTGCCCGCCGAATGCCACGACATGCGGATCATCTGCGGCCCGTAATTGCCGTAATCCGACGGCCACCACTCGACCGAGCTGGTCAGGAACGCCTTAATCTCGGCCTTGAGCGCGTCGAGGTCTATCTTCGCAAAGGCGGCCGGGTAGTCGAAGTCACCGAGCGGATTGGCCGCAGGGGCGTTGCGCGCGAGCAGTTCGACGCGCAGTCGCTCGGGATACCACTGCGCCAGCGTCGGCGGGGTCCCCTCGGTCCCACCGATCCGATCGCCGCCGAAGGGGCATTTGCCAGCAAGCGCGTCCTTGTACGTCTTCATGTCATCGTCTCTTTCGGCTTCGGGGGGGATAGGGGCGGCCATGCGGTAGAGATAGGCGCGGATACGGTCGCAGCAGGACCTAGGCCAAAGCCCAGTCCGCGACGAAGGCCATGGGAAAATCACGGCTTTCACGTGGGTTGGTAAAGCATACCGCACAAAGCGATCGGGTTCCCGGCGGCAGCATGCGGAAATAACGCCGTATGTTCTTTGTAGATCCGGCACGCGAAAACTCGGTGCGACAGCGTGACGTGCGCGCCGGGGGTGGGTCAATCAGCGAAGGAGACATCCGATGCAGCAGAAGAACCCGCAAAGCCCGGCGTTCATCCTCGAGCGCCGTGACGAGATGGCGCAGGCTGCGGCGAGGGGCTTTTTCGGCGTCCGCCACGGCCTCGCGCTCGATCGCGATCAATCGGGCCACCGGCGCTATCACTTCATCTACGAAGACCTGTTGATGTGAGCGGAGACCGGTAATGCGTAAGATCACCCCGCAGCAGCGCAACGCGCTGATCGCCGCCGTCGTGCTGTTCATCGTCATCTGGATCTGCGTCATCGCGTTTCGCGTGACGCTGATGTCGTCGGACACGCCGGTCCGGTCGTTCACCTGATGGCGAAGCGCGTCGCCATCGTCGGGGCGGGGATGGCCGGGCTCGCCTGCGGCGAGGCGCTGGCCGTGGCGGGGATCCGTCCGGCGATTTTTGACAAGGGCCGACGGCCGAGCGGGCGGCTGGCGAGCCGCACGATCGAGGTCGGCGGCGTCGCCTATGCCTTCGATTACGGCGCGCAGTACATGACGGCACGCGCGCCCGGCTTTGTCGAGCGGCTGCGCGCTTGGGAAGCGGCGGGCGTGGCTGCGCCCTGGCCCGCGGCCGGGCCGGATGCGTGGGTGGGGACGCCATCGATGGACGCCCCGCTCGCCGTCATGGCGGGCCGACTGGACGTCCACTGGTCGGCGCAGGTCGAACGGATCGAGCGCGCGCCCGATGGCTGGCACTTGAGGATTGGGGATGTCGTGGTGGGGCCGTTCGACGAACTCGTCCTCGCCCTTCCCGCCGAGCAGGCGGAAGCGATGGCCGCGTCGGCGAGCCTCGCCCTCGCGGCGTTGGCCCGGGCGAACCGCTCACAGCCCTGCTGGACGGCCCTGCTCGCGTTCGAGCGGCCCACCGGCGCACCGCCGATGCTGGAGGGCGACGCCGTGATCGACGTGGCCGTCCGCAATCCTGCCAAGCCCGGCCGCGCCGATGGCGAGGCGTGGACGGTCCATGCCGACGCCGACTGGTCCGCGCGCCATCTGGGGGCATCGCGGGACGAGGTCGCCCGCCGCCTGACCGACGCGCTCGCCGCGCGTCTCCCGAGCCTGCCCGCGCCCGTTCATGCCAGCGCGCATCGCTGGCGCTACGCGCGGTCCGCGGCGGGGGGGCTGGGGCACTGGCGGGACGACGCGGCCCACCTCACCGCGTGCGGCGACTGGCTAATCGCGCCTCGGGTCGAGAGCGCCTGGCTATCGGGGACCGAAGCGGCCGAGGCGATCCTCGCGCGCTAGCGTCGGAAATGGTGCCCCTGGCCGGACTCGAACCAGCATGCCTTGCGGCGTTCGATTTTGAGTCGAATGCGTCTACCATTTCGCCACAGGGGCAGCGGCGACGGACCTAGGCGATGCGGCGGGGGCGGGCAAGCCCCGGCCCGCTATCCAAGAAGCAGGCTGACGCGCGCGCCGGCATGGCGTTCGAGCCGGCCGGCGAGTTCGAGTTCGAGCAGCACCGTTTGCACGATCGCGGGGGACAGGCCCGACTGGCGGATCACCTCGTCGATCGCGGTGGGGACGGGGCCGAGCAAGCCGGTGACGGCGGCTCGCTCGCGGTCGCTCGCATCCTCGGGCGGCGGCGCGCCCCAGGCTTGCGTTGGCGAGCGCAAAGCGCGCAGGTCGATGGGGCGGAGCAGTTCGAGCACGTCGGCCGCGGTCTGGATCAGCGTCGCGCCCTCGCGGATCAGCGAATTGCACCCCTGTGCGCGCGGGTCGAGCGGGCTGCCGGGGACGGCCATCACCTCGCGCCCCGCCTCCGCCGCCAGCCGCGCGGTGATGAGCGAACCGGAGCGCGGCGCTGCCTCCACCACCACCGTCCCTTGCGCGGCGCCGGCGATGATGCGGTTGCGCTGGGGGAAGAAGCGCGCGAGCGGCTGCGTGCCCGGCGGCTGCTCGGCGATCAGCAGCCCCTCCTCGGCGATTCGCGCCTGGAGGCCTTCGTTTTCGGGTGGGAAGGCGATGTCGATGCCGCTGGCGATCACGCCCACGGTGCCGTTGGCGATCGACCCCTGATGCGCGGCGGTGTCGATGCCGCGGGCGAGGCCCGAGACGATCGTGACGCCCGCCTGTCCCAGTTCCTGTGCCAGCCCGCGCGCGAAGCGGCAGGCAGCGGCCGAGGCGTTGCGAGCGCCGACCATCGCCGCGCTCGGCCGGGCGAGCAGCGACAGGTCGCCGCGAACGATCAGCACGACGGGGGCGCCGTCCGCCTCCGCCAATAAAGCGGGATAATCGGGATCGCCGGTCAGGCAGTGGCGCGCGCCCGCTTTGGCCACGCGGCGGATCTCATCGTCGATGCGGCGGGGGTCGGCGGGCTCGATCGGCTTGCCGCCGCCGCGCGCGGCAAGCGAGGGGAGTGCCTCGAGCGCCGCGGTCGCGGTGCCGAAGCGGGCGAGGAGTGCGGCATAGCCGACCGGCCCGACCCGGTGCGTGCGCGCGAGCCGAAGCCGCGCGCGACGCTCCGCATCATCCACGCTTGCCGCTGCCGATGCGCGGTTCGGTGCCGCTGGCGAGGCGATCGATATTGGCGCGATGCTTCCAAAGGACGATGAGCGCGAGCGCGAGCAGGACGAGGACGATGTCGAACCGCTGGAACCACGCCGCCGCGACGGGCGCGCTGACCGCGGCCGCCATGCCGGCGACCGAGGAAATGCGGACGAGCGCGAGCAGCCCGAGCCAGACGACGGCATAGACCGCTGCGACCGGCGGGCTGAGCGCGAGTGCGATGCCCATCAGCGTCGCCACGCCTTTGCCTCCGTTGAAGCGCAGCCAGACCGGATAGCAGTGACCGATGAACGCCGCGGCGCCCGCGACGGGGGCGAGGCCAGGCCAGATCGCCGCGACGATCCACACCGCCGCCGCGCCCTTCAGCGCGTCGAGCAGCAATGTCGCCGCCGCCAGCCCCTTGCGCCCGGTGCGCAGCACGTTGGTCGCGCCGATATTGCCCGAGCCGATCTGGCGCAGGTCGCCCGCGCCCGCCATCCGCGTCAGGATCACGCCGAACGGGATGCTGCCCAGCAGATAGCCGATCAGCAGCGCGGCCACGGGCGGCAGCCAGAGGATCTCGGTGGTCAAGTCGCGTGCCCCATTTGTACCGCCTTTAGGGCAGGGCGGACCGTCTGCGCAACGATCTCGATCAGTCGGGGTCCGAACCCGACCGGTTGTCCGCTAGCGTACACAGGCCTAATCGCTCGGCGATGAGCGACGCACGGCCGATCCTGTTCTTCGATTCGGGCGTGGGGGGCCTGTCGGTGCTCGCGCCGACGCGGGCGCTGCTGCCCGCCGCGCCGATCGTCTATGCCGCGGACAACGCGGGCTTTCCCTATGGCACGAAGAGCGAGGCGGAGATCGCCGCGCGTGTGCCCGCTTTGCTCGGGCGGCTTGTCGAGCGGGTGCGGCCGCGGCTGGTCGTGATCGCGTGCAACACCGCCTCGACGATCGCGCTGGCGGCGGTGCGCGGGGGGCTCGACCTGCCCGTCGTCGGCACGGTGCCCGCGATCAAACCCGCCGCCGAAATGAGCAAGACGCGCGCGATCGGCGTGCTTGGGACCGAGGCGACGGTGCGACAGCCCTATGTCGACGACCTCGCCCGGCGGTTCGCCGCCGACTGCATTGTCGTGCGGCACGGATCGGCGGCGCTGGTGGCACTGGCCGAAGCGGAGTTGGCGGACGAGCGGCAGCCGGACGAGGCCTATGCCGCGGTGCTGGCGGGGCTGCTCGATCAGCCGGGGGGCGAGCGGATTGACGTGGTGGTCAACGCGTGCACGCATTTCCCGCTGGTCGCCGACCGGCTGGCGGCGGCGGCACCGCGCCCGCTCGACTTCGTCGATGGCGGGCCGGGGATCGCGCGGCGCATCGCCCATCTGACCGAGGGGCAGGCCTGGCCCGATGCCGCGGTGCCGGGGCGGGCGATCTTCACCCGCCTCGACGACCATGCGCGTGCCCTCACGCCGGCCGTGGCGCGATACGGGCTGGAAACGATCGAGGCGCTCTAGCGCTTGAAGATGACCGCTGGCAGCCGCAGCGCCGCGAACATCGCCGCCGCCAGTAAGGCAGCGAAGGCGGCGGCCGCGGGATACAGCCCCGCCAGCCGCGCATCCGCCCCGTCGCCCGCGGTGAAGTACGCAGCACCGATCAGGGCGACGCCTGCCGCGCCGCCGATCTGCTGCGCGGTCTTGAGCGTCGCCGAAGCCGCCCCCGCCTGCGCCCGGTCGACGTCGGAGACGATCACCGGCGGCAATGGCCCGGCGAGCATCCCCATGCCGAGCCCCGTCAGCGCGAGCAGCGCCATCGTCAGCGGATCGCGCGCATCGCCGCCCGCGACGCGCAGCAGAACGGCAGTGCCCGCCGTCGCCATCACGATCGCGCCCGCGACCAGGAGCTTGCGCCCCAGCCGCGGCAGGAAGCGGCGGCCGACGACGCTGATCCCCGCCATGACGCCGACGCTGAAAGGCACATGCGCGAGCGCCGCGTGAAGCGCGGAGTAGCCGAGCCCCTGTTGCAGCGCGACCGCGAAGACGAGGAGGAACCCGGCCGACGCCGCCGAAAAGGCGAGGATCGCGACGAGGCCCCAGAAGAAGGTGGGCAGCGAGAACAGCGCGGTGGCGATGACCGCGGAGCCGTGCGTCGCCTCGCGCCGCTTCGCATGGCGCCAGCCGATCGCGATCAGCGCCGTGCCGACCGCCAGCGCCAGCAAGGTGAGCGGCGGCCAGCCGCGCTCCGGCCCCTCGATCAGCGCGGCGAGCAACGCGGCGAACCCGGCCATGAAGATGCCCGCCCCGATCAGGTCGATGCGGATCGAAGCCTCCGACTTCAGCGGCGGGACGAATCGCCATGCCGCTGCTAGCGCCACCGCGCCGATCGGCAGGTTCACGAGGAAGATCGCACGCCAGCCGAGCCCCATCACGTCCGCCTCGATCAGCAGCCCGCCCGCGATCGGCCCGAGGATCGCCGCCAGCCCGCCCAGCACGCCGAACCATGCGAGCCGTGCGACGCGCTCGAGCGGCGTGTAGAGCAACTGCACGATCGACATGACCTGCGGCGCCATCAGCGCGCCAGCGGCCCCCTGGATCAGGCGCGCCGCGACGAGCTGGTCCGGCGTGCGCGAAAGGCCGCACAGGCCCGACGCCACGACGAATGCGGCGATGCCGACCATGAACATCCGCCGATAGCCGAAGATGTCGCCCATTCGCCCGCCGATCAGGAGGAGCGAGCCGAGGCCGAGGAAATAGGCCGCCGCGATCCATTGCATCGCGATGTCGCCCGCGCCCAGGCCGCGCCGGATCTGCGGCAAGGCGGTGTTGACGATCGTCGCATCGGCGATCTCGACCACGAAGGCGATCAGCACTGTCACGAACGCGAGCGTGCGGCGCCAGTCGCTGCGCCCGGCCCCTGCCGGCGCGGCTTCGATGGTCGACACGGGCGGCTCCCCCTCCGCTAAAATAGAATATTGCTTCTACTATTGACGTCGATCGACTAAGCGTCAAGCATCAGCGGCAAAATGACGCGTGGGGAGAGGCGAGTTGACGAGCGAGACGGGCGTGCGGCGACCGGGGCCGGCACAGGGACTGACGGTCATCATCGCGGGTTTCCTGCCGATCCTGGCGATCGTGTCGATGTTCCCGGCGGTGCCGGCGATGATCGGGCATTTCTCGGCCGACCCCAATGCGGGGTGGAAGGTGCCGGCGATGGTGTCGGCGCCGGGACTGACGATCGCGATCGTCGCGCTGTTCGCGGGCGTGCTGGTCGACCGGTTCGGGCGGCGGCGGCTGCTGCTCGCCGCGACATTGGTCTACGGGCTGTTCGGCGCGATGCCGTTCCTCCTCGAATCGCTCGACGCGATCTATGCATCGCGCCTTGCCCTGGGCGTGGCGGAGGCGGTGATCCTGACGACGCTCAACACGCTGATCGCGGATTACTGGGCAGAGGACGGCCGGCGCAACTGGCTGACGTTGCAGGGGCTGGTGGGGCCGGCGCTGTCCTCGGTGATGATCTTCTTCGCCGGCAGCCTCGCGGCATGGCGGTGGAACGGCATCTTCCTCCTCTACCTCGTCGCCTTCCCGATCTTTCTCGCGATGCTGCGCTGGATGTATGAGCCGGAAAGCGACGCGACCGCGCGGCGGATGCTGGGGATGGACGAGGATCGGTCGGGCTCGCGATTCCCGTGGCCGACCGTCATTTCGATCGGTGCGCTGACGCTGTTCGCCTCGGCGCTCTACTACGTCTTCATCATCAATGGCGGGCTCGTCTGGAAGGAACTGGGCGTCGCCGACCCGCATGAGATCGGCCAGATCAGCGCATTGCCGACGCTGTTCATCCTCGTCGGCGCGGTGATCTTCTGGTGGACGGGCAAGCGCGGCTTCTCCTCGCGGGTGCAGATCGCGACGTTCCTCGGCATCCTCGGCGCCGGCCTCGCGATCATCGGGCTGGCGACCGACTGGCGCTGGATGATCGCGGGGATGGCGGTGCAGCAGACGGGGGCAGGCATGGCGATCCCGTCGCTGATTGCCTGGGCGCAGTCGAAACTGCCCTTCGCGCATCGCGGGCGCGGCATGGGGGTATGGACCGCCTGCTTCTTCTTCGGCCAGTTCAGTTCGCCGCTGCTCGTCAATCTCGTCTCGCGCTTTACCGGCACGATGCAGGGCGCGTTCCTTGTGGCCGGGATGCTGGGGATGATCGGGGCGGTGGTCGTGCTGGCGCTTCTGGGTCGCCGCGACGCGGCAGTGCTGGTGGGCGCGCCGGCATGAGGGCGCTGCTGGCGCTCACCGCGATCCTCGCTGCCACGCCCGCCGCGGCGCAGGAGCGGACCTTCACCGAGATCGAAGCGCCGCCGCAGCCGGGCGAGGTGGTGATCGGCGATCCGAAGGCGCCGAATCGCGAGCAATGGATGCTGCGTGACGGCTCCATCGACGTACGCAACGTCACCCGCGCGACGCTGACCCCGGTGCTGCCGGTCGGTCCCGGCAGCGGCGCGGCGGTGATCGTCGCGCCGGGCGGCGGCTTCCTCGGCCTCGCCATCGAGGAAGAGGGGTGGAAGGTCGCGCGCTGGCTCGCCAATCACGGCATCGCCGCGTTCGTGCTCAAGTACCGTATCCTGCCGACGCCGCGCGACAACGCGGTGTTTCAGGACAGCCTCGCGCGGGCGATGCGCGGCGAGAGGACCGGCGTCGCCCCGCCCGACGATACCCCGGCCGAGGCGCTGGCGGACGGCATCGCGGCGCTGCGTTATTTGCGCGGTCATGCGGGCGAGTATCGCATCGATCCGAAACGCGTGGGTTTCATGGGCTTTTCCGCGGGCGGCTTCCTGACGCGCAGCGTCGTGGCGGAGGGCGGGGCCGACAAGCCCGACTTTGCCGCGCCGATCTATCCGAACATGAAGCCGCTTAAGGTGCCGGCCGACGCGCCGCCGATGTTCGTGACGATCGCCGTCGACGACTTCCTGCTCCAACGTGCTGGCGGTTTCGGCCTGATCGACAGCTATCGCGCGGCGGGCAAGTCGATCGAGTTTCACCTGCTTGCCGATGGCGGCCACGGCTTCGGCCTCGGCAAACCGGGGACGGGGAGCGAGGGGTGGATCGAGCGGTTCTACACCTGGCTTGGCATCCGCGGCTTCCTGAAAGCCCGCTCGTGAAGCGCGCACTGCTGTCGCTGGCGCTGCTCGGTGCCGCGCCGCCGCCGGACAACCGGGCCATCGTCGCCGACTTCGCGCGGTTGTTCTATTTCGAGCGCGACGTGAAAGCAGCGTTCAATCGCTATGTCGTGTCCGATTATGTCCAGCACAATCCGGGCATTCCCGACGGCCGCGCCGCCGCGGTCGCCGCACTCGCGCCGATGTTTTCGCAGCCGGGCCGCGTGTTCGCGATCAAGCGCATCCTGGTCGACGGCGACATGGCGGTGATCCACATCCACGCGATTCCGACGCCTGGGTCGCGCGGCGCATCGGTGTTCGACATGTACCGGCTCAAGAACGGCCGGATCGTCGAGCATTGGGACGCGATCCAGCCCGTGCCCGAACAGGCGAGGAACGCTCACCCGATGTTCTAGCTCTCAGCGCGAGGTGGTGAGGTATGCCAGCACCATCTCCGCCAGCTCGACGCGCAACAGGCCGAACGCCGCCGCGTCCGCGCCCTCGGCGGTCGAGCCGAGGCTCAGGTGTCGCGCCATCGTCGCGAAGATGATGTGGAACGCCGCCAGCGCCTTCGCCTCCGGGTCGGTCGCGGCCATTTCGGCGCGGTAGTGAAGCATCGCCTTGACCGCGGTCTGGGCGCTCTGTGCTGCGGTCGCCTTGCCGGGTGCGGACACCGCCGGATCGAACGAGGCGCGCTGCATGACGAGGCGCAGCATCGGCGCGTGTTCGGCCAGAAGTTGCGAATAGCGTTCGATATAGGCGGGCACGAACGCGGCGAGGGTCGGCGACTCGGCCCGTACCGCGGCGAGCATGTCGGTTTCGGACGAGATGATCCCCTCCAGCGCCTCGGCGATCACCGCGTGGATGAGGTTATCCTTGCTCTCGAAGCGCAGGTAGATCGAGCCGATCGACACCGCCCCGCGCTCGCTCACGTCCTGGAGCGTGAACTCCTCGCTCGCGCGCTCGAGCATCAGCTCGCGCGTCGCCACGAGCATCCGTTCGAACGATTCCTTGCTGCGCCCCTGACGCGGCTGACGCGAGACGGCGGAGGCGGCGAGCTTTGCGGTGGCGGCGAGGCTGGAAATGGCAGTTGACATGGCCACGACGTTGAAACAAATAAAAACAGAACGTCAATTCTAATTCATCTGCCGTCTCACGTTTTGATTCGGACGGATGGAGCCTTGGGAGGGGTCCGGCCATGCGTTTCTCTGTCTTCCTCAACGCGCGTACGATGCGGCCCGAAGAGGACCGCGCGCTGATGCGCGACCTGGAGGCCCACGCGGTCAAGGCGGCGGGGCAGGGCTTTTCGGCGATCTTCATGCCGGACCATCACTTCAACGGGTACATGCCCGTCGCCAGCGACAGCTTCATCTTCGCCGGCTACCTCGCGGCCAAGCTGCCGCACATGCATTTCGGCTTTTCGGTGGTCTCGGTGCCGCTCCACCACCCGGTGCGGCTGGTCGAGCGGATCAACATCCTCGACCAGCTGACCGACGGCAAGCTGCTCGTCGGGATCGGGTCGGGCACGACGCCCGAGGAGATGATCGGCTTCAACGTCAACTACAAGGACGCCGGGCCGATCGCCGAAAAGACGCTAGAGCTCGCCGAGGCGCTGTGGGCCAAACAGATGAACGACCCCGCGATCATCATCGACAACGGACCCCATCAGGGCCGCGTGCTCCAGCGGATCGCGCCCACCAACTACACGCCCCGCCATGCCCGTTTGATGCCCGTCGCGATGAAGGAGGCGAGCATGCGCCGCGCCGCCGACAATGCCTGGCCGGCGTTCATCCCCGCCTTCACCCCGCCGGTCATCGGCGGGACTGAGCCGTTCGTGCATGTGAAGAAGTATTTCGACGCCTATCACGCCGCGCTGACCGGCGCGGGCCATTCGGACGAAGCGGTCGCGGCGGCGCTCGACTGGACGACGCACACCTATCAGTGCGTCCATATCGCCGAAACCGACGAGCAGGCGCGCGAGGAGCTCGAGGTCATCCTCACGGCTTATCAGGAAGCGATCGAGCGCGAGGCCGAGTTCAACGCACGGGCCGAGGGTGACGCGGCGAACAAGAAGACCGATCGCACGCCCAACGCGCTGACCGAGGACTGGATCGGCACCTGGTGCCTCTATGGCTCGCCCGAAACGGTGATCGAGCATCTGAAGCCCTATCAGGACCTCGGCATCGGCAACATCCTGTGCGGGACGACCACCGGCCCGCTGACCGAGGAGCGGCTGCGCCTCGCCGACCAGACGCTCGACCTCATCTCGCAGAAGGTGATGCCCGCGCTCGGCGCGTCGTCGGTCGCGGCCTGATGCGCGTCGTCGGCATCGGCGGCACGCTGCGCGCCGGATCGTCGAGCGAGCGGCTGGGCCGCGCCGTCCTTGCCGCGTGCGAGGTGCGCGGGGCGAGCGTGCGGATGTTCGACGGCCCGCACCTCGCACAGCTGCCGCATTTTGACCCGGCGATGCCCGACCGCTCGCCCGCCGAGGCCGAACTGGTCGAGGCGGTGCGGACGGCGGACGCGCTGGTCATCGCCTCGCCGGGCTATCACGGCGGTGTCTCCGGCCTCGTCAAGAATGCGATCGACCTGCTCGAGGATCTGCGCGGCGATGCCCGGCCCTATTTCGACGGGCGCCCGGTGGGGCTGATCGTGTCGGCGGCGGGGTGGCAGGCGGGCGGCGTCACGCTCGCCGCGCTGCGCGGCATCGTCCACGCGATGCGCGGCTGGCCGACACCGATCGGCTTGGCCGTAAATTCGATCGAGCAGAAGCCCTTCGATGCCGAGGGAAACCTCGCCGAGACCGGCATTTCGGCGGCGGTCGAGGCGATGGCGGATCAGCTGATGCAGGGCGTCCGACCCGGCGCTTGACAGTGAATTGAAACGAACTAGAACAACAATTCTATTAACAAAGCGCCGGCCCATTCGAATCGGCGCACGTGATGGGGAGGGTTTGATGACTCGTTTTCCGAAGAAGTGCGTCCTGCTCGCCGGCTGCGGGCTGATCGCCATGGCGACGCCGGCGATGGCACAGGACGTGCCCCCGCCCGCCGCGACCGCGCAGGTCGAGGATGACGCCGCCGACATCATCGTCACCGCCCAGAACCGCGCCGAGCGGGTCGAGGACGTGCCGATCGCGATCGACGTGGTGGGCGCGGAGGCAATCGCCCAAGCCGGCGTCACCGACTTTCGCGAGGTCGAGCGGATCGCCCCGGTGCTCCAGATCACCCAGGATTCGCAGTATACCCGCGTCGCCGTGCGCGGCGTCGGCACCAATTCGAACGACGAGGCGCAGGACCAGTCGATCGCGATCAACATCGACGGCGAGTATCTGAACCGCCCGAACATCCTCAACGTCTCGCTGTTCGACCTCGACCGGGTCGAGGTGCTGCGCGGGCCGCAGGGCACGCTCTACGGCCGCAACGCGACCGGCGGCGCGATCAATTTCATCACGCGCAAGCCCGGCAAGGAGTTCGGCGTCAACCTGAACGCCAGCTACGGCAACTATAACGCGTTCAGCGTCGAGGGCGGCGTCGACGTGCCGTTCGGCGATTTCGGCGGCCTGCGCCTGTCGGGTATCTACACCGACCGCGACGGCTATTTCTATCATCCGAACATCGACGCGCGCAGCGGCTCGGCCGGCACGAAGGGTGGCCGCGCCAGCCTGCGCCTGACGCCGGTGTCGGGGCTGACCGTCGACCTGGTCGGCGAATATGTCGAGATCGACAACATCATCCCCGCCTTCGCCGCGGTGAACCTGAACCAGGGCGGGCGCGCGCCGGGCGCGGGCTGCTCGGGCATCGGCTTCACCGAAGTCGCGCCGCTGACGCCGGGGACGCAGTGCATCCCGACCGGCACCAGCTATCTCCAGACGATCGACCGCAAGACCTATAATGCGCCGATTTCGGGCCTCAGCCCCAATCATATCGAATCGACCGCCATCCGCGGCCGGCTCCAGTACGACTTCGGTGCAGCCACCTTCACCTATACCGGCGGCTATCGCGACAGCTCGCAGGACACCAAGCAGGCGCTGCCGCCGGCTTACGAGTTCCTGGAGTTCGGTAACAACGTCGAGACGCAGAGCCACGAAATCCGGCTGAGCGGCAACAACCCGGCGGGCGGCTTCCAGTGGCAGGTTGGTGGCTTCTACTTCGACGAGAAGCTCGACAACGTCCGCGGCCTGTTCAACCGCTTCATCGGCCCGAACGGCAGCTTCATCAACTTCTTCACCCGCGACAGCCAGATTAAGAGCTACGCCGCGTTCGGCCAGGTCGACGTGCCCCTGACCCAGACACTGACCGTAGTCGGCGGCATCCGCTACACGCATGACGACCGGACCGGCGTGTTCGGCAATTACGGCTTCGTGTTCAACGCGGGTCGCGTCGACCAGACGACCGTCCGCCCCGCCCCCTCGATCATCCGGCCCGAGGCGAAGGGTGAGAAGGTGACGTGGCTCGCCGGCCTCAACTACAAGCCCAATGCCGACACGCTGATCTACGGCAAGGTCGCCACCGGCTACAAGGCGGGCGGCTTCGACAGCGTCGGGTCGTACGATCCCGAGAGCAACACCGCCTATGAAGTGGGCGGCAAGTTCGGCATCGGCCCGCACCAGATCAACACCTCGGCCTTCTACTACGACTACAAGGATCTGCAGGCGTCGGTGCTGCTCAATCCGGCGGTCGGCGGCCAGATCTTCAACGCCGGAAAGGCGACGATCTGGGGCATCGAGGTCGAGGGCAATTTTAAGCTGTCGAAGAACGACACGTTCAACGCGACGTTCAACTACCTGAACGCCAAGTATGACGACCTGCTCGCCGCCTATACGGTGTTCAGCGTCGGCGGGGCGGATACGTCGGTGGGCGATCTCGACACCAATCCGAACACCGTGACGCAGCCCAACCTCGCCGGCAACAAGCTGCCGCAGAGCCCCGACGTCATCATCACGCTCGGCTACGACCACGTCTTCGACCTGGGCAATGCCGGCACACTGACGGCGAGTGCCTTCTCGCGGTTCAAGAGCGACTATTTCCTCGATATCTTCAATTATAACGACAGCCGCCAGCGCGGCTTCAGCCAGACCGACGTCGCGCTGATCTATCGCCCGGCGAACGAGAAGTTCAGCGTCCAGGCCTTCGTCCGCAATCTCGAGGATGCGCAGCCGCTGGCCTTCGGGACCTTCGTCGCGGCTGGCCCTGACGACATCTACAACTGGACCTTCGGCGCGCCGCGCACCTACGGCGTGCGCCTGACCGTCGATTACTGATCCCGTCCTGGGGCGCCGCACGATCCTCGCGGCGCCCCGTTTTTTTGTGGATTAATCGATGGCCGACACGGATGCGCCCCGCCTGACCCTGACCGAGCGGCTGAGCTACGGGCTGGGCGATTTCGGGTTGAGCCTCGCCTACAACATGGCCGGGGCGTTCCTGCTCTATTACTACACCAACGTCGCTAAGCTGCCCGCCGCGGCGGTCGGCACGATCTTCCTCGCCGCCCGCCTGCTCGATGCGGTGATCGACATTCTCGTCGGTATCGCCGTCGACAAGACGCGCACGCGCTGGGGGCGCACGCGCCCCTATTTCCTGTTCACCGCCATCCCCTATGCCGTCGTCGTCGTGCTCCTGTTCAACGTGCCGGGCGGCAGCGAACCGATGCGGCTGCTCTACGCCTTCCTGACCTTCAAGGCGCTCGGCATCCTCATGTCGCTGGGGTCGATCCCCTATACCGCGCTGCTCCCGATGATGACGCGCGACACCGGCGAGCGGCTAAAGCTGTCGGGTGCGCGCTCGATCGGCACGTCGGTCTCGGTGATCCTCGGCACTGCCGCGACGATGCCGCTGGTCGGACTGTTCGGCGGCGGGGACGAGCAGCGCGGCTTCGCGGCGACCGCGACGCTGTTCGCCGGGCTGTCGCTGGTCGCGCTGCTCCTCCTCTTTCGCAACTGCCGCGAGCGGTTCGACGACAATGCCTCGCCGCGCTTCGCGGTGATGCCCGCGATCGGGCAGATGCTGCGCAACCGCGCCTGGGCCGTGTGCTTCGGCTTCACGCTCCTCTATTTCATCCGCTTCGGCACGATGATCTCCCTCACCGCCTTCTTCGCGATCGAGGTGCTGGGGCGGCCGTGGATGATCTCGATCCTGCTGCCCGCGATCTCCGGCATGCTGCTCTTGGCGGCGTTCATCGCGCCGCCGATCCTGGCGCGCACGGGGCTGCGCCGGGGGTGCCTCGCCGCGATCCTGATCTCGATCGCGCTGTTCGCGGTGCTGCCGCTGACCGAGGCGTCGCCGCCCGCCTTCATCGCCGTCTATCTGATGGCCTCGATCGCGACGTCGGTCACGATCACCGGCATCTTCACGATGGCGGCCGAGACGGTCGATTATCACGAGGCCCTCTTCGGGACCCGGAACGAGGGGCTGCTGTCCTCCGGCATCAGCCTTGCCACCAAGATCGGCATGGCGGTGGGGACCGCCGCCATCGCCTATTCGCTCGGCATCGCGGGCTATGTCCCCGGCGGCGTGACCGAGACTGCGCGTCAGACGATACGCTGGTCTTACTATGGCTGGCCGATCGTGCTGCTCGCGCTTCAAGCGGGTGTCATCCTGCTGTGGCCCGCCGGCCGCCGCCCCGCGCTCGCGACCGCCTGATCCGGAGAGACACGATGAAGCCGCTGCTGCTCCTCCCCCTGCTCGCCGCCGCGCAGCAGGTGCCCGTCGCCGACATTCCGACGATGCCGGGCAACAAGCCCTATGCCCCGCCCGAAACCGTGCAGCGCGTTGTCACCCCCGTCGATCCGAAGGAAGCGCGGCTCAAGGTCCTCATCATCAGCGGCCAGAACAGCTACGAGCATGACTGGACCGGCGTGAACAATCAGCTGCGCACGATGATGAAGGACACCGGCCGCTTCGACGTGCGCGTGACCGAGGATTTCGACGACGGCACGCTGGCGATGCTGAAGAAGTACGACGTCGTGCTGCTCAACTATGCCAGCCGCTGGAATTACGGCGACAAGGAACAGCATCTGTGGTCGCCGGGCGCGTTCAAGGCGCTCTACGATTATGTGGCGCAGGGCGGCGGCCTCGTCGCCTTCCACTCCAGCTTCACCTGGGGCCGCGACATTCCCGAATACAAGCGCCTGCTCGGCGCGGTGATGGTGCCGGGCGAGAGCCGCCGCTCGCCGCCCGACGGCTTTCGCGTGAAGATCGAGAACAGGACGCACCCCGTCACCGCGGGGCTGCGGCCCTATATCTGGAGCTTCATGGAGGACAAGTACACCAACATGTCCTTCGACCGGGCGGCCAAGGTGACGGTGCTGGCGACCGCGTTCGACGACGCGGCCGACTACGTGCCCGAGAAGGCCGGGCCGAAATACGACTTTGAGGCGTACAAGGCCGCGAACGTCGCGAGGATGAAGGGAATGAACAAGCCAAACCCCGTCGTCTGGACACAGGATTACGGCAAGGGCCGCGTGTTTTCGATCACGCTTGGCCACGGGCCCGACACGCTCCAGTTCGACGGCGTACGCACGCTGGTGACGCGCGGGGCGGAGTGGGCAGCGACGGGCAAGGTAACGATCCCCGCGCTCGACAAGGCAACCGGCTTCGACATTCCCCAGACCTATCGCACCGAGAAGTAGCGCCGCGACAGCCACGCAACGACGCCGAGCGCGGTGACCAATACGGCGTTCTGCGGCAGCGCATGGCTCTCGCCCGCGCTTGCATGGACCGCGGCGGCGACGCCCTGATTGGTGATCAGCACCAGCGCCGCTGCGGCCCCGATCCGGGCGCGGCCGGGAAGCAGGCCGACCAGCAGCAGCAGTGCGCACACGATCTCGCTCACCCCCACTGCGCGGCCGAGCGGTTCGGGGATGCGCGCGGTCCAAGCGCCGTGCTGCGCCAGCGTCGCCACCGGCGCGCTCGCCTTCATCCAGCCGACGAAGCCGAAGAACGCCGCCAGCGGCAGTGACAGGAAGATGCGCAGAGTCGTCGGAACGATCGCCATTTCTCGTCTCCCCGCTTGACCGTCCCGGCCTGATATAGAATACAGGTTCTAATTGAGATGGGGAGAGGAGTCGAGCGGCCGGGCGCGTCAGCGTCGTACGCTCGCCGTGCCGATCGCCACCTTCGATGATGGCCCGCCGCCGGGCCGCAACGGCACGAGGAACGGGCAATGGCCGAGATCAAGCGGGGCGTCAGCCTCTACAGCTTTCAGAACGACACCTTCACGGGCAAGATGAGCCTTGAGGATTGCATCCGCACCTGTGCCGAGTTCGGCGCGCGGGGTATCGAGGTGATCGGCGAGCAGACCTTCTGGGGCTGGCCGGAAGTCGGCGTCGACCATGCGAAGGTTGAGGAGTGGCACCGCCTGCTGAAGCAATATGATTGTGTACCGGTCGCCCACGACTTCATGCTCGACTACAAGCGGTACAAGGGCCGCGAGATGCCGTTCGAGGAGCAGGTGGCGAGCGTCCGCAAGGATGTCGACTTCGCGGCGCTGCTCGGCGTCAAATATATCCGCGCGCTCGTCTCGATTGCGCCCGAGGTGCTGGTGGCCGCCGCGCCCTATGCCGAGGAAAAGGGCATCAAGATCCTGATCGAGGTGCACGCGCCGCTGCATTTCGACCACCCTTGGATCGTCCGTCACGCCGACGCCTTCGAGAAGTCGGGCTCCGACGCACTCGGCTTCCTGCCCGACATGGGCATGTTCCTGTTCCGCTTCCCGCGCGTCTGGAAGGCGAAGTTCGAGCGGATCGGCGTGCCGAAGAACATCTCGGACTATATCGTCAAGGCGTACGAGGACCGCGTGCTGAGCGAATACGTGATCCTCAACGTCCGGGAGATGGGCGGTCAGGGGCCGGCGATCGCGATGGCCGAGACGCTGCGCCACAATGCTGCGTTCGAGCCCAAGCGGATGCTCGACTACATGCCGCGCATCCACAACATCCACGGCAAGTTCTACGAGATGGACGCCGACCTCACCGAGCCGTCGATCCCCTATGACGATATCGTCCACGTGCTCGAGAAGGGCGGGTATGACGGCTATATCTGCTCGGAGTACGAGGGCAATCGCTGGGTCGAGGATGTCGAGGAGCCCGATTCGGTCGAGCAGGTGCGCCGCCACCAGGAAATGCTCAAGCGCCTGATCGGCCAGCCCACTCCCGCCGCGCTCGCCGCCTGAACCGGAGCACCAGTGTCATGATGGACAACAAGATGATCTGCGTCGACGGCTTCGAGAACGTCGTCGAGGGGGGCGAGACGACCGGCTTCGCGTTCCTGGGGCGGCTTCCCTATTATCGCGGCCTCGGCCTGTCGATGATTGAGGATATCGCCGTCACCGTCGATGGCGAGGCGGTCGCGCGCGGGGACGTGCGCTTCACCGTCCACGGCAACACCTACACGCTCGATCAGATGGAAACGGTCTATGACGACCGCTGGAACTTCGGCGAGAAGGCGACGATCGGCGTCGTGCGCGCTGGCGGCCTGACGCCGGGCAAGCACCGGATCGAGTTCGCGGTGCGGATGCGCGTTTCCTACCTGCCCTTCGTGCCCACCACGAAGGACGTGAAGGAACTCGACCTCGCCGCCTGACGACTCACGAGGCGCCCCGTCCGATGACGGCGGGGCGCCTTTTTGCATGGAATTGACGATGCGCGATCCGACGATCGAGGAAATGACCCGCCTGACCGCGGGTGCGGCGATGTGGGCGAGCCACGCGGTCGCGGAAGCGGGCATCCCCGCCTTCACGATGAGCGACGGGCCGATGGGGATCGCTTCCGGCCGGGTGGACGAGCGCGATATCGCCCGGCTTTCCCCCTGCGCCACCGCGCTCGGCGCGAGCTTCGACACCGACCTCGTCCAGCGGATCGGTGCACTGGTGGGGAGCGAGGCGGCGGCGCGCGGCGTCGATGCGGTGCTGGCGCCCAACCTCAATCTCGCGCGCAGTCCGCTGGCTGGCCGCGCGTTCGAATATTTCGGCGAGGATCCGCTCCATGCCGGCATCCTCGGCGCGGCGTGGATTGCCGGCCTGCAATCGACGGGCACCGGGTCGGTCGCCAAGCACCTCGTCTGCAACGATAGTGAGACCGAGCGCGACACGCTGGACGTCCGGGTGGACGAGCGGACGCTGCGCGAGGTCTATCTGCTGCCGTTCGAGTTCGCGGCACGCGCGGGCTGCGTGGGCATGCTGGCGGCGTACAACAAGGTGAACGGCGACTGGTGCGCGGAGCAGGCGCATATCATCACCGAGGTGGTGAAGGGCGAATGGGGCTATGACGGCCTCGTCATGTCCGACTGGTTCGGCACGCATTCGACCGCGCCAACGCTCAATGCGGGCCTCGACCTCGAAATGCCCGGACCGGCGCGGTTCCTCGGCTTCAAGGCGGACGAGGCGGTGGCCGCGGGCGACGTGCCCGCCGCGCGCGTCGCCGATGCCGCCGAGCGGATCGCCCGCGGTGCGCGGCGCGTCACCGGCGAGAAGCGACAGGCCTATTCCGACGGCGAGGCCCGCGACCTGCTGGTCGAGGCAGCGGCGGCTGGGTTCGTGCTGCTGAAGAACGACGGTTTCCTGCCGCTCGCGCCCGGCAGGAAGATCGCGGTGATCGGCCCCAATGCGGCGGCGCCGTGCTTCCAGGGCGGCACCTTTGCCAAGATCTCGGTCTCGCCCGATTTGCCGAGCCCGGCACAGGCGATCGCCGCGCGCTACGGCGCCGAGAACGTGACGTTCGAGGCGGGCGTCGATCCCGCGCCGCGGCTGCCGGCCATGCCCGTCGCCCCCGCTCGCGATATCGGCGACGGCTGCACCCGCGGCATGACGATCGACTATTTCGCCAGCGACGACGGTTCGGGCGAGCCGCTCAACAGCGAGACGCGCGCGACCAACTCGCTCGTCTGGTTCGTCGGCGTGCATGAGCAGGGACCGTTCGACAAGGGCGGATCGGTGCGCGCGAGCGGCATCTTCACCCCCGAACAAAGCGGGCCGCATCGCTTCTATCTCGGCGCGACGGGCGAAGCGCGGCTGCGCGTCGACGGCGAAACCGTCGTCTCGACGGGCGCAACGCTCGCCAAGGACGTGATGGGCAAGCTGAAGTCCGGCGATGCCGAGACGGGCGAGGTCGTGCTCGAGGCCGGCGTGCCCGTGCGCATCGTCGCCGATTTCACCTATGCCCCCGCGCGCGTCCACGGCCTGTGGTACGGCGTGCGCGGCCCCGACAGCCGCGAGGCGATGCTGGCGCGCGCCGAAGCCGCGGCGCGAGAGGCGGAGGCGGTGCTGCTGTTCGTCGGCGAAACGTCGGACTCGAGCGTCGAGAGCAAGGACCGGCCTGACACCCGCCTCGCGCCCGAACAGGCCGAACTGGTCGCGCGCGTGCTCGCCGCCAATCCGCGCACCGCGATCGTCGCCAATATCGGCCATGCCTTCGACGCGAGCTGGGCCGAGGATGCCGCTGCGCTCATCGCCGCCTGGTATCCGGGCGAGGGCTTTGCCGAGGCGATCGCCGCGGTGCTGGCGGGCGATCGCGAGCCCGGCGGGCGGTTGCCGGTCTCGATCGCACGTGACGAGGCCGACTATCCCGCCTTCGACCTGAAGCCCGGCGAGGGCGGGCGGCTCCCCTATAAAGAGGGCACGCGGCTCGGCTATCGCGGGCTGATCGCCAGCGGCACCCCCGCGCGGCATCCGTTCGGCAGCGGCGAGGGCTATACCCGCTTCAACTGGTCTGACGCCGCGGTCGAGGGCGGCGGCGTCGCCGTCACGGTGCGCAACACCGGCGACCGCGCGGGCAGCGAGATCGTCCAAGTCTATCGCGACACGCCCGAGCCGACGCTGGTCGGCTTCGCCAAGGTCCGCCTTCAGCCCGGCGAGGAACGCCGCGTTTCCATCGCGCTACCCGCCCGGCGGTTCATGATCTGGGGCCAAGGGGGCTGGACGCCGATCGGACGCACTCTAAACCTGCGCATCGCAAGGCATGCCGAGGATCATGGCATGCCGCTCACCGCCGCGTTCGACGATCTGGACGACGCGGCCCTCTAAGGGAGAGGCGAATGGCGCGGTTGCGCATGGGAATGATCGGCGGCGGGCCGGGGGCGTTCATCGGCCCCGTCCACCGCATCGCCGCCGAACTGGATCGGGAAATCGAGCTGGTGGCGGGGGTGTTCTCCTCCGACGCCGACCGCTCGCGCGCGGGGGGCGAGGCCTATCGCATCGACCCCGACCGCGCCTATCCGTCGCTCGATGCGATGTTCGCCGCGGAGAAGGCGCGGGGCGACGGCATCGACTTCGTCGCGATCGTCAGCCCCAACCACCACCACCTGCCCGCCGCCAAGGCGGCGCTGGCGGCCGGCTATCCGGTACTGAGCGACAAGCCGATGACCGCCACCTTTGCGGAGGCGAAGGAACTGGGCGAGATCGTCGGACAGGCGGGGCTGCCCTATGGCCTCAGCTACACCTATTCGGGTTATCCGCTGGTTCGCGAGGCGCGCGAACGCGTCGCCGCGGGCGCGATTGGTAGCGTTCGCAAGGTCGTCGTCGAATATCCACAGGGCTGGCTTGCGGGCGAGGCGAGCGGCAAGCAGGCCGAATGGCGCGTCGATCCGGCGCGGTCGGGGGCGGGCGGCTGCATCGGCGATATCGGCGTCCATGCTTTTCACCTTGCCGAGTTCATCACCGGGCTGCGCGTGACCGAGCTGCTCGCCGATCTCGCTGCGGTGGTGCCGGGTCGCGCGCTCGACGACGATTGCACCGTGCTCCTGCGGTTCGACAACGGCGCGCGCGGCGTATTGCTCGCCAGCCAGATCGAGGTCGGCGAACTGAACGGCCTGCGCATCCGCCTCTATGGCGAGACGGGCGGCATCGTCTGGCATCAGGAGCGGCCCAATACGCTGACGATCCATACGATCGACGGCCGGACCGAGATCGTCCACGCCGGCGGCGCGGCGCTCGGCCCCATCGCCCAGGCGGCGACGCGCACCCCGGCGGGGCATCCCGAGGGGTATCTGGAGGCGTTCGCCAACCTCTATCGCGACTTCGCCAAGCAGCTTCGCGGCGAGCCCGGCTCGCTGATCCCCGGCATCGACGACGGGCTGCGCGGCATGGCGTTCATCGACACCGCCGTCCGGGCCAGCGCCGACCGCGCCGGCTGGACCGCGTTCACGGTTTGAGGAGAGAGATATGCGCACGATCAAGGGACCGGGCATCTTCCTCGCCCAGTTCGCAGGCGACGCCGCCCCGTACAACAGCCTCGACACGATCGGCGACTGGGTCGCCGGCATGGGCTACAAGGGCGTCCAGATTCCGAGCTGGGACGGCCGGCTGTTCGACCTCGACAAGGCGGCCGAGAGCCAGACCTATTGCGACGAGGTGAAGGGGCTTCTGGCGGACAAGGGGCTGGAGATCACCGAGCTGTCAACGCACCTTCAGGGGCAGCTCGTCGCCGTGCATCCGGCTTATGACGCGCAGTTCGACGGGTTCGCGCCCGCCGCGGTCCACAACAATCCGAAGGCGCGGCAGGAATGGGCCGTCGATCAGGTGAAGAAGGCCGCGGTCGCCAGCCGCCGCCTGGGCCTCACCGCGCATCCCAGCTTCTCGGGCGCGCTCGCCTGGCCCTATGTCTATCCCTGGCCGCAGCGGCCCGCGGGCCTCGTCGAGGACGCGTTCGACGAGCTGGCGCGGCGGTGGAAGCCGATCCTCGACGTGTTCGAGGAGAATGGCGTCGACCTCGCCTTCGAACTGCATCCCGGCGAAGACCTGCACGACGGCATCACGTACGAGATGTTCCTCGAGCGCGTCGGCAACCACCCGCGCGCGAACGTGCTGTTCGACCCCAGCCATTACGTGCTGCAACAGCTCGATTACCTCGCGCACATCGACATCTATCACGAGCGCATCAAGTGCTTCCACGTGAAGGATGCCGAATTCAATCCGACCGGTCGGTCGGGCGTCTACGGCGGCTATCAGGGCTGGGTCGACCGCCCCGGCCGCTTCCGCTCGCTGGGTGACGGGCAGGTCGATTTCACCTCGATCTTCTCCAAGATGGCGCAGTACGACTTCGCCGGCTGGGCGGTGCTCGAATGGGAATGCGCGCTCAAGCATCCCGAGCAGGGCGCGGCCGAGGGCGCGCCGTTCATTGACGCGCATATCATTCGCGTCACCGAGCACGCCTTCGACGATTTCGCCGCGGGCGGCGTCGATCGTGAGCTCAACCGGCGGATGATGGGGATCACTGGCGAATGACGGGCAGGGCGGGGGTGCGACCCCGCCTACATCCATAAAATAGAACTTTCATTCTGATATAAGACTCGGCATCATCCGCTCGGACAAGAGCGGGAGAGGCGAGTGTCGAGCGAGGGCGGCCGGGCGTGGAACCGGCGCGAGTTCATGGGCGCGGCGGCGCTGCTGGCGATGGTCGTCGGCGTGCCTGCGGGCGCCTCGATCTGGTCGAAGGTCGAGGACGGCGACGCGCCGACCGACCGGCAGCGCGCGATGATCCGCGAGGTGGCGCAAATCGTCATTCCTAAGACCGGCACGCCGGGCGCGGGCGAAGTGGGGACGGGCGACTTCGTCATTCTCGCGCTCGCCCACGGCCTAGATGGCACGCGCGATCCGGGCGCGGCGGCGGCGATCCCCGCTGGCGTGCCCGCACCGCGGCGGCCGGACGGGAGCCTTCGCTATCTCGACTGGCTGGAGGGGGAGCTCGACCGCCGCGCCAAGGGGAATTGGGCGGGCAAGGATGCCGCGGCAAAGACCGCCGCGCTCGCCGCGCTGGATGCCGAGGCCTATGCCGGGGACGGCCGCGCGCCGCATCCGTGGAAGGCGATCAAGGGCCTGATCCTGACCGGCTATTACACCAGCGAAGTCGGCGGGTCGCAGGAGCTGCGCTACGAGCCCGTCCCCGGCCGCTTCGACCCCGCGCTGCCCAACCCGCCGGGTACGCGCGCCATTTCCAACGACTGGACCGCGGTGGATTTCGGATGAGCGAGTTTGATTTCGATGCGATCGTCGTGGGCTCCGGCATCACCGGCGGCTGGGCGGCGAAGGAGTTGACCGAGGCGGGTCTCAAGGTGCTGATGCTCGAACGCGGACGGATGATCGAGCACCAGACGGGTTACGGCAACGAGACCAAGGCGCCGTGGGAGATGCCGTTCCGCGGCGTCGGCGATGCTGATCTCTATGCCCGCGAATATCAGGTGCAGGTCCGCAATCGGCACTTCAACGAGTTCACGCAGGACCATTTCGTCAACGACGCGGTCAATCCGTACGTCAATGCGCCCGGCACCGACTTCACCTGGTATCGCAGCTATCAGCTCGGCGGGCGGTCGCTGACCTGGGGGCGGCAGAGCTATCGCTGGTCGGACTACGACTTCGGCGCGAACAAGCGTGACGGGCAGGGCACCGACTGGCCGATCCGCTATGCCGATGTCGCGCCATGGTACGACAAGGTCGAGGACTTCATCGGCGTGTCGGGCGCGGCCGAGGGCCTGCCGCAGCTTCCCGATGGGAAGTTCCAGCCGCCGATGGCGCTCAACGTCGTCGAACAGGCGACGCGCGAGAAGATCATGGCGCGCTGGCCCGAGCGGCGGCTGACGATCGGCCGCACCGCCAACCTCACTGTCGCCAAGGACGAGGAGGGCCGCGCGGCGTGCCAGAACCGCTCGATCTGCGCGCGCGGCTGTTCCTACGGCGCCTATTTCTCGACGCAAAGCTCGACGCTGCCCGCCGCGCAGAAGACCGGGCGGCTGACGCTGATGACCGATGCGGTGGTCGAGAAGGTCGATTACGACCCCAGGACCCGCCGCGTGACCGGCGTCCGCTGGATCGACACCGCGACCAAGACGCGCAAGGCGGCGACGGCGCGGATGGTATTCCTCAATGCCGGGTCGTTCAACTCGGTCCACCTGATGCTCAACTCCGCGAGCGAGGCGATGCCGCGGGGCCTCGCCAATTCGTCCGGCGTGCTGGGCACGCACATCATGGATCATGCGAGCACGTTGTCGGCGATCGCGCTGATGCCGGGATACGAGGGGTACACCACCTTCGGCAACCGCCCGACCGGCGTCGTCATTCCGCGCTTCCGCAACATGGATGCGCTTGACGGCAAGGGGCACAGCCGCGGCTTCTCGTACCAGGGCGGCGCGCTGCAATCGGGCTGGACGCGCGGCAAGCGCGAGGCGGGCATCGGTGCCGATTACAAGAACGGGCTGCAGGCGCCGGGGCCGTGGCGGATGGTGCTCGTCGCCTTTGCCGATTGTGTCCCGCGCGCGACCAATCGCCTGACGCTGAGCAGGACCAAGGCCGATGCCAACGGCCTGCCGGCGCTGGAGATCGCCTTCGCCTTCGGGGCGGAGGAAAAGGCCGCGCTTGCGGATGCCAAGGCGGAGGCGGCGGCGATGCTGACCCATGCCGGCGGACAGGTCATCATGGGCCTCGACACCCCCAATCCGGGCGGCGGCGCGATCCACGAGATGGGCGGCGCGCGCATGGGCCTCGACCCGAAGACGTCGGTGCTCGACCGCTTCAGCCGCGCGCACGATGCGGGCAATCTGTTCGTCACCGATGGCGCGCAGATGAGCTCATCGGCGTGCCAGAACCCGTCGCTGACCTATATGGCGCTCACCGCGCGCGCGGCCGCGCATGCGGTCGAGCGACTGAAGGCGGGGGCACTTTAGCAATCCTCCCCCCGGCAGGGGGAGGTGGCAGCGAAGGCTGACGGAGGGGGCGGGCAACGAGCGGTGCGCTCGGGGCGAGACCCCTCAACCGCCAGGAATATTAGGCCAGCACGCCGGTCAGCAGCTTCGGCCGATCGCCGCTTTCGCCGCGCGCTTCGGCCATGAAGCGGGCCTTGAGCGGCGCGATCGAATCGACCGCACTGATGCCAAAGCGGCGGACGGCCGACGCTGCTTTGCCCGGCACCCCGAACAGGCGGGTGAGCGTATCGGTGGCGCCCGCGACCATCAGCGTGTCGAGCCCGCGCCACCGCTCGTAGCGCTTGAGCAGTTCGGCATCGCCGACGTCGAGGCCGAGGCGCTTGCCCTCGACCAGCACCTCGACCAGCGCCGCCACGTCACGAAAGCCGAGGTTGAGGCCCTGTCCGGCGATCGGGTGGATGCCGTGGCCGGCATCGCCGACCAAGACTAGCCGCTCCGCCGTCAGCCGCGCGGCGTGGTGGAAGCCGAGCGGATAGCTCGTCCGCGGGCTGACCGGGCCGAGCGCGCCCAGGAACCCGCCCATCCGCTTCTCCGCCTCCGCCAGCCAGGCGCGGTCGGACAGCTTGAGCATGCCGGGCGCGTCCTTCGCATCCACCGTCCAGACAAGGGCGGAGCGATGCCCGCGCTCGTCGTCCTTCAAGGGCAGGATCGCGAACGGACCGGCGGGGTAGAATATCTCGTACGCGCAGTCGCCGTGCGGATGCTCGTGATTGAACGTGGCAATCATCGCCACGTGATCGTACTGCCAGCGCGCGACGTTGATCCCCGCGGCCTCCCGCGTCGGCGAGCGACGCCCCTCCGCCGCGACCAGCAGCCGCGCCTTTACCACCGCCCCGTCGTCGAGCGTCGCGGTGACGCCCGCCGGGCCGCGATCGATCGAGACGGCGCGGCGCTGCATCCGAAGGTCGACATGCGGCAATTCGCTGGCGGCGGCGTGGAGCGCGCGGCGCAGCGTGCGGTTCTCGTACATCGTGCCGAGCGCGCCGTCGTCCTCGTCCGGCACGAAGTCGAGCTTGCCCGGCGCAAGGCCGTCCGACACGCGGATCGAGCGGATCGGATTGCCCTCGCCCGCCAGTCGCGCGCCTACCCCGATCGCGTCGAGCATCCGGTGGCTCGCGCTCGCCACGGCAGAGGCGCGGCCGTCATGGCCGGGGGCGAGGATCGCCGCGGGGTCGGCGGGATCGACGACGATGCTGGTCAGGCCATGCGCGGCCAGCGCAGTTGCGAGGGTGGTGCCGACGAGGCCGGCGCCGAGGATGAGCACATCGGTCATGCGACGTGACTTAAGGACCCGCACGGCGGTTGACCACCGGGCTTTGGGGCATTGCCTCGCCCGTCACCCCGGACTGGTTCCGGGGTCCACGGTTCCGCGAGCCAAGTCGCCGCTGCTCGCGGGGCACGGTGGACCCCGGAACAGGTCCGGGGTGACGGGAGGGCAGGGCGGACCGGAACAGCCACACCCGTGTATCCCGGCCTTCGCCGGGGTACGACCCTTGATGCAAGGCAGCCCGCCGCGGCGCCACCTTGACGCCAAACCCGCGCCGGGCGATGATTCCGGCTCGATTCAGGGACATTCGGGGGATTTTGTCATGGCCAGCCGTGCGCAGGCCCAGCATCGCTTGTGGCGCGATACGGTGCGCGAGGGCGCGCGGCGGTCGACCGCGCTGCTCGGCGCGGCGGCGCTGTTCGTCGGGACGGCGATCCTCTTGCTATCGCTCGCCAGCTACAAGCCCAGCGATCCGGGGCTGAACACCGCGGCGGGCGGCCCGGCGGAAAACTGGTTGGGGCTGCCCGGCGCCTATGCCGCCGACACGCTCTATACGCTGTTCGGCGTGCCCGCCTTCCTGGTGATGCCGCTCGGCCTCGTCTTCGCCAGCCGGTTGTGGCGCGACCGCCCGGTCGGCGCGTGGAAGGCGATGCTGCGCGGCGTCCTCATCGGCGTCGTGCTGATGGGCACCGCGCTCGCCTTTCTCGTCGGCGGGTCGGTGCTGGCGCTGCCCGCGGGCTATGGCGGCATCTTCGGCATGGCCATCGCCTCTGCGGCGCGCGCGGGCGTCGCGCTGATCGGCAATCCGGTGGCCGAGCTCTGGACGATGCGCGGTCTCGGCACGCTCGCCGGGCTGGCCGGGGTGATCTTCTGGGCACGGGGGATGACGATCGAGCTGCCACGCCCGGCGCTTCGCCTGCCGCGCCGCGCCGCGCGTGAGGATGAGGAAGACTTGCCCTTCGAGGTCGACGACGACGTGATCGACGCCGCGCCCGAACCGCGGATGCCCGCCCCGCCGCGCAAGCCCGTCGCCCCCGACCCGCGCCCCGCGCCCGAAATCGCAGAGCGCGCGCCCGCCGTCGTGCCCGCCGCGTCGAAGCCGCAGCAGTCACTCGACCTGCGCGACAATTATAAGCTGCCGCCCGCCGACCTACTGCAACAGGCGCCGGCGAATGCGAAGAACACCGTCGACAAGGCGGCGCTGGAGCGGAACGCCCGCCTCCTTGAAACGGTACTCGACGACTTCAACGTCCGCGGCTCGATCGTCGGCGTGCGCCCCGGCCCGGTCGTCACGATGTATGAGCTGGAGCCGGCCAGCGGCATCAAGGCCAGCCGCGTCATCCAGCTTGCCGACGACATCGCCCGTAACATGTCGGCGGTGTCGGCGCGCGTCGCGACGATCCCCGGCCGCACCGTGATCGGCATCGAGCTGCCCAATGCGCGGCGCGAGACGGTGAACCTGCGCGAGCTGATCGCCAGCCAGGGTTTCGCCGATCAGTCGGCGCAGCTGCCGATCGTGCTCGGCAAGAACATCTCGGGCGATCCGGTCATCGCCGACCTCGCGCCCATGCCACACCTGCTCGTCGCGGGCACCACCGGCTCGGGCAAGTCGGTCGGCCTCAACTGCATGATCCTGTCGCTGCTCTATCGGCTGACGCCCGACCAGTGCCGGATGATCATGATCGATCCCAAGATGCTGGAACTCAGCATGTACAAGGGCATCCCGCACCTCCTCGCCGACGTGGTCACCGACCCGCCCAAGGCGGTGCGCGCGCTCAAATGGGCGGTCGAGCAGATGGAGGACCGCTATCGCATGATGGCGAGCGTCAACGTTCGCTCGCTCGGCAGCTTCAACGAAAAGGTGCGCGCGGCCAAGGCCAAGGGGCAGAAGCTCGGCCGCAAGGTGCAGGTCGGATACGACGACAACGGCCGCCCGGTGCACGAGGAAGAGACGCTCGACCTGTCGCCGCTGCCGCAGATCGTCATCATCGTCGACGAGCTGGCCGACCTGATGATGACCGCGGGCAAGGAGGTCGAGTTCCTGATCCAGCGCCTCGCGCAAAAGGCGCGCGCGGCGGGCATCCACCTCATCATGGCGACGCAGCGCCCCTCGGTCGACGTCATCACCGGCGTCATCAAGGCGAACCTGCCGACGCGCATCAGCTTCCACGTCACGTCGAAGATCGATTCGCGAACGATCCTGGGCGAGCAGGGCGCCGAACAGCTGCTCGGCCGCGGCGACATGCTCTACATGCCCGGCGGCAAGGCGCTGGCACGTGTCCACGGCCCCTTCGTCAGCGACGAGGAGGTGCAGGCGATCGCCGATTTCTGGCGCGGGCAGGGCGAGCCCGACTATATCGACGCAGTCACCAACGAGCCCGACGGCGACGCCGATTTCAGCATGGACGGCGCGCCGGTGGGCGGCGACAGCCCAGAGGACCAGATGTACCGAAACGGCATCGCGCTGGTCGCGCAGAGCCAGAAGGCCTCGACCTCGTGGCTCCAGCGCCAGCTGCGCATCGGCTACAATTCCGCCGCGCGTCTGATCGAGCGGATGGAAAAGGACGGCCTCGTCTCCAAGCCCGACCATGTCGGTCGGCGAGAGGTGCTGATGGACGAGGAGGGGCGGCCGCTCGCCTGAACCCCGGGCTGAACCGGGGCCTGAACGGCCGATTCACGCCCGCTTCATCGCGGAACCTCTAGCCGGTTCGCATGTCTAGGACTGCCATGATCCGTTACGCACCCGTCGCGGCGCTCGTCGCCGTCACCGCCGCCGTTCCCGCCGCCCAAGCGCAGCAGGGCGACCTTGCCGCCGTCCAGGCGCATCTGCGCGCCGTCGACAGTATGATCGCCGCGTTCGCGCAGACCGATCGGTCGGGCAAGGTGCTGAACGGCACGCTGACGCTGAAGAAGCCGGGCAGGATCCGCTTCCAGTATGAAAAGGGCGTGCCGATCCTGATCGTCGGCGACGGCAAGGCGATCTGGTTCCTCGACTATTCGGTGGGCCAGCGGTCGCGCTGGCCGATCGGCGATTCGCCGCTGGGCGTGCTGATCGACCCCAACCGCGACATCTCGAAATACGCCAAGGTGGTGCCGAGCAGCAGCCCGAACATCCTGAGCGTCGAGGCCTATGACGCCAAGCGGCCTGAATATGGACGCATCACGATGATTTTCGAGCGGCAGGCATCGGCCCCCGGTGGCCTGATGCTTCAGGGTTGGGTCGCGCTTGATTCGCAGAAGAATCGCACCACCGTCCGCCTCACCAACCAGCGGTTCAACGTGCCCGTTTCCGATAACACGTTCCGTTTCAACGACCCGCGGAAGGGAACGCGCCGGAACTGACGATCCGTTCATCCGCGCGCAAGGTTGGGGGGCCTATTTCTGGTTCCGCGGAGATGGGGCGCTTTCCGGGATTTTCCCCCTGTTGCCCGGGCTTCGGCCCCCATCCTCCAGCCTGCGTGACTGAACGCCAGGTCGGCCCTCGCTCCATGCCCCCGGAGCGGGGGCCTTTCCGTTTGCGGGCCAAAGCCCGTGGCTGGCGGACCGGCCGATGCGCGGCTACATCGCGGCGCACATGACCGACACGCTCAAGATCGCTTCGTGGAACATCAATTCGGTGCGGTTCCGCATGGACATCGTCACCCGCTTCCTGACCGAGGCCGCGCCCGACATCCTATGCCTTCAGGAAACGAAGGTGGTGGATGAGGATTTCCCACACGGCCCCTTACGCGCGCTCGATTACGAGCACATCGTCATCCATGGCCAGCGGATGCACCACGGCGTCGCGATCCTGTCCAAGGTACCGCTCATCGAGGACGACCGCTTCGACTGGCAGGCAAACGGCGAGGCGCGGCATGTCGGCGTGCGCTTGCCGAACGGATTGCGGCTCGAGAACGTCTATGTGCCTGCGGGCGGTGACGTGCCCGACCGCGAGGTGAATCCCAAGTTCGGCCAGAAGCTCGATTTCGTCGAGCGGATGACGCGCTGGTCCGAAGGGTTGAAAGGCATCCCGACGCTGCTCGTCGGCGATTTCAACATCGCCCCGCTTGAAAGCGACGTGTGGAGCCACAAGCAACTGCTCGATGTCGTCAGCCATACGCCGATCGAGGTCCAGGCGCTGGGCCGGCTTCAGGCGGCGAACGACTGGGTCGACCTTGGCCGCCGGTTCGTGCCGCCGCCCGCGCGGCTCTATACCTGGTGGAGCTACCGCGCGAAGGACTGGGCGGCGTCGGATCGCGGCCGGCGGCTCGACCACATGTGGGCGAGTGCCGACGTCGCCGCGACGGCGACCGCCCACCGCGTGTTCGAGGATTGCCGAAGCTGGCTGAAGCCCAGTGACCATATCCCGCTGATGACCGAGTTCGCGCTTTGAGCGACCCCGCCCGCGATGCCGCGCGCGCGATCGACGCGCTGCGTCGCGGCTGGCCCGTCGCGCTGGCGGGCGAAGGCGGCGCGATCGAGGTCTTGGCGATCGAGAGCGGCGATGCCAACCGGCTTGCCGACTTCGATGCGGGCGGGCGCGCCGATGTGCTCTTGTCCGCCGGGCGTGCCGCGACGCTCAAGCTTGCGAACCAGGCCGATGCCGCGGTCCCTGACGCGCCGGTGCGGATCGAGCGGGCGCCCTGGCTCGACTTCGCCGCCGCGACCGCGCTCGCCGATCCGCAGTTCGATCTGGCAACCCCGTTCAAGGGACCGTTCCACGCCGCCCCTGTCGCCGTGCCCGACGCGGCCGCCGCGGCGCTTCGTCTCGCGAGGATCGCCGGCATACTGCCCGCCTTTTTCGTACGGCCCTATGCCGGCACCGACGCGCTGCCGATCGCAGCGATCGACGCGCACGAGGATGCCGGCCGCCTCGCCATCGCCGCGCGCGCTCGGTTGCCGGTGGTAGCGGCCGAGGATGCGGAGATCGTCGCGTTCCGCACGCCCGAGGCGGCGGGCGAGCATGTCGCGCTCCTCATCGGCCAGCCGACCGGCGCGCCGCCGCTCGTCCGGCTGCACAGCGAGTGCCTGACCGGCGACGCGCTCGGCAGCCTCAAATGCGATTGCGGGCCGCAGTTGCAGGCGGCGCTCGCCGCGATGCGTGCCGATGGCTGGGGCATCCTCCTGTATCTCAGGCAGGAGGGGCGCGGGATCGGGCTGGTCAACAAGCTGCGCGCCTATGCGCTGCAGGATCAGGGGTTCGATACCGTCGATGCCAACACGCGCCTGGGCTTCGCGATCGATGCGCGTGATTTCGGCGTGGCGGCGCAGATGCTGAGGCTGCTCGGCCAGACGCGCATCCGGCTGATGACTAACAATCCCGAAAAGGTCGCCTCGCTCGAGGCCGCTGGGATCGCGGTCGCCGAGCGCGTGCCGCACAAGCTGCCGCCCAATCCGCACAACGAACGCTATCTTGCGACCAAGCGCGACCGGACGGGGCACCAGCTCTAGCCGCGAGAGAAAGCTCCGTTTCCGATCGGGTTACCAGCGGCGATAACCGAATCTTGGGGACGAAAACGGACCCTCCATCGGCAGTGATGGGGGCCAAGTACATGTTTGCGATCCTGAATTGTCTGACGGTCGATCACGATCCGGCGCTCGTGGCGCTTGCCGCGCTGGTGTGGATCATCGGTAGCCTCGCCCTGTTCCTCCTGCTGCGCCGAGCCGGGGACTGCGTCGAGGCGCGGCGGCGGCAGTGGCTGGCGGTGGCGGCGCTGTCGGCAGGAATTGGCATCTGGGCCACCCATTTCGTCGCGATGCTCGCCTATCGTACGCCGATCCCGCTGCGATTCGGCATGGCGCTGACGATCCTGTCGGCGGCGGCGGCGGTCTGCTGCTTCTGGGCGGCGCTGCACGTCGCCGGCAAGCAGCCGCGGGCATGGCGCAGCCTGGCGGCGGGCGTCATCGCCGCGCTTGGCGTCGGGACGATGCACTTCATCGGCATGACCGCGCTGGAGGGGGTGGTGCATCTTGGCGTCGCGCCGGTGCCCGTGCTGATCGCCGGCGGTCTGGTCGCGGGGCTGTTTGCGGCGGCGTTCGGGACGCGCGATCTCGGAAGGACCGCCGGGATCGTCGTGCCCGCCGCACTGTCCGTGCTGGCGGTCGTCATCCTCCATTTCACCGCGATCGACGCGACCACGCTGATCCTCGACCCCGCGCTTGCGAGCGAGGCGGACGGCGACCCGATCTGGGTCGTCGCCGCGGTCATGGCGGTTACGATCGGCCTGATCCTGCTGGTGCTGGCGGGGGCGTTTCTCGATCGGCTGCTCACCGACCTCAAGGGCCTGACCGAGGCGACGCTGGAGGGGCTGGCGATCGTCGGCCGCGACGGCCGCATCGTCGAGGTCAACGCCCGGCTTGCCGCCATTCTCGGCATCGAGAGCCGCAGCCTGATTGGCACCCGGCCGGAGGCGCTGTTCGTCGACGGCGGCGGCGCCCCGCTCGCCTGGTTCGACGAAGGGCCGGTCGAGGCGCGCGCCTTCGACGCGGTGCAGGAGGACCAGTGGCTCGAGATCGCCACCCACTCGATCGAGTATCGCGGTCGGCCGTGCCGGGTGCTGGCGGTCCGCGACCTCACTGAACGCAAGCGGTTCGAGCGGCGCATCCAGCACCTCGCCACCCACGACCCGCTGACCCAGCTGCCCAACCGCGCACACTTCACCCAGGTGCTGGAAGCGCAGCTTCGCGACCTGACCCGGCCATTCGCGCTGCTCGCGCTCGACCTCGACCGGTTCAAGGCGGTCAACGACATCTTCGGCCACGCCGCGGGGGACGAGGTGCTGTGCAAGGTGACGCGCATCCTGCGCGAGACGGTGCGCGCCGGCGATCTGGTCGCGCGGATCGGCGGGGACGAGTTCGTCATCCTTGCCGACCATGCCGACGCCGCCGACAGCGCGCAGCAACTGGCGCAGCGCATCCTCACCGCCTTCGCCGCCGAAATGGACACCGCGCGCGATCCGATGGCGGTGGGGGTCAGTATTGGCATCGCCATCTTCCCGCGCGACGGCGCCGATGCAGAGGGTCTGCGCCTCAACGCGGACATCGCGCTGTATCGCGCCAAGCAGAGCGGCCGCGGGCAGTTCCGCTTCTTCGACACGCAGATGGACCATCTGGCCCGCGAGCGCCGCGAGTTGGAGCACGAACTGCGCCAGGCGATCGCCGCGGACCAGCTCCACCTCGTCTTCCAGCCGCTCGTCTCGACCGCCCGCGGGCAGGTGGTGGGGTATGAGGCGCTGCTGCGCTGGGATCATCCGGCGCGCGGGCGGATCGCGCCCGACATCTTCATCCCGATCGCCGAGGAAACGGGCGCGATCGTGCCGATCGGCGAGTGGGTGCTGCGCCGCGCCTGCCGGACCGCGGCGGGCTGGGCGGGCGATGTGGGGGTCGCGGTCAACGTATCGCCGGTGCAGCTCCTGGTGCCCAACCTGCCCGCGATTGTCGCCGATGCGCTCGCCGAAAGCGGATTGGCGCCCGAGCGGCTGGAGCTGGAGATCACCGAAACCGCCTTGCTGCGCAATCGCGAGACGACGCTGGCCGTGCTGCACGCGATCAAGGCGCTGGGCGTCCGGATCGCGATGGACGATTTCGGCACCGGCTATTCGTCGCTCAACAACCTTCAGGCATTTCCGTTCGACAAGATCAAGATCGACAAGAGCTTCGTCTCCTCGGTCGAGGACGACGAGGCCGCCCGGTCGATCATCCGCGCGATCGTCGGGCTGGGGCGCAGCCTCAACCTGCCGGTGGTGGCGGAGGGGGTGGAGACCGACGCACAGCGCCGCGTGGTGACCGAGGAGGGGTGCCCGCAGGCGCAGGGCTATCTGTTCGGGATGCCGGCCGAGCATCCGGTGCTGCCGGCGATGCGCCTGCGCTCGGTCGGATAGCGACGCGCGGAGCCGCCGGCGCGGGCCTGCGTTATCGGCGGGTCACCGATCGGGAAACCGCCTTGCACCGACCATTCATCGACCGGACCTGGGCGCGTCGCCCCGATACGCGGATTCTCGTCGCGCTGCTGCTCGTCACCGCGGGGCTGGCCGGCTTCGCCTACGTCGCGTCGGAGGTGATGGAGGGGCATCCGCTGGCGATCGACCGCTGGCTGCTGCTCCTGCTTCGCCAGGTCGCCGATCCCGGCGTGTCGATCGGTCCGCGCTGGTTCGGGCAGGCGATGCTGGACCTCACGGCGCTCGGCGGGGGCACGGTGCTGACGCTGGTGACGATCTTCGTGACCGGCTATCTGGCCGCGCGACGCAAGCTGGCGCTGGCGGCGTTCGTCGCCGGGTCGATCGGCAGCGGCGCCGTCCTCACCGCACTGCTCAAGATCGTCTTTGCCCGCGCGCGGCCCGACATCGTCCCGCATCTGGTCGAGGTGAGTTCGGCGAGCTTTCCCAGCGGCCATGCGATGAACTCGGCGATGGTCTATCTGACCGGCGCGGCACTCCTCGCCAGTGCCGAGCCGGACCGGCGCGTGCGCGTGTTCCTCATCACCGCGGCGCTGCTCCTCACGCTGTCGATCGGCTTTTCGCGCGTGTTCCTCGGCGTGCATTTCCCGACCGACGTGCTGGCGGGCTGGGCGATCGGCATCGCCTGGGCCGTCGCGGCGTCGTGGGTCGCCGCGATCCTCCAGCGGCGTCAGGCGATCGAGGGTGCGGAGGGGACGACGACCTCGACCGCGCCCTGAGCGACGCGAACCGTCACCGGCGTCTTCGCCAGGCATTCGCCGTCGATCGAGATCTTCTGACGCGGGCGGGTGCGCAGGCCGAGCGCTTCCCCCCGGAACTCGACGGTGTTGGCGCTGCGCGACTTCAGCCGCACCACCTTGGCATACCAGTCGAAGGCGAGGCGCAGGAGGCTGCGTCCCGTCACCGCCTGTATGACGAGGTCGCCGCTGTCGACGTCGGTCGTCTCGATCAGTTCGACCCCGCCATGATAGCGCCCGTTGAAGATGCGCACTTCGCTGGCCCAGGTGCGATGCTCGCCCGCCGCATCCTCGACCGTCAGGCGAAAGGGGCGGAAGCGGGTCAGGCACCAGATCGCCCAGCCGAGATAGCCGACGCGGCCCAGATAGCGCTTCAGCTTGTGCGGCACGGTATCGCCGATCATCGGCGACAGGCCGAGGGCGGCGGCGTTGACGAAATAATGCTCGCCGATCCGGCCGAGGTCGATGCGCCGCCGCCGGCCGCTCGCGATCGTCTGGACTGCGCCAGCCAGGTCGAGCGGCAGGCCGAGCGTGCGCGCAAAGCTGTTGGCGGTGCCGAGCGGCAGCACGGCGAACACGCACTCGGTCCCCGCGACGTGGCGGACCAGCCGTGCGAGCGAGCCGTCGCCGCCGCCGACAATCACCATCGGCGCACCGTCGCGTACCGCCCCGGCGACGATTCCGTCGAGATCGGCGGGATCCTTGACCGCGTGCGATGCGATGAGGGTGATCCCTGCCGCCTCGAGCCGCGCCTTGGCCTCGCCGCACAGCGCTTCGCCCTTTCGCGAATGGGCGTTGACGATCAGGACCGCGTGGTCGGGAACGGGGTTGTCGGAATGCTGCAATTCGGTTCGACCCGCTTCCATCCGGTGGCGGGCAGGGGTCTGCCGCGCCGATTACTCTAGGCGAGGAACCGCTGTCGCGCCATCCGGCTCCATCCCGATGGCGCAAAGAGGCGGTCGACAGCTCCTGTGCGATCCTATAGGATCAGCCGATCACCTTGGGAGAGGGGTAGGATGGATCAGGGCGGCACGATGGCGGCGGAACCGAGCGCGCATTTTTCGCTCGATCGGCGGACCGCGCTGGCCGGGATCGCAGGCGTGTTCGGCGCGAGCCTGTTCGCGCCGCTGGCGCGCGCGGCGGGGTACGAGCCGATCCCGAAGATCAACACCGGCAAGCCCGCGGTCGTCTTCACCCCCGCCCAGCGCGCGCTGGTCGCGGCGCTCAGCGAACGGATCATGCCGACCACCGACACGCCGGGCGCGATCGCCGCTGGCGTACCCGACTATATCGAGCACATGATGGGTGACTGGGCGGTCAGCGACGACCGCGACCTGATCCTCGGCGGCCTCGCCGCGATCGATGCGCGCAGCATGGCCGACTTCCAGAAGCCCGCGCTAAAGGCGTCTTCGGCGCAGCAGGATGCGCTGCTGACCCTGACGATGAACGACGCGATCCCCGGCGGTGCGAAGTTCTTCGAGGCGTTCCGCCAGCTGGTGCTGACCGGCTATTTCACGTCCGAAGTCGGGATCATGCAGGAGCGGAGCTATCTGCCCGTCCCCGGCGACTATGACGGTGCCTATCCCGCATCGAAGATCGACCGCATCTTCTCGTCCTGACGCGGCCTCCTCGCGCGCGCATTCCCTTTCCGATTTCGACAGGCAGATATCATGGCAGCAACGGATCGCTTCGACGCAATCGTCATCGGCTCGGGCGTCAGCGGCGGCTGGGCCGCCAAGGAACTGACCGAAAAGGGCCTGCGCGTCCTTATGGTCGATCGCGGCCGGATGGTCGAGCATGGGGAGGATTATCCCTATGACGGCAAGCCGGCCTTCGAGATTCCGGCGCGCAACCGGATGCCGGCGGCCTTCACGAAGAGCGACTACAAGGGCCTCAATTTCTGGGTGCAGCCCGCGAACCAGCCCTTCTTCACCAACGACCGCCTGAACCCCTACGACTTCGACGCGCCCAATCCGTTCCACTGGGTGCGCGGCGGCGTGGTCGGCGGTAAGTCGCTGACCTGGGGCCGCTGGAGCTTTCGCTGGGGGCCGAACGATTTCGAGGCGAACCAGCGCGAAGGGATCGGGACCGACTGGCCGATCCGCTATGACGACGTGGCGCCGTGGTACAGCTATGTCGAGAAATATATCGGCGTGTCGGGCGGGCGGGAGAATCTCGACTATCTGCCCGACAGCGAGTTCATGCCGCCCTTCCCGATGAACGTCGCGGAGAAGTGGCTGAAGGAACGGCTGGAAACCGAGTTCCCGGGCCGCAAGCTCATCAACGCACGCCTGTCGAACATCACCGAGGACAAGCCCGAGCAGAATCGCACCCGCTGCCAGAAGCGCGCCCAGTGCGACCGCGGGTGCAGCTTCGGCGCCTATTTCTCGACGCAGGCGGTGACGCTGCCTGCCGCGCGCGCGACCGGGCGGCTGACGCTGCGCCCCGATACGTGGGCGACCAACGTCGAATATGACGCCGCGAAGAAGCGCGTCACGGGCGTCCGCCTGGTCAACGCCAATACAGGCGCGGTCGAGGTCGTGCCGGCGCGGATGGTGTTCCTCTGCGCGTCCGCCATGGGATCGCTCCATGTCCTCCTCAATTCACGGCCGGAGGGGAGCGAGCGCAGCCATTTCCACTCGAACGGTGCGCTGGGCAGCGCGGTGATGGACCATATCTTCAAGGTCAATATCGGCGGCGACGTGCCCGGCATGACCGAATTCGTCGAATATGGCCGGCGGCCGGGCGGCGTCTATGTCCCCCGCTTCCGCAACCTCAAGGCCGAGGAACTGCCGTTCAAGCGCGGCTATGGCTATCAGGGCGGGGCCAGCCGGCGACAGCCCGCGCCCGAGGGCTTCGGCGCGGCGATGAAGCATGGCATGCGCACCTATGGTGGCTGGCGCTTCAACATGAGCGCGTTCGGCGAATGCCTGCCCTATGACGACAACCGAGTGATGCTGAACTTCGCCAAGAAGGATGCGCGCGGCATGCCGCTCCTGCGCTTCGACGTCACTTTCCGCGACAATGAGCTCAAGATGATGGACGACGCGCAGGCTGAGGGCGAGCGGATGCTCCGCCAGGCGGGCCTGACCAACGTCACCAGCAATCGCGGCACGCACATCCCGGGTGAGGCGATCCACGAGATGGGCGGCGCACGGATGGGCCGCGATCCCGGGACCTCGGTGCTCAACGGCTTCAACCAGGCGCACGATGCGGCCAACCTGTTTGTTACCGACGGCGCGATGATGGCGTCGGTGTCGTGCGTGAATCCCTCGCTCACCTTCATGGCGATGACCGCGCGCGCCGCCGACCATGCGGTCAAGCAGATGAAGGCCGGTACGATCTGATCCGCGCCGCGCTCGTTCATTCGGCATCCAAGCGGGCGCGGCTATGACGCTCGGGTGAGACTGTTCCTGCGCGCCGCGCTCGTTGCGATGATGATCCGTGCCGGCATGGGCGTGGCGGCGGCACAGGCGCTGCCGCCGGCGACCGAGCCCGCGCTTGCCGAGGATGCGGCGGCGGTCGCCCCGCGGCTGGGCGTCGCGCCCGCGGTTGCAGCGCGCCTGCTGGCGCTCCAGGTCGCGAGCGTCCCCGTCACCGACGCCATCGCCGCACGCTTCGCCGACCGGCTGACGGGCATCGCGATCGAGCACACCCCGGTATTTCGCATCGTCGTCCGGCTGAAGGGCGACGATTCGGTGGTGTCCGAGACGGTGGTGATCGCGGGGCAGCCCGTCGCCATCGTCTATGTCCCCGGCGCGTGGGCGAGCCGAGGCGAGCTGCTGGCGGCGATCACGACCTATCAGGCGCCGATGCGCGACAGCCTCGACGTGCCGCCGGGCCTCGGCATCGATCAGCGCAGCGGCGAACTGGTCGCCGTCGTCTCTGCCCGCGATGTGGCGCGGGAGGGAGTGCAGGGCCTTCGCGACAGGCTCGCCTCGATGACGCAGGTGCCGGTGCGGCTGCGCGCCATCAACGATCCCTCATTGGACTTTTCAGGCGAGGGGCTGGGCGGCGGGGTGCGGCTGACCGGATCGCGACCGGGCGATACGCGGCGCTACCTCTGCACCTCCGCCTTTGCTGTCACCGATGGGACGCGCGACGCGCTGACCACGGCGGCGCATTGCCCCGACGCGCTGTCGATCCGCGACGCGGGCGGGCGGACGATCGACCTGCCCTTCGCCGGGCAATGGGGCTGGGGCAATCGCGACGTGCAGCTCAATCTGAGCGCAGTGCCGCTCGATCCGGTCTTCTACACCGATGCCGAACGGACCCGTGGCCGCGCGGTCGCGGGTGCGATGCCGCGGGCATCGATGCGCGCCGGCGACGTCGTCTGCCACCGGGGCGAGCGGACGGGCCATAGCTGTTCGCAGGTCGAGCTCACCGACTTCGCGCCCGCCGGCGACCTGTGCGGCGGCGCGTGCCTGCCGACGTGGATCACCGTCGCCGGGCCGTCGTGCAAGGCCGGGGACAGCGGGTCGCCGGTATTCCTCGGCCCGGTCGCGTACGGCATTCTCAAGGGCGGCAGCTATCGCAGCGATGGGGGCTGCGCCTTCTATTTCTACATGTCGATCGACTACCTGCCCGACGGCTGGCGGCTGCGCACCGTCGCCGATCCCCCGCGTCTGCCCATGCCCGGTGCGCTTCCCGCCGCGCCGTGATAGGGGGCGGGCCATGTCCCGTTCCCAACCCAATGCCGGCGAGATCGTCGTCGACGGCAACACTTATGACTGGCACCTCCAGAGCGAGCCGCATCTGTCCGACGACGAAGGCTGGAAGGGTATGACCATCGGCCTGCGCGAACAGGGGGCCAAGCGTGAGGCGTTCGTCCAGTTTCCCGCGCCCAAGCGCCTGCTTCGCGGCCTGCCGCGCGGGCGGCTCCAGCTCGACGAGCCGACGATCGCGCGCTCGATCCGTGCCGCGCTGGCGGCGGGCTGGGACCCGATGTCACGCGGGCGGCCGATGACCTTCATGGTCGATGCCGAGGGCAACTGACGCGGCCCGCGATTGATTTGTGCTGCCCGCCGCGGTAAGGCGGCGCCACAAAATAGCGGGGCGAGCCCGCCAGGCATACGAGTGCGACCGCACCACGGGGCCGTAGAATGGGAAGGGATCCTATGTCTGCGGCGTACCCACTATCATCCTGTATCGAATGGCAGTTCGCCGAGGCGGGCGACCTTGCCGCGCGGCTGCATGCGGCCAAGGCGGCGGGCTTCGAGCTGGCCGAGTTCCACCTGTGGCGCGACAAGCCCGTCGCGGCGATCGCCGACGCGCTGAACGAGACGGGGATGCGCCTGACCGGCGTCTGCGTCGATCCGCGCCGCTCGATCGTCGACCCGGCCGAGCGTGCTGAGATGCTGGCGGCGGTGCGCGAGACGATCGCGGCGACCGCGATCCTCGGTAAGCCGGCGCTGATCGTCGCCTCCGGCTTCAAGGTCGAGGGGATGAGCGAGGCGGAGCATTTCGATAACGCCGTCGCCGCGCTGCGCGCCGCCGCCGACGCGGCTGAAGCCGCGGGCGTGATGCTGCTCCTCGAGCCGCTCAACACCCGGCTGTTCGCGGCGATGTACCTCGTCAGCACCAAGCTTGGCCTTGACCTCGTCGAGGCGGTGGACAGCCCCAATCTGCGCCTTCTCTACGACGTATGGCACAGCGCGGTGATGGGCGAGGACATGGCCGAGGTGCTCGCGGGCCGCATCCACCTGGTCGAGCATGTGCAGGTCGCCGACATCCCCGACCGTAACGAGCCGGGCACCGGCACCCTCGACTGGGTGAAGGTCGCCGCGACGCTGCGCGACCTTGGCTATACCGGCGCGATCGGCCTCGAATATTTCCCGACGATGCCGATGGACCAGTCGCTCGCCCAGTCGCAGCGGATGCTCGCCGCCGACTGACGACCCCGCCCGCCGGCACGGGTCGGCGGACGATTCTTGCCATGAACGGACCTTCGCGATGAACAGCGACCGGATTGCGATCAGCCTCGACCTGATCAACCGCCATTACCAGGAACCGAACCGCAACCGCTTCGAAAGCAAGTATTTCTGGGAGGAACTCTACCCCCTGATCCGCGCGGCAGGCTTCCGCTCGATCGAGATTCCGTATGAGCCGGTGTGGCAGTTCGGCGGGCGCAGCGGCGTGCCGATGACGCGCTATTCGATCGAGACGAAGTACGAGAGCGCGGCCAACTATCGCGCGGTGCTGGCGGCGGCTGGGATTGAGCGGGTGGCGGGCGTCACGTTCGATCCCAACCTGTTCATGCGCAACGACAATCTCGGCTTCTTCTTTGGCGCGTCGGGCCATTTCGCGGGCGAGGCGCTGGGCCATGCCGCTGACCTCGGCGCCGACTATCTGGCGATCAGCCCGTCGCCCTATTACGGCCGCGCGGCGCATTATCACCCCGACCTAGAGGCCAAGCGCGGCGTCTTCGCCGAGAAGACGACCGAACTGCTCACTGGCCTTGCCGAAAAGGCAACGGGGACGGGCGTCACGGTCGTCATGCGTCAGGACTATTGGAGCGTGTTCCGCGGCGACGACATGGCGGCAATGCTCGCGGGCCTGCCCGACGCGGTGAAGCTCGACGTCGACACCGCCAGCCTGACGATCGCCGGCATCGACCCCGCCGCGTTCGTCGAGTCGCATGTCGACCGCATCGGCTGCGTCCACCTGACCGACACAGATTTCGTCGACATGGGCGAGACGTGGAAGACCGCCAACCCCGAGTTTCCCGAGGACCGTGCGACGCAGGTGTTCCGCGACCCCGGCACCGGCTCGGTCGATCTGGCGGGCGTCGCCGGCCTGCTCGATCGCGTCGGCTATGCAGGTCCGGTGACGGTCAGCGCCCGCCAGACGCGCGACCCGTTCCGCGCGCTGCTGCGCACCCGCGCGCTTCTCAACCAGTTTTCGAATTGAGGCTCGGACGATGCCCAACATCCGCTACGCCAACATGTGCCACTGGAAGTCGATCCCTTATCGCCGGATCGAGAACTTCCGCGACTTCTATTACGAAGACCGCACCAACACCGCTTATTATTCGGATTGGGATACGATCCTTAAATATCAGACAGCCCTCGGCTTCGACGGGATCGAGATCGCGCCTTGGGACCTGTCCGATATCCTGCCGCTGTTCGGTTCGCCCGAGGCCTTCACCGCGTTTGCAAAGAAGCGCGGGGTCGAGGTGATCGGCATGTTCCACGGCGCCCACGCCTCGCACGATGCGGGGCATGAGGAAGAGGCGATCCGCGCGGGGCGGGAGGCGGTCGACACGATCGTGAAGTTCGGCGGGCAGTATATGAACACCTGCCCAACGCAGAATTACTGCGGTGCCGGGCCACTGAGCCACAAAGAGGTGCAGCAATGCGCCAAGGTGCTGAACGAGATCGGCCGCTATGCCACCGACAACGGCGTCAAGATCGGCATTCACAACGAGTTCTTCTGCGCGATCAACCTGCCCAACCACCGCGAGCTGATCGAATCGACCGACCCGCGCTACGTCCATTATTGCCTCGACACTGCGCAAGTGGCGATCCTGGGGGAGGATATCCTGACCTTTTACAAGGATTATCACGACCGGATCAGCACCTTCCACCTGAAGGATACCGCTTCCGCGCGCCAGCCCGATAGCGTGCGCTATTCGCGCGATCCGGAGATCACCGACGACGGCAAGCGCTGGTTCTGGGAACCGGGTCTCGGCGAACTCGACCTCGAGGGGCTGTACCGATTGCTCAAGGAGCATGAGTTCAAGGGCTGGATGTCGATTGAATATGACGGTTCGCCCGACATGCTCGCGTCGATGGCGCTGACCCGCTATCACCTCGATACGGTGCTGCGGCCGATCTACGACTGACGGGGCGGCGCTATCCGGCGTCGATCGACGCGCGGAGCGCCGCCACTGCATCGCCGCTGGTGGTGCGGGCGTCCGCCGCGGCGAAACCAAGGGCGACGAGGCGCGGGTCGCTTGCCGCGGGAGCGCTGGCGGAAGCGTGGATTTCCTTCGCGCCCGTTGCCGCCAAGATCGCCGCGGCGTTCCCCGCGCGCACGCCCGCGCCCGGCATGATCGCGATGCGCCCGGCAGCGCGCGCGGTCATGCGCGTCAGCGTCTCGATGCCGTTCGCGGCGCATCGCGCGCCGCCCGACGACAGGATGCGGTGATAGCCGAGCGCCGCGGCGGGCTCGACCGCCTCGACCGGATCGGCGAGCAGGTCGACCGCGCGGTGCAGCGTCAGATCGATATCGGGCCGCAGCGCCCGCGCGGTCGCCGCGAACCAGCCCAGCGTCTCGATATCGAGCCGGTCGCCGATCGTCGCGCCGAAGACGAGGCCGTCCGCGCCCGCCGCGATCGACGCGCGCATCTCGGCCGCGATCAGGTCGCGCTCGTCCTCGCTATAGGCGAAGTCGCCAGCGCGCGGCCGGACCATCGCGTGGACGCGCCGCCCCTCGGCCGCCGCCGCCGCCGAGACAAGCGCGACGAGGGCAGGCGTCGGCGTCAGTCCGCCCACCGCCAGCGCGCCGCACAGTTCCAGCCGGTCGGCCCCGGCAGCCAGCGCCGTGCGGGCGCCCGCCAGACTTTCGACGCAGATTTCGAGGATCGCCATGTCCGTCCCGCCGCCTTTCTGCCTTCCGACTGCTGTCACGCGTAGGAAGCCTGGCTGCGCGCTGTCAAACCGGAAGCGACGGTTCAGAACGCGCGGACGATTCCGATCTCGCCCGCGAACCGGCGATAGTCGTAGAGCCCCACGCTCGACGCGTTGCGTTCGAACGTGGCGCGTACCAGCGGGGCAAAGCCCTTCCAGCTCAATTGGCGCAGCGTCGCGCCGGCACTGGCCTGGACCAGCCATTCGCGCCGCCGATCGGGGAACAGGAACAGGCGGGCGTCCCCCTCGGTCCGTCGCAGCGCGGCGCTGGCGAAGACCGTGGTTCGGCCAAGGTCGCGCCAGCCGCTGACGCCGAGCTGGCCCGACACCGTCGCATAGCCCGGATCGCGCGCGGTCTGGCGTGTCGCACCCACCGTCACGCCGATCCCCGCACGCGGCGACAGCGCGCGCTCGACCGTCGCCGACAGGTCGAACAAGCCGCCGTCCTGAAGCGCATTGCGGCGATATCGGGCCGAGGCGGCACTGACCGACACCGACAGCTGCGCACGCCGCCCCATCGGATGCAGCCAGTCGAGCGCCGCGGTGTTCGTGCGGGCATAGAGGCTGCCACCGTACCAGCGCCATCCGGGACCGGCGGACGGGGTCACCCGGTCGCGCCCGCTTACCCATTCGAGGCCGAGCATCGCCGAGGCCGACGCATCGTCGAACATGCGCTGGCGATAGAAGCTGCCCGATCCCGACACCCGCGGCAGCAGCGACAGCGTGTCGCCGACCGCAATGCGCGCGAACGCCGTGCCGCTTGCCCGCACGCCCAGCCCCGATTGCGACCGCGCCGCCCGCGACAGGGTCAGGGGGGCAATGACGGTATCGAGCGTGCGCGCATCGGTCGCCCGATTGACGTTGCTGTCGGGCGCCACCGCGAGCTGGAACGAGCCGCCGAAAGGCCGCGTGGTGCGCAGCGCCGCGGCGAATTGATCGACGACCGCCGCGACGTCGGCGGGCAGCACGCCGGCCTGTGCCTGTCGCAGCGCCCGCCGCGCCCCCTCCGCATCGCCGCGGGCCAGCAGGATGCGCGCGAGTTCGAGGCGGACGGCCGCGGCGTCGGGCTTTTCGTCGAGAAGCCGTCGCAGCGTCGTCGCCGCCGCGTCGCTGCGGCCGAGCGCGTCGAGCAGCATCGCGCGCCGGAACAGCGCCTCTGCCCGCACTTCCCCGTCGCGGTCGCGGGTCAGCGCGTCGAGCAGGACCAACGCTTCTTCGGGTCGACCGCCGCGCTCGGCCTCTGCCGCCGCGGCAAAGACGCCGGCCGGATCGAGTCGGACGGCAGTGACCGGCGCCTCCTGCGCCGCCTGTACCGCGACCGGCGGAGGCGCGATCACTGCCGCTTGGCGACGGTGATCCCACCGATCGCGACGGCCGCCGCATCCATCGGGTTGCCCGCCGTCAGGTAGAAGCTCGCGCCGATCTCCTGCCCGTCGGGTCCGTAAAAGGCCGGGGTGATGATATTGAACGAATCGGCGTTCCGGCCGCCGTCGAGCGAGGCCTGGACCATCACCCCCTCGATCAGGCGGTTGCCGAAGCCGAAGCTGCCGAACTCGCGGCGTGTGCCGTCGGCGGCGGTGCCGACCAGCGACAGGCTGCCGGTATAGCTTGCGGCCCCGAAATCGACATCGAAGCGAGAGGTGCCGCCGATGCTGTAGGTATCGCCAAGCCGGTTCGCGCCCGCGCCCGCGACGATCCCGGCATAGCTGCCCGTCCCGGTCCGGCCCGACAGCAGTTCGCGCGGAGTCTGGATGCCGTAGAGCACGAACTGGCGGGTGGTGTTGGCAATCCGCTGGCCCTGGGCCGCATCCTGAACAGTGCGCGTCCAGGTGGCGAAGCTCAGATAGGTGAGCGCGATCTCGCTGTTGGTGCCGCCGGGACGGTAAAAGGCGACCTCGACCGGGCCACCGTCCGATCCTGCCACCTGTCCGCGATAGGTGGTGTAGTTGAGGCGGCCATCGGCGACACGATCGGCCTCGACCGGCGTGTAGGTGGCGCTGCCGACTTCGATCGAGCCCGGTCCGGTCGGGGTGATCGTCACGCGGCTGTCGGACTGCGTCGCGTTGACCTGTGAGTAGCCGGGCTGTCCCTCGCGCGCCTGGGTAAAGGTACCCGCGCCGGTCGCGAACAGCCGCTCGGTCGACTGGACGTTGACCAGCGACAGGTTGGGCAACCCGGCGGCCGGCGTCGCCCGCTGGCCGGTGAGCGCGCCGTTCAGGACGGTGCCGTTCCCGCTCGCCTTGAACGACGCGCCGATCTCCTCGGCGCCGGGGCCGTAGAACTGGCCGCTGATCGTCCCGCCGAGCGTGCCCGCCCGGCCGCTCGAATAGCTCATATTGCCCGAAAAGCCGTTACCGGCGCTCCCCACCTGACCGCCCGCGCGAAAGCGCAGGCTGCCGACACGGCCGCCGCCGGTGATGAAATCGAACTCGTCGAGATTGGCGAAGGCCGTAAAGATGCCGCCTCCGAAATCGACGTTGAAATCACCGCGGCCCTGAACGGTGCGCAATTCCTCGCCCGGGGTGGTGAGCAGGCCGAAGATATCGGTCGCCCAAGCTGCGCTACCGGACCGCGGCACCGCGCCAGCGGGCGTGGTCAGGCCATAGGCGAAGGTCGTGAACTGCGTCGCCTGTACCCCGCCCGCCACGGCGTTGCGCTGCCAATAGCCAAGGCCGACATAGCGGTTCGAATTGCCGGCATCGTAGAGCGGCACCGTGACCAGCGTCAGATATTCGGGGTCGCCGCCCGTCTTGGCAAAGGTCGCCTCGCCGGGGAAACGGTCCGGCCGGCGGTCGGCGGCGGCGAAAGTCTGGCTGCGGCCCGCGGTCGTGACGGTGTAGCTGCCCGCGGCCGCGTCGTAGCTGACCTGGATCCCGGCGCCCGACACAGCGGTGCGGTTGACGATGCCGCCGGCGGTCCGCACCTCGACATCTGTCGTGGTCGCGTCGTTGGTAAAGGTCTGGCTGGCTTTGAGGTCGGTGATGAGCGTGTTGACCGGCGCGGGCGTCGGCGTCGGCGTGCCGCCCCCGGTGCCGCCGGTCGGTGGTGCGGGAAGCGCCCCTACGCCGCCGCCGCCACCCGCCCCGCCACACGCGGCAAGCAGGACGCAACCGGCCATGGCGGCCCCCAGACGCAACGAACCCATGACACCCCCCATCGGGCCGCACCCCCGCGACCGCAGCGGCAAGCTGCCCGATCGCGTGCCGCTAAGCAACGGTGGCGCGGGCGTTTTCCCGATCGGTTCGTCGACCGCGGGCGATCAGCCGGTCATGGATACGGGACAGCGTCAGCGTCGCGGCGACCGCGCCCGTCAGGCACATCAGCATGTCCCATTGGGTGTCCCAGGGATCGCCCTGCGTCCCCAGAAACTCGTCTGCCCCCTGTCCCAGCATCGCGGCGGCAGCGAACTCGACGAGTTCATAGGCCGCGCTGACCGCCAGGCAGCAGGCGATGACGAGCACCGTCAGCAGCCGCCCGGGCTGAAGCCCGCCCGCCCGCACCAGAAGCTCGCGCAGCACGATCGCGGGCACGAAACCCTGCACCAGATGACCGAACCGGTCATAGGGATTGCGTGCGAGGCCCAGCCAGTCCTGCACCGCAAACCCCGCGGGCACGCGCGCGTAGCTGCAGGCACCGCCCAGCATCAGCACGAGCCCGTGGAAGAAGATCAGCCCGAGCGCGAGCGGCGTCAGCGGGAAGCGCCGCCGAGTCGCCCAGAGGACCGGCAGCGCGATCAGGACGGGCGCGACCTCCATCCACCATGTCGCGCGATCGAACGGATGCCAGCCTGACGCGAGCAGCGCCGCCCCCCAGCCGCCGGTGACGAGGATCAACGGGATGTCGCTCCCGATCGCGGATCGACCGCCGCGCATCAGGCGTCGAGTCTCGATTCGAGCCGGAGCAGCACGTCGCGAATTTCGGTCAGCAAGGCGGTCTGCGCATCGATGGGCGGTGGTCCGGCATCGCGGGCATCGAGCGCGTCGCGCTGTCGAAGGATTCGGTCGCGGACCGCCCGCGCGTTGACGAGGCCGATGAGGTCGGCATCCGACTTGCCCGTCGCGGCATTGCTCTGGCCCGCAGTTTCGATCCTGAGCTGAAGGATGCCGAACGCGGCGAGCAGCGGCCCCTCACGGATCGAGATGTCCTGGATCTTGTCCAGCGGGATCGTCATTTCGCGGCGAAACAGGACGCCGCGCGCGATGACGACGCTCCGCTCCGTCAGGTCGCAGCGGAGCGATGCGAGATAGCGGCGCGTCCAGAGCGGCCCGAAGATCAGCCATAGCGGCAGGAGCGGCAGGCCGATGACCGACGCGACGAACGGCAACCCCCAATAGGCGAGCATGTAGAGGCGCAGCTTGGGGCTGAATTCGCCCCGCATCAGGACCGATGGCTCGCCGGCGGTCGTCTCGTCCATCGCATCCCCCTGTTTTTCAGGGGGATCGTATCAAAGCCCGATCGCGCGCGCGACCTCGCCAAAGTCGGCGGCGATGGCCTGTACGCCGATCGCGCGCAGCACTGCGGCGTGATCGGGCGGGCAGTGCGTGCCCGCGCACAGGCCGATGACGTACCCGCCCGAAGCGACCGCCCCGGTCGCGCCGACCGGCGAATCCTCCAGGATCGCGCAATCCTCGATCGGCACGCCGATCGCCGCTGCGGCGTGGAGATAGAGGTCGGGCGCCGGCTTGCCGCGCGCGACATGCTCCTTGCCCGAATAGACATGATCGCCGAACGCATCCTCCAGCCCCAGATGGCGCAGATGCGTTCGGATCCAGTGGACCGACGAGGACGAGGCGATCGCGCGCGGGAGTTCGGGCGGCAGCGACCGGACGAAGGCGATCGCGCCTGCGACCTCGCCGATGCCGCCCTGCAGCACGCGCTCGTTCTCGACCTCCCGCTCGGCGTGGAATCCGTCCGGCAGCGGGCGGCCGATCCGCCCCTCGATCGCGTCGATGAAGGCGCGGCCGGACAGGCCCATATAATGCCGCATCGCTTCGGCCGGGCTGTGCGGATGGCCGATGCCGGTCAGGTATTCGGCAAGGTGGCGATTGCCCTCATATTCGCTTTCGACGAGCACGCCGTCGAAGTCGAAGATCAGCCCCGAGAACTTCATGCCCGGCCCCCGAACAGCGCAGTGCCGACGCGGACATGCGTCGCGCCGATCGTGACTGCGGTCGGATAGTCGCCCGACATGCCCATGCTGAGCCCGCCCAGCCCATGGTCGCGCGCCAGCCTGGCGAGCAGCGCGAAATAGGGGGCGGGTTCGACCTCCAGCGGGGGCACCGCCATCAGGCCCGCGATGCGCAGGCCGGCGGTCCTCGCCTCGGCCAGCAGTGCCGGCAGGTCGGCGACCGCGCAGCCGCCCTTTTGCTCCTCGTCACCGATATTGACCTGAACGAAGCAGGCGGGGCGGCGATCGGTCTTGTCCATCGCCTTCGCCAGCGCGGTGACGAGGCTGGGGCGGTCGACCGAATGGATCGCGTCGAACAGCGCCACCGCCGCCTCGGCCTTGTTCGACTGGAGCTGGCCAACGAGGTGGAGGACGATGCCGGGCGTCTCCTCGCGCAGCGCGGGCCATTTGCCCTCCGCCTCCTGCACCCGGTTTTCGCCGAAATGGCGCTGGCCGGCGGCGATCAGCGGGCGGATCGCGTCGGCGTCGTGCGTCTTGGAGACGGCGATCAGCGTCACCTCGTCGGGCTTGCGGCTCGCGGTGGCGGCGGCGCGGGCAATCTCGGCCTGAATGGCGGTCAGGCGGGCGGCGGCATCGTCGTGACTCATCGCGCGCGCTATAGGGGCCCGGATGCGTGCCCGCCACCCTTCGACGCTGCCCCGGCTATGGCTGATGACCGACGAGCGGTTGGGCGAGGGGCTGTGGGCGGCGCTGGCGGCGTTGCCGCATGGGTCGGGTGTGATCTTTCGCGACTATGCGACGCCGCTGCCTGAACGGCGCGCCCGATTCGCGGCGGTGCTGGCGGTGGCGAAGCGGCGGCGGCTGGTACTGGTCCGAGCGGGGCGGATAGCGATGCGCGGCGAGATGGGCGTGCATAACGGGCGAGGGCTGAGGCTGCGCACTGCCTCGGTGCACGACCGGAAGGAGATGATCGCCGCGCGCCGGGTTGGCGCCGACCTGATCTTTGTCTCGCCGGTATTCCCCACGCGCTCGCATCCGGGCGCGCGGACGCTCGGACCGGTGCGGCTGGGCCTCATGTTGCGCGGCGCGACTTCGCCCGCGATCGCGCTCGGCGGCATGGACGCGAGGGCGTTCACACGGCTGCGCGGGCTGAGGCTGCATGGATGGGCCGCGATCGACGGCCTGTCCCGCGGTTAGAAGCGGAAGGCCGTTCCTACATACACCGCCTGGCTGTCGCGGCGGGTGTCGGTCAGTTGCGGCATGCGCAGCCGCTCTTCATCGGCGCGGTAGCGGACGCCCGCGGTCACGTCGAAGTTGCGCGTGAGCGAGTAGGAAGTGCCGAGGTCGACCGAATAGCTGGGCGCGTCGGCAACGAGGCGCGGCTCGCTGCCAGTCGGCTTGTCGGCACGCGCCTGGACACGGCCGCTCAGGCGCTTGCCGGTATAGCTGACGCCGAGGTCGACCGCCTCGCGGCTGCCGGGCAGCGTGCCGAGATCGACGCGCGAGACGTCGCCCGACACGGCAAACCGCTTCCAGCCCACCGACATGCCGAGGTTGTAGGCGATCGGCTGCATGCTGGCGGCGGCGACGGTCGGGATCGTCACGCTGGCGGTGCGCAGCGCCTCGCCCCCGCGGGCGGTGCGGGCGCGGACCGCGACGGTCACATCCTGACGCTTGCTCTGCTGCTCCGACGGGGTGAAGCGGAAGCCCGTCGCCGACAGCCCGCTGCGCGACAGGGCGGCGGCGAGGCGCGGGTCGGCGGCGGCGGGCGTGAACGAGCCGATGCCCGAACGGCCACCGGCCGCAGCCTGGCCACGGCGCGCGAATCGCAGTTCGTCGGGGCGGGGCGCACCAGACGCCGGAACGAGCGCGAGCGCAGTGGTGGCAAGCACCCCCGCACCAAGCCCGATCATGGCTGTCCGCAACGTCACGCGAATCCCCTCTATTTCGTTCGAAGCCATTACCATGGTTCGCGCGCGGCGTTCCACAGGGTCGGGCGATTTAGACGGAGTGTTGCACGGGGTCCACAATCGCACCGCCGCGCCATCGCTTGCTCCGCCCACGGTAGCGCCTATAGAGAGCCGGTATTCGCTTATCTCGAGGACTTCGCCGATGTCGCGCCGCCTGGCCCTAGCCCTTCCGCTCGTGTTCGCGCTCGCTGCCTGCGGCGGCAAGGGCGATCGTCCGCGCGACCTCGCCGCCAGCCAGATCACGACGATCGGCGTCAACAGCTATCTGTGGCGCGCCAGCCTCGAGACGCTGAGCTTCATGCCGCTGCTTCAGACCGATTCGAACGGCGGCGTGATCGTGACCGACTGGTACGTGAACCCGAATACGCCGGGCGAGCGGATGAAGGTCACGGTGACGATCCTCGACCAGGACCTGCGCGCCGATGCGCTGCGCGTCACCGCCCAGCGCGAGGTCAACCAGACCGGCCAGTGGGTCGCCGCGCCGGTTCAGGCCGCGACGGTCCAGAAGCTCGAGGACATCATCCTGACCCGCGCCCGCGACATGCGCCGCGGCGCGGTGGCCGGCTGATTTGAAGGTCCGGTCGGCGCCGGTCGCGCGCCGGCTTTCGACGGAGTTTAGAGCATGAACCAGCGTTTCAACGCGCTGAAGGCCGATGCCGCGTGGCAGGCCGTTTGGGACGAGCGCGCGACCTTCGCCGCGCAGGACGATTCGCCCAAGCCCAAGAGCTATGTGCTCGAGATGTTCCCCTACCCCTCGGGCAAGATCCACATGGGGCATGTGCGGAACTACACGATGGGCGACGTACTCGCCCGGTTCCGGCGCATGAAGGGCTTCGAGGTCCTGCACCCGATGGGGTGGGACGCGTTCGGCATGCCGGCCGAGAATGCGGCGATGGAGCGCAAGGTGCATCCCGGCGCCTGGACCTACGACAACATCGCCGCGATGAAGGCACAGCTGAAGCGGCTCGGCTTCGCGCTCGACTGGACGCGCGAGTTTGCGACCTGCGACCCGGAATATTACGGGCATGAGCAGGCGCTATTTCTCGACCTGCTCGCCGCCGGCCTCGTCTATCGCCGCGAATCGGCGGTGAACTGGGACCCGGTCGACATGACCGTGCTCGCCAACGAGCAGGTGATCGACGGCCGCGGCTGGCGATCGGGCGCGCCGGTGGAGAAGCGCAAGCTCAACCAGTGGTTTCTGAAGATCACGCAGTTCGCCGACGAGCTGCTGGATGGTCTCGGCACGCTGGAGCATTGGCCCGACAAGGTGCGGCTGATGCAGGAGAACTGGATCGGAAAGTCGGTCGGCCTGCAGTTCCGCTTCCAGCCCGTCGCGCCGTTCGACACCGCGATCGAGGTCTATTCGACGCGGCCCGACACGATCTTCGGCGCCAGCTTCGTCGCGGTCGCCGCCGATCACCCGGTCGCGCAGGCACTGGCGGCGGGCAATGCCGACGCCGCCGCCTTCATCGAGAAGTGCAAGCAGGGCGGCACGACCGCGGCGGAGCTTGAGACGGCGGAGAAGCTGGGCTTCGACACCGGCTGGACCGTCGCGCATCCGTTCGACGGCGAGCGGACGCTGCCCGTCTACATCGCGAACTTCGTGCTGATGGAATACGGCACCGGCGCGGTGATGGGCGTGCCCGCGCACGATCAGCGCGACCTCGACTTTGCGCGGAAGTACGGCCTGCCCGTGCCGCGCGTCGTCGCCGAGGGCGACAAGACCGACCCGGTGTTCGTTAGCGACGAGGCCTATACCGGCCCCGGCGTGCTGGTGAACTCCGCCTTCCTCGACGGGATGGACGTGGAAGCCGCCAAGGCCGCCGTCATCGCGCGGGCCGAGGGCGAGGGCTGGGGCCGCGGCACCACCGTCTGGCGCCTGCGCGACTGGGGCGTCAGCCGCCAGCGTTACTGGGGCACGCCGATCCCGATCATCCATTGCGAGGATTGCGGCGCGGTCCCCGTGCCGCGCGAGCAATTGCCGGTGGAGCTGCCCGAGGACGTGACGTTCGACGTGCCCGGCAACCCGCTCGACCGCCACGCGACGTGGAAGCATGTCGATTGCCCCGCGTGCGGCAAGCCCGCGCGGCGGGAGACCGACACGCTCGACACCTTCGTCGATTCGAGCTGGTACTTCATCCGCTTCGCCAGCCAGCCCGGCGACAAGCCCTTCGACCGCGCAGTCGCCGAGCAGTGGCTGCCCGTCCAGCAATATATCGGCGGGGTCGAGCATGCGATCCTGCACCTGCTCTACGCGCGCTTCTGGACGCGCGCGCTGTCCCACATCGGCCTCATCGACGTGAAGGAGCCGTTCGCCGGGCTGTTCACCCAAGGCATGGTGACGCACGAGACATATTCAGGTCGCTTGAAGTCCTTCGATTCATCATTCTTGGAAGAGATCGCGCCACTCGGCCTAAGCGGTATTGAGGCGCATGAGCGTTTTCCGGAGAAAACGGTCTACTCTCGACGCTGGCTTGCTCCGGATGAGGTCGAGCATCTGAGCGATGGTTCGTTGAGAAGTCCGGCACTCGAACGCGAGTTTGCTGATTCTGAAGACATTATCGTCGAAGCGGTTGAGCGCGGCCGCGTCGAGAAGATGTCGAAGTCGAAGAAGAACACCGTCGATCCCGGCCCGATCGTCGACCAGTACGGCGCCGATGCCGTCCGCTGGTTTATGCTGTCCGACAGCCCGCCCGAGCGCGACCTGCAATGGTCGGAGGCGGGGATCGAAGGCGCGTGGCGCTTCGTCCAGCGGCTGTGGCGGCTGTTCACCGCTGACGCGACCGATGCGGGCGAGGACGTCGCGCTGCGGCGGAAACTGCACAAGACGATCGCCGGCGTCGCCGAGGATGTCGAGGCGCTGGCGTTCAACAAGTCGGTCGCCAAGCTCTACGAGCTCGTCGGCGCGATCGAGAAGGCGGCACCGTCCGCCGATCGCACCGCCGCGATCCGTGCGCTCGCGCGCATCGCCGCGCCGATGTGCCCGCACATCGCCGAGGAGGCGTGGGCGGCGTGGGGCGAAAGCGGCCTGATCGCCGACGCGCCGTGGCCCGAGGTCGATCCGGCGATGCTGGTCGAGGACGAGGTGACGATCGCGATCCAGGTCAACGGCAAGCTGCGCGATACGCTCGTCATGCCCAAGGGCGCCCCGCGCGAGGATGTGGAGGCCGCGGCGCTTGCATCCGAGAACGTGGTGCGCATGCTGGAGGGCAAGACCCCACGAAAGGTGATCGTCGTGCCCGACCGACTCGTGAACCTCGTCGCGTGATCCGCGCCGCTGTCCTGCTCGCCCTTGCGGCCACGCTGACGAGTGGCTGTGCGCTTCGCCCGCTCTATGGCGGCGGGCCGGACGGGGCGGTGCGCCAGACGCTGAACGCGGTCGAGGTTGCGCCGATCGCCGGGCAGAATGGCTGGCTGGTCGCCAATGCGCTGCGCGATCGGCTGTCGAACGGCGAGGGGCAGGGCGGCGCGCGCTATCGGCTTCAGGTGACGCTCGATGACGAGATCATCGGGCTGGGCGTCCGGCGCAACGACACGATCACGCGCGAGCGGCGGACGCTGCGCGCGCGCTATCAGCTCGTCGATGCCGCGACCGGCGGCGTCGTGCTCGACGCGACCGCGGGGTCGGATGCGGGCATCGACGTCGTCAGCAGCGAATATGCGACGATCGCCGCCGAGCAATCGGCGCTCGAACGCCTGTCGGGCATCGTCGCCGACCGCATCGTCGCGCGCATCGCGCTCTACGCACAGCGTTCCCAGGACGGGAAATGAACCTCAAGCCTGCGCAGATGCGGGCGCGGCTCGAAAAGCCCGACGAGGGGACGCGCCTGTATCTCCTCTACGGCCCCGACGAATCGGGGACGGGTGAACTCGCCGCGGTGCTGCAGCGCGCGCTGGGCGAGGGCGTGGAGCGCGTCGACATGGACGGGGCGATGCTCAAGGCCAACCCCGGCCGGCTGGCCGACGAGGCGGCCTCGATGTCGTTGTTCGGCGACAAGCGCTTCATCCGTGTGACCGGCATGGGCGAGGAGAGCCTGGAGGCCGTCACGCTGCTCTTGAACGCCGAGCGCGCGGGCAATCCGGTGGTCGCGATTGCGCCGTCGGTGCGCAAGACCGGCAAGCTCGTGAAGCTGGTCGAGGCAGCGAACAACGCCGCCGCCGCCGCCTTCTACGTGCCCGAGGGGGCGGATGCGGCGCGCCTCGCCGCACAGATCGCGCGCGAGCATGGGCTGCGCCTCGGCGGCGGTTGTGCCGAGCGGCTGGTGGCGGCGACGGGCGGCGACCGCGCGGTGATGGTGCGGGAGGTCGAGAAGCTCGCCCTGTATCTCGACGCCGCGCCCGAGCGGCCCGCCGACTGCGGGCCTGAGGTGTTCGACGCGGTGGGTGCGGTCCTCGACGAAAGCGCGATGGGCGCGGCGATCGAGGCGGTGGTCGGCGGCGATCCCGTCACCGCGGGCGTGGAACTCGCGGCGATCGCCGAGGATAATCTGGCGATCCCGACGCTGCGCCAGCTTGCCAAGCGCCTCATCGCGCTCGCGGACATGCGGCGCGAGGTGGAAAGCGGCGACGCCGCGGCGGTCGTGGTCAAGCGCCACCGGGTGTTCTGGAAGGAGGAAGCGGCAACGATCCGCGCGCTGCAACGCTGGAACGCGGCCCAGCTCGCCCGCGCGGTGGAGCGGGTGCGGACCGCCGAACGGGCGATCGTCGCGCCGGGGAATGCGGGCGCGATCCTGGCGGAGGTCGAAGGGCTGGCGATCGCGCGGATGGGGCAGCGGTTGGGATAGAAGAAAGAAGCGGGACCCCGGAGCAAGTCCGGGGTGACGGCCTATGGTCGGAAGGTGACGCTCCCCTCACACGTCATCCCGGGCTTGATCCGGGATCCCGCTTCTTCTTCCTCTTCTTGACCCGCGAAAGGCTGCGGGACCCCGGGGCTAAGCCGGCCTCGCGGGGCTTCCGCGCCTCGACCCGTCAAACATCCTCGACCAGCCGCCGATAAAGCTCCGGCCGTCGGTCGCGAAAGAAGCCCATCCCCGCGCGATTCTTCTTCACGCGCGCGAGGTCGAGCGTCGCGGTCAGCACGCCGGTTTCCTCCGCACCGAATTCGGCGATCATCTCGCCGAACTCGTCGCAGATGAAGCTGTGGCCGTAGAAGACCTGGCCATGCTCGTTGCCGATCCGGTTCGAGGCGATGACGGGCACGATGTTCGCTACCGCATGCCCCAGCATTGCGCGCCGCCACATGTGCCGCGTGTCGAGCGTCGGGTCGTGCGGCTCCGCGCCGATCGCGGTGGGGTAGAAGAGCAGCTCCGCCCCCATCAGCATCATCGCCCGCGCGGTTTCGGGATACCATTGGTCCCAGCAGATGCCGACGCCCAGCTTCGCGCCCGGCCCGCCCCACACCTTGAACCCGGTATTGCCGGGGCGGAAATAGAACTTCTCCTCATAGCCCGGCCCGTCGGGAATGTGGCTCTTGCGATAGACGCCCTCGATCCGCCCGCCGGGCGCGATCATCGCCAGCGAGTTATAGTGGTGCGGCCCGTCCGCCTCGAAGAAGCTGGTCGGGATGTAGAGGTCGAGCTCGTCCGCCAGCTTCTGCATGGCGAGCACCGCGGGATGTTCGTCCACCGGCCGGGCCGTGGCGAACCATTCCTCTTCCTCGGTGCGGCAGAAATATTCGCCCTCGAACAATTCGGGCGGCAGCACGACCTGCGCGCCGCGGCCCTTCGCCTCGCGCACCAGCTCGCTGACGGCGGCGATGTTGGCGTCCAGGTCGCGGGTGAAGGCGAGTTGCATCGCCGCGACGGTGACTTCGGTCATGCGGCGATCCTCGGCAATTGCTGGCTGATGCAGTGGAAGCTGCCGCCGCCGGTCAGGATGTGGTCGGCGCGCAGGCCCACTGCGCGGCGACCGGGGAACTGTGCCTGCACCGCCGCGACGGCTTTCGCATCATTGGGCTGGCCATAGGTCGGCACCGCGACGACGGTGTTGCCGATGTAAAAGTTCATGTAGCTCGCGGGCACGACCTCGTCATCGACCAGCACGCGGCCAGGAGAGGGGATGCGGACGACCTCGACCCCCATCGCCTCGGCGCGGCGGGCGGCGTCCTGATAGATCAGCCAGTTGGGGTCGTTCTCTTCGGGCTCGGGGATGGCGAGGCGGTTGGGGCCGACGAACCGCGCGAGATTGTCGACATGCCCGTCGGTGTGATCGTTGACGAGGCCGTCGCCCAGCCACAGCACCCGGTCGTAGCCGAGGTCGCGGTACAGCCAATCCTCGGCCCGCGCCTTCGACAGGCCGGGATTGCGGTTGCGGTTCAGGAGGCACTGCTCGGTCGTGACGACGAGGCCGGTGCCGTCGCCGTCGATCGAGCCGCCCTCCAGCACCCAGTCGCACAACTCGAACTCGATATGCCGTCGGCGGGCGAGGCGCGCGCCGACATCCTCGTCCCCGGGAAAGTCGTACTTGCCGCCCCAGCCGTTGAAGCGGAACGCGCGCGCGGTGCCGTCGCCGGTCACGATCGCGGCGGTATCGCGCAGCCACACGTCGCCGAACGCGGCGGTCAGGATCTCGACGCCCTTGCCGATCCGCGTCATCGCCGCGCGCGCCGCCTCGCCATCGGCACAGACGAGGAGGACGCGCTCGCCGCGCCCCTCGTCGGCGATGGCATTGGCGAAGGCGAGCGTTTCGGCCCGCGCGCCCTCGAGCGGCGGACCCCACACGTCGGGGTGGCTGGGGAAGCCGATCAGCACGGCCTCGTGATCGGCCCATTCGGGCGGCGGCGGCAGGGTCATGCGCCGCGATCTAGTGCGATTCTCGGACAAGCGGAACACCCACCCGCCCGAGAATCGCGGTCAATAAAGCCTGAACGTGGCGATCAGGCGGCGAAGGCAGCCGCCGGGATCGAGTAGAGGACGTCGGCCCGTGCGGTCGCCGCGGCCTTCAGCCCCAGCGCCTCGGGCACCACCTGCTCGACATAGAAGCGGGCGGCGGCCTGCTTCTGCGCGAGGAAGTTTGGGTCGCCTTCTGCGCCTGCTGCGACGCGTCCCTGCCGCTCCATCAGCCAGCCACAGGTCGCGACCGACAGCATGGTGAGGAAGGGATAGGAGGCGGCGAGCCGGTCGTCCGCATCGGCGGTCATCAGCCCGCGGCCCACGTCCTCGCACGCGTCGATCAGCGCGGTGAGGCCGGCGTCCTTCGCCTCCTCGCGCATCGCCGCGATATGGCCAAGGAACACGCCGCCATTGTCCATCGACAGCTTGCGCCCGACCAGATCGGCGGCCTGGATGCCGTTGGTCCCTTCATAGATCGGCGTGATGCGCGCGTCGCGGAAATGCTGCGCGGCGCCCGTCTCCTCGACATAGCCCATGCCGCCATGCACCTGGATGCCGAGGCTGGCGACCTCGTTGCCGATGTCGGTGCCGTGCGCCTTGGCAAGCGGGGTGAGCAGGTCGAGGCGCTTCTTGGCTTCCCTGTCGCCCAGCGTCGCGCGGTCGCCCTCGCTCGCCGCCAGATAGACGAGCGCGCGCGCCGCCTGCGTCTGCGCCTTCATGCGAAGCAGCATCCGGCGGACGTCGGGATGCTCGATGATCGCAACGTTCGCACCGCCGCGCGCGCCCTGCACGCGGTCGAGGGCATAGGCGACGGCGCGCTGCGTCGCCCGCTCGGCCACCTGCACGCCCTGAAGCCCGACATTGAGGCGCGCATTGTTCATCATCGTGAACATCGCCGCGATCCCGCCGCCCTCATGGCCGATCAGTTCGCCCACGCAGTCGCCGTTGTCGCCGAACGACAGGACGCAGGTGGGCGAGGCATGGAGGCCCATCTTGTGTTCGATCGACACGACGCGCACGTCGTTGAAGTCGCCGGGCTTGCCGTCGGCATCAAGCCGGTATTTGGGGACGAGGAACAGGCTGAGGCCGCGCGTCCCCGCCGGCGCGCCGGGCAAGCGCGCGAGGACAAGGTGGACGATCTGCTCGGCCAGGTCGTGATCGCCGAAGCTGATGTAGATCTTGGTGCCCGTGATCGAGAAGCGGCCGTCACCCAGCGGCTCGGCGCGGGTGCGCAGCGCCCCCACGTCGCTGCCCGCCTGCGACTCGGTCAGGTTCATCGTGCCGGTCCATTCGCCGGTCGACAGGTGCGGCAGATACGCCGCCTGCTGCTCGGCGCTGCCGTGATGCATCAGCGCCTCGATCGCGCCGACCGTCAGCGTCGGGCAGAGCGCGAAGCCCATGTTCGCGGTCCCCAGCGTCTCCAGCACCGCGCTTGCCAGCACGAAGGGCATGCCCATGCCGCCATGCTCGGTCGGCGATCCCACCGTGCCCCAGCCGCCCTCGACATAGTCGCGATAGGCCGCACCGAAGCCCTCGGGCATCACGACGCCGTTGTCGCGAAGCTGTGCGCCCACGGTATCGCCGGCGCGGTCGAGCGGCGCCCATTCGCCCGCGGCAAACGCGCCGACGCCCTCCAGCACCGCCTCGACGGTGTCGGGCGTCGCCTCGGCAAAGCGGTCGCTGGCGGCGAGCTCGCCAATGCGGGCGATATGGTCGAGCACGAAGCGCTGCTCGGCGATGGCGGGGGTGAAGCTCATCGGTCCTCTCTTGTGGCGATTTTGCGCGCGATATAGCGGGTTTCGGATGCTGCCGACAAACCCGCCCCTTGGGACACGGTCCTTACGCTACGGCACGCCCGGCGCGATCGAGGCGGCGGCGGCGGTGATCGCGCGCGGCGGCTGCGTCGCGGTGCCGACCGAGACGGTATACGGGCTGGCAGCGGACGCGACCGATTCGCGGGCGGTCGCCGGCATCTATGCGGCAAAGGGCCGGCCGAGCTTCAATCCGCTGATCGTGCATGTGCCCGATCTCGACGCCGCACGCGCCGTCGCGCGATTCGACGACGCGGCGCTGGCGTTGGCGGCGCGATGGTGGCCGGGGCCGCTGACGCTGGTCCTACCGCTGGCCGATGGGAGCGCGGTAGCGGCGCTGGCGACGGCGGGACTAGATACGGTGGCGGTGCGGGTGCCCGCGCACCGGGCGATGCAGGCGCTGCTCAAGGCGTGCGGCCGGCCGCTGGCCGCGCCGTCCGCGAACGCCAGCGGCGGGATCAGCCCGACGCGGGCAAGCCATGTGCTCGCGAGCCTTGATGGCAGGATCGAGCTGATCCTCGACGACGGGGCGACGCCGGCGGGGATCGAATCGACGATCGTCGATCCGGCGCGGGGGCTGATCCTGCGGCCGGGGCCGATCACCGCCGAGCAGCTGGGCTTCGCGCGCGGGCCGGAGGGCGGCGCAATCACCGCGCCGGGCCAGCTTTCCAGCCACTATGCGCCGGGCAAGCCCGTGCGGCTGGACGCGACCGAACGGCGGTCGGGCGAGTGGCTGATCGGTTTCGGCGCAGTCGAGGGCGACGATACGCTGTCGGCGAGCGGCGATCTTGTGGAAGCAGCGTCCCGTTTGTTCGACGCGCTCCACCGCGCCGATGCCAGCAACGCCGCGGCGATCGCGGTGGCGCCGGTGCCCTATACGGGGCTGGGCGAGGCGATCAACGACCGGCTGCAGCGGGCGGCGTTCTGACCAGACCGCTCCCCTCCCTCCCAGGGAGGGGCTTGAACTTCACCCCTCCAGAATCGCGTCCGCCTCGGTCCGGCCCAGCCCTTCGGCCTGGCCACGCGTCACCACGCTCGTCACCGCCACGTCCATCGTCACGTTGCCTAGCGTGCGGATAATGTCGGGCAGCGTCTCGACCGCGACCAAGAGCGCCAGGGGCTCAATCGGCACGCCCATGGCGAGCGCGATCGGCGCGATCGAGGAGACGAAGCTGATCGTGCCGGGCAGGCTGACCGCGCCCAGCGTCGTGATCGCGGCGGCGGCGATGCCGATCGCGATCTGCTCCGGCCCCAGCCGGATGCCGAACACGTGCGCCACATAGAGTGCGACCGAGATGTTCATGGCGGGCCCGGTGAAGCGAAAGATCGCAACCGCCAGCGGCAGCACGACGCCCGACGCGGCGACGGGCAGGTTCAGCGCCTCCGCCCCCCGCAACATCGCGGGGAGCGAGGCGAGGCTCGACTGCGTGCTGATGGCCACTGCCTGGCTCGGCCCGATCGCGCGCAGGAACTGGCGCAGCGGCACCCGGCCCGCGATCATCGCGGTGGGATAGGCGAGCAGCCAGACGAGGATGCCCGTCCCCGCAACGATCGCGACGTAATGGACGAGCGCACCGAACGCCGCAGTCCCCGCCTTGGCCCCGACGACATAGGCGAGCGCGAAGACGCCGATCGGCGCCAGCCACAGCACCCAGGTAATCATCACCAGCATCGCGTCGGCGATCGCCTGAAAGAAGCGGCTGAGGAGTTCGCGCGGCTCCTGTGGCAGGCGGGTGAGCGCGAAGGCGAAGGTGACGGTGAAGACGATGAGCGGCAGGAACGCATCCTCCGCCGCCGCCGCGACCGGGTTGGTCGGCACCATCGCGATCAAGAAGTCGGAAAAGGGCGGCACCGGCCCCACCGGCGCGGCGCCGGCGAAGCTCGCCTTCAGCGCATTGCCCGCCTCCGCCCCCAGCGGAAAGAAGTCGAGCAGCGTGAGCGTGAACAGCGCGCCGAGCGCCGACGAACTCCACAGGCAGATGAGGAACACCGCGATCGCCCGGCCGGCAAGCTTGCTCGCCCGCGCTGCGCGCGCGGTGGCGGCGACGCCGGTGACGAGCAGCGCCACCACCAGCGGCACGATGGTCATGCGCAGCGCATTCAGCCACATCGTCCCGATCGGCTGCGCGACCGAGGTGCCGGCGATCGCCGCGTCGGGGCGCCATGCCGCCAGCGCCACGCCCGCGGCGATGCCCGCGACCAGCGCCAACAGAATCCGCATCGGCTGCGACATACTCGCCCTTCCCAAAAGGCCGCGCTATCAGGCGACCGACAAATCTGGTGCAAGGTGTAGCGGGAACGCGTGATGGCAAGAAAATATTTCGGCACCGACGGCATTCGCGGCGCGACCAACCTGTCGCCGATGACCGCCGAAATGGCGATGCGCGTCGGCATGGCGGCGGGCGCGCATTTCCTGCGCGGCGATCACAAGCATCGCGTCGTCATCGGCAAGGACACGCGCCTGTCGGGTTATATGCTCGAGAACGCGCTGGTCGCGGGCTTCACCGCGGTGGGGATGGACGTGGTGCTGGTGGGGCCGATGCCGACGCCGGCGGTCGCCATGCTGACGCGGTCTATGCGCGCGGACCTGGGCGTCATGATCTCCGCTAGCCATAACCCTTATGCCGACAATGGCATCAAGCTGTTCGGCCCCGACGGCTACAAGCTGTCCGACGCGGACGAGGAAGCGATTGAGGCGCTGATCGACGGGACCGTCCCCCTCGTCCCCTCGGCCGAGATCGGGCGCGCCAAGCGGATCGAGGACGCGCAAGGCCGCTACATTCATTTCGCCAAGTCGACCTTCCCCGAGGATCTGCGGCTGGACGGCCTCAAGATCGTCGTCGATTGCGCCAATGGCGCTGCCTATCAGGTCGCGCCATCGGCCCTGTGGGAGCTGGGTGCGGAAGTCGTGGCGATCGGGGTCGGGCCGGACGGCCGGAACATCAACGCCGGCGTCGGATCGACCGCACCTGGAGTGCTTCAGGAAACCGTCGTCGCCTCGGGCGCCGATATCGGCATTGCGTTGGACGGCGATGCCGACCGGCTGATCGTCGTCGATCAGAATGGTGCGATCGTCGATGGCGACCAGTTGATGGCGACGATCGCACTCGGTTGGGCGCGGCGCGGGCGGCTCAATGGCGGCGGGCTCGTCGCGACGGTGATGTCGAACCTGGGCCTCGAGCGGCGGTTGGCGAAGGAGGGGCTGGAGCTCATCCGCACCAAGGTCGGCGACCGCTACGTGCTCGAGACGATGCGCTCGCGCGGCTACAATGTCGGCGGCGAGCAGTCGGGGCACATCATCCTTGCCGACTATGGCACGACGGGCGACGGCCTGGTCGCCTCGCTCCAGATCCTGGCCGAGGTGGTGCGTGCGGGCGCCCCGGCGAGCGAAGTGCTCCACCATTTCGACCGCGTACCGCAGGTGCTCAAGAACGTGCGTTACGACCGCGGCGCCAAGCCGCTGGAGGGATCGAGCGTGATCGAGGTGATCGCCGCGGCCGAGTCCGAACTGGCCGGCAAGGGCCGCCTGCTCATCCGCCCCTCGGGTACCGAGCCGGTGATCCGCGTGATGGCGGAGGGCGACGACGCGAAGCAGGTCGAGGCGACCGTCGACCGCATTTGCGACGCGGTCCGCGCGGCCGCCTGACCGCGGCTTATTTCGGCTCGGTCATCGCCGGCGGGTCGCTGGCGGGGAAGGTGTCCTCCAGCGCCTCGTCGAGCGCGTCGTCCTCGCGGGGGTTCTTCGCGACGCTTTCGTTCATGCGAGCGATCTGCGCCGGGCTGGCGGCGGCCTGGTGCTTCGCCTTCCACTCGGCATAGGGCGCGCCGTAGACGATCTCGCGGCCCGCATCCTTGGTCATGCCCCCCGCCTCGGCCACCCAGTCGCCCAGGCAGTTGCGGCAGAAACCGGCCAGCCCCATCAGGTCGACATTCTGCGCGTCGGTGCGGTGCTGGAGGAGGCGGACGAGCCGGCGGAACGCCGCGGCGGCGACCTGATCGTCGAGTTCGTCAATGGCGGCCATTTACGCAATCCTATGCATGGTTGATCGGGGGCCAATATCGGCTACGAACCGCGCCGGACAAGCCGAGGAGCCGATTTCATTATGACCAAGGCCATGCCGCCCCGTTCGCGCAAGGTACGCGTCCTTGCGACGCTGGGCCCGGCGAGCAGCACGCCCGAGATGATCGCGACGCTGTTCGAGCGCGGCGCCGATGCGTTCCGCATCAACATGAGCCACGGCGATCAGGCATCGAAGATCCCGGTGATCGAGGCGATCCGCGCGATGGAGGCGGAATATCGCCGCCCGACGACGATCCTCGCCGATCTTCAGGGGCCGAAGCTGCGCGTCGGCAAGTTCGCCGACGGGCGCGTGATCCTCGAACCCGGCCAGACCTTCGTCCTCGACCGCTCGCCCGAGCCCGGCGATTCGACCCGCGTCGAACTCCCGCACCGCGAGATCTTCGCCGCGATCGCCCGCGATGCGCGCCTGCTCCTCGACGACGGCAAGCTCGTGCTGCGCGTCACCGATCACGGCGACGACCGGATCGAGACGGTGGTCGAGGTGGGCGGCGCACTGTCCAACTCGAAAGGGCTGAACGTCCCCGACGTCGTGCTGCCGATGGCGGCACTCACCGAAAAGGATATCAGCGACCTCGCCTTTGCGGTCGAGCAGGGGTGCGACTGGATCGCGCTGTCGTTCGTCCAGCGGCCCGAGGATCTGGCCGACGCGCGCAAGCTCATCCAGGGCAAGGCCGCGCTCCTCGCCAAGATCGAGAAGCCGAGCGCGGTCGCGCGTCTCGACGAGATCGTCGAGCAGTGCGACGGCGTGATGGTCGCGCGCGGCGATCTGGGCGTCGAACTGCCGCCGCAGTCGGTGCCGCCGCTCCAGAAGCGGATCGTCGAGACCGCGCGCCGGCTCGGTCGCCCCGTCATCGTCGCGACGCAGATGCTCGAATCAATGATTACCGCGCCGACGCCGACCCGCGCCGAGGTGTCCGACGTCGCCACCGCGGTCTATGACGGTGCCGACGCGATCATGCTGTCGGCCGAAAGCGCGGCGGGTGCCTGGCCCGCCGAATCGGTCGGGATGATGGACGCCATCGCCAATGCGGTCGAGCGGGACCCGGCGCATGGCGACCGCGTCCACTTCACCGTGACGACGCCCGACCCGACGACCGCCGACGCGCTCGCCGCCGCGGCCAAGACGATCGCCAATACCGCGAGCGCCAGCGCGATCATCTGCTTCACCATGTCGGGCTCGACCGCACGCCGCATCGCGCGCGAGCGGCCGTCGGTGCCGATCCTCGTCCTCACCCCGCGCGCGCAGACCGCGCGGCGGCTGGGCCTCCTCTGGGGCGTCCACGCGGTCCAGACGCGCGACGTCGCCTCGTTCGAGGAGATGGTGGCCAAGGCCAAGCGCATGGCGCTGCGCCACGGTCTTGCCAAGGGCGGCGAGCGTGTCGTCGTTTGCGCGGGCGTGCCGTTCGGTGTGCCGGGGTCGACCAACGTGCTGCACGTCACACAGATCATCGGCGACGAACTGAAGAACTACAGCCACGAGGGGTGAGTTCACGCCCAGTCATGACGAAGCGGGCGCGGCCGGTGGTCGCGCCCGTTTTCGTTTCAGCGCGGCGCGCAGCTATCCCCCGCGCCGGCGTCGAGATCGAGGCAGCGACCGTCCACATCGCCGGGCTTGAGCGGCAGGCCGACCAGCGCGGCGAAGCTCGGCATGATGTCCACCGTTTCGACCGCCAGCGGCTGCTCGAAATGGGCGAGGCCCTTTCGCCAGAACAGGATCGGCACGCGGCGGTCGTAATCCCACGGGCTGCCATGCGTCGCGCCGGCCTGGATCGGCGTGATGCCGTGCTTCAGGAACACGAACAGGTCGCCCGACCGCTCGGCATCGTACGCCGCGCGCTGGCGCTGCGCGACGGTCCAGGTATCGGGCGAGCCGGTAGGCGAGGGTAGCGCGCGCACCTCGTCCGCGGTCAGCACCTCGGCCACCTGCGGCGAGGCGTGCCACGCGGCGATCGCTGCATCGCGGACGCGGGTGCGCCATTCGCCGGTCAGCTCGGGCACCAGCCACACATCGCCGTTGAGCGAGCCGTAGAGCAGCTGCCCGCCGGTCCAGCCAAGCTCGCCCGCGATCCGCTTGCCCAGCGCCTCGGGCGCCAGCGCCGGATCGACACGCGCGGCCGAAGGCACGCCGCGTTCACGCTCGCGCTCGGGCAGGTCGTTGCCGCCATGATCGGCCGAGAAGCCGACGACATAATCGACGCCGGTCGCATCGAGCGCGTCGAGCAGCGTGCCCACGGTCTGGTCGAGCGCGGCGACCTGTATGCACATCTCCGACCCCTCGGTGCCATAGCGATGGCCGACATAGTCGTTCGCCGACAGCCCCACGGTCAGCACGTCGGTGCCGCGCCCGCGGCCGAGCTTCATGTCCGCGACCATCCGCGCGGCGAGTGCGGCGATCGAGGCGTCGAAGTCGGGCGACGCCTTCCACAGCGCCTCCTGCCCTGCGGGCCGTTCGAACCGGCCGTCGCCCATCGACTTGTCGCCGACCTTTACCGCGTTCGCGAAGCCGGCGCAGAAATCGGGGAGCGGCTTGGGGGCGGCGGGGGCGGCGATCGCGGCGCGCGCAGCCTCGTTCGCGGCGACGACCGCAGGAGGCGGGGCGACCTTCAGCGTCGAGACATAGCCCTTGCCGTCGCGCCAGAACCAGATCGCGTCCATCCGGTGGCCGCCCATCATGATCGCCGCGCGATCCTTGCCCGCGATCGAGACGGTGCGCGTGTTCGGATCGCGCGCCTTCATCCGCTCGCCCAGCGTCGGCACGCGCAGGTGCAGGTCGCTGGGGACGTAATCCTTGTACGTGCCCTTCGACTCGTCCTCGGCGCAGTAGATCTCGCCCGGCCGCGGGCCTTTGAACGTCGTCCAGCTATTGGCGATGATGCCGGTGCGCGCGGGCCGGTCGCCGGTCATCAGCGTCGAGTGGCCGGGACACGTCTCGGTCGCGGCATGGCTCTGATAGCCGTTGGGGAAGACGACGCCGTCCGACAGCCGCTTCAGCCCCGCGCGGTAATAGGGGCGGTACTGCTCGAACAGGTCGGTCGAGAACTGATCGGCGGAGATCATGACGACGAGCTTGGGTACCGGCCGCGGCGCTTCTTGCGCAAGGGCGGGGGCGGCGAGGGCGAGTGCGGCGGCGGCGGTCAGGAGCGTACGGATCATGGTTCGGTCCCATTGCGCCGAATCATGACGCTTTCGCGGCGATCAGGCCGCGATCAGCGCGTCTTCGGCTAGGAAGGCGCGGAACGTCGGCGCATCGCGGAACAGATGCGCATGGATGCCGAGCGCATTGGCGGCATCGACATTGGCGGGATTGTCGTCGACGAACACCGCCTCACCGGGCGCCAGCCCGAAGCGGGCGAGCGCGAGGCGGTAGATGGCGGGATCGGGCTTCACCAGCCGTTCCTCGCCCGACACGACCACGTCGCGGAAGCGGTCGAACAGGTCCGGCCATTCGCTGCGGAACGGCGGCCAGAACTCGTGGCTGAAATTGGTGATCGCGAACAACGGCACGCCGACGTCGTCGAGCTGTTCGACGATCTCGTGCATCCCCGCCACCGGCCCGCCGATGCTTTCGTTGAAGCGCGGGCCCCAGGCGGCGATCAACTCGGCCTGCTCCGGGTGCAGCGCGGCAAGCTCCGCCGACGTATCGGCGAAGTCGCGGCCAGCGTCATGCTGGAAATGCCAGTCGTGCGTAACCACGTCGCGCACGAACGCGTCGAGCGCCCGATCGTCGTCGATCAGGCGCTCGTACAGGAACCGGGGGTCCCAGTGGAACAGGACGTTGCCGATGTCGAAGATGACCGCATGCGGACGCATGGTGCGGCGATCCCCGACGATCTGCTTCGATCCTGGGGCAATCAGCCCTGGCGTGCCTTGAAACGGCGCTGCGTCTTGTTGATGACGTAGACGCGGCCACGGCGGCGGATCACGCGATTGTCGCGATGACGACCCTTAAGCGACTTGAGGCTGTTGACGATCTTCATGACCGGCTCGATTCGTATCCAGATTTGCGCGGAAAAAAGCGAAGGCGCCGCCTAGCGGTGGGGGGTGCCCGCGTCAAGGCGTAACGCCCGAATGCGCCCGATACGCTTTTGGCGGAAGCCAAAGCGATACAGGCGCGTTACGATCCCGCTGCCGGGCTTCGTTCGCCCCGGTGCGAAGGAAGGAAGTCCGTCATGCGTCGTCGTTCGCTTGCCCTTTTGATGCTTCCGGCGCTTTTCGCCAGTGCCTGTACGACGGGCGGTGCGCGGCGCGGGCCGGTCGAGGTGATTCGCTACAATCTGGGCACGCCGATCGCGGTCGGCAGCTTCGCGGTCGACCGCGACGCCGCGCGCGGCGCGACCGGCCTGTCGAGCGACTATGAGACGGTCGTCGGCGCGGTCGGCGACGAACTGACCCGGCTCGGCTTCACGCGCGTGGCCGACGGCGCGCCGTCGATCTATCTGGTCGAGGTGAGCGTCGATCGCGCGCAGGTGGGCGAACGGCGGGTCGGCCCGCGATTCGGAATCGGCCTGGGCGGCGGTACCGGCGGGTTCCGCGGCGGCGGTGTCGGCGGCGGAGTCTCCACCGAGTTCGGCGGATCGACCCGCCCGGTCATCGGCAACGCGCTGACGGTGAAGATTCGTCGCCGCACCGACCAGACCGTCGTCTGGGAAGGCACCGCGCGCACCAGCGGCATGGCGCCCGCCAATGCCGACGATGCCGCGTTCGAGGCCGGCCGGATCGCCAATGCGCTGTTCCGGGACTTTCCCGGCCAGTCGGGTTTCACTACGACCGTCCCATGACCATCGACGTGAACGCCGCCTTCGACAGCGGCAATATCGAGCTGGTCGCCATCGACGGCGACCGTGTCGACCTCAACATCCGCCGCGATGCGGGGTCGGACTTCTACCAGTGGTTCCACTTTCGCGTCTCGGGTGCGAAGGGGCGAACGCTGACCTTTCGGCTGCTGAATGCCGGCGGGGCGGCGTACGCGTTCGGCTGGCCGGGTTATCGCCCGCGCGTGTCGGGCGACCGCGCGCACTGGGCAATGGTGGGCGCCTCGACCTATAACGACGGCGTGCTGACCTTCAGCCACGCGATCGAGCAGGACGTGGTCTGGTTCGCCTATTTCGCGCCCTATTCGATGGAGCGGCATCAGGACCTGATCGCGCGGATCGCCGGGGCGGAGGGGGTGTCGCACCGCACGCTTGGCCATTCGCTCGACGGGCAGGCGATCGACTGCTTCGACCTCGGCACCGGGACCAAGCAGGTGTGGATCTATGCCCGCCAGCATCCGGGCGAATCGATGGCCGAGTGGTTCATGGAAGGCGCGCTGGAGGCGCTGACCGATGCCGACGATCCGGTCGCGGTCACGTTGCGCGAAAAGGCGACGATCCACCTCGTCCCCAACATGAACCCCGACGGGTCGCGGCGCGGGCACCTGCGCACCAATGCCGCGGGCGTGAACCTCAATCGCGAATGGCATTCGCCGAGCGCCGAGCGTTCGCCCGAGGTGCTGTGCGTCCGCGATGCGATGGACGCGACCGGCGTCGACTGGGCGATCGACGTGCATGGGGACGAGGCGATCCCGGCCAATTTCCTTGCTGGATACGAGGGCATCCCGTCCTGGACCGACGCGCACGGCGAGCGCTTCTACGACTATCAGCGCCGTCTGGCCGAGGCGACGCCGCTGTTCCAGACCGAGCAGGGGTACGACAAGGCACCGGCGGGCCGCGCCAACCTGGCCATGTCGACCAACCAGCTTGCCGAGCGGTTCGGCGCGGTCTCGATGACGCTGGAAATGCCGTTCAAGGATCACGATCCCTCGCCCGATCCGGTCGAGGGCTGGTCGCCCGACCGGTCGAAGGCGCTGGCGCGCGCCTGCCTCAAGGTGCTGGCGGACGTCATCTGATGGAGCTTCGCGACGGCCGGCTGGAGCATCCGGCGGTCGTCGCGCTGCTCCACGAACATTTCGCGGGGATGCTCGCCGCCTCACCCAAGGACATGACGCATTTCCTCGACCTGTCGGCGCTCGCGGCGCCGGAAGTGACGTTCGTGACCGCGTGGGAGGGCGACACGCTGCTCGGCTGCGGCGCGCTCAAGGCGCTGGGCGGCGGCGAGGGCGAACTGAAATCGATGCGGACCGCGGCATCGGCGCTGCGCCGCGGGGTCGCCTCGACGATCCTGACGCACCTGATCGAGCATGCGCGGGCGGCGGGGATGACGCGCGTCCATCTCGAGACCGGCACCGGCCCCGCTTTCGACGCGGCGGCAGCGCTCTATCTGCGCCACGGGTTCAAGCCGTGCGAGCCGTTCGGCGATTACGAGGCGACCGATTTCAACCGCTACATGGCTTGCGCGATCTGATTCCGGTTAGGGCCGGTCTAACCACGCTCTTTCATCCTCGCTTCGCGCAGGCGCGTTACGCCGCAACCTGCTGGGGAGTTGCCGAATGACACCATTCCTGTTCGTCGTCGCACAATCGACCGTGCCCGTGCCGATTTCGGCGCCGCCCGCGCCGCCTTCTTCGCCACCGCCGATTGTCAGGGGAGCGGTGGCGAACGGCTATCCTTTCCCTCGGCCGGCCCGGCGACCCACGGACGTCGCCGTTTTCGACGTCGAAATCTCGGGTGCCGGCCAGCGCCTGTGGCGCGGGGCGCTGCGCGTGTCGGATGTCGCTTCCGCATCGTTCGAACATCGAGAGCGAAACGCGCCCGGCCAGGATTGCGAAATCGCTTGGGCAGAGCGCGGCGAGACCAAGTCGATCTCGCTCAATATCAACGCGATGCGTGGGCCCGCCGACACGACGGTCTTCATGGTCCGCGCGGTATGGGAGCGGCCGGGCGACGGCAGTTGCGACGGCGGCTATGCGCAGCGGTCGGTCAGCGTCTCCGACCGCTTGGCGATTCCGCGGGGCGGCGATGCGGTGCTGCGCGGCGATGCGGGCTTCGAAATCCGGTTGAAGCGACGCTGACACCGCAGGGGTCAGAATTTGAGCTTGTAGCGCACCATCGCCCGGTTGATCGCGCCGCCCTGCGCATCGCTACCCTGTTCGACCTCGACGCCCAGCTTCTCGCGCTCGGACAGCTTGAGCTTCGCGCGCGGCGGGCTGTTCGGCCGTTCGTAGCGGTCGGGCAGCGGCTTGAGCCGGTACTGGGCGGGGTCGGTCCGGCCGCACACGACGATATCGTCACCCGTCCCGCCGGGCGTGCAACCCTTCTGGATCGGGACGCGCAGAACGTCCTGACGCGCTGACGGGCCGCCGGCGGTCTGGATGCCGAGGATCAGCAGGCTCAGCATCGACGGGCTCCCTCACGCGGACCCGGCGATGCTGACGATGGTTCGTGTCGAAACGAAGGCGGCCTCAGCCGAGGAAGCGGCGCACTAGGTCCTTGGCGACGCGAACCGGACGGCGCGTGTCGGTGTCGAGCGCGCACCAGCTCGACTTCACCTCGACCAGCACGTCCTCGCCGCGCTGGATCAGCGTCGTGAACATCGCGCGCGCGCCCTCGACCTGCTCGGCGATCACCGTCGCGACGACCGTATCGTCGAGGAAGGCGGGGCGGCGATAGGTGATCTCGTGCTTGAGCGCGACCCACAGGTGGCCGGCCACAGCCTCTGCCGGCGCGACCTTTTCCCAATAGGCGACAACCGCGTCCTGTACCCAGTTCAGGTACACCGCGTTGTTCACATGCCCCATGTGATCGATGTCGCCCGGGGCGATGCTGACTTCGTGATGGTGCATTGTATTAGGCTGCGCCTAACTGACACTCATGTCAATTGGTTTCAGGCGAGCAGCCACGTACCGAGCAGCCGCCCGAACGGAAAGGTGAAGAAGCCTGCGATCAAAAGCGCGCCGAACACCATGCCGCGCACCGCGCTGCGATGCCGGACATGCTGGTGGTTGCGCGCGGTCCAGACGATCAGCGGCACCTGGATCAGCGTCCATGCCGACAGGATGTGGATGAGGCTCAGCCCGCCATGATTGGTGTTGCGGATCGTGAAGCTGATGAGCGCGGTCCCCGCCATCGCCGCGACCCAGACATAGCCGAGCCGGCGATGCAGCCAGTCGCCGCGCGGGCGAAGCAGCATGACCGGCGTCAGCGCCAGCGCCGCCAGGATCGTTGCCAGATGCAGCCAGATACCGGGGCCGATCAGGTGCCACTGCGCGCGCCCGCGAAACAGCGCGACGAGAACGACCGCGAGCAGCAGCGCCGCGCCGATCGCCAGAAACCGCTCGAACGCATCGACCCGCCGCATGTCGGTCCGCCTGCCGGTCGAAACTGCCGTCGTCGCCATGTCGATCCCCCGATCCCCGCGGCGATGCTGCCACGGGGCGGGGCCGCCGCCAAGCGGGGTCAGCCGCGCTCTGCCGCGCTCACCGCATCGGCGGCACGCAGCGAGGCGAGCAGTTTGGTCAGGTGCGCCGCGTCGCGCACCTCCAAGTCGATCGTGTTGGTGTGGAAGGTGGTGTCCCGGTTGTCGAGCCGCAGGCCGAGGATGTTTGCCTTGTGCGCGCCGATGATCGTCGCGATCGCACCGAGCGCACCGGGCTCGTTCTTGAGCGTGACCGCGACGCGCGCGGTGCCGCCCTCGGCCTTGTCGCCCCAAGCGAGGTCGACCCAGTCGGCATCCTCGGTCTCGGCCAGCATCGGACAGGCGATGCCGTGGACCTGGATCGGCTGGCCCGGGCGGCGCACGCCGACGATACGGTCGCCGGGAATCGGCCGGCAGCATTCGGCAAGGTCGAACGCGACGCCTGGGGTGAGGCCGAGGATCGAGATCGCCTGACGCTGCGGCGGCATCGCGGTGTCGGCCCCCTCGGTCGAGCCGGGCATCAGCGCTTCCATCACCTGCGCATCGGTCAACTGCTGGTGCGCGATCGCGATCATCAGCGCCGCCTCGTCCGCCAGATGCAGGCGGCGGAGCGCATCGCCGAGCGCCTCGGCACTCAGCGGCACCGGCAGGCGCGCGACGATATCGTCGTAGAGCTTGCGACCCAGCGCGATCCCCTCGTCCCGTTCTTTCAGGCGAAGGTGGCGGCGGATCGCGGCGCGCGCCTTGCCCGTGATCGCGAAGTTGAGCCAGTTGGGCTGCGGCGTCTGTGCCTTGGACCGCAGGATCTGGACCTGGTCGCCATTCTCGATCTCGGTGCGAAGCGGCACGACACGGCCGTTGATCTTCGCGCCCACCGCCTGGTTGCCGAGGTCGGTGTGCACGTCATAGGCGAAGTCGATCGGCGTCGCCCCCTTGGGCAGCTGGACGAGCTCGCCGCGCGGGGTGAAGGCGAAGATGCGATCCTGGTACATCGCCATCCGCGTATGCTCGAGCAGTTCCTCGGGGCTTTCGGCGGTGTCGAGGATCTCGACCAGGTCCTGGATCCAGCGCACCTGCGTGTCCGGGCGCACTTCCTTCTGCTTGTAGGCCCAGTGCGCGGCGAGGCCGTATTCGGCCTGTGCGTGCATTCCCTCGGTCCGGATCTGAATCTCGATGCGGTTGTCGCCGGCATGGATGACGCTGGTGTGCAGCGACCGGTATCCGTTGCGCTTGGGCGTCGAGATGTAATCCTTGAACCGGCCGGGGACGAGCGGCCACTTGCGGTGGATCACGCCCAGCGCGCGGTAACACTCCTCCTCGCTCTTCACGATCGCGCGGAACGCCATGATGTCAGACAGCTGCTCGAGGCTGACGTGCCGCTCCGACATCTTCTTCCAGATCGAATAGGGGTGCTTCTCGCGACCCGTCACTTCGGCATCGATTCCCGCGCGGCTCAGCAGCTGGCGGATATTGTCGCCGATCTTGTCGATGCGGGCACCGTCCCCGTCCTGCATCGATTCCAGCCGGCGGGTGATCGATTCATACGCCTCGGGCTCGAGCTCGCGGAAGGCGAGCGTCTGCATCTCCTTCATGAACTCGTACATGCCGATCCGCTCGGCGAGCGGGGCGTAGATATCCATCGTCTCGCGCGCGATCCGCCGCCGCTTCTCGGGCTTCGGGATGAACTTGAGCGTGCGCATGTTGTGGAGGCGATCGGCAAGCTTCACGAGCAGCACGCGGATGTCGTCGGACATGGCGAGCAGGAACTTGCGCAGGTTTTCGGCCGCGCGCTCGCTCTCGCTCTGCGCCTCGATCTTCGACAGCTTGGTCACGCCATCGACCAGTCGCGCGACGGAGGTGCCGAACTTCGACTGGATCTCCTCCGGCGTCGCGACGGTATCCTCGATCGTGTCATGGAGGATGGCGGTCGCGATCGTCTCGTCGTCGAGGCGAAGGTCGGTCAGGATGCCCGCCACCTCGATCGGGTGGCTGAAATAGGGGTCGCCGTTCGCGCGCTTCTGGCTGCCATGCGCGTGCATGGAGAAGACATAGGCGCGGTTGAGCAGCGCCTCGTCCGCGTCGGGGTCGTAGCTCAGGACCCGGTCGACCAGTTCATATTGCCTCAGCACAGCCCTAATGTGGGGTCAGAGCGTGCGCAATTGCAACGCATTTGACCGCTTCCCGCCGCACTGCAGCGGCGAGGAGCGGCGCAAATGTCACGAAACCTTTAGCCCTTGGCGCGGGCGTTGCACTTTTCGAGCGCGGCGGCGTCGAAATCGGTGCCCGCGGCGGCGAAGCGGCTGACCGGGCCGACTTCGCGGACGAGCAGCTCGCACATGATCGCGTCGCGCGACCCGGCCTTGGCCGCGGTGCAGGCGCCGTCGGCGCACTTCCAGACCGTGCTGCGCGTCACGATCGACGCCTTGGCCGGCGCGGTCGTCGGGACAGCGCTGTAATAACCCTCGGCCATGGCCGGGCTGGCGACGACGAGGCTCAGGGCAAGCGGGGCGAAAAAGCGCAGCATGGGGAGGGCTCCTGTCCGGAAAGCGGGTTGCGATTTGCAACCTACAAGCCGGCTTCTAAGGTTGCAAGTCGCAACCTATGCTGCTCTGCAAAAAGTACCCGCGGTTGCCTGTCACCGCATTTGCTCTAGGATCGACGAATGGGATTGCGCGAACCGCTGCGCCAGCTGGCGATGAACTGCAGCCTCCCCGCCGCGCTGGAGGCGATGGGCGAACGCTGGTCGTTCCTGATCCTGCGCGCCAGCTTCAACGGGTTCCGGCATTTCGAGGAGTTCCAGGGCGAGCTCGGCATCGCGCGCAACATCCTCGCCAACCGGCTGGGGCGCTTGGTCGACCACGGCATCCTCCAGCGACGACCGTGCGACGACGATCGGCGCAAGGTCGAATACCGCCTGACCGACAAGGGCAAGGACCTGCTGCCGACGCTCGTCGCACTGCGCCAATGGGGCGAGAAATACGAGATGACGGGCACCATTTCCCCCGTACTGGTCGACGCCCAGGACCACCGCCCGGTCGCCCCCGTCCGCGTGATGAGCCACGACGGCCGTCCGCTGACGACGCAGGACCTGCTCTGGGCGCTGCCGGAAGAAGTCGAGGACGCGAAGGCGGCGGAGTAGGTGGAGGGGGCGATCCTGCGATCGCGCGCGAAGCTGATCGCGCTGGTACTGCCGGTTGTCTTCACGGTTGGCTTCGTCAACAGCTGGAACGCTGGCTGGGGGATTGTCCTGTTCCTGCTCATTTTGCCGGCGACGGCATTGATCCTGCTGGCGGGCATCGGCGCCTCGCTCGTCTGGGATGCCGTTTCGAAGGATCGGTGGCAATTGCGCGTCAAACGTGGCGGCGCGACGCTTGCAATTGCGTGCCTGGTGGTCGGATCGAGTTGGCCCGTGCTTGCCCTCGGTGCATCGGCTGGTTCGTTGACACGCCTCGCGATCAACACGCGCACGTATCGAACCATCATCAGCGAGCTGCGTCGCCACCCGGATCAGGTCGAGCGGATCGAACGCAAGTTCGGCGTCAGGCTTGCCGTCGATCGCGGGCCACCACTTCGTGTCGCCTTCAATCCGGAAGGAATGCTCGACAACTGGTCGGGGATCGTCTTCGATCCGACGGGCGAAATGATGAAGGCCGATGGCTTCGATGCAAGTGGCCGGTTTCGGGCGCCCGACCGGATCACGAGGCTGTTCGGCGGCGATCTAGTGTCCTGCCGCCGGCTCTGGGGCGACTATTATGACTGTTCCTTCACCTGACTATCCCAACATTCTCGTTCTCACCGGCGCAGGCATTTCTGCCGAGAGCGGCATTGCCACGTTCCGCGGGCCGGGCGGTTTGTGGGAGGGGCACCGCGTCGAGGACGTGTGCACGCCCGAGGCGCTGGCGCGCGATCCGGCGCTCGTGCACCGCTTCTACGACCTGCGCCGCGCGGCGCTTTCGACCGTCGAGCCGAATGCCGCGCATCGGGCGCTGGCGCGGCTGGATGCCGAATGGCCGGGCGAGCTGCTGATCGTCACGCAGAATGTCGACGACCTGCACGAGCGGGCGGGGGCGACGCGGCTGCTGCACATGCATGGCGAGCTGAAGTCGGCGCTGTGTGCCGCGTGCGGGGCGCGGGCCGAGTGGGCCGACGCGTTGCCGCCGGGGAGCGTGTGCGGGGCGTGCGGTGCGCCGGCGCTCCGCCCCGACATCGTGTTCTTCGGCGAGATGCCCTACGACATGGACCGGATCGAGGCGGCTTTATCGTCGTGCGACCTGTTCGTGTCGATCGGCACGTCGGGCGCGGTCTATCCCGCCGCCGGGTTCGTGCAGACGGCGAGGCACTGGGGGGCAGCGACGCTGGAGATCAACCTCGAGCCGTCGCAGGGGAGCTTCCTGTTCGAGGAAAGCCGGATGGGGCCGGCGAGCGTGCTGGTGCCGGAATGGGTGGCGGGGTTGCTGGCCGGGTGATCCTGAACGTCATCCCGGATCAAGTCCGGGACGACGAACGGACAACCGGGTGGGTCACTCCACCCAGTCCAGCCCGATGTCGCGATAGAGGCCGCGATCCTCGTCCCAGCCGGGCTTCACCTTGACGTGGAGGTAGAGGTGCACCGGCACCCCCATGATCCGCGACAGCTCGGCGCGCGCCTTGGCGCCGATATCCTTGATCCGCGCGCCGCCCTTGCCCAGCACGATCGCGCGCTGGGTGTCGCGTTCGACGAGGATCTGCTGGTGGATCTCGACCGACCCGTCTTCGCGCTCCGAATAGCGTTCGGTCTCGACCGCGCTGGCATAGGGGAGCTCGGCATGAAGCTGGAGGTAGAGCTGCTCGCGCGTCACTTCGGCGGCCATCATCCGGTCGGTGGCGTCGCTCACCTGATCCTCGGGGAAGTGCCAGGGCCCCTCGGGCATTCGCCCCGCCAGCGCGGTCTTGAGCTCGGGAATCCCGTCGCCGCTGGTGGCCGAGACGAAGAAGATCTCGTCGAACGCCAGCCGCTCGTTGAGCCGCTGGGCGTGGTTGAGCAAGCGCGGCTTGTCGGCCAGATCGACCTTGTTGAGGATCAGGATCTTGGGTTCCGATCGCGCGGCGAGCCGGTCGACGATGCTCAGCACCTTTTCGGGCAAGCCCCCCTTGGCATCGACGACCAGCGCGATCGCGTCGGCGCCCTCGGCCCCCTCCCACGCCGCCGACACCATCGCGCGGTCGAGCCGGCGCTTCGGGTCGAACAGGCCGGGGGTGTCGACGAGCAGGAGCTGGGTCTGGTCCTCGATCGCGATGCCCATCAGGCGGACGCGCGTCGTCTGCGCCTTGGGGCTGACGATCGCGACCTTCTGGCCGACGAGTGCATTGACGAGCGTCGACTTGCCCGCATTGGGCGCCCCCACCACGGCGACAAGGCCGCAGCGGGTCGATTCTTGAGTTTCGGTCATGTGCGGCCGTTAGCGCAAGGACGCGCAGACCGCCATGCCCGCGCTCACTTCAACAGCACCAGTTCCTCGGCCATCGTCGGGTGCAGCGCCACCGTCGCGTCGAACGCCGCCTTGGTCAGCCCGGCCTTCACCGCAACGGCGGCGGCCTGGAGGATTTCCGGCGCGTCAGGACCGATCATGTGGATGCCGAGGATTTTGTCCGAGTCAGCGTCGCACACCATCTTGTAGAGCGCGCGCTCGTTGCGACCGGCCAGCACGTTCTTCATCGGGCGGAAGTCGGAGTGATAGACCTTGACCGACCCGTGCTTCTGGCGCGCCTGCGTTTCGGTCAGGCCGACGCCGGCGATCGGCGGGTGGCTGAAGACGGCGCTTGGGATGCAGTCGTAATCGACGGTGGTCGGCTTGTTGCCGTAAAAGGTGTCGGCGAACGCCTGTCCCTCGCGGATCGCAACCGGCGTCAGCTGGACGCGGTTGGTGACGTCGCCGACTGCGAAGATGCTGTCGCAGGTGGTGCGGTTTTGTCCGTCCACCCGAATCGCACCCTTGTCGTCCCATTCGACGCCCGCGTTCTCCAGCCCCAGCCCGCCGGTGTTCGGCACGCGGCCCGTGGCGAACATCACCGCGTCGACGGTCACGTCGGGGTGGTTGGTCATCGATACCTTGAGGCAGCCGTCCGCCTGCTTCTCGATGCCCCGGAACTCGGCGTTCATGCGGAACTCGATCCCCTTGGCGGTCGAGATCTGGAGCAGCCGGTCGCGCACCTGCTCGTCATAGCCGCGCAGGATCACGTCGCTTCGGTTGATGAGCATGACGTGGCTACCGAGCTGGTGGAACACGCCGGCAAACTCGTTGGCGATATAGCCGGCGCCGGCAATCAGGATGCGCTCGGGGATGGCGTCCAGATGGAACGCCTCGTTCGAGGTGAAGCCGTGCTCGTGGCCGGGGCAGGAGGGGACCTGCGGCGTCGCGCCGGTGGCGATCAGGATGCGCTCGGTGGTGACGGTGCGGCCGCTGGCGAGCTTGACGTCGTGCGGCCCGGCGATCGTCGCGCGCTCGAGGATGATCTCCGCCCCGCTCGATTCGATCGTCTGCGTGTATGCCTTGTTGATCCGGTCGACCTCGGCCAGCACGTTGTCGCGCAGCCGCTCCCAGGTGAATGCGCAGTCGGGCGGCACGTCCCAGCCGAAATGGCGCGCATCGCGCAGATCCTCGGCGAAGTGCGCGCCGTAGACGAGCAGCTTCTTGGGCACGCAGCCGCGGATGACGCAGGTGCCGCCGACGCGGTATTCCTCCGCCACCGCCACCTTCGCGCCGTAAGCCGCCGCCACGCGCGCCGCGCGCGTGCCGCCGGAGCCCGCGCCGATCACGAACAGGTCATAGTCGTACTGGGCCAACGCGCGCGCTCCTTCACATATGCTTGCCGCCAGATAGGGTGGGGCGGGGCCGGGGACAAAGGCTTTCGCACCGGAACCGCGAGGGCGCCGCGGACGTAAGGGGCACAAGTGAGTGGAGGGACGATGGCGCGCGCGACGAAATGGACGGTGGGCGTGCTGCTTTGGGTCGTGGTCGCGGCGTGCCTGGCCGCGTCGATCGTCCCCGCGTTTCTCGACCGCATCTATTATCGAGGAACCGGGAGCGGCCATTTCGACGGCGAGCGATTCTTCAACCCCGACGGCGACGACACCGCACGCGTCCCCGGCGGCGGCAATCGTGCGGGCTTCTTCTGGCGGCGGCTGACCGGCGAGGGCGAGGCGGCGTGGCCGGCGAGCGTGGCGGTGCGGCCGACGACGAGGGCCGAGCTGATCCTCCCGCCCGCGCGCGGCGCGGCCCCGCCGATGCGGGCGACCTGGGTCGGTCATGCCAGCGTGCTCGTCCAGACGCCGGGGCTCAACATCCTCACCGATCCGGTCTGGGCCGAGCGGGCGGGGCCGTTCGGGTTCGGGCCGAAGCGGACGACGGCGCCGGGGATCGCACTTGCCGACCTGCCCAGGATCGACCTGATCGTCGTCAGCCACAATCACTATGACCATCTCGATCTGGCGACGCTCAAGCGGCTGTGGGATCGCGATCGGCCGGCGATCGTCACCAGCCTTGGCAACGGCGCGATCCTACGGTCGGCGGGGATCGAGGCGACCGAACTCGACTGGGGCCACGCATCAGGCGTGCGGGGCGCTCGCGTGCATGTCGTGCGCAACCACCATTGGGGCAGCCGCTGGTTCGCCGACCGCAATCGCGCGCTGTGGTCCGCGTTCGTGATCGAGCTGCCCGGCGGCAACCTGTTCTTCGCGGGCGATACCGGGTTCGGCGACGGCGAATGGCCGCGAGAGGCGGCGGCGATCGGGCAGATCCGGTTGGCGCTGATCCCGATCGGCGCGTTTCGCTTCCAGCCGGGCGAGATGGCGACGGGCAGTCATATCGGCCCGCACGAGGCGGTGCGCGTCTGGGACCGGCTGGGCAGACCCACGGCGATGCCGATCCATTGGGGCACGTTCAAACTGTCGGCGGAGGCCCGCGAAACGCCGCCGGCGATGCTCGACCGGCTGATGCGGTGTGCAGCCGCGCCGGCGGATCGGTTTGGGCGACGCGAGGTCGGGCGGCCGTTCGATGTGCCACCGCTATCTGCCGCGCCGTCGCCGCTGGACGAGGCGCAGCTGGCAAGCTGCGCCCGCACGCCGGTGGTGCGGGCGCTGCGCTAGGCGGTCAGCCGCCCATCTTCAGCGGCGGCGTCTGCTGGTGCTGGACGACCTTCCAGACCTCGTGCTCCAGCCGACGATAGGTGGAGGTGCAATGCGCCTCGTACTTCTCGCCGCCGTCTTTTTCGGCATCCACGGTGTAGCCGATGACGATCAGCCCCTCCTGCGGGCGCATGATCTGCTGGTCGGAGAAGGCGACCTTCGACCAGCGCGGGGTGTTGGCGACCGCCTCGACCGCCTGCGCGCCGGTCATGACGAAGGGCGGGGCGGGAACGACCATCACGCATTCGTCATCGATCGACTCGCGATAATGCTCGGCATCGGCTGTCCACAGGCTTTCCTCGAACGCCCAGACGCGGTCGTCATCCATCTCGCTTCTCCCGATTGGTCAGGCGGATGAAGCGGTCGGAACGGTCACGCGGTTCCGGCGCACGGGCCAAAGCCCTTAGGCGGGCAGGAGAAGCCGCGCGGTGGTGCCACGTCCCGCGACCAGCTCGAACGTGCCGCTCAGTTGCGCGGCTAGCGTGCGCGCGATGCTAAGGCCCAGGCTGCCCGAGCCGTCGATGTCGAATCCTTCGGGCAGGCCGTGGCCGTCGTCACGCACCTCGATCCTGAGCGACTGCGCGCCGTCGCGCGACAGCTCGACCTCGATCACGCCATGCTCGCGGTCGGCGAAGCCGTGCTCGATCGCATTGGCCATCGATTCGGCGACGATCAGCGCCAGCGGGATGGCGGCGTCGGGGCTGAGCGTCGCGTCCTCCTCGACCATCACGTGGCAGCGGATGCCCGTGCGGCCGCTCGCCTCGATCACGTCGTGGCAAAGCGGCTCGAGGAATTCACGCATCCGCCGCGCCGCGCCGCCGGCATCGTAAAGCTGGCGGCTGATCCGCCCGATCAATGCGAGCCGCCGGGAGGCCTCGTCGAGCGCAGCCCGAGCGTCGGCATCGTCGATCCGCCGCTTCTGAAGCGAAATAAGGCCCGCAGCGACCTGAAGATTGTTGGAGACGCGATGCTGAAGCTCGCGGAACAGGAGTTCGCGCGTGTCGGCGAGGACGCGGCTCAATTCCCGCTCACGCGCCAGCTTGGCGTTGGCGCGTTGCATCCAGTGGATGATGAAAACGTCGGTGACGACGACGAGCAGGTAAAACGCCATCGCCAGGAGCGTGTCCGAGCGGATGGCGAAACTCATCTTCGGATCGACGAAGAAGTACCAGGCAAGCAGCCCGCAGACGAGGCCCGCATAGGCACCGCATCGCGCGCCGAACAACGCCGAGGCGAGGATGACCGCGGGGAAGAAGGTGACGAACGGAAAGCCGCCCGGCAGATAGGGATCGGCGACCCAGCGCAGCGCAAAGGCGGCGAGGATCAAGAGCGTCGTGACGCCGAAGCCGAGCACGGGCCGGCCCGCCGCCAGCGGCAGCCGCTCGATCCAGATCCGGTCCTGCGCATTCGTCACTTGGGGAAACTATCCTCGCCAGCGTTTCGGTGCCGTAACCTAAAGCCGGAACCAGTTGTATTCATTAAAAAAGGAGGGGCACGGTCAAAGGACCGCACCCCTCCCTCATTTCGGGGGCTGCCCCCTATCAGTCTTCGGTGATGAACGAAGGCAGACCGATATTCTCGCCGCCCTCGTCCTTGCCGCCTTCCGAGCGCTCGCGGCGCGGGCCGCGGTCGCGGCGGGGGCCGCGATCGCCGCCGCGGTCACCGCGGTCGCCGCCGTCACGGCGCGGACCGCGATCGCCGCGGTCACCGCCCTCGCGGCGGGGGCCACGGTCGCCGCGCGGCTCGCGCGCGGGCCGCGTGTCCTCGAGCTCGGCGCCGGTCTCCTGATCGACGACGCGCATCGACAGGCGAACCTTGCCGCGCGGGTCGATCTCGAGGACCTTGACCTTGACCTCCTGGCCTTCCTTCAGGACGTCGCCGACCTTCTCGACCCGCTCGTTGCGGATCTCGGAGACGTGGACGAGACCGTCCTTGCCGCCCATGAAGTTCACGAACGCGCCGAAGTCGACGAGATTGACGACCTTGCCGTTATAGACCTTGCCGACCTCGGCCTCCTCGACGATCCCCTTGATCCAGGCGATCGCCGCCTCGATCTGCGAGTGATCCGACGAGCTCACCTTGATGACGCCGTCGTCGTCAATGTCGACCTTGGCACCCGTGGTCGCCACGATCTCGCGGATGACCTTGCCGCCGGTGCCGATGACGTCGCGGATCTTCGACTTGTCGATCGTGAGCGTCTCGATCCGCGGCGCGTGCGCCGACAGCTCGCTGCGCGTCTCGCCGAGCGCCTTGGCCATCTCGCCCAGGATGTGCGCGCGGCCTTCCTTGGCCTGGCGCAGCGCCGCGGTGAAGATCTCCTCGGTGATGCCGGCGATCTTGATGTCCATCTGCATCGTGGTGATGCCCTCGGACGTGCCGGCGACCTTGAAGTCCATGTCGCCGAGGTGATCCTCGTCGCCCAGGATGTCCGACAGGACCGCGAACTCGTCGCCCTCCAGGATCAGGCCCATGGCGATGCCCGACACCGCGCGCTTCAACGGCACGCCGGCATCCATCATCGCAAGGCTGCCGCCGCAGACGGTCGCCATCGACGACGATCCGTTCGACTCGGTGATGTCGCTGGTGACGCGGATCGTGTACGGGAACTCGTCCTTGGTCGGCAGCACGGGGTGCAGCGCGCGCCAGGCGAGCTTGCCGTGCCCCACTTCGCGGCGACCCGGCGCACCGAAGCGGCCCACTTCGCCGACCGAATAGGGCGGGAAGTTATAGTGCAGCATGAAGTTCTGGTAGCTGAGGCCGCCCAGACCGTCGATCATCTGCTCGGCGTCCTTGGTGCCGAGCGTACAGGTCGCGATCGTCTGCGTCTCGCCGCGGGTGAACAGCGCCGAACCGTGCGAACGCGGCAGGAAGTGCGCTTCCGCGACGATCGGGCGAACGGTCTTGAGGTCGCGGCCGTCGATGCGGATGCCTTCCTTGAGGATGGCCGTGCGGACGATCTCGGCCTCGAGTTTCTTCACCAGCTTGAGCACGCCCAGATACTGGGCGGGATCGCTGTCCTTGAGGTCGGCGAACGCCTCGCGCGCCTTGGTGCGGGCGACGTTGATCGCGTTCTGACGCTCGGACTTGTTGGTGAGCTTGTACGCGGCCTTCAGGTCCGCGCCGATCAGATCCTTGAGCTTGGCCTTCTGCGCGGCCTGATCCTCGACCGGCTTCAGGTCCCAGGGCTCCTTGGCGGCCTGCTCGGCGAGCTTGATGATCGCGTCGATGACCGGCTGCATCGAGCGGTGCGCGAACATGACGGCGCCGAGCATGACGTCCTCGGACAGCTCCTTGGCCTCCGATTCGACCATCATCACCGCGTCGTGCGTGCCCGCGACGACGAGGTCGAGCTCGCCCTCGGCGACCTGCTTGTCGGTCGGGTTGAGGATGTACTCGCCATCGTTGTAGCCGACGCGCGCGGCGGCGATCGGGCCCATGAACGGCACGCCCGACAAGGTCAGGGCTGCGGACGCGGCGACCATCGCGAGGATGTCGGGCTCGTTCTCGCCGTCATAGGAGAGGACCTGCGCGATCGCGTTGATCTCGTTGTAGAAACCCTCGGGGAAGAGGGGGCGGATCGGGCGGTCGATGAGACGCGAGACCAGGGTCTCCTTCTCGGTCGCGCCGCGCTCGCGCTTGAAGAAGCCGCCGGGGATGCGACCCGCGGCCGAGAACTTCTCCTGGTAATGGACGGTGAGCGGGAAGAAATCCTGCCCTTCCTTGACCGTCTTGGCGGCCGTCACGGCGCACAGGACGACGGTCTCGCCGAGCGTCGCGATGACCGCGCCGTCAGCCTGGCGGGCGACCTTGCCCGTTTCGAGGGTGAGGGTCTTTCCGCCCCACTCGACTTCCACTTTCTTGTGATCGAACATCTGATTTCCTTCACACCGGCCGCCAGATGCGGACCGGGGCCTGTATTCGAGCCGATTGCGGCTCATGGGATCGGGCCGGATTGCCCTGTCCCGTCACGTACCCCGGCGTTGCCGGGGTCCAGCTCCAGCCGCTGGGTCGCGGCGCATTCGCGCCGGTACTTGCTGGAAACCGGGTCGGTGCCCGGATGGCAAAAGGGGCGACCCAGCCGGGCCGCCCCTTCGTGTCACTTGCGAAGACCGAGCTTCGCGATCAGCGCGGTATAGCGGTCCGCATCCTTCTTCTTCAGATAGTCGAGAAGGCTGCGACGCTTGTTGACCAGCATCAGCAGGCCGCGACGCGAATGGTTGTCCTTGGCGTGCGTCTTGAAGTGCTCGGTCAGGTTCGAGATACGCTCGGTCAGGATCGCGATCTGGACCTCGGGGCTGCCCGTGTCGCCGCTGTTGCGGGCGTTGTCCTGGATCAGCGCTTCCTTGCGCTCGGCAGTGATCGTCATGTTTCTTGTCCTCGACATCGTTTCACAGGTTGAAGCCCCGTACGACGCGGACGTTTCCGTCCGTCACCTCGACCAGCGCGACCGGGATTTCCCCGTCCAGCGCGAAATACTGGCCATCGTCGGCAGCAGATCCGGTCAGCACCCGCCCCTGACGGAGCGATCCTGCCTGACCGGGTTCGAGAGATAGAGCCGGGATGTCGTCCAGCCCCGCCCTCAGCGGCAGAATGTGGTTCTCAAGCGTGCGCGAACTAGCGGCTTGGCCCAGAATGTCCAGCGAAATCGCCTGATCCAGCCCGAACGGACCCGCCTTCGTCCGGCGGAGCATCGTCACATGGCCGACGGTGCCGAGGGCGTATGCGATATCGCGCGCCAAGCTGCGGATATAGGTGCCCTTGGACACATGGGCGGTGAAGGTAGCGGCCTCGACCGGGCCATCGCCGGGCGGCGTCAGTTCCAGCGAATGGATCGTGACGGCGCGCGTTGCCAGCTTAAACGTCTCGCCTGCCCGCGCGAGGTCGTACGCGCGTTCGCCGTCCACCTTAAGCGCCGAATAGGCGGGCGGCACCTGGTCGATCGGGCCGGTGAAACGCGGCAGGGCCGCTTCGATTGCGGCGGCGTCCGGGCGGGCTTCGCTGGTCGCCACGACGCTGCCCTCGGCATCCAGCGTGCCGGTTTCGGTCCCGAAGGTGACGGCGAAGTCGTACACCTTATCGCTGTCGAGCATCCGCCCGGCGAGTTTCGTCGCCTCCCCCACCGCGATCGGCAGCACGCCGGTCGCCAGCGGGTCGAGCGTGCCGCCATGCCCCACCTTCGCCTTGCCGTAGCCGCCCTGGCGCAGCGCGCGCTTGACGGCGCTCACGCCCTGCGTCGAGCCGAGGCCGAGCGGTTTGTCGAGGATGATCCAGCCATGCATGGCGCGCGCGCTTAGTCGCTGGCGCGGGCGAGCGCCAGTCGCGCGTGCGCCTGCGCCCTCAAGCCGCCGCAATCGCTGCCGAAGACGGGCATCGGGCCATGGGAGACGGATGATGATCGCGACCGCGCTGACGGCGCTTGCCCTGGCCGCTTCGTCGACCGGATGCGGGGGGGGCGGCGCCGGCAACCGTGGACCGGCCAAATGGGGAGCGCGCGCAGCACGCGTTCCAGAACGGCGGCACGGTGCCGCTGCGCGTGCGTTGGATCGACCGGGCGGGCAGGGCGGTCGATCAGGGGATAATCGCACCGGGCGGGTTCCTGGCGCTCGACACCTATCCCGGCCATATGTTCGAACTGGTCGATCCCGCCGGTCGCTGTCGCCGCCGGGTGCGGATCGACGGGGTGCTGAACGGCACCTATGTGGGCACCAGCCGCTATCGGCGCGTCGCCGCACCGCCCGGATGGAAGGTCTTTGCCGACATCGCGCTTCGCCCGAGGCGCGAGCCGGCGCGGGCGGCCCTCGCGACGATCATGCACATGCTGGACGAGGTCGAGGCGGTCCTGCCCGCCGCTGCGCTGGCGCAGGTGAGAGGCACGCCGATCTTCCTCCTTGACCATTCGGGGCCGGGGGGCATGTACCACCCCGATCCGGGTTGGCTCGTCGCGCACGGGCGCACCGTCGAGATGGCCCGCGGGATCGAGGTGTCCGATGCGGCGATGTTCATCGAAACCGCGCGGGTGCAGCCCGCATCGATCCTGCACGAGCTGGCGCACGCCTATTTCTTCCGACTGCCCGATGCCGATCGCGCGGTGATCGAGGCGACCTATCGGAGGGCAATGGAGAGCGGAGGCTATCTCGCGGTCAGGCGCCATGACGGCTCGACCGTCGATGCCTATGCCCGGACCAACGCCGCCGAATATTTCGCCGAACTGACCGAGGCGTATTTCAGCCGCAACGACTTCTTCCCGTTCACCCGCGCCGACCTGGCCGCGTACGATCCGGAGGGGGAGCGGCTGATCGCGCGGATGTGGCGCTAGGCCGCGGCTTCCATCGCCTCGGTAAAGTGGCGGCGGCAGAGCGCGACGTAGCGGTCGTTGCCGCCGATCTCGGTCTGCGCGCCCTCGCGCACCGCATTGCCGTCGGCGTCGACGCGCAGGTTCATCGTCGCCTTGCGCCCGCAGGGACAGATCGACTTGAGCTCGGTCAGCGAATCCGCGATCGCGAGCAGTCGCGCCGCGCCCTCGAACAACGCCCCGCGGAAATCGGTGCGCAGGCCGTAGGTGAGGACGGGAATGTCCGCCTTGTCCGCCAGCGCGGCGAGCTGATCGACCTGCGCGGCCGACAGGAACTGCGCCTCGTCGATTAGCACGCAGCCGACGGTGCGGTGCGCGTGCTCCGCCATGACGACGGCGAAGAGGTCGGTCGCCGCGTCGAACGCGGTGGCATCGGCACCGAGCCCGATGCGCGACCCGATCCGCCCCGCCCCCGCGCGGTCGTCGAGCGCGGCGGTGAACAGCATCGTGTGCAGCCCCCGCTCACGATAGTTGAAGTCGGCCTGGAGCAGCGTGGTCGATTTACCCGCATTCATCGAGGCGTAGTAGAAATAGAGCTTGGCCATGCGGACACCGCCCTAGCAGCGCGGTCCCCGATTGCGAAGGCGCAGGGGCGGGCGCATGATCGCGGCGATGGCTGGCCTGATCGCTATGCTCTGCCTGTTATTCGCGGTGCCCGACCGGCGGCTGGCGATCGACCCCGCTCACAGTCTCGTCACGGCCACGGTCAGCTTTTTCGGCTTTGCCAGGAAGACCGCGCGCTTCCCGAAAGTTGAAGGCTCCGCCGATGTGGTCGGCGACGACGTTCGCCTCGACGTACGGCTGGACGCCGCGGCGCTGGTCGCGCCCGACAGCGTGACCGAGCGGCGGTTGAAGGGCGAGGATTTCTTCGATGTCGCGCGCCATCCGATCGTGCGCTTCGTCGGGTCGGGTCTACGCGCCACCGGGTCGGCGGCGGGCACCATTGAGGGGAGCGTGATCGCGCGCGGAGTCGGCCGGCCAGCGAGGCTCTACGTGCGGTTCTCGAGGCCGATCGAAACGCTGGCGGCGGGCGGTGCCTTTCATGTGTCCGCCGTGACCGAGATCGATCGCCGGGACTTCGGGATGACCGCCTATCCGCTGATCGTCGGGGGGCGGGTGCGCATCGCCATTGAGGCCGACCTTCAGCCTTCGGGTTGATCGCCCTCATCCTCGAGGTCGCGCGCGACCTTGGGCGAGCGCAGCAGCGCGTCGATGCGGTCGCCCTCGTCGAAGCTCTCGTCGACCAGGAACTTGAGCTTGGCAGCGTATTTCAGGTTGATGCGCCCCGCCACCTCGCGCTGGAGATAGGCGGTGTTGGTGCGCAGCGCCTTGAGCACCGCCGCCTCGTCCGCGCCCAGCAGCGGCTTGATGAACACCGTCGCGTGGCGAAGGTCGGGCGACATCCGCACCTCGGTCACGCTGACGCTGTGCGCGGCGAGCACGTCGTCATGAACGTCGCCGCGCATCAGCACGTCGGACAGGACATGACGAACCTGCTCGCCCACGCGCAGCAGCCGGACCGAGCGGCCCTCGGGCGAACTATCCTGCTGGCGTGCCATCAGACCCTCGCGAAACGGACGCTCAGAGCGTCCGCTCGCGCATCTCCACCTCGAAGGTTTCGAGATAGTCGCCGGCCTTGATGTCGGTGAAGTTCTGGCTGAACGTCACGCCGCATTCGAGGCCTGCGCGCACTTCGGCCACATCGTCCTTGAAGCGGCGCAGCGACGCGATCTCGCCCTGGTAGATGATGACGTCGGCGCGCGTGATGCGGGCCTTGAGCGCTTTCCGAATGACACCTTCGGTGACGAGCAGACCCGCCGCCTTGCCGTGCTTGCCCGCCGAGAAGACCTCGCGGATTTCGGCGCGGCCGACGACCGTCTCGAACGCCTCCGGCCCGAGCTCGCCCGCCATGCCGGCGCGGATCTCGTCGGTCAGGTCGTAGATCACGTCGTAATATTTGAACGCGACCTTGTTCCGCTCGGCGATCTCGCGCGCCTTGGCATTGGGACGCACGTTGAAGCCGATGATCGGCGCGCCCGAGGCCGCGGCCACGTTCACGTCGCTCTCGGTGATGCCGCCGACGCCCGAATGGAGAACGCGCGCGCGGATCTCGTCGGTCGAGATCTTGTTGATCGCGGCGACAATCGCCTCGACCGACCCTTGCGTGTCGGCCTTGACCACCAGCGGATATTCGATCGCCTTCTTCGCCGATAGCGCCGAGAACATGCTCTCGAGGCTGGCGGGCGCGTTGGTCGTGCGCTTCTGCGTCAGGACCGACTGGCGATAGGCCGCGACCTCGCGGGCGCGCGCCTCGTTCTCGACGACCTGCACCGGATCGCCGGCCATCGGCACGCCCGACAGGCCCAGCACCTCGACCGGGGTCGACGGACCGGCTTCCTTGACCTGCTGGCCCTTGTCGTTGACCAGCGCGCGGACCTTGCCGCTCTCGGCGCCGGCGACGAACACGTCGCCGACCCTGAGCGTGCCGCGGCTGACGAGCACCGTCGCGACCGGACCGCGGCCCTTGTCGAGCTTGGCCTCGATCACCGTGCCCTCGGCCGCGCGATCCGGGTTGGCGCGCAGTTCGAGCAGTTCGGCCTGGAGCTGGATCTTCTCGATCAGGTCGTCGAGACCGATCTTCTTGAGCGCCGACACCTCGACGTCCTGCGTCTCGCCGCCCATTTCCTCGACCACGACTTCCTCGCTCAGAAGCCGCTCGCGGATCTTCTGGGCATTGGCCTCGTGCTTGTCGATCTTGTTGATCGCGACGATCATCGGCACGCCCGCCGCGCGGGTGTGATTGATGGCCTCGACCGTCTGCGGCATCAGGCCGTCGTCGGCGGCGACGACGAGCACGACGATGTCGGTCACGTTGGCGCCGCGGGCACGCATCTCGGTGAACGCCTCGTGGCCGGGCGTGTCGAGGAAGGTGATCTTCGACTTGTCCTTCTGCGTCACCTGATAGGCGCCGATATGCTGGGTGATGCCGCCCGCCTCGCCGCGCACCACGTCGGTGCCGCGAAGGGCATCGAGCAGCGACGTCTTGCCGTGATCGACATGGCCCATGATCGTGACCACCGGCGGACGTGGGCTCAGCGCGCCGTCATCGTCCTCGGTCGTGTCGAGCTGGATGTCGATGTCGCTGTCGGACACGCGCTTGATGTTGTGCCCGAACTCGGTGACGAGCAGCTCGGCGGTATCCTGGTCGATCGTCTGCGTCAGCGTGACGGGCATGCCCATCTTGAACAGCGACTTGACGAGGTCGGCGCCGCGCTCGGCCATGCGGTTGGCGAGCTCCTGGACGGTAATCGCCTCGGGCACCTTGACGTCGCGGACCTGCTTGGCCTGCGGCTCGCGCGGGCCGCCATGGCCGCGGCGTTCCTTTTCACGCGCACGCTTGAGCGCGGCGAGGCTGCGGGCACGCGCGCCGCCATCTTCGTTGAGCGCACGGTTGACCGTGAGCTTGCCCGACTGGCGGCGGTCGTCGCCCTTGCGGTCGCGCGAAGGCGCGGGACGCGCCGGCGGCGCATCGCGGCGCGGGGTCGCCGCGCCGGTGCCGCCGGGCGTCGCGCGCGGCGCCTGTGCCTGACCGCCGGCCGGTGCGGCGGCGGCGGCGGGCGCCTCCTGCTTCGGCTCGGGCTTGGGCTGGGGACGCGGGATTTCCGGGCGCGCGACGGGGCTGAACCGGCGCGGCGCGGGCAGGCCCGGATCGAGCTGGAGCGTCACCGGCTGCGGCGGCGCGGGCGGGGCCACGGGCACGGCAGGCTCGGCCTTGGCGGGGGCAGGCGCAGGCTCGGCCGCCTTTGCGACCTCGAACTCGGGCTGCGGGGCGGGGGCGGGCGCGGGCTCGGGTGCCGGCGCGGGCTTGGCCGCTTCGGCTTCGGCGGCGGCAGCGGCGGCGCGCTCGGCTGCCTCTGCCTCGGCCTTCTCGGCCTGGCGGCGGACTTCGGCCTCGGCGGCTTCGGCGCGCAGACGCTCGTCACGGCGACGCGCGTCCTCGAGCGCGCTCATGCGCTGCTCCTCAGCCTCGCGCAGCAGGCGTGCCTGGCGCTCGTGCGGGGTCTCGTTCGTCGGCGGGCGACGCACGGGGGGCGGCGGCGGCGGCGGGGCCGAAGCGGCGGGGGCAGGAGCGGCCGGCGCCGCCTCCTGGACAGGCGCACCCGTGTCCTCGCCCGGACGGCCGATCATGCGCCGGCGCTTCACCTCGACCACGACGGTGTTCGAGCGGCCATGGCTGAAGCTCTGCTTCACCTTGCCCGTCTCGACCGTGCGCTTGAGGCCCAGCGGCGCGCGCGCGCCCAGCTTCGGCTTGTCGTTGTCCGTATCGCTCATTCGGGTACTCGAAGTCCTTCATTCGTTCCGGCGTCGGCCGGGCCATTCGTTCCGGCTTTCACCGGGGCGTCGTGGCCGGCAGTTCCGCGCAGGACCGTGGTTGCGGTCGATGCGCCCTGCGAGCCGGTTTCGCAAGGCTGGGCGGTGGGTTCAGGTCCGATAAAATGCAGCCAGCGGTCGAGCGTTTCGCTCACCCGCTTCGCTGCTCTGGCGTCGGTGAGACCGATATGTACCACATTTTCGCGGCCCAGTGCCAACGACAATATGGTGCGCGGGATCGGCAATACCACCCCGGTCAGCCCCGACCCCTCGGCATCGCGGCCGACTCGCCAGGCTTGTGCGAGCTTGCGCACGCCGTCACCGCCGGCGTCGGCCGCGTGATACAGGCGGTGCAGCCGGCCCAGCCGGGCAGCTTCCTCGATCCGCTCGCCGCCGGTCAGGAGCGTCCCGGCCTTCGCCTCCAGCCCCAGCCGGTCGAGCGTCGCGCGTTGCAGCGCATCGGCGATCCGGTCGGCCAGATCGGCGGGGACGGTGATGTCGCCTGTCTTGAACGCGCGCGACAGGGCACCGCGAAGGCGGCCCTTGGCGATCGCGGCCTCGAGCGCCGGCTTGTCCACGCCGATCCACGCGCCGCGGCCGGGGGCCTTGGCGCGCACGTCGGGATGGATTTGGCCGTCGCAGCCGAGCGCCAGGCGCACGAGCCCCTCGCGCGGGCCGGTCCCCCGCGACAGGATACAGCTGCGGTCGTTCATCGCGGCCCCTCCTTAGCGGAGAGGCGCGATACCGCAGTCAACGGTGCGAAAGCGCGCTCATTGTGAGGAGTCCGCATTTGCGTCCTCCTCGACCTCTGCCGCAGGCGCTGCTTCGTCCTCGAACCAGTGCGCGCGGGCGGCCATGATGATCTCGTTGCCCTGCTCGTCGGATAGGCCGTACTCGCCGAGGATACCGCCCTTGTTCTCGGGCTTGCGCGGCGCGTCCTCGCCGCGGCGGCGGGGTTCCGCGCGACGCTTCTCGACCAATTCGTCGGTGGCGAGGTCGGCGAGGTCGTCGAGCGTCTTGATGCCCGCCTTGCCCAGCGTGACGAGCATCGCCTCGGTCAGATAGGGCATCGTCGCCAGATCGTCCTCGACGCCGAGCGCGCGACGTTCCTCGCGCGCGGCATCCTCGCGGCGCTCCAGCGCTTCCTGCGCACGGCTCTGAAGCTCCTGCGCCAGTTCGTCGTCGAAGCCCTCGATGCTCGCCAGCTCGTCGAGCTCCACGTACGCCACTTCCTCGAGCTCCGAGAAGCCCTCGGCCACCAGGAGCTGCGCCAGCGTCTCGTCGACATCGAGCTCGTTCTGGAACGTCTCCGAATTGCGGACGAAGTCGGCCTGGCGCTTCTCGCTGGCGTCGGTCTCGGTCAGGATGTCGATGCCCTTGCCCGTCAGCTGGCTGGCAAGGCGGACATTCTGGCCGCGGCGGCCGATGGCGAGCGAAAGCTGATCGTCGGGGACCACCACCTCGATCCGGTCGTCCTCCTCGTCGATCACCACGCGCGCGACGTTCGCCGGCTGGAGCGCGTTGACGACGAAGGTCGCGGTGTCGGGCGACCAGGGGATGATGTCGATCTTCTCGCCCTGCATCTCTTGCACGACGGCCTGCACACGGCTGCCCTTCATGCCGACGCACGCGCCGACCGGGTCGATCGACGAGTCGCGGCTGATGACGCCGATCTTGGCGCGCGAACCCGGATCGCGGGCAGCGGCCTTGATCTCGATGATGCCGTCGTAGATCTCAGGGACTTCCTGCGCGAACAGCTTCTTCATGAAGTCGGGGTGCGCACGGCTAAGGAAGATCTGCGGCCCGCGATTCTCGCGGCGCACCGACAGGATCAGGCTGCGCACGCGGTCGCCGACGCGGACGACTTCGCGCGGGATCTGCTGGTCGCGGCGGATGACGCCCTCGGCGCGGCCGAGGTCGACGACGACATGGCCGAACTCGACGCGCTTGACGACGCCGGTGATGATCTCGCCGACGCGGTCCTTGAACTCCTCGTGCTGGCGCTCGCGCTCGGCGTCGCGAACCTTCTGGAAGATGATCTGCTTCGAAGCCTGCGCCTGGATGCGGCCGAACTCGATCGGCGGCAGCGGATCGACGAGAAAGTCGCCGAGGGCTGCATCCTTCTTCAGCTTCTGCGCGCCCTTAAGGTCGACCTGCTTGTAGAGGTCGTCGACTTCCTCGACCACCTCGACCACGCGCCACAGGCGAAGATCGCCGGAGCCGGCATCGAGCTTGGCGCGGATGTCCATCTCGGCGCCGTAGCGGTTCTTGGCGGCGCGCTGGATCGCCTCTTCCATCGCCTCGATGACGATGGCGCGGTCGATCAGCTTTTCCTTGGCGACCGAATCGGCGATCGCGATCAGCTCGGCCCGATTGGCGGAAACGGCGTTGGCCATCTTCGTCTGTTACCCTTCCGTGAGAATCTTGTCGGCGCCCTCGACCGAGAGCGGCTGCGTCGCGGCGATCAGCCGATCGGTGAGCAGCAATTTTGCGTCGGCGATCTGGGCGAAGTCGACGGCCATGCGCGCATGCTTGCGCACGTCGATCGTGACCGCGGTCCCCTCGACCCCGACGAGGTCGCCGGTCAGCTGCTTGCGCCCCTCGACCGGCTCGGTCAGCGTCAGGCGCGCCTCATGGCCCGCCCAGTCGGCGAAGTCGTTGAGGCGCGTCAGCGGCCGGTCGATGCCGGGCGACGACACCTCGAGCCGGTAGGCCCCCTCGATCGGGTCCTTGCCCTCGGCCTCCAGCGCGTCCAGCCGGTCAGAGATGCGGCGCGACAGCTCGGCGCAATCCTCGATCACCAGCTGGCGCGTGTCAGGCCGCTCGGCCATCACCTGAAGCGTCGGGTCCGACCGCCCGCCGAAGAACTTGACGCGCACCAGCGACAGCCCGAGCGCCTTGGCTTCGGGTTTGATCAGGTCGGTCAGGCGAGCAAGGTCGGTCAAATCAAACTCCGATGGGCAGACAAGCGGGTATCGCGCCGGAGCCTTTCGGCCCCGACCCCGGCAATGTCACCAATGTCGAGAACAAGGGGCCGTATACGCGCGTTGGCTGACACACACAAGCCGTCCCGGAACCGGGGCTTGGCGGAACCGGCCGCCATGCTACTGGTTCGCCAAACGACATATTTGCCGGGAGAGACCGACCATGCGTGCCCCCCTTGCCCTTGCGGTCGCCGCGACCGCGCTGATCGCCTGCAACGACGGCGCCGCGCCATCGGCCCCGTCGCCCGCCCCCAGCCAGAACGCGACGCCCACCCCGACGCCGGGTGCGACGAGCGGCGGCGTGCCGTTCCAGACCGCGGCGGTGGCGACGTTCGACGCGCCCTGGGCGATGACCTTCCTGCCCGACGCGCGGATGTTGGTGACGCAAAAGGCGGGGCAGATGCTGCTCGTCAGCGCCGACGGGAAGACCAAGACGCCGGTCGCCGGCATCCCCGCGGTCGATGGCGCGGGGCAGGGTGGGCTGATGGACGTCGTCCTCGCCCCCGGCTTCGCGCAGAACCGGCAGGTCTATTTCTCCGCGTCGATGGCGGGGTCGGGCGGCAAGGGCGTTGTGCTGATGCGCGGCACGCTGGCCGAGAGCGGCGGTTCGGCCAAGCTCGACAACGTGACCGAGCTGTTCCGCGCGACGCCGTTCGTGTCGGGTGACGGCCATTATTCGGGTCGCATCGCCTTCTCGCCCGATGGCCAGTATCTGTTCTTCACCAATGGCGAGCGGCAGAAGTTCGATCCGGCGCAGGACCCCAAGGCGACGCTGGGCAAGGTGCTTCGCCTCACGCTCGACGGCAAGCCGGCGGGCGATCCTGGGCTCACGCAGAAGGGCTTCCACCCCGCGGTCTGGTCGTACGGCCACCGCAACCTGCTCGGCCTCGCCTTCGACCAGTCCGGCAACCTGTGGGAGCAGGAAATGGGGCCGAAGGGCGGTGACGAAGTCAACCTCATCCTGCCCGGCCGAAATTATGGCTATCCGATCGTCTCGGACGGCGACCACTATGACGGGCGCGACATTCCCGATCACAAGACGCGGCCCGATCTCGAGGCGCCGAAGGTGTCGTGGAACCCGGTGATCTCGCCCGGCGGGCTGATCGTCTATACCGGCAACGCGTTCCCGCAGTGGAAGGGCGATCTGTTCATCGGCGGACTGTCGAGCGAATCGCTGGTCCGTGTCGACGTGAACGGCACCAGCGCGACCAAGGGCGACCAGTTCCCGATGGGCCGCCGCATCCGCGAGGTCGAGCAGGGGCCGGACGGCGCGCTCTACGTCCTCGAGGACGGCGAGGGCGGGCGGCTGCTCAAGCTGACGCCGAAGGGTTGATCCAGTGCTCCCGCGGAAGCGGGAGCCCAAGGTTGCGGGCGGCGCGCCTACCGCGCCAGCAGGAAGTTGATCCGCGCCGCCGCGATCGGGCGGTTGCGGTCTTCCTGCCAGGCGAACGCCTCGACATTGGCGATGCGCGTGCCGAGGCGGACGACATGCCCCGCCGCGCGCGTGTCGCCGTCCTTACCGCCGCGCATGAAATCGGTGGTGAGGTTGATCGGCTTGATCGTCGCGCCCTCGTCGCCGAGCGCGTGGCGGAGCGCCGCCACCGCCGCCATCTCGACCAACCCGCCGATCGCGCCGCCATGGACGAAGCCGGGGCGGCCCATCACCTTGTCCCCGAACGGCATGACGAGGACCGGCGCGCCTTCTTCGTTGGGCTCGATGCGCAGGCCGAGCAGCCGGGCATAGGGTGGCAGGCTCATGGCTTTAGACCCGTGGACATAAAGGTGCCGGCGACGTGCGCGACCGGATCGTCCGGATCGCCGTCGTGCGCGATCCCCCGCACGAACGCGATCGCGCGCGTCAGCCGATAGCATTCGCCGCGGCCGATCACCGTCTCGCCCGAGCGTGCCGGACGGAGGTAATCGACGCGCAGGTCGAGCGTGGCGTGCGGCACGAAGCCGCCGCGCTTCATCCACACCGCGACGCTGGTCGCCATGTCCATCAGCGCCACGATCGGCCCGGAGGCGAGCACGCCGCTGGTTTCGTCGCCGACGAGCTCGGGCTTCCAAGGCAGGTCGAGCTCGGCCCAGTCGGGGCCGTGCGCGCGGTAGCCGATGCCGAGGATGCCGCCATGATGCGCCTGCGTGCGGGTCAGGAACTGTTCGGGATGGAAGGGGATGGGGGCCATTGCCGCCCTTAAAGCGCAAGCGGGGTGAGCCGCCAAGGTTACAGTGAATTAACTGCGTTCGCGGCGCATCCCGCGCGATCCTCTGACAGCCGCCGAACTGGCGGCGCAGACAAGGGGATGACCGATGCCGACCAGCTTTCCACTCGACCGCCTGCCCAGCCTTGCCACGCGTGTCGGCGATCCCGCCGCGATCCCCGCGGCCGAGCGGCAGGGCGACGACATCTATGTCTATATCGTCGCGATGACGGGGGGCGGGCGCTGAGCGATCCCGTCGCCATGTGGCGGTCGGGCGCGGCGATGGCGGCGCTCGACCTGGCGGGCGACCCGGCCGTCGCCGCCGCGCTGGTCGCCGATGGCGACTGGGCGGCGGCGGTCCTTTCGCCGCTGCTTGCCCGGCCCGATGCGGCTTGGCCGCTGGCCGGGCGGGTGGCGGGCGATCGCGCGACGCTGATGATCGAGCGGCGCGCCGACCTCGTCCTCGCGGTGACCACGCTGCGGCCGGGGGGCGAGCCGCCGGGCGGCGTCATTGCGGGTGGACGGCAGTCGTTCGTTCGTGTGCTCGGTGGACGTGGGCGCCTCGATCGGTGGGAAGCGGGCGTCGTCGGGGCCGATTTCAGCGCGGCGACCGCATCGCCGCTGGGCCCGCGGCGATCGGTGGACGTGACCTGCGGCAGCGCCCTCGCGATCGACGGACGGCGCGAGGCGCACCGGTTCGTGCCGGCCGAGGGCGGTCTGATCCTGCTGACACTGACGCTGGCTGTCGATGCCGCGCCGCTGCTGCGCGACTATGCGCTTCCCGGCGGGCAATTGCGCCGGGCGGCCGCCGCCGAGGGTGACGCGGCGCAGGCGGCGATGCTGGTCGAGGTGCTCGGCGCGCTCGGCGGCGGGACCGGGGGGCTGGCGGCGGCGAGCGCCCATCCCGCCTTCTTCGTGCGCTGGGCGGCGATGCGGCACTGGCTGGCGCAGGATGCGCGCGGGGCGGCGCCGACGCTGGCGCGAATGGCCGTCGCCGATCCGCATCCCGAAGTGCGGGCCGCGGCCCTGGCGGCGCAGGGGATGCTGGCATGTCCCGCCTGATCCCCGCCGCGCCGTTCGGCGCACTCGACGCCGACGAATGCCTGTCGCGCGCCGAGGCGTCGGGCGTCGATCCGCGGGACGAGGCGGGGCTCGCGTCGCTGGCCGAGGACCTGGCCGCGCTGTCGGCCGATCGCGGGCTTGTCGCACGCGTCGCCGAACGCGTGCTGGCGAGTGGCGGGGGTGCGGCGGACAATGGCGGCTATGGCGCGCAGGCGTTGCTGCTTGCCCCGCCCGGTCGCCGGTTCGTGCTGCGCGCCGCCTTCTGGCCCGGGGCCGACGAGAGGATGCTCGCCGACAGCGGACCGGCGGCGTTCTTCTACGGGACGGCGCACGACCATGATTTCGCGTTCCTCACCTGTGGCCATGCGGGACCGGGCTATTTGAGCGACGAGTGGACGCTGGCCGCGCCGCATGCGGGGATCGCCGGCGAGCCCGCTGCGCTCGTCTCGCTTGGCCGGCATCGCCTCGCGCCCGGCGATGTCCGGCTCTATCGCGCCTATCGCGACATCCATGCGCAGGCGCCGCCGACGGCATTGTCGGTATCGGTCAACCTGCTGGTGCGGGACGATGCCGCATCGTGGCGGGGCCAGTATCGGTACGACATCGACCGCGGATGCGTGGCTGGCGCGCTCGCAGTGATGCCGGCGGCGTTGCTGCTCGACCTCGCGGCGGCACTGGGCGAGGGCCTCGACCTGGTCGAGGCGTTCGGGCGGGGTCATCGCGATCCCCGGGTCAGGATCGCGGCGTGGCGAACGCTCGAGCGGATCGCCCCCGGCATGGCGCGTCCGCTGCTGGCGAAGCCCGACGTCGCCGCCGATCGGATGCTTGCCGCCCACGCGCACGCCATCGCGACCAATCTGGATCAGGTTCGAACCGATCCGGCGTGAAGACCTGTAATTTGCAGGCGTGATGCTCGCCCGCATAGCCTGTGACCCGCCGAGCCCCGCGCTTGCCGCCGCGCTTGCGGCGCGGGGCCTGCTCGCGCTGGCGCCGCTGGCGGAGGCGGTCGATGCGGTGATGCTCTCAAGCCTCGCCGCGCCGCGGGCGATCGTTGCGCAGGTGCGGGAGACCGGCTGGACCGGCCCGCTGATGCTGCTGGTCGATCGCCCCGACCGCGTGATCGAGGCGCTCGACGCCGGCGCGGACGAGGCGGTGTGCGCGGATGCCGCCCCGGCGGAGATCGCCGCCCGGCTGGCCGCGCGGCTGCGCAGCGTTGCGGGGCGCGTCACGATCGGCGACCTGTCGCTCGACCGGATCGCGCGGACGGCCGTGCGGGGCGGACGGTCGCTGCACCTTCGCCCCCGCGAATATGCGCTGCTCGCCTATCTCGCGCGCCACGCCGGTCGGCCGGTGCCGCGCGCCGAACTGTTGCGGGCGATCTGGCGGCTCGGCTTCGATCCCGGCACGAACGTCGTGCAGGTCCATGTCGCGCGGCTGCGCGCCGAACTCGATCCGCCGGGTGCGGCGCCGATGCTGCGCACCGATCGCGGGCTTGGCTATCGCCTGTCGCCCGCTTAGGCATTGCGGCGGAGGATGCGATGACCGAGCGCGTGACGATGACGATCGAGGACGGCGTGGCCGAGGTGCGGCTGGCGCGCCCCGACAAGCTCAACGCGCTCGACCCGGCGATGTTCGCCGCGATCGCCGACACGATCGATCGGCTGGGCGAGGCGCGCGAGGTGCGCGCCGTCGTCCTGTCGGGTGAGGGGCGCGGCTTCTGTGCGGGGCTCGACATGGCGAGCATGGCGGCGGCGGGCGATCTGAGCGGGCTGGCCGAGCGGCGCCAGGGGATCGCGAACCTCTATCAGCATGTCGCCTGGGGCTGGCGGGCGCTGCCGATGCCCGTCATCGCGGCGTTGCACGGCGTCGTGTTCGGCGGTGGCCTTCAGATCGCGAGCGGCGCGGATATCCGCATCGCCGCGCCCGATTCGCGCTTGAGCGTGATGGAGCTGAAATGGGGCATCGTCCCCGACATGGCGGGCTACGCGCTGTGGCGCGGGCTGGTTCGCGACGACGTGCTGCGCGAGTGCATCTATACCGCGCGCGAGTTCGGGGCCGAAGAGGCCGCGGCGCTCGGCTTCGTCACGCGGCTCGCCGACGATCCGCTGGCCGAGGCGCGGGCGCTGGCGCGCACCATCGCCGACCGCAACCCGCATGCGATCCGCGCGGCGAAGCGGCTGGCGGGGATCGAGGGCGACGCTGCCGCGATCTTGGCGGCCGAGGCGAGCGAGCAGGGCAAGCTGATCGGCAGTCACAATCAGATGGAGGCGGTGGCCGCCAACCTTACCCGCCGCGCACCCGTCTTTCGTGACTGACGCGGCGCGCGAAAGCATACCGATCGCAGGCGATTAAGCGGTCGTCAGGCAAGCGCGCCTAGGTCGCACCGATCACGGATCGGACGGCATGATCGAAGTACTGGACCAGCATTACGAGCGATTGCGGCTGAGGGTCGCGGCGATGCGCGAGCTTTGCCGCGCACCCGCGCCCGAGATGGCAGAACTCGCGCGGGCGCGCCACCAGCTGATGGCGGCGAGCATGGATCGGTCGCGGTTCCTGAAGCAGACGGTGTATCCCGCGCTGCTTGGGACCGGGATCGCGGGAATCGCCGACGCGCTCGACGCGCTCGACATCGACCTTTCGACGTTACGCGCGGCGGCCAGCCTTCACGTCACCTCCTGGACGCCTGATCGGATCGGCGCGGACTGGCGCGGCTATTGCGCCGCCTCCGCCGCGCTGATGCGCAGGATCGAGGATCGCGGCCGCCGCGAGCAGACCGTCCTCTTGCCCGCGCTCGCCGCGCTGACCCCCCAGATCGACGCTTAGGACCCCCTCATGCAGACCGATACCAAGGCCGATTATTCGATCCGACACGACCCAGCCGACCGCATGTTGCGGATCACCGCGACGGGGTTCTGGTCCGCGGGGCTGGCTGCGAAGTTCGCGGCGGACCTGCTGGCGCAAGGGGTGATCCTGCGGCTGCGCCACGGCGCCTTCTACACGCTTGCCGACGTGAGCGATGCGCCGGTCCAGCCCGCGGGCGTGGTGGACCAGTTGGCAGCGATGATGCCGCGCGCGCTGCAACTGACGAGCGCACCGATCGCGGCGATCGCCGGCTCGATCCTGACCAAGATGCAGATCGAGCGTTATCTGAACGCGCCCAATTGCCGCGTCTTCACCGATCATGACGAGGCGGTCGCGTGGATGCAGTCGGTCGGACTGCCAACCTGACGCCCCGCGCCAAGTCCTTGTAACCGGATCGTCTTTTATCGGGTCTAGCCCTCCGTCTTCGAAAATCTGAACGGGAGCGAGGAATGAAGGCGGCAATGGCGGCGATCGCAGCGTTGGTGGCAGGCGGCGGAGCGGCTGCGCAGCAGGCAGGGCCGAGCTTTTGTGCGCGGCTGGCACCGCAGATCGGCCTTAGCCCCACCAGCAAGGCCGGTCTGTATCAGGGGCGACTGGTGTCGGGACTCAAGGCGGCCCTGGTCGGCGGTTCCGGTTCGATCGGATTCGGCGTCGAATCGGTGGGCACGCCGACCGATGACGATGCCCGGGCGCTGAAAAGCGCGTGCAGCATGACGAGGGGCGAATATCGCTGCGTCGTCGACCGCCCGATGGTGCTGACCGTGTCGAGCAACAAGGGCGACGGCCGCGTGGAGGCGAAGCCTGGCGAGAAGGCACTGGTGACGGCCAAGGGCGTGACCGTTCGTTGTACCGACGGCGTCACCGCCTGATCCACCCCGCGCGGCCGTAACGCGCCCCGGCACGCGGCAGGGGCGCATTCGGTATCAGCCGATCTTCTGGCCGGTCTTGGCCCAGTCGGCGAGGAAGCCCTCGATCCCCTTGTCGGTCAGCGGGTGCTTGACGAGCTGCTTGATGACCGACGGCGGCGCGGTCATCACGTCGGCGCCGATCTTCGCGGCTTCGAGGACGTGGATCGGGTGACGGACGCTCGCCACCAGAATCTCGGTGTCGAAGGCGTAGTTGTCGTAGATCAGCCGGATGTCGCCGATCAGCTGCATCCCGTCGAAGCCGTTGTCGTCGTGGCGGCCGACGAACGGCGAGACGAAGGTCGCCCCCGCCTTGGCCGCGAGCAGCGCCTGATTTGCCGAGAAGCAGAGCGTCACGTTGACCATCGTGCCGTCGTCGGTCAGCGCCTTGCACGTCTTGAGCCCGTCGATCGTCAGCGGCACCTTGACCGCGACGTTGTCGCCGATCCGGCGCAGGATCTCGGCCTCGCGCATCATCCCTTCATGGTCGAGCGCGACCACTTCGGCCGACACCGGCCCCTCGACGATCCCGCAGATCTCGCGCGTCACTTCGATGAAGTCGCGGCCCGCCTTGGCGATCAGCGACGGGTTGGTCGTGACGCCGTCCAGCAGCCCGGCTTCGGCCAGCTCGCGGATGTCATCGACGTTAGCGGTATCAGCGAAGAATTTCATCGGCCCGGCCTCGCATTTTAAAGGGATGGCGCGCCTCTATCGGCTGGGCGGGCGTGCGTACAGAGCGAACCGTCTTGAGGCGCCGTTAACCGGCATCGGTTACCGATCGCCGCATGAAGCCGATCGACGTTCCCCCGCTCCCCGATGAAGCGCGCCGGCTCGAGGTGCTCGATGCGCTGGGCCTGATCGGCGCGGCGCCCGAACTCGACCTCGACGCGCTGACCGAGTTTGCCGCTCGGCTGATCGGCACGCCGATGGCGTCGATCTCGCTGATCGATTCGCGCGACCAGCATCTTCTCGCCAGCTTCAACATGGACCGGACGCCGGTGCCGCGTGGCGTCACCTTTTGCGATCAGACGATTCGACAGGACGGGGTGATGGTGGTGCCCGACGCACGGCACGACCGGCGTTTCGCGGACAGCCTGCTCGTGCGCGAGGGGCCGCGCTTCCGTTTCTATGCCGGGGTTCCCATTCATGTCCGCTCTTCGGGCCAGCAGGCGCGGGTCGGCGCGCTGTGCGTGCTCGACAACGAGCCGCGCGACCTGAGCGAGGACCAGCGCACCGCGCTGCTGCGGCTGGGCAAGCTGGCCGAGGCGCTGATCGATGCCCGCGCCGCCGCGCGCGAGGCGCTGGCACTGGCGCAGCGGACGCACGATCAGGCGACCGTGCTGGCACGCAAGGACCGCGTGTTCCGACAGGCCGAGCGGATGGCGATGATCGGCGCGTGGAGCTTCGATCCGGCGAGCGAAACCGTCGAATGGAGCGACGGCGTGCGCCGCATCCACGAGGTGGGCGACGATTTCGAGCCCAACCTCGCCAACGCGCTGGATTTCTATCCCGCTACGGCGCGCGCGATCGTCAGCGCGGCGCTCGCCCACTCGCTGGAAACTGGCGAGCCGTTCGATTTCGAGGTCGACTTCGACACCGCCAAGGGCCGCCGTCTGCGCGTGCGCGGGCTGGGTGAAGTCGAGCGCGAGGATGGGCGCAGCGTCGCCGTGACGGGCGTGTTCCAGGACGTGACCGCGCGGTATCTTCTCGAGCAGGATCTGCGGCGCAGCGCGCATGTCGATGCGCTGACCGGTATCGCCAATCGCGCGGCGTTCGATCAGCGACTGGAGGCCGCGATCGGGCGCGCGCGGGGCGGCGACAGCGCGCTTACCCTGGTTCTCATCGACCTCGACGGATTTAAGGCAGTGAACGACGGCCATGGTCATATGGCGGGCGACGATGTGCTGCGCGCGCACGGCCGGCGGCTGCGCGGCGAGTGGCTGACCGACAGCTTCCCCGCGCGTCTGGGCGGCGACGAGTTCGCGCTGGTGCTCGAGGGCGCCGCCACACGCGATATCGGCGCGCGGATCGCGCGGCTGCTCGACCTGTTCGCGCGGCCGATCCCGCTCGGTGAGCGCAGCGTGCGCGTCGGCGGGACGATCGGCTGGGCCGCGTTCGCGCCGGGCATGACCAACCCACGCGATCTGATCCATGCCGCCGACACCGCGCTTTATGAGGCCAAGCGCGAACGGCGCGGGACGGCGCGAGCCGCGAACGCCTGACCCTTTCTTTACCGGGCCGAGCCGCTATCTCGGCGCCATGCCCGGTGAGCGTGCCCGTGTGATCGTGATGAATTCGGCGCTCGGCCCGCTCGACTACCGCGTCCCCGCGCGGATGCCGGTGGAGCCGGGGTCGGTCGTCGTCGCGCCGCTCGGCCCGCGCCAGTTGCTCGGCGTCGCGTGGGACGCGGATCGCCTGTCGGCGGAGGAGGTGGGTGACAATCGCCTCCGCAATCTGCTCGGCGTCGCCGACGTGCCGCCGCTGCCGGCGCCGCTGCGCCGGCTGATCGAATGGACCGCGGATTATTATCTCAGCCCGCTCGCGTCGGTCGTCCGCATGGCGCTGCCGTCGAGTTCGGCGCTGGAGGGCGCGAAACTCGCGACCGAATATCGCGCGACCGGCCATGTCCCCAACCGGCTGACGCCGCAACGCGCACAGGCGCTGGAGCGGATCGGCGACCGGCAGGGGCTGGTGCGCGAGCTGGCGACGATCGCCGACGTCAGCGACGCGGTGATCCGTGGGCTGGTGAAGGCCGGGGCGATCGAGGCGATCGAGGTCGATATCGACCTGCCCTATCCTGCGCCCGACCCCGACCATGCGCCGCCCGCGCTGTCGGCGGAGCAGGCCGCGGTATCGGCGACGCTGCGCGCGGCGGTGGCGGGGGCGGCGTTCCAGCCCTTCCTGCTCGACGGCGTCACGGGCTCCGGCAAAACCGAGACCTATTTCGAGGCGGTGGCGGAGGCGATCGAGGCGGGTCGCCAAACGCTCGTCCTGCTGCCCGAAATCGCGCTGACCGAACCTTTTCTCAAGCGGTTCCACGCCCGCTTCGGGTGCGAGCCGGTGGCCTGGCATTCAGGCCTTCGCCAGTCGCAGCGCCGCCGCGCGTGGCGCGCGATCGCCAGCGGCGACGCGAAGGTCGTGGTCGGCGCCCGCTCCGCCCTGTTCCTCCCCTATCCCAAGCTCGGCCTGATCGTCGTCGACGAGGCGCACGAGACCAGCTTCAAGCAGGAGGACGGCGTCCATTACCATGCCCGCGACGTCGCGGTGATGCGGGGGATGTTCGAGGGGTGCCCGGTCGTCCTCGCCACCGCGACGCCGGCGATCGAGACGCGGCACCAGGTCGCGCTCGGCCGATATGCCGAACTGAAGCTGCCCGGCCGGTACGGCGCGGCGCAGATGCCGGCGATTCAAGCGATCGACCTGCTTCGCGACCCGCCGCCGCGCGGGCGCTGGATCGCGCCGACGCTGACCCGCGCGATCGACGATACGCTGGGGCGGGGGGAGCAGGCGCTCCTGTTCCTCAACCGCCGCGGTTACGCGCCGCTGACATTATGCCGGACGTGCGGGCATCGGTTCCAGTGCCCCAACTGCACCGCCTGGATGGTCGAGCACCGGCTGATCCGCCGCCTCGCCTGTCACCATTGCGGCCACGTCATGCCGACCCCTCGCGCCTGTCCGGAGTGCAAGGAGGAGGAGAGCCTCGTTGCCTGTGGCCCCGGCGTCGAGCGGATCGCTGACGAGGCGGCGGCGCTCTGGCCCGACGCGCGCATCGCCATCGTCACCAGCGACACGATCTGGTCCCCCGCCAAGGCCGCCGAGTTCGTGGCAAGGATGGAGCATCGCGAGATCGACATCGTGGTGGGCACGCAGCTCATCACCAAGGGCTATCATTTCCCCGACCTGACGCTGGTCGGCGTGATCGACGCGGACCTGGGCCTTTCGGGCGGTGACCTGCGCGCGGCCGAGCGCAGCTTTCAGCAGATCATGCAGGTGGCGGGCCGTGCGGGGCGCGGGGACAAGCCCGGTCACGTCTATATCCAGACGCACGACCCCGCCGCGCCCGTCATGCAGGCGCTGGTCAGCGGCGATGCCGAGAGTTTCTACGCGGCGGAGACCGAGGCGCGGCAGGATGCCGACGCGCCCCCCTTCGGCCGGTTCGCGGCGATCATCGTGTCGAGCGAGGACCGGGACGCCGCGCACGACGCCGCGCGCGCGATCGGCCGCGCCGCGCCGCGGGTGGAGGGGATGGACGTGTTCGGCCCCGCGCCGGCTCCGCTGTCGATGCTGCGCGGTCGCCACCGCTTCCGCCTGCTCGTCCACGCCCGCCGCGTGTTTCCGGTGCAGGAAGCAATCCGCGACTGGCTAAGCGGCGTCGACTGGCCCGCCAAGGTGCGCGTCGCGGTCGATGTGGATCCCTACAGCTTCGTTTGAGCTTGAACCCGGCGGCGCGGTGGCGGATTGAGGCCGCGCCAAACGACGGAGCATCGCCTTGACGCGTTTCTTCCTTTTCCTCGCGATGCTGCTGATCGGTACCGCGCCAGCCCGGGCCGATGATATCTCGGCGGCGGCGCGCGGGGTGGTGCGGATCGTCACCGTGGCGATGGACGGCGAGGAGGTGGTGGGCTTCGGCCATGGCTCGGGCTTCGCCGTCTCGCCCAACCGCGTCGTCACCAATGCGCATGTCGTCGAGCTCGCTGCGCAATATCCCGATAACGTCGTCATCGGCGTAGTGCCGAGCGAGGGCGAGCGGTCGGTGCAGGGCCGGCTGATCGCCGTCGATCCAGCCCGCGATCTCGCCCTCATCGAGTTCGGCGAGGTGCGCCTGCCGCCGCTCGCGCTCTATTCCGGCCCGGTCGAGGATGGGGAGGCGCTGGTGTCGCTCGGCTATCCGGGCAATGTCGACCTGGCCGTCGCGCGGTCGGCCGCCGACTTCATCCGGCCGCTGACCCCGGTCAGGACGCAGGGCAATTACGCCGGGCTCAGGACGCTCAGCGGGACGCAGGTGCTGCTCCACACCGCCGGCATCGCGCGCGGCAATTCGGGCGGGCCGCTGCTCGACCGGTGCGGGCGCGTCATCGGCGTCAATTCGGCGATCACCCGCGCCGACGACGGCGATGCGGGCTTCGGCTTCGCGATCGCCGACGCCGAGTTGCTCGCCTTCCTGCGTGAGGCGGGACAGGGGGTGACGAGCGTCGGTACCCCGTGCACCAGCATCGAGGCGCAACTGGCGAGCGAGCGCGACGCCGACGCGCGCACCGCCGCCGCCGATGCCGCCGCCGCGCGCGACGCGGCGGAGAAGGCCGCCGCTGTCCGCGCGCAGGCGATCGAGGACGCGCGCGACGCGAACGAGCGGACGCGCGAGAACTTCCTCGGGATCGCCGCGCTGCTGCTGGTCGTCGGTGCGTTGGCGGTGGGCGGCGCGGGCCTGCTTTATCAGCGCAACAAGCAGCGAGAGGCGATGTGGGCGGGCGGCGGCGGCGCGGCGCTGATGCTGGCGGCGATCCTCGTTTTCCTGCTGCGCCCCGCCTTCGATCCCGAGCGGGCCGCGGCGCGGGCGCGGAGCGCCGCTCCCGCCGCGTCGCCGACGACCGCGGGCGCCGATCCGCGTGCCGCGATCGGCAATCTCGTCTGCACCATCGACCCGGCGCGCAGCCGCGTCACCGTGTCGGCGACCGACGACGTGGCGCTCGACTGGGGCCGCGACGGCTGCGTCAACGGGCGCACGCAATATGCCGAGGCGGGACGGCGCTGGGCGCGCATCCTCGTCCCCGATGCCGAGCAGACCGTCTCGCTGCTCGAGTTCGATCCGGCGAGCCGGACCTACACCAACACCCGCTTCCTGCTGTCGGCTGCGCAGATGAGCCAGGCACGGGCGTTGCGCAAGGAAGTGCAGCTCAAGCAATGTAGCGCTGATCAGGCCGCGCGTGCGGCGCTGGCCGGCCAGCAATCGGCGATCCGCGCCGCGCTTCCTTCGCTGCCCAACGAAAGGCTCGTCTATCGCTGCAAGCCCGCCGCATAGGGGGCTTTTCGCCAGCATTATCGCAGGTTAGCCTTGTTCCCGCATGGGTTCGGGGAATGGCGGATGCGTTGGTTGGCGGGATTGGTGGCGGCGTGGCTGGCGATCGGGGTCGCCCATGCCGACTGGTATGAGGCAAGCGGCCGCAACGTCCGCGTCCTGACCGAGGGAAAGGCGGAGGCCGCCCGCAAGCTCGCCGATCAGCTCGAACGCTTCGATGCCGCCTTGCGCGTGCTGCGCGGGATCGAGGGGAATGATCCGGGGCCGGCGAACCGGCTGACGGTCTATCTCTTGGACGACACGGGCGATGTCGAGCGGCTGATCGGGCGCAAGCAGGTCGCCGGCTTCTATATCCCGCGTGCCGGCGGGTCGGTGGCGTTCGTGCCGCGATCGCCCGCGACCAACCAACAGATCAAGCCGCAACAGGTGCTGCTGCACGAATATACGCACCATTTCATGTTCCGGAACTTCAGCGCGGCGTTCCCCGCCTGGTTCGTCGAGGGGTTTGCCGAGTTCCACGCGACCGCGACCTTCGGCGATGATGGCAGCGTCGATTTCGGCGCGCCCGCGCAGTATCGCGCCTACAGTCTGTTCAACGGGCCGCCGCTGCCGATCGACAAGCTGTTCGAGCAGACCTCTGCGGGCAATGACGAGGCGCGGATCGCGGCGATGTATGCGCGCGGTTGGCTGCTGACGCATTATCTGACCTTCAACGAGGCGCGGCGGACGCAGCTTGGCGCCTATCTGAAGGCGCTGAACGCGGGGCAGGACAACGAAGCCGCCGGCCGCGTCGCCTTCGGCGACCTCAAGAAGCTCGATCGCGAACTCGGCGCCTATATGCGCGGCCGCTTTACCGGGCTGAGGATCGGTGCCGACAAATTGAAGGTGGCGCCCGTCACCGTGCGAACGCTCGATGCGGGCGAGGCGGCGGTGATGGACGTGCACATCGCCTCGACCCGCGGCGTCAACCGCAAGGCGGCGTTGGCGCTGCTGCCTGCGGTCCGCCGCGCCGCCGCCCCCTATCCCGCGCACGGCTTTGCCCAGGCGGTACTGGCCGAGGCGGAGTATGACGCGGGCAATTTCGCCGAATCGGCGGCGGCGGCAGGGCGCTCGATCGCGGCCGATCCGAAGAACCGCGACGGCTATCTCTATCTCGGCATGGCGCAGGCGGCGCTGCTGCGCGCGCAGGGCAAGCCTAACGAGGCGGCGATCAAGGCGGTGCGGGCGCCGCTATCGCGCGCCAATCGCCTTGATCCCGACGATCCGCGCCCGATGCTGCGCATCTACGACAGCTTCGAGATGTTCGGACAGGCGCCGCCGAAAGCGGTGAAGGACGCGCTCATCTATGCCCATGGCCTGGCGCCGGAGGACCGGCGTGCGCGGATGCTGGCGACGATGGCCTATATCGAGCGCGGCGATTTCAAGGCGGCGCGGATGACGGTGGCACCGCTCGCCTTCGACCCCCATGCGCGGATGCCGCGCGCGGCCGAATTGCTCGCCGCGCTCGATGCCGGCCCGGAACCGGCGCGCGCGGCGCTGACGAGATCGGGCACTCCCGGGGAAAAGGAAGCGGAAGGCGACCGTTAGGGCCGGTCGACGACGCCCTCGCGCAATCGCAAGGCCCGCTTGCGATCGAGGCCATAGGCATAGCCGCCCATCGTCCCGTCGCTGCGCGTCACGCGGTGACAAGGAATGACCACCGCGACGTTGTTCGCCCCGCACGCTGACCCGGCGGCACGAACGGCGCCGGGACGGCCGACCTCGGCGGCGAGCTCGGCATAGCTCATCGTGCCGCCCGCCGGGATGCGGCGGAGCGCCTGCCATATCGCTTCCTGGAAGGCCGTCCCCGCCACGTCGAGCGGCAGGTCGGGGTCGCGGCCGGGCGTCTCCACCTCCGCCACCACGCGCGCGGCCAGATCGGCGAGCGCGTCGCCGCCGGGCTCGATCGCGGCCCGGGGGAAGCGGGCGGCGAGCGCGGTTTCGTCCTCGTCGAACGACACGCGGCACAGGCCCTTGTCGGTCGCGGCGACCAGCATCGGGCCGAGCGAGGTGGGGGCGATCGTCCAGCGGATCACCGCCCCCTCGCCGCCGCGCGCCCAGACGCTGGGCGCCATGCCGAGCCGGCCGGCATTCTCCTCATAGAAGCGCGAGGGGCCGGAATAACCCGCCTTGTAGATCGCCTCGGTCACCTGTCCCTCCTCGCTCAATGCCGCCGCCGCTCGGCCCGCGCGCAGACCCCGGATATAGGCGGCGGGCGTCACGCCCAGCGCGCGCTTGAACAGCCGGTGGAAATGATGCGGCGCATAGCCCGCCGCTGCCGCCAGTTCGTCCAGCGATGGCGGTGCCTCCGCCGCCTCGATCAGCGCCAGCGCCTTGGCCACCCCCTCACGATCCCGCGCCGCCTCGTCGGGGCGACAGCGCAGGCACGCGCGATAGCCCTCGTCGCGCGCCGCATCGCCGTCGGCGAGGAAGCGGACATGCTCGCGCTTCGGACGGCGGGCGGGGCAGGAGGGGCGGCAATAGATGCGCGTCGTCGTCACCGCGACGACGAAGCGATCGTCGGCGCCGCGGTCACGTTGCTCGAAGGCATCCCAGGCCGCCTGTTCGTCGATTTCCATGATGCCGGCATAGCTTGCCGCGCGCGCGCCCGCATCCCGCCGCTTGCGGTCAAACCGTCCCCGCGCCTAGGCTCCCGAAAAATGGGGGAGTTCTAGATGCGTCACCTGTTCCTTGCCGCCGCTGCCGCGCTGTCGATCGCCGCGCCGGTCGCCGCCGCCGAGCCCGATTACGCCGCCGCCGTCCGCGCCGATTACAAGGCGGAGCTGGCGGCGATGTTCGACTGGTTCCACCGCAATCCCGAACTCTCGTTCAAGGAAACGAAGACCGCCGCGCGCATGGCCGCCGAACTGCGCAAGGTGCCGGGGATGCAGGTGACCGAGAATGTCGGCGGCACCGGCGTCGTCGGTGTGCTGAAGAACGGCGACGGCCCCGTCATTCTCGTCCGCGCCGACATGGACGGCCTGCCGGTCGAGGAGAAGTCGGGGCTCGCCAACGCCTCGAAGGTGCGGCAGGTCGGGGTGGACGGGGTCGAGGCGCCGGTGATGCACGCCTGCGGCCACGACACGCACATCACCTCGATGGTCGGTACCGCCCGCCGCATGGCCGCGCTCAAGGACCGGTGGAAGGGCACCGTCGTCTTCATCGTCCAGCCCGCCGAAGAACGCGTCGGCGGCGCCGCGGCGATGGTCAAGGACGGTCTCTACAAGCGGTTTCCCAAGCCGCAGGCGGCGCTCGCTTTCCACGTGTCATCGGAACTGGCCGCCGGGAAAGTGTCGGCGGCGGAGGGGATCCAGTATTCCTCTTCCGATTCGGTCGATATCACCGTCCCCGGGATCGGTGCGCACGGCGCAAGCCCGCACATGGGCAAGGACCCGGTCTACATGGCCTCGCAGCTCGTCATCGCGCTGCAGGGCCTCATCAGCCGCGAGCAGCAGCCGCTGAAGCCCGGCGTCATCACCGTGGGCTCGTTCCATTCGGGCCTCAAGCACAACATCATCTCCGACGAGGCCAAGCTCCAGGTGACGGTGCGCGCCAATGACGAGGAGGAGCGCGCACGCCTGATCGCCGGCATTCGGCGGGTGGCGAAGGGTGTGGGCGAACTGAACGGCATGCCCGCCGACAAGATGCCCGTGGTGACGGTGGTCGAGGGAACGCCGACGACGATCAACGACGCCGCGCTCGCCCGGCGGCTGAACGGGGTGATGGTCGAGACGCTGGGCGCCGCCAAAGTGGTCCCGTTCGAGCAGAAGGGCATGGGGGCGGAGGACTTCGCCTATCTGATCCAGCCGGATACCAGCGTGAAGGGCTATTATTTCGCGGTCGGCGGCACGCCGCAGGCGGTGATCGACGCCGCGGCCAGGGGCGGCCCGCCGGTCCCCTCGCACCACTCGCCGCTGTTCAAGATCGCGCCCGAGCCCGCGATCGTCACCGGCACGATCGCGATGACCGCCGCACTCCTCGACCTGATGAAGCCGGGTTCGGGCGGGAGCGCGGGCTCGTGAAGCGGCTGGTGCTGATCGCCCTCGCGCTTTCGGGTTGCGGGGGGCAGAGCACGAACGAAAGCGCAGGCAAGACCGGCGAGATCGACGTGACCAACGCCAGCGTGGCGGAGGTTCAGGCGCAGACCAAGGCGGCGGGCGCGGCGATGCGCTTCGACCCCGGCCAGTGGCGCACGACGATCGAGGTGCTGGAGGCCGACATCCCCGGCCTGCCGCCCCAGATGGCCGGCGAGATGAAGCGCCGGATGCTCCAGAAATCGACCGTCTCGAGCTGTATGACGCCGGAGCAGGCGGCGAACCCCAACGAGGACCTGTTCGCCGGCAAGTCGGGCAATTGCCGCTTCGACCGCTTCACGATGAAGGACGGCAAGGTTGACGCGGCGATGACCTGCGCGGGCGACGGCAGCGGTGCAGGCGCGGCGAAGATCGCGATGACGGGGACGTTCGACAAGCGGCGCTTCGAGCTGGAGAACCGGATCGAGGCAGCGGGGCCGGGCGCGGCACAGGCGATGAAGATGCGCTCGCGGGTGACGGGTGAGCGGACGGGGGATTGTGCGTGAGGAGCCGATCCTCAGCTTCCTGACCTTTGCTTCGGGCGGGAACGCTTTCCTTGGGCTTCCCGTTGCCGTGGGGATAAACGAACGTCCGCTTGGACCGCAGCAAAGCGGTTGACCGCCGATCCGCCGACAGCGGAAACGGGCACCGTGCCGGCCTCACACGACCCGGCTCTTTACGACCCGGGTTCGTCTTTTGGTTGCGCAAACCGCGATCGGACAGCCCGGTTCACACGATCATGCCTGATCTGCTTTTTCGACGGCAGACGCACCGCCTTACCGACGCGGTGAAAGGCGCGCGATCATGTCGCCGCAACAATCCAGAAAATCGACACTGGAATTTCTTGGTAAAGAGTTGGTTAACCAGGCGAAGAACCCGAACCCGGGCATGGGTTCGCTTCGTACCTGCGGCTTGATCGTTTTTGAGGATTTGAAAATGGCCTATTATGAGGATGTGTTTGTCGGCGGCGATGGCACCTCGACGCAGGGCGTCGGCACCGTCAGTGGCGCGGGCGGCGATACGAAATATGATTCAAAGCGGGGCGACGATGTCATCATCGGTTCGACCGGAAACGATTTGCTTATCGGCGGTCAAGGGTCGGATTATCTTTTCGGCGGCGCCGGTGCGGATGTCTTCGAGTTTTCCAAGTTCGCGACCGTTGGTGATCACGACTATATCACCGATTTCAACCTAGCGCTCGGCGACACCCTGAAGATCTGGAACGGGGCGACGATCATCGACGCGACTGCAGCCTTCCTTCCCGAGCAGAGCATGAACGGGCGCAGCCTGTTTAACGATGCGCGGGTGTATGACCTCACCTTGACCCTGCAGGTCAATGATGGGGCGAAGTCGTTCACTTACGAAGTCACGCTGATGGACGTCATAAAGAACCAGACCTTCAGCGCCGATCAGTATGAATCGTATCTCTCGTCGCTCGGTTACAACGGCGGTATCGAGTTTATCTGACTCTAGGGTGAGGTGGCTTGGCTAGTCTCAGGCCACCTCACGCTGACCCGATTGGGTTGACTGCTTCGCGGCAATTCGCGCAGCCCTGCTGGTGTTGAGTGGATGTCCGATGTGAGGTAATTCGCTGAGCCTCGACAAGCGCCCCGGTTTCGGCTGATCTGTCAGTCATGCACCGCCCGCTTCTCGCGCTCGCCCTGGCGCTTGCCGCCGTCGCACCCGCTGCTTTCGCGCGTCAGGCGCAGCCGGTTGCCGCGCGTTCGCCCGCCTATAGCTACACCAAGACGATGATCCCGATGCGCGACGGGGTACGGCTGGAGACCGTTGTTATCCGGCCGCTCGACCGGAAAGGCCCGCTGCCGATCCTGCTCGAACGCAGCCCCTATGGCATCCCGGACGAGGCGCCGGCGGAGACGCCGCCCGACCAGAGTTTTCTCGCCCGCGACGGCTACATCATGGTCTATCAGAACATGCGCGGGCGGTTCGGCTCGGAGGGCAAGTTCACCATGTCGATGGCGATCGCCCCCAAGGGATCGAAGGCGGTCGACGACGCCACCGACGCCTATGACACGATCGACTGGCTCGTGAAGAACGTGCCCGCCAACAACGGGAAGGTGGGCATGTGGGGCGTGTCCTATCCCGGCTATGCCGCGGCGGTGGCGCTGACGAAGCCGCATCCGGCGCTCAAGGCCGTCAGTCCGCAGGCGGGGTGGAACGACTGGTGGATGAACGACGACTTGCATCGCTTCGGCGCGGCGCGGCTCACCTATGCGACCGACTGGCTGTACCTGCTCCAGCATTCGAAGACGAACGACGACTTTCCCGGCTACGACCAGTTCGACACCTATGACTGGTTCCTGAAACAGGGGACGCTCGGCAATATCGAGAAGGCGTGGTTCAAGGGCGTGTCGCCGATCATGACCGCGATGGTCGAGCGGCCCGATTACGACGCCGGGTGGCAGGCGCAGCGATGGACCGACGCGCTCGGCCGCGCAGGCGTGGCGACGCTGTCGGTCGCGGGCTTCTGGGACCAGGAGGATCCGTACGGCCCCTGGCGCATCTATCAGAAGCTGGAGCGCGACGACCCGAATAAGCTCAACACGATCGTCGCGGGCCCCTGGAACCACGGCAGCTGGCGCGGGCCCAGCGACAAGGTCGGGCCGGTCCCGATCGGTACCGACAGCGGCACCGCGTTCCGCCGCGACGTGGAGGCGCCGTTCTTTGCCTATTGGCTGCATGGCAAGGGCACGCGTCCGACCTATGAGGCGCGGATGTTCCAGTCGGGAAGCTGGCAGTGGCGCGACTATCCGCAATGGCCGCCCGCCGCCGCCAAGCCGACCAGCCTTTATCTGCGCGCCGACGGCACGGTCAGCTTCGATGCGCCCACGGCGGGGGAGGCGTGCCGCGATTATGTGTCCGACCCCGCCGCACCGGTCCCCTATCGCCGCCGCCCGATCTCCTCGACCTGGGGATCGCGAGACTGGCCGTGGTGGGAGGCGGACGACCAGCGCTTCCTCGGCGGGCGGCCCGACGTGCTGAGCTATGTCAGCGCGCCACTGGACGCAGACTTCACCGTCACGGGGTCGCTCAAGGCGATGCTGATGGCTTCCACCAGCGGAACCGACAGCGATTTCGTGGTCAAGCTGATCGACGTGCTGCCCGACGACACCGAAAAGCTGCCGCGGCCGATGAAGCCCGGCGATTATGCGAAGTCGCTCAACGGCTATCAGCTGCCGATCGCGATGGAGGTGCGGCGCGGTCGCTGGCTGGACGGATACGAAAAGGCCAAGCCGCTGGTACCCGATCAGGTGCGAAGCTGGGACGTGGACCTGCGCGAACACGACCATGTATTCAGGAAGGGCCACCGCATCATGGTGCAGGTCCAGTCGAGCTGGTTCCCGGTCATCGACCGCAATCCGCAGACTTTCGTCCCCAACATCGCCAAGGCCGCCCCCGGCGACTTCAAGCGCGCGACGCAGCGCGTGTGCGCGGGCTCGCGGATCGTGCTGCCCGTCATGCGCTAAGCCGGGTTGCGCCGACGCGGCCCCGTCATGCTATTACACCGACAAATAAACGATCGGGAGGATGGCAATGACGGGACCGGAACTGAGCCGGCGCGGCGTGATGGCACTGGGCGCGGCGAGTGCGGCGGCCGCCCCGCTTCGCGGGCAGACCCCGCCCGCGCCGGTCCTCGCGCCGCGCCCGCCGATGGGCTGGAACAGCTGGAACAGCTTCGCCACGACGATCACCGAGGCAGAGGCGCGTGAGACCGCGGCGATCATGGCGAAGCGGCTGCTGCCCTTCGGCTACGACATCTTCACCGTCGACATCCAGTGGTACGAGCCCGAGGCGTCGAGCTATGCCTATAACAAGACGCCGGTGCCGACGATGGACGGGCATGGCCGGCTGCTGCCCGCACCCAACCGCTTTCCGTCGAGCGCGGGCGGCAGGGGCTTCGCGCCGCTCGCGGCCGAGGTGCATCGGCTGGGGATGAAGTTCGGCATCCACCTGATGCGCGGCATCCCGCGGCTGGCAGTGGAGCGCAACCTGCCCATCCTCGGCACGAACGTCCGGGCGAAGGATATCGCCGACACGACCAGCATCTGCCCGTGGAATCCCGACATGGTCGGCGTCGACATGAAGCGACGGGGGGCGCAGGCCTATTATGATAGCGTGTTCGCGCTCTACGCCGGCTGGGGCGTCGATTTCGTCAAGATGGACGACATGAGCCGCCCCTATGACGCGCATGCGGCAGAGATCGAGGCGGCGCATCTCGCGATCCGGCGCACCGGCCGGCCGATGATGCTGAGCCTGTCGCCGGGCGAGACGCCCGTCGCGCGGGCCGACCACGTGCGTCGTTTCGCGCAGATGTGGCGCATCTCCGACGATTTCTGGGACGAGTGGCCGCTGCTCGAGGCGCAGTTCACCCGGCTGGAGAACTGGAACGACGCGCGCCGGCCGGGCGGCTGGCCCGATGCCGACATGCTGCCGCTCGGTCGCCTCGCGCTCGGCCAGCGCGATACCAAGTTCACGCCTGCCGAGCAGCGGACGGTGATGACCTTGTGGTCGATCGCCCGCTCGCCGCTCATCATGGGCGGCGACCTTCGCCACCTCGATGCGCCCACGCTGGCGCTGCTCACCAATCGCGAAGCGCTGGCGGTCAATCAGGCCTCGACCGACAACCGGCCGCACTTCGTCGAGGACGGGACGCGCATCTGGTCCGCCCGGCCCGAAACCGGCGCGGGGCGCTACGTCGCGCTGTTCAACACCACCGACAAGCCGAAGGACGTGGGGATCGTGCTCGACCAACTCGGCCTGCCGCCGCGCGTGTCGGTGCGCGACCTGTGGGCGGGCAGGGATGCGGGCCGTGCAGAGCGCCGGATCGCGCGCACGGTCGCGCCGCATGGGGCCGAGCTGCTGCGGCTGGGCTGAGGCTTCCTCGTCACCCCGGACTTGTTCCGGGGTCCACCGTGCGGCGATCGTTTCCGCTCGAGGCGCTATCGGCAGCGTTCGCGGCTGGGTGGACCCCGGAACAGGTCCGGGGTTACGAAGAGGTTCCTGCGAGCAAGCGCTGGCGAAATAATCGAGGGGTGATTTGCCCGGCGCGGGAAATCCCCGATCAGATCGCACCCTCGGGGTCTGCATCTGATCGGGACTTGGTGCGGTCGAGAAGACTCGAACTTCCACGGGCTTTCGCCCACAACGACCTCAACGTTGCGCGTCTACCAGTTCCGCCACGACCGCACGTGTCATACCGCCAAGAGGACCCGGCGGCCGGTAGGCGGGTGCCCCTAGCAGCGTCCCCGGACCCTTGCAACACGCTTTCTTCTCGATTTGCCCGTTGGAGCGACGCAGCCTAGAGCCGGCGGCGATGCAGCCCGCCCGATCCCCCCTGTCCGATGAGGCACGCCGCATCCTCGCGCTCGCATGGCCGGTGATGCTGACCAGCCTCAACTGGACGATCCTGCACCTCACTGACGTGATCGTCGTCGGGTTGACGGGCACGCACGAGGTCGCGGCGCTGGGGGCGAGCCGGGCGCTCACCTATATCGGCATCGTCGTCGTGCTCGGCTGGCTGTCGGGCGTCATCGTCATGGTGTCGCGCGCCGACGGGGCGGGGGACCTGCGCGAGACCGGCCGCGTGCTGCACGAGGGGCTGGTGCTCGGCCTGATGCTCGGCATCGCGAGCGGAGGCATCCTGTTCGCCTTTGCCGAACCCTTGCTGCGCTTCGTCGGCGTCGCGCCCGATCTTGCGCCCGCGGCGGCGGCGGTGGTGCGGGTGATGGCCTGTGCCTATCCGTTCCAGCTCCTCTCGATCGCGGCGAGCTTCTTCCTCGAGGGCGTCAGCCGGCCGCGGCGGGTGATGGTGGTGCAGCTGTCGGTGCTACCGCTCAACGGCGTCCTCGCGTGGGTGCTCGCAACGGGGCAGTTCGGGTTGCCGGCGTTCGGCGCGGTAGGGGCGGCGTCGGCGACGGCGATCGCCTCGGCCTTCGGCGCGGCGGCGATGCTCTATGCCGCCTGGACGCTGCCGCGCGCCGCCGAGCGCGGGGTGCGGACGCTCACCGATTTCCGATGGTCGGGCGTCACCGCGCTCCTGTCGTTCGGGGCGGTGCCGGCGCTCGCGTCGGGCCTGGAGCTTGCCGGCTTCTCGATCCTGATCGCGCTGTCGACGCAATTGGGGGAGGCGACGGCGCACGCGTTCCAGATCGTGTTTTCGGTGCACAACGTCACCTTCGGCTTTGCGCTCGGGCTCGGCTCGGCGGCGGGGGTGCGGGTCGGCAATGCGGTGGGAGAGGGGCGCCCGGACGAGGCATGGCGGCGGGCCGCGATCGCCGCGGGGCTCGCCGCGCTCGGCACCGGATTGATGGCGCTCGTCATCCTGATCGGCATCGGTCCGATCGTCTCGGTCTTCCCCTCCGCCCCCGCCGTCCATGCCATCGCCGCGGCAATGCTGCTGCGCTGGGCGCCGTTCATCCTGTTCGACGGGCTTCAGGTCGTCTTCGTCTATGCGCTGCGCTCGCTCGGCGATCAGGTCGCCGCGGGGCTCAACGGGATCGCGGCGTTCTTCGTCGTGACCGGCGGGCTCGGCTGGTGGCTGATCCATGTGGGGGCAGGGCCGGCCGGACTGGTCTGGGCATCGGGCGCGGGGATGGTCGCGGCGGCGCTGTTTAATGGCGCGCGGCTCTGGTGGGTCAGCGGGCGCGCGAACGGGCGGCTGCGCCAGCCGGCCTGACCCTCGGAGCCCCTAACCCCTTGTGGCGATAAGCCCCGCCACTTACCTGCCGGGCAACAACGAAAAGGGGCGGCCGACGTGCAACCGATCCTGACGCTCTCGGGCGTCACCAAGACCTATGCCAGCGGGCATCAGGCGCTGAAGTCGGTCGACCTGTCGATCAACAAGGGCGAGATCTTCGCGCTGCTCGGCCCCAACGGCGCGGGCAAGACGACGATGATCGGCATCGTCTGCGGCCTGGTCGTGCCGTCGTCGGGCACCATAACCTTCGACGGGCACGACGTCGCGCGCGATTTCCGCGAGGCGCGGCGGCGGATCGGGCTGGTGCCGCAGGAACTGTCGACCGACATGTTCGAGAAGGTGATCTCGACCGTGCGCTTCTCGCGCGGGCTGTTCGGGCGCCGCCGCGATGATGCGCTGGTCGAACAGGTGCTCAAGGACCTGTCGCTCTGGGACAAGCGCGACGCCAAGATCATGGAGCTGTCGGGCGGCATGAAGCGCCGCGTGCTGATCGCCAAGGCGCTGGCGCACGAACCCGACCTGCTCTTCCTCGACGAGCCCACCGCGGGCGTCGACGTGGAACTGCGCCGCGACATGTGGAAGCTCGTCCACCGCCTGCGCGAGGCGGGCACGACGATCATCCTGACGACGCACTATATCGAAGAGGCCGAGGAGATGGCCGACCGCGTCGGCGTCATCAATCGCGGCGAATTGCTGCTGGTCGAGGAAAAGACCGCGCTGATGAAGAAGCTCGGCAAGCGCGAGATGGACATTTCGCTGGTCGAGCCGATGAGCGTGGTGCCGCCCGAGCTCGCCGAATGGGACCTGACCCTCGCCGACGAGGGGCATAAATTGCGCTACGTCTTCGACGCACAGGCCGAGCGGACGGGCATCCCCTCGCTGCTGCGCAAGGTTTCGGAGCTCGGCATCCAGTTCAAGGACCTCGACACCTCGAAATCGAGCCTCGAGGACATCTTCGTCGACCTCGTCCACCGGCCGGAGCAGGCAGCATGAATCTTCCCGGCGTCTGGGCGATCTATCGGTTCGAGATGACGCGCTTCGGGCGCACTTTCTGGGGGAGCATCGTTACCCCCGTCATCACCACCGCGCTCTATTTCATCGTCTTCGGTGGCGCGATCGGCAGCCGCATCCAGGAGGTGGACGGCGTGCCGTACGGCGCGTTCATCGTCCCCGGCCTCGTCATGCTGAGCCTGCTGACGCAGAGCCTGATGAACGCATCTTTCGGCATCTACATGCCGCGCTTTGCCGGCACGATCTACGAGGTTCTGTCGGCGCCCGTCGCGGCGACCGAGCTGATCCTCGGCTATGTCGGGGCGGCGGCGACCAAGTCGATGCTGATCGGCGCGATCATCCTCGGCACTTCGGCCTTTTTCGTTGACCTCAAGATCGAGCATCCGGTGATGATGGTCGCGTTCCTGATCCTCACCTCGGTCGCGTTCAGCCTGTTCGGGTTCATCGTCGGGCTGTGGGCAAAGGGGTTCGAGCAGTTGAGCCTCGTCCCCTCGCTGATCGTCACGCCGCTCACCTTCCTTGGCGGCGCCTTCTATTCGATCGACATGCTGCCCGCGCCGTGGCGGACGGTCAGCCTGTTCAACCCGGTCGTCTATCTGGTTAGCGGTTTTCGCTGGAGCTTCTTCGGGCGCGGCGACGTGGATGTGGCGGTCAGCCTGGGCGCGACGCTGGGCTTCCTCGTGATCTGCACTGGCATCGTCGCCTGGATGTTGAAGACCGGGTATCGGCTGAAGGCCTAAGCGGCCCGGTCGGTTGTCGGCATCGTCACCCGCGAGGAGCGACCCTGAACGCGGGCGACGATGCCGATTCCGTCTGCGACTACCGGGAGTGCGTGGCGCCGCAGACGTATCTCCCCCGAGCCATTTCGTAATAGCGGTATGGCGCGGCGTTCCGCCATCACTCCTTAGGGTGCGCTAAAGTCGCCGTTTTTCGGGTCAGCCGGCAGCGCGCAGCGCCAAGTCGTCGCTGGCGAGCATCTCGGTCACCGCGGTTTCCACAATCGGGCGGCTGAAATAATAGCCCTGGATGTGGCTGCATCCCTGCTGTCGCAGGATGTCGAGCTGGCCGGCACTCTCCACCCCTTCGGCGGTGGTTTCCATGCCCAGTGCCTCGGCCAGCGTCGTGATCGACTTGATGATCGCGGTCGCTCCCTTCGAGTTCAACAGATCGATGATGAAGCTGCGGTCGATCTTGATCTTGTCGAACGGGAAGCTGCGCAGATAGCTGAGCGAGGAATAGCCGGTGCCGAAATCGTCGAGCGCGACGCGCACGCCGAGCGCCCGCAGACTGTGCAGCGAGGCGAGCGTCGCTTCCGGGTTCTCGATGAACAGGCTTTCGGTGATCTCGAGCTCGAGGCGGTTCGGGGCGAGGCCCGTCTCGGCGAGCGCCTGAAGGATCACGCTTTTCAGCCCGACATGGCCGAACTGCACGGGCGAGACGTTGACGGCGATCCGCACATGCTGGGGCCAGGTGCGCGCAACGCGGCACGCCTCGCGGATCACCCACTCGCCGATCGGAATGATGAGTCCGGTATCCTCGGCCAGCGGGATGAAGTCGACCGGCGAGACGAGGCCGCGGACCGGATGGTGCCAGCGCAGCAGCGCCTCGAACGCGGAAATGCGGCCCGCCGACAGGTCGAACAGTGGCTGGAACATCAGCGACAGCTGGCCCAGCCGGATCGCGTCGTGAAGGTCGAGCTCCATCTGCCGCCGCTTCTGCGCCTCGGCATCCATGCGCGGCTCGAAGAAGCGGAAACCGCCGCGCCCCTCCTGCTTGGCGCGATAGAGGGCGAGGTCGGCGTTCTTCGACAGTTCGACCGGGTCGGGCCCGTCGGCGCCCAGGATGGCGATGCCGACGCTGGTACCAGGGACGATGCGGTGGCCGTTGACGGTACAGGGCCGGGCGACAAGCTGGACGAGTTCGGCGGCGCTGCGGTTGAACGAGCGGTGCGCGTCGTCGACGAGCATCGCGAACTCGTCGCCGCCGAGCCGCGCGACCAGGCCGTCGCCCGCGAACCCGCGCAGCCGTTCGGCGATGACGCAGAGCAGCGCGTCGCCGGTCGGGTGGCCGAGCGTGTCGTTGACCGCCTTGAAATTGTCGAGGTCGAGGCAGAACAGCGCCTGTCGCCGCTCCGATCCTTGCGCCAACGCGCGGGCCAGATGATCGTCGAGCAGCGTTCGATTGGCGAGGCCCGTCAGCGCATCGTGCAGCGCCATGTGCGTGATCTGCCGCTCGCGCTCGCCGATGTCGTCGACCATGCGATTGAACGTGGCGGCAAGGTTGCCGAGCTCGTCGCGGGTCTCGACAGGCACCTGCGCGTAATTGCCCTCCGCCACCTTGCGCGCGGCGGCATCGAGCGCGCGGATCGGCAGCGTCAGCCGCCGGGCGAGCAGCCAGCTTCCCGCCGCAGCAAGACCCACCCCGACGATGCCGCAGGCCAGAAGCAGCCAAAGCATGGGCATGTAATCGGCCAGCGCACGCGTCATGCTGTAGGTCAGGAGCAGCGTCTGCGGATCGTCGGCCCGGAAAGACGCGATGCGCACCGCACGGTTCAGCGTCCGCTGACCGTCGACGATCGCCTCGTCACCGGGGCGGACGGTGCGGCCATCGACGATGCGGGGGGCAAGGTCGATCGCCGACAGCTTCGACAGCGCGGCCATCTCGCCATGGTCGAGCCGGTTGGCGAGCACCAGCCAGCCGATCGTCACCGGGGCATCGACGCGCGCGGCGGCGGCGTTGAAGCGCGCATCGCCCAGCCGCAACACGCCGGCATCGGCGCCGCGGTCGAGCGCGGCGCGCAGCGCCTCCGCATCCGTCGCCGACAGTGCGCCGGCAAAGCCCGTCACGCTGCCGTCGGTGCCGACGAAGAACGCCTGGTCGAGCTTCAGCCGGCCCTTGAGCGAATCGAGCGCAGAGGCCAGCGTCGGCGCGTCGCTGGTGGCGGCGGCGCTGCGAAAGCCGAAATCGGCGGCAAGGACGCGGCCCGCATCGCGAAGCTGGGCATAGCGCATCGTCGCCACGCGGTCGAAGACCTGCGCGCCGGCGTCCATTTCGCTTGCCACCATCCGCTCGGCATAGGCGGTGATGCCGATCTTCGCGCCGAGCAGGATCAGCGCGGCGGCCAGCGCGAACAGGCCGGCATAGAACAGCGTCAGCTTGGTCGTGAGCGACCCGCGGACCACCGCCTGCCCGCGGCGCAAGAGAGTGATCGCGCGGCGCATCGGGTCAGCGAAGCGCGACCTGGATGCGCTTGGCAAGGTCGCCGCTCGCCGGCACGTCGATGTCGAAGCTCACTTCGTTGTCACGGGCGCGAAGGCGTGGATGCCAGACGGTCAGGCGTGCGCGCCCCCCCGTCACCGACCGGATCGTCGACAGGCCGTCGGCGCCGGTCTTCATCGCAAACGGCGTATCGACGACCTTGATGAACCCCGACATGCGATCGTGGATGTTGCAGCCCAGCGCGACCGCGCCGGGGGTGCGAAAGGTATAGCTGCGCGTCTCGTCGCGGCCGAACAGCTTGATTTCGAACCGGGCGGGTTTCGAGAAGCTGTAGACGTGGTGGCGCACCTTATCCTCGTTGGGGAAGGGCACCGTCGCGCCCACGGGGACGATCAGCGTCGAGGGATTGAAGCTGATGTCCTTCTGCACCATCGCCAGCTTCCACGGGAAGCGGATCCGTCCGGCGGGAGCGCCCGCGGCCGGATGGATCGTCACTACCGCATCGGGGATCGGCGTACCGGCCGCGTCGACCACGCGAATGCCGACGTCGCCCGCATGGGCTGGGACGGCGACGGAAAGGAGCAGGGCGGCGACGACGAAAGGTTTCATCGCGTCCGTATCGGCGCAAAATATCAAATGTCAGTAAACGTCGTAAAAGCGGGCCTTCAGTGACGTTTGAACGGGTTTTTAACCAACACCGGTTAGTCGGGCGGCATGACCGCACCGCTTCGGATCAGGATCGCCGCCACGGCCGGCGTCCTGTGCATCGCTACCTCCGCAGGGGCTCAACAGCTCGCCGAACCGGGTAAGTTGTTGCTGACAAATGGTATCGGTAGCATTGAGGGGGCCGCGGGCGGCGGGCTGACCCCGTGGGCGGTGATTGCGGGCAATGCGACGCGTGACGGGATCGGCGTGCAGGCGAGTGCGACCGTCGCCGAGTTCAAGGACTATGATTTCCAGGTCGCGGGCATCTCGGTCGGTGCGTGGGATCGGGTCGAGCTGTCCTATGCCCGCCAGCGGTTCGATACCAACTGGGTCGGCGGCGCGCTGGGCCTCGGCAACGACTACAAGTTCGACCAGGACATCTGGGGCGCGAAGGTCAAGCTCGCCGGCGACCTCGTCTATGGCAGCGAATGGATGCCGGCGATCGCCGCGGGCTTGCAGTACAAGAAGAGTCTCGACGCCCCGATCGTCCGCGCGGTGGGGGCGCAGCAGTCGGAGGGCGCCGACCTCTATGTCTCGGCCACCAAGCTGTTCCTGCGCTGGTCGCTGCTCGCCAACGTGACCTTGCGCGCGACCAAGGCGAACCAGAACGGCCTGTTGGGCTTCGGCGGAGACAAGCGCGATGCGCGGACGGTCCATCCCGAGGGATCGCTCGCCTATCAGGTGTCGCGCCGCTTCGCGGTGGGCGGCGAGTTTCGCTCGAAGCCCGACAATCTTGGCATCGCGCGCGAGGACGACTGGTTCGACGCGTTCGCCGCCTATGCCCTCAACCGCAACCTGACCGCGACGGTCGCCTATGCCGATCTGGGGTCGGTCGCGACGGTTAAGGACCAGCGCGGCGTCCTGTTCCAGCTTCAGGGAAGTTTCTAATGTTCGCCTTTACCGCGATGGCCATGCTGATGACACCTCAGGTCGCCGCCCAGGAGCAGCCGGTCGAACCCTACAAGGTCGATCCCGCCAATGCCGGTGCCACGCCGTTTGCCGGCGAGGGCATGGCGCGCGCGTTCGGCGGGCAGGACGGGATCCGGCGGATCGTCGATCACTTCGTCACCGCCAATTTCGCCGACCGGCGGATCGGCGAGATCTTCACGAACCAGGATCAGGTGCGCCTGCGCCGCGTCCTGTTCGAGCAGTTCTGCTACATCCTCAACGCCGGCTGCACCTATACCGGCCGCGACATGCGCACCGCGCACAAGGACATGGGCGTGCAGCAGGGCGACATGAACCGGCTGGTCGAGAATCTACAGGCGGCGATGGCGGCCGAGCATGTGCCCTTCGCCGCGCAGAACCGCTTCCTCGCCAAGCTGGCGCCGATGCGCCGCGACGTGGTCGAACGCTAACGAGGCGTCCGACAGACGAGTTCGACGGCGCTCCGCCCCTCGGCGAAGCGAAGCTCGAAGCCGTGCAGGTCGGCAATCGCCTTGACGAGGCTGAGGCCGAGGCCGGCGCCCTCCACCTGCCGCCGCCCGCGATAGAAACGCTGCGTCACCGCCGCGCGCTCGGCGGGCGGGATGCCGGTGCCGCTGTCGCTCACGCGGATCGTGCCGCCATCGGCATGTGGGATCAGTTCGATGCCGACGCGGCCGCCCGGCGGGCCGAACTTCATCGCATTGTCGATGAGGTTGGCGATCGCCTCCATCAACAGGCTGGCGTCCCCCTCGACCGGCGGGGCGGGGGAAATCGCGCAATCGAGCACCAGCCCGCGATCCTCCGCCAGCGGGCGGTGAAGGTCGCAGGCATCGTCGACCAGCCGCGCCAGATCGACGGGGGCGAAGCGGCTGCGGCGGGCGTGATCCTCCATCTCGCGCAGCCGCAGCAGCGCGGCGACGACGCCGAGCAGCGCATCGACCTCTTCCAGCGCCCCCTCCGCCGCCTCGGCGAACGCCGCCGGGTCGCGGGCATCGCGCAGGCTGCGGTCGAGGCGTGCGCGCAGGCGGGTGAGCGGCGTGCGCATCTGGTGCGCGATATCGTCGCCGATCCCGCGCACCTCCGCCACCAGCGCCTCCAGCCGGTCGAGCATCGTGTTGATGTGCGCGCACAGCATCCCGAAGCTGTCGGGATCGCTGCCCACGGGCAGCCGTTGGCGAAGGTCGCCCGCGACGATCCGGCGCGTGAGGTCGCGAACCGCATCCACTTGCCGCGCCGCACGCCGCCCGGCGACGAGGCCGAACACGATGGCAAGACCGAGGCCGGGGATCAGCGCGAGCAGCAGCGACTGCCAGACGAGCGCCAGCGACGCCTCCGTATCGTCGAGGTCGACGCCCGACAGCAGCGTCATGTCGCCCGGAAGCCGGCAGATCGTCACCCGCGCCTCGTCGCTGGTCTTGCCGGGAAGCTGGGTGGGGATCACGGTGGTCACGAACGATCCGGCCGTGGGCCCCGCGGGTAGGCGCGCGACATTGCCCGCGATCAGCCGGCCACGGCCGTCGAACAGGCCAAGAAAATGGTCGCGGTGAATGTCGCGCGACAGCCGCTCGCGCAGTTCGTCGGCGCGCTCCACCGGCGGGGTCAGCGCGAAGAAGGTGCAGTCGTCGGTCAGCGCATGTTCGATCGCGCGCCGGTGGCTGCCGTTGGCGAGCGCCCAGAACACCGCGGCGAGCAGCAGCGACTGGACGATCAGGATCGCCGCCAGCGCGCCGCCCCAGCGCCACGTCGCCCGCGCGCGCGGATCAGCCGGCAGGATCGAGGACATAGCCCTGGCCCCGGACGTTGCGGATGAGCGGCGCTTCCCCCTCGCCATCCACCTTGCGGCGCAGGCGCCCCATATGCACGTCGACGACGTTGCTGTTCGGCTCGAAGCTGTAGCCCCAGACGTCACGCAGCAGCATCGAGCGAGTGACGATGCTGCCCGCACGCCGGACCATATAGTCGAGCAGCTTCAATTCGCGCGGCAACAGGTCGAGCTGCCGGCCGCCGCGCGTCGCCTGTCCGGTCAGCAGGTCGAGGTCGAGCGGCCCGGCGATCAGCCGCGTTTCCCGACTGTCGTCGGGGCGGCGCAGCAGCGCCTCGATCCGGGCGATCAGCTCGACCAGTGCGAACGGCTTGGGCAGATAGTCGTCGCCGCCCGCGCGAAGGCCGCGCACCCGGTCGTCGAGACTGCCGAGCGCACTCAGCACCAATGCGGGCGTCCGCCGCCCCTCGGCGCGCAGGTCGGCGAGCAGTGCCAGCCCCTCGCCATCGGGCAATTGCCGGTCGAGGACGAGGAGGTCGAACGCCGCCGCGCGCGCCCGCTCGCCCGCCAGCGCAAGGTTGCCCGCACGCTCCGCCTCATAGCCAGAGGCGGCGAGTTCGAGCAGGATCTCGTCCGCCGTGCCGTCGTCGTCCTCGATGAGCAGGATGCGCGTCATGGGCCGGGTGTCGCGCCGCCGGGCGGGATGCGTCAACTGAATAGGCGTTCAGACTCTGAACGCGGATTTAGTCGACGGCCCTCGAAAACCCACGTTAGGCAGGCGGCAGGCTTTCGGAGAGGATGATGCGGACGTTCTGGCTTGCCGGCTTGGTCATGGTCGCATCGCCGGCGGCGGCGCAGCAAGGGGCGATCTCGCTCGATGCGCTGGTCGCCGACGTGATCGCCAACAACCCCGAGCGGCAATTCTATCAGCGCCAGATCGAGACCGCAGGCGTGCAGCGCGACGCGGCGGGCCGCTGGGCCGATCCCGAAGCAACGGTCGAGTTCGGTGAGCGGCGCGCGACCGATCCGGTCAGCGGCAACCTGGCGGGCGAGGGGATGACCTATGCCGTTTCGGTCGTCCAGCCGATCGAGTTCGGCGGCCGCATCGCGCTTCGCCGCGCGATCGCCGAGCGGCAGGTGGGTCTGGCCAAGCTCGGCCTCCAGCAGTTCGATGCGACGCTGGCGGCGCGCGCTCGGTCGCTCGGCTACGGGCTGTTCGCGGCGGACGAGAAGGCGGCGGCGGCGCGGGAGGTGGCGGCGCGGATGCGCACGCTCGCCCGCATCATCGTCGCGCGCGACCCCGCCGGTCCCTCGCCGCAACTGGAAGCCGCCTCGCTACAGGCGAGCGCGATCAGTGCCGAGCGCAGCGCCGCGACGGCGGATGCAGAGGCGAATTCGATCCTCTATGAGCTCAACCAGCTACGCGGCGCGCCGTTCGCCGCGCGCATCCGCATCGTCCGGCCCGACATGAGCCTGCCCGACCTGCCGCCCGGCGGGGCGCTGGCGGCGCGCGCGACGGCCAACAATTTCGAGCTCCAGTCGCTGCGCGCGCAGTTCGAGCAGCAGGGCCTGCGCGTCGACCTTGCCCGCAAATCGCGCCTGCCGACCGTCGCCGTCGGCCCCTATTATGACCGCGCCCGTTCCGACATTCGCGAGACCAATTACGGCGTGCGGCTTCAGACCACGCTGCCGCTCTGGAACCGGCAGGCGGGCGATGTCGCCGCCGAACAGGGCAAGCAGGCGCAGGCGAACGCGACGCACGTCGCCGCCGAGCGCCGTATCGCCCGCGACGTGTTCGACCAGGCCGCGCAGTACGAGGCGAAGCGCGATGCCCTCACCAAATGGGACGGCAATTCGCCCAAGCGCTTTGCCGAGGCGGCGGCCGATGCCGACCGCAACTATCGGCTCGGCGCGATCCCGCTGACGACCTACACGCAGATCCAGCAATCCTATGTCGATGCGGTCAACGCGGTGCTCGACACCCGGCGCGAGGCGATCGAGGCGCTCTTGAAGCTGCGCGCGCTCAACGGCGGCAATCCGCTGACGCGATGAAGGCCTGGCTCGATCTCGTCACGCGCAACCGCCTCGCGGTCGCGCTCGTCACCGCGCTGGTTGCCGCGGTCGGCCTGTGGTCGTTCACGACGCTTCAGATCGATGCGATCCCCGACATCACCGGGGTGCAGGTCCAGATCAACACCGCGGTCCCCGCGCTCGCCCCCGAGGAGATCGAGCGGCTGGTGACGCTGCCGATCGAGCGGGCGATGGGTGGGCAACCCGGCCTCGACCAGACGCGCTCGCTCACCAAGACGGGGCTCAGCCAGGTGACGCTCCTCTACAAGGACGGCACCGACCAGCTGAAGGCGCGGCAGCTTGTCACCGAGCGGCTGACCGCGGTGCAGAACCAGTTGCCGCCGGGCAGCACGCCGCAGCTGGCGCCGATCACCACGGGCCTCGGCGAAATCTATTACTACACGCTCGAATGGAAGCGGCCGCCGCCGGGGATGAGCGCCCAGCGCCAGTTGATGGAGCTGTACGAAGCGCAGGAATATACCGTGCGCCCGATGCTGCGCGCGGTGGCCGGGGTCGCCGACGTCAATTCCAACGGCGGGCTGGAAGAGCAGTTCGTCGTCGAGCCCGATCCCGTCCGCCTGACGATGCACGGCGTCACCGCCGGCGAGCTGGCCGAGGCGGTTAGCAAAAACGTCGAGAATGCCGGCGGCGGCATCATCCGGCGTGGGGCCGAGCGCTTCACCGTCCGCACCGAGGCGCGAGTGACGAGTGCCGAGGCGATCGCCGCGATCCCCGTCAAGTTCGCCGGCGGCATCCTGCCGCTGACGGTCCGCGACCTCGCCACCGTCACCACCGGCGCTGCCCCGCGGCAGGGGGCCGCGACGCAGAACGGGCGCGAGACGGTGCTCGGCACGGTGATGATGCTTGTCGGCCAGAACAGCCGCGAGGTCGCGATGCGCGTCGAGGATGCGCTGCCGGCGATCGAGGCGGCGCTGCCCAAGGGCATGGTGATCGACCGCCAGTACAGCCGCGCCAACCTGGTCGATCGCACGATCCAGACCGTCGAAAAGAATCTGGGCGAGGGCGCGCTGCTCGTCGCGCTGGTCCTGTTGTTCGTGATGGGCAACTGGCGCGCGGCGCTGATCGTCGCGCTCGTCATCCCGCTCGCCTTCCTCGTGACGACGGGCGGCATGCACGCGCTGGGCGTGTCGGGCAACCTGATGAGCCTCGGCGCGCTCGATTTCGGGTTGATCGTAGACGGGGCGATCGTCGTCGTGGAGAACAGCCTGCGCCTGCTCGGCCAGCGACGGCGCGAGAAGGGCGAGGATCTGACCGCCGACGAACGGCGCGAGATCGTGGCGGAGGCGGCGCGGATGGTTGCGCGCCCGACGCTGTTCGGCATCGCGATCATTGCGCTCGTCTATGTCCCCGTCCTCAGCCTCGGCGGGGTGGAGGGCAAGCTGTTCCAGCCGATGGCGCAGGCGGTGATGCTGGCGATCATCGCGGGCCTCATCTGGACCTTCACCGTCGTCCCCGCGCTGTCCGCCTGGTTGCTGCGCGCACCCGCCAAGGACGACGCTAAGCACAAAGGCGGCTTCGTCGGCGTGGCCGAGCGCGTCTATACCCCCGCCCTGAACGGGGCGATCCGGCATCCGGCGCTCCTCGTCCTTGCCGCGATCGCGCTGCTGGCGGGTACGTTCATGGTGTTCCGCACATTGGGATCGCAGTTCACGCCGCAGCTCGACGAAGGCGCGATCACCGCGATGGTCTATCGCCCCGTCGGCATGTCGCTGGAACAGAGCCTGTCGATCGAGCAGGCGACCGAGCGCGCGATCCGCCGCGCCTATCCGCAGGTCACGCACACCTTTTCGCGGATCGGCACCAGCGAGGTCGCGACCGACCCGATGCCGCCCGAGCAGAACGACCTCTACATCTTCTACGGCCCCGAAAAGGACTGGCCGACCGGCGACGGCGCGCCGCGAACCAAGGACGAGCTGATCGCCGGGATCGAGAAGGTCGCCAAGCGCGTCTACGCCAAGCAGAATTTCGAGTTCGCCCAGCCGATCGAGATGCGCTTCAACGAGATGCTGGAGGGCGTGCGCGCTGACGTGGCGGTCAAGATCTATGGCGACGATTACGACACGCTCGAACGCGCGGCGGCAAAGGCGAAGGCCGTGCTCGAGAAGCTGCCGGGGACCGAAGGGGTGGAGTTCGAGACGTCCGGCCGGCCCAAGAGCATCGTCGTCGAGCTCGACCATCCCGCGCTCCTTCGCCTCGGCCTCGGCACGCAGGAAGTGAACAACGCGATCCGCGATGCGCTCGCGGGGGCGGAGGTGGGCTTCATCCCGCACGGCCCCGCGCGCCACGCGATCGTGATCCGCATGCCGGAGAGCCTGCGCGCCGATCCGTCCGCCATCCTCGCGCTGCCGCTGCGCGTCGGCGAGTACGGCATGGTCCCGCTGTCGCGCGTCGCGCGGCTGCGCCAGGAGCGGATCGTCGAGCCGATCCTGCACGACGACACCAACCGGCGCGCGGCGCTGATGGTCAACCTGTCGACCAGTGACCTGGCCGGCTATGTCGACAAGGCGCGGACCGCGATCCAGCAGCAGGTGAAGCTGCCCAAGGGGTATCGCATCGAGTTCGGCGGGCAGTATCACCAGCTGGAAGCCGCGCAGAAGCGTCTGACGATCGTCGTGCCCGCGGCGCTGATCCTCATCTTCGCGCTGGTCTTCGCCGCGCTCGGCAGCGTGCGCGATGCGGCGATCGTCTATACCGGCATCCCGTTCGCGGTGACGGGCGGCGTGCTGGCGCTGTGGCTGCGCGGCATGCCGTTCTCGATCACCGCGGCGATCGGGTTCATCGCGCTGTCGGGCATCGCGATGCTCAACGGCCTCGTCCTCATCGACCATATCAATTCCCTGCGCGACGGGCGGGAGGGCGAGCCGCTCGAGGTGGACGAGGCTGTCCGGCGCGGCGCGCACGATCGCCTGCGTCCCGTCCTGTCCACCGCACTCGTCGCCTCGGTCGGCTTCATCCCGATGGCGATCGCCAGCGGCGCGGGCGCCGAAGTGCAACGACCGCTTGCCACCGTCGTCATCGGCGGCATCATCACCTCGACGATATTGACGCTGCTGCTGCTGCCAAGCCTGTATCATTGGGTCGAGCGGCGCGCGGCGCGCAAGGAGACGGGCGAATGAGGGCAGGGCACGGCGAGCATCACCTGATCCACCGCGTCGGCTGGCTGCGCGCCGCAGTGCTGGGCGCGAACGACGGTATCATCTCGACCGCCAGCCTGATCGTAGGCGTCGCCGCATCGCCGGGCGCGAGTGCGCAGACGGTGCTGCTCGCCGGCATCGCGTCGCTCGTCGGCGGCGCGCTGTCGATGGCGGCGGGCGAATATGTGTCGGTGAGCTCGCAGGCCGATACCGAGAATGCCGACCTCGCCCGCGAGGCCGCCGAGCTTGCCCGCGCGCCAGAGGCGGAGACGGCGGAGCTTGCCGCTATCTATGTCGCGCGCGGGGTCGAGCCGGCGCTGGCGGGACAGGTGGCGCAGCAGATGATGACGCACGACGCCCTCGGCGCGCATCGCCGCGACGAACTGGGCCTGGCGGACGAGGGCGGGGCGAACCCCGTCCTAGCCGCGCTTGCGTCGGCCGCGGCGTTCGCGACCGGGGCGATCGTCCCCGTCGCGGTCGCCGCGATCGTGCCGCGTGAGACGGCGGTGGCCGCGGTGTTCGTGGCGGCAGTGCTGATGCTCGCGATCCTCGGCGCGATCGGCGCGCGGGCGGGCGGATCGCCGGTCGTGCGCGCGGTGCTGCGCGTCACTATCCTCGGCTGCGCGGCAATGGCGCTGACCGGGCTGCTGGGGCGGGTGAGCGGGGTGTTGATCTAGGAAAAATGGCGCGCCCGGCATGACAAAGATGGGCACTCAGATCATTGGGAAATTTCGATCCAGTTCGACCGCTGAGCCTGGAATGCGGCAGTCGGCGACGTCGCCTGCGTCGTCGCACCGACCAAAAGCGCGCTTAAGGTCTAGTCCGCGCGCCGTTCCACTACATTGCCCTCACCGTCTAGGACGGTAATCTGAAAAGAGTCATGCATAGTTACACCGACGGTTTCGGTGATCCCGATATGGGTGACCTTTCCAATCTCTGCGATCCACTGCTCGCGTGTGCTTTCTGGCCTGAGCTGCACGTGCTCGATCCTCCCTGCCTTCGCGACCTTGACGGCACCCTTTTGAAAGGGCAGCGGACTCACGGTGATGCCTCCAGCAGCGCCGGAGTCGATGATCTGATACGCGACCGCAGCCAAGGCCTCTTGGTTCAAGCGGCGCTTGCAGCGTCGGCATTCCACAAGAATGATCGAACTGTCGGCCTCCCGGACGCCCTTAGCGTCTATCTCCCACTCAGTTCCGGACTGCCGCCCTGACACCTTCTGCTTCCCCTCGACTTCGGCGAGGCCGAACCTCTTGCCAAGCTGCTGAAGCACATACCTGGCGACCTCCTCGTAATTCGCCCACTCCTTGCCGCGCTTTCCTCGGTTCTTCGAGCGCATATTAGCTTTTCTCACGATCAAACACTCTCCCATGACTGGAGGCGAGCCTCAGCAGGAAGTTCCCCTGATGCTTCGTAATGCTTGCAATCTGCGGTTCCTGTCCGTCGTTTCAGGTGACGGCCTCCGCATGAGGTGAAGGCGAAACTTCGCTCGAGCGCCCAGGGCGCGACGGGCAGGCACAGCAAACGTGGCCGTTGCAAGCTGTAGCTAATTGAACGTGTTGGCTATTCCGGTAAGGTCTCGCTGGGGACGCCCGTAGAGATGCGGGTGATTGGGAGGTCATCGTCGTGCGCACCGAAATCAATCACATGCGCGAGGCGCTCGCCTCTTATATCGAGGCGACCTACCATCTGTCGGACCCGAAGGTGGTGGCGCTCAGGCGGACGTTGCTGACCGGTGACGGCATCGCACAGACCCCCTATATCGAGAGTACGCCGAGCTATGAGGGCAAGCGGCGGTATCAGGATCTTGATTTGCCCGCTGGGGTTGGCGCGTTCCTGACGGCGCTCGCCGACAGAAGCGAGGACCTGCTATTCAACCCGCCCTATGAACATCAAGCGCAGGCGCTCGAGTTGACGACCCGCGCTGACGCGGCCGGCAGCGGCATCGTCGTCACGACAGGCACCGGTTCGGGCAAGACCGAGAGCTTTCTGTTGCCGGTTCTTGCGCGATTGGCGGAGGAGGCGCTCGACCGGCCGAAGCAGTTCGAGACCCGCGCCGTGCGCGCTCTGCTGCTGTATCCGATGAACGCGCTGGTCAATGATCAGTTGGGGCGCCTGCGCAACCTGTTTGGTTCAGGCGCGGTCCGTAAAGCGTTCAAGGATGCAGGCGGCCGCCCGGCCAAGTTCGGCCGCTATACTGGCCGGACGCTCTATCCAGGCTTCCGTAACAGCAAGCGCGATCAGCAGCGGCTGAAGACGCTCGACTACTATCTCACGATCGAAGATGCGGCGCGCGGCGGCAGTGAAAAGGACCAGAAGCTAGTCGAGACGCTGCGCGAGAAGGGCCGCTGGCCGGGTAAGCTCACCGAGGGCGTCACCGTCCCCACGATCGCCGGGCTTAGTGAAGAGGACGCGCGTAGCGCCTTGGTCCAGCTCTGGCTGTGGCAGGCGCTTAAGAAGCACGGGATCAAGCTCCAGCACACCCCGATCAATGTCGAGGGTGCGCGTGGTTCGTCGGGCGTCCGGCCTTGGACGGGCAAATTCTCGCGCAAATTCACCACGCTCCTCGAAGAGCGCGGGCTGAAGCAATGGCTGAAAGGCGACTTTGCGAAAATCGTGACGCCCGTCCTACGCGATGTGTTTTCGCCGGGCGCTACGGGCGACTTCTACGTGCTTGGTTCCAAAGTCGCGCTCGATATGGATCCCGACACGCAGTGGATCCGCTGCGAGCGTTGTACGACCGTGTCGCCCCGCAATGCGCTGGTTGGTATCCGGATCGCGCGCGCATGTGGAAAGCGCCGCCTCTACCGAGGCGGCGCCGGTGATGTGCGTCATGGTCGATGCTCCTGTTAGGATCGACCGAGCGGCAGCGAGGCTTTTCCTCTCAACCCTTCCCGATCACAGGAACGCCGCCGATGCGGCTTTTCCACGCTGGTCACATGCGAGCACATGAGATCACCAATTCATCGCCTCTGTGCTTTGTTCGCGCTGTTGACGCGCGCGCTGCCAGGCATGTTTGCGTGGTTTTGCCGATGCGGCGCTGTCATCCAGCGCCTGCCGCTGGATCGCGGCCTGGGCCGCCGCTGCCGCCCTCGCTTCGCGTGCGATGCGCGCGATGGCCGCGTCCTCACGCTTGCGGCGTTCCTCGTCACGCTTCCGCGCTTCGTCGCTGCGGGTGATGGCCAGATCGATGATGGTGGTGTCGGCGAAGTTCGGCAGCCGCCGCGGCGCAAGTGCGGGCAACTGCGGGATGATCGCCCGTGCCATCGTTGGCGGCGGCGCGGTTAGCTCCGTGGCGCGCGCGGCACGAGGCGGGACACGCGCTATCAAGCTAGGCGGTGCGGAAATGTGCGCCCTTGCCGGTGCGACCGGCACCGTCGCAAGGGGCTGGATCGATGCTCCCGCCAATCGCGGCAAGCGGATTCGCAAATTTCCGATTTCCATTCGCGCCGGGCGTGAAATCGGCTGCGGTTGGGCCATCGCGACGACCTCGATCAAGGGACGCTGCGGTAACGTTCGCTGTTGCTGCTCGATCGATCCGGCGATCTGTGATGGCCTGATTCTGACCGGCGGTATTTTCGGCACGACAACCGCCGTCGTCGATAGCGGCAGTAGCTTGGGAACCACCGCAGCCTCGATGGCCATTGTGGCGGCAACGACCCGCTCCGGGACCGGTAGGGGTAGCGCCGGCAAGCGGGCGAACCGCGCGGCGATGGCGCGTGCGGCCTCCTGCGCCTTTGCCAGTGCCTCGTCGGCATGACGTAGCGCATCGTCGATCACAGCAGCCTTAGAGCGCATGACGCGCTCGTGGTTCTCCTCGTTCTCGGCGACATATTCGCCGCTGCGCGCCTGGTTCGTCCTTGCACCGCCGAGATGGACCTGCGGCTCGTGCGGCAGGCCGCGGTCGGCATTGCTCTTCGCGGTCCAGACCTGGTCCTGACCGGCCTCGAACGACATTTCGGTCATGACGCTCGCATACATCTCACGGAACAGCTTCATGGCCTTGGGATTGTCGAGGTCGGTGCGCAGCATCTCGCCGACATACCATTCGTGGTCGCCGGTGCGGACCATCGGCCGGAACGACCACAGGACGTGCAGGTGCCAGTTGCGCTGGTCGCCGTCCGGCGGCGGTGCGTGGAGCGTTACCAGATAAGGCAGGTCGAACCGGCCAAGCGTCTCCTCTGCCCAGCGGACGCCGCAAGTCATCATCTCGTCCGGAGACTGGCGATGATCGACCGCCAGTATGCCGTGCATCAACAGCTTGGCGTTCTTCTGCGCCGCCCAGTTGACCTGCTCGAGATGGTCAAATCCGCACAAAGCCTCGTCGATCGTCATACCGATGTTGGTCGCGACATAGGGGTTGCCGTCTGGATCGAGCTCGGCACCGTTGAAGCAATACAACACCACCCGTTGCGACACGCCTGCCTCAGCGGTGCGGCGCGAGTAATAGCGCATCCGCATGAAGCCGTTGGCGCTGCTGGTAGTCAGCTTCGACTGGCGGCCGAAATCATCCGTGAACAGCGCATCGATGTAGCGATGCACCCTGCGTTGGGGGGCGTTTCGAGAAGCCCGGGAGGAGGTCGAGGGTTTCGCCATCGGTGAAACATTTCTTGCGCCAAACTTCAGCCCCCCAACCTTAGCTCCCTCACATCGCCGATCCTTTCCGAAGCTAGGTTCGGAAAGGATAACTGGCCGAATCGCGCGATCACGCCGCTTCCCAAGGAGAAGCGTCATGGATTCGCGAATTTACGAAAATGCCGATGGCCAGCCGGACATCGACCGCGTCCTGGAGAAGGCCGACGCCGATCTCGCGCGGTTGGACGAGGATCGGGCTGCGATCGCCGAACGCCGCCGTGCGCTAGTCGCACCGCGCTACAAGACCGTGGTTGCCGAGCCGACCGAGGTGCACAACAAGATCGCACTCGGCGGCGTGCTGGTGAACCACGGCCTGTCGGCGATCGACGCCGATGCGCTCGCCGGGCTGCTGGCGTTCTGGGCGGACCAGGTCTGGTCCGACATGGACGAGTTGATCGACACCGAGCCATCGGTGTCGTTCGGCCAAGCGATTGTGATGATGATCGACCGTCACGACCGCGATCTCTCGGCGCGTGGGCTGTACGAGACCTGGCGTCGCCGGCTGGTCGCCTATGACGCCGATCGTGCCGAGTGGCTCGCGCGCAACGAGGAATATCGCCTGGAAGGCGCGTGGCGGGAAGAGGGAATGACGCGCAATCAGCGCTGGCTGATCCGTGTCACCTGCCGCCTGCGCGGGATCGACGTGCCGGGGCACCTGTCGCGCGGCGATGCCGCCGACTGGCTGGAGGCGCACGGCGCCAACCTAAACTATCGCGAGTTCGTGGCGTGACCGCGTTCGTGTGGACCGACCGCGACGGTCAGCGGCACGAGCTCGACAGCCCCGCGAGGATCGAGGCCGAGGTGGCGGAGGTCGCCCGGGAGATGGACGGCTATGTCGCCCTCCTCGACAATCCGGATCGCATGCTGCGTGACCCGGCTCGCACCGCGATCGGTCGGCTCCGGCCCCGGCTCGAGCAGCTGCGGGCCGACCTCGCTCGCTGGAACGAGCACGCCATAGCGATCATCCGGGGCGACGCAATGAACCTCGCCGCGCGGATCGAAGAACTGCCGGGGATGATCGCTGACGTGCTGCTGGTCGTGGAACTGCACCGCGAGCACGCCCGGCTCATGGCCGTCACCAACGACGCGCCCGAGATGCGCGCCCGGCGGCTCGCTGAGCCCATGACCGCGCACCAGCGCCAGGCGATTGCTGTCTGCGCGTCGCGCATCGCGCCGCCGGGCACGGCCACGCGGGGCGAGGCCAAGGCGTGGCTCGACGCGCAACCGCGCTTTGCACGCGGCGGTCAGGTCGATGGCGGCTGGTTCGGCTGGGTCGATCGCAACGGCCACGCCCATCGGCTCGGCGACGCGCTGCCTATCGAGCGCGAGGTCGCAGCGATCGCGAAGGAACTGGCCGCGCTACGCCCGGCGCTCACCGGCGCGAGCAATGCCGACACGCTCTACGAAGCGGTCGATGCGGGGGGCGCTTCTTGGGCGCGCCTGCAAATCCTACAAGGGGATCTGGAGCGGTATGATCGCGAGGCCACGGCCCGCGAGGATACCGCATGGACAGCCTATGCCGCCGACTGGCGGTCGAAGAGGAAGACGTCGTGACCGCATACGCGCTTCGGCCATTCGAGCTCTTCGTCGTCGGCTATCACAATCATGCCTTGGCCACCGTATTCCGCAGGGGTCGGCGCTGTCTGCACTCGTGGGCGAGTACGTGGTGGCAGAGGTTCTACGGGGTTTGGCTGATCTCCCCGGCGGGCCGCTGCTGCATGCGTATGGCCACAACCTTCACACCTATTCCGACAACCTCGGCATATTCGTGGACCGGGAGCAGGCAGGCGCCATCGTGGACCTCTTGCAGAAGGCGTTCGCGTCTTCTGCCGCTGGCCCCTTTCTTCTGCGGGCGGCACCTCCCAAGCCGATCTCGCAGCCGTTCAAGTTCCTTGGCTACTGGTTCCGGCTTGCGGATGGCGGCGCGGAGGTATTCGTCCCGGCAGAGTTTGCCCAGCATCGTGCAGATGCCATCCTCCGGGACCTAATGACCGCCGATCGCACGCGGCTCAGCAAGATGCGGAAGACGATCGAAGGGGTGGCGGGGGAGTGGGCCCGCTGGTACGGCGTCGACGCCTGGAAGACCTCCGCGCTGCAACGCGTTGCAACCGCCGACGAGGCTCTGGACGCGTTCAGGCTCCGGGGTGCGCAGGTGACAGGCTCTGAGGATGCAATACTCGGGTCAACGCCTGGCGCTTATTTTCGCCTCCAATGATCGAGTACTGACCCGTCGATCTGAACGGTGACGAGGTTTGTGGCATCGCCGGTTCCCCGAGAGAGGTAGATCTTGGTGTAAGGCTTACGCTCGTTGGGGCCGAGGGAGATGGTGATCCTGTAGCCTCTGGCGACGTATTCGCGAACCTTCGTCACCATTGGATGGTTCGCCAGATCGAGCTTCGCGACGACGCGCTGATCCACCTGAAGGCTGGCGGGGCGTCCATCTAGCGCGGTCGCGCTTGCGGACATGCGACTGACGCGACTGAGGATTTGCGTCCACGTTTGGCGCAGATGCGATGGGTGTGTGCCGGTCACAAACACATAAGCCGTTCGATCGCGCATGTCTTTGAAGCCCTTCGAGGTCCCGTCCCCTCCCAAAATTCGCTCGATCAGCGTCCCAATTTCATCCGTCGATCCGTGGTACACGCTCGGCTCCCGTTAATTCGAAAGGAAAACCTTCCATAAAGAAACGAATCATGCAAAAGAACTTACGGAACTCTGTTAGATAAGTAGGCGACTACTACTCGTAAGCAGACGGGGTTTTCATGCCAGTGCAAGGCTGCTATATTGATTCGGACTAAGGTGTAAGGGGATATGACGTGGTTGGGTTGCCTAGGCAGATCGTAAACTTTGGAGGATATTCGGAGATCATGCCGGGGGTGCCTCCGGTTTTCTTTCCCGGTGATGTCTTGGTCGTCATGGCAGTGGAGGCTGATGGCGTGTTCGAATGTCAGCTAGCCGACGCGAACGGCCGCCCGGTGCCAAGCGTCTCGGACACCATATTCATCGAAGAGTTGACCTAGCGATTTGGGCATCCGAGCGCTCCGTTGCGCTGGCCCAGCGCGGCTACTGCGCTGGTTGCAGCGACTTGCTCCATCGGCGCTTTGATAAGAAGCTGCACCACTCGGAGGCGGCAACCTCCGGCTACGTCGAGCCGGCAAGTTTCGGCGGCGGAAAGGGGCTCCCGAACGATTCGACGAAGCATCGCCGATGCGAGGAGCGTCGAGGAGAGCCGCCGGCAACGGGTTGCGCTCAGATCTGACACGACCTGGTGCTGAGGCGGCTTAACCTCTGCCACGATCGTTTACGGCCCCGTCAGATGCAGCCGGCTGGGGAAGTCCGGGGTGCTACGATGGGGTCGCCCGGTGCGGGCGAGACAGGTTACGACCACATAACTGCCGCAGGGCCGAATGTGAGCTCGTCAAAATCACAAGAAAACTGGCGCACCCGAAGGGATTCGAACCCCTGGCCTCTGCCTTCGGAGGGAAAGGGAGCCTAGGTTTGATCTAGGTTTTTTAACGCCCGTGACATCACCACTATCGTGAACGAATAACGAACAAAAGCGAAACATTGGCGATTTTCACCGGAGCGGCACCGGACCCTTGAGCGCGCTTTCCGCACCCGTCTGCTCAGTGCGCGGAATCTAATGGCATATTTCTCCAAGACTCCGCGAGGCGATGGTGACATGGTCAACGCGAGGCAAGTATTTGTTGCATGTGCGTTCAAGCGAATTGGGGGCACAAATATGACAGCCTATACCGGTAGAGCATTTTGCTTTTCCTTGGCCGCGATGATCATGCCGTCCGTTTGTGTGGCGCAGACCGCGCCTACAAGCCCTAGGCCAGCCGCTGAAATTGAGCGTCAAATGGCGGAGCTGCAAAAGGAACTCGCCGCCAGCAAGCTCGCGGAGGCAAATGCTGCGATTGCCGCGGAGACGGCAGCCAAAGCGAAGGCCGATCAGGCTAGAATTTATCTCGCGAGCATCAGCGGAGCACCCCCCACTCAGCCCGGTGTCACAGCCCCCGCCGCCTTAATTCAGCAAAGTCAGCCCTCGCCCGGTACCGTTACGACTACGACTGAAAAGCCAGATGGCACAAAAGTTGTGGAAGTGAAGCCTTGGACTCAAGAGGGCATTCGAGCAAATACGACTGGAAAACAGACTTTTGGGGGAATTAACTTTGGTGTCGGTGTAGCCTTTAGCTATGATCTGGGTAGTAACGGACGAGTTTCAGACGCTTCAGTTGTCGATGGCATAGTCAGGGTTAACAGAACCGAGAATGTGCGCGCTCGCTTCGTTCTCGAATCTCATTTCCTTTTTACTCCAACGAATATTGGTGGAGTTAAGAGGTTTTTCGGCTTTGAGAATACAGCCACAGAGAAGAATTGGGGTGTTGGGCCGTTCATTGCGCTTCAGCCTGGAGGTGCCGAGGCCATAATCGACGCCATCGGAGCTGGTGTAATGGTCGGCCTTCGGAGATCGGGTACAGGTACCGATAGCTTTAATATCGGAGTTGGTGTCCTTTACGACCTCAACGTTCAAACGCTTGGCGACGGTATTCTCGAAAACATGCCCTTGCCGGGCCTGGAAGAAGAGGTGCGCTTTAAAAGGCAGGAACAAAGTGGGCTGCTCATTATGTCGTCCTACTCCTTCTAGTCGGGCGGAGCTGACCTTCGCGTCAGCTTCGCCCGAAACCACCTATCATCTCTGCATTTACGACGAGTGCAACACGCGCCCTCTAAATCCATACTTCGCTAAAGCGGTAACGATAGGCCGCTTAGCTTAAGTTGCGATTTCTGAAGGGCTTCCATCTTACCAGGATGTGGGCACCGGCCCTTTGCTCAGATCGACTGAGGCGACCCGCGAAAGTAGTTATTTTGGTCCGAGGACCGCGTGTCGCGGATGGCAATTTCAAGAACGCGAATCCGACGTTGCGCGAGCTTGAGCGACACCACCAGACCGAAGATCGCAATCAGCGACAGCAGCTGAAGCGCGACAGCAAAGGCCATTTCCACACCCTCTCGAAGACCGGACGGGCCTTCCCCCCCCCTGAACAGGGTTAATAGATTTAGCATGCGCATTTGGAAAGTGGCATTCAGATGCCCTTTTGTAGGCAGGGCTCCCATCGTCGAAGACATCTCATAATTCGCGCCGAGTATTCCGTTCGACGCGGCTGACACCACGTCCGCTTCCGCCTGCCTCTTTAGCCACCAGCTGGGCAATGGCATCAGTCCCATTCGCCGACATCCAGCTCGTGCATTCGCATATGCGAGCGGTCTGAAGTTGATTGACTCCAAATTGGGAGTGTACGAGCATCTCCACGGGCTCATTGTGTCTTAGCAATCCCCCGTCGGCGCGAAGTGACGTCGAGAGGTCTCGGTCCAATTCGGCGTTGAATGACCCTTTGGGCACCTTTGGCCACTGTCGTGGCGTATGCGTGAGGCCACCAGTCTCGGCCCCTTAGGCGGGCCGCTCACTGCGGAGGACGCATTGACGCCGACAGAAGACGAAATCGTCAAGCTGCAAAAAGCGATCGGCGTCGACCGCTTGCAAGCGATCTATCACCTCCGCGGCAGAGCCGCGATCCGCGGGAATAACCCTCGACCTGCCTTTCTTCGGTTGCCCTATGGAAACGATCCGTCACAGGAGAAGCGGCCATGACTGCAAACGGCCCAAGCGAAGGGTGCATAAAGAAGCGATAGCCACCGCAAATCGGCGCCACGGTCGTGTTCAAATCTGTACGTTAGCGTCGCAGCCGCGCCACCAGCTTCCGCCACTCCGCCTCGTCCTGCGGCGGTAGCACGAGCGTCGGCCGCTGATGCGTCACCCGAACCAGGTCCGGCCGCGCGCCACACCGGCCGCAGCGGATCCGCTGCGACAGCATCGCCATCCGATTGTCCCAGCGATGCACGAAGAACTTCCGGTCGAGCCACTTGCCGTCGATCACCGCGCGTCGATCGCAGCCGCTACAGCCGACGGCGAGGTTCGCCCCCTTTCGCGCGGCATCACTCCACGTCTCAAATCGAGAGTTCGCACTCATGGCGGGCGTCGTGGCACATTTGGAACATAGCGCGAACAGGCTATATCGGTTGCTAACGATTCGCCCACAGGAGATTGCCGTGACCGCTCAATCCAACCGCTATGCGCCCAAGAGCGAGCCGTTCGGCCGTTGGCTGCTCGTCCAGCGCAGCCGCGGAGACTGGATCGACGGCCTCGCCGATGCCGCCCGGGCAGACCGCGCCTTCCCAAAGGATGGCGACGTCGAGGCCGTCCGCCTGCGCATGGGTCAGCTGGGGGCCGACCCGGACATGCTCGAGGCGCTCGAGGATGCCGAGATGGACTGGCTTTCGCTATGAGGATCGTGACCTCGGCCGAAGCGCGCGCCAATCTCGACGCCGCCGCCCGGGCGCTCGATTGCAGCCACACGATGTGCTCGCGCGCTATCGGCCGAGGTGATGGTTACATCGGCCGGCATATCCGCGAGGGCGTCCCTGCCCTGCTGTCCGACCGGGACGCTCGAACCATCGCGGACTTCCTCGGCACCGATGCCCGCCTCTTCGGCGTGATCATGCCTCCTAAGGTCAAGAGCGCGCCGGCTCTGCCATGGTGGCGCGAGCCGATGCCCCTGTAATGACAAAATAGCCGCCAATAGTTTCATTGGTGCCAGACTGTATCGGCCTTTCCATGTTTATTAAGTGTCGAAGAATCCATTTGCCTATAGTTTGTTGAAGGAGTTTATTCAGCCTAACGACTCGGAGAAGCGCCTGTGCAAAGCATCCCGCCTTGTCCAACCTGCGGCGTCAGAAAGGTCAAACGCTACGGGCACCGAACGTATCGCCGGGATAGTATCGAGCATGCGAAAGGCTGGAAGCGAACCGCTCTCACTATCCTCTTCGACGTTTGGAAGCCTGGGACAAACGAGGCCGCATTCGAGTTCGTCGGGTGCGTGGACTGCGGCCTGATGATCTACGAGCCACGACCATCCGATGCCGAAATTTCAGAGAAATATGCGTTCATCGGTGGCATGGGGGACGCCACGCCGAGTAAGTCCGAGGACCTTGAGCGAACGGCATTGCGCGCTCGCAGAGTGTATAAAATGCTGTCTAAGCATATGCCGCACGGCGCCACTCGCGTGATGGATTTCGGTGGCGGAGACGGCCGCCTATTAAAAGAATTTGTAGAACGCGATTTTGTTTGCGCCCTAGTAGACTATGCCGATCGCCCGATCGCCGGCGTGACCAAGATCGCGACTACAGAAAAGGACATTCCGGTTGATCAGACATTTGACGCGATCGTGTGCAGCCACGTCGTTGAGCACCTCGGCTCGCCGCTGCAGTGCTTAATGGAGCTGCGTCGGTCTCTAGCCGATGACGGCGCGATGTACGTAGAGGTCCCCTATGAAGTGTTTGATCAGCTGCCGGCGGAATCAGAGCCGGTGACGCACGTCAATTTTTTCACGCCGGAAAGCCTGACAAACCTCCTGCAAGAGGCCGGCTACGAGGTCGTTCGTTGCAATATCGACCTGTATCCCCACCCGCAGGGCCACTGGAGTTTATGCGTCGGCGCGATTGCGCGACATGGCCGCGGCCAGAAGATACGGCGCAAAAATGGCATCGCGGGTCTTGATAGGGCGTTGAAGCCATCGACAGGACGGCGATTGGCCGTGCGGCTCGCTCGACGTTTTTATCCTAGCGTGGCGAAGATCAGATATGGGGCCTAAGCTGAGGTGATTATCTCGATTGTTGTTGTTACCGACCCGCCAGCTGGCAAATCTGCACACGGGATAACTAGCTGCACGACCTCATCTGCCGTCTTCGAGTGACCGAGGGGGCGCGCTCTGCCGATGACGGAGGCAGTGTTGTATGCGGTGATTGCTACATAAGCGCTGGCGGCATCAGTGCGCAGCGTGATCTTGCCGCCGCCGTCGAGCGTGCTTTCGACCGCACCCGGCGCGATGACCTTGTTCGTCGTCAGATATCGGTCGGACTGGTCAGGATCGAAAGCCCGGGCGTAGCGCAAGCCAGTAATCGCCTTCCCGCTGCGGTTGGACAGCGTCACCGCGAAGACGAGCCGGTCGCCATCGAGCGTCACCACCTGATCGATGTGCAGTCCATTGAAGGAGCCCTGCCAGTGCGTCGGATCGACGAAGGCGCCCTTGATCTGAGAGAAGCCGGTGAGCTGCATGTTGGCCGCGCGCGCACCGCTCGCCTCGATAACGAACCCCTCGATCGCACGGCCCTGAAGGATCGCGTCGTCGAGCGGCGGACGGTAGAGGCCGACGCGCTTCAAGCCGGTCGCCGTGTCGGTGCGAAAGCCCTCAGGGGCCGCGTAGACCGTGCCGATGCCTCCGAACGCATTGAACCCAACCGTCAGCGTGTCGGATTGCAGGAAGGCTTCCCCGTTCGCCAGCGTGGCCGTTCCGGGCGTTGCAGGCGGCGGGGGCGGCGGAGGTGCAGGCGGCGGCGGGGGCGCGACAACAGGCGTGTAGCCCTTGGGCCAGTAGATGTACTCGCCGGCCGCGTTCTGGCCCTGATAAAACGCCTCGCTGACGCCGTACTTCTTGCGGTTGAGCGTGCCGAAGATGATTCGGCCGTCGCCGTCTCGGTCGTCGAAAGGCTCGGCCACGATGATCGGTGAGAGTGCCATTGGCGTTGCTCCTAGACGTTCGACACGTTGACGCGCTGGCTGCCGACCAGCACCTCGCCGACAGCAGTGATGGTTGGTTCGACGGGAAGGCCGTTGTTGTCCTTCAGCATGTCGGCTTGCGGCAGCGTTCGCGTGCCGGGCTGATGGGCGATCGTGTATGCCTTGGCTGGGTCACGCGCAAAGGGGACCATGACCGCAGTCGCCGACGGCTTGGTGACCGGGCCGGTCAGCGGCACGATCGCCCGCGTCTCATCTCGAACCACAAAGCCCGAATAGCCGTTCGTCGGCTGCGCATTCAGGTCGTTGCCCGACGAATGCTGGACCGTGACCTCAGCACCGCCCGGGACGAACGTCGCGGTCGTGATGCGCGGCATGAACCGCTGCCCCGCCAAGATGCTCTGATACGCCCCTGCGATGCGCCGCCCGAGTTCTTCGTGGCCGAACTGCGTCAAGTGGATGTCGCCGCTGACCAGCGGCAGATCCATGACGCCGACATAGCGGCCTTGCGGCACAGATCGCGACCAGGCGATCTCCGCGCCTCGCGTCATCGTCGGGCGGGTGTTACCGTCCGGGGACGCTTCGTTCGAGGCATCGGCGACGCGGTTGTTCGTACCCATGACGATGACCGGCACATCCGGGCGACCGATCAGCGTCAGGAACTTCTGGAAGACCTTCTGGATCTTGGTCTGATGCAGGTTGCGGCTGCGCACGACGCTGGCCTGCGCGCTGTCATAGGGCTTGAACGTGTCGTTCGCGCCCGCACCGAACAATCCAAGATCGGGCTTAGCGGCGGTAGTGGCGAAGGTGTTGATCGTGAGCTGGAACGGGCGGTTGCTGGCGACGGGCGTGCCCGGCGCCGCGTCGGCGTCGCCCTCCCAGTTCGCAAGCACCGTGCCGCCGATCCCGGTGTTGACGACGATGGTTGGCTCGCCGGTGATCGGGGACAGCGCGGCGTGGAGCGCGCGATAGCCCGCACCGAACTGACCGTTGGCTCGCCACAGCGGGCTGAGGTTCGCGTTGAGCAGCGCCATGTTGCTCGCAGAGCCGACGTCTTCCTCGCCCATCCGCACGCCAGTCGACGACGACGCGAAGTTCCAGACAACGAACCCGACCATGAAGTCGATGCCACCGTTGATCGTATGCAGCACGGTCCCGCCTGCATCGCGGACCTCGTACTGCATCGTGTACGGCCCGCCGGCCGGGATGTTCGTCACCGAACCGCCGGTGAAGCTGAGACCCGAGAATGCCGCGCCGGTATTGGTGAGCGCCTTGGCCGTGGTGCCGTCAGCCACGCGAAGGACGCGGGCGTGCAGGCTGGCAGGGGTGCCGGTGATGTTGGCGAGCGTGCCCGCTACGGGATAGGTCGCGGCACGCGCGGACAGCCCCCGGATCGAGTCCTGGTTGTCGATCGTGATGACCGGCACGGCAACGGGCTGCGGCCACGACGCGACCAGCGCGGCGTGATCGGCATCAAAGTCGGCATCGCTCTGCGCGATGCTGTAGAAAGCGACCTCGCCAACGATGATCCCCGCGCCAACGTTCGTCGCGAGTGTGCTCATTGCGGTGATCGAAGCGGTGTTACGCGCCGCGCCCGTCGCAACCTTCACCCCGTTGCGCCAAACGTCGAGCGTCACACCGTTATTGCGGATTGAGACGACCTCACGCGTCAACGTCGGCGCGTTGCCGATGTTGACGTTCATCGCCGCTTCGCCGCTGCCTGCGCGCTTGTCGGCAACAGTTGCGACGCCCACCGCCGCGCGCAGCGATACGTCGCTGTTCCCGCTGCCGGTCGCCTTCCACGGACGCTGGTTCGTGCCGTTCGCGACCGTCTGAAGGTAATAGACGATGTGGGAGGTTTCGGGCAGGTCGCTGCCCGTCAGGTAGCCCGCGGCGCCGTCGAACACCATTGATCCGGTCGAGGTCGAAAGGACCGCGAACTTCTCGCCGATCTTCGCAACCTGCATCCCGGTTCCGGGTGTAATGTTCTCGCCGCCAAGCGCCGTTGCGCCGAGGATGGTCTGGCCGACTGCCGTTGCCGGCGTCGTCTTTCCGGCGTCGGTGAACAGCCGCGAGAGGTCGCTGTAATCGGCCTGCCGAACGCGGCCGGTTGTGCTGAGCGTCGTCATCAGAAGTCACTCCCGACCAGCAGGCGACCGCCTGACGCGGTGAAGAACTGCGAGGTGTAGCCGTCGCCGGTCAGCGGGCGGTCGGCGTATGCAGGCGAGCCGACCGAGCCGGAGAACGCGCCCGCGTCGGTGCCAGCGGGTGCGCCTGCGTAGATCGTCGGCGTCGGTGTCGGCGTGGGGGTGCCACCGCCGATAGGGCGACGCACACTAGCCGCGAGCGCGAATTGCTCGGCGATCGCGGCGACGGCGCTCGGCAACATCACTCGCACCATGCGCGGCACGACGCCGACCTGAAGGGTCATCTCCACCGGATCGCCTGCGGCAAGTGGCCCGCCAGCCGACAGTTCAGCAAAATCGCGCTGATCGACCGGAGCGGCAACGCCAGCGCGTACCGCGGCAGATGCGATCCGATCGTCAACAGTCAGACGACGGGGCGCGGCATCTGGCAGACGCGGATCCCATAGGAGGATTTGCTTCATGTCGGTCCTTTCAGCGTTCACTTGGGCCAAGCGTCGACGGCGAGCTGGCGGCGGGCATCACATGCGGCGAGGTCGATCCGCCCCTGCCGGATCGCGGCTTCGGCCTGGGCGCTGGTCGCGCCGCCGTCGGCCTGCCGCTCAACGGGGGTCGGCAGGCATCGCGCCTTCGCCTGCACGGGCGGCGGCGGGATCTGCGGCAAGGAGGGCGGCGTCGAGATCGTCGATCCCGCGCACGCGGTCAGCGCCAAGGCACACAGCCCGGCCGGCATCAGTCTGAGCATATTCCCTCACGGTGTTGGTGGAGCGGACGATGATCGGCTCGCGGGCGGACAGGCGGTCGGCAAAGGCGGTCGCCGCCTGGGCGGTCTGGACGGCGTAGCGCCGCTCGGCGTCGAGCTTCGCCTGCTCGGCCTTGCGCACCGCCTCGGTCCATACCTGCCGCTCGTTGGCGAGCGTCTGCCTTACATCGGCAAGGCGCTCGCGCGTGAGCAGCACGGCCGCGACCATCGCGGCCAGCGGGATGGCCCACCAAAAGCGGCGGAGCAGCCCGCCGGCGGCCGCCCACGTCACGCCTCGGTACTCGACAGTGGCTTGCCGCTGGTGGCGAGGCGCACCGGCGCGCCGATCACCGGCACCCCCTTGGGCCAGCGCGAGGCGACGAGCCGCGCCTTGGCGATGCGCGTCACCGTCACGCTGTCGCCCTGATTGCCGCCGAGCACGTGATAGGCGGCCGTGTCTTCGCCCACGTAGAAGCCGACATGGCCACCGCCGGGCCGTTCAAAGACGAGGATGGCGCCCGGCGCGAGGCGATCGCGGGCGAGGTTGCTCCCCCACGTCGCCCAGGCGCTGGCACGAACCGCGACCCGCATCCGGTGCAAGCCATCGGCGGCGAGATCGAACCCAGCGTCGGACAGGCACCACGCGACGAAGAGCCCGCACCACGGCACGCTGTCGGCGTTGTAGGCGATCCCCAGAACCTTCACGCCGAGCCGTTTCGCCCAGCCAAGGATCGTCGGATTGTTGGCGACGCCCGGCGCTTCACGCGTGCCAAGCTTCGCCCGCGCGGCCGTCAGCCACGCCGGCTCGGTCGTCATGATCGTTCCTTTCGTTGGATCAGGGCGGGTTCGGCGGTCCCGCCAGTGCTTTCAGCATCGCCTGCGCCCCGGTGCGGATGGCTGCGCCGACTTGCCCCTTGGCCATGCTGATGATGCCGATGCCGATCGCGGCGATGCCGATGCCGGTCACCCCGGCGGCGAGCAGGCCCAGCTCGTGCGCCTGCGTCCACAGCGCCGCCACGAGCGCGCATAGGGTCGAGATCAGGACGTCGAGCAGAATCTGCCGCCGCCCCTTGGTCTGGAGAAACACGATCGCGCGGGTGATCGCGACCGCGATGATGGAGATGAAGACAGGGCCGGGCTGATAGGGATAGCCGAGGAAATCCCAGGTGACCGGCTGCGTCGCTACGGGGATCGTGGCCGCCGCCCCCGCCGCGGCCAAGAGCCTCACCGGAGGCATACCGCGATCAGCGCTGCCGCAAAGCTCAGGGCTAGAACCACAAGCGCACGCAACATCACTGGCCAGCGCGACCACATGTCGACCGGCATGGGGGCCTTGCGCAGCTGGTGCTCGAGGCCGGGCTCGCCCAGCACGACCAGCGACATCCAGACCATGCCGCACATCACTGCGATCGGATCGAGCCAGCGCTTGGCCATCAGCGCGCGCGCGACGATGTCCGGGGTCTTCTGGTCCCAGCTCCACAGGTGCAGCGCTTCGGCCCCGCATCGCAGTGTCAGGCCGATGCCGGCAAACAGCGTGATCGCCCGATAAACCGACACCGGGTCGAGCGGGTGATCGAAAAGCCGCTGTTGCCAAATCCTCGACCCCTGCCGCCCCACCATCATGACGCCGATGAAGAAGGCGCCAGTCATGAGGAACAGGTTGAAAAGAAAGAGGCTGGGATCGTTGTTGAAGCTCGCCGGGGCGAAGGACGGCGGTGAATTGATGACCGCCTGTGCAGCTATGCTGTTGGCGGCGCTCATAGAAATATGCGGGTGTCACGTGGCGCCGAAGCGACGCCGGCCAAACGAATAACGTCTGTCACGCTGATCTCCATTAGTAGAATGGACCAAGGGACTGTGGTACTTATCGAGTCGTCGAACAGGACACCCCTTGGGCGGTGCACCGCCCAGTTTTAGCCTGTGACGAATGGCGCGAGCGTCGCGTATTGGCCGGTGTCCGGCCCTGTCACGTAATTCGGCGGGTTGAGGCGGAAGATGTAATCCCGCCCCCAAAAGCGTCCGCCGCGCCAAGCGGTAGTGACCGAACGGACATTCCGGTCATAACCTTCTCCGATTGTTAACCAATGACGAGCTACAGAGAGGTGTCTCCATCGGACCTGTCAGCGTCTCCGGTGCGGCGGCTGCTCCCCCCCTCTCCATGGAGCCGCCGCACCCCTACTGAAGGTACGGTGCGAGCATCGCGAACTGTCCGCTGTCCGGCCCTGTCAGGTAATTCAGCGGGTCGAGGCGGAAGATGTAATCCCGCCATCGGAGCGCTCGTCGCTTTTACGGGGTCGCGGTCATCACCCGCATATTAACCGCGACAAGTCAGCGATGTCTTTTTGCAAACGGCGGCGGCACGGACTGCGAAATTACGATGACCTTGGCGGCTAGGGTGGCGGTCGAAGCGTCCACATCAGTGCGCCGTCGTCATACCGACAGCCGGGTTTAGGGACGGCACGGTTCGAACGGCGTCTCGCTGCTGTTCGTCGGCAGGATCGCAGACCGGAGGTCGTGACAGCGAGCGACCAACCACAGGACCCCAACCGCCGCACCGAAACCCGCTCGCTTCATCGCTCACGTCTTTCGTGTTGACTTGCTATCGGACGCGAGGGTTAATTGTAAAAAAATGACATCGATGGAGAGATGACGTTGCAGGTGATTATAGGTTCGAACGGCGATCGGCCGATGCGTGGCATATTGGTCGCCATGCCGATTTCAGCTCTTATCTGGGGCGCAATTCTCGTTCCGCTCTTCACCTGATTCGTTGAGCCATTAACCCGCCGCAATCACCGATGCGGCGGCGGGGCGTTGGAGGCCACTAGAGCAGCGTTGAAGTTCGCAGCGCTTTTTTGCTCGCACGCTTTCTTGCCCCGTTGGGCATCGAGTTGTGGCAATTTCCACAATGATGCCGCGTCAGGCGACAAGGTATGGCGTTAGCATCTCGAACTGCCCACTGTTCGGCCCGGTCGCGTAATTCAGCGGGTCGAGGCGGAAAATGTAATCCCGTCCCCAGAAGCGTCCGCCGCCCCAGGCGGTGACGCCAATCCATTCGGGGTTGTCCCGGATGTAGCTGTAGACCTGCGCCATGATCGGGCCGCAGGTGGCTTGGTCGGCGCGCGCCGGATCGCCGCCCGCCACCTCACCGAGGAACAGCTTGAACCCGCGCTCGCGCGCCCAGGCGGTGATCGCGATCAGGCGCGAGGATCCGGTGACACACAGGCCGCTCGTGCCGCTAGCGTCGGCGTCGACATAGCTGTGCGGCGAGAAGGCGAAGTTGCCCGCGGGATCGTAGAACCGGTCGAACGCCGCCGCCTGGCCGAGCGAGACCCAGAACTGCGCCGATGAATAGCGCTGGCCTTCGACGAGGATCAGGTTGGCCGCATCGGTCCGCGCGCGGATCGCGTTGGTCACGCACTGCATGACATCAGCCACGCGGCCGGCGTTCTGCCGATCGCCGCTCGGCTCGTTCATGATGTCGAACCAGACCGCGCGGCTCGCGTAGCGATTGGCGAGCCGCTCCCACAGGTCGACCAGCGCCGCGGTCGGCGCTGCCGGGTTGTCGTAGGCGACTTTCCCGGCGTCCTTTCGGCTCATGTAATTGTGGACATCAAGGATGACCGTCCCGCCCAGCCCCTCCCAATAGTCGATCACGCCATCAGTGCGGCCGATATCGTCGTTCGCGCCGCCCAGCGGCCCGTACAGGTCGGGCTGGATGCGCTCCCACTTCACCGGCAGGCGGATGATGCGGACGCCCTTCGCCCAGTAATAATCCATCTCGGTCTGGCCGGCGTAGACGTAGTGCGTGCCCAGCGTGCCGGGGATCTGCGCGGGCGTGAACTCGGCGCCGGCCAGGTTGACGCCGAACTGCTTGGCCGGGGTCGCCGCGACGACGGGCGGCGTCAGATAGGCGCATGCATCCGAGATGACGATCGGCGACGTACCTTCAGGGTCGCTGATCCGCAGCACATGCTTGCCGGCGCCCGACAGCGGCACCGTGAAGATGATCTCGCCGCCATCCGCCGCGATAAGCCGCCCGCCAGTCATCGTCGCTGCCGCGCCCAGCGCCGCCGCGATCGCCGCGTCGAAGCCCGCCGGCGCGCCGGTCGAGGCGAAGGCGACGCTGTCGCCCGCGGCACCGATGGGCACGTGGATCGCATAGGTGACGACGCCGCCGGCGACGGTCGCGCGCAGCTCCCAGTATCGCGGCGGGCGGGCCTTGATCGTGAAGCTGAGGTTGAGGCTGCTGGTCTGCGTCGTGATGTACGGCCGCCACCGGCTCGCGTCGGTCGGCGCGTTGCCGCTCGACGCCGTCTCGCTCGTGTAGATGTAGCGCCCGCCGTCAACGAGATAGGTAACCCAGTCGCCTTGCCGGTAGGCGGTGCCGCTCGCCCAATCGCCGCGCGCGCGCACTTCGTCGAACTCGGCCGCATCGCCTTCGGCGGTCAACTGCGAGATGATGAACAGCTCGCGCGAGCCTTCCTCGGGACCGTTGGCGAGCAGCGTGAAGTCGATCGTCACCGGGGTCGCGTCGTCATACCGCTCGGTGAAGGTGATCTCGCAACCGTCGTAATAGTCGGCCGGGTTGGCCGGGTCATAGCGCGGCAGGAAGACGTCGCACCCCGCCGCTTCGCCCGCATCCTTGAAACCCGGCCGAAACGACGGCGACAGCGCGCGGCGGCCGTCGCCGGCGGGGTAGAGCTTCAGCTTGGTGCCGGGGATGATGTTCGCGGTCTCGATTACCACGCGGAAGCTGTCGCCATCGAACAGGCTTGTCTGGCCGGTCGGCAGGCGCAGCGCGAGGCGCGGCGTGCCGGTCGGCGTTCTCGATGTGTCGAGCACGCGCACGAGGTTGCCGCTAAGGATCTGGCCGGTGCCGTTCTTCTCGCGCTCGGGCGTCCCCGCCGCGCCCTGGTTGGCGAGGAGGAATTGCATCTCGCGATAGCCGGGCGACCCGTCGGGGTTGGTCGCGTTGGTGCGGCGGTTTCGGCGGCTGCGGTTCGTAAACCGCATGATCTGCCCCTGATATCCGCCGCCGATCGTCAGCAGGCCCGACAGCGTGCCCTGCGCCGGCGGCGTCGTGCCGCTCGTCAGGCGGCGATAGGTGCAGCCGTAGCGGGCGAGCTCCTCGGCGATGACATCGTGCCAGGACCGCTCCCAGTTGCCCGTCGAGGCGAGCGACCCGCCGCCCGTCATCCAGAGCATGATCTGCGCGCCCGCCAGCGCATTGTTGACGACGAGAGACAGCGTCACTTCGTCGCCCTCGCTCGTCAGCAGCGGCGTGTCGCGCCGCATGATCCAGCGCGGCAGATGCTTCTTGTTCGGCTGCACCGCGCCAAGGATTGCCGGAATGACGGTCACTGGACGATGTCGCCGGCCAGCACCATCGTCGACCGGAACGACGAGGTGCGCTCGGTGCAGATGACCGAGGCAACCGCATATTGATCGGCAAGCCGGAAGACATTGCCGCGGGAGCGCAGGAACCCGCTCTCGCCGCTGCTGTTCGTCCCGATCGTCACCGTGACGCGCGGCCCGCCGCTGCCCTGCTGGATCAGCAGGCAGGACCATCCAGGCGCCACCCCGCCCGGCAGCTGCACGCTGATGTTCGACGTGCCGGTGACGCCCGCCAGTAGCAGCGTCTTGCCACTGTGCTCCGGCCCTAGGACGATGGTGTTACCGGTCGTGAGCGCGATCCGCTCGAAGCGCAGCAGGCTTGCGTCGAACGCCGACTGCGTCGGGCACGGCACCAGCGTCGTCGTGCCCGCGCCGGTTGGCAGCGGATAGCGGCCATCGCCGTTCGGCCCGCCGCCCGCGATCCCGCTCGACCACGCGGCCAGCATCGCCGTGAAGGCGTCTTGCCGCTCGAGAAACTCGAGCAGCTGCGCCGCAACTTCGTCGTTCTCAATCGGCATAGGTCCCCCAAGCCTCCCAATCGAAGCCGTCGATCGTGCGGTTGTCCGAGGTGGCCGACTGCGCCTTGAAGGTCGCGCCGGCGACGTCGCGATCGCCGGTCGACTGCATCCAGGCGTCCTTGAAGCTCGAATTGTCGGCGTTGAAGGCGATCGCCGACACGCCCATCAACGCCGCGAACGGCACCGGGAAGTTGATCCGCACCGCCGCCTCGTTCGTCAGTTGCTGGCGATACTGGCCCCACTGGCGGATGTAGCCGCCGGGAAACTTTTGAAAGCCCGCGGCCGGGTTGAGCTGGCTGTACGTCCCGGCGAAGAGCGGGACGAGCGTCTCATAGGCAAGCGTTGTGACCGTGACCGTGCCGTCAGGCGTGATTCGGAAGGGCGTGATCGGCTGACCGCCATTCGGGTTCACTACCCGAAAGTTCTCAGCGTAGATCACATAGTCGCTGCGCTCGCCGGTGAGCGTGTTGACCGTGCCGGTAATGTTGCCATCGAGGTCGAGGATGTTGACCGACCGCAGCGTCACGCCGCTAGGGTCGAACAGGATCTCCTGCATGTCGGTGATGTCGGCGCGGTGTCCGTCGACCTCGGCGGTCAGCGCCGTTAGGCTGCGCGAGGCGAAGCCCGCGCCCGTGATCTCAATCGAATCGCCGTTGAGCACCCACCCGTTGTCGGCGCCGTTGCGCGCGCCGAGGTAGGCGAAGTTCTGCGCGAAGACCGCGTTCGCGGCCTCCGACGCTGCCTTCACCTCGCCGATCACCACGCCGACCTGCTTGCCGTCGAGCACCGTCCGCGCATCGATCAGCGCGGTCAGCGCGTCGCCGCGCAGGATCTGGCCGAGAATGTTGAGACCATTCAGGTCCGCAAGCCGGTTGACCTCCTCCGCCAGGCGATCACCGACATAGGAGCCGTTAGGACTGCCGTTGGTGGCACCCGGCTCGGCGGGCTTGAGATCATCGATCGGCGTCCCGTCGGGATAGGTCACCACGCTGCCGGATGTCTCGACGGGTCCGAGAACCAGCCGCCGCGACAGCGATCCTCGAACGCGATACCGAATGCCGACCTCGTACTGGGTTCGATCGAGCACCCCTAGAATGTCGCGACGACGAACGGTCGCAGGCTCGATGCTCGCGCCGGTCCAGTTCACATCTTCAGCTGCACCTGCGATGTAGGGCCGGTAGTCGAAGACGACCGCGTCGAGCGCCCGGTCATCCGCGGCGCCCGTGATAACGAGGGCGGGGACTTCCAGGCTATCGCGCGACAGAGTTGCGCCGACGAGTTGCCAATCGGCCGAGGAAGGAGCGGAGAGGTCTACGCCCGGATTCGACAGGTCGGGCGTACGTGGCGGGACGCCGGAACGCCCTAGAGCAAATGAATGCTTCTCCGCCGTCTCGCTACGGCAGACGAGTGTCACGGCCATAGAGGCCGCATCGATCTCGCGCTCTCGCAGGATCACATCGCGGCCGATGAGGTTCGCCTCGGGAATATCGATCGTCAGGCAATCGCCCGGCCGATAGCCGAGCGCGTAGATCTTCGCGGTGATCGAGATGCCGTCGAGTTCGCGATCGTTGAGCATCGCGTAGAGCGCCAGTTCCGCGCCTTGGTCGGCTTGCTGAACGAGCGGGAAGTCGAGTTCGCGAGGGCGGCTTGCGCCGTCCAACGCAACATATTCAGGCACCGATACCGGATCGAGCGGGGTCATTTCCCAGCCTTGCGCTTCAAGCCGGACTTTGGGGATGATGGTGTTGCGTCGGATGCGGCTCGCCGCGGTCGCCGGCACGTCGACCGGGCCGCAGACGTCGTTTGAGGTCACCGTGCCGATCGACACGCGGGGCGCCGAGAAGATCGCCGCCAGCCGCGCGCCGACTGGCACGCACTCGCCGCCGCCCGCCTGGGCGATCATGCGGAGCACGTCCCAGCTGTTATCGGCCTCCGTGAACACGGTGCCGCCAACCTTCCAGCCATTCGCATCGCAGACGTTGGCCCATTCGGCGAAGGTCGCCATATCGATGCCCGAAGCGGCCAGCCCGCCCCCGGCGACCAGAACATCGTTCTGATATCGGCCGAACGCCCAGGTCACTGCATGGCAGGCGGGGTTCTCCGAATAGACATAGGTCTCCTCGTCGCCGAGACGACAGGCGCCCGAGCCACCGGGATAGGTGCTGTCCTGCCGGGGGTCGTAGACGAGCACGCCTTCGACCACGCGACCGCGGACTGGAACGCCGGTCGGGAAGACCTTGCCCTCCTTGTCCCACTTCAGCGTCCATAGATCGGCGGCGAGGCCTGAGAGCTTCGATGTCGGGTCCCAGCCGGGAATGGCACCAGCCGGACCGGCGAGCGCACGGGCCTCAGGCGTCGCGCCGATCTGCGTGTCGAGCCACATGTAACCGGCGTATGCGCCGAGCGCCGCCGTTCCGGACAGCGCCACGGCCGTCAGCTTGTCGATCAGCAGCGGCCCGACCGACTTGACCGGGCCCAGCGACAGGATGCTGACCCAGCTCTCGTAGACGTTCTTTGCACCGTAATACTGGCGGTGCGCGACCCGGCCGCCGACCAGCGTTCGACCCATGGTGTACGGGATGCCGCTCTGCTTCTCGATCGTGAACTTGGTCGGGTTTCCGGCGACGGTTCCTGGTGGTGGGCGTCCAGCAAGTGACGCGGCGCCAAGGCTCATCAAGCTTGCTGCTACACCGGCAATAGTTCCGATGGTCGTAAGCGTCGCGGCCGTCAGCCCTATGGCGCCGACGCCAATCGCGCCGACTCCAGTGGCAACCAATGCCACGGCGCCGACGATGAGAGCAGCGGTTTTCAGGGCTTTTGCCAAGAGCATATCCTATCGTAGGATCGAAGTCCGTCATTCGGCGGAAGGGGGACTGCAAATGGTGAAAGGCAAAGCGGCGCTGATCGGCGCAGTGCTGTTGAGCGGCTGCGCATCGACCAACGAGGTCATGCAGATGGCGCCAACTCAGGTCTTCAAATCCGACAAGTCGGCGGACGAAGTCTCGTTTTGCTTGGCCAATCGGAACAACACCGTGCCGATGCCCCGCGACGACGGCTCCAGAGTCGTCCTGGTCAAGAACGGATATGGGGCGGTGTCGCTCGCCTTCGCCGTTTTCCCCGAAGGTACGGGAAGCCGGATCGAGTATCGTAAGAAGTTTGGAACGATTGGCGGCGCTTGGAAGCGGTGCGTGGGCATTAAGCCGGACAAGGACTGATACCAATCAACGGCCGGGTTTCACGCCTAGCGACACCCTCCAAGCTGCGACGTATTGGGACGGTTGCAGGACTTCGAGGCCAATTGTGTCCTGATGAAATCCGGCCACCCGGCCGTTGGACATGGCAACAGTTAGACAGCCGATACCCATATCGTCGGGGAGCGCTACAATATCGCCAGGCAGCGCAGCAGCAGGCGCGATGCGATCGAACCCCGCGCCGTCCATCGCCTCGACTAGGGTCGAGAAACCGCGATTTTTGAGCGCCTTCAGCGCAGACCGAGCGGTGGCATAGCTCCCCGCGGGTGGCAGCTTCACGCGGTGCCCCATGCGGCGCAGGTGCGACGCCGCGACCCGCACGCAATCGGCACGGCCGAGTTTGAAGGGTTTGCCCTTCCACTGGTCCAGCGTCGCCTGCGCAGCGGCCACGCGCGCGATCATCTCGTTCATCAGAACTCTCTCTCGAAGCGGCCTTCGGACAGCCGCGCACCTCCGCCTCCGCCACCCCCATAGGAAACGCCGCTGGGTGGGTTCTCCACCCCCCAGAACGACGTCTTTTCGATCCCGCTCATGTTGGCGAGGCCGGTTTCCCCGGGCCACACAAGCTTGTGCCAGGCGTCTGACAGGCGCGCGCCGCGTTCCTGATCGTGAAATCGCTCGAGGGCGGATACGCAGCGCCATTCGACCGTGCGGCTGCCCTTGCCGATACGGAGCCGGGCGACATCTAGCTCGCCGGCGAAAAGCTGCAGCGGCTCGGGGATCAGCATGCCGGTCGAACGATCGACGACGCCGAGAAAGGCACTGACCTCACTGCCTTGCGCGCTCGCCAGCGTCAGGTCTTCTACAGCTACCTCGCTCGGTGGTGCGAACGTCAGATCCCAGTCGGGCGCTTCGTCCAAAGCACCGTCGCGAAGGTCACCAGTAGAAACGAGCGCGCCGAACCGAGGGTCGCGGCCGGAAAACGTGCGCGTGGTCGATCCGTCGAACCATGCCACCTCGCCCGCGCCGACCAGATGCCGAAGGGTGTAACCCGGCAGCTTGATCTCGACGAGCGGCGCGATCGGGAAGGTGCCGGCGCGCAGCGCCGACGCCATTTGGGGCGTGAGCCGAAAGGTCATTGCCGCTCGCGGATGCTGAAGCCGAGGGGATCGGTGCGATTGCGTGTCCATGCGGCGCCGGCGTCGAAGCCGCTCAGCTTGCCTTCGATCTTCGGATCGACAAGCTCAACCATCTCCCCGTCGACCGTCAAAAAGCGTAGCATCGGCCAGATCGACAGCGAAACCGTGCCGCCACTGCTGACCGTGGCAGCCGCTCGCGTCATATAGACCTGACGCCGACCGGCATGGATGACGCTGAAGTAGAAGCTCGCTGGAATCACCTGGCCTGCGACGAGGCCGCGAATGGCGAGGCTTGTCCCACCCTGGCCGTTTCCGCTGACCACGCCGTTTGACGCTCCAGCGCTGACGCCCGGCTGACCGATCGAGATAATGGCGTCGTCCGTTGTCGCAGCGGTCAGCGCGGCGATCAGCGTGCGCGAAGCGTCATCCTGACGCAGCTGCGCGGTTTTGATGTCGATCGCGAACCGGTCGCCCATGCGTGGGACGGGCAGGTCGACGCCGCCCAAGACGCCTTCCTGCTCGCCGCTGAACAGCACCGGGCGAAGCGCCGCGCTGGCGATGCGTTGACGGGGGATCGTGACGCTCACCAGCGTCGCCCGAGCCGCCGTGCGGACCGCATTGAGGCGTTGTTCGTGGCCATTTCGGCGCCGCCCGCCGCGCCCCGCGCCGCGCCGATCGCTGCGGCCTCCTGCGCCATGGGAGCGGCGATCGTGCGGACGCGCACGTCGAAAAGCTCGTTCGGCACCACCTCGACCTGCACCTTGCTCGCGCTCTCGTTCATCATGCGGCGTGTGGCAGCGGCGGAGGTGACGCGCGTCCCAGTCGGCAGCGATGCGATCTCGGGACCGTGTTCGCCGACCAGCGCAGCGCCGCCGGACCAGTATTCGGTCCCCGACGCCAGCCCCAGCATATTGCGGATCTCGCCGGAGCGCGCCATCGGCGTCGACGGCCCGCCGCTGACGCCGCCGATCACCTTGGCGATGTTGCTGAAGATCGAACCAAGCGTCGGTGCGTCGCTGTTGCCGTTGAGCAGGTTGCGGATCGGGTTCAGCAGCGCAAGCTTCAGGAACTCGGTCTTCAGCATCGACAGGATGCGCTTTCCGCCTTCCCCCCAATCCTCCCAGGTCTGCGGCGACAGCACGGTCTCAACGAAGTCCATGCCGAACTGGCGCGCCTCATCGAGCGCGGCAGCGGTGCGGCGAATCTCGTCGTTCAGCTGGGCCTGGCCTTCGACGGTCTGGAGGATAGCGTCGAGGTCGGCGGTGGCCATATCGGGGAAGCGCCGGCGAAGATCGAGCGCGATACGCAGCTTTTCGAGTTCGAGCTCCCGCGCGTTGTCGTTGGCCGCAACGAGGGCGCGCTCGCGCGTGAGCAGCGTCATACGATCGCTCTGATCGGCGAGATAGTCGCGCGCATAGTCCGCCGCCTTCTGCCGGTCTTCGGCCGTCCTGTTTTCGGCATCGGTATTCGCGTCGTACGCCCCGCGGTCATCGCCTGCGCCATCTGGCGCGATGTGCCCGCCGCTCGACCGTTCGCCACCATCACCGCATCTAGCGCCTGCTTCTCATGCTGGAGCTTTGCGACATACTGGTCGAGCGACAGGACGCCGCCGCTGACGAGCGCGCGGGCCTCGGACATCTCCGCATTGAAGCGGTCCTGCGCGGCGGCGACCGGATCGATCGCCAGCATCAGCGCGCGGGCGCGTGCCTCCATCTGCGCATAAGCGGAGGAGAAGACCGCGGCCGAACTCTCGGCGCTCTTGCCGATCTGGTCGCGTACACCCGCGGCCATGTCGAGCTTCGTGGGGTTGAGCCCCGGCAGGAGCGCCGACAGCTTGGCCGCCTGGCGCTGCGCGAACTCCATCGCCTGATCGGCGTCGCGGCCGGCTTTCACGGCCGCGCGGGCGACGCGGTTAAACGCGGCATCGCCGGTCGTACCGATGCTGTCGAGGTCGGCGACGACCTGCGCCTTGCCCGTTGTGCCGAGGCGGATAGCGATTTGACGCGCCATTATGCCTCCCCCTCGTCATCCGGCGCATCGCCGTTCAGGTTGTCGATGATCGTGTCTTCGACGTCGGGCAGCACCGCCGCCAGCAGCTCGAGGTCGGCGCCGAGATGCGCCCCCATGGTCATCACCGTGCCGAAATCGAGCGCGAATGCCTGCGGAAGAGGTCGTGGCGGGCACCGCGCGGGCAAAGACGTTCGATCTCGCTCATCTCGTCCCGTGGTTCATCATCGGCTTTCTCGTGATGGTCGCCTGCCGGTCGTTTGGGCTGGTGCCGACCGCTGCGATTCCGCCGATCGGCCGCATTGCCACCTTGCTGACCGTGGTGTCGATGGCGGCATTGGGGTTGGGCGTCGACGTTCGCACCGTCGCAAAGGCAGGCGGCAAGGTGACGACTGCCGTGGTGCTGTCGCTGCTCGTCCTGGGCGCGATCAGCATGACCCTGCTGGCCCTGTTGCACACCGCGTGACGGCCGATCGTGGCCGAAGCGGATCGAATGACATGGGTTTATGTTGAGCCGGATGCGCGGATCGCCCGTGTCCGACCGTATGGAGTTGCCGATATCGTGAGAATCCCGCTCAAGACAGCGCTCGCCGCTGCCGCTCTGGTCAGCGGCACGGCGCTGGCCCAGACCAGCGACTTCGCCACCGTGATGGCCGGTGCGATGCAGCGCATGCATCAGGCGATGGCGGTCCCATCGACCGGCGATCCCGATCGCGACTTCGCCGCGATGATGATCCCGCATCATCAGGGTGCGATCGACATGGCCGAGGCGGAACTCCGCTTCGGCAAGGACGAGCGGCTACGCCGCATGGCACAAGGCATCATCGTCGAGCAGCGGCAGGAGATTGCCGTGATGCAGGCCATCCTGAACGAAAAGGGCGGCGCTCCCGCCGCTCCCCAGACCCACCATTCGGAAGGAACCCATCGGTGAAGCAGCTGATCCTCGCAGCCCTTGCCGGCACCATGCTGGCCCCCGTCGCGGCGACCGCGCAGCAGGTGCCGAACGCACAGCCCGACATGCCCGTCTCGTCCAGCGACCGGTTCTACACCTCGGACCAGTTTTCCAACACCGTGTCGGTCATCGATCCGTCGACCAACCGGCTTCTTGGCGTCATCAAGCTGGGCGATCCGACGCCGATGAACCTCAGCCCGCTCTATCGTGGGCAGCTGCTGGTCCACGGCATGGGCTTCTCGCCCGACCGGCGGACGCTCGCCGTCGTGTCGATCGGATCGAATGCGGTCAGCTTCATCGACACCGCCACCAACAGCGTTCGCCACACGACCTATGTCGGCCGCAGCCCGCACGAGGCCTTCTTCCGCCCCGACGGCCGGGAGGTCTGGGTCAGCGTGCGCGGCGAGGACTATATCGCCGTCCTCGATGGTACGACCTACAAGGAGACGGGCCGCATTCCCGTCCCGAACGGTCCCGGCATGACGATCTTCTCGCCGGACGGGAAGTATGGCTATGTCTGCTCCAGCTTCTCGCCCGAAACCGTGGTGATCGACACCACGTCGAAGCAGATCGTCGGCCGGGTGAAGCAGGAAAGTCCCTTCTGCCCCGACATCGCCGCGACGCCCGATGGCAAGCAGGTCTGGCTGACGCTGAAGGACATCGGCAAGGTCATGGTGTTCAACGCGAAACCTCCGTTCGCGGTCCTGAAGAGCTTCGCGACAGGCGCGATCACCAATCACGTCAATATCGCGAAGACGCCGCGTGGCCAGTTCGCCTATGTGACGGTCGGCACCGAAAATGTCGTGAAGGTGTTCCGCACCGACGATTTCACCCAGGTCGCGACGGTCCCGGTTGGAGCGCTGCCGCACGGGCTATGGCCCTCGGGCGACGGCAGCCGCATCTATGTCGGCTTGGAGAATGCCGATGCGGTTGCCGCGATCGACACCGCGACGAACAAGGTCATCGCGACCATCCCGATCGGGCAAGGCCCGCAAGGGGTCGCCTATGTTCCAGGCGCGGTGCCGTCAGGCACCGGCATGGCCAATCTCCAACCACTCGCCAAGGCGGGTGAGAAGGTTCAGCTGATGCTCTCCGGCACCGGACGAAGCCAGGTGACGCTGTTCGATCAGGGGCAGGTGCAGATCCTGCAAGCCGCCGTCGCGGGCCTGCCGCCGAAGATACCGTTCGTGCTGGGCCTGTCCACCAGCCCCGATGGCAAAGGCCCGGTAGAACCGCTGGCCAAGTTCATGACCAATCCCGCAGGCGGTGCGATCGTGAATGCGGTTGGACCGCTGCGGCAGATCGTCACACAGTCTGCTCCCGCAGGGGCGCGTCGCTATCTGGTGATCGCGTCTGGTCAGCCGGACGCCGTGGGCAACGTCGTTCAACGGCAGGTCGAACAGTAACGGATACCCGTTCTTAAACGAGCATCGGGGACGCCCCGATGCTCGTTTCCAACTATCGATTCCCAAAAACGAACCTATAGCGGGATAGTCTCCCGGCGATCACGCTCCGAGCCGTCCGGGAGATCCCGTTTTCCCAAAACCTGTTCCCAATTGCTTTTTCCCGAAATGACCTTTTGGTGATGGAGAAACGGGAAAGATGACGCTTAACGAATGTCCATTTTCGAGCGCCCGTATATCCGGCTTCAACGTCCGATTGTGGGCGGAAGCGGACTGTCGACTTAACAATGCGACGAACCGTTTATGTAACTACGTTTATTCGTTGACCGCCGTCATTTCCGTAGCTACATAAAATGCATGGACATCGAGTTCGACCCCGCCAAGAACGCCGCGAACATCGCCAAGCATGGCGTGTCGCTCGACCGGGTTGTCGACCTCGAGGACGCGGTGTTCGTTGAGGATGATCGTTTCGCCGAGCCCCGCTTCCGCATCTACGGCATGATCGACGGCGTGTGGCATTGTGCCGCTGTCACCCTGCGTGGAAGCAACGTCCGTGTCATCAACCTGCGCCGTGCGCATCGGAAGGAAGTGAAGCGCCATGCCCCGTAAGTCCACGCCCCCCGTCATCATCGACGACGAGAACCCCGAATGGACCGAGGCGGACTTCGCCAAGGCTCGTCCTGTCAGCGAGCATCCGCAGCTTGCCGCTGCCCTCTCGGCCGCCAAGGCGAAGCGCGGACGGCCCGCCGGATCGGGTGACAAGCAACAGGTGACTCTTCGTATTGATACCGCCGTGTTGGAGCGTTACCGGGCCACCGGGTCGGGTTGGCAGACCCGCATGAACGATGCCCTGCGCGAAGCTAGCGAGCGGCTGGACGCCTGAGCGTTCGTCGGCCGCCGAAATGGACGGTGCACCGGTAAAGCGGTGCGGCTGGTGTGATTCTAGGCAACCTTGCGACTTCGCGAGGATCGCTCCTCTGCGGCCATCGGCGAGGGCGGTTGGCTCGTGGCCCCGGCTCTTCTCACCTCACCTGGCCATGTGGGCCAAGTCGTCCTGTTTGGACGACAAAGCGTTTACCGTTTGTTCCCGCAGATGTGAAGTGCCAATCTGCACCTCCAGCGAATTGCCGAAGACGACAAGGGTGTGCCGGCCGTCGCTCTGACGCACAATGCCCGGCAGGCCAGCGAACGAACCAGCGGTCAGCATGATCGTTTCTCCGACGCCGAACGCCGCGGCGCGGGCCTTAACGCCGGACACGCGCTCGATCTGCGCCGTCTCCTGTCGCCGAACCTTGGCAATCTCAGCATCGCGCACCTCTACCCGGCGGCCATAGTAACGAAAGAAGGCGAAAGGCGGCAGCGGGCTGGTGATCTCCGGCCGGAGCAACCACTCCAAATCGGGGACGTGTCCCGACCGGACGAATACGAACGTCGGCATGCCAGCGACAAGCGTCTTGACCTTCGCGCGTCGACGAGGCGCTCGGTGCGATGACAGGACCGTCGGTGTGTATGCCTCCATTCCGGCATCGTTAAGCGCCTGGGCGAGCAGAAGTGTGCGCGCCCCTGCCGTGCGCAGGATGCACCATCGATCTGCACTGTTGCCGTCTGCCTTCGTCATCATCCTCTGCCCCGTCGTTTGGTACATATCAGGAACGCCGCTCCGCGTCATTCATCCACCGCGAGAGCCGCGGCCACGTCAGCCTCGCTGATCGCGCCGATCTTCACACCCATCGCGCGCACAGATGGCGGCATGGCCCGGATCTCGTCTGCGGTGACCGGGCGGTCGGGATCGGCTGGCGGCAGGGCGGGCGGCGCGGCGGCCGCACGCTCTAGGTCGCGCAGGATGCGCTCAGCGGCGCGACGACGCGTCTCTCGCTCCTCGATCACACTGGCCGCGATCTCGCGCACCGCGCCTTCCACCTGGTTAAGGAACTGGAACGGCCGATGCATCGCCCGCTTGCATGCGGTCAGCGCCACCATGGCGGGCAGATCGGCCAGGGCCTCGACCATTGCTGAGCGCCATTCTTCGCCTTGGGCTGGCGCCATGCCCGGGGCAATCTTCGCGGCAAGGCGGCGCAGCCGGTCGTCGATCGCCAAGCCCCATGCTTTGCGGCCTTCGGCATCGCGAGGGACTGGCCGGAGTTCGCGGTCGACCAGCGCGATCGCCGCGGTGAGCGCTTCGGGTGTGTCAGTGCCGAGAGCCTCGACTGCACGCTCAGTCGTCCAGCGAGGCAGGCTCGACACCATCGAGGCCATGTCGGGGTGCCCAAGCGCTGGGGCGGTCGTGGTGAGCTGATCCATTTCGCTTCTCGTCAGGAGGGAAAACCGTCGTCCATCCGCGCTCGACGGCGCGATCGATCATCTCGCCGGGCGGATGGCCATCGTCGGCGAGATCCGCCAGCTTGGCGACGAGCAGCTGGTAGGCCCGGTCGGTAAGCGGCTGGCGCTTCGCTTTGCGGTGCGCGACGAAGCCCGCCCACTGGTCCTCGCTGACCCCGGGCGGCGGTGGGCAGGACTTGGGCCAGCTGGCCCGCCTCGTACGCGTAGGCGCGTCAGACCCCTCCGGGTGGGGGTGTAGGGGTGGGGTTTGTTGGGGGGTCGGGGGGGAAGAAAGGGGCGGGGAAGAGGGGGAGGGTTCAGCGTCACACCCTGTAACGTCACGCTTTACGTCACGCGTTACGTCACCGTCGTTATCGAGGCTCTGGTTCTTGCGGGCGCGGTAGCGTGCCTGTCGCTCAGCACCAGCCGAGCGCGCGGGAGCGGCCTCAAGCGTCTCGGCGATCTCGAGGATGTCGGCTGCCGACAGGCCTTTTGCCACGAGGATGCGCAGCGTCTCGGTATTCACGCCAGCATCCCCCAGCCGCGCAGGATTGCCTGCACCTCGTCCAAGGAACGGCAGACGGCGTAACGCGCGCCTACGAAGCCGCACCACTCCCGGAAGTCGCGCTGGTCGGGCGACAGCGATCCGGTCGAGGACTTGAGCTCGATCCAGCCGGCCGCGTCCTCACCGACGAAGACGTAGTCGCCGCTGCCGGCGATCAGGCCGGCGGCGATGTTCTTGGCGTAGCGCGCCTGGGCGGTGCGGAACGCCGGCGACTTGCGCGATACGGCGCCGACCTCGTGCGGGACGCAGGTGAAGGTGGCGTGCAGCTTACCCTCCAGCACCCAGCCGCGCAGCGCCGAGCCGACAACGAGCGCAAGGTCGTCCTCGGGGCCGCGCGTACGGCCCCGGAACGGCTCGAACGCCAGCAGGCGGCGCAGGGTGGCGATCATGCCGCTTGCTCCGCCGCCTGCTCATCTGGATTCCGCCAGTACAGCAGCACGTAAAGGTCGCAGGCTCGCCGAGTTTCGGTCGAAGGCGCCTGATTGCAGTGCCCCTTGAGCTGGACGATGCGCCCGCTGCGGTCGAGTTCCATCGTCGCAATGCCGACCCCTTGCCGCTTCACGGCGACGATCGCGCATTGGCCATGCTTCACCATCGGGGCGTATGCAGCAACGCAGTGTCGCATCTCGATCCCCTCCTCGCGGAGGCGCCGCAACGTGCGGAGCGGCCGAAAAACCATTCCCTCCACCGTCGCTTCGTCCGGAAGCAGGGATTTGCAAATGACATCGTCGAACGTCTTCGCGAGCTGCTGCTCCCGCATCGTGCGCTCTAGGGCGGCTTCATCGCGAAGTGTCCGATGCCATTCCTCGACGGCCGCCATCGCGCGTTGCCAAGTCCAGCGTTCGTTGAGGGTGCCTCCGCCACGATCGAGGTAGTCAATCAACGAACCTACCTGCTCGTATCGGCTAAGATCTGCGCCCAACGTTTTCGCGAACCAGCCGAGCAATCCTGCCCTATTGTTGCGACGATCAAGCGACCAATGATTGATGCCGTCGAGCCAAACCCCCTGGCTATCGTCCGGAATTGATTGCGACAGCGTCGAGGGGTCGAGCTGGGCCAACGCCGCGAAGGCGTGGCGGTGCCGCGTGCGGATCGACGGTGCGACAAGCTTCCGCATTGGTAAGGCGAGGCCGTATGCGGCCATCAGATCCTTCAATCGCGGACCTTCAGCCACGCGACTGCCGAACCGGTCGACCTCGCCGTATGTAATGTGCGTCGCCAACGTCCTGCACGCAGCTGCCGCGAGCACTGGCGCCTGGGCAATGTATTGGCTGGCCAGCGGGTGCGCGCGGTGCAGGACAAGCGAGACGTCGTCCAGACTGCCGTCCTCGAACCGCACACGATCAATGCTGCGGGGCGAGGTCACTGGCCAGCCTCGGCGCGCAGTTTCGCCGCATGGTCCCACAGCCGCTCGGCGCGGACGTCGAGCGCAGCGGCGGCGAAGAGCAGGTCGTCGTCTGTGATGCCGCGGTCGGCGGACAGCTTCAGCCGCAGGCTGCGCGGCTCGATAGCCAGCGCATCCGCCAGCGCCTGCTGGCCGCCGAGCAGTGCCGCGGCCGTCGACAGGCCCATCATACGCACGGCCGATAGCGGCGGGCCTTTCCGCTCCTGATTTGCGGTGCGGCTGGTCGCGGGCGCAGCAGGCAAGCCGATTACGTCCGCCGGAACGGCCATCGCCGCCCCGACGCCAATGTGGTTGGCGTCCATATGCTACTCCTTCAGCCGGTCACCGCCGGCGCATGATCCTCAACCGTTGCTGACCAGACGGAGCCGGCGACGTTCGCGCAGGCGATCGATGTCGCGCGATGCCGCCTCGATCTCCGGCCACATCTCTTCGAGTTCGTCGTCGTCGATGACGCCATCCTCCAGCGCCTTCGCCTTCTTCGCGAGCAGCGCGCAGGTCGCGGTCAGGCTGGCGGCGTCGCTCGCCGTGCCCGCCTCTATCGGCACCAGCCGGAAGCCGACGAGCGCGAGCGCGTCATTGGCGAAGCGACCGTCCCAAGCAGCGATGCCGCGAAGAAGCGAGACGGCGCCCATGTCGGCATCACCGTGGCGATACGCGGCCGCGCGATCGTCGCTCTTGCCGAGCACTGCGCCTAGATCCGCGTCGGTCGCTTTGTCTTGATCCTTGATCGTGCTGAGGCTCGCGCCGAGCGTCTCGAGCATCAAACTCGCGGAGATCGTGCGGTAGCGGCCGTGGAAGTGCGGGGCGGTCATCGGGCATTGCCTTCTGCATGAAGAGGGAAGCGATCATCCGCGCCGCAGGGCGAATGAAGTGCCGGGCGGCAGCGGGTGGGGTTGTCGCCGCCCGGCGAGGTGCCCGCGGTAGGGCGTGCGGGTCGGGAGAAGGGGGTCATGCGGCAGCCTGTTCGGCGTCGCGCGGATACAGGTCGGGGCGCAGGTCGTGGCGCGAGCCGAAGCCAGCCGCCTCAGCGGCGAGGACGTACTCCGCGGGCAGGGGGCGCCCGTTATTCAGCCAGTACGAAACCAGCTGCTGCGAAGTGCCGATCTCCCGAGCGAACCGCGACTGGTTGTCGTCGGCCGCTTTCAGCGCGTCCTTGAGAGCGGCGTGGAACGGGTGTGTCCTCATACCTGCCACCGCTACCAAAGTCCTGTAGGCTATGCAACAGGACTTTTGTACGCGCACGCCTACAAGCGTTCTTGTAGCTCCCGTGCTTATGTCGGACGAAGATCAAGCGGTACAGCGCGAGCGCGAGTGGCTGATAGCTGAGCGGAAAAAGCGCGGCTGGTCGACCACGAAGCTGGCGGACGTCGCGCGCGCGATCGCGCAGCGCGAGGGCAGCGACATGAAGTTGCGCCAGCAATCGATCTCCGACTTCGAGCAGCCGGAAAAGGCGAAGCGCATCCCGGAATGGATGCGCTATGTCCGCATGGCCTTCGAGGAGGGCGAGCCCAACCGGGACGGCGACACCGAGCCGCGCGGCGAGCTGGTCTATATCCGGCAGCTTGACATTCGGTACGCGCTCGGTCCCGGGACTGTGATCGATCAGCACGCGTCCGCCACGCTGATCCCGTTCAACCTCGATTTCATCCGCGGCCTTACCCACGCGCCGACCGAGAAGCTCTTTATCGCCACCGGCTTCGGTGATTCGATGGAGCCAGTGCTGTTGAAGCATGACCTGGTGCTGATCGACACGAACGATACCCGGCTGGACTTAGGCGATACCTTGTGGGCTCTCGAATATGCTGAGGCGGGCTATATCAAGCGGCTGCGCGCGGTCATGCGCGACGGGAGGCGCGTCTTGTTGATCCTGTCCGCGAACCCCGATTACCCGCCCGAAGAGGCTGATCCGAACGATGTGCGGATCATCGGGAAAGTGGTCTGGATCGCTCGCAAGATGTAACCGGCCGGAGTGGCTATGCGTCAGTTCTCGGTTGCCGTGGTCGGCGCCAATCATCCGAACGCCAATGGGGGCAACCGGCGATCGGAAATCGCATTCTGCGATCCGGGTGAGCGACTAGAGCTCGTGCCAGAACCGAAGAATGAGCACGACGAGCACGCGATCGCGGTGTTCTCCGCGCGCAACTTTCAGATCGGTTACGTCGCCTCCCAGCGCGCCGTGCTGCTCAAGAAATACATGAACGACGGCCATGAGCTGACCGCCATTTTCCAGAACGTGGCGACGTGGGGCGCGATTGCGCGCGTGGGCGTCGATTGCCAGCCGACGCTCCCGCCGACGCGAGAAGCTGAAATTGAAGCCGAGCACGCGGAGGAGCCGGACGCGGATCCGCCTTTCTGGCCGGATTACATCCCGCCGGACGACTGATCGTGTCGTCTACAAAACTCCTGTTGACTAAACTACAGCACTTTTGTAGAAAGCGTCTACCGGCATCTCGCCGAGTGGGAGCTTCCGATGTTTCAGGCCCAGCCGCACGTCGATCATCAGCGGCCGACACACGATCAGTTCTGCCGCTGCCGCACCTGTAAACCGGCGCACCCTGACGACGTCGCACCGATGCGCGTCTGGCTGGCGATCTCGATCATGCTTTGCCTGTTCTGGGCGGCCCTGTTTTACGCGGCGTTCGGTCGGTAATGCCGACAGCCGCCGCGCGGCCGATGGGGAAGGTGGTCGGGCGACAGCCCGCTACGCCCCGCGTCATCCCCTCGCACCCGAACCCGTGGTACGGCGGCATTGTCGACGGCGATCCGTTCACCACACAGCAGCGCGCAGAACTCTCGCGCCTGTCCATCGACCCAGCCGCCGTCGAGCGGATGACCGTCCGCCGCAATGCCAGCGACGCTGAAATGTGGTGGCCTGCGGGCAGCTTGCCGCCAGTCTACCAGTTTGAATGCCCTGTCCTTGGTCGGCGGGCGGATGGTCGCGTGCGCATCATCTCGCCAAGCGGCATGGGCAAGCTCGTCTTCGCTGACGGCTGGGTGACCGGCCGGCAGGCTCGCAAGAAAGCGGTGCGGCTGTGACGCGCGGTCGAACCGGTCACGTCGGCGGCGCTGCGCGGCGCACCGGTACCCGCGAAGCCTTGGAAGTCCGGCGCAACGCACTGCTCGCCCAGCCGGCATCGCCGGAGCGATCGATTGAACTGCGCCGCGTGCGCAGCGCCTTGGGCAATCTCGAGCGCCGGAGCGAGCGACATGCTTGATGCTGCTTTCGCCGCTGCGCGCCCGCGGCCGTTCACCCCCGCCGAGCTGCCGACCCGCGCGCTCGACGGGTCGTATCCCTTCCTCAATCACCGCAGCTGCGCCGAATGGGCGCCGGTGGTGCGGCTGGAGCGCGCAGCGTGACCGACCTGTTTCGCTATCCAGTCGCGCCCGGCGCGCAGGGGCGCGACACTTCCCGCGCCGCGGCGGACGTCGCCGGCAACACGTCGGCGCTCCTTCGCGCCCGCGCGCTGGCCGTGGTCGAGCGATCGCGCGGGCTGACGGCCGACGAGGTCGCTGGCCGGCTGGGCCTCTCCATCCTGTCGATCCGGCCGCGGCTCACCGAGCTCTCGCGCTTGGGCAAGGTGCGCGACAGCGGCGAACGGCGGCTCAACGCCAGCGGTCGCCGCGCGATCGTCTGGGCGCACGTCTATCCGGCCCACCTGAAGGGCCAGAACCAATGATCCAGTTCCACCAAGAGGGCGCCGCGCTGGCCAACAATCAGCGCGGCGGAAAATCGATGACTGACGCGAATGCATGGAAGTGGTGGGCTGGCCGCGACGAAGAATGGTTCGACGTTGGCCCATGCGATACCCGGGAGCAGGCTATCGAGGAGGGCCACGCCAGCCACGAGGACGGCTTTCACATCATCGAGGCGCTTCCTGGCGATCTGAAGTTCAGCGCCGCGCGCATGATCGACGACCAGTATTACGAGGCCGACGATCTGTTCGACTTCGACCATACCGAGCCTGACCGCAGCGGGCCTCATCAAGAAGCCGATGCGGAGCTTCAAGCGTTGCTTGACGCATGGACGGAAAAGTGGGGCCATACATTCGTCACGCCGACGATGTTCCGGGCGACGCGCAACGGCGAGCACGTACGGGCGCGCTATCTTGAGGCGGGGCCGCTGTCCGCAGACGAAGAGGCTGACCTAACGGCGCTGGATGCGCTGTCGAAGGCTGGCGATTCGATGACCCTCGACGAGGGGAGTCGTCGCTACACGCTCAATGCCCGCCGCGTGCACTTCGCACGGGAAAGCGCTGGGGCATGACTGCCATCATCGCCTTACGCCGAGTCTGCTCAGGCGATGCCGCCGACCGTCGCGACCACCGCAAGCGTCCCGGTGCCCGTCAGCATCAGGCCGAGTCCGCCGTGAACCGTCCAGCCATGCCGTATCAGCTGGCGCGCGAGGCCCACGATCGCAACCGCGCCTACCGCGGTGCTGCCGAGAAGTCCGAGCGCTGCAAAGGCCTGTTCCGTCATGCCCGCCAGGGTGGTGGGGAAGGGTTGATTTTTGGTTATTCATCGTCCGACCGCGGCGCCCGCGGCACGAACCCCAGCCGGAGTGAAGAATGACGAGCGTAAGCGAGCTCGCGCGCAACTGGTCGCGCGCCAGCGAGAAAGGGAAGGGCATCGGCCTGCGCGCCGAGGTGCTCGACATGCTGAACGCCATGGGCGTCGGCGAACTCATTCAGGCCAAGGCGGCCGAAGCGGAGCGGGCGAAATGCGCCGAGAGGATCAAGAGCTATACAGCCGGGGCAAATACCGCCTCGCCTGGGACCTCAAGCGAGATGGAAGCCTTCGAACCCCGTATCTCCAGATCATCTGGTACGACAAGGCCGCAGGACGTAACCGCAGCCGCTCGACGGGCACAGAGAGCATCGAACAGGCGGAAGCCGAACTAGACGCCCTCTATCTTCAGCGCGAGCGTGGCCAAGCGGTGTGCTCGACCTGCGGCCAGCCGCTGCGCGCCGGTGCGCGCCACCTGCTGACGACGACGATCGCCGACTATCTTGTCGCGCGGGAAGGGCGGTCGAGCATCTCGTCGATACGCCCGCGGCTGGCGCATGTGACCGCATACCTGGCCGAGACGGACCGGAACAACGCCGCCTGCGAGGACATCGACGAGGATTGGATCGAGGGCTTTCGGGAGTGGGCGAGCGAGGTGCCGATCATCTCGCCCGGCGGCGCGCAGCGCGAGCGCTCACCCGGTACCGTCGAGGCCAGCGTCCGTCAGCTCGCCGCCGCGATCAACTTCGCCTACTCGCGCAAGGACACGCTGTTCCCGGCCGCCTTCGCCGCCAAGCAGCCTGAGGAGGTCAGCCGGACGCCCAGCTACCGTGCCGACGTGAAGACGCTCGCAGCGATGTTCCGATACTGCGTCCAGCCGGAGCGCAAGGCGGGCGATTCGGAGAAGGCGTACAAGCGCCGAATCGGCGAGCGCGCGCAGCTGCACCGTTTCCTACAGATCAGCGTCGCGACCTGGGCGCGGCCCGACGCGGCGCACGACGTCAACACCGACCGGGCGCGCGATCAGTGGAGCAGCAATGCCCGCGCGCTTAACCTGAACCCCCGCGGACGGCCCCAGACGAAGAAATACCGCCCCATCGTGCCGATCGGCCAGCGCATGGCGGCGCTGCTCGACGCCAACGCGGGCTTTTACGTGTCCGTCGATTCGGTGCGTAAGGCGTTCGAGGCGATGCAGGCGGCGGTCGGCCTGCCCGGCGACGGTGAGAGCGGTCTTAAACTGATCCGGCGCTCCATGGCGCATCTGGCGCGCGAGCGGCTGGGCGAGCGCGATTGGATCGAAGGGCAAATTATGCTCGGCCATCGCAAGACGAGCACGTCGGACACCTATGCGCCGTTCAGCACCGGCTATCTGGCGCGTGCGCTAGAGGTTACTGACAATATCATTGATTTGATAGAAGAAATCTGTCCGGGCGCGTTTAGTTCTACCAACGCATAATCCAAAACTGCAAAAGTACGAGCAGCTAGCGCTTGTTCGGTTTTCCCTGTTTTCGATCTGATCTGCCTAACTGCTTTCGTGAGTCTGGCTCAGATTTAGTCGACGGTTCCTGCAGCGCCGCGCTCTCCTTGGCATCATAGCTTCTTCCAGTGATGAAGATTGCTACCACGCCTATTATCGTGGCGCTGCCTAGTGCTGCCGCAGAGACCGAATCTCCCAAAAACGCCATTATCCCAACGACAGTCAACAAAAGTGCTAATGCTACAAGCGCAAAAATTTGACCCCGCCCGCGCAATTTAAACTCGCGGGAAACTATTTCACTTTCCATTAAATGCCGATGAGACTGCTCTCGCTCGGCCATCTCAAAGCAGCGGTTCGCTGAGCCCTCTAGAACCTGCTCTAGATGCTCGAGCTCTTCCGCAGAGGGTATGGGACCACGATGCGATTTGCTAACCGCACGGGTCAAAACCAACTTGGCTTCGTCAGTTTTACCTGGCTGCAAAAATGGCTTAAGTTGCTGCAGTGCGGCATCGGCTACGTTCGCCTCGGCAATCTGCACCTCACGCTTGCCATTTTGGTGAGCGTCAGGCGCACTCAAGGTCGCGCCTGACGTTCTCGATCGCCTTCTCGACGTCCCTACCGACCTTCTTCCAATCGGACCGGATCGATCCAGACAGAACCGCGTGACGGGAAATTTTCATTCCTTGGCTCAGGGTGACCGTCGCCGCACCGGAGGCGATGAGTCCTGAGGCCGACTTCCTAGTCGTGTACCGCATATCTCTCATCTCTCATATCAGACCTAGTGCATTAACGATTGGGCGTCGTCGCGGTTCACCGGGTCAGCGTACAGCTCATATATTCAACATTTGGTTGAGCGGGAAGAGGTCTTCTGCCCTCAGCATCAAAACCCACCGGACTGACGCCGGAACAAGGATTTCGCCCGGAGGCGAAAAAGTGAGGAAGTGTGCTGGCGCACCCGAAGGGATTCGAACCCCTGGCCTCTGCCTTCGGAGGGCAGCGCTCTATCCAGCTGAGCTACGGGTGCCTGGGGCGTCGCCTAGCAAAGGGAGGCGGGGGGCGCCAGTGGTTTCGGAGACTTCCGGTCGAACGCCTCGATCACCCGATCGCCGGTCTCGCGGCGCAGCGCGGCGATACCCGTTTCGCGGTGGCGGGTGGGGTGGACGCGGTTGGTGAGCAGGCTCCAGGCAAGCCCCCGGTCGAAATCGAGCCATAGGCCGGTGCCGGTGAAGCCCGTATGGCCGAGCGCGCCATCGCTGCACGCATCGCCGCCCGGCCAGCCGGGTACGCGCCGCTCCCACCCGCAGGTGCGCGTGGGCGACGCGCGCTCGCGCATCGCCGCCAGCGCGGCGGGCGAGGCGCCGGTGCCGTCCAGCAGCCCGCGCGCGAAATCGAGCACGCCGTCGATCGTCCCGAACAGCCCGGCATGGCCCGCCGCGCCGCCGAGCGCGGAGGCGTTCTCGTCGTGCACCTCGCCCTTCAGCACGCGCTCGCGCCACGTGCACCGCTCGGTCGCGACGCTGAGGCCCGGGTCGGGGCGCCAGGCAAGACCCGGCGGCATGGGGAGCAGGTCGAGGGGGCGCCCGGTCAGCCGCTCGATCGCGATGCCCAAGAGGATGAAGTTGATGTCCGAATAGACCGGCGGCCCCGCGCGCCATTCGCGTTGGAGGACGAAGGCGCGGAGCGTCCGCGGATCGCTGCCATAGGTATAGATCGGCTCGACCGCGGGCAGGTGCGTCTGGTGCGACAGCGCGGCGCGGAACGTGATCCGCCGCTCCGCCGCGTGTCCCACGTCGTATTGGCGCAGGTCCGGGATCGCATCGGCGATCGGGCGGTCGAGGTCGAGCCGTCCCTCGTCGACCAGCTTGAGGATCGCGGGGGCGGTCGCGATGACCTTGGTTAGGGAGGCGAGGTCCCACCAGTGGCCGAGCGTCAGCGGCTCGCGCATCGGCTGTAGCTGCGCATGGCCGGTCGAGACGAGCGCGCGCTCGCCCTCGGCGGTGATGAGGCCGAGCGTTGCGCCAGGGAACGCGCCGGCCGTCACCGCGCGGGCGGCCGGGGCAAAGGCGGCATCGGCAACGTCTGAGAGCGGCATCAGCGGGCCTCGCGGGGATGAGCGGAGAGGACGAAGGGAAGCAGCAGCAGGGCGGCAAGGCTGAGCGCGCCGGACATGACGAAGAAGGCGGCATAGCCGTGCGTCGCGGCGAACGCGCCGGCACCCCCCGCGAGCAGGCGCGGGAGGAGGAAGGCGAAACCCGACAGGAACGCATATTGCGCCGATGCATGGGCCGGGTTCACGATCAGCGAGAGATAGACGACGAACACTGCCCCGGCGAAGCCGTTGCCGAACTGATCGGCGCCGGTCGCGAGCCACAGCGCAGGGACCGACAATGCGTGCGCGCCCAGCCAGACGAAGGCGAAATTGCCCAGCCCCGCCAGCAGCGCGCCGAGCGCCAACGTCCGGCCCGCCGGCCAGCGCGCCGCCAGCAGCCCGCCCGTGGCCACCCCCGCCATGCTGGAGGCGAGCGCGACGATCCCGTCAGCCAGGCCGATCGCGCGCAGCGAATAGCCGAGCGAAGCGACGAACGGCTTGGACAGCGTCAGCGCCAGCACGTCGCCCATCCGATAGAGCGACACGAAGGCAAGCAGCAGGATCGCGACAAAGCCATAGCGCCAGAAGAAATCGAGATACGGGCCGACGGGCGCCGGGCTGCTTGCGATCGCCGAGCCCGAGCGGCGACGGATCGCGGGGATCGCCGCCGCCATCGCCAGGAACGGGGCGAGCGCGATGCCGAGCAGCCAGGGGGTGACGTTGCTCCCCGCGCCGATGTCGAGCAGGTCGGCAATCGCCAGCAGTGCCGCACCGGCCGCGCCGATCAGCACCGCGACGCCCGCGACCAGCGCTGTCGTCGCGACGATCCCGGCGATCAGCGCGGACGACCGGCTGCCCTCTCCCTCGCGCCGGGTCAACGCGATGGGCACGAACGCGGCCAGCGCGATCGCGGCGGGGACGAGATAGGCGACGACCCATCCGGCTGCCGCCGCGACGACGAGCACGCCCGACCCCGCCGCGACCATCGCGCTGCGATAGCCCCAGATGTTGGCAGCGACGATCGGGCCCTGCGCGGCGGCACCGGGCGCAAGCTCGATCCGCCAGCCATCGGCCGCGACCTCGAGCATCGTCGTCCAGAAGGCGAGGTTGAGCGCGCAGAAAGCGGTGAGCGGCAGCGACGCGTCGGGATGCGTTAGCGCCAGCGCCGCGATCGAGGCGGCGATGCCGAGCTCGGACGCCAGGATCCAGCTGCACCGCCGACCATAGAAGCGCGCGAAGCCCGGCACGCCGACGCGATCGACGACCGGCGCCCACAGGAACTTGAACGTCGGCAGCAGCGACACCCAGGCGAAGAAGCCGATGACCGCAAGGCCGACGCCGTTCTGCGCCAGCCGCAGCGAGAGGATGGTCGAGAAAAGATAGAAGGGAAGGCCCGCGCACACGCCGAGCAGGGCAAACAGCGCCAGCCGGCCGGCCGGCACCCCCGTCGCAACTCGCGTGTCGCCCCCGATCATTGCCCCTCGCGCCTGCTCGCCGTCTCCAAGCGGCCAGCGCCTAGGATAAGTCTATAATACAGATCAGCAAAGGACGCGATTTCGGCGGTGGGTTCAGCCGAGGATGTGCATCCACATCGGCTTGCCCGCCAGGCTCTGCGAGCCGGCGAGCTTGTCGAGCGCCTGCGCGACGCAGCGTTCGGGCCCCTCGTGCGTGACGATGGTGACGATGACGCCGCCGCCGGCGGTCGCGCCGCGCTGGATCAGGCTCTCGATCGAGACGCCGGCATCGCGCATCGCCGCGGCGATCTCGGCCAGCACGCCCACCTTGTCGACGACCGCAAAGCGCAGGAAGGCGCGGCCGCGCCGCTCGCCCGGATCGGCGGGCGGCTGCGCGGTGAGGCTGGCCGAGGGCATCGCATAGGCCGGGCCGAACTCGCCGCGGGCGATGTCGATCAGGTCGGCGACGACGGCGCTGGCGGTCGGGCCGTCGCCTGCGCCCGCGCCCTGGAACAGGAGGCGGCCGACGAAATTGCCCTCGGCCACCACGGCATTGGTCGCGCCGGTGACGTGCGCGAGCGGATGGTCGACGGGAACCAGGTGCGGATGGACGCGCTGGAACAGCCCGCCGGCATTCGCCTCGGCGAGCCCGAGCAGGCGAACGCGGTAGCCGAGCGCCCCCGCCTCGGCGATATCGGCGGCGATCAGGTTGCGGATGCCGGTGACCGCCACGTCGCCGAACGCGGGGCTGGTGCCAAAGGCGAGGCTGGCGAGGATCGACAGCTTGTGCGCGGCATCCACGCCGTCGATGTCGAACGACGGATCGGCCTCGGCAAAGCCCTTGGCCTGCGCCTCGGCCAGCACGTCGGCGAAGTCGCGGCCCTCAGCCTCCATGCGGCTGAGGATGAAATTACAGGTGCCGTTGAGGATGCCATAGACGCGCGCGATCTCGTTCGCGGCGGCGCCTTCGCGCAGGCCCTTGATGACGGGCACGCCGCCGGCCACCGCCGCCTCGAACTTGAGCGCCACGTCGGCATCCTCGGCCGCTCGGGCGAGTTCGAGGCCGTGATGTGCGATCATCGCCTTGTTCGCGGTGACGAAGCTCTTGCCCGCAGCCACGCTGGTGCGCGCGAGGGCGAGCGCGGGGCCGTCGGAGCCGCCGATCAGCTCGACCACCACGTCGGCACCCTCATGCCGGCCGAGGCCAACCGGATCGTCGACCCAGGCGAAGCGTGAGATGTCAACGCCGCGATCCTTGGCGCGGTCGCGGGCGGAGACGGCGACGACCTCGATCGGGCGGCCCGCGCGGCGGGCGATCAGCTCGCCGTTCGCGTCAATCAGCCGGATGACGCCCGCGCCCACGGTCCCGAGGCCGGCGATCGCGACGCGGAGCGGTTGGGTCATGGACTTCAGCCTCAATTCGTCATGCCGGACCCGTTCCGGCATCCACCGTGCCGCGCACGCGGCCAGTGCGGCTCATGCGGGACGGTGGACCCCGGAACAAGTCCGGGGTGACGAAGAATAGCTGAAGTAGGGCCTAGAACGACTACTTCTTGATGAGCCCGATCTCGACCAGCCGCTCGTGCAGGTAATCGTGCGCTGTGATCGGCTCCGGGTAGCGGTTGGGGCGATCCGCCGCGATGCAGCCGGGCAGCGTCTTGATGACGAAATCGGGCGCGGGGTGGAGGAAGAAGGGCATCGAATAGCGCGAATGGCCGCGCCGCTCGACCGGCGGATTGACGACGCGATGCGTGGTCGAGGGGAGGACGTGGTTGGTCAGCCGCTGGAGCATGTCGCCCACGTTGACGACCATCGCCCCCTCGGGCGGCTTGACCGGCAGCCAGCGGCCGTCGCGGTCGAGCAGCTCCAATCCCGCTTCCTCGGCACCGAGCAGCAGGGTGATGAGGTTGATATCCTCATGCGCGCCGGCGCGGACGTTAGGCGCATCCTCGGTCACGGGCGGATAGTGGAGGAGGCGCAGGACCGAATTGCCGTCCTCGACCGCATGCTCGAACCAGTCGGGCGCGAGGTCGAGGTAACGGGCGATCGCCGAGAGGAGCCGCGAACCCGCACGGTCGAACGCAGCGAACAGATCGAGGAAGGTGTCACGAAACCCCTCGGGCACGTCGGGCCAGATGTTGGGCGACATGACCGCGGCGAAGCGGTGTCCGGCGGGCAGCTCGCGGCCGATGTGCCAGAACTCCTTGAGGTCCACGTGGCTCGCGCCCTTGGCGATCTCGGTCTTGAACGGCGTATAGCCGCGCGCGCCGCCGCCGCCGGGGACGAACCAGCCGCGCTTGGTTTCCTCGGGCAGCGCGAACAGCGCCTCGGTCATCGCCCAGGCGCGGGCGATCAACGCGTCGTCGATGCCATGGTCGCGGACGATCGCGAAGCCGTAGCGCTGGAACGCCTCGCCGAAGTCGCGGGCGAAGCCGTCGGGGTCGCGCACCTGATCGTCGAGCGAAACGGGCCGGATGTCGGCCAGCGGGGTATCGAGCATGGAACGTGCCTGTCTTGAATGGATTTGATGCTGCCCAAGATAAGGCCACGGGCGGGCAGGCTGCAACCCGGCGCGCCCCGTCACCCGATCCGCGTTTTCGTATGCAGCGCCGACATTCCCGCGTGACCCCCGCGCGGCCTGCGCTAAGGAGCCCCGATGCATCAACCGCTTGCCGCCCCCGCGTCGCTCGACCGCGCGCCGATTCCGTTCGGCGAGTTCGTGGCGCTGGCGGCCGCGCTGATGGCGCTGACCGCGCTCGGCATCGATTCGATGCTACCGGCGCTTCCGGCGATCGGCGACAGCCTGGGCGTCGCCAATCCCAACGATCGCCAGTTCGTCATCACCAGTTTCCTGATCGGCTTCGCGGTCGCGCAGCTTGCGCACGGGCCGCTTTCCGACCGGTTCGGGCGGCGACCGATCCTCGGCGTGTCACTGCTGATCGCGGTCGTCACCAACCTGCTCGCGGCGGCGGCGGGAAGCTTCACACTCCTCCTGATCGCCCGCTTCGTCGCCGGGATGGCGGTCGCGGGCGCGCGGGTCGTGACCGTGGCGATGGTGCGCGACTGTTTTGCCGGGCGGCCGATGGCGCGGGTGATGAGCCTCGTCTTCGTCGTGTTCATGGCAGCCCCCGTGCTCGCGCCCGCGTTCGGCCAAATCGTGCTGCTGTTCGCGCCGTGGCGCTGGATCTTCGTCGGGATCGCCACCGTCGCCGGCCTTGTCCTCGCCTGGTTCTGGGTGCGGATGCCCGAGACGCTCGATCCCGAGCAGCGCAGCCCGCTGCGGCCCGGCCATATCCTGGCGGGCTTTGCCAAGGTGTGCCGCGACCGGATGGCAGTGGGCTATACGCTTGGCGCGACGCTCCTGTCGGGCGGGCTTTTCGGGTTCATCAACTCGATCCAGCAGATCATGGCCGACCTGTTCGGCGCGGCGGAGTGGCTGACGGTCGTCTTCGCCTGTGTCGCCGGCACGATGGCGCTCGCCAATTTCATGAACTCGCGCATCGTCATGCGGTTTGGCACGCGGCTCATTTCGCACAGCGCGCTTGCCGGGCTGATCGTGATCGCCGCGGTGCATCTGGCCGTCGGGCTCCTGGGCCTTGAATCGCTGCCGCTCTTCATCGTGCTTCAGGCGCTGTTGATGGCGTGCTTCGGGCTGGCCGCGTCCAATTTCTCGGCGATGGCGATGGAGAATATGGGCGGGATCGCCGGCCTCGCGTCGAGCTTCCAGGGGTTCGTGTCGACTCTCGGCGGCGCGCTGATCGGTGCGGTCATCGGCCAGTCTTTCGACGGGACGACGGTGCCGCTCTATTCGGGCTTCCTGCTGATGGGCCTCATCGCATTCTTCGTCGTCGCGGTCGCCGAGCGCGGGCGGATGTTCCGGCCGCACTAAGGAACGCGCGGCGGATCGGCCCGTTACCATCCTGCTTCAATCAAGGAGGGTGCGATGGGCGGACACCGTGTGGGCGAACAGGGCCCGAACGACGACGGCTTCGAGGAAGACGGCTATGACGAGAGCCAGCGGGCCGAGATTCTCGAGGCGACGCGAGACGGGCCGAGCGACGGCAACATCCTGACCGACCTTGCCCCCGATCTCGGCGACGATACCGCCGAGGAGGAGGATGCGCTCGACAATTTCTCCGACGACGAGGTCGGCGAGGAGGACGAGGACGTCGATCAGGACGAGGACGACCAGGCGGAGGACGAGGCGCAGGCCGACTTCGACGCCGATACGCTCGAGAACGGCGACGGCGACGACGATCTGGGCGACGGTGACCGTGCGGCGCTCGAACCCTGACGCACACACTTGACGGTCGCGCTTCGGCTTCGGCACCTTGGGCGGCGATGAGAAACGCGTCGCCCTTGGTCGTGCTGGCGCTGCTTGCGGGATGCGGCGGCGGCGAGGAAGCGGGTAACAATTCGGCGGGCGCCGCCGATGCCCCCGCCGTCACGCTGATGAACGAGGAAGCGGCGGAGGCGGACAATGCCGCGCTCGCGCCGCTGCCCGAGCCGGAGGCGAACCTCGCGGCGCCCGACGCCTCGCTGCCCGGCATCGACGCGCCGCCGCTTGCCCCGCGCGCGCAGCCTACTGCGACGCCCACGCCGGAGGCTGGCCGCGCCGGCGCGGCGCGGATCGTTCGCGCCTATTACGACAGAATCGCTAGCGGTGATTATGCCGCTGCACGGGCGATGTGGGACGACAACGGCGAAGCGTCGGGGCTGTCGCCCGCCGATTACGCGAAGCGCTTCGACCGCTTCGCCGATTTCAAGGCAGTGGTCGGTCCCGCCGGCCGGATCGATGCGGGCGCGGGCCAGCGCTACGTCGAGGTGCCCGTCACCGTCACGGCCCGGATGAAGGAGGGCGGCGAGGTCGTCGAGCGGCGGGGGATCGTGACGCTGCACCGGACCGGCGATATCGAGGGGGCGACCCCCGCCCAGCAACGCTGGCGCATCGCCAGCGCGGAAATCCTCCCGCGCGCGCCAGCACCGCTTCCCGGGTCGGCCCCCGTGCCAGCACCCGAAGCCGAGACGCCGATCATCACCGCACGCTATGCCTGCGAGGGCGGCGTCCGGCTGATCGCGCGGTTCGACAACGCCAAGGACGAGGTGACATTGCGCCGCGGCTATCGCGCGCTCGGCACGCTGCAACAGCAGCCGAGCGGGTCGGGCATCTGGTACAAGGGCGAAGGCGGCCTCGAACTGCGTGGCAAGGGCAATGCGGCGACGATCACCATTCCGGGTGGCGCGCCGCTGTCCTGCGAGGCGCGTTGATGGGGACGCCGTACCGCGTCGAGATCACCGCTACCGACGCCGACATCGACGAACTCGGCCACGTCAACAACGCGGTCTGGGTGAAGTGGATTCAGGACGTCGCCGGCGCCCATTGGTACGCGGTCGCGGCGCCGGGCGACGTTGATGCCTATGTCTGGGTCGTGATCCGGCACGAGATCGACTATAGCGGAAACGTCCGCGCGGGCGACCGTGTGACGGCGGAAACCTGGGTCCCGGAGCCGCCGCGCGGGGCTCGCTTCAATCGCCATATGCGGTTTCTGGGCGAGGACGGGCGCGTGCGGGTCGAGGCCGTCACCACCTGGGCGCTGATCGAGCGCGCGAGCGGGCGGCTGATGCGCGTGCCCGCGGAGATGGCGGCGCCGTTTCTGGCGTGACCGTTTAGTCTCCATGTCACCCCGGATCCATTCCGGGGTGACGATGAATGTGCAGGCAAAGAAAAAGGCCGGGGTTTCCCCCGGCCTTTTGCTTATTCGGTGCCACCGAAGGTGCGCTGCCACCAGCCGCGACGCGGCGGGCCTTCGGGTTCGGTCGAGACGACCGTCGGCTCGGGATTCGCCGCGGCGGCCTCAGCCTCGGCCTCGATCGGCTGCGCCGCTTCGCCCACGACCGACACAGGCTCCGGCGTGCGGTCGGCGGGAATCGCTGCTCCGGCAGTAGCATCGACCGGCGCGGTGTCGGCCTTCTTGCGGCGGGTACGCTTGGGCTTGGCTGGAGCCTCGGCTTCCGCGTCGGCGACAGGTGCCGTCACGACTTCGGCCTCGACCGGCGCGGCCTCTACGTCCGCCTTCTTGCGGCGAGTGCGCTTGGGCTTTGCCGGCGCCTCGGCCTGCGCGTCGGCGACAGGTGCCGCTTCGACCTCGGCCTCGATCGGCGCGGCCTCTACATCTGCCTTCTTGCGGCGGGTGCGCTTGGGCTTGGTCGGCGCTGCCTCGACCGGCTCGGCCGGGGTCGCATCGGCGACAGTGACGGCGGTTTCGGCCTCGACCGGGGCTTCGCCATCGACCGGCTCGGCGGCATCGTCGGCGTTGTCGTCCGACGCATCGGCGGCGACGCGCGACTCGCCTTCCTCGCGGCGACCGCCACGACGACGGCGGCGACGGCGGCGACGCTCGCCACCCTCGGCCGGGGCCTGGGCCTCGGCGGTCACCGTCTCGGCATCGCCCTCGACGGTATCAAGGGAAGCGTTGCTCTCGCCCTCGCTGTCACCGGCTTCGCTCTCGATCGCGTTGCCGTTCTCGTCTTCGCGCTGGCGACCGCGGCGACCGCGGCGACGGCGGCGCTTGCGGCCGCGGCCGCCCTCGTCGCCTTCGCCCGAGCGCTCACGCTCGCGGCGCGGTTCGGTGCGCTCGGTCTCGGTCGCCTCGACGGTTTCCTCTTCTTCCTCTTCCTCGTCGAACTCCTCGATCTCGGGCTCGTCGAATTCCTCGACGATCGGGTCGAGTTTGGGCGCATAGGCCGGCGGCGGGCCGGACGCCTCGACCGACATGCGCGCGCCTTCGAGCTCGCCGTCGGCGGCCACCTCGACCATCACGCCGTAGCGATCCTCGATCTCGGCAATGTCGGCGCGCTTCTTGTTGAGGACGTAGAAGGCGGCTTCCTGGCTGGCGCGCAGCAGGAGCTGCGAGCCGCGACCGCGCGCGGCCTCCTCCTCGATCAGGCGCAGCGCCGACAGGCCCGCGGACGATGCGGTGCGGACGAGGCCCGTGCCCTCGCAATGCGGACAGGTACGGGTGGACGCCTCGAGCACGCCGGTGCGCAGGCGCTGGCGGCTCATTTCCATGAGGCCGAAGGCGCTGATGCGGCCGACCTGGATGCGCGCGCGATCGTTCTTCAGCGCCTCCTTCATCGCCTTCTCGACCTTACGGACGTTGGACGAGTGGTCCATGTCGATGAAGTCGATGACGACTAGGCCGGCCATGTCGCGCAGGCGAAGCTGGCGCGCGATCTCGTGCGCCGCCTCGAGGTTCGTGGCGGTCGCGGTCTGCTCGATATTGTGCTCGCGCGTCGAACGGCCCGAGTTGATGTCGATCGACACCAGCGCCTCGGTCGGGTTGATGACGAGATAGCCGCCCGACTTCAGCTGGACGACGGGGTGGTACATCGCCGCCAGCTGATCCTCGACGCCGAAGCGCTGGAAGAGCGGGACCGCGTCGGAATATTGCTTCACCCGCCGCGCATGGCTGGGCATCAGCAGCTTCATGAAGTCCTTGGCGTGGCGGTATCCTTCCTCGCCCTCGACGATCACCTCGTCGATCTCGCGATTGTAGATATCTCGGATCGCCCGCTTGATGAGGTCGCTGTCGCCATAGACGAGCGCGGGCGCCGACGACTTCAGCGTATTCTCGCGGATCCCGTCCCACAGGCGGGCGAGATAGTCGAAGTCGCGCTTGATCTCTGTCTTGGTGCGCTGGAGGCCCGCGGTGCGTACGATGCAGCCCATGGTCGAGGGCAGCTTCATGTCGGCCATGATCGCCTTCAGCCGCTTGCGGTCGGCCGCCGACGAAATCTTGCGGCTGATGCCGCCGCCATGCGCGGTGTTGGGCATGAGGACGCAGTAACGGCCGGCGAGCGACAGATAGGTGGTCAGCGCCGCACCCTTGTTGCCGCGCTCTTCCTTGACGACCTGAACCAGCAGCACCTGGCGGCGGCGGATCACATCCTGGATCTTGTAGCGGCGGCGCAGGTTCATGCGGCGCTGGCGCAGCGCCTCTGCCGGGTCGTCGCCATTGCCCTTCTTGCGGCGCGGGGCGGGGCCGCCCTCTTCGCCGCCATGCTCGCCGTCGTGCTCGGCCTCTTCCTCGTCGTCGCCGGGACGCTCGAGCACCTCGACGTCGCCGTCCTCGTCGTCGTCATGATCCTCAGCGGCGCGCAGCGCGGCCTCTTCGGCGGCATGCTCGGCCTCTTCGGCGAGCAGGGCGTCGCGATCCTCCTTGGGGATCTGATAATAATCGGGATGAATTTCGGAAAAGGCGAGGAAGCCGTGGCGGTTGCCGCCGTAATCGACGAACGCGGCCTGGAGCGACGGCTCGACGCGCGTCACCTTGGCCAGATAGATATTCCCCTTGAGCTGCTTTCGCTCGGCCGACTCGAAGTCGAATTCCTCGATGCGGTTACCCTGGACGACGGCGACGCGGGTTTCCTCCCGGTGCCGTGCGTCGATCAACATGCGTGTTGCCATTCAAAACTCTCCGCGGCGCCGGCGGCGCGTGGCCGGCCGGGCGCCGATGCGATGGATTGGCCCCTGCGCGCATCGCGTCGGGGACCGTTCGATGTGGATGAAGTGCCTCTGCTGCCGCAGACTGGCCGGGGCGTTCGCCCGGCAGCGTCCGTGCCACGCGCCGGCCCGTGGGGGCGGCGGGGTGGCGAAGGACGGAAACAAGCCTCATTGCAGCGTCAACCTGTGAGCGCCCGACCCCGTGAAGCACGCCGGATCGGGCGGATGTCCCGACATGGCCCTGCATCAAACCTCGACGCGCCAGTATCGGTAACATGCGACGTAGCACCGGGTCGCCCGCGCATCAACCGGCGCAATTCTGCCGCCCTGCCGGCAAAATCGTGCCGAACGCCGCGTTAACCGCGCCGTTTCACCTCACTCCAAGGGGTCATCGCTAACCCTCTAGCCAACGAAAAGGGGCTTTCAGGGCGATGCGTTTTGACTGGACCGCCGCGCGGGCGGCGCGCCATAGCGGGCGGGTGATGTGGATCTTCGCGCTTCTCGCCGCCTGGATGGGCGGCGTTCCCGCGCTGGCGGGCGACCTGGCCGAGGTGCGGGTCAGCGACGAGGCGATCGTGGTGCGGCTGGACGGCAATGTCGCCGGCGCCTCCACTTTCATCCTCGATGCGCCGCGACGGATTGCGCTCGACATCGCGGGTGTCGCGCCCGGTGCGCGGGTCGAACCGGGCGGGCCGGTGGCGCGCGTGCGCCAGGGCGCGACCGAGCGGGGCGCGCGGCTCGTCTTCGATCTCGACCGTCCGGCAATCGTGCGCGAAGGGCGGTTCGATGCCGCCAGCGGCACACTGACCCTCGTCCTTCGCCGTGTCGACGACCAGCGGTTCGCGCGCGCCGCCGCAGAGGGCCGGTTGCCGCTCGCCGGCTTCGACGGCGGTTTCGAGATGGCGCGCCGGCCCAGCATGCCGCCCGCCAATGTCGGCTCGCGCGTCAGCCTGCCCGTCCCGGCGGCGAAGCGCGCGCCCGCGCTGCCGCGCATCTATGGCGACGACGACAGCCGTCCGCTGGTGGTGATCGACGCGGGCCATGGCGGCAAGGACCCCGGCGCGCTGAACGACGAAGCGGGGCTGCGCGAGAAGGACGTGACGCTCAAGACCGCGCTGGCGATCAAGGAGCGGCTGCTCGACAGCGGACGCGTCCGCGTCGCGCTGACGCGCGAGGACGACCGGTTCCTCATTTTGCAGGAGCGCTATGGCATCGCGCGGCGGCTGAAGGCCGACCTGTTCATCTCGATCCACTGCGACAGCGCGGGCAACCCCGAGGCGACCGGCGCCACCGCCTATACGCTGTCCGAAGTCGCGTCCGACAAGGAAGCCGCACGGCTGGCGGCGCGCGAGAACAAGGCCGACATCATCGCCGGCCTCGATCTGGGCGATCAGGCGAGCGACATTTCCTCGCTGCTGATCGACCTGGCCCAGCGTGAGACGATGAACCGCTCGGCCAGCTTCGCACGGCTGCTGGGGCGCGAGGCCAAGCCGCTGATGCCGACCAAGGACAATTTCCATCGGATGGCGAGCCTCGTCGTGCTCAAGGCGCCGGATATGCCGTCGATCCTGTTCGAGACAGGCTATATCTCGAACGCGGGCGATGCCGAGTTCCTAGGGTCGAAGGACGGGCGCAAGAAGGTGGCCGAAAGCGTCGCGCGCGCAGCCGAGGTCTATTTCGCGCGGCGGATGGCGTCGCGCTGAAAATCGGCATCGCTCCACTCGCCGCGGCGGCATTTCCAACCGCCGCACTCTCGTCTAAACCGCGCGCCTGATGGCGGAAGCGGACGCGAACTCGGTCAATTTCAGGCTCCAGCGCGGCGAGGGTGCGGGCGGGTGGTTCACCCGGTTGCGCCGTCGCTGGTGGTTCCGGCTGCTCGCCGTGCTGGCGCTGCTGGCGGGCATCGGCATGGTCGCCGGCTGGGCGCTGTTCGCGCGCGACCTGCCGAGCGTCGATGCGCTCAAGGCCTATGAGCCGCCGCTGCCTACCACGATCCGTTCGGCCGACGGCACGCCGATCCACACCTATGCGCGCGAGCGGCGGGTCGAGCTCGACTATGCCGAGTTTCCGCCGCTCCTCGTCCGCGCGTTCCTGGCGGCCGAGGACAAGACGTTCTTCGAGCATCACGGCGTCGACTTTCCGGGCTTCGCCGGCGCGGTCGTCGATTACGTCAGCAAGATGGGCACCGGCGCGCGCGCCCGCGGCGGGTCGACCATCACCCAGCAGGTTGCGAAGAACCTGCTGATCGGCAACGAATATTCGCCCTCGCGCAAGGTGCGCGAGATGATCCTTGCCTGGCGGATCGAGGATGCGCTGACCAAGCCGCAGATTCTCGAGCTCTATCTGAACGGCATTCCGATGGGCCGCCGCGCGTTCGGCGTGCAGGCGGCGGCGCGCGCCTATTTCAACAAGGATGTGGACCAGCTCGCGCTTCAGGAAATGGCGTTCCTGGCGACGCTGCCCAAAGCGCCCGAAAGCTATGGCCGCGCAGCGAATGCCGATCGCGCGCTGGAACGGCGCAACTGGGTGTTGTCGGAGATGCTGCGCAACGGCTTCATCAACAACGCGCAGTATCAGACTGCGCGTGGCGAACCGCTGGGCCTGTCCGATCGCCAGCTGCCGACACTCCAGTCCAAGGCAGGCTATTATGTCGAGGAAGTGCGCCGCCAGCTGATCGACCGCTTCGGCGAGAAGGCGGCGGAGGGGCCGTACAGCGTCTATGACGGCGGCCTCTGGGTGCGCACCTCGCTCGACCAGAAGATCCAGGCCGACGCGACCGACGCGCTGCGCCGCGGGCTGCTCCGCTTCGATTCGGGGCGCGGCTGGTCGGGGCCGATCAAGATGCTCGACATCGCCGACGGCTGGCAGGGGCCGCTCCTTGCCAGCAACATGGCGATCGACTTCGACAACTGGCGGGTCGGGGTGGTCGTGTCGCGCGGGTCGGACAGTGCCGAGATCGGCTTTACTGACGGCACCACCGGCACGATGCCGCGCTGGGGGGCGCAGATGCCGGTGCGCGGCAAGGGCGGGACCGCCTTCGCCGCGCTGAAGGTCGGCGACGTGATCGCCGTCGCGCCCGAGGGCGGGGAGTGGGTGCTGCGCAGTATCCCCAAGATTTCGGGCGGCATGGTGGTGGAGGACCCGCGGACCGGCCGGCTCCTCGCGCTGCAGGGCGGGTTCGACGCGAGTCTCGACAGCTTCAACCGCGCGACGCAGGCGATGCGCCAGCCTGGCTCGACGATCAAGCCGATCGTCTATGCCGCCGCGTTCGAGGCGGGGATGACCCCCGCGACGATCATCGTCGACGGCCCGTTCTGCGTCTATCAGGGTGCGCGGCTGGGGCAGAAATGCTTCCGAAACTTCGGCAATTCGCGCGGGGCGGGGCCGCATACCATTCGCTGGGGCCTCGAACAGTCGCGCAACCTGATGACGGTGCAGGCGGCGAACCGCACCGGCATGGAAAAGGTGGTGGGGCTGATGCAGCGGATCGGCATCACCGACCAGAAATATGCGCCCTATCTCTCCTATGCGCTCGGCGCGGGCGAGACGACGGTGATGCGGATGGTCAACGCCTATTCGATCCTCGCCAACAACGGGCGCCAGCTCACCCCCAGCGTCATCGACTTCGTCCAGAACCGCAAGGGCGAGGTGATCTGGCCCGAGCGGTGGCGCGCGTGCGAGCGGTGCAACATGCCCGACTGGGACGGCAAGCCGATGCCGCGCCCGCGGATTCGCGCGCGCCAGGTCGTCGATGCGGTCAGCGCCTATCAGATGACGCATGTGGCCGAGGGCGTGATCCAGCGCGGCACCGCGACGATCCTGCGCGACTTCGGCCGGCCGATCATGGGCAAGACCGGCACCTCGACCGGGCCAACCGACGTGTGGTTCGTCGGCGGCACGCCGCAGATGATCGCCGGCCTTTATCTTGGCTATGATCAGCCGCGCAGCCTGGGCGGCTATGCGCAGGGCGGCACGGTGGCGGCGCCGATCTTCAAGGCGTTTGCGACGAAGGCGTGGGAGGGGATGGAAGTGCTGCCCTTCCGCGCGCCGCCGGGCACGCGGATGGTGCGCATCGATCGCGCCTCCGGCCGACCGGTGACGGGCGCCTGGCCGACCGACGACCCCAAGGCGGCCGTCATCTGGGAAGCGTTCAAGCCCGAGAGCGAACCCACCCGCCAGCGCCGCAACCGCGAGGCCGAAGCACAGGCAAAGGCCGAAGCCGCCGCCAAGGCAAAGGCCGCCGCTGCTGCCGCACGCCGCGAACAGCAGCAACGCCCGTCCGACAGCGATTTCTTGCAAAGGGAGGGCGGGATTTACTAACGCGGTCCCGACCCCCTTCGTCATCTCGGCGAGAGGCCGGGATCGCCCGGTTGGCGGGCGCAGGATCGCCAGCGATTCCAGCCTTCGCTGGAATGACGTTCAGAGAATTGGAGTTTCCCATGCGCGCCGAAGCGCAGGCCTATGCCGACCAGATCAACGACGCGCTCGCGCTCTTACGCCGCTTTCTCGATTGGGATCGTGCGCTGCGCCGGCTCGACGAGCTCAATGCGCGCGTCGAGGACCCGACCTTGTGGGACAATCCGCGCGCCGCGCAGGAAGTGATGCGCGAGCGCCAGCGGCTCGACACCGCGATCGGCGCGACGCGGGCGATCGAGCGTGAACTGAGCGACACCGCCGAACTGATCGACATGGCCGATGCCGAGGGCGATGCCGAGATGGCCGAGGAGGGCGTCGCGGGCCTCAGGGCACTCGCCGCGCGCGCCGAGGAAGACAAGATCAAGGCGCTCTTGGCGGGCGAAGCCGACGCAAACGACGCCTATCTGGAAGTGCACGCTGGTGCCGGCGGCACCGAGAGCCAGGACTGGGCCGAGATGCTCCAGCGCATGTACGCGCGATGGGCCGAGCGAAAGGGCATGAAGGTCGAGATCGTCGACTATCATGCCGGCGATCAGGCGGGGATCAAGTCGGCGACGCTGCTGCTCAAGGGCGAGAACGCCTATGGCTATGCCAAGACCGAGAGCGGCGTGCACCGACTCGTCCGCATCAGTCCCTATGACAGCTCGGCGCGGCGGCACACCAGCTTCTCGTCGGTGTGGGTCTATCCGGTGATCGACGATTCGATCGACATCGAGATCAACGAAAGCGACCTCAAGATCGACACCTATCGCGCGTCGGGTGCGGGCGGACAGCACGTCAACACCACCGATTCGGCGGTCCGCATCACCCACGTGCCCTCGGGCATCATCGTCGCCAGCCAGAACGACCGTTCTCAGCACAAGAACCGTGCGACCGCGATGGGGATGCTGCGCGCCCGCCTCTACGAAGCCGAGCTTCAGAAGCGCGAGGCGGCGGCGATGAGCGACTACTCGGCCAAGACCGAGATCGGTTGGGGCCACCAGATCCGCTCCTACGTCCTCCAGCCCTATCAGCTGGTCAAGGATCTGCGCACCGGCGTGACTTCGACCGCGCCGTCGGACGTGCTAGACGGGGCGCTCGACCCGTTCATGGCCGCCGCGCTGTCGCAGCGCGTGACCGGTGAAAAGGTCGAGGTGGAGGACGTCGATTGAGCAAGCGGGGGGCGCCGATGCTGACATGGCTGGCACCGGCGCTCGCGCTGGCGGCAACGGCGTGCGAGGCGCCGGTGAAGGCCCCCGCGGCGAACAGGACCGAGGAAAAAGTCGAGGGCCGCTTCCCCGCCGCCGACCGCCCCGTCGCGACGATCGTCTCCGCCCGCTGGTCGACCGAGGAAGCGCGCGACCGCGTCAAGGAAGGCGCGACCGTCATGGACAAGGCGGGGATCAAGCCCGGCATGACCGTCGCCGACATTGGCGCGGGCGAGGGGTATTACACCATTCGCCTCGCGGCGCGGGTGGGTGAGGACGGCCGCGTGCTGGCCGAGGACATCGTGCCAGAGGTTCGCGACGGCTTGGCCCAGCGCGTGGCGCGCGAGCGACTGGACAATGTCAGCGTGCGGCTGGGCCTGCCCGAGGATCCGCGGCTGCCCGAGAACAGCTTCGACCGGATCCTGATGGTGCACATGTACCACGAGATCGCCGAGCCGTACGAGTTCCTGTGGCGGATGCGCCCGTCGCTGCGACCCGGCGGCGAGGTGATCGTCGTCGATGCCAATCGCGCGACCGAGAATCACGGGACGCCCCCCGCGCTCCTCGAATGCGAGTTCGCCGCGGTCGGCTACAAGCTCGTCCGGCGTGAGGAGATGCCGAGCGCAGGCGGCTATGTCGCCGCCTTCCGCGCGGAGGGCGATCGCCCCAAGCCCGAGACGATCCGCGCCTGCCGTATCGACCGGGCGGATGGCCCCGCGATGCCACAGCCCCGCGCGACGGGCGACATGCCGGACTGACCCTTCTCCCCTCCCTGGAAGGGATGGGCTGGGGTGGGTAGGGCCGTGAGGCTCTTACGCGGCCGACAACCGGCCGACCCACCCCCGACCCCTCCCCTTGTGAGGGGGGGATACGGCCGCCCCCTCCCTGGCCCCCCTCCGTCACCCCAGCGAAGGCTGGGGTCTCTTTGTGGCCGCGCGCTCCTGTTGCCGGCAGCGATCCCGGCTTTCGCTGGGATGACGGGATAAGGCGGAATCACGCAGGATGGTTGCCCCGTTCACGACCCGCGGCCATGCTCAGGTCTCGACAAAGGGGGATGGGTTGATGCGGCACGCTTTCTGGGCGGCGACGGCGGTGATGGCGGTGGCGAGCGGCGCGCAGGCGCAGACGCGTGCCGACGCGCCGATGCTGGCGATCAAGGCCGACCCTGCCGATGCGCGCGTACTCGTCACGCTGCCGCCGCCCGATGCGCAGGGCATTGCCGGCCGCTTCATCCATGTCGCCGCGCTGCGCAGCGGGCTCGGCTCGGCCGAGATCGCGCTCGACCGGGGACAGGTGGGGCCGGAGCAGATCGTCGCCTTTCGCCGTTACGGCAAGAAGGTCGCCGTTACCTTCGAGAACACCCGCTTCCGCGCCACCGGCGATGCGGGCACCGAGCGCGGCGCGCGGGAGAGTTTCGCGTTCAGCATCGCGGCGATGCTGGATATCGTCTCGACCGGGGCGGACGGATCGCTGACGGTCGACCTGTCGCCGTTCCTGACGCGCGATATCCTCAATATCGCCGATACGCTGAACGGGAGCGGGTCGGGCGCCGACCTCGCCATCGGGGGCCGCGCGGGCAAGGGGTTCAAGCTGGCGGGGGACCTTAGCGCGGTCGACCTCGGCTCGATCAAGGCGTTCCCCGACAATGTCGAGATCGACGCGGTGCAGACCTACACGTCCGACACGCCGGGGCGCGAAGTGTCGTCGATCGCACCCGAACCGCGCCAGGCGAGCTTCGTCGTGCATCACAGCTTCGTCCGCCTGCCGCCGCCGGGCTTCGCGCCGCGTCGGCTCGACATCCGATCGGGCGCGTTCGGGACGAGCTATTACGATTATGGCAGCCCGCTCGGCTCGCCGGTGCTGCAACAGCTCGCCAACCGGTTTCGGCTGGAAAAGGTCGATCCCACAGCGCCGCGGTCGCGCGTGAAGAAACCGATCGTCTTCTATATCGATCCGGCCGCGCCGGAACCGATCCGCACCGCGCTGATGGAGGGCGTCAATTACTGGCGCGACGCGTTCGAGGCGGCGGGGCTGATCGACGCGTTCCGCGCGGAGATCCTGCCGCCGGGCGCCGATCCGATGGACGTGCGCTACAATATGGTCAACTGGTCGAACCGGCTGACGCGCGGCTGGTCGTACGGCGGCGGCATCACCGATCCGCGCACGGGCGAAATCATCAAGGGCAATGTCGTCATCGGTGCGCTGCGCGTCCGGCAGGACATGGTGATCTTCGAGGGGCTGGTGGGGACCGCCGGCAACGACAGCGGCGGGGGGCAGGACCCGGTGAAAGCGTCGCTCGACCGCATCCGGCAGCTGGGCGCGCACGAGGTCGGCCACGCGCTTGGCTTCGCGCACAATTTCGCCGCGAGCACGCAGGATCGCGCGTCGGTGATGGACTATCCCGGGCCGCGGGTGAAGGTGACGGACGGCGCGCTCGACCTGTCGGACGCCTATGCGCCCGGCATCGGCGCGTGGGACCGGTTCGCGGTCGACTGGCTCTATGGCGCGACCGATGATGCGGGCGGGATCGCGCGGGCGGCGGCCGCACAGGGGCTGCGCTATGCCACCGACACCGACGGGCGCTCGGCCGATGCGCCCAATCCCTATGGCAGCATGTGGGACGACGGGGGGGACCCGCTCGCGCATCTGGCGCACCAGCTGGAGGTGCGGCGCATCGCGCTGTCGCGGTTCGGGCCGCAGGTGCTGCGCGCCGGGGAGCCGCTGTCGGACCTTCGGCGCAAGTTCGTGCCGGTCTGGCTGTTCCACCGCTATGCCGTCGATGCCGCGGGCAAGCTGATCGGCGGGATCGACACGCGCTATGCGCTGGCGGGGGATGGAGGGCCGGTGCCGACGCCGGTGGCGGCGGCGACGCAGCTGGCCGCGATCGACGCGCTGGTGGGGACGCTGTCGGCAGAGACGCTGACGGTGCCCGCGGGCCTCGTCCTGCCGCTGTCGTCGGCGACCAACGTGACGGGCGACCCGCAATATAATCAGGAAGTGCTGCGCACCGCCGCCGGCCCCGCCTTCGACCCGCTGGTCGCCGCCGATGTCGCGGCGCAGGTGCCGCTCGACAGCCTGCTCGCCCCCGCGCGCCTCGCCCGGCTGGTCGAGCAGCATCGCCGCGAGCCGTCGCTGCCGGGGATCGAGTCGGTGCTGGGTCGCCTCGACGCCCGCGTGCTGACGCCGGGCAGCGATCCGGTCGCCCGCCGCATCGCGTGGCGCGCGGCGATGACGATGGCCGCGACCGCGCGCGATCCCGCGACTTCGCCCGAGGTGGCGGCGGCGCTCGGCGATCGCCTGTCCCGGCTGGCGGCGCGGTCAGGGAAGGGCGATGCCTGGTCGCGGCATCTGGCCGGCGTGCTCGGCGACGAGGAGCGGCTGAAGGCGGAGTTGGCAAAGCGGCAGGCCAAGCCGACGATCCCGCCGGGGATGCCGATCGAGAGCGAGTGGTTCGGGAGCGAATGAGGGTGTTGCTGCTTGGCAGTGGCCGCTCGGTTCTGAGGGGTGCTGGAGAACTTTTGGCGATTTGCGTGTCGTCGCTCTCGGCATCGCCCGTCTATTCGACGGTCGATGCGGCTTCGGACGGGCAGCAGATGCTACCGAACGTTCAGGCGCCCCCTCCTGTGACCCTAAGGGCGCCGCCGGTGGATCGGACTGCATATCGTCTTCCTGGCAGCGAATGGCTGATAGGCCTGCCGGCGGATCGGGTTACGGTGGCGCTGGCGCAAGGTTTGCAGATCAAGGAATTGAATTCGGCCACCCTACAAAGCGACGGATCGATCGAGGTTATCACCGATCGGTGCTACGTTCTGATTGAAACGTCGCGGATGACGGCGGATGGACTGAACGTGATCGAGCACCTGGCGCCAGTGGTCTCGCATGTCGCCGGTCTGACGCGGGATTGGAAGGCGTTGAGCGAGGCAGAAGCGGAAGCGTGTGGTGTCTCCCTTCAAGCGGCGTCCGGCCGAAATCGTCAGTGAGAACTGCTGCATAACAGGCGCGAGGTTATGTTTGTGAGACGCACAACGCCTCCCGCATCGCCGCATAGCTTCCCGACGCCGCCGCTCTTCCCCCCGCTGCATCCACCATGATCGCCACCCGCCGCCGTCGGTCGAACCCGGCAAGCTCGGCCATCGCCACCCCCGGCCCGGCGAAGCAGCGCGGCATCACCGTGATGCCGAGGCCCGCGCGGACATGCGCCAGCGCCCATTCGTCGTTGGTGGTGCGCGCCGCGAAGAACGGCCGCACCCCGCGGTCGGTGAAGTGGCGGCTGACGGCGGCGAGCGCTTCGCAGTGGCGGCGGACCAGCATCGTCTCGCCGGCGATCTCCTCCGCCGTCACGCGGTCGCGGCCGGCGAGCCGGTGGGTCGAGGCCATGGCGACGGCATAGCCTTCCTCGAAGAGCAATTCGCCGGTGAAGTCACCCTCGGCCGGCGCAACCACGGCGTCGAGGCGGCGGCGGTCGAGGCGGGCGATGAGGTCGCGGCGCGTCCCCTCGACCAGTTCGAGCCGCTCGTCGGGCGCGGCAACGCGCGCGGCGGCGACCGCGCGTTCGACCATCGCGGCGGGGATCGACGGCGCGATGCCGATGCGGATCAGGCGCGCGGGAGCGGTGTCGGCACCCGCCCGCTCGACCTCGGCGAACTCGGCCTCGATCCGGCGGGCATGGGCGAGCAGGCGCGTGCCGGCAAGCGTCAGCTCGACCCGGCGGCTGTCCCGCTCGAACACCGGTGCGCCGACCAGCCGCTCCAGCTTGGCGATGCCCGACGACAGCGTCGGCTGCGACACGCCGGCGGCGCGGGCGGCGCGGGAGAAGTTGCCGTGATCGACCACCCCCAGGAAATAGCGCAGCAGATAGCGGTCGATCATAGACCCCGTCTATCGCCCGATTCCGCCGGCATCAATTTCCCTCGGGAGCCGGGACGGGGTAGAAGAGCCGCAAAATAGCTGACTGGAGAGGGCATGACCCCCGATTTCGACTTCGCGCTGGGTGAAAGCGCCGACATGATCCGCGACGTGACGCAGCGGTTCGCCAGCGAGCGCGTCGCGCCGCTCGCCGCGCGCATCGACGCTGACGACTGGTTTCCGCGCGAGGAACTGTGGGCGGCGATGGGTGAGCTCGGCCTGCACGGCATTACGGTGGCGGAGGCGGACGGCGGGCTCGGCCTCGGCTATCTCGAACACGTCATCGCGTGCGAGGAAGTGGCGCGGGCCTCGGCCTCGATCGGGCTTTCTTATGGCGCGCATTCGAACCTGTGCGTCAACCAGATCGCGCGCTGGGCTAATGCCGAGCAGAAGGCGAAGTACCTGCCCAAGCTGATCTCCGGCGAGCATGTCGGCAGCCTCGCCATGTCGGAGGCGAGCGCGGGCTCGGACGTCGTCTCGATGAAGCTGCGCGCGACCCCGGTCGAGGGCGGGTGGAAGCTCAACGGCACCAAGTTCTGGATCACCAACGCCGCCTATGCCGACGTGCTCGTCGTCTATGCCAAGACGGGCGAGGGCAGTCGCGGGATCACGACGTTCCTGATCGAAAAGGACATGCCCGGCTTCTCGATCGGGCAGAAGATCGACAAGATGGGGATGCGCGGTTCGCCGACCGCCGAGCTCGTGTTCGACGACTGCTTCGTGCCCGCCGAAAACGTGATGGGGCCGGAGAATGGCGGCGTCGGCGTGCTGATGAGCGGCCTCGACTATGAGCGCACGGTGCTCGCCGGCATCCAGCTCGGGATCATGCAGGCGTGCCTCGACGTGGTCGTGCCGTATCTTCGTGAGCGCAAGCAGTTTGGGCAAGCGATCGGCAGCTTCCAGCTGATGCAGGCCAAGATCGCCGACATGTACGTCGCGCTCAATTCGGCGCGAGCGTATGTTTATGCCGTGGCGCGGAGCTGTGACGCGGGGCGCACCACCCGGTTCGATGCGGCGGGCGCGATCCTGCTGGCCAGTGAGAACGCGTTCAAGGTGGCGGGCGAGGCGGTGCAGGCGCTGGGCGGCGCCGGCTATACGAAGGACTGGCCGGTCGAGCGGTTCCTGCGCGATGCCAAGCTGCTCGACATCGGCGCGGGGACCAACGAGATCCGCCGGATGCTGATCGGCCGCGAACTGATCGGCGCGGCCGAGCGGGTGGCGCAGTGAGCGCGCCGGTCCTGCCGACGCAGGTCCAGCCCGACAGCGATGCCTTTCGCGCCAATGCCGCGCACAATCGCGCGCTAGCCGAGAAGCTACGCGCCGACGTGGCGAAGGCCGCGCTTGGCGGTAGCGAGAAGGCGCGCGAGAAGCACACCGCGCGCGGCAAGCTGCTGCCCCGCGAGCGGGTCGAGCGGCTGCTCGATCCGGGCTCGCCGTTCCTCGAAATCGGCCAGTTCGCGGCTTTCGACCTCTACGACGGCGAAGTGCCCGGTGCGGGCGTGATTGCCGGGATCGGCCGCGTGTCGGGACGCACCGTCATGATCGTCGCCAACGACGCGACGGTGAAGGGCGGCACCTATTTCCCGATGACGGTGAAGAAGCACCTGCGCGCGCAGGAGATCGCGGAGGCCAACCGGCTGCCGTGCATCTACCTAGTGGACTCGGGCGGCGCCAACCTGCCGCATCAGGCCGAGGTGTTTCCCGACCGCGACCATTTCGGCCGCATCTTCTTCAACCAGGCGAACATGAGCGCCAAGGGCATTGCCCAGATCGCCTGCGTGATGGGCAGCTGCACCGCCGGCGGCGCGTATGTGCCGGCGATGAGCGACGAGAGCGTCATCGTCCGCAACCAGGGCACGATCTTCCTTGCCGGCCCGCCGCTGGTGAAGGCGGCGACGGGGGAGGAGATCAGCGCCGAGGATCTGGGCGGCGGCGATCTGCACGGGCGCCGTTCGGGCGTGGTCGATCATGTCGCCGAGAATGACGAGCACGCCCTGGCAATCGTTCGCGACATCGTCTCGACGCTGCCGGCCGACTTTGCGCACGGCCTGACGCTGCGCGAACCCCGCGAGCCAAAATACGCGGCCGAAGAACTCTACGGCATCGTGCCGCAGGACGTGCGCGCGCCGTACGACGTGCACGAGGTGATCGCGCGGCTGGTCGACGGCAGCGAGTTCCACGAGTTCAAGGCGCTCTACGGATCGAGCCTCGTCTGCGGCTTCGCGCATCTATGGGGGATGCCGGTCGCGATCCTCGCGAACAACGGCGTGCTGTTCAGCGAAAGCGCGGTCAAGGGCGCGCACTTCATCGAACTCGCGCAGCAGCGGCGCGTACCGCTCCTGTTCCTACAGAACATCTCCGGCTTCATGGTCGGCGGGAAGTACGAGGCGGAGGGGATCGCCAAGCACGGCGCCAAGCTCGTCACCGCGGTCGCGACGGCGACGGTGCCAAAGCTGACGGTCCTGATCGGCGGCAGCTTCGGTGCGGGCAATTACGGCATGTGCGGGCGCGCTTACTCGCCCCGCTTCCTGTTCAGCTGGCCCAACAGCCGCATCAGCGTGATGGGCGGGGAGCAGGCAGCCAGCGTGCTGGCGACCGTCCACCGCGACGCCGCCAACTGGACGCCGGAACAGGCGGAGGCGTTCAAGCAGCCGATCCGCGACGATTACGAGGCACAGGGCAATCCCTGGCACGCCACCGCGCGCCTGTGGGACGACGGCATCGTCGATCCGGTGCAGACGCGCGACGTCCTCGGCCTCGCGCTCGCCGCCAGTCTCAACGCCCCCATTCCCGAGCGCCCGTCGTTCGGCGTGTTCCGGATGTGATGCCGATGATCCGCTCTCTCCTGATCGCCAATCGCGGCGAGATCGCCTGCCGCATCATCCGCACCGCGCAGGCGATGGGCATCCGCACCGTTGCGGTCTATTCCGATGCCGATGCCGGCGCGCTGCATGTACGACAGGCGGACGAGGCGGTGCACATCGGCCCGTCGCCGGCGCGCGAAAGCTACCTCGTGGCCGAGAAGATCATTGCCGCGGCGAAGGCGACGGGGGCGGAGGCGATCCACCCCGGCTACGGCTTCCTGTCCGAAAATGCCGAGTTCGCCGAGGCGGTGGCGGCGGCGGGCCTGATCTGGGTCGGTGCGACGCCGCATTCGATCCGCGCGATGGGGCTGAAGGACGCCGCCAAGAAGCTGATGGCTGAGGCGGGCGTGCCCGTCACCCCCGGCTATCTGGGCCAGGACCAGTCGCCCGCGCGCTTGCAGGCGGAGGCCGATGCGATCGGCTATCCCGTACTCATCAAGGCGGTGGCAGGCGGCGGCGGCAAGGGGATGCGCCGGGTCGAGGCGTCCGCCGACTTCGCCGACGCGCTCGCCTCGTGCAAGCGCGAGGCGGCGGCATCGTTCGGCGACGATCGCGTGCTGATCGAGAAATACATCCTCTCGCCCCGGCATATCGAGGTGCAGGTGTTCGGTGACACGCATGGCAACGTCGTCCACCTGTTCGAACGCGACTGCTCGCTTCAGCGCCGCCACCAAAAGGTGATCGAGGAAGCCCCGGCGCCGGGCATGGACGAAGTGACGCGGGCGGCGATCTGCGCTGCCGCGGTCCGCGCGGCTGAGGCGGTCGACTATGTTGGCGCGGGGACGATCGAGTTCATCGCCGACGCAAGCGACGGCCTGCGGGCCGACCGCACCTGGTTCATGGAAATGAACACGCGGCTTCAGGTCGAGCATCCGGTCACCGAGGAGATCACCGGCGTCGATCTGGTCGAATGGCAACTGCGCGTGGCAAGCGGCGAGCCGCTGCCCAAGCGGCAGGACGAACTGTCGATCGACGGCCACGCGATTGAGGCACGGCTCTATGCGGAGAACCCCAATAGCGGCTTCCTGCCGTCGACCGGCGACTTGTCGGTGCTCGACCTGCCGCACGGGGCGTTGCGCGTCGAGACGGGCGTGGTCGAGGGCGGCGCGGTAACGCCCTTCTATGACCCGATGATTGCCAAGCTGATCGTCCATGCCGAAACCCGCGATGCGGCGATTGAGATGCTGGCCGACGAAATGGAGAGCGTCGGCGTCTGGCCCGTCGCGACCAATGCCGGGTTCCTCGTCCGGGCGCTGCGCCATCCGGGCTTCGGGAGCGGCGCGATCGACACCGGGTTCATCGCCGCCAATCTCGAAAACCTGCTGCCCGCGACCGAGCCGAGCGATGCGGCATTGACCGCGGCGGCGCATACCCTCGCTTGGGCCGAAAGCGACATGGCTGCCTCTGGCGGGGCGTGGGCCGAGGTCGGGCCGATCCGCCTCAACGCCGCCCCGCGCAGCCGCCTGATGGTCGCTAGCGGCGGCGCCGCGCGCGAGGTCAATTTGCTGGCGGGCGAGCCTGAGACCGCGGGTCGGCTGATCGACAACACGCTGGTGATCGTTGAAGAAGGTAACGCCTTCGCCTTCACGCGCCACCGGGCCGGTGCCGCCGGCACCGGCGCCGCCGCCGACGGTGCGATCCTGTCGCCGATGCCGGGCCGGGTGCTGTCGGTCGAGGTTGCGGCCGGTGATGCCGTGGTAAAGGGCCAGAAGCTCCTGACGCTGGAAGCGATGAAGATGGAGCATACGCTGACCGCGCCGTTCGACGGCACCGTCGCCGAACTCAACGCCGCCGCCGGCGCGCAGGTGCAGGTCGAGGCGCTGCTCGCGCGGATCGAGCGGGGGGAGGGCTGATGGCGGGGCGCTATTTCGACGAATGGCAGGTCGGCGACCGTATCGAGCACGAGATCCGGCGGACGGTGACCGAGACTGACAACCTCCTCTTCTCGACCATGACTCACAATCCGCAGCCGCTGCACCTGGATGCGGAGGCGGCGAAGGCGTCGGAGTTCGGGCGCATCCTCGTCAACGGCACCTTCACCTTCGCGCTGATGGTGGGGCTGAGCGTCGGCGACACGACGCTCGGCAGCCTCGTCGCTAACCTCGGCTACGACCAGCTCGTCATGCCGTCGCCGGTGTTCATCGGCGACACGCTGCGCGCGACGAGCGAGGTGACCGACCTGCGGCCGTCGAAGTCGCGGCCGGGGCAAGGGATCGTCACCTGGCGGCACGAGATGTTGAATCAGCGCGATGAAGTTGTCTGCCGCTGCCTGCGCTCCGCCCTCTTGAAGTCGCGCGGCGCATGAGGTCGTTGCTGTTCGTCCCCGGCGACCGGCCCGAACGCTTCGCCAAGGCGCTGGCGTCGGGCGCGGACGCGCTGATCCTCGACCTCGAGGATTCGGTGGTGCCCGAGGCGAAGGGCCGCGCGCGCGACGCGATCGCGGCGTTCCTCCGGAACGAGCATCCGGCGCGTATCTTCGTCCGGGTGAATCCGCTCGGCAGCGAATGGGTCGAGGCCGACACCCAGGTGGCGGCGAAGGCGGACGGCATCGTCCTGCCCAAGGCGGAGGGTGCGGCGAGTGTAGAGGCGCTGCTGGCGCTGACCGGCGATGCGCCGCCGATCCTGCCGATCGCCACCGAAACGCCGCGCGCGGTGTTCGCGCTCGGCGATTACGGGGCGGTCGCGGATCGACTCGCCGGGCTGACCTGGGGCGCCGAGGACCTGCCCGCCGCGATCGGCGCGGCGACCAGCCGCGAGGATGACGGCAGTTATACGGCCCCCTATCGTGTCGTCCGCGCGCTGACGCTGTTCGGCGCCCATGCAGCCGGCGTGCCCGCGATCGAGACGGTGTTCCCGTCGATCAAGGACGAGGCCGGGCTCGCCCGCTACGCCGCCGCGGGCGCGCGCGACGGATTCACCGGCATGATGGCGATCCACCCGGCACAGGTCGCCGCGATCAACGCCGCCTTCACGCCGTCCGCAGATGCGCTCGACTACGCAGCCCGCGTGGTCGCGGCGTTCGAGGCGAACCCGGGCGCAGGGGCGCTGCAACTAGACGGCAAGATGATCGACGCGCCGCACCTGAAACAGGCTAGAGCGCTGCTGGACCGCGCGGCGACGCTCGGCGGGGGGCGAGCGTAACCAGCCACATATCGGGCACCGCGCCCAATCGCAGCGGCAACAGACTGGTGCCGAGGCCGGCGCCGACGATCAGTGTCTTGTCGCCCTCTCGCACGATGCCGCAGGCGTAGCGATCGCCGTAAGCCGACATGGTGGCGACGGCGCCGACGATCGGCAGGCGGATCTGGCCGCAATGCGTATGTCCGGCCAGCATCAGCGGCACCGACGCGGGCACCGCCGGAAAGGGATCCGGGCTGTGGCTCAGCAGGATCGGCAGCCCGCCGACGCGGTCCATCGCCGCGATCGTGGCGGGAAGGTTCGCGCGGCGCGTGAAGGCATCGTCGAGTCCGCCGATCACGAGCGGTCCCACGCGTATGGCCTGATTGTCGAGAAGGCGGACCCCCGCCTTTGCCAGCGCGACATGCGCCTGCCGCGTGCTGCGCCAATGGTCGTGATTGCCGAGCACGGCGACGACGCCGAGGCGCGGTCGCAGCGCGGCGAGCGGGCGGGTGGCGGGATCGAAGGCATAAAGCCGCGTCGCCGTGCGCTTGTCGCTGACGAAATCGCCCGCGATCAGCACGAGGTCGGGGCGCTGCGCGTTGGCGATCGTGACGAGATGCGCGAGCCGCTCGGGGGGCATGTCCGGCCCCGCGACGTGAATGTCCGACAGCAGCAGCACGTGAAGCGGGCGTTCCCCCGGCGGCAGGATCGAAAGATGCGCCTCGCGAATGACGGGATCGGCCGTCGCGGTGCGGTAGGCCACCGTCAGGATCGTGAGCGCCGCGACGATCAGAACGAGTGCGGCGATCCGCAAGCCACGTTTCACGTGTCCGGCGCCCAGCCCGGCGGTGCCAGCTCGAACCCGGCAAAGTCGAAGCCGGGGGAGACGACGCAGCTGACCAGCGTCCAGCCGCTGTCGGCGTGCGCGGCCTGCCATTCGGCCGCCTCGATCCGCAATTGCGGCTGCTCGCCGCCGAGGATGTCCGGGCCCAGCCGCAGCGCCTCGACCGGCCCCGCATCGCGCGCCGCGCGCGACAGCGTGAGCGGGGCGCCCGCGTGCCAGAGCCACAGCTCGGTCGCATCGACGCGGTGCCAGTGTGATCGCTCGCCCGCCTTCAGCAGGAACAGGATCGCGGTCGCCGCCGCCCGCCTGTCGGGGGCAGCAGCCGCGCGCCACGTTTCGCGATACCAGCCGCCCTCGGGATGCGGGGCGAGGTTCAGGGTGGCGATGAGGGCTTCGGGGTCGTTCATTTCATGCCAATCCTTCCGGCGGATTAGGGCAAAGGGGTTGCCGGAACACCGATCGTACCCCGGCGGAGGCCGCGGTCCAGCATCCCGACGTTGCGCTGGCTGGCTCTGGACCCCTGCCTTCGCCGGGGTGCGGCATGAGTGTAAACCAGGTTGCCCGCCCCGGCTTCTGGGGTAACTCACTCGACCATCCGCCCGATCGGTACGCCCGGCCGATCGCGTTTGTTAGCGACCCGTTCAGTGCGCTTGGCCTACCAAGCGGTCATGCGTATCGGTCTGGCGGGCCTCGCGCCGCTCGCGCTACTCGCTTGTGTGTCGGGCGACGATCGGCCCGAGCCGCGCCGACCCGCCGCGAGCGCGCCGAAGCGGCGGCCGCCGCCCAAGCCCGTCGTGCCCGAACCGCCGCCGGCCGAAACGCGCCAGTGCCTTGCCGACCTCGACGCCGACCGGGTCGAGTATCGCACGCTCCCCGCACAGGATTTCGGTGGCGGCTGTGTCGTCGTCGGCGCGGTGCAGTTGCTCGATATCGGCGTGCCGGTCTCGGGCCTCAAGTCGATGCGCTGTCCGCTGGCGCGCAACTTCTCCAACTGGGTGCGCTACGGCGTCGCGCCTGCGGCCAAGCAGATGCTGGGCAGCGACCTCACGCGGATCGAAAGCTACGGCACGTTCAATTGCCGCGCGATCGCGGGCAGCGGCAAGCTGTCAGAACATGGCCGCGCGAACGCGGTCGATGTGGCGGTGTTCGTGCTCGCCGACGGGCGGCGCGTGAGCGTGCTCGATGACTGGAACGGCGGCAGCGACGAGGAGCGACGGTTCCTGCGCACCGTCTTCCAGTCCGCCTGCCGCCGGTTCGTCACCGCGCTAGGCCCCGAATATAATGCCGCGCACGCCAATCATTTCCACCTCGACATGGGCGGGCGGCCGCTGTGCCGGTGATCGTGGAGCGCTGACGCTTTCGCTCGACCACGCGCTCGGCTAAGGGCGGGCAAATGACCGATACACGAGTGCCGTCGCGCGTCTTTCGCCGCGCCGACGAAGATGCCGCCACCGCCCGTACGGGCACGACGACCCCGCAGACCGAGGATCCGGCCTACAAGCTGGCGTTCCAGGACCTCGACTTCCTGCTGCGCGAGGATCTGCGTCCCGTCCGCTTCCAGCTCGAGCTGCTGAAGCCGCAGCTCCTGCTCGACGAGGCGAAGATCGCTTCGACCTTCGTCATGTACGGCTCGGCGCGCATCCCCGAGCCCGACAAGGCGGCGGCGCTGCTCGAGCTCGCCGGCGACGGTCCCGGCCGCAAGGTGGCCGAGCGGCTGGCCGAGAAGGCGAAATATTACGACATCGCACGCGAACTCGCCCGCCTCGCCAGCGTGTTTCCGCGCGACGAGAGCGGGGCACGGCACTTCGTCGTGTGCTCGGGCGGCGGGCCGTCGATCATGGAGGCGGCCAACCGCGGCGCGACCGATGTCGGCGCCGAATCGGTGGGCCTCAACATCGTCCTGCCGCACGAACAGGCGCCCAATGCCTATGTCACCCCGTCGCTGTCGATGCAGTTCCACTATTTCGCGCTGCGCAAGATGCACTTCCTCTTGCGCGCGCGGGCGGTGGCGGTGTTCCCCGGCGGCTTCGGCACGTTCGACGAGGCGTTCGAGCTGCTGACCCTGATGCAAACGGGCAAGGTCGAGCGGATCCCCGTCCTGTTCTATGGCCGCGACTTCTGGGAGCGCGTCGTCAGCTTCGAGGCGTTGTGCGAGGAGGGGGTGATCGGCCCCAAGGACCTCGACCTCATCACCTGGGTCGAAAGCGCCGAGGAGGGCTGGGAGATCGTCCAGCGCTTCTGGCGCGAGAAGGAAGCGGCGGCCGCTTAACCGATCGCCGCCCAGCCGCTGAGGGCGCCCGCCGCGACGATGGCGGGCGTCACCCAGCCGCCCTTGAGCCGCCACGCCGCCGCGCACGCGGCAACGAAGATCGCCGCGGTGACAAGCGGCGCGGGCGTGCGCTCAGCGGTGCCGATGCCGAGGTCGACGACGGTTGCGGCGATGATCCCGACCACCGCGGCCGCCACGCCATCGAGCGCACGGTGGAGGCGCGGGTCGGCAACGATCGCCTCCAGCCGCTCGAAGAAGATCATCGAAAAGGCGAAGGCGGGCAGGAACATCCCCGCAGTGATCGCCAGCGCCCCCATCGGCCCGCCCGCGACATAGCCCGCGAACGTCGCGAAGATGACCAGCGGCGCGGGCAGCAGCCCCGCCACCGCCACGCCGTCGAGGAACGCGCCGTCGCTCAACCACCCGCGCCCCACCGTGTCGGCGCGCACATAGGGGATGGCGGTATAGGCGCCGCCGAAGGTGAGAAGCCCGCCCTTCAACCCCGCGAGGAACAGCGCGCCGAGCGTCGCGGTCGTGGCGGCGACGGGCGCCGTATCGTGGATCGCGCTACCGGGCAGCAACAGTCCCGCAATCGCTGCCGCGGCAACGACCGCGAGCACTGGCCACCCCGCCGTCACCACGCTTGCGATCCCGGCGGCGGCGAGGAGGAGCCAGAACGGCGTGCCCGCCAGCGTCGCCGCCAGCGAGACGACCGCAATGCCGATCGCGATCCGGTCGGTCAGGATATGGCTGCCGATCCGCCACACTGCGCGGACGATGACGCCGAGCACCGCCGCCTGCACGCCGAGCAGCACGCCCTCCAGCCCCGCGCGCCCCTCCACCAGCCGGACATAGAGCGCGCCGGCCGCCATCATCAGCACGAACCCCGGCAGCATGAAGCCGAGCCCGGCGAGCAGCCCGCCAATTCGCCCGCGTGCCAGCATCCCCATGTGCACGCACAATTCGTGCGCCTCCGGCCCGGGCAGCACCTGCATCACGCCCAGCAGGCGGTTGAAGCGCGGGCCGTCGATCCAGCGTTCGCGCTCGACCAGCGCCTCTCGCACCATCGCGATCTGTGCGACCGGCCCGCCGAACGCGGCCATGCCAAAGCGCAGGAACCGCCAGAAGAGCTGCGGCAGGGTGAGGGCAGGCGGACGGGCTTCGATCGTCATTCGGTTCGCTCCGATGCCGTGCGGACACGGACCAGGGAGCGGACTTGGATGGCGGGCCATCTGAACGGGCGTCCGCGAAAGGCCCGTGGCCGCATTGCTGACGCGGGTCGTGCCGCTTGGCAAGCCTACTCGGCGGCGATCAGCGTTTCGGCGGCGGAGAGGTCGACGCTGACCAGCCGGCTGACCCCGCGTTCGACCATCGTCACGCCGAACAGGCGGTGCATCCGGCTCATCGTCGCGGCATTGTGCGTGACGATGAGGTATCGGGTCGCGGTCTCCCGCGTCATCCGGTCGAGCAGGTCGCAGAAACGGTCGATATTCGCGTCGTCGAGCGGCGCGTCGACCTCGTCCAGCACGCAGATCGGCGCGGGGTTGGTGAGGAACAGGCCGAAGATCAGCGCGACCGCGGTCAGCGCCTGTTCGCCGCCGGACAGCAATGTCAGCGATTGCAGCTTCTTGCCCGGCGGCTGCGCCATGATCTCCAGCCCTGCCTCTAGCGGGTCGTCCGAATCGATCAGCGTCAGGTGCGCCTGCCCCCCATCGAACAGCGTCGTGAACAGCCGGCGGAAATGGCCGTCCACTGCCTCGAACGCGGCAAGCAGGCGCTGACGCCCCTCGCGATTGAGCGTCCCGATCGAACCGCGCAGGCGGTGGACGGCGGCCTCCAGTTCGGCGATCTCGGCCGCGCCCTTCGTTCGCTCGCCCTCCAACTCGGCGAGTTCGCGTTCGGCGATCAGGTTGACGGGGCCGATTCGCTCTCGTTCGGCGACCAAGCGGTCGTGGCGAGCGCTTTCGTCCTGCGGGTCGCCGACTTCGCCCGCGTCGAAGCCCGCGCGTTCGGGGAGCAGCGGCGGCGGACACTCGAACCGTTCGCCGGAAACGCGGCCCATCTCGATCCGGCGCAGGTCCTGGTTCTCGGCACGGGCGGCAGCGCCTGCCCGCGTTTCCCGGGCGGCGGCGAGCGTTTCGGCAGTCCGGCGAGACTGCGCCTCGGCATCGCGCAGCGCGGTTTCGGCGGTCCGCTCGGCGGCGGCGCTTGCGGTCGCACCGGCCATGGCTTCGCGCGCGCGGGCGTCGGCGTCGCTTTGCTGCGCGAGCAGCGCGGCGGGCCGCCCGGCCAGCCTCAGCCGCTCGGCCTCCCCCTCGGCCGCGCGCTTGTCGAGTTCGGCGATCCGCTTGGCCGCCTCCCCCGCGCGCATGCGCCAGCTTTTCGCCTCGGCTTGCGCAAGGGTACGACGCTCGCGGTCGAGGGCGAGGCTGCGGTCTAGCGCGCTGCGGTCGGCGCGGGCTTCCGCCACTGCCGCGCGAGCGGTTTCAGCGGCGGTCGAGAGGGTCCCGACTTTCGCGCGCGTGGCCGATCCGTCCGGCAGCGCGGCGACGACTATCTTCGCGCGCGCGACGTCGCTTTCGGCCTCGCGCCGGTCGCAGGCGGTTCGTTCGCGGCGCTGGGCGAGGTCGGCGGCCTGTGCCGACAGCCGTTCGAGCGCGGCGGCGGCGCGATCCTCGTCGCGCGTCGCCTCGCGCTCGGCGCGGTCGCTCGCTTCGATGATCCGGCGCGCTTCGGTCGCAGCGCCGCGGGCGTCGGCGATCGCGGCGGCGATTCGCGCTGCTTCCGCCTCGGCGCTTTCGACCGCGCGGACCGCGGCGGGGCGCGCTGCCTCGATGATGCGAAGGCGGTTGAGGCGCTCGAGTCGCTCTGCCGCCGCCGCCCCGCTGCCGCTCGCGACGAAGCCGTCCCAGCGGCGTAGCACGCCTTGCAGCGTCACCAGCCGCTGCCCCACGGCGAGCGCGCGGCCATCGTCGGTGTCGGCGACAAAGATCTGCGCCAGCCGGCGGGCCAGCGCGTGTGGCGCCTCGACATGCGCGGCGAGCGCGGCGGTGCCGGCGGGTGCGGCGGGATCGCTCGGCTGTGGCTCGGCGCCGGCCCAGTGGCGGTCCTCGGCGCTATTCACCCCGGCTTCCAGATCATCGCCGAGCGCGGCGGCGAGCGCGCGTTCGTAGCCGGGGGCGGCACGCACCTGATCGAGCAGGCGCGCGCGCGAACCGGGGCGGGTGGCGCGGGTCAGCACCGCCGCCTCGCTATCGAGCGCGGCGAGTTCGGCCTGCGCAGTGGCACGCGCGGCGTCAGCGCGCTGGCGGCCGTCGATCGCCGCGCGCTCGTTCGCTTCGGCCTCGGCAAGCGTTCGCCGCGCGGCGGCGGCGCGGTCGTGCGCCTGTCGCTTCGCAAGCGCGGCGGCCTCGCCCTGTGCCTTGAGCGGTGCGGGATCGGCGAGCCCCGCTGCCTCCGCCGCCAGCCGCGCGGCATCGCGCTCGGCGCGGTCGAACCGCTGGCCCGCGGCGGCGAGCGCGGCGTCGGCGACACGGACTTCGGCGGCCTCCTGCGCCTGTGCGGCGACCGCCTGTGCCAACGCGACCTCGGCATCGCGCGCGGCGCGCTCCGCCTCGGCGAGCGTGAAGTCGAGCGTCGGCAGGCGCGCGGCATCCGCGGCGATGCGTGCTTCCAGCGTCGTCGCTTCGGCGGTCAGGCGGGCGATCGCATCAGCCGCATCGCGGGCAAGGTCGCCCTCGCGCGCGCGGTCACCCTCCAGCCGCGCGGCGGCAGCGGCGAGATCGTCGAGGCGGCGTTCGATTCCCCGCCGCTCACGCGCGATATTCTCAAGCCGGTGCTGCGCGTCGGCCGCGGCATCGCGCGCGGATTGCGCCGCGGCGCGCGCCTCGGCGAGCAAGGTCTGCGCCGCGACCTGCGCGCTCTCGGCCGCCTCATGCGCCGACGTGGCATCGGTCACGCGCGTCTCTGCCGCCTTTGCCTCGGCCCGCGCGGCATCGGCGGCGGCGGCGGCGTCACGCCAGCGGGCGAAGATGAGGCGCCCCTCGGCCGTTCGCACCTGATCGCTGAGCGAGCGATAGCGCTCGGCCTGCCGCGCCTGCCGGCGCAGCGTGGCGATGCGCGTGTCCTGGTCGGCGATCAGCTCACCGAGGCGCTGGAGATTGGTCTCGGTCGCGCGCAGCCGCGTCTCCGCCTCCTTGCGGCGGACGTGCAGGCCGGCGATGCCCGCGGCTTCCTCCAGCATCGCGCGGCGTTCGACGGGCTTGGCCGAGATGACCGCGCTGATCCGGTTCTGGCTGACCAGCGCTGGCGAATGCGCGCCCGTCGCCGCATCGGCGAAGAGCAGCGCCACGTCGCGCGCGCGCACGTCGCGGCCGTTCAGGCGATAGGCGGAGCCGGCCCCGCGCTCGATCCGGCGGACGACCTCGACCTCCTCGTCGTCGCCGGCAACCGCGTAGATTGCCACCTCGGCAAAGTCGCGCTGGGGGCGGGTGGCGGTGCCCGCGAAGATCACGTCCTCCATCCCCGCGCCGCGCAGCGACCGGGCGGAGCTTTCGCCCATCGCCCAGCGCAGCGCCTCGAGCAGGTTGGACTTGCCGCAGCCATTGGGGCCGACCACGCCGGTCAGCCCCGGCTCGATCCGAAGGTCGGCGGGATCGACGAAGCTCTTGAAGCCCGTCAGGCGCAGCCGCGTGATCTGCATCGAAGCGGCCGCGCCTGCTGGATCAGGCGCCCCGCTTCTTCAGCTCGGCCTCCAGATCGGCCCAGCGCACGACGCCCTCGACCTTCTCGCCGTTGACGATGAAGGTGGGGGTGCCCTGAACCTCGGTCGCCTTTTCGGTCACGCTGACCAGCTTCTGGATGGTGCCCATGTCGGCTAGGCACTGGCGCGCCTTGTCCTCCGGGATGCCGCGCTGCTTGACGAAGTCGATATAGCCCGCCTGCTCGGCGATCGCGGCGACCTGTTGCGCGGGGGCCATGTTCTGGAGGCGCGCCTGAAGCTCTGGAGGGGCGGCCTGAAGCTTGTCGAGCGTCGCGGCCTGATTGGCGTACATCTGCTCGAGGAGCGGGAAGAACGCGCCGGTGCCGGCGCAGCGGCCGAGCACCGCGCTCGCCACGTCGGGCGCGCCGTGGATCAGGAAGTCGCGGAACTCGAAGCTGACCTTGCCCGTCTCGACCAGCTTGGTCAGCGGCTCGAACCCTTCGCGCGCGAACGCGCCGCAGGCGGGGCAGGTGCGCGAGCCGTATTCGAGAAGCTTTACCGGCGCATCGGGATTGCCCATGCGATAGCCGCCCTCGGGCGTCTCGCTGACGACCTGGCTCCACTGCTGGCCCGCGGGCGGCTTGGCACCCTCTACGGGCGCGGCGGGGGCAGAGCTGTTGCCGGCCGAGCCGCCGCCACAGGCAGCGAGCATGGCGAGCGGGGCGAGGATCAGGATCGAACGCATCTTGTCTGGTTCTCCGGGAGGAAGCGGGGTTCAGCGCGCGCCGGCGGCACGCAGCCGCGGTTCGAGGCGCGCCCAGTCGGTGCCCTGGATAAGCTCGCCGTTGAGCTCGAACGCGGGCGTGCCGGCGATCTTGTCGAAGGCGGCGCGGGTGCCGGCGATCAGTTGCTCGCGCGTCGCCGCATCGGTCAGGCAGACGCCGGGCGCCTTGGCGAGCCGCGGCCGGACGAGCGCGGTGAGGCCCGATCCGTCGGCGATCGCCTTCAGCGCCGCATCGCGGTCGCCGCCGGGCGGAGGGGTGATGCTGACGCCCTTCTCGAGCAGCGCCTTCTGGTTCGCGAAGATCGCACCGTGGACGGCGGGGAAATTGCGCGGTCCGGCACAGCGCGCGTACATCGCGGCGGCAAGGTCGAGGCCGTCGCGAACGGCGTGGCGCACTTCGAGGCTGACCGAGCCCGAACGGACGAACTGGTCCATCAGCACCGGCTTCGATTCGCGGGTGAAGTCGCCGCAATGCGGGCAGGTGTAGCTCAGATATTCGACCAGCTTCACCTTGGCCGCCGGATTGCCGATCACCCAGGTGCCGGTGGGCGACGGCGTGACGACGGTGCGCCAGTCGCGCTTCGCCTGCGCCATCGCGGCGCCGGCGGCCAGCCCGAGCATGAGCGCCAGCAGGATCTTCAGAAAACGCATCAACGAACCTTGCCGAGAACGGGAATGGGGACGGGATCGCCAAGGCCCGAGGCGAGCGCCTCGAGCACTGCCTTCAATTCGGGGTCGGCGATCGCGCGCAGGCTGTCGGAGAGGTCGGCGGGGACCGGGCGAGGTGCCGGGCGCGGGGCGGGGCGTGTCGGGCGGCGCACCTCGCCCTGGCGGAACACAACGCGCGCGACCGCGGCATAGCCGAAGAAGCGGTTCACGCGCTCGACGATCTCGGGCGCGATATGCTGCATCATCGGGCCGTGTGCGCCGACGACGGTGAGCGTGAGCACGCCCTCTGCGCGCTGCCCCTGCGGGAAGCGGATCGATTCGGGGCTGGACACGCGGGCATAGCGTTCACCGACGATCTCGACCCAGCGGCTGACGATCGAGGACTGGACGAAGCCGAACTTCCTGAACGCCGCCCCGCCGATGTCGGGCAGCAGCTCGCTGACCGCACGCGCCCGGTTCGAGCGCGGCGGCGGGGCAGGGGTCGGCCGGGGCTGGCGCGGCTTCGTCATCGCGCGAAGCCATGCCATAGGCGGGGCGTGTCCAACAAGGTGTCGCCCCAAATCGCCGCTCCGTTATTGGCTTGGTATGATGCTGAAGCGCGCGTACTGCCGTGGCGCGCGCCGCCCGGATCGCCCGCGCCCGCGAACGATCCGGCGGGGCCGTACCGCGTCTGGCTGTCCGAGGTCATGCTCCAGCAGACGCAGGTCGCGACCGTCATCCCCTATTTCGAGCGATGGACCGCGCGCTGGCCTGATTTTGCGAGCCTCGCCGCCGCCGACGATGCCGAGGTCATGTCGATGTGGGCGGGCCTCGGCTATTACGCCCGCGCCCGCAACCTGTTGAAGGGCGCGCGCGCCGTTGTCGCCGAGCATGGCGGGCGGCTGCCCGACACCGAAGCGGCGCTGCTGACCATCCCCGGCATCGGCGCCTATACCGCCGCCGCTATCGCCGCGATCGCGTTCGGGCGGCGGGCGGTGGTCGTGGACGGCAACGTCGAGCGCGTGGTCGCGCGCCTGTTGGCGATCGAGACGCCGATGCCAGCGGTCAAGCCGGCGATCCGCGCGGCGACCGATTCGATCACGCCTGATGTGCGAGCGGGCGACTTCGCGCAGGCGATGATGGACCTCGGCTCGCGCATCTGCACGCCGCGCAACCCGAAGTGTCTGCTTTGCCCGATCGCCGGTCCTTGTGCCGCGCGGATGGAGGGCGCGCCGGAGCGCTATCCAGTGAAGGCCGCGAAGAAGGTGCGGCCGGTACGGCGGGGGACGATGTTCTGGCTGACGCACGAGGACCGCGTGTGGCTGGTCCGCCGACCGGAGAAGGGCCTGCTGGGCGGGATGCGCGCGCTGCCGACCGGGCCATGGCAGGACACGCCGCCTGCCCTGACCGGCGCGCCGGTCGCGGCCGACTGGCGGGTTCTGCCCGCGACCGCGACGCACGGTTTCACCCATTTCGAGCTCGTCTGCGCGCTTGCCGCCGCCCGGTGGGACGGGCACACCCCGCCGGGTGAGGGCGAGTGGTGGCCGATCGCCGACATCGAGTCGGCGGGGCTGCCCACCGTCTTTGCCAGGGCAGCGAAATTGTTTCGGGAGGATGGCGGATGCGGTGGATGATCGGCACGGCGATGATGGCGGCACTCGCGCTGCCGATGCCGCTGGCGGCACAGGCCGCGCGCAAGCCCACGCCCGCCGCGCCGGCGAAGGCCGAGCTGCCCGTCGTCCGCGCCCTCGTCGACCTGTATGTCGCCGAGAAGCGGACGCCCGGCATCGCCGTCGCGGTCGGGCATGACGACGCGCCGCCGCTGCTGCTCGCCAAGGGGCGTATCGGGCTCGCGCCCAACGCTGCTGCGGCGACGCCCGACACGCTCTGGCGCGTCTATTCGATGACCAAGCCGATCACCGGCATCGCCGCGATGATCCTGGTCGAGGAAGGCAAACTCAAGCTCGACCAGCCGATCAGCGACTTCTTTCCGGCCTACAAGTCGATGAAGGTGCTGACCGATCCCGACAACAGCCTCGCCAGCCGCCCCGCGGCGCGTGAGATCACGGTGCGGCACCTCCTGACCCACACCGCGGGCCTCGGCTACAACATCATCACCAAGGGGCCGCTGCTCAAGGAATATGAGCGGCTGGGCATCATCCCCGCCGCGCTCAACCGGCAGACCGAGGCGCAGGGGAAGGCAGTGCGGCCCAAATCGCTCAAGGAATTCGCCGAGCGCACCGCGACGCTGCCGCTGATCGCCGATCCGGGGACCAAGTGGAGCTACTCCATCGGCCTCGATGTGCTGGGCGCGGTGATCGAGGCGGCAGCGAAGATGCCGTTCGAGCGGTTCGTCCAGACGCGCATCTTCGATCCGCTCGGCATGAAGTCGAGCTTCTTCCAGGTGCCGGCGAGCGAGGCCGGGCGGCTGGCCGACAACAATGCGTGGGTGGGCGACAACCTCGTGCCGCTCGATCCCGGCGCGACGTCGGTGTTCCTCGACCCGCCGAGCTTTCCCTATGGCGGCGCGGGCCTGGTCATGTCGGCGCGCGATTATGACCGCTTCCTCGCGATGCTCCAGCATTACGGGACGCTGGACGGCAAGCGCATCCTGAAGCCGGAGACCGCGCGGCTCGCCATGTCGAACCTGCTGCCCGTGGGCGTCAGCTATACGCGGATCGACGCGGCGACGGGCGGCAGCGCGGGGCCGAACACCGGCTTCGGCGCGGGCGGATCGGTGCTCTTGCAGGACGTGCCCGGCGGGCCGGGGGCGGGCACCTATGGCTGGGGTGGTGCCGCCGGCACGATCGCGTTCGTCGACCCGAAGAAGCGCGTACGCGGCGTCGGCATGGTCAATTACTTCCCCGCGGAGAAATGGCCGCTGCGCACCGACATCATCAAGGCGCTGTACGGCGACCTGAAGCGGTGAGGCCGGGTTTTACCGGCGCGGGGATCGACCGCGCCGACCGGCTGCGCGCCGATCCCGCGGGTTTGGCTGCGGCGGCGGCCGATCCGGCGGCGCGCGTGCTGCGGCTGGATGGGCTCGATCCGGTGATCGAGGGCGGGCGGCTGGCGTGGCGTGCGGTCGAGCCGGGGGAGCGCGATCTCATTCTTCTGGGGCTGGCGGATGGCGTACCGCTTTTCGCGGCGCTGCCCGACGGGAGGACCGAGGGCGCGCGCCGTGGCCCCGACCTCATGAACGCACTCGGCGCGCTCCCGCATGAGGAGATGGCGCTCTATGCCGAGGCGCGGAGCATCAGCGACTGGCACGGCCGGCACCGCTTCTGCGCGCGCTGCGGATCTCCAAGCGATTTCGCTAAGGGCGGCTGGGCGCGCGAATGCCCGAGTTGCGCCGCGCAACATTTCCCGCGCACCGATCCGGTCGTCATCATGCTCGCCGAACATGACGGGCGCGTGCTGGTCGGGCGCGGGCTAGGCTGGCCGCCGGGGCGCTATTCGGCGCTCGCGGGCTTCGTCGAGCCGGGCGAATCGATCGAGGAGGCGGTCGCACGCGAATTGACCGAGGAAGCGGGCGTCCGCGTCCACGACGTGCGCTATGTCGCCAGCCAGCCCTGGCCGTTCCCGTCGCAACTGATGATCGCGTGCGTTTCGACGGCGGAGGACGATGCGCTGGACGTGGATACCAGCGAGCTCGAGGATTGCTTCTGGGCGAGCCACGCAGACGTGGCCGCGGCGTTGGCGGGGAAGGCTGGTGCCCGGTTCATCGCGCCGCCGCCCTATGCGATCGCGCACACGCTGCTGAAATGGTGGGTGGACCAAACCCACTCGTCACCCCGGACTTGATCCGGGGTCTCGCTGCCTTTTGACGCTCGAACAAGAAGAAGCGGGATCCCGAATCAAGTCCGGGATGACGGAGGGATTTACCCCCGATCCAGCGCCTGCGGGTAGCTCCCCAGCACCCGCACCCAGGCCGAGTGGAAGCCCAGCTCCTCCAGCGCGCGGTCCACATTCGCGTCGCCTGGCCGCCCGGTAATGTCGGCGTAGAACTCGGTCGCCGCGAAACTCGCGCCGCGCTGATAGCTTTCCAGCTTGGTCATGTTGACGCCGTTGGTCGCGAACCCGCCCAGCGCCTTGTAGAGGGCAGCGGGCACGTTCTTCACCGCGAAGATCAGCGTCGTCATGAACGGCCCATCTCCCACCAGCGGGCGCGAGCCGCGGGCGAGGACGACGAAGCGCGTCACGTTATGCTCCCCATCGGCGATATCGTCGGCGAGGACGTTGAGGCCATAGAGCGGCGCGGCGGCGGCGGGGGCTAGTGCGGCGGTGCCCGGCTCGCGGCGCTCGGCCACCAGCGCGGCGGCGCCCGCAGTATCTGGATAGCTCACCGGCCGGATGCCATGCGCGCGCAGCCAGTGGCGGCATTGGCCAAGCGCCTGCGGATGGCTGATCGCCTCCACCACCTCGTCGCGGGTGCCGGTGCCGAGCAGCGCGTGGCGGATCGGCAGGAAATGCTCGCCGGTGATGACCAACCCCGATTCGGGCAGCAGGAAATGGATGTCGGCGACGCGGCCGTGTAGCGAGTTCTCGATCGGGATGATCGCGCAATCGGCGCGCCCGTCGCGCACCGCGTCGATCGCGTCGGCGAAATCGAAACAGGGAAGCGGCAGCGCGCCCGGAAACGCCTGTGCCAGCGCAACATGGCTGTTGGCGCCCGGCGCACCCTGAAACGCGACCGCGCGGTCGGGCGCGGCGGCGGCGGCCTGTGTCATCGCCGCGACCAGCGGGCGGGCGGGGGCGGCGAACTGTTCCATGGCCGCGCGCCTACCCCTCGCCTCGCCGCAGCGCAACCGCGGCTTGCCGCGCCTGGAAACCGCCTCTAAGGGAAGGCCGATTTTCATTTTGAACGGGCAATCGGCAGCGCAATGGACAATCGTACGAACACGATCGCGGGCTGGGTTCTGGCAGGATGCGTCGCGGCCCTTGGCCTGACGATCGTCAGCGGGATGGTGTACGACAGCGAAGCGCCCGAAAAGCCCGGCTATCCGGTCGAGGGCGTGGTCGAGGCGGGCGCCGGCGGCGCCGCGGCCGAAGTGCCGATCGCCTCGCTGCTCGCAACCGCCGATCCGGCCGCGGGGGCCGAAGTGTTCAAGAAGTGCGCCTCTTGCCACACGATCAATTCAGGCGGCGCGGCCGGGATCGGTCCGAACCTCTACGCCATCCTCGGCAAGCCGCACGGCCACCAGGCCGGCTTCGCCTATTCGGACGCGCTGAAGTCGATCCAGGGCAACTGGGACTTCGAATCGCTCAACAAGTGGCTGACCAGCCCGCGCAAGTACGCACCGGGCACCAAGATGAGCTTCGCCGGCCTGTCGAACCCGCAGGAGCGCGCGAACGTGATCGCGTATCTGAACTCGCAGGGCTCGAATCTGCCGCTGCCGGCCGCGCCCGCTGCGGGCGCTGCCCCTGCGGCCGAGGGCGAGACGCCGAGCGAGAACGCCGCTGCCGCCAACGTGACCGAGGGGACGCCGACCGCCGACATAGAAGATCGCGCGGTCCCCGCCTCGGGCGCGCCGTCGGTCGATCCCGCCGCGGCGGAGAAGGCGGCAGAGGTCAAGAAGTAAGGCCGCTCGGCCTTCCGAGTGTCGAAAGGGCGTCGCGGATCAGCCGCGGCGCCCTTTTTCGTTCAGCGTCGCCTGTTGCCAGCGGCCCGGCGGCTTGTCGTCGCGGTGGATACAGCCGGGCCAGCAACAGGGTCGGCGCTTGCCCGCGGCGATCTCGCCGACGGTGCGCGCGATGCGTTGCGCGCGAGTGGCGGTGCGCTTCGCATCCTCGATCCAGCAGATGAACTCGTTGCGAGTGAGCGGCGTCAGCGCGCGCCACGCCGCGGCAACCTCCCCCAGCGCCGCCGCCAGGTCGGCGGGCAGCGCGTGGACCGTCCCGGCGGGCAGCGGATCGGTCATGGCTCAGTCGTCGGGGCCGAGCCCTTCGGCCAGGTCGCGCGGGCGCACGAAGCGGTCGAGCGTCGCGCCGCCCTCTCGCGCATCGGCCCATCCGCCGTCCCAGCGCAGCACCGCGACCGCCGCGGTCGGATATTTCGCCTCGACCTCGCCCCTGAGCGGCGATCCGCCCGTCTCGGCGACGAGACCGAGGACGAGGTCCTCCAGCCCCGGATTGTGGCCGACCATCAGCGCGTGCTCGCAATCCACGGGAAACTCGCGCACCAGATCGAGCAATGTCGCCGAGGAGGCGAGGTAGATGCGCTTGTCCCAGTCGGGCGCGATCGGCTGGCCATAGCCCTCGATCACCCCCTCCAGCGTCTCGATCACGCGGACCGCGGGGGAGGCGACGATATGGTCGAACGCAAGCCCCTCACGCTTCATCCACGTGCCGACGACGACGGCGGCGCGGCGGCCGCGGGTGTTGAGCGGGCGGTCGAAATCGCGGGTGACGGTATCGTCCCAGCTCGACTTGGCGTGGCGCAGCAGCGTCAGGCTCGGCATGGGCTCTCCGTTTATATCGTGACGGCGCCCTCTTGCCCGATGGCGGGCGCAAAGGCCAGTGCCGCCGCGATCTCGCATGCCTCGTCTAGGCTGACACGATCGACGCACGTGCCCGGCGGAAAGGCGTCGAGCAGCCGCGTCGGGCAGGCGGAGGACAGCAGCACGAACGCCCCCCGATCGTCGGCACGGCGGATCAGCCGCCCGAACGCCTGGGCAAGGCGGGCGCGGACGATCCGGTCGTCATAAGCCTTGCCCCCCATCGCCAGTTTCCTCGCGGCGTGGAGGACGGAGGGCTTGGGCCAGGGTACCCCCTCCATGACGACAAGGCGCAGCGACCGGCCGGGCACGTCCACCCCGTCGCGCAGCGCATCGGTGCCGATCAGCGATGCCTTGGGATCGTCGCGAAAGATGTCGACCAGCGTCCCCGTGTCGATCGGATCGACATGCTGGGCGAGCAGCGGCAGCCCTTCGCGCGCGAGCCGGTCGGCGATGCGGGCGTGAACGCCGCGCAGCCGCCGGATCGCGGTGAACAGGCCGAGCACCCCGCCTCCGCTTGCCACGATCAGCCGGGCATAGGCATTGGCGAGCGCCGGCACATCGCCGCGCTTCACGTCGTTGACGAGGAGGACGCGTGCATTGGCGGCATAATCGAACGGGCTCGCCGCCTCGAACCGGTGGGGGGCGAGGGTCAGGTGCTGGGCGCCCGACCGCGCCTCCGCCACGTCCCAGTCGCCGCCGGCGCGCAGCGTCGCCGACGCGACGACGACGCCGTGCGCGGGCTTCAGCACCGTTTCGGCAAAGGGGCGCGTGGGATCGAGCCAGCGCCGGTGCAGGCCCATGTCGTATTCGCGCCCCTCGACCCGGTCGACCGCCAGCCAGTCGACATGATCGGGATCGGCGGGGCCACCGATGCGCTGGACCAGCGCGCTCCACGCCCCCACCATGTCGCGCCGCCAGCCCAATGAGGCGATCGCCCCCTCGATCCGCGCCCGCGCCGGTCCGTCGAGCCAGTCGGGGCCGTCCGCCAGCACCGCCTCCAGCCGATGCCCGAGCGCCACCATCGGCCGGACGAGCGCATCCAGCGCCGCCGCCGCAGCGCCCGCCGCCTCGACCAGTTCGGGTGAGGGTTCGGCGAGTTCGGTCTCCAAGCCATAGCCACCTTCGGCCGCGCCCTCGTCGCGGGCGTAGACGAGGCCCCGCACGGCGCCCAGCAGCGACTCGATCGCGCCGAAGGGTTCGCCCTGCGCGACGCGGGCGATCCAGCCCTCGGACGGGAGCGCGCGTGCCCCCTCGACCATGTCGGCGATCGCGCGGCCGCCCGCCTCGTCATAGCTCGCCACATCCGACAGACGCGCCGACAGCCCGCGCCGCCGGCCGCGCCCGCCGCTTTCGGGGCCGGTGATCCAGCGGCGAAGCTCGATCGTCTCGGCACCCGTCAGCGCGACGCCGAACATCGAATCGGCTGCCTCGAACAGGTGATGCCCCTCGTCGAAGACGATCCGCGTCGGCCGCGTCGCGCTCTCGCGCCCGCGCGCGGCGTTGACCATGACGAGCGCGTGGTTGGCGATGACGAGATCGGCCTCGGCACTCGCGCGCGCCGCCCGCTCGATGAAGCATTTGCGGTAATGCGGGCAGCCGGCATAGACGCACTCGCCGCGCCGGTCCGTGAGCGCGGTCGATCCGTTGCGGCGGAACAGCGTCGGTAGCCAGCCGGGCAGGTCGCCGCCCACGATGTCGCCATCGGCGGTATAGGCGGCCCATCGCGCGACCAGTTGCGCGAGGATCGCGGCGCGCCCGCCGAACCCGCCCTGAAGTGCATCCTCTAGGTTGAGCAGGCAGACGTAATTCTCGCGCCCCTTGCGCGTGACGATGCGGCGGCGGCGCTCTGCCGCGTCGGGGATCAGTCGCGCCCCCTCCGCCGACAATTGCCGTTGCAGCGCCTTGGTAAAGGTCGAGACCCAGACCGCGCCGCCGGCTTTCTCGGCCCAGAGCGAGGCGGGGGCGAGATAGCCCAATGTCTTGCCGATGCCGGTGCCTGCTTCAGCGAGCACCATATTCGGCGCCTCGCGCGCGGCGCGCGGGGCAAAGGCGTGGGCGGCGGCGATGGCGAAGCGGCGCTGGCCCGTGCGTTGCTCGGCGCCCGATCCGGTCAGCTTGTGCAGGCGGCCGAGCACGACTTCCTCGTCGAGCGTGATCGTGCGCGGCGCGGGGCGGGGGGCGGCTTCCTCCCATTCGGGCAGCTTCGAGAACAGCCAGCGTTCGGGCACCGCGGGCTTCGGAATGCGATCGGCGAGCAGCGGCGCCCAGGGCCAGCGCGCGCGGGCGAGCGACTGTAGCGAATGCCACGCCCCCTCGCGCTCGGGCCAGGCGCCGTCCGGGGTCTGGAGCAGCCGCTGCGTCGCCTCGATCAGGAACGGCGCGACCGCCGCGTCGTCGGCGGGCGGCTCCAGCCCGATCGCCCGGGCGAGGCCGGCGGGGGTGGGCACGACGAACCGCGCGGGGAAAAGGAACGCGTAGAGTTCGAGCAGGTCGAGGCCCGACAGCTCGGCATGGCCTAGCCGCTGGCCGATCAGCGGCGCGTTGAGGACCAGGGCGGGCGTATCGGCGGCGAACCCGATCGCCTCCCCCCGCCCGACCGCGCGCGCGCCGAGCATGTCGGCGATCCAGATGCCCGCATGGCTGGCGTGGAGGGCGGGGTAGGCGCGCACGGGACGGCTATCGGCGATGGGGAACGAATTGGCAACAATGGCGTACCCCGGCCTTCGCCGGGGTACGTCAAATCACCCCGCCGGCCGCACGCGCCAGATCACGTTGCCGACATCATCCGCGACCAGCAGCGCGCCCGTCTTGTCGCCGATCACGCCGACCGGGCGGCCCTGTGCGCGGCCTTCCTTGTCGAGAAAGCCGCCGAGCACTTCGGTCGGGAGCGCGCCGGTGGGGAAGCCCTTGCCGCCGAACGGCACGAACAGCACCTTGTAGCCCGCCGGCGGTTCGCGGTTCCACGAGCCGTGCTGGCCGATGAACGCACCGTTGGCATAGCGACCGCCGAGCTTCACCGCGTCGCTGAACGCAAGGCCGAGCGAGGCGGTGTGCGGCCCCAGCGCATAGTCGGGACGGCGGGTATATTCGCGCAGGTCCAGCCGCTGCGGCTGCACGCGCTCGTCGGTGTAACCGCCCCAGTAATTCCACGGCCAGCCATAGAAGCCGCCGAACTCGACGCGGGTCAGGTAATCGGGCGGCACGTCGGACCCGATCATGTCGCGCTCGTTGACGACGGTCCACAGCGTCTTGTCGGCGGGGTTGATCGCCATGCCGACGGGATTGCGCAGCCCCGCGGCATAGATTCGGGTGAGCTTTTGCTCGGGGAACACCTCGAGGATGTTGGCGCGGTATTTCTCGCGGTCGAGGCCGTTCTCGCCGATGTTGGAATCGGAGCCGACCGCGACGAACAGGCTGCTGCCGTTCGGATTGGCGATGACGTTGCGGCTCCAGTGATTGCCGGCGGGCGGCAGCTTGACGACCAGTTCGGGCTTCGCGTCGATCCTGGTCTGGCCGACCTTGAAGGGGAAGCGGACCAGCGCGTCGGTGTTGGCCACGTAGAGCCAGTCGCCGACCAGCGCCATGCCGAACGGCGAGTTGAGGTTCTGGATGAGCGGCGTCTTCACCTCCGCCCGGCCATCGCCATCGGCGTCGCGCAGCAGGGTGATGCGATTGGCGGAGGGGACGCCGCCGCCCGCCTTGCCGATCAGCCACGCCTGCACGCGCTTGACGATGCCGCCGCCCTCGCGCTTCGGCCCGTTGGTCTCTGCGACCAGCACGTCGCCATTGGGCAGCAAATACATCCAGCGCGGATGGTCGAGCCCACTGGCAAAGGCGTCGACCGCCAGGCCGGCGGCGGGCACGGGCTTGGCGCCGTTCGCCCAGCCCACCGGATCGGCGATGCCGATCGTCGGAAAATATTGCTGGCGCGGCGCGGTGATGCGCGGGGTCTTGCCCATCACCTGCTCGATCGGAATCCGCGCCTGATCGGGGCGGGAGAGATACCAGAAGACGCCCGCTCCGAACGCGATCAACAGGCCGAGGACGATCAGGATGTGTTTGCGCATGGCCTTGAGATAGCGGCTCGGCGGGAAAGCGAAAGGGTTGGGCGTACGAAGCCGGCGCGCCCGGAACCACCGCGGTGCCGGCGGCTTTCAGCGGACATGAAGATGCTCGCTTCCGCGCTCACTCTGTCGCTGATGCTTGCTGCATGTAGCGGCAGTCCCGAACAGCCCGTGGCCGGGGCCGACAATGGCACGACCACCGTGCCCGCGGCCTCGTCAAACGCGGCGACGAGCATGGGCGGCGATGTCGCCGCGCTGCCGACGCCCGTACCGGCAAGCGCGCCCGCCAGCCCTATGCTGAGCGAGCCCCGCGCCTGCTCGGCGGAGATCGGCGCGGCGGAGGCGAAGGCGCTGGTCGATCAGTGCCGCGCCGTCTCCCCCGCGACGCGCCCGCCGTGCAACGCGGCGAACAGCTGCGCGATGATCCGGTCGGAGATCATCCGCTCATGCGCGCTGTTCGGCGACGATCGCCCACGCGAATGCGGCTCGCCGGGCGAGGCCGAGCAGGCAGCGGATACGGTGCGGCTCTATTACGACGCGATCAACGCGCGGGACTATTCGGTCGCCTATGCGCAATGGGGCGGCGAGGGACAGGCGAGCGGCAAGTCCTACGCCGACTTTGCGCGCGGCTTCGCCGACACGGTGAGCGTCAAGGTGTCGGCGCGCGAGCAAGAAGTGGAGGGCGGCGCCGGATCGCTCTACGCGACGGTGCCGGTCACGGTGGATGCGGTGCTCGCTGACGGCCGGCGCCAGCATTTCACCGGCAGCTACGTCGTCCGCCGCGTCAACAACGTCGACGGATCGACCGCCGAGCAACGCCGCTGGCACCTCCAGTCGGCGAAGCTCAACGCGGGCTGAACCCTATTCCTCCGGCGCATCCTCGCGCGGGGGATGCAGCCGCAGCTTGGCGACGCGGCGCGAATCGGCTTCGACAATTTCGAGCTGCCAGCCGCTCGGGTGTCTCAGGCAAGCGCCCGCCTGCGGCACATGGCCGGCAAGGACGAAGGCGAGACCGCCCAGCGTCTCCACGTCTTCTTCCACTTCGCCCAGCCGCGGATCGACGAGGCGGGCGGCGTCTTCGAGTTCGGCCCGCGCATCGGCTTCCCACGCGCCGCCCTCGATCGGCACGAGCAGGTCGTGCGGCGCATCGTCATGCTCGTCCTCGATCGCGCCGACGATTTCTTCGACCAGATCCTCGATCGTGATGAGGCCCTCGGTCCCCGAATATTCGTCGAGCACCACGGCCAGGTGCGTGCGGCTGGTCTGCATCTGGAGAAGAAGGTCGATCGCCCCCATCGACTGCGGCACGTAGAGCGGCTCGCGGATCAGGCCGTCCAGCGTCGCTGGATGCGGCTCGCCAGAGGCGAGGATCGCGAACACGTCCTTGATGTGGACCATGCCGATCACGTCATCCAGATTGTCGCGATAGACGAGCAGGCGGCTGTGCCCCTCCTTTGCGAAACACTGGACGAGGTCGGCGAAGGCGGTCTTTTCCTCGACTGCGGTGATGTCGGCGCGGGGCACGCCGACGTCGCCGGCATCGCGCTCGCCAAAATGGAGGAGGTTGCGGATCATCTGCCGCTCGACGGGGGCAAGATCGCCCGCGACGGGGCGTTCCGCCTCCTGCTCATGCTCGGCGATCACGTCCTCGATGCGCGTGCGCAGCGTCTCGTGATTGTCGTCGCCGAAGAGAAAGGCGCGAAGGCCGCGCCAGATGCCGCCATCGGCCGGCTGGTGAAGGTCGCCGCTCGCGGCGCTGGTACTTTGGCCCTCGGGCATTGGGGGTCGTCAGTCCTCTTGGATGGGATAGGGGTCGTGCAGGCCGAGCTCGGCCATGACGGCGCGCTCGATCGCTTCCATCGCCTCGGCCTCGCCATCATTCTGATGGTCATAACCTAGCAAATGAAGGCACCCGTGAACAATCAGGTGCGTGGCATGTTCCGAGGGGGTCACGCCGCGTTCCGCCGCCTCCGCGACGCAGACGCCGCGGGCGAGCACGATGTCTCCGAGAAGCACCTCGCCATCGTCGCTGTTCTGCGTGACGGTGTCGAGGAGGTCCGGCTGGATCATCGGGAAGGACAGGACATTGGTGGCCTTGTCCTTGCCCCGATATTGCCGGTTGAGCGTGTGCACTTCGTCGTTGTCGGTCAAGCGAACGGCGATCTCGATCGACGCGGGACTTTCGAGCCACCCGGCCTGCGGCGTGCGGCCGATCGCCGCGCGGGCGGCGCGGTCGGCGATCGCCTCCCACTCGGCATCGTCGCCCCAGTCTCCCTCGGCCTGAACGGCCACCTCGATCATCGTGTCTTCGCCTCGGTCATTGCGCGTGCAGCTAGGGGCGGCACGCGCGAATCGCAACTCACTCGCCGCCCTCGTACGCGTTGACGATCCGGCCGACGATCGGGTGGCGCACCACATCGGCGGCGGTGAACCGGACGATCGATAGGCCCTGAATCCCCTCCAGCCGCTGCACCGCGTCGTTGAGGCCGGAGGCGCCGACACCGCCGGGCAGGTCGGTCTGGTTGGGGTCGCCGCACACCACCATCCGGCTGTTCTGGCCGAAGCGGGTGAGGAACATCTTCATCTGCATCGGCGTCGTATTCTGCGCCTCGTCGAGGATGACGAAGGCGTCGGCGAGCGTTCGGCCGCGCATGAAGGCGATCGGCGCGATCTCGATCTCGCCGCTGGCGATCCGCCGCTCCACCTGCTCGGCGGGCAGGCAATCGTAGAGCGCATCGTAGAGCGGGCGGAGGTACGGGTCGACCTTATCCTTCATGTCGCCGGGCAGAAAGCCCAGTTTTTCGCCGGCCTCGACCGCGGGGCGCGACAGGATCAGCCGCTGGACGCTGCCCGAGATGAGCTGCGCCACGGCCTGTGCGACGGCGATATAGGTCTTGCCGGTGCCCGCCGGGCCGAGTGCGAAGATGATGTCGTTGCCGACCAGCTCCTGCATGTAATGCGTCTGCGCGGCCGAGCGGGGAACGATCGTCTTCTTGCGCGTACGGATCATGATCGGCGGCGGGGCGCTGGGATCGCGGCGGATGATGCCGTCGAGCGTCGGCTCCGACGCCATCGCGATGACCGCGTCCACAAGCCCGGGGTCGATCTCCTGCCCCTGGAGCAGCCGCGCATGCAGGCCCTGCAGCACGTCGCGGGCCAGCGCCACGCTCTCCGCCGTCCCCTCGATCCCCACCTTGTCCCCGCGCGCGGTGATATAGACGCCGAGGCGGTTTTCGAGCGCGACGAGGTTGGTGTCATATTCGCCGAACAGCTGGGGCAGCATCTCCGGCCGGTCGAAGGCGATTTCGATACGCGACTTCTCCCCCGCGCGGGCGGGGACGGGCTTGCGGCTCATGCGATCCTTTCATGGCTACGGCGCACAGTCTGTCAGACTGCAAGAACGCCGTACAACGCGAAAATGACGCAACCGCGCGTCTAGGCCATACCGTGGCCTTTCGGTCACGCGGCGGCGCGGACGCGCTCCACCCCGGCCAGCGAATTGGGATCGGCGCGCACGACCTCGACCTCGACTAGGTCGCCGACGCCCGCGTCGGTCATCAGGTGGACGGACTGGAGCCATGGCGACTTGCCGAGCATCTGACCGGGCAGCTTTCCCTTGCGCTCGATCAGGACCGTGCAGGTGCGCCCGAGCGACGCGGCATTGAACGCGGCCTGATCGCGGTTGAGCGCCGCCTGAAGCCGCTGGAGCCGCTCGTCCATCACCTGGGCGGGAACCGCACCGTCCATCGCCGCGGCGGGCGTGCCGGGGCGGGGGCTGTACTTGAAACTGAACGCCTGGGCGTAGCCGACCGCGTCGACGAGGCTCAGCGTCTCCTCGAACTCCGCATCCGTCTCGCCGGGGAAGCCGACGATGAAGTCGCCCGACAGCGCGATGTCGGGGCGGGCGGCGCGGATCCGCTCGATCAGGCGGAGATAGCCGTCGCGCGTATGGCTGCGGTTCATCGCCTTGAGCACGCGGTCGCTGCCCGCCTGTACCGGCAGGTGAAGGAACGGCATCAGCTTCTCGACCGATACATGCGCCTCGATCAGCCCGTCGGTCATGTCGTTGGGGTGGCTGGTGGTATAGCGAATGCGCGCCAGTCCCTCGATCCGGTCGAGCGCATGGATCAGCGCCTCCAGCCCGTTCCGGTCGGCATCGCGCCAGCCATTGACGTTCTGGCCGAGCAGCGTGATCTCGCGCGCGCCGGCATCGACCAGCGCCTTCGCCTCGTCGACGATCGCCGCCATCCGCCGGCTGACCTCTGCCCCGCGGGTATAGGGGACCACGCAATAAGTGCAGAACTTGTCGCACCCTTCCTGCACGGTGAGGAATGCCGAGGGGCCGACGCGGCGGCGGCGGGGAAGCGCGCCGAACTTCGATTCCGCGGGCATGTCGGTGTCGAGCACGGGCGCGCCCGAGGCGGCGCGCGCGACGAGGCCGGGCAGGTTGTGATAGGCCTGCGGGCCGACCACCACGTCGACCTTGGCGCGCGCGACGATCTCCGCCCCCTCGGCCTGCGCGACGCAGCCGGCGACGGCGATCATCGGCTCACGGCCCTGAACGCGCGCGTTCTTGCGAATACGGCCGATGTCCGAATAGACCTTTTCGGTCGCGCGCTCGCGGATGTGGCAGGTGTTGAGCACGACGAGGTCGGCGGCGTCGGCATCGGCGGTCGCGGTCATGCCCTCGGCCGCCATCAACTCGCCCATACGCTCGCCGTCATAGACGTTCATCTGGCAGCCGAACGACTTGACGTGAAAGGTCTTGGGAGGGGGCGTCATGGCCGCGCCCTTAGCGCGTTCAGGCGCTCTCGTCACCACGGCGCCCGGCCCACCAGTCGTGGCCGACGAACGGTTCGAGCGGGCGGCCGGTGCGGACCGAGAAGGCTTCCTCGATCCGGCGGCGTGCCTCGGCGGCGATCGCCTTGCGCCCCGGATAGTCGCGCGGGTGGAAGGGATCGAGAAAGACGCAGCGCACGCTGAAACTGCCGGCGCGCGCCAGCACACGGACGGCATTGTCCTTGCCGCTCTCGTCGCCGATCCATGCGAGATCGCGGCCGCGCGCGTCGTAGATCATGAGCACTGGCTGGACGAGCACCCCCGGCGGCGGCGGGTCGAGCACCGCGAGCAGCGGCGACTTGAAGGGGAGAAGCGACTGGCCGTCGGTGGTCGTCCCCTCGGGAAACACCGTCACCGACCAGTTGTCGGCGAACGCATCGCGCAGCGCGTTGATCTGCTCGGCGACCTTCATCCGCGATTCGCGCGAGACGTAGACGGTGCGGTTGAGGCTCGCGAGCCAGCCGACGACGGGCGCCTTTTCGAGCTCCGACTTGGCGACAAAGGCCGATCCGCTGGTGCCGGCGATGGCGAGGATGTCGATCCAGCTCACATGATTGGCGATGTAGAACACGTCGCGCTTCAGCGGCGTGCCGATCCGCTTGACCCGCGCGCCCGCGATCCGTGCACAGGTGCCGAGGAACAGCCGCGGCCAGGGCGACGACAGGCGGACGAGACGCCACAAATAATGGAGCGGCACCGCGATCACTGCCGCCAGCACCAGCATCGCGACGCGGACGATCAACCGCAGCCGCTGCGAGAGGATCAGCGGGGCGGGCTGGCCCGCCGCCGCGCGCATGCGGCGTTCAGGCGCGGCGGCGGCCCGGTCGCTTACCATCTGTCGATCACGACTTGCGGTCGAGCGCGACGCCGTAGAGTTCCATGCGGTGATCGACCAGGCGGAAGCCCAGCCGCTCGGCGATCTGCTTTTGCAGCAGCTCGAGCTCCGGATCGACGAACTCGATCACCTTGCCCGTCTCCACGTCGATCAGATGGTCGTGATGCGCTTCCGGCGAGGGTTCGTAGCGCGCGCGGCCGTCGCCGAAATCGTGGCGGTCGAGGATGCCCGCCTCCTCGAACAGGCGGACGGTGCGATAGACGGTGGCGATCGAGATGCCGCTGTCGATGGCGGAGGCGCGGGCATAGACCTTTTCCACGTCGGGATGGTCTTCGGCTTCGGACAGGACGCGGGCGATCACGCGGCGCTGTTCGGTGATGCGCAGACCCTTTTCATGGCAAAGGGCTTCGAGGTCGATCTTGCGGGGCATGGCGCCGATGTAATCGGACGCGCGCGCCGTGGGAAGTACGTGGGTTAGCGAACGACTCGCAAGAAAGGGGCGGCGACCCGGATGCGTGTCCGGGCCGCCGATCCCATCAACGCTTCCGGCGCTTGGTGCCGAGGCCGATCTTCTTGGCGAGGCTGCGGCGCTGCTCGGCATAGTTGGGCGCGACCATCGGATAGTCGGCGGGCAGGTTCCACTTGGCGCGGTACTGCTCGGGCGTCATCTGATAGTGCGTCATCAGGTGGCGCTTGAGCATCTTGAGCTTCTTGCCGTCTTCGAGGCAGACCAGATAGTCCGGCTTGATCGAGGCGCGGACCGACACCGCCGGCTCCTGCTTCGTCTCGGGCTCGGGCGCCGGGCCGCCAAGACCCGCGAGCGCGCCATGCACGTTCTGGATGAGCGCGGCTAGGTCGCCGACCGCGACGCTGTTGTTGCTGACATGGGCTGCGACGATGTCCGCGGTCAGCGTGACCAGCGTTTCGTCGAGCGCGTTCTGATGATCCATTTCCAGTCCTTTTCGACCCAAGCGGGATGCGTCTGCTGCGCAATTCCTCGCGGTCCCTATCGGGGTAACGGATGGCGACTTCAAGGCAGGCGCGCCGCCTTTTTGTCGGTCAGGCGAGGTCGAGACTGAAGCTGTGCGCGTCGAAGACTTCGCCCGTCGATCCGCGATAATAGTCGCGGCGCACGCCGACCTTTCGAAATCCCGCGCGTTCGTAAAGCGCGATCGCGCCATTTCCTGCGCGGACCTCGAGATGGAGGATGCTCGCTTTGCGGTCGCGGCAGTCGGCGACGATCCCGCGAAGCAGGGCGCCGCCGACGCCGCGGTGGCGCATCGCCGGGCGGACGGCGATGAGCAGCAGTTCGGCCTCGTCGGCGGCGATGCGGGCGAGCGCGAAGCCAGCCGGCTCACCCCCTTGCTCGGCGATCGTCAGCCAAACGCCGGGCAGCGACAGGATGCCCAGGCACTGGTTCTGCGTCCACGCCTCGCCGTAACGGGGATCGAACCCCTCTCGCATCAGCGCGTCGACCAGGCGGACCTCGGCCGGGCCGCCGGCGCGCAGCAGCGTGCCGCCGACCGCGGTGCTCAAGGCTGCCCCGGCAGCTTGGCGTCGGGCGCGCGACCGTAGATCGGCGTCGGCGCCAGGTTGCGCTCCGCTGCGTCCAGCAGGATGGCGTCGGCGGCGGCCGGGTGGCGTGCCTCGATCATGCGGCCGCTGTCGGCAAGATGCCGCACGCCGTCGCCGACGATGGGAAGCACGGGGTCGAGAAGGTCGAGCGCCGCCGCCGGCGTCAGCGACGCGAAGGGGCCGCGCGGGGCGAGGGGCGCGTCGAAGGCCTGCACGAAGACCTCACCGTGCCCCCCTTCCATCACGACCGCAAGCGCTGCCAGATCGGGCCGGTCGGCAAGCGCGCGCGCCGCGACCAGCGTCAGCGCGCTAAATCCGGCCACGCTTGCGTCCCAGCCGAGCGCCAGCCCGCGCGCGGCGGCAAGCCCTACCCGGATGCCGGTAAAGCTGCCCGGCCCGCAATCGACGAGGATCGCGTCCGCCCGCCCGCCGTCCACCAGTTCGGCGATCATCGGCAGCAGCCGCTCGGCGTGACCGCGACCGACGATTTCGTGGCGTGCGTCGACCACCCCGCCCGCCTCGATCAGCGCGACGGAGCAGGCGGCGGTGGCAGTCTCGATGACGAGGGTGCGCAAGGGCTTATTCGATACGCCCGAACGTCTCGAACTCGGGCCGCGGGCTGCGGTCGAAGATCGTCGAGGGATCGCCCTTGCCGAAGGTCGAGATGAAGTTGACGCGCACGCGTGGCTGGTCGCCAAAGAAGGCGGCGTTCACCTTATCGGGGTCGAAGCCCGACATCGGCCCCGTATCCCAGCCAAGCGCACGCGCGGCGATGATGAAATAGGCACCCTGAAGCGAGGAATTGCGAAACGCGCTTTCGCGCAGGGCTTCCTCGGTCTTGAACCAGCTCTTGGCGTCGGTGTGCGGGAACAGCCAGGGCAGTTGCTCGTGAAAATCGAGGTCCATGCCGATGACGACGCTGGCGGGCGCCTTGCGGATCTTGTCGGCATTGGTGTCGCTGGCGGTGGCGGCGAGCTTTTCCTTCGCCTCGTCGCCCAGCACCCAGACGAAGCGGGCCGGCTGCTGGTTCGCCGACGTCGGCCCCATCTTGATAAGGTCGTAGATCGCGCGGACGTCATCCTCGGTCACGGGGGTGTCGTCATAGCCGTTATAGGTGCGCGCGGTGCGGAAGATCGTGTCGAGTGCGGCGTCGTCGAGCGGCTGGCCCATGCGGCGTTCCCCTGTTCTGGTCGGATGATGGAAGGCGCGCGCGGTCAGACCGCGCGCACCTCGGTCACTTCGGGCACGTAATAGCGGAGGAGCTGTTCGATCCCCTGCTTCAGCGTCGCGGTGGACGAGGGGCAGCCCGAGCAGGCGCCCTGCATCTGGAGATAGACTTTCCCCTTCTCGAACCCGCGATAGACGATGTCGCCGCCGTCGTTGGCGACCGCGGGGCGGACGCGCGTGTCGATGAGCTCGCGGATCTGCGCGACGATGTCGGCATCCTCGGGATCCTCGGCGAACACCTGGTCGGCGGGGGGCACGGCGATGCCAGCGGCGCTGCCGGGGCGGAACAGCGGCATGTCGCCGGCAAAATGGTCGAGCAGGATGCCGAGCACGTCGGGCTTGAGGCTCGCCCAGTCGGTGCCGGGCGCGGCGGTGACGCTGACGAAATCGCGGCCGAAGAAGACCCCGGTCACGTCGCCGAGGCCGAATAGCGCATCGGCGAGCGGCGAGGCTTCGGCCTCCTCGGGACTGGCGAAGTCGCGAGTGCCGCCGGCCATCACCTCGCGGCCGGGCAGGAACTTCATCGTCGCGGGATTGGGCGTGGCTTCGGTTTCGATCAGCATCGCCGCCATGTGGCCGCGCACCTGCCTTCGATCAAGTATCGAGGGACGAGACGGCGCGGTTCCAGGCGTGGATGTTGTCGCGCGCTTCCTGCACGAAGGCGGAGCGCCGGACGAAGCCCATGAACAGGTCGGCGAACCACTTGCCCGGCTGGGCGAGCGGGCGCTCGAACTGGATGAGCAGGACGACCCGCGTGCCCGCGCTGTCGTTCCAGACCTCGTGATCCCAGGTGTCGTCGAACACCAGCGTCTCGCCCTCGGCCCAGCGCACCACACGGTCGGCGACGCGCATGCGGATGTCGCCGTCCGGGGGCACGATCAGGCCGAGATGGCAGGTGATGAGCCCCTTGGTCACGCCGCGATGCGCGGGGATATGCGTGCCCGGCGCGAGGATCGAGAAGAACGCGCTGACGAGGCCGGGGATGTTCGCCACCGCCGCCGCGGTCGCGGGGCAGCGGGCGAGGTTCTCGTCGATCGGATAGCCGTAACCGTGGAGGAAGAAGGATCGCCACATCTCGGGCGCGGCGATCGCGCGGTGGTCGGGCGACACGTCCGACAGGCTCGGCGCGGCGCCTCGCTCCAATGCGACCGATATCGCCTCGTCCCGGATCGCTCGCCAATTACGACGCAACTCGCACGTCCAGGCGAAATCACGCATGTCGAGCACGGGGTCGTTGGGGACGAGCGACGAGCCCGCGATGAGCCGGTCGAACAGCCCGCGCAGATGCTTGCCGTAGCGGATGATGAACGGCCGCCCCCGCTCGGGCGCGAGCGCCGCGCCCGGCACTGCCGCGCCCGATACCCGGCCGAGGTCGGGCATCGGCGCGCTACGGGTCTGCGGTTCGGGGCGGATCTGGGTAAGCACGGATACCGATCGGTTGAAGAGCGCGATCCTTCGGCCGCTAACCGGGCTTCGCGTCCGAAACATGGCAAGCGTCCGCCCGATTGGGGCAGGCCGACCGTATCAAAGCGCGCGAATCAGGGGCGGGCTGGCGGGGCGCGCCAAAGCCCGCTAGCCTTGGCGGCATGATCCCCCCGATCCGTTCGCTTATGACGCTCGGCGCGCTGCTGCTTGCCGCCGCCGCTTTTCCGCTCGCCGCCCAGACCGCCGCGCCCGCGCCGCAGTCGGCCCCGGCCCAGACCGCGATCCCGCTGATGCAGCCGGGGCCGGTCCAGACCGCGGACCAGCCGTGGCTGTACAAGGGCAGCGACATCACCCCCGACCCGGCATGGACGTTCGGCACGCTGCCCAACGGCGTGCGCTATGCCGTGCGCCGCAATGGCGTGCCGCCGGGGCAGGTGGCGATCCGCGTCCGCATCGACGCAGGCTCGCTGATGGAGCGGGACAGCGAGCGCGGCTTTGCGCACCTGATCGAGCATCTGTCCTTTCGCGGGTCGCAGTACGTGCCCGATGGCGAGTCGAAGCGGCTATGGCAGCGGCTCGGCGTCACCTTCGGCTCGGACACCAACGCCAGCACGACGTTCACGCAGACGGTCTACAAGCTCGACCTTCCCTCCGCGACGCCCGCCGGGCTGGACGAGAGCATGAAGGTGCTGGCCGGGATGATGGCCGCGCCGACGCTGAGCGACGCGGCGCTCCAGGCCGAGCGGCCGGTGGTGCTCGCCGAGCAGCGCGAGCGGCTCAATCCCTCCAGCCGGCTGTCGGACGCGACGCGCAGCCTGTTCTTCGCGGGCCAGCCGCTGGCCGACCGCTCGCCGATCGGAACGGTCGAGACACTGAACGCCGCGACCGCGGGCAGCGTGCAGGCGTTCCACGACCGCTGGTATCGTCCCGACCGCACGACGATCGTCATCGCCGGCGACGTCGATCCTGCGCAGCTTCAGGCGCTGGTCGCCAAGCATTTCAGCGGCTGGACTCCCAAGGGCGCGGCGACGCCCACCCCCGATTTCGGCAAGCCGCAGGCGGACAAGCCCGCGAGCGCGGTGTCGGTCGAACCCTCGATCCCGCCGGTCGTGACGATGGCGATCCTGCGCCCCTGGACGATCACCGCCGACACGGTGCTGTTCAACCAGGAGCGGATGATCGACCAGATCGCGATCCGCATCCTCAACCGCCGCCTCGAATCGCGCGCGCGCGGCGGCGGCAGCTTCATCACCGCCAATGCCGATCTTCAGGACGTGGCGCGCTCCGCCAATCTCACCGCCGTCACGATCGTGCCGGTGGGCGAGGATTGGGAGACCGCGGTGCGCGACGTGCGCCGCGTCATCGCCGACGCGATGGTCAACGCGCCGACGCAAGGCGAGATCGACCGCGAAGTGGCGGAGATCGACGCGGCGATGCAGAACGCCGTCGACACGAGCCGCGTCGAGGCCGGCGCAATCCAGGCCGACGAGATCGTCCAGGCAGTCGACATCCACGAAACCGCTGCCTCGTCCGAAGGGTCGCTGGGCATCTTCCGCGGCGCGGTCGCCAAGAAGTTCTTCACGCCGCAGCGCGTGCTCGCCGCGAGCAAGAAGGTGTTCGAGGGTGATCGCCGCGCGATGGTCAACACGCGCACCCCCGACACCAACGTTCAGGCGCGACTTGCCGCCGTCCTCGACGAGGACGTGTCGAAGCTCGCCTATGCCCGCACCCGCGGCGGCTCGATCGGGTTCGACAAGCTTCCGAAGCTCGGCACGCCGGGCAAGGTCGCGGAGCGCAAGGTCGTGGTCACCGAGCCGTCGATCGAGCAGGTCGACTATGCCAACGGCGTCAAGCTGCTGGTTTTCCCCAACGAGTCCGAGACGAACAAGATCTATGTGCGCGTGCGGTTCGGCAATGGCCTGCGCGGGCTGCCGTCGGACCGGGTGACGCCGGCTTGGGCGGGCGACCTGGCGCTCATCCCGTCGGGCATCGGCAAGTTCGGGCAGGAGGAGATCGACCGGCTGACCAGTGGGCGGCAGATTTCGCTCGACTTCGCGATCGACGACGACGCGTTCATGTTCGGCGCGCTGACCACGCCCGCCGACCTGGCCGACCAGCTCAAGCTGATCGCCGCCAAGCTCAACTCGCCCGGCTGGGATCCTAATCCGGTGGCCCGTGCCCGTGCGGTGATGCTGGCGGGCTATGCCGGGCTGGAGGCGTCGCCCGACGCGGTGCTGAGCCGCGACCTCGAAAAGCTGCTCCACAACGGCGACGCACGCTGGGGTGTCCCCCCGCGCGAGGCCGTCGAGAAACTGGATGCCAGGGCGTTCCGCGCCTTCTGGGAGCCGATCCTCGCGTCGGGTCCGATCGAGGTGCAGGTGTATGGCGACGTGAAGACCGATGCCGCGGTACAGGCGGTCGCGGCGTCTTTCGGCGCGATGAAGCCGCGGCCCGCCGCGCCGATCACCGGTCCCACGCCCGACTTCCCGAAGCACGACACGACGCCCGTCCAGCGCACGCACGAGGGGCAGCCCAACCAGGCCGCGGCGGTGATCGCCTGGCCGACCGGCGGCGGCAGCGACGCGATCAGCGAGAGCCGCCGGCTCGAGGTGCTGGCCGCCGTCTTCCGCGACCGGCTGTTCGATCGGCTGCGCAGCCAGGCGGGGGTCAGTTATACGCCGAACGTCGTCAACAACTGGCCGGTGGGGATGCCTGGCGGCGGGCGTCTAATCGCGATCGGCCAAGTGCCGCCCGACAAGACCGGCTTCTTCTTCGAGGCCGCACGCGCGATCGCCGCCGATCTCGTCGCGACGCCGGTCGGCGAGGACGAACTGCGCCGCGCACAAGTGCCGGTCGCGCAAAGCTGGATCCGCATGTCGAGCGGTAACACCTTCTGGATGCAGCAGACCGCGGGCGGCACGGGCGATCCCAAGCGGCTCGCGTCGATCGCGACGCTGCCGCAGGACCTCGGCCGGATGGCCCCGGCGGAGCTTCAGGCGCTGGCGGCGAAATATCTGCGGCCCGATCGCGACTGGACGATGACGGTGGTGCCGTCGGCGAAGGTGCTGGCGGGGGCGAAGGCGGCGGCGGGGGCGCCCGCTGCTCCGGCGGCTGCGCCGGCGGCACCGGTAAAGGCGCCAGCGACCCGCTAACCTAAATCGTCACCCCGGACTTGTTCCGGGGTCCACCGTGCCGCGAGCCAACCCGCCGGTGCGTACGCGGTGAAGTGGACCCCGGAACACGTCCGGGGTGACGGGTCGAACTACGCCGTCGCCGCGACCTGATAGAGGAAGTCGACAAATCCCATCGTCGCATCCTTCATTCCCATCACCTTGGGGTTGGTGCTCTCGATCAGGAAATATTCGTCGGGCGCGTGCGCACCGCTGCCGTGGCCGAAGCCGAATTGACCCGCGGGCAGGCCGAGCGGCGGCCCGGTGAAGATCACCCCCGGCCAGCTTCCCGCCAGCCGCGGCGCGAGCGTCGCCGGCACACCCAGCCGCTCGCACGTCGCCAGCTCGGCACGGATCAGCGCGCTCTTCTCGTCGGTCTGGGTGGGGCCATAGCCGCCCGAGACGTTGATCTCGACATCCGCGAACCCCCGCTTGTCGAGATGCGCGCGCAGCTTGGCCAGCGTGTCCTCGATCGTCATGTCGGGGACCAGCCGCATCTCGATCTTGGCGGTCGCGCGGCCGGGCAGCACGGTCTTGCCGCCGGGGCCGGTATAGCCCGCGACCAGGCCTTGGATGTTGACCGTCGGCACCTGCGCCAGCCGGACGAGCGAGGCCTCCCAATCCATGTCGTCGATCCAGCGGGTGACGCCGAGCTGCTTCTTCGTCGATGTCTCGTCGGTGGCGCGCGCGGTCATCGCGATCAGCTCGCGCTGGCGCGGGGTGAGCGGCACCACCTTGTCCTGGATGCCGTCGATCATCACCGTGTTGCCGTCGGGACTGACGAGCGTCGAAAGCGCCGCGACCAGCCGCCACGGCGGACTGTCGACCCGCGCCTTCTCGCTCGAATGGATGTCGCCCTTCGGCCCGCGGCCCCATTTCTCGCCCGAGACGGTGAGCTCGAACTCCATCGCCCCCTTGGCACCGAGTGCGAGCGTCACCGCGCCGGTCGCCGGGTTCTGCCAGCCGGTCGGGATGATGACGCCGACCGATTTCCTGAGCGCCGCGGCAACGCGCGGGGTCTGGACGATCTCGTGGAAGTTGGGGGAGGCGATCTCCTCCTCCCCCTCGGCGACAAGGACGAGATTGACGGGCAGCTTCACCCCCGCCGCCTTGAACGCGTGCAGCGCGGCGAGGAAGGTGGTCTCCGGCCCCTTCTGGTTGACCGCGCCGCGGCCGACCATCGCCTTGCCGAGGCCCGGCTTGTCGACGATCCGCCCTTCCAGCGGCGGGCTCGACCATTCCTTGGGGTCGTACTGCTTCACGTCGTACATGAAGTAGATGCCGAGCGTCTTCTTCGCGCCGGCATCGAGCGTCGCGAACACGCCGGGCTTGCCCGACGACGGCACGATCTCCGCCGACTGGAAGCCCGCGTCGAGCGCGAGCCGGCGCATATAGTCCGGCCCCTCGGGATAGCCGCGGTTCTCCGCCGCGATCGAGGGCAGGGCGATCCACTGGCGCAGTCGCTCGACTGCGGCGGCGTGACCCGCCTCGACCGCGGGGCGCAGCTTCGAGGTCGGATCGGCGGCCAGCACCGGCCCCGCTGCCGCGCCCGCAATGCCCGCGGCCCCCGCCTTCAACATCGCCCGCCGATCGATCGTCATGTCGCCGCTCCCCCACCAGATATGGGGTCAGCATCGCGCGACCGGGCCCCATCGGCAAGCCGGTCGGCCCCGGAACGATTCTTCCACGGGTTTCTTTTCACTCACCCTTTCGATCCTCTTGCCAATCGCAAAGGTGAGGAACATCCACGCGTCGCGGTCGATGAACGGTTCGCTCCCGTCGACAAAGTGATTCACGGAAGCGACGAACCGAGTCCCCAAAACGTCATTTACCGACTTGTGTGCCGACGCGATTGGCCACAATCTGTTGCGGTCACGTCAGGGGGCTGGCACAAGAGGTGGTATCAGGACGCCGCGACACCATATCGCGGCGATGGCCCTGCCGCTGCTGCAAGCACCCAGCGTGGTCACTTTTTGTTCTCGGTCGCGGGCGGCGGTGTTAGCATCGCTCCACGGCGCCCGAGTCGAACGTATGAGGAACGGGGCCGTCATGGATTTCAGGGACGATCAGCGCGTGAACGACAGCACCGACATTGCCGAAGCCCCCCTTCTCGAAGCCGCCGCGGCGCCCAAGGCGAAGCGCGATTCGAAGACGATCGACGCCCAGCTCTATGCGGTCGAGGTCGATCACGGCCGCGACGCCCTCCTGACCGAGTTCGGCAAGGAGACGCTGAAGGACCGCTATCTCCTGCCCGGCGAAAGCTATCAGGACCTGTTCGTGCGCGTGGCCTCCGCCTATGCCGACGACGGCGCGCATGCCCAGCGGCTCTACGACTATATCTCGAAACTGTGGTTCATGCCCGCGACGCCCGTTCTGTCGAACGGCGGCACCGGGCGCGGCCTGCCGATCTCCTGCTACCTCAATTCGGTCCCCGACAGTCTCGAGGGCATCGTAGAGACGTGGAACGAGAATGTCTGGCTTGCCTCGCGCGGCGGCGGCATCGGCACTTATTGGGGCAATGTCCGCGGCATCGGCGAGCCGGTGGGCCTCAACGGCAAGACCAGCGGCATCATCCCGTTCGTGCGCGTGATGGATTCGCTGACGCTGGCGATCAGCCAGGGTTCGCTGCGTCGCGGGTCTGCGGCCTGCTATCTCGACATTTCGCACCCGGAGATCGAGGAGTTCCTCGAGATCCGCAAGCCCTCGGGCGACTTCAACCGCAAGGCACTCAACCTCCATCACGGCGTCCTCATTCCCGACGCCTTCATGGAAGCTGTCCGCAACGGCGAGGAATGGACGCTCAAGTCGCCCAAGGACGGCTCAACCCGCGGCACCGTCGATGCCCGCGCGCTGTTCCAGAAGCTGGTCGAAACGAGGCTGGCGACGGGCGAGCCGTACATCGTGTTCAGCGATCACGTGAACAACACGATGCCCAAGCATCACCGCGACCTGGGCCTCAAGGTCTCGACCTCGAACCTCTGCAGCGAGATCACGCTGCCGACCGGCCGCGACCACCTCGGCAACGATCGCACCGCGGTCTGCTGTCTCTCCTCGCTCAATCTCGAGACGTGGGACGAGTGGAAGGACGACAAGCGTTTCGTCGAGGACGTGATGCGCTTCCTCGACAACGTGCTCACCGACTATATCGAGCGCGCGCCGGACGAGATGGCGCGGGCGCGCTACTCGGCGGAGCGCGAGCGGTCGGTCGGCCTCGGCGTCATGGGCTTCCACAGCTTCCTCCAGGCGCGCGGCCTGCCGTTCGAAGGCGCCATGGCCAAGTCGTGGAACCTGCGCATCTTCAAGCACATCGCCGCGCAGGTGAACGAAGCCTCGATGCAGCTCGCGGTCGAGCGCGGGCCCTGCCCGGATGCGGCCGACATGGGCGTGATGGAGCGCTTTTCCTGCAAGATGGCGATCGCGCCGACCGCGTCGATCAGCATCATCTGCGGCGGCACCTCGGCTTGCATCGAGCCGATCCCGGCCAACATCTACACGCACAAGACGCTGTCGGGCAGCTTCGCGGTCAAGAACCCGTATCTGGAAAAGCTGCTGATCGCCAAGTCGAAGAACTCGGACGCGGTCTGGAACACGATCCTCGAGCGCGGTGGGTCGGTGCAGCATCTCGACTTCCTCAACCAGGAGGAAAAGGACTGCTACAAGACGAGCTTCGAGATCGATCAGCGCTGGGTCCTCGAACTCGCCGGCGACCGCGCGCCCTATATCGACCAGGCGCAGTCGCTGAACCTGTTCATCCCCGCCGACGTGGAGAAGTGGGACCTCTTGATGCTCCACTTCCGCGCATGGGAACTGGGCATCAAGTCGCTCTACTATCTCCGCTCGAAGTCGGTGCAGCGCGCCGGGTTCGCGGGCGGGGTCGAGGCGGACAACACGATCGAGAAGCCGAAGTTCGATCTGGGCGAGAGCACCGATTATGACGAGTGCCTGGCCTGTCAGTAAGCGGACGGCAGTGGATTGCGCGAGCAATCCGCTGACTCGTCACGGCGGGCAGCGGGGCGGCAAAGCCGCTCCGTCTGACGGCGTGACGGAACGCAAGACGCCGGCCCGCTTCCCACGGACCGGCGCCTCGCTCGAGCGCAACGACCGATCAGACCGGATCGCCGCCCTCTTCCTCCTCGAACGTCACCGCGACGTCGGCATTGGCGGAAAGGCGGACCTGGTCGCCCTCCACCTCGGCGACGAGGCCGGCGGGAATGAAGTGGTGGTGGCCCGCATGATGCCCTTCGCCGGCGCCCTCGACATCGGCGCCCGAGTCCTTCTTGGTGAGCTTGATCCGGTCGCCCTCGACGCGGTCGACGGTGCCGACGTGGACGCCGTCGGCGCCGATGACTTCCATATGCTCGCGAATGTCGTTGAGGTCGGCCATTGCCCGTCTCCTGCTTGGGGTTCGGCGCTGGAACGAGCGGGTCGCGGATTGGATGCGCGGTCCTTCGTCACCCCCGCCGTCACCCCGGACTTGTTCCGGGGTCCACCGTGCAGCCGGCGCCGCCGCTCGACCCTCAAGCCGCTGCGCCTGCAGACAGGTGGACCCCGGAACAGGTCCGGGGTGACGAAGAAGGGAGCGGCTTCGCGATGAATCGCGCGGTTCTCGTCGCCCTTCTGCTTTCGCTCGCCGCCTGCGCGCGTCAGGCGGGCAATGCCGTCGCGCCCGGTGCGCCAGGCTTCCTCCACGGGCTTTGGCACGGGTTCATCTTTCCCGTGTCCTGGGCTCTAAGTCTCTTTATGCCCGACGTCGCCGTCTATGCCGTGCCCAATAATGGCGGCTGGTACGACTTTGGCTATTTCCTCGGCATCGTCGTGTTCGGCGTCGGCGCGCGCAAGACGCGGACCGTGACCGTCGTGAAGTGGCGGGAGCGGCGATGAGCTGGTCGCTGGTCGCCATGTATGTCGTCGCAGCCGTGCTGGTGCTGACGGGCATCGGCCTGATCGCCGCGCTCGCCCGGCCGGCGTCGCCGGGCCGTGTCTATGCTTTCCGCATGGTCGGCATCATGGCGCTCGCCGGCGGCGCGGTGCTGGCGATGAGCGCGACCGCCCTTTGGCACGGGGGCGACGGATGAGACGCCGGCTCCCGCAATCATCCCTTTCAATTTCTTCCTTCTAAGAGGATCGCCTCATGTCCCTTCTCCAGGCCTCCAAGCAGTACAAGCCGTTCGAATACCCCTGGGCGTTCGAGTTCTGGAAGCGTCAGCAGCAGCTCCACTGGCTGCCCGAGGAAGTGCCGCTGGGCGAGGATTGCCGCGACTGGGCACAGAAGCTGTCGGATCACGAGCGCAATCTGCTGACGCAGATCTTCCGCTTCTTCACCCAGGCCGATGTCGAGGTGCAGGACTGCTATCACGAGAAATACGGCCGCGTGTTCAAGCCGACCGAGATCAAGATGATGCTGACCGCGTTCAGCAACATGGAGACGGTACATATCGCCGCCTACAGCCACCTGCTCGACACGATCGGCATGCCCGAGAGCGAATATGGCGCGTTCCTCGAATATGCCGAGCTGAAGGACAAGCATGACTATATGCAGAACTTCGGCGTCGACACCGACGAGGATATCGCCCGCACGCTCGCCATGTTCGGCGGCTTTACCGAGGGGGTGCAGCTGTTCGCGTCGTTCGCGATGCTGATGAACTTCCCGCGATTCAACAAGATGAAGGGCATGGGCCAGATCGTCTCGTGGTCGGTGCGCGACGAGAGCCTGCACTGCGAGGGCATCATCCGCATGTTCCACGCCTTCTGCCAGGAGCGTCAGTGCCTGACCAAGGCGGTGAAGGACGACATCGCCGACGTGTGCCAGACGACGATCCGGCTGGAGGACGCGTTCATCGACCTGGCGTTCGAGATGGGGCCGGTCAACGGCATGACCGCCAAGGATATCAAGAAGTATATCCGCTACATCGCCGACTGGCGCCTCAGCCAGCTGGGCCTGAAGCCGATCTACATGATCGACGAGCATCCGATCCCGTGGCTGACGCCGCTGCTCAACGGCGTCGAGCACGCCAATTTCTTCGAGACGCGCGCGACCGAATATTCGAAGGGCGCGACCCGCGGCAACTGGAACGACGTCTGGTCGAGCTTCGACAAGCGCAAGAAGGTCGCGGTCGCCCCGGCGAACGAAGACCCGCGGCTCGAGGGCGACATGTTCGCCCATGCCGGCGTCGCGGCGGAGTGACGGCGATGCGGGCCGCGGTGCCGCTTCTCCTCCTGGTCACGGCCATCCCGGCTACGGCGCAGGAGGGAACCAGCGCCGCCGCGACCCGCACCTATCTCAAGCGGATCGAGGCGATCGACCGGGCGGGGCCGCGGCTCAATTCGGTGATCGCGGTCGCGCCCGATGCCGAGGCACAGGCGCGGCGGCTCGACGACGAGCAGGCCAAGGGTCGGGTGCGCTCGCCCGTTCATGGCTGGCCGGTGCTCATCAAGGACAATATCGAGACGGTCGAGCTGCCGACGACCGCGGGTAGCCTTGCGCTCAAGGACAACCTGACCCGGCGCGATGCGCCGGTCGCCGCGCGGCTGCGTGCGGGCGGGATCGTCATGCTGGGTAAGACCAACCTGTCCGAATGGGCGAACATCCGCTCGTCCAGTTCGATGAGCGGGTGGAGTGCGGTCGGCGGGCTCGTCCGCAATCCCCATGCGCTCGACCGGACCGCCTGCGGATCGTCGAGCGGGACCGGCGCGGCGTTGGCCGCGGGGCTTGCCCGCGCGGGTGTGGGGACCGAGACCGACGGGTCGGTCATCTGCCCCTCGGCGATCAACGGCCTTGTCGGCATGAAGCCGACGCTGGGCCTTGTCAGCCGCACGCATGTCGTGCCGATCAGCCATAGCCAGGATACGCCCGGCCCGATGGCGACGACCGTTGCCGATGCCGCCGCGCTGATGACGGTGATGGCGGGCAGCGACCCGGCGGACCCGGCGACGCGTGAGGCGGATGCACGCAAGGGTGACTATGCCGCGCGGCTGAACCCGGCGGCGATCAAGGGCATGCGGATCGGGGTGCTCCGGCCCGACGGTTTGCCCGGTGCGCTCGCCCGCCAGTTCGACGCGGCGCTCGCCAAGCTGCGCGCAGCGGGGGCGGTGCTGGTCGACGTGAAGCAGCCGGCGACGCCGGGGCTGGGCGAGGCCGAGTTCGATGTGCTCAAGATGGAGCTCAAGTCCGACCTCGCCGCCTATCTGAAGACGACGCCGCCCGCCGTGAAGGTGCGTACGCTGGCTGACGTGATCGCCTTCAACAAGGCGAACGCCGCCGCCGAGATGCCGTTCTTCGGCCAAGACATTTTCGAGGCGGCGGAGAAGACCAGGGGGACGGCCGACCCCGCCTACAAACCCGCGCGCGCCAAGTCGCTGGCACTGGCAACCAGGGCGCTCGATACGATGCTGGCCAAGGCGCAGGTGATCGTGACGCCGAGCTACGGCGCCGCCTGGCTGTCGGACCCGGTGCACGGCGACCAGGCGGGCGGCCCCTCGGCCAGCGGGCTGCCGGCGGTGGCGGGCTACCCGCACCTCACCGTGCCGATGGGGCAGGTGATGGGGCTGCCGGTCGGCCTCTCCTTCATCGGGTCGAAGTGGAGCGAGCAGCGATTGTTCGACGCGGGTGCCGGGTTCGAAGCGGCACGCGGGCCGCTGCCGGCGCCGCGCTACCTGCCGACCGTCGCGGCGGGACCGCGACTGGAGCGGCCGGAGTAATCCTTTTCTTGTCACCCCGGCCTTGAGCCGGGGTCCCGCTTCTTCTTCTTTTCTTCGCGCGCTGGAGAAGAAGCGGGATCCCGGATCAGGTCCGGGATGACGTGGTTCTTGCGACGACCGCCTGCCAGACCAACACCACCGGCACCAAGCCTAGCTCGATGCAGAGCCCAACGAGATGCCCGGTCGAGGGCGCGCCCACCTGCGTCAGGCTCCACAGCCGTCCCAGCCCGCCGGCGATCACCATGCCGCCGAGCAGGCGAAGCCGCGGACCCTTGCGCTCGATCGCCGGGATGCAGCTCGCAAAGCCCAGGCCGAGCGCGAGGAAGATGCCCGAGAGATAGCGGAAATGGCTGTCGAGATCGGTGGCGACCGGTGCGGCCTGACCCAGCCATGCCGGCCCGCGCACGAGGCTGATCGAGGCGATCGAGAGCGGCACCAGCGTGGCGGCGGCGACCACCGCCTGCAGCGCCCCGCGCCCGGCAGTCACTGGCTGCGCCGCTTGCGCTCGCGGTCCAGCTCGAGCAGCTCGGCGCGGATGTGCGATGCCTTGAGCGACATGCGCACCTCGATGAGGAAGAAGACGAGGCCGGCGATCAGCATCAGCATCGAGCCGATGAACGCGCTCGCCACCACGGTGCCGATCTTGAGGTGCGACAGCTCAGCCACGAACAGCAGCGCGACGACCGCGCAGATCGAGATGGCGGAGGCGGTGACGAGCGAGATCGAGGCGTTGATGACGGTGATCCGCCGGTCGATGCGGCGCAATTCCCAGACGTGGCGGTCGTGCTCCGGCCCGGTAGTGCGCGGGTGGAGCTGTTCCAGCGCGCGGGCGCGATCGATGACGCGCGCCAGCCGCCCGGTGAGCACGTTGAGCAGCCCGGCGATCCCGGCAAGCAGGAACACCGGTGCGATCGCTACCTGAATCGTTTCCGCGACGGTCGATAGGACGAAACCGAATTCCATGATGCCGCCTTCATGGGGTGGTGCCCGCGGCCGGGCAAGTGGCAAAGTCGCGCGGCGCGACTCGTGGGAGAGGGGGCATGACCAACAGGACGACCGCCAGCGATGCCGATGTCGACGCCTTCATCGACGCGGTCTCCGATCCCGTCCGGCGCGAGGATGCGCGGGCTGTCCGCGCGCTTTACGAGCGCGTGTCGGGCGAGCCAGCGCGGATGTGGGGATCGAGCATCGTCGGCTGCGGTGAGTATGCCTATCGCGCCAGCGGCAAGGACCAACGGATGTGCAGCATCGGCTTTTCCCCGCGAAAGGCCGAGACGGTGCTCTACCTCGCGCAGGATTTTCCCGGAAAGACGGACCTGCTGGCGCAGCTTGGCCCGCATCGCACGGGCGTCGGCTGCGTCTACGTCAAGCGGCTGGACAAGATCGACGCGGGCGTCCTCGAGCGTCTCGTCGCCGCCGCCTTCGCCGCGCTTCAGGCGACGGGCTGAGGCTCCGGCACCTCGAGCAGCGCGCGCTCGCCGGCCAGCATATAGTCGCGCGTCAGCGGTAGCGCGTGGCGGTCGCGCGCATACTGGAGCTGATAGTTGACCAGCCCGCCATGGCGGAAGCTTACCTCGCTGCCGGCGAGGTAATAGGTCCACATCCGGTAGAAGCGCTCGTCATAGAGCGCCACGATCGCGTCCTTTGCGGCGACCACGCGCTTGTACCACGCTTCCAGCGTGTAGGCGTAGTGGAGGCGCAGCACCTCGACATCGGTGAGGAACATGCGCAGCCCCTCATGCCCCTTCGCGATCTCCGACAAGGCGGGGATGTAGCCGCCGGGAAAGATGTACTTGGCGGTGAACGCGTCGGTGGTGCCCGGCCCGCCCGCGCGGCCGATCGTGTGGAGGAGCATCACCCCCTCGGGCGTCAGCAGGTTGCGACACTGCTTGAAGAAGGTGCGGTAGTGCGCCGGGCCGACATGCTCGAACATGCCCACCGACACGATGCGGTCGAACTGGCCGTTGAGGTGGCGATAGTCGATGAGCTCGAACCGGACATGGCCGTCGACGCCCGCCATCTCGGCGCGGCGGCGCGCGACCTTGAGCTGTTCCTCCGACAGGGTGATGCCGCACACGTCGGCACCGGTGGTGCGGTGGATGTAGAGCGCCATCCCGCCCCAGCCGCAGCCGATGTCGAGCACCTTCATCCCCGGCTCGATCGCCAGCTTGGCGACGATGTGCGCCTTCTTGTCGACCTGTGCCTGTTCAAGGCTGTTGGCCGGATCGGTGAAATAGGCGCAGCTATATTGCCGGTCGACGTCGAGGAAGAGGTCGTAGAGCCGGTCGGACAGGTCGTAGTGATGGGCGACGTTGCGCTTCGCGCGCCGCGCCATGTTCACCCGATCGATGCGGAAGCGGACGGCGTCGATCGCGCGCTTCATCGGGCTGGCGTCGAGCGTGCCGAGCCCCGCTTCCCAGCGGTTGTTTGCGGTGGCAAGGTTGAGAAAGTCGCGAATGTCGCCGCGCTCGATGACGAGGCGCCCGTCCATGAACGCCTCCGCCGCGCCAAGGCTTGGGTCCGCAAGCAATTGGCGCAGCGCGCGGCCATCCGCGAAGCGGATCGCGACGTTGCCGAGCTCGGCATCGGGTGCGCCATAGGTGGCGGTCCGCCCGCCGGGAAAGGTGACGGTAAGCTGCCCGCGACGGATCGCGCGGTGAAGGAAGCGATCGATGAGCGACATGCGCGTCCGGTAGCGGACAAAGCGGGGCAGGAATATGACGAACTGACTTTAGTCGGGCGGTCGGCTGCGAACGTGCAAGCCACCCTGCCGACGGTGTCGAAGTCGCGACCCTAGCGCCGCCGCCCGTTTTCGACTATATCGCATGCCATGCAGACAGCTTCGGCCGCCCCCATGCCCATCCCCGGGCACATCGACCCCGTGCCCGTGACCCGCGCCGTTTTCGAGCGGCCCGACGGGCGCGTCGATCTGGTGGGGCTCGACAAGGGGGCGATCCGCGCTGCGCTCGAGGCGGCTGGGATGGAGCCGAAACAGGCCAAGCTGCGCGCCAAGCAGCTCTGGCACTGGATCTACAATCGGGGCGTCACCGACTTCACGCTGATGACCGACATCGCCAAGGCGCAGCACCCGTGGTTGGCCGAGCATTTCGTAGTCGGCCGGCCCGACGTAAAGGAGGCGCAGGTGTCGGAGGACGGCACGCGCAAGTGGCTGCTCTCCTCGCCCGACGGGCAGGATTACGAAATGGTTTTCATCCCCGACGCCGATCGGGGAACGCTGTGCGTGTCCAGCCAGGTCGGCTGCACGCTCAATTGCCGCTTCTGCCACACCGGGACGATGCGGCTGGTGCGCAACCTGACCGCGGGCGAGATCGTGGGGCAGGTGATGCTGGCGCGCGATGCGCTCGGCGAATGGCCGTCCAGCCCGGAGGGGCGGCTGCTCACCAACATCGTCATGATGGGGATGGGGGAGCCGCTCTATAACTTCGATGCGGTGCGCGACGGGCTGAAGATCGTGATGGACGGCGACGGCCTGGCGCTGTCGAAGCGGCGGATCACGCTGTCGACCAGCGGCGTCGTGCCGATGATGGCGCGCGCGGGCGAGGAGATCGGCGCGAACTTGGCCGTTTCGCTCCACGCCGTGACCAAGGACGTGCGCGACGAGATCGTGCCGCTCAACAAGAAGTACGGGATCGAGGAACTGCTGCAGGCATGCGCCGACTATCCCGGCGCCAACAACGCGCGTCGCATCACGTTCGAATATGTGATGCTGAAGGACAAGAACGACAGCGACGCCGATGCGCGCGAGCTCGTCCGGCTGCTGCGGCACTACAAGCTGCCGGCGAAGGTGAACCTTATCCCGTTCAATCCGTGGCCCGGCGCGGATTACGAATGCTCGACGCCTGAGCGGATCCGGTCCTTCTCGAACATCGTGTTCGAGGGGGGTATCTCGGCCCCCGTCCGCACGCCCCGTGGGCGCGACATCGACGCGGCGTGCGGGCAATTGAAGACCGCGGCGGAGAAGAAGAGCCGCGCCGAACTCGACCGGCTGGCGGCGGAGAAGCAGGCGGCGCTGGGCTGACCCCCCGTCATCCGGGAACGGATTGAGTTTTACATCAACTCAAGCATTCCCGCTCAGGTCGTCGAGGTCGAGGCTGCCGCCCGGCTCCAGATCGGTCGGCGCGCGGCACGCGGCGAGGACATGGTCGATATCGCCCGCGGTCAGCCCGCTCTCGCTGTCCAGCACCCGTTCGGGCGGGGCATCGCCGCGAAATGCCTGAAGGCGGACACGCGCCTGATCCAGTGCGTCGTTCATCGTCGATCCCTTCATCGTCCGGGCAAAAGCGAACGGGCGTCGGCGTCGTTCCCATGACAAGCCCGGCGGTCCGCTCAGGCGCACTTGACTCTTAAATCTACATATATTGATATTGGCGACGGCGGGCGGCTGGCCCGCGCCACGAAAGGGTCGTCGTCATGCTGAATCGCCCGCTCCTTACCCTTTCGCTCGTCGCGCTCACCGCCGCTGCGCCGGCGCCTGAGCGCGTGTCGCCGTTCCTCGGGACCTGGGAACTCGACCTGTCGCGAATGCCGTCGACCTATGGCCCGGCGCCCAAGCGCGTTACCTATCGTTTTGAGGACATCGGCGGGGCGAAGTGGCGGACGGTGGTCGACGTGACCGCGCCCGACGACAGCGTGCGTCACATGGTCGTCGATTACACCCTTGACGGATCGGCAGCGCCCGGCACCGCCGACACGAGCGAGGCCGACAGCGCCGCGTTCCTCTCGCCCACGCCTGACGCGTTGGTCATGAGCCTGGCCAAAAACCGCACGCTCGGCTCGGTCCGCGTCTACCACGTCGCCGCGGACGGCCGCACGATGACCGAGACCGCGGGATCGGTGAACGGCGACGGCGCGCCGTTCGTGCGCATGTTCCACTACAAGCGGCTGCGCTGAGCCGTAAGTCTTTGGTTCGCAACCTGTCCTTTACCCCGCCGCTGCATCGTTGGCGGCATGGTTCAGAGTCTTCGCCCGGTCCCCGTCGTCGTTGCGGCAATCCTGTTGGGCACGGTCGTCGGTGTCGGGTCGTTGGCGATCGTGCCGGAGGGGCGATCCGCGCTGGTCCGGCAAGCCGGCAGGATCGCGGTCATGACTGGCTTTGCCCGTCAGCGCGAGCCCCAAATCGGGGATGCATGGGGCGGGTGCGACGATGCCCGTAAAGCAGGCTCGTCGCCGATCTACAGGGGCGAACCCGGATACCGTGCCGACATGGATGGCGACAATGACGGCATCGCTTGTGAACCCTATCGCTGATCGCGCGGACTTTATCCGACGGAACGGGCATTCATTCTAGCGGGCGCCGTTCGGCTCATCCTCGCGCTGCGGGCCGCGCCTGCATCGTCGCCCGACTTGCTCGCGAAGCATGCTGGACAGCCGCCGCGCGGCTCGCGAAAGGGGCGCCATGCTCGACCCCGCCACGATCGCGCTTGCCGCCGCCGCCGGAATGCTGGGCGGTGCGATGAATGCGCTCGCCGGCGGGGGCACGTTCGCGACGATGCCCGCGCTGATCGCGATCGGCCTGCCGAGCCCGATCGCCAACGCCAGCTCGAACGTCGCGTTGCAGCCGGGGGCGATCGCCAGCGCCTGGACCTATCGCAAGGGTCTGGAGCCGATCGGCGGGGTGGGGGTGCGCACGCTCGCCGGTATCACCTTCATGTCGGGGATCGTCGGCAGCCTGCTGCTCGTCGTCACGCCGACCCGCATGTTCGATATCGTCATCCCGTGGCTGCTCCTGCTCGCGACGATCGCCATCGCGTTTGGGAGCCGCGCGGCGGCGGCGCTCCAGCGGCATGCCTCGCCCGGCCCGCGCGCGCTGGTCGCGGCACAGGTGCTGCTCGGCGTCTATGGCGGCTATTTCGGCGGCGGCGTCGGGCTGATGCTGACCGCGACCTGGGGGCTGCTCGCGGGAGAGCCGCCGCACCGGCTGATGGCGCCGCGCACGCTGATGCTGGCGATGGCAAATGCCGCGGCGACGGTGGTGTTCGTTAGTTTCGGCATGGTCCGCTGGGACGCGTGCGTGCCGATGCTGGCAGGTGCGCTGGTCGGCGGCTGGGCGGGCGCGCATCTGGGCAAGCGACTGTCGTCCGGCCTGGTGCGCGGCTGGACACTGATCGTCACCACCGTCACGACGATTGTGTTCTTCGTGCGCGCTTACGGTTAAACTGCCCCGTAACCGAAGCGCCGGTTCGCACGAATGGGGAGGCGAAGGAGCGACGCATATGTGGATCGCCAAGCACAAGTTGGCCACCCGATTGTGGCACTGGATCAACGCGCTGACGATCTTCGTCCTGCTCGGCTCGGGGCTGATGATTCTCAACGCGCATCCCAATCTCTATTGGGGCCAGTACGGTGCGAACTTCGACCAGCCCTGGTTCAAGGTGGCCTATGTGTTCGAGGGCGGGCGCGTGCCCGGCTGGCTGACGATCCCGTCGACCTACAATCTCGCGCTCGCGCGGCGTTGGCACCTGACGTTCGCGCTGGTGCTAGGGTTCGGCCTCCTCTTCTTCATGGTCGCGAGCCTCATCAACCGGCATTTCCAGCGCGACCTTCGCCTGCGCCGCGCGGAACTCGCGCCCGCGCATCTGGCGCATGACGTGCGCGAGCATCTGGCGCTGCGCTTCCACGATCCCAAGGCGCCGGGGTCGTTCAACACGCTCCAGAAACTGAGCTATGTCGGGGTGATCTTCCTCGCGATCCCGCTAGTCATCGCCACCGGCCTTACTATGTCGCCGGGGATCAACGCGGCGGCGCCGTGGCTGCTCGACCTGTTCGGCGGGCGACAGTCGGCGCGATCGATCCACTTCATCGCGGCGATGGCGCTGGCGGCGTTCATCGTCGTCCACCTCGCGCTCGTCATCCTCGCCGGGCCAGTCAACGAAGTGCGGTCGATGATTACCGGGCGCTGGCGCGCGTCCGCGGAGGACGCGGCATGAGCCTGCTGACGCGCCGCACGCTGATCGGCGGTCTCGCCGCCGGTGCAGGCAGCCTGCTCGCCGGCTGCGACGCGGCGGGCCAGAACGAGCATGTCCGCGGCCTCATTTTCAAGGGCGCCGACTGGAACCAGTGGACGCAGCGCGCGCTGACCGACCGCAATGCCCTCGCGCGCGAGTTCCGCGTCGATCAGATGTCGCCGGTGTTCCGCACCAACGGCACCCGCGATCCCGGCACGCCCGACTATGCCGCCCACGCCGCCGCCGGCTTCGCCGACTGGCGTGTGCGCGTGGACGGGCTGGTGGCGCGGCCACAGGCGTTCAGCGTCGCGCAGCTCCTGTCGATGCCGCAGCGCGCGCAGATCACTCGCCACGACTGTGTCGAGGGGTGGAGCGCGATCGGCAAGTGGCAGGGGCCGCGGCTCGCCACTTTGCTCGACGCCGCCGGGCTAAGCACCAACGCACGCTACCTCGTCTTCCACTGTTCGGATCGATACGCGGGCGGGCGCCCCTATTACGAATCGATCGATCTGGTCGACGCGTTTCATCCGCAGACGATCCTGGCGCTCGGGCTTAACGACCGCCGGCTCGACGTCGGGCACGGTGCGCCCGCCCGGCTGCGCGTCGAGCGGCAACTGGGCTACAAGCAGGCCAAATATGTTGAGCGGATTGAGGCGGTGGCTGACCTGAAGCCGCTGTACGGCGGCAAGGGCGGGCTGTGGGAGGATATCGCCGGTTACGAATGGTACGCCGGTATCTGACCACCGTGCGCACTTGTCGCGGCGACGCGACTTCCGATATGCCGGCCTTACCGCATTGCTGGAGGATTGTTTGCTCACCCTGATCGACATCGCTCGTATTCTCTTGAGCGTCCTGTGGTGGATCCTGATCGTCCAGATCGTGCTGTCCTGGCTGATCGCGTTCAACGTCATCAACACCTCGAACGATTTCGTGCGCTCGGTCTGGAACGGCCTGAATACCCTGACCGAGCCGCTCTATCGGCCGATCCGGCGTATCCTGCCCGATTTCGGGGCGCTCGACCTGTCGCCGATGGTGGTGTTTGTGGGCGTGCTGATCCTCGACCGCGTGCTGGCCGGGCTGGCGGCGAATATCGCATCGGGCGGCGCCGTTCCGCTCTGACCGACGGGGTGGCGGCGTCGCGGCCGAGGGGCTAGGGAGCGCGCATGACAGCCGAACTGATCGACGGAAAGAAGGCGGCCGAGCGGCTGCGCGGCCAGGTCGCCGAACTCGCCGCGGCGTTCGCCGCCGATGCTGGGCGCAAGCCCGGCCTTGCCGTGGTGCTGGTGGGGGAGGATCCGGCCTCCTCGGTCTATGTCCGGTCGAAGGGCAAAGCGACTGTTGCCGCCGGCATGGAGAGTTTCGAGCATCGCCTGCCCGTCGACACCGACCAGGACGATCTGATCGCGCTGGTCGACCGGCTCAATGCCGATCCGGCGGTCGACGGCATTCTCGTGCAACTGCCGCTCCCCGATGGTCTCGATGCACAGGCGGTGCTGACGCGGATCGACCCGGACAAGGACGTGGACGGCTTTCACCCCGTCAATGCCGGCCGGCTGGCGACGGGCCTCAACGGCTTCGTGCCCTGCACGCCCTATGGCTGCCTGATGCTGCTAAAGTCGCAATTGGGCGATCTGTCGGGGCTGAACGCGGTTGTGATCGGCCGGTCGAACATCGTCGGCAAGCCGATGGCCGCGCTGCTGACCGCCGCCGACTGCACCGTCACGATCGCGCATTCGCGCACGAAGAATCTGCCGCATCACCTGGCACACGCCGATATCGTCGTCGCGGCGGTCGGCCGCCCCGGCTTCGTGCGCGGCGAGTGGCTGAAGCCCGGCGCGACGGTGATCGACGTCGGCATCAACCGCACCGCAGACGGCCTCGTCGGCGACGTCGAGTTCGAGGGCGCCGCCTCGATCGCCGGGGCGATCACGCCAGTGCCGGGCGGGGTGGGGCCGATGACGATCGCCTGCCTCCTGCGCAACACGCTCGTCGCCGCGCACCGGCGTGAGGGGATCGCGCTGGCGGCCGACGCGATCTGATGCTCGAACTCTACGTCTCGGCGCTCGCGACCTTCTTCGTCATCATCGACCCGCCGGGCTGCGCGCCGATCTATGCCGGACTGACGACGGGCGCGACGCCCGTCCAGCGCCGGTCGATGGCGATCCGCGCCGTACTGATCGCGGGCGGCATCCTCATCGGCTTCGCGCTGTTCGGCGAGGATCTGCTGCGCTCGCTCCACGTCAGCCTCGACGCGTTCAAGATCGCCGGCGGCATCATGCTGTTCCTGATCGCGCTCGAAATGGTGTTTGAGAAGCGCACCCAGCGGCGCGAGGACCGCGCGCAGAAGATCATCGAGACGCCCGAGGTCGAGGATGTCGCCGCCTTTCCGATGGCGATGCCGATGATCGCCGGCCCCGGCTCGATCGCGTCGGTCATGCTGATGATGAGCCGGACGCAGGGCCTTGCCGCTTCGCTGGTCGTGCTGGCGGCGCTGTTCACGATCCTGCTCGTCACGCTCGCCGCGCTGATCGCCGCCGGGCCGATGATGCGGCTGCTCGGCACCCGGATCGAGGCGGTCATCACCCGCCTGCTCGGCGTGCTGCTGGCGGCGCTGGCCACGCAGTTCATCCTCGACGGCCTCGCCGCAACGGTGCTTTAAGCCGGGCGCGGCTTTCGCTAAGGCGCGGGGATCATGCATCGTCCCGCGCTCTCCGTCGTCATCCCCTGCTATAACGAGGCCGAGTGCCTCGAGGCGCTGCACGCGCGCGTTTCCGCCGCGGCGCATGCGGCGGTGGGGGCGGATCACGAGATCGTCCTTGTCAACGACGGGTCGCGCGACGCGTCGTGGGACGTGATGCAGCGTCTGTCGGCGGCCGACCCGCGGCTGGTCGCGGTCAACCTGTCGCGCAATCACGGGCACCAGCTCGCGCTGACCGCCGGGCTCGACCTGTGCGCGGGCGAGCAGATCCTCATCATCGACGCCGATCTTCAGGACCCGCCCGAACTGTTGTCGGAAATGCGCGCGGTGATGGCGGCCGAGGGGGCGGACGTCGTCTATGCCGTACGCCGCAAGCGTGAGGGCGAGACCTTTTTCAAGAAGGTGACGGCCGCCGCCTTCTATCGCGTGCTCGACCGCGTCACCGACACGCCGATTCCGCTTGATACCGGCGACTTTCGCCTGATGAGCCGCCGCGCGCTCGACGCGCTGCTGAGCCTGCCAGAACAGGCGCGCTTCATCCGCGGCATGGTCGCGTGGGTCGGGTTCCGGCAGGTGCCGTTCCTCTACGACCGGCACGAACGGCATGCGGGCGAGACCAAATACCCGCTGTCGAAGATGCTGCGCTTCGCGTTCGACGCGGTCACCGGCTTCTCGACCGCGCCGCTCCGCTGGGCGAGCCATATCGGCATCGCGCTGTTCTTCCTGTCGTTCCTGCTGCTGATCTATATCGCCGTCGGGTTCTTCACCGGATCGGCGGTGCAGGGCTGGACGTCGCTGATGCTCATCACCGTGTTTCTGGGCGCGGTGCAGATGCTCGTGCTCGGCATGATCGGCGAGTATCTGGGCCGGCTCTACGTCGAAGCGAAGCGGCGGCCGCTCTATCTCGTCGCCGATGTGGCCGGGCCGGTGCAGGGCCGCGCGACATTGGGCTATCGCGCGGGGCAGGGGGCGATGGGCGAGCCGCCCGCCGCTTGATCGTTACTCGGCGCTCGCGCCGCCCCCGCGGACCGGCACCGCCATCAGCCGCGCGGTCAGTGCGCGGAAATTGGCGAGGTCGCGGCCCGACAGCTGCGAGGTCGTCGTGAAGCTGACCGAGGTCGGATTGATCGGCGCGCCGTTGCGCCACAATTCGTAATGCAGATGCGGGCCGGTCGACAGGCCGGTCGAGCCGACATAGCCGATCACTTCGCCGCGGCTCACCCGCTCGCCGCCGCGCACCGCGATCCGACTCATATGGCCGTAGCCGGTGGCCAGCCCGCCGCTGTGGACGAGCTTGACGAAATTGCCATAGCCGCCGTGCCGCCCGGCAAAGGCGACAACGCCATCGGTTGCCGCGCGGATCGGGCTGCCATAAGGGGCAGCAAAGTCCATACCCTTGTGCAGCCGGCGGAAGCCCAGCACCGGATGCGTCCGCCAGCCGAAACCCGACGAGATGCGCGCGGCGACGGGCATCGCCATCATGCCCTTCTTCTCGCCGACGCCCTTCGGATCGAACCAGTCGGTGCGCCCGCCATCCTCCCAGCGGACGAGTTGCGTGCGCTGCGGCCCTTCGCCGACCGCGGCGTAGAGGAGCTTGCCCTGCCGCACCTCGCCGGTGGCGGCGCGCTCCTGCTCGACGATCAGGTCGTACTGGTCGTTGGCGCCGAGGCGCGACATCGGCACCTTGGTCGCGATCTGGCGGATGAACGCCTCGACCGCCTTGGCCGGCGCACCCGCGGCGCGGGCGGAACGATAGAGGCTGGTGCCGACGCGGCCACGGATGCGCAGCGGCGTCGAATCGATCGCGATGGGCATCGGCCTGATCGCAAAGGTGCCGCCGTCGCGCGTCAGTTCGAGCGCGAGGTCGAAGCGCGCGCGAAAAGCGAGGTGCTCGAGTGGGCGGGGCACGTCACGGCTGGGCCGGCGGCCGAGCGTCAGGTCGATGCGCGTGCCGGGGCGGATGTCGGATAGCGACACCTGCTCGGCGACGAGTGCGGCGGCGCGATCCGCCTCCCCCTCGCCGACGCCGCTGCGGCGCAGCGTCCGGGCGAGCGCATCGCCGCCGGGCAGCGTGGCGGACAGGTCGAGCGTCGGCCGCTCGGGCGTGTCGGTCAGCGGGCGGACGGCACCCGTCGCACCGATCCGCCGGCCGCTGGTCGCGCCGAAGGCGAGGGGGGCGATCGACTGCGAGGCGATCTCGTCCCGGTCGGTGGAGGAGAGGGGGGCGTTGCCGACGGCATGCAGCGGCCGGTCGAAACCGGGTGCCAGCGCCAGCGTGCCCGCGCACAGCGCAAGACAGGTGGCGGCCCCGCGCCACCAGGTCGGCGAGCCGATATCGGCGCCCAGATCGACGAACAGGTCGAGGCCGCGGATCCGCTCGGCCAGCAATTCGGCTCGCGTCTGCGGCGGCAGCGCGAGCGCGTTCGCGCGGCCGAAACCGCGCGTGCCGGTGCCCGATCCGTCGAGCCAGTGCTGGTCGTCGTTGAGAAACAAGTCCGATCGGCCCCCGCCGCTAGCCGCCCGCGCCGGCCATGTGCCAGCGGGGTGTAGCGGCATGATCCTAAAGTCAAATTAACCCGCAAGCCGCCGTGCCCGCGCTGCGCCGAAGCGACGCGGGCGGGCGACGAGCGACTCGAAAACGGTTCCCTCAGGTCGATTTCATGTTTGACGCGACGTTGTTGAACGTCTTTTTGAGGTTGTTGCCGAGGCCCTGCATCGCGGCGATCGCCGCAACCGCGATCAGCGCCGCGATCAGTCCGTATTCGATAGCCGTCGCCGCGCGCGTCTCGCGCAGCAGTGTCAAAACGTGATTCACCATGTTGCACTCCCGGTGACAAAGAAAGGGCGGCGGAACCCATCGGCTCCGCCGCCCTCGCTGGGAAATCAATCGATCAGGAAGCGATCAGGTCGACTTCATGTTCGACGCGACGTTGTTGAACGTCTTGGTCAGGTTGTTGCCCAGGCCCTGCATCGCGGCGATCGCCGCAACGGCGATCAGCGCGGCGATCAGGCCGTACTCGATCGCGGTCGCGCCCTTCTTGTCGGCGAAAATCTTGCGAATCTTCTGCATTCCGGTCTCCATCGGTCCAAACTTCAAACACCCGGCTGTCCGAGAGCCCCCGGAACCAGCTATTTCGGAATAGGGGGAGGCGGTTGAGAATTCGTTTAAGCGGGGCGGGCCGATCTATTTTATTTCGTTGCCATGGAACCCGCGGCCAAAGCTGCGGAGAAGCGTCAGCGCATCACTTCGTCGACGCGCGTGTTGACGTTGTTCCACATGCCCGAGGTGACGTTGGCGACCGCCATGATCGCGGTGATGATCGCGATCACCACCAGTGCGACGATCAGGCCGTACTCGACCGCCGTCGCGCCCCGCCGGTCGGCGAGAAGGCGTTGCGTCAGTCGGTGCAATCGCGGCATCATGTCCCCCTTGGCCAATCGCGCCGCAAACCTAGTCCCTGGGAGTTAAGGAAATGCCATCGGACCCTCCGATGCCGATGCTGCTCGTCGTCGCCGCGGCGCTGGTCGACCTCGACGGGCGCGTGCTGGTCCAGCGGCGCCCGGCAGGCACGTCGATGGCGGGGCTGTGGGAGTTTCCGGGCGGCAAGGTCGAACCCGGCGAGACGCCGGAGGCGGCGCTGATCCGCGAACTGGGCGAGGAACTGGGCATCGACGTGGAAGCCGCGTGCCTAGCGCCCGCGGTGTTCGCCAGCGAACCGCTGGACGGGCGGCACCTGCTCCTGCTGCTCTATGCCTGTCGCAAGTGGAAGGGCGTGGTCGAGGCGCGGCACGCGACCGAGCTCAAATGGGTGCGCCCGGTCGAGCTGCACCGCTTGGAGATGCCGCCGGCGGACAAACCGCTGATCGGCCTGCTCGAGGCGCTCGTCTGACGGTTTAGGTCGCGCGGTGCGCGGCGGCGAGGTGATCGAGGATCGCGACGTGGAGCGGCCGCTCGAATGCGACGCCGATCTCGCCCGGGCGCGCCCAGCGCACCTCGCACTTGATCGAGCGGAGCTGGTCGACGGTCAGATACAGCGTCTGCCCGGCATGGAAGCGGCGATAGGTGGCGATCCGCGCACCGGTCGACGAGATGTCGAGGAGCTCGATCCCGTGCTGTCCGGCATAAGGCTCGGACAGCCGCCCCTCGGCGTGCAGCGTCAGGCGCAGATTGGCACGTTGTTCGTGCGCGTCGAGCGGCTGTGCGGACATAGTCGGCGGTCGATCCCTTCTGGTGCCGATATACGCCCGAAAGTATGAGTGAATGCTTACCGCTGTGCCGCGGCGACCACGGTCTCGATCGCGAAAGACCAGCCTTTGAGCCGTTTTTCGCGTGCGTCGGGTGCGATCGTCGGTCGGAACCGCTCCGCGTTGCCGCGCATCGCCGCTGCTGCTTGCAGCCCGTCGAACCAGCCGCAGCCGACGCCCGCCAGCATCGCCGCGCCGAGCGCGGTCGTCTCGGCAAAGGCCGGGCGCTCGACCTCGAGGTCCAGCATGTCGGCCAGGTCCTGTGCCATCCAGTCGTTGGCGACCATGCCGCCGTCGATGCGCAGGCACGCCCAAGGGGCACCGTCGGCGGCGAACGCGGTCTGAAGGTCGTGCGTCTGATGCGCCATCGATTCAAGGCAGGCGCGCACGATATGCGCGCGCGTCGTCGAAAAGCTCATGCCGGTCAGCGCCGCGCGCGCCTCCGCCTCCCACCACGGCGCGCCGATGCCGGCGAGCGCGGGGACGCAATAGACACCGCCATTGTCCTCGACCGACCGCGCCAGCGCCTCGCTCTCGTCCGCGCGCGCGATCAGCCCGATCGAATCGCGCAGCCACTGCATCAGGCTGCCGGCAACGAACACCGACCCTTCGAGCGCATAGGCGCGCCGGCCGTCCAGTTGCCAGAGCACGGTCGAGAGCAGCCGGTGGCGCGAGGCGGGGGGCGATGCGCCGCAATTGGCGAGCACGAACGCGCCGGTGCCATAGGTTGCCTTGACCTCCCCGCGCTTCAGGCACGCCTGTCCGATCGTCGCCGCCTGCTGGTCGCCGGCAAGACCGCAGATCGGAATGCTGCCGCCGAACGCATCGGCCGCGCCGAAGTCGCCGGCATTGTCGACGATCTCGCCCAGGCTGCCGCGCGGCACGCCGAACAGGTCGATCAGCCCATCGTCCCACCGCCCGGTGCCGAGGCCCATGAGTAGCGTGCGTGAGGCGTTGCTGGCGTCGGTCAGGTGCGCCCCGCCGGTCAGCTTCCAGACGAGCCAGCTTTCCACGGTGCCGATCGCCAGATCGTCGCCGGCCTCCCTCAATTGCGGCCAGTGCTCGAGCGCCCAGGCGATCTTGGTGCCCGAGAAATAGGGATCGAGCAGAAGGCCGGTGCGCGCCTGCACCCCCGCTTCCTCGCCGCGCTCGCGCAGCGTGCGGCACAAGGCGGCGCTGCGCCGGTCCTGCCACACGATCGCGGGGCCGAGCGGCTCGCCGGTCTGCTTCGACCAGAACACCACCGTTTCGCGCTGGTTGGCGATGCCGATCGCAGCGATCTGCTCAGGCCCGCCCGCGCGATCGACCACCGCCTGGCCGCAGGCGAGCGTGCGGTCCCAGATCTGGGCGGCGTCATGCTCGACCCAGCCGGCGCGCGGATAATGCTGGTCGAGCGCGGCGCTCTCGGTGTCCCGGCACTGTCCCTCGCGGTCGAACAGCATCGCGCGGGTCGAGGTGGTGCCCTCGTCGAGGACGAGGATGAAGTCGCTCATGGGCAAAGGACTATGCCGATTCGCGGGCCGTCGCCAAGGGGCGCGCGATTCGCTAAGGGGGCGGCGTGAGCGAATTTCCCAGCCCCGAAGAGCGGCACCCGCCGCTGCCGCCGATGCCCGAACCCTCGCCCGAGCATGTCGAGGAGCTGCGGCGCGACCGCCTGCTCGCCGCGCTCACGCTGATGGGCGGGGTGGGGCTGTTCCTCGCGTTGCCCTTTGCGCTCAAGGCAGGGTCCGAGTTCTTCCTGCCGCTGACCGCGGCGATCGTAATCGCCATCGCGCTGGTCCCCGCGCTCGAATGGCTGGAGCGGCGCGGGCTCCCGGCAGCGCTCTCGGCGTTCATCTGCGTCATCGTGTTCCTGGGCGTCGCCAATGCCGCGCTCGCCTCGATCGTCGTGCCGGCGTGGCAATGGGTGCGGCTGCTCCCTGAGCGGATCGAGCAGATCCAGTCGAACGTGAAGCCGCTCATCGACTTCTATTCCAATGCCGAGCGGTTCGTGAACCGGACGATCGAGAATTTCGCCGCGGTGCCTGCGCGGGAGGCGCCGACCGCGGTTTCGGCCCAGCCGCCTACGGGTCTGCTCGATCTGGTCGGCACCTCCGCCCCCTCGGCGCTGATCGAGATGTTCTTCGCGATCCTCGTCATCTATTTCTTTCTGTCGGGCTGGACGCGCCTTCGCCGCGCGGCGATCACCAGCCGGACCAGCTTCGGCGGCGCGCTGGCGACCGCGCGCGTCATTCAGGACGTGGTCGACGACACCTCCGCCTATCTCGGCACGATCACCGTCATCAACGTGGCGCTGGGGCTGATCGTGGCGGGTGCGCTCTATCTGATCGGGATGCCGACGCCGCTGATGTGGGGCGGGATCGTCACGCTCCTCAACTACATCCCCTATTTCGGGCCAGTCATCGCCGCCGCGCTGCTCGCGCTCGGCGGGCTGATGACCTACGATCAGCTCTGGTGGGCGCTGCTGCCGTCGCTCATCATGGTGGGCGCGCACCTTGTCGAGGCGAATGCGATCACGCCGTTCGTCGTCGGCCATCGCCTGACGATCAGCCCGATCCTGATCCTCGTCTCGCTGAGCTTCTGGGGCTGGGTGTGGGGGACGACGGGTGCGCTGCTCGCGGTGCCGCTGCTCATCATCTTCCAGACGATCCTGAACGCCGCCGGAAAGCCCGATATCGCGGGCTTCCTGTTCGAGCACGGCACCCTCGTCAGCCGCCCGGCGCCCCGTCATCCGGCATTTCGCAAAAAGGATGACGAGGCGAGTTGACAGGGGGTGGGGTGCCGTCTAGAGGCCGCGTCCTCGCAAGGGCATTGCGGGTGTAGCTCAGTTGGTTAGAGCGCCGGCCTGTCACGCCGGAGGTCGCGGGTTCGAGCCCCGTCACTCGCGCCACCCTTGGCGAGAATAACGAAGCCCGGTCATGCAAATGGCCGGGTTTCGCTGCGTTTCAGGCCCGCCAGCGCCCCGTCTCCATCCAGCGCAGCAGCGGCTTGAGCGGCATGATCCACACGATCCCCGTGACGATATAGACCAGCGCCTGCGCCAGCGGATGCAGCGCGCCGATCGCGGACGAGAAGCTGGCGATCAGCACCGCCCACAGCACGATCAGTACGACGATGAAGAGCGCGCCGACGGGCTTTCGCCAGGAGGGGTTCACAGGGGCGGGGTCCTTTCGAGAAGTCCGGTTTCGGTGACGATGCCGGCCAGCGGCCGGTCCCAGGGATCGACGGGCAGCACCGCGACGCGCTGTACGTCCCACGCGATGCCGATCGGCCATGCGTCGGGCAAGCCCGTCAGCGCCCGGTCGTAATGCCCTGCCCCCTGTCCCAGCCGATTGCACGCGCCGTCGAAGCCGACCAGCGGCACGAGAAGGATGTCGGGGCGGACGATCGGCGTGTCGGCATGGGGCTGGCGCAGGCCGAACGGGCCCGTCTCGATCGCGGCTCCCTTGGCAAAGGCATGAAAGGCGATCGGCGCCTCACGCAAAGTCGTCCGCGGCAGCGCAAGCGTGCAACCCGCCTCAACCGCTGCCTGGGCCAACAACATCGGATCGGCCTCCGACCCGAGCGGCAGGTAGCTGGCGACGATCAGGCCGGGACGCAGCCGCGCGAGATAGGCCGCGGGCGGCGTGATCGGCGGCGGGCCGCCCGCGACGAACGCGTCTCGCGCCGCGCGCAATCTGGCGCGCAAGGCCCTTTTGTCGGGGCTGGGGGGCGGGGCGGGGTTCAAGGTGGCGGGACCGCCATGGCCGTTTGCTGGAAGATCCTCTGACGCCCAAACGTCAGGTGGGAACCATGTGCGTCGGACCAGGGTCCGGGCAGGGACAGCTCCCTAGGATGAAATTATCGCCTCAGGGATGTTCGCTAAAGCTCGTACCGGGCAGTGCCCGCCAAATAGCAATCTAGGCGCTCGCGGGCTCTTCCTCAAGAGCCGCCGCGACGGCTTCTAGCCGATCGGCCAGCTTGTCGATCAGATGCGGGGGCACGCCGCTCGCCGGGCTCCGTTCCAGATCGGCGACCTGATCGGCGAGCATCAGCGCGATGTAGAGAAGCGTCCGCTCATGGCTCAGCCCGCCCGACGCGCGCGTCGCCATCGGCGACAGCGATTCGAGCCGCTGAACCAGCGAGCGCAGATTGGGCTCCTCCCCCTCGCGGCAGCCGACGGTATAGGGCCGGCCGGCGATCTCGAAACTCACCTGTGCCATCAGCCCTGTCCCTCTCGCGCGATCAGTTCGTCGAGGGCGGCGACCGCTTCCTCCATCCGCGCGCGCAGCGTCGCGTGGCGGCGCGCGAGCGAATCGGCGACGAAGGCGCGGCTTGCGGCTGCTTTCTCGATCCGCGCGACCGCGGCCTCGAGCCGCGCCACGGCGGGATGGTGTTCGGGGGCCTCCATGACGAATCAATAGCATCGGGGGACCGGCGGGCAAGCGGCGATACGCCCCCCATGCGCCGGGCCGGTTGACGCGGGCGGGCGAGCGCCCCAAAGGCACGCCCGAGCCGTGCGCCGCACCCACCGATCAGGCGCGCGTGAGGGGAGTGCCGATGACCGTTTCGGATCAGGATTGCGCCAACGCGATCCGCGCGCTGTCGATGGATGCGGTCGAGGCCGCCAATTCGGGGCACCCCGGCATGCCGATGGGTATGGCCGACGTCGCGACCGTGCTGTGGCAGCACTATCTGAAGTTCGACGCCGCCGACCCGCACTGGCCCGACCGCGACCGCTTCATCCTGTCGGCCGGTCACGGCTCGATGCTGATCTATTCGCTCCTGCATCTCACCGGGTTCGAGCGGCCGACGATCGAGGATCTCAAGGCGTTCCGCCAGCTCGGCAGCCCGTGCGCGGGGCACCCCGAGAATTTCGAGCTGGCAGGGGTCGAGGCGACGACCGGCCCGCTGGGGCAGGGGCTGGCGATGGCGGTCGGCTTCGCGCTGGCCGAGCGGCACCTGAACGCGCAGTTCGGCGACGATCTGGTCGATCACCGCACCTGGGTGATTGCCGGCGACGGCTGCCTGATGGAGGGCATCAACCACGAGGCGATCGGGCTCGCCGGCCACCTGAAGCTCGGGCGGCTCAAGGTGCTGTGGGACGACAACCGCATCACCATCGACGGCGCGGTGTCGAAGTCGTCGAGCGAGGACATTCCCGCCCGCTATCGCGCGACCGGCTGGCACGTCGTCGAGTGCGACGGCCACGACTTTGCCGACATCGCCCGCGCGCTGGACGAAGCAACGGCGAGCGAGCTGCCGACGCTGGTCCGCTGCCGCACGACGATCGGCAAGGGCGCGCCGACCAAGGCGGGCACCTCGGGCAGCCACGGCTCGCCGCTAGGTGCCAAGGAGATCGAGGGTGCGCGCGCGGCGCTGGGCTGGTCGCACGCGCCATTCGTCGTGCCGGACGAGATTCGCGCGGTCTGGCTGGACGCCGGCAAGCGCGGGCAGGGCGAGCATGAGGCGTGGAACGCGCGCCTTGCCGGCCACGCCGATGCGGTCGAGTTCACGCGCCGGATGAAGGGCGAACTGCCCGCGAGCGATCCGACCGGCGACTATATCCAGACGCTGCTCGCCGATCCGAAGAAGGTCGCGACGCGCAAGGCGTCGGAAATGGCGCTCGAGGCGCTGACCGCGGCGATCCCCGAGATGGTCGGCGGTTCGGCCGACCTCACCGGCTCGAACAACACCAAGACCAAGTCGACCGGGCCGCTCGATGCCGAGAATTACGGCGGCCGCTATGTCTCCTACGGCATCCGCGAGTTCGGCATGGCGGCGGCGATGAACGGCATGGCGCTGCACGGCGGCGTCATTCCCTATGGCGGCACGTTCCTCGTCTTCTCCGACTATGCGCGCGGCGCGATCCGGCTGTCGGCGCTTCAGAATGCGCGCGTCGTCTATGTGATGACGCACGATTCGATCGGCCTCGGCGAGGACGGCCCGACGCATCAGCCGATCGAGCATCTGACCAGCCTGCGCCTCATCCCCAATCTCGACGTCTATCGTCCCTGCGATACGGTCGAGACGGCGGAATGCTGGGCGCTGGCGCTTGCAAAGCAGGACGGTCCATCGGTCCTGGCGCTTAGCCGCCAGAACCTGCCGCAGCTTCGCCAGGAGGCGGGGATGCTTTCGGGTCGCGGCGCTTATCGCCTGCGCGCCGCCGATGCGCCGCGCCGCGTCATCCTGATCGCGACGGGTTCGGAGGTCGAGATCGCGGTCGGCGTGCGCGACGCGCTTGAAGCCGAGGGGATTGGTGCCGATGTGGTGTCGATGCCGTCATGGGAGCGGTTCGAGGCGCAGCCCGCCGACTATCGAGACGACGTGCTGCCCGATGTCGACCCGCGCCAGATCCTGCGCGTGTCTATCGAGGCGGGCACGACGCTCGGCTGGGAGCGCTACACGATGGTCCACGGGCTTCGCTTCGGCATCGACGGCTGGGGTGCCTCGGCGCCGATCGAGGCCGTCTACGACAAGTTCGGGCTGACCGTGCCCAAGATCACTGCGGCCGTTCGCGAACGGCTGAACGCTCAGGAGAAGTAAGGCGATGACCAAGGTTGCGATCAACGGTTTCGGGCGCATCGGCCGTCTGGTGGCGCGCGCGATCCTCGAGCGGCCGGACAGCGGGCTCGAACTCGTCACCATCAACGACCTGGCCGACGCCAAGTCGAATGCCTGGCTGTTCAGCCGCGATTCGGTGCATGGCCGCTATCCGGGCGAGGTGTCGGCCGAGGGCAATGACCTGATCGTCGACGGCAAGCGGATCAAGGTGACGGCCGAGCGCGATCCCGCCAACCTGCCGCATGCCGAGAACGGGATCGAGCTGGTGCTCGAATGCACCGGCTTCTTCACCGACAAGGCATCGTGCGAGAAGCACATCGCCGCTGGCGCGAAGAAGGTGCTGATCTCGGCCCCGGGCAAGAATGTCGACCTGACCGTCGTCTATGGCGTCAACCACGACAAGCTGACGGCCGAGCATACGATCGTCTCGAATGCGTCGTGCACGACCAACTGCTTGGCGCCCGTCGCCAAGGTGCTGAACGACGCGATCGGGATCGAGCGTGGCCTCATGACCACGGTCCACGCCTATACCAACGACCAGAAGATCCTCGACCAGATCCACCCCGACCTGCGCCGTGCGCGTGCCGCCGCCATGTCGATGATCCCGACGACGACCGGCGCCGCGCGCGCCGTGTCCGAAGTGCTGCCCGAGCTCAAGGGCAAGCTCGACGGTTCGGCGATCCGCGTGCCGGTGCCGGACGGTTCGCTGATCGACCTGACCTTCACCCCCGCGCGCGACACGAGCGTCGAGGAGGTCAATTCGATCCTCAAGGCCGCGGCCGAGGGGCCGATGAAGGGCGTGCTCGAGTTCAGCGCCGACCCGCTGGTCTCGATCGACATCGTCCACACCCCCTTCAGCTCGACCGTCGACAGCCTCGAGACCGCAGTGATCGACGGCAAGCTCGTCCGTGTCGTCAGCTGGTACGACAATGAATGGGGCTTCTCGAACCGCATGGTCGACACCGCCACCGCGATGGCGAAGCTGATCTGAGGATGACGGGCGTGGTGACGGGACGCCTCGGCGGCATCGCGCGCCACGCCCGCTCGCGCGGGCCCATCGAGGTGATCGACCGGGTTTCGGTCAGTGTCGAGGCGGGTCTTGCGGGCGATTTCCGCGGGGCGGTGAAGCCCGGCGGGCGCGGGCGGCGGCAGGTCTCGCTGATCGAGGCGGGCGACTGGGACCGGGCGATGACCGCGCTCGGCCACAGCCTGCCGTGGTGGCATCGCCGCGCCAACCTGCTCGTTGAGGGCCTCGACCTGCCGCAGGTGCCGGGCACGCGGCTGCGTATCGGCGACGTGGTGCTCGAGATCACGCAGGAATGCGATCCGTGCAGCCGCATGGAAGAAGTGGCCGAGGGGCTGAAGGCCGCGCTCACCCCCGACTGGCGCGGCGGCGCGCTGGCAAAGGTGATCGCGGGCGGCGACATCGCGGTCGGCGACGCGATCGAGATCATTCAAGGCTAAGGAAACAGGCGATGGCACGCAGCTTCAAGACGCTCGACGACATCGGCGACCTCACGGGCAAGCGCGTGCTGGTGCGCGAGGACCTCAATGTCCCCATGGCCGATGGCAAGGTGAGCGACGACACCCGCCTGCGCGCCGCCGTGCCCACGGTGAGCGAGCTGTCCGACCGCGGCGCGATCGTCCTCGTCCTCGCGCATTTCGGCCGGCCCAAGGTGCCGAGCCCCGAGCATTCGACCGCGCAGTTGACGCAGCCCTTCTCGGACGTGCTGGGCCGTTCGGTCCGCTACATCGACTGGGAGGGCGGTGCCGAGGCTGCCGCGCTGCTTCAGCCGGGCGACGTGGCGCTCCTCGAAAACACCCGCTTCTTTGGCGGCGAGGAGAAGAACGATCCCGCGACGGTCGATCGTTTCGCCGCGCTTGGCGACCTTTACGTCAACGACGCCTTCTCCGCTGCGCACCGTGCCCACGCCTCGACCGAGGGGCTGGCGCACAAGCTGCCCGCGTTTGCCGGGCGACAGATGGAGGCCGAACTCGATGCGCTTGAAAAGGCGCTGGGCGCGCCCGAGCACCCCGTCGCTGCAGTGGTCGGCGGCGCGAAGGTCTCTACCAAGCTCGACGTGCTCAAGCATCTGGTCGGCCGCGTCGATCACCTCATCATCGGCGGCGGCATGGCCAACACCTTCCTCGCCGCGCGCGGGGTCGATGTGGGCAAGAGCCTGGCCGAGCACGACCTCGTCCCCACGGCGGAGGCGATCTTCGACGCGGCGGAGAAGGCGAACTGCACGATTCACCTCCCGTACGACGTGGTGGTGTCGAAGGAGTTCGCCGCCAACCCGCCGTCGCTGCGCACCTGCAACGTCCATGAGGTCGCCGCCGACGAGATGATCCTCGACGTCGGCCCCGCCGCTACCGAGGCGCTGGGCGACGTGCTCAAGACGTGCCGCACGCTGGTCTGGAACGGCCCGCTCGGCGCGTTCGAGACGCCGCCGTTCGACGCTGCGACGATGGCGCTCGCCCGTACCGCCGCGGCGCTGACGCGCGAGGGCTCGCTGGTGTCGGTGGCCGGGGGCGGCGATACCGTCGCGGCGCTCAATCAGGCGGGCGTGTCGGGCGACATGACGTTCGTGTCGACTGCGGGCGGTGCCTTCCTCGAGTGGATGGAGGGCAAGGAACTGCCCGGCGTGGCGGCGCTGTCCGCCTGAACCACCCGTCATCCCAGCGAAAGCTGGGATCGGCCTGTGGCTTAGCCAAGCGATCCCAGCTTTCGCTGGGATGATGGTTGGGGCTTTACCGCTTCTCCACCTGCGCCAGCAGCGCGGTCGCGGCGGCGGTTTCCGCCTCCTGCTTCGACGCACCTTCGCCCTCGGCGCTGGCGAAGGTGCCGAGCTTTACCGACACCTTGAACCGCGGCGCGTGGTGCGGGCCGGATCGGTCTAGAATCGAATATTCGGGTGAGCGCCGCTGGTTGGCGGCCGCCCATTCCTGAAGCGCGGACTTGGGATGGCGGGGCGCCGCGCCCTGATCGTCGATGCGCTTGCCCCATGCCTCTCGCACGAATGCCGCCGTCCGGTCGAACCCGCGCTCGAGGAACAGCGCGCCGATCAGCGCCTCCATTACGTCGCCGAGCACATTGTCGCTCTTCGCCGCGCCATCCTCGCGCGCCTGCTTGCCGAGGCGCAGGTGCTGCGCGACGCCGATCGAGCGCGCCACGTCGGCACAGACCGGCCCGGTGACGAGCGCGTTGAGCCGGCGCGACAGCTTCCCCTCAGGCTCCGCCGGATAGCGCGAATAGAGCCATTCGGCGATCGCGAGGCCGAGCACCCGGTCGCCCAGATATTCGAGCCGCTCGTAATTCTCCGCCGCCTGGCTGCCGTGCGTGAGCGCACGCGCGAAGCGTTCGGGCGCTTCGACCGGGCCGAAGGTCGCGGCGAGCCATTCATCCAGCTGCGACATGGCCTCAGTACAACTCGCCGATGCGGCTCCAGCGCGTCGCGCCGGGCCAGGTCCAAGGCTTCAGCCACGACGCGTTGCCGTCGGTGGACCAGAAGTTGACCACCGCTTTCCCTTCCAGATTCTCCATCGGGACATAGCCGATCGCGTCCGGGAAGCGGCTGTCCTTCGAATCGTCGCGATTGTCGCCCATCATGAAGACATGGCCCGCGGGCACGCGGTAGATGCCGGTATCGTCGCCGACGCTGAACCCCTGGTCGAGGATGCGATAGCGCACGCCGTTCGGCAGCGTCTCCTCGAACTGCGGATAGCGGCAGACGGGGGTGCCGTTCGCGGCCTTGTCTTGAAAATAGGGATCGCACGGGCTGTTCGGCGTGATCGGCAGCATGAAGTCGGCGACGCGCTGCTTCGGGACCGCCTTGCCATTCAGGAACAGCGTGCCGCCGCGCATCTGGATGGTGTCGCCGGGCAGGCCGATGACGCGCTTGATCCAGTCCTCATTATTCGTCGGCGGCGCCTTGAACACCGCCACGTCGCCGCGCGCGGGCGTCGAGGGAAACAGGCGGCCGGGTATGAGCGGCAGGCTCATCGGCAGCGAGTGGCGCGAATAGCCGTAATTCCACTTGGTCACGAACAGATAGTCGCCGATCAGCGTGCGCGGCAGCATCGAGCCCGAGGGGATGACGAACGGCGACAGGATGAAGCTGCGCACGACAAACACGATCGCCGCCAGCTTGACGAGGAAGATCAGCGTTTCCTGCCATTCGGGGCGCCGGGGGCGCGCCGCGGCGCGCGCGGGTCGTAGAGCCATCCGTCCGACGTGCCGGGGTGTATTGCCCGCGTCAAGCGGTCAGACGGGTCAGGCCATCATGCGGTGCCCATCACCTGGACCGCGAACCGCTCCATCTCCTCGGCTTGCGGGCTCATCTGGAGTAGCAGGAGGTCGAGGCCCGCAGCCTCATATTCCGCGACCCGCTCCTTCAATTGCTCGGGCGTGCCGACCAGGTTGGGGCGCAGGCCGCGGTTCGAGACCGAATATTCCTGGAGCTTCATCTCACGCTCCAGCTGCGTGCCCGACAGCCACTGGTCGAAATTGGCATAGCCGGCGGGCAGTTCGGTGACGGTGGTGATCCGCTCGAGCTCGCGCTTCGCTTCGGCTTCGCTGTCGCGGACGATCGCATAGGCGGCCATACCGAAGGTCATCGGGCTGCCGCCGATGGCCTTACGCCGGGCGCGCATGTCGGCGATCTTGGGGGCGATCGCGTCCACCGGATCGCCATGCATGACGTACGCGTCGCATTGCGTGGCGATCATCGTCTTGGCCGCCTCGCTCTCGCCGCCGGCATAGACGATCGGCTTGGCGACGGGCTTGGGCGCGCAGATCGCGGCCTCGGTGCGATAGAAGCGGCCGGCATAATCGAAGCGGTCCTGCGACCAGAGGCCGTGCACCACGTCGAGCCATTCGGACGTGCGCGCATAGCGGTCGTCATGCTGGTCGAACTGCAGGCCGTATTGCCGCGCCTCGTCCGCCCACCAGCTCGACACGACGTTGAGCGACAGCCGGCCGTTCGCGATGCGGTCGATGTTGGCGGCGGCCTTGGCGAACAGCGCGGGGTGGTGGAAATTGGGGCGCACGGCGACCATCAGTTCCAGCCGCTCGGTCACCGCCGCCAGCGCCGCGGCAGTCGACCACGCATCGAGCGCGGGCTGGTCGGTGCCCTTGATGTCGTTGAGGTTGAGCTCGGCGATGAGCGTCAGGTCATAGCCCCAGCGCTCCGCATCCTGCGTCAGCCGCTTCGCGTAATCCCAGCTCGCCTCCATCCCCTCGTCCGGGACGTTGCGCAGCCAGCCCCCGAAGACGGGCATCCAGAAACCGTATCTCATGCCTTCACCTCGGCGATGATCGCCTCCAGCCAGTCGATCAGCCGATCGTGCGGATCCCAGCCGAGCACTCCCAGAGGATTGGCGACAAAGTTGGAGAGCGCGTTGATGTCGTAGAAGCGGGGGGTGCCGTCGCGGTCGTCGATCATCACCTCGACCCCGCCGACGTCGATGTTCGCCGCCTGCACGATCGCTTCGGCCGCGGCGATCAGTTCGGGGGCGGGATCGACCGCCTTCATCGTGATCGCGGGCTTGCCGGGAACGGCGCAGGCATCAGCGGGGCACAGGTCGAAGCTGCCGCCGCCATCGACCTCGATGGCGTAGAGGAACCGTCCGCCCAACGTCTCGATCCGGGTAATGCTGCCGCCGCGGGCGGGGACGTACTCCTGCACCATCAGCACGCGGTCGATGCTGTCGGGGGTGGTGCCGTCCGCGACCGCGGCGGCGAGCGTGCCCGCATCGTCGTAGCGGACGATCCCCGCGCCCGAGCCGCCGATATTGGCCTTGACCACGATCGGGAAGCACAGGCCGTCCGCGGCCGCCACCAGATCGGCGGCACGGTGGACGATGCGGGTGGCGGGCACGGCGAGGCCGAGGCCGGCGATCAGCGACAGCTGCCGCGCCTTCGACGCGTCGATCGCCAGCGCGTCGGCGCCGTTCAGCACCCGCGCGCCATGCGCCTGCCAATGCGCGAGCGCGGCGGCGGTGAAGAAGATCGGATGCTCGGGCGCGCGCAGGAAGCTCGACATCGCGACGCGGTTCAGGATCACGCGCGCCGGCGGTTCGGTGCCCGCTGGATCGAACGACAGGCCGTCGGCGTGGATCGCGCGCCAGTCGATCCCGCGGGCGTCGAGCGCGGCAAAGGTCGCCGCGAACCAGGCGGGGTGTTCGTAGAGCAGGGCCAGATCGGTCATCGCCCCGGTCTAGCCCAGATCGCTGATCGCCAAAGCCAAATCGCGCTTGGCCCGGCCAAAGCCCGTGTTCGCGCCAAGCCGGGCTTTAGCGCGGCAAGGACGATCTGTTCTCCCATCGGTGGAGGGGGTAATTACATCCGGGGCATGACGGATCAGGTTCTTCCGGCGGCGCGGTGGCGCCTGCCTTCGTTCGGGGTGCAGGTCGCGATCGGCATGGTCGCGGGTGTCGCGCTCGGCCTGATCGCGCGCGAGGCGGGCGTCGCGGCGCTGGGCGAAGCGCTACACACGGTCGGCGGGCTGTTCGTGCAGTTGCTCAAGGCGCTGGTCCCGCCGCTGGTCTTCACCGCGATCGTCGCTTCGGTCGCGGCGCTGCGCGAGCTGGAGGACGCGGCGAAGCTGGTGGTGCGTACGCTGTTGTGGTTCGCGATCACTGCGCTGATCGCGGTGTCGATCGGGCTGGTGCTCGGCGTTGCGCTGGAGCCGGGTGTGCGCAGCGGTGTCGATGCGGCCGCAGCGGCGGTGCCGGCGACGAGCGGCAGCTGGCTCGATTTCCTGAAGGGCCTCGTCCCCGTCAATTTCCTCGGGATCGGCGCCGACACCGTGATCGCCGAGGGCAAGGCCAAGACGAGCGTCGGCTTCAACGTCCTCCAGATCATCGTCGCGGCGATTGCGATCGGTGCGGCGGCTGTGCGGGTCGGCGACAAGGGCGAGGCGTTCCTGTCGTTCAACGCCTCGGCGCTCGCGATCTTTCGCCGGCTCTTGTCCTGGGTCATCCGGCTGACGCCGATCGGCACCGCCGCGCTGATCGGCGATGCGATCGTGCGCTATGGCTGGGGGACGCTCGGGTCGCTCGGCAGCTTCGCGCTGGCGGTCTATCTGGGGCTCGGGCTGGTGCTGTTCGTCGTCTATCCGGCGCTGCTGGCAGTGAATGGCGTGTCGCCGGGCCGCTTCCTGTCGCGGGCATGGCCGGCGATACAGCTGGGCTTCGTCTCCCGTTCCTCGATCGCGACGCTGCCGGTGACCCAGGCGGCGGCGGAGCGGATCGGCGTGCCGCCTGCCTATGCCGCCTTTGCGGTGCCGCTCGGCGCGACCACCAAGATGGACGGGTGCGCGGCGATCTATCCCGCGGTCGCGGCGCTGTTCGTCTCGCAATTCTACGGCATCCATCTCGGCCCGGCGCAGCTGGTGCTGGTGGCGCTCGTCTCCGTCCTCGGCTCGGCGGCGACGGCGGGGCTGACGGGGGCGACGGTGATGCTGACGCTGACGCTGTCGACGCTGGGCCTGCCGCTGGAAGGGGCGGGGCTGCTGCTCGCGATCGACCCGATCATCGACATGGGCCGGACCGCGGTGAACGTCGCGGGGCAGATCGTCGTGCCGACGATCGTCGCGAAGCGGGCGGGGATTCTCGTGCCGGACCAGGAGCCCGTCCCCGCCTAGTTCAGGAACGGCACCGGCCCGCTCCCCCACCCGGCCGCCCACTGAGTATCCTGCTGGGTGGCCGGGTGGGGGAGCGGGCCGGTGCCGTCGGCCGGCGAAAGCCGGACAAGCCTCAACGACCGTGCAGGCGGTCGTTGAGGTCGTCGGCCTCGCCCAGCGGCAGCACGCTCGCGGTCGGCTGCGCGACGACGCTGCCCGGGGCTACGTCGTCCAGCAGCCAGACATTGCCGCCGATCACCGACCCGCGCCCGATCGTCACCCGGCCGAGGATCGTCGTGCCTGCATAGATCGTCACGTCGTCCTCGACGATCGGGTGCCGCGCCAGCCGCTGCCGCAGGCCGTCCGCCGACAGACCGAGCGGCGCGCGCGCGCCGAGCGTGACGTGCTGATAGAGGCGCACCCGTTCGCCCACGATCGCGGTCTCACCGATGACCACGCCGGTGCCGTGGTCGATGAAGAAGCTGCCCCCGATCGTCGCGCCGGGATGAATGTCGATGCCGGTGCGCGCATTGGCGAGTTCGGAGACGACGCGCGCGACGATCGGCGCGCCGAGGCGATAGAGCGCGTTGGCGATCCGGTGATGCAGGATCGCGGCGGCGCCGGGGTAGCAGATCAGCACCTCGTCGATGCTGCGCGCCGCCGGGTCGCCGATCAGCGCGGCGCCGAGGTCGGCGTCGAGCAGGCGGCGGATATCGGGCAGTTCCTCGGCGAACAGCGCGGCGATCTGGGCCGGCAGGCCGGTGTCGAAGGCGTCCGCGGCCTCGTCCTGCCAATAGGCGAGCTCGACGCCGGCTTGTTCCTCGACGATGGTCAGTGCGTCACCGAGCCGGTCGGCGACGAAGCCGTTTTCCGCCGCTGGATCGCCGCGCCAGCCGCCCAGGCGGACGGGGTAGAGCGCGTGCGACACTGCCTCCACCAGCGCGGCGACGCGTGCGCGATCGGGGAATCGGTGAAGATAGGCGTCGCCGCGCGCGGCCCGGCGGATCGCGGCAAGCGCCTCGACGATATGCGCGGGCGCGGCGATCATGCGAGCGCGGTCTCGCGGGCGATCCGCGCGACTTCGCCATAACGCTGGCCGCTGGCGGAGACGATGTCGGCCAGGAACAGCGCGTCGCGTGCTTCGGCCAGCGCTGGATCGTGCGCGGCAGCGGCCAGCGCCTTGCGCAGCGCCGCGCGGGTCGCGGGTGGGGTGTGCCGTGCGGTGACGAAGGGGAGGGCGGGGACCGATACCGTGTGGGCAAGGACGCGGACGCGGGCCACGGCCTCGGGTTCGTAGCGAGCGATCGCCGCGAACGTCACCGCGTCGATCGCCGCCACATCCGCGGCGCCGTCAGCCACCGCCGCGAGGCTGGCGCGGTGCGAGCCGGTGATCTTCACGTCGGAAAACGGAATGCCGCCGAACGCCGCGCGCAGCAGGTTCGCGCCGGTGTTCGACAGGGGGGCATTGATCGCCGCCACCATCCCGCGAAGGTCGGCCAGGTTCGCTGCTTCATCGTCGGCATGGACGATGATCCGGCTCAGATGCCGGCCGGGCGTGCACCCCGCGACCGCATAGCTCGGCACCGCGACCACGGTCAGGTCGAGCTCGGGATCGGCGACCAGCGGCAGGCCGCACGCCTGTGCAAGGAGGAGGTCGGGGTCGCGCCACACCGCCTCCACCGGGCGGCGATCCAGCGCATCCGGTGCGTCGATCCCGGCCGCGCGCAGGTGGCTTGCGATCGCGGCCCACAGGGCCTCGTTCGCCCACCGCTGCGCCGGGTGGTCGTACATGCCGAGCGAGGCGACGCTCATGCGCCGTGCCCCGGATGCGTCAGTCGGTCGTGCGGACGAAAGGCGAACCGGCGGACGATCTCGCCATAGCTTCGGTGCGGCCGCCCCGCCTGCGCGGTCAGCCGGTCGCGATGCGCGCGGTGATAGTCGGGCAGGCGGTACCAGGCGAGACCCGGCCGGTCGTGATGCGCGGTATGGAGGTGGTTGTTTAGATAAAGCAGGCCGAGCAGCCCGCCGCGCTCCACCGTCGCGGCGCGGGCGGGACCGGGCAGGTCGGCGCGATGCTCCGCGAACGAGCGCAGCAGCGACAGCGACGTGCCCGGCCAGACGACGAGCAGCACGTAGCGCAGCGTGCCGAACCCTGTACCCTCCAGCATCGCGAGTATCCCCGCGACTGCGAGCAGATGCGGCACCCAGTCGCGCAGGACCGCGCCCGGCACCCGTCGCACGCGCACCGCCTCGTCGCGGAGCAGCGCCAGGACGCAGAGCGGCGGTCCGAACACCAGCCGCCCGATCAGCGTCGCCTGAAGCCGCGCGGCCCAGCGCCAGCCCGATCCCTCCGCGACGTATCGCGATTCGGGATCGTGGTGCGGGTGGGTGATGTGGTCGCTGCGATGATGCGCCTCATGGCTGTCGCGATAGATGGCATAGGGCAGCCACAGCGACAGCGGCACCGCGCCGATCACCGCGTTGATCCGCCTTGATCCAGTCGGGTGGCCGTGGATCGTCTCGTGCTGAAGCGAGCCGTGCCACGCGATCAGCCACGCCCCCGCCGCGGCGAGAATCGGAATCGGCAATGCGGCATGCGCCCCGACCAGCGCGGTCCAGCCGCCATAGATGGCGAATGCGAGGAGTAGGGTAGGCCACTCGATCGAGCGGCGACCGGCGTCGTGCGTCGCTACAGGCATCATGCCTATATCCTACACGGTCGATATGAATTGAGCCCGCAGATTTTGTCCGGGGGCCTGAAAGCACGGCTTCGCCTGACCTGCTCCCCATTTTCAGGCCGCTGATAAGTTAGCTTCGGTTTCCTCATGCCCGTGGCGGGAGCGGTTGGTGAAGTCGGCGGGTGCCATGCCGCCGAGGCTGCCGTGCGGACGCACGGTGTTGTAGTCCGCCCGCCATGCCTCGATGATCCGTCTCGCCACAGCCAGGGAGAGGAACAGGTACTCGTTCAGGCACTCGTCGCGCAAGCGACCATTAAACAATTCCATAAAGCCGTTCTGCTGCGGCCTGCCGGGCGCGATGTAATGCCACTCGACGCCGGTGTCCTGGCACCAGGCGAGCACGGCATGACTGGTGAGTTCGGTGCCGTTGTCGCTGACTACCATGCACGGCAGCCCGCGACGTTCGGCGATAACGTTCAGCTCGCGGACGACGCGCCGACCTGACAGCGAGGTGTCGACGATGCAGGCCAGGCACTCCCGGCTGTAGTCGTCGATGACGTTGAGCAAGCGGAACCGCCGGCCGCAGGCCAATGCATCCGACACGAAGTCGAGCGACAAGCGCTGATCCCGTGCTTCCGGCACAGCTCGGCGGTCTTCACGCCAGCCTCATGCTCGCGCAGCACGCCAATGATCTGATCCTCGGTAAAGCGGCCTCGCTGCATCGCTCGTCTCCATCTGACGAGCTAATTTACCAATGGCATGATTTTCGGGGAGCAGGTCACGCCGACACGCCCATCCGGCGAATGGCCTCGGCTACCGGCATGCCCATCTCCGCCTGCCTTAGTGCAAACGCGATCTGCTCTTCCGTGTGCCTCGACTTCTTCATGTTCCAGCTCCTTGCCCGCAAGCTTCAAAGGGCCGGAAAATTCTCACTCAATGTGGATGGGAAAACAGGGCGGACTTCAGACCCTGGGAAAAATGGTGTCGTTCATCGACGCGCATCGCAAGATGTACTGGGTCGAGGTGATGTGGTCTCAGTCGTCGGCGCCGGGCGCCAGCCGCACCGGGCCGAACGACGCGATGCCGAGCCCCGCGAACCCGTGGGCGGCGCGCCAGCCGTCCAGAAAGCACTCGATCGCACCCCGCATCGCCTCGGGCAGGGTCGCCGTCACCAGTCTGATCAGCCGGCGATCCCGGCGGGGCGACGGTCAGCGCGCCGCGGCGCGCGCGTAGAGATCGGGCAGCTCGCACTCGAGCAGGATGTCGGGGCGGTCGGCGAACGCCTTGAAATCGGCGGCACTCGCCTGTCCGGGATAGGGGGCGTAGAAATGCTCCTTGCGATCGAACGCCGGGTTGGCGTTGCGCCAGACCAGGACCCAGGCGATGCCGCGCATGTCAGCATTCGTATCGAGCGCGCGGCCCAGCACGCCGGTCCACCATCTGGGATCGGGGATCGCCTCCAGCCCCGTCTCGGTGACGGCGGCGATCTTGCCCCGCTCGCGCGCAAGCCGGGTGACGGTGCGGAGCCGCGCGGCGACGGGACCGACATCGGCGGCCGTCTTCAGCGAATAGTCGTCGAAGCCCAGCACGTCGATCACGTTGTCGCCGGGATAGCGTTCCAGATACGCCGCTTCATCGGCGAACACGTCGGTCGAGTAGGCGTAGAGGAGGTTGCGCAGCCCCCGCTTGTCGCGAAGATGCGTGACCGTCATCCGCCACAGCGCCTTGAAATCGGCCGTCGTCGCATGATCGCGGCCCCACCAGAACCAGCTGCCGCTATGCTCGTGCCAAGGGCGGAAGACGATCGGGATCGGCGTCCCGTCCTCGGCCTTCAGGCCGGCGAGGAAGGTGGCGGCGGCATCCAGCCGCGCCAAATAGCGCGCATGAAGGTCGCCGCCGGGCAGGATGCGCGATACCGCGGGCGCCGCGACGTTCCACGCGTCGCCGCCATTTGCCGGGTTGCCCTGATGCCAGGACAGCGTGACCACCCCACCCCGGACATAACCCTGCTGGATGTAGCCGCGCAGCGTCGCCGCGCGTGCGGGGTCGATCGTCTCTCCACCCTTCACGAACGCATCGTTGAGATCCCAGCCATAGACAGCGGGGAAGCAGCCGGCGACATCCTTCACGTCCGACCGGTCCCGCTCGCCGCGCCAGCGATATCCGTACGCCAGCGTGTCCTGATGCCCGAACAGCGTCGCCGTCGGCGCGATCCGACGAAGCGAGGCGAACAGCGCCTTGGTCTCGCGCGTCGCCGCCGGATCGGCGGTTGCTGCCCGCAATCCGGGCGGCGGGGTGGCCGCGCACCCCGCCAAGGCGAGGCTTGCGACGACCATCGGCCCGATCAGCAGCCGCCTGTCCACCGTCAGAAGGTCAGGCGGGCGCTCAGCTGGAACTGGCGATCGCTCTTGAAGAACGAACGCGGCGCCTCCAGCCCGTCACCGTTTAGGACGAAGCTCGTCCTGATCTTGTAGTCGAAAAGATTGTTGACGGTCAGGCCGATCTTGAAATTCTGGTTGACCGTATAGAAGAACGACGCATCCGCCGAGTCCGTCGGCAGGCTGTAGACCGGCAGGAACGGGAAGCAGCAGTCGCGATTGCTCAAGAGGAACTTCGACCGCCAGTTATAGGCAAGGCGGGCGTAAATCCCGTACTTGTCGAAGAAGATCGACGTATTGACGTTATGCTTAGACAGCTGCGGCAACGGAAGGTTGTCGTAGAGCCCCGTGATGTCCTGAGGCGGCTGGTTGCCGTCGCCCTCGTTCGGCGTTGGATCGGTCGAGGGGCGGAAATCGGGCGGCGACAGGATGACGTTGCCAGCGTCGATGTAGGTATACGCGGCCTGGAAACCCAGGCCGCCCAGCGGCCCCGGCAGGAAGTCGTAGGTCTGCTGATAGGCGACCTCGATCCCCTTGATCTTGCTCGACCCCTCGGCATTTGCAGGACCCGTCAGCTGCAGCGCATAGGTCGACCCGCCATTGCTGAAATCGCGGGTGAAGCCGCTGTTCTGGACGATGACGTCGGTCAGGTTCTTGTAGAACAACGTTGCGGTGAGCGAGCCGACGCGCGCGAAATACCATTCGGCCGACAGGTCGAGCTGGTCCGACTTGATCGGCTGAAGGAACGGGTTGCTCGCCCGCGCCTCGAACGCGCCGGTGTTGCCGTTGAAACCGAGCGAGACGAAGTTGCGAAGGTCGCCAAAATTCGGGCGGTTGATCGCCTTCGACGCGGCGAAACGGAATGTCAGCTTGTTGTTGACGTCGAACCGCAGGTTGAGGCTCGGCAGCCAGTTGTCGAACGTTTGCGTCGCCACCTGCGGCACCGAGGTGCCGTCGGCGAAGGCGAGCGCCGCGTTCTGCTGTGCGGCGGTGACGCCGGGGCGGCACAATGCCGGGATCTGCGATGTGGGCGGCGCCTGGCCGGTGTTCGGATCCACCTCGGTCTGTTCGGCGCAATAGCTGGCGAAATCGGCGAAGCCGTTGGGCAGTACCTGATTGCGCTGAGGATAGTTGATCGCGCCTGCCGCCTTGTCGGTGGTGCGGACCCAGCGCACACCGATATTGCCCGAGAAACGTGCGCCGCTGTCGAAGTCGGTGCCGAAATCGGCACGCGCATAAGCGGCGATCGTCTCCTCGCTGTTCTCATACACCTCGTTGGGCTGGAAATAGCCCTCGATCAGCGCATCCAGCCCGGTGGCGGGCGTTCGATCCTCGAGCGGGGTGTAGGAGAACTGGCCCGAAGGATCCTTCGCCCGGCGAAGCAACTCGGTCAGCGCGTCGTGGTTGCTGAGAATGTCCTCGCGGATCGCGGGCACGCTCGGCACGCTGGCATCGCCGCGGAAGAAACCCTCGAAGTTGTTGGTCGTGATCGCGTCCTGGGTCACCGAGACGAAGCGCGGCCCCTGATCGACCCACGTCGCCGACAGCGAACCCCAGTTGTTGTAATCGTTGGTCCGCACCGTCTGCTGCCGCTTCGAATAGCGACCGCCGGCGCGCACCTTGCGCAGGAAGCTGTCGTCCGACACGTCGTACTCGAGGTCGCCGCGGAAGGCGTACTCGTCACCGTCGTTGATCGAGCGATTGTTGAAGGCGTTGTTGTAGAACCAGCTGTTCGGGCTGCCGAAATAGCTGGCGGTGTCGAAGCCCGGCGTGACGAAGCTGACATTGGGCAGCCCGCCGGTCAGGTCGATCGATACGTTCGAAAACGTGTAGATGTCGACGATATCGTCGGTGCCCTCGGCCTCCGACTTGGCGTATTGCGCATCGAAATTGAAGCGCAGCCGATCAGTTGCGGCGAACTTCACGTTGAACGCCGCGTCCTGATTGGTCGACTTGGAATAGAAATAGCGATTGGTCGACGCGGTGTTAATCCCGCCCGGATTCACGAACTGCGGATACGGGCAGTAGGTCGAAGTATAGGGAAAACCGTTGTTAGGGATGACGCACGGATTGTTCGGCGTGTTGCGCGCCTGGAGATTGCCGCGACGCACGATGGTGCCGGAGGTGAAGATGCCGTTGTCGTCGAACGTGTAGTTGGCATTCGGATTGTACGGGAACCCGCCCTGGTTGATGTAACCCGCCGGATAGGTGTTGCCAATATCGTTGTAATATATGTTCGGTTCGACTGTCCGGTCCACCCAGCTTTCGATCGACTGCGCGCGCAGATATTGCGCGGTCAGCAGCAGCCGCTTGTCGGCGGTCTCGAACTGCGCGGCGGCGGTGATGCTGTTGCGCTTGGTGTTGAAGCTCTGCTGGCGGAAGCCCGCGCCGCTCGGCGTGTAGACGGTGTCAAAACCCGGCGGCGTGGGAAAATTGTCGCAGACACGGATCTGGTACGGGGTGCCCTGGTTGATCAGGCGCCCCTCATTGGGGTTGTTGCCGTCGCACGTCACGCCGTCGAACTGCGAGCCCTGGTAATTGACGCCATCCGGCGCATAGCCGTCCACCCCGTCGTCGGGCGCGTTGAAGCGTGGCAGGAACGAGGAAACGAAGATCGAATCGGCGCGGCTGCGCTGCTGGAAGAAGCTGCCGCCGACGAGCAGGCCGAGGCGGTGCCCGTCGCCGACCGTCCACTGGTTGCTGAACAGCCCCGCGAACGACCCCTCGCCACGCTGCTCCAGGTCGCCCCAGCTCATCGCGCCCGACAGATAGATGATGCGGTCCTTGCTGTCGAAGGGCTTGCGCGTGTTGATGCTGACCGTGCCGGCGATGCCGCCTTCGATCAGGTCGGCGGTGGCGTTCTTGAACACCTCGACCGATCCGGCGAGCTCGGCCGGAATATCGTTATAGCCGATGTCACGCCCGGCGCTGACGGCGAACGTGTCGCGGCCGTTGAACTCGCCGCGGGTATAGGTCAGGCCGCGAATCTGGACGCCCGATCCTTCGACCGAGAAATGCTGCGAATCGTTGGGCGCGGCAAAGCGGTCGATCGACACGCCGGGAACGCGCTGCAGCGCCTCGTTGATCGACCGGTCTGGCAGCGCCCCGATATCCTCGGCGGTGATCGCATCGACGATCGTGTCTGACCGGCGCTTGATTTCTTGCGCGTTGGCGAGGCTGGCGCGGATGCCGGTGACGACGATATCGCCCACCGCCTCATCCTCGGTCGCAAGGTCGGGGCTCGCGGGCGGCGGCGCCGGTTCGGTCTGCTGCACTTCCTGTGCGAGCGCGGCGCCGTGGCCGATCGTCGCGATCGTCGAAACACTCGCTGCCAGGCGAAGCAGGCTCGCCCGCCGGATCGTCATCCCCTTCATGTCATCCCCTTCTTTGCACGATCGGCCGGCGTTATCGCCGTTTCCGCCGCGTGGCCGCACCACGCATGTTCGTCATAACATTCAGAACAACGCCGACAAGAGAGAAAAGAAAATTGATTTAATAAACATGCATCGGCAAGTAGTGCCAAGGAGAGAGGCGGGGATGCGCACGATCATTCTGGGGGGCGGCACGGCCGGCTGGATGACGGCGGCGGCGCTGGCGCGACTGCTGCGCCCGATCACGCAGGTCACGCTGATCGAATCAGCCGAGATCGGCATCGTCGGCGTGGGCGAGGCGACCTTGCCGCACATCCGCGCCTTCAATCAGCGGCTGGGTATCGACGAAGAGTCGTTCATGGCCGCGACGCTCGGGACCTTCAAGCTCGGCATCGATTTCCGCGACTTCGGGGCAGTTGGCGAATCCTACATTCATCCGTTCGGCAGTTTCGGCGCGCCGATCGGCGATGTCGGCTTTCATCACTATTGGCTGAGCGCCGGCGCCCCGCCCCCGCTCGAGCGGTTCAGCCTGCCTTGCCGGATGGCGCGTGCCGCCCGTTTCGCGCATCCGGACCCGCGCGAAGAAGCCGATCATGCCGGCTATGGCTATGCCTATCAGTTCGATGCGACGCGTTTCGCGCCATATTTGCGCGCGCGCGCAGAGGCCGACGGCGTCACCCGGATTGAGGGGCGGGTCGTCGGCGTCGATCGGATTGGTCAGACCGGGGACGTGACCGCCTTGATCCTGTCCGACGGCCGCCGGATCGAAGGCGACTTGTTCGTCGACTGCTCGGGTTTCGCTGCTCGCCTCATCGAGGGTGCAATGGCGGCGCCGTGGGAGGACTGGTCGCGCTGGCTGCCGTGCGACCGCGCGGTCGCCTTGCCCTGTGCGACGCCGGCGGGGCCGATCGAGCCTTATACCCGCGCGACCGCGATGGCGGCGGGTTGGCGCTGGCGCATTCCCCTTCAGCACCGGGTCGGCAACGGCTATGTCTATTCGAGCGCCCATCTGGGCGATGACGCTGCCGCCGATGCGATCGCCGGCGCGCTCGATGGCACGCCGCTGGCCGAGCCGCGGCTGCTGCGGTTTCGCGCCGGGCGGCGGCGCGAAAGCTGGGTGGGGAATGTCGTATCGGTCGGCCTTGCCAGCGGCTTTCTCGAGCCGCTCGAATCGACCAGTCTCTATCTGGCGCAGATGGCAATCACCGAGCTTGTCGAGTTGTTCCCCGATGGCGCCATCGATCCGCGCGACCGCGCCGAGTTCAATGCCCGCGTCGATAGCGAATATGACCGCATCCGCGACTTCCTGATCCTCCACTATACCGCGACGCGGCGCACCGATTCCGATTTCTGGGGCGACATGCGCGCGCTCGCGGTGCCGGATACGCTGGCCGAGCGGATCGAGTTGTGGCGGGAAACCGGACGCGTCGCACAATATTCGCGCGGCCTGTTTCTCGAGCCGAGCTGGGTCGCGGTACTGGTGGGGCAGGGCATCCTGCCGCGCGGGATCGACCCCCGGGCGGCCGCCGCGGAGCCGGACCGGCTGCGCCGCGCGATGGCTGCGCTCGACGCGGATCTCACCGCTCGCGTCGCAGCGATGCCGGATCACGGGGCGACACTCGGGCTAGGCGTGTGCGCAGCGGATGCGGCCTAGGATGTTGCCTCGCGTCATGCTGATCGGCGATGGACTGACCGCCCGGCTTGCAGCAGCGGCGCTGGGTCGGATGCTGCCGCGCGGGCACCTGATGTGGCTGGCCGTGCCGACGCAGCCTGCACCCATCGACCACTCCACGCGTCTCTGGCCCATCGCAGAGGCGTTTCACGAGCGTATCGCCCTGCCGCCGGAGGCGCTTGCCGCAGCGGGCGCCTGTAGCCATCGCGGCGAGCGGTTCGAGCATTGGCCTAGTCGCGTCGCCTGGTCGCTGCCGTCCGATGCCGACGCGATCGAGCAAGGACATCTGGAGGCCTGGCTCGCTGATCGGAGCAGGCCGCTAGCGGGCGCGTCCCCGGACCCGGATGCGCCGCTGACGCGCATCGACCCGGTGGCCTATGGTCGGCTGCTCGAAGCGCACGCCGCGCGGATGGGCGTCGAGCGGCGGCCGGTGACCGCCCTTGCCGCCGAGCGCGCCGAGGACGGCGGGATCGCCCGCGTCATCGTCGACGGTCATCCCCTCCGCGCCGACTGGTACATCGACACGGTCGGCACGCTTTCGCCCGCCCCGCGGCGTTCCGCGCCGACCGCCACGGGCCTCCTCGCCATCGGCGCGCCGCCGAAGGCAGGGGAAACGCTATTCCGCGCCGCGTCCTTCGGGTGGAGCGGCGGCGGAATGACCGGCTTCGCAGCGGGCGTCGAGCGTGATGCCGCGATCCGCCGCCACCGGGTCGAGGCCGCCGCCGATCCGCGGGCGATCATACCCGTCGCGCAACATCGTCGCGACGGGTGGGCCGCGAACGTCCTGGCGCTTGGGCCGGCGGCGTTCACGCCCGACCCGATTGCGCAGATCGAGCTTGCGCTGATCCACTCGGCCCTGTTGCGGCTTGGCGTCGCTCTGCCCGCAGGGGCACCCGTCGCGAGCGAGCGGGCCGAAGCCAATCGCCGCGGCGAGGCGGAGCATGACGCCGCGGCCGACTATGCACGTGCGCTGGTGATGATCGAGCGCGAGGGTCCCTACTGGCTGGCGGCATCGGCGCTGCCCGTATCGGCGGCGCTGGAGCGTCGGCTCGATCTGTTCTCGCGTCGGGGGCGGTTGCCACCGATCGAGGACGATCCGATTCCGCATGGACGATGGCGTGCAATGCTGGCCGGCCTCGGCCACGCACCGGCACGGCCCGATCCCCTTGCCCGCGCAGGATTGGCGGCATGAGCGGGGGCGAGGGCGCGATCCGCGACGTCGTGATCGTTGGCGGCGGCACCGCGGGCTGGATGATGGCCGCGGCGGCGGCTCGCTATCTCGACGACGGGCAGCGACGCATCACGCTGATCGAATCCGATGCGATCGGCACGGTGGGCGTGGGCGAGGCGACGATCCCGCCGATCCTCAACTTCAATGCGCTGCTCGGCATCGACGAGCGCGACTTCGTGAAGGCGACACAGGCAAGCTTCAAGCTCGGCATCGAATTCGTCGGTTGGGGCCGGTCGGGCGACCGATACATCCATCCCTTTGGCACCTATGGCCGCGATATCCACGGCGTCGCCTTCCATCAGCTCTGGCGCAAATTCGCCGGGCGCCCCGGGGTCGGGCCGATCGACGATTACGCGATGTCGATCGCTGCCGCGCGGGCGGGTCGCTTCGCGCATCCGACCGCCGATCCGCGCGATCCGCGTTCGCAGCTCGCCTATGCCTATCATTTCGACGCTGGGCTCTATGCCGCGTTCCTGCGCGACTATGCCGAGCGCGACGGCGTGTCGCGTGTCGAAGGGCGGATCGCGGATGTCGAGCGCGATGCGGCAAGCGGCGACGTGCGGGCCGTGCAGCTTGACGATGGCCGCCGGATCGAGGGCGAGCTCTGGATCGACTGTTCGGGCTTTCGCAGCCTCCTTTTGGGCGAGACGATGGGCGTGCCCTTCGTCGACTGGTCGCACTGGCTGCCCTGCGATCGCGCCTGGGCGGTGCCATGCGCGCGCGTCGATCCGCTGCTCCCCTATACCCGGTCGACCGCTCGGCCGGCCGGCTGGCAATGGCGCATTCCGCTGCAGCACCGGACGGGCAACGGCCATGTCTTTTCGAGCGGCTTCATGACCGAGGAGACGGCGCTCGACCTGTTGCTCGCCAATCTCGACGACGCACCGGCTGGCGATCCACGGATGCTGCGCTTTACGGCGGGCCGTCGGGCGGAGCCGTGGCGGGGCAATGTCGTCGCTTTGGGGCTGGCGGCAGGGTTCCTCGAGCCGCTCGAATCAACGAGCATCCATCTCGTCCAGCATGGCATTCAGCTGTTGTTCGCGCTGTTCCCGGATCGTCGCTTCACCGCGGTCGAGCGGGCCGAATACAATCGGCTGATGACGGCGCAGTTCGATGCGATCCGCGACTTCATCATCCTCCATTATCACGCGACCGAACGGCGCGGCGAACCCTTCTGGGACCATGTCCGTACGATGCCTATCCCCGATACGCTGGCGGCCAAGATTGCGCTTTTCCGGGAGAAAGGGCGTGTCTTTCGCTACGACGACGAGTTGTTCGCGGTGCCGAACTGGACGGCGGTGATGCTGGGGCAGGGCATCGTGCCGCGCACCCATGATCCGATTGCGGATTCGCTCGACGACGACCGCGTCCTGGCGATGATGGTGGCGCACCGACGCAACTGCAACGCGGCTGCTGCGGTGATGCCCACCCACGCCGCCTTTATTGAAAACCTGCTTCATGAGGGACCTGTCGTTCGCGCCCTTGGCCCGCACCGAAACAATGATCGGTAACGCCCGGCGCGCTCGCAGCCTTCACCGAGCGGTGTATTCGCGCCCTCTTGTTCCCGAGGGACGGGATCAGGACGTCCAGTGCGACCGATGCCGCCTCGGGCTTGTTGCGGCTGTCGACATGCGGTCCGCGCGCCTTCACGGACAGACCGCCCGTGCCCTCACCCGAGAGGCGGGAGATGCTTCCGGTGAGCGCGAACTCCATCGCGTCGACGATGCCGCTCTTATCCTTTCCGTTGAGCTCACACGCCGCGAAGTTCTGTCCCTTTAGGTCGAGGGTCAGGTCCCGTATGCCGCGTGCGGGCGGCGGTTCGCCGTCCCCCACCGTAGCGGCGCGGGTGTCGGGCGCGTTCGCCGTCGTAGCCTCGACGAACAGCTCCATGCCTCCCCGCTCCAGGTGATAGTCGGGCGACTGGTGCTCGTGGCGCAGCCGGAACCCCATCTCCCGGAATGCGAACGACAGATAGAGCTCCCAGATCCGGGCGCTGTAGCCCGTCGTTTGGAAGCCCGGGCGCAATTGCCGTCAAGGTCGGGCGCCCAGCGCGAGAGTTCGGCCAGCAGCGCCTTCGCTCCCGCCGCCTGACCGGAACTGCCGTGTTTCATCTCTTGGTCGTGTGCTTTGCCGGAGACGGATAGCACCGATTTCCAACGGATTCCCGAACAGCAACGGATCGGTGAGCGGGACGGCGACGGCAATTTTCGATCAGTGCCATAGCCGGCCTGAGCGTCCGCATTTGGTCCGATCAAACTTCAGGCGGTTCCGCCAGTTTCAAGTCACCGGACCGCATGACCGGGCTTTCATACCGAAAGCTCTTTGCGGCAAGCTCACGAGGCGCGCACTTTGTCCAGAAAACTTCGGCCGATACGAAGCGTCGTGCCACTCGGCAGGACCACCGCCCAGACACCGCCGCCCTCGTGGCGAAGACCGTCGATCATGTCGCGCCGAACGATGGTCGAGCGATGGATGCGCTGGAAGAGCGACGCAGGTAGCCGGGCGGCGATATTGTCCATCGTCTCGCGCAGCAGGTGCGAGCGTCAAGCTCGGCGGGTGGATAGGCGGTGGGCGTGTATCGCTGCGCCATCAAGCCTCGGCGAAAGCAATGCTCCCATCCCGCGGACTCGATGGATACCGCGTAGCCCTTCGACGACCTGCCACCGTTGTATTCGACGATGGCGGCGTGGACGTTGACGTCCCTCAGGTGCCCGACGGTCCGATTGCCGATGGCTAGCACTTGTTCGATCTCCGGCGCGAGCCTGCGGCTGTTATTCCAGAACAGCCGCATGTCGTCGACGATGCTGTGTGCGAGCTTCGTGACGTCGTCGGGCGTGAAGGAGCAGAAGTATTCCCCACCCGCGATCAGATCCATGTCGCGCGCGAGGACTGCGCCCGCGGCGCCGTCGAACGGCGGGAACTGAAGTTGCTCGTTCGGCCGATCGCCACGGAAGCACTCCACGATGACCGGTCTTCCAAGCGCGTGGTAAGGTAGATCGGCGCTTATCCTCTCGATGCTGCTCAGCAGCAGCGCCAGGTTGGAGCCGTAGATGTTGGAGGGAAGTTCGTCCTCGACGTGAAGCCCGGGTCGGTCGATGTCAAAGCCGAGGTACTCGGCTCCGACGATGACGGTTCCCAAAACCGCCATCATGTCAACCCGGGCGGGGAGGGCGAAGTCGGGCCCACTTTTTCTCGAGAGCTTCTCGAGCTGCCTAGAGACCTCTTCCACGGCTTCCCGGTCCAGCGCCAACCAGGCTCGGGCGGCGACGTCCAAGCCTACTTGCCGTGCCTCCGACAGGTAAAGGTTGTTCAGGGCGTGCGCGGCGAGTGTGCCGGTGGGCGTCGTCGCCGATCCGAGGGCTGAGTCCAGATGAGCCCGACGCGATCCGCGTCGGGCGCTGGAGAGCCTTCATTGTCGTTCGTCATGCAAGTCATTCCCATTTTTAGGACTTGAGTCGCGATTCCGGGAGGGGTGGGGGGGGGTTTTCCCGGCGGCTCTTGGCCGCCGTTCACCGTCTCGCGTGCCGCGGCGGTGGCGCCTGACGGACACGTTGAGGCGCAAAGCGTCACCGACCACCGGATCATTGCATCGTTCGATCCGCTCCGGAATGGATCGCCCCGGGGAAGCACCGACCTCGAGCCCGGTTGTGAACGGCCGCGTCCCGACACTCGGGCAATGCGACGCGCCCGAAAGGTTGAGTTCCCCGTCGCGGGATCGAGATCATCCGCCCACGAACGATCCGCGCCCTTGCGGCAACGTCGGGCGTTGGCATCATCGGTTAGATTGCCGCTGTGACATTGCGAGAATGGGTGCGATTTCGGAGCCAGCCCGCCGCGTCGCTATTGCACCGGGGCGCAGGCTCATCCCGAAGGATCAGCTTTCTGATAACGGCTTCGCCCGGCCTCACGATGTGATGGCCCGGTGATGGCCCGCCCCCGCGGGGCGAACTCTTCTTTATCTAAGTTATTGAAAAATGGTGCTGCCGGTGAGGATTGAACTCACGACCTCAGCCTTACCAAGGATGCGCTCTACCACTGAGCTACGGCAGCACCGGGTCCGTCCCGAGGGGCGGATCAGGGCCGGGCCTATGAGTGGGCCCTGGATGATTGTCAACCCGCGTGTCCTCGATCTATCGAGACGAAATGGAACGCGAGGATGATCGAGCGGCGCGGCTGGCGGAAGCGCTACGCGCCAATCTGCGCCGGCGAAAGGCGCAGTCACGGGAACAGGCGGCGCTGCCGGCCGAACCGGCGACGCCGCCCGCGCCCGACAAGGCTTAGTTGCCGTTGACCAGCGCGTTCTTCTGCGCGTCGGTCAGCTCATGCGCATCGACGTCCGAATCGTCGATCGCATCGGCGCGGTCCTCGGCATTTTCCTTGATCTGATCGACCTCGGCCTCGCTCGCGCCGTTCATCGCGGCGGCTTCGGCCTGCGCCTCGCCCTGCTGCTTCGCGCGGTCGGCGAGCGCATCGTCGCCATTGCCGCCGCAGGCGGCCAGCGGCGCGGCGGCGAGGACGAGGAGGGCGGGGGTCAGGAAGCGCTTCATCTGTCTATCTCCGATTCGGGACCGAAACGGCCCGGGCGGGCGCTCAACACGCCGACCGTGCCGCGGTTCCGTCAGACGCCGGCTTCGACCGCCTTCGACCGCTCGGCAAAGCTCTTGCGCAGCTTCTTGAGCTTGGGCGGGATGACCGCGAGGCAATAGGGATTGCGCTGACCCTCGCCGTCCCAATAGCCCTGGTGATAATCCTCGGCCGGATACCAGCGGTCGGCGTGCTCGATCGTCGTGACGATCGGGTTCGGCCACTCGCCGGCGTTCCGCTCGATCGCGGCGCGCGCCTCGGCCTCCTGCTCGGGCGAGTGGGGGAAGATCGCCGAGCGATATTGGGTGCCCACGTCGTTGCCCTGACGGTTGAGCGTCGTCGGGTCGTGCGTCGCAAAGAAGATGTCGAGCAGGTCGCCATAGCTTACCTGTTCGGCGTCGAAGGTCACCCGGATCGCCTCGGCATGGCCGGTCGTGCCGCTGCACACAGCCTTGTAGGTCGGGTTCTCGGTCTCGCCGCCGATATAGACGCTCTCGACGCCAATGACGCCGATCACGTCGTTGAACACCGCCTCGGTGCACCAGAAACACCCACCGGCGAGCGTCGCCACTTCCTCACGCATGTCTTTCGTCTCCTGAATGACCCCAAAGATAGGTTGGCCGTGGCGCGATCCAAAGGGGGCGGGTAAGGCGGACGCTTCGAAAGCGGGAAGGGGCGGGCAAGATGCGTGACGGTTGCGTGATGGTGACGGGCGGGGCGGGCTATATCGGCAGCCACGCGGTGCTGGCGCTGCTCGACGCGGGCTGGCGCGTGGTGGTGGTCGACAATCTGGTCACCGGGTTCGACTGGGCGGTGGACAGCCGTGCGACGCTGGTCGTCGGCGACATTCGCGATGCCGCCAAGGTCCGGGCTGCGATCGCCGAGCACGGCGTCACCGCCATCATGCATTTTGCCGGATCGGTGGTTGTGCCCGAATCGGTCGAGAATCCGCTGAAATACTATGCGAACAACACCGCCGCCTCGCGCGACCTGATCGAAAGCGCGGTGGCGTCCGGTGTCCGCCACTTCATCTTCAGCTCGACCGCCGCGACCTATGGCATCCCCGACCAGGTGCCGGTGCGCGAGGATGCGGCCAAGGCGCCGATCAACCCCTATGGCATGTCCAAGCTGATGACCGAGGCGATGCTGGCCGACGTTGCCGCGGCGCATACGTTCAATTACGCGGCGCTGCGCTATTTCAACGTGGCGGGGGCCGACCCCGAGGGGCGCAGCGGCCAGTCGACGGCGGGGGCCACCCACCTCATCAAGGTGGCGGTGGAGGCGGCGACCGGCAAGCGGGGCCATGTCTCCGTCTTCGGCACCGATTTCGCGACGCCCGACGGGACCGGGGTGCGCGACTATATCCATGTCAGTGATCTTGCCGCCGCGCATGTCGACGCGCTCGACCTTCTGATCGCCGAGCCGGCGCAGAGCCGCACCTTCAACGTCGGTTATGGCCGCGGCTATTCGGTGCTGGAGGTGCTGAACGCGGTCGATCGTGTCACCAACCGGACGATCGAGCGGCGGCTGGAGGGGCGGCGCGCGGGCGATCCCGACGCGCTGGTCGCGGACAACGGCGCGATCCTGTCGGCGCTGCCCTGGCGGCCGCAGCACGACGACCTCGACGGCATCGTCCGCGACGCGCTGGCGTGGGAGCGAAAGCTCGCCGAACGGGGGTAGAAAAACACGCCGCCCGCCCATGCCCGAGGGAACGAGGGCAAGGGCGGGCGGCGGCCCCCTTTAGATCTGGAAGCGGAGCGTTGCGCGGATGTCGCGGCCGGCGAGCGGGGCGAAATCCTTGAGGAAGCTGGCGTGGCGGCGCGCCTCGACATCGAACAGGTTATTCGCCGACAACGTCAGGCTGGTCGCATTGCCGCGGCCGAACGGCTTGAAAGCAAGCGAGGCGTTGACCATCGTGTAGCCGTTGGTCGGCAGCTCGAAATCGGTGACGCGGTCCTGCTCGAACACGTGCTCGACCTCGAACCGGCCGTTCACCTTGTCGCCATTGGCCTCGATTCCGCCGAGCATGCGCAGCGGCGGGATGCGCGGGGCGGGGCCGACGCCGGTGATCGTCGTGCGGACATAGTCGGCAAGCCCGTCGACGCTGAGCTTGGTCGTGCCGAAGGTGGCGAGATCGGCCTTGGCCTCCGCCTCGAAACCCCAGACGCGGGCATCGGCCTGTGCGTACTGGAACACCGGCAGGTCGTCGATGATCTCGCCGGTCGGCGACTGGTAGATATAGTCGGTGAACCAGTTGTAATAGCCGGCCAGCGCGAAGCTCACCCCCGGGGCGGAGCCGCGCAGCGTCGCCTCCAGTCCCCAGCTCTTTTCCTTGGCGAAGGTCGGGTCGCCGATCTCGTACGACTGGGTGCCGGCGTGCGGGCCATTGGCGAACAGTTCCTCGGCGGCGGGTGCGCGCTCGCTGTGCGAGCCGTTCAGGCCGATGCGGATGCCGTCGGTCAGCTGATAGCTGGCGCCGAGCGAGCCCGAGATCGCATCGAAGCGGCGCTCGTAGCGCGGCGTGCCGATCTGGGCGTCGGCCTGTGCAGTCAGGCTGGTCTGCTCGTACCGCGCGCCGCCCTCGACACGGAAGCGGCCCATGTCGAGGCTCTGGAGCGTAAAGACGCCGTACTGCTCGGTCGTGTTGCGCGGCACGAACTTCTCTTCGCCCTGCACGTCGAAGTCGCGGATGAACATCTGCACGCCCGAGGCGCCCTTCCAGCCGCCCTTTGCGCGCTGGACGAGTTCGAGGCGCCCCTCATAGCCCTGGTTGAAGAAGCTGGTGCCGACCTCGCCGGTATCCTCGATCTCGTCATGGCGATAATCGGCGGCGGCGAGGCGGACGCGGATCTTGTCGAGGAAGCCCTCGGTCTCGACCTCGCCGCGAATGTCGAAGCGCGTCTGCTTGAGCGCCAGACGCACCTGCTCGGCCTCGCCCTCGGTCGTCTCGTCATAGCCGATGCGCGCAGGCACGCCGTAAATGCTGTCGTAATGGCTGACCGAGAAACCGAGGTGCCCGCGATCGGTCACCACCGACAGCCCGCCGGCGACTTCCCAAGTCTCCGACGCGGTGTTGGGGATGCGGCCGCGTAGGGTCGCGTTCTCGCGCACGTCGGGATCGGCGCTGGAGGCGGCAAGCGCGCGCAGTTCGGGGCTGAGCAGATAGCCGCCGGTACGCAGGTCGTCGGTCTTCAGATAGCTGCCGTCGAGATGCGCGACCAGCTTGCCCGCGATCGGCACGTCAATCTCGCCGGCGACCGACCGCTCCTTGGCGGCGGTGCCGTAATTGCCGATCACGTCGAGGTGGACGGCTTCCTCGGGCAGGCGGCGCGGGATGCGGTTGTCGATGACGTTGACGACGCCGCCGATCGCCGACGAGCCGAAGAGCAGCGCCGAGGGGCCGCGCAGCACCTCGATCCGGTCGGCGGTCAGCGGGTTGATGACCGGCGCGTGGTCGACCGAGGTGGTCGAGGCGTCGACCGAGCCGATGCCGTCGATCAGCACGCGCACGCGGTCGCCCGAAAAGCCGCGCAGGATCGGCCGCGACGCGCTGGGCCCGAAGGACGAGGCGCTGACACCCGGCAGCCGCGCCAGCGTGTCGCCGATCGAGGGGCGCAGGTCGCGGGTCAGCGCCTGGCCGGTCAGCACCGACGTGCCCGACAGGATGTCGCCCTGCGTCTGCTCATAGGGCGCGGTGACGATGATGTCGGTGCGATCCTGCGAATGGTCGCCGCGCTGTGCCTCTGCGGGTGCGGGGGTGTCAGCGGCGGCGGGCGCCGCCTTGTCCTCGGCAAAGGCCGGGGCGGCGACGAGCATGGTGGAGGCGAGCAGCAGGGGACGAAGCAACATCGGCACGATTCCGGTACGCTTGGGGAAAGACGCGCCTGTGTACCGCGATGTTATAAAGTCACAAGGGGCTTTTCGACGATGCTACGCGCAATGCGACGAACGCCAGTCCGATGGGTTGACCGTGCAATACCGACGATGTGGGAAAAATGGCGCACCCGGAACGATTCGAACGTCCGACCCTCAGATTCGTAGTCTGATGCTCTATCCAGCTGAGCTACGGGTGCGCGGTAGGAGGGGGCCTCTAAACGGCGTTTGCGGACCGCGCAACCCCGTTGCGTGCAAAAAAATGCGGCGATACGCGTTGAGGGGTGATGCGCTCCCTCCTTGTCCTGTCCGCCCTTGCTCTCCTCGCCGCCTGCGCCAGTCGGGGGGAGGACGGCTATCCCTCGCTGCTGCCGCGGCCGATCGAGAAGCGGGGTTTCGCCGATCCGGCGCCCAAGCCCGAGCCGGTGGCGACGCCCGACGCCGCACTCGACGCACAGGTAGCGAAGGCGAAGGGCGCGCTCGCGAAGGCAGGCGCCGCCTTTGCCGACAAGGCGGGCGAGGCCGAGCGGCTGGCCGCGCGGGCGAAGGGCGCGTCGGCGGGCAGCGAGCCGTGGATCGCCGCGCAGGTGGCGCTCGCCGAACTCGACACGCTGCGCAGCGGCACCGCAGGCGCGCTCGCCGATATCGAGAAGCTGGCGATCGACCGCGCGGCCGAGGGCAAGCCACCCTATCCCTCGCTGGAGACGCTGCTCGCCGACGCTCGGGAGCAGAACCAGCGAGAGGTCGAGCGAATCAACCGGATCGAAGGATCGATGCCGCGCGGTTAAGCCTCGCGGCGCCGGTAATTGTCCTGATGGAGCTGGCGCAGCCGATCGGCCGCGGCCTCCCACGGACCGGCGACGGGTGTGTCGGGCGACACCTGCTCGATCGGGATCGCGCGCACGGGTGACGGCTCGGCCCCCGCTTCGGCCAACCAGCCGGCGAGCTGCCCCGCGGAACTCGCATAGACGATGCGGCCAAGCCCGACCCAGCCATGCGCGGCGGCGCACATCGGGCAATGCTCGGTCGAGGTGTAAAGCGTCGCCGACCGGCGCGCCGCCTCGTCGAGATTGTGCGCGGCCCAACGCGCGAGCGTGAACTCGGGATGCCGGGTGGCATCGACGCTCACCGCGCGATTGCGATCCTCCGCAAGCACGTTGCCGTCGGGATCGACGAGCAGCGAACCGAACGGATGGTCGCCCGCCGCATCGGCTTCGGCGGCGAGCTCGATCGCGCGTTCGAGGAAGGGGTGGTCGGCGGGGGTGATCTTGGTCATCCGGCGCCAACAGCTGGCGGCGCCGGACGATCCATCATCGGCTCACGCGTCCTTCGCGAGCCATTCCTCGAGCCACTTGATCGTATAGTCGCCCGACTGGAACTCGGGATCGTCGAGCAGCGCCTGGTGCAGCGGGATCGTCGTCTTGACCCCCTCGACCACGAACTCCTCGAGCGCGCGGCGAAGGCGCATCAGGCACCCCTCGCGCGTGCGGCCATAGACGATCAGCTTGGCGATCATCGAATCATAATAAGGCGGGATGCGGTAGCCCGCGTAGAGCCCGCTATCGACGCGCACGTGCATGCCGCCCGGCGCATGGAAATAGGTGACCTTGCCGGGAGACGGCGCGAAGGTGCGCGCATCCTCGGCGTTGATGCGGCATTCGATCGCGTGGCCGGTGAAGCGGATATCCTCCTGTTTCACCGACAGGCCGTGACCCTCGGCGACGCGGATCTGTTCGCGGACCAGGTCGACGCCGGTGATCATCTCGGTCACCGGATGCTCCACCTGCAGCCGGGTGTTCATCTCGATGAAGTAGAATTCGCCGTTTTCCCACAGGAACTCGATCGTGCCCGCGCCGCGATAGCCCATGTCGGCCATCGCCTTGGCGACGATGCCGCCCATCCGCGCGCGATCCTCCGCGCCGAGGACAGGGGAGGGCGCTTCCTCCAGCACCTTCTGGTGGCGGCGCTGGAGCGAGCAGTCGCGCTCGCCCAGGTGGATGGCATTGCCATCGCCGTCGCCGAACACCTGGAACTCGATGTGGCGCGGATTGCCGAGATACTTCTCGATATAGACGGTGGCATCGCCGAACGCCGCTTTCGCCTCGCTGCCCGCTTGCTGCATCAGCGTTTCGAGCTGGTCGGGGGCGTTGCAGACCTTCATCCCGCGCCCGCCGCCGCCGCTCGCGGCCTTGATGATGACCGGATAGCCGATCCGCTCGGCGATCGCCTTGGCCTCGGCGATGTCACTGACCGCGCCGTCGGAGCCGGGGACGAGCGGCAGGCCGAGCGCGCCGGCAGTGCGCTTGGCCTCCACCTTGTCGCCCATCACGCGGATATGCTCGGGCTTCGGCCCCACGAACAGGATGTTATGCAGCTCGACGATCTCGGCGAACTTGGCGTTCTCGCTGAGGAAGCCGTAACCCGGATGGATCGCGTCGGCGCCTGAGATTTCGGCGGCCGAAATGATGTTGGGGATGTTGAGATAGCTCTCGCCGGCGGGCGGCGGGCCGATGCAGATCGCCTCGTCCGCCAGCCGCACGTGCATCGCGTCGGCATCCGCGGTCGAGTGCACCGCCACCGTCTTGATGCCCATTTCATGGCAGGCGCGGTGGATGCGCAGCGCGATCTCGCCACGATTGGCGATCAGCAGCTTCTTGATCTGCGGCATCTTAGCTGACGACGATTAGCGGCTGGTCGAACTCGACGGGCTGGCCGTTTTCGATCAACACCTGTGTGACGGTGCCCGCGGCCGGCGCGACGATCGGGTTCATGACCTTCATGGCCTCGATGATGAGGAGCGTGTCGCCGGCGGCGACCGTCTGGCCCACCGCGGCGAAGGGCTTGGCGCCCGGTTCGGCCGCGAGATAGGCGGTGCCGACCATCGGCGACTTGACCGCATTAGCCGCGATCGCAGGGGCCGACGCGCCGGTTTCCGCGGCGGCGGGCGCGGCAGCAACCGGCTGCGGCGCGTGCGCGATCGTCGGGGCATAGGCGGGGGCGGCGTGCATCATCGGCGCGACGGTGACTTCGCGCGCGACGCGGACCCGGCGCTCGCCGTCCTCGACCTCGATCTCGGTCAACTGCGTCTCGTCGAGCACGCCGGCCAGCTGACGGACCAGCTCGATATCGACGCGCATGTGGCGTTTGCCTTCGCTCTCTTCTGACATGCGACTGTTGCTTCCCAATAAAAGTGCGGCCCTTTAGGCCAGCCGTGCGGCGGCTTCAAGCGCGAGGACGTAGCTCTGCGCGCCGAAGCCCGCGATGGTGCCGTGCGCGGCCATCCCCACATAGCTCTTGTGGCGAAAGGACTCGCGCTTGTGCGGGTTGGACAAATGGACCTCGATCACCGGCGTCCGGATCGCCTTGATCGCGTCGTGCAGAGCGACAGAGGTGTGGGTGAAGGCGGCAGCATTGAGGAGGACGGCGCGCGCCCCCTCCGCCTGCGCCTCGTGCAGCCAGTCGACGAGGTGTCCTTCATGGTTCGACTGGCGCACCTCTACCTCCAGCCCCAGCTCGCGCGCCCGATCCTCGAGCATGCCCGCAATGTCGTCGAGCGTGTCGGCGCCGTAGATATCCGGCTCGCGAGTGCCGAGCAGGTTGAGGTTCGGACCGTTGAGGACATAGACGAGATCGGCCATCGGCGCTTCCGGTTGCGGGCGCGGCGGACGGCGCCTAGATCGAGCGCCTTCCATACCCGCACCATCGGTCCGAAGTCGAGCGATGGTTAAGGCGACAAACGACATCGAAGGACGGCGATGCACAGCGACGGCACCATCTCGATCCGCGTGAACGGCGAGCACAAGCGCGTGAAGGACGGCCTGACGCTGGCTGACCTCGCGAGCGAGCTCGGCCTTGTCCCCGAAAAGGTGGCGGTCGAACGAAACATGGAAGTCGTGCCGCGCTCGACGCTTAAGGACGTGCGCGTCGAGGACGGCGACGAGCTGGAGATCGTGCACTTCGTGGGCGGCGGCGACCATGCTGCGGCCCTCGACGCGGATACGTGGACCGTCGCCGGCCGCACTTTCCGCTCGCGGCTGATCGTCGGCACGGGCAAATACAAGGACTTCGCGCAGAACGCCGCCGCGGTCGAGGCGTCGGGGGCGGAGATCGTCACCGTGGCGGTCCGGCGCGTGAATGTGAGCGACCCCAATGCGCCGATGCTCACCGACTTCATCGACCCCAAGCGTGTAACCTATCTTCCCAACACCGCCGGCTGCTTCGACGCCGACAGCGCGATCCGCACGCTGCGGCTGGCGCGCGAGGCGGGGGGCTGGGACCTCGTCAAGCTGGAGGTGCTGGGCGAGGCGCGGACGCTCTATCCCAACATGCGCGAGACACTGAAAGCGACCGAAGTGCTGGTGCGCGAGGGGTTCAAGCCGATGGTCTATTGTACCGACGACCCAATCGCCGCCAAGCAGCTCGAAGAGGCTGGCGCGGTGGCGATCATGCCGCTCGGCGCGCCGATCGGCTCGGGCCTCGGCATCCAGAACGAGGTGACGATCCGCCTGATCGTCGAGGGGGCGGGCGTCCCCGTGCTGGTCGATGCTGGCGTCGGACAAGCGTCGGACGCGGCGCGGGCGATGGAGCTGGGCTGCGACGGCGTGCTCATGAACACCGCGATCGCCGAGGCGAAGGACCCGATCCTGATGGCCGCGGCGATGAAGGCGGCGGTGGAGGCGGGGCGAATGGGCTATCGCGCCGGGCGGATGGCGAAGCGCCGTTATGCCGACCCGTCAAGCCCGCTGGCTGGTTTGATCTAGGTTTGGAACCGGCGGCCGGTTGATCGGTTTTACATGACGAACGGCGCAAATGGTGCCGTGGTATCGTGTAAGGAGAATTTCGATGGGCGAGCTGGTCGATAAGATCAAGGGCAAGGTCAACGAAGCTATCGGCGACGTGAAGCAGAAGTCGGACAACCCCGAGACCCGCGCTGAGGGTCAGGCGCAGGAGGCCAAGGGCAAGGCCCAGCAGGCTGGCGGCGCGATCAAGGGTGCGCTGGGCGACAAGGTCTGATCGACCTCAAGTCTTGACTTGAGCTAATCGGCCGCTCGTCTTTTGACGGGCGGCCGTTTTGCTTTAGGGAGCGTGGTTTCAAAGCGCGTCGCGAGTCGCCTTTCGTTTCTCCTCACGCTTTTGAGTTTCGACAGCGTGCTGTTCCAAAAACGCGGCCTGAGAGGAGTAATTTACCACGGTTTGAATGCCGACTCCCGCGTCTTCCGGGCATCTCCTTATTGCCGCGTCGCGAGCGCTCTGCGCCATGAGGTTAGCTAAGCCTGCAAGAGCGCCATCAACGCCTCGTCCAGAGCTTGCGACGTAGGCATCGTTAGGGGCGTCGACTTGCCAACTCAATCTTACTCGTGTCTCGTCGTTCCAGAACGCTACACGTTGCTCAATTTCGACGCCGTCTTCATCAACAACCCGCTCTCGACCAGATTTTGCATATTTAGAACCGAGCGAATCTCGTACCGTCTTCAGGCGCTCAATTTCGGCCTTTGCACATCCTGAGCCTGAAAGGCTCACCTCAGCCAAGCGATCGTTTTCAAATACAGGGCTTATTGAAACCTTGAAGTTGCCAATCAAGACACCTGTTGGAGCATAGGTAATACTGATTGACTTGAAGCGATTTCTCCTATCGCGTTTCACGACAGCTCCGCTCACCCCTTCAATCTTGGCGAGCACCTCTACGGTTTTCTCGGGGGTCATGCCCGTGCGTAAGTCGCGCCATAACAGGGCCCCATCATCTGTCGGAGCGCTCGGAGGATTGGTCGGCGCCTCGGCAGGTGCTACCGCGACAACCTGTGCAAAGGGTAAGGCTATCATCTTCGTGTCCTGTCGCCGAGTTCTTCTAGCGCAACTTAACGCGCCCGCAACGCCTCGATCGTAGTCGCGAAATTGATGACTTCGATATCGGTGCGGATGTGGAGCAGGCGGACGCCGCTGCCCGCCTTCGCGCGGTCCAGCGCGGCGGCGAAATCCTCGGTCCGGTCGATCGTCTCCGCTGTCGCGCCATAAGCGCGGGCGAGCGCGGCGAAGTTGGGGTTGGACAGGCGTGTGGCCGACACGCGGCCGGGAAACTCGCGCTCCTGATGCATGCGGATCGTACCGTAGCCGCCATTGTCGACGACGAGGACGATCAGGTTCGCGCCGTGCTGGACCGCGGTCGCCAGTTCCTGTCCGTTCATCAGGAAGTCGCCGTCGCCCGCGATCGCCGCCACGGTGCGGCTCGGATGGCGCAGCGCCGCGGCGATCGCGGCGGGGGTGCCGTATCCCATTGCGCCGGCGGTGGGGGCAAGCTGGCTGCACGGCCCCGCATAGCGCCAGTAGCGGTGCCACCAGCCCGAGAAATTGCCCGCGCCGTTGCAGATCATCGTGTCGGCGGGCAGCGCCTCTCGCATGACCTTCACGCACGGGCCGAGATCCATCGGCACGCCGTCGCGGGGCTTGGGATCGGACCAGTCGAGCCATTCGGCATGCGCCGCCGCGCCGCTGTCGAAATGCGGCAGGTCGCCGAGCGTATCGAGCGCGCGCGCGAAGCTGCGCATGTCGGCGCAGATGGCCAGGTCGGTGCAATAGACGCGGTTGAGTTCGGTCGGGTCGGGATGGACGTGGACGACCGTCTGGCCGGGATGCTCGGGCGTGATGAGCGTGTAGCCGTCGGTCGTCGCCTCGCCCAGCCGCGCGCCGACCACGATCAGCAGGTCGGCTTCCTTGATCCGTTTGGGCAGCAAAGGGCAGGGGCCGTAGCCGAGATTGCCGGCATAGACAGGCATGTCGTTCGACACCGAATCCTGCTGCCGAAACGCGGCGGCGACGGGCAGGCCGATGCGGGTGGCGGCGCTGGCGAACGCGGTGGCGGTGCCGTCGCACCAGCCCGCGCCGCCGACGATCGCGACCGGCCGCTCGGCCGCGCGGATCAGGTCGGCGAGGCGGTCCATCGCTTGCGCGTCGGGGGCCTGGCGCAGCTTCTCGACGCGCGGGCGGTCGGCGACCTCAACCCGGTCGAGCAGCATGTCCTCGGGCAGCGCCAGCACGACGGGACCGGGGCGGCCGTTCATCGCGGTGGCATAGGCGCGCGCGACATATTCGGGAATGCGCGCGGCATCGTCGATCCGCGCGGCCCATTTGGCGATCGGCGCGAACATCGCCTCGAAGTCGATTTCCTGGAACGCCTCGCGGTGGCGCGTGCCGCGGTCGATATCGCCGATGAACAGGATCATCGGCAGCGAATCCTGCATCGCCACGTGCACCCCGATCGAGGCGTTCGTCGCCCCCGGCCCGCGCGTGACGAAGGCGATGCCCGGCCGCCCGGTCATCTTGCCGTCGGCGGAGGCCATGAAGGTGACGCCGCCTTCCTGCCGGCACGTCACCACGTCGATCGTGGGCACGTCGACCAGTGCGTCGAGCACCGCGAGGAAACTCTCGCCCGGCACCTGGAACAACCGGTCGCAGCCCTGCGCCACCAGATTGTCGACAAGAATGCGGCCGCCGGTGCGAAGGGTCACGAACGTCTCTCCCGATACTTTTGCCGCGGGTGTAACGGCGTTCGTCGGGCGGCGCTATGCCTCCGCCGCGATGCCGTGCGCCTCGACCGCGCCGAGCAGCGCCGTCAGTGCCACGCGCTCATCCGCGCCGATGTCCGGGCGCCAGATTTCGAACAGCAGCACCACGCGGTCGCCGGTGCCGCGATTCCAGGCTTCATGCTCGAAACTGTCGTCGAAGATCAGGAGCTCACCCTCTCGCCATTCGCGCGTGTCGGCACCCACGCGCATCCCGCAGCCATCGGGCACGATCAGCGGCAGGTGGCAGATGAGGCGGGTATTGAAGACGCCGTGATGCGGGCGGATATGCGTGCCGGGTTTGAGGCGGGAGAACAGCGCCATCGGCGACCGCGTGCCGATCGCCGGCTGCGGCGCTTGGCGAAGCGCCGCGATCGTGGCGGGGCAGCGCGCCGCGTGAACTGGGTGCGGCTGGCCCCCCTCGAACAGATGCACCGCGCCCCAGGCGGGATCGTCGAGCAGATGGTTGGCGGGCGGCGGCTGGTCGGGGATCGAGCGGACATAGGGGGCGAACGCCTCATCCCCCGCCAGCAGCGCCAGCAGTTCCTCGCGGATCGCGGCGGTTGCCGCCTCGACCGCGGGCACCCAGTCGAACGCGGCCCGCTCGAAAAAGGCGCGCTGGGCGAGGCCGGGATAATAGAACATCGACGGCTGCTGAAGGTGGAGTTCGCGCCGGCCGAGCAGCAACTCGATCGCCTCGCCGACGCGCGGGGGAAGGTCCCCGCCGCCGAGCCCCGCGCCGTCGATCGCCGCCGCCAGCGTGGCGGCGAATCGCTCGCCCGCCCCCGCGACGAACGCGCGCGCGTCGGCGATCGCCGCGTCGAAGCTGGCCGGCGGCGGGCTGTGATCGGCGACCGCGAGCGCGGTGGCATAGAAGCGCACCGCCGCGCGATCGTCGCCGGTCCGCCGTTCAAGCGCGGCGCGCGCCAGCAGCGCGGACAGGTGCCGCGGCGCGCGGCGCAGCGCTTCGGCAAGGGCCGCACGCTCGCCATCCACATCGCCCCGCCGCTGCTCGATCCCGGCCAGCAGAACGCACGGATCCGCCTCGCCCGGCGCCGCCGCCATCAGCCGCAGCAGCATCGCCCGCGCCCGGTCGAAGTCGCCCGTGCGGGCGAGATTAAGGGCGGCGGGCAGCGTGTCGATAGCCATGATCGAAGTTAGGCATGCCGCGCGGCGGCCCGCAATCTTCGGCGATTGCGCGCGCCGTTTCTCCTTTGTAGTCAGCCGCCAAATGCTCGGCCGACAGGCGAGCCCGGAGAAGGATCAGCCCATGCAGAAGCTCTACCCCGATGCCGCCGCCGCGCTCGAAGGCCTGCTGCACGACGGGATGACGATCTGTGCGGGCGGCTTCGGCCTGTGCGGCATCCCGGAGCGGCTGATCGATGCGATCCGCGAGTCGGGCGTGAAGGACCTGACGATCGCCAGCAACAATGCCGGCATCGACAATGAAGGCCTCGGCAAGCTCCTTCGCACGCGCCAGGTGAAGAAGATGATCTCGTCCTATGTCGGTGAGAACAAGGAGTTCGAGCGCCAGTATCTGGCCGGCGAGCTCGAGGTCGAATTCTGTCCGCAGGGGACGCTCGCCGAACGCTGCCGCGCGGGCGGCGCGGGGATCCCCGGCTTCTATACCAAGACCGGCGTCGGCACGAAGGTGGCCGAGGGCAAGGAAACAAAGCTCTTCAACGGCGAGGAATATATCCTCGAGCGCGGCATCCGTGCCGACCTGTCGATCATCAAGGGGTGGAAGGCGGACGAGATGGGCAACCTCATCTTCCGCAAGACCGCGCGCAACTTCAACCAGCCGATGGCGACCGCCGCCAACATCTGCGTCGCCGAGGTCGAGGAAGTGGTGCCGGTCGGCAGCCTCGACCCCGACGCGATCCACCTGCCCGGTATCTATGTGAAGCGGATGATCGTCGGCGCTCCCTACGACAAGAAGATCGAGTTCCGCACCGTGCGCGAGCGGGCGGCCGCGTGATCCGCGCCCTGACGCTCGCCGCATCGGCACTGGCGCTGTCGGCGTGCGCGGCGACCCCGCCGCCGGCCGCGACTGCGGCGGTATCGACGCAGCCGGGGAGGCAGTATCGCTGGCAACTGGGCTCGGGCGAAGCGGCGGTGCTGTCACGCCAGGCGCATCTGGCGATGGCCGCGTTCGTGGCCGCGCACGCAAAGGGGCCGGCGTCGAGCGTCGTGCTGTCCGCGGGATCGACGCCCGCCGCGCCGCGCTTCGGTGCCTGCGGCAACCGGCCCCGCGCGGTTGTCTACGACATCGACGAGACGGTGCTGCTCAACACCGGCGCCAATTACGACAGCGCGGTGCGCGGCGACCCGCCGTTCGATCCCGAGCGCTGGGCGCAGTGGGAGCGGGACGGCGCGAACGCGGTCGAGCCGGTGCCCGGGGTGGTCGAGGCGATCACCGCGATCCGCCGCGCGGGCGTGACCGTCGTCTTCAACTCGAACCGCGATCGATCGGCCGCGGCCTCCACCGCGGCGGCGCTCGCCTCGGTCGGGATCGACAATGCGGTGCCGGGCGAGACCTTGTTCTTGAAGGGTGACGTCGCGCCCGGCTCGGCCAAGGACCCGCGCCGCGCCGCAATCGACGCGAAATATTGCGTGATCGCGATGGCGGGCGACAATCTCGGCGACTTCGCCGACGCCTTCAACGATCGTGGACTGTCGACGCCCGCACGCCGTGCGCTGGCCCAGAATGCCGCGATCGCGCCTCTGTGGGGCAATGGCTGGTTCCTCATTCCCAACGCGCTGTACGGCGGCTGGGAAGGCGGGACCTTCGACGACCTGTTTCCCGCCGACAAGCGCTGGACGCCAAAGGAGAAGTAAGATGCCCTGGACACGCGACGACATGGCGGCGCGCGCCGCGCGCGAGCTGCGTGACGGCTTCTACGTCAATCTCGGCATCGGCATCCCGACGCTGGTGGCGAATCACATTCCCGAGGGCGTGACGGTGACGCTCCAGTCGGAAAACGGCATGCTCGGCATCGGCCCGTTCCCGTTTGCGGGCGAGGAGGACCCCGACCTCATCAACGCGGGCAAGCAGACGATCAGCGAGCTGCCGCACTCGGTCTATTTCAGCTCGGCCGACAGTTTCGCGATGATCCGCGGCGGGCATATCGACCTCACCGTCCTCGGTGCGATGGAAGTGAGCCAGGGCGGCGACATCGCCAACTGGATGATCCCCGGCAAGATGATCAAGGGCATGGGCGGCGCCATGGACCTCGTCGCCGGGGTCAAGAAGATCATCGTCGTGATGGAGCACACCGCCAAGGACGGCAGCCCGAAGTTCATCCCCGACTGCACGCTGCCCCTCACCGGCAAGAACGTCGTCGACATGATCGTCACCGACCTCTGCGTCTTCCAGCGCCCCGACCATGACAGCCCGTTCCGGCTGGTCGAACTGGCGCCCGGCGTGACGGCCGAGGAAGTCGCGGCCAAGACGACGGCCGCTTACGAGGTCGCGGTGCCGGCATGAGCGCCGGGGCGCCTCTTCGCTGGCACCAGCGGCTCGCCAATTACCGGCGCGCCGTCGACCTGCTGGGCGAAGCGGTGACGCTGGGACGCGAGCGGCCGTTGTCCGAGCTGGAGAAGGCCGGGCTGGTCCAGCGGTACGAGATCGCCTGGGAGCTCGGCTGGAAGCTGATGGCCGACTTCCTCGTCGCGGAGGGATCGCCGCCCGACACCGTCACGTCGGCCAGCGTGATCCGCGCCGCCTTTGCCGCGGGGATCGTTGAGGATGGCGATGCGTGGATGGCCGCGAGCAAGCTGCGCCATCAACTGTCGCATACTTATGACGAAACGATGCGCGACGCGGGACTGGTGGCGATCGGTGAGCGGCATCTGCCGACGCTGGTGGCGCTGCGCGACGACATGAGCGCTCGCGCCGGATGAGCGGCGGATTGACGATCGCGCAGCGTGCGGCGCTTCGCGAGGCGCTGGCCCCGTTCGCCGATCGTATCGAGCAGGTGCTGCTCTACGGCTCGCGGGCGAGGGGCGACCATCGGCCGGGCTCCGATGTCGATCTGCTGATCCTGGGAAATCTCGATGCGGCGGCGCTGCTCGCGGTGGCCGCTGCGATAGAGGCGAGCGACCTGTCGGTGCACGCAGACGTGACGCTGCCGCCGCCGCCGGACAGTCCGCTCGCGTCGGTCGTGGCGCGAGAGGCGGTGCCGCTTTTCGATCGGGCCGATCTGATCGGCTAGAACGGCGCGCCGGTCACCGGATCGCGGTCCGGGACCGGCACTGCCGCGATGTGGGCGCGGATCGCGTCGTCGGCCGGCTTCGTCACCACGTCCCAGTCCTGTCCGGCGGGATAGGCGCCGACGACGGCGAAATCGTCGCTCGCCGTCTCGCATTTGTGCCCGGTGCCGGCGGGCAGCATCAGCGCGTCGCCCGCGCCGATCTCGATCGTCCGCCCGCCCGGGCCACCGATCGTCAGCGTCGCGCTTCCGGCGAAGCAGCCCAACACCTCGTGCGCGGTCGAGTGGTAGTGGTGATAGTCGAACACCCCGTCCCGCCACTGCGGCGGCCAGCCATTCGCCTCGAACAACGCCTCGAACGCTGCCGCACCGTCCGCCGCGCCGCGATAGCAGCGCACGGCTAAGGCGGGATTGTTCGGTACGCCCTCATGCGAGGCGAGGGTGAAGCGTTCCATCGGCGATCTCTCGCGGGCGGGTTTCGGGAATGAACAGCGCGTAGAAGATTAGCCCCGCCGCACCGACGCCCGCCAGCGTCCAATAGGCGGGACCGAAGCCGCCGAGCACGACGATCGACCCGGCAAGGCTGGCGGACAGTGCGCCGCCGAGGCCCTGCACCGTCGCCACCGCCCCCTGCGCCACATTGAACCGCCCGGTGCCGCGCGTCATGTCGGCGATGACGATCGGGAACAGCGCGCCGAAGATGCCCGCGCCGATCCCGTCGAGCAACTGGACGCCAAGTAGCCACGCGGGGGCGTCAGACAGCGGATAGAGAAACCCGCGCAGCGTCAGCATCGCGAACGCCGCGAGAAACAGCGGCTTGCGCCCCCAGCGATCGGTGCGCGCACCGACGATCAGCGCGACCGGGACCATCACCACCTGCGCGCCGACGATGCAAGCGGCAACCAGCGACGTGGCGCTGCCGCTCCCGACGATCCGTGCCAGCTGCTGGCCGACGGTCGGCAGCATCGCCGCGTTCGCCAGGTGGAAGAGGAAGGCGGCGCAGGCAAAGGCGGCGATCGTCGGATGGTTGCGCAGCGTCGCGAAGATCGACTGCGGCGGACCCTTGTCCTCGCCGTCGCCCATGCCGCGCGCGACGCGGTGGTCGATCGCCCTGGGGTCGATCATCAGCGTCGCACCGATACTGAGCGCCGCGAACAGGCCCATCAGCCAGAACACCACCTGAGGCCCGAAGCTGAAGGCGAGCACGCCCGCCAGCCCCGCCGACACCGCGTTGCCAGCGTGGTTGAACGCCTCGTTGCGGCCGACGCGGCGGGTGAAGAGCTTGGGGCCGACGATGCCCAGCGAGATCGCGGCGATGGCGGGCGCGAAGACCGCGGCGGCGACCGCGGCGACCGACTGGCCGATGACGACGGGCGCGAATCCGTCGACCAGCGGCAGCGAGATCGACGACAGCGTCACCGCGACGGCCGCGGCGACGAGCAGCGCGCGCTTGGCATGGATGCGGTCGACGAGCCCGCCCGCTGGCGCCTGCGCGATCAGGCCCGCGATCCCGGCGATCGTCATCACCGCGCCCGCGCTCGCCTCCGACCAGCCATGGCTCGGCCCGCGCACCGCGACGAGATAGATGGCGAGATACGGCCCCAGCCCGTCGCGCACGTCGGCGAGCACGGCATTGAGCGCATCCAATGCGATCAGCGAGCGGCGATTGGGGGTCGGGTGCGGCAACCGGCGGCCTTCCTGCATCGAAGTCGCCGGTTGAACGCGCTGCGCGCGCTTGTGGCGCGCGGCTCGGTCCGCTTTCCTACCGCGCGCGGATGAAGGCGCGGATATCGCTCGACAATTTCCTGAGGTCGTCCTCGCGCACGTACATCATGTGGCCGGCGTTATAATATTTCCAGACGATCCGCCCGTCATTGGGGATGCCCGTCCGGTTGAGCGAATACTCCGCGCCGAAGAAGGGCGTGGCGAAGTCGTAATAGCCCTGGCCGACGAACACACGCAGCCCGCTGTTCTCGCGCATCGCCGTCCCGATCCACGGCGCGACGTTCAGATAGCCCGAGCCGCCGCGCGGCCCCTCGCCGATGTTCCAGTCCCAGTCGCGCACCCCGCCGATCGACGAATAGGTGAGGTCGGGCGAGTATTTCAGCCCCTCGCGCGACCACTGGTTCATCGCCGCGGTGTACGCGCCGTCGATCGCGTAGAAGCTGGGGTCGTTGTCGGGCGTCTCGCCGGCATTGTCATAGTCGCGGCCGGTATAGCGCGTGTCGAGCCGGCCGATGACCTTGCCCTGATCGCGCAGCAATTCCTTGTAGAAGCGGCTGGGCGACAGGCGCAGGTCGGCCTGTGCCAGATAGGTTTGGTTGACGCCGGTGAAGCGGGAGAGTTGCGGCAGGATCTGCTGGCGCTCCTGCGCCGACAGCGAATTGCCCTTGAGCAGCGCGGCGGCATAGGGACCAATCGCGAACTGCCGTGCCTCCTCGACGAACGCCTCCACGGTCGCAGGCTTGTTCGGCACCTTGTCGTGATACCAGGCCGTTGCCGCCATCGAGGGAAGGTTGGTGACATAGCCCAGCTCGTTGCCGGGCGTATCCGCCGCCTGGCTGAAGTCGAGGATCGAGGAGATGAGGATGATGCCGTTGATCGCGACGTCGGTGTACGACCCTTCCAGCTCCTTGATGACTGCTGCCGAACGGGTGGTGCCATAGCTTTCGCCGCCGATGAACTTGGGCGCGTTCCAGCGGCCGTTCTCGTTCAGCCACAGGCGGATGAACGCCGCCATCGACCTGGCGTCCTTTGTGATGCCCCAGTAATCCTTCGGATCGGTCTTGCCGAGCGCGCGGCTGAACCCGGTGCCGACCGGGTCGATGAACACGAGGTCGGTGACATCGAGCAGCGATTCGGCATTGTCGACCATCGGATAGGGCGGCGCCCCATCGTCGCGCGCGTCCGACGGGATGACGACGCGCTTCGGCCCGAACGCCCCCATCTGGAGCCAGAGCGAGCCCGAGCCCGGCCCGCCGTTCCACAGGAACGTCACGGGGCGGTTGGGGTCGACCGGCCCCTCCTTGATATAGCTGTACGAAGTGATCGACGCGAGCGGCTTGCCGTCCTTGTCCTTCAGGTACGTGTCGCCGGCGATCGCGCGATAGGCGATGCGCGTGCCGCCGAAGCTACCGCTGTGCCGCGTGACCGAGCGGACCGGCGCGGGGATCGCGGCGTCGGCGGCATCATCCTTGGCCGCGGGCTTGTCCTGCGCGGCGAGCGGCGCGGCGATAGCTAGGGCGGCAAGGCAGGCGAACGTACGAAGCGACATGCGGCATTTTCCCCTTTTGCCGCCGGGTTGTAACGACCGCCCGCCGCCCCGCAAGCTACTGTCTTTGTCGGCTCACGCCGGTTGGCGGCACCGGCCCGCTCCCCCACCCGGCCGCCCAGCAGGATACTCAGTGGGTGGCCGGATGGGGGAGCGGGCCGGTACCGCTCAAGGGCCAATTACTCCCGCCAGCTCCGGTCGATGCGATCGACCAGCCGGACCATCGCGGCGAAGTCGGCGGCACCCGGCCCGCCCGGCGCCTGTGCCTGGCCGATGTCGCGCTGGTGGACGGCGACGACCTCAGCCGGCACTTCGATCGGCGTGCCCATGCTCATCGTCGCCAGCTGGATCTCGCACGCGCGCTGGAGCGACCAGTGGCGGATGAACGCCTCGGGCAATGTCCGACCCATCGCGACGATGCCGTGGTTCCTGAGGAGCATGACCCGCTTGTCGCCCAGATGCTCGACCAGCCGCGCGCCCTCCTCGTCGCGGACGGTGACGCCCTCGAAATCGTGATAGGCGATCTGACCGGCGAAATTGGCGGCATAGAAGTTGATCGGACGAAGCCCGCCCTCGAGCGAGCTGACCGCCATCCCAGCGGTCGTGTGCGTGTGCATGATGCAGTGCGCGTCGGGCAGGTGGCGGTGGAACACCGCATGCTGGACGAACCCCGCGCGGTTGACCGGATAGGGCGAGGCGTCGAGCTTGTTGCCGTCCAGGTCGATCTTGACGAGGTTCGATGCCTTCACCTCGCTGAAATGCAGGCCGAACGGGTTGATGAGGAACGCGCCCTCCTCGCCCGGCACCTTCAGCGTGATGTGGTTGTAGATCATTTCCGACCAGCCGAGATGGTCGAACACGCGGTAACAGGCGGCAAGCTGCTGGCGCGCCTCCCACTCCGCATCGGACATGATCGTGCTTTCGCGGATCGCGGTCGCCATGGCTCTCTCCTCGGGTCTGTTTTGCGGCATCCTGCCATGTTGGCGGGGCACACAGCAACCACACCCCCCCGTCATCCCGGACTTGATCCGGGATCCCGCTTCTTCTTTTGCCGCCGACGAAGAAGGAAGAAGCGGGACCCCGGGTCAAGCCCGGGGTGACGAAGCCGGCTCAACTGAACCCGTACGGCACCACCCCCCGCGCGTCGGGGTCGATCGCGATGGTGGACGCCGCCGGCGGGAAGGCGCGCTGGTCGCAGTCGAGGCGGGGGCAGATCCGGCACGAACTGCCGATCGGCGTCGCCCCGCCGCCCGTCGCCAGCGCATCGGCATAGACGAAGTCGCGCGCCTGCGCCGCTTCGCACCCCAGCGTCACCGCGTATCGGCGCGGCGCGCGGGTGAAGCTGCCGCTCGGCTTCACCAGCCCCTTGGCCATGATGACGTAGCGGACGCCATCGGGCGTCTCGGCGCGCTGGACGAGGATGCGGTCGGGGATCGCCGCCGCCTCGTGCACGATCCACAGGGGGCACGCGCCGCCGAAGCGCGCGAACTGCAGCGGCGTGGCCGAGTGCCGCTTGGTGATGTTCCCCGCCATGTCGACGCGGCAGAAGAACACCGGCACCCCCGACGCGCCGGGGCGCTGAAGCGTCGAGAGCCGGTGGCAAGCCTGCTCGAAGCTCACGCCGAAATCCTCGCGCAGCCGGTCGATGTCGTGGCGCTCCACCCGCGCTGCCTCGCGAAACGCTTCGTACGGCATCGTCAGCGCGCCCGCGGCATAGTTGGCGAGCCCCACTGACAGCAGCGCGCGGGCGGCGGGATCGTCGAGGCCGGAGCCCGCCACCGTCGCGTCAATCGTCTCGGCCAGCTCCAGCCGGGCGAGCTGGTGCGCAAGCTGGAACGCGGTGCTCTCGGGCGGCAGCGCGCGGTCGAGGCGGAGGGTGCGGCGCGCGGGATCGTAAGTGCGCAGCGCCCCGTTCGCATCGCCGCGCTCGATCGTCACCCGGTGGCGCGCGCGCAGCCGCTCGGCGATCGCACGGTTGGGCGGCGCGCCGCGCGGGAAGCGGGCGGCGAGCGCCTCCGCGCCCCGGTCGAGCGCGTCGACATAATTGCCCGCATCGTGAAACCAGTCCCGCACCGCCTCCCATGGCTGGCGCGCCGCGCTCTCGCCCGATTGCACGCGGTCGTCGAGGACGCGGACCTGCGCCTCGACACGCTGATAGGCGGCGTGGAGCGCTACGAGACGGCGGGCCAGCTGCGGCTGCTGCCGCAGCGCGCGGGCAAGGCCCGGGTCGGGCTCCACCGCTCCGTCGATGCCCGCATCGGTCGCGGCGGCGAGCGCGGCGGCGGCGAGCGCCGCATCCTCGCCGATCGAGCGCCAGTCCTGCGGGAATGCCTTGCCCAGCGCGGCGAGCACCAGTTCGGTTAGCGGCCGGTCGCCATTCTCGATCTGCGACAGGTAACTGGTCGAGATGCCGAGCCGCGCGGCGGCCTGTGCCTGGGACAGCCCGTGGGTGCGGCGCAGCGCGCGAAGCTGGTGACCGGCGAACAGGCGGCGGGGCGGGGCGGGGTGCATCCGACTTTGCAAACATGGGTTGCGCACGTTTGCAACATCGCATTTGCGTTTTGCGGCATCGCCCGCAAAGGAGGTGTGCAGTTGAAAGCGGGAGCGCGCATGTCCTCGACCATCGCCGAACTCGAACGCCGCCGCGACGCCGCCCGCCTAGGCGGTGGCCAGAAGCGCATCGACTCCCAGCATGCCAAGGGCAAGCTGACCGCACGCGAACGGCTCGACGTGCTGCTCGACGAGGGGTCGTTCGAGGAGCTCGACATGTATGTCGAGCACAATTGCGTCGATTTCGGTATGCCCGACCAGATCGTGCCCGGCGACGGCGTGGTGACGGGATCGGGGACGATCAACGGCCGGCTCGTCTTCGTGTTCAGTCAGGACTTCACCGTCTTCGGCGGCTCGCTGTCCGAGCGTCACGCGCAGAAGATCTGCAAGATCATGGACATGGCGATGAAGGTCGGCGCGCCCGTGATCGGCCTCAACGACAGCGGCGGCGCGCGTATTCAGGAGGGCGTCGCCAGCCTCGGCGGCTATGCCGAGGTGTTCCAGCGCAACGTGCTGGCCAGCGGCGTCGTGCCACAGCTGTCACTCATCATGGGTCCATGCGCGGGCGGTGCCGTGTATAGTCCCTCGATGACGGACTTCATCTTCATGGTGAAGGATTCGTCATACATGTTCGTCACCGGCCCGGATGTAGTGAAGACCGTCACGAACGAGATCGTCACGCAGGAGGAACTGGGCGGCGCGGTGACGCATACCACGAAGTCGGGGGTCGCCGATGTGGCCTTCGACAACGATATCGAGGCGCTGCTCGCGGCCCGCGACTTCGTGGACTTCTTGCCCGCCTCGAACCGGGAAGCGCCGCCGGTGCGCCCGAGCGATGACCCGTTCGACCGGATCGAACACAGCCTCGACACGCTGATCCCCCCCTCGGCCAACATGCCGTACGACATGCACGAGCTCATTCGAAAGGTCGTCGACGAGGGCGATTTCTTCGAGGTGCAGCCGGGTCATGCCGCCAACATCCTGTGCGGGTTCGGCCGGATCGAGGGGCGGACGGTCGGCATCGTCGCCAACCAGCCGATGGTGCTGGCGGGCGTGCTCGACATCAATTCGTCGAAGAAAGCCGCGCGGTTCGTCCGCTTCTGCGACGCGTTCGAGATCCCGATCGTCACCTTCGTCGACGTGCCCGGCTTCCTGCCCGGCGTGGGGCAGGAGCATTCGGGCATCATTAAGCACGGCGCCAAGCTCCTGTTCGCCTATGCCGAGGCGACGGTGCCCAAGATCACCGTCATCACGCGCAAGGCATACGGCGGCGCGTACGACGTGATGGCGTCGAAGCATCTGCGCGGCGATTTGAACTACGCATGGCCGACTGCCGAGATCGCGGTGATGGGCGCCAAGGGCGCGGTCGAGATCATCTTCCGCGGCCGCACGCCCGAGGAGATTGCCGAGCGGACCGCCGAATACGAAGCGCGCTTCGCCAACCCGTTCGTCGCAGCCTCCAAGGGGTTCATCGACGAGGTCATCATGCCCCACTCCACGCGGCGCCGCATCGCGCTAGGCCTGCGCAAGCTGCGCAATAAGGCGCTCGAGAACCCGTGGAAGAAGCATGACAACATTCCGCTCTAAGGCACTGCCGCTCGCGACCCTCGCGCTCCTCGCCGGTTGCGGCGGCGAGCCGGAAAAGGCCGCCGCGCCCGAGCCCAAGCCGACCCCCGTCGCGTCGGCCACCTCCGCCGCCTCGCCCGAGGCGCGGCTGGCGGCGGCGGTGAAGGCGGCGTTCCCGAGCGAGGTCGCGGTGGAGGACAAGGACGGCCAGCGCTACACCTTTTCCGACCATCGCCTGATCGACGCGCCGTTCGGCGTCGTACTGGCGAGCGAGGGGCGGGCCGAGAATTTCGGCCACGTCACCGCCGGGCGGATCGACCTCGCCTACCTGACGCCCAGCGGTAGCGGCTTTACCGTCGCCAAGCGCTTCCCCGCGGCGGTGGTGCAGGGCAGCTTCGGGCAGATGAGCGACTGGACGGTACGCAACGACCTGGCCGACGTGCCGGTCATCGCGGCGTCGGGCGGCTTTACCGGGCAGGGCTATACCTGTGGCAGCACCGCGCTGACCGAACTGCGCCCCGACGGGCCGGTCGAGGTCGCCGATGTGAAGACCGTCTACAGCGACGACGGTGCGGTCGAGGGGCCGGCGGTCAAGTCGTTCGAGGGCAAACTGACCAACGTCACCCCAAACGGCTTCGACGTCGCCTTTACCGGCACGCGCAGCTTCACCGAACATTATGCGCGCAGCGGCGGCAAGTTCGTGCGGCAGGGTCCCGCCCAGCTTCCGGCGTGCTGACATGATCCTTGGTCGCCTCAGATCGCCGCCCGTTGCGATCGACTCAGCCAAACCTTATAATGTCCTTGCAATGACAAGGAGGCGCTGATGCATACCGAGCGTGTGACCTTTCTCGCGACCCCGGCGCTCAAGGCGACGCTGACGGCGCGTGCCGCCGCGGGCGGCGTGTCGATCGGCGAGTATATCCGCCGCAAGGTCGAGGCGGACGATCCCGAGGAAACCGAAGCTGCCGCCGAACTCGCCGCGATCGTCGGCGAACTGGTCGAGGCGATTCCCGACATGAAAGCGCGGCTGGAGCGGACGGCGTCGACGATCGAGGCTGCGATCGAGGATTCGGATCGCCGGCTTCGCGAGGCGGGGCTGCGACAATGAGCACGCTCAGCGACGCGGTGAAGGGCATCAAGCAATTGCTGCTGCTTCAGGAACAGGTTCGCCAACTCGAAAAGGTCGGCGAGAAACAGAGCGAGGCGCTCGGGCGGCTGACGGGCGACGTGCTCGCGCTCGACAAGCGTGTGATCCGGATCGAGACGATGATCGAAATGACCCAGCGCAACGCGCAAACTCCGCGGATCGAGGGATGAATCTCGGCCGCCTCAACCATGTCGGCGTCGCGACGCCGTCGATCGAAGCCTCCATCGCTCTCTATCGCGACGTGCTGGGCGCGACCGCGATCGGCGAGCCATTCGACCTGCCCGCGCAGGGCGTACGCGTGTGCTTCGTCGACACGCCCAACACGCAGATCGAGCTGATCGAGCCGCTGGGCGACGCATCGCCCACCCGCGCGTTCCTCGAGAAGAACCCGGCGGGGGGGCAGCATCACCTTTGTTACGAGGTGCCCGACATTCATGCGGCGAAGGCATGGTTCGAGGGGAAGGGCGCGCGCGTGCTCGGCGAGCCTCGCATCGGCGCGCACGGGACGCCGATCTTCTTCGTCCACCCACGCGATATGGGCGGGGTGCTGACCGAGATCATGGAAACGCCGAAGGAGGCGCATTGATGGCGTTCGAGCATATCCTGGCCGAGCGGCGCGGCGACGTGCTGGTGTTGACGCTCAACCGGCCCGACCGCCTGAATGCCGCACCGCCGGCGATGTTCGACGAGTTACGCGCGGCGATCGGCGACCTCAATGGCGCGCGCGCGGTGCTGATCGCCGGGGCGGGGCGGGGGTTCTGCTCGGGTGCCGATGTGGCGGGTGGGGCGCTCAATGCCGAGGACCCCGGCGCGGCGACGTTCGCGGCACTCAACGATCACTACAACCCGGCACTGCTCGCGCTGGCCGACCTTGCCGTGCCAGTGGTCAGCGCGGTGCGCGGGCCGGCGGCGGGGATCGGGTGCAGCCTCGCGCTCGCCGCCGATTTCTGCGTCGCGAGCGACACCGCCTATTTCCTGCAGGCGTTCGTCAATATCGGCCTCGTCCCCGATGGCGGCGCATCGTGGATGCTCCAGCGCCTGATCGGGCGCGCGCGGGCGGCCGAGATGATGATGCTGGGCGAGCGGGTACTCGCCGACAAGGCGCTCGAATGGGGCATGATCCACAAGGTCGTCGCCGACGAGGCGCTGGACGAAGCGGCCTTTGCGCTCGCCGAGCGGCTGGCGGCGGGGCCGACCGTCGCGCTCGGGCTGATGCGCCGCGCGCTGCACGGCGCGGCGGAAAGCGACTATGCGACCGCGATGCTGGTCGAGGCGAAGGCCCAGCAGCAAGCGCGCGGCAGCCGCGATTCGATGGAGGGGGGCATGGCCTTCCTCAGCAAGCGTAAGCCCGCTTTCACGGGCCAGTGAACGGACCTATTCGATGACCGACAAGCCCACCCCCGCCGACTGGAAGGCACTCGCCGACAAGGAGGTGAAGGGCCGCGACCTCACCTGGCAAACGCCCGAGGGGATTGCGGTCAAGCCGCTCTACACCGCCAAGGACAATGAGGGCTGGGACCCCGGCCTTCCCGGCTTCGCGCCGTTCACGCGCGGGGTGCGTGCGTCGATGTATGCCGGGCGCCCCTGGACGATCCGGCAATATGCCGGCTTCTCGACTGCCGAGGAATCGAACGCCTTCTATCGTCGCAACCTGGCCGCCGGGCAAAAGGGGCTGAGCGTCGCCTTCGACCTCGCCACGCACCGCGGCTACGACAGCGACCATCCGCGCGTCGTCGGCGACGTGGGCAAGGCGGGCGTCGCGATCGACAGCGTCGAGGACATGAAGATCCTGTTCGACGGCATCCCGCTCGATCAGATGTCGGTCAGCATGACGATGAACGGCGCGGTGATCCCGATCCTCGCCTTCTTCATTGTCGCGGGCGAGGAGCAGGGCGTCGCGCAGGCCCAGCTCGACGGGACCATCCAGAACGACATTCTCAAGGAGTTCATGGTCCGCAACACGTACATCTACCCGCCTGCGCCAAGCATGCGGATCATCTCGGACATCTTCGCTTACACTTCCGAGCATATGCCCAAGTTCAACAGCATCAGCATCTCCGGCTATCACATGCAGGAAGCCGGCGCGACGCAGGTGCAGGAGCTGGCCTTCACCATCGCCGACGGGCGCGAGTACGCGAAGGCGGGGATCGCCGCAGGTCTCGACATCGACAAGTTCGCCGGGCGGCTGTCCTTCTTCTTCGCGATCGGCATGAACTTCTTCATGGAGGTCGCGAAGCTCCGCGCCGCGCGGACGCTGTGGCACCGGGTAATGACCGACTTGGGCGCGAAGGACGAACGGTCCAAGATGCTGCGCACCCACTGCCAGACCAGCGGTGTCAGCTTGCAGGAGCAGGACCCCTACAACAACGTCATCCGCACCACGGTCGAGGCGATGGCGGCGGTGCTGGGCGGGACGCAGAGCCTGCACACCAATGCGCTCGACGAGGCGATCGCGCTGCCCACCGACTTCTCCGCCCGGATCGCGCGCAACACGCAGATCGTGCTGGCCGAAGAGACGGGGATCACCAAGGTCGTCGATCCGCTAGGCGGCAGCTACTACATCGAAGCGTTGACCAAGGACCTCGTCGATCGCGCGTGGGAGATCATCGAGCGTGTCGAGGGCGAGGGCGGCATGGCACAGGCGGTCGCCGCCGGCTGGCCCAAGGCGATGATCGAGGAAGCCTCTGCCGCCCGCGCCGCGCGTGTCGATCGCGGCGAGGACGTGATCGTCGGCGTCAACAAATACCGGCTGAAGGACGAGGATCCGGTCGAGATCCTCGACATCGACAACCAGGCGGTCCGCCAGAGCCAGATCGCGCGCATCACCCGCGTCCGCGAAACCCGTGACGAAGCAGCGTGCCAGGCGGCGCTGGCCGCGCTGCGCGAAGGCGCGGCGGGCAACGCCAACCTGCTGGCGCTCGCCGTGGACGCCGCCCGCGCCCGCGCGACGCTGGGCGAGATTTCGGCATCGATGGAGGCGGTGTTCGGCCGCTACGGCACGCAGCCGACGCCGGTCGCAGGCATCTATGGCGGCGCATATGAGGGCGACGCGCGTTGGACGCGCCTGACCGACGGCGTCGCCGCGACCGAGCGGCGGATGGGCCGCAAACCGCGCATGTTCGTCGCCAAGATGGGGCAGGACGGCCACGACCGCGGGGCCAACCTCGTGTCGAGCATGTTCGGCGATTTGGGCTTTGACGTGGTGCCCGGCCCGCTGTTCCAGACGCCCGAGGAAGCCGCGAAGCTCGCGATCGAGCAGGACGTGGATGTGGTCGGCGCCTCCAGCCTCGCCGCCGGGCACAAGACGCTGATTCCCGAGTTGATCGGCCATCTGCGCGACGCGGGCCGCTCCGACATTCGCGTGATCGCGGGCGGCGTGATCCCTGCACAGGACTATCAGTTCCTGCGCGATGCCGGGGTGCAGGCGATCTTCGGCCCCGGCACCAACCTCATCACCGCGGCGGAGGAGGTGCTGCGCCTCCTCGGTCACAACATGGCGCCCGAAACGGAGACGGCCGAGTGAACGACATGACCCCGATCGAAACGCAGACCGAGCGTTGGTCGCGCGAGGCGATCGCAGAGCTTTACGACCTGCCCTTCACCGAACTCGTGTTCCGCGCGGCCGAGGTGCACCGGGCGAACCACCCGGCGAACCAGGTCCAGCGGTCGACGCTGTTGTCGATCAAGACCGGCGGCTGTCCCGAGGATTGCGGATACTGCAACCAGGCGGCGGGCGCGGAAACGGGGCTAAAGGCCACCAAACTCATGGACGTGCGCGCGGTGATGCAGGCGGCGGCGGAGGCCAAGGACAACGGCTCCACCCGCTTCTGCATGGGTGCGGCGTGGCGCAATCCCAAGGACCGCGACATGCCCGCGATCGTGGAGATGGTGAAGGGCGTGCGCCAGATGGGGATGGAAACCTGCATGACGCTTGGCATGCTGACGCCGGCGCAGGCCGGGCAGCTCGCCGAGGCGGGGCTCGACTATTACAACCACAATATCGACACCTCGCCCGAGCATTACGCGAAGGTCATCACGACGCGCACGTTCGAGGACCGGCTCGACACGCTGGACGCGGTGCGCGCGGCGGGAATCAACGTGTGCTCCGGCGGGATCGTCGGGCTGGGCGAGGCGCGCAGCGACCGGGTGGGCTTCATCCACGCGCTCGCCAATCTGCCCACGCCGCCCGAAAGCGTACCGGTCAACGCGCTGGTGCCGGTGAAGGGCACGCCGCTGGGCGACATGCTCGCCGACACGCCGATGGCGAAGATCGACGATATCGAGTTCGTCCGCACCGTCGCGGTCGCGCGCATCACCATGCCGGCGAGCATGGTGCGCCTGAGCGCCGGCCGCGAGAGCATGAGCGAGGCGACGCAGGCGCTCTGCTTCCTCGCCGGCGCGAACTCGATCTTCACCGGCGACAAGCTGTTGACGACGGGGAATGCCGGGGATGATGCGGACGGCGCGCTGTTCGCGAAGCTGGGGCTGACGGCGATGGCGGCGGAAGCACCCCGTCACCCCGGCCTTGAGCCGGGGTCGCGCTGCCTTTCCCCCGCAGAAGAAAGCGGGACCCCGGATCAAGTCCGGGGTGACGAGGTCGTGGGGCATGCGCGATGAACTGGGGTAAAGCGATCGTCATCGGTGTGATCGACCTCGTTCTGATCTGCGGGGCCATGTTTATAACCGGCATGTTTATGCACGGCGATCCGATCGAGGTTCCCAACTAATGTTCAAGAAAATCCTCGTCGCCAATCGCGGCGAAATCGCTTGCCGGGTGTTCCGCACGGCCAAGCGCATGGGGTTGAAGACCGTCGCGGTCTATTCGGATGCCGATGCGCGCTCGCCGCACGTGCTCATGGCCGACGAAGCGGTCCGCCTCGGCCCGGCGCCGGCGGCGGAGAGCTATCTCAAGGCCGATCTGATCCTGCTCGCCGCGAAGGAAACGGGCTCGGACTGCATCCATCCCGGCTACGGCTTCCTGTCCGAGCGCGAGAGTTTCGCGCGCGCGTGCGCCGACGCCGGCATCGCCTTTGTCGGCCCGCCGCCCAATGCGATCGCGGCGATGGGGGACAAGATCGAGTCGAAGAAGCTCGCCAAGGCGGCGGGCGTCAACGTCGTGCCCGGCTTCCTCGGCGAGATCGCCGACACCGACGAGGCGGTGCGGATCGCGTCGGACATCGGCTATCCGGTGATGATGAAGGCGTCGGCCGGCGGCGGCGGCAAGGGGATGCGCCTCGCCTACTCCGAGCAGGACGTGCGCGAGGGGTTCGAGGCGACCAAGCGCGAGGGGCTGGCGAGCTTCGGCGACGACCGCGTGTTCATCGAGAAGTTCATCGAGCAGCCGCGGCATATCGAGATCCAGGTGCTGGGCGACCAGCACGGCAACATCGTCTATCTGGGCGAGCGCGAATGCTCGATCCAGCGCCGCCACCAGAAGGTGGTCGAGGAAGCGCCGTCGCCTTTCGTCACCCCCGCGATGCGGCGCAAGATGGGCGAGCAGGCGGTCGCGCTGGCTCGCGCGGTGGGATACTATAGCGCCGGTACGGTCGAGCTGATCGTGTCGGGCGCCGACACCACCGGCGACGGCTTTTACTTCCTGGAAATGAACACCCGGCTTCAGGTCGAGCATCCGGTGACGGAGGCGATCACCGGCCTCGACCTGGTCGAGCAGATGATCCGCGTCGCGGCGGGTGAGCCCCTCGCCTTCGGGCAGGACGAGGTGAAGCTCGACGGCTGGGCGATCGAGAACCGCGTCTATGCCGAGGACCCGTATCGCGGCTTCCTGCCGAGCACCGGTCGGCTGGTGCGCTACGCCCCGCCCGCGGCGGAGGGGACGCCTTATGGCGAGACGGCCACCGCCGGCTACACCCGCGTCGACGACGGCGTGGCCGAGGGGGGCGAGGTCAGCATGTTCTACGACCCCATGATCGCCAAGCTCGTCACCTGGGCACCGACCCGCGACGAGGCGGCGGACCTTCAGGTCGCGGCGCTCGATCAGTTCGTGGTCGAGGGGGTGGGCAACAATGTCGATTTCCTGTCGGCGCTGATGCAGCATCCGCGCTTCCGCTCGGGCGCGCTGACGACCGGCTTCATCGCGGAGGAATATCCCGAGGGCTTCACCGGCGCGCCCGCCGATGCGGGGCTTCAGCGCAAGCTGGCGGCGCTGGCGGCCGTGATCGCGGAGGCGACGGCGGCGCGTGCGCGGACGATCGGCGGGCAGCTCGGCGACGCGCTGACCGCGCCGCAAGCGTGGACCGCGCGGATCGGCGAGGCGGATTTCGCGGTCGAGCTGGGCACGGGCGTGAGCGTCGACGGACAGACGCTGTCGGTCGAGCACGACTTCCGCCCCGGCGCGCGCCTCGTCCACGCGGTCATCGATGGCGAGGCGTTGTCGGTGCAGGTCGCGCCCACGCGCGGCGGCTGGCGACTGACCACGCGCGGGGCGGCGCACAATGTCCGCGTGCTCCCCGCGCACATCGCCCCGCTGGCGGCGCACATGATCGAGAAGCTGCCGCCCGACACCTCGAAGTTCCTGCTCTGTCCGATGCCGGGTCTGCTCACCCGGCTGGAAGTGGGCGAGGGTGACCGGGTCGAGGCGGGGCAGCCGCTGGCGGTGGTCGAGGCCATGAAGATGGAGAACATCCTGCGCGCCGAACGCGCGGGCACTGTCGCCCGGGTCAATCACCAGCCCGGCGAGAGCCTGGCGGTCGACGCGGCGATCCTCGAGTTCGAATGAGCGACGGCGCGGCGATCCGGGTCGCCGCGTCTGTCCCGCGCTACTTCTTCAGCTTCTCCTGAAGCGCGGCGGCAAGGCCGGAGAGCGGCGTCACCGCGCCCTCCTCGATCACGCCCGCCTCGCGCAGCGCTTCCTCGGCGCCCGGCGCGCGGGGGAAGGGGTCGAGCGCGAGCGCCAGCGTCTCCGCCGCCGCCTCGCCCAAGTCGATCGCGCTGCCGGTGTAGAACATCGTGTCGCAATCGGCCTCGTCCAGTTCGACCTCCTCCGGCGCCTCGTCGCCGGGTTCGGGCAGGAAGCGCAGCGTGAAGGCTTCGTCGATTGTCGCCGGCACCGGCGCGGCGGTGGCGACGCATGCCTGCACCACCTTGCCCGTCAGTCGCCCGGTCGCGAGCACGCCCGCGGCATCGCGGCGCACCGCATAGTCGGCATGGAGGCTGTCGAGCGAGATGAGCTCGAACCGCCGCGCGAGCGCCGCCCGCTCGGCCTCGTTCGCGTCGATCGACAGCTTGTTGTCGCCCGCGCCGATCTGGTCGAGGCGGAGGGGGCGGGAAAACTCCGGGGTCATGGCAGCACCCCCTCGCGCAACCGGTCGGCGCCCATGCCGTTCAGGTCGCTGCGAAACCCGACCAGCCCCTCGCGCACATGCGCCAGCGCCGCGGGGGGCGGGGTTTCGCCCCGCCACACGTTGCGGACGATCGCGCCGTCGAGGTCGCCGCCCGCCAGCCCGTCGCGATACGCGCCGAGGCGGCCGCCGAGCATCCCCATCATCTTGCCGATATGCTTGCCGACCATGATGTCGCCGACGCCCTGCTGGCGAAGCTGGACGTCCATATCCTCGATGAAGCATTCGGCGAGCGAGGCGGACAGCGCCGCCGACCGTTCGCCATCGCTCTCCAGCCGCAGCAGCACCATCGCCAGCACCGCGGCGACCATGTCGAACCGCCCGTCGATCGTGTCGGGCACGCCGCCCTCGACATACCAGTGCGGCTGGCGCGCCCGCTCGACGATGGCGGCGTAGAGCGGCTCGCCCTCCCGCGGGGCGGCCTTGCCGAACAGGCGTTGAAAAAGTCCCATCTCGTTCCTTGAAATCGCTCGCGCCGCGCACACACCTTGTTCGCGGCGGCTACCCCGCATATTGAGGCACCGCGCGGCCGATGCAATCATGTCGTCCGCGCCGTTGCCCGTGCTTTGAGTTCAGGAGATTTCGATGGCGTCCACCGGTCCCCGTGCGATCGCGATGCTGCTGGCCCTTTCGGTCGCGGCGAGCGCGTGCGCGCCGCTGCGCAGCCATCAGGGCTATGTCATCGACGCCGACCTCGTGAACTCGGTCCAGCCGGGCGTCGACAATCGCGAATCGGTGCTGCGCACGCTCGGCAAGCCGACGCTGACCGCGCAGTTCAACGAGGGCGAGTGGTATTATGTCGCTCGCGACAGCCGCAACTATGCCTTCAACAATCCGAAGGCGCGGGCGCAGACGACGCTGCGCGTCCGCTTCGACCCGAACGGCACGGTGAGCAGCATCGACCGCATGGGGCTGGAGCAGGTCGCGCAGGTCAGCCCGACGTCGAAGAAGACGCCGACGCTGGGCCGCGAGAAGAGCTTCTTCCAGGAGCTGTTCGGCAATATCGGCACCGTCGGCGCCGCGGGCGCGCCGGGTGGCGGCGGCGGCAGCAACACCGGCCCCTGACCCTAAACCTTTCGCTTCGCTGACAGTCGCGTTCCCGGCCGGTTCAGTGGCCGGGCTCCATATCCGTTCCCAGCACGGACCTTTTGCCGATTCGTCGGTTGTGGGGTCCGGGGGCAAAACATGGAGGAACTAGACATGCGAAAGCTCATCACCACCGCCCTGATGGCCGCCGTTGCGATCCCGTCGCTAGCGGTGCCGGGCGTCGCCAGCGCCCAGTCGTATCGCGAGGTGCAGGACAGCCGACGCGACCTGCGCGAGGAGCGCCGCGAACTGCGTCAGGCGCAGCGTTACGGCGACCGCCGCGATATCCGCGAGGAGCGCCGCGACGTCCGCGACGCGCGCCGCGAACTGCGCGAGGATCGCCGCGACTATCGCCGGGCCTGGGGCCGCAACGACTGGCGCGACTGGCGCGGCCGCAACCGCGCGCTCTATGCCCGCGGCAACTGGCGCGCGCCGTTCCGCTACAACCAGTGGCGTGCCGGCGCACGAATCGCGCCGACCTATTATGGCCAGCGCTACTGGATCAGCGATCCGTATCGCTATCGGCTGCCCGCGCCCCGCGCGAACCAGCGCTGGATTCGCCATTATGACGACGTGGTGCTGATCGATTACCGCCGCGGCGTGGTGGTCGACGTGATCCGCGGCTTCTACTTCTAAACGGATCGGGGGCGGGTGTTCGGCCCGCCCCTCAACCCGCCAACAGGTGGGGGACCCGGTCGGCGGCAACGCCGGCCGGGTTTCGTTTTGTGCAAGTTGGAAGCCCCGTACGGCCGCGTCGGAGATACGCATCGACGCGGCCGGTGCGCGACAGGCACCAATCCCGAAAGGGGTTGGGATCGGCGGCGAAACGCGCCGGTCGCCCAATGGTTCAGAAGTCGCTGCCGATCGTCAGGGCAAGGCCTGATCCGGGGCGCGCGCGTCCGGCGATCCGCTGTCGCCAGTCGAGAGTCAGGCGAACGCGCCGCTCGCCGACCGGCAAGGCGATCGCGGCAGAGGGGCCCATATCGAGCCGCTGCGCATCGCGCTGCGCCCCGCCCCATGCGCCGAGGCCCAGCGTCACCTCGCCGTCCCGGCCCGCATTGGCGACGGGCGCGGCAAGGCGAAGCGCGCCGTCGGCGAACGGCTCCGACCGTCCGCCGCGAAGGACGCCGCCGGCCTGCGCATACCCCTCCAGGCTGAAGCCCGCGGCGATCGGGCGCGGCGCAAGGCCGCCGACCGCCAGCAGCGCCGGACCACCCGGCGTGCCGTCCAGCCCGAGACGCTGTTCGGCGATCAGCGCGACCGGCGCGCCGCGCGGCCGCCACTCGAGCCCCAGCGCCGCCTCTCGCCCCGGCCCGCGCGTCGGGGACGAGAGGCGCGCCGACAGCGCCAGCGTCCGCGCGCTGCCCAGCGCATAGCGAAGCCGGATGCCCCCTTGCGACCCGCCGAGTTGCCCGCCGGGGCCGAGGCTGGCCCCGCCGCCACCGTCCCTCAGCGCGAGCCAGCCGCTTCCCGACAGGCGCGGCGCGGCGGCAAAGGCGCGGGCAGGCGGGGCGAGACGGCCTGACGGCGCCGCTGGCAAGGGGACATACGGCGCGGACAGGGTCGGCCGCGCGCGCCGCTGCGGCTCGCCAAAGCCGATCCGCGCGATCAGCGCCAGCGTCACCGATTGGCCGGGGATCGCCGCTGCGGGCGCGGCCGGCCGGGCCGCCACACGGGTGGTGTCAAAAGGGGCCGGGCGAAGATACGGCACGACGGCCGGCCACTCGCCCAGCATCCGCGGCGGCAGCGAGGCGATGGCGGTGCCCGCGGGCGCAGCCTCCGCGCTGACCAGGCCGAGCTGTGCCGCCTCGGGCAGCAGCATCGCCGCGCGCAGGGCCGTCCACCCGCCGAGCACGGCGACGAGGAAGCGGAGCGGGCGTCCCGCGGGCGCGCTCATGCCGGCTCGCGCGGCAGGTCGGGGAAATGGTGCGCGGTCTTGTCCCAATGGAGCGCCTGTCCCCGCAGTAGCCCGACATAGCGCCAGATCGCGCGCCGCGCCGCGAGTAGCGCGATGAAATTGGCGACGACCATGCGGGGGACCGACCAGAGCGCCTCGACCCGGCCATAGGCGGCACCGACGAACGCCGCGCGCATGACGATCCGCCAGCCGAGCAGCCAGGCGTTGAGGCCGAGCAGCGCGGCGAGCGCCGGATCGATGGAGACCGTGTTCGACCCGCGCCAGAGATCGACCACCGCGAGCCCCGCCCAGCCCACGAGCGAGACATAGGCGGCGGCGAGCACCATCACCGACAGGATCGCCCGCCGGTCGCGCATCCGCATCCAGTGGTCGCCGATCGCCAGCGGGCGTCCCCAGCCGGTCCGGTCCCAGCCGGCCAGCGCTATTCCCGTCATCCAGCGTGCCTTTTGGCGCACCGATGCCTCGAGCGTCGCGGGGAAATAGGCGCGGACGGCAACCGGCGCGGTGCCGTCGAGCACGCGGACGAACGCTGCGCGGCCGCCGGTGCGCGCGATGGCGAGGCCGAGTTCGTAATCCTCGGTCAGCGAGCCCGGATCGAACGGCAGACCGCCGCGCGTCGCGGCGATCCGGGCCAGGGTGCCGCGATCGATCGCGCAGCCGACGCCCGCCAGCGGCATTGCCGCGCCCAGCGTCTGGCGCACGAGCATCTGCTTGGCGTGGCTCTCACCCCATTGGGCGTTAGCGTAGTTCCGCGCGGCGGGGTTCGGCGGTGGCCATGCGGACGATCTCATCCAGGCGCCGTACGACTTCTAGCTTAACGCCCCGTAGCTTAGGACCCGGGGTCAGCACGATTCGGTCGATGATCTCGCGCAAGCGCGGGATGGCATCCAGCTGGGCATCGGGGTCGGCGAGGTCGTCCTCGAGCTGCTCGACCATCTGCCGATAGTAATCTTCGATCCGCGGGTGCAGGGCGAGGACCTTGGGCAGGGCGTCGACGTTGGCCAGCTCCTTCGCAAGCCGATCGCGATCGTCGCGGGCCTCTTCAAGGAGAGCGCGGATCTCGACGAACTCACTGCCGCCGGCAGCGACGGCGCCGACCAGGCGCTGCAGCTTTCGTGTCGCTTCACCCAGCTTGCGTTCGATCTTCGCGCGATCGGCGGCGATCTGGGCGGACTGGATGGCATGCTCGCGGTGGTAGGTGCGAACATAGGCGGCAACCGCATCCGGCGAGAGCATGTTTGCCTTAAGCTCGGCCAGCACGCGCCGCTGGTAGAGATGGGTCGCGATCAGCCGGTTGTTGGTGCAAGCCTTCGACATGCGGAAATGCGCGCAGCCCCAGTGGTCGCCGCTCACCTTGATCCAAGGCCCGCCACAGATGCCGCAGACGCCCATGCCCGACAGGATGTGCTTGGGGCGACGCTGGCGCTCCGGCCGCCCCCAGGAGCGGCCCTCGACCAGCGCCTGCACCTCTTCCCAAAGTGATTGATCGATGATGCGCAGGGCGGGCACATCCTGCACCGTTGGTTCCTCTGTCGTGTTGACCTTCATGCGGCGCTGACGCGTTCGCGGGTCGACGACCTGGCGAGTGCGGCCATAGATCAGGCGACCGATGTAAAGCTGGTTGCGAAGGACGCCGAAACCGGATTTCTTCGACCCGAGGATTGCCGTCGTGTGCCAGAGCGCGCCGCGCGGCGCTGGGATGCCCTCGGCGTTTAGCCGGCCCGCGATCGAGCGAGGGCTCAGCCCGGCGGCGTATTCCTCGAAAATCCGTTGCACGACGGCCGACTGGTCGGGGTCGATCTCTCGCAGGCCGCGGATCAGCTCGCCGCGCTCGTCGATGCGGTTCGCGCGTCGATAGCCGTAGCTGATGCTGCCCGCGCTGCGCCCCTCTTGGATCGTGCCGCGCTGCCCGCGCTTGACCCGAGCGGCGAGGTCGTTGCGGAACTGCGCGTCGGTGAAGCCCTTGATCAGGCCGATCATCGGGGTGACGACGCCGTCGAACAGCGTGAAAACGCGGGCGCCGACGAATTCGACCCGCTCGCGGATCATATGGGCGTCGGCGACGTGACGCGAGAGGCGGTCGGTCGATTCGGCCAGCACCTGGTCGACGGCCCCGGCCTCGACCAGATCCAGCAGGGCGGACAGACCGGGCCGCTGGTGCTGATCGATCCCGGCCGCGCCGGAGGTGGCCGCATCCTCGAACGTCGCGACGACGGACCAACCTTCCTTCTCGCAGCGCGCTCGGCAGAGCGCGATCTGATCAGCGGTGGACCGCGGGTTCTGCTGATCGCTCGAGAACCGAGCGTAGATGGCCGTCCGCATTCTGGGTCCTCGGGCTGCGCGCGGCGGCAAGGTCGCGCTTAACGTGCATCCGCGCAAGCGCCTCGACAAAGGCGATCACGTCGGGGGGTGTGGTGCTCGCCATCACGCCCCCTCGCGCTCGGCCGCCCAGAAGCGGTCGGCATCGGCATCGCCGTGCGCACGCGTCAGGCGGCTGACGGGCCATGCCGAGCGGTCGGCGGGCTGCTGCCACCAATTTAGCGCTTCGACGGCGCCGAGCAGCTCGGGGCGCTTGCTGGCAGCGATCTTGAGGATGCCCACCAGCGTGTCGCGCATCTCCTGCTCGGTCGCGCCCTCGCGCCCTCCGGTCGCGTGCCAGCGGTCGGACTGCGGCGCGAGCGGGCGGGCGGCGACGAAGTCGGCCCATTGCGTCGCGATCGCGGTGATGATGCGCGCGCGTTCGTTCGCCTGGGCGAATTCCGAATGCGCTCGTCACATCCGCGACCATCGGCAGCACGAAGCGGTCGTTCAAGGGCCGGGTGCCGTGGCGCTTCGGCTGCGACGTGACCGAGTTCCGCGCGCTGTTCGACGGTTGGAGCATGCAGAACGGCATCGTCCTGCCGGCCGGGCCGATGACGGTCGACCAGCTCGCGTTCGAGCGCGACGGCACGAGCACATACACCGCCGCGACCTTCGCTGGATCGTCGTCGACGTCGATTGTTGCCGGCGACAAGCAGCGCGCGACCGACACGATCCCGGCGTCGGCGCTTGGCTTCGGCGTCTCGATTCCGAAAGGCACGTTGCTTTGGTCGCGCATCCGCGTGAACCTGCCCGCCGGGTCCGACCTTTTGACCAACGTCGCGTCCCGGATGACCGGCGGCTATGCCAGCTATTTCGACCCAACGACGCAGACGCCGACGATCTATGGCACCGGCACGTTCACGTTTGTAAGCGGCGAGAGCGTCCTCAATATTGGCTACGGTCCGACCGTCTTGGTCGGCAAGTGCGCGACCGGCGGCGCGCTTAGCGTCATCGCGCTGGGCGACAGCATCGTCGACGGGCAGGGCGATACGCTCAATCCGCAGCAGTCGACGGGCTTCGGCTTCTTTCAGCGCGCGCAGGTCGACGGGAGCAATGGCAATCCGATCGCGGGCCTGAACCTCAGCCGGAACGGCACCGCGACCAGCCATTGGCTTGACGCGACGGCTCGGACCTATTGGACGCCGTATCTGGCCTACGCCAACGTCGTTGTCGACGAGCTCGGCACGAACGACTTCGGCACCGGGCCGGGATCGACCGCCGCGAGCAGCACCTACACGGCGCTCCAGTCACTCTGGTCGATCTATCGCGCCGCCGGCGTGCAGAAGATCGTCCGCACCCGCCTTCAGCCGCGCAGCGGCTCGACCGACAGCTGGGCGACGGCGGCCAACCAGTCGGTGGCGACGGGCTGGGCGCCGGGCGGCCAGCGCGACATCCTCAACGGCAATTTCGCGACCGCGCTCAGCAGCGGCGCGATCGACGCGCTGGTCGACCTGCCGGGCGTCTGGGAAGACCAGGCGAACCCGGGTCGATGGCTGACCAACGGCGCGGCCAACTATCCGACGACCGACGGCACGCATCCGAGCGCGACCTTCCATGGCCTCGGCGCCGGGCAGCTGCGCGCCGCTTTGCTGGGAGTGACGGTGCAATGAGACTGCTCGCATCTTTGACCCTCGCCCTCGCTGCGCCGGCCGAGGCGCAGGGCCTGTATGTGCCGCCGCCGGACACGGTGACGATGCAATCACAGATGGCGTTGATGCAGGCCCAGCTCGCGCAACAGGCGATGGTGGCGCAGAAGGACGTCGTGCTCGACGCATCGGGCAACGCAACCTGGGATTATTCGGCCGTCGGTTTCACGAAGGCGCCGGCGGTCGTTCACCTGGTCCAGGCGATGGACACGGCCAATCCGATCACGTGCAATTACACCGCCCGATCGCAGACGTCGGTGACGATCCACTGCTGGCGGACGTCGTTGCTCGGGCTGCTGACCAATCTTTATTCGGGCAGCGTCGCTGGCGCGACGGTCACGCTCGTCGCGCGGGCAGTTCCGTGACGAAGCGCTTCGCTGGTTGGTTCGACGGCCGTTGGGCGCGGCGCACGTCGGACCGCCTAAGTGTCTCCTTGGGATAGGCCGTACATAGACATGCGCAATGTCGTTGCTTGCAATCTTGAACGCCTAAAGAAATCACCCTTTTAATTTTCATGTATCCATGTCAGATTTAATTCGCAATCTGGCGGGGGGCTAGTCAGTGCCGAGTGATCTTATCTACGATGTTGGCGTGAATGTCGGAACCGATAGCGCATATTACCTCCATAAGGGGTTTCGCGTCGTCGGTATCGAGGCCAGTCCGCCATTGGCGGACCAGCTGCGACTTATGTTCTCCAATGAGATCGCAACCGGACAGTATACGCTACTTAATGTTGGGGTGGCAGCAGAGGCCGGTGAGTTCGACTTCTGGGTTTGCGACACAAAATCCGAGTGGAGTTCTTTCGACCGAAAAATTGCCTCCAGGAACGGGGCAGAACATCATTCGGTTAAAGTAAAGACGCTTCGCTTCGATCAAATCGTCGCAGAGCACGGAATACCATTATACTGTAAAGTCGACATCGAGGGAAATGACTGGCTTTGCCTTGCGGGCATGGATCCACAAACAAGGCCAAGATATGTTTCTATTGAAATGTCGTATGAGAAAGGCGATCGAGACTTTAAGCTACTAAGAGATCTTGGCTTCAAGGAGTATAAGATTATAAGCCAAGTCAGCTGGTCTCAGCCAACGCAAGCTCTGATTTCACTCAACCGGAAACTACCCTACCGTTTACGACGGATTTCTTTGGCTGCCGAAGGCCTGCTAAGAGGTGTGCGTTCGGATGGTGATTGGAAGTTTGAGTTCGGTTCGTCTGGCTCATTTGCCGAATCAACTCCCGGCCGGTGGCATTCTTTCGACGAAGCCTATGCCACGTGGCTTAAGCTTCACCACCTTGCAAAATCCGGATCGTCACTAGGTGACTGGTACGACATTCATGCGAGGTAAGGTCGGCTGGAAGCGAGCCTTGAGCCGCAAATTCCCAAATGGGCAGGAGTAGTACGCCGCTTAATCGGTGGGTCGCGGCCTCCAGCTGATGCCCATAGCTTCACATGGATCGGCAGCTCGCTCCTTTGCGAGTAGATCGCGCACCACACTCTGCATCGCAGCCTTGACCGCGGCGAGATCGGACGCGGGATCTTCGAACACCCGGCGCGCTTCCTCCCATCGGTCGAAGATTGCATGCTGGTGATACGCGGGCTCGGCCGGCTTGTTCTGAACGTTCATCTCGATTCCCCCACTGGCGCCTAGACGAGATAGACCGAATTTTGCCCCCGGCTATCAACGGAAAGATAAACAAAGAAAATCGCAGTTGAAAACCGGAATTTTATTATGTCTCACCGCGTTGGCATTGGCTTTCGCCACCACGGTAGCTGCGAAACGGGCTTCGGCTTGGGCGGCATGACCACACCGAACAGGCGCGCATCGCTGCCCAGAAAGTCCGCGATCGTCAGTGCGTCCCGATCAGAAAGCAGTGCAGGGACGCCCTCGCGGATGTGCCGGCCGATATAGCCATCGCCGCGGCCGAGCGCGCGCGAGCACATCGTGTGGCTGCAGTCGAGGGCTTGGGCAGCGGCGTCGAGGTTGGCGTGCGCCTCGGCGGAGGTGACGATCCTCATAGCGACAGCCAGTGCAGCTCGGCGTCCTCGAGCGCCTCGAGCATGTCCGGGTCGGCGCCCAGCTGGCCCATGCGCAAGCGCACGGCTTCGACGTCGCCATCCTTTGGAAAGGCGCGGTCGGCCCGGGCGGCATCGGCTAGTGAATCGATCCAGTCGCCGCGGCTGCGCTGGGCGAGCAGCCAGCGGCCGAACGGCTCGCGTCTCGGCGCGTAACGCGGTTGTTGATCCTGCATCGAAATCTCCTGTGGGCGACTCGCCACGCCGCACACATAGCATGTTCCCTCTTCGTTCTGGAATTGGCAGGCGGGGCGGATGAGCGCGAACACGCGATTCGAGACGCTGGGCGACATCGCCAGGAAGCGCGGCAATCTCGCCGTCGGCTGCTCCGGGTGCCAGCGCCGCGCGGTGATCTCGGGAGAGTGGCTGGACCGCTTGTTCATGGTGCAACGCTGGGATGGCCGGGTCGCCTTTATTCGTCAGCGCATCCGGTGCTCAAGGTGTGGAGCTCGACCCGATCTCGTCCGGGTGACGCATCAGAGGCCGACGATGGATCGGCCGCCGCGGACGGAAGCGGAGTGGCGGAAGTTGGCGGCGCGGTTGCGGGGATAGGCTTGCCGAGGCCTCGTCGATCGGCGCATCTTGCGGCTATGCAACCGCTACCGCATGACCGCGAACCAAGCCGCGCTCGCCGCACGATACGGGATAGCCGGCTTCCCGCCCGATCTCACACTCCCGCCGTCCGAGCTGTTCCCGAAGCGCTTGGCCTGGACGATCCGCGAGGAGGACGACGCGCGCATCGCCGAGCCGATGGCGTGGGGCTTCCCGATGACGATCAAGGGTAAGACCGGGAAGTCGATCGAGAAGGCCGTGACGAACGTGCGCAATTACGCGTCACCGTTCTGGCGCAGCGCGCTGAAAGCCCCGGCGCGTCGCTGCCTGGTCCCGTTCACGACCTTCTGTGAGTGGGAGGGCGAGACGGGTGCGAAGGTTGAGCGCTGGTTTGATGTGCCGTCGCAGCCGATCACCAGCTTCGCCGGCGTGTGGCGGCCGAGCGATGCTGGCCCGGTGATGGCAATTCTGACCTGTGAGCCGAACCCGCTAGTAGCGCCGATACATCCGAAGGCTATGCCGGTGCTCCTCACCGCGGATGATGAGCCAACTTGGTTGCGCGCGCCGGTCGAAGAGGCGCTTAAGCTGGCAACCCCATTCCCGTCTCAGTTGATGACGGTGTCGTAATGACTGGCTGGCTGGGTAGATTCATCGTCGCACCCTAAGCTTCGCGGCCCGCATGTGCCTCGGGCTAAACGAAGGGCGCTGAGCAGATGCACAGCGCCCTTCGATTTTCAGTGGGTCCTGCATACCGAAGGTGCGCTTCACCCAAAAAAATGGTCGGCGGCGTGTCTGAAATATCCCCTCTTGAACGGAACTCCGTTCAACTGTTCGGTCCGCTGTCGTTGCCCCTCTCTCGGTCCGATGCGCGGTCCACGTCTCCGGCGCTCTCCTTCTCTGGAAGAGCACGATCGGCTTCTCGCGCACTTTCCGGATCGGGGCGAGCAGCCTCCCTTTCCATCGACTCTCGCTCCTTGTCGGTGGGCTCCGGCCCCAACGACCCGTCGGGAACCTCAATCCGTCCCTCGGTTCCCTCGGTGTCAATTCCAAAACCAGGGGGATCGCCAAGCTTACCCTCGTTGTAGTGATCTCGATACCGTTCAGAAACCTTTTCGAAATTGTTCGTTTCGGGACCGGTAACCTCGCGGCGCGCAACAGCGGCTTCTTCGATCGATGGCCGGACAAGCCGACGTGCCCGGGGGCTGTCGGGACCACCGCCAAGCCGACCAGGGACGGTCCCCGTCTTAGGAAAGACGCAGCCCCCTCCGGAGGCTGGACTGCCGCCGAGTGCTGTGCAGTCGATGGAGGGTGTTTGGCTCGCTGCCGCTGATGATGCGACGAAAAGCACCCCGATAGCCAATGCCTTTGGCATGTCAGTCGTCCCCCTTAATTTCGGCTATGTTGCTAGCACAAGTATAGCCTGCATCATTAGCGGAATGCAGGTCTCTTCGTTTAGAGCGCAACAGCGGCTCGCCGATGGGTAACAGTGCGTTTCGCGCATCTGAGCAGACAGCGTCATGCTTATGGGCTCAACCGGCAGTGGCGAATGTCGCCAAAATCGCGCGAGAGCGTCCGTCGAGAAATTACGCTGCCAGCCTGTGGGCTTCGGCGATTCTTGAGCACAAGAGCGCACTCCGCACTCGTCGCAGTTGCAGCGTTTATGTCGGCTATGGGCAGGAAAGCGGACGTAGTGTCGCCGCTCAGGATCGACCACACCTCCTAGCGCCAAGATTCTACCGCCCCTCAGGGCGCTGCCGCCGACGGTCGAGAGCCGTCCCTCGTTCGCACATGATTGGGAGTCCAACGGCGACAGTCTGATGATTCAGGAAGCGCTGCATCTGCCTGAAATAATACTGTTAATCTGAATGATCACTCACGATGCCGGCTTGAGAAAGGAAATTTCTAGATAGTTAGTGATACCTTTTAGTCACCGGCGACAATGGCCATCTTAAGTTGCCATTTAAACCTGTGTGGCTTCGTCATCCGCATCGAAGAGTGTGCGGAAAAGAGCGATGGGTGTTTTTGGGAGTTTAAGGTTGAGCGCGCGCGTTGAAACACTCGCGCGCCTTGCCCGCGATACGCGCGCCAACACGATCGCGATCGTCGCAGCCGCGCTGATCCCGCTGTGCGGCATGATCGGCGGCGGATTCGATCTCAGCCGCATGTACATCGTCAAGACGCGGCTTCAGCACGCCTGCGACGCCGGCGCGCTGGCAGGCCGCAAGTCGATGGGCGGCGGCACCTGGGCACAGTCGAGCTACATGCCGCGGACGATGGCCGAGCGGTTCTTCGACGCCAACATCGCATCTGATGCCTATGGCTCGAACACGATCACCAAGAGCTATTCGGAGAACGCCGGCAAGGTGACGGGCACTGCGTCAGCGATCCTGCCAATGACGCTGATGCGCGTGCTGGGCAAGACGACCGAGACGCTGACCGTCACCTGCGAAAGCGAGATGCGGCTGCCCAACACCGACGTGATGTTCGTGCTCGACATCACCGGATCGATGAACTGCGCGGCGGGCGATACCAGTTGCCCGCTAGGCAACAACAACGGCGTGCCCGCGGCCAATTCGAAGATCGACGGCCTTAAGACCGCGGTGAAGTGCTTTTACGAGATCGTCGCCCGGCTCGACACCAATGCCGATTGCGACGGCGGCGCGCCGTCCGGCGGCACGGGCAGTCAGGTGCAGGTGCGCTTCGGCTTCGTCCCCTACGCCAACAACGTCAATGTTGGAAAACTGCTGCCGACCAGCTACATGGCAGACACAGCCAATTACGACACGCGCCAGTTCCTGGGCAAAGAATGGACCGACTGGACGTTTTACGGCAACTATTACCGCAACGCACAGAACAACTGTTCGGGTGTTGGTCCAGCCAATACGACCGACGCAAACTATCGAGCCACACCGGCTCAGTCGGGTTTGACTGCCTATTGCTACGTCGAGGTTAAGCGGAACCTGGCGCAGTGGAAGTACGGGCTTCTACCTCTGAATGTCAGCGGTTTGAAAAACGGAACCGGCTACAACAGCAGCTTCACGGCTCAGATCGGCAACGATGGGACGATGGCGACAATCCCCTGGTCGGGCTGCATCGAGGAACGCCAGACGGTCCAAGCGACCAGCTACACGCCGATCCCCTCGGGCGCCAATGATCTCGACATCGACCTTGTCCCCAGCGCGGGTGACGAGACGACGCGGTGGAAGCCGTCGCTTCCCGACGCGATCTATGAGCGGCAGGTGACTTCGAGCTGGAACCAGCTGAATGCCGCTACGGTGGACAAGACCTCGACCAACTATATCCGCTTCAGCGACTATAACGGCTATTACTGCCCTACCGAGGCGCGCAAGCTCCAGCAGTGGAACGACGCCGCGGCATTTCAGAACTATGTCGACAGCTTTGTCGCGAGCGGCAACACCTATCATGACATCGGTATGGTCTGGGGCGCACGGCTCATGTCGCCGACCGGCATCTTCGCCAGCGAGAATGCCTACACGCCGCAGGGCGGCGAGATCGAGCGGCACCTGATCTTCATGACCGACGGCGACGCGACATCCGCGCCGTGCGACTACAATGCCTATGGCCTGCACTTCTTCGACAAGCGGCAGACCAACGACGTCGGCACTGCGGGCGAATGCTTCAACCAGCGCACCTCGCTGTCGGACCAGATCAATGCCCGGCTGGAGGGGCTGTGCGCGGCGATCCGCAACAAGAACATCACGCTTTGGGTCGTGTCCTTCGGCGGCGGCGTAAATGCGGCGACCGAGACGCGGCTCCAAAACTGCGCTTCGCCCGGCCGCTATTTTAAGGCCGACGATCCCGCCGCGCTCCAGCGCACGTTCAAATCGATCGCCGACCAGATCTCGGCCTTGAGGCTCATCAAATAACAAGGACCCAGATCCAAAGCCTAAGAGAACTCAGGCGGGCTATAATGAGCTAAAGAATCAAGCGATCGGCTGGATTAGCTAAATGGCAAAGAACCGCGCTTAAGCCGCGCGGACTGGCAATACGCCTTGACCCCATGATCAGGGGCCTTGCCATGGTATGGTCAACAACACATTGTACGAATGCGCGGACGGGAAAGAGCGGCCGTCGGCATATTGAACGCCTACGGAGCGAGTGACTGGCGCCTACGCCGGCATCAGAAAGGTCGATGCGATTGCGAGCACAAGCAGCGCCAGGATCGCGATCAACTCCAAGCGGGCTGGGCTGGGACGTCTCACATCAAAGTTACCTCCCTTGTTGTTACGGCCAGATCAGGCTGATCGGTCGCAACAAACCAAACACCGAAACGACTCATCCCTGCCCGGCGGGCTCAAAAAGCCGCCGATATCCCTTGGCTTGGGCACCGGCGCTCCAGAGCCAGCCATCTCCGTGAGCTTCTTCGCGAGAGCCTTCTCCGCTTCGGCCAACGCTTCGGCCGCGGTGTCCCCCGAAGCTGTGCAATCGAGAAAATCGGGGAACCATACCGCGATGCCGTCGGGTTGAACCGAAAAGCTAGCGGGATAGCAGGCCTTCATCGTGTTCGTCTCCGGTATCATAGGTTGGCCGGAAGGTGAGCCAACGAGCTGCACAAGGTGGCGAGTTCGCCGGCTACAACATCGCGCCAGCACTCAACATCACGCTCAAGAAGATTTAGAGAGGTAGCCATCGGCAACATACGCCCGCAGCGTTAGGCTGCGAGCCCGCTCCGGACAATGTAGGAGTTTGGGCGGAAGCCGTCATTCCGAAACTACGCTGCCAGCCTATGGGCTTCAGCGAGTCATGAGCACAAGCGTGCGCTACGCACTCGTCGTAATTGCAGCGGGGGCGTCCGCTATGGGCAGGAAAGCTGGCTGTCCGCTTTGAGCTCGCGAGGGTAGAGAATAGACTGGGCCTGTCGTAAGCACGCACGATGTTTGACCCTCGTCGATTCAACGTCCGCGATGATTTGGGCAAGCTGCTATGCCCTGCATGCGGCTTTCCAGATTATGTGGTGACGGACGCCTATGACGACAGGGGCGGCATCCCTCTCGGAATCTGCCCGTGCTGCCTTTGGGAGCCGGGGTTCGATGATAATCCCGCCGCTTCGTCTTGCGCGCGGGATACGATTCTCGGCTCGATCCGAGCGTACCGCTCGGAGTGGCACGAGGCCTGCGCATGGAGAGGGCATGTTAGCGAAAGGCCAGCGCATTGGAATGCGTCGGCACAATTAGCTCATCTTTTTGCGACGGCACCTCACGTCCGCTAAAGCGCGACCACTGCTCTTTTGGACGTCCGCTTTTGGGCGAAGCCGTTATTCCGAAACTACGCTGCCAGCCTATGGGCTTCAGCGAGTCATGAGAACAAGCGTGCGCTACGCACTCGTCGTAGTTGCAGCGGGGGCGTCCGCTATGGGCAGGTTAGCTGCCGTTCGCTTCATCCGAATCATCTTTGATCCAGCCATCAAAGTAGTCCGTCTCGCCGAGAAGGTCGGGGCGTTCTTCGACCGTTGCGAGCTTCAGGTCGGAAGAGACTGGAGGTGCATCGTCATGACGCAGACAAAGTAGGGCTTGCCCATCGTACCCAAATGTAACGGTCCGGCAGGTCGCGATCGACCGAACGTCTCCACCGCCGCTCGTGTTTGGATCAACTGACTTTCGCAACCACTTGCGAAGAGCATCCTCCGTTTCGAGGCGAAAGACATGGGGAACCGCGATGTCCGCGTTGCAGATGCCGCCTGGCTCTTCACCAGGATTGGCCCAAACCACGGAATACTGAAAGCTGTCTCCTCCCCGCCGGAGGCACTCAAAGACGATCTCCGCAACGAGGTTTATCGCATCTGACGTCCGCTCGTCCGCAATCCCGAACGTCTTGAAGGGCGGGGCAATCTTATAAGCCTTCATGCTTCCGTTATGCCAAACGGACGCGATGTCCGCTATTGGGCGAAAGCGGAAAGGCCGCTTTTGGCCATCGCGCCGACCGGCCCTTTCGTCTGCTTCGGGCAGGAAAGCGGTCAAACGCTCCAGTGGCGAACTGTGATGGCGATCCCGGCGATAGCAAAGAGCGTCCACGAGCCTGCGAACGCCCAAAATATAGCTGGAGCCGCATCCCGGTTGGTATTCAAGCTCTTGTAATTGAACGGCATCTTGCCCGTTGCGAAGCCGATCACTAACGCGATAGCTGAGGCCAACGTCAGAAGTATCCCGCTCACGGCAGCTTCGTTCATGCCGTAAAGCTACCGGTCCCCGGCGACTCCCGCAATTGGGCGAAAGCGGAATGGTCGCTTTGCGGCATAGCGCAGCTCGGCCCAGGCGTCCGCTATGGGCAGGATTGCAGACATCCGCTGCAACGGTAAGAATGGTGTTGTGAGTGACAATCCATCAGCGATGGTCCGCAAGCTGCTGATCGAGGGACAAGGAGTGCCCGAGCGCAAGGTCACGCCTGACGCTCGGCTATTGCACGATCTTGGCGTCGACGGTGATGACGCTGGGGAAATATTTGAGGCTTTGCACGAGAGTTTCGGCACAGACTTCACAGAATTGAATCGTCAATGGCGCGTGTTCTTCAACACTGAAGGTTCGAGCCCACGAGCGGTCTTGATCGGTATCCCTGCCATCATCGTATGTGGTGGCGCAGCGGGCGCATTGGCAGCCGCGTTGCATTGGCCTTCGATTGTGGCGTGGGGATTAGCGATAGCGCTGCTCCTAGGTGGCGGGTGGTTGTTTTCGCGGCGGTTTGGTCGAGAATTGCGGCCTCTAACAGTCGCCGGGCTCGCGGAAATTGTTCAAGCAGGTCGCTGGCCATCTGATCCTGCTGATGTCCGGTAATGGGCGTAAGCAGCCCGTCCGCTTTCTGGCATCGCTCCAGGCGACCACGGCGTCCGCTTCGGGCAGGAAAGCAGACGTAAGCTCACCTGCTGTTATCAAGCTTCAACCTATGTAGGCTTGCCGTAGAGCCGCCGCATCCGGACGAAACATATCCGGAGACGAAGCTGACCCTGACGCTCGTTGGCCACAGCCGACCTTTCCTATCGTGACAAGGCTGTGCCGTGATCTCGATTACGTAGGAGAGGCGGTCCTCCTCCGCGAGCCCAGCGACGACGTATTCGCGCAGCAATTCTCCCGTTAAGCGCATTCCATCTGCCGCCACGTTGAGAGGCGGCACTGGTCCGTAATAATCGAGGCTACCCCTATCGACGCGTTCGCGAAGCCAGATCGAATTGGCGGTAATACGTAAGTCCCACCGGTCGCCGAAAGCTTTGTAGAGTATAGAGTCTGCATCTCTGGAGTCCGTCGTCGCGCAGGACGCGAGAAACCCCAGCGCTACTGTCACAATTCGCTTGGCTTTTTCCATTCCCTCCCTTCCTAAGGAGCAGCTTCGAACAGTCGGACAATGTCCGCAAATGGGCGGAAGCCGTCATCCCGAAACTACGCTGCCAGCCTATGGGCTTCGGCGAACTCGTCGGCATAGTGGCCGGCGACCAGCCGCGACCGCTGGTCGATCAGGGGGAGGACGGGAACCTGCACGACCGCGGCCCCCGCCTCCAGGTGATGGGCATAGACCGCCAGCTCGCCGCGATGCACCACATCCTCCGCATCGTGAAGGACAACCGCGCGGAACGCCCGCCCCTCCGCCGCCTCGTCCGCCAGCATCGCCCGCCAGATCGTGTTGAGACAGTCGGCCTTGGTCGTCGGCCCCGGCCGGTCCCCGATGACGAGGCGGATGCGGTCGTCGCGCGCGGCGACCTCGATCACCGCGTCGATCGTCGCGCGATCATTGGGATAGGCGCCGACATAGAGCCGCCAGCCCGGATCGCCTAGCCGCGCCGCCGCCGTGCGGAGCATGGCGCCGATGACCGCGCTTTCGTCCCAGGCGGCGACGAAGATCGCCAGCGGCTGCGCGGCGGGGGCTAGGTGGGCAAGCCGCGGCGTCTCGATCCGGGCGATACGCCGGCCCGCCAGACGGATCAGAAAGAGGAAGTCGACGAGGAAATCGTCCAGCCCGCCGATCGCGAAGCCGATCGCGGCGAACAGCATCGTTTCGTGCACGACAGCGCCGGTCAGCGGCAGCAGCCATTCGCTCGTCGTCAAGCGGTCTGCCCCCAAACCGATTCGGATGACGGAGCATTCCGCTGATACTAATTAATTACAAGTTCCGAAAAGCTTGGGGCCGCGGGTTTTCTTTGCCGCGGGGCTGGCCTAGCACGGCCGTACCCGCGTTCTGACGAGTGCCGATGGACCTTTATCTGCCGATCGCGAACCTGTCGGTGAACGCGCTGGTGATCGTCGCCCTGGGCTTCGGCGTCGGCTGGCTGTCGGGCATGTTCGGCGTCGGCGGCGGGTTCCTGACGACGCCGCTCCTGATCTTCTACGGTATCCCGCCGACCGTTGCCGCCGCGTCGGCCGCCAGCCAGGTGACGGGGGCGAGCGTGTCGGGCGTGTTCGCGCACGCGCGGCGAAAGGGCGTCGACTATCACATGGGTGGGGTGATGGTGGCGGGCGGTATCGTCGGCTCGCTGATCGGCGCGTGGCTGTTCGAGTTCCTGCGCGCGCGCGGGCTGATCGATACGGTGATCTCGATCCTCTATGTCTTCATGCTCGGTTCGATCGGCGGGCTGATGCTCAAGGAGTCGCTGGGCGCGGTGCGGGCCGGGCGGCGGGGACAGCAGGTGGCGGCGGCGCGGCGGCGGCATCATCCGCTGGTCGCGGCGCTCCCCTTTCGGTGGCGCTTCTATCGCTCGGGCCTCTACATCTCGCCGCTCGCGCCGCTGATCCTGGGGCTGGTGACGGGCATCCTGACGATGCTGCTGGGGGTGGGCGGCGGCTTCTTCATGGTGCCGGCGATGATCTATCTGCTCGGTATGGGGACCGCGGTGGTCGTCGGCACCAGCCTGTTCCAGATCCTGTTCACCACCGCCGCGGCGACGATGGTCCATGCCACGACGACGCGCGCGGTCGATATCGTGCTCGCGGTGCTCCTCCTGCTCGGCTCGGTCGCGGGCGCGCAGCTCGGCACGCGGTTCGCCGCGCGGCTGAAGCCCGAGCAGTTGCGGCTCGCGCTCGCGCTCATCGTGCTGGCGGTCGCGATCCGCATGGCGCTCGGCCTCGGCTGGCGGCCGGGCGAGCTCTATTCGGTCGAGATCGGGTGAGGCGCCTGCTCGCCCTGTTCCTCGCGCCGCTGCTGATGGCGCAGGCGGATGCGCCGAAGCTCGTCCCCGACGCATCGCAGCGCGAGATCGAGATCGCCTACAGCTTCACCGGCGCGGACCTCCTCCTGTTCGGGGCGATCCTCTATCCCGACGCGCGCGCGGCCGAGCGGCCCGCGGACATCGTCGTGGTGGTGAAGGGCCCGAGCCAGTCGGTGCTGATGCGCGAGAAGCAGAAGGTCGCCGGCATCTGGGTCAACGCCGACTCGATGCGCTATCGCTCGGCGCCGTCCTTCTACGCGATCGCCTCGTCCCGCCCGGTCGAGAGGATCGTCGATGCGCGGACGCGCGCGATCTACGAACTCGGGCTCGACAGCCTGCAACTCTCGCCGATCGGCAGCGAGCCGCAGACGGTGCAGGACCGTTTCGTTCGCGGGCTGGTCGAGATGCGCCGCCGCTCGGGCCTGTTCGTCGAGGCGCCGGGTGCGGTCGAGATCACCGGCGGCGTCCTCTATCGCGCGCGCATCGCCATTCCCGCGCGCGTGCCGGTCGGGCGCTTCACCGCCGAAACCTTCCTCATCCGCGACGGGCGCGTGCTGGCGGCGGCGGTACGCGATATCGAGATCCGCAAATCGGGGTTCGAGCGGTTCGTGGCGGCCGCGGCGCAGAACCATGCGATCGTCTACGGCCTGATCGCGGTGTTCGTCTCCGTCGCGTTCGGCTGGGGTGCGGGGGCGCTCGGCCGGCGGTTCTAAAGGAGCCTGTGCCGCGCTCCGAACGTCACCAACGTTATATTTACCTCCGCTTTGGTATCGCTTTCACGTGATATGGACGGCGAAGGCCCCTTGCCCATGATGGACGCGACGCGAACGCATGCTTTCGAGCAGGCCCTGCCTGCCGGTGGCGGCGCATCGGCGCTGACCGCGCCGCCGATCGGCATCGTCACCGAAATTTCGGGCGCGAGCAGCCGCGTGACCTTCGACCGCCGCGCGCTCGACGCGATGCGCAGTCACGCCGACGAAACGCTGGCCGCCGCCGGCCAGGTCGGCAGCCTCGTCAAGATCCGCGTCGGCACCACCTGGCTCGTCGCCAGCGTGCGCGCGCTCAAGCTCACCGAGGACGGTCACGCCGACATCACCGCGCAGATCGATTTTCTGGGCGAGGGCGAGGAGGAGAGGCTGACGGGCAAGCTCTATCGCTTCCGCCGCGGCGTCACCCGCTATCCGACGCCGGGGGCAGAGGTGCTGCCGGTATCGACCGATGACATGCGTCAGGTCTATCAGACCGACGACCGCGCCAATGTGAAGATCGGCAACGTCTATCCGACGAGAGACATTCGCGCCGCGCTCTACATCGATGCGATGCTCGGCAAGCATTTCGCGCTGCTGGGCTCGACCGGCACCGGCAAGTCGACCAGCGCCGCACTGATCCTCCACCGCATCTGCGAAGCCGCGCCGCAGGGCCATATCGTCATGATCGACCCGCACGGCGAATATGGCGCGGCGTTCGCGACGCGCGGCGCCATTTACGACGTCGGCAACCTCGCCATGCCCTATTGGCTGATGAACTTCGAAGAGCATTGCGAAGTGTTCATAACCGGGACCGGCTCTCAGCGGCAGATGGACGCCGACATCCTCGCCAAGTGCCTGCTTGCCGCGCGCGGCAAGAATCGTCTCGCCACCGACGTGAAGCTCACCGTCGACTCGCCGATCCCGTATCTCCTCAGCGACCTGACGACCCAGATCACGCAGGAAATGGGCAAGATGGACCGGGCGGGCGACACCACGCCCTATCTTCGCCTGAAATCGAAGATCGAAGAGGTCAAGAACGACCCGCGCTATACCTTCATGTTCAACGGGATGCTCGTCGCCGATACGATGGCGACGTTCCTCGCCCGGATGTTCCGCCTGCCGGCTGAAGGCAAGCCGATCGCGATCATCGACGTGTCGGGCGTGCCGAGCGAGATCACCAGCGTCGTCGTCGCGGTGCTGAGCCGCATGGTCTTCGACTATGCGATCTGGTCGCGCGGGGAGCAGGTGCGCCCGATCCTCCTCGTCTGCGAGGAAGCGCACCGCTACGTCCCCAACGAGCGCAATGCGGACGGGTCGTCGGTCGGCCGCATCCTGAGCCGCATCGCCAAGGAAGGGCGCAAATACGGCGTATCGCTGGGCCTCATCACCCAGCGTCCGTCCGATCTTGCCGAGGGCGTGCTGTCGCAGTGCGGCACGATCATCGCGATGCGCCTGAACAACGACCGCGACCAGGCCTATGTCCGCGCCGCCATGCCGGAGGGCGCGCGCGGGTTCCTCGATGCGATTCCCGCGCTGCGCAACCGCGAGTGCATCATCTGCGGTGAGGGTGTGGCGACGCCCATCCGCGTGCTGTTCGACGATCTCGAGGAAACGCTGCGGCCGGCCTCTGCCGACCCGTCGTTCAGCGAGCTGTGGAAGAAGGGCGGCGGCGAGGACGCCTCGCTCCAGCGCACGATCAAGCGGTGGCGCAGCCAGCGGGCGTGAGCATCAGCTTGCGGGTTCCTTGAGCAGCGGGATCAGTTCGCGATTGAGGTCGTCGAGCTCGAACGCCGCGGCTTTGGCGTAGCGGATGCGCCCGGCGCGATCGATGATGTAGTTGGTGGGTACCGCGCCGAGCGTGCCGTAGTTTCCCTTGAAGCTCTTGACCGCAGGCATCTTCATCGCCGCGAACAGCGCCTTCAGCTTGAACAGCGGCACCGAATCCTCGGTCGTGATCGCATAGGCGCGCAGCCCCGCATCCCTGCGCAGCGAATAATAGCGGTCGAGGAGCGGCAGCTCCGCGCGGCACGGCGCGCACCACGTCGCCCAATAGTTGAGCACGACGACATGGCCGCGAAGTTCGTCGGAGCTGACTTCGGTGCCGTCGACCAGCTTCATGCGAAAGGGCGGGGCAATATCCCCGACCTTTGGCGGCGGCGGCATCGCCGCGCTTGCCAGCATCCAGCCCGCACCGACCAGCGCGATCAGCCGCTTCATCATCACCCGGTCCCCCTCTTCCCTGTCGGTACAGGCTGACCGGACAGCCGGTTCCGGTCAAACGGATATCGATCGGCGCTCGGGCATTGCCCCTGCGCGGCGCAGTCGGTATGCGGCGCAGCATACGTATGCAGAAGCTCAGGGGATCGACGATGGACAAAGCCGAGATGACCGCGCGGATCGAACGGGGCGACGGGTTCATCGCCGCGCTGGACCAGTCGGGCGGCTCCACGCCCAAGGCGCTGGCGGGCTACGGCATTGAGGACGGCGCCTGGGACGGCGACGAGGCGATGTTCGCGCTCATCCACGACATGCGCGCGCGAATCATCACCGCGCCCTCGTTCAATGGCGACAAGGTGCTGGGCGCGATCCTGTTCGAGCGGACGATGGACGGTGAGGTGGCGGGCAAGCCCACCCCGGCGGCGCTGATCGAGCGCGGCGTCGTCCCCTTCATCAAGATCGACAAGGGGCTGGAGGCCGAGGCGGACGGCGTGCAACTGATGAAGCCGATCGACGGCCTCGACGCGCTCCTTTCGCGTGCCGCCGGCCTCGGCGTGTTCGGGACCAAGGAGCGCTCGGTCATCAACTTCGCCAACGAGGCGGGCATCGCCGCGGTGGTGCTCCAGCAGTTCGAGGTGGCGCGTCAGGTCCTCGCCGCGGGCCTCGTGCCGATCATCGAGCCGGAAGTGAACATCAAGAGCGCCGAGCGCGGGCAGGCCGACCGCATCCTCAAGGCCGAACTGCTGAAGGCGCTCGACGCGATGCCCGGCGACGATCGGGTGATGCTGAAACTGTCGATCCCCGAGGAAGCCGGGCTGTTCGACGCACTGGTCGACCACCCCCGCGTGCTGCGCGTCGTCGCGCTGTCGGGCGGCTTCGCCCGTGCCGAGGCATGCGCCGAACTGGCGAAGAACCGCGGCATGATCGCCAGCTTCAGCCGCGCGCTCCTCTCCGACCTGCGCCACCAGATGACCGACGACGAGTTCGACGCGGCGCTGGGCGAGGCGATCGACGACATCCACGCCGCATCGACCAAGAAGGTCGCGCTGGCGGCGTGACGACTCGGCTACCCGCTTGGCAGCGAGGCTGCCGAGCGGGTAGGGCGCGACGATGACCGATTTCGACGACGATCCGCTCGGCCCGCTCGACCCCGATTTCGCCGCGCAGTTCAAGCGCGACGATCGCCGCCCGCCGTGCCAGCTCTACCTCATCTCGCCGCTGGAGGTCGGGGGCGACTTTCCCGACCGGCTCGAGCGGGCGCTCGCCGCCGGCCCGGTCGCGGCGTTCCAGTTCCGGGTAAAGGGGATCGACCAGCATAAGGCGGCGGCGCTTGCCGAACCGCTCCAGCGCATCTGCGCCGCCCATGAGGTCGCGTTCATCGTTAACGATTCGATCAGCCTCGCCAAGCGCCTTGGCGCCGACGGTGTGCATTTGGGGCAGGGCGACGGCGATGTGGCGGAGGCGCGGGCGGCGCTCGGCCCCTCGGCACAGATCGGCGTCACCTGTCACGACAGCCGCCACCTGGCGATGGAAGCGGGCGAGGCGGGGGCCGATTACGTCGCGTTCGGCGCCTTCTACGACACCACCACCAAGCCCGTCAGCCATCGGCCGGAGCCGGTGATCCTCTCCTGGTGGTCTGCGCTGTTCGAGGTGCCGTGCGTCGCGATCGGCGGGATCACGTCCGAGAACGCCCGCCCGCTGGTCGAGGCGGGGGCCGATTTCCTCGCGGTCTCGGGCGCGGTCTGGCAGGACGACGAGGCGGCGGCGGTCAGGGCGTTCGCGACACTGCTCGCCTGACGCGGCTGTAAAACCGTTCATGCAACAAAGCTGATTTCTACTCGTTCGATTCGGCCTTGGAGGAGGCGAGTCGCGTATGGAACATCGGGATCGGGCGCTCTTGGGCGCAATCGGGTTGGCAACCGTGACGGCGACCGCCTTGGGCTTCGCCGGCATTCCCAAAGCCGACGCACAGGCGCCGAAGGCGGAACCGCAGCAGCAGGCACAGCCGGCACGCGCGCCAACCGCCGATCCCAGGATCGACCTCGCGACGCTGAAGGCGCAGGTGATCCTGTCGAAGCTCGGCTTCTCGTCGGGGTTGCTCGACGGGAAGAACAGCGCCGCGTTCAAGGGCGCGATCCGGGGTTTCCAGGAAAGTCGCGGGCTGGGGCCGACGGGCAGGCTCGATGCGCCGACGCTCGCCGCGCTGAAGCGGTACGACGCGGCGGAGCCGACCAAGACGATCACGCTCGCACCGCAGATGATCGCCGGGCCGTTCATCAACCCGACGCCCAAGGATTATGCCGACCAGTCGAAGTTGCCCGGCCTTTACTACCGCTCCCCGCTGGAGAAGCTGGCGGAGATGTTCCACACCTCGCCCGAGGTGCTGGTGGCGCTCAACAGCCGCGAGACGCCGTTGAAGGCGGGGCAGCAGATCGTCGTGCCGAACGCGCTGCCGTCGTCGCGCGCATATGACATCGACGATGCGACGTGGAAGCAGACCGTCGCCTATCTCAACGTCGATGCGCAGCAGCCCAAGGCCGACCATGTCGTCGTCGACGAGAGCGAGGGCGTCCTCAAGGTCATGGACGGACAGGACCGCGTGATCGCGCAGTTCCCCGCGACGATGGGGTCGGCGCAGTTTCCGCTGCCGATCGGCGAATGGACGATCAAGGGCGCTGCCTACAACCCCGACTGGAAGTTCCAGCCCGAACTGATCGCCGGGTCGAAACCGGGTGCGAAGGAAGCGGTGGTGCCGCCGGGGCCGAACAATCCGGTCGGCGTCGTCTGGATGGACCTGTCCAAGCCGCACTACGGCATCCACGGCACGCCCGAGCCGCAGAATATCGGCAAGACCGAAAGCAATGGTTGCATCCGCCTGACCAACTGGGATGCCGCGCGTCTGGCGCTGATGGTCAAGCCCGGCACCAAGGCGCTGTTCCGGAAATAGGCCGGTGCCGCGGCTCTTCTGGGGTATTCTGGCGCTGATCGTCGTCGGGGCTGCGATCTTCGCCTCGATGCTGCGCTTCGACGGACCGCCAGCCCCCGCCCCGGAAGTGGCACGACGAGTCGCAGCGGTGCCGAATGCGCCGCCCGCCCCGTCATCGGGCGAGCGCATCCGCTGGCGGGGCGGGTTGCTGACCGTGCCCGTCGCCGGGGTCGCGCGATCGGCGATCGCGTCGAGCTGGGGCGATCCGCGCGGCGGTGGCACCCGTCTGCACCGCGGCAACGACATTCTCGCGCCCGGCGGCACCCCCGTGCTGGCGGCGGCGGACGGGGTGGTCGAGAAGGTCTTCTTCAGCAACGGCGGCGGTGGCAACACGCTCTACGTCCGCTCGCCCGATGGGCGCTGGAGCTATTACTATGCGCACCTCGCCGGCTATGCGCCCGGGATCGCTGAGGGAATGCGCGTGCGCGCGGGCCAGCCGATCGCGACGGTGGGCGATACCGGCAATGCCGGGCCGGGCAACACGCACCTCCATTTCGGGCTGTCGGCGATGGCACCGGGCGAACGCTGGTATCAGGGGCGCGCGGTCGACCCGACGCCGCTGCTGACCGGCGCCTCCCTTGCCGATCCCGCCGCTCGCCGCTAAGGCGCGGCCACTCAGCTCTTTCCAACAGGTCGAAGTCATGAAGATCAGCGGCGTGGACATCCGTCCCGGCAACATCATCGAGTATGAAGGCGGCATCTGGCGTGCGGTGAAGATCCAGCACACCCAGCCCGGCAAGGGCGGCGCCTATATGCAGGTCGAGATGAAGAACCTGATCGACGGGCGCAAGACCAATGTCCGCTTCCGCTCGGCCGAGACCGTGGAGCGCGTGCGCCTTGACACCAAGGACTTCCAGTTCCTGTTCGCCGAGGGTGATACGCTGACCTTCATGGACAAGGACAATTACGAGCAGATCACGCTCGAAAAGGACGTGCTGGGCGACGCCGCCGAGTTCCTGCAGGACGGCATGGACGTCGTTATGGAACTGCATGACGAGCGCCCGATCAGCGTCCAGCTGCCCGACACGGTCGAGGCGACGATCGTCGAGGCCGATGCGGTGGTGAAGGGGCAGACCGCCTCGTCCAGCTACAAGCCCGCGATCCTCGACAACGGCGTCCGCGTGATGGTGCCGCCGCATATTTCGAGCGGCACGCGCATCGTCGTCGACGTGTACGAGCGCACCTACGTCCGCCGCGCGGACTGATTTCAAATCGCTCCTCCTCGCTTCCGCCGGGGAGGGGAGGAGTTAAGCCCATGTCTGCCCAATCCGGCCTCATCACCGTCATGGAGCGCGCCGCCCGCAAGGCGGCGCCGCGCCTTCGCCGCGACTTCAACGAGGTCCAGCACCTTCAGGTGTCGAAGAAGGGCCCGGCCGATTTCGTGTCGATGGCCGACCAGCGCGCCGAGCGCACGCTCTATGACGAGCTTCTGAAGGCGCGCCCCGACTGGGGCTTCGTTATGGAAGAGGGCGGGGTGATCGAGGGCGATCCGGAGAAGCCGCGCTGGATCATCGATCCGCTCGACGGGACGACCAACTTCCTCCACGGCATCCCGCATTTCGCGATCTCGATCGCCGTCGAGGATCCGCGCTCGGGCATCACGCACGGCCTCATCTATCAGCCGCTCACCGACGAGAGCTTCTGGGCCGAGAAGGGCCGGGGCGCGTGGCTGACCGGCCAGCGCCTGCGCGTATCGGCGCGGCGCGACCTCAACGACGCGATCATCGCGACGGGCATCCCGTTCCTGGGGCACGGCAACTTCCCCGAATGGACGCGCATCTTCGGCGCGATCGCGCCGGAAGTGGCGGGCATCCGTCGGCTGGGTTCGGCTGCGCTCGACCTCGCTTGGGTCGCGGCGGGCCGCTTCGATGGTTTCTGGGAAAGCGGGCTCAACATCTGGGACGTGGCGGCGGGCTATCTGATCGTCAAGGAGGCCGGCGGCTACGTCACCGACTATCGCGGCGCCGACCAGCCGATCGAGAAGCGTCAGGTGCTTGCCGCCAACGACGTCCTTCATTCGAAGCTTCACAAGCTGGCGGCGGGCGCGCTGCGCTGACGAACGGCGGGCGGGTCAGTTGAGATTCATTCTCACTGCCCGCCGCCTTGCCGGTCTCCGTTCATCGGCCTAGAAGCGCGCCCAAACCCCTGCTGCAACCGCGAGATGGCCCTTGGTCGACCTGTCGCAATATCTGCCGATTCTGATGTTTCTGGGCGTGGCCCTGATCCTGTCGTCGGCGTTCGTGTTCCTGCCGATGATCGCGGCGCGCTTTACCGGCGCGCACAAGCCGACGCCGGAGAAGCTGACCGAATATGAGTGCGGTTTTCCCGCGTTCGAGGATTCGCGCAGCCAGTTCGACGTGCGATTTTATCTGGTCGCGATCCTGTTCATCGTCTTCGATCTCGAGGCGGCGTTCCTATATCCGTGGGCAGTGAGCGTGTTCGACCTGGGCTGGGTGGCCTGGTCCTCGATGATGATCTTCATCGCCGAACTCGCGCTCGGCCTTGTCTATGCCTGGAAGAAGGGAGCTCTCGATTGGGAGTAGAGTTCAACCCCGCGCATCCCGCCAACCCGAATGCCGTCGGCCTGGTCGGCGGCGGGCAGGCAGTGACGCCCCCGGACCAGCAGTTTTTCAGCGACCTGAACGGTGAGCTGACCGACAAGGGATTCCTCGTCACCACGACCGAGGACCTGTTCACTTGGGCGCGCACCGGCTCGCTGTGGTGGATGACGTTCGGCCTTGCCTGCTGTGCGGTCGAGATGATCCACGTCAACATGCCGCGCTACGACATGGAGCGGTTCGGCGCCGCGCCGCGCGCGTCCCCGCGTCAGTCGGACGTGATGATCGTCGCGGGTACGCTCTGCAACAAGATGGCCCCGGCGCTTCGCCGCGTCTACGACCAGATGTCGGAGCCCAAATACGTCATTTCGATGGGCTCGTGTGCCAATGGCGGCGGCTATTATCATTACAGCTACAGCGTCGTGCGCGGCTGCGACCGGATCGTGCCCGTGGACATCTATGTCCCCGGCTGTCCGCCGACCGCGGAGGCGCTGCTCTACGGTGTGATGCAGTTGCAGCGGAAGATCCGCCGCATCGGGACGATCGAGCGATGAATATGGAAGCAGCGCCGCGTCGGCGCCTCCTTGTGGCCCTGCTGGTCGCGTTCGGCTTTGCCTCTGGCCCGCTTGTCACGCTTGTGCGTGATGTCGCCGCCAACGGGATCGGCGCGTATCTGCCGATGCTGGGCATCATGGCCGGTTTCGTCGGCGCGACCGGCGTCGTGGGTCTCGCTGCCGCGCTGCTGCGCCTGCGCACCGAGGTTGTGTGATGAAGGCGCCTGCCCCCCGCTATGCCGTGAACGACGGCGTGATCGACGTTGCGACCGCGGCGATCGGTGCTGCGCTGATCGAATCGCAGGACAAGGTCGGTGAGGTGACGCTGACCGTCACCCGCGACGGCCTGATCGGCGCGATGACGGCGCTGCGCGATACGCCCGGCCTCGAATATCAGCAGCTGATGGAGATCGCCGGCGTCGACTATCCGGAGCGCGAGGAGCGCTTCGACGTCTGCTATCACCTGCTCAGCGTTACCCGGAACCATCGCCTGCGCGTCCGCGTGACCGCGAGCGAGGAGACGCCGGTGCCCAGCGTGACGGGCCTGTGGCCGGTCGCCAACTGGCTGGAGCGCGAGGTTTACGACATGTTCGGCGTGCTGTTCGACGGGCACCCGGACCTGCGCCGCATCCTGACCGACTATGGTTTCCGCGGGCATCCGTTCCGCAAGGACTTCCCGCTGACCGGCTTCGTCGAGCTGCGTTATTCGGAAGAGGCCAAGCGCGTCGTCTATGAGCCGGTGAAGCTGGCCCAGGACTTTCGCAATTTCGAGTTCATGAGCCCGTGGGAGGGCGCGCAATACGTGCTGCCCGGCGACGAGAAGGCGGCAGCCGCTGCCCCCGCCGCGCCGCCGCCCGCCAAGCCCGAGGCCAAGGGCGCGCCGACGCCGCTCGACGCCGACCGGATCGTGCGCGCCGACGATGCCAAGGCGCCCGGCCCGCAGGCGACCGAAGCGAAGGTGACCGAGACCCCCGCCGATACCGGTGCGGGCAAGGCCGATCCGGGGAACAAGGCGAGCGAGAAGCCCGCCGATCCCGATGTCGTTCCCTCGAAGGACGGGGGTCAGAACCAGTAATGACCGACACCACCACCCAGTTGATGGACGCGCCCGGCCAGTCGCCCGAAAGCGCCGGCGACGTCGCGATCCAGAACTACACGATCAATTTCGGCCCGCAGCATCCCGCGGCGCACGGCGTGCTTCGCCTCGTCATGGAGATGGACGGCGAGGTGATCGAGCGGATCGATCCGCATGTCGGCCTGCTCCACCGCGGCACCGAGAAGCTGTGCGAGTACAAGACGTACACGCAGGCGCTGCCGTACATGGACCGGCTCGACTATTGCTCGCCGCTTTGCATGGAGCACAGCTTCGTGCTGGCGGTCGAGAAGCTGCTCGACCTCGAAGTGCCGATCCGCGCCCAGTATCTGCGCGTATTCTTCGCCGAGCTGACGCGCATCTGCAATCACATGCTCAACCTGGGCAGCCACGTCATGGACGTCGGCGCGATGACGCCGAACCTGTGGATGTTCGAGATCCGCGAAGACTGCATGGGCTTTTTCGAGCGCATGTCGGGCGCGCGGATGCACCACAACTACCTGCGGCCGGGCGGCGTGCATCAGGACGTGCCGCTCAAGCTCCTGACCGACATCGCCGACTGGCTCGACACTCGCCTGCCGCAACTGTTCGGCGACGCGATCAGCCTGGTGGCCGAGAACCGCATCTTCAAGCAGCGCAACGTCGATATCGCGATCGTTTCGCGCGAGGATGCGCTGAAGTGGGGCTTCTCCGGCCCGATGATCCGCGCCGCCGGCCTGCCGTGGGACCTGCGCAAGTCGCAGCCCTATGACGTCTATGACCGGATGGAGTTCGACGTGCCCGTCGGCACGCGCGGCGACTGCTATGACCGATTTATGGTCCGCGTCGAGGAAGTGTGGCAGTCGGCGCGCATCATGAAGCAGTGCCTCAACGAGATGCCGGAGGGGCCGATCGCCTCGATGGATCGCAAGGTGGTGCCGCCCAAGCGCGCGGAAATGAAGCGGTCGATGGAAGCGCTCATCCACCACTTCAAGCTCTATACCGAGGGCTTCCACGTCCCCGCGGGCGAAGTCTATGTCGCGACCGAGAGCCCCAAGGGCGAGTTCGGCATCTACATGGTCTCCGACGGGTCGAACAAACCCTATCGCGTGAAGATCCGGCCGACCGCGTTCAGCCATCTCCAGGCGATGGACTTTATGAGCCGCGGGCACATGCTCGCCGACACCACCGCCATTCTGGGCGCGATGGACATCGTGTTCGGGGAGTGTGACCGCTGATGGCCGACGCAGCACCCATTCTCGACGAGGCGGAAGTCCGTGCGCGCTGGGGCGCGTTCGCCTGGAACGAGGCGAATGCGGCCAAGGCCAAGGAAATCGTTGGTCGCTATCCCGCGGGTCGCCAGATGTCGGCGACGCTCCCGCTCCTCGACCTCGCCCAGCGGCAGGTGGGGGCGGAAACGCAGACTCAGGGCTGGCTGCCGGTGCCGGTGATCGAATATGTCGCGAGCTATCTCGACATGCCGTACATCCGCGTGCTCGAGGTCGCGACCTTCTACACCATGTACAACATGGCGCCGGTCGGCCGCTATCACGTGCAGGTGTGCGGCACGACGCCGTGTATGCTGCGGGGGTCGGACGACGTGCTGGCGGCGTGCAAGAACCAAGGCCTCGTCAAAGGCAAGACGACGCCCGACGGCCTGTTCACGCTGACCGAGGTCGAGTGCATGGGCAATTGCGCCAATGCGCCGATGGTTCAGATCAACGACGACAATTTCGAGGATCTCGACTACGACAAGACCGTCGCGATCCTGTCGGCGCTGGCGAACGGCGAAACGCCCAAGCCCGGTCCGCAGAACGGTCGCCACACGTCGGAGCCCCAGGGCGGGCCGACCACGCTGACCGAAATGGTCGACGCCAACCACGACTATCGGGGCGAGTGGGCGTGAACCTGCTCGTCGCCATCGCCGTTTTCGTCGCCGCGATCTTCGTGCTCGTGGCGCTGTTGAAGGTCGCGTTCAGCCTGATCGTCGTCGGGCTGAGCCTCGCGCTGGCGGTGGCGGGTTATTTTCTGGCTGAAAAGCTGATTGGACAGGGACGCTGAGCCGTGCTCGCTGACAAGGACCGCATCTTCACCAACGTCTATGGTTTCCAGCCGTGGAACGTCGACGCGGCGATGAAACGCGGCGATTGGGACAATACCAAGGCGCTGCTGGAGCTGGGCCAGGATACGATCATCGATCGGATCAAGGCATCGGGCCTGCGCGGCCGGGGCGGTGCGGGCTTCCCCACCGGCATGAAGTGGAGCTTCATGCCGAAGAATCCGACGCCCGAGCGTCCCAGCTTCCTCGTCATCAACGCCGACGAATCCGAGCCGGGGTCGTGCAAGGACCGCGAGATCATCCGCCACGATCCGCACAAGCTGATCGAGGGCGCGCTGGTCGCCGGCTTCGCGATGCGCGCGCGTGCCGCCTACATCTACATCCGCGGCGAATATATCCGCGAGGCCGAGGTGCTGTTCGCCGCGATCGCCGAGGCGTACGACAAGGGCTTCATCGGCAAGAACGCTTGCGGGTCGGGCTACGACTTCGACGTCTTCTGCCATCGCGGTGCGGGCGCTTACATCTGCGGTGAAGAGACCGCGATGCTCGAGAGCCTGGAGGGCAAGAAGGGCCAGCCGCGGCTGAAGCCCCCGTTCCCGGCGGGTGCGGGCCTCTATGGCTGCCCGACCACGGTCAACAACGTCGAATCGATCGCGGTCGCGCCGACGATCCTTCGCCGCGGGCCGGAATGGTTCTCGAGCTTCGGGCGCGAGAACAACAAGGGCACGAAACTCTTCCAGATTTCGGGCCACGTCGAAAAGCCGTGCGTGGTCGAGGAATCGATGTCGATCCCGTTCCGCGAGCTGATCGAGAAGCATTGCGGCGGCATCCGCGGCGGGTGGGACAATCTCCTCGCGGTGATTCCCGGCGGCTCGTCGGTCCCGCTCGTCCCCGCGGCGCAGATCATGGACGCGCCAATGGACTTCGACGGGCTGAAGGAAGTGGGCTCGGGCCTCGGCACCGCGGCGATCATCGTCATGGACAAGTCGACCGATATCGTCCGCGCGATCAGCCGCATCAGCTATTTCTACAAGCATGAGAGCTGCGGCCAGTGCACGCCGTGCCGCGAGGGTACCGGTTGGATGTGGCGCGTGATGGAGCGGATGCGCACCGGCGACGCCGACATTTCCGAGATCGACACGCTCTACCAGGTGACCAAGCAGGTCGAGGGCCACACGATCTGCGCGCTCGGCGATGCCGCGGCATGGCCGATCCAGGGCCTGATCCGCCACTTCCGCCCCGAAATGGAGCGGCGGATCTTGGAGAAGCAGGGCCACGGCGCGTCGTATCAGGAAGCGGCGGAGTAAATGGCAGCCGCGCTCGCCTTGTCGATGCTGATCGCCGTGGCTGCGCCGCAGGCGCAGGCGTCGTCGCGCCTGTCGCTGAAGACGGCGCGGATCCCGACCGGCAGCATGCCCCCGGCCGCGCGGGCGCGGATCACGCTCGAAAGCTTCGCCCGCTGTGTGCTGCAGCGAAATCCGAAGGGGGTTGAGCGGGCGCTGGCCATGCCGATGTCGAGCGCGGGACAACAGGCCGTGGCCGCGCTGGCGACGAACGAGTGCATGGGCACGTCGGGTGATTATGACAGCAGTCGATTGTCGCTCAATGCCCGTCTGCTGCGCGGTGCGCTATACGCCGAGCTGGTCCGCCGCCGCGTCGACCTCGACACGGCGCCGCCGGCCGAGACGCCCGACCTGACGCTGGGCGCCTCGCCCGACGACGCGGCTGCGCAGCGCCACGTCGCGCTCGTCCGGTTTGGAGACTGCATCCTGCGCCGCGATCCTAAAACGGCGATCCATTTCGTGCGCGAGAACGCCGAAACCGACGCCGAGGCGAAGGACGTGGCCGCGCTGGTGCCGTCGATGGGAGCCTGCGTCGATCAGGGGGCTAAGGTCGAGCTCAGCAAGCCGATCGTCGAGGCAGCGGTCGCCGAGGCCATCTATCTCAATACCAATGCCGCACGTGCGGCCGGAAACAGCTGATGCCTAAACTGAAAGTCGACGGGATCGAGGTCGAGGTGCCGCAGGGGGCCACGGTGCTCCAGGCGTGCGAAGCGGCGGGGAAGGAGATTCCCCGTTTCTGCTATCACGAGCGGCTGTCGATCGCCGGCAATTGCCGCATGTGCCTGGTCGAGGTGAAGCCCGGGCCGCCCAAGCCGCAGGCGTCGTGCGCGCTGCCTGCCGCCGACAATCAGGAAGTGCGCACGGACTCGGCGATGGTGAAGGCCGCGCGCGAGGGGGTGATGGAGTTCCTGCTCATCAACCACCCGCTCGACTGCCCGATCTGCGACCAGGGCGGCGAATGCGACCTGCAGGACCAGACCATGGCCTATGGTCGCGGCGCCACGCGCTATACCGAGAACAAGCGCGCGGTGACCGAGAAATATATGGGTCCGATCGTCAAGACGGTCATGACCCGCTGCATCCAGTGCACGCGCTGCGTCCGCTTCGCCGAAGAGGTCGCGGGCGTGGAGGAAATCGGCGCGATCTATCGCGGCGAGAACATGCAGATCACGAGCTATCTCGAAAAGGCGGTGTCGAGCGAACTTTCCGGCAATGTCGTCGACCTGTGCCCGGTGGGTGCGCTGACGTCGAAGCCCTATGCGTTCAACGCGCGGCCGTGGGAGCTCAAGAAGACGCTCGGCATCGACGTGATGGATGCGGTCGGGACCAACATCCGCATCGACAGCCGCGGGCGTCAGGTCCTGCGCGTCCTGCCCCGCGTCAACGAGGACGTGAACGAGGAATGGGCGCACGACAAGACGCGCCACCATGTCGACGGCCTCGTCCGCCGGCGCCTCGACAAGCCCTATATCCGCAAGGACGGCAAGCTGACGCCCGCGACCTGGGACGAGGCGTTCGCCGCGATCGCCGCGATTGCGTCGGGCGCCGGTTCGTCGGTCGCCGCGATCGCGGGGGACATGGTCGATTGCGAGACGATGTTCGCCGCGAAGAAGCTGGTCGAGGGCTTCGGCTCGTCGCTGCTCGAGGGGCGGCAGACGGGCATGGCCTATGACGTGACCAACCTCGGCGCGGTCGCGTTCAACACGACGATCGCTGGGGTCGAGGAGGCCGACGCGATCCTGCTGGTGGGCTCGAACCTTCGCTGGGAGGCGCCGCTCATCAACACGCGCGTTCGCAAGGCGATCAAGAAGGGCGCGAAGGTCTTCGCCATCGGGCCGGAAACCGACCTGACCTACAAGGCGACGTGGCTCGGCGATGACCTGTCGCTGCTTGCCAAGCTGCCAGACGAGGCGGCGGACGTGTTCGCCGGCGCTGCCAAGCCGATGATCGTGGTCGGGCCGGGCGCGCTCAAGAACGGCCACGGCGCGGCGCTGGCGCTCGCCAAGTCGCTGAACGTGGTGCGCGACGGCTGGAACGGCTTCAACGTCGTCCACACCGCCGCGGCACGGATGGGCGCGCTGATGCTCGGCTATGCGCAGGCGGGCGGTATCGCCGACATCGTCGCGGCCAGCCCGAAGCTGACCTTCTTCCTCGGCGCCGACGAAGTCGATTTCTCGGCCTTCGAGAACAGCTTCAAGGTCTATGTCGGCCATCATGGCGACAAGGGCGCGCATCACGCCGACGTGATCCTGCCGGCCGCGACCTATGCCGAGAAGCCCGGCACCTATGTCAATCTCGAGGGGCGCGTGCAGTTCAGCGAGCGGGCGGTGTTCGCCCCCGGCGAGGCGCGCGACGACTGGACGATCCTGCGCGCGCTGTCCGACGTGATCGGCCGCCCGCTGCCGTTCGACGATTTCGCGGGCCTGCGCCGTGCGATGATCGCCGAGGTGCCGGCGCTGGGGCGCGAGGGGCTGGCCGGTTATGACTGGAACCCGCCGGCGATCGATGCCAAGGGCGAGGGGACGGTGACCTATCCGGTCGCCGACTTCTATCTCACCAACGCCATTTGCCGCGCGAGCCCGACGATGCAGCGCTGCTCGGCCGAACTGGTCCATGGCGAAGCATTCGCGGAGGCGGCGGAATGACGTCCTTCTTCCAATCATTGGGCCTGTCGTTCGAGGGGGCCTGGGCCGTCTCGACGATCGCCGGCATCCTCCTGATCGCCTTCCCCGTCATGCTGGCGGTGGCGATGATCATCTACGCCGATCGCAAGATCTGGGCGGCGATGGCGCTGCGCCGCGGGCCGAACGTGGTGGGGCCGTTCGGCCTGCTCCAGTCGTTTGCCGACGGCCTGAAGGTCTTTCTTCAGGAAACGATCATTCCGACCGGCGCGAACAAGGGGCTGTTCCTCCTTGCGCCGATCATCACCTTTACCGTCGCGCTGATCGTGTGGGCGGTGGTGCCGTTCGATGTTGGCGTGGTGCTCGCCGACATCAATGTCGGGCTGCTCTACGTGCTCGCCGCCTCGTCGCTCGGCGTTTACGGCGTGATCCTTGCGGGCTGGGCATCGAACTCGAAGTATCCGTTCTACTCGGCGATCCGCGCAGCGGCGCAGATGGTGAGCTATGAGGTCGCGATTGGCTTCGTGCTCGTGTCGATCGTGCTCTGGGCGGGCAGCTTCAACCTGACGACGATCGTCGAGGCGCAGAAGAACGTCTGGGGGCTGTCGTTCCTGCCCATCAACGGCTTCGGATTCAATCCGCTGCTGTTCCCGATGGCGGTGGTGTTCTTCATCTCGGCGCTGGCGGAGACCGCGCGCGCGCCGTTCGACCTGACCGAGGCGGAGTCGGAGCTCGTCGCGGGCTATCAGACCGAATATTCGTCGATGGCCTTCGCGCTCTACTGGCTGGGTGAGTATGCCAACGTCATCCTGATGTGCATGCTGAATGCCGTCCTGTTCTGGGGTGGCTATCTGCCGCCGTTCGACTGGGCGCCGCTCTACATGGTCCCCGGCATCATCTGGCTGTTCGCCAAGGCGTTCTTCTTCTTCTTCCTGTTCAGCTGGGTGAAGGCGACGGTCCCGCGCTATCGCTACGACCAGCTGATGCGGCTGGGCTGGAAGGTGTTCCTGCCCTTGAGCCTCACCTTCGTGTTCCTCGTGTCGGGCTTCCTGATGCTGACGCGATATGGAGTTCCGGCATGAGCATCGCTCAGACCCTCAAGTCGTTCGCGCTGGCCGAGTTCGTCTCGGCCCATCTCCTGACGCTGAAGTACTTCTTCAAGCCGAAGGCGACGATCAACTATCCTTACGAGAAGAACCCGATCTCGCCCCGCTTCCGCGGCGAACATGCGCTGCGCCGTTATCCCAATGGCGAGGAGCGCTGCATCGCGTGCAAGCTGTGCGAGGCGGTGTGCCCGGCACAGGCGATCACGATCGAGGCCGAGCCGCGCGACGACGGCAGCCGCCGCACGACGCGCTACGATATCGACATGACCAAGTGCATCTATTGCGGGCTGTGCCAGGAGGCGTGCCCCGTCGATGCAGTGGTCGAGGGGCCAAATTTCGAGTTCTCGACCGAAACGCGCGAAGAGCTGATCTATCACAAGGACAAGCTGCTCGCGAACGGCGACCGCTGGGAGCGCGCGATCGCCGCGAACCTTGCCGCCGACGCCCCGTATCGCTAAGCGGCGCGGGCATAAGGGGCCGACCATGATTCACTACCACGCCGCGTTGCGCGCTTGCGCGATCGCGGTTGCAAGCCGGGAGGCGTTCGCTTGATCCAGGCCGTCGCCTTCTACCTGTTCGCGGCCATCGTCGTCCTGTCGGCGGCGATGGTGATTACCGCGCGCAACCCGGTGCATTCGGTGCTGTGGCTGATTCTGGCGTTCTTCAACGCCGCCGGCCTCATGGTGCTGGTCGGTGCCGAGTTCATCGCGATGCTGCTCGTCATCGTCTATGTCGGCGCGGTCGCGGTCCTGTTCCTTTTCGTCGTCATGATGCTCGACATCGACTTCGCCGAGCTGCGTGCGGGCTTCGTCAAGTATCTGCCGATCGGCGTGGTGCTGGCGGTGGGCCTCGCGGCCGAAATCCTGATCGGCGTCGGCGCATGGTCGGCGGGCGGCATCGAGCTGTCGACGCGCATCGCGCCAATCGACGCCGCGGTGCCGAACATCGAGGCAATCGGCCGGCTGCTTTACACGCGCTATCTGCTGGTGTTCGAGGGGGCGGGCCTCGTCCTCCTTGTCGCGATGATCGGCGCGATCGTGCTGACGCACCGCGAGCGGACCGGCGTCATCAAGCAGAACATCGCCCGCCAGGTCGCGCGCCGCTCGAAGGACGCGATCCGCAAGGTCAACCAGCCGGTGGGTCAGGGGGTCGAGCTGTGATCGGGCTGCATCATTATCTGACCGTCGGCGCGATCCTGTTCGCGCTGGGCGTCATGGGGATCTTCCTCAATCGCAAGAACCTGATCGTCATCCTGATGGCGATCGAACTCATCCTGCTGGCGGTCAACATCAACCTCGTCGCCTTTTCCGCCTTCCTCGGCGATCTGGTGGGGCAGGTGTTCGCGATGTTCGTGCTGACCGTCGCGGCGGGTGAGGCGGCGATCGGGCTTGCCATCCTCGTCATCTACTTCCGTGGCCGCGGCAATATCGCGGTCGACGACGCCAACCGGATGAAGGGGTAACCATCTGGTGATCCAGGCAATCGTCTTCCTGCCGCTCATCGCCGCGATCGTTGCGGGGCTGGGCAATCGCGCGATCGGCAATGTCGCCGCCAAGTCGGTGACGACCGGCGCGCTCCTTATCGCGTGCCTTCTTTCCTGGCCGATCTTCCTCGGCTTCCTGTCGGGCAATCGCGCGGCCGAGGTCGTTCACGTCCTCGACTTTATTAAGTCGGGCGGCATGGATGCGGCCTGGGCGCTGCGCGTCGATACGCTGACCGCGATCATGCTGGTGGTCATCACCACCGTCTCGGCGCTGGTCCACCTGTATAGCTGGGGCTATATGGCGGAGGATCCCGATCAGCCGCGCTTCTTCGCGTATCTGTCGCTGTTCACCTTCGCGATGCTGATGCTGGTGACCGCCGACAACCTGATCCAGATGTTCTTCGGATGGGAGGGCGTCGGCCTCGCCAGCTATCTGCTGATCGGCTTCTGGTACAAGAAGCCGTCGGCACAGGCGGCGGCGATCAAGGCGTTCGTCGTCAACCGCGTCGGCGACCTCGGCTTCATGCTCGGCATCTTCGGCACGTATCTCGTCTTCAACACCATCTCGATCCCGGCGATCCTCGAAGCCGCCCCCACGATGGCCGGCTCGACGATCGGCTTCCTCGGCTATCGCCTCGACACGATGACGGTGCTCTGCCTCCTTCTGTTCGTCGGCGCGATGGGCAAGTCGGCACAGCTTGGCCTCCACACCTGGCTGCCCGACGCGATGGAGGGGCCGACCCCGGTGTCGGCGCTGATCCACGCCGCGACGATGGTCACCGCGGGCGTGTTCATGGTCTGCCGCCTGTCGCCCATGTTCGAGGTGTCGCCGACCGCGCTCACCGTCGTCACCGGCGTCGGCGCCGCGACCTGCATCTTCGCCGCGACGATCGGCACGGTGCAGACCGACATCAAGCGTGTCATCGCCTATTCGACCTGTTCGCAGCTCGGCTACATGTTCTTCGCCGCGGGCGTTGGTGCGTACGGCGCGGCGATGTTCCACCTGTTCACCCACGCCTTCTTCAAGGCGCTCTTGTTCCTCGGTGCCGGGTCGGTCATCCATGCGATGCATCACGAGCAGGACATGCGCTTCTATGGTGGCCTGCGCCGTCACATCCCGATCACCTTCTGGACGATGATGGCGGGTACGCTGGCGATTACGGGCGTGGGTTTCGCGGGCGTCGGCTTTGCGGGCTATCACTCGAAGGATGCGATTCTCGAAGTCGCTTGGGCATCGGGTAGCGGGCAGGGCGCGTTCTGGGTCGGCACGTTCGCCGCGCTGCTGACGAGCTTCTATTCGTGGCGGCTCATGTTCCTCACCTTCTGGGGCAAGCCGCGGTGGGCCGGCTCGGAGCATATCCAGCACGCGGCGCATGGCGACCATCACCATGACGCGCCGGCGGACGAGGATGCGGGCCATGCGTCTGCCCATGCTCACGCCGCGCACGGCCATGACGATCACGGCCATGCGCATGACGACGGCACCGCGGGCTATCACCCGCACGAGAGTCCGCTGGTCATGCTCGCGCCGCTGCTCGTGCTGACGCTGGGCGCGGTGGGTGCCGGCTTCGCCTTCCACCACGCCTTCCTCGAGGAGGCCGGCTTCTGGAAGGGCGCGATCTTCTACAACCAGCATCTGATGCACGCGATGCACGAGGTGCCGGCGCTGGTGAAGTACGCCGCGACGATCGTGATGGCGCTCGGCCTGCTGACCGCGATCTACGCCTATCTTCTCCGCCCGACCTTCCCCGCGAAGTTCGTCGAGCAGTTCCGCGTGCTGCACCGGTTCCTCATGCACAAATGGTATTTCGACGAGCTTTACGACCTCCTCTTCGTCAAGCCCGCCTTCGCCTTCGGCCGCCTGTTCTGGAAGGCCGGGGACGAGGGGACGATCGATCGCTTCGGCCCCAACGGGTCGGCGGCGCTGGTCGCGATGGGCAGCCGGGTCGCCGGGCGCGTCCAGTCGGGATATGTATACAGCTATGCCTTCGTCATGCTGATCGGGCTTACCGCCGCGGTCACCTGGGCCATTGCGGGGCGCTGAGATCATGGACGGTTTCCCCATTCTCTCGCTGATGCTCGCCGTGCCCGCCATCGCGGCGGTCGCCTGCCTGTTCGTCGATGCGCGCACCGCCCGCTGGATCGCGCTCGCCGCGACTTTGGTCGATTTCGTGCTCGGCTGCCTGCTCTGGGCTAATTTCGACCAGAGCCCGTCGGCGCCGCAGTGGCAGTTCACCGAATATGCGCCGGTCTTCGGCCGCTTCGCCTGGGCGCTCGGCATCGACGGCTTTGCGCTGATGCTCATCATGCTCAGCGTCTTCCTGATGCCGATCTGCATCGGCGCCAGCTGGGACGCGATCGAGAAGCGCGTGCCGGAATATATGGCGCTGTTCCTGCTCGTCGAAGTGCTGATGATCGGCACGTTCGCGGCGCAGGACCTGTTCCTGTTCTACATGTTTTTCGAAGCCGGCCTCATTCCGATGTACCTCATCATCGGCATCTGGGGCGGGGCGAACCGCATCTACGCGTCGTACAAGTTCTTCCTCTATACGCTGCTCGGCTCGGTGCTGATGTTCATCGCCATGCTCTATATGAGTGTGACGGCGGGCACGACGTACATCCCCGACCTGATGGCGTACGACTTCCCGGCACATGTGCAAACCTGGCTGTGGCTCGGCTTCTTCGCCTCGTTCGCGGTCAAGATGCCGATGTGGCCGGTCCACACCTGGCTGCCCGACGCGCACGTGCAGGCGCCGACCGCCGGCTCGGTGATCCTGGCGGGCGTGCTGCTGAAGCTCGGCGGCTACGGCTTCCTGCGCTTCAGCCTGCCGATGTTCCCGGAGGCGTCGGGCCAGCTTACCTGGCTGATCTTCGCGCTGTCGGCGGTGGCGGTCGTCTACACCAGCCTGATCGCGCTCGTTCAGTCGGACATGAAGAAGCTGATCGCCTATTCGTCGGTCGCGCACATGGCGATCGTGACGATCGGCCTGTTCGCCTTCAACCAGCAGGGAATCGAAGGCGCGATGATCGTCATGCTCAGCCATGGCCTCGTCTCGGGCGCGCTGTTCCTGTGCGTCGGCGTCATCTACGACCGGCTGCATACGCGTGAGATCGCGCGCTATGGTGGGCTGGCGAACAATATGCCGCGCTATGCGATCCTGTTCCTCCTCTTCACAATGGCGTCGATCGGCCTGCCGGGCACGTCGGGCTTCGTGGGCGAATTCTTGAGCCTCGCCGGCACCTATCAGGTGTCGACCTGGATCGCGCTGGTCTGCACCACGGGCATCATCCTCGGCGCCGCCTACATGCTCTATCTCTACCGCCGCGTGGTGTGGGGCGAAATCAAGTGGGACGACGTTCGCGTGATGCCCGACCTCAGCGTCCGCGAGATCGCGCTGCTCGCGCCGATCGCGGCGGTCGTCCTTTGGATGGGCGTCTATCCCGAAAGCTTCCTCGCGCCCATGCGCGCCGACGTTGCGACGCTGCTGGAGCGCGTCAATCGCGGCAATCCGGGCAGCGATTCGAAGCCGACCGCGGGCAAGCCCGCCGCGATCGCCGCGTACGAGGCCCGCGTCGAAGAAGTGAGTGGCCATGGCGAAGCAGGCGAGGGCGGTGAGGCCGCACCCGCCGCCGCGCATGGCGGAGGCCATTGATGTCCTACGGTACGCAGATGCTCTTCATCCTGCCCGAGCTCGTCCTGACGCTCGGCAGCCTCGTCCTGATGCTGGCGGCCGCCTGGGGCGGGCAAGCATCGACGCGGGCGATCTCCTATGCCGCGGTCGCGCTGCTGATCGGCGCGGGCATCGCGCTCGCCGGTCCCGCCTCGACCGGGGGTGAGGCGTTCGACGGGCTGTGGCGCGCCGACGCGTTCGGGACGTTCGCAAAGATCCTGATCTATATCGCCAGCGGCGTCGCGATCCTGATCGCCCCGCGCTTCTTCGCCGAAAGTTCGGGCGACGACCTGCGCCCTGAATATCCGGTGCTGATGCTGCTGGCGGCGGTCGGCATGGGCATGATGGTGTCGGCCGCCGACCTGCTGACGCTCTATGTCGGGCTCGAGCTCCAGAGCCTCGCGGCATACGTGCTCGCCAGCTTCATGCGCCGCGACCAGCGGTCGGCCGAAGCGGGGTTGAAGTATTTCATCCTCGGTGCGCTTGCGAGCGGTATCCTCCTTTACGGCATCAGCCTAGTCTACGGCTTCTCGGGCACGACGCTGTATTCGGGCATTTCGGCGGCCTATGCGGGCTCGAAGTCGCTCGGCCTGCTCTTCGGCCTCGTCTTCGTGTTCGCGGGGCTTGCCTTCAAGATCGCGGCGGTGCCGTTCCACATGTGGACGCCCGACGTATATGAAGGCGCGCCGACCCCGGTGACGCTGAGCTTCGCCAGCGCGCAGAAGGTCGCCGCCGTCGCGCTCGCCCTTCGTATCGCGGTCGAGGCGATGGGCCCGGCAACTGCGGACTGGCGCCAGATCGTCATCTTCGCTTCGCTCGCTTCGATCATCCTCGGCGCGGTCGCGGCGATCAACCAGACGAACATCAAGCGGCTGCTCGCCTATTCGTCGATCAACAATATCGGCTTCGCGCTGATCGGCCTTGCCGCCGGGACCGAGGACGGCATCGCCGCGGTGCTCGTCTACATGACGATCTACGTCGCGATGACGCTTGGCAGCTTCCTCGTCGTGCTGCAGATGCGCGGCACCGACGGCCAGCCGGTCGAGAGCATCGCCAGCCTGTCGGGCATGTCGCGCACGCGCCCAGCGTTGGCGCTGGCGCTCGGCATGTTCATGTTCAGCCTCGCCGGTATCCCGCCGCTGTTCGGCTTCTATGCCAAGTTCGCGGTGTTCGAGGCGGCAACGCGTGCCGGCCTCTATCCGCTGGCGGTGATCGGCATCGCCAGCTCGGTGATCGGCGCCTATTATTATCTTAGCATCATCCGCACGATGTTTTTCGGCGAACCGGCACCGGCCTTTGCGCCCTCGAACAGCGTCGTCGAAAAGGGCCTGATCGCGGCGAGCGCGGTGTTCATCTCGCCCGCCGGCTACCTGCTGATCCCCGCGCTCAGCGCCGCGAGCCTGACGGCGGCACGGGCTCTGTTCTGACGCGGTTCGTCGAGGTTGCGGAGACGGGGTCGACCAACGCCGACCTCGGCGCGCTGGCGGCGGGCGGCGCGGAAGAGGGCCTCTGGCTGCGCGCCGATCGCCAGACCGCGGGGCGGGGGCGTCAGGGTCGCGCCTGGACCTCGCCGACCGGCAATTTCTACGGCAGCACGCTCGTCCGCCTGCGCCCCAGCGACCCGGCGCCAGCCAGCCTGTCGCTGGTTGCGGGCGTCGCGCTGCACGAGGCGGCGGGGGCGTATCTCGCCGACCCGGCGGCGCTCTCGCTCAAATGGCCCAACGACCTGCTGCTGGCCGGTGCGAAGCTCGCGGGCATCCTGCTCGAGCGGGTCGAGCAGGCGGTGATCGTCGGGATCGGCGTCAACCTTGCCAACGCGCCCGACCTGCCCGATCGCCCGACCGCGACGCTTGCCAGTGCGGTGTCGCCGTCCGACTTTGCCCAGACGCTCGCTGCCGCGTTCGCGCGCTGGCTCGGCCGCTGGCGGGGCGAGGGGCTGACGGCAATCCGTGACGCATGGCTGGCCCGCGCGCACGGCGTTGGCACCGCGCTTCGCCTCCACGCGCCGGACGGCGAAGCGATCGAGGGGCTGTTCGACGGTTTGGCTGAGGACGGCGCGCTTCGGCTCCGCTTGGCGGACGGGCGCGGGCGTGTCATCCACGCCGGCGACGTCTTCCTGATCTGAAGGGTTCCGCCATGCTGCTCGCGATCGACGCCGGCAACACCAATGTCGTCTTCGCGCTGGTCGACGAGGGCCGCGCGATCCGCGCGCGCTGGCGCATCGCCACCGACCCGCGCCGGACGGCCGACGAATACGTCGTTTGGCTAAACCAGTTGCTGGCGTTGGAAGGGTTCGCGCGCGAGGATGTCGAGGGCGTCATGATCGGCACCGTCGTGCCCCGGGCGCTCCACAATCTGGAGGTGCTGGCGGAGAAGTATTTCGGCAGCCCCGCGCTGGTCGCCGGGCGCGACATTCCCTGGGGCATCGCGCTCGACGTGGACGAACCGGGCAATGTCGGCGCCGACCGCGCGCTCAACGTCATTGCCGCGCACGAGAAATATGACGGCGACCTCGTCATCATCGACTTCGGCACCGCCACCACGTTCGACGTCGCCGACTATTCGGGGGCGTACAAGGGCGGGATCATCGCGCCCGGCATCAACCTGTCGCTCGACGCGTTGGTCGCCGCCGCCGCCAAGCTGCCACGCATCGCGATCGAGGCGCCCGAGGATCCGAGCGTTGTCGGCCGCACGACCGTCAGCCAGATGCAGATCGGCATCTTCTGGGGCTATGTCGCGATGATCGAGGGGTTGGTCGCGCGCCTTCGCGCCGAGATCGGGCGGCCGGCGCGAATCATCGCCACCGGTGGCCTCGCGATCCTGTTCGACGGGCACACCGACGCGTTCGACGCGGTCGAGCCCGACCTCACGATTCAGGGGCTGGCGATCCTGTGGCAGCATCGCCATATCTAATCAAAAGGCGGCCGATGGGCCGCGCGCTTGCTGCCCGGTATGAACTGGCAGCCAATCCAACGTCAGGAATGAAGTGACACCCAAGAACGAACTGCTTTTCGTCGCGCTCGGCGGATCGGGCGAGATCGGCATGAACGTCAATCTCTATGGCACCGCCGGCAAATGGCTGATGGTCGATTGCGGCGTGACCTTTGCCGATCCGGGCTATCCCGGCATCGACGTGATCCTGCCCGATCTCTCCTTCATCGAGGATCGCATCGACGATCTCGTCGGTATCGTCGTGACGCACGGGCATGAGGACCATATCGGCGCGCTCCCCTATCTCGCCGCCGATCTCGGCGTGCCGATCTATGCCACGCCGTTCACCGCCGGCCTGATCCGCGGCAAGCTCGACGAAGAGGGCGTCTCCGATCAGATCAAGCTCAAGATCGTCGAGGTCGGCGGCAGCGTGAACCTCAAGCCCTTCAAGGTGACGTTCGTGCCGCTCGCCCACTCGATCCCGGAGGGCAATGCGCTGCTGATCGAGACGGCGCAGGGCAACGTCCTCCACACCGGCGACTGGAAGATCGACGAGACCTCGGGAATCGGCACGCCCTCGACCGCGGCGGAACTGACCGCGATCGGCGACAAGGGCGTGCTCGCGCTCGTCTGCGATTCGACCAACGTCTTCAATGCCGAGGCATCGGGGTCGGAAGCGGACGTGCGCGAGGGGCTGAACCGCGCGATCGGCGAGTCCGCCGGGCGGCGTGTCGTCGTCACCACCTTCGCCTCCAACGCTGCGCGGCTTCAGACGCTGGCTGATTGCGCACGCGATACCGATCGCAAGCTGTGCCTGGCGGGCCGGTCGCTCGACCGCATCGTTAAGGTCGCGCGCGCGACGGGGTATCTCAAGGATTTCCCCGAGACGGTCGACTGGGAAACCGCGATGAAGCTGCCGCGCGGCAAGGTGCTGATCGTCGCAACCGGCGGGCAGGGGGAGGCGCGAGCCGCGCTCGCCCGCATCGCCGACAAGAACCACCCGATCCGCCTGGAGGAGGGCGATCGCGTCATCTTCTCGTCCAAGCAGATTCCCGGCAACGAGGTGGCGATCGGCCGGATCATGAACCAGCTGGCCGAACAGGGTGTCGACCTCGTCACCGACCGGCAGGCGTTCGTCCATGTATCGGGCCATCCGGGGCGCCCCGAACTCCAGTCGATGTACAAGTGGATCCGGCCCGAGATCCTCGTGCCCGTCCATGGCGAGGTGCGGCATCTGGCCGAGCATGCGCGCTTCGCGCTCGCCAACGGCATTCCCACCGCGGTGTCGAACAAGGACGGCGACGTGATCCGCCTCGCGCCCGGCGCGCCGAAGCGGATCGGCTTTGCCACCGTCGGCCGGCTCGCGCTCGACGGCGACATCATCCTGCCCGCCGATGGCGCGACGATGGCCGAGCGCCGACGCCTCGCCAGCTATGGCCACATGTCGGTCGCGGTCGCCTTCAATCGCGACGGTCGCCTGCTCGGCGAGCCGCAGGTTCGCGTGCAGGGCGTGCCGGTCGAGGAAGAGCGCGAGCCGTTCCTCGACGAGGTCGCCGATGCGGTGGTCGAGGTTCTGAAGAAGGGCGAGCGTGATTTCGACAAAAGGCGCGAGGCGATCCGCCTGGCCGCCCGCCGCGTCGCGACCCGCTGGACGGGCAAGAAGCCCGTTGTCGACGTGCTGATGATCGGCTGACGCGGGCATGCGCTGGCAGTCCGCCCTCGCGATCTGGTTCCTGTTCTGGTTCCTGTCGCTGTTCTTCGTCCTCCCCTTCTTCGCGCGGACCAGCGAAGAGGCGGGGGTGGCGAAGGTGCCGGGGCAGGCCGACAGTGCGCCCGTGCGCTTTCCCTTCGGACGGATCGTGTTGTGGACGACGATCGTCGGGAGCGCGTTGTTCGGGCTGTTCTATGCCAATTACTTGTTCGGCTGGGTAACGGCCGACATGCTCGACTTCACCGGACGGTAGGCGCTCAGTCGAGCCGCTGCACTTCGATGTTGCGGAATTCGACCGGGTGGCCCTCGCTTTGCAGCGCGATATAGCCGCCGCGCAGCGCAAGCGCGCCGCCGGCGGCTTCGATCAGCGGCTTCGCATCGGCATCTGCGGCGTCGAGTTGCGGGGCGCTGTAGGTCAGCACGACCTTGCCATCGATGCGGTGAGTGATCCGCCCGTCCGGCGGAACCTCGACCTCGGCGCGGACCCAGTGACCATTGGGCAGGATCGGGCCCGATGACAGGATGCAATGGCGAAGGTCGCGCTTGCCGGCGAAAACGACCGTCGTGCCGGGCGTGCAGAGATTGCCGGTCGGCTCGGGCGTCGGGCGGGGACTGCCAAGCAACTGGACTTCGAGGCTGACGGGAAATTGCTGGTCGCGCGCCATCGTCGTGGGCGCCTGCGCATCAATCATCACGCCCGAATTGCTCGCCTGCCAGTCGGCGATACCGGTCAGCGATTGGCCGAAAAAGCGATAGTCGAGCCTCAGGCGATAGGCCTTTAGCGGCGTCTTCCAGAACAGGTGCCCGAACTCGCCGGCGAACTTGCGATAGTTGGCGTGCGACACGCGGATCGCGCCGCCGTGCACGACGAACATGCCGAGCGCATCCTCGCCCGCCGCCTGGCCAGTGATCTTGGGCGTCCAGCCGGCAAGGCTCCGGCCGTCGAAGATCCGCTCCCACCGCGGTTCGACGGGCGCCGCCCCGATCAACAGGAGCGACAGCGGCAGGACGAGTTGCCTCACGTCCGCAGCCGCTCGATCGCCTGCGCCAGCGCAACGTAGAGCTTGCCCGAATCGCTCGAAAGCAGCGTCACGCCCATCGGCGATCCGTCGCGCTGCGCCAGCACGAGCCGCAGCATCGCCTCGAAATCGTGGATGTAGCGATTGACCTGATCGTGGAAGCCGTCGTCGGCGTCGTACAGCGCCGCGATTTCGCGGAGGTCCGCGGGGTCGAGCAGGCGGACCGCGCGCCGGGTGAAGACGCCGCGGTCGCCCTTCAGATACGCGGCCCAGGCAGTGTCGGCGACATCGGCGGACAGCGCCTTGGTAATGTCGATCGCGGCGGAATTGAGCGCCTCGATCAGCAGCGATACGCGGCGAGCGAAGCTGTCGCGCTCGGCCGCCTCGCGCGCCGCCTCTGCCGCCTCGATGCGGCTCTCGACGACGGCCGATGCCTCGGCGATAGCGAGCGTTTTTTCGCCCACCCGGTCGGCGGCGCGGGCCGCGACACGCACGGCGTCGTCGGCGGCTTGCGCGAGCAGGCCGAGCTGGCGTGCGACCGCATCGTCGAAGGCGTGGGCGAACCGCTCGACCGCCGCATGTTCGAGCTGCGCCGCCGTCTCCGGAATGACCGCGCCCAGCGTCTTGCGCGCGTGATCGGCGGCGGCCCCGGCGGTTTCGCGGATGCGGACCAGCGCCTCGACCAGCTTGGGCGCGGCGCCATCGGCGAAGTCGCGGGTGTCGGCGATCGTCTGTTCGATCGTCGCCTGGATGCCCTCGATCCGGTCGCTGCCGGTACCCAGTGCCTCCACCAGCGCGGCGGACAGCTTGACCAGCGTGTCGCGCTGCGTCGCGACGACGTCGTTGATCGCCTCGATCGCGCCGTGCGTGCTTTCGGCGGCGGTGACGAGCGCGAGCAGTTCGGGCTTGGCCGCGGCGACGATCCGGCGGCTGTCGCTGACGCGTGCGTCGAGCCGGCCGAGTGCTTCGGGCAGCGTTTCGTCGATCTCGCGCGTCGCCGCATCGAGCGCGGTAAGCAGGCTTTCCGCCGTCTGCATCGTCGCTTGTGCGACCGCATCGCCGCCGGTCATCGCATCGCGCATCGCGTCGAGCCCGGCGGTGACGGTCGCGACATGCTGCGCCAGCGACAGCGCGCGGGCGTTGCCGGTCTCGTGCAGCAGGTCGAGCTGCGCGGTCGCGCGCGCGACGTTGGTGTCGAGCGTCTCGAACAGCGCGCCCGCCTGGACATGCTCGGCGTCGAGCGCGTCGGCGATACGGCCGATGCTTGCTTCGACATGTGCAATCCGCTCGCGCAGCCGTTCGAGCCCGGCCTGGGCATGGCCGTCGAGCGCGGCCTGGTTGGCGGCGAGCATCGCGGTTGTCGCCTCGCCCTGCGCGGCGATGCCGCGGCGCGCCTCGTCGATCGCGGCGGCGGCGCGGTCGAGCACGGCATCGACTTCGAGCGAGGTCTTGGCCGCTACGTCCTCCAGCCGCTGGCCCGCGCTCTCGCTGGTCGCCTCCATCCGGGCGATATGCGCAGCAAGGCGCTGGGCGGCACCGCCCGCGACCTCGTCGGCGTGGCGCCCGCGCTCGGCCAACGCGGCAAGCTGTGCGTCGAGCGCCGACACGCGCTCTCCCGTCTCCATGCCGATCTCGCCGAAGGTGTGGGCGAGCGCGTCGACCTCTCCCTGCGCCTTGGGCAGTTGCGCCATCAGGATCGCCAGCCGCTTGCCCGCCGCCTCGGTCGATTCGCCCAGCACGCGCGCGGCACCGTGGATCGAGGCAACTTCGGTGGTCATCGCGTTCGATACCGCCTGCATCCGCGCAGTCGCGCTGTCGCCCGTCTCCATCAGTTCGCGCATATGCTGGTCGAGCAGCGCGCGGTCGGCGGCGAGCCGTTCAGAGAGCTGGCCCATCCGCGCCTCGAACAGGTCGGCCTCGGCGCGCATCGCGGCTTGAAGCCCGGCAAACCGGCGCGCGCGGGCGTCGCCGCCGCGGCGCGCGACCAGCCAGAGGATCGCAACGAGCGCCGGCGGGGCCAGGATCGCCGCGGCGAGCTGAATCGTGGCGGCGGGCATCAGCGCGACGGGCAGCGGCGCGGCGAACAGCGACCAGAGGCACCAGCCGAGCCAGACGACGGTCACCCCGATCGCGGCGATCATCGCGAGTCGCGCGGTCGGATCGGGCCGGGGCGGGTCATAGGCGTCGGGCACCATCGCCTCCCGCTCCAAGGGCAGGATATTGTCCTCGTCCGCAGGCTGGGCCGCCCGGTCGGCGTGGAAGTCGATGGTGCGCGAACCCCCGTTCATGCCCACTCTCTATCACAAAGCGGTCGGTCGGCGAGCGAAACCATGAATTAACCCCCCGGCGTTTACCTTCATTTGCGATGGCCTATGACCCCGGAGCGATCGATGCGACCCTGGCGGCGGCGGTGGGTGACGAACCCGCGCTGATCGCCGAGTTGCGCGAAGCCTTTCTCGACAGCGCCAAGCGCGCACTGCACGTGATGCTGACCGCCGAGGACGGCGAGTCGTGGCGGCAGGGCGCGTGGCGCCTGAAGGGGCTTGCCGCTAGCTTCGGCGCGGTGCGGCTGATGGCGCTGGCGGGCGAGGCGGCGGCGGCCCCGGCGGGCGACATCCAGATGCTGCGCCGCCTGCGCCGTGCGGTCGAGCGGCTCTAGCGGATCGCGCCCGCCGCCGCCCGGAATCGGACACTGCCGCCGATGCCTGCGCTTTCGGTGCAACAGCTTGGCGCGAGGGTTTCGCCGCGATAGAAGCGGCGGGATCAACTAGTGTATTGCACACCTAATACGGTTGTGCGAAAAGGCGGACATGATGACGACCACCCTCGATACAGCATCTGTGCTGGAGAACGGCGAGGCGCTGCGCAATGCCATGGTGGCCAGCCAGCTGCGCACGAGCGCGGTCAACGATCCGCGGGTGGTCGCCGCGATGGCGCAGGTCGAGCGCGAGCGGTTCCTGCCCGCCAGCGCCGCGCGCTTCGCCTATGCCGACACGATGGTCGATCTGGGCCATGGCCGCCGCCACAACAATCCGCTGGCGACCGGCCGTCTCCTGACCGAGGCGCGGGTGCAGCCGGGCGACAAGGTGCTGCTGGTGGGTGCGGCCGGCGGCTATGCCGCGGCGCTGCTCGCCAAGCTGGCGCGGCACGTCGTCGCGCTGGAGGAACAGCCCGAGCTTGCCGCCCATGCGCGCGCGGCGCTGGCCGGCATTCATAATGTCGAAGTGGTCGAAGGGCCGCTCAACGCCGGCTGGGAAGCGGGTGCGCCCTACGACCTGATCGTCGTCGACGGCGCGATCGAGGAACTGCCCGCCTGCCTGTTCCAGCAGGCGCATCCGGGTGCGCGCCTTGCCACCGGGCTTGTCGATCGCGGCGTCACGCGGCTGGCGACCGGCGCTCGCGGCGTGTCGGGCTTCGGCCTCGTCGATTTCGCCGATTGCGCCTGCCCGATCCTGCCCGGGTTCGAGAAGCCGCGCGGGTTCAAGTTCGGAAACCTTTAGGATTGCACCGCTTTCGCGCGATCGGATAGGATCGGCGGCGGGAGCATAACGAAAGACGGGGATGATGAGGGGGATGCGACTGGCCTTTCTGGCCGGAACGATGGCGTGCAGCCTGACGGCGGTCGCTGAACCGGCCGCCGCGCAGACGGTGACGCCGCCGCCCGCGGACCCGGCGCCGGAGGGCGCGCCCGCGACCGCCGCCACGCCGACGACGCTGCGCGACGCGCTACTCCGTGCCTATAGCGACAGCCCCGTCCTTGCCGGTCAGCGCGCCAATCTGCGCGCCACCAACGAAGGGGTGCCGCTTGCCCGTGCCGATGCGCTGCCGCAGGTCGGCGTACGCGGAAATTACACCCGTTTCCTCGTCCAGGGGCAGAACGCCTTCCTCCAGCCCGATCAGGCGCTGACCGCCGATGGACAGGTGACGCAGACCGTGTTCGCCGGCGGGCGCATCCGCAATTCGGTCGCCGCGGCCAAGACGCGGGTGCTGGCGGGGCGCTCGAACCTGCGCACGACCGAAGCCAATCTCTTCACCGATGTCGTCGCCGCCTATAACGACGTGATCCGCGACGAGGCGACGGTCGAGCTCAACCGCCAGAACGTCCGCAGCCTCGAGGTCAATCTTCAGGCGACGCGCGATCGGTTCGAAGTGGGTGACCTGACCCGCACCGACGTCGCCCAGTCCGAAGCGCGGCTGTCGGGCGCGATCGGCCAGCTTCGCATCGCCGAGGCGCAGCTGATCGCCAGCCGCGAGGGCTATCTGCAGGTGGTGGGCGCGGTACCAGGGCAGCTCGCGCCGCCGCCGCCGCTTCCCAACCTGCCCGCCGATCCGCAGGCGGCGGTCAGCACCGCACTCAACAACAACCCTGCGTTGGAGGCGGCCGAGCACAACCGCGACGCCGCCGCACTCGACGTGCGTGCGGCGCGCGGCGCGCGGCTGCCGCAGGCCGATCTGTTCGCGGGCGGCAGCTATTTCAACTATCTGGGCTCGCTGCCCTCGTCGGTGGTGGGGACCAGCGTGCCGCAGTCGGGCACCTCCGCGCAGGCGGGCGTAAGCCTGACGCTGCCGATCTATCAGGGCGGGCGTCCGGCCGCGCAGGTGCGCCAGGCGCAGGCGCGTCAGGGGCAGGCGATCGAACAGGTGACCGCGACCGAGCGCGGCGTCATCGCGCAGGCGCGCACCGCCTTCGCCAACTGGCAGTCGTCGCAGCGGGTGATCGAGGCGTCGGAGGCCGCGGTCGCCGCAAACCGTCTGAGCCTCGAGGGCGTGCGGGCCGAGAACAGCGTCGGCAACCGCACGATCATCGAGGTGCTGAACGCCGAGCAGGAGCTGCTCAACAGCCAGGTCAATCTCGTGTCCGCCCGCCGCGATGCCTATGTCGCGGGCTTCGCGCTGCTCGCGGCGATGGGCCGGGCGGAGGCGGAGGACCTCGGCCTCGACGGCGGCGCGCTCTATGATCCACTCACCGATTACAAGCGCGTGGCTAAGGCGTGGTTCGATTACGACGACGATCCGACGCCGCGCCCGGTGGGCACGCGGACCGTCGATGCCCCCGCGCAGACGCCGATCGTGACCCGCGCGCTGGAGCCGCAGTTGCAGCGCCCCGTTGACACCGACCCCGCCAATCCGTCAGGTGGCGTCAGACCACCGCGCTGACAGGGGCCGGGGGTTTGAGGGCGGCGAGGAAGACATGGGGGATCTGAGCAACGAACCGTCGATGGAGGACATCCTCTCGTCGATCAAACGGATCATCGCCGAAGAGGGCGACCCGCAGTCGCCGCGTGGCCGCCGCATCGGTCGCCCCGCGCCGCCGACCGTCGCCGAACCCGAAGAGGACGAGGCGCCGGAGACGGTGCTCGAACTTAACGAACCCGTCACCCCGCCCGAGCCGCCCCGCGTCGAGGCGCCGCGGCCCGACCCGGTGCCCGCGGAACCGCCGCGCGCCGCCGCCGCGCCCGATCCTGCGATCCTGTCCGCCCGCGCCGCACAGGCGACGCGCGGACAGCTCGAGGCGCTGTCGCGGCTGATCGTCAAGCCCGAAACCCCCGGCACCGATACGCTGGAGGGGATGGTCCGCGAGATGCTGAAGCCGATGCTCAGCGAATGGCTCGACGCCAACCTGCCGCGAATCGTCGAGACGATGGTGGCGCGCGAGATCGAGCGGATCGTCGGTCGGCAGACGGGCTAAGGTCACCCTAAAGTATGTTGTCGGGGTTGCGCGCAACCAAGCGCGTTGCCAAAGGTTCGCCCCGACATGAGTGACGACGACCTGGACAAGGTGCCGGGGGATACGATGATCCCCGGGGTGCTCCACGTCCCGGCGCCGCATCTGACCGATGCGTCGCCGCCGGAAGGCGCGCGTCACGACATCTTCTTCGCCGCGGTCGAGACGACGCGGATGCCGATGATCGTCACCGATCCGAACCGGCCGGATAATCCGATCGTCTTCTGCAACAAAGCGTTCGTGAAGATGACGGGCTATACGCCCGCGGACATCGTCGGCCACAATTGCCGCTTTCTCCAGGGTCCGGAGACCGATCAGAGCGTGATCGACCAGGTGCGCGACGCGATCGCCCGCCAGGAAGAAGTCGCGGTCGAGGTGCTGAACTATCGCAAGAACGGCTCGACCTTCTGGAACGCGCTGTTCGTGTCGCCGGTGTTCGATGCCAGCGGCAAGCTCATCTATTTCTTCGGCAGCCAGCTCGACATCTCGCGTCGCAAGGAGGCCGAGGAGGCGTTGCATCAGGCGCAGAAGATGGAGGCGGTCGGCAAGCTGACCGGCGGCATCGCGCATGATTTCAACAACCTCCTTCAGGTCGTGCTCGGCTATGTCGACCTGCTCGACGGGCGGATCGATGCCAACGACCGGCCCGCGCGCCGGGCGATCGAGGCGATCGGCGCGGCGGCGAATCGGGGGGCCACGCTGACGCAGCAGCTCCTTGCCTTTGCCCGCAAGCAGGAACTGCGCGACCGGCTGCTCAACCTCAACACGCTGGTTTCCGATTTCAGCCCGATCATCCAGCGCAACCTGGGCGGCGAGGTGACGCTGAAGCGGACGCTTTCCGACGACCTCTGGAACAGCCGCATCGATCCGGTGCAGGCGGAGATGGCGCTGCTCAACCTCGTTTCCAACGCGCATGACGCGATGGACGGGGCGGGCCATGTCACGATCGCGACCGAGAATGTCGTGACCGACGGCGCGCTCGCGCCGGGGCTGGAGGCGGGGGAATATGTCTCGCTTTCTGTGACCGACAGCGGGCGCGGGATCGAGGAAGAGAATCTCGACAAGATCTTCGACCCCTTCTTTTCGACCAAGGGCGTGGGCAAGGGCACGGGCCTGGGCCTGTCGATGGTCTATGGCTTCATGCGCCAGTCGGGCGGCGGCGTCGCGGCGGAGAATCTGCCGGGCGGTGGCGCGCGCTTCACGCTCTATTTTCCCCGGGCGCGCGGCATGGTCGATGCCAAGCCCGGCCCGGTGCTCCGCAATGTCGGCGGCGGCGAGACGATCCTGATGGTCGAGGACCAGCCGCAGGTTGCCGAGCTCGGCCGCGCGATGCTGGAGGACCTGGGCTACACCGTTGAGCATGTCGACAATGCCGCGCGCGCGCTGGAAGTGCTGCGCGGCGGCGGGCAGTTCGCGCTGGTCTTCACCGATATCGTCATGCCCGGCATGACGGGCGTCGCGCTGGCGCAGACGATCCGGCGCGAGTTCCCCAATCTGCCCGTCCTACTGACGACGGGTTACTCGGACCGCGCGCTGGACGAGGACAGCCGCGCGTTCGAACTGGTGCGAAAGCCCTATCGCCGCGCCGACCTGTCCGCGCGCATCAAGGCGCTGCTCGACGGGCCGAACGGCATCGCCTGACTTGTCATCGGCGCGCGCTCGGATAGAGCGGGGCCATGACCGAGCTGCCCAAGACCTTCGACCCCGCCGCCATCGAAACGCGCTGGTACGCGCATTGGGAGGAGGGCGGCCTGTTCCGCCCCGAGCGCCCCGGCGCCGAGCCGTGGACGATCGTCAACCCGCCGCCGAACGTGACGGGTTCGCTCCACATCGGCCACGCGCTCGACAACACTTTGCAGGACATTCTCGTCCGCCACGCCCGGTTGCAGGGCAAGGATGCGCGCTGGGTCGTCGGCACCGACCATGCCGGCATCGCGACGCAGATGGTGGTGGAGCGCAACCTCGCCCGGGACGGGGTGAAGCGCACCGACCTCGGCCGCGATGCGTTCGTCGAGAAGGTCTGGGAATGGAAGGGCGAGAGCGGCGGCGCGATCACCCGCCAGCTTCGCCGGCTTGGCTGCTCGATGGACTGGGCGAACGAGCGATTCACGATGGACGAGGGCTTTTCGAAGGCCGTCCTCAAGGTGTTCGTCGAGCTGCATCGCCAAGGCCTGATCTATCGCGACAAAAGGCTGGTGAACTGGGACCCGGGCCTCGGCACCGCGATTTCGGACCTCGAAGTCGAGACGCGCGAGGTGAAGGGCGGCTTCTGGCGCATCCGCTATCCGCTGGAGGACGGGTCGGGCCATATCGAGGTCGCGACGACGCGCCCCGAGACGATGCTCGCCGACATGGCGGTGGCGGTGCATCCCGAGGATGCGCGCTACACCGCGCTGGTAGGCAAGAAGGTGCGCCTGCCGATCACCGGGCGGCTGATCCCGATCGTCGCCGACGAGCACGCCGATCCCGAATTGGGGTCCGGCGCGGTGAAGATCACGCCGGGCCACGACTTCAACGACTTCGAGGTCGGCCGCCGCGCCGGGATCGAGGCGCGCGACATGCTCAATATGCTCGATGCCAAGGCGCGGATCGTCCAGTGCGGCGGCGTGCCCGAGGATCTGCTGGGCCTTGATCGCTTCGATGCGCGCGAGGCGGTGGTCGAGCGGCTGAAGGCCGACGGTTTCCTCATCCCGCACATCGACAAGGAAGGCGCCGAACACGACGCCGAACCGCGCACGATCCAGACGCCTTTCGGCGACCGATCGGGCGTGGTGATCGAACCGTGGCTGACCGACCAATGGTATGTGGACGCAGCGACCCTGGCGAAGGGGCCGATCGAGGCGGTCCGCTCGGGCGCGATCGAGATCGTGCCGAAGACGTGGGAGAAGACGTTCTTCAACTGGATGGAGAACATCCAACCTTGGTGCGTGAGCCGGCAGCTGTGGTGGGGGCACCGTATTCCGGCTTGGTTCGCCGACGACGGTCGCATCTTCGTCGCTGAAACGGCGGAAGCCGCGCAGGTCGAGGCTGGCGAGGGCGTTGCGCTGACGCAGGACCCCGACGTCCTCGATACTTGGTTCTCTTCCGCGCTGTGGCCGTTCGCGACGCTGGGCTGGCCGGAGGCGGACCCGCGGGCGGCGGGGCGCTATCCCAACGATATCCTGATTTCCGGGTTCGACATCCTGTTCTTCTGGGATGCGCGGATGATGATGCAGGGGATGCATTTCCTCGGCGAGGTGCCGTTCCGCAAGCTCTACCTCCACGGCCTCGTCCGCGCGGCGGACGGCGCGAAGATGTCGAAGTCGAAAGGCAATACCGTCGATCCGCTCGGCCTGATCGACCGCTACGGCGCGGATGCGCTGCGCTTCTTCATGGCGGCGATGGAAAGCCAGGGCCGCGACATCAAGATGGATGAGCGCCGGGTCGAGGGATACCGCAATTTCGCGACCAAACTGTGGAACGCGACGCGCTTCGCCATGGCGAACGGCATCGGCGCGTCGACGGGGCTGGAGCCGCCCGCCGCGACCCACGCGGTCAACAAGTGGATCATCGCCGGGACGGTGGAGACGGTGCAGGCGCTCGACCTCGCGCTCGCCGACCTGCGTTTCGACGCGGCAGCCAACGCGATCTACCAGTTCGTCTGGAGCCGTTTCTGCGACTGGTACCTTGAGCTCATCAAGGGCGCGATCGACGAGGAGACGAAGGCGGTCGCCGGCTGGGTGCTCGATCAGATCCTGGTGATGCTGCACCCCTTCATGCCGTTCATTACCGAGGAGCTGTGGCACGCGCTGGGCGAACGCGAGCACGACCTGATCGTCGCCAAGTGGCCGATGCCCGACGCGCGCGCGCTGAACCCGGCCGCGCGGGCGGAGATTGACTGGCTGATCCGGCTGGTGAGCGAAGTGCGCGCGGCGCGGACGGAGCTGGGCGTGCCGCCGGGGGCAAAGCTGCCGATGCACGTGGGCGGCAGCGACGAAGCGACGATCGCGCAGCTCGGGCGACAGGCGGCCGCAATCGCCCGGCTGGCGCGCGTCGATCTGGCCGATGGGGAGGCGCCGGCCGGCGGCTCCCTTCAGGTCGTGGTCGACGGCGCGACCTACATGCTGCCGATCGGCGACGTGATCGACCTCGACGCCGAGCGCGCGCGGCTCGCCAAGGCGATCGCGGCGGCGGCGAAGGAGCGCGATTCGCTGGCGGGCCGGCTCTCGAACCCGAGCTTCATCGAGCGGGCGAAGCCCGAGGCGGTGGAAAAGGCGCGCGCCGACCACACCGACAAGGCGGCGGAGGCCGAGCGGCTGTTGGCGGCGCTCGCGCGGCTGAGCTAGAGGGACGCCGCTCCGGGCGCGACCGACTCCTCTCCCTGGAAGGGAGGGGCTGGGGGTGGGTCGGCCTGTGATTGGCGGGCGGATCGCCCCAAGCTAGCCGACCCACCCCACCCCTCCCTTGTCAGGGAGGGGTGGGGTCCGGGGCAAGCCAAACCCCGCCTTGCCCGACGCGCACGCTCCGCTAAACCGGGGGAAACGACAGGGCAGGGGACGAGATGGCTTCGATCGAGCAGGTGGACGGCGAAACGGTGAGCGCCGGGCCGAGTGCGTCCGACATCCGGCTCGTCATCACCGCCTCGTCGCTCGGCACCGTGTTCGAGTGGTACGACTTCTTCATCTACGGCACGCTCGCCGCCTCGGGCATCATCGGGCGGACGTTCTTCCCGGCGGGCAGCGAGGTCATGCAGGCGCTTCTCGCCTGGGCCGGCTTTGCGGTGGGGTTCGGGTTTCGGCCGCTGGGCGCGGTGCTGTTCGGCTATCTGGGCGACAAGCTCGGGCGCAAATACACCTTCCTCGTCACGATCACGCTGATGGGCGTGGCGACCGCGGGGGTGGGCTTCATCCCATCGGCCGCGTCGATCGGGCTGGCGGCGCCTGCGCTCATCATCCTGCTGCGGATTGCGCAGGGTCTGGCGCTGGGCGGCGAATATGGCGGCGCGGCGATCTATGTCGCGGAGCATTCGCCGCCGGGCAAGCGCGGCTTCTATACCAGCTTCATCCAGGCGAGCGTCGCGGGCGGCTTCATCCTCAGCCTCGTCGTCGTGCTCGGCTTCAAGGCCTCGATGAGCGCGGAGGCGTGGCAGGCATGGGGCTGGCGGCTGCCGTTCGTCTTCTCGATCCTGCTGCTCGCCGTGTCGCTGTGGATGCGGTTCAAGCTCTCCGAAAGCCCGGTGTTCAAGGCGATGAAGGCGGCCGGCACACTGGCGGGCAATCCATTCGTCCAGAGCTTCACGCATCCGGGCAACAAGCGGCGGCTGCTGGTCGCGCTGTTCGGCATCGCCGCGGGCCTGACGGTCATCTGGTACACCGCGATGTTCAGCGTCCTTTCCTTCCTGACCGGCCCGATGCGCGTCGAGGAGACGACCGCGCAGATCATCACCGGTGCGGGCGCGGCGGCGGGGCTTTTCTGGTTCATCCTGTTCGGTCGGCTGTCCGACCGGGTGGGGCGCAAGCCGCCGATCGTCATCGGCCTGATCGCCAGCCTGCTGTTCCTCTTCCCGCTGTTCTGGATGATCGGCAGCGCCGCCAACCCGGGGCTGGCCGAGGCGGCGCGGCGCGCCCCCGTCATCGTCGCGGGGCCGCAATGCGCCTATGACGTGTTCGCCGCCAAGCAGACGGACGCGTGCGGCCAGGTTCTCGACCACCTGTCGAAAAAGGGCGTCGCCTATACCAAGGCGAAGGCGGCCTATGTCGCGGTGTCGATCGGCGGCGTGCCGGTCGCCGACCTGTCGCCGGCGGGCCTCGACGCGGCGCTGTCGGCGGGGGGCTATAATCTCGACAAGGTGGTGCCGACCGGCCGGAACCTCATCGTCATCCTGATCGCGATCGTCGGCTTGTCGGCGCTGTCGGGCGCGACCTACGGCCCAGTTGCGGCGGTGCTGTCGGAGATGTTCCCGCCGAGCATCCGCTATTCGTCGATGTCGATCCCCTATCACATCGGCACGGGCTATTTCGGCGGATTCCTGCCGTTCATCAGCCAGTATATCGTGGCGAGGACGGGCGATCCCTATGCGGGGCTCTGGTACACCTTTGCAGTGACGGCGATGGCGCTGGTCGTGGTGGGCGTGGGCCTGAAGGAAACGCTGGGGGCCGAGGCGCGGGATTGAGTGGCGGGGTACGGCGCGGTGCTTCCGCTTTCGCGGGTGTACGGCTTCCCCCTTTAACACGAACGCGCTAGCGGGGCGCGGTGTTCGCGAACGATGCCCCTTCGCGCCTGACGCTCGACGGCGCGGCGCTCGTCCATAACTGGCAGGCGCTGCGCAGGCTTGGTGGCGGTGCGGCGTGCGGTGCGGCGGTGAAGGCGAATGGGTACGGCTTCGGTGCGGCGGGGGTCGTCGAGCGGCTGGCCCGCGCGGGCTGCCGCGATTTCTACGTCGCAACCTGGGGTGAGGCGGCGGCGCTCGCCGACCTCGTCGCCAAGCATGACCTGTCGCTGTCGGTCCTGCACGGCGTACGCGAGCGCGACATGGCCGCTGCCCGCGACCTGCCCGCGCGGCCGGTGCTGAATACGGTCGAGCAGGTGGCGCGGTGGCGCGCGGCGGGCGGGGGTGCGTGCGACGTGATGATCGATACGGGCATGAACCGGCTCGGCCTCGCCGCCCAGGACACGGCGCTGCTGGACGGCGTCGGCGTCGAAACGCTGATGAGCCATCTCGCCTGTGCCGAGGAAGCGTCGGCGATGAACGGCTGCCAGCGTGCCGGACTCGCCGCGCTCGCCGGCAGGACCGACGCGCGGCGGCTGAGCCTCGCCAATTCTGCCGGGATCGCACTCGGACCCGACTATGCGTTCGACCTGACGCGGCCGGGCATCGCGCTGTATGGCGGCGTGCCGTGCGACGCGCTGGCGATACAGATCCGACCGGTCGCGGCGATCGAGGCGGAGGTGCTGCAACGCCGCCTCGTCCCCGCGGGCGCGACGGTGGGCTACAACGCGACCTGGACCGCGAGCAAGGATACGCCCGTTATCGTCATCAACCTCGGCTATGCCGACGGTTTCCCGCGCGCGCTCGGCCCGGCGGCGGTCGCGATGTGGGAGGGGGCGGCGCTCCCGATCCTCGGCCGCGTGTCGATGGACCTGATCGCGCTCGACGCCCGCGCCGCCAGCGGGATCGCGGAGGGCGACACGGTGCGCTTCGTCATCGACCTGCCCGCATGGGCCAAGGCGGCGGGGCGGTCGCAGTACGAGCTGCTTACCGGCCTCGGCCAGCGGTTCGAGCGCGTCTGGCGCGACTGAAGGGGTATTGCGGCGGCGCCGGGCGCGCTAGAGGGCGACGCATCCAAGGGAGATGCCCATGCCGAACTGGTCGAAGATCGAAGCCGCCCCGCGTCCCACGCTTGCCGAGCTGTTCGAGAAGGGCGACCGGCTGGACGGCCTTACGCTCGACGTCGCGGGCATCCATTTCGACTGGTCGAAGACGCACCTGACGCCCGAACTGATCGCCGACTTCGCCGTGCTGGCGGACGAGGCGGGGCTGCCCGCCAAGCGCGACGCGCTGTTCGCGGGCGAAGTCGTCAACGTGACCGAGGGCCGCGCGGTCGAGCATACCGCGGAGCGCTATGAGGGCGCGCCCGAGAGCGTTGCCCGCGCCAAGGCGCAGCACGCGCGAATGCGCGCGCTGATCGACGCGATCGAGGGCGAAGCACTCGGCCCGATCCAGCACGTCCTCCACATCGGCATCGGCGGATCGGCGCTCGGCCCCGACCTGCTGGTGAGCGCGCTGGGGCAGGAGGGGATGCATTACGATGTCGCGATCGTCTCCAACGTCGACGGCCTCGCGCTGGAAAACGCGCTTGAGCATTTCGACCCGCACGCGACGATCATCGCGGTCGCGTCCAAGACCTTCACCACGACCGAGACGATGCTGAACGCCGAAAGCGCGATCGGCTGGCTGACCGAGGCGGGGGTCGAGGACCCCTATGGCCGCGTCATCGCGCTGACCGCCAATCCGCAGGCGGCGGTCGAGTGGGGCGTGGACGAGACGCGCATCCTGCCGTTCAGCGAGAGCGTCGGCGGGCGCTATTCGCTCTGGTCGTCGATCGGTTTCCCGGCGGCGATGGCGCTCGGCTGGGACGCGTTCGAGGAACTGCTGGAGGGAGCGGCGGAGATGGACCGCCACTTCCGCCTCACCGAGACCGCTCAGAACGCGCCGGTGCTCGCCGCATTTGCCGATCTCTATTACACGCAGGTCCGCCGCCTCTCGACCCGCGCGGTGTTCGCCTATGACGAGCGGCTGCGGCTGCTGCCCGACTATCTCCAGCAGCTGGAGATGGAATCGAACGGCAAGGGCGTGACGGCCGAGGGCGTGCCGCTCGATCGCCCGTCCGCGCCGATCACCTGGGGCGGCGTCGGCACCGACGGCCAGCATGCGGTTTTCCAGCTGCTGCATCAGGGCACGCATGTCGTGCCGGTCGAGTTTCTCGCGGTGATCGAGGCGGCGGATACGCTCGACGAGCAGCATCACCGCCAACTCCTCCTCAATGCGTTCGCGCAAGGCGCGGCGCTGATGAAGGGCCGCGACCATGCGGACAAGGCGCGCGCCTATCCGGGCGACCGGCCGTCCTCGACACTGCTGCTCGACACGCTCGACCCGCGGACGCTGGGCGCGCTGATCGCGTTCTACGAGCACCGCACGTTCGTGAATGCCGCGATCCTCGGCATCAACGCGTTCGACCAGTTCGGCGTCGAGCTCGGCAAGGAAATGGCGCGCGCGGCGGATGCGGGCGACCAGGACCTCGACGCCTCGACCGAGGCGCTGATCCAGCGGGCTTTGGGTTGAATGACGGGCCACCCCGGCGCGTTGCCGGGGTGGCCGTTCCGATCAGCCGATCGGCGCGCACTTCGCTTCGAGCCACGCACGATGCTCGTCGTCGAGGGTCGGTCCGACCTTCGCCATCACCTCGGCGTGGTAGGCGTTCAGCCACGCTAATTCGTCGGTCGATAGCAGCGCCGGGTCGATCAGATCGCGCTCGATCGGAACGAAGGTGAGCGTGCGGAAGCCGAGCATCGGCCGGTCGGCCCCCGCGATGTCACGCGGTTCGATCAGGATCAGGTTCTCGATGCGGATGCCGTACTCGCCCGCCTTGTAGTAGCCCGGCTCGTTCGAGAGGATCATGCCGGCCTTCAGCGGTTCGGCAGGGCCGCCACCGGGGTAGTTGGGCGCGGCGATCCGCTGGGGCCCCTCATGCACCGACAGGTAAGCGCCTACGCCGTGGCCGGTGCCGTGCGCGTAATCGAGCCCCGCTTCCCAAAGCGGCCGGCGCGCGAAGCTGTCGAGCTGTGCGCCCACCGTTCCCTCGGGGAACAGCGCGGTCGCGATGGCGATGTGACCCCTCAGCACGCGGGTGAACCGGTCGCGCATCTCTGCGGTCGGTTCGCCCACGGGCACGACGCGCGTGATGTCGGTGGTGCCGTCGAGATACTGGCCGCCCGAGTCGATGAGGAAGAGCTGGCCCGGCTCGATCGGCAGGTTCGATTCCTCGGTCACGTGATAATGCGGGATCGCGCCGTGCGGGCCGGTGGCGGAAATGGTCGAGAAGGACACGTCGCGCAGCGCGCCGGTCGCTTCACGAAATTCTCGCAGCCTGGCGGCGGCGGTGAGTTCGGTCTGCCCACCCTTCGGCGCCGCCGCCTCGATCCATTTGAGGAAGCGCACCATCGCGCCCGCATCGCGAAGCTGGGCGGCGTCGTGGCCGGCGACTTCGGCCGGGTTCTTGATCGCCTTGGCAAGCACGACGGGATCGCGCATCGCCACGACCTTGGCCCCGCCGGCCTCCAGCGCGTCGATGATCGCGGCGACCGAGCCGGCAGGATCGGCAACCACCCGCTTGCCCGCGAACTGCCCCAGCGCCCCGGCGAACGCGCCGCGCGAATGGAGGCGCACGGCGTTGCCGAGGTGGCGGCGCACGTCATCGGTCAGCTTGCCCTCGTCGACGAACAGGTCGGCGGTCGCGTCGGCATGGACGATCGCATAGGCAAGCGCGACCGGCGTGCTCTCCACATCCTTGCCGCGCACGTTGAAGGTCCAGGCGATCGCGTCCAGCGCCGACAGGACGACGGCGTCCGCGTGGCTGGAGGCCAGCCACTCGGCGATCTCGCCGCGCTTGTCGGCCGAGCTGCGCCCGGCAAGGTCGTCAGGATAGGCGTCGAGCGGCGCGGGCGACATGTCGGGGCGCCCGGCCCATACGGCATCGATCGGATTGCCCTCGACCGCCACCAGTTCGGCGCCCTTGGCGGCCAGCGCGCGGCGTGCTTCATCGACCCAGGCGCGGGTGTGCAACCACGGGTCGTAGCCGATCCGGCCGCCATCGGGGGCATGTTCGGCCAGCCAGCCCGACACGCTCGTCGCCGGCACGCCCACGAAGCTCCAGTGATCGGCCGACACCTGCTCGCGTACCTGAATCGTATAGCGGCCGTCGGTGAAGATCGCCGCCTTCGCCGGCAGCACGACGGCGGTCCCCGCCGATCCCTCGAACCCCGTCAGCCAGGCGAGCCGCTGGGCATAGGCGCCGACATATTCGGACAGATGCTCGTCGGTGAGCGGCACGACGAAGCCGTCGAGCGACTGACGCTTCAGTTGCTCGCGCAGCGCCCCAAGGCGGTCGGCATGGGTGGACATGGGCTGGAACTCCTTTGCCGCATCCCTTACCGCCTTGGCGCTTGCGAAGTCGAGGCATGGGGACGGCAGGGGTGAGCGGAACGAGATTGCTGCGCGTGCTGGGCGCGGCGTTCGCGGTGGCGGCAGTCGTCGGCGGCACGATCGGGCAGGGCATCCTGCGCACACCGGGCCTCGTCGCCGCAGCCGTGCCGGATGCGACGCTGATCCTGGCGCTGTGGCTGGTGGGCGGGGCGATCGCGGCGGTGGATGCCTGCTCGACGGTTGAGCTCGGCGCCTCGACCGGCGAGGCGGGCGGACCGTTCGCGTTCGTCCGGCGCGCGTTCGGGCCGGTCGCGGGGCTGGCGGCGGGGCTGGCCGACTGGCTGGGCAATCTGGGCGCGGTCGCGTTTATCGCCGTGGTCTTCGCCGAATATCTGGGGCGGCTGAAGATCGACGGCGGGTTGCCGATCCCGGTCCTGTCGGTGCTGCTGATCGCGATCATGTTCGCGCTGCAATGGCGGGGCACCAAGTCGGCGGCGCGGGCGCAGGAGGCGGGCAGTGCGCTGAAGGCAGTGCTATTCATGGGCCTGATCGCGGTGCTAGCCTTCGCGCGCGGCGAGCCGCAGGGACCGGCGGCGGCGAGCCCGAGCGGCGTCATCACGCTCGCCGCCGGGATCGCGGCGCTGAGAGCGGTCTACGGTACCTATTATGGCTGGAACAGCGCAGCCTATTTCGCAGAGGAACTGCGCAATCCGCGCGGGCTGGTGCGCGGGACGTTCGTCGGCATTGCGCTGGTGACGGCGGTATTCGTGGGGCTGAACGCTGCGATGCTGCATGTGCTGACCCCAGCACAGATGGCGGGATCGACGCTGGTTGCCGCCGATGCGGCGGGCCGGGTGATGGGCGCGCGGGCGGATACGGGCATGACGGTCGTGTCGCTGGTGTCGCTGGTCACGATCCTGGGCGTGATGCTGATGTTCCTGCCGCGCATTCTGTTTGCGATGGGGCGCAGTTTCGGGGTCGAGCGGCTGGCGGGCGTGGCCGAGGGCGGCACGCCGCGCGCGGCGCTGGCGGCGACGGCGATCGGCGGGGCGCTCCTCGCGCTGGTTGGGGTCTATGAGACGCTGCTGGCGTTCAGTGCCGTGCTGCTCGCGATGGTGGGCGTTGCGGTCAATCTGGCGGCGATCGTCCTCCGTCGACGTGAGCCCACGCTCGAACGCCCCTGGAAGATGCCGCTCTTTCCGCTGCCCGCGATCTTCTCCGCCCTCGTCAACACCGCGCTGGTCGTCGCCTTCGTCGTCGAGGATCCGGTGACAAGCCTGTCCGCCATCGCGGCGATGGCGGTGCTGCTCGCGGTCATCGTCCCCTTGCTGCGGCGTCACGCTCGCGGCTAGGGGAGGGCATGACCGCTCTTCCCCAGCCGCCGATCGCGGCGCAGCGTGCCCATAGCTTCACCGCCCATGGGCAGACGATCGACGACCCCTATGCCTGGCTGCGCGACCCCGGCTATCCCGAGGTCAAGGACGCCGAAATCCTCGATTATCTGAAGGCCGAGAATGCCTATCACGACGCGGTGATGGCGCCCTTGAAGCCGCTGGCCGACACGCTGTTCAAGGAAATGCGCGGCCGCATCAAGGAAGACGAGTCGACCGTGCCGCAAAAGGACGGCGACTGGCTCTACTGGACCGATTTCGAAGAGGGCGGCGAGTATCGGCGCTGGTGGCGGCGGCCCGTCGCGGGCGGCGCGGACGAACTGATCCTCGACGAGCCGGCGCTGGCCGAGGGCAAGGAGTATTTCAACCTCGGCGCTTTCTCGATCAGCCGCGACGGGCGGCTGCTCGCCTATGCCACCGACGTAGATGGCTCGGAGCGGTTCGAGGCGCGGATCAAGGACCTGTCCACCGGCGAGCACCTGCCCGACGTCATCCCCGGCACGCTGGGCGCGCTGGTCTGGACCGCGGATGGCACGGCCCTGCTCTACACCCCCGCCAACGAACAGTGGCGCACCGACCGGGTGATGCTGCATCGGCTGGGGCAGGCAGAGGAGACCGAGCTTTATCGCGAGGCCGACGAGGGTTTCCGCGTCGGCGTCAGCGAAACCCAGTCGCAGCGGTTCATCGTCATCGCGGCGGGCGATCACGTGACGAGCGAGGTCTATCTGCTCCCCGCCGACGACGTGACCGCGCCTTTGCTCTGCGTCGCGCCGCGTCAGGTGGGGCGCGAGTACGACGTGGACGAGCATGACGGCACGCTGTTCATCCACACCAACGACGTCGATCCCAATTTCCGGCTGGTGACCGCGACCCTCGACAACCCGACCGAGTGGGTGGAGCGGATCGGGCCTAGCCGGCATTTCTATATGACCGATGTGACCTGCTTCCGCGACTTCTTCGTGGTCGAGGGACGCGAGGACGGGCTCGACCAGATCGAGCTGCACCAGTATTCGGGCGGGGAGCCGACGCGCATTCCCTTCCCGGAGGCGAGCTATGTCGCCGGCGTCGGCGACAATCCCGAATACGCCATCCAGACGCTGCGGCTTGGCTATGAATCGATGGTCACGCCGGGCACCGTCTACGACTATCATGTCGGCACCGGCGAAATGGAGGTGTTGAAGGTCCAGGAAATCCCTTCCGGCTATGACGCGGCCAAATACGCGACCGAGCGGCTGAAGATCACCGCGCGCGACGGCACGGAGGTCCCGTGCTCAATCGTCTATCCGGCGGACTTCCCGCGCGACGGGTCGGGCAAGCTCTATCTCTATGCCTATGGCGCATACGGTTATGCGGTGCCACCGGGCTTCTCGACCAGCCGGATGAGCTTCCTCGACCGCGGCGTCGCGTTCGCGATCGCGCATATTCGCGGCGGCGACGACCTCGGCCAGCAATGGTATCTCGACGGCAAGCTCGACAAGCGGACCAATACGTTCACCGATTTCGTCGACGTGGCGAAGGGGCTGATCGAGCGCGGCTTCACGAGCGCCGGCAACATCGCCATCGCCGGACGGTCGGCGGGCGGCGAGCTGATGGGGGCGGTCATCAACTCCGATCCCGATCTGTGGCGCGTGGCGGTGGTCGACGTGCCGTTCGTCGACGTGCTCAACACGATGCTCGACGCCACCCTGCCGCTGACCCCCGGCGAATGGCCCGAATGGGGCAACCCGATCGAGGACAAGGTGGCCTTCGATCTAATCCGCAGCTATTCGCCCTATGACAACGTCAAGGCGCAGGCCTATCCCGCGCTGTGGATCGGCGGCGGCCTCAACGACCCGCGCGTCACTTATTGGGAGCCAGCCAAGTTCGCCGCGAAGCTGCGCGCGATGAAGACCGACGACCATGTGCTGGTGCTGAAGACCCAGATGGGCGCGGGGCATGGCGGCAAGTCGGGCCGGTGGGAGAGCCTGAAGGAAGCCGCGGAAGAGAACGCGTTCGTGCTGTGGCAGCTGGGCGTGGAAGCGGCTTAGGGTGAAGCAGCGGGACCCCGGGTCAAGCCCGGGGTGACGTGATTTGGTGGGCGCTGCTCTCTCCACACCGTCATCCCGGACTTGATCCGGGATCCCGCTTCTTTCTTCTTTCGCTCGTCGCCTGTAGCCCCGGCGCATCGACACGCTCAAACCGGAACGGAGGGTGGATTGAACCGCCTCGCACGCCGCCCCTACCTCACCCTGCTGGTCGCCGGCGCGCTGTCAGCGACGGGGTTCGCGCCGCTCCAGCTTTTTCCCGTCACGATCGCCGCGCTCGCCCTCCTCATGTGGCTGGTGCACGAGGCGCCGAGCCTCAAGGCGGCGTTCCTCCGCGGCTGGACGTTCGGGGTCGCGCACTTCACCGTCGGCAACAACTGGATCCAGCACGCCTTCGACTTTCAGGACAAGATGCCGCCGGTGCTGGGGTATCTAGCGGTCGTCTTGCTGGCGCTCTACCTCGCCATCTATCCGGCGATGGCCGCCGGGCTGGCGTGGCGGCTCGCCAGCCCTCGATCGGCTGGCGATGCAGCGACGGAGCCGGGCGGCAGCTACGTTCTCGTCTTCGCCGCCGCGTGGATCGCGACCGAGTGGCTGCGCGCTACCATGTTCACCGGCTATGCTTGGAATCCGATCGCGGTCATCTGGCTGCCGCTCATCAGCATCGCGCGGATTTCGGCGTTCGTCGGCACCTATGCGCTGTCGGGTATCACCGTCGCCATCGCGGGCGCGGCGATGCTGCTGATCGGCTGGCGTCGCTGGCGAATGCCGCTGATCGCCGCCGCTGGCCTCCTGCTGGCGGGGTTGTTCGCCTCGGCCCAGCCGATCCCGCAGCGGGTCGGCCCCGACACCCCGCGCGTCCGCGTCGTCCAGCCCAATGTCGGGCAGGAGACGATGCTCGACGGCAGCTACGACCTCAAGATGCTGGAGGCGCTGATCGACCAGTCGGGTCGGCCGCAGCGCCACCCGCGGCTGCTCGTCTGGCCCGAGGGGGCGGTGAACTTTTATCTCGAGGACGGCTATCCGCCCGAATGGTATTATAAGGGCACCGCGCCGGTGACGCGCGGACGGATCGCGTCGCTGCTTGGGCCGCGCGACATGGCGCTGATCGGCTCGACCGCGATCGAGTTCGATTCCCGCGGCGAGGTGAAGGGTGCGGGCAACGCGATCTTCGTTCTTGATCCCGCCGGCAAGCTCGCCGAGCGCCGATACGACAAGGCGCATCTCGTTCCGTACGGCGAGTATCTGCCGATGCGGCCGATCCTGTCGCGCATCGGGCTGTCGCGGCTGGTGGCGGGCGAATTCGACTATCTGCCGGGGCCGGGGCCACAGACGCTGCCGGTGCCGGGCTTTGGATCGGTCGGCATGCAGATCTGCTACGAGATCATCTTTTCGGGACAGGTGGCGGATCGCGCGAACCGGCCCGACCTGATCTTCAACCCCTCGAACGACGCGTGGTTCGGGGCGTGGGGGCCGCCGCAGCATCTGGCCCAGGCGCGCCTGCGCGCGATCGAGGAGGGGCTACCGGTCATCCGCTCGACCCCGACAGGCATATCGGCCGTGATCGACGCGCAAGGCAGGCTCGTTGCAACAATCGGCATTCGCCGCGCCGGTGCGATCGAGGTGCCGGTGCCGGCGGCGCTGCCCGCGACGCTATTCTCGCGCGTTGGCAATCTGGCGGCGGCGATCGTCGCTGCGCTGATGCTGGCGGTCGCGATTGCCATCAGACGTCGTCCTCGCTAGGGGCGCATATAACCATAGCTTTATATCTTGAAGTCCGGCGTTCGGCCGGTGCCAACCCACGGGGAAAGCATGCGCGACAATTATCTCTTTACATCCGAATCGGTCAGCGAAGGCCATCCCGACAAGGTCGCCGACCAGATTTCGGACGCGGTCGTCGACCTGTTCCTGTCGCGTGATCCGGTCGCGCGCGTGGCGTGCGAGACGATGGTGACGACGCAGCGCATCGTCCTGGCGGGCGAAGTGCGCGCGAACGAGGGTGCGTTCCCGTCGCTGGCCGAGATCGAGCAGGCCGCGCGTGATACCGTCCGCCGCATCGGCTACGAGCAGCACGGCTTCCACTGGCAGACCGCGGACTTCGCCTGCCACCTGCACGGCCAGTCGGCGCACATCGCGCAGGGCGTGGACGAAAGCGGCAACAAGGACGAGGGTGCCGGCGACCAGGGCATCATGTTCGGCTTCGCCTGTGACGAGACGCCCGACCTGATGCCCGCGACGCTCTATTACTCGCACCGCATCCTCGAGAAGATGGCCGCCGACCGCCACGCGCGGGTCGTCGACTTCCTCGAACCCGACGCCAAGAGCCAGGTGACGCTGAAGTTCGAGAACGGCGTCCCCACCGGCGCGACCGCGCTGGTCGTGTCGACCCAGCATACCAAGGCACTGTCGAACGACGCGGGCCAGAAGCGGCTGCGCGACTATGTGATGACGGTGTTCGAGGAAGTGCTGCCCAGCGGCTGGATGCCCGCCAACCAGGATCACATCTATGTCAACCCGACCGGCCTGTTCGAAATCGGCGGGCCGGACGGCGACGCGGGCCTGACCGGGCGCAAGATCATCGTCGACACGTACGGCGGCGCGGCCCCGCACGGCGGCGGCGCGTTCAGCGGCAAAGACCCGACCAAGGTCGACCGTTCGGCCGCGTACATCTCGCGCTACCTCGCCAAGAACGTCGTGGCGGCGGGCCTTGCCAAGCGCTGCACGATCCAGCTGTCCTACGCGATCGGCATCGCCGAGCCGCTGTCGCTCTATGTCGACACGCACGGCACCGGCACCGTGGACGAAGCGAAGATCGAGGCAGTGCTGCCCAAGCTCGTCCGCCTGACGCCCAAGGGCATCCGCACGCACCTGGGCATGAACAAGGCGATCTATCAGCCGACCGCCGCCTATGGCCATTTCGGTCGCAAGGCCGACGGCGACTTCTTCACCTGGGAGCGCACCGATCTGGTCGACGCGCTGAAGGGCGAACTGGGCTAAACGCCGGCATCATCGCAGGATCGACGAAAGGGGCCGGGCGACCGGCCCCTTTTTCGTGTCCGCGCGCCATGCACGAACCTTGCCAAGCGGCGGGGAAGGCGCGAAAAGGCTGGCGCTGAGCCAAGGAGCCGATCGAGGATGGACGACACCGCCACCATTCAGGACGTGCCGACCGTCGTCGAGGTGCCGAGCGACACCGGCCTCGCCGTCGTCTCGATCGCCAAGGCGTACGACAAGCGCGTGGTCCTGACCGACGTGTCAATGAACGTCGCTCGCGGCGAGGTCGTCGGGCTGCTTGGCCCCAACGGCGCGGGCAAAACGACTAGCTTCTATTCGGTGATGGGCCTTGTGAAGCCCGATTCGGGCCGCATCATGTTGGACGGCGAGGATATCACCGCGCTGCCTATGTATCGCCGCGCAATCCTGGGTCTCGGCTATCTGCCGCAGGAAACGTCGATCTTTCGCGGGCTGACGGTCGAGAAGAACATCTCCGCCGTCCTCGAACTCGCCGAGCCGGACAAGGCGGCGCGCGCGGCGAAGCTCGACCGCCTGCTCGACGAGTTCGGGCTGACGCGGCTGCGCGACGCACCGGCGATGGCGCTGTCGGGCGGCGAGCGGCGACGGGCGGAGATCGCCCGCGCGCTGGCCGCCGACCCGTCGATCATGCTGCTCGACGAGCCGTTCGCGGGCATCGACCCTATTTCGATCGCGGACATCCGCGACCTGGTGAAGGATCTGAAGCAGCGCGATATCGGCGTGCTTATCACCGACCACAATGTCCGCGAAACGCTGGAGATCGTCGACCGGGCATACATCATCTATGACGGCCGCGTGCTGTTCGCGGGCAGCCCGGCGGAGCTGGTCGCCGACGCCAATGTGCGCCGCCTGTACCTCGGCGAGAGCTTCTCGCTCTGACCTGATGCACGGCAGCTTCGCCCCATGAGCCTCGCACCGCGCCTCGACCTGCGGCAGACGCAATCGCTCGTCATGACGCCGCAGTTGCAGCAGGCGATCCGCCTGCTTGCGCTGTCCAACCTCGAGGTTGAGGGGTTCATTGCCGAGGAGATCGAGAAGAACCCGCTACTTGAGGCCGCACGCGAAGATGAGGGCGGCGGCGAGCGTGAGGCGCCCGACGACGCGCCGGTCGCTCGCGACGAGCCGGCACAGGCCGACGAGCTGCTCAGCCTGGGCGCCGGTTCGGGCGAGGCTAGCCTCGACGTCGACATGGGCGCCGAGGCGTTCCACCACGACAGCGCCAGCGATTCGGTCGGCGGGCTCGACGGATCGCTGGGGATGGGCGCGACTGGCAGCGGCGGCGGGGAGGGCGAGGCGCCCGACTTCGACAGCTTTGCAGCAGCCGGTGAGAGCCTTCAGGACTATCTGCTGGCACAGGCCGGCGCGGTGCTGTCCGGCCCCGACTTGTTCGTCGCCGCGCACCTGATCGACCAGATCGACGAGTGCGGCTACCTCACCGCCAACCTGCTCGAGGTATCGCAGCGGCTAGGCGTGCCGCTGGTGCAGGTGGAGCGGGTGCTAGGCGTTATCCAGACGTTCGATCCCACCGGCGTCGGCGCGCGCAACCTGGCCGAGTGCATCGCGATCCAGGCGAGGGATGCCGACCGATACGACCCGGCGATGGCGCGGCTGATCGACAATCTCGACCTCCTCGCGCGCGGCCAGATCGCGCAGCTTCGCCGCATCTGCGGCGTGGACGAGGAGGACATGGCCGACATGATCCGCGAGCTGCGCGACTATGACCCCAAGCCCGGTTGCAAGATCGGTGGCGAGCCGGTGCAGGGTGTCGTGCCCGACATCTTCGTGGCAAGGCGTGGCAAGGGCTGGGCGGTCGAGATCAACGCCGCGACGCTGCCCCGCGTCCTCGTCAACCGCGCCTATTATGTCGAACTGTCGGGCAGCGCGGGCAAGGACAAGGCGGGCAAGACGTGGCTGTCCGACTGCCTCGCCAGTGCCAACTGGCTGGTCAAGGCGCTCGACCAGCGGCAGCGGACGATCATCAAGGTCGCGAGCGAGATCGTGAAGCAGCAGGAGGCGTTCTTCCTCCACGGCGTCGCGCACCTGCGCCCGCTGACGCTCGCGCGCGTCGCCGAAGCGATTGAAATGCACGAATCGACGGTCAGCCGCGTCACCAGCAACAAATATCTGAGCTGCGCGCGCGGGCTGTTCGAGCTCAAATATTTCTTCACCAGCGCGATCCAGTCGGCCGATGGCGGCGATGCGGTGTCGGCCGAAGCGGTCAAGAGCGCGATCCGCGCGCTGATCGCGGCGGAGGATCCCAAGAAAATCCTGTCCGACGACACGCTCGTCGAGCTGCTCAACGCCAAGGGCTTCGACATCGCGCGGCGGACGGTCGCCAAATATCGCGAATCACTGGGAATCGGCAGCTCGGTCCAGCGCCGCCGGCAAAAGGCGCTGGCGGGCGCGGCCTGATCGCTGGGCGAAAGGCGGTGGTTTGAAAGCCGGGCCGCTTATCCTATTTCATTGCGGGCGCGGTATGGTTCCGGCCTTATCATCCCCGTGTCGCATGAGGGTCGCGCGTGAACGTCCACTCCCTGATCCTGACCAAGCTCAAGCTGCGCTCGCAGCTGTCCGCCGCCGCGTGCGTCGCGATCGAGGCGGCGCCGTTCACGCTGCGCGATATCGAGGCGGGGACCGAGATCGTCCATGACGGCGGCCCGCCCGCGCGCGACTGTCAGATCGTTCTCGACGGGGTGGCGCTGCGGTCCAAGACGACGGCAAGCGGCGGGCGTCAGATCGTCGCGGTCGAACTGCGCGGCGATTTTCTCGACCTCGCGCACCTGTTCCTCGAGATCGCCGACCATGACGTGGAAGCGCTGACCCCGCTCAAGGTCGCCGCGATCGACCGGCAGGTGCTGCGCACGCTTGCGCTGGAGCACCGCGACCTTGGCCGCGCACTCTGGACCGAGGCGCTGGTCGAGGCGTCGATCGCGCGCGAGTGGATGACCAATCTGGGCCGGCGCGATGCCAAGACGCGGATTGCTCATGCACTGTGCGAGCTGGCGCTGCGGTCGCAGGCGGTCGGGCTGTCGCCGCCAGACATGCTGACGCTGCCCTGGACGCAGGAACAACTGGGCGACGTCACCGGCCTGACGCCCGTCCACGTCAACCGAATGCTGCGCTCTCTTGAAGAGGATGGGCTGATCGAGCGCACCGGGCGGGAGGTCCGCATCCTCGACCGTCGGCGCCTGTGGGCCGAGGGTGATTTCGAGCCGCGCTACCTGCACCTCGTCGAGATCCTTCAGCCGGTGGGCGAGGCGGCCTGACGCGGGCATACGAAAGGCGGGCGCGCCCGGGTGGGCGGCCCGCCTTCGGCAAGCAATCGGGGCGACCGAAACCGCCCGTCAGATCACTTGATCTTGGCTTCCTTGAACTCGACATGCTTGCGCACGACCGGGTCGTACTTGCGGAAGCTCATCTTCTCGGTCTGGTTGCGCGGATTCTTCTTGGTGACGTAGAAGAAACCCGTGTCGGCGGTGCTCACCAGCCGGATCTTGACAGTGGTCGGCTTGGCCATGGCCCAATTCCCGTAGCAGCAAAAAAAGCGAAAGGCGGCGCGCGTACGCACCGCCGTCAGGCCGCGGCGCATGCACGACTCCGGCGGGCGCGTCAAGCTTGGGGGTAGACTTAACGGCTTCGCAAGCGCGTTTGGGGCAGGGAAAGCGCGATGGACAGCCTGCTTCCCGCCCTGATCGCTGCGCTGATTGCCGGTGCGACCGATCGCCCCGCGTGGCTGGCGGCGATCCTAGGCGAGCGATTCGGCAAGCGGACCGGGGTGATTCTGGGCGTCATCGCCGCGCAGGTTGCGATCATGGGCGCGGCGCTGGCCGGTGCGCTGGCGGTGCGCGGGATGATGACGCCCAATGCGCGCAGCCTGATCTTCGGGCTGGCACTCGTCTTTGCAGGGGCAGGGGCGCTGATGCCGGCCAAGCCGCCGCGCGACCGGCTGGACGGGTGGCGGATCGGTGCGCTGCCGACGAGTGCGCTGGGGATCTTCATCCTGGCGTTCGGCGAACGGGTGCAGTTCGTGGGCTTCGGCGCGGCGGCATGGGGCGGCAGTTCGCTGCTCGCCGCGGCGGGGGCAGCGATCGGCGCGATCGTGGCCGGCTTGGTCGCTGCGACGCTGGGCGAGCGCGAGTGGCGACGGCTGCCGCTTCGGGCGATCGGCCTGGCGGGCGGAGCGATGCTCGTCCTCGCCGGCCTCGTCATGGCGCTTGGCGGGCTGCGGCTGATCTGAAAAACCGATTGCCGCGATCGAAGATACCGCCCTTTTCCCGGCGGAGCCAATGCGCGGTCCGGTCGTTTTGATACCGAACCGACTTTCCCATCTGGAGGAGCCCGTCTGCATGGCCGACAATCCCGCCCCCGCGCTCAAGACGCCGACCGATCTGAAGACCAACGCTGCCAAAACGGTGGCTGATGCGCTGAACGGCATCCTGGCCGACAGCTATGCGCTGTACCTCAAGACCAAGAACTTCCACTGGCACGTGTCGGGGCCGCATTTCCGCGACTATCACCTGATGCTCGATGATCAGGCGGCGCAGATCCTCGCGACCACCGACGCGATTGCCGAGCGGGTGCGCAAGACGGGCAACGTGACGCTGCGCTCGATCGGCGACATTGCTCGGCGTCAGACGATCAAGGACAACGACGCCGACTTCGTGCCCGCCGCCGACATGCTCGCCGAACTGCGCGAGGATAATCTGAAGCTGGTCGAGTTGCTGCGCGAGGCGAAGGATATCGTCGACGACGCCAAGGACAACGCGACCAGCGGTATCCTCGACGACTGGACCGACCAGGCCGAGGAGCGCGCCTGGTTCCTGTTCGAAGCCAGCCGCAAGCAGTGATGGGCGGACGGGGCGCCTGACCTAGTCGCCCCGCACCACCAGCATTAGCGCACCGCCCGACAGCGTCAGCGCGGCGAGGACGAGGAAAGCGAGCCCGAAGCCCTCCGGCCCCGTCAGCGCCCACGCGATCGGCGGGCCTATGATCGAGGGCGCAGTGTTGGTGAGGTTGAGCAGGCCGAGGTCGCGACCCCGCCGCCGCACGCTCGGCAGCAACAGCATCGCGAAGCCCGCGTGCAGCGCGGCAAAGACGGCGCTGCCGATCGCGAACACCGCATATCCGATCGCGCCCGCCAGCCAGTGGACGGCGGTGCCCATCACCACCAGACCCGCCGCCGCTGCCGCTGCCGCCGCGAACAGGATCGCGCGCCGCCGGCCCGTGCGATCCGACAGCCGCCCCGCGACCAGCGCCGCTGGAATAGCGAGCAGATTGACCAGCGTCAGGAGCTGACCGGTGCGCGCGGCGACGGTGTCCGACGATGCGCCGTCGGCCACGCCGCGCAGGTAGTAGAAGAGGTAGAGCGCGACGACGTTGCCCGCGATCTGGACGAGCAGCCGCGCGAACCAGGCGGCGGCCAGATCGCGCGGGCGTGTCGGCGTCGCATCCACCGCTTGCGGCGTGACCGGGACGGCGCGCGCGAACAGGAAGGGCGCGATTAGGAACGCGGCAACCAGCGGGATGATCGCGAGCCGCAAGCCGATATCGATCGTCGGCATCGCGACCAGCAGCGCAAGGAACGCGGACGCCAGCGGCGCGCCGAACGCGAGCAGGCTGCTGGCGAAACCGATCTGCCCCTCGGGCACCTCGTCGGCCATGATCGCCAGGAGCGGTGCGATCAGCAGGTTGACCGCAACCTGCACCCCCAGCACCGCGGCGAGGATACCCGTCGGCGTGTCGGCTAGCGCGATCGATGGATAGGCGAGCATCAGCGCCGCAAGGCCGAAAGTGACCCAGCGCCTGCGCCCGCCGCCGCGCTCGACCGAGCGATCGCTGGCCCATCCGGCGGCGATGTTGGCGACGCTGGCGGCGATCGCGCCCGCGACGGCGACGATGGTGGCAAGGCCGATCCGTGCATCGCCCGCCACCGCCTCGATCCGCATCGGCAGGAGCAGGCTGAACAGCGGCAACCAGGCGATCACTCCGCCCGCACTTGCGACGGCGTACAGCATCAGAAACGCAGGGGGTTGTCGAGAAACGGGGGGCGATGCGGCCATGCGCCGCCTTATGCCGCTTGCCTGTTCACGGCCAAGTCCTTCGCATGCAAGAGAACGTTCCCACGTTTAGCGCTAACATCTGCGCTGGCCATGGTCACCTTGACAAATCAGGGAAAATCGTCGAGTGAACGTTCTCATGAGACGCGCTCCATTGGGATAGCGCGCGGGTTAAAAGGGGAGGAAAGGGCATGTTGAGCGTCCGTGCTCGTCAGTTTTCGCGATTCGCCGTCGGTGCGTCGCTGATCGTTCTGGGCGGTGTGCCGTCGATCGCCATGGCGCAGGATGCCGCCGCGACGATGGGTGCCCCCGGACCCTCCGACATTCAGGATGCCGCTCCGGCCGAGGAAGCTGGCGACGATATCGTCGTCACGGGCATCCGCGCCTCGCTGCGCGAGGCCGTCGATATCAAGCGCAACGCGCAGGGCGTGGTCGACGCGATCTCGGCCGAGGATATCGGCAAGTTCCCCGACACCAACCTGGCCGAGTCGCTCCAGCGCATCACCGGCGTGTCGATCGATCGCTCGAACGGCGAGGGTTCGACCGTCACCGTCCGCGGCTTCGGCCCCGAATACAACCTCGTCACGCTGAACGGTCGTCAGATGCCGACCTCGACGCTGGGCGACGGCGCCAGCGCGCCCAATTCCCGCTCGTTCGACTTCGCGAACCTCGCGTCCGAGGGCATCGCCGCGGTCGAGGTGTACAAGACCGGCCGCGCCGCGGTGCCGTCGGGCGGCATCGGCTCGACGATCAACATCCGCACGCCCCGCCCGCTCGACCGCCCCGGCTTTCGCGGCTCGATCGCCGCGCGCGGCGTGCTCGACACCTCGCGCAACGAGGGCAACCCGATCACCCCCGAAGTGTCGGGGATCGTGTCCAAGACCTTCGGCGACGACCGTTTCGGTATCGTCCTGTCGGGCACGTACCAGCGCCGCAAGGCGAGCGTGAACTCGGCCAGCGTCGGCTTCCGCGACGGCTTCCTCGGCTCGGAGAATAACTGGGGCACGTTGCCGCAGAACGGCACGCCGGGGTCGGAGCGGATCACCAACCGCCCGGGTCCGAACGACGTCTATGAGATCCCGCAGAGCGCCGCCTACGACCTGCTCGACATCGACCGCGAGCGGATCAACGGCCAGCTCGTGCTTCAGGCAAAGCCGACCGACAGCCTGACCGCGACGGTCGACTTCACCTATTCGTCGAACCGGGTCGAGGTGCGCGACAGCAGCGTCGGCATCTGGTTCAACTTCGGCAACACCTCGTCCGAGTGGACCAACGGCCCCGTCGCCGGCCCGGTTTTCTATTCGGAGCAGTTCGATCCGGGCAAGGACCTGTCCTATTCGCAGTCGCTGACCGCGAACAAGTCGATCAACAAGTCGCTGGGCGGCAACCTGACCTGGGATGCGCCGGGCGGCGTCACCGTCTCGCTCGATGTCCACCACTCGACCGCGGAATCGAAGCCGACCAACGATTACGGGTCGAGCACGTCGATCGGCGGCGCGATCTTCGGCGTGCAGTCGCAGCGGATCGACTTCACCGGTGACCTGCCGATCATCAACTACCAGATGTATCCGGGGATCGACCCGCTCAACCCGTCGCTCATCACGCCGACGGGCAATGCGTTCCGCAACGCGTATTTCAAGGACACGATCAATCAGGTGCAGCTTAAGGGTCATTACGACCATGACGGCGGCTTCCTCGACAGCATCGATGCCGGCTTCTCGTTCGTCGACAATCAGGTCCGCTCGGCCTACGGCTTCATCCAGAACGAGACTTGGGGCGGCGTCGATCCGCGCGGCCAGTCGTTCGGCGCCGCGGCGGTGCCCGACGACTTCTTCAAGCAGGTGACGCTGCCCGACAAGTTCAAGGGCTTCGACGGGAGCGGCGGGCTGCCGCCGGCGATCTACACCTTCAATTTCGAGCAGATGGCCGAGCTTCTCCGCTCGCAGTACAATATCTGCTCCAACCCGCAGACGGGCACGGTCCAGCAGGGCACCTGCCTTGCCAATTACACCGTCGACCGGCGGATCGGCGAGAAGACGATCTCGCCCTTCATCCAGGGCAATTTCAGCTTCGACGTGAACGGCAACCCGGCGCACATCATCGCCGGCGTCCGCTACGACCAGACCAACGTCAATTCGTCGGCGCTGGTGCCGATCCCGGTGGGCACGCGCTGGACCGGCGCCAACGAGTTCGCGCTGATCTATTCGCCCAATTCGGCGTTCACGACGTTCAAGGGCAGCTACGCCAACTGGCTGCCGGCGATCGACTTCGACATCGAGCCGGTGCGCAACGTCAAGCTGCGCGCGTCGTACAGCCACACGATCACCCGTGCCGACTATGCCAGCCTTCAGGGCGGGCTGGAGCTCGGGTCCAACCCGCGTATCGGCGGCGGCACCGGGTCGCTCGGCAACCCCAACCTCGTCCCCTACAAGTCGAAGAACATCGATCTGTCGGCCGAGTGGTACTACACCCGCGAAAGCTACATCTCGGTCGGTTATTTCAACAAGGATGTCAGCAACTTCATTGGCACGACCCAGGTAGACCAGTCGGCGTTCGACCTGCGCAATCCGGGGTCCGGCCCGCGCTATCGCGCGGCGGTCGCGGCGCTCGGCACCACCGATGCGGTGCGCGTGCGCGACTATATCCTGCGCAACTATCCGGGATCGTCGCAAGTAACCGGTACGACGCAGGCGGGCGATGCCACGTACCTGACGGGCAACATCAACGGCCTGCCCGAGGACGACCTGTTCAACTTCCAGGTGACGCAGCCGTTCAACAGCGATCAGACCGCCAACATCAACGGCTGGGAGTTCGCGATCCAGCATCGCTTCTGGAACACGGGCCTCGGCGTTCTTCTCAACTACACGATCGTCAACGGCGATACGCAGTATGACAACGCGCTCGACCCCAATGTCGGCCAGTTCGCGCTGGTCGGGCTGAGCGACACCGCCAATGCCGTCGCCTACTATGACAAGAACGGCATCCAGGCGCGTATCGCGTACAACTGGCGCGAGGGCTTCTATGCCGGCGGCGCGTTCGATCCGACCTATGTCGAGGATTACGGCCAGTTCGACGCCAGCGCGAGCTGGGAGTTCGTCAAGGGCCTGACGGTCTTCGCCGAAGGGATCAACATCACGAACTCGAACCGCCGCGGCCATCGCCGGTCGGAGAACTTCGTGACCTTCGCGCAACCCGGCTATGCCCGCTATCAGGCTGGCCTGCGGCTGAACTTCTAAGAGGCCAAGGGGGGCGGGGTGGCGTTTTTCGCTGCCCCGCGGCACAGTCGCGGCGATGAGGAACGGGCGCTCGTGTCGGGTTCGGTGAAGCGGATCGTGATCGTCGGCGGCGGCACCGCCGGCTGGCTGGCCGCCGCGCGCATTGCCGCGGCGGCGCGGCCGGACACGCTGAACGTGACGCTGATCGAGGCGCCCGACATTCCGACGATCGGGGTGGGCGAGGGGACGTGGCCGACGATGCGCCGCACGCTCTCGCGCATAGGCATCATCGAGGCCGAGTTCCTGACCGCCTGCGACGCGAGTTTCAAGCAGGGGTCGCGCTTCATCGGCTGGCGCGACGGGCGCGATGCCTATCACCACCCGTTCACCCCGCCAGTCGAGGGATCGGCGGGCGCGCTCATGGCGGGCTGGGACGGCGAGGGTGCGTTCGCCGATGCCGTGTGCGCACAGCCGTCGGTGGCCGAGCGCGCGCTTGCCCCGCGCCAGCCGGCGATGCCCGACTATGCCGGGGCGGTGAACTATGCCTATCACCTCGATGCGGGGAAGTTCGCAGGCCTGCTGCGCGCCCACGCGACCGAGCGGCTGGGCGTCGTCCACGTCGCCGATCATGTCGAGCATGTGGTGCCGGGCGAGGGTGACACGATCGCCGCGGTCGCGACTCGTACGAACGGCGACATCGCGGGTGACCTGTTCATCGACTGCACCGGCCATGCCGCGCTGCTGATCGGGGGGCATTATGGCGTGCCCTTCGTCGACCGGTCGGACGTGCTGTTCAACGACCGCGCGCTGGCGGTGCAGGTGCCCGTCGCGCCCGGATCGCCGATCACCGCCGTCACCGACGCGACCGCGCACGAGGCGGGCTGGATCTGGGACATCGGCCTGCCGACGCGGCGCGGGGTCGGATGCGTCTATGCGTCCGCGCATATGAGCGACGATTGCGCGGCGGCGGTGCTGACCGATTATCTGCGCCGCACCGCGCCCGATTGCGATCCGGCGGCACTGTCGTTCCGCCAGCTTCAGTTCCGGTCGGGGCATCGCGAGCGATTCTGGGTCGGCAACTGTCTGGCCATCGGCCTCTCGGCGGGGTTCCTCGAACCGCTGGAGGCCTCCGCGATCGTGCTGATCGAGCTGAGCCTCGACGCGCTGGTCGAGGATTTTCCGGCCGATCGCGCCGCGATGGCGGGGGCGGCACGGCGGTTCGATGCGCGCTTCCGCCAGCGGTGGGACCGGATCGTCGCGTTCCTCAAGCTGCACTACGCGCTGAGCGAGCGGCAGGGGCCCTATTGGCAGGCGCATCGTGACCCCGCGAGCGTGCCGGGCGACCTAGCAGAGATGCTGACCCGCTGGCAGCACCGCGCGCCGATGCCGAGCGACTTCGAAGCGGTGGACGAGCTGTTCCCCGCTGCCAGCCATCAGTACGTCCTCTATGGCATGGGTGCGCCCGTGCCCCCGCCGCCCGCGATGCGGGTCGAGGACGAGACGGCGGTCGCCGAGCGGATGGCACAGCTTCGCCAGCGCGCGCGCACGCTGACCGCCAGCCTGCCCACGAACCGCACCTATCTCGACAATCTGGCGGCCCGGCCGCTTCTCAAGGAAGCACGCTGATGGCCAACCACGCGATCCTCGACCCCGAACGCCACCGCGACCTGCGCGTCGCCGCCGGCTATGGCGCGGGATACGGCGACACGCTGATGAGCGCGATCGCCGTCCCCGACGAGTTTCGGCGGGTGCAGAACGACTATCCGATCCTGTTCCGCCACGACCTCGAGGCTGATCGCTTCGACGCGCTGGCGATGTTCGGGTTCGAGGGGGGCGAGAACCTGTATCTCGACGGCGATCGCTGGGATGCCGGTGCGCTGCCGCTGTCGGTCGAGATCCGACCGTTCCTGATCGGCCGAACGGCGCAAGGGCAGGGGCAGGTGCATCTCGACCTCGACAGCCCGCGGATCGACCCGACGGGCGTGCGCGTGTTCGACGAGGAGGGCGCGCCGACACCCTATCTGGAGGCGGTGATCGAGAAGCTGCGCGCGCTCGACACCGGCCACCACCGCGCGGCCGAGTTCTTTGCCGCGTTGAAGCGCCACGACCTGCTCGAACCTCTGACGCTCGACGTGACGCTGGCCGACGGGGCGCGCCACCGGCTGATCGGCTATCACGTGATCGACGAGGCGAAGCTGGCGAGACTCGACGACGCCAGCGTCGCCGAACTGCACCGCGAAGGGCATCTGATGCCGATCTTCATGGCGCTCGCGTCGCTCACCAACCTCTCCGGCCTGATCGCACGCAAGAACCGGCGGAGCGGCCATGGCTGAGGCCGACCCCGCCATCACTGCCGCGCTGCCCGCGGTGCGGGAAGTCGAGGCGCGCGACGCCGCGACGCTCGACCGCCTGCTGGCCGAGGCGGAGGCGCCGTTCGTCGTTCGCGGCCTCGTGGCCGACTGGCCGCTGGTACAGGCGGGGCAGCGCTCGGCAGGCGAAGCGCGGGCGTATGTGCTCGCCCATGCAAGGCAGTGCGCGTTCCCGGTGTCGGTGGGCGGAGCGGCGGACGGGCGCCTGTTCTACGATGCGGCCATGGCGATGAACTTCCGCATGATGAATGCCGGGCTCGCCGAAATCTTCGCGCGGATCGCGGAGGGCGAGGCGAGCGGCGGCGGGCCGGCGATCTATCTCGGCTCGATCGACCTTCACGACTATTTCGACGGGCTGCACGCCGCCAACCATGTCGACCTCGGCGAGCGGGCGGCGCTGGCGAGCATCTGGATCGGCACGCGGACACGCATCGCCGCGCATAACGACGTACCGCACAACCTCGCCTGCGTCGCCGCGGGCCGCCGCCGCTTCACGCTGTTCCCGCGCGATCAGTTCACGAATCTCTATCTCGGCCCGGTCGACAATACGCCCGCCGGCCGCGCGATCAGCATGGTCGACCTCCACGCGCCGGACCTCGACCGCTTCCCGCGCTTCGCCGATGCGCTGGCCGCAGCGACCGTCGCCGATCTGGAGCCGGGCGATGCGATCCATATCCCGGCGCTCTGGTGGCACCATGTCGAGGCGCTCGATCCGTTCAACATCCTCGTCAACTACTGGTGGCGCGAGAGCCCGCGCTGGCTAGGGCATCCGCAGGACGCGCTCAACCACGCGCTGCTGGCGATTCGCGACCTGCCCGACGACGAAAAGGCACACTGGCGGCAGATGTTCGATCACTATGTCTTCGGCGACCGCGAGGCAGCGGCCGCGCATATCCCGGCGAGCGCACGCGGCGTGCTCGATCCGCTGACGCCCGAAACGGCGGGGCGGCTGCGCGCCTATCTCCTCCGGCAGCTCAGCCGATGAGCCCGAAGCGCATCGTCGTCGCCGGGGGCGGCACCGCGGGGTGGATGGCCGCCGCCGCGATCGCGCGGACGATGGGCGGCGCGGCGACCGTGACGCTCGTCGAATCCGAAGCGATCGGCACCGTCGGCGTCGGCGAATCCACCATCCCGCCGCTCGTCACCTACAACCGCCTGCTCGGCATCGACGAGGCGGCGTTCATGCGGGCGACCAACGCCACCTTCAAGCTCGGCATCCTGTTCGACGGGTGGCGCGACGGCCAAGACCGCTATTTCCACAGCTTCGGCGTGACGGGGAAGGATCACTGGGCCGCCGGCTTCCAGCATTACTGGCTGAGCGGGCTGGAGCGTGGGCAGGACGCCTCGTACGACGATTATTGCCTCGAACTTGTCGCCGCGTTGCAGGGCCGGTTCGCGCACCTGCCCGACAATTCGCTCAACTATGCCTATCAGCTCGATTCGAACGCTTATGCCCGCTTCCTGCGAGGAATGGCCGAGGGCGACGGCACGGTCCGCATCGACGGGCGGATCGCCGAGGTCGAGCTGGACGGTGGCACCGGCGACATCGCCGCGCTGGTGCTGGACGGCGGGCGGCGGATCGAGGGCGACCTGTTCCTCGACTGCACGGGCTTTCGCGCGCTGCTGATCGAAAAGGCGCTGCACGCCGGCTATGACGACTGGAGCCACTGGCTCCCCTGCGACAGCGCGATCGCGGTGCAGACCGAGAATGTCGGCCCGCCCGTCCCCTATACGCGCGCGATGGCGCACGATGCGGGGTGGCAGTGGCGCATCCCGCTCCAGCATCGCACGGGCAACGGCATCGTCTGGTGCAGCCGGTACCTCACTCGCGAGGCGGCGCTCGAACGGCTGCTCGGCAATGTCGAGGGGCGGGTGCTGACCGAGCCCAATCATCTGTCGTTCCAGACCGGCGCGCGGCGTAGGCAGTGGCATCGCAACTGCATCGCCATCGGCCTGTCCGGCGGGTTCATGGAACCGCTCGAATCTACCAGCATTCACCTGATCCAGCGGGCGATCCTGCGGCTGGTGCGGATGCTGCCGCTCGGCCCGGTCAATCCCAGCGACGTGGCCGAGTTCAACGACCAGCAGCTCACCGACATGGTCCAGATCCGCGATTTCCTGATCCTCCATTACAAGGCGACCGACCGCCGCGATTCCCCCTTCTGGCGGCAAGCGGCGGCAATGGACGTGCCGGAGACGCTGGCTCAGAAGATCGCGCTGTTCCGCGAGACGGGCCGCGTGTTCCGCCGGAACGAGGAACTGTTCGCCGAGAATAGCTGGGTGCAGGTGATGCTGGGGCAGGGGATCGTACCGCAATCCTGGCATCCGATCGCCGCGAAGCTGAGCGACGACGAACTCGCGCGGTTCCTCGGCAGCATCCGCGAGCAGGTGGCGCGCACCGTCGCGACGCTGCCGAGCCACGCGGCTTATGTTTCACGCTATTGCGGGGCGACCGCGCCCGCCGAAAAGGCCGCCTGATCCCCATGGCCAGACGCCGCCAGGCGGTGACGATCAAGCATGTCGCGGCCGATGCCGGGGTATCGCTCCAGACCGTCAGCCGCGTCATCAACAAGGAAGCCAGCGTCCGGCCGGAAATGGCCGAGCGCGTGCAGGCGTCGATCGACAAGCTTGGCTACGTCCCCTCGATCGCGGCGCAGCGGATGGGCGGGTCGCGCAGCTACCTGATCCTCGCGCTCAACGACCGCGAGCGGACGATCGCCGACTGGCGCGAGCGGCAGGGTACCGACTGGGTCGATCAGATGATGCTGGGCGGCATGGTGAAGGCGGCCGAGCATGGCTATCGCCTGATCGTCGAGCTGGTCGATACGCACAGCGACCATATCGAGCGCGAGCTGTCGGCGGCGCTGGCGGCGCTTCGCCCCGACGGCGTCATCCTGACCCCGCCGCATTCGGAAAACCCGCTGATCCTGAAGCTGCTGGAGGCGCAGCATGTCAGCGTCGCGCGGATCGGATCCCTGCGCGACGGCTACGGCTTTGCCCTCACGATGGACGACGAGCGGGCAGGCCGGCTGGCGACGGCGCATCTGGCCGAACTCGGCCACGCACGCATCGGCTTCATCGCCGGACCGGAGGCCTATGAGCTGAGCGGCTGGCGGATCGAGGGCTGGCGCCAGGCGATGGCGGCGGCGGGGCTGGGGACCGAAGGGCTGCTGGCGCGCGGCGACTTCGGCTACGAATCCGGGCTGGCGGCGACCGGGGCGCTGCTGGATGCGGGCGCGACGGCGATCGTCGCGAGCAACGACCGGATGGCGCTGGCGGTGCTGGAAGTCGCGCGCACCCGCGGGCTGTCGATACCGGGCGATCTGTCGCTGGTGAGCTTCGACGACACGCCGATCGTCCGCTTCACTCACCCGCCGCTGACCGCAGTGGTGCAGCCAATCGCCGAAGTGACCGCACGTGCTGTCGAGCGGATCATCGCCGAGCAGGCGGGCGGCGAGTTCGATCCGGCCCCGGAGGTGGTGCCGGCCAGCCTGACGATCCGCACCTCGACCGCGCCGCCCGGCCAATAAGAAGCCCGGCGGTTCGACCCGCCGGCCCCCCTTGCACAAAAGAAGATGCCCGGCGGGGACACCGCCGGGCTAAGGGGTTGCCTGGGAGCTCTAGGCACGTCCGCAACTATAACACCTATCGGGACGATGGGAATATAGAAGCGGCTCGGCGGCCTGAAGCTCACCTAATCAAAGCGCGTTGGCGACCCCGTTCTCGAGCGGCGTCGCCGCATTCAGGTCGGCGGCGTTGTCGACCGGGCCGATCGTGTTGAGATCGCTGGCGTTGAGCGAGGCGTCACCATAATTGCCCGCGTCGAGCGTGTCAGTGGTGTTGAGGTCGTCGGTTTGCTCGACATTGGCGACTTCGCTGTTGCCCGTGGCGGTCCCGCCGCAGGCGGCGAGCGTCAGCGAGGAAAGGGCGATGGCGGCGAAAACGGTCTTCTTCATGGCTTCTCCTTTGCGCCCGCCGGGCCGGCGACCCCCTTTCGCGAGCAGCGCCGTGTATCGCCGATCGCCTATCTAGTCGATATGACTTGCGTTAAGCGGTGGATAGTCGGGCTTTCCCGTCAGCGCCGCCGTCGCCGCCGCTGATGGATCGCCGCGGCCATGGCCGGGTGCCCGTGCCGCTCGGCGCGCATCAGGATGAGGAGCCGGTTGCCGCTGAGCGCCAGGATGATGCCCGCAACGGCGGCGGCCATCCATAGCGCGGTCAGCGACGACCCGTCATGGTCGCACAGCCGTCCCAGGCAGCCTGTCGACGCCAGCGCAAGGCCGGCGATCCGCCAGCGGCGGTCGCGGCGCGTCATGGCCGGTCCCCGATGATCCGCTCGCCCGCCCCCAGCGAAGCGACGATCGCGCGGTCGTGGCAGAGGAGGATTTCGGCGGGTGCCTCGACCTCGTCCCGTAATCCCTCGACCGGATCGGCGACGTCGAAGGCGATGCCGATCGCCGGATCGTGCAGCTTCGCCGCCGCGGCGCGCGCGCGGCCGATCAGCGCGGGGGAGGTGTCGATCCCGCGTCCTTCGATGGCGGTGAAGCCGAGCGCGCGGGCATGGCGCAGCGCCTGGATGAGGAGCGCGCCCGCGCCGCAATCGGCATCGACGATGCGGACGGCGCGGCGCTTGGCATGGCGCAGGCTGGCCAGCGCCTCGCCGATCGCGGGCCAGCGCGGGTCGTGGCGCGCGGTCCGGCTGATCGCGGCGGCGGTCATGCCAGCGCCACCAGCGGCTGCGCGGCCATCGCCACGGCGAGGTGATGGATCTCCGCCTCGTCGCGCGCGAAGCGGATCGCGGCGCGTTCGGTGGTGAAGCGGCCCTCGATGCCGCCGGTACCGTCCTGCACCAGCCAGCGGCCGGCGGCGTCCTGTCCCACGAAGATCGTGGGGATGGTGTCGTTCAAGGTCATGGAAAGCGGACCCGTTCGTGAAACGGGCAACGCTGCCCGCCCATGCGAATTACGGCGCGGCGCATAGGCTTTCGAGGTCGAAGCGCGGCTATCGCATAGCGCGCGCGTAGCGTTCAGGCGTCGGCGCGCAGGCGATATCCGACGCCGAGTTCGTTGGCGATGACGCTGCCGACGGGCGCGGGCGCCTCGATCTTTTGCCTCAGGTTGCGTACGACGATGCGCAGATACTCGATCCGCGGATCCTCGTCGCCGCTCCACGCCGCGGCGATCATTCGGTCGTGGGTGACGACGCGGCCGATGTGGCGGGCGAGGACCGCGAGCACGTCGTATTCCTTACGCGTCAGATGCACTTCCTCGCCGCCGCGCGTCACCAGCCGGCGGTCGAAGTCGATGGCAAGGTCGCCGCGCGTCACCGTGGCGGCGGGGGCGGCGGGCGCGCGGTGGCGCAGCGCGACGCGAAGGCGCGCGAGCAGTTCCTCGGTATCGAACGGCTTGGTCACATAATCGTCGGCACCGAGGTCGAGCGCCGCCACCTTCTCGTCCGTCGCCTCCCGCGCGGAAACAACGAGCAGCACGCCATGCTCGCGCTGGAGGAGAGGGATAAGGCCGAGCCCGTCGCGATCGGGCAGGCCGAGGTCGAGGAGGATCGCGTCCGGGTGCGACGCGTTCGCCTCCGCGATCGCGCCCGCGCCGTTCACTGCTTCGACCACCGCATAGCCCGCTCGTGCGAGCGTGTTGCGAAGCAGGCGGCGGATCGCGGCGTCGTCGTCGACGATGAGGACGGTGGCGGGCATCAGGTCAGCTTCTCCTGCGCCGGCTCGCGCACGATCAGCGCGGCGGGGAAGGTGAGGGTGAAGGCGGCGCCTTCGCCGTCCGGGCGGTTGGCGGCGGTCACGGCCATGCCCATCGCCTCGGCGAATGCCTTGACGATGGCGAGGCCGAGGCCGGTGCCACCGATCGCGCGGTCCGACCCCTCGAACCGGCGGAACGTCTCGAACACCTCCCCCTCGCGCCCGGGGGGCAGCCCGGGGCCCTGGTCGAGCACTGACAGCCGCATCTCGCCATAATGGTGCCGCCCCTCGACGACGATCTCCGTTCCCGGATCGCCATAGCGCCCGGCATTATCGAGCAGGTTGAGGAGGCAGTGGTGCAGCAGCTGCGGGTCGGCGCGGACGAGCGGCAGGTCGGGCGGCACGTCGAGCCGGACGGCGTGCCCCTCCAGCGAGCGGCGCGCATCGTGCGCGGCACCCGCGACAGCGTCGGACAGGTCGACGGGCTCGACCGCCAGCTTCAGCGCGCCCGCCTCCACCCGCGCCATATCGAGCAGGTTGGCGACGAAGCGATTAAGGCGCGCCGCCTCCGCCTTGATCGTCGCGGCGAGCTGGGGCGTGTCGCCATGGCCCAATTCGTCGGCAGCGGCGATGACGGCGGTCAACGGCGTGCGCAGGTCGTGGCTGACCGAGGAGAGGAGCGCGGCGCGAAGGCGGTCGCGCGTCCGCACCGCCTCGACATCGCGCATCTCGCTTTCGAGGCGCAGGCGCTCGAGCACTAGCGACGCCTGATCGATCAGGCCGGCGAGCAGCGGCAGGCGGTCGGCGCGCACCGGATCGCCCGCGCCCTCGGCAGCGATGCCAAGAACGGCAAGCGTCCGGGTGCCCGCGCGCAGCGGCTGGAACAGCCAGTCGGAGGCGGTGAGCGTCCCCGATCCGCGCCCCGCGCTTGTGCCGGTGTCGAGCGCCCAGGTCGCGGCGGCCATGTCCATCGTGTCGAGGCGATAGTCGGGCCGCGTCGCCGCCTGTACCGCCAGCCCGCCGCCGGGGCCGGCGGCGAGCAGCACCACCTGCGCATCGAACAAGCGGCCGACATCCTGGCAGATCAGCCGCGCCGCCTCCGCCGGATCGTTGGTCGCCGACAATTGGTGCAGGAATCCTGCCAGCGCGGCGTTGGTCCGCGCGCTGGCGGCGGCGAGATCGGCCTGAGAGCGGACGCGGGCGGTGAGTTGGCTTGTGGCGATCGCGACGCCCAACAGGACGAAGATCGAAACGATATTTTCGGGATCGCTGACGGTCAGCGTGCCGGTCGGCGGCAGGAAGAAGAAGTTGTACGCAAGGCTCGACGCCACCCCGGCGAACAGGCCTGTGCGCAGGTTGTAGAGGCTCGCCGCCGCCATCACCGGCAGCAGATAGAGCAGCGCGACGTTGCCGAGCTCGAGGATGTGGAACAGCGCGGTCGCCAGCGCCGTGACCGCGGCGACCGCGGCAAGGCTGATCGCATAGCCGACCGGCGAGCCCCATCCCTCGCGCCCCACCGGACGGCGGCGGGCGGCGGGCAGGGGCTGCGCCTCGTTGGGCAGGACGTGAACGGTGACGCCCGGCGTCTCTCGCACCAGCCGGTCGACGACCGAGCCGTGCCGCCACTCGAACCAGCGCGATCGGTTCGACTTGCCGACGACCAGCTGCGTCGCGCGCGCGTCGGTGAGGTACGCCTGGATGCCCGCGACGACGTTCGCGGCGGGTACGGTCGCGACGGCGCCGCCGAGCTGCGTCGCCAGCGTCATCGTCGCGGCGACGCGCGCGTGTTCGGCATCGCCGAAATGCTGGGTGCGCGGGGTTTCGATGAAGATCGCGGTCCATGGCGCACGAAGGGCGTCGGCGACGCGTTTTGCCGCGCGGACGAGGCCGTCGGCGCCTGGCTGCTCGCTGACCGCGACGACGATCCGCTCGCCCCCCGCCCAAGTGCCGCCGACGCCGAGGCCGCGGACATGGTCGAGGATCTGCGCATCCACCGCCTGTGCCGCGCGGCGGAGCGCCAGTTCGCGCAGCGCCGACAGGTTGGATTTGGAAAAGAAATGGCCGAGCGCGCGGGTTGCTTCCTGCGGCAGATAGACCTTGCCCGCCTTTAGCCGCTCGATCAGCTCGTCGGGGGGAATGTCGACGACCTCGATCTCGGCCATTTCGAGGATGCGGTCGGGCACCGTCTCGCGCACCCGCACGCGGGTGAAGCTGGCGACGACGTCGTTGAGGCTTTCGACGTGCTGGATGTTGATCGTGGAATAGACGTCAATGCCGGCGGCCAGCAGTTCCTCGACATCCTGATAGCGTTTGGGATGACGGCTGCCCGGCGCATTGGTGTGCGCGAGTTCGTCGACCAGCGCGAGGCGGGGGGCGCGGGCGAGAACGGCGTCGAGGTCCATTTCGTGGAGGGTGCGCCCCTCGTACGGGACGGCGCGGCGGGGGACTATCTCCTGCCCGCGCGTCAGCGCTTCGGTTTCGGCGCGGCCGTGCGTCTCAACCACCGCCACCACGGTATCGACGCCGTCGCGGCGGCGCGCGGCCCCCTCCGACAGCATCTCGAACGTCTTGCCGACGCCGGGGGCGGCGCCGAGGAAGATCTTGAGGCGTCCGCGCCCTTCCTGCGCGGCGGCGCGCAGGAGGGCGTCGGGGTCCGGCCGATCGCCGCTGGAGGAAAAGCCGGATACCGCCATCAGCGTCCGAGTTGGTCGAGCGCGCGATTGAGTGCAAGTACGTTGACGTGCGGATCGCCGAGCAGCGAGGTTTCGGTGTGCCTGGCGACCAGCGCGCGCACGGCCGGTTCCGACAGACCGCGCACCTTTGCGATGCGCGGCGCCTGGGTCAGCGCGGCGGCGGGCGACAGGTCGGGGTCGAGGCCCGAGCCGCTGGCGGTGACGAGGTCGGCAGGCAGCGGCGCGGCGACGCCCGCCGCGCGCTGTGCCGTCACGTCGGCCTTCACCCGGTCGACCAGCGCCTGGCTTGCGGGGCCGAGGTTTGAACCGGACGAGGCGAGCCCGTCATACCCCTTGCCCGCGGCGGAGGGCCGGGTGCGGAAATAGCGGTCGCTGGCAAACGCCTGTCCCACCACCGAGGAGCCGATGACGGTGCCCGCCCGATCGCGAATCAGGCTGCCGTTCGCCTGTGTCGGGAAAAGGAGCTGGCCGAGGCCGGTCATGGCGAAGGGGTAGGCGATGCCGAGAAGCGCCGCGAACAAGAGCGTCATGACGATCGCGGGGCGAAGGGCGGAGGTGATGTCTTTGTTCATGGCTGTTTCCCATCGTCACCCCAGCGAACGCTGGGGTCGGGTGCGGCAAGCGTGTGCTGCGAGGAGAGCGACCCCAGCTTTCGCCGGGGTGACGTGCGGACGGTCACGCGAGCCCGAGCCCGCCGACCAAAAGGTCGATGATCTTGATGCCGACGAACGGTGCGAGCAGGCCGCCAAAGCCGTAGACGGCGAGGTTGCGGGCGAGCAGCGGCCCCGCGGCCATCGGCTTGTACGCCACACCCTTGAGCGCGAGCGGCACGAGCAGCGGGATGATGATCGCGTTGAAGATGATCGCCGACAGGATTGCGCTTTCCGGGCTGGTCAGCCCCATCACGTTGAGCACGCCGAGCCCCGGATAGAGCGCGACGAACATCGCCGGGATGATCGCGAAATATTTGGCGACGTCGTTGGCGACCGAGAAGGTCGTCAGCGCCCCGCGCGTCATCAGCAGCTGCTTGCCGAGGCCGACGACCTCAATGAGCTTGGTGGGATCGCTGTCGAGGTCGACCATGTTCCCCGCCTCGCGCGCGGCCTGCGTGCCGGTGTTCATCGCGACGCCGACATCGGCCTGGGCGAGGGCGGGGGCGTCGTTGGTGCCGTCGCCGCACATCGCGACGAGCTTGCCGCCCTGCTGCTCCTTGCGGATCAGCGCCAGCTTGTCCTCGGGCGTCGCCTGCGCGAGGAAGTCGTCGACCCCCGCTTCGGCGGCGATGGCGGCGGCGGTGAGCGGGTTGTCGCCGGTGATCATCACCGTGCGGATGCCCATCGCGCGCAGTTCGCCGAACCGCTCGCGGATGCCGGCCTTCACCACGTCCTTGAGGAAGATCGCGCCCAGCAGCTTGCCGTCCTTCGCCACCGCCAGCGGCGTGCCGCCCGCGCGGGCGATCTCGTCGGTGATGCGGCGCAGTTCGGTCGCGGTCGCGGTTTCGCCAGAGCCCGGATTGGCCTTGAACACCGAATCGACCGCGCCCTTCTGGATGAGCGTGTCGCCGAAGCGGACGCCCGACACGCGCGTCTGCGCGGTGAAGGGGATGACCTCCGCTCCCTCCGGCATCGTCCGCTCGAGCCGGTGGCGTTCGCGGGCGAGGACGACGATCGAGCGGCCCTCGGGCGTCTCGTCGGCCAGGCTGGCGAGGAGTGCGGCCTCGGCCAGCTCGGCCTCGGTCGCGCCGCCGACGGGGCGGAACTCCGACGCCTGACGGTCGCCGATGGTGATCGTGCCCGTCTTGTCGAGGAGGAGCACGTCGACATCGCCCGCCGCCTCGACCGCGCGGCCCGATTTGGCGAGCACGTTGAAGCGGACGAGCCGGTCCATGCCTGCGATGCCGATGGCGGACAGGAGCGCCGCGATCGTGGTGGGGATGAGCGTGATGAGCAGCGCCGCGAGGATGGCGACGGGGATCGACCCGCCTGCATAGCTGGCGAAACCGGGGATCGTGCCCACCGCGATCAGGAAGATGATGGTCAGGCCGACGAGGAGGATCGTCAGCGCAACCTCGTTCGGGGTCTTCTGCCGCTCGGCGCCTTCGACCAGTGCGATCATGCGGTCGAGGAAGCCCTGGCCGGGATCGGCGGTGACGCGCACCTTGATCTGGTCGGAAATGACGCGCGTGCCGGCGGTGACGGCCGAACGGTCGCCGCCCGCCTCGCGGATCACGGGCGCGCTTTCGCCGGTGATCGCGGCTTCGTTGACCGATGCGACGCCCTCGATCACCTCGCCGTCGGCGGGGATCAGGTCGTTCGTTTCGACCAGCACCACGTCGCCCGAACGAAGCTGGCTGGCGGCGACGGGTTCGAGGGCGTCGCCCTTCACCCGCTTGGCGGTCAATTCGGCCTTGGTGGCGCGCAGCGAGGCTGCCTGCGCCTTGCCGCGCCCCTCGGCCAGCGCCTCGGCAAAGGTGCCGAACAGGACGGTGAGCCACAGCCAGCCGGCCAGCTGCGCCTTGAATCCGAAGGTCAGGTCGTCATGGCCGATGACGAGCAGGATCGTCATCAGCGCCGCGACGACCGCGGTCACGAACATGACGGGATTGCGGACCAGCTCGCGCGGGGAAAGTTTGAGGAACGAGGCCTTGATCGCCGGCACGACGAGGTCGGCGGTGAACAGGCTCTTGGCTTGGGTGTTCGCCATCGGTGGCACCCCTGTCAGGACAATTGGCCGCGGATCATCGCGAGATGATCGGCGATGGGACCGAGCGCGAGGCTCGGCAGGAAGGTGAGACCGCCAAGGATCAGGACGATGCCGACGAGCAGCCCGACCCAGAGCGGACCGGTGGTCGGGAACGACCCGGCGCTTTCGGGCACGTACTTCTTGCTCGCGAGGCTGCCGGCGATCGCCAGCATCGGCACGATGATGAAGAAGCGGCCGACCCACATCGCGACGCCCAGCAGCCCATTGTAATAGGGCGTGTTGGCAGTGAGGCCGGCAAAGGCCGATCCGTTGTTCGCGACCGCGCTGGTGAAGGCGTACAGGATCTCGCTGAACCCGTGCGGCCCCTTGTTGAGCGGCCCGGCCAGCCCCTGCTCGAGTACCGACGACAGGGCGGCAAGGCCGAGGATCATCAGCGGCAGGACAGCGATGGCGAGGACGGCGAGCTTCACCTCGCGCGCCTCGATCTTCTTGCCGACATATTCGGGGGTACGCCCGACCATCAGGCCCGCGACGAACACCGCGAGGATCGCGAAGAGGAGGAAGCCGTAGATCCCTGCGCCGACGCCGCCGATCACGACTTCGCCCAATTGCATGTTGAACAGCGGGATCATGCCGCCCAGCGCCGTGAAGCTGTCGTGCATCGCGTTGACCGCGCCGCACGAGGCCGCAGTGGTGACGACCGAGAAGAGCGCGCTGGCGGCGATGCCGAAGCGCACTTCCTTGCCCTCCATGTTCCCACCCGCGACGCCGAGGCCGTGGAGCACGGGATTGCCGGCGGCTTCCTGCCAATAGGTGACGGTGACGCCGGCCAGGAACAGGATCACCATAGCCGACAGGATCGCCCAGCCCTGACGCGTATTCCCGACCGCCTTGCCGAACGTCCAGGTAAGGCCGAAGCCCACGACGAAGATCGACAGCATCTGGACGAGGTTGGTGAGCGCGGTCGGGTTCTCGAACGGGTGCGCGGAATTGGCGTTGAAGAAGCCGCCGCCATTGGTGCCGAGCATCTTGATCGCTTCCTGGCTGGCGACGGGGCCGAGCAGCAGCGACTGCTTCGCGCCCTCCAGCGTGGTCACGTCGACGACGCCGGCCATCGTCTGCGGCACGCCGCTGGCGATCAGGAACAGCGTGTAGAGGATGCAGGCGGGGAGCAGCAGGTAGAGCGTGACGCGCGTCGCATCGGCCCAGAAATTGCCGATCGTCGCGGTGCTGCGCCGCGCGAACCCGCGGAACAGCGCGAAGGCGAGCGCGATGCCGGTCGCGGCCGACAGGAAATTGTGGATCGTCAGCCCCAGCATCTGGCTGAGGTTCGACATGGTGCTCTCGCCGCCATAGCTCTGCCAGTTAGTGTTGGTGGTGAAGCTGACCGCGGTGTTGAAGGCGAGGTGCGGCGACAGGCCCGCCAGCCCCTGCGGATTGCCGGGCAGCACGCCCTGAAGCCGCAGCACCGCATAGGTGAAGGCCATCAGCACGAAGTTGAACAGGAGCATGTGGAGCGCGTAGCGGCGCCACGATTGCTCGGCGTCGGGGTCGATGCCCGCGAGCTTGTAGAAACCGCGCTCGACGGGGCCGAGGACGAGGTGGAGCGGCGTGCGCCGCCCCTCGTAAAGCGCGAACAGCCACGCGCCCACGGGTTTGGTGAGCAACAGCAGGATCGCGGTGAAGCCCAGGATCAGGGCCCATCCGGCAAAGGTCATGGGATGCGCTCCTTTCTAGAAGCGCTCGGGGCGGATCAGCACCGCCACGAGATAGAGGAGAAGGCCGACCGCGGTCAGGCCGGCGAGCATGAGGTCGAGCGTCATCGCGTCACCTCACGCCTTGTCCGCCAGCCGGGCATAGGCGAGCGTCGCCGCCAAGAGCCCGAGCATGACGAGGATCCAGGGAAGATCGTCCACTCGTCCCTCCTCAGAACGCGGCGGTCAGCGACGCGACGAGCGTGCTGCCGGCGATGTTGCCCGTGCCGTCCTGCCCCTTGCTGAAGCTGGGGCGCAGATACGCGGCGTCGCGGTCGGAGATGTCGGTGTCGACCCACGAAAGATTGAGCGTCAGGTTGCGGTAGGTGACGTCCGCGCCCAGCGACCAGTCCCAGTAGCTGCCCGTCGGCGTGACCGCGGTGGCGTTGGGGCCGAGGCCGTTCTGTCCCCAGCCGTGCCCGACATGCGCCTTCGCCGTGATCGGGGTGCCGAGGATCGCGAACGCGCCGTCGCCGGACACGTAGAGATTGTCGTCCTTCGCGCCCGGCGAGGTATAGACGCCCGCGGCGGCATCGGCGCCGGTGCGGTACCAGCGGCCGATCGCCTGCTGCTTCGGCGCATAGGCGACGCCCGCGGTCAGCGTTGCGGGGCCGGCGGTGCCGGTCAGCTTGACATAGGGTTCGGCGAAGTCGGTCTTGTCCGCGCCGCCGGGGTAGAGATACCAGGTCAGCCCGACGTCGAGCGTCGCATTGTCGGCCAGCTTCGCCTTGTAGCCCGCGATCAGGTCGAGCTCCATGTTCGCGCCGCCGAACGTGCCCCAGCCGGCGAGGTTCGAGCCCCAGGTGCCGACATAGACGCCGCTGTCATGCGCGATCGTGATGCCGCCCTGGATCGCCATTTCCTGATCGCTCTGCGAGACGCCGCGAAAGCGATAGTCGGACGCGATCGTGGCCGAGCCGCTGATCGTCACCGGCGGGGGCGGGGCGGTCTCGTCCTGCGCATGGGCAAGCGTGGGCAGCGCCAGCAGCGCCACCGCGACCGACGATTTGAGGATATGCATGGAAGAACCCCGATTGGGGCGCCGCCGACCATTCGGGGCACCCTCACCGACGCGCGATTAGGCCCTGCGCGCGTAGCAATTCGAGTTCGATTCCGGGGTTTCGCATAGTGCCGGCATAGTGCTGGCGCCATGGCGAGGGGGTCAGAGCCCCAGTTCGGCCATCTCCACGACGCGGTGCTCGCGCGCGCTGATTTCTGCCGCCGCGCCGATCGCGACGGCGCGCAGGCCGTCTTCGGCGGTCACCCGTACCGGCCCCTCGCCGCGCACGGCGGCGGCAAAGGCTTCGTGCTGATAATAGGTCGCGCCGTGGTGCGAACCCGCCGCCAGCGCCGCCGGATCGACCGCGACGTGCCGGCGCTCCACCGCCTTGGGCATCCCGAAGCCGGTGCGCGGGGAAAAGACGAGGTCGCCGGGCGGGATCAGCACCTCGAGCCGGGCCTTGTCGCCGGTCGCCGCCATCTCCTCCTGATGCTCCGCCCCCTCGGCAAACATCGACAGGTCGAGCATCGCGCGCACGCCATTGGCGAAATCGACGACGGTATAGCTGTTGTCGATGATGTCAGGCCGCTCGCCGTCATAGCGCTCGTCCAGATGGTTCACGTCCATGCTGCCCGAGCAATAGACGCGCACCGGCTCGGCCGCGACGATCAGGCGCATCAGGTCGAAGAAGTGGCAGCATTTCTCGACCATCGTGCCGCCGGTGTTGCGCGAAAAGCGGTTCCAGTCGCCGACCTTGGGCAGGAAGGGGAAGCGATGCTCGCGGATCGACAGCATCCGAAGCTGGCCGATCCGGCCGCCATGTACCTCCTCGATAAAGGCGGCTGCGGGGGGCATGAAGCGATATTCCATCCCGGTCCAGAACGGCGCGGCGCGCTCCGCCGTGCGCTCCACGATCCAGTGCGCATCGTCCATCGTCGTCGCCAGCGGCTTTTCGCAGAGGATCGCGGCATCGGTGGCGAGGAGCGGTTCGAGCACCGCGCGGTGCGTGAAATTGGGGGAGGCGACGACGACGGCATCGACCCGCGCCTCTCGTGCCATCGCCTCGGCACTCGCAAAGGCCTCGACCCCGCCCGCGCGGTCGCCGAGCGCATTGCGCGCCCAGTCGAGCGACGACGGCGTGGGATCGGCGATCGCCACGACTTCTGCCCCGGGCAGGATCGCGAGGTTGCGCAGATGCTCCACCCCCATCATCCCCGTGCCGACGATGCCGTAGCGAATGGTTGAAGCCATCGTTCAATCCCTAGTAGAAGGCCGGGCATATGACGCAACTCATCCCCGATCGCCAGCCCCGCCGCCTCGGCCGGAGCGCCCTTCAAGTCTCGCCCATCGCCTGGGGCATGTGGCGGCTGGACGGTAGCGTCGCCGAAGTGCGCGCGCGGATCGACGCCGCGCTGGAGGCGGGGATCACGCTGTTCGATACCGCCGACATTTACGGCTTCGGCTCGCCGATCGGGTTCGGCGGGGCGGAGGCTTTGTTCGGCCGGGCGCTGGCCGAGGACGCCTCGCTGCGCGACCGTATGGTGATCGCGACCAAGGCGGGCATCACTCCGCCGCGCCCCTATGATTCGAGTGCCGATTACCTCACCGCCGCCTGCGACGCCTCGCTCCAGCGGCTGGAGATTGACGTCATCGACCTCTACCAGATCCATCGCCGCGATTTCCTGACCCACCCGCAGGAGGTCGCTGCTGCGCTCACCCGGCTGGTCGAGGCGGGGAAGGTCCGCGCGCTCGGCGTCTCCAACCACAGCCCGGCGGAGCTGTCGGCGCTCCAGCATTTCCTCGACTTCCCGATCGTCTCGACCCAGCCCGAGTTTTCGCCGCTCAGGGTCCAGCCGCTCTATGACGGTACGCTCGATCAGGCGATGGCGGACGATATCGCAGTGCTCGCCTGGTCGCCGCTGGGCGGGGGGCGGCTGACCGATCCCGCGCATCCGGCGGCGGAACTGCTGGCCGAACAGGGCGCGGCGTATGGCACGGATGCGGTCGCGGCGGCGCTCAGCTGGGCGATGGTCCATCCCGCGCGGATCATCCCGATCGTCGGCTCGCAGAATCCCGCGCGCATCCGTGCCGCCGCCGACGCGCTTCGCGTCGAGTGGACCCGCGATGCTTGGTATGCGGTGATGCAGGCGGGGACGGGCGAGGCGCTGCCGTGACCGCGCTGCCCCCCTGCGAGGTTAGCTGGTTCTCGGCGCTCTGCGACGACGATTACGAGTTTCTGGGCGTCCCCGACCCAAAGCTCAGATCGAGCTTCGAGCATTGCCGCGATATCGTGTTCCAGGCCGAAAGCGGGGGGTTCGACAACATCCTCCTCCCCTCGGGCTATGCGCTCGGCATCGACACCACGGCCTTTGCCGCGGCGATCGCGGTGCTGGTGAAGCGTATCCGCCTGCTGATGGCGGTCCGCATCGGCGAAAGCTGGCCGCCGCAGCTCGCACGCCAGATTGCGACGATCGACCGGCTGCTCGGGGGGCGCCTGACGGTCAACATCATCTCCAGCGACCTGCCCGGCGAGACGCTGGAGAGCGGCCCCCGCTATGCCCGCACGGTCGAGGCGATGGCGATCCTGCGCACGCTGCTGAACGGCGAGCATCTGGTGCATCGCGGCGAGTTCTGGAACCTCGACCTCGATCCGGCGGGCGTGACCACGGTGTCGGGCAAGTGCCCGCCCTTCTATTTCGGCGGCCTGTCGCCCGCGGCGAGAGAGGCGGCGGCGGAAGGGGCGGACGTGTACCTGATGTGGCCCGATACGATCGAGGGTGTGCGCGGCATCGTCTCCGACCTCGGCGCCCGCGCCGCGGCGAGGGGGCGTACCCTGAAGTTCGGCTACCGCGTCCACGTCGTCGTGCGCGAGACCGAGGCGGAGGCGCGTGCCGCCGCCGACCGGCTGCTCTCGAAGCTCGATGCCGCGACCGGCGCGGCGATCCGCGCCAAGTCGCTCGACAGCCAGTCGGCGGGCGTCGCGCGGCAGGCGCAGCTGCGCGAGGAAGCCGAGCGGCAGGACGGCTATATCGAGCCCAATCTCTGGACCGGCATCGGCCGCGCGCGTTCGGGTTGCGGCGCGGCGATCGTCGGCGATCCCGACCAGGTGCTCGCCAAGCTCAATGCGTACCGGGCCGAGGGCATCGAGGCGTTCATCCTGTCGGGCTATCCGCATGCGGCGGAAGCGGACCTGTTCGCGCGGCATGTGCTGCCAAGGCTCGACCATGGTCCGCTTCATGTCTGATTGCGCGTGAGGATTTCGCCCGCCCGCGCGTGGCTGCTGTTCGCGCTGTTGTGCGCGGCGGGCATCTTCAACGCGATGGATCGGCCGATCATCGCGATCCTGAAGCCCGACATGTCGGCGGAGTTCGGCTGGAGCGACGCCGATTTCGGCCGGCTGGCGGCGATCACGCAGTTCGCCGCGGCTTGCTCGTTCCTGTTTACCGGCTGGATGATCGACAGGCTGGGCGTGCGCCGATCGTTGCTGGTCGGCGTGACCGCGTGGAGCATTGCCGCGGCCGCGCATGGCTGGGCCTCGACGGGGTGGCAGGTGGTCGCCGCGCGCATCGGCCTCGGCGCGACGGAGGCGGTGCAGACGCCGCTGACGATCAAGACCGTCGCGACGTTGTTCGGGACGAAGATGCGCAGCCTGGCGATCGGCGCGGGGACGCTGATCGCGGCGCTCGGCACGATCGCGCTGCCCTTCTTCATCCCGTTCCTCGCCGCCAACTGGGGCTGGCGCGGGTCGTTGATCTTTGCCGGCGCGGGCGGGTTCGTCATCCTCGCGCTGTGGTGGGTCGCCGCGCGCGGGATCGTGTTCGACGACAAGGCAGAGGATCCCGCCCTCGACTATGCCGATGACGGGCGCCCCTATGGCCCGATCCTGACCGAGCGGCGGACTTGGGCGGTTGTCGTTGCCAAGGCGATTTCGGACTCGACCTGGTGGCTGCTCAATTTCTGGCTGCCCGATTTCTATCGCCGCGTCTTCGGCCTCTCGACTGAGGGGCTGGCCAAGCCGCTGGCGATCGCGTTTCTTGGCTCGGGCCTCGGCGCGCTGTTCGCGGGGTGGCTGTCGGGGCGGCTGATCGAGCGCGGCTGGGTACCCGCGCGCGTGCGCCGGGCGGTGATGCTGGGGTCGGCGCTACTCGTGCTGCCGGTCCCGGTCGTGCTGGGGTTCGGCAACCTCTGGGCCGTGGCGACGATGATGGGCGTCGTGCTGGCGGCGCATCAGGGGTTTTCGCTCAGCATCTTTGCGACGATCACCGATATCGTGCCGCGGTCGAAGGTTGGGCGCGTCACTGCGTTCGGCGCGTTCTGCGGCAATCTCGGCGGCGTCGCGATCGTCTGGGTGACGGGCGAGGTCTTGGCGGGGGGTGCGGGCTATGTGCCCGTGTTCGTGTTCGCCGCGGTCTCCTACCTCATCGCGTTCGCCTGGCTGCGCGTCATGCTGCCCGCGGGGCCTAAAGCCGCGGTGGAGGGCTGACCAACGATTACTTTATTCCCATAAAAGCGCTCGGGTTTAAGAGGGCCGACAACCAAGGGACGAGGGGGATTGCCGATGACTGCCGCATTCGCACGCACGCTGGCCGCCGCGATGGGGCTGGCGCTCGCCACCACCTCGACCGCCGCGCTGGCGCAGCAGACGCCGCCGCCCGCCGCCGAGCCGGAAGCGGAAGAGGGCCGCGCCGACATCGTCGTCACCGCACAGAAGCGCGAGGAGCGGCTTCAGGACGTACCGATCGCCGTCTCGGTCGTGCCGGGCAGCCTGATCGCCAATCAGGGCGGCATCAACCTGGAAAGCGCGCAGTACCTCGTCCCCACGCTCAATTTCCGGAAGTCGGGCACCAGCCTCAACCAGTCGCTGTTCCTGCGCGGCGTCGGCACCTCGACCTTCTCGATCGCGGGCGAGCCCTCGGTGTCGACCGTCGTCGACGGCGTGGTCTATTCGCGCGCGGGCGAGGCGTTCAGCGACCTGGTCGACATCGACCGGATCGAGGTGCTGCGCGGGCCGCAAGGGACTCTGTTCGGCAAGAACGCTTCCGCCGGCGTCATCAACATCGTCAGCAAGAAGCCCGGGCGCGAGTTCGCCGGCTATGCCGAGGGCGGTTTCTATTTCGACGACGGCACCGAATATCGCGCGCGCGCCGCGATCGACGTGCCGCTGGGCGAGAAGGCGGCGACGCGAATCACCGGCTTCTACAGCGACTATGACGGCAACCTGTTCAACGACGCGCCCGGCGTTCAGGACCGCGTTAATGGCTTCAAGCGTTGGGGCGTGCGCGGCATCCTCGTCGCCGATCCGACGCCCGACGTGACGGTCACGCTGATTGGCGACTATCGCAAGGCGCGCGACAATTGTTGTGCCGAGGTGATAGGCACGACGCCGACCAACCTCGCCGCGCAGATCCTGCCGACCCCGCGCGGCACGGAGACGCGGACCGTGCGCCAGAACCTCGTCACCTCGACCAACGAGGAGAGCTATGGCGGCTCGCTACAGATCGACGCGACGCTTGGGCGCAACACCGTCACTTCGATCACCGCATGGCGCAGCTATGCGAACGAGGAGATCCGCGACGGCGACTGGCTGGCGGCGCCCTATGCCAATGCCGGCCTCAACGAGCTGCACGATTTCGGGCCGCAAACGGGCGAGACGTTCAGCCAGGAACTGCGCCTGACCTCGCCCACCGGCGACCTCATCGAATATACCGGTGGCCTGTTCTACAGCCGGGCAGAAAGCGAGCGCGACTTCACCCGCAACGACGTGGTGTGCGCGCCGAACCAGACGGCGCTGACGCCCTGCACCGCGACCGGCATCGCCGTGACGCGGCCGACCGGCACTGCCAATTTCGGGTCGGTGTTCAAGAACATGGCCGCGTTCGCGAGGTTCAGCGTGAACGTCAGCGACCGCTTCCGCCTGCTCGGCGGCCTGCGCTTCACGCACGATCAGCTCGACGTGTTCCACATCCGGCGCACGACGCTGGCCGGGCCGGGCATCCAGCCCAATTTCGACCAGGGCGTGTACGACCGCTATACCCAGCTCGTGGCCGGTGGTACCTCCCCCACCGCGGCGGCGACGGCGGCGGTGGCGGCCTCGAACGGCGTGCCGTTCCGGACAAAGACGACCAACGACAACTGGTCGGGCATGGCCGGCGCGCAGTTCGACCTGACGAAGCGTAACACGCTCTACGCCAGCTGGACGCGCGGCTATAAGGGGCCGGCGTACAACATCTTCTTCAACCTGACCGGCACCGGCACCAACGTGATCGAGCCCGAAACGGTCGACAGCTACGAGGCGGGGCTGAAGAACACGTTCTTCGACGGCAAGCTCGTGCTGAACCTCGCCGGCTATTACGCCAAGTACGACAATTTCCAGGCGAACAACCCCGACGTGGTGGCGGGCGTGCTGGTCACGCGATTCACCAATGCGGGGCGCATCTCGACGCGCGGCGGCGAGTTCGACCTGATCTTCGCGCCGAGCCGCGACGTCACGCTTTCGGGCGGGCTTGCCTACACCGACGCGCATGTCGACCAGTTCCGCCAGCCGACGGGCACCGTCACCGGCGTGATCGCCAGCGGCACGCGGCTCGCCTACGCGCCGGAGTGGAAGGCGTCGCTGGCGGGCGACTGGCGCATCCGCACCGGCGGGGCGATCGACATCGGCCTGAATGCTAACGCATCGTGGCAGTCGGAACAGATCAGTCAGTTCGACGCCAACCCCGCGATCCGCGCGGCGACGACGATCGGCGACTATGCGCTGGTCGATGTGGCGGTGTCGGTGATCGAGGCGAAGGACCGCTTCCGCCTGGGCTTTCAGGTCAAGAACCTGTTCGATCAGACCTTTGCCGCCGCCATCACCTCGGGCGGGCCGGGGGGCAGCTATCGCTACATCATCCCGCGCGAGGCGGATCGGTATTTCGGGGTCATCGGGCGAGTGGCGTTCTGAGGGTCGAAGCCAAAACCGTCACCCCAGCGAAAGCTGGGGTCGCGAGCGACTCTTGCGACACACGATAACCGCGCGATCCCAGCTTTCGCTGGGATGACGGGTTTCAGGCGACGAGTTCCTCCAGCAGCGCCTCGATCCGGTCGAGGCGCTGGCCGGGATCCTCGATCCGCTCTGACAGGATCAGGCGGTCCTTCTTTTCCGTCAGGCCCTTCGCCGCGCCCGCAAAATCGCGGTGGGGGGTGAGGGCGATCGCGGCGGGGCCGGCGTCGATGCGCGCCACCCTCGCCTCGCGCGCGGCGATGCGGATGCCGGCTAGGCGGAGGAGCAACTCGGCCTCGGGCGGGAGCGGGCCGAAGCGATCCTCGATCTCCTCGGAGAACGCGGCGAGGCCGTCTGCATCCTCGATCCGCGCGAGCCGGCAGTAGAGCGTCACGCGCAGTTCCTCGTCGGGCAGCCAGTCGGCGGGCAGGCAGCCGGCGACGCCCAGGTGCAGTTCGGGCGTCCACCGCTCGACCGTCTCGCCGCGCGCGGTGCGCAGCGCGGCTTCGAGGAGGTGCTGATAGAGGTCGACGCCGATCAGCTTCATGTGCCCGGCCTGCGCCTCGCCGATCAGGTCGCCGGCACCGCGCAGGTCGAGGTCGCGGGCGCTGATCGCGAAGCCCGCGCCCAGCCGGTCGAACGCCTCCAGCGTGCGCAGGCGCTTGAGTGTCCGCGGCGCGATCTCGTGCTCGGCATCGGTGAGCAGCATCACCTGCCCCCGCCGGCTGCCGCGCCCGACGCGCCCGCGCAACTGATGGAGCTGCGACAGGCCGAAGCGGTCGGCACGCCAGATCACCATCGTGTTGGCGCGCGGCACGTCGAGCCCCGCCTCGATGATGTTGGTGGCGAGCAGCACGTCGCCGTCGCCGCGCCCGAACGCGACCATCGCCTCGTCGATCTCCGCCGCGGGCATCTTGCCATGGGCTTGCAGGATTTCGAGCTCGGGGACGAGGCGCGCGAGCTTCTCCGCCAGCGGCGCCATGTCCTCGATCCGCGGCACGACGACGAAGCCCTGCCCGCCGCGGCTGCGTTCGCGCAGGAGGGCGGTGCGAACGGTTTCGGGGACGAATGCGCCGACCGAGGTGCGGATCGGCTGGCGGCGTGCGGGCGGGGTGGCGATCACCGACAGCTGTTGCAGCCCGACCAGCGCGCTTTGCAGCGTGCGCGGGATCGGCGTGGCAGAGAGCGCGAGGACATGGCCCGCGCCCAGGTCGCGCATCTTGGCCTTGTCCGCAGTGCCGAACCGCTGCTCCTCGTCGATGATTACGAGCGCGAGGTTCTTGTAGGCGACGCCCTTGCCCGCGACCGCGCCGGTGCCGACGACGACTCCGATCGACCCGTCGGCGAGGCCGGCCTTCACCCGCTTCTTCTCGGTGGCCGAGGACAGGCGCGAGAGGCCGGCGACCTCGATCCCCGTCCCCTCGAACCGTCGCGCGAAGCTGTCGAGATGCTGGCGCGCGAGGACGGTCGTCGGTGCGGCGATCGCAACTTGATGCCCGGCCAGCGCGGCGAGCGCGGCGGCGCGAAGCGCCACTTCGGTCTTGCCATAGCCGACATCGCCGACGACGAGCCGGTCCATCGGCTTGCCCGAGGCGAGGTCGTCGCGGACCGCGGCGATCGCGCGCGCCTGATCGGCGGTTTCGGCGAACGGGAAGCCGGCGGCGAAGCGCTCATACGCGTCGCTCGGCGGAGCGAGGACGGGTGCGTCGCGGGCGGCACGCTCGGCGGCGATGGCAGTGAGGGCCTTCGCGCTTTCGGCGATGGCGGCGTCGATCGCCCCGCGCCGCTTCTGCCAGCTCGTCCCGTCGAGCTTGTCGAGCGTGACGGCGTCCGCCTCCGCGCCATAGCGCCAGATGCGGTCGGCCTCCGCCACCGGGACCAGCCGGGTGCCGCCATCGGCATAGCAGAGGACGATCGCGTCGCCGTCGTCGGCGGGCATCGGCGCGAGGCCGTGGACGACGGCGAGGCCGTGATCCTCGTGCACCACCACGTCGCCGACGTTGATCTCGCCGAGCGTGAAGGGCGCGGGGTCGGCGGCGCCGGGGCCGACGGCATCGACCTGTGCCCGGCTGCCGAGCAGGTCGGCGGCGGCGACCGCGAGGATGCGGTCGCTCTCGAACCCGCGATCGACGGGCATGACGAGGCTGAGGACGCTGCCCTTCTTTGCCTTCTCCACCGCCGCCCAGCTCATCTTCGGCTGGACGTCGGTCTTCAATGCCTTGGCGGCGCGGCGCGAGAGGAAGCGCAGGTCGCGCTCGCTGCCCATGAGGACCACGCGCTTGCCCGCCGCGATCGCGGCACGGGCGGCGTCGGCAAGGGCGCGCATCGGCCGCTTCGCCTCGACGAAGCGCGGGGCGGGGGCGGCATCGAGCGTCAGTATCGGCCGGTCGTGGCGGCCGAGCGCCTTGACCCAGACCGCCTCGCTCGCCGTGTCGCGGATCGCACGCTTGCCGCGCCGGCGCTGCGCATCGCCGGCGAGCGCGAGGAAGCGGCGGCGGCGATCGTCGGCCTCGTCCGCAAGGATGACGGCGGCGTCTGGCAGATGCTCGACCAGCGTGACGCCCTTGCCGCCCACGTCCGGTTCGCTCACCCGGCCGAGTTCGCGCGTTTCGCAGGTCCCGGTCGTGCGCTGGTCGGCCGGGTCGTACACGCGGATGCCGGCAACCTTGCCGTCGGCCGCCTCGATCCGCAGCGGTGCGGCGGCGTCGGCGGGATAGACGTCGAGGACGGCGCCGCGCAGCGCAACTTCGCCCGGCTCGTCCACCCGCTCGTCGACGACATAGCCGATGGACTGGAGCTCGGCGTGAAGCGCGGCAAGGTCGATCGCCGCGCCCGTCTCGACCCTGGGCGGCGCGGCATCGAAGGCGGCGGGCGGGGGATAGAGCCGGCCGAGCGCCTCGCCCGTGGTGACGAAGGCGATGTGCGGCCGCCCCTTGAGCACCGACAGCCGCCGCACCTCACGCAGCGCCGACACACGCTGGCCGACATTGGCGGGGGACGCGGGGGCATCGTCGCCGGGCAGCGCGTCGCTGCTGGGGCAGAACAGCACCGCCGCGTCCGGGACCGCCATCGCAAGCGCCGAGGCGAGGACGGCGGCACGCGGTTCGTCTGGGGCGGCGTAGAACAGGTCGCGCGCAGCCAAGAGGCCCGCCAGTTCGGCGACGATCGCCGCGGTGCCGGGCGGCACGGCCGCCGCTGGATCGATCGCCTCGGCCGCCGTCGCCATGTCCCGTGTCCGCCCCTGTCCGATGAAGCCCGAAGGCTGGACAGCCACTACCCGTGATAAGGTGTTGAAGTTCCTTGCCGAGTTGGTGCCGACTTAAGGCCGTATCAGGATCGACGCCGTGCCCGTCGCCCAGACCGGCAGGTAGAGGCCCGCGCCCGCCGCCTGCAACTGGCCGGTGCGCGCTTCCTTGAGGTCCGCCCTGATGAGCAGCCGCCCCTCGCGCTTGGCTTCGATCGCGCGGTCGACCTTGCCGATCAGCTTGGCATAGTCGCGCTCGAAATCCTGCGCGAGCACCTCCGCGATCATCGGCGCGATGCCGGGGGCGTTGATGACGTCGATGATGAGGTCGCTGCCCACCCTGTCGGTCGTGCCGGTGACGGCGAAGTCGGAGAAGCCGACGCGCCGCGAATTGGGCAGCGTCACGGGCTTGCCGGTCAGCCAGACGGTGCCGCGCGACGGCTTGGTCTCCCCCGCCTCGAGCGCGGCGAAGGTCAGGCCGACCGCGATCCGCCCGCCCGTCGTACCATAGATGCGCACCCGCTCGAACCGGGCGCGGACGGGATCGAGGCCCGGCACGTCGAACGGCCGTGCAGCGCGCTTGGTCAGCGCCTTCATCAGCACGGGCTCGAGCACCGAATAGTCGGAAAAGACCGGGATGAAGAACGACAGCGCACCGTCCGCCGCCGCCAGCGGTTCGAGCGGGGGGAGCGGCGTCGGTGCGGGCGGGGCAGGGCGGTGGCCGACATGCGTCTCGGTGATCGCGCGCATGCCGAGCTTCAGGTGCATCCGCCCGCCGTCGATCGTGTAGCCGCCATATTGGAACGCCTTGGGCGTGATGCGCATCCAGACCGGCGGATTGGCGGCATTCACCGAAACGGTGGTGAAGGCCGAGCGCCACGCATCTTCGATCGCGCGCCGCACGCCGATCCGCCCGAGCTCGCCGGGCAACTCGCGCTCCAGCTTCGCGATGACGGGGGCCAGTTTCTTGTCCGCCTGCTCGGTCAGGTCGATGCGGACGCCCAAAATCTCGACGTGCGGCGTGTCGGTCCAGTCATAGTCGAGGTCGAGCGTGCCGCGCGGGGTCCAGTCGCGCGACAGCGACAGCTTGATGACTGCATGCGCCATTGCGCGCGCGGTCGCGGTTTCCTTGAGCATCCCGCCCGCCGTCTCCGCCCGCACACTGGCGGTCAGGGGGATCGCGGCGCGGATCGTGCTGCCGCTGCCGGCGATGCGGATCGCGCCGCGCGTCACCTGTCCGACGATGCGGCACTTGACCGCCGGCGTCTTGAGCTTGGCGATGCCGAGGTCGATGCGCTTGTGCCCGGCACAGGTCTGGCCAGGCTTATCGATCTGCCACATCGTGCGCGGCAGTTCGCGTTCGAGCACGCGCTGGAGATCGACGAGATTGACGTCGACGGGGACCGCGATGACTGAGGGGCTGGGATCGACCCGGATCGCGTCATTCGCGCGTGGCGGCTGGCCGCGGTCGCGCGCGCCGCACGCCGACAGCGCGAGCGCGGCGACCGGCATTGCCCATGTCCATCCCCGAAACCGACGCCTTGCCATGCCGTCCCCGGCTCCCTCCCGATTAAATCGATCGTAGCGAAACCCGCGAGCGTTCGTTACGTTTCAGCATCGACCATATGGGGTCAAAAAGGGGGTCAGGGGTGCCAGCCTGGGGGTTGCCGCGCATCGCCGTTCGCCGAGCCGGCTGGCTCGTCATCGGCGCAGGCGCGCTCGCATCGACCACGGTTGGTGCTCAAGAAGCGCCGGTAACGCTGTCGTTCGATGCGGCAAGCAGGCGGCTCGAGGGCGTGTCACCCGCCGTGTCCGCCGCCGACAATGCCGAACTCGCGGCGCGTGAGACGGCGGCGGCGGTGGCGACGCTGCGGCGGCCGATCATCACCGCGTCGGCGCAATATATCGTGTATCAGAAGACGCTGGCGGTGGATCTGACCGGCTCCAAGCAATCGGCGAGCGCGGCGACGCAGGATTTCCTGTCGGGCATCCCCGGCAGCGTCCCGCCCGCGTTTCAGGTGATCGCGGGCGATATCGTCGGCCGCATTTCGCAGGCGCTGCCGGGCCTGTTCGCGGCGATCCCCGATACGCTGTCCTATCAGTATCGCGATGAGGTGTTTCGCCCGACGGTGCAGGGCGTGCTGCCGCTCTACTCGGGCGGCGCGATCCCGGCGATCCAGCGCGGGGCCAAGGCGGGGGCCGACGCTGCGGCCGCGCGCGCGGCGCAAGCGCGGGAGCTGGCGCGCATCAACCTCGTCCGCGTCTATTTCGGGGAGATCGCGGCGGGCGAACTCGCGCGGTCGGCGCGGGAGACGCTGGCGGCGCTCGACCGGCTATTGTCCGACGCGACGAAGCTGGAAATGGCCGGCGTGACGCCGCGCGCGCGGACGCTGGAGGCACAGGTCGCGCGCGATGCCGCGGCGCGCGCGGCGGCGCGCGCCGAGATCGCGCATCGGGGCGCGCGGGACGAACTGGCGCGGCTCCTCGAAACGGACGGCGTGCGACCGTCGACCCCGCTGTTCGTCGCCAGCCGGCCGCTTCCCCCCGCCGAAACCTTCCTCGGCCGGGACGACCTGCCGCAATTGCGACAGGCGGATGCGACACGCGGGCTCGCCGATGCGGGCGTCGATCTGGCCCGCTCGCGCTATCGGCCAAAGGCATTCGCGTTCGGCGAATATAATCTCAATCGCGACAACGCGCTGCCGACCGAGCCCGACTGGGTCGCGGGGGTGGGCGTTCGCTATACGCTCCTCTCCAACGTCGATCGCGGCCATGCGCTGGCGGCGGCGCGCGCCAATGCCGCCGCAGCATCCGATGCCGCACGCGAATCGCGCAAGGCCGCGGTGGGGGCGACGATGCGCGCCTGGGATCTGGTCGAGAGCGCGCGGCAGTCGTTCCTCCTCCTCGACAGCTCGCTCGCCGCCGCGACCGAGAATCTGCGCGTGCAGCAGGTGTCGTTCCGCGAGGGGGAGGGGACGCTGACCGCCGTCCTCGGCGCGGAGGCGGCGCTGGCGACCGCGCGGACGCAGCGGGCGGCGACCGCGTATGAATACGACCTCGCGCTCGCCGGGCTGCTCGCCGCCTCGGGCCAGCTCGACCGCTTTCCCGATTATCTGCGTGCGGCCGATATCCGCCTGCCGCTGGAGCCGCGCCCGTGACCGACGAAGCCCCGCCGCCGCGCCGCGCGCGCATCCTGCTCTGGATCGGCCTTGCGGTCGTCGCGGTGCTGATCGCGCTCGGCCTGTGGCTCGCCTCGCGCCCGCCCGCCGAGCAGTTGCAGGGGGAGGTCGAGGCCGAGGAGATCAACGTCGCGACCAAGACGCTGGCGCGCGTCGACAAGCTCATGGTCGACGAGGGCGATCGCGTGCGGCGCGGACAGGTGCTGGCGACGCTGTCGGCGCCGGAGATCGCCAACGGACAGGCCCAGGCCGAGGCCGCGCTCGACAGTGCGCGCGCGCTGCAATCGCTGACCGAGGAGGGCGCGCGGGCGGAGGATGTCGCCTCGATCCGCGCGACCTGGCTGGCGGCACAGGCGACCGCCGACCTTGCCGCCGTGTCCAGCCGCCGCGCCGACCGCCTGTACGCGGAGGGTGTGATCGCCGCTCAGCGCCGCGACGAGGCGCACGCCGCGCGCGACAGCAGCGCCCGAGCCGCACAGGCGGCCAAGGCGCAATATGACAAGGCGCTGGCCGGGGCCCGCCCGCAATCGCGCGCCGTCGCCGCGGCGCAGGTCCGCGCCGCAGCCGCCGCGACGGGCACGGCTGACGCGCTGATGAAGGAAACGCAGCTCGTCTCCCCGATCGACGGCGAGGTCGCGCGCCGGCTGCTTCGCGCGGGCGAGATCGTCAGCCCGATCCTGCCCGCCTTCCAGCTGATCGAGCTCGACGACCCGCACGTGACGCTCAACGTGCGCGAGGACGATTATCGCGGGATGCGCGTCGGCCGGACCCTGACAGGCCGCGTCCCCGCGCTCGGCCGCGACCTCAACTTCCGCGTTAGCAAGGTGGCGCCGCAGGGGCGGTTCGCGACGTGGCGCGCGACGCGGCAGTCGCGCGGCTATGACGTGCGCGCCTTTGCGATCACGCTGAAGCCCGCCGCCCGCGTCGAGGGGCTGCGGCCGGGGATGAGCGTGCTGTTCGACTGGCCGCAATGAGCGCGGTCGCGCGCGGGTTCGTGGATGAACTCGGCCGGATCGCGCGCACGCCCGTCGACCTGTTCCTGCTGACCGCGATGCCGCTGCTGCTGCTCGGGTCGATGGCGGCAATGATCTTCGGCGGCAGCCCTCAGCGGCTGGGCACCGTCATCGTGGATCGCGACGGCGGCGCGCTGGCGCAGCGGATCGCGCGCGATGTCGATGCCGCGCCCGGCCTCTCTGTGGTCGCGCGCACCCCCGACCTCGATGCGGCGATGGCGATGATTCGGCGCGAGGAAGCGGTGGCGGCCGTCGTGATCCCCCGCGGCGTCGGCACGCGCGTCGCCGACGGCGCGCCGGTGGAGATCTTCCACCAGGCGCTGTTCCTGTCGACCGGCGCGCTCGCCGCCACCAACCTGCGCGTCGTCGTCGCGGCGGCGCTGGCGGGCGAAAAGGATGTGGGGATCGAGGCCGACCGCCTGCCGCTCCCCGGCGTCACCGTGACCGTGCTCGGCAATCCGACGCTCAGCCTCGAATGGTATCTGGGGCTGCTGCTCGGCCCCGGCGTGCTCCACCTGCTGATTGCGGTGACGGCGGCGGCGAGCATCGGCGTGTTGATGCGCGAGCGGTCGTTCGCCGACTATGTGCGCGGCGTCGATGGTCCGGCTGGGCGGATCGTCGGGCGGCTCTTGCTGCATGTCGCGGCGGGGACGCTGTGGGGCGTGCTCTGGCTGCTCTGGCTGACGCTGGCGCGCGGATATCGCGCGGACGGGAGCCTGATGCTGATCGTGCTCGGCATCGCCCTGCTGTTCGCCGCGACGGCGGCGATCGCGCTGCTTCTGGTCGCCGCGACGCGCGAAGTGGCGACTGCGCTGTCGGGGGCGGTAATCGTCGCGGGGTCGGCGCTCGCCTATTCGGGCGCGTCGCTGCCGCTCGGCGGGGCGGGGTGGTTCGCGCGGTTCTGGAGCGCGGTCCTGCCGCTCACCCATTATCTGACGCTGCAGATGGATCAGGTACTGGGTGTCGCGCCCGCCCCGTTCCTGCGCGCCGCCGGCGCGCTGATGCTTTATCCGCTGGTCGCGGGCGGGGTGGGGCTGTGGCTCGTGCTGCGCGATGGGCGCGCGCGATGAGCTTTCGGCAGGCCTATGAGGCGACGCTGCTGACGATCGTCACGACGCGCGATCTGCTGTCGGTCGCGGTGCTGTCGGTCGTGCTCTACGCCTTCTACTATCCCGCGCCCTATTCGCATCAGGCGGCACAGGCGCTGCCGATTGTCGTCGTCGACGGCGACCGCGGCGTGCTGGCCCGGCGGCTGATCGAGCATCTGGGCGACACCCGCGCGATTCAACTGGTGGGCGAGGTGCCCGGCATGGCCGCCGCCCGCGCCGCGGTGCGCGAACGCCGGGCCGAGGGTATCCTGCTCCTCTCCAACGATTTCGCGCGCGAAGCGGCGGCGGGGCGCGCGGGGGCAGGCGTCGGCATCTGGCTGAACGGCAGCTATCTGCTCCGCGCCGAAAGCATCGCCAGCGCGCTTGCCGAGACGATCGAGGATGCGCTGGCCGAGCGACAGGCGGCGCTCGGCACCGCGCGCGGGCGATCGCCGCCGATCCTCGTCCACCCGCTGTTCAACACGACCGGCGGATACCGCGACTATATCTTTCCCGCGGTCGCCAACATCATCCTGCAACAGACCTTGCTGTTCGCCAGCGCGCGGCTGGTGGCGGAGCGGCGGCGGCGCGGATTGCGCGCGTCGGGGCTTGCCGAGGGCCTGGGCCGCTGGGCCGCGTGCACCACGATCGGCATGCTGGCGGCGGGCTTCTATTTCGGTTTCGTCTTCTGGGTGCAGGACATTCCGCGCGCCGGCAACCTGCCCGCGCTCGCGGTCGCGGTGCCGCCGTTCGCGGGGGCGGTCGCGGCACTGGGACTGGCGGCGGGGAGCTTCTTTCGCAACGGCGACGACGCGCTGAAGGTGCTGCTGCCCACCTCGGTCCCGCTGGTGTTCCTCGCCGGCTTCGCCTGGCCGCACTCGGCGATGCCGGGGTGGCTGGCGGCGCTGTCATGGCTGTCGCCGGCGACCGCGGCGATGCACCTGTTCACCCGCCTCAACCAGATGGGCGCGATGCTGTCCGAGGTGGCGGGACCGATCCTCGTGCTGGCGCTGTCGATCGCCGTCTATCTGCCCGTCTATCTCTGGCGGTCGCGGATCGGTACGGTCGCGCCGGATACGCGCTCGCCCGCGGCGCGTTGAGCGATCCCGAAGCCATTGAGGAACCCGTCTTGACCCAGTTTCGCGTTCTCGGTCTCGCCCTCGTCGCTGCGCTGTCGACCGCGTCTGCGGCTCAGGCGCAGTCCGATCCCGGCAAGAAGGTCTGCGTCGCCGAGGCGCGGCGGCTTTGCCCGGCGGAAATGAAGTCGATGAGCCGCAAGCGGGTCGAGGCGTGCATGATCCAGCGGATCAACGATACGTCACCCACCTGCCGGTCGGCGATGCTGCGGATCAAGGCCGAGCGTGAGGCGAAGGCGCGGCGGTAAGGCCGAGCGCGCGGTTCTCCGCGCCGATGCGAACATAGAGCATCGCGGCGTTGAGGATCGAGAAGACGACCGCGATCCAGACGAGCCCGAACACCAGCGGCAGCACCGCGATCTCGGCGATCACCACCGCGTAATTGGGATGGCGGACGAGGCGAAACGGGCCGCGCGCGACCAGCCGCTCGCCCGGCACGACGATGATCCGTGTCGTCCAGCGCGAACCCAACGTCGCGAGCACCCAGATGCGCCCGGCCTGAAGGAACGCGAACAGGATGAGAAGCGGCCAGTGGACCGGCTGCCCGCCGACGCTGAACCAGAGCGCGACGAGCCACGCGGTGTGCATCGCCACCATGAACGGATAATGCTCGCGCCCCACCTCGTGCGCACCCGCTGCCATCAGCCGCGCGGTGTTGCGCTTGGCGATGACCAGTTCGCTGAGGCGCTGAAGCGTGACGAACGCCATGATCGCATAGGGTAGGATCAAGACAGGCGCTCCAGGATCAGGGTCGAGGCGGTGAAACCGGGGCCGAGCGCGCTCATCACCGACCGCGGCGGCACTCCCTCCGCGCGATAGCGGTCGAGGACGAAGAGGACGGTGGGCGCCGACATGTTGCCGTGATCGTGGAGGACGCCGCGCTCATGGGCAAGGCTGCCCGGCGGCAGATCGAGCGCATCCTCGATCGCGTCCACTACCTTGGCCCCGCCGGGATGGCAGATGAAGCGGTCGATATCGCCGAGGCTGAGGCCGTTCGCGCCCAGCATCGCGGTCATCGCCTCGCGCATTTCGCGCCGGACGAAGCCGGGGATCGCGCGATTGAGGACGACGCCGAGGCCGGTCGGCTCCGCCCGCCAGCCCATGATGTCGAGCGTGTCGTTCCACGTCTTTTCCGCGCTGCCGGTGATCGCCGCGAACCCGTTCTCGCCGGTGCGCAGCACGCAGGCGGCGGCCCCGTCGCCGAACAGCGCGGTGGAGATGAGGTCCGCCTTGTCCGCGCGGTTGGTGCGCAGCGCGAGGCTGCACAGCTCGACCGTCACGAACAGCACCGTCGATCCGGGCCGCGCGGCGGCAAGTTGCGCGGCAAGCGCCATGCCGGTCGTGCCCCCCGCGCAACCGAGGCCGAACACCGGCACGCGGCGCACGTCGGTGCGGAAGGGCAGGTGCGCCATCGCCCGCGCTTCCAGGCTGGGCGTGGCGATCCCGGTCGAGGAGACGGTGACGATCGTATCGACGCCCGCCGCGTCGATCCCCGCCAGATCCAATGCCCGGCCGGCCACTTCGACGAACAGCGCCAGCGCCACGTCGAGATAGGCGGCGCTCCGCTCCTCGAAGCTGCGCTCACTCCGGTACCAGTCGAGCGGCATGGCAAGCTGTCGCCGAGCGATGCCGGCATTGTCATAGACCGGGGCCAGCCGGTCGAAATCCGCGAACTGGCCCCCGATCAGCTCGCGCGCGGTCGCCAGCGCCTGTTCCTGTTCGAGGACATGCGCCGGGGTCGCGGTGGCCAGGGAGAGAATCGAAACCGGCTGGGACATGCATCGCCCGAAAGGCCGGGAATCCGGCGGTAGAGGGAGTGTGGCGCAACGATCCTGATCCATGCAAGTTCATGGCGCTGCGATTCCGTACCCAAATCGCACATTGCCGATGCAAAGGACGCCATGGCCCGACCCGAAACGCCGCCCGCCGCCGTTGCCGCGCCCGACATGGCGGGGCCGCGGGCCTGGGCCGGCTTCACCTTCATGTGCATCGGCATGTTCATGGCGATCCTCGATATCCAGATCGTCGCCACCTCGCTGCCGACGATCCAGGCGGCACTAAAGATCGCGCCCGATCGGATGGTGTGGATCCAGACCGCCTATCTGACCGCGGAGATCGTCGCGATCCCGCTGACGGGGTATCTGACAGGCTTGCTCGGCATGCGGCGGCTGTTCGTCGGCGCGGTGACGCTGTTCACGCTCGCCTCGCTCGGCTGTGCGATGAGCGGCGGGTTCGAGAGCCTGATCGCGTGGCGCGTGGTCCAGGGTTTTTCGGGCGGCGTGCTGATCCCCATCGTCTTTTCCGCGGTGTTCCTGTTGTTTCCGGAGCGGGTGCAGGGGACGGCGACAACGATCGCTGGTGTCGCGGCGGTGTTGGCGCCCACCATCGGCCCGATCGTCGGCGGATACGTGACGCAGGCCTATTCGTGGCACTGGCTGTTTCTCGTCAACATCGTGCCGGGGGTGGTGTCGGCGATCGCGGCGGCGATCCTGCTGCGCGGCAATGCGGCGACCGAGAGGGCGGGCGTGCGACGGCCGATCGACCTGCCTGCACTGGTGCTGCTGGCGACGGCGCTCGTCGCGCTTCAGATCGGGTTGAAGGATGCGCCGGGCTTCGGCTGGGGATCGCCGCGTGTCGCCGGGCTGCTGGTGCTGTCGCTCGTCGCGGCGGCGGGGTTCGTTTGGCGGACCTGGGGCGCGCGAGCGCCGCTGGTCGAGCTGCGCTGCCTTGCCGACCGCAATTTCGCGATCGGATGCGTGTTCAGCTTCGTACTCGGCTTCGGGCTGTTCGGTTCGACGTACCTGATGCCCTTCTTCCTGGGGCTGGTGCGCGAGCATGGCGCGCTGCGCATCGGCGAGATCATGCTGGCGACCGGGATCACGCAGCTCGTCGCGGCGCCGGTCGCGGTCTGGGCGGAGCGGCGGTTCGATTCGCGCTGGCTCACCGCGTTCGGCTTCGCGCTGTTCGGCTTCGGCCTGCTGCTGAGCACGCGCCAGACCGCGGCGACGGATTTCGACGAGATGATGGTGCCTCAGATGGTGCGCGGCGCGGCGATCATGTTCTGCCTGTTGCCGCCCACGCGCATGGCGCTCGGCCGGCTGCCCGCGCATCTGGTCGCGGACGGCAGCGGGCTGTTCAACCTGATGCGCAACCTGGGCGGGGCGGTCGGCCTTGCGCTGGTCGACACGGTGATCTTCAGCCGCGCCGCGACCGAAGGCCGCACGATCGCCGCGAAGCTTCAGGCGGGAGACGTCGGCACTGCGGTGGGCATCGGCATCCCGCGCGACGCGTTCCTCGAACAGCGCGGCCAGCCGGTGGACGAGTTCACGACCGAGATGGTGCGCCCGCTGGTCGAGAAGGCGGCGCTGGTGCCCGCGATCAACGCCGCGTGGCTGCTGTGCGGGGTACTGACGCTGGTCGTGCTGGTCGCGGTATTGTGGGTCCGGCGGGTCGATCGCGACCGACCCGCCGGCCTGCATTAGAAGGTGACGTTGACCGCCAGGGCAAAGGTACGGCCGAAATAGGAGGTATAGAGCGGGTCCTTTCGCACCGAATCCGCGGTCAGCCGGTTGGTTTCGTTGGTGAGGTTCGACGCCTCGGCGATCAGTTTGATGTTGTCGGTCAGGTTGTAGGAGGCCGAGGCATCGAGGAAGATCGAGCTGGCGTTCGACAGCGAGTCCGCATCGACCGATCCGCCGCCCGGCACGCTGGTCAGGAACGACGAGCGATAATTGACAGTCGAGCGGATGCTGAACTTCTTGTCTTCGTAGTAAAGCGTGCCGCTCGCCGTTTCGGGCGACAGGCCGGTGAGCGAGGCGTTCACCGATTGGGTCGGCGAGATGATGTAGTTGATCGTCGAGCGCACCCGCGTGAAGTTTGCCAGCACGCCGAAATTGCTGAGGAACCCCGGCAGGAAGCGGAACGGGATCTGCGCATTCACCTCGAACCCGCGCAGCGGCCCGCCGGGCGTGTTGTTGTTGCGGGTGACCGTAAACAGGTTGTCGGCGGTGACCCCGGTGCCGGTATTCTGAAGCAGCGACAGCGGCAGGCCGAGATCGCGGAACGGCACGAGATCGCGCGTCGACTGGATGAACGTCTCGATGTCCTTGTAGAAATAGGCGACCGAGATCAGCGACCCCGGCGCAAAATACCATTCGAGCGAGGCATCGAGAGTGTTGGCGCGGATGGGATCGAGGAAGGGGTTGGTGATCGAGGCGGTCTGGATGTTGATGTTCGCCGACCCGCTCGGGATGAGCTGGCCATAGGCGGGACGCGACATGACGCGCGCGGCCGAAAAGCGGGCGATCAGGTCCGGCGTCACGTCGAGCGCGAGGTTGAGCGAGGGCAGCCAGTCCTCGTAGCTCCGGTCGACTTCCGACACGACGTAGCGCGACGGGAAGGGCGAGCCCGCGGGCGCCGCCGCCGGGATCGCGCCATAGGTTTCGAGCTTGGTGTTCACGTACCGCACACCCACGTCGCCGCGAAGCGCGAAGGGCAGCGTATCGGCGGTGTTGAACTTCACCATCAGATAGCCCGACTTGTAGGTCTCCTTGACGCCGCCATAGGCACCCTTCGCGCATTCGAGGTTGCAGTAGAGGTAATTGTCGAAGCCGACGGCGCTGCGGAACTTGTCGGGGTCGATCGATACGAAGTCCTGAAGCTGGCCGTTCAGGTTCTTGGCGACTCCGGTCGTCACCGTCGCGAAGTTGGCGATCGTCACACCGGCCGGCAGCGTGAGCGGGGTGTTGGTCTGCAGCTGGCGCTCGCGTGCAACATATTCGTTGGTGCGGTACTGGCCGCCGACCTGCACCGTGAAGTTCGGCGCCGCCTCCCACTCGCCGTTCAGTTCGAACGTCTTGCTGGTGATCGTGTTGCGGCGGATGAAGTTCGACAGTTGGCCGCGCTGTGCGCCGTTCGCCTGGGGCGGGCCGTACTGGAACAGTGCGGGATTGGTGATGTCGATGCCGTAGCCGAGCGTCGGGATGCTGGCATTGTCGCGGAAGTCGATCGAGAAGTTGCGCGTATCGTTCGAATCGATCGCGACCTGAAGCCGGTCGACGTCGAGCTTCGATTCGCTGATGCCCGCAAGGCCATAAAAGCGGACGGTATCCGAGAAGCGATGATCGAAGTTGAAGTTCGCCTGACGAAAGGTCGAGGTGAACTTCTCGTTCTGCATCTCGGAGCGCAGATCGACGCCGTCGAACAGGCCGCGGACGAGCGAGCCGTTCTCGTCGACCTCGATCTCGCGCACCGAGGTCATCGGCGTGCCCTGGTTCGAGGCGGCGCGGCCAAAGGATCGGGCGTCTATATATTGGTCGAGGCGATCGACCTTGAAGCGCGAATAAAGGCCGTCGATCGAGATATCGGTGTTTTCGCCCGGCTTCCACTGCACGGTCAGCGTGCCGGCCAGCCGCTCCTGGTCCTGGCTCGACTTGGCCGGGCGCGGCAGGCGGGGGAGGAAGACGCCGCCGCCGGGGCGACCGGACACGCCCTTGCGGCTCATGATATAGTCATAGGCCGCGGCGTTGCCGGTGCGCGGATTGCCCGTGCTGCAATTGTTGGCGTCCGCGCCGACCGCATTGCCGCCATTGGCGAAGCCCGGCACCGGACTGATCGTCGGCGCGCCGTTATAGACATAGCCGATGGGCGTGCAGAACGGGAAGACGACGCCGGCATTCGGCGTGCCAGCCGGCTGCGCCTGGCCAAAGGTATAGGACGGGATCACGTCGGCGGCGGAATAAGCATATTCGTCGATGTGCCGCTTCGAATAGGCGATGCTGCCCAGCACGCCGAAGCTGTCGCCGAACTGCTTCGATACCAGCGCGGACAGGCGGGGGTCCACCTTTTGCGAGATGTCGTTGTAGATGCCGCGCGCCGTGGCGGAGAAGTTGAACTCCTTCTTCGTGTCGAAGGGCTTGGGCGCGCGCAGGTCGACGGTGGCGCCGAGCGAGCCTTCCTCGACATCGGCCGACGTCGTCTTGCGCACCGCGAGCGACGAGAAGATTTCGGTCGGGAAGGTCACGAAATCGAACGAGCGGCCAGTGGCGACACCGCCTCGAATGTCGGTGCCGCTGACCTGGGACACGCCCTCCATCCCGTTGATGCGCACGCGCGTGAACTGTGCGCCGAGGCCGCGGACCGAGATGTTGCGCCCTTCGCCGCCATCGCCGCGCGACAGGGCGACGCCCGGAATGCGCTGCATCGATTCGGCGAGGTTCGAATCGGGGAACTTGCCGATATCCTCGGCCACGATGCTGTCGATCGCGGCAGTTTCCTCGCGCTTCTGTAGCAGCGCCTGGTTTAGCGAGGCCCGAAAGCCGGTGACGACGATATCCTCAGCGTTCTCGCCCTCCTGCGGGGCGGCGGCGGGCGCCGGATCGGCGTTCTGCGCGGCGGCGGGCAGCGCGATCAGCAATGCCGCCAGGCTCGTCGATGCACGGAAGCTGCGCTTGGAAACCAATGCCACGGTCGTCTCCCCTCCTGTCGCGACCCGCTCCCACGGGGCGCCGTTTACGGGCTGACGCGCTGACGGCGTTCATGCCCGACCGAGGGTTGTCATACGCCGCGTAAGGCTGTCTGACAATATGATCTTACAGATTGTCGTCGATCGTTAGACCGTCCGGCGCGCGAGCGCGCGGCGGCGCTGGGCGGTTTCGGCGCGGGCGCGCTCCACCGCCTCGGTCTCGGTCACGTCGAGCAGGTGGGTGATGACGCGGTTGAGGTGGTCTCGCATCGCCGCGCGCGCCTCCACCGGGTTGCGCGTCTCGAGCGCGCGCAGGATGCGGCCATGCTCGTCGAGCCGGCTCTGCGTGCCGAGGCTGCCCGCCTTGCGCAGCACCTCGCGCGCCAGCGGCGAGCGAAAGCGCATGTCCCAGAAGTCGGTGACCGCAGCGATGATGACGGCGTTGCCCGTTGCCTCGGCGATGCAGATGTGGAAGCGGCGGTCGGCGACCTCCGCGGCGGCGCTGTCGGCGTCGGCCATAGCCTCCATCAGCGACCGCAATTCGGCCAGATGCGCCTCGTCGATCTCGGTCGCCGCGACGGCGGCCACTTCGCCCTCGAGCAGGCGGCGCGCCTCGATGATCTCGAACGCGCCGATATCGAGCTCGGATTCGCCGGGCGCCGCGGCGGCGACGCTCGGATCGAGGACGAACACGCCCGATCCCTTGCGCGCCTCGACCAGCCCGAGCATTTCGAGCGCGATCATCGCCTCGCGGATCGTCGGGCGGCTGACGCCGAAGCGTTCGGTCAGGTCGCGCTCGGCGGGCAGGCGCGAGCCGGGGACGTAGATGCCGTTCGCGATGTCAGCGCGGATCGCATCCACGATCCCGCGATAGAGCTTTCCGCCCTGTTCCCCCACTGCCATGTCATCCTCTTCGATCCAGTCCGGCCCGTCCTCCGACGCGGGAGCGGCACCGTCAAGCCCGACGCCATAAGGGCGAGCAAAATGTCTGACAGGTGGGTTGCGTCTGGTCTAGCCACATTCTAGGCTTGCGGCATCGGTCCGAAACGAAGGCCGCAAATCGAGGGGATTAGCGATGCGCCTGGCCGCCATTTCGATCGTCACCGCCTGTACGTTGGCCGCGCCTGCCGCGGCGCAGGCGCCGTGGCGCGACGTCACGCCGAAAGCGGGGCTCGCCGGCTGGACGGTCGCGGGCGGCAACGCCCCCTATCGCGTTGAGAACGGCGAACTGATCGGTCGCGCCGCGGCAAAGACGCCGAACAGCTGGCTGGTCTCGAACCAGCAATATGGCGACTTCATCGTCGAGTTCGAGGCCAAGACCAATCCCATCCTTAATTCGGGCATGATGATCCGCGGCCAGCGGCGAGCCGATTACCGCAGCGGCGTCGTCCACGGCTATCAGGCAGAGATCGACCCGTCGAAGCGCGCATGGAGCGGCGGGCTGTACGACGAGCAGCGCCGCCAGTGGCTCTATACGCTCGGCCGGAACGAGGGGGCGCGGCGGGCCTTCAGGTCCGGCGACTGGAACCGCTACCGGGTCGAGGCGATCGGCAACCGCATCCGCACCTGGATCAACGGCGTCCCCGCCGCCGACCTGGTCGACGACACCGACGCACGCGGCTTCATCGCACTGCAGGTCCATTCGGTGTCGGACGAGGTGGCCGCGAAGAACCCCGAGGTCCGCTTCCGCAAGATCCGCGTCATCACCGATCGGCCCCAGCGATATGCCTTGCCTGAGACGAAGCTGGAGCAGCAGGGGTGGCTGACCAACCGCATTAGTCCCGGCGAGGCGCGCGCGGGGTGGAGGCTGCTGTGGGACGGGCGCACCACCAATGGCTGGCGCAGTGCCAAGGGGCCGAGCTTCCCGGCCAAGGGCTGGGCGATCAATGACGGCATCCTGTCGGTCGAACCTTCCGGCGGCGGTGAATCGACCAATGGCGGCGACATCATCACCACACGCGACTATTCCGATTTCGAGCTGTCGGTCGATTTCCGCCTGACGCCGGGGGCGAACAGCGGGATAAAGTATTTCGTCGACCCGAGCCTGCTCAAGGGCGAGGGATCGGCGATCGGCCTCGAATACCAGTTGCTCGACGATGAGCGGCATCCCGATGCGAAGATGGGGCGCGACGGCAACCGCACCTTGGGTTCGCTCTACGACCTCATCACCGCGCGGAACCTGTCGGACCCCGACAGCCCGGGCAAGCGGATCAACCCGCCGGGCGAATGGAACCGCGCGCTGCTGGTCGTACGCGGCAATCATGTCGAGCACTGGCTGAACGGCTTCAAGGTTGTCGAATATGAGCGCGGCTCGCCCGAGTTCCGGCAACTGGTCGCGATGAGCAAATACGCCAAATGGCCGCGCTTCGGCGAAGGGAAATCAGGTCCGATCCTGCTGCAGGATCATGGCGACCGGGTCGATTTCCGCTCGATCAAGCTGCGCGGCCGATAAGAGGGGACTGGGAATGGACCGTCGAACGATCCTGATGGGCGCGGGCGCCGCCGCCGGCCTTGCGATGACCGCAAAGAGCTATGCGCGGATCCAGGGCGCCAATGATCGGCTGCGCGTTGCCGTCGTCGGCGTGAACGGGCGCGGACAAGCGCACATGAGTGCCTTCACCAAGGTGCCGAACGTCCAGATCACGCATTTCGTCGACGTGGACTCGGACGTGCTCGCCAAGCGCGCCGACGCGTTCGCGGGCAAGGGGTTCGCCCGGCCGAAGCTGGAGCGCGATTACCGCCAGCTGCTCGCGCGCAAGGACGTGGACATCGTCACCGTCGCGACGCCCGACTTCTCGCACGCCAAGATCGGCGTCGACGCGATGCGGGCCGGCGCGCACGTCTATCTCGAGAAGCCGATCGGCATCGCGCCGGCCGAGGGTGAGGCGCTGATCGCCGCGCAGAAGCGCACCGGCCGCGTGCTGCAGGTCGGCAACCAGCAGCGGTCGAGCATCGAGACGCGGCAGCTCCTCGACCTCGTCCGCGGCGGCGCGCTGGGCGAGGTGTACGAGGCGCAGACCTGGTACGCCAACAACCGCAAGTCGATCGGGAAGGGCAAGGTGACCGCCCCGCCTGCCAATCTCGACTGGGAGCTGTGGCAGGGGCCGCGCCCGCGCGGGCCGTACCGCGACAACCTCGTCCACTATAATTGGCACTGGTTCTGGAAATACGGGACGGGCGAGATCTGCAACAACGCGATGCACGAGCTCGACATCGCCCGCTGGCTGATGGGTGTCACCTATCCCACGGCGGTGTCGGCGAAGGGCGCGCGCAATTTCTGGAAGGGCGACGACTGGGAGATGTACGATTCGCTCAGCCTCGACCTCGACTATGAGGGCGGGCGGACGATCCGCTGGAACGGGCAGAGCTGCAACGGCATCCAGACGTTCGGGCGCGGGCGCGGGGTGCTGCTGCTCGGCACCAAGGGCTCGGCGATCGTCGACCGCAACGGGTTCGAGCATTACGGCCTCGACGGCAAGCTGATCCGTGAGGTCAAGGCACCCGCCGAAAGCGCGACGACGGGCACGGTGGGCGAGGGCGCACTCGACGTCTATCACGCGCAGAACTTCGTCGACGTGATCCGCGGCAAGTCGCGGTCGCTCAACTCGCCGATCGCAGAGGGGCATATCAGCACGACGCTCTGCCACCTCGGCAACATGGCGTACCGGACCGACGCCGACCTCATGGTCGATCCGCGCACCGGCCGTCCGGCGAGCGCGGCGGCGATGAAGCTCTGGTCGGTCGATTATGCGCCGGGCTGGGGGCTGAACGCCTGACGTGAGCATCGAGACGCGCATCGAGCGGTTTGCCGCAATGGGGACGCGCGTCGAGTTCCATGTATTCGGGCCGGTCGATGACGAGGCGATCCGGGCGGCGCGGCGGGCGGTGGAGGCCGTGGACGACAGCCTGACGATCCACCGGCCGTCGGCCGCCACCGCGCTCAACGAGGCGCTGGCGGCGGGCGGTTCGGTGGAGATCGGCGACCCGCTGTTGCTGGAGGCGCTGGCGCTGGCCGACGCGGCGGTCGCGGCGACGGGCGGGCTGTTCGATCCGACCGCGGGCAAGGGCGCGCCGGGACGGTGGTCTGCGCTGTCGCTCGACGTTGCTGCCTCGCGGGTGACGGCGGGTGGGCCGGTCGCGTTCGACTTCGGCGGGTTCGGCAAGGGCTATGCGCTTGATCGCGCGGTCGATATCCTGCGCGCGGCGGGTGTCGCCAGCGCGCTCATGTCGGCGGGAGAAAGCTCGATCGCGGTGATCGGCGCGCATCCGCTTGGCGGCGGCTGGCCGCTGGCGATCCCCGATCCGGGGGTGCCCGGTGGCACGCTGGCGGTGATCGAGGTCGAGGATGCGGCACTGTCGATCTCGGCCACGGTGGGGGCGGGGATGCTCGCGCCCAATCGCGCCGCGACGGTACGTCCGCGCGACGGCCGGGCGATCGCGGCGGCGCGCACGGCGATCGCCGTCGAGGCGAGCGGCGCGCTTGCGGAAGCAATCAGCACCGCGCTTATCGTCGCCGATGCGGGCGAGGCGGCGGCGCTGATCGCCGCGTGGCCGGGGCACCGCCACTTGTTTGACCATGCCGTGACGGCTGCGGCGCGTGAGGATGCGGATGTATGAACGAGCGTGACTTCGACCTGACCCGCCGCGGTTTCATCGACCGCGTTCTCGCCGCCTCTACGGGCATCGGCATGGCGACGGCGGCGCCCTGGGCCATGGCGGCGGCGGCGGGGGTCGAGCGCGGCGACCGGGTGCGGCTGGGCGTGGTCGGCACCGGCGATCGCGGCCGGGCGCTCATTCAGAACATCCTCAAGACCAAGAACTGCACGGTCGCGGCGATCTGCGACAGCTATGCCCCGCATCTGGCGCGCGGGCGGGCGCTGGTGCCGGCGGGGACGCGCAGCTTCACCGACTATCGCGCGATGTTGGATGCCAGGGGGCTGGACGCGGTGGTGATCGCGACGCCGCTCGACATGCACGCAAGCCAGACGTTCATGGCGCTCGACGCAGGCCTCCACGTCTGGTGCGAAAAGGCGATGGCGCGGACGATCGCCGATTGTGGGGCGATGGTGGCGCGCGCGCGGGGCGCTCACAAGGTGCTCCAGATCGGCCACCAGCGGATGTTCCACCCCACTTATCTCGCGGCGCGAAAGCGCGCGGCGGCGGGGGAGATCGGCACGATCACGCAGGTGCGGGCGAGCTGGCACCGCAACAAGAGCTGGCGTCGGCCGGTGGCACCCGACGCCACCGACCGGCAGATCAACTGGCGCCTCTATCGCGATCGCTCGGCGGGGCTGATGACCGAACTCGCCACTCACCAGCTACAGGTCGCCAACTGGTTCATGGACGCGCTGCCGACGCGGGTGATGGGGTCGGGCAGCATCTGCTTCTGGAAGGACGGGCGCGAGGTCTACGACCATGTCGCGCTGGTGTTCGATTATCCGGGCGGGCGCAAGACGATCTACACGTCGCTGCTCAACAACGCGCGCTATGGCTGCGAGGAGCAGATCCAGGGGAGCAAGGGCACGATCGAGCCCGAGCTCGGCCGTATCTATTCGGAGGACCCGAACGCGGTCCCCGCACTTCAGCAAATGCAGTGCGACGTGGCGGCGGGCAACAAGCGCGCGGTGCCGATCGGCGGCGCGACCTGGTTCCCGGAATTGCCCGTCCGCACGCCGGGCACCCCGCTCGGCTGGGGCGAGTATGACGAGACGATGCTTCAGTTCGAGGGCTTCGGCGAGGCGGTGCGCAAGGGCCGCGAACTGCCGGGGCTGCTCAAGGAAGCCTATTATGCCAGCGTCGCCTCGCTGCTCGGCGAGCAGGCGATGGACAGCGGGCGCGCGCTCGACTGGCCGAAGGATCTGGTCGCCGTCTGATTGCGGGGCGGCACCGATGCGGCGCCGCCCCTCGCATCAGGCCGCCGGCTTTACCTCCAGCCGCGGGACCAGCAAGTGGATGATCGCCAGCGCCACCAAATAGGCGCTCCCCGCCCAGACGAAGACCGGCGCATAGCTGCCCACCGTCTCCAGCACCTGTCCGACATAGGTGGACATGAGCATGCCGCCGACCGCCCCCGCCGCGCCGCCGATCCCCATGACCGAGGCGACGGAGGAGCGGGGGAAGGTGTCGCTGACCATCGTGTAGAGGTTCGACGACCATCCCTGATGCGCGGCGGCGGCAAGGCCGATGATCGCAACCGCGCTCCACAAGCCGGAGACGCTGCTGGCGAAGAAGATCGGCAGGACGAGGATCGCGCAGACGAGCAGCGCCATCTTGCGCCCGGCATTGACGCTCATCCCCCGCTTGATGAGTGCCGACGACAGCCAGCCGCCGCCGATGCTGCCCACATCGGCCATCAGATAGACCGCAATCAGCGGCGGGCCGAAGCTCTTGAGGTCGAGGCCATGGCGCTTGGCGAAAAAGTCGGGCAGCCAGAACAGGAATAGGTACCAGACCGGGTCGGTCAGGAACTTGCCGGCGATGAACGCCCAGGTGCCGCGCCGGCGGAACAGCGCGGACCAGGGGATGCGCGGCTCGTCCTCCGCCGGGGCGACGTCGGAGTTGATGTACGCCAGCTCCGAGGGAGAGACGCTGCGGTGCTCAGCAGGCTTGCGATAGAAGGCGAGCCACGCGACCAGCCAGACGAAGCCCAATAGGCCGGTGATGATGAACGCGGCTTGCCAGCCCAACTGGATGGCGAGGACGGGCACGACGATCGGCGTGGCGATCGCGCCGACATTGGCGCCGGCGTTGAGGATGCCCGCGGCGAGCGCGCGTTCCTTCTTGGGAAACCATTCGGCTACCGACTTGATCGCGGCGGGGAAGTTCGCGGCTTCGCCCAGGCCCAGCGCGAACCGCGCCATCGCGAATCCGCCGGGCGTGCGGGCGAGCGCATGGACCATCGCCGCGACGCTCCAGATCGCGATCGCGCCGGCATAGCCGAGCTTGGAGCCGATCCGGTCGATGACCGGCCCGCAGGCGAGCAGGCCGAGGCCGTAGGCAGCCTGGAACCAGAAGACGATGTTGCCATAGTCGATCTCGCTCCAGCCGAGTTCGGCCTGAAGCGTCGGTTTCAGGATGCCGATGATCTGACGGTCGATGTAATTGATCGTCGTGGCAAAGAAGAGCAGCGCGCAGATGATCCAGCGCACGTTGCTGGCGGGCCGTGTGGGGCCGGTGGTTGTCACGCTGTCTCTCCCTTGTCGCGGGCGTTCCCCGCTTTTCGTTCAGTTGGCGCGGGCGTGGGCGATGCCGCGTTCGAGCCCGCGCAGTTCGGCCAGCCCGCGCATCCGCCCGAGCAGCGAATAGCCGGGGAGGGTGCGCTTAGTGAGGTCGTCGAGCATCTGGTGTCCGTGGTCGGGCCGCATCGGGATCGACCGGCCCTCCCGGACCTGAAGGTCGTGCACCGCCGCGACGATCCGCGCCATTTCGGCATCGCCCTCCAGATGCGGGGCCTCGTGGAACGTGCCGCCGCCCTCGCGCTGGACCGAGCGGAGGTGGAGGAAGCCGATCCGGTGCCCCAACCGCTCGACCATGCCGGGCAGGTCGTTGTCCGCGCGCGCGCCGAACGAGCCCGAGCAGAAGCAGAGGCCATTGGCGGCGCTCGGTACCCGATCGAACAGATACGCGACGTCCGCCTCGGTACTGACGACGCGCGGCAAGCCGAACAGCGGGAAGGGCGGGTCGTCGGGATGGACGACGAGGCGGATGCCGAGCGATTCGGCATGGGGAGCCACGACCTTGAGGAACGCGATCAGGTTGGCGCGCAGCGCTTCGGGACCGAGCTCGCCATAGCGGGCGAGCGCGGCGCGAAAGGCGTCGCGGGTGAACCCCTCCTCGCTGCCCGGCAGGCCGGCGATGATCGTCGCCTCCAGCGCCATGCAAGCATCGTCGTCCATCGCCGCGCGACGGCGCGCCGCCTTGTCGAGCAGGTCGGGCGCGTAATCCGCCTCCGCCCCCGGCCGCTTCAGGATGAAGCAGTCATAGGCCGCCGCCATCTCGTGCTCGAAGCGAAGCGCCTTCGCGCCATCAGGCAGTTCCCAGGCGAGGTCGGTGCGCGTCCAGTCGAGAACGGGCATAAAATTGTAGGTGACGACGTCGATGCCCGATGCGGCGAGGTTGGTCAGCGTCTGGCAGTACGCCTCCAGATACCGCGCGGAGTCGCCGTTGCCGGTCTTGATATCGTCATGGACGGGCACGCTTTCGACGACGCGCCACTTGAGGCCCGCCGCCTCGATCCGATCCCGGTAGGCGGCGATCGTCTCGGCCGGCCAGACCGCGCCGTTGGGCTGATCGTGGAGCGCGCTGACCACGTCGGTCGCGCCCGATTGCCTGATTTCCCGAAGCGATACCGGGTCGGATGCCCCGAACCATCGCATCGCCTGCGTCATCCACACGCGCACTGCCCCCAAAACTCGTCGCGGCCATCTCGCCGCTTCCGATTTGCTATCATAGCGGATATGACAGGCCAATATCAAAATCTGTAAGACATGTTTTTGGAGGGGTATCATGCAGGAAGTCGATCGGCGTGCATTGCTCGCGGGCCTGGGCATCGGCGGCGCGGTGATGGCGATGAGTGCCGCGCATGCCCAATCGGTGACGGCGGGGAACGCGGCGCCCGATCGCGGACCGCCGCGTGGGCCCGACCCCTCCGCCCGGCACCGCATCCGCTTCGCGGTCGTCGGCCTCGACCACCCGCATATCTTTGCGATGACCGACGCGCTGATCCGCGGCGGCGGGACGCTGGCGATGGTCTATGCCCCCGACCCGAAGCAGCGCGCGGCGTTCCTCGGCCGCTATGGCGACGTGCGGCTGGCGCGCAGCGAGGCCGAAGTGCTGGAGGCGAAGGATATCCAGCTCGTCGCCAGCGCGTCGATCCCCGACCTTCGCGCGCCGCTCGGCATCCGGGTAATGCGCGCTGGCAAGGACTTCCTGTCGGACAAGCCGGGGATCACCAGCCTGAAACAGCTTGCCGACGTGCGCCGCGCGATCGCCGAGACCCGCCGCAAGTTCGCGATCCTCTATTCCGAACGCTACGAAGTGCGCGCCGCGGTCCGCGCCGGCGAACTGGTCAAGGCGGGCGCGATCGGCAAGGTGATCCAGACGGTCAACCTTGCGCCCCATCGGATGAGCCCGGCGAGCCGACCCGACTGGTTCTGGGACACCGCGCGCTATGGCGGGATCCTGACCGATATCGGCAGCCATCAGGCGGACCAGTTCCTGTTCTACACCGGCTCGACCCGCGCCGACGTGGTCGCGGCGCAGGCGGGCAATGTCGGCACGCCGCAGCATCCGCGCTTTCAGGATTTCGGCGACATGACGCTGACGGGCAATGGCGGCACCGGCTATGTCCGCGTCGACTGGTTCACGCCGGACGGGCTGTCGACCTGGGGCGACGGGCGGCTGTTCATCCTCGGCACCGGCGGCTTCATCGAGCTTCGCAAATATGTCGACGTGGCTGGGCGGCCCGGCGGCGACCATCTGTTCATCACCGACGCGAAGGGCTCACGCTACGAGGATTGCAGCAAGGTCGCGCTGCCCTTCGGCCCGCAATTCGTCAGCGACGTGGTCGAGCGGACGGAGGTCGCGCAGGACCAGCGTCAGGCGCTGCTCGCCGCCGAACTGGTGCTGAAGGCACAGGCACGCGCAAAGCCGCCGGTCCTTCCCGGCGGTTGAGGTCAGACGCGGACGTAGCGGAAGTACCAGACCTCGTGCCCCTTGCGCCGGGCTTTCCGCTCGTACCGCGTCTCGGGCCAGTCGGCGGGGCGGGTGAGGAAGTCGGCCGCGGTCTGCGCCTGCCATACGAAGTCGCGGCGCTGGTTCATCACCATCATCGACCAGCGGCAATAGGTGGGGTCGTCGGTGCCGAGCCGGAACTCGGCCCCCGGCTTCAGCTTGGCGGCGATCAGGTCGAGCGGGCCGTGATTGACCATCCGCCGCTTGGCATGGCGCGCCTTGGGCCAGGGATCGGGGTGGAGCAGATAGGCGCGGTCGAGGCTGGCGTCGGGCAACCGCTCTAGCACCTGAAGGGCGTCGCCCATGTGCAGGCGGACATTGCCGAGGTCGCCGTCGCGGATGTGGCCGAGCGCGCCGACGACGCCGTTGAGGAACGGTTCGCAGCCGATGAAGCCCGTTCCCGGCCGGGCCGCCGCCTGTCCCGCCAGATGCTCGCCCCCGCCGAAGCCGATCTCGAGTTCGAGCGGGCGGTCGTCGCCGAACAGCGCCTTTGCATCAAGCGGCCCTTCCTCGGGCACGGCGATCCGCGGCAACAGCTCCTCGACGAGCGCGGCCTGCCCGGCGCGCAGCTTGTGCCCCTGGCGGCGGCCATAGAGGCGGCGGATGGTCGCGGGATCGTTCATGGCGGGCGGCGTTAGGCGCATGGAGGGCGGGCTGTCGAGGGGGTTGATCGGGCCGCGGCATCGGCTAAAGGCATCGCCGTCGGCCGGCGATCGAGTCGCGGCCGTTATCCCCGCTATCCACGTTATCCACAGGCTTGCCGCCGCATTTGCTGCTTCGGGCGACTCGGGGTCCGTGACACACTCTGCCTGTAGCCGGGACGAAGCGGTTCGAGAAATCGAAGCAAATCGAAATGGTTATGCCGGGTCGGGCGATGCGCTGGTGCCTTTATTGGAAACCGCGCAGGTGTACGGGACGGGGATCGACGGAAGGCGACGACAGACTGCGCGCGGCCTTGGCCGAACGCGGGACGGGATCACCGGAAAGCGATCGAACGAGACGGATGAAGCGAGGCCCTCGGGCGACGCTTAGACCGGATCGGCCGACGGAAACGACGATGCGGCAGGCGCTTCCCATGGAAGCGGCGAAGCGGAGGCGGGACCTGAGGCGCAACGCGCCGGCACGCGCAAGCGCACCGACGTGAGGCCATCGAGGCCGGACACGCGACACCGCCCCTTGCCGAAAGGCGACCGGCAGGCACGCGGGACCGGCCCCGATGACCGGACCCCGGCGAACACGGCGCGAAAGCGCACGGCGCACCGGGTGAGGAGGGGCTGGCGGCGACGCCGGCCCCTTTTTCGCGCCGACGATTTTGGGCGGCCTTTGGCCCGTGCCCCCTTTCATCGCGCGCCGTCGCCCCGACATAGCGCCCCGAACCAGTGTCGGAGGCGTTCATGAAGACTAGCGGCAACACCATTCTCATCACCGGCGGCGGCTCCGGTATCGGCGCCGCACTCGCGCAGCGCTTTGCCCGCCGCGGCGATACCGTCATCGTCGCGGGCCGGCGCCAGGCCGCGCTCGACGAGGCAATCGCGGGGCAAGACGACATGCACGCTCTGACGCTCGACATCGACGATGCCGCGGCGATCAAGACGTTCGCGGCCGAGGTCATGGAGCGGTTCCCAGCACTCAACGTCGTCATCCACAATGCTGGGATCATGCGGTTCGAGGCGATCGAAGGCGCGCGCGACCTGTCGGATTCGGAGGCGCAGATCACCACCAACCTGCTCGGCCCGATCCGGCTGACCGACGCACTGGTCGATCATCTGAAGGGACAGGTGGATGCGGCGATCGTGACCGTCACCTCGGGCCTCGCCTTCGTCCCGCTGGTCGCCGCGCCCACTTATTCGGCGACCAAGGCGGCGGTGCACAGCTATACCGTCAGCCTGCGAGAGGCGCTCAAGGGGCAGGTCGAGGTGATCGAGATCGCGCCGCCGGGCGTGCGCACCGACCTGACCCCCGGACAGGCCGACCGCACCGGCTATCTCGGCCTCGACGACTTCGCCGACGAGGTGATGGCGCTGATCTCGCAGGAGCCGACCCCGCCGGAGATCCTGGTCGAGCGCGTCCGCGATTTCCGCAATGCCGAGGCCGACGGCGCCTTTGCCGAGCGGTTCAAGGGCATGAACGACTTCGCCCGCGCCGAGCGGGAGAAGGCGGACAAGGCGAAGACTTAACCTCCCTCGTCACCCCGGACTTGATCCGGGGTCCCGCTTCTTTCTTCTTCCAAGCGTGAAGAGAAGAAGCGGGACCCCGGCTCGGGGGCCGGGGTGACGGCCTTTGGTAGAGGACTGCCCCGACCATTTCTTTCCCCGCGCCAAGCCCTTGCGCTTTGCCGCATCCCCCAAACCGGACTATCGCGCGGCGATGACCACGCAGGCCTCCGACACCGCTGCCCGTTCGACCCGCATCGGCCTGATGCAGGGGGCGGGGGCGTATCTGCTCTGGGGGCTGCTGCCGCTCTACTTCATGCCGCTGCGCGGGGTCGATGCGGGCGAGGTCGTCGCCAACCGCGTCGTCTGGTCGCTCGCGCTCCTCTTCGCCATCATCGCGGTGACGCGGCGGGGTGCGCGGCTGTGGCTGGCGCTGACGACGCCCGCGACGCTGCGGCTGCTGGCGGCGAGCGCGGCGATGATTTCGGTCAACTGGCTTGTCTATATCTGGGCGGTCCAGCACCATCACGTGCTGGAGGCGAGCCTCGGCTATTTCCTCAACCCGCTGGTCAACGTCGTGCTCGGTGTCGCCGTGCTGCGCGAGAAGCTGACCCGGCCGCAGCTGGCCGCGGTCGTGCTGGCCGGCGCGGGCGTCCTCGTGCTCGCGTCGCAGGCCGCGGCGGGGCTGTGGATCAGCCTCGTCCTCGCGCTATCCTTCGGGCTCTATGGCCTCATCCGCAAAGTCGCGCCGGTCGAATCGGTCGAGGGGCTGACGACCGAGACGCTGATCCTCACGCCGGTCGCGCTCGGCTATATGGCCTGGCTGGCGAGCCATGGCGGGCTGGCGCTGGCGGGTGGCAATACGCTGGTCACCGTGCTGCTGCTGATCGCGGGTATCGTCACCGCGATCCCGCTCCTCCTCTTCGCGGCGGGGGCACGGCGGCTGCCATACTCGGTGATCGGGCTGCTTCAGTATCTGGCGCCGACGATCCAGTTCGGGCTGGCGATCACGCTGTTCGGCGAGGTGGTGACGACCGCGCACCTGATCTGCTTCGCGCTGATCTGGACGGGGCTTGGCGTGTTCGTCGTCGGGAGCCTGCGCGCGCGCAAGGTTTGAGTCCGCGCCCGCGCTCGGCTAGGGCGCGGCCATGACGCTCTACGCCCAGTTCGCCGCCCATCTCGACTCGATCCTCGACGCGCTCGTCGCCGAGGGCACGCTGCCCGACGGCCTCAACCGCCGCGCGGTGACCGTCGAGCCGCCGCGCGACGCGAGCCATGGCGACCTTGCCACCAACGCCGCGATGGTGCTGGCCAAGCCCTCGGGCACCAACCCACGCGCGCTGGCCGAGGCGATCGCCGCCAAACTCGGCGCGCTGAACGAAGTCGCGTCGGTCGCGGTCGCGGGGCCGGGGTTCATCAACCTGACGCTGAAGGAGGACCGCTGGCGCGACGAGCTCGCGGCGATCCATGCGGCGGGTGACGATTACGGCCGCTCGGACGTGGGGGCGGGCGTCACCGTCAATGTCGAATATGTGTCGGCCAATCCCACGGGGCCGATGCACATGGGCCATTGCCGCGGCGCGGTGGTCGGCGATGCGCTGTCCAGCCTGCTCGAGCATATTGGGCACAGGGTCATCCGCGAATATTACGTCAACGATGCCGGCGGCCAGGTCGACGTGCTCGCCCGTTCCGTGCACCTGCGCTATCGCGAGGCGCTGGGCGAGGATGCGGGCGAGGTGCCCGAGGGCCTCTATCCCGGCGATTACCTGATTCCCGTGGGCCAGATGCTCGCCGCCGACTATGGCGACCGCTACGCCGCCGCACCCGAGGGCGAGTGGCTGCCCCTGTTCCGCACGCGTGCGGTGGCGGCGATGCTCGACCTCATCAAGGCCGACCTCGCGCTGCTGGGCATCCACCACGACCTGTTCTCGTCGGAGGCCGAGCTTCAGGCCGCGGGCAAGCCGGAGGAGGCCGAGGCGTGGCTCCGCGCGCGGGACCTCATCTATGACGGGGTGCTCGAGGCGCCGAAGGGCGAGCTGCCCGACGACTGGGAGCCGGTGGAGCTGCCGCTGTTCCGCTCGACCAAGTTCGGCGACGATCAGGATCGCCCGATCAAAAAGTCGAACGGGCAGTGGACCTATTTCGGCGCCGACCTCGCCTATCACTTCCAGAAGGCGCAGTCCGCCGACCAGCTGATCGACATCTGGGGCGCGGATCATGCCGGTACGGTCAAGCGCATCGTCGCGGCGGTCGAGGCGCTGACCGAGGGCAAGACGCGTTTCGATGTGAAGCTGATCCAGATGGTCCGCCTGCTCCGCGCGGGCGAGCCGGTGAAGATGTCGAAGCGGTCGGGTAATTTTGTTACCCTCGCCGACGTGGTGCGCGAAGTGGGCAAGGACGTCGTCCGCTTCACGATGCTGACGCGCAAGGCCGATGCGCAGATGGACTTCGACTTCGCCAAGGTGGTGGAGGCGTCGAAGGACAATCCGGTCTTCTACGTCCAGTATGCGCATGCCCGCGTCCATTCGCTGCGCCGCCGCGCGGCGGAGGCGGGGATCGCGCCGGCGACCGCGACGCCGGACCTGTCCCGGCTTGACACGGCGGAATTGTCTCTGGTCAAGCGGCTCGCTCAGTTTCCGCGCGTGGTGGACGGCGCGGCACAGGCGCGCGAGCCGCACCGGATCGCCTTTTATCTCTATGACTTGGCCGCCGATTTCCATGGCGCCTGGAACGCGGGCAACGACGATCCCTCGCGCCGGACGGTGATTGCCGGTGACGTGTCCTTAACGCAGGCTCGGCTTTATCTCGCCGACGCGATCGGGCAGATCATCCGGTCGGGCCTCCGCATCATGGGCGTGGAGGCGGTCGAGGAGATGAAGTGATGGCAGCCGCTGCCGACGACACCGCAATGGCCGAAGAGGATCGGCTGCCCTGGCTGGAAACGGTCGAGGAGCGGTACGAGGAAGGCGCGCCGATGGGGCGCGTCATCCTGCTCGTCGTCATCGGCCTGGCCATCATCGGCGCGGCGATCGCCGGGCTATACTGGTGGCAGGACCGCGCGCCGTCGACCGGCGGCGGCACGGGCGAGATCATCAACGCGGCCGAGGGCGACTACAAGGTGAAGCCCGACGAAGTGGGCGGGATGCAGGTCGCGGGCGAGGGTGACAGCGTGTTCAAGACCAGCGACGGCGGCCAGCCTTCGAACGCCGCGGTCGACCTGAACGCAGTGCCCGAGGCGCCGTTGGCGACCGGCGCACGCCCCGCGCCCAAGCCCGCCGCGACCCCAACCAAGGGCGCCGCGCGCGTGACCGAGGCGGTGCCTCCGCCGGGCCGCAGCGATCCGGCCGCGGGCAAGGCGGCGGGCGTGCGCCTGCCCCCCGTCGCGGCGGGCGGTGCGGGCGGCGGCGCGGTCGTCCAGCTCGGCTCCTTCCCCAACACCGCGGCGGCCAATGCCGCGTGGAAGCAGTTGTCGGGCCGCTTCGGCTATCTCGCCGGGCTCGGCCAGTCGATCGAGGCGGCGGAGGTCAACGGCCGCACCGTCCAGCGCCTGCGCGTCAACACTGGCAGCAACGCACAGGCCCGCGAAGTCTGCGGCAAGCTCAAGGTCGCGGGCGAGGCGTGTTTCGTGGTGGCGAATTGACGTAGCTTAGCCGTCACCCCGGACTTGTTCCGGGGTCCACGGTTTACCGAATACCACGCTGCGGCGCTTGCGGGTGGGTGGACCCCGGAACAAGTCCGGGGTGACGATTGACGAGGCATGCCCGTACCCCGGCGAAGGCCGGGGCCCAGTTAAGGCCGGCCGGTGAGAGCCCACAACGTCTCCCACCTGGACCCCGGCCTCCGCCGGGGTACAGGACGATCCAGGCTTGGCCTCTCCGCCGCCCCGCGCTAGTCCCGCCCCATGCTTCCCGTCATCTACGGCCTGTCCGGCCCGGCGTTGACCGCCGACGAGCGCGCGTTTTTCCGTGAGGCCGATCCGCTCGGCTACATCCTGTTCGCGCGCAACGTGGTCGATCGCGGCCAGCTTCGCGCGCTGACCGACGAGCTGCGCGCGTTGTCGGGCCGCGACGACCTGCCCATCCTGATCGATCAGGAGGGCGGGCCGGTCGCACGGATGAAGCCGCCCGAATGGCCAGCCACGCCCGCCGGCCCCGCTTTCGCAAGGCTTTGGAGCCTGGCGCCGTCCTCGGCGATCGAGGCGGCGCGGGTGAATGCGCAGGCGATCGGGCTGATGCTGGCGGAGGTCGGGATCAGCGTCGACTGCCTGCCGCTGCTCGACGTGGCGGTGGAGGGCGCGACCCCTGCGGTCGCCAGCCGCACCTATGGCGGCGAGCCGATGCAGGTCGCCGCATTGGGCCGCGCGGTGCTCGACGGGCTGGCGGCGGGTGGCACGATCGGCGTGGTGAAGCACATGCCCGGCCACGGCCGCGCGCGCGTTGACAGCCACCACGAACTGCCGCGCGTCACCGCGACGGCCGAGGAACTGGAGGTCGATTTCGAGCCGTTCCGCACGCTCGCTCACGCGCCTATGGGCATGACCTGCCACTGCGTGTTCGAGGCCTATGACGCCGAGCGGCCTGCGACACTCTCTCCGACCATCGTCGGCGAGGTGATCCGCGGGCGCATCGGGTTCGACGGGCTGCTCATGACCGACGATATCGACATGAAGGCGCTGTCGGGATCGGCGGGCGACAAGGCGGCGGGGGCGATTGCGGCGGGATGCGACGTGGTGCTCGACTGCTGGGCGCGGATGCCCGAGATGGTCGACATAGCCAGCCGGTTGGTCCCCGCCCCGGCGACGACGCTGGCCCGGCTCGACCGCGCGATGGCGACGCGGCAGGCTCCGCAGGGTGATTTTGCCGCGCTGGTGGCGAAGCGGGACGCGCTGCTCGCGCTGGCAGGCGCCTGACGCGCGTCGCCGCCGTTGAACGCCCCAGAAGCCGCGGATAAGGGCGGCAAAAAAGGGGGGAATAATGACGTACGAAACCATGCCGCTTGCGAGCCTTCGCGAGCAGTTCCGCGCCACGTCGACCGCGTCGATGCCGCTGGCAGGAATCATCCTGTGGACGATCGCGGCAGTCGCCTCGGTCATCGTGTCGCCGAAGACGCTAGGGTTCGCGGTTGCGTTCGGCAGCGGGCTGATCTTCCCGCTCGCGCTGCTGATCGATCGGCTGCGCGGGCGACAGCTCATGAAGAGCGGCGCGGGCAACCCGGTGCTCGCCAATTTCATGGGCGGCATCGTCATGATCGGGCTGCTCTGGCCGCTGGTCATCATCGCGGGCCTGAACAACCCCGGCATCATCGTGCTGGGCGCCGCGATCCTTTTGGCGCTCGTTTGGATCCCGTTTGGCTGGTCGGCGGACGATCCGGTGGGGATGCAGCACGCGATCGGGCGCTGCGTCGCCGCCTATGCCGCCTATCTGTTCGTGCCGCGGCCGTGGCACCTGACGGCGATATGCATCGTCGTCATCGCGGCGTATCTCTTCTCCTTCGCGCGGATGCGCCGCGACTGACGGGGATGCACGACCGGGCATGACCGATGCCGATACGCTGACGATCTCGCTCGAGAGCTGGGAGGGGCCGCTCGACCTGCTGCTCGGCCTCGCGCGAACGCAGAAGGTCGATTTGCGGGCGATCTCGATCCTCGAGTTGGTCGACCAGTATCTCGATTTCATCGCCACGGCGCGCGACCTGAAGCTGGAGGTTGCGGCCGACTATCTCGTGATGGCCGCGTGGCTGGCGTATCTCAAGTCGGCGCTCCTCCTGCCGCGCGACCCGGAGGAGACGCCGAGCCCCGAGGAACTGGCGCTGCGCCTCACGCTACGGCTCGCGCGGCTGGATGCGATGCGCGAGGCCGGGGCGCGGCTGATGGCGCGCGACCGGCTGGGCCGTGACGTGTTCACGCGCGGGTGCCCTGAGGGGCTGCGGACGATCCGGCGGACGAAGTGGGATGCGGGCTTCTACGACCTGATCGCCGCCTATGGCCGGGTGAGCGCGCGGTCGCGGCCGGTGCTGCATGTCGTGCGCCAGCGGCCGGTGATGACGCTGGAGATGGCGCTGTCGCGCGTGTCGGCGATGCTGGGCGAGGCGATCGACTGGACGCGGATCGAACGCTTCATGCCCGAGGGGGGCGAGGCGATGTGGCGCCGCTCGGCGCTCGCCTCCAGCTTTCTCGCCGCGCTCGAACTTGCCAAGCAGGGGCGGATCGAACTGGCGCAGGACGCGCCCTTCGCCCCGCTCTACCTTCGGTCGCTGGCATGACCCCGCCCGACGAGCGCACCCGCGCGGTCGAGGCGATCCTGTTCGCCGCGACCGGCCCGCTGACGGTCACCGACATCGCCGCGCATCTGGGGGAGCGGACCGGCGTGGCCGACGCGTTGGAGCGACTTCGGACCGATTACGCCGGGCGCGGCCTCAATCTCGTGCAGCGCGGCGAGCATTGGCATTTCGAGACTGCGGGCGACCTCGCGCATCTGCTCCGCCGCGATCGCGAGGATAGCCGCAAGCTGAGCCGTGCGGGGATCGAGACGCTGGCGATCATCGCCTATCACGAGCCGGTGACGCGCGCGGAGATCGAGGCCATCCGCGGGGTCCAGGTGGCAAAGGGCACGATCGACGTGCTGATGGAGGCCGGCTGGATCCGGCCCGCCGGGCGGCGCGAGGTGCCGGGCCGGCCGCTCACCTATGCCACCACGCCGGCCTTCCTCGATCATTTCGGCCTTGCGAGCCGCCGCGACCTGCCCGGGATCGACGATCTGCGCGCGGCGGGGCTGCTCGACCCGGTCGATCTGGCGCTCGAACAGGTATCGGTGGAAAAGGACGGCGAGGACGACTAGATAGGGGCGACCTCTAGGAGATTCGTCATGGGTAGTTTCAGCCTGATCCACTGGCTGGTGTTCGGCGTGATCGCGATCCTGCTGCTCGGCGGTGGCCGCTTTTCGAACCTGATGGGTGACGTCGCCAAGGGCATCAAGAACTTCAAGAAGGGCATGGCCGAGGAAGAGGCCGAGCCGACGCGGATCGAAGCGCAGCGCGCCGCGGAACCCGCGTACAAGACCGAGGAACGCACGCGCGAGACGCGCTGACATTCGCCGGACGGGGCAGGCGACGATGCCCGCCCGCATGACACGACAGCGCTAAGGGCGGGACCGACAGGGCGAGATGCTCGACTTCAACATGAGCGAGATGATGGTGGTCGCCATCGTCGCGCTGCTCGTCATCGGCCCCAAGGACCTGCCCAAGGCCATGCGCTTCGTCGGCTATTGGGTCGGCCGCGCGCGCGGCATCGCGCGGCAATTCCGCTCGGGCTTCGATTCGATGGTCCGTGAGGCCGAACTGGCCGAAATGGAAAAGAAGTGGGCGGAGGAGAACGCGCGGATCATGCGCGAGCATCCGCCCGAGCCCGGCGCCGAGCCCGTCGCGCTCGAAGGCCCGCCCGCACCCGACGATGCATCCCCGTCGGACAGCGTGGCCGGTTCGACCGCGCCTGACGTCGATCATGGCCCCGTCACGACGCCGCCGCCGGTGATCCGCGACGAACCCGCCGCGGCGCCTGCCGATCCGGCGCAGAAGGGGCAGCCGTGAAGGATATCGACGACACGCAGGCCCCGCTTCTCGAACATCTGATCGAGCTGCGCCGCCGCCTCTTTTATTGCCTGCTGACGATCTTCGTCGCGTTCGGCGTCTGCTACTATTTTGCCGAGAACGTGTTCGCCTTCCTCGTCCAGCCGCTGCTGGCGGCGGGGCAGAAAAAGGTGATCTTCACCCAGTTGTTCGAGGCGTTCTTCGTTCGGGTGAAGGTCGCGTTTTTCGCGGCGATGATGGTGTCTTTCCCGGTCCTCGCCAACCAGCTTTGGCAATTCGTCGCGCCGGGCCTGTATCGCAACGAGAAGAAGGCGCTGCTGCCCTTCATCCTCGCCACGCCGGTGCTGTTCACGATGGGCGCGGCACTTGCGTATTTCGTGACGATCCCGGTCGCGCTCCACTTCCTGCTCGGCTTCCAAGGCAACTTCGGCGGCATTCAGCAGGAGGCGCTGCCCTCGGTCGGCAACTACCTGTCGTTCGTGATGCAGTTCCTGTTCGCGTTCGGGATCGCGTTCCTGCTGCCGATCCTGCTGATGCTGCTGGAGCGCGCGGGGATCGTGACGCGCAAGCAGTTGGTGGGCGCCCGGCGCTATGCGATCGTCGCCGCGTTCGGGCTCGCAGCCGTCCTGACGCCGCCCGATATCGGCTCGCAGTTCCTCCTCGCGATCCCGCTGATCTTTCTCTACGAGCTCGCACTGATCGGCATCTGGTTCACCGAGCGCAAGCGCGCCAAGACCGCAACGGTCGAAGAAGAACCCGCCTGAATCGAAAAAGGCCGCGCTCCCAAGAGGAGCGCGGCCTTTTCGTTCGACCTTTGCGGCCGGGGGTTAGTTCGCCGCCTTCTCGACCGCGCTACCCGCCGACTTCACGTCCTTGCCGACGCCCTCGACGGTGTTGCACGCGCTGGTCAGCAGCGCACCCGCGACCACGGCCAGACCCAGAAGCTTACGCATAGTCATCTCCATCCTAGAACCAGTGGCATCAAAATGCCGCTCGTCGATATTCGTTCCGCGGCTGTAACCAGCGGTTGGAAGACCAGGTGATGTTGGAAGGGGTAAGGCCCGAAAGCGTCGCCGGGGGGGGGGGAGGGTCGACGCTTCCGGGCCTCATGTCGTGGACGGTGAGAGCGGGGGGGCAAAAGGTCACCGTCCGGGTTGCTGAACGTGCGTCCCCGCGGGGGGTTCCGACGCCGCCCGCTTACCCACGATTTTTTTCAGGGACGGCCCATCACCGCGACGTTGATCTCGTAGGCGCCGCTCAGCGGATCGTGATGGAGCGGCGCGCGAAGCTGGCGCGCAAGGCCCGCGATTACCCGGCCGTAACGCCCGGCGAGCAGCGCGTCTAGCCCGTCGCCCTGGATCAGCGCGGGTGAGACGACGCGCAGGACGCCGATCCCCGGCTGGTCGGCGGGCTGGCGCAGCGAGATGCGCGCCTGCGTCTCTGGGTTCGCGGTCATCGCCAGTTCGAGCAGCTCGGTGACGAGGAAGGCGACGGCGATCGCGGTATCCTGCGACACCATGACGGGCTCGACTTCGATCGCCACGGCGAATCGATGCGCACCCTCCGGCGCGCCGGCGCGGATGCCCGCGGCCAGTTCGCCGATCACCGCGCGCATCTCGACCCCGCGGTTCTCTTCGAGCTCGGCGAAGTGATAGCGGTGGACGACCGCGAGCGCATCGACGCGCCGCTGGATCGAGGCATAGGCAGCCGCCGCCTCGGGCGTCGCGGCGCCGCGCGCGTGGAAGTTGATGAGGCTGGCGATGACCTGAAGGTTGTTCTTGACCCGGTGATGCACCTCGCGCGTCAGCTTGGTCTGGCGCACCAGCCCCTCGGCCAGTCCGGCCTCGTGCGCGACGACGGTATGCGTGATCGCGCGGAACGTGTCGCCGAGCTGGCGGATCTCCTGGGCCGGCACAGCGCCATAGTCGACCGGACCGAGCACCGTGCCCGGCGCATAGGCACCGACGCTCGCCCGCAGGCGGCGTAGCGGCCGGATCAGCAAGCGATCGACGACGAACCACGCGATGGCGGCGGCGCCGATCCACATCAGGAAGGGGATCAGCATCGCGACGAGCAGCGGCGAGGTGATCGGCGCGCCGCGCATCGCCATCTCGACGACTAGGCCGTCGATGCCGATCGGTGTCGCGGCACTCTCGGTCCGCGCGAACGGGCCGGCATCGGGCAGGTCGGCCAGCGTCAGCGAGGCGTCGTCGTCGCGCAGCGCAATACCCTTGTCGGCGAGAAGCCCGCTCGGCTGGGCGATCGGGCCAAGGAAACCGGCGGGGAAGAAGGCGGTGCCGATCACGCCCGAGCGCGGATCGGCGACGGCGAGGACGACGCCATCGGCGACGACTTGCGCGGCGATCCGGCCTGCATCCATCCGCTCGCCAGCGATCGCGCGGTCGGCGGGCAGTGCCTCGCCGCAGAGAAGCAGGCCGGCCCGGTCGCGGATCGCGAAGCGGAGGCCCGCGGCATATTGCTGTGCGAAAATGCCGCGGGCGCGGGCACAGGTCGCGTCGTTGCCGGGATCGGCCGCAAGCGCGACGACGCTGGTGCGCAGCGCCGCCATGTCGCCCAGCAGCTCGGCGCCGATCGAGCGGTTGCTCTCGGCAAGCGCCACGCGAAGCTGCGCGCGCACCTCCACATCGGCAATGCGCGTCGTCTGGACGGTGGCGAGGAAGGCGAGCAGCGCGAGCGGCAGCAACGCGCCGCCCAGGATCAGGAAGACGCGCGCGCCCGTCGGCAACCCGGACAGCCAGCGGCGCGGCTCGATCTCGGGCGGCAGGTCCGGTTCGGGTACGGTATCGGGCGCGGTCATCGTGGACCGACGCTAAAGCAATGCGGTGCGAACGCCATGGTCATTCGGGCTTTCGCGACGGATGGACGGCGCGCCAGGCGCGCGCGCTCAATCGAGCTTCTTGAGCAGGTCGAGCAGGTCGTCCGGCACCGTCTCCTCCACCGCCTCGCGATAGACGGCGCGCAGCGCATCGCCGACATTCTTGTTCGCGGGCGCTGGCGGGGTCCTTGGCGGCTTCGGCGGCTGATTGTCAGAACCCACGACTTCCCCCTGCAGCCCGCCATCCCCCGGTTTCCGGACGACGGGTACGACACTGTCTGGCGAGGCCCTTTGCAGCGCTTCGCTTCTCGCGCAACCTATGCGCGTTCGGAGCGATGAAACTAAAAAGACGTTCGATGGTTCCGTGGCTTGTGGCTTTTCCGGGGAGGGGGGGATTTTGCCCGTCCGCGGCCTTACCACATCTGATTTGCCCGCCCGCCCTCAGCGGGCGGTGGAGGAGACTAGAATCACCATGTCGCTTGGACAGCAGCTTGCCCCGCACCTTCCGTTTCTTCGCCGCTATGGCCGGGCACTGACCGGCAGCCAGGCCGAGGGGGACCGCTACGTCCGCGCGACGCTCGAGGCGATCGTCGCGGCGCCGGAGGAGTTTCCGCGCGACGTCGATCCGCGCCTCGGCCTCTACCGCACGTTCCAGGCGATCTGGGGATCGAGCCAGATCGACGATCATGAGGCCGATCACGCCGGCGGCAGCGATCAGGAAGCGATCGCCCGCGCCCGCCTCGCCCGCATCGCGCCCTTGTCGCGCCAGGCGCTGCTGCTGACCGCGATGGAGGGCTTCACCGTCGAGGACACTGCCTATCTGATCGACGTCGATACGGCCGAAGTCGACACGCTGGTTGCCGACGCGCTGGCCGAGATCGAGCAGCAGACGCGCGCCCGCGTGTTGGTGATCGAGGACGAGCCGATCATCGCCATGGACCTCGAGACGATCGTCCGCGACCTTGGCCACGAAGTCACCGGCGTCGCCGTGACCCGCGACGAGGCAGTGGCGCTGGCAATGGAGGATCGTCCCGGCCTCGTCCTCGCCGACATCCAGCTGGCCGATGACAGCTCGGGCATCGACGCGGTCAAGGACATCCTCGCGCAGTTCAACGTGCCGGTGATCTTCATCACCGCCTTCCCCGAGCGGTTGCTGACGGGCGAGCGGCCGGAGCCTACCTTCCTCATCACCAAGCCGTTCCAGCGGTCGACGGTGAAGGCGGCCATCAGCCAGGCGCTGTTCTTCGACCAGTCGACGGTTCCGGCCGGCGCGTAAACCGCTCCGCGTCAAAAGGATACGGACCCAAAACGAACCTGGGGGGTTGAAGCGATATGGCTGATCCGAACGAGCAGATTCATATCGACGCCGACCGCGCTCGCGCCGGTGCGACCCCCCATATGACGCGGTACATCCTGCCGATTTCGCTCGCGCTGGTGATCGCGATCTTTGCGTATCTCGTCCTGGCCTGACCCGATTGTCCGCTTCCGATGACGCGGCGGGGATGGTCATTCCCGCCCCCACCCCTTATGTTCCAGACCGTGGCCGCGTACCGCAGGGCCCATCCGATCGGAGCTGCATGTCCCAGTCTGACGAACAACAGCCGGGCGGCGAAATGCCCGAGCGCGAGCATGTCTCGCTCTCGGACCCAGAGTTCAAGGCACAGCTCACGCAGGTCATTCCGCACCTTCGCGCGTTCGGCCGCTCGCTGTCGGGCAGCCGCGATACCGCCGACGATCTGGTGCAGGAGACGCTGCTGAAGGCGTGGGCCGCGCGCAAGCGGTTCCAGGCGGGCACCAATATGCGCGCCTGGACCTTCATCATCCTGCGTAACCTGTATCTCAGCCAGATGCGCCGCGCGCGGTTCAAGGGCGAGTGGGACGACCTCGTCGCCGACCGGCTGCTTGCCGCGCCGGCCAGCCAGGATCGCCACGTCGAGCTGACCGACATGCAGCGTGCGCTGCTGCACCTGCCGCGGCCGCAGCGCGAGGCGCTGATCCTCGTGGGCGCGGGCGGGTTCGCCTATGAAGAGGCGGCTGAGATTTGTCAGGTTGCGGTCGGTACGATCAAGAGCCGCGTGGCCCGGGGCCGTGTCGCGCTCGAAAATCTCCTGACCGACGGCGCGCTGCCCAGCCGCGCGCTGCACGATCATGGCGACAAGAGCGCGCTCGACACGATCATGGGCGAAGTGGACGAACTGAGCCGGGATCGCGGGCTGCACTGATCTGTAAGATTATCGGCGAACCATCATAAAAACCGCGCGGGATGATCAATGCCGCGCGGTTTTTCTGTCGAGCTCCTGAAGCAGCCCGATCATGTCGTCGGGCAATCCCGTGTCCCGCCCATAGGCGCCGCGAAGGGCACCGGTCAGGCGATCGCTGGCGCATGGCCGCGATACCTGAACGCGCTTTGCCGCGTCTCGCTCGAAGGGGGGCTGTCTGGTCATGCGGGTATAACGCGGATCAAGCCGGTATGTTTCTTGACAATACCGTCATTTGGTCGCTTCCCGAGGTTCGTGACATGATGGCGACGGTCGATCCCGAAACGATAGCGACAGCGCTCGTGCGCGCGTGCGAGGAATCGCCTTTTCTTCGCCTGGCCGCGCAGCGCGAGCCCGAAACGGCGGCAAATGCGGCGGCGCTGCTGGCCGATCCGCTGGCGGCGGCGTTCGACGGGCTGAACGATCTGCCGGTCGCCGCGCGGCTGCGGCGGGCGCGCTGGCGGCTTGCGTTGTTGGCGGCGCTGGCGGACCTGTCGGGGGCGTGGCCGCTCGAACAGGTGGTGGGCACGCTGACCACTTTTGCCGACCGTGCGCTCGAAATCGCGATTCGCGCGGCGATCGAGGAGCGGACGCCGGGCGCCGACGTTGCCGGCTTCACCGCGATCGCGCTCGGTAAGCAGGGGAGCGGCGAGCTTAACTATTCCTCCGACATCGATCCCATCCTGCTGTTCGATCCGCAGACGTTGCCCACCCGCCCGCGTGAGGAGCCCCAGGAAGCGGCCGTGCGGATCGGCAAGCGGGTGGTCGAGCTGCTCCAGGCGCGCGATGGCGACGGCTATGTCCTGCGCGTCGACCTGCGCCTGCGCCCCTCGAGCGAGGTGACGCCGATCGCGCTGCCGGTCGAGGCGGCGATCGGTTACTATGAGTCCGCCGCGCTGCCGTGGGAGCGCGCCGCCTTCATCCGTGCGCGTGCCTGTGCGGGCGATGTGGCGCTGGGCGAGCGGTTCCTCGCCGCGATCGCGCCGTTCGTCTGGCGGCGCAGCCTCGACTTCGGCGCGATTGCCGAGATTCGCGGCATCACCGCGCGTATCCGCGACCATCATGCGCAGGGGCAGGCGTTCGGCCCCGGCTACGACCTCAAGCGCGGGCGCGGCGGCATCCGCGAGATCGAGTTCTTCGCGCAGATCCACCAGCTGATCCACGGCGGGCGCGACCCGGCGCTGCGTGCACCGGCAACGCTCGATGCGCTGGCGGCGCTGGGCGCGGCGGGGCGGATCGACGCGGACGATGCGCGCGTGCTGGCCGACGCCTATCGCCGGCTGCGGACGGTCGAGCACCGCGCGCAGATGATCGACGATCGCCAGACGCACACGTTGCCCGCCGGCGATTCGCTCGATCGCGTCGCGCGGCTCGACGGGCTGGCGGACGGTACGGCGCTGCTCGCCGACCTGCGCCCGCATATCGAGGCGGTCGGCCGGATCTATGACGCGCTGGAGCCGGAGAGCTCCGACCGGTTGCCCGATGCGGAGGCTGGGCTGGCCGAGCGGCTGGCGGCGGCGGGGTTTGCCGATGGGCCGAGCGCGGTGCGCCGCGTCGCCGAATGGCGGTCGGGGGGCTATCCCGCGCTTCGCTCTGCACCGGCCCGCGCGGCGTTGGAGGATGTGCTGCCCGGCCTGATCGCCGCACTGGGGGAGGCGCCCGATCCAGATGCGGCGCTGCTGCGGCTCGACCGTATGCTGGGCAAGCTGCCCAGCGCGATCAACTTCTTCCGTCTGATCGATGCGCGGCCACAGCTTGCGCGGCTGCTGGCGACGGTGCTGGCGCTGGCGCCGACGCTCGCCGATGCGCTGGGGCGGCGGGTGGAGCTGCTCGACAGACTGATCGACGCGAGCGCGCTGGAGCCGGTGGGCGACGTGGCGGAAATCGTTGCGGCGATGCGCGCGGGGCGGCTCGATTACGAGCAGCGGCTCGACCATGTGCGCCGCGTGGTGGCGGAGACACGCTTCGCGCTCGGCGTGCAGATCGTCGCGGGCGCGCGCGACCCGCTGGAGGTCGCGCGCGGCTATTCGCGGCTGGCCGAAGCGGCGATCGAGACGCTGGCGGCTGCCGCGACCGAGGAGTTCGAGCGGGCGCATGGCCGGGTGCCGGACAGCGAGCTGGTGATCCTCGCGCTCGGGCGGCTGGGCGGCGGGGCGCTGACCCACGCCAGCGACCTCGACCTCGTCTATCTGTTCACCGGCGATCATGCGGCCGAGAGCGACGGGAAGCGGCCGCTGGGCGCGGTTCATTATTACAACCGGCTGGCGCAGCGGGTGACGGCGGCGCTGTCGGTGCCGACCGCTTCCGGCCCGCTCTATCCCGTCGATACGCGGCTGCGTCCCTCGGGCAACCAAGGCCCGCTGGTCGTCTCGCTCGAAGGGTTTCGCCGCTATCAGACCGAAAGCGCGTGGACGTGGGAGCATATGGCCCTCACCCGCGCGCGGCCGGTGTTCGGGTCGCGTGAAGCGCGCGCCGCGACACAGGCGATCGTCGATGCCGTGCTGAACGGCGCGCGGCCCGAGCGCGACATCGCCGCCGACGCCGCCGCGATGCGGGCGGAGATGCGCGCGCACAAGCCGGCGCAGGGGCCGCTGGATGCCAAGCTCCTCGACGGCGGGCTCGTCGATTTGGAGTTTGCGGTGCATGTCCGCCAGCTCGTTCACCGGACGGGCTTTTCGCCCGATCTGGCGGCGGCGATCCGCGTGCTGGCGGGGGAGGGGCGGGTGTCCGACGATCTCGGCGTCGCGCTCGAACTGCTGACCCGGCTGATCGTCACGCTGCGGCTGGTCGCGCCGGATGCGCAGGAGCCGGCGCCCCCGACCAAGGCCCTGATTGCCCGCGCGCTCGGCCTTGCCGATTGGGACGCGGTGGTCGCCGCGCTGGACGCCGTCCGGCAGACGGTGCGCGCGGCTTGGGACGAGGTGCAAGGAGACGAATGATGGCGCTCGGCGAAGGTGATGCGATCCCCGCGGTCAAGGTGACGATGCCCGATGGTACCGAGCGGTCGCTGGCCGATTTCGGCGCGCCGCTGGTCGTCTATTTCTATCCCAAGGACGACACAACCGGCTGCACCAACGAGGCCAAGGACTTCTCCGCCGCGATGGCCGATTTTGAGGCGGCGGGCGTCGGCGTGCTCGGCATCTCAAAGGACCCGCCCGCCAAGCACCAGAAGTTCGCGGCGAAGTACGAGCTGACAGTGCCGCTCGCCACCGATGCCGACGACAGCGTATGCGAGGCGTTCGGGACGTGGACCGAAAAGTCGATGTACGGGAAGAAGTATATGGGCATCGAGCGGGCGACCTTCCTGTTCGGCAAGGACGGCAAGCTCGTCCGCGCCTGGCACAAGGTGAAGGTGCCCGGCCATGTCGCCGAGGTGCTGGAGGCCGCGAAGGCGCTGTGAATCGGACCGTAGGCGAGGCAGCCCATGCCGTCCTGACCGCTGCCGACCCGCGTGCCAAGGTCAAGGCGGCGCGGGCGGCGGCGCGCGACTGGCGACTGGGGCGGCTCGACTTCCGCTTCGACGTGGCGATGCCCGACCGCCCGGCGCGGCCCGCGGTGCCCGAACTGCTGCCCCCCAACCGGATGCCCAAGCGCGGGCGCGGCGGGTCCGAGCGGGGGCGGATCGCGCTCATCCATTCGCTCGCGCATATCGAGTTCGTGGCGATCGACCTCGCCTTCGACGCGGTGGGGCGGTTCGGGGCCGAGTTCCCACGCGGGTTCACCGACGACTGGATGGCGGTGGGCGCGGACGAGGCGATGCATTTCGCACTGGTCGAGCGGCGGCTGAACCGGCTCGGCAGCTTCTACGGCGCGATGCCCGCGCATGACGGGCTGTGGGAGGCGGCGTTCGCGACGCGGCACGATGCGATGGCGCGGCTGGCCGTCGTGCCGATGGTGCTGGAGGCGCGCGGTCTCGACGTCACGCCGCAGACGATCGAGCGATTCGCCAGCGCCGACGACGAGCCGACGGTGCGCATCCTGCGCCGTATCCTGACCGACGAAGTCCGCCACGTCGCGGCGGGGACGCGCTGGTACGGATGGGCCTGCATCCGGGATTCGCTCGACCCCGCAAGCACGTGGCAGGCCCTCGTTTCCTCATACTTTCGGGGGATCATTAAGCCACCGTTCAACGATTCGGCGCGCGCCGCTGCCGGTTTGACGCGCGATTTCTACGGCCCCCTTGCTGACATGAATGTTACCGGACACACAGCCTGACGTCACGACACGCGGGTGGGGCTGCGACGGGGCAATCATCAGCGGCGGGGCAATCGTGCCCGCGGCCGCGCGTGTTTGGGTCGCAAGCGCCATATGTCTGATCTGTCGAGCGATATGAACGAACCGACCGCGCAAAAGGCTTCTTTCCTTCGTACCCGCCAGTTCTTGATCCACGACGGCCGCAAGGCGCGCCGCGTGTCGATCAGCCCGGTCCAGCAGATGCTGACGGTCGGCGCGGCGGCGATGACGCTCTCGCTCACCGGTTACGGCGCGGTACAGGCGACCACTGCCCCCACCGGCAAGGTCGAGGCGATGCAGGCCGAGGTCGCCAAGATGCGCGCCGACGTCGCCGCCGTCCGCGAAGCCGCCAAAGTTCATGCCGCCCGCGTCGAGAAGCGCCAGGCGCTGATCGCCGCGGTGCTGAGCGGCAAGGGCAGCCCCGACGAGCTCGCCGATCTGGCCGAGGCGCCCCGCGCCAAGGCAGAGGCCGCCGCCGCGCAGATCCTCGCCCCGCTCAACAAGGTCGAGGCCCGTCAGGTCGAGTTCGCGATGGCCGCGCGCGAAGCGACCGATGCCCGCGCCGCCGCCACTGCCCGCCAGCTCAAGAAGCTGGGCGTGAAGCCCGAGCGCGTGCTTGCCCGTGCGGGCATGGGCGGTCCGTTCCTGCCGCTCGACAGCAAGGAAGGCGCCGCTGCCGCGGCCGAGGTGAACGCCGACGCGCAGTTCCGCTCGCTGTTCCAGAGCTGGAAGAAGCTCGACACGCTCGAGCAGGCGGTGATCTCGATCCCCTCGCTTCAGCCCGTCGATAACATTTCGCTGACTTCCAGCTTCGGCGTCCGCTCTGACCCGTTCCGCGGTACCGCCGCGATGCATGCCGGCGTCGACATTCCCGGTCCGATCGGCACGCCGGTCTATGCGACCGCCGACGGTGTCGTTCGCCGCGCCGAGCGGGCGGGTGCCTATGGCAATCTGGTCGAGATCAATCACGGCAAGGGCATCGAGACGCGCTACGGCCATCTCAGCCGGATCATGATCGGCGACAATGTCCGCGTGAAGCGCGGCCAGTTGATCGGCCTGATGGGCTCGACCGGCCGTTCGACCGGCAGCCACCTGCATTACGAGGTTCGGATCGACGGCCGCCCGGTCAATCCGCTTCCCTATATGCAGACCGCCGACGTTCTGCTAGGCGCGCAGGACAAGGCGCTGCGTCAGCGTGGCGCGATGGGTGGCCCGGCCAAGTAAGCCGCCCGACGAGTTTTGCGAGGTAGGGGAGGAGAGGGGTCGTCCATTGATGGCGACCCCCACTTCCCTTATCTCCACCCCCATGACCGAAACCGCCATCCAGCCCGAGATCGCGCTCAGCGCGTCTGCCGCCGCTCGCGTCGCCGCGATCGCCGAGCGCCAGAAAAAGCCCGCGATCCTGAGGCTTTCGGTCGAGGGGGGCGGCTGTTCGGGCTTCCAGTACCGCTTCGGCCTCGCCGACACGATCGAAGGCGACGACAGCGTCGCCGAGACGGCGGGGGTCCGCCTCGTCGTCGATTCGGTCAGCCTCGATCTCGTCCGCGGGGCGGAAGTCGATTTCGTCGAATCGCTCGGCGGCGCGGCGTTCCGGGTGACCAATCCGCAGGCGGCATCGGGCTGTGGCTGCGGCACCAGCTTCTCGGTCTGACGCGCGCGTGAAGATCGTCAGCTACAACGTCAACGGCATCAAGGCACGGCTCCCCCGCCTCCTCGAATATCTCGAGGAGCAGGCGCCCGACGTGGTTTGCCTCCAGGAACTGAAGTCGAGCGACGAGACGTTTCCCGAGGCCGATATCCGCGCCGCCGGCTATGGCGCTGTCTGGCACGGGCAGAAAGGGTTCAACGGCGTCGCCATTCTCGCCAAGGGCACCGATCCTGTCGAGCGCAAGCGCGGTCTGGCGGGCGAGCCGGAGGACGAGCACAGCCGCTATGTCGAGGCCGAGGTGAACGGCGTCGTCATCGCCTCGATCTACCTGCCCAATGGTAATCCCGTGCCCGGTCCAAAGTTCGACTACAAGCTGCGCTGGATCGAGCGGCTGTCGGCCCACGCGCTCGATCTGCTGGCCGAGGAGAAGCCCGTCGTGCTGGCGGGCGACTATAATGTCATTCCCAATGACGACGACACCTTCTCGGTCCGGGCAATGGAGAGCGACGCGCTCATGCAGCCGGAGTCGCGGCAGGGCTATCGCCGGTTACTGGCACAGGGTTGGACCGACGCACTGCGCACCCGCTATCCTCGGGGCGGCGTCTGGACCTTCTGGGACTATCAGGCCGGCGCCTGGCAACGCGATGCGGGCTTTCGCATCGACCATCTTTTGCTCAGCCCGACCGCTGCCGATCGCCTCACCGATGCCGGTGTCGACAAGGATTATCGTGGCCGGGAAAAGGCGAGTGACCATGCGCCGACCTGGGTATCGCTGCGCTAAGAGTTAACGGTTTTAAAGGCTCTGCCCGCTAGCATCGTTCACGAGCGATCGCGGGGGCGGGAATGGAAGTGGGTGCATTCGGACTGGCCGCCAATGTCGGCGTGGCCCTCCTGTTCGCGTTGAGTTTCGCGGCGATCGCGATCACCGATCCCGGAGAACGCGCCGCGCGGCGGTTCGCGGTCGCCTATCTGATCGGCATGATGACGCCGATCTGTGAACTGCTGGTCAGCTACACCGGCTATCCAGCGTTTTTCTCGATCCTCGGCTACGCTTCGTTTCTCGCTGCTACGCTGCTCAGCGCGCATTGCATCGCGCGGTTCAATCATCGCCACAGCCCGCACCGCCTGCTTGCCCTGATGTTCGTCGGCGGGATGGTCGTCCGTCTGGCGATCCATGACGGACCACGCAACTGGCTTCCCTATGAACTGGCGTATCAGGCGCCGTTCGCGCTCGCGATGCTGGTGTCGGCGTGGGGCGCATCGCAGGCACGGCCCCGCCGCCTGCTGACGACGGTGCTCACGGTCGATCTGACGGTGATGGCGATCCATTTCCCGCTAAAGGCGCTCGCCGCAGTCTGGCTGGGCTCCGGCGAGACCGAGCGCGATTATGTCGCCAGCAACTATGCCGTCCTGTCACAGGCCTCGACCGGGCTTCTGCTGACCTCGGTCGGGCTCATCCTGCTCCTCCTGGTTCATGAGGCCTCGGTGCTGCGCTCGCGTAGCGAGGCGAATAGCGATCCGCTGACGGGCCTCGACAATCGGCGCGGCCTGTTCGCGCGGCTGGCACCGATCCTCGCCGATGCCGACCGGGACGGGATGCCCGTGCAGGTGGTCCTGTTCGATCTGGACGCGTTCAAGGCGATCAACGATCGCTTCGGCCATGCCGAGGGGGACCGGGTGATCGCCGGTTTCGGCGCGATCCTGCGCGCGCACCTGCCCCAGGGCGCGGTCGCGGCGCGGATGGGCGGCGAGGAGTTCGCCGTGATGGTGCCGGGCATCACCCTCGACAGCGGGTGGCGGCTGGCCGAGCGGATTCGCCACGCGGCCGAGCGGGCGGGCGGTTCGGGCATCGCCTTCACCGTCAGCGGCGGCGTCGCGACGCGCGCGCCCGGCATGGCGATCGAGCCGGTCCTCGCGCGTGCCGACGCCGCGCTCTACGGCGCGAAGGCGCAAGGGCGGAACCGCGTGGTGCGCGCCTCGACCGAGCCCGAGCGCGCGGCGGCGATCATGACGCTCGACCGGACAGGTTGAGCCCGGCAAAACGCGCCGAGCCTTGGGAAAAATCGCCGACTACATGCGTAATCGGCAGTCGCCTCTCCGCTAACTTGTTGTATTTGGGTGCAGCGGTGTCTGGCACGACTAATGCACTCCACCGAACGTCGCCAGCCCCCGTGGCGACGCCAAGTGGAGGAGGACCCAAATGTCGATCATCGCTATCGCCGCACTGTCGCTCGGTTTCGCCGCTCCCGCGATCGTCGAGGATACCAAGCCTGTCGAAGCGCGGCCCGTGGCGGCGGGCGGCTATCAGCCGTCGGATGCGACGCGCGTCTGCATCAAGGACACGCTCACCGGATCGCGCGTGCCGCGCACCGTCTGTGACACGATGAAGGGCTGGAAGGCCAAGGGCGTCGACCCGTTCAAGCGCTGACCCGCGTTCCGCCGCTCCGGGGCGTCGCGTCCCGGAGCCGGCGGATCACAGGTCCTTGCCGAAGATAGTATAACGCTTGTTGATCCGGCTCTGGATCGCATCGGCGATCGCGATCATCCCCTGATTGTCGTCGAGGATCCAGCCGATCTCGCCGCGTGTCGCGCCGTAGTGCGCAACCGAATCGCGGCGGATATATTCGATCATCGTGAAGGCGAGCTGGCTCGCCATCCGCGATGCCTGCAACCGCTTGACCACGCCCATCAGCGGCACGCGCATCGTCCTGGCCTTGGGCTTGCGCAGCCAGAGCAGCAGCTTGGCCCAGCCGAAGGGGAGGAGGCTGCCGTTCAGCGGCGCCACCGCCTCGTTGAGGTCGGGCAGGGTAATCATGAACGCCACCGGCTCGCCGTCGAGCTCGGCGATGCGGATGAGGTCGTTGAAGACGATCGGCTTCAGCTTCTTGCCGACATCGTCGATCTCGGGCTGGGTGAGCGGCACGAAGCCCCAATTGTCGCCCCAGGCATCGTTGAGGATGCCGAGGATGATCGCCGCTTCCTCGGCGAATTTCGACTTGTCGACCTGGCGGATGCGGATGCGCTTGTTCTTTTCGCCCGCCGCGACGATGCGCTGGACGATCGGCGGGAATTCCTGGCTGATGTCGAGGTCGTAGGTGACGAGCTCCTTGGCCGGCGTATAGCCGGCCGCCTCGATCCATTCGCGATAGACCGGCTTGTTATGGCCCATCAGCACCGTCGGCGGATGGTCGAAGCCATCGGTCAGCAGGCCCGGCTGTTCCCAGATCGACAGGCTGATCGGGCCGAGCGCGTGCGTCGTCCCCTTGCCGCGCAGCCATGTCTCCGCCGTCGCGATCAGGGCGGCGGCGACCTCTCCATCCTCGGCCTCGAGCAGGCCCCACTGGCCGCTGCCCGGGCCGAAGCCCTTGTCCGCGGGCATGGTGAGCGCCAGCGTGTCGATATGCGCCGAGATACGCCCCACGACCTTGCCGCCGCGCTCGGCAAGGAAAAGCTGGCCCTCCGCATGGCTGAACCAGCCGTTCTTGGCCGGATTGATCGTCTCGGCCACTTCCTGGCGAAGCGGCGGCACCCAGTTCGGATCGTCGGCGTTGAGCCGATAGGCGATGTCGATGAAGGCGCGGGTATCGGCCTTGGTGGCGACGGGGCGGACCTGGATCATGGTCGTGTCACGTCCTCCCGCAGGGATCCGCTGTCAAGCGTCCGAACGCCGGCAATTGCACGCCAACATATAGCCACTATCTCATGCCAATGCCTGCAACCATGAACATGTTGTCTGTGACCCAGATCGACGCGAGCGGCGTCGCTTCGCGGCGGATGGCCGCGCCGGCGCGTGACCGGCTCGCCGAGGACAAGGCGATGCTGCGCACCGCCGCCGAACTGACGCGCGACCTGCTCAAGCCGCGCCCGGCGATCTACTGGACCGACCTGATCGCGTCGAGCCTGATCGGTTACGGCGCGCTGCTGGCGTCGATGACGCTTGCCTCGACCGGCTGGGCAGTGACGTCGTTCGTCGTCGCCGTACTCGCGCTCTATCGCGCGGCGAGCTTCATCCATGAGGTCAGCCACATCAAGCATTCGGCGCTGCCGGGGTTTCGCACCGGCTGGAACGCGCTGATCGGCGTGCCGCTGCTTGCGCCATCGTTCCTCTATGAGGGCGTGCACAACCTCCATCACCAGCGGACCAAATACGGCACCGCCGAGGATCCCGAGTACCTGCCGCTCGCGCACATGAAGCCGTGGAGCGTGCCGCTGTTCGTGCTCGTCGCCGCGCTCGCGCCGATCGGGTTCCTGATCCGGTTCGGCATCATGGTGCCGGTGGGGCTGGTGAGCCCGAAGCTGCGCGCGGAGATCGACGCGCGCTTCTCGGCGCTCGCCATCAACCCCGACTTCCGCCGCCGCCCGCTGGAGGGCGAGGCGCTGACGCTGTTCCGTCGGTACGAGCGGATGGCGAGCGTGTGGGCGATCGCGCTGGTCGCGCTGACCGTCGTCGGGTTGATCCCGCTCAAGGCGTTCGGCATCTATCTGGCGGCGATCTCGGTCTTGATGATCGTCAATCAGGTCCGCACGCTCGTCGCGCACCTCTGGGAGAATGAGGGCGAGGCGATGTCGGTGACCGCGCAATATCTCGATTCGGTCAACGTGCCGCCGCCGGGGATGCTGCCGTTCCTGTGGGCGCCGGTGGGTCTGCGCTATCACGCGCTCCACCACCTGCTGCCGGGCCTGCCCTATCACTCGCTGGGCGAGGCGCATCGCCGGCTGTCGGGCGTGCTGGAGCCGGCCTCCCCCTTCCACGCGGCGAACTATCGCGGGCTGCCGGGTCTCCTCGCACGGCTGGTCAAGGGTACGTTCGGCATCCGCTAAGCGTCGTCGCCCCGGGCTTGGTCCCGGGGTCCCGCCTCGTCTGCCTCTGGGAAAAGAAGAAGCGGGGTTCACGCGGAGGCGCGGAGCAGTTTCGCTCGTTGCCGCGTAGCGTCGCTCATCGGCCACTCGCAGCCTGGCGCCGCGCCAGTTGTTGAACCGCTACGCGGCCAAGGTGCGTCATCTCCGCGCCTCTGCGCCTCCGCGTGAACCAATTCTTCTGCGGAAGCAGGGGAGGAGCGGGACCCCGGATCAGGTCCGGGGTGGCGGGTCACTCCTCCGTCCGCACCAGCACCGCTTCGCCGATCAGGAAGAAAAGCAGGAATGGTGCCCAGGCGGCGAGGAAGGGCGGGTAAGCGCCCAGATTGCCCATCGCGAGCGCGAAATTGTCGGCGACGAAATAGGCGAAGCCGAGCGCCATGCCGATTACCGCGCGGACGAACAGCTTGCCCGACCGCGCGACGCCGAACGCCGCGACCGCGCCCAAAAGCGGCATCAGCACCGACGACAGCGGTCCGGATAGCTTGTGCCACAGCGCACCCTCCAGCGCCTTGGTCGGGCGGCCAGCGGTGTCGAGTTCGTCGATCGCGCTCTTCAGCTCGCCGAACGGCAGGCCGTCGGCATTGACGCTGGCCAACGTGAACTGGTCGGGGCTGATTCCGTCGCCGATATGGGTCGTGCCGAGCGCCTCGACCTTGCCGGCATTCACGTCGAAGCGGCGCGCGCCCTCGACCCGCCAGCCCTGACCCTCGCGCACGCCCTTGGTCGCGGTCAGGACCGAGCGGAGCGTGCCGCCCTCCCGCACGAACAGCGTGATCCCGGCGATCTGCACCGCCGCCCCGCGCCCGACCGCGAGGCGGACGTTCATGAGATTGTTGCCCTCGCGCACCCAGACGTTGGTGCGATTGCCACGATCGACGGGGAGGGGGCCGTAGTCGACATCCTGCCACGCATCGAGCGTTGCAGTCGCGCGGGTGACGATGCGTTCGTTGAACACGAAGCTCACGGCCGCCACGCCCAGCGCCGCGACGATCAGCGGTGCCAACACCTGATGCGCGGACAGGCCGGCGGCCTTCATCGAGATGACTTCGCTGTTCTGGTTGAGCGTCGACAGCGTGATGATCGTGCCGAGCAGCACCGAGAAGGGCAGGAACCGCGCAATGATCTCGGGTGTGCGGAGGCTCACATAGCGCAGCACCTCGCCCTGACCGTTGCCGGCAAAAGCGAGGATGCGGCCGCTTTCGGAAAGCAGATCGAGTGCCTGGAGCACGAGCACCAGCGCCGCGAGGATCGCGAAGCTGCGCGTCAGGAACATCTTGCCCATGTAGAGCGTGACGGTCCGAGACGGGAAGAAGCTGGTCGCGCCGCTCATGCCATGCGCCTCCGCCCGGGCAGGCGGCGGGCGATGGCGCTCGCGATCTTGCCCACCCAGCGTTCGAGCGCGGCGATCGGCTGGCCACCGGGGACGTAAGCCGTCTGATAGTACATCCAGATCACGAGGCCCGCGAAGATCGCGAACGGCCCCCACAGCGCCAGGATCGGGTCGATCCGGCCGAGGCCGCCCACCGCTTCGCCATATTCGTTCACCTTGTGGTATGTCACCAGCATCACGATCGACAGGAACACGCCGAGCGCCGAGGACGAGCGCTTGGGCGGGATGCCGAGCGCCAGTGCCAGCAGCGGCAAGAGGAACATCGTCGCCACCTCGACCACGCGGAAGTGGAAGGCGGCGCGGCTGGTGTCGCGGATTTCCTCGGTCACGCGCGGGTCCTTGCCCAGCACGACGAGCTCTGGAAGCGTGCGTTCGAGATTGCGGTCGCCGCGCGCGCGGAACTGGCCGAATTCGGGCAGCGGGATAGGCAGGTCGTGGCTGGTGAAGGTCAGCACCCGCGGCTGGACGAAGCCGGGCGAATTATGGACCAGCGCGCCGCGGGTCAGGCGAAAGATGATCGTGTTGGGATCGTCGGTGCGCAGGAACTGGCCCTTTTCGGCGGTGGCGGCGTACCAGCTGCCGTCCTTCGAACGGAAATGGACGAAGATGCCCGACAGGTCGGCGCCGCTGTCGCGGCTCTCCTCTATGCGGAGCGTCATCGCGTCGCCGAAATTGGTGAACTCGCCCACCTTGATCGACGCACCCAGCGCGCCCGAGCGCAGCTCGAACCGCAGCTCCTCATAGGCGTAGCGCGCCTTGGGCTGCACATAGCCGACGATCGCCAGATTGAGCGCGGCCAGCGCGATCGTATAAATGTACGGCACGCGCAGCAGACGCCCATAGCTCATGCCGACGCCGCGCAGCACGTCGAGCTCGCTTTGCGAGGCGAGCTTGCGGAAAGCGAGCAGGATGCCGAGGACGAGGCCGATCGGGATGCCGAGGCCCAGATATTCGGGCAGCAGGTTGGCCAGCATCTTCCACACGACCGCCACCGGCCCGCCCTCGGTCGCGACGAAGTCGAACAGGCGCAGCATGCGGTCGAGCACCAGCAGCATCGCCGCGATGATGAGGGTCGAGAACAGCGGCACCGCGATCAGGCGGGCCATGTAGCGGTCGATCGAGCCCATAGAGAGGTCGGCACTGCCTTTCGCGTCGACGCCCGCCATATGGGGGCTCCGGGCCGGCTATAGGGCCGACCCGGCGCGCTTGTCATCCCCCGGCAGCGGACGCGACCGCATCGCCGAGCGCGGCGAGCGTGAACGGCTTTCGGATCACCGGATCGCGCCCCAGCGCATCGTCGTCGATGTCGCCGGCAAAGCCGGTCATGAACAGGACGCGCAGGTCGGGGCGATGGGCGCGCAGGCTCGTGACCATTTCGGGGCCGGTGACGCCCGGCATCAGCACGTCGGACAGAACGAGGTCGACATTGGCCATGCCCCCCAGCGTATCGGCCGCTTGCGCCGGATCGTCGCACGAGACGGGGCGATGGCCGAGCTCGCCGAGCGCGGCAACGACGGAGCGCAGGACGCGCGGATCGTCCTCGACGACGAGAATATCGCGCCCCGTGGTGGCGGCTTCGGCGACGGGCGCGTCCGGGGCGCCAGCCGGGGCTTCCGCCGCGGCGTGATGGCGCGGCAGGTAGAGCGAGACCGACGTCCCGCGGCCGGGTGCCGATTCGATGCCGATCTCCCCGCCGAAGCGGCGGACGGTGCCGAACACCTGGCTGAGGCCGAGGCCGGTACCGCGCCCGACCGGCTTGGTGGTGAAGAAGGGCTCGAACACCCGCGCCTGGATATCCGGGGTCATACCGTGGCCGGTGTCGGTCACGACGAAGACGACGTGATCGCCGGCACCGCATGCGCCGACCTGTCCCGCGGTCAGCGTCATCGCCCGTGCGGCGATCGTCAGCGTACCGCGACCCTCCATCGCGTCGCGCGCGTTGACCGCCAGGTTGAGGATCGCGTTTTCGAGCTGGTGCCGGTCGGCCCAGACGCGCCAGCCGCGCGCGTCCCCCGCCACCTCGATCCGCATCGCGTCGCCGAGTGTGCGGTCGAGCAGCGGTGTCATGCCGGCGATCAGCGCGGGCGGATCGATCGCCTCGGGCGCGACGGGTTCGGCACGGGCGAAGGCGAGGAGCTGGCGGGTGAGCGCGGCGGCGCGCTGTGCGCCCTCCGTCGCGTGGTCGAGGTGGCGGGCGACCCGCTCATCGATCGCGGGCTGTCGCCGCGCAAGCTCGATCCCGCCGATGACGACCGCCAGCATGTTGTTGAAATCGTGGGCGATGCCGCCGGTGAGCTGGCCGATCGCCTCCATCTTCTGCGCCTGGCTCAATTGCGCCTCTGCCGCCTCCCGCTCGGCCTGTTCGGCGCGCAGGCTTTCCGTGGCAGCGGCGACCGCGGTTTCGAGGCTGGCGGCGCGGGCGCGCTCGGCGTCGGCCTCGTCCGCGGCGGCGCGGCGTTCGGCGATCGCGCGGACCAGATGCCAGCCGAAGAACAGGCCGATCCCGAGCAGCGCGATGCCGAGGAGCAGCAGCCCGCCCGCCAGCCGGTTCGAACGCGCGACGCTGGCGTCGAGCTCGATCGAGCGCGCGTCGAGCAGCAGCCGCTCGGCCTCCATCGTCTGGCCGAGCAGATCGTCGATCCGGCGCAGCGCCACGCTGTCGCGCGCGTCGTAGAAGGCGGCGATCGCCCGATCGGGGCTGCGCTCGCCCGCGCCCGCCGCGATCACCGACAGTTCGCGCCCGCGATCGGCATAGGCGCGTTCGAGCGCGGCGATGCGCGCGCGCTGAAGCGCGTTGTCGCGCATCATCCGGCCGAGCATGTCGAGCTGCCGCCCCGCCGCGTACCATTCGCCCGCGAAGCGCACGCCCAACTGCCGGTCGCCGCTGATGACGTAGCGGCCGAGCGACGCCTCCGCCTGCGCCAGGTTCTCGCCCAGCGAGCGGGCGAGGATCATCACCTCGAAACTGTGCGAGCGCCGCTCGATCGCGCGGTCGCGGGCGGCATTGGAATCGAGGACGGTGGTGACGAGGCCGACGGTGACGCCGATCCCGAGCACGAGGATCAGCGCCAGCACCCAGCCGCGCCAGTCCTCGGGCAGCCAGTCGGGCCGGAAACGGCGGCGGGCGGCCGCTTTCACGCGCGCCGCCCCCCGGCGATCAGGCGATCACGCCGACGGCGCGTCCCGCCTCGGCGAACATCGCGGTGATCGCCTCGATCTGTTCGGGCCGATGCTCGGCGCAGAGCGAGCAGCGCAGGAGGAACGTCCCCGCGGGCGTCGCGGGCGGGCGCGCCATGTTGACGTAGAGGCCGGCCTCCAGCAGCGCCTGCCACATCACCACCGCCTGCTGCTGGTCGGTGAGGATGACGGCGATGATCGCGCTGTCGGCCTGTTCGGTGCCGAGCTTGAAGCCCAGCTCGCGAAGGTTCGCGTGGAGCGTGCGCGCGTTGCGCCACAGCCGTTCGCGCTTCTCGGTCGCGGTCATCAGCTTGGTGATCGAGGTAGCGGCGGTGGCGACGACGCTCGGCGGCAGGCTGGCGGTGAAGATGTACGGGCGGCAGGCGAGGCGCATCACCTCGAACTTCGGGTGGTTCGACACGCAGAAGCCGCCGACAGTGCCGACCGATTTCGAAAAGGTGCCGATGACGAAGTCGATGTCGCGGCCGAGTTCCAGCCCCTGTGCCTCGTAGACGCCGCGGCCATGCTCGCCGAAGAAGCCCATCGAATGCGCTTCGTCGGAAAGCGTCATCGCCCCGTGCTTGCGCGCCACCGCCACCATCTGATCGAGCGGGGCGAGGTCGCCGAGCATCGAATAGACGCCCTCGAGGATGACGAGCTTGCCCGCATCCTTCGGCAGGCGGCCGAGGCGCTTGTCGAGATCCTCGACCGAATTGTGGCGGAAGCGCACGACCTCGGCATTGCCGAGCGCGCAGCCGTCGTAGATCGAGGCATGGCTGTCGGCGTCGAGGATGATGTAGTCCCCCTTGCCCGCGATCGTCGAGATGATGCCCAGATTGGCCTGATAGCCGGTCGAGAACACCATCGCATGGTCGGCGCCGTAGAAGGCGCGCAGCGCGTCCTCGGCCGCCACATGGTCGCGGAAGGTGCCGTTGAGCATCCGGCTGCCGTTGGTGCCCGACCCGAATTCGTCGAGAGCCGCCTTGCCCGCCGCAATCACGTCGGCATCGAAGGTCATGCCCATGTAGTTGTAGGTGCCGGCCAGGATCGTCGGCTTGCCGCGGATCACCGCCTCGGTCGGGGAATGTACCTCGTCCATCACGATCGCGAAGGGATCGCGCACGCCGGTCGCCAGCAGCGCCTCGCGCTCGGCGATCAGGCTGTCGAACTTGGAGAACAGGTCGCGCTTCGGCTCGGCGGCGGGAGCCTCGGCGGGCAGCTCGTGCGCGGTGGCGGCGGCTTCGGTCATGGCGGGGTTACTCGGCCTTCAGCTTCTGGACGGCGTCGACGAGCTGGCCGACGGTCTCGATCTCGGCCTGCATGTTCATGGTGATGAGGATGTCGAACTCGTCCTCGATCGCGGCGACGAAATCCATGACGGTCAGGCTGTCCCATTCGAGATCGCCGGCAAAGGTCGTTGCCTCGGTCAGCGCGACGCCCTTTTTGTTGAAGGGCTCGATCTGGGCGGAGACGGTGTCGAAAACGGCCTGGCGGTCGGACATTCGGGGTGTTCTTTCCTTGCGGTTCGCCGACGCCCTGACAGGGCAATGCGGCGGCTTTCGGGCGGGGTTATAGCAAGCCCGCGGCGCGATACCACTCAGCCGTGGCGGCAAGGCCGGGTTCGGTCGCGATCGCGGGGCGCCAGAGCGCGGGTGGGGGGCGGCGGTCGGCGCGGACCACCCAGTCGGGATGACTGAAATAGGCGGCGCGGTCGGGGGTGAGCTTGGCCCTGTCGCCCTGTACCGCGCGCGCGATCCGGGCGGAGAGCATCAGGAGCGCGCGGGGTGTGGAGATCGGGACGACGCGCCGGCCGACGGCGCGGCCGAGCGCGCGGGCGAAGTCGACATGCGACCAGCCCATCGGCGCCTCGTCATCCGCCTCGAACATGCCGCACGCGTCATTGGCAGCGAGGGCGAGCAACAGGTCGGCAAGGTCGTCGACGTGGATCGTCGAGAAGCGGCCGGGCGGGGGCAGGGGGACCACGCCCTTCCTTGCCAGCCGGAACAGCTCGAGCATTTCCATATCGCCGGGGCCGTAGATCGCGGGCGGGCGCACGACCGCCGCACCCGGAATCGCGGCAAGGACGGCTGCCTCTCCCTCGGCCTTCGACCAGCCATAGGTGGAGAGGGCCGGCTCGCGCGCGGACAGGGACGACACATGTACGAAGCGGGGCACGCCCACGGCCTTCGCGGCGGCGGCGACAGCCTGCGTGCCGGTCACGTTGCCTGCGACGAAGCCCGCCTTGTCGGGCGCGTTGACGACGCCGGCGACGTGGACGACCGCCTCGGCGCCGGTCGCGAGGTCGCGCAGTGCATCGGGTGTGTCGAGCGCGCCGGCGATCCACTCGACGCCTTCGCGTGCCGCCTGTGGCCGTCGGGTGAGCGCGCGGACGCGGTGCCCGGCGACGAGCGCGCGGTCGATCAGCCGCTTGCCGACGAAGCCGGTGCCGCCGGTGATCGCGAGGATCACAGCAGCGCCATGTGGTTGCGGTGGACCAATGCGGCGCGCGGGGCATAGCCGAGCAGCGCCTCATGCTCGTCGCTGCGGCGACCGACGATCAGCGCGGCGTCGGTGTCGGCATATTCGGTCAGGCCCCGCGCGATCGGCCGCGCATCGGGGCCGGCGAGGACGACCAGATCGCCGCGCGCGAACCGCCCCTCGATCCGGGTGGCGCCCGCCGCGAGCAGGCTGCGACCCTCGCGAAGTGCGGCGCAGGCGCCGGCATCGACATGGATCGTGCCGCGCGCGGTCAGCCCCCCGCGCAGCCACGCCTTGCGCGCAGGCGCATTGCTGGCGGCGACGAACAATGTGCCGCGGCCGCTTTCGGTGAAGCTGGCGAGCGCGTGGTCGCCATGCCCGCTGGCGATAGCGAGGTGCGCGCCCGCCGCGACGGCGATCCGCGCCGCCTCGACCTTGGCGACCATGCCGCCCGATCCCATGCCCGAGGCGGAGTGCCGGTCGGCCATGTGCGCGACCGATGCGATATCGTCGACGCGGGGGATCAGTGCGGCGTCGGGATCGCTCGCCGGGTTGGTGGTGTAGAGGCCATCGACGTCGGACAGCAGGATCACGCCGCCCGCCATCGCCGCGCCCGCGACACGCGCGGCGAGGCGGTCGTTGTCGCCGAAGCGGATTTCCTCGGTCGCGACCGAATCATTCTCGTTGATGATGGGCACGACGCCGAGTTTGAGCAACCGGTCGAGCGTCGCGGCGGCATTGAGGTAGCGGCGGCGATCCTCGAGGTCGTCGAGCGTCAGCAGCATCTGTGCCGCGGTCAGGCCGTGATCGTGCAGCAGCGCCGCCCAGGTGCCCGCGAGTGCGATCTGCCCCGTCGCGGCGGCGGCCTGCGCATCCTCGAGGCTGGCGCGCCCGCCCTTGGGCAGCCGCAGCCGCCGCGCGCCGAGCGCGATCGCGCCCGAGGAGACGATCGCCACCTGCTGCCCCGCGCGGACCCGCTCGGCCACGTCGGCGACAAGGCTCGCCAGCCAGTCGCGCCGGATCGCGCCGCCCGCATCGACGAGCAGCGCCGAGCCGACCTTCACCACCAGGCGCGGACAGGCGGCGGGGGCGAAGGGGGTGGCGGCGTTGCTAGGGGCGATCAGACCGGCGACCATTCCTTGGGTTCCCCCGGCGCGTCCTCGTCATCCTCGCGGATTTCGGCATAGGTGGTGGCTTCGCCCGGGCCGATCATCTCGATCAGGCGGTCAAGCACCGCCTCCACCCCCATGCCTGTCGCGCCGGACATGGGTAGAACCAGCGCGCCGCCCGATGCCTCGCGCAGTTCCTCGCTGATCGCGGCGATCAGTTCGTCGTCCAGCAGGTCGCACTTGTTGAGCGCGATCACTTCGGTCTTCTCGTCGAGGCCGGCGCCGTAGGCCTCGATCTCGTCGCGGACGATCCGGTACGCCTCGCCCACATCCTCGACATTGGCGTCGATCAGGTGGAGCAGGACGCGGCACCGCTCGACATGGCCGAGGAAGCGGTCGCCGATGCCGGCGCCGTCCGCCGCGCCCTCGATCAGGCCGGGAATGTCGGCGAGCACGAACTCGCGATGCTTGTGGTTGACGACGCCGAGCTGCGGGCGCGTGGTGGTGAAGGCGTAGGCGCCGACCTTGGCCGTCGCGTTGGTGACGGTGTTGAGAAAGGTGGACTTGCCCGCATTGGGCAGGCCGAGCAGGCCGGCATCGGCCAGCAGCTTCAGCCGCAGCCAGACATAGGCCTCCGCCCCCGGCCAGCCGGTGCCGTGCTGGCGCGGCGCGCGGTTGGTCGAGGTCTTGTAGCTGGCATTGCCGCGCCCGCCGTCGCCGCCACGCAGGAAGACGATGCGCTGGCCGACATGGGTGAGGTCGGCGAGGAGCGTCCGCTCCTCGTCGTCGGCGAGGATCTGCGTCCCCACCGGCACCTTGATGACGAGATCCTCGCCGCCCGCGCCGGTGCGGTTTGAGCCCGCGCCCCCCTTGCCGCGCTGGGCGCGGAAATGCTGGGTGTAGCGAAAGTCGATCAGCGTGTTGAGGCCGGCGACAGCTTCGAACACGATATCGCCGCCCTTGCCGCCGTCGCCGCCGTCGGGGCCGCCATATTCGACATATTTCTCGCGCCGGAATCCGACGGCGCCGCCGCCGCCATGCCCGGAACGGACATAGATCTTGGCCTGGTCTAGGAAATGCATGGCGCGCCGTTAGCGCAAAGGGGCGCTTGCGTCACCCTTTTGGCGCGCACCTTGCGCTTTCCGGCCCGATGGACCATATTGCAAGGGCTAAAGTCGCAAATCGACGGTTCTCGCTTTGCGGCGCTCTCCTTCTTTCCCTGCTGACCGGCAACCGGTCCCGCGCCACTTGCGCGGGCGAAACGAAGGAATACCCAAATGGCCATTACCGGCACCGTCAAGTTCTTCAACGCCGACAAGGGCTATGGCTTCATCGCGCCGGACACGGGCGGCAACGACGCCTTCGTCCACATCAGCGCGGTCGAGCGTTCGGGCATGGTCACGCTGCAGCAGGACCAGCGCGTCTCGTACGAGCTCGAAGAGGATCGCCGCGGCAAGATGGCGGCGGTCAACCTCAACGCGGCCGACTAAGGTCCCCGCGTCCGGTGCGGCGGCGTTTGCGCGCCGCCGCATCTTCTTTCCTCGACCCAAGGACAGCACGATGAGCGATGATGCCGCCACCTTTCGCGGTCGTGCAGACCAGGCGCGCGCCGATGCCGCCGCCTCCAACCTTCAGAACGTCCGCGACCGCTGCGAGCGGTCCGCCGTCACCTGGGAGGCCATGGCCGACCGCGCCGAGCGCATTGCCCATGAGCGTGCTGTCAGGGCCGCCCCGCGGGAAGCGTAACGCCGCCACGACATGACGCGTCATCCCGGACTTGATCCGGGATCCCGCTTCTTCTTTTCCGACGCCATTCAATGCAGCGGGACCCCGGATCAAGTCGGGAGTGACGATCAGAAATGTCTTCGACGTGCGGGGCGATCGTCCTCACGACGGCTGACGCGGGCAATCAGCCACTGCCGCAACCACATACCCGCCATCAGCACGGCCGCGACCGCCGGGATCACGGCGATTTCCGCCGCCATGCTCAGCCCTGCGACCGCACCAGCGTTTCCAGCGCCAGCCGCCGCGCCATGTCGCGCGGCAGACCGAGCGCGCGGGTCATCGATCCGCCGAGCAGCGCGTCGCCGAGGGCCAGCAGGACGAGATGCAGCGTGTCGGCATGGATCGGCTTGCCCGGCCGCGCGACGTCGGCCAACTCGTCGACCAGGCGGTGGATCGCCTCGAGGATCGGGTCGAGCGCATCCTCGTTCCCGGTCAGGATCATCCAGCTCGCCAGCGCGCCCGCGCCCTCGGTATCGAACGCGTCAAAGGTGAGGTCGACGACCTCGCGCGGTTCCTGTTCGCCGGCGCGGGCGCGCAGCGCCGCCTGTCCGATCTTGGCGGTGATCGCTTCCGCCATACTGCCCGCCAGCGCCTTTTGCAGGCCGGATGCCGAGCCGAAATGATGCAGCAGGTTGGCGTGGGTGCGGCCGATTCGTGTCGCGACCGCCTTCAGCGTCACCGCCTGCGGCCCCGCCTCGATCAGCAATTCGCGGGCAGCCTGAAGCGCGGTATCGCGCGAAGCTTCGGGAGAGAGACGGCGGCGGGCGACTATTGACATTGGTGTAAGTAAAATCCAGATTTCGAGCAATCTGGAGGATTATGATGGCGAACGCAAAGACTCCCGCCGATCTGACCATCACACCGCGCGACCTGCGCTTCGGCCGCGCGCGCCGGCCCGATCGCTGGTGGCTGAACGGCGATCCGATCGCCACGGCGTTCTACAACGCGCTGTCGGTGACGTTTCCGAAGGGCGAGGCGTTCTTCATCGACAGCGTGCGCAAGTTCCGCGACGGCACCCCGCCGCGTCTCGCCGCCGAAATCCAGGCCTTTATCAAGCAGGAAGTGATCCACACGCGCGAGCATGTGGCGTTCAACCGCCACGTGACCGACCAAGGCTATGACACCTCGCGACTTGAGAGGCGGGTGGATGACGAAATCGCGCTCACTCGCGACAGGCCGGCGATCGGCTCGCTGGCGGCGACGATGTGCCTCGAGCATTTTACTGCGATCCTTGCGCACGAACTGGTCGCCGATCCGCGGCATCTGGCGGGCGGCGACGGGGAGGCGGCGGACCTGTGGCGCTGGCACGCGATCGAGGAGATCGAGCACAAGGGCGTCGCCTACGACACCTGGCTGCACGCGACGCGCGACTGGCCGCGCTTTCGGCGCTGGTGGATCAAGACGCTAGTCATGCTGACGGTGACGCGCAAGTTCCTGGTCGGGCGCTGGATCGGGATGCTCGACCTGCTCGCACAGGACGGGCTGACCGGCTGGCGGGTGAAGGCGCGGGTGCTGGCCTATGCGTTCGGGCGCCCGGGGATGGCGCGCAAGGTGATGGGGGCCTGGACCAGCTTCTTCCTACTCGGCTTCCACCCTTGGAACCATGACGACCGCGCGTTGATCGGCCGGGTGGACAGCGAATTCGCGATGGCGCGGGTGGCTTAGACCAACCCTGTACGTCATCCCGGCCTTGAGCCGGGGTCCCGCTTCTTCCTTTTTTTGGCCGAGTAAGAAGAAAGAAGCGGGATCCCGGATCGAGTCCGGGATGACGTGGATTTAGGCGGCAATGGCTGGGGCCTCGGCAGCGGCCGCCCGCCATTCCATCATCACGCAGCCGACCTCTGCCCCGCGCGCGACCGACTGACGCGTGCGGACCTCGCCGGTGGCCACGAATCCGAGCTTCGTCAGCACCCGGCCGGAGGCGGGATTGTCGAGATAATGGCCCGACACAAGGCGCGTGAGCCGCAGACTTTCGGCCAGCGTGGTCACGACCGCGCCCGCCGCCTCGGTCATGAGGCCGCGGCCCCAGGCAGCGGGGGTCAGCCAATAGCCGACTTCGCGCTCGCCGGCCTCGTCGCGGTGGATGCCGATACCGCCAACTAGCACCGCGTCGCCGCCGACATGCTCGAAGATCAGAAAGGTCGGCTCGTCGATGCGCGAGGGCAGCGCGAGAAACGCCTCGGCATCATCCAGCCGATAAGGCCACGGCGCGCGCGACAGCATCCGCACGACGGTTTCGTGCGCGATCGCGGCGGCAAGGGCAGGGGCATCCTCGCGCCAGCCGGGGCGGAGCGTCAGGCGCCGGGTACGAACGAACATGGCAGCTCTCCTCGATGCGCACGCGCCGAACGGGCGCGGGCGGGGGCGAGGGGAGCAAGAAAAAAGGGAGCCGGGGCGGACCCGTCTCCCTTCCTCTGGCTGGTTCCGATGCCGGAACCCGGGTCTGCCCGCGTTGGGCAACCCGGCCGGTTACCCGATTACTCGGCGGCTTCCGCCATCGGCTGGACCGCACAGAAGGTGCGGCCAAGGCGACCACGCGAAAACGCGACCTGACCCTCGGTCAGCGCGAACAGCGTGTGGTCCTTGCCGATGCCGACATTCGGCCCCGGATAGTATTTCGTGCCGCGCTGGCGGATGATGATGTTGCCCGGAATGACGTGCTCGCCACCGAACTTCTTCACGCCAAGGCGCTTGCTCTCGGAATCGCGACCGTTGCGCGACGAACCGCCAGCTTTCTTATGTGCCATTTCCTGGGTCTCCTTGTCGCTGCGATCAGGCCGCGTCGCCGATCGACACGATCTTCAGGATCGTGTGATTCTGGCGGTGGCCGTTCTTGCGGCGATAATTGTGGCGGCGGCGCTTCTTGAAGACGATGACCTTCTCGCCCTTCGCCTGCGCCACGATCTCTGCGGCGACGGTCAGGCCGGCCACCGACTTGAGGTCGCTACCGTCGCCGGCGAGCAGGACGTCGCTCAGCGTCACCGAATCACCAGCCTCGCCGCCGAGCTTCTCGACGACGATCTTGTCTCCAGCGGCAACGCGATACTGCTTGCCGCCCGTGCGCACGACTGCGAACATGGCCCTAAATCTCTTCCAGCAATACGATAACCCGCCCCGACCCCGTAAGGCCGTGCGAGTGGGAAGGCGTCCGTTATGCCCGGTCGCCGATTCTGTCAACTCTTGATGTCGCGGTACCGGCCCGCTCCCCCTCCCGGCCACCCATCAAGATACCGACTGGGTGGCCGGGCGGGGGAGCGGGCCGGTACCGCAATCAAATCAGTGCCGGTGGACGGACTTTAGCTTGTAGCGATTGCTGCCCACGCGGTCGAACAGGCCGCCGATCGCGGGGTGCTCGACCGGCTCCTCGCTCTCGTCGGTGATCAGGTTCTGCTGGCTGACATAGGCGACGTAGCTCGATTCGCCGTTTTCCGCGAGCAGGTGGTAGAAGGGCTGATCCTTGCGCGGGCGCACCGCCTCCGGGATCGCGTCATACCATTCCTCGCTGTTGGCGAAGACGGGGTCGATGTCGAACACCACGCCGCGAAAGTCGAACAGCCGGTGGCGCACCACGTCACCGACGTTGAAGCGCGCATGCGCGACCGCCGGCAGCACGATTTCCGGGTCGAGGGGAAGGGTGTTGGTCTCGATGCGATCCATGGCATGAATCTAATGTCGTTTCGCCAATGCACAAGCAGGGGCTTGCGCACCCGCAGCGCTTCGGCTAACCGCCCCGCTCCGACCGACAGGCCGCCTTTGCGCGGTCGTCTATGGGACCTCTGCGGAGAGGTGGCAGAGTTGGTCGATTGTACCGCACTCGAAATGCGGCGTGCCCTCGCGGGCACCGTGGGTTCGAATCCCACCCTCTCCGCCACCCCCATCCCCCCCCACTGGCAATTCGCCGGTGGCCGGATTAACGGACCCACCATGAACGAGATGATTTCGACGGGCGCTGCGCGCCTCGAGCGGCGCATGGCGCGTGGATGCGAGTTTTTGGGGTCGGAGGTCGCGATTTTGTGCGGCGCGATGTCGTGGGTGAGCGAGCGCAATCTCGTCGCCGCGATCTCGAACGCCGGCGGCTTCGGCGTGATCGCGTGCGGGGCGATGAACCCGGAGCTGCTCGACAAGGAGATCACCGCGACCCGCGCGCTCACCGACCGGCCGTTCGGCGTCAACCTCATCACCATGCACCCGCAGCTGTTCGACCTGATCGAGGTGTGCGGCCGCCACCGTGTCGGCCATGTCGTGCTGGCCGGTGGCCTCCCGCCCAAGGGCGCGCTTGAGGCGATCAAGGCGACGGGGGCGAAGGTGATCGCGTTCGCGCCGGCGCTCAGCCTCGCAAAGAAGCTTGTCCGCTCGGGCGTCGACGCGCTGGTGATCGAGGGGATGGAGGCGGGCGGCCATATCGGCCCGGTCTCGACCAGCGTGCTGGCGCAGGAGATCCTGCCCGCGGTGGCGAGCGACGTGCCGGTGTTCGTCGCCGGCGGGATCGGCCGGGGCGAGGCGATCGCCGGCTATCTCGACATGGGCGCGGCGGGCGTCCAGCTCGGCACGCGGTTCGTCTGTGCGACCGAATCGATCGCGCACCCCAATTTCAAGCGCGCGTTCCTGCGTGCCTCCGCCCGTGATGCGGTGGCGAGCGTGCAGGTCGATGCGCGCCTGCCCGTCATTCCCGTGCGCGCGCTGAAGAACCCCGGCACCGAACTCTTCACCGCCAAGCAGCGCGAAGTCGCCGCCAGCCTCGATTCGGGCGCGGTCGAGATGGCTGAGGCGCAGCTCCAGATCGAGCATTACTGGGCTGGCGCGCTGCGCCGTGCTGTGATCGACGGCGATGTCGAGCATGGCAGCCTGATGGCCGGCCAGTCGGTCGGCATGGTGACGAAGGAAGAGCCCGTCGCGGACATCATCGCGACGCTGATGGAAGAGGCGGCGGCGGCGCTGGAGAAGCGGGCTGCGTAGCCCTGATCCGTCGATAGCCCCGGTCGGTTTGGGGCGACCGGCTAGTGTCTAATGAGCCAACCCACCCCCGACCCCTCCCTTCCAGGGAGGGGAGAGGACCGCGTCGAACGCGCGTTCAGCCCTGCAACCGCAGCGCCACGTCGTTCATGAACCGCGTGTCGTCGCCCGCGGCCAGCCACGGCGCCTCCGCCGCGACGGCACCGAGCAGGTCGCTCAGATCGTCGATCTCGACTTTGGCGAAATTGCCGAGGACGTAGCCGGTCACGCGGTCCTTGTGCCCAGGATGGCCGATGCCGAGCCGCACGCGGCGAAAGTCCGGGCCGACATGTGCGATCGCCGAGCGGATGCCGTTATGCCCCGCCGCGCCGCCGCCGACGCGCACCTTCACCTTGAACGGCGCAAGGTCGAGTTCGTCGTAGAAGACGGTCACGTCGCCCACATCGAGCTTGTAGAAGTCGAGCGCCGAGCGGATCGATCGGCCGCTGTCGTTCATGAACGTCGCGGGTTTCAGCAGGAGTAGCTTCTCGGCGCCGATGCGCCCCTCCTGCAACCAGCCCTGGAACTTCTTCTGCGGGGGAGAGAAGCCGTGCACCTCGGCGATCGCATCGATTGCCATGAAGCCGATATTGTGTCGGTGCATCGCATATTGCGGCCCCGGATTGCCGAGCCCTACCCAGAGTTGCATCGCGGTTTCCATTCCTGTTCGGCTCACGCCGAAATGCGGTGTCAGCCCGCTCCCCCGCCCCGCCATCCATCGGGATCATGACTGGGGGCGGGGCGGGGGAGCGGGCTGGCACCGCACGTTGGTCGGTGACCGATCGACCAACCACCAAAAACGAAAACGGCGGCCGGATCGTGGACCCGGCCGCCGTATCTCGTCTCGAACAAGGGACGATTACTCGCCCTTGTTCTCGCCTTCCTCGGCGTCGCCTTCGTCCTCGGCAGCCTCTTCTGCGGCTTCGGCCTCGGCGGCTTCTTCCTCGGCCTGCTGCTCGGCAGCGGCGGCCTCGGCCAGCGCTGCGTCTTCAGCCAGCGCTTCCTGGACGTCGGCCTTCATCGCCGACGGGGCGATGATCGTCGCGACGACGAAATCGTCGTCCTGCGTCGATTCGGCGTCGCCCGGCAGGTTGATCGCCGACAGGTGGATCGTGTCGCCGACCTCGAGGCCCTTGAGCGAAACCTCGATATTCTCGGGGATCTTGTCCGCCTCGACCGTGACTTCGAGCTCGTGCGCGACGATGTTGAGCACGCCGCCCTTCTTGATGCCGGGGGCCTCTTCCTCGTCGGTGAACAGGAACGGCACCGCGACGGTGACGGTCGCGTTCTTGGCGATGCGCAGGAAGTCGACGTGCACCGGACGATCGGTGACGGGGTCGAAGGTCACGTCCTTGGGCAGGGTGCGAATCTTGCCCCGGCCGGCGCCCTCGATCATCACGATCGAGTTCATGAAGTGGCCGGTGCCAAGGAGCTTGTTCAGCGCCCGCTCCTCGAGATGGATCGAGAGGGGTTCCTGCTTGTTGCCGTAGATCACGGCGGGGACGCGGCCTTCACGACGAAGCGCGCGGGAGGCTCCCTTGCCAACCCGCTCGCGCGTCTCGGCCGACAGGTTAAGCGTATCGCTCATGTCGGTGCTCCGAAATGCTGATGATTAAGTCCATTCATCCGGCCGAGCCTCCAGGGATGACCCCGGCACGGAAGCCGCGGCCCCTAGTCGAAAAGGGGCCGCGGATCAAGGACACCTTACCTCACCGCTTCACGATGCGCGTATAGAGGTGCCACGTCGAATAGCCGAGCCATGGCAGCACGATCGCCAGCCCCACCGCGAACGGGATCGTGCCGAGCGCGAGGAGCGCCACGACGCGCAAACCCCAGCCCGCGGTCTCACCCGGATTGGCGCGCGCCGCGTCGATGGAGGTGCGGATCGCGGTCGCGGCATCGACGGGCTTGTCGACGACCATCGGGAAGCTCACGAAGGACACGACCAGCGCGACGACGGCGAAGGCGAGGCCGGCGAGATTGCCGACGACGATCATTTCCCAACCCGCGCTCGTCGTGAACAGCCGCCCGAACAGGTCGGCGGCGCGCATCTGGTTCTCCGCGCCGAAGGTGAGGGCGTAGATCGCATAGGCCGCGGTCAGCCAGACGACGAACAGGCCGAACAGCACCGCGGTCAGCGTCAGGATCGGCGTGCGGCTGCGACCCTTCAGCGGATCGAGGAAGTGCGACCAGTCGGACTCAAGTCCCTCCTCGCGCCGGCGCGCCAACTCGTAGAAGCCTGCGGCCACGGCGGGGCCGGCGATCGAGAGGCCGGCGATGGCGGGGAAGAGCAGCGGGAGCAGCGCATCGTTCATCGCGACGATGACCGCGAACAGGCAGACCGCTGGATAGATCAGGCCCAGGAACATGAGGTCGCCGCGGCGCTCGCGAAAGTCGCGCCAGCCCTCCGCCAGCGCCCAGTCGAGATCGGCCTTGCCGATCCGTCGCACCTCGATCCGTTCGACGCCGCGGGGATAGGCGGCGGAGTCCATCGTGATGGCCATGTCCTGATCCTCTTCCTAAGTCCTGGTTCGATTCCTTCTTGTCGCTTCCGCGCCGTGATCGCGCGTTCGGGCTGGGGTCGAGAAGAATACGCCTTTCGCGGCGGCATCGCCAGCGGCGCGGCGATACCGTCTTTGGGTCAGGCGGGGTCGAGGAACACGCGGCCCGCCGCTTCCGCCTCCACCCGCTCGCGCGTGAAGACCAGGGGGAGCATCCGCCCCTCGATCCACGGCTGTGCCATGTTGGCGTAGTGGGGGCTTTTGGGATCGCCCGACTGGCCGGGCAGGTTGAGAAACAGGCTGTCGTCCCAGCCGCCCACGTCGATCGCCTGAAGATAACTCGCGCCCCCCGCGACGCCGAGGTCGCCTGCCAGCCAGCGCGCGTTGACGGTCGTGCCGTCGCCGCCAGACCCGCCGACCTCGATTGGGGGGAAGGTTGCCGCGATCGTTGGGAACTTGCGGGCAAGCGGATGACGGATCGTCACATCGTGCAGCGTCCCCCATCGCCACAATGCGGGTTCCGGCCCGAGCCGGCGTTCGGCTTCTTCCCATCCGGCAGCCAGCGCCATCGCGACGATCAGGTCGCGCGAGCCCTTCGGATTCGGGCCGAGCCGCTTGTCGGGACTCTCGAGCAGCGACAGGATGGCGCCGATTTCGAACAACGGCACCCACTCGCGCAGCTTCGCGGGAACGACGATGTTGTGGACGCGCTGTTCGAGATCGGCCCAGGCCAGTTCGTACACCGCCGCCGCCGCACTGTCGGCGGCGAGCACACCGTCCCAGTCGCGCAGCAACGCCGCCGCGGCGACCGCGGCGTCGGGCACGGTATCGGGAATGAGCGAGACGAACCGGCGCGCGGGGTTGGAGGCAACATCCTGCATCAGCGCGACCGAGTCGTTGAGGCTGTGGCGCGGCTGTCCCTCCAGCACCTCGACCACGCGATCGTACCGCCACGGCTCGCGGAAGCTGTAGGCGAGGATGGGCTTATAGTCCTTCGGCAGATTGTCCTGATTGGCGCTCGCCAGCCAGCCAGCCCTGGGATCGACGATGCTCGGCAATTGCTCGACGGGCAGCAGTCCCTCCCAGTCGTAGCGGCCGTCGCCGGGGGCCGGGGTCATCCCGTCATGCCCGCCCATCCGCCGCGGCGCGAAGCCCAGGATGCGCCAGGCGATATGTCCGTCGACATCGGCATAATGGAAATTGGTGGGCGAGGGGTGGAGCCGGAACGCGCCCTGCAATCCCTGCCAGTCGCGGGCGAGGTTGATCGCGGCCATGGCGAACGCGCCGCTGGCGCCGGGCCGTTGCGAGACATGCGCGAGCGCGGTGGCGCGGCGGCGGGCGGGATCGTGGGCGATCACCGGCCCCTGCACCGACCAGCGCAGCACGACGGTGCGCCGCGGCGCGCCCTTGGGCGAGAGCGTGACCTCGCGCCGTTCGAACGTCTTCCATCGCCCGCGATGCCAGTAGCGTTCGGCATCCACGGGATTGAGGTCGAGCAGATAGAGGTCCGACTGGTCGATATGGCTGTTGGTACGGCCGAAGGCGAAGCGGTCGGTGTGCCCCTGCATGATCCCCGCCAGCCCCGGCGCGCCCGCGCCGATCACGTCGAGACCGGGCGCCGACAGATGCGCGACGTGCCGCGGCGGGAAGCCGCCGATCGACAGGTGCGGGTCGTTGGCGAGGATCGGGCGGCCGGTCGCGGTGCGCGAGGGCGCGATCGTCCAGGCGTTGCTGCCCGCGGCATCGGGTTCGGCGGCGGGTGGCGGGGCGCTGCCGAAGATGCCCAGATCGGCCTCGCCCACCTCGCCGACCTTCAGCCCGTCGCGGAACGTGATCGGCCTCGCGGGACGGGGCGGGGCGACCAGCGCCTCCAGCCACAGCGCGTCGGCGGCGGACAGGCGGGCTCGGCGCACCTCGTCGTCGATGTTACCGGGCGTCAATTCGCGCGCGGCAACGAGGTCGGCGAGGCTCCATTCGAGCGGCTGGTAGCCGAGGATCGCGAACTCGGGCGGCATCAGCGCCGGGTCGGCAGAGACCGTGGCGATCCGCGCATTGATGCCCGCGATATAGCCCTCGACACAGGCGCGCACATCGGCGGGCACTGCGGCGATCTCCGCCCCAACGTCGCCGCGATACCGGCCGAGCAGCGCCAGCGTGTCGCTGCGGACGTAATCGGGGCCGAGCACCTCGGACAGGCGGCCCTGCTGGCGCCGATACTCGTAATCGAGCTGGAGCAGCCGGTCGCGCGCGACGACCCAGCCCTGACCGAAGAACGCATCGCGTGCGCTGGCGGCGCGGATGTGCGGCACGCCCCAGCGGTCGTCGACGATCTCCAAGGGCGCGGACAGGCCCTTGGCGGTCAGGCGCTGCGGCGGGGCGGGCGGCTCGGCAACCACGTCCTGCGCGCGGAGGCGGAACGGCGCGAGCATGGCGGCGGCAGCGCTGCCGAGCAGGAGCGTGCGGCGGGAAAGAGTCATGGCAATCGCGCCTCCAGTCAGCGGCGCTCTTTCGGCCCGCTCGGACAGCGCATGTCAACCGCCGCCGGGGTGGCGATCAAAGGTTCAGGCTGGATCGCGCGGTCAGGTGAGGATCACGAACGCCGCGCCGAAAATGGCAAGCGCAGCGCTGCTGAATCCGCAAAGCATCCCGAACCGGCATTGTGACAATTCAGCGCCGATGCGCTCCATGACACCTCTCCGTCCCGCCACGGTTCGTCCGCGGTCGGGTCGGAGCGTATCACGACCGGAACGCGCTGCAAGAGGGGTCGTCATCGAGGGCGGCGACCAGCTTTTCGAGGGTGGCGCCAAGTGCCTGACACTCGGCCGGTTCGAGCGATGCGAACAATTCGCCGGTCAGGCGCATTCGCAGCGGTTCGGTGGCCGCGATCGCGCGCCGGCCCTCCTGCGTAATGGCGAGTCGCTTCACGCGGCGATCGGCCGAGTCGGCGGTGCGCGCGATCAAGCCGTCACGTTCCAGCCCGTCCAGCGCCTCGGTCACCGTTCGCGGTGCCTGGCCCAGATACGCGGCGAGATCGGCGGCACGCGCCTCGCCGGCGTGCTTTTCGATGATGAGCAGCATCTTCGTCCGCGCCAAGGACGCGCCCTCCGCCGCCATCGCCGCATCGATGCGGCGGTGGACCCGCATGTAAGTGCCGGCGAGCAGCCGGGCGAGGTCGTCACTACGGTATTTCATGAGGGGCCTCAATATATGGTCTTGCGCAATGCTGCAAGTGCGAGCACATGAGGCGCCCGACGACTCGACCCACTTTTCCGAAGGCGCTTGCCCGTGGCCGATAACGCTGCCGATCAAACCACTCCCGACGACGCCGGTTCCGAGCCCGTCTCGCCCGCGAAAAAGCGGCGCGCCAAGATCATCATCCTGGTGCTTCTGGCGGTCGTGGTCGTCGGCGGCCTGATCTGGTTCATGCGCTACCAGAGCTTCGGCAAGTTCCAGCAGTCGACGACCGACGCCTATGTGCAGGCCGATTCGGTGACGGTCGCGCCCAAGATCTCTGGCTATGTCGAACAGGTGCTGGTCGCGGAGAACCAGACGGTGAAGGCGGGTGACCCGCTCGTTCGCATCGACGCGCGCGACTATAACGCGCAGGCCAAGCAGAGCGAGGCGCAGATCGCCGTCGCCCAAGCCAACGCCCGCGGGGTCGAGGCGCAGATCGCCGAGCAGCAGGCCGCGATCACCCGTGCGCGCGCCGACCTAGCCGCTGCGGAAACCGACGCCGCCTTCGCCCGCAACGAGGTGACGCGCTACGCCCCGCTCGCTGCCTCGGGTGCCGAGACGCGCGAGCGGCTGTCGACGCTGCGCAACCAGGCGCAGCAGGCGAGCGCACGCGTCGTCGCCGCCCGCGCCGCGGTCGCCGCGGCCGAGCGCCGCGTCGGGACGCTGCGCGCGCAGGTCAATCAGGCGCTGGCGCAGGGCGAGGGCGCGCGTGCGCAGCTCGAGGCCGCGCAGACCAATGTCGGCGCGACGCTGATCCGCGCGTCGATCGCGGGCCGCATCGGCGACAAGAGCGTCCGCGTTGGCCAATATGTTCAGGCGGGCACGCGCCTCATGTCGGTCGTGCCGACCACCGACCTCTATATCGAGGCCAATTTCAAGGAGACGCAGCTCGGCCTGATGCGCGTCGGCCAGCCGGTGAAGATCGAGGTCGATGCGCTGCCCGGCGTCGAGATCCCCGGCCGCGTCGCCAGCATCGCGCCCGGCACCGGTGCGCAATTCTCGGTCCTGCCGCCGCAGAACGCGACGGGCAACTTCACCAAGATCGTCCAGCGCATCCCCGTGCGCATCCAGCTGAACCCCGGCCCGGCGACGCGCGCGCTGCTCGTCCCCGGCATGTCGGTCGAGGTGAGCGTCGATACCCGTTCGGCCCGCGACGCGGCCGACCGCATTGCCAAGGAGCAGGAAGACCATAACGAGCGGATCGGCCGCAAGTGAGCGCCGCCGCCGCCCCCCAGCAGCGCGAGGCGAATGCCGACGCTGCCGCATGGATGGCGGTCGCGGCGGGCAGCCTCGGCGCGATGATGGCGATGCTCGACATCTCGATCGTCAACTCAGCCCTCCCAACGATCCAGGGCGAGATCGGCGCGAGCGGGACCGAGGGGACGTGGATCGCGACGAGCTACCTCGTCGCCGAAATCGTCATCATTCCGCTCGCAGCGTGGCTATCGCGCGTCTTCGGGCTGCGCACATTCCTGCTCATGTCGGCAAGCCTGTTCACGATCTTCTCGATGGTCTGCGGCATCGCTACCGACCTGACGACGATGATCATCGGCCGTGCGGGGCAGGGGATCACGGGCGGCGCACTCATTCCCACCGCGATGACGATCATCGCGACGCGCCTGCCGAGGCATCAGCAGCCGGTGGGCAACGCGCTGTTCGGCGTCGTCGCCATTCTGGGACCGCTGCTCGGCCCGCTGATCGGCGGGTGGCTGACCGAGAATGTCAGCTGGCACTATGCCTTTTTCCTTAACCTGCCGGTGGGCGTGATCCTCGTCACGTTGCTGCTCGTCGGCCTGCCGCATCAGAAGGCGCATATCGAGGAGCTGGCGAACGCCGACTGGCTCGGCATCATCGGCCTTGCCCTCGGCCTCGGAGGCCTGACGGTGGTGCTGGAGGAGGGGCAGCGCGAGCAATGGTTCGAGAGCCACGAGATCATCATGCTGACGCTGGTGTCGCTGGTCGGGTTCGTCTGCCTGTTCGCGGGCCAGTTCGTCGCCAAGCGGCCGGTCATCAAGCTCAGGCTGCTGCTCGATCGCCAGTTCGGGTCGGTCGCGCTGATGGGCCTCGTGCTCGGCATGATGCTCTACGGCACCGCCTTCGTCATTCCGCAGTTCCTGGCCGCGATCGCTAATTACAACGCGCTGCAGGCGGGACAGATCGTGCTGCTGTCGGGCATTCCCAGCATCCTTCTGATGCCGTTCACGCCAATCCTCATTCGCAAGATCGATATCCGGATCGCGGTCGGATTCGGCTTTCTGGTCATGGCGTATAGCTGCTGGATCGACACGACGCTGACCGCCGATGCGGCAGGCGGCGACTTCGTCGAATCGCAGCTGCTGCGCGGCGTCGGCACGATCTTCGGCTTTCTCTTCCTCAACCAGGCGGCGATCGCGTCGGTGCCGAAGGAGGATGCGGGCGATGCCGCGGGGCTGTTCAACGCGGTCCGCAATCTGGGCGGCAGCCTCGCGCTCGCGGGCATCGCCACGGTGCAGGACCAGCGGATGTGGCTGCACAGCCGCCGGCTGGAGGAAACGCTGCCCGCCAATTGGGGCGAGGTGCAGGGCTATCTCGGCGGGCTGACCGGCGCGCTCGGCAATGCCGAGGCCGCGTTCCGCACGCTGGCCGGCACCATCCAGCGCGAGGCGCTGGTGATGACCTATAACGACATCTTCGTCGTGCTTTCGGTGCTGATCGTCTGTGCAGCGCCGCTCGTCCTGTTCCTGCGACCGCTGCCCAAGGGGCCGGTGGCCGCGATGCATTGAGGCATCCATGCGCAAGTTGATCCCGCTCGTCTCGCTCGCCGCACTTGCGGCCTGCACCGTCGGCCCGAATTACGAAGGCCCCAAGAGCGCCGGCGCGGTCGCCGCGCCTGCTGCCTTCGCGCGTGCCGGCCAGACCTCGACCGCGCAGCCCGTCGTCGCCGACTGGTGGCGCGGGCTGAACGATGCCGCGCTCGACGCGCTGGTCGAGCGCGCGCTCAAGGACAATCCGAGCATCGCCGTCGCCGAGGCGCGGCTCCGCCAGGCGCGTTCGGCGCTCCGGCTGGACAAGGCGAACGGCCTGCCCAACGCCAATGTCCAGGGCACGTATCTGCGAGCGGAACTCCCCAATGGCGGGTTGACCGGCGGCACGGCCGATGGCGGGACGCAGGGCATCGACTTTTACAATGTCGGCTTCGACGCGAGCTGGGAGATCGACCTGTTCGGCGGCCAGAAGCGCCGAGTCGAGGCGGCACGCGCGGGTGTCGGCGCGGCCGAGGCGCAGGTGGCGGATGCGCAGGTCAGCCTGACGGCGGAAGTCGCCAGCGCCTATGTCAACCTGCGCGATCGCCAGCGCCGGCTCGAGCTCGGCCGCGCGACGGCGGAGACGCGGCGCCGGATCCTCGCGCTGACCGAACAACGGTTCCGCGCCGGCACCGCGAGCCAGCTCGATGTCGAGCGTATCCGCGGCCTCGTCGTCGAAAGCGACGCCGCGATCGTGCCGATCGATGCCGAGCGCGATGCCTATCTCAACGCGCTGGCGGTGCTGGTCGGCGAGGCGCCGGGAACGCTCGATGCTGAATTGTCAGCGCCGCGCCCCGTGCCGCTGCCGCCCGCGCGCGTCGACGTGGGCGACCCCGCGCAATTGCTGGAGCGCCGCCCCGACGTGCGCGCGGCCGAGCGCGTGCTCGCCCAGCGGACGGCGCAGATCGGCCTGACCAAGGCCGCCGCGATGCCGCGGATCAGCTTTCTGGGTCTGATCGGCATCGGCGGGACCAAGCCGGGCGATCTGTTCGACCTTGGCAACCTGGCCGGGATCGCGGTGCCGCGGCTTCAGTGGAATGCGCTCGACTTCGGTCGCAACGGTGCGCGGCTGGGTCAGGCCGAGGGGCAGCGGGACGAGGCGGCGGCGCAGTATCGCGGCGCGGTCCTCACGGCACTGCGCGATGCGGAGGATGCGTTGTCGCGCTATGCCGCGCGCCGCGCGAGCGTGGCGGCGGCTGCCCGGTCGAAGGCGACCGCCGACCGCGCCGCCGCGCTGATGCAGCAGCGGTATCGGGCGGGCGTCGCGACGCTGATCGACACGCTCGATGCCGAGCGGCAGCGGACGGCAGCGGAGCAGTCGGTGGTCCAGGCGACGGCGGTGATGACCGCCGATTACGTAGCGCTGCAAAAGGCACTCGGCCTCGGCTGGCGGACCTGATCGTCCGAACGGGTCACTTTTCAAGCGGCACCGCGCGGATATAGTCCGACTTGTCGATCCGCCGGCACCCAAGCCGGCGACGGCCGGGGGATGGACATGAAAGCGACGACCGCGCTGGCGCTGGCCGCGGCACCCGTCTGGCTTGCGACCGCACAGGCGCCGCAAGGCGGCAACATCTTCGACAAGGCGATCAACCAGCCGGGCATCGACTGGAGCCTGTATGGCCCGGACCAGAAGGCGAAGGAAGTACCCGCTGCCGACGTGCCCGGCGGCAACGCTGTGCGCGTGCAGGTGACGCGGAAGGGCGCTAACCCTTGGGATACGGGCGCCACCTATCCGACGATCAAGCCCGTCGCGGCGGGCGATACGCTGCTCGCCGTCGTCTATCTGCGCGCGCCCGATGCCAAGGACGGCGTGACCGTGCCGGTGCCGATCGGCGCGGGCGGCGCCGATGCGCCCTATACCCCGATCGCGGCGGAGACGGTGCAGGTGGGATCGTCGTGGAAACGCTTTTATGCGTCGGGCGTGTCGAGCGCAGCCTACGCGCCCGGCAAGGCGCGCATCTCGATCCAGCTTGCGGGGGCCAGGCAGGTGCTGGAGATCGGGCCGGCGTTCCTCCTCGACCTCGGCCAGGGTGTTGATCCGGCGAAATTGCCGAAGAACTAAACGGCTGATCGGCGCTTGCCGCGAATATCGGCCTTTGCCTATTCTCCTGAAAGAAAAGGGGAATGCCGATGATATTCTCGCTGCTTGCGGCCGCCGCGGTCCAGACCGGTGCGCCGCCGCCACCGCCACCGCTGCATGGTGGACCGGCACCGATGACCTGTCCGGTCGGCGGCGAGACCTTTGCCCCGTATCGGGCGACGCATTACTCGACCTATGGCCAGCGGCCCGACGGGCGTCCGTACAGCTATATGCCGATGCCGCTGCCGATCCCCGAATGCCCGACGAACAAGCTCGTCGTCTTCGACGACTTCACCTCGGCGGAGGTCGAAACGCTCGCCGCGTTGATCGCCGGGTCCGATTATGCCGCGCTCGTCGGGCGGGAAAATGCCTATTATCGCGGCTTCTGGCTGGCAGGGCGATTGCAGCGGCCGGCGGGGATCAGATTGGGGCTTCTGAACGCGGCGATCTGGGCCGAGGCGCCGGGGCGGGGCGGTCCGGCGCGCGGCGACCCCGCCCGCGCGGCGCGCTATCGTGAGACGCTGGTACGCGAAGTCGAGCGGCTGTCGCCCGACGAGGCGGCCCAGGACCGGCTATGGCTTCAGGTACGCGCGACCAACGCCCTGCGCGAGCTTGGCCGGTTCGACGCGGCGGAGAGGATGCGTGTCCGGACGCGGGCGCTTGCTGCGACGATTCCCGATGCCGCTGGTACGACGTATCTCGACCGGCTGGCGCCGGTGATCGCGCGCCGGGATGCGAGTGTCGAGCCACTCGACATGATCCCCGAAATCGAGGCGGCCCGAGTCTGCGTGGACGAGGTGGACCTGAGCAATCTCGATCGTTCGATCTGCGCGCGGCCGGAGGTCCAGGCATCGATAAGGACGTATCGCGGAATATCGGAGAAGCTGGCGCCTAGACCCCCCGCTTCGCGCTAGCGAGGTGGTGCGCGTGGCAGATCGCGACGGCCAGCGCGTCGGCGGCGTCGGGGCCGTCAATCGTGGTGCCGGGCATCAGCCGTGTGACCATCGCATGCACCTGTGCCTTGTCCGCGCGGCCGGTGCCAACCACCGCCTGCTTGACGAGGCTGGGGGCGTATTCGCCAACGACCAGCCCCGCGCGCGCCGCGTTCGCAAGCACCACGCCGCGCGCCTGAGCGAGCTTGAGCGTCGATTGGGCGTTGGCGTTGACGAACACTTCCTCGCACGCCGCCGCCGCGGGGCGATGCTCGGCGACCAGCGCGGTAAGCAGCGCGTCAAGCTGTGCGAGGCGAGTGGCGAGCGGGGAGGCGGTGTTCGTCTTCAGCCGCCCGTTGGCGCGATGCGACAGCCGGTTCCCCGCCGCCTCGATCAATCCCCAGCCGGTGATGCCAAGGCCGGGGTCGAGGCCGAGGATCAGCACCTAAAATCCTCCCCGTGCCGGGGAGGAAATCATCAACCCAGCTTCTCCATCACCTCGTCGGAAACCTCGTAGTTCCCCCACACCGTCTGGACGTCGTCGTCGTCGTCGAGCGCGTCGATCAGCTTGAAGAGCTGGCCCGCCTCGTCCTCGCTCACCGCGACCATCGTCTGCGGGCGCCAGGCGAGCTTCGCGCCCTCCGGCTCGCCGAGCACGGGGGTGATCGCCTTGGCGACCTCGTGCAGCGCGTCCTGTGCGGTCCAGATCTCGTGGCCCTCGTCGCCCGAAGTCACGTCCTCCGCGCCCGCCTCCAGCGCGGCTTCAAACACCTTTTCGGCGTCGCCGGCGCTGGCGGGATAGTTGATGAGGCCCATCCGGTCGAACCCGTGGCTGACCGATCCGCTCGCGCCGAGGTTGCCGCCATTCTTCGATACCGCGGTGCGAACGTTGGTCGCGGTGCGGTTGCGATTGTCGGTCAGCGCCTCGATAATGAGGCTGACGCCGCCGGGGCCGAACCCCTCGTAGCGGATTTCTTCGTAATTGTCGGTGTCGGCGGTCGAGGCCTTGTCGATCGCACGCTGGATATTGTCCTTGGGCATCGACTGCGCCTTGGCCGCATTGACCGCGGCGCGCAGGCGCGGGTTCATGTCAGGGTCGGGCGTGCCCATCTTGGCCGCGACGGTGATCTCGCGGGAAAGCTTGGAGAAGAGCGACGAGCGCTTCTTATCCTGCGCACCCTTGCGGTGCATGATGTTCTTGAACTTGCTGTGGCCTGCCATGATGCGCTTCCGGTTCGATGCCGCCCGCTTGGGATAGGGGCGGCGTCCTAGCCCCGAAGGCGGCCCCGGCTCAAGAGGGGAGGCGCGTCGCCAGCGCGTCGATCTTGGATTCGAGCGCGTCGAGCCGCGCGAGCACCGCATGGTCGAGCTTGTGATGGAGCCTGAGGATATCGAGCTCGGCGCGCAGGTTGGTCTCGTAATCGAGGCTGGCGGCCACCCGGTCCTTCGCCGCCTGGCGGTTCTGGCTCATCATGATGATCGGCGCCTGCACCGCGGCCAGCGTCGAGAGCATCAGGTTGAGAAAGATGTAGGGATAGGGGTCGAAGGCGAGGCCGAGGCGTGAGAGCACCTCGGAATTGAGGAGCATCCAGCCGAGCAGCACGGCGGTGAAGGTGACGATGAACCCCCACGACCCGCCGATCGCCGCCACGCGGTCGGACAGGCGGTCGCCGACGCTCGCCCGCGCCTCCGCCTCGTCGCCCGCATCGCGCGCGACGAGGGTGCCGGCCTCGATACTGGCAAGGACGCGGCGTTCCTCGTCGTCGAGACTCCCGTCGCTGCGGATGAGCAGCGCGCGGGCGGCTTCGACGGTGTGGGGAACGCTGTCCATCGCGGTCAGGTCAGGCCGAGGGCGGTCTTGTAGGTTTCGAGCAGCATCTCCGCCTCGTCGCGGTGGTGCTTCTCCATCTTCCGCAGGCGGACGATCGTCTTCATCGTCTTGACGTCGAAGCCGGTCGACTTGGCCTCGGCATAGACATCCTTGATGTCGTCGCTGATGCCCTTCTTTTCTTCCTCGAGCCGCTCGACGCGCTCGATCAGGAGGCGAAGCTGCTCGGCAGAGATGTTGTCGGTCATGATGTCCCTGGAATTGGCTTATGGTGAATCAGGCGGCGGCGAATAGCGCATCGGCGCGCCCGCGCAACCGCGCTGCGTCGAAATCCGGCTGCCCGCCGCCGCCTCGATCGGGTCAGTCCGTCGGGAAGACGGTGCGCGTGCCGCCCAGCTTGTGCACCACGCCGCGGCGCATGACGAAGGGTACGGTCTGCAGCCGCGTCACGTCGGCCACCGGATCGCCCGACACCGCGATGATGTCGGCGTCCTTGCCCACCTCGATCGAGCCGATGCGGTCGGCGCGGCCCAGCAGGGTCGCCGCCTCGATCGTCGCGACGCGGATCGCGCGGGCGGGGTCCATGCCGACATCGGTCATGTACTTGAACTCGAGCGCATTGGTGCCGTGCGGGCCGACGCCGGCATCGGTGCCGAACGCGATCTTCATGCCGCTGGCGAAGGCGCGGCGATGGCTTTCCTTGACCACCTTGGCCACTTGCTCCGCCTTGGCGACGCTGGCGGCGGGGCGCTCGCCTGCGCGGCCCTGCCGGATCACGCTTTCGAAGGCGTGCATGGTGGGGACGAGATAGACGCCCTTCGACTTGAACAGCGCGATCGTCTCGTCGTCGATATAGCTGCCATGCTCGATCGAATCGACGCCCGCGCGGATCGCGGTGTCGATGCCCGACTTGCCATGCGCATGCGCCGTCGCCTTGCGGCCGAAGGCGTGGGCGGTGTCGACGATCGCCTTCATCTCCTCGGGCGTCATCTGCGCCTCCAGCCCGCCGGCGATGTTCGAGCCGACCCCGCCCGACGCGGCGAACTTGATGACCTCCGCGCCCGTAAAGATCTGCTCGCGCGTCGCGCGGCGGCAGTCGTCGGGGCCGTTGCACAGCTCGGGGCTCTGCTCACGCTCGACATGCGCCAGTTCGCGGCGCAGGCCGTTGGCGTCACCGTGGCCCGCCGTCACCGAGATCATGCGGCCGGCATTGACGATCGTTGGCCCGGCGATCTCGCCCCGCTCGATCCCGTCGCGCAGCGCGCGGATGCCGCGCGGTTCGCCGCCAAGGTCGCGGACGGTGGTGAAGCCGGCATCGAGCGTCCGCTTCGCCTGTCCCATCGCATCGACGAACTGGTCCTCCAGGTCCTTGCCCGAGGCGTCGAGCCGTTCCTTCAGCGGATAGCCCGACGAATAGAAATGCACGTGCATGTCGATCAGGCCGGGCAGGACGGTCTGGTCCTTGAGGTCGATCAGCGCGGCGCCGGCTTCGGGGGCGGCGAAGCCGTCGCGGATTTCGGCAATCTTCCCGTCGCGAACGACGATCGTCGAGTTGCCGCGCGCGCGCTCGCCGGGGCGAGCGAGCAGCGAGCCGGCATGGATGTAGCTGACCTTGGCCGGATTCGCGGCGGCGGGTGCCGGCGCCTGTTGTGCGGCGAGCGGTGCGGCGCAGACGAGCGCGGTGGTGGCGGCAAGAAACGCTAAACGCATGGCAATCCCCCTTCGATGTTCTTTGGTCGCAACAGACACCAAGTCGCCCGGCTTGCCAAGCGCGCGTGCGCCATCCGATTGCGTGCGCTTGCAAAGCGCATCGCGGGGCGCGATGGAAGCGCGATGCTGGAAATGCGGCCCGATTGCGAACGCTGCGGCACCGACCTGCCGCCGCAGGTCTATGGCGCCTTCATCTGTTCGTTCGAGTGCACCTTCTGCGCCGAATGTGCGGACGAACTCGACGAGAAATGCCCTAATTGCGGCGGCGAACTGACCGATCGCCCGACGCGCACGGGCGAGCGGCTGAAGCGCAACCCCGCCTCGACAACGCGGATGTATCGCGGATGACGCCGCGCATCCTGATCGTCGCCGGCTCCGACAGCGGGGGCGGGGCGGGGATCCAGGCGGACATCAAGACCGCCTCGATGCTGGGCTGCCACGCGATGACCGCGATCACCGCGATCACCGCGCAGAACACGCTGGGCGTCGATGCGGTGCATCCCGTCCCCACCGAGATGGTGCTGGCGCAGGTCGATTGCGTGGTGCGCGACATCGGGGTCGATGCGGTCAAGATAGGCATGATCGGCTCCGCCCGGACCGCCGCCGCGCTTGCCGAGCGGCTGGCGGAGATGCCGGGGCTGCCGATCGTGTTCGATCCGGTGATGGTCGCCACATCCGGCGCGGCGCTGGCGGACGAAGCGACGGTCGCGGCGTTCGAGCGGCTGATGCGCGTCGCGACGGTGACGACGCCCAACCTGCCCGAGCTCAAGGCGCTGTCGGGGATGAGCATCCTCGACAAGGCGGCGCAGCGCGCGGCGGCGCAGAGTCTCGTGGCGCGGCGCCACTCGGCGGTCCTGGTCAAGGGCGGCCATGCCAAGGGCAGGCAGGTTACCGACCGGCTGTTCCAGCCCCCGCGCGAAGGCGCCGCGCCCGAGGTCGAATGGACCGACCCGCGGCTTGACAGCGAGGCGACGCACGGCACCGGCTGTACGCTCTCGACCGCGATCGCCTGCGAACTCGCCAAGGACTGGTCGCTGCCCGAGGCGATCGCCCGCGCGCGCCGGTTCGTGCGGATCGCGATTCAGGACGCCGCCGGGCTGGGCCAGGGGCACGGGCCGATGGCGCAGCAGGCGGTGCGCCTCGACCTCAACCAGTCGCGCTGGTCGCCGATGCTCAACCACGTGACGCTGCCGACGCGCGACCTGTCCGCCAGCGAGCATTTCTGGCGGCTGCTGGGCCTGCGCCAGATCGTCCGCGCCGACGACCGCTATGCCCGGTTCGAGACCGAGGGCGGGGCGACGCTGAGCCTCGAGGCGGAGGAGGAACTGCCAGCGCCGGTGGTGTTCCTCGAATGCGGCGACCTCGACCTCACCGTCGCCTATCTGAAAGCGCAGGGGCTGACCTTCACGCAGGAACCGCGCGACGAGAATTGGGGCTGGCGCGAGGCGCGGCTCGTCGATCCGTCGGGCAACATCGTCTGCCTGTATCAGGCGGGCGAAATGCGCCGCTTCCCGCCGTGGCGGCTCGCCGATGCCTGATTTCACGTTCGAGGCGCGCCATGCCGGCCCTGTGGCGGGCGTGGACGAGGCGGGGCGCGGACCGCTCGCCGGCCCGGTCGTCGCGGCGGCGGTGATCCTCGACCCCGATTGCATCCCCGAGGGCCTCAATGATTCGAAGGTGCTCACCGCCGCGCGGCGGGCGGACCTGCGCACTGCGATCCTCGGCTGTGCGCGCGTCGGCGTCGGCATCGCGAGCGTCGAGGAGATCGACGAGCTCAACATCCTCTGGGCGACGATGCTGGCGATGACCCGCGCGGTCGAGGCGCTGGGGATCGCGCCGGCGATGGTGCTGGTCGACGGCAATCGCTGTCCGAAATGGCAGTGGCCGAGCGAGGCGGTGGTGGGCGGCGACGCGCGCTGCCTGTCGATCGCGGCTGCCTCGATCGTCGCCAAGGAGCATCGCGACGCGATGATGCGCGACTATGACGCGGCGTGGCCGGGCTATGGCTGGGCGTCGAACAAGGGCTATGCCGCGCCCGACCACCGCGCCGCGCTTAAGGCATTGGGGCCGAGCCCGATCCACCGGCGCAGCTTCGCGCCGGTGCGCGAGGCGCAGATGGTGCTGGAGCTGGCTGAGGTTCCTCTCCCTTGAGGAGAGAGTTCAGCGGAGCTTGCCGCTTCAGCGGCTAGCGCAGCTTGGAGAGGTGAGCAACCGCGGAGCGGTCGCGCGGCGCGTGCGCGCCGCTCATCCTCTCCAACTTCGACTAGGCGGCAGGCCGCCAAGTCTTCGTATCCTCCCCCGTCGAGGGGGAGGACAGGTTAGTGTTTCAGCGAGGCCCAGGCGTCGGCGATTTCTTTGAGGTCCTGCGCCACCGCGCGGAACGGTGCGGGGTTCTGGCCGATGCTGGCGTCGATCACCTGCGCGCGCAGCCCACGATAGAGCGTCGCGAGCGTCCGCGACACGTCGCCGCCACGCTCGAAATCGAGGTTGTTCTCCAGCGCGAAGAGGATCGCGGTCGCGCGCGTCACCCGCTCGCTCTTGATCCGGTAGTTGCCCTGCTCGGTCGCCCAGGCGGCGCCCGACAGCGCGCGGATCGCCTCGACATAGAGAAGATCGACGAGCGCGTGCGCGTCGGCGCCTCCGGTCCGGCTGGCCAGGTCGATCTGGCGATAGGTCGCGGCCGGATCGCCGGCCAGGGCGGTCGCGTAGCGAGCCATGGTCAGCGGCCCGAATTGGCCCAGGCGTCGACCTGTTGCTTCAGCGCGGCCTGCGTCGACTTATAGGCGGCGACCTTGGCATCCATGCTGGCGAACTGCTGCGTCATGCGGGTGCGCGCGGTGTCGGCCTCCGCCAACGCCTTTTCGCGCTGCTGCGCGATCTGGTCCGCCGCCTTGGTATAGCCGGCTTCGCTCGCGCCAAGCCCGGTCTTCACGCTGCCGGCGGCGAGCGAGATCGTCTGGAGCGCCGCTGGGAGTGCCGCGCCCGATGCGAACATCGATTCGACCGCCTGCGGATATTTCGACAGCGCGGTAGTGAGCTTGCCCGCGTCCACGGTCAGCGATCCGTCGCGCAGCGTCGCCACCCCGATCTCGGCCAGCGTACGCGGGCCGCTCGGGTCGCTGACGATCTGCGTGCCGACCAGCCGCGACAGCGCGGCTTGCATCGCTTTGGCGGCGGGATCGGCGCGCAGCGGCCCGCCCTTGGGATCGGTCGCGGTCTTCAGCATCGTCTGAAGCTGGTTGTAGGTCGAAACGAAGTCCTGAACCGCCTGATTGAGGCCATCGGTCGGCGGGGTCGAGCCGAGCTGGATCACGGTGCCGGGCTTGGCCGAGACGAGGTCGAGGCGGACGCCCGGGATCAGGTTGCTGATGCTGTTCGATGCGCGCTGGACCTGCACGCCGTCGGCAACGACGATCGCGTCGCGCGCGGCGGTGCCGATATTGCCCTTGCCGACGCCCACTTCGACCGCAGCGAGGTCGGGGGTGTCGGCGGTGAGGGTGAACGCCTGGTTCTCGCCCGTCGCCCCTTTCAGGACGAGGCGGGAGCCGTTGGCGTCGCCGACGACGCTGGCGGTGACGCCCGCCTTCTTGGCGTTGATCGCGGCGGCGATGTCGGACAGCTTCGAGGCGGTCGGATCAATGGAGATCTCGACCGGCGTGCCGCTGCCGGCGGTGAAGCCGGTCATCTGGCCGTTCGCCACCTCCGCCTTGCCGAAGGTGAGGGTAAGCTTGCCGCCGCCCAGTTGCGCGCTGGTGTCGGTGACGAGGTTCGAGTTGCTTGCCTGCGCGCCCGCGATCTGGCGTACCTCGACGGTCGCCGACAGCCCCGCCGCGCTCGATCCGGTGAGCAGGCTTGCCTTCACCACGCCGGTGTCGGTGCTGGTCGGCTGGGTCGAGAGCGAGCCGCCGCGCGCGAGTGTTGCCAGTGCGTTGGAAAAGCCGCTGATCGCGCTCTTGAGCTCGCCCGCGGACGAGATCTGCGCCTTGAGCGCCGCCTCGCGCGTGTCGAGCAGGGCGTTCTTGGGCGAAAACTGCGCATTGACGAGGTTGTCGACCAACGACTTGATGTCGATGCCCGAGCCGACGCCCAACGCCGTAGTTATCGAATCGACCATCTACGCGCTCCCTTTCCACCGGGGAAACGACCGCGCGGGCGCAGACTTAAGCGACCGCATGGCCGTTTTCATCGAAGCGGGCGCCCAGCGGCACGTTGACCGGCGGCGGCGTGCCGCCCGCGGCCGTGTTGACCCCGAACACGAAGGCGAGGACGGTGGCGATCGCGAGATAGAGGTCGTCGCGCACCTCCTGCCCCTCGCGGCTGGTGTAATAGACCGCGCGGGCGAGCGTCGGATATTCGAGCACGGGCACCGCCATCTCGCCCGCCAACTCGCGGATCGCGAGCGCGGTCGCGCCGCGCCCCTTCGCCACCACCACGGGCACGTTGTCACGCCCACGCTCGTAGCGGAGCGCGACGGCGAAATGCGTCGGGTTGGTGAGCACGACATGCGCCTCGCCCAGTGCCTTGCGGAAACTGCGCTTGGTCATTTCGTGGCGGCGGCGATGCTGCGCGGCCTTCGCCTCGGGCGAGCCTTCGGTCTCCTTGTGCTCGTCCTTCACTTCCTGCTTCGACATGCGCAGCTTTTTCAGCCGCTGGACGATCTGGATCGGCACGTCGATGCCGGCAATCAGGACGAGCCCGCCCGCCATGGTGAGGACGAGCGTGGTAAGCTGGCTGCCCAGCCCGCCGAGCGCATGTTGCAGGTCGGTCGAAACGACGCCGAGGCCCTGGCGCGCAGTGGCCGAGAGCAGCCACCAGCCGATCGAGCCCAAGAGCGCGACCTTGAGCAGCGACTTGCCGAGTTCGACCCAGCCATTGGTGCCGAAAATGCGGGCAAGGCCGGCGCCGGGGTTGATGCGCGATCCCTTGGGCGCCAGCACCTTCGAATTGAAGCTAATGCCGCCGAGGATACCCTGGCTCGCGATCGCGCCGAGGATCGTGACCGCGAACAGACCGCCGAGCGCGGGCGCTAGCTTCCATCCCGCCTCGATCAGCGGGCGGGCGGGTTCGAAATGCTCGACGTCGGCGCGGCCGAAGCTCAGGCTGGCGATGACGACCTCGCGGATCGCGCCGAGCAGCATCGGCCCGAACGCGACCAGCCAGCCGCAGCCGAGCAGCACGACCAGCGCGGTGCCTAGTTCCTTGGACTTGAGGACATTGCCTTCTTCCGCGGCTTTTTGCTTGCGCCGCGGGGTTGGGGCTTCGGTCTTTTCGCCGGCGCTCTCCGACATCAGCCGAGCACCAGCGTCTTGGCCGCGTCGAGCCCTTCGCGGACGATGACGAGCATATAGTCGCCCATCGCCGGCATCGCGACGAACAGCGCAATGACGCCGACCGCCAGGCTGGCGGGCAGGCCGACCGCGAACAGGTTGAGCGCCGGCGCGGAACGTGAGAGCATGCCGACGACGAGGTTGAGGCAGAGCAGCAGGAACCCGACCGGCAGCGCCAGCAGGAACCCGGCCAGAAACGCATAGCCGCCGAACAGCGCGATGTTCTTGATTGCGGCGGCGCCCAGCCACGCGGCGCCAGGCGGCAGCAGCTCATAGGAACGCGCGACGAGGTCGACGAGGATCAGGTGCCCGTCGACCGACAGGAACAGGAGCGTGAGCAGCGTCGACAGGAAGGTGCCGAGCGCGGGCGTCGCCGCCCCCCGCTGCGGATCGATCATCGTCGCAAAGCCTAGGCCCATCGACCCGCCGATGATCTCGCTGGCAATCAGGGGGGCGGCGAACGCGATCTGGAGGATGAAGCCGAGCGCGAGGCCGACCAGCACTTCGGCGGCGATGGCGAGGAAGGTGGTGAAGGCGAAGACCTGCGTCGGCGCATTGATCGGCATCGACCCCATGACGAGCACGCCGATCGCCGCCGACAGCGTGACGCGCACCGTCGCGGGCACGCTCACCGCGCCGAACACGGGCGCCGCAACGAACGCGGCGCCGACGCGCACCATCACGAACAGCAGCGTCCAGAGCTGCGGCTCGACGGCAAGGCCGAAGCCCAGCATCGCTTACCGCACCAGATCCGGGATGCGCTCGAAGATGCTGACCGTGAAGTCGCTGAGCAGGCCGAGGATCATGCCGCCGAAGATGACGAGGCTGACGCCCACGACGATCAGCTTGGGCACGAAGGAGAGCGTCTGTTCCTGGATCGATGTCGCCGCCTGGATCATGCCGAGGATGAGGCCGGAGATCAGCGCCGGCAGCAGGATCGGCGCGGAGGCCAGCGCCAGGATCCACATCGCCTGACGCGCGACCGAGAGGAAATATTCGGCGTCCATCCGCCTAGCTCACGAAGGAATTGGCGAGGCTGCCCATGGTCAGCGCCCAGCCGTCGACGAGGACGAAGAGGAGGAGCTTGAACGGCAGCGAGATGATCGTCGGCGACATCATCATCATGCCGAGGCTCATCAAGACGGTCGCGACGACGAGGTCGATGACGATGAACGGCAGGAAGACGAGGAAACCGATCTGGAACGCGGTCTTGAGCTCCGACGTGACGAAGGCGGGGAGCAGGACCGAGAAGGGCACCTCGTTCGGGTTGGCATACGGCCCCGTCTTGGCGATGCCAGAGAACATCGTGATGTCCTTGACCCGCGTCTGCTTGAGCATGAATGCGTGGAGCGAGGCGCCGCCGGTCTCGATCATCTGTTCGGCGCCGATCTGGCCGGCGGCATAGGGCTTGATCGCGGCGTCGTTCACTTTGGAGATCGTCGGCGCCATCACGAACAGCGAGAGGAACAGGCTGAGGCCGATCAGCACTTGGTTGGGCGGCGTCTGTTGCAGGCCGAGCGCCTGGCGCAGGATCGAAAGGACGATGATGATCCGCGTAAAGCTGGTCATCATCAGGATGATGCCCGGCAGGACCGTCAGCAGGCCCATGATGATGAGCACTTGCAGCGACAGCGCGAGCGGCGCGTCGTTGCCGCCGCCGAGCTGGCCGAGGGCACGGTCGAGCGCGCCCGTCGCCGAAGGCGCGGCGGGTGCCGCCGGCACTGCCTGTGCGAGGGCAGGCTGCGTCATCACCAGCGCGAGCAGGAACGCGCCGAGCACGAACAGGAAAGGCTTGGCGAAACGCATCACTCGGCCTTGTCGATCAGGGTCACGCCCGCGCGACTGACCGAGACGAGCAGGCGGCGCCCCTCGAATTCGAGCACGGCGAGCTTGGTGCCGGTCGAGACCATCATCGTCTCGCGCACCTTGAGCATCCGCTCGCCCTGATTGCCGGGCATCCGCGCCTCCAGCCGGCGCCAGAGATAGAGGCAGCCGATGAGCAGGCCGCAGACCAGCGGCAGCAGCACGACCAGCTTGAGGATGTAGGACCACATCATGGCGCGTCAGCGGACCCGGCGCTCGGGGCTGACCAGCTCGGTCATGCGCACGCCGAAGCGGTCGCCGACGGTCACCACCTCGCCGCGGCCGATCAGCGTGCCGTTGACGAACACGTCGAGCAGTTCATTGGCCTGTCGGTCGAGCTCGATCACGCTTGATTCGCCGAGTGCGAGCAGTTCGCGCAGCGTCAGGCTGGTCGAGCCGATCTCGACCGTCAGCTTGACGTCGACGTCCTGGAGCAGCCGGAAATTGGCCGCCACGCCGGGGCTGAGCGGCGCATCCTGGGCAAAGCCGCCGGTCATGTCGTTCATGGATGTTCGTCCTCTAGATCGAGCTGTTCGAGATGATGGATGCAGATCGCGGCCTTGCCGTTCTGGGTGCCGACGACGCCGGTGCCGAGCCGGTGGGTACCGACCATGATCGGCACGAACTGGCCGAAGCTGACCGGGATGATGTCGCCTTCCTTCAGCTCGATCAGCGCGCCGAGCGACATAATCGGCTCGGCCAGCACGGAACGGACGGGAAAGCGGACGCTCATCGCCGCGCGCGCGAGGCCGTTGCGCCACTTGGGTTCGGGATCGGCGGTGCGCCCGTGGACGCGCGCGTTGAGCGAGGCGCCGATCGGCTTCAGCGCCGCGACCGGATAGACGAGATCGACGAACACCGGCTTGTCGCTGGCGGCGGCGATGCCGAAGCGAGTGACGATCACCGCGTCCTCGGCGTCGAAATCGGAAAGCATCGCCGCGTTGATCTCCACCCGGCCGGGTGTCAGATCGATGCGCGACACCGGCTCCCATGCGGCGGCAAGCGGTTCGGCGATCGACCGGCCCAGCCGCTCGACCAGCGCTTCTGCGGCGGGCGAGAACTCGGTCGGCAATACCGGTGGCGCTTCGCCGAGCCCGCCGAAGTAGAGGTCGAGCATCTCGAGTGTGAAGCGCCCGTCCATTACCAAGAGCGCATGGCCGGTGACGGGGCTGCCCGCCGGGCGGATCGCCAGCGGCAGCCAGGCGGTCAGCACCTTGGGCCGTTCGGCCACGTAATCGGCGAAGCGCATGACGCTGAGCGGTTCGGCCCAGCTTCGCGTCGCGCGGCGCAGGATCGGCTCGAACACGTGGCGAAGCCCGCGTGCGAACCGCGCAGACAGATGCTGGAGCGTGTGCAGGTCGCCGAACGGATTCAGGTTGGCGACGCCCAGCGCCGCGGCATGGGCCGCGTCCTGCCGGGGTCGCTGTCGCCGCTCGCTCGCGGTTCCTGAAGCCGTGTTAACCATCGATGTTCACTGAACAACGAAATTGGTAAAGTAGACGTTACCGACCCCGCCGAACCCTTCCTTTTCCTTGAGCGTGTCGTTGATCGCCTTGGCCAGCCGCTTCTGGAGCTGCTGCTTGCCGGCGGGGGTGAACACCTGCTCCTCGTCGGTCTCCGTGAGCGCCATCAGGATCGCCGAGCGGACTGCAATCTCGTGCGTCTTGAGGTTGGTGATGACCTTCTCGTCATAGGGCGTCGACACCGCGATCCCGACCTGAATGAAGTGGACGCTGTCGAGCAGGTTCGAGGTGAACTCCTTGTCGAAGGTGTAGTAGGACGAGGCGTTGGCATCGGCGCCGCCTTCGCCGCCCTCCGCGCTGGCGCTCGCACCCTCGCCGCTGCCCTCGCCGCCTTCGCCCGAGCCGGCATATTTCTGCTCGCTCTTGGGGACGAGGTGGGGCACGTCCTTCTTTTTCTCGTCATGCGCGCCGCCGCTGCCGCCGATCATGCCGGTGGCATAGAGGCCGCCGCCGACGCCGCCGCCGGCCAGGATCAGCGCGCCGACCCCGATCAGAATCCATTTCTTCTTGCCGCCCTTCTTCTTGGGCGCGTCTTCCTTGGCATCGCTCATCGGTCAGTCCCCCCGTTCAGGCGATTCGTTCGTCGGTTGGCGTGTCGGCGGCGCCGCGATGGGCGGCGCGCCGGTTCGGAATGGGTGCATCTGTCTGCTGGCGCGGCTGCTGCGGCTGCGGCCGGTCGCCGCTTCCCTCGCCGGCGCCCGGCTGGCTCATCGTCAGGCGTAGACCGCGCGATTCGGCCAGCTCGGTCAGCCGCGGCGCGGCCTCCGCCAGCAGCGCGCGCGCTTCGGGCGCGGCATCCACCACGACTTCGATCCCGCGATCGGTTTCCTTCAGACGGACGGCGACTTCGCCCAGCGCGTCCGGCGATAGGCGGATGTGCGTCTCGCGGCCGTGCGCGGGCGCGGCGGCGGCGAAATGTTCGATCCGGTCGAGCATCTGCGTCCGCCACTCGCGAGTCTCCGTATCGATCGGCGACGGCGCGCTTGCTGCCGCTTGCGCCGGCGCGGCCGGATGGGTCGGAACGGTCTGGGCGGCCGCGAGCGATGCGTCGGCGGTGGCGGTGACAGGGCCAAGGGCGAAGGCGGTGTTGGGCCGCGCGCGCAGCAGGCGGTCGGTCGCTTCCGCCGACGTCGGCCGGCTGATCGGCGTCTCGGGAGAGAGCGTGCGCGCACGCGGTACGCGCGGATTGGCCGCGGTCGGCGACCGGGTGCGCGTCGGGGCGACGACGGACGAAGTCGTTGGGGACGCGGGAGCGCCAGTGGCTACTGAAATCGGGATGCCGGTGGGCGGGGCCACCACGGCCTGTGCCGGTGCGAGCGGCATGGGGCCGCGGATCGCCGGTGCGACGCTGTCAACCAGCAGCGCCCCGGCGGGCGCGTTGTTCTGTCCGGAAGGCACCGCCGTATCACGCACGGCTGCCGGCCCAGTTGCGGTACTCGCTTCGTGATCTTCGCCGAGCGTCTCCGCGAGCGGCAGGCGCCCCGCGTGCACCGGCGCGGCGGTGGCGAGCGACGGCAGAGGTACAGGCTCGCTTAGCGACGGATCGAGAGCTTGCGCGACATTCGGCGCAAGAGTTGACGGTGCGACAGGCAGCGGTGCGAGCGTTGGCTGCGCGAGGAACGGCGGCGCGGGATCGGGCGCGTCGGCACATGCCCCGCGATGCATCGTGAGGGCGGCGACCTCATCCGTCCCGCTGGTCGCGGCGGGGATCGTTGCGGCGACCTCGCGGCGGGGATCGGGTGTCGGAACTGGGGGCGGCAATGGCGAGGGCGGCAGCGCCGCCGCCGGGGTGTAGCCAGATTCTGCGGTGTCGTCGGTCGCCGCCGGCTCGTCGCCCTCGTCCGTCACAGGCGCGCCCGCACGCGTTGCCGGGCGGGCGGGCGGCAAGGTCTTGCCGGTCGCGGCATGCGCTTGCCGGGGCGCGGGCCGCGCAAGTTCGGGCGAGGGCGGCGGTGGGCTCGCGACCGGCGGATCGGCGGTGGCGGGGGCGAGATCGGCGGTCGACGAGGGATCGGCGACGAGGGCGGCTACGGTCAGCGGCACCTTCGGCTCGGGCTTCGCCGCCGGCCGGTTCGCCGTGATCAGCGCGTCGAAGTCACCCGCGACCGGCTTGCCGGGCAGGGAAATCGCGGACGTCGGCGCGGTGAGCGCGGTCGAAAGAGGGGGCGAGATCGCGTCGGGCATGGTTCGCCCGAGCGATCAGCAAGGATCGTGCCGTTTTGGCCCGCGGCCCGGCGGCAGCGATTCGAGCGCGCGGATCGCTTTCAGCGCGGCGGCGTGATCGGCGCGGACGATCAGCTTCTCGACCGCGCTCTGGTCGCGCCGCGCTTCCCGCGTGGCGGCCTGGGCGGTCGCGAGGCCGTCATGGGCGGCGGTGACGCGGGTCTGCGCCGCCTGCGCCGACTGGTGCAGCCGCTCGCGATAATGCGCGGCGGCGGCGAAGCTCAGCGAATCGGCGGGCTGGGGGGAGGGGGTGGGCGCCACCTCGTCAGCCAGCCGGGCGATGCGATCCCGAAGGGCAAGTTCGCTCGCCACGCGGTCGACCGCGCGCGCCTCGTCCGCTCGGGTCAGCCCGAGCTGGAGCGTGCGGACGCGCAGGATGCGCGACAGTTTCTTCGCGTCAGCCGGCATCGCCGAACACGCCGACCAGCTCGGTCACGGCATCCTCGAGGCTCACGATCTCGTGCGCGTCCTGGCGGATGTATTCGAGGACGGCGCCGTGCGCGGCGATGGCGGCGTCGATCGCGGGGTCCGCTCCCGCGCGATAGGCGCCCATCAGCACGAGGTCGCGATTTTCTTCATAGGTGGCGAGGTGACGGCGCAGCGTCCGGGCGGCCAGCACATGCTCGCGCGGGACGATGTCGGTCATCACGCGGCTGACCGAGGGGCCGACGTCGATCGCCGGATAGATACCCCGCTCGGCCAGCGCGCGGCCGAGGACGATATGCCCGTCGAGGATCGAGCGCGCCGAATCGACGACCGGGTCGTTGCCGTCGTCGCCGTCGGCCAGCACGGTGTAGATGGCGGTGATCGACCCGCCCGAGGAGACGCAGGTACCCGCCCGCTCGATCAGGCTGGGCAGCATCGCGATGGCGCTCGGCGGATAGCCGCGCGCCGATGCCGGCTCGCCGAGCGCGAGGCCGATCTCGCGCCCCGCATGCGCGACGCGGGTCAGCGAATCCATGATGAGCAGGACCTTCTTGCCCTCCGCCCGGAACGCCTCGGCGATCGCGGTCGCGCGCAGAGCGCCGCGGATGCGCAGGACGGGCGAGTGGTTGGCGGGCACCGCCACCACGACGCTGCGCGCGCGGGCGGCGCCGGCGACCTTGGTCTCGAGGAAGTCGGCGACCTCGCGGCTGCGCTCGCCGATCAGGCCGATGACGATCACGTCGGCCTGCGCTGCGCGCACCATCATGCCGAGCAGCACCGACTTGCCGACGCCCGAGCCCGCCATGATGCCGACGCGCTGCCCCTGGCCGATGGTCAGCAGGCCGTTGATCGCGCGGACGCCCACGTCGAGCGGTTCGAGCACGCGCCCGCGGTCGAGCGGCGACTGGAGCTTGCCGGCGAGCGGCCAGCGCCCCGCGCCGCGAATGGGACCCAGGCCGTCGATCGGCTTGCCCGCGCCGTCGACGACGCGGCCGAGCAGGGCGGGGCCGACCTCGGCCTCCCCCGGCGGGCCGATCGGGCGGACGGGCGCCTGCGGCAGCAGGGCGGCGGGACCGCCGAGGTTCATGAGCAATGTGCGCGGGCCGCGAAAGCCGATCACCTCGGCCTCGACGCGGGCGCCGCCTTCGCCGATCTCGCAAACGGTGCCGACCGGCAGGGACAGCCCGACCGCTTCCATGAGCAAGCCGTCATAGGATGCGAGGCGACCCGACACGCGCGGGCGCGGCGCGAAGCCGGCGGCGCCGATCGCACCCAGATAATCGTCGGCGAAGCGGGTCAGCATTTGGGCAGCGGCACCTGATCGATCGCGGAGGCAAGCTGTTCGAGCCAGCGCGCCGGCCCATCCTCGACGATGGTCGATGCGGCCTCGAGGCTGAACGCACCGCGGGCGATGCTCGCGTCGCCGACCGGGAAGACGGTCTTGGGCAGGCGTCCCTCGACCAGCGGCAGGTCGGCGGGATTGAGGCGCAGCATCGACGCCTCGGCGCTGTCGGCGAGCAGATCGGTCGCGGCCGCGACCCGCGCGGCCATGCGCGCGCCATCGATACCCGCCTCGTCGACAAGGTTGGTGACGAGCGCGAGCACGGTCTGGCGCAGACGCAGCGCGAACTGGTCGCGGTCGAGCCAGGCGGCGCTGGTGATCGCGCGGGCGAGTTGATCCATCAGCGCCATGTCGCGAGTGCGCTCGGCCGTCGCCTCGTCGGTCGCGGCGCGAAGGCCCTCCTCGTAGCCCTCGGCGCGGGCGACGGCGACAGGATCGACGGGCGCGGCGAAGGGGTCCCAGGCGTCGGTCGGTACCGAGTCGCGGTCGGCGGGGTGGAAATGCTTCGGGCCATCCGCTGCCGGTTGGGGCGCAGGCGCGGCCTCCACCGGGCGACCCGGCGGCGTCGGCGCGAAGCCGGGTGGCGGCGAGAAGGCTCGGCGCAGCGCATCGCCGATATCGGCATGGCGGCCGGCGAAGCCCGCGGCGAAGGGAAAGCCGCCCATCGCGAAGCGGTCGGAATCTGCAAACGCCTCAGACATAATCGTCCTCGCCCCCGCCCATCATGATCGTGCCGTCCTTGGCGAGCTGGCGCGCGGTGGCGATGATCGCCTTCTGCGCGTCGAGGACTTCGGTGAGGCGCATCGGCCCGCGCGCTTCCATCTCGTCGCGGATGCCGTCGGCGGCGCGCGCCGACATGCAGCCGAGGAAGCGATTGCGTCCCGCCTCGTCGATGCCCTTCAGCGCGCGGACCAGCAGGTCGGTCTCGACGTTGCGGATCAGGACGCCGATATTCTTGTCGTCCATGTCGAGCAGGTTCTCGAACACGAACATCGCTTCCTCGATCGCCTTGGCGACGTCGCGGTCGATCTTGGCGAGCTTGGGCATGACGCGTGCTTCGGTCGCCTTGCGCGCGCTCGACAGGATCTTGGCCGCGTCCTTGGTTCCGCCGAGCTGGAGGCCCGCGGCGGACTGCGACTGGCCGATCCGGTTCGACAGCGCGGTCTTGAGCGTCTCGATCGCCTCGGGCGTGATCGGTCCCAGGCGGGCGACGCGATGCAGGATCTGCGGTTGTAGCGCCTCGGGCAGGATTTCGAGCACCTGGGCGGCGATCGCGGGGTCGAGATTGGCGATCAGCACGGCGGCGATTTGCGGATGCTCGCTCTCGATCAGGCTGGCGATCTCGCCCGCGTCGAGCCAGTCGAGCAGGTCGATCGCGCACGCGGCTTCTGCGGGCGTGATGCGGGCGAGCACGCTGTCGGCCTTTTCGGGGCCGAGCGCCTTGTTCATCATCCCCTCGATCTTGGGACGCGGGTCGAAGCCGATCGCGGTCCGCTCGCGGGCATGGGCGACGAAATCGTCGAGGACGTGCTCGACCTCCTCCTCGCTCACATCGGCGACGGCGAACATCGCCTTGCCGAGCTGGCGGACTTCCTCTGGCTCCAGCTTCTGGAGGATGGCCGCGGCCTCCTCCTCGCCGACGAGCATCATCAGCACCGCGGCACGCTCGGTGCCGGAGAACTGGCGCGGGGGCTCGATCACTGGGCGCCGTCCTTGATCATGTCGCGCACGGCAAGTGCGGCGCGGGTGGGATTGTCGCGGGTGAAGCCGCGGACCATGCCGATCCGCTCGTCATAGCTGCGCGCGCCCTGAAGCATCTCGATGCTGACCGGGGCGGCGGGGGCGGCGTCGGGCGCGGGCGGCGGCATCGGCTTGCCGTCCGCGTCCAGCATCGCCGATGCGGCGGTGCGGGTGCCGTCGGCGGCGGGCAGGGCCATTGCGGCATCCGGCTTGTCCTCGCCCTTCTTCTTGGAAAGCGAGCGGACGATCGGGCGGATGCCGACGAACAGGACGAGCAGCGCGATAACGAGTGCGGTGCCGTTGCGGGCGGCCATCGGCACCCAGGCGGCGTCGTACCAAGCGACCTTGTCGGCCTCGGTCACCTCGGCCGAGAAGGGGCGGCTGATGACCGTCACCTGATCCTGGCGGGCCGCCGAATAACCCATCGCGGCGCGGACGAGTTCGGTGATCTGGCGGATTTCGGCGGCGGTGCGCGGTTTGGACCCGGCAGGCTCGCGAAGCAGGACCGCAATCGACAGGCGCTTGATCGCGCCCGGGGCCTGGCGGCTGACCGACACTTCCTTGCCGAGGTCGTAGGTGCGGGCATATTCCTCGCTCGCTTTGCCGGCGGCCGTGCTGTTGCCGGCACCGGGCTGGGTCGCGGGATTGTTCGGATTGGTCAGCGTCGCGGCGGCGGGCGGCGTGTTCGACAGCGCGCCGGGGATACCGCCGGGGGCCTGGCCGGCGGGCGCCTGCGGCGACTGCCAATTGCCCTGCTCGGCGCGGATCACGCCCGACTTGTCATAGGTCTCGCGCGTCGCCTGCTGCTCGTCGAGGTCGACATCGGCCTGTACCTCGGCCGAGAAATTGCCCGCGCCGACCAGCGGCGTCAGCAGCTTCGATAGCTGGAGGCGGAACTTGTCCTCGACCCGGCGCTGATAGTCGATGCGCGCGTCGCCCGCGCCGGTGCCGGTCTGGCTGTCCTTGGACGACAGGAGCGCGCCCATCTGGTCGACGATCGTCACGTCGTCGGTCTTCATCCCCGGCACCGACCCGGCGACGAGGTTGGTGATCGAGCGGACCTGATTGTCGGACAGCGTGCGGCCGGGTTCCAGCCGGACGATGACGCTGGCGGAGGGACGTGCACTGTCGCGCACGAACACCGATGCTTCCGGCGTGGCGAGGTGGACGCGCGCGTCGATGACGGCATCGATCTCGCCGATCGAGCGGGCCAGTTCGGTTTCGCGCGCCTGGCGAAGGCGCTCGCCCTCGACCGCGCGGCTGACGCCCATCGGCAATTCGTCGAGGATCGCGTAGCCGCCGGGTGCCGCCTTGGGCAGGTCCTGGCTGGCGAGCAGCATCCGCGCGCGGTGATAGTCGTCCTCTGCAACGGTGAGCGCGCCCGACTGGTCGAAGTCCGACGCGATGTTGGCCGCCGACAGCGCTTCGCTGACCGCGGCCTTGTCGGCATCGCCCAGATTGGGGAACAGCACGCGCTGCGGCGGCTGGGCGATCATCATCCACGCAAGCGCCGCGGCCGCGATCAGGCTGACGATAGCGACCAGCGGCAGCGCGCGCTTGACCGCGGGCTGCTGGAAAAAGCCCTGCGCCTGCCGGAGCGGCTGGACGATGGCGGGCGGGAGGGTTGCGAGAGCGTTCGACATGGCGCGTTACACCGGCATGCTCATGATGTCCTTGTAGGCGGACAACAGCTTGTTGCGGACTTGCAGCGTGGCCTCGAAGCCGACGGATGCCTGCTGGCGGGCGAGCATCACCTTGGCGATGTCGATGGTTTCGCCGCGTTCATAGGCGGCAGACATCTCGCTTGCCTGATGCTGCTGGCGGTTGACCTGGCCGAGTGCGCTTTCCAGCGTCGCGGCGAAGTCTGTGGCGGCGGGCGTCGTGCGCACGGGGGCGCCGATGGCAGGGGCCGCCACGTCGGTGCCGGCACGCGACAGTGCCTGGTTCTTCTCGAGGATCTGCTGGCGCATCGCCATGATCCGGTCGACGCTCATCGCGCCGCCGACGCCGGAAACGCTCATGCCGTGGCCCTCCGGTCGAGGCTCTGGTCACCCTGTTCGCGAAGCCGTGCGAGGCGGTAGCGGAGTGTGCGTTCGGAGATGCCGAGGCGGCGGGCGGTCTCGATCCGGCTGCCGTTGCAGGCGGCCAGCGTTTCGCGGATCGCCTGAAACTCGTGCATCTGGACGATGTTCGAGAGGCGGCCGTTGCCCTCATCATTGGCGACCACGGGGCGCGCGGCGGGACGGTCGAAGATGATGTCGCCCGCCTCGATCCGCTCGCCGGCGGACAGGAGCAGCGCGCGCTGAATCACGTTTTCCAGCTCGCGGACGTTGCCCGGCCAGTCATGGCCCTCAAGCTTCGCCAGCGCGTCCGACGACAGCCAGGGAAGCTGCGCGCGGCTGCCGCCATGGCGGACCAGCATCGCGGTCGCGAGCGCGGCGATATCGGCGGGCCGCTCGGCCAGCGCGCGGGTCGTCAGCGGGAAGACCGACAGGCGATAGTAGAGGTCGGCGCGGAAGCGGCCCTCGGCCACCTCGGCCTGAAGGTCGCGGTTGGCACAGGCGATGACGCGCACGTCGATCTTCTCGGGCTCGGTCGCGCCGATCGGCACCACCTCGCGCTCTTGGAGCGCGCGCAGCAGCTTGGCCTGGAGCGGCAGCGGCATCTCGGCGATCTCGTCGAGGAGAAGCGTGCCGCCATTGGCGGCGCGGAAGAAGCCCTGACCGCCCGACGACGCGCCGGTGAACGAGCCCTTGGTATGGCCGAACAGCATCGCCTCGAGCATCGATTCGGGCAGCGCCGCGCAGTTGATCGCGACGAACGGCCCGTCGCGGCGGTCGGAGGCGCGGTGGATCGCGCGGGCAAGCACTTCCTTGCCGGTGCCGGTGGGACCACCGATCAGGACGGTGATGTCGCTGCGGCCCACCCGCTCGGCCAGCGCGAACAGCGCCATGCTTTCCGGATCGGCTGCGACCGCGGCCTCGGACCCGCGCAGCATCGCCGCGGCATAGCCCGCGCCGGTCGCCGCGTCGGCGGGATCGAAGCCGATCATCGCGGGCGTGCCGTCGCCGAACGGCCGGGCGATCTGGCGCCCCGCCGCGACGATCATCGTGCGGGCGGGCACGGCCGCCATCTCGCCCCCGGCGATCAGGAAGCGATCCCCCGGACGCGGGGCCGAATCGGCCTCCGCAATCTCAAGCCCGGCGGTGCGAAGCATCGACAACAGCAGGAAATGATCGCGCTGGACGGCGCGCGACGGGATGATCGACGACATTGATTGGCCCCCTTGAGGACCCATCCATGCACTTGCGATAGTTAACGGCCGGTAAAATCTGCCGGGTCCGGCAAGAATTTTCCGCTTCTGTATCCCCCGCGTACGTACGGGATCGAAATCCGCGTGCCGGCGCGAGGGGCCAGCGATTTTTTCGCTTAAGCCCGCCGCCCCGCGGTCGTTCCCCGGCATGACTGCCCAGCCCCGAGGTTTTCATTCGGGGGGGCCTCAGGGCGGTCCGGGAACTATGGAGATCGGACAATGACCGTTATCGGAACCAACATCGGTTCGCTTCGTGCAGCGAACGCCGCCACTTCGGCGAGTGAAGCCCTCAAGTCGTCGATGGAGCGTCTGTCGACCGGCAAGCGCATCAACTCGGCCAAGGACGACGCCGCCGGCCTCGCCATCGCCACGTCGATGACCTCGCAGATCAAGGGCATGAACCAGGCCGTCCGCAACGCCAATGACGGCATCTCGCTGGCGCAGACCGCGGAAGGCGCGCTGAGCGAAGTCACGAACATGCTGCAGCGCGTCCGCGAGCTGGCGATCCAGTCGTCGTCGGAAACGTACAGCGACGACGATCGCGACAACATGCAGCTCGAAGTCGCCGAACTGACGACTCAGATCAACGACGTGCTGACCAAGACGAAGTTCAACAATGTTGCGCTGTTCAACACCACGGCGACCGCGACGGCCGCCGCCGACAACTTCGACATCCAGGTCGGCGCTGCGGCTGGCGAGAAGGTGACCATCAGCAAGGTGCAGGTCGACGCGGCCGATTTCACCGCAACGGGTCTGAACATCGACTCGGTGGCCAATGCGGCAACCACGCTGACCAACGTCGACGACGCGCTGAAGTCGGTCAACACGGCGCGTGCCACGCTCGGTGCGCAGCAGAACCGCCTGCAGTCGGTCGTTTCCAATGTCACCACCAACATGACCAATCTGACCGACGCGCGCAGCCGCATCGAGGACGCCGATTTCTCGGCCGAGACGACGATGCTCGCCAAGGCGCAGATCCTCTCGCAGGCCTCGACCGCGATGCTGGCGCAGGCCAACCAGTCGCAGCAGGGCGTGCTGTCGCTGCTCCGCTAAGCGGACCGGTGATCGAGTAAAGCGTAACCGGCGCCGCCCGCCTCCCCCCTTGAATGAGGGCGGAAGGCGCCGGCCCGGCCGGTCCGCCGGGACAGCGGACACGGCAAGGCGAGAACCCCGGTCGGACATCCGACCGGGGTTTTTCGCGTTCAGGCGTTCGGGGTCGGGATGACGGGCACGGCGACGATCGCCGCGGGCGCGTCGGCGAACAATGCGGCGGCGGCGGCGACCAGCGCGGGCGCGGCGAAGGGCTTGGCGACAATCGGCACCGCATCGAACCCGGCAGGCAGGTGGTTGCGGCCATAGCCGCTGACGAACAGGAACGGGATGCCGCGTGTTTGCAGCGCCAGCGCGATGGCATCGACCATCTCGCCCTGAAGATTGCCGTCGAGGAGCGCGGCATCGACCGGCTCGGTCCCGATCAGCGCCAATGCGTGCGCGGCGCTCGCGGCCGGGCCGATCACCACCGCGCCGGCATCGTTCAACACCTGCCCCAGTTCGATCGCGACCAGCGGCTCGTCCTCGACGACGAGGATGCGCTTGCCCGTCAGCGACAGCGGGTCGGCGGGCCGTGCCGCTGACGGTTCGGCGACGATCGGGCGCGGCGCGGTATGGAGGCGGGCGTTGGAGGGGAGGCGCAGGCGCCAGGTCAGCCCCTCGGGTGCGAACTCGGCCTCGGCCCCGCCGCCCTCGGCGCGGAGACTCCGCTCGATCAGCGCCGAGCCGAAGCCTCGCCGCTGCGGCGTGGCGACCGGCGGCCCACCGCGCTCCTGCCATTCGAGAAGGAGCTGGCCCTTGACGCGCGTCCAGCGCAGCGACGCGGTCCCTGTGGGCACCGACAGCGCACCATATTTATGCGCGTTGGTGACCAGCTCGTGCAGCACCAGCGCCAGATGCAGCGCGGGCTCGGGGGCAAGGTCGACGTCGGGGCCGTCGATGACCAGCTGGCTGGCGGCAACGGTGCCGGTCAGCAATTGCCCCTCGACCAGTTCGCGCAAGCTCGCCCCCTGCCACGTCGTCGCGCTCAACAGAGAGTGTGCACGCGCGAGCGCGTGGATGCGCCCGATGAACGTCGGCGCGAAGTCGGACGGCCCGGTCGAATGGCGCAGCGTCTGCGACGCGATCGCCTGGACCGAGGCGAGCGTGTTCTTCACCCGGTGGTTGAGCTCGCCGATCAGCAGCCGCTGCGTCTCCTCCGCGCGCTTGCGCTCGGTCACGTCGAGGATCTGGATGCCGATCGAGGCGAGGCGGCCGGCGGCGTCTAGCAGGGCCGAGCAATAGCATTCGACCTCCAGCGTCAGGCCGACCGCGTTGCGCATCCGCATCGCATGGACCGCGCGCGGGCGGTGGCCGGCGATCATCCCGCCGATCAGCTCGCCGAACGCGCCGGCATGACCCGCATCGAGCCATTCGAGGTCGTCGGGGCGGAAGCCTGCCACTTCAGACAGGCGCCAGCCGAACAGTCGCTCGGCACTGTCGGACCAGCCGGTGATGCGCTGATCCGGGCCGATCTCGACATAGGCGAGGGGGGAGTTGTCGTGGTGCGCGTTGAGCTTGGCGAGCGCGGCGGCGTGGTCGTCGCGCTGGCGGGCAAGTTCGTGGCGCTGGCGGGCCAGCTCGACGAAGATGTCGACCTTGCTGCGCACGACATGCGGGTCGAGCGGTTTAAAGAGATAGTCGACTGCGCCCGCGCCGTATCCGCGAAAGGTGCGCCGCTCGTCGGGGCCGGCGGCGGTGACGAAGATGATCGGCACGCGCCGCGTCCGCTCGGTCCCGCGCATCAGCTCGGCCAGCTCGAACCCGTCCATTCCGGGCATCTGCACGTCGAGCAGCGCGAGCGCGATGTCGTGGACCAGCAGCGCCTCCAGCGCCTCCACCCCCGAACGCGCGGTGATGAACTGAACGTCGTCGCGGCGCAGCAGCGCTTCGAGCGCCACCAGGTTCTCGTCGATATCGTCGACTGCGAGGATCTTGACGGGTTCAGGCGGCATGGTGCGCGCGTCCTAACGCGGTTCGGTTGCGGCGGTACAGTTTTTCGCGCTCGTCGAAATCGTCGAACGCGGCCGACTGGCTCGAAAAGCGCAGCGTCTCCTTCGAGCCGAGGCCGAGGAACCCGCCGCGCACCAACGACTCGCCGAACAGCCCGATCGCGCGATCCTGAAGCTCGCGGTCGAAATAGATGAGGACGTTGCGGCTGGAGATGAGCTGCATCTCGGAGAACACCTCGTCGCTGGCGAGGTTGTGTTCGGCGAAAACCGCCCGGCGGCGCAGCGACTTGTCGAACACGGCCGCGCCATAAGCGGCAGTATAATAGTTGGAGAGCGAGGACTTGCCGCCCGAGCGGCGGTGGTTCTCGGTGAACTGGGGAATGCGCTCGACATCGTAAATGCCGGCCTCCGCCTTCTCGAGCGCGGCGGGGCTGATGTCGGTGCAGTAGAAGATCGTGCGATCCTCCAGCCCCTCCTCGCGGAACAGAATGGCGAGCGAATAGAACTCCTCGCCGTTCGCGCAGCCGGCGATCCACACCTTGAGCGAGGGCCAGGTGCGCAAGTGCGGGACGACGTGCTCGCGCAGCGCCTTGTAATAATGCGGGTCGCGGAACAGCTCGCTCACCTGGATGGTGAGGAAGCCCATCAGTTCGTTGAAGACCTTCGGCTCGCGCAGGATATGGTGCTGGAGCTGCGACAGGCTGTCGAGGCCGAAGCGGCGCATCGCCCGGTCGACGCGCCGCTGGAGCGAGGCGCGAGAATAGCCGCGAAAGTCGTAATGATGGTGGCGGTGGATCGCCTCGAGCAACAGGTCGAGCTCGATCGCCTCGTGCGCCGCAAAGGCGCGATCCTCTAGCGCGGCATCCATACGCGCACCAGGCTGAGCAGCTTGTCGACGTCGAGCGGCTTGGCGAGATAGTCGTTGGCGCCGGCGTCCAGGCATTCCTGCTGGTCGCGCGCCATCGCCTTGGCCGTGAGCGCGATCACCGGCATCGTCTTGCCCCAGCTCTGCCCGCGCAGCTCGCGCGTGGCAGTGAGACCGTCCATCTCGGGCATCATCACGTCCATGAGGACGAGGTCGACCGGATCGGCGACCCCCCGCGCGCTTTCGTCGAGCGCGGTCAGCGCCTCCTTGCCGTTGCGGGCGATGCGAACCTTCACCCCATGCGGCTCGAAGATGCTGGTGAGCGCATAGACGTTGCGGATATCGTCCTCGACGACAAGGATCTGGCGCCCTTCCAATGCTGCGTCGCGGCCCAGCGACTTGGCGATCAGCTGCTGCTGCGGCTCGGGCAGTTCGCCGACGACCTGGTGCAGGAACAGCGTCACTTCGTCGAGCAGGCGCTCGGGCGACTTGGCGCCCTTGACGATGATCGACTTGGAATAGCGGCGCAGGCGCAGTTCCTCGTCATGCCCCAGGTCGCGGCCGGTATAGACGATGACCGGCGGGAAGCCGACGCTCTCGTCATGGCTCAGCCGTTCGAGCAGGTCGAGGCCCGAGGCGTCGGGCAGGTTGAGGTCGAGGACCATGCAGTCGAACGTCTCGCGCGCCAGCAGTTCGACGCATTCGGCGGCGGAATGCGCCTCCACGGTCTCGACCTCACGACTGGCGAGGAGCAGGCGGACGCTCTCGGCCTGCTGCGCGTCGTCCTCCACGACCAGCACGCGGCGCATCCGCTGCGCCATCTTCGCCTCCAGCCCCTCGAGCATGTCGATCAGCTGGTCGCGCTTCACCGGCTTGAACAGATAGCCGATCGCGCCGCCCGACAGCGCCGCCTGGCTGTCGTCGTCGACCGACACGACATGGACGGGGATGTGGCGCGTGCGCACGTCGCGCTTGATCCGGTCGAGCACCGACAGGCCGGTGTGATCGGGCAGGTTCATGTCGAGGATGACTGCGTGCGGCAGATATTGCCGCGCCATCAGCGCGCCCTCGTCCGCGGTGCCGGCGATCAGTGCCTGGAACCCCAATTCATGCGCCACGTCGCGCAGGATCGCGGCGAAGACCGGATCGTCCTCGACGATCAGGATGACGCGCGCATCGCCCGACAGATGCTCGCGGTCGTCCTCCGCCGCCTCGACCGCGCGGCGGCGGCCGGGCTTGGGGTTGGAAGGGAGGGGGCGGACCGGCTCAGCGCGGAGGGTAGGGACGGGCGCGGCGGCGTCGAAGCTGGTAGGGAGGAACAGCGTGAAGGCGCTTCCCTCGCCGACGACGCTCTCGACAGCTACTTCGCCGCCGAGCAGCCGGGCGAGTTCGCGCGAGATCGAGAGGCCAAGGCCCGTGCCGCCGTACTTGCGGCTGATCGTCCCGTCGGCCTGGCGGAACGCCTCGAAGATCGCCTGCTGATGCTCGGCGGGGATGCCGACGCCGGTGTCGCGGACGGTGAAGGCGATGCGCCCCGCCGCGTCGGTCGAGGCGGTCAGCGACACCTCGCCCTTGGCGGTGAACTTGATCGCGTTGGACAGGAAGTTCTTGAGCACCTGCTCCAACCGCTGCGGGTCGGTCTCGAACAGACCCGGCACCCCGGCGTCGAGGTCGATGCGAAAGCCGATGCCCTTGGCCTCCGCCGCCGGCGCGAACAGTGCGCGCAGCTTGTCGAGCACCGGCGCCACGCGCACCTGTCGCGGCTGCAGTTCGAGCTTGCCCGCCTCGATCTTCGAGATGTCGAGAATGTCGTTGATGAGCGTGAGCAGGTCGTTGCCCGAGGTTTCGATCGTCTCGGCATGGCGAACCTGTTCGGCGGTCAGGTTGCCCGCGCGGTTCTCCGCCAGCAACCGCGCCATGATGAGCAGCGAGTTGAGCGGCGTGCGCAGCTCGTGGCTCATATTGGCGAGGAACTCGGACTTGTAGCGGCTGGCGCTTTCGAGGTCGCCGGCCTGCGCCTGGAGCGCGGTCTGCGCGCGCTCCAAGTCGTCGCGCTGCATCTGGAGCTGTCGGGTCTGCTCTTCCAGCTGGGCGTTGGTCTGTTCGAGCTCGCTCTGCTGGAGTTCGAGGCGTGCGGCGGCGTCCTGCAACTGGCGGCTCTGCGTCTCCAGCTCGTCATTGTTGGCTCGCAGCTCCTCCGACTGGGCCTGAAGCTCCTCGGCCTGCTGCTGCGTCTCCTCGAGCAGTTCGCGAAGCCGGGCGCGGTATTTGGCCGAGCGGATCGCGACGCCGAGCTGCGCGCCAACGCGCTCCAGCAGTTCGAGCGCGGGGGCCGGATCGCCGGCGGGCAGGCCCAGTTCGATGACGGCGTTGACGGTCTCGTCGGCCTCGGTCGTGGTGACGATCAGCGTCGCGGGCTTCGCCTGGCCCAATGCGGTGCCGTAATATAGATAGTCGTCGGGCACCGTCGTCAGCACGAAGCTGCGCTTGTCGGCGATCGCTTGGCCCAGCATCCCGTCACCGCCCAGGATCGTGTCGGGCACGTTCGCCTGCGCCGGTACGCCATAAGTGCCGCGGCGGCGGAAGATCTCGCCGTCGCGCACGAAGATCGCGCCCGCTTGCGCCCCCAGATAGTCGGCGAGGAACTTGAGCGCATTGTCGCCCAGCGTGTCGAGCGGCTGCTCGCCGCCCACCGCGCGCGCGAGCCCGACCTGGCCGGTCTGCAACCACTCCTGATGCCGGACCGCGATGCGGCTGCGGATGAACAGTGCGCCGGTCAGCGCGAGGATCCACACCGCGAGGATCGCGATCGAGCGGTTGAGGATCGCCAGCGCCGGGTCGATTCCCGCGGGCGCCAGCGTGAAGCCGACGATGGTGAGCAGCGTCGCCAGCGCCGCGACGACCGGCGGCACGACCGGCCGCGGCGCCAGATAGGCGAGCACGACGGGCAGGAAATAGGCGATCCAGACTGCCGTCCCCAGCGGAAACACCGCATCCGCCGCAAATGGGACCGCCAGCATGATGCCGAGGCCGGCATAGATCAGCGGCATACGGCGATCGGTCATGAACTTCGACATCGGACGCTTGGACTCGGGCGGAGGATAAAGCGCGCCTTATTTCAGTCCGATCCCGCGCGAACAAGCATGGAAAAAGGGCCGGGGTCCCGCTTGCCCGCGCGTCGACGCAGCGGTTCGTCGGCCGATCGGTGCGACTCGCGGCGCTTCGGACCCGATTGCAGCTTGCGCAGTTGATCGCCCACAAGGTTGCTGTAGTTTTGCTGAACGGCCTTCAACTGGAGTCGCGGCGATGGATCTTGCTCTGCCTGCGCTTGCCAATCGCTTCTCGGTCGTCACGCTGGCCGAGCGGCGTGTTCCTGCCTGGTCTCGGCTACTCGACTGGCCGGCAGCGGGCAACGGCCATGTGCCCGTCCGTGCGCGCCGGCTGTCCGACCGCAACCTGCTCGCCGCGAAGATCGACCGGGCGGTGCTCGATGCCGATCGCGCCGTGCTGCTGGTGGCGGAGGGGGCGGGCTGCTTTGCCGCCGCCTGGTGGGCGCGGCTGTCGCCCGCCGATTATGTCGGCCGCGTCGCCGGTGCGCTGTTCTTCGAACCCGGCGCCAAGGACGAGGCGCGCTTCGCCTCGCCGCGCGTCGCGCTGCCCTTTCCCTCGGTCGTCGTCGGCGATGCGGAAATGCGCGCGCTGGCCGATGGCTGGGGCAGCAGCGTCGTCGATGGCGACGAGGGGCCGTTCGTCCGCGCCCAGCGCGCGGTTCAGCGCTTCACCGCCGCGGTGGTCGAGCGCGAGGTGAGCCGCGGCGAGCGGCTGTGGCTCGGCGTGGTGCGCTGATCCTTTTGCGCTGAAGTGCGTTGCGTCCCCGAAACAAGGGGAGCGAATGCCGATGAAGCCCGACGAACGCATCGCGATGTTGGCGCGCATCGGCTATCTGGCGCGGGCGATCATCTATTTCGCGCTCGGTTATCTGTCGCTGGCGACTGGCCGCGCGGAGGGAACGACGAGCGTGCTGTCGCCCTTGTCGCGTATTCCCGGCGGTGAGGCGCTGACGGCAGCGTTGGCAATCGGGCTGACGGCGTACGGCCTGTTCCGGCTTTACGGCGCCTATGTCGATCTCGAGGCTGATGGCGACGATGCCAAGGGGATCGCCAAGCGCGCGGGCCACGCGCTCAGCGGCTTTGCACATTTCGGCCTTGCCTATGGTGCCGCCTCGCTCTTCGCATGGGGGACCCAGCCGGATGACGGCGCGGCGGGGCGCGATGCCACTGCCTATGCGCTCGGCCTGCCGTTCGGCTGGGCAATCCTGATCGTCGTCGGTATCGGCTTCGGCATCGCGGCGTTCACGCAGGCGGAGAAGGCATGGAGCGCCAATTTCATGCGCCTGCTCACCCGCGATGCGCCGCACTGGAGCGAGGTGGTCGGCCGCATCGGCTATGCCGCGCGCGCAGCCGTGTTCGCCGCGATCGCCTGGGCACTGGTCGATCTTGGCCGGTCGGGGCAGGCGGACGAGGTCGGGTTTCAGGACGCGCTGGCCGCCTATGACGGGCGCGGATGGCTGTTCGCGGGGGTGGCCGGCGGGCTGATGCTGTTTGGCGTGTTCAGCTTGGTGATGGCCCGCTATCGCGACGTGTGCGACACGGCATGGGTGCGCAAGCTCACCGCCTGAGCAGGAACACTGCGTGCTCGGCGAAGAGGTTCGCCGCGGCGGGGCGGGCGGGTCGCCCGTCGGACAGGAACCACGCGCCCTCGACGGTCAGGCCGCGCTCGCGGACGAAGGCGCGAAAGTCGTCGATCGTGACGTGGTGGATGTTGGGCGTCTCGTACCACTCGAGCGGCAGAAGGCGGGTGACGGGCATCCGCCCGCCCCACAACAATGACACGCGGACGCGCCAGTGCGCGAAATTGGGGAAGCTGACGAACGCGCGCCGGCCGATCCTGAGCAACTCGTCCAGCACGACATGCGGGCGCATCGTGGTCTGCAGCGTCTGGCTGAGGATCGCATAGTCGAAGCTCTGGTCGGGATAGTCGGCAAGGTCGGTGTCGGCATCGCCCTGCACTACCGACAGCCCGCGTCCCACCGCGGCGGCGACATTGCCGGGGTTCAGTTCCAGCCCGCGCGCATCGACGTTCGCCGTGTCGCGGAGCGCTGCCATCAACGCGCCGTCGCCGCAACCCACGTCGAGCACGCGCGACCCCGGCGCGACGTTCTTCGCGATGATCGCGAGATCGGGGCGGAGATTCATCGGCCGTTCCCCAGAAACCCCGCGACCACCCGGTTCAACTCCGGGCTGTCGAGCAGGAACGCGTCGTGGCCGAAGGGCGAGGACAGTTCAACGAAGCTCGCCGCCGCGCCCGCGGCGTGCAGCGCCTGCACCACCGCGCGGCTCTCGCTCGTCGGATAGAGCCAGTCGGTATCGAAGCTGACGAGGCAGAAGCGCGTCGCTGCCCCCCGGAACGCGTTGGCGAGGACGCCGCCATGCTCCTCGGCGAGATCGAAATAGTCGAGCGCGCGGGTGATGTAGAGATAGGCGTTGGCGTCGAAGCGGTCGGTGAAGGCGAGGCCCTGATGCCGGAGGTAGCTTTCAACCTGGAAATCGGCGTCGAAGCCGAACGACTTGGCTTCGCGAGCTTGCAACCGCCGCCCGAACTTCTCGGTCAGGCCGGCTTCGGACAGATAGGTGATGTGCGCCGCCATCCGCGCGACCGCCAGGCCCGCGGCGGGGGGCGTCCCTTCATAATAGTCACCGCCGTTCCAGTTGGGATCGGCCATGATCGCCTGTCGCCCGACCTCGTGAAAGGCGATATTCTGCGCCGAATGTCGCGCGGTCGAGGCGATGACGACCGCGGCGGCCACGCGATCCGGGAAGGTCGCGGCCCAGCTCAGCGCCTGCATCCCGCCCATCGACCCGCCGACCACTGCCTTCAGCCGCCCGATGCCCAGATGGTCGAGCAGCATTCCTTGCGCGCGCACCATGTCGCGGATGGTGATGACGGGAAAGCTCATGCCCCACGGCTTGCCCGTCGCCGGATTCACGGTCGCGGGGCCTGAGGTGCCCATGCAACTGCCGAGCACGTTCGAGCAGATGACGAAATCGCGTGCCGGGTCGATCGGCTTGCCCGGCCCGATCATCCGCGTCCACCAGCCGGGCTTGCCGGTGACGGGATGGTTCGACGCGACATACTGGTCGCCGGTCAGCGCGTGACAGACGAGGATCGCGTTCGTCCCCTCGGCATTGAGCGTGCCGTACGTCTCGTACGCGATCTCGACCGGTGACAGCAGGACCCCGCCGTCGAGGCGGAGCGGGCCGGGCAGGACGGCGCGGCAATTCTGACCAAGGGCGGGGGCGGACATGCTGGCCGCGCCCTAGCCGAGCGCGCCGCCGCCGAAAAGGGCTGGCCTTGCGGGTACCGGCCCACGGGCTTATCGGCAGGCCCCATGTTCGCACCCGTTCCCAAGCCCTGGATCATGGGCATCGCTCCGTATGTCCCCGGCCGGTCGAAGACCGACGACGGGCGCAAGGTCGTCAAGCTGTCGTCGAACGAGAACCCGCTCGGCACCGCGCCAGAGGCGCGCGAGGCATTCGCCGCCGCCGCCGGCAGCCTCGAACGCTATCCCGACCCCGGCGCGGCCGAACTGCGCGAGGCGATCGGCGCGCGCTACGGCCTCGACCCCGCGCGGATCATCTACGGCACCGGGTCGGACGAGGTGCTGCATCTGGTGGCCGGCGCCTATGCCGGACCGGGGGACGAGGTCGTGTTTGTCCGCTACGGCTTTGCGGTGTACGAGATCGCAGCGCGCCGGGTGGGCGCGAGGCCCGTGATCGCCCCGGACAAGGATTATGCGACTGATGTCGACGCAATCCTGGCTTCGATCACGCCCGCGACGAAGGTCGTCTATGTGGCGAACCCCAACAACCCCACCGGCACCTTCGCCCCGCGCGAGGAGATTTCGCGGCTGCACGCCGGGTTGCCGCGCGACGTGATGCTGGTCATCGACCAGGCCTATGCCGAATATATCGACGCGGGCGACGACGACGGCGCGCTGGAACTCGCCAAGACCGAGGCGAACGTCATCGTCACGCGCACCTTCTCCAAGATATACGGCCTCGCCGCCGAGCGGATCGGCTGGGGCTACGGCTCGGCCGAGGCGGTCGAGGCGATGCACCGCATCCGGATGCCGTTCAACATCACGACCGCGGGGCAGGGGGCGGCGCTTGCCGCGCTCGCCGCGCAGGACTTCGTCGAGGCGAGCCGAGTCCACAACGAGGAGTGGCGCACTTGGTTCGCGGCCGAGATCGGCAAGCTCGGCAATGCCGGGCTGCGCGCCGTCCCGTCGATGTGCAACTTCGTCCTCGTCCTGTTCGAGGGGCCGGTGAGCGCCGAGACCGCGTACAAGGGGCTGATGGACGCGGGCTATCTCGTCCGCTGGCTGCCGGGACAGGGCCTGCCGCACGGCCTGCGCATCTCGATCGGCACTGCCGAGGAGACGCAGGGGGTGATGGCGGCGCTGCGCGCAATCGTCGAGCGGGGATGAGCTTCACCCGGATCACCGTTGTCGGGCTGGGCCTGATCGGCTCGTCGGTCGCGCGCGCGGCGCGCGCGCGGATCGAGGGCGTGCAGGTGACCGGCTACGACGCTGATCCCGAGGTACGGGCGACCGCGCGCGAGATCGGGCTGTGCGACGAAATCGCCGACGATGCCGACGCAGCGGCGCGCGAGGCGGACCTGGTGGTGCTGTGCGTCCCCGTCGGCGCGATGGGCCGTGCGGCGGCGGACCTCGCGCCGGCGCTGCCCGCCGATGCGATCGTCACCGACGTCGGCTCGTGCAAGGCGAGCGTGGTCGAGGCGCTGGCCGCCGCGCTCCCCGGCCATGTCATCGTCCCCGCGCATCCCGTCGCCGGCACCGAGCAGAGCGGCCCGACCGCGGGCTTCGCGACCCTGTTCAACCACCGCTGGTGCATCCTGACCCCGCCCGAGGGCACCGACCCCGTCGCGGTCGATCGCGTCGCCGGCTTCTGGCGGGCGCTGGGGGCGGAGGTCGAGACGATGGCGCCCGACCACCACGACCGCGTGCTGGCGGTGACCAGCCACCTGCCGCACCTCATTGCCTACACGATCGTCGGTACGGCGTCCGATCTGGAAGAAGTCACCCAGTCCGAGGTCATCAAATATTCGGCGGGCGGGTTTCGCGACTTCACCCGCATCGCCGCGAGCGACCCGACGATGTGGCGCGACGTGTTCCTCGCCAATCGCGAAGCGGTGCTCGACATGCTCCAGCGCTTCTCGGAAGATCTCGCGCTGCTCCAGCGCGCGATCCGCTGGGGACAGGGCGACGCGCTGTTCGACCATTTCACTCAGACCCGCGCCATCCGCCGCTCGATCGTCGAGCAGGGGCAGGACGACGCGCGCGCCGATTTCGGGCGCACGCACGAGTGACGTGGCGCGGGGGTCAGCCCCGCGCCAGCGCCTCCGCGATCAGATTGCGGCTGTTGTCGATGCCATAGAGCGCGATGAAGCTGCCCATGCGCGGCCCCTGGCTCGATCCCAGCAGCGTTTCGTACAGCGCCTTGAACCAGTCGCGCAGGTTCTCGAAGCCGCCGGTCTTGCCGATCTCGTAGACGATGTTCTGGATGTCCTCGGCGCTCGCTCCCTCGGGTAGCGCCGCCAGTTCGGCATCGAGGCGGCGCAGCGCGTCGACCTCCACCCCCTCGGGCGCGCGGCGGACGGGCTTTTCCGCCACGTCGCGGACATAGGCGATGGCGTGCCCGATCAGCGCGTCGAGCGCCGGGTAACGCTCGGGGCTGGCGTCGGCGACATAATTGCCGAGATAGCCCCAGACCTGATCCTTCGTCGCCTCGCCCATCACGCCAATGAGGTTAAGCAAAAGCCCGAAGGTGACGGGCAGCTTCTCCGCCGGCGGCTCGCCATTGTGGATGTGGTGGACGGGGTTGCCCAGCCGCTGCTCGACCGGCTGGCCAGCATAATTGCCGCGGAACTGCCAATATTCGTCGATCGCGCGCGGAATGACGCCGAGGTGGAGCTGCTTGGCCTTTTTGGGCTCGCGATAGGCGTAGAAGGCGAGGCTCTCCTCCGGCCCATAGGTCAGCCACTGGTCGAGGCTGAGGCCGTTGCCCTTGGACTTCGAGATCTTCTGCCCATGCTCGTCGAGGAACATCTCGTAGTTGAAACCCTCGGGCGGGCGCGCGCCGAGGACACGGGCAATCTTTGACGACTGCGTGACCGAATCGATCAGGTCCTTGCCCGCCATCTCGTAATCGACGCCGAGCGCGACCCAGCGCATCGCCCAATCGACTTTCCACTGAAGCTTCGCCGCGCCGCCCAGGATCGACTGCTCGATCCGCTGGCCCTCATCCATGAACGCGATTCTGCCGGCGTCGGCATCGACGACCTCGACCGGCACCTGAAGGACGATGCCGCTCGTCGGGCTGATCGGCAGCACGGGCGAATAGGTCGCGCGCCGCTCCTCGCGCAGCGTCGGCAGCATCACGCCCATGATCGCGTCATAGTGGCGCAGCACCGCCTTCAGCGTCTCGTCGAACCGACCGCTCGCATAGTAATCGGTGGCGGAGGCGAACTCGTAATCGAAACCGAAGCGGTCGAGGAAGTCGCGCAGCATCGCGTTGTTGTGATGCGCGAAGCTCTCGAACTTGCCGAACGGGTCGGGCACCTTCGTCAGCGGCTTGCCCAGATGCTCGGCCAGCATCTCGCGGTTCGGCACGTTGTCGGGCACCTTGCGAAGCCCGTCCATATCGTCCGAAAACGCGATCAGGCGCGTCGGCTGGTCGCTCAGCGTCTCGAACGCGCGGCGGACCATCGTCGTGCGCAGCACTTCGTTGAAGGTGCCGATATGCGGCAGGCCCGAGGGGCCGTAGCCGGTCTCGAACAATATGGGCGCGCCGCCCGGCTTGCCCTCGAGGTAGCGGGCGAGGAGCTTGCGCGCCTCTTCATAGGGCCAGGCCTTGGACGTGGTGGCGGCGGTGCGGAGTTCGGGGGTTACGGTCGGCATGGGAGGAGCCTCTAGCGACGGTAACGCTTCCTTACAAACGGGACCGGAACACTTCGCGGTCGCAACAATTCATGTGGGCGTCCAACACAGGTTAAGCCGCCATGATCGTCAACGACACCCCCCGCATGAGCACCATCGTCGTCGAGGTGTGGAAGCCGCTGGCCTTGCTGTTCGTCTGGGACATCGCGGTCACCGCCTTCTACATGATGACGACGTTCAAGGCGCCGTCGCTGCCGCTCACCATCTTCGGTACGGTGCTGGCGCTGTTCCTCGGCTTTCGCGACAATTCGGCGTACCAGCGCTGGTGGGAGGGGCGGCAGCTTTGGGGGCTGATGATCAATGCCTCGCGCAACCTCGCCCGCGCGGCGATCGCCTTCATCCCCGATGAGCCGGCGCGGGCGAGAGACCTGAAGCGCTCGATCGCGCTGCGCCAGGTCGCCTATGTCAACGCACTGCGCGCACAGCTTCGCAAGCTTGGCGACTGCCCCGAGGTCTATGACTTCGTGTCGAAGGAGGAGGGCGCGGAGCCGATGAGCCGCGTCAACGGCGCCAACGGCTTCCTCGACGGCACCTCGAAGCGGATCGAGGAGGCGCGACAACAGGGGTGGATCGACACGATCCAGCAGACGCAGATGGAGCGCATCCTCGTCGACATCGCCAATGCACAGGGCGGCATGGAGCGGCTGAAGAACACGCCGCTGCCCGTCCAGTACCGCTTCTTCCCGTCGTTCTTCACGCGGCTGTTCTGCCTGCTCCTGCCGATCGGGCTGGTCGAGACGCTGGGCTGGGCGACGCCGATCGGCTCGACGCTGGCGGGCCTGATGTTCCTCGCCGCGCTTCAGATCGGCGACGATCTGGTCGATCCGTTCAGCAATACGCCCCACGACCTGCCGATGAACGCGATGTGCCGGACGATCGAAATCGACCTGAAGCAGGCGATCGGCGACGAGGCGCCGAAGCCGCTGACCCCGGTCAAGGGCGTGCTCTGGTAACTTTTGTCGGCGGTGAGTCCGGCGCGCCACATCGCAAGCACTGGTGGGCCGGGGCGGGGTCAGCGACCCCATATCTGGTTGCGGACTCGAAATGTTCGGCGCGGTGAACGGGTTGGCAACCGTTTCCGACAACCATCGCAAGCTTGACGCCGCCGTCACTTTGGATTCGGAGTGCGTTTCCAAGGGAGCCGGGGAAGCCAACGACGATGCCAGTGATCGAAAAGGTGCGCGCGCCGTCGCGCCGCAAGCCCCGCGTCGCGGCCCCGCTGCCGCTCGACACGATCCTGCGCGGCGACTGCGTGGCGGCGATGAAGGCGCTGCCCGATGCCAGCATCGACTGCATCTTCGCCGACCCGCCCTACAACCTGCAACTCGGCGGCGAGCTGTTCCGGCCGGACGGCAGCCATGTCGATGCGGTCACCGACGACTGGGACCGGTTCGACACCTTCGCCGCCTATGACCGCTTCACCCGCGCGTGGCTCAAGGAAGCGCGCCGCATCCTGAAGCCGAACGGCACGATCTGGGTGATCGGCAGCTATCACAACATCTTCCGCGTCGGCACCGCGGTCCAGGACATGGGCTTCTGGATCCTCAACGACATCGTCTGGCGCAAATCGAACCCGATGCCCAATTTCAAAGGCACGCGCTTCACCAACGCGCACGAGACGCTGATCTGGGCGTCGATGGGCGAGAAGGCGCGCTACACCTTCAATTATCGCAGCCTCAAGACGCTCAACGACGAGCTTCAGATGCGCTCCGACTGGGAGTTCGCGATCTGCTCGGGCGCGGAGCGGCTGAAGGGGGAGGACGGGCACAAGGTCCACCCGACGCAGAAGCCCGAGGCGCTGCTCTATCGCGTGATGCTCGCCGCAACGCATCCGGGCGACGTGGTGCTCGATCCCTTTTTCGGCACCGGGACGACGGGCGCGGTGGCCAAGCGGCTGGGCCGCCGCTTCATCGGCATCGAGCGCGAGGAGGCGTACATCGCCGCGGCCGAGGCGCGGATCGAGGCGGCGCTGCCGCTCGACGAATCGCTGCTGCGCACGATGCAGGCACCGCGCAACGCCCCGCGCGTCGCGTTCGGGACGTTGGTCGAGAACGGGATGATCGCGCCCGGCGCGGTGCTGACCGATGCCAAGCGGCGCTGGCGCGTGACCGTGCGCGCCGACGGATCGCTGGCGGGCGACGGTGGCGAGGGGTCGATCCACAAGCTCGGCGCGGCGGTACAGGGTGCGCCATCGTGCAACGGCTGGACCTTCTGGCATATCGAGGCCGAGGGCGGGCTCGCACCGATCGACACGCTTCGCCAGCAATGGCTGCTCGCGACCCAGCCCTGAGCGCCGCCGTGCACCTGCGCCCCGTCCAGTTCGTCGACACGCCCGTGGGCCGCGACGGCGAGGTCGCGCGGCTGGCCGGCGGCCTGCAATGGTTCGCCGGCTATGAGGTGATCGGCGGGGGCGAGCGGCGGACGGTGCCGGTCACCGGCTTCGACGATTTCGTGGCGACGCTGCCCGAGCCGCAGGCCGAGCGGGCCATGCTGCTTGCGCGCCGCATTTCCGCGCCGCGGTCAGCAATCACCGCGGGGGAGCGGGTGCTGCGCTTCGACCAGCCGCAGGTGATGGCGATCCTGAATCTCACCCCCGACAGCTTCTCCGACGGCGGGCGGCACGACGGCGATCCGGCCGCGGCCGCTGCAACGGCGGTCGACATGGCGGCGGCGGGAGCGGCGATCGTCGATGTTGGCGGCGAATCGACCCGGCCGGGTGCGGCGACCGTCTGGGAAGGCGACGAGATCGCCCGCGTCGTGCCCGTCATCGAGCGGCTGGCGGCGAGCGGCACGCCCGTCTCGATCGACACGCGCAAGGCGGCGGTGATGGAAGCGGCGCTGGCGGCGGGCGCACATCTCGTCAACGACGTGTCGGCGCTGCTCTACGACGACCGCGCGGCTGGGGTGGTGGCGCGCGCGGGGGTACCCGTCATCCTGATGCATTCGGCCGATCCGAAGCGCGGGGCCGAGGGGGTGATGGCGGGCGGCAACGCGCTTACCGACACGTTCGACTGGCTCGAGGCCCGGATCGAGGCGGCGGTCGCCGCGGGCATCGACCGCGCGAAAATCCTCGTCGATCCGGGCATCGGCTTCGGCAAGTCGCTGGCAGAGAACATGGTGGTCCTGAACGGCCTGTCGCTGTTTCACGGGCTCGGCTGTCCGCTCCTGCTGGGGGCTAGTCGCAAGCGGATCGTCGGCGCGCTGTCGGGCGAAGCGCCGGTCGAAAAGCGCCTCGGTGGGTCGATCGCATTGGCGCTCAAGGGGGCGGAGCAAGGGGCGCAATGGCTGCGCGTCCATGATGTCGAGGAAAGCGTGCAGGCACTGCGCGTGTGGCGCGGCCTTCGCGACGCAGCGCTTGTCGCGAGGTAAACGACCCCGCCGGATCGGAGCTTCCGGCGCAGCACCCGGTTGAAATTGCGCCGTTTTGGATTGACCCCTTTCAGCGCCGAGCGGCCCTGGCGACCGGATCATCCGAAATGAAGCAAACGGAACATTTGGGGTCCATGTAACTTGCGTCAATATCGTCTCCGGATCGAAACCATCGACAGGGGTGCACGGGATGGAAGGATCGACAAGTTATCTGGGTGCGCTCGACCTTGACGAGCGGGTGGTGGTTGCGATCGGCGATGGCGATGCCGTCGAGCTGATGGCGGAAGCGGCGCGTGCGGCAGGGGCGCGGGTCGCGGGCCGCGTCTCCCTGGCGGAGGGGCCGCGGCGGCTGTCGATGCAGGCGCGGCTTCATGTCGTCGCGCTCGACCTGCCCGCCGGTGAGGCGGATGCGGCGACGATGGCCGTGCTCGACGCGGCGGCGGCGGCGGCGCATCGCCACGATGCACTGGTCGTCGCGGCGTTCCCGCCCGAGGCGATCGACGTGGTCGCGGCGGCACTGGACGGCGTGCGGGCGGAGCTGCTGTGCAATCCGACGCCGATCGACCGGCTTACCGCCTTCGCGCTCGCCGCGCCGCCGTCGCAGACGCTGCACGACGCCGCGCGCGAATCCGACCAGCGGCGGCTGCGCCAGCTGAACGACGAGGTGGCGCGGATCGCCGAGACGCTGGCCCGGCTCGCCCGTTCGGAGCCGGGCACCGCCACGCTGATGACACAAGTCGCCGACAAGGCGCCTGCATTCCGAGCGATGCCCGACGACGGCGAGCCTGCGGTCGATCCCGCGGATATCCGCGCGGCGATCCGTGCGCGCCGGATGCGCGACCAGTTCTTCGCCGGCGACCTGTTCGCCGATCCCGCTTGGGACATGCTGCTCGACCTGTTCGCCGCGCATCTGGAGCATGTGCGCGTCTCGGTCTCCAGCCTCTGCATCGCCGCGTCGGTGCCCGCGACGACGGCGCTGCGCTGGATCACGACGATGCGCGAGGCGGGGCTGTTCGAACGGCACGACGACCCGTTCGACCGCCGCCGCGCCTATGTCGGGCTTAGCGAGACGGCGGTGATGGGGATGCGGCGATACTGCGCGGCCATCCGGCGCGCGGGGCTGTCCATCCCGTGACGCAACGAGTTGCGATCTCGCGGGTTGAACCCCGGTAACAGACGGAGCAAGTCCCGATGAAATCCCGCTATTTCCTTGCCCTGCCGCCGATCGCGCTGCTTGCGGCATGCGGCGGCACCGCCACCGATCAGACCGCCACGACGACCAATACCGGCAACGTCATCCTGAACGACGCGCAGGCCAATTATTCGTTCGAGAACGACGCGGTCCTCAACACCGCCGCCGACGATGCCGCTGCGATGAACGCGATGGGTAACGACATGAACGGCGCGATGCCCGCCAACGGCATGTGACGATGGACGACGGCGAGAAGAAGCAGGTCCGCGACGACTTCGCCGAGGCGGTCAACATGCCGCCGGCCGCGATCGAGAAATTCCTCGATACCGAAGAGTCGAAGTTGGTTGGGCAGAAGAAGGGCGGCGGCGAGAGCGTCGGTCACGCGTCCGGCCGTCGGATCGTCGAGATCAAGCGGACGAAGCAGGCCGACCTTACCGACGACGACTATGCGCACATGAAGAAGGTGGTGAGCTATGTCCGCCGCCATCTGGCCCAAGGCGGGCCGAAGGACGATGCCGAACATTCGGACTGGCGCTATTCGCTGATGAATTGGGGTCACGATCCGCTCAAGGATTGAAGCGGGCGTTTCCCAATCCCTCTTGACCCTTCGTTGCGAGGCGACAACGGTCGCCTCCATGTCGATCCTGCCGCTTGCACTCGCCCTTGTCGCCGCTTCCCCGCAGGAAGCGCCCGCTGCCGCGCCTGCAGACAGCGTCGTCATCACCGCCGACCGGATGATCGATGTCGTCACCGGCAAGGTGATCGAACGCCCCGTCATCGTCGCAGCCAAGGGGCGCATCGTGTCGGTGGTGGGCGAGGGGACGTCGCGGCCCGTCATCCCCGCGGGCGCGCGGCGCATCGACCTGCCCGGCCGCACGCTCGTCCCCGGCCTGATCGACATGCACGTCCACCTGACGAGCAACCCGAAATATGGCGGGTACAGCCGCTATCAGTTCACCGACAGCTTCTGGACCGCGCAAGGCGTCGGCAATGCCGAGCGGACGCTGCGCGCCGGCTTCACCACCGTGCGCAACGTCGGCAGCGACGACTACGCCGATGTCGGGATCAAGCAGGCGATCGAGGAGGGGTGGGTGACCGGCCCTCGCATCGTCCCCGCCGCCTATGCGCTGGGTGCGACCGGCGGCCATTGCGACGAGACGTTCCTGCCGCCCTCCTATGCCAAGAAGTCGCCCGCGGTCGGTGACAGCCCCGAGGAACTGCGCCGCCGCGTGCGCGAGCAGCGCAAATACGGGGCCGAGATCATCAAGGCGTGCGCGACCGGCGGCGTGTTCAGCCGCAATACCGAACCGGGCGTCCAGCAATTGAGCCTCGATGAGCTGAAAGCGATCGCCGATGAGGCGCATTTCTGGAAGCTGAAGGCCGCCGCGCATGCGCACGGCGCCGACGGCATTCGCGCCGCGATCGAGGCGGGGTTCGACACGATCGAGCATGTGAGCTTCATCGACGATGCCGGGATCAAGGCGGCGAAGGCGAAGGGCACCTTCCTCGGCTTCGACATCTACAACACCGAATATACGCTGTCGGAGGGCGAGAAGAACGGCGTCCTGCCCGAGAATATTGAGAAGGAGCGCCGCGTCGGCACGATCCAGCGCGAAAACTTCCGAAAGGCGGCTCAGGCGGGCGCGCGGATGATCTTTTCGACCGATGCGGGCATCTATCCGCACGGCGACAATGCGCGCCAGTTCGCGGTGATGGTCCGCTACGGCCTGACCCCGCTGCAGGCGATCCGGGCGGCGACCTCGAATGCGGCCGAAGCGCTGGGGCGTAGCCAAGACGTGGGGGCGATCGCGGTCGGCCGCCATGCCGACATCGTCGCGGTGGAGGGCGACCCGCTGACCGATATCCGCACGCTCGAAAAGCCGGTCGCCGTCATCAAGGGCGGTGAGGTCGTGGCCGGGGCGGTGGCGCCATGAGCGTCATCGCCACCCTCGCGCTGCTTCAGGTCGCCGCGGCGTCGCCGGCCCCCGTGCCGGCGACGCCCGACCTAGGCGCCAATCTGGAGCGGTTCGACTATCCCTTCACCGTCGAACGGCTGCGTGTGTCCATGGGCGGCGAGGTGGCGCAGATGGCGTTCATGGACGTGCGCCCGGAGACGGCGAACGGCCGCGTTGCGGTGCTGCTGCACGGCAAGAACTTCTGCGGGGCGACGTGGGAAGCGGCGGCGCGGATGCTCGTCGCGCGCGGCTGGCGGGTGCTGATCCCCGACCAGATCGGCTTCTGCAAGTCGGACAAGCCGGCGGGCGCGCAATACACACTGTCGGGCCTCGCGGCGAACACCGCGCGGCTGATGAAGGCGCGCGGGATCGGCCGGGCGGTGATCGTCGGCCATTCGATGGGGGGCATGCTCGCCGCGCGCTTCGCGATCGACCATCCCGAGCTCACCGACCGGCTGGTGATGGTCAATCCGCTCGGCCTGTCGGATCGCGCGGCGGAGGGCGTGCCCTATCGCCCGCTCGCCGACCTGATCGCCGACGAGCGCAAGACGACCGCCGCGACGATCAAGGCGTATCAGCTCGCCAATTACTATCACGGCGAATGGCGCCCGGCGTACGACCGCTGGGTGCGGATGCTGGCCGGCCAGTCGGCGGGGGCAGGGCGCGAGGCGGTGGCGACCGCGCAGGCCAAGACCAGCGAGATGATCTTCACCCAGCCCGTCGTCTATGGCTTCGGCCGGATCAAGGCGCCGGCGACGGTGATCGTCGGCACCCGCGACACGACGGTGTTCGGCAAGCGCCAGGCACCCGCCTCGCTCCAGCAGTTCCTGAAGCCGATCCCCGCAATCGCCCCGGCGGCCGTCGCGAAGATCGCGGGCGCACGACTGGTCCGGCTCGACGGGGTGGGCCACGCGCCGCAGGTCGAGGCGCCGGACCGCTTCCACGAGGCATTGCTCGCCGCGCTCGGCTGACGGCGCGGGCGCGGGCGGGGCGGTGTTGACCGTCCCCCATGCCCCGCGTATAGGCCCGCCGGTTCCTGTCGGGGTCTTTCGAGTCACGACCGGACATGCGCTGAACGTTGCTGGAGACGTCAAAGGCCTGGGCGCACGCGTCCGGGTCGTTTTCGTATTCGCTCGTAAAGGGCTCCAGCAAAGTAACCATTTGGAAGGTGAAGGGCTTCATGCCGACGATCAACCAGCTGGTCCGCAAGGGCCGCGAACCGCAGAAGGCCAAGTCGAAGGTCCCTGCGATGGACCAGAACCCGCAGAAGCGCGGTGTCTGCACCCGCGTCTATACGACGACCCCGAAGAAGCCGAACTCGGCGCTTCGCAAGGTGGCCAAGGTCCGTCTGACCAACAGCCGCGAAGTCATCTCGTACATCCCGGGCGAGGGCCACAACCTGCAGGAGCACTCGGTCGTGCTCATCCGCGGTGGCCGTGTCCGCGATCTTCCCGGCGTTCGCTACCACGTCCTTCGCGGCGTGCTCGATACGCAGGGCGTCAAGGATCGCAAGCAGAGCCGCTCGAAGTACGGCGCCAAGCGTCCGAAGTAATCGCCATAGTAAGCGCCGGACAGGTTCCGGGTTCGCTGAAGTTCTAGAAGGAAATCTGAGATGGCACGTCGTCGTCGTCCCGAAAAGCGGGAAATCCTGCCTGATCCCAAGTTCGGAGATCAGGTCCTGTCGAAGTTCATGAACAGCGTCATGCTGGACGGCAAGAAGGCCGTTGCCGAGGGCATCGTCTACACCGCGCTCGAGACCGTCGAGAGCCGTGCGAAGCGCGATCCGATCGGCGTGTTCCACGACGCGCTCAACAACATCAAGCCGGGCATCGAGGTCCGCAGCCGCCGCGTCGGCGGTGCGACCTATCAGGTTCCCGTCGAGGTGCGTCCCGAGCGTGCGCAGGCGCTGGCGATCCGCTGGCTCATCACCTCGGCCCGCAACCGCAGCGAGAACACCATGTCGGCGCGCCTGTCGGGTGAGCTGCTCGACGCCGCCAACAATCGCGGCAACGCGGTCAAGAAGCGCGAGGACACGCATCGCATGGCCGAAGCGAACCGCGCCTTCTCGCACTATCGCTGGTAATGACTATATAGGGGGCGAGGCTTCGGCCTTGCCCCCATTCCCCGTTCGTCCCGAGCGCAGCCGCGGGACCGCCACGAGCCGATGCTCGCGGTTCCTTGCGACTTCGGTCGCGACGAACGGCACCGATTTTCAATTCGCCCCCGCCGCCATTCGGCACCAGGAGTAAGATCATGGCCCGCAGCCATCCGCTCGAGCGCTATCGCAACATCGGCATCATGGCGCACATCGACGCCGGCAAGACGACGACGACCGAGCGCATCCTCTACTACACCGGCAAGTCCTACAAGATCGGCGAGGTCCATGAGGGCACCGCGACGATGGACTGGATGGAGCAGGAGCAGGAGCGCGGCATCACGATCACGTCGGCCGCCACCACCTGCAAGTGGAAGGCCGAGGACGGCCAGGGCCCCGAGCACCTGATCAACATCATCGACACGCCGGGCCACGTCGATTTCACGATCGAGGTCGAGCGTTCGCTGCGCGTGCTCGACGGCGCGGTCGCGTGCTTCGACGGCGTTGCCGGCGTCGAGCCGCAGTCTGAGACGGTGTGGCGTCAGGCGGACAAGTACCGCGTGCCGCGCATGTGCTTCGTCAACAAGCTCGACCGCACCGGCGCCGACTTCTACTTCTGCGTGCAGTCGATCATCGACCGCCTCGGCGCGAAGCCGGCGGTGCTGTATCTCCCGATCGGCATGGAAGGCGGCTTCAAGGGCCTGGTCGATCTGGTCGAGAACCGCGCGATCATCTGGCTCGAGGAGAGCCTGGGCGCGAAGTTCGAATATCAGGAGATCCCCGAGGACCTGAAGGAAAAGGCCGCCAAGTATCGCAGCGACCTGATCGAGCTGGCCGTCGAGCAGGACGATGCTGCGATGGAAGCGTATCTCGAGGGCAACGAGCCCGATTCGAAGACGCTGAAGGCGCTGATCCGCAAGGGCACGCTCGACATGACCTTCGTGCCGGTCGTCTGCGGGTCGGCGTTCAAGAACAAGGGCGTGCAGCCCCTGCTCGACGCGGTCGTGGACTATCTGCCGAGCCCGCTCGACGTGCCCGCCATCGCCGGCGTGAAGCTGGACGGCGAGACCGCGGACGAGCGTCCCTCGTCGGACGACGCGCCCTTTTCGGCGCTGGCGTTCAAGATCATGAACGATCCGTTCGTCGGCTCGCTGACGTTCGCGCGCATCTATTCGGGCGTGCTCACCAAGGGCAGCTACCTGAACTCGGTGAAGGACAAGAAGGAAAAGATCGGCCGTATGCTCCTCATGCACGCGAACTCGCGTGAGGACATCGACGAGGCGCGTGCGGGCGACATCGTCGCGATCGCGGGTCTCAAGGAGACCACGACGGGCGACACGCTGTGCGACCCGGCGAACCCGATCATCCTCGAGCGGATGGAGTTCCCCGAGCCGGTGATCGAGCTTTCGGTGGAGCCGAAGACCAAGGCCGACCAGGAGAAGATGGGCATCGCGCTCAATCGCCTCGCCGCCGAGGATCCCTCGTTCCGCGTGTCGACCGACCACGAGAGCGGCCAGACGATCATCAAGGGGATGGGCGAACTCCACCTCGAGATCCTCGTCGACCGCATGCGCCGCGAGTTCAAGGTCGAGGCCAATGTCGGCGCGCCGCAGGTGGCTTACCGTGAGTATCTCGGCAAGCCGGTCGACATCGACTACACGCACAAGAAGCAGTCGGGCGGCACCGGTCAGTTCGGCCGCGTCAAGGTCAAGCTGACGCCGGGCGAGCGCGGTTCGGGCTTCGTCTTCAAGGACGAGATCAAGGGCGGTAACATTCCGAAGGAATATATCCCCGCGATCGAGAAGGGCTTCCGTGAGACCGCGGCGACGGGTTCGCTCGTCGGCTTCCCGATCATCGACTTTGAGGTGCTGCTGTATGACGGCGCGTACCACGACGTCGACTCGTCGGCGCTGGCGTTCGAAATCACCGCACGTGCGGCGATGCGCGAAGCGGCGCAGAAGTCGGGCATCAAGCTGCTCGAGCCGATCATGAAGGTCGAGGTCGTCACCCCCGAGGATTATCTCGGCGACGTCATCGGCGACATGAACAGCCGCCGTGGCCAGATCCAGGGTACTGACACGCGCGGCAACGCGCAGGCCGTGACGGCGATGGTCCCGCTGGCGAACATGTTCGGCTATGTGAACCAGCTGCGCTCGTTCACGCAGGGCCGCGCGAGCTACTCGATGCAGTTCAGCCACTATGACGAGGTGCCCGCCAACGTCGCCGACGAAGTGAAGGCGAAGCTGGCGTAAGCCCAAGGCGCACGGAGGCAGGCTCGCCTGTCTCCGAGACGCCGAACGGCCGGCCGGTGCCGGGCACAGCCCGGCGTCCGACGACAGCGGATTTACTCCGCTGTCGGCCCGACCGGGGGCTGGCGCTCGATGAAAACACCCGTTAAGGGGCCGCGTTCGCGTGGCGCCCTTACCGGCCGCGAAATTGATCCAGAAGGTAGGAAATCATGGCGAAGGCAAAGTTCGATCGGTCCAAACCGCACCTCAACATCGGCACCATCGGTCACGTCGACCATGGCAAGACGTCGCTGACGGCTGCGATCACCAAGATCCTCGCAGAGAACGTCGCGGGTAACGCTGCGGTCGACTTCGCGAACATCGACAAGGCGCCGGAAGAGCGCGAGCGCGGCATCACGATCTCGACCGCGCACGTCGAGTACGAGACCGAGTCGCGTCACTATGCGCACGTCGACTGCCCCGGCCACGCCGACTATGTGAAGAACATGATCACCGGCGCGGCGCAGATGGACGGCGCGATCCTGGTCGTGGCGGCCACCGACGGCCCGATGCCGCAGACCAAGGAGCACATCCTGCTCGCCCGCCAGGTCGGCGTGCCCGCGATGGTCGTGTTCCTCAACAAGTGCGACCTGGTCGACGACGAGGAAATCCTCGAGCTGGTCGAGATGGAGGTCCGCGAGGAACTGTCGAAGCGTGACTTCGACGGCGACAACATTCCGATCATCCGTGGCTCGGCGACCGCCGCGCTCAACGGTTCGGACGAGAAGCTGGGCAAGGACGCCGTCCTTGCGCTCATGGCCGCCGTCGACGAGTCGATCCCGCAGCCCGAGCGTCCGCTCGACAAGCCGTTCATGATGCCGATCGAGGACGTGTTCTCGATCTCGGGTCGCGGCACCGTCGTCACCGGCCGCGTCGAGACCGGCGTCGTCAAGGTCGGCGAGGAAGTCGAGATCGTCGGCATCAACGACACCCGCAAGACCACGGTCACGGGCGTCGAGATGTTCCGCAAGCTGCTCGACCAGGGCATGGCCGGCGACAACATCGGTGCGCTGATCCGCGGCGTCGGCCGTGAAGAGGTCGAGCGTGGCCAGGTGCTCTGCAAGCCCGGCTCGATCAAGCCGCACACCGACTTCCAGTCGGAAGTGTACGTGCTGTCGAAGGACGAGGGTGGCCGTCACACGCCGTTCTTCGCCAACTATCGTCCGCAGTTCTACTTCCGCACGACCGACGTGACCGGCACGATCGAGCTGCCCGAGGGCACCGAGATGGTCATGCCGGGCGACAACGTCGCGCTGGGCGTCAAGCTCATCGCGCCGATCGCCATGGACGTCGGCCAGCGCTTCACCATCCGCGAGGGCGGTCGCACCGTCGGCGCAGGGGTTGTCAGCGCCATTTCGAAGTAATATAGGCGCGAGCCTTGCCGGGGCGGGGTGACTCGCTCCCGGACTTCAGGACAGCGGCCGGACCGAGCAATCGGTTCGGCCGTTGCCTTTTTATGAGGGCAGGGTGCCTCGGCGCCCGCTCAACCAGTCAGTCGCGTAGAAACAGTATGAGCCCGGTCACGGGCCCGCTCTTTCGCATCGGTAGGGACACATGGACAACAACATCCGTATTCGCCTGAAGGCGTTCGACCATCGCGTGCTCGATCAGGCCGCTGGCGACATCGCCGACACCGCGCGCCGCACCGGCGCCCTGATCCGTGGCCCCATCCCGCTGCCCACGCACATCGACAAGTTCACCGTCAACCGCGGCCCGCACATCGACAAGAAGTCGCGCGAGCAGTTCGAGACGCGCACCTACAAGCGCCTTCTCGACATCGTGCAGCCGACCGCGCAGACGGTCGATGCGCTGATGAAGCTGGACCTTGCCGCCGGCGTCGACGTCGAGATCAAGCTGGCCTGATCGGCCGCTTCGCGCCTTCGGGTCTGCGGTTGACGATCTCACCTGCATTCCCTAAAGGCGCTGCTTCCGCAGGAGATGATTCTCCGGCGTGTTGAGAATCGCTCCCGGAGCGGTGCTCACGAAAGCAGGGATACCGGCCAGTCACCGACTGGCGCCTGAGTCCCCGTCTTTCGCTTTTAACCGAAGCGAAAACCTGGCCCTGACGGGGGCACTTGAAATTGGGCTGGCCCTTCGGCGGTGACGCTGGGGGGTCTTTTCGTTGGCACGCTCCCCCCGGGGAGCCTCTGTTGTGGGAAGGAATACGCATCATGCGCACTGGCGTGATCGCGAAGAAGATGGGGATGACCCGCCTGTTCCAGGACGACGGCCGGCACGTGCCGGTGACCGTTCTGGCGCTCGAGGGCGTCCAGGTGGTTGCACAGCGCACCGCCGACCGTGACGGCTATGTCGCCGTCCAGATCGGTGCCGGCACCGCCAAGGCCAAGAACGTCGCCAAGCCGCAGCGCGGCCACTTCGGCAAGGCCGAAGTCGAGCTGAAGGCGCAGCTTTGCGAGTTCCGCGTCGCTGACGATGCGATGCTCGACGTGGGTGCCGAGATCGGCGCCGACCACTTCGTCGCCGGCCAGATGGTCGACGTGTCGGGCCGCACGCAGGGCAAGGGTTTCGCCGGCGCCATGAAGCGCTGGGGTTTCGGGGGCCTTCGCGCCACGCACGGCGTGTCGCTGAGCCACCGTTCGCATGGTTCGACGGGTAACCGCCAGGATCCGGGCAAGGTCTTCAAGAACAAGAAGATGGCCGGTCACATGGGCGACCGCGAGCGCACGCAGCAGAATCTCGAGATCGTGTCGACCGACGTCGAGCGCGGCCTTCTGTTCGTGAAGGGCTCGGTGCCCGGGCACAAGGGTTCGTGGCTGGTCGTCAAGGACGCGGTCAAGGTCGCGCGCCACAAGGATGCGCCGTACCCGGCCGGCCTGCGCCAGGTCGCAAACAACAACGACGCCGCCGCCGACACGCCCGCCACGGGTGCTGACGACGCTGCGGCGACCGACGGCCAGGAGGGCTGAACGTGAAGGTCAAGGTCCAGACCCTCGACGCCGCCGACAAGGGCGAGATCGAGCTCAACGACACCGTGTTCGGCGTCGAGCCGCGCGCGGACATCCTGCACCGCGTCGTCACCTGGCAGCTGCACAACCGCCGCGGCACCGCGCGTCCGACGCGCGAGCGTTCGGAAGTGTCGCGCACCGGCAAGAAGTTCGGTCGCCAGAAGGGCGGCGGTACCGCCCGTCACGGCGACCGCGCCGCGCCGATCTTCATCGGCGGTGGTAAGGCTCACGGTGCACGGCTTCGCGACTTCAATTCGAGCCTGAACAAGAAGGTTCGCGCGCTCGGCCTGAAGATGGCGCTGTCGAGCCATGCGGCTGCCGGCACGCTGGTCGTCCTCGACGACCTCAACGTCGCCGACGCCAAGACCAAGGCGATGACCGGCACGCTGTCGAAGCTCGGCTTCGGCAAGAAGGTGCTGGTGATCGACGGCGAGGCGGTCGAGAACGGCTTCGCGCTGGCGACCCGCAACCTGTCGGGCGTCAATGTGCTGCCGGCGATCGGCGCCAACGTCTATGACATCCTGAAGCACGACACGCTGGTCCTGACCCGCGCTGCCGTCGAGAAGCTGGAGGCGCGCTTCAATGGCTAAGAAGGGCAAGGCTGCGATCGACGTGCGTCATTATGACGTGATCGTCGCGCCGCACATCACCGAGAAGGCGACCCTCGTTTCGGAGGCCAACGCCGTCGTGTTCAAGGTCGCGAATGACGCCACCAAGCCGCAGATCAAGGCGGCGGTCGAGGCGCTGTTCGACGTGTCGGTGACGGGCGTCAACACGATCGTCCAGAAGGGCAAGACCAAGCGCTGGAAGGGCGTCCCCTACAAGCGCACGGACATCAAGAAGGCGATCGTCACGCTGAAGGACGGCGATTCGATCGACGTCACGCAGGGGGTCAACTGACCATGGCGCTGAAGAACTACAATCCGACGTCGCCGGCGCGTCGCGGCCTGATCCTGGTCGACCGCTCGGCGCTGCACAAGGGCGGTCCCGTCAAGGCGCTGACCGAGGGCAAGCGCAAGACAGGCGGCCGCAACAACAAGGGCCATGTGACCAGCCGCGGCATCGCGGGCGGCCACAAGCAGCGCTATCGCATCATCGACTTCAAGCGTCGCAAGTGGGACGTCGAGGGCACGGTGGTGCGTCTCGAATACGATCCCAACCGGACGGCGTTCATCGCGCTGGTGAACTACGGCACCGAAGAGGCGCCCGAGTACACCTACATCCTGGCGCCGCAGCGTCTCTCGCCGGGCGACAAGGTCGTCGCTGGCAAGAAGACCGACGTGAAGCCGGGCAACGCGATGGAGCTCGGCCAGATGCCGGTCGGCACGATCGTCCACAACGTCGAGATGAAGCCCGGCAAGGGCGGTCAGATCGCGCGTTCGGCGGGCACGTACGTGCAGGTCGTGGGTCGCGATCGCGGCATGGTCATCGTCCGCCTGAACTCGGGCGAGCAGCGCTATGTCCGCGCCGACTGCATGGCGACGGTGGGTGCGGTGTCGAACCCCGACAACGGCAACACCAACCTGGCGAAGGCCGGCCGCAATCGCTGGCTCGGCAAGCGTCCGCTTACCCGCGGCGTCGCCAAGAACCCGGTCGATCACCCGCACGGCGGTGGTGAAGGCCGGACCTCGGGCGGCCGTCATCCGGTCACGCCTTGGGGCAAGCCGACCAAGGGTGCGCGCACCCGCCACAACAAGGCGACGGACAAGTTTATCATCCGTAGCCGCCACGCGAAGAAGAAGGGCTAAACGATGGCTCGTTCGGTTTGGAAGGGTCCGTTCGTCGAGCTCAGCCTTCTCAAGAAGGCAGAGACGGCACAGGACGCCGGCGGTCGCGGTGGCCCGATCAAGACGTGGTCGCGCCGCTCGACGATCCTGCCGCAGTTCGTCGGCCTGACGTTCAACGTCTACAACGGCCGCAAGTTCGTGCCGGTGTCGGTCAACGAAGAGATGGTCGGCATGAAGCTGGGTGAGTTCGCGCCGACGCGCTTCTTCCCCGGTCACGCCGCGGACAAGAAGGGCAAGCGCTGATGAGCAAGGAAAAAGCTCCCCGCCGCGTCGCCGATAACGAAGCGCTGTCGGTCGGCACGCAGATCCGCGGTTCGGCGCAGAAGCTGAACCTGGTCGCGGGCCTGATCCGCGGCAAGCGGGCCGGCGACGCCCTCAACATCCTCACCTTCTCGAAGAAGGCGATGGCAGAGGACGCGCGCAAGGTTCTCGCTTCGGCGATCGCCAATGCCGAGAACAACCACAACCTCGACGTCGACGCGCTCGTCGTCGCCGAGGCGTCGGTCGGCAAGTCGATCACGATGAAGCGGTTCCACACCCGTGGCCGCGGCAAGTCGACGCGCATCCTCAAGCCGTTCTCGCGGCTGCGGATCGTGGTTCGTGAAGTGCAAGAGGAGGCCTGATCCATGGGTCACAAGAGCAATCCGATCGGCCTTCGCCTTCAGATCAACCGCACCTGGGACAGCCGCTGGTTCGCCGAGGGCGCTGACTATGGCCGGCTGCTGCTGGAGGATCTGAAGATCCGCCAGTACATCATGAAGACGCTGAAGCAGGCGGCGATCTCGAAGGTCGTGATCGAGCGTCCGGCCAAGCTGTGCCGCATCTCGATCTATGCCGCCCGTCCGGGCGTCATCATCGGCAAGAAGGGCGCGGACATCGAGAAGCTTCGCAAGAAGCTGGGCACGATGACCGCTTCGGACGTGTCGCTGAACATCGTCGAGATCCGCAAGCCGGAAGTCGATGCGCGCCTCGTCGCGCAGGGCATCGCCGACCAGCTCGAGCGTCGTATCGCCTTCCGCCGCGCCATGAAGCGTGCGGTGCAGTCGGCGATGCGCCTGGGCGCAGAAGGCATCCGCATCAACTGCGGCGGCCGTCTGGGCGGCGCCGAGATCGCGCGTTCGGAATGGTATCGCGAAGGTCGCGTGCCGCTCCACACGCTGCGTGCGAACATCGACCATGCCGAGGCCGAGGCCCACACCGCGTACGGCGTGTGCGGCGTCAAGGTCTGGATCTTCAAGGGCGAGATCCTCGGCCACGATCCGCTGGCCACCGATCGCCTGAACCTCGAATCGCAGACCTCGGGCGTTCGCCCGGCGCGCGACGACCGTAGGAACTAAGTCCGATGCTGCAACCGAAGCGCACCAAGTTCCGCAAGGCCTTCAAGGGCCGGATCAAGGGCGAGGCCAAGGGCGGCGCGACGCTGAACTTCGGCGCCTATGGCCTGAAGGCCATGGAGCCCGAGCGGATCACCGCGCGCCAGATCGAGGCGGCTCGCCGTGCGATCACGCGCCACATCAAGCGTCAGGGCCGCCTTTGGATCCGGGTGTTCCCGGACCTTCCGGTCTCGTCGAAGCCGGCCGAAGTCCGCATGGGCTCGGGCAAGGGCGCGCCCGAGTTTTGGGCCGCTCGCGTCAAGCCGGGCCGCATCCTGTTCGAGCTGGACGGCGTTCCCGGCCCGCTCGCGGCGGAAGCGTTCGAGCGTGCGGCGATGAAGCTGCCGATCAAGACCAAGGTCGTCGCTCGCCTCGGCGACACGTCGCACCTGGAGGGCTGAACATGACCAAGGCAACCGATCTGCGCGCCAAGAGCGACGATCAGCTGGGCGAGGACCTCGGCAACCTGAAGCGCGAGGCGTTCAACCTCCGCTTCCAGGCCGCGACGAGCCAGCTCGAGAAGTCGAGCCGCGTGCGCGAAGTGCGCCGCGACATCGCGCGCATCAAGACGCTGCAGAACGAGCGTTCGCGCTCGGACTCGAAGTAAGGAAGGGACCGACATGCCGAAGCGTGTGCTGACCGGGGTGATCGTCTCGGACAAGACCGACAAGACGGTGGTGGTGAACGTCGAGCGCAAGGTGAAGCACCCGCTCTACGGCAAGATCATCCGCCGCTCGAAGAAGTACCATGCCCATGACGAGGGCAACGAGTATCGCGAGGGCGAGACCGTGCGCATCGAAGAGACCGCGCCGATCTCGAAGCTGAAGACCTGGAAGGTCGTGGCGCGGGTCAACACCCACGCGACGCCCGAAGAGGTCGCGGCGGAAGCCACCGCGTAAGCAAAACTGCCGCCGGTCCGCCGGTGGTTGGTGAAGGCGGGGTTGGGTCGGTATCCACCCCAGTGAGAAGGAACGGGTCACATGATCCAAATGCAGTCCAACCTGGACGTCGCTGACAACAGCGGCGCCAAGCGGGTCCAGTGCATCAAGGTGCTGGGCGGCTCGAAGCGCCGTACCGCGGGCGTGGGCGACGTCATCGTCGTCAGCGTCAAGGAAGCCGCGCCGCGCGGCCGCGTGAAGAAGGGTGACGTGCACCGCGCCGTCATCGTCCGCACGCGCAAGGATATCCGCCGCGCCGACGGCTCGGTCATCCGCTTCGACGGAAACGCTGCCGTGCTCGTGAACAAGAACGAGGAGCCGATCGGCACTCGTATCTTCGGCCCCGTCGTCCGCGAGCTGCGCGGCAAGGGCTATATGAAGATCATCAGCCTCGCGCCGGAGGTGCTGTAATGGCCGCCGCCAAGATCAAGAAGGGCGACAAGGTTGTCGTCCTGTCGGGCAAGGACAAGGGCCGCACGGGCGAAGTCATCGCCTCGATGCCGCGGGACGGCAAGGTCGTCGTCGCCGGCGTCAACGTCGCCGTCCGCCACAAGAAGCCCACTCAGGCCGCGCCGCAGGGCGGGCTCGAGCGCTCGGAAGCGCCGCTGCACATCTCGAAGGTCGCGCACGTGACCGCCGATGGCAAGCCGACGCGCGTCCGCTTCGAAATCCGCGACGGCAAGAAGGTTCGTGTCGCCGCCAAGACGGGGGATGTCATCAATGGCTGACACCTACACGCCCCGCCTGCGCAAGCTGTATGACGACAGCATCGCCAAGGCGATGACCGAGAAGTTCGGTTACAAGAACGCGCTCGAGATCCCGCGCATCGACAAGATCGTCCTGAACATGGGCGTCGGCGAGGCGACCCAGGACAAGAAGAAGGTCGAGCAGGCCGCTTCGGAAATGGAGCTGATCGCGGGGCAAAAGCCGGTCGTGACGCGCGCCAAGAAGTCGATCGCGCAGTTCAAGCTGCGTGAGGGCATGCCGATCGGCGTCAAGGTCACGCTTCGCCGCGAGCGCATGTACGAGTTCCTCGACCGCTTCGTCACGATCGCGCTGCCGCGCGTCCGCGACTTTCGCGGTCTGAACCCCAAGAGCTTCGACGGTCGCGGCAACTATGCCTGCGGCATCAAGGAGCAGCTGATTTTCCCCGAGATCAACTATGACCGGATCGAGAAGATCCGCGGCATGGACGTGATCGTGACCACCACCGCGAAGACCGATGAAGAGGCTCGCGAGCTCCTCCGTCTGTTCGGCTTCCCGTTCCCGCAGGTTGCGGCGGACGACGATGCCAAGCAAGCGGCTTAAGGAAGGAAGAACTTAAGTCATGGCGAAACTGAGTTCTGTGAACAAGAACGAGAAGCGTCGCAAGATGGTCGCGAAGTATGCGCCCAAGTATGCGAAGCTCAAGGCGATCGCGAACGACAAGTCGGCCGACGAGACCGACCGTCTGATGGCGCGCCTGAAGATGGCGGAGCTGCCGCGCAACGGCAATCCGACGCGCATCCGCAACCGCTGCGAGCTCACCGGGCGTCCGCGCGGCTATTACCGCAAGTTCCGTCTTGCTCGCGTCATGCTGCGTGATCTGGCCAACAAGGGCCTGATCCCCGGCGTCACGAAGTCGAGCTGGTAAGGGATCAAGACAATGGCAGTGACCGATCCCCTGGGTGACATGCTCACCCGCATCCGCAACGGCCAGCGCGCGCGCAAGGACAGCGTCCTGACGCCTGCGTCGAAGCTGCGGGCCCGCGTGCTCGACGTGCTTCAGCGCGAGGGCTATATCCGCGGCTATTCGAACGAGCAGCTGGGCCCGATCGAGGGCATCCGCATCGAGCTCAAGTATTTCGAGGGCCAGCCGGCGATCAAGCACGTCGCGCGCGTCTCGAAGCCGGGCCGCCGCGTCTATTCGGGTTCGCAGGAGCTTCCGCGCGTCCGCAACGGCCTCGGCATCACGATCGTCTCGACGCCGAAGGGCGTTCTGTCCGACGCCGAAGCGCGTGAGCAGAACGTCGGCGGCGAAGTGCTGGCGGAGGTGTTCTGATGAGCCGCATCGGCAAGAAGCCGGTCACCGTCCCCTCGGGCGTGACGGCGAACATCGCTGGCGGTGAGCTCAGCGTGAAGGGGCCCAAGGGCACCCTCACCATGCCGCTCGCCGACGACATCAAGTACGAGACCGTCGACGGCGGCATCTCGGTGCAGCCGGCCAACGAGACCAAGCGCGCTCGCGCGTTCTGGGGCATGCAGCGCACGCTGGTGCAGAACCTGATCACCGGCGTGACCGAGGGCTTCTCGAAGAAGCTGCTCATCACCGGTGTCGGTTACCGCGCCAACGCGCAGGGCAAGACCCTGAAGCTGCAGCTCGGCTACAGCCACGACGTCAATTTCGAGATCCCCGAGGGGATCGAGATCAAGACGCCGGATCAGACCACGGTCGAGATCAGCGGCATCGACAAGCAGAAGGTCGGCCAGGTCGCCGCGGAAATCCGCCGGTGGCGCAAGCCCGAGCCCTATAAGGGCAAGGGTATCAAGTACGCCGACGAGTTCATCTTCCGCAAGGAAGGGAAGAAGAAGTAATGAGCAAGGGTCTCTCTCTCTTCGAGAAGCGGCGTCGCCGCAACCGTACTGCGCTCCGCGCGCGGGCCGGCCTTCGTCCCCGTCTGTCGGTGCACCGTTCGGGCCGTCACATCTATGCCCAGGTGATCGACGATACCGAGGGCAAGACGCTGGCCTCGGCCTCGAGCCTCGTGAAGGGCGGCGGGCAGATCGGCGCGACCGTCGCGTCGGCGGCGGAAGTCGGCAAGAAGCTTGCCGAGGCAGCCAAGGCAGCGGGCGTCACGCAGGTCGTCTTCGACCGCGGCGGCTTCCTCTATCATGGCCGTGTCAAGGCGCTGGCGGATGCCGCGCGTGAAGGCGGATTGGAGTTCTGACGATGGCCGACGAAAACAACCAGACCGAGACCCCGGTCGAGGCGACGTCGCCCGACGCGAACACCGGCGCCCCGCGCGGCGGCCGCGGCGGCCGTGGGCGTGGCCCCGGCGGCGGCGACAACCGCGGTCGCGGCGGCCGTGACGGCAACCGTGGTCGCCGTGACGACCGCAACCGCGACGAGGGTGGCGAGGAGCTTATCGAGAAGCTCGTCCACATCAACCGCGTGTCGAAGACGGTGAAGGGCGGCAAGCGCTTCGGCTTTGCGGCGCTGGTCGTCGTGGGCGACGGCAAGGGCCGTGTCGGCTTCGGCCATGGCAAGGCGCGCGAGGTGCCTGAGGCGATCTCGAAGGCGACGGCTTCGGCCAAGAAGAAGATGATCCGCGTGCCGCTTCGCGAGGGCCGGACGCTGCACCATGATGGCCGCGGCCATTTCGGTGCGGGCAACGTCTACCTCCGCTCGGCGCCATCGGGTACCGGCATCATCGCCGGCGGTCCGATGCGTGCGGTGTTCGAGAGCCTGGGCGTCGCCGACGTGGTGACCAAGTCGACGGGCACCTCGAACCCCTACAACATGATCCGCGCGACGTTCGAGGCGCTGGGTGAGCAGAGCTCGCCCAAGGCCGTCGCACAGCGCCGGGGCAAGAAGATCGCCGACCTGCTCGGCCGCGGTGGGTCGCAGACCGCCGAGGCTGACGCCGCGGCGCTCACGGAGTAAGCGACATGGCGACGATCAAGGTGACGCAGACGGGTTCGCCCATCCGCCGGACCAAGGATCAGCGCGCGACGCTGATCGGCCTGGGCCTCAACAAGATGCACCGGACGGTCGAGCTCGAGGATACCCCCTCGGTGCGCGGCATGATCCAGAAGGTGCATCACATGGTGTCGGTCGAGGGCTAATCCTCGATTAGACATGACAAGACGAGGGAAGGGGGCTAACGGCCCCCTTCCTGATTTTAGCGCGAACCAAGCGAAAGCGAGTGCAAGACATGAAACTGAACGACATCCGCGACAACAAGGGCGCCCGCAAGGAGCGCGTGCGCGTCGGCCGTGGCATCGGCTCGGGCCTGGGCAAGACCGCCGGCCGCGGCCAGAAGGGCGCCAAGGCGCGTTCGGGCGTCGCGATCAACGGCTTCGAGGGCGGTCAGATGCCGCTCCACATGCGGCTGCCGAAGCGCGGCTTCAACAACCCGTTTGGCAAGGACTATGCCGAGATCAACATCGGCGCCCTTCAGAAGGCGATCGACGAGGGCAAGCTCGACAAGGGCGCGACGCTCGACCAGGCGGCGCTGAACGCCGCCGGCCTGACGCGCGGCGGCAAGGACGGCGTGCGCGTGCTCGGCAAGGGCAGCCTGTCGGCCAAGCTGAGCCTCAAGGTCGCCGGCGTGTCGAAGGGCGCGCGCGAGGCGATTGAGGCAGCCGGCGGCAGCGTCGAGGTGATCGAGGTGGTTCCGGCCGCCGAGAAGGCCGCGGCCAAGAAGGGTAAGGCCCGCACCGAGCGTATGGCCGTCAAGGCCGAGAAGCAGAAGGCCGCTCAGGCCTGATTGAACGATGGGGGCGTCCGGTAACCGGGCGCCCCCACTCGTTTCCGCCGTCCGCGGCGGCACCGGGCGCTGGCAAAGACCGCCCCGGCATTAGACATCGCCGCATCACGGCCTATATGCACGAACCGGACGGGCGAAGGTTCCGCCCGCACTGATTCCCGGGACAGACATCCAGATGGCATCCGCAGCCGACAATCTCGCATCCAGCATCAGCCTGTCGAAATTCGGCAAGGCGACCGAGCTCAAGAAGCGGCTCTGGTTCACGCTGGGGGCACTCATCGTGTTCCGCATGCTCAGCTATGTGCCGCTTCCCGGCATCGACCCCACGCAGCTCAATCTGCTCGCGCAGCAGACGCAGGGCGGCGTGATGGACTTCTTCAACACCTTCTCGGGCGGCGCGCTGCAGCGCATGTCGATCATCGCGCTCGGCGTGATGCCGTACATCACCGCCTCGATCGTCGTGCAGCTCGCGACCTCGCTGTCGCCGCAGCTTGCCGCGATCAAGAAGGAAGGCGAGAGCGGCCGCAAGCGGCTCAACCAGTATACCCGCTACGGCACCGTCCTGCTGACCGCGATCCAGGGCTGGTTCATCGCTGTCGGCCTTGAGGCGTTCGGCGCCTCGGCCGGCGCACAGGCGGTGGTCGAGCCGGGGATGCTGTTCCGCGTCGGCGCGGTCGTGTCGCTGATCGGCGGTACGATGTTCCTGATGTGGTTGGGCGAGCAGATCACCAGCCGCGGTATCGGTAACGGCATCAGCCTCATCATCATGGCGGGCATCGTCGCCCACCTGCCAACCACGCTGGTCCAGCTGTTCGAGGGCAGCCGCACGGGCACCGTCGATCCGGTTCGCCTGCTCGGCATCATCGCCGCGGTCGCGGGCCTCGTCCTGTTCATCTGCTTCATGGAGCGCGCGCAGCGCCGCATCCTGATCCAGTATCCCAAGCGCCAGACCGCGCGCGGCGTCCAGGCCGAGCGCAGCCACCTGCCGCTCAAGATCAACACCGCGGGCGTCATTCCGCCGATCTTCGCCTCGTCGCTGCTGCTGATGCCAGTGACGATCAGCCAGTTCGCGGGTAAGAACATGAACGCCACCGGTGGCGGCATGTGGAATGACGTGATGATCTGGCTGAACCAGTCGCTTCAGCACGGCAGCCCGATCTACATGACGCTCTATGCGGCGGGCATCATCTTCTTCTCGTTCTTCTACACCGCGGTCGTCTTCAATCCCGAGGAGACCGCCGAGAATCTGAAGCGCTATGGCGGCTTCATTCCGGGCATCCGGCCGGGCAAGAACACGGAGAATTATTTCGATTATGTGTTGACGCGCATCACAGTGATCGGTGCGGCGTACCTGACGATCATCTGCCTGTTGCCAGAATATCTCGTCTCGGCGCTCAGCATTCCCTTCTACCTTGGTGGCACTAGCCTCCTCATCGTCGTCAACGTAACGATGGACACGGTGACGCAGATCCAGTCGCACCTGCTGGCGCACCAGTATGGCGATCTGATCAAGAAGGCGAAGCTGAAGGGCGGGCGCGTCCGCCAGTAAGGGCGGACGCCGCACGGACGGCGTTCAAAGGGGGAAAGCGTGGACATCATCCTGTTGGGGCCGCCGGGTGCGGGCAAGGGCACGCAGGCGGGCCGCCTCGTCGCCGAGCGCGGCATGGTGCAGCTTTCGACCGGCGATATGCTGCGCGCCGCGGTCAAGGCGGGGACGCCGACCGGGCTCGCCGCCAAGGCGGTGATGGAGGCGGGGCAGCTCGTGTCCGACGAGATCGTCTCGGGCATCATCGGCGAGCGGCTCGACGAGCTGGGGTCGGAGCCGGGGCTGATCTTCGACGGCTATCCGCGCACCGCGGCGCAGGCTGCATCGCTCGACGAGCTGCTGGCCGCGCGTGGGCGCAAGCTCGATTATGTGATCGAGTTGATTGTCGATGAAGAGGCGCTGGTCGAGCGCATCACCGGCCGCTTCACCTGCGCCAGGTGCGGCGAGGGATATCACGACGTGTTCAAGCTGCCCGCGGTCACGGGCACCTGCGACGTGTGCGGCTCGACCGAGTTCAAGCGCCGCCCCGACGACAATGCCGAGACCGTGCGCACGCGGATGGCCGAGTATCGCGCCAAGACCGCGCCGATCCTGCCGCACTACGAGGCGCAGGGGCTGGTGCGCCGGATCGACGGCATGGCCGACATCGCGGACGTCACCGCGGCGATCGAGGATATTCTCGGCGCACGCTGAGACCGGGCGGGGGCGGGTTCGCCCCCGCGTGCCGGGCGCTGCGCGTTATCGCACGCCGAAACCATCAAAAGGTTCCGCTTGACAGCGCGCGACTCGCTTGACAGGCGCCCGCGCGCCGCCTAGTTGGCCCTCTTCCGACACCGCGGACCACCGGCGGCGCGCTTTCGCGTCCGCCGATTCCGCATGGGCTCGGATCAACGCGACGAGATAGCGGACGTGCTGCCATGCCGTTCGCTGTGGAGCTGGGAGAATAGATTCATGGCTCGTATTGCGGGTGTCAACATCCCGACCAACAAGCGCGTGATCATCGCGCTTCAGTATATCCACGGCATTGGCCCGTCCAAGGCCAAGGAAATCACCGACAAGCTGGAAATCGCCGCGGACCGCCGCGTGCAGGACCTGAGCGACCAGGAGGTTCTTCAGATCCGTGAGGCGATCGACGCCGGCTACACCGTCGAGGGTGATCTTCGTCGCGAGACCGCGATGAACATCAAGCGCCTGATGGACCTCGCCTGCTATCGCGGCCTGCGTCACCGCAAGGGCCTGCCCGTCCGCGGCCAGCGCACGCACACCAACGCGCGCACCCGCAAGGGCAAGGCGAAGCCGATCGCGGGCAAGAAGAAGTAACTCGGTCCGCCGGACCGATTTCCTTCTTCTCCATCGGAAGGCTGGTGTGGGGCGAACAGCCCGCCGGCCTCCGTACCACGACACAAAGTCAGGATGATTTCCAATGGCACGTGAACCGCAGCGCCTTCGCCGTCGCGAGCGCAAGAACATCACCGCCGGCGTCGCGCATGTGAACGCCAGCTTCAACAACACCATGATCACGATCACCGACGCGCAGGGCAATGCGATCTCGTGGTCGTCGGCCGGCATGATGGGCTTCAAGGGCTCGCGCAAGTCGACGCCCTACGCCGCGCAGGTCGCCGCCGAGGACGCGGGCCGCAAGGCCGCCGAGCACGGTGTCCGCACGCTCGAGGTCGAAGTGAAGGGTCCGGGTTCGGGCCGCGAATCGGCGCTTCGCGCGCTGCAGGCGGTCGGCTTCCAGATCACCTCGATCCGCGACGTGACCTCGATCCCGCACAACGGCGTTCGTCCGTCGAAGCGTCGCCGCGTCTGATTTGAATATCGCGTCGCGCGGCGGTGCCGGCTGATGAAGCCGTGCCGCCGCGCGACGCCGCGTTTCGGCGGGAAGCGCCCCGTTCCCGCCCAACCCAGGGGAAGCCTGTGTCTGTCAACGCAAAGAACTGGCAGGAACTGAAGAAGCCCAACGGCCTCGAAAAGAAGTCGGGCACCGATTCGAAGCGGAAGGCGACCTTCGTCGCCGAGCCGCTGGAGCGTGGCTTCGGCCTGACGCTCGGCAATGCGCTGCGCCGTGTGCTGCTGTCCTCGCTCCAGGGCGCGGCAGTCACGTCGATCAAGATCGAGAACGTGCTGCACGAATTCTCGAGCCTGACGGGCGTTCGCGAGGACGTGACGGACATCGTCCTGAACGTCAAGCAGATCGCCCTCAAGATGCAGGGCGAAGGGCCGAAGCGCCTTCAGCTGTCGGCGACCGGCCCGGCCGAGGTCAAGGCGGGCGATATCGCCGTCACCGGCGACATCGAGGTGATGAACCCCGAGCTGGTGCTCTGCCACCTCGACGATGGTGCGACGCTCAACATGGAGCTGACCGCCGACACGGGGAAGGGCTATGTGCCCGCGACCGCCAACCGTCCGGCCGATGCGCCGATCGGCCTGATCCCGGTCGACGCGCTCTACTCGCCAGTCCGTCAGGTCAGCTACAAGGTCGAGAACACCCGCGTCGGGCAGGAACTCGACTATGACAAGCTGACACTGACGGTCGAGACCGACGGCACCGTGACCCCGGACGACGCGCTCGCCTATGCCGCGCGCATTCTCCAGGATCAGCTGGCGCTGTTCGTCCACTTCGACGATTCGGCGATGACGCGCGCGGCCCCCGCGGCCACCGCCGGCCTGCCGGCGCCCGCCGCCGATACTCCGGGCGACACCGCGACGATCAACCGCTACCTGCTCAAGAAGGTCGACGAGCTCGAGCTATCGGTCCGCAGCGCCAACTGCCTCAAGAACGACAACATCATCTATATTGGCGATCTGGTCCAGAAGACCGAGGCCGAGATGCTGCGCACGCCGAACTTCGGCCGCAAGTCGCTCAACGAGATCAAGGAAGTGCTGTCGAGCATGGGCCTTCGCCTCGGTATGGAAATCCCGGGCTGGCCGCCCGAGAATATCGAGGAAATGGCCAAGAAGCTCGAACAGGAGATCATGGGCTGAGCCGCATCGGGCTAGCTTCGGCTAGCCCGAAGACGGCGCAAGCCCGGCCGGCGAGCCATCGGCTCGTCCGACGGCGCGGCTTTGCCGCGCCGGGCCATCGACAAGGGGCTCCGCATCGCCGGAGCGACGTACACAGGGTGGCCCGACGTCCCACCTGGTCCGGGGTACCTGACACGGCCCCCGAACGAACGAAAAGGAAGATCACATGCGTCACAAGTATGGCGGCCGTAAGCTTCAGCGGACCTCGGCCCACCGCACCGCGCTGTTCCGCAACATGTCGGCCGCGCTCATCAAGCACGAGCAGATCACGACGACGGTGGCCAAGGCCAAGGAGCTTCGCCCCTATGTCGAGAAGCTGGTGACGCTGGCCAAGAAGGGCGGCCTGTCGAACCGTCGTCTGGCACATGCCCGCCTGCTCGACGATGCGCAGCTCGTGAAGCTGTTCGACGTGCTGGCCTCGCGCTATGCCGACCGCAACGGCGGCTACACCCGCATCATCAAGACCGGCCCGCGTGCCTCGGACGCCGCGCCGATGGCGATCATCGAGTTCGTCGACCGCGACGTCAGCGCCAAGGGGCAGGATTCGGGTCCGGTGATGACCGACGAGGATTTCGACGAAGCCGCCTGATCGGCCCGTCATCTCACGGACTTGCAGGAAAGGCCGCATCCCGTCAGGGTGCGGCCTTTCTCGTTTCTCCGGAGACTATCTCGATGGCTCGCGCGATCCTTCTCTTGCCGCTCCTGTTCGCCGCCCCCATCCATGCGGCTGAAGACAAACGGCCGGAGACGCGAAGCACCGTGGCAGCCCCGATCACTTATCCCGCGACCGACAAGGTTCCCGTCACCGAGACGCTGTTCGGCGAGGCCGTCGCCGATCCCTATCGCTGGCTCGAGAACGACGTGCGCAGCGATCCCAAGGTCGCCGCCTGGGTCGCGGCGCAGAACAAGACGACCGATGCCTATCTGGCGACGCTGCCCGGCCGCGCGGCGTTCAAGGCGCGACTGACGCAGCTGTTCAACTATGAGCGGTTCGGTGTGCCCGAGAAGAAGGGCAGCCGATACTTCTACAGCCGCAACTCGGGGCTTCAGAACCAGGCGGTGCTGTACGTCCGCGACAGCCTGGACGGCGAGGGGCGGGTGCTGATCGACCCGAACACGTGGGCCAAGGACGGCGCCACCGCGCTCGGCGAATATCAGCCGTCCGAGGACGGCAAGCGCCTCGTCTATTCGATCCAGGACGGCGGGTCGGACTGGCGCACCGTCAAGGTGCTCGACGTCGACACCGGCCAGGTGATGCCCGACGAGCTGAAGTGGGTGAAGTTCTCCGCCCTCGCCTGGGCGAAGGACGGGTCGGGCTTCTTCTATTCGCGCTTCCCCGAGCCGAAGGCCGGGGCGGAGTTTCAGGCGCTGAACGAGAACCAGGCGGTCTATTTCCACAAGCTTGGCACGGCTCAGGCCGCCGACCGCCTCGTCTATTCGACACCCGACACGCCCAAGCGCGGCCATTCGGCGCAGGTGACGGACGACGGCCGCTACCTGATCGTGACAACGAGCGAGGGTACCGACAATCGGTACGAGGTCACGCTGATCGACCTTGCCGACGGCAAGTACGCGCCGAAGAAGCTGGTGAACGGCCTCGAGAACGAGTGGAGCTATGCCGGCAACACCGGCAACACCTTCTACTGGCAGACCAACAAGGATGCGCCGCGCGGCCGCATCGTCGCGATGGACGTGACCCGCCCGCAGGCGATCCGCGACGTCGTGCCGCAGGATCAGGCGGTGCTGGAGGGCGCACGGACGATCGGCGGGCAACTGGTGCTGAGCTACCTCGTCGACGCCAAGACCGAGATCCGTCGCTACGCACCGGACGGGCGGAAGCTCGGCACGGTGAAGCTGCCCGGGATCGGCACCGCGTCGATCAGCGGCGATGCCGACGATGCGGAGGCCTTTTACGCCTATACCAGCTTCAACGCGCCGACGACGATCTATCGCTACGACGTGAAGGCCGACCGCGCGACGGCGTGGGCCAGCCCCAAGGTGGCGTTCGATCCCAGCCGCTACGGTGTCGAGCAGCGTTTCTACACCTCGAAGGATGGCACGCGCGTTCCGATGTTCGTCGTGCGGCGCAAGGACGTGACAGCCCCGGCGCCGACGATGCTGTGGGGCTATGGCGGGTTCAACGTCAGCTATACGCCGGCCTTCTCCGCCTCTCGCATCGCATGGATGGAGCAGGGGGGCGTGTTCGTCCTCGCCAACATTCGCGGCGGCGGCGAGTACGGCAAGGCATGGCATGACGGCGGGCGGCTGAAGAACAAGCAGAACGTCTTCGACGACTTCATCGCCGCGGGCGAATATCTGATTGCCGAGGGGATCACGAAGAAGGACGGCCTTGCGATCCAGGGCGGGTCGAACGGCGGCCTGCTGATCGGCGCGGTCGTGAACCAGCGGCCCGACCTGTTCGCAGCGGCCCTGCCCGCCGTGGGGGTGATGGACATGCTGCGCTTTGACCGCTTCACCGCCGGTCGCTACTGGGTCGACGATTACGGCTATCCGTCGAAGGCGGAGGACTTCATGATCCTGCGCGCCTACTCGCCCTATCACAACATCACGGCGGGCAAGACCTATCCGGCGATCCTGGCGACCACCGCCGACACCGACGACCGCGTCGTGCCGGGGCATACGTTCAAATACACCGCGATGCTCCAGGCGACGGATATCGGTCCCAAGCCGCACCTCGTCCGCATCGAAACGCGCGCCGGCCATGGCAGCGGCAAGCCCACCGACAAGATCATCGAGGAAACCGCCGACCTCTATGCCTTTGCGGCGAAGTGGACCGGATTGGAGGTCAGGCCCGTCGAATAGCGGACCTTAAAGGAACTTAACCCTTTGATAGTGGTAGGTCGCGTGTCGCGTTTGAACGGCGCGCGACCCAACCTGACGGCGGCTGCGGGACGACGTTCGCGGCCGTCGGCGTTCATCGGGGGCAGGACGATGCCGAGTGAGTGTGAAATCCAGCGGATCTGCCGCGAAACCGGCATGGATCGGATGCAGGCGATCTATCACCTGCGCGCGCGCGCCGAACTATTGCGCCGGATGCCGCCCCGCCGCTGAAGCCCTTCGCGCTTGCCCTCGCCCGTGCTTCGGCTAGATGGGCCCATGGTCGAACAGCCCGAATCCATCCTCATCGTCGATTTCGGTAGTCAGGTGACGCAGCTCATCGCGCGGCGCGTGCGTGAGGCCGGCGTCTATTCCGAAATCGCCCCCTTCACCGCCGCCGCCGACGCGTTCGCGCGCATGAAACCCAGGGGCATCATCCTGTCGGGCAGCCCCGCCTCGGTTCTCGATGAGGGAAGCCCGCGGGTGCCGCAGGCGATCTTTGACAGCGGTCTGCCGGTGCTCGGCATCTGCTACGGCCAGCAGGTGATGATGCATCAGCTGGGCGGGGCGGTGCAGGGCGGCGACAGCGGTGAATTCGGCCGCGCGTTCATCGAGATCGCCGACCGCTGCGCCCTTTTCGACGGCCTGTGGGGTGAGGGCGAAAGCCATCAGGTCTGGATGAGCCACGGCGACAAGGTGACGGCGCTGGCGGACGGCTTCCGCCCTGTCGCATCGAGCACCGGCGCGCCCTTCGCCGTCATCGCCGACGATGACCGCCGCTATTACGCGATGCAGTTCCACCCGGAGGTCGTCCACACCCCCGATGGCGGGCGGCTGCTCGCCAATTTCGTGCGCCATGTCTGCGGCTGCGCGGGCGACTGGTCGATGGCCGAGTTCCGCGCCGCCAAGATCGCCGACATCCGCGCGCAGGTGGGCTCGGGCCGGGTCATCTGCGGCCTGTCGGGCGGCGTCGACAGCGCGGTCGCGGCGGTGCTGATCCATGAGGCGATCGGCGAGCAGTTGACCTGCGTCTTCGTCGACCACGGCCTTATGCGAAGCGGCGAGGCCGATCAGGTCGTCAGCCTGTTCCGCGGCCACTACAACATCCCCCTGGTCCATGTGAACGCGGAGGCGCTGTTCCTCGGCGGCCTGGCCGGCGTCACCGACCCGGAGGCCAAGCGCAAGTTCATCGGCAAGACCTTCATCGACATCTTCGAGGAGGAGGCACGCAAGATCGGCGGGGCCGAGTTCCTGGCACAGGGCACGCTCTATCCCGACGTGATCGAGAGTGTCAGCTTCACCGGCGGGCCGTCGGTGACGATCAAGAGCCACCACAATGTCGGCGGCCTGCCCGAGCGGATGAACATGAAGCTCGTCGAGCCGCTGCGCGAGCTGTTCAAGGACGAAGTGCGCGCGCTCGGCCGCGAGCTGGGCCTGCCCGATATCTTCGTCGGGCGGCATCCGTTCCCCGGCCCCGGCCTCGCCATCCGCATCCCGGGGGAGGTGACGAAGGAACGCTGCGACATCCTGCGCAAGGCCGACGCGATCTACCTTGAGGAGATCCGCAACGCGGGCCTTTACGACACGATCTGGCAGGCGTTCGCGGTGCTGCTCCCCGTGCGATCGGTCGGCGTGATGGGCGACGGGCGGACGTACGACAACGTGTTGGCGCTGCGGGCGGTCACGTCAACCGACGGCATGACTGCGGAGGCGTTCGGCTTCCCCGGCGACTTCCTGCCGCGCGTCGCGACGCGGATCATCAACGAGGTGCGCGGGATCAATCGCGTGACCTACGATTATACGAGCAAGCCGCCCGGTACGATCGAATGGGAATGACGAAGACTCGAAATCCCGCGGTGCGGGATTTCGGCTTCGTCATTCGGCGGCGCGAGCCGCCGCAGACGGGGAGTTGCCGCCGCGGGGCGGGATTTCGGCCGGATCGTTCGGCGACGCAAGCGGCGCGGGTGGACAGACTAACTTCCGTTACGCTTCTGTAATTTCTTGTTTCGCCCGGAAATCGCGTGCGTCCGGCGCATTGGTCTGTCGCAGACCGGCGACAGCCGGCGCACCGCAGGAACCGAAACCGGACGAGAGAGGAGATCCCCTGATGTCCCTGATGCTGGCCCTCGCCGCGACCACGCTTGGCGACACGATCGAACACCGCGTGACCGTCGCCCATGCCGGCGCGGAGCACGCTGCCACCTATCGCGCGCGCGTCGCACTCGATACGAAGACGATCGGGGCGCACACGCCCAACCGGCCCTCGCGCCAGCAATGCATGTGGACCGCGGCAGTGACCGTGGAGCGCGCGCTCGACGCCGCACCGCAGGCCGCCCGCGCGGTGGCGACCGACCGTACGCTCCGCGGCACGCAGCCCGGTGACTGCCGCACTGCGCGCCCGGCGATCGAGCAGGCGGTTGCCGACCGCAGCCCTGCGATTCGCGACCGGTTGGTGGCGGCGGCGGAGAATGACCGGGCGACGCTCGTCGCCGAACTGGAGGCGCTCGTACCGAATGGTTGATCGAATGAGAATGTTGCTCGCGCTGGGGCTTATCGCCGGCGCGAGCGCAGTGGAGGCACAGGATCTCGGCCGCCCGACCGGCTCGCTGGAGGTGACGACCGACCATCGCCGCAGGGGCCTGTCGTGGAGCGACGGTGATCCCGCGTTGGATGCGATCGTATCGGTGCCAGTCGCGGGCCTGCGCCTCGACGCGCGCGCGACGACGTTGCGCGGTGCGCGGCGGCATGGCGGGGCGGATGTCGTGATCGACCCTTCCGTCAGCTATTCGCGCGATCTTGCCAGCGGCGTGTCGCTGAACGTCGGCGCCACCGGGCATTTCTTTGCCGGGTCGGACGTGAAGGCCGATTACGGCGAGATCGACCTCGGCCTCGGCTATGCGCTGGGTCCGCTGCAGCTCGATCTGGCGGCGAACTACGCACCCGATCAGGATGCGATCGGCGGCGACAACCTGTACCTACAGGCGCGGGCGAGTGCGGGCATCCCCGGCACCGGGATCGAAGTCGCGGCGTATGTCGGGCGGACGTCGGGGTCGACCGACGATCCGATCCTTGCCGCGCGGCTGCGGCCGGAACTCAAGAGCTATGTCGATTGGGGTGTGCGGGTGGAGCGGCGGTTCGGGCCGCTGGCACTTGGGCTTCGCTATTCAGGCACCGATGTAGATACGCGGGCAGTGGTGGCTTCGCCCTTTGCCGATCCCGATGATGCCGGCGACCGGCTGACCGCCCACGCGGTGGTTTTCTTCTAAACGAAAACGCCGCCCCGGTCGCAATGACCGGGGCGGCGTTTCGATCAGTCCGCCTTCTCCGCCTCCGACCGCTTGCCGCCCTTCTTCTTCGCCTTCTTGGGCGGGGCGGGGACGATCTCGAAGCTGAGCGCATTGTCCTTCAGCTTCACGCTCACCTCGCCGCCATGGACGAGCTTGCCGAACAGCAGCTCCTCCGCCAGCGGCTGCTTGATCTTCTCCTGGATCAGGCGGCCCATCGGACGCGCACCGTAAAGCTTGTCATAGCCGCGCTCAGTCAGCCAGGTCTTCGACTCCTCGTCCAGCCGGATGTGCACGCCGCGATCGGCGAGCTGAAGTTCGAGCTGGAGGATGAACTTGTCGACGACGCGGTTGACCACCGCCGGCGGCAGATAGGCGAACGGCACGATTGCATCTAGACGGTTGCGGAACTCGGGGGTGAAGAGCTTCTTCACCGCCTCCTCCTGCACGTCCTCGCGCGCAATCTCGCCGAAGCCGATCGATTCCTTTGCCATGTCCGACGCACCGGCATTGGTGGTCATGATGAGGATGGTGTTGCGGAAATCGACGGTCTTGCCGTGGTGGTCGGTCAGCTTCCCGTTGTCCATCACCTGCAACAGGATGTTGAACAGGTCGGGATGCGCCTTCTCGATCTCGTCGAGCAGCAGCACGCTGTGCGGGTTCTGGTCGACCGCATCGGTGAGCAGGCCGCCCTGGTCGTAGCCGACATAGCCCGGCGGCGCGCCGATCAGCCGGCTAACCGAATGCCGCTCCATATATTCGGACATGTCGAACCGCTGGAGCGGGATGCCCATGATCTCGGCCAGCTGCTTGGCGACCTCCGTCTTGCCGACGCCGGTGGGGCCGGAGAAGAGGTAGTTGCCGATCGGCTTATCGGGATCGCGCAGGCCCGCACGGCTGAGCTTGATCGCCGAGGACAGCACCTCGATCGCGGTATCCTGTCCGAACACCACGCGCTTCAGGTCGGTCTCTAGATTGGCGAGCACCCGCGTATCGTCGCTGGAAACGGTCTTCGGCGGGATGCGCGCCATCGTCGCGATGACCTGCTCGATCTCCTTCGGCGTGATGACCTTCTTGCGCTTCGAGGGCGGCACCAGCATCTGCATCGCGCCCACCTCGTCGATCACGTCGATCGCCTTGTCGGGCAGCTTGCGGTCGTTGATGTAGCGGCTCGACAGCTCGACCGCCGACTTGATCGCGTCGGGGGTGTACTTGACCGAGTGATGCTCCTCGAACGCCGAACGCAGACCGGCGAGGATCTTGATCGTGTCCTCCACCGACGGTTCGTTCACGTCGATCTTCTGGAACCGGCGAAGCAGCGCGCGATCCTTTTCGAAGTGGTTGCGGAACTCCTTGTAGGTGGTGGAGCCGATGCAGCGGATCGTGCCGCCCGACAGCGCGGGCTTCAGAAGGTTCGACGCGTCCATCGCCCCGCCGCTGGTCGCGCCGGCGCCGATGACGGTGTGAATCTCGTCGATGAACAGGACCGCGTGCGGCAGCTTTTCGAGTTCGTTGACGACCTGCTTCAGCCGCTCCTCGAAATCGCCGCGATAGCGGGTGCCGGCGAGCAGCGCGCCCATGTCGAGCGAATAAATCACCGCCTCGCGCAGCACGTCGGGCACGTCGCCCTCGACGATCTTGCGCGCCAGCCCCTCGGCGATCGCCGTCTTGCCGACGCCGGGGTCACCGACATAGAGTGGATTGTTCTTCGACCGGCGACACAGGATCTGGACGGTGCGGTCGACCTCAGGCCCGCGGCCGATCAGCGGATCGACCTTGCCCACCTTGGCCTTTTCGTTGAGGTCGACGGTGAACTGCTTGAGCGCGCTTTCGCCCTTGCCGTTCTTTTCCGGCTGCTTGGCCTGCGGCTTTTCCTCCTCGGCGCCCTTCACTTCGCGTGGCTCCGTGGGCGTGCCGCCCTTGCCGACGCCGTGGCTGATATAGCTGACGGCATCGAGGCGGCTCATGTCCTGCTGCTGCAGGAAATAGACGGCATAGCTCTCGCGCTCGCTGAACAGCGCGACGAGGACGTTGGCGCCCGTCACCTCGTCACGGCCCGACGACTGGACGTGGAGGATCGCGCGCTGGACGACGCGCTGGAAGCCGCTGGTGGGCGAGGGGTCGGTAACGCTGTCGACCTTCAGCGCCTCGAGCTCGGTATCGAGATAATGGGCGACAGTGGTCTTGAGTTCGCCGAGATCGACGCCGCACGCGCTCATCACCTTCGAGGCGTGCTCGTCGTCGACGAGAGCCAGCAAGAGGTGTTCGAGCGTCGCATATTCGTGGCGGCGCGAGGATGCGGCCTCCAGCGCCTTGTGCAGCGTGGATTCGAGCGCGGATGCGAAGGACGGCATGGGGGAAGTTACTCCGGTGGGGCCGCTTGGGGACTCGCGACCCGGAACAGCAATGTCGGGTGCGAAGGCGCGGTGTGCAAGACACGGGCCTTCGGGTGGGGGCCGCGCCGCACGCGCATCGGGCGGCGGCGGTTGGTCATCGGCGGAACAGCGCCTCGGCCGAATTGCGGTGGCTGCCCGCCTTGTCGCGGTGCGCCTTGACCCGCGAAATCTCGGCCTCCAGCGCGGCGATGCGCGCGCCAAGCTCCTCGATCGACAGGGGATCGAGATCCTGGCGCGCCAGCATCGCGACGGGGTCGTCGCTGCGGCGCGGCAAAATATCGTCGGCATCCATGCCCCAAGCGTTGACCGCATGGCCCGCGATGTCAATAAGCGCGGGATTCACCATAGGTCGAACAGGGCGGCCGCGGTGATGCCGGGGGGAGCGGGCGATGAGCATACCGGACACCATGCGTGCGATCGACCCGGCCGAAGCTGGCGGTCCCGAAGTGCTGACGGTCGTCGAACGGCCGGTGCCGCAACCGGGCGATGGCGAGGTGCTGATCCGCGTCGCCGCCGCCGGGGTCAACCGCCCCGACGTGCTCCAGCGCAAGGGCGGCTATCCGCCGCCGACGGGCGCCCCCTCGATACCCGGCTTGGAAGTGGCGGGTGAGATCGTCGCGGTGGGCGAGGGCGTCGAGGATGCGCTGATCGGCCAGACCGTCTGTGCACTGATCGCGGGCGGCGGCTATGCCGAATATTGCCTCGCCCCCGCGGGCCAGTGCCTGCCCGTGCCGGAAGGGTTGTCGATCGTCGAGGCGGCGGCGATCCCCGAGACGCTGTTCACCGTCTGGACCAACCTGTTCGAGCGCGGTTTTGCGAGCGAGGGTGACAGTGTGCTTGTCCATGGCGGGACCAGCGGCATCGGCACGATGGCGATCCTGCTCGGCAAACTGTTCGGGCTGGAGGTGATCGTGACCGCGGGCAGCGATGCCAAGTGCCGGGCGGCGCTGGACCTCGGCGCGGCGCACGCGATCAACTACAAGGACGCCGATTTCGTCGCCGAGGTGAAGCGGATCACGGGCGGCCGCGGCGTCGCGGTGGTGCTCGACATGGTCGGCGGCGACTATCTGCCGCGCAATCTCCAGTGCCTGGCCGAGGACGGCCGCCACGTGTCGATCGCGGTCCAGCGCGGCGCGGAGGCGACGATCCCGATCTTCGACATCATGCGTCGCCGCCTGACGCTGACGGGCTCGACGCTGCGCCCGCGCGATGCCGGGTTCAAGTCGATGGTCGCGGACGAACTCGCCCGCACCGTCTGGCCGCATGTCGAGGCGGGGGCGTTGAGGCCCGTCATCGACAAGACCTTCCCGCTGGCGGAAGCCGCCGCTGCGCATGCACGCATGGAGGGTGGCGACCATGTGGGCAAGATCGTGCTGACGGTCGGCTGACGCGGTCCCGTAACGCCCGCGCCCACACGCTGTAACAATCCTGCCCCATGCCGCCCGGAGCCACAAGCTTGCCGGGGAACACGCCATGGGCACCGTCACCAAGCTGCCGTTCGAGGCCGCCGACCTGTTCGATTTTGCCGCAAGCTCGCCGCAGCGGCCCGAGCGGGACGGGATCGTGCGCCGGCGCTATCGCACCGTCTGGATCAGCGACGTGCATCTGGGCACCCGCGGCTGCAACGCGGAGATGCTGATCGACTTTCTCGATCACGTCGACAGCGAGACGATGTACCTGGTCGGCGACATCTTCGACGGGTGGCAGCTCAAGCGGAAATTCTACTGGCCCGCCAGCCACAACGACATCGTCTGGCGGATCATGAAGCGCGCCAAACGCGGCACGCGCATCGTCTACATCCCCGGCAACCATGACGAGATGTTCCGCCAGTTCACCGGCCTCGACTTCGGCGGCGTGAAGATCAAGCGACAGGCGATCCATACCACCGCCGACGGTCGCCGGCTGCTCGTCCTGCACGGGGACGAGTTCGATGCGATCACGCTGTCGCACCGCTGGCTCGCGCATGCCGGGGATGCCGCCTATCACGTGATGATGGTGCTCAACCGCTGGGTGAACGCCTATCGCCGGGCGATGCGGCTGCCCTATTGGTCGCTCAGCAAATACGCCAAGCACAAGGTCAAGAACGCGATCGAGTTCATCTCCCGCTTCGAGGAGATCGTCGCGCACGAGGCCAAGGTACGCGGCGTCGACGGGGTGATCGCGGGCCACATCCACACCGCGGACTATCGCCGTATCGACGGCGTCGAATATTTCAACGATGGTGATTGGGTCGAAGGCTGCACCGCGCTCGTTGAGCATGACGACGGGCGAATGGAGATCCTCAACTGGGCGGACGAGATCAGGGCGAGGGAAGCGGCGGAGACAGCCGCGACGACGCGGGCAGCGGCCTGATCGCGTCGGGCGCCCCCGTGCGCATCGCCATCGTCACCGACGCCTGGGAACCGCAGGTCAACGGCGTCGTCCGCACGCTGAAATCGGTCCGCGCCGTGCTCGAGGCACAGGGACACGTGGTCGAGGTCGTGTCGCCCGACCGCTTCTATTCGGTGCCGTGCCCGACCTACCCCGAAATCCGCCTCGCCATGGCGACGACGGGTGCGGTGGGTGCGATGCTGGAGGATTTCGCGCCGGATGCGATCCATCTGGCGACCGAGGGGCCTGTCTGTGTCGCCGCGCGTCGCTGGTGCCTGCGCCACGGCTATCCGTTTACCACCGCCTACCACACGCAGTTTCCCGACTACGTGTCGGCGCGGTCGGGCGTGCCGGCCGAGTGGATCTGGCGCTATATCCGCTGGTTCCATGCGCCGGCACGGGCAGTGCTCGCCTCGACGCCGTCGATCCGGCGGACGCTGGAGGATCACGGCCTCAACCATGTGCGGCATTGGGGGCGAGGGGTCGATCTCGCGCGCTTCCATGCCGGCGTCGCGCCGCATCCGGAACTGGCTGCACTGGCGGGGCCGGTACAGCTTTATGTCGGGCGCGTCGCGATCGAGAAGAATCTCGAGGCGTTTCTCAAGACTAGCCAGCCCGGCACCCGTGTCGTCGTCGGCGACGGCCCGGCACGCGCGGAGCTGGAGGCGAAATATCCCGACGCGGTGTTCATGGGCGCTCGGTTCGGCGACGAGCTGGCGCAATGCTATGCCGGGGCGGACGTGTTCGTATTCCCCAGCCGCACCGACACCTTCGGCCTCGTCATGATCGAGGCGCTGGCGTGCGGCACGCCCGTCGCGGCCTATCCCGTCACCGGCCCCATCGATGTGTTGACGGCCGAGACGGGCGGGATGGGCGAGGACCTCGACGCCGCGATCGCCACCGCACTGTCTCGCGACCGGGCGGCCTGCGCGGCATACGGGCGGACCTTTACCTGGGAGGCGAGCGCGCGCCAGTTCCATCAGGCGCTGGTACCGCTTCACCGGACCGCGGTCGCGGCCTGAACCGCCGCTTGCCCTTTGCCGGGCGTTGCACTAGACCGGAACCGTTAGCGGCCACCCGGCGACGGGTGGCCCTTGTTGTTTTTGCATTCGGAGACAAGGCCGTGGCCCAGCCGCTTATGCCGCACGCGACCGCCTCGTGGCTGGTCGACAACACCGCACTCTCGTTCGAGCAGATCGCCGAGTTCTGCGGCCTCCACATCCTCGAGGTGCAGGCGATCGCCGACGATACCGCCGCCACCAAGCTCACCGGCCGCGACCCCGTTCGCGCGCACGAGCTGACGATGGACGAGATCGAGAAGGGTCAGGCGAACCCCGATTATCGGCTCAAGATGCTGAAGGGCCCCGAGCAGGTCCGCCGTACCAAGGGGCCGCGCTACACGCCGGTGTCGAAGCGCCAGGACAAGCCCGACGGCATCGCCTGGATCATCCGCAACCACCCCGAGATTTCGGACGGCGCGATCGGCAAGCTGATCGGCACCACCCGCACGACGATCGCGGCGATCCGCGACCGCACGCACTGGAACATCGGCAACATCACGCCGAAGGACCCGGTGACGCTGGGCCTCTGCTCGCAGCGCGAGCTCGATGCGCTGGTCGCCAAGGCGGCGAAGGCCGCGGGGATCGAGGAAGTGCAGGACACAAGGCTGGAGGGCGACCGCGAGGCGCTGCTCGAGCAACTGCGCGCCGAGCGCGAGGCGGCGGCTCGCGCAGCCGAAGCGGGCGACGAGCCAGCGGCACCGCGCCCGCTGTTCGAGGATCCGTTCAAGCGCTGATCGGGTATTTGCCATGCCCCCCGCGCCCGCGCTAAGGCGCGGGGCAACGGTCGTGGCGGCGTCATAGCGAGTGGCATCATGGGTCTGAACATCTTCACCTGGTGGAACGGTGCCACCATCGGCACCCGCGCCGGCCTGCGCGGCAAGACCAAGGTCGGCACCGATGCCGAGGGCAATGTCTATTGGCAGGGCGGCAAGGATACCGCGGGGCGCACGCGCCGCTGGGTGATCTATGCCGGCTCGAACGATGCCAGCCGCGTGCCGCCCGAATGGTTCAGCTGGCTGCACCACCAGATCGACGACGTGCCCGACCGCGCACTGCCGCCGGTACGCGCGTGGGAGAAGCCAGCGGTGCCCAACCTGACCGGCACGGCGCTCGCCTATCGCCCGCCCGGCGCGCTCGAAAAGGGCGGCGAGCGGGTGCGCGCGACCGGCGATTACGAGGCGTGGTCGCCCGACGCGTGAGCCCGCGGGTCAAGTGGATCGGTGCCGCGCTGGCGGTGCTGCTGATCGCGGTCGGCGGCTGGTTCGGCGTATCGGCATGGCACCGGGCCAAGGCGCCCGACACCGCCGCCGCGCCGCCGCCCAATGCCTCTCTGCCGGTCCCCGATGCCGGGTCGCCTGGCAACGCTGCCGACGGTGAGGTCGTGGCGCCCGCCGAAACCGCCACCATCGCGACGACGGGCGTCACGCCGATGGCGCAGCGCGTGGCGGTCGTCGGTCTGCTCAACAAGCGCAACGGTGAAAGCCGCGACCTGACGATGAAGCCGGGGCAGGCGCTGCGTTTCGGCAACGTCATCGTCCGCCTGCGTGCATGCGAGCGGACGGGGCCGTGGGAACCCGAGCAATATACCGGCGCCTTCGTCCAGCTCGACGTCGAGGGCACCGATCGCAAGTGGCGCCGGGCATTCTCCGGCTGGCTCTACAAGGAGCGGCCGTCGCTCAACGTCGTCCAGCACCCCATCTACGACGTCTGGGTCAAAAGCTGCACGATGTCCTTCCCCGATGGTGGTTCGGATACGGTGCCGCTCGCCAAGGGCGAGGCGGCGTCGAAGCCCGGACCCAGGCGGTCGAGCGCATCGAACGCGCCCGCGAGCGAGGGGACGCCCGAAACGAGCCCGCCCGCCGACGGTCCGAGCGCCTCGCCCAGCAACGCCATATAGGCGTCGCGCCGGATCTCAACCGCGCCGAGCGAGCGGAGGTGATCGGTCTGGAACTGGCAGTCGAGCAGCGTGAAGCCGCCGACCCTGAGCCGTGCGACAAGCCATGCGAGCGCCACCTTCGACGCGTCGGTCGCGCGGCTGACCATGCTCTCGCCGAAGAACGCGCGGCCGAGCGCAAGGCCGTAAAGCCCGCCGACCAGCCGCTCGCCCTCCCACACCTCGATCGAATGCGCGTGACCGAGTTCGTGCAGCCGGGCGAAGACATGCGCGATCGGCGGATTGATCCAGGTCTCGGGCCGATCCTCGGCGCTTTCGGCGCACAGGCCGACGATCGCATCGAAGGCGCGGTCCGCGGTGACGCGAAACCGGTCCCGCTTGATCGTCTTGCGTAGCGATTGCGAAAGGCGAAAGCCGTCGAGCGGCAGCACCCCGCGCATCCGCGGCTCGACCCAGTAGACGCCGGGCGCGTCGCGGTGATCGGCCATCGGGAACACGCCCATCGCATAGGCACGCAGGACAAGGTCGGGGTCGAGCCGTTGGTAGAGGGACAGGCGCCGCGTCACTTCAGTCGCCGCTCCACGGCCTGCCAAAGATCGGCAAAGGCGCGGGTCGCCGGGTTCCTCGGCGCAAAGCTGCCGACCGGGGCACGGCGGGCGGCCATGGTCTCGACCATGCTCGCCATCGGGATGGCGGGCCAGTCGGGCTGGGCCGCCAGCGCATCGGCATGGAGCTTGCGGCGGCGGTCGACCATGGCATGAACCGGCATCAGCGCGGCGTGACCCCGCTTGCCGTCCAGATGGCGGACCACTTCCTCGAACGCGCGGGTCGAGAGCGGCGAGGGGGGCACCGGCACGACGATCAGGTCGGCTGCCCGCATCACCTGCTCGCTGGTCTCGGTGAGGCCCGGCGGGCAGTCGAGGATCAGCCGGTCGTAAGCTTTGTCCAGCGACCCGACGAGCTTGGCCAGCCGCTTCTTCTTGTCCAGTTCGTGAAACACCCGGTCGAGGCTGCGCAGCGATGCGTCGGCGCCGATCAGGTCGATCCGCTCATACGGGGTGGGGCGGATCAGTCGCTCGACCTCGACATCGCGGGTGAACACCGCCTGCGCCTGATCGCGGGCCTGTTCCTCGCCGCCCAGCAGCCAGGTCGAGGCGGCCTGTGGGTCGAGGTCCCAGACCAATGTACGCCGGGCGGACAGCGCGGCGGCGCACCAGGCGAGATTGACGGCGAGCGTCGTCTTTCCGACGCCGCCCTTCAGGCTGTAGATCGCGACGACGGCCACGCCGGTCCTTCTCCCGATTGTCCGCCCCGAAGCTGCCGCTTGGGGGCGCCGTGCGCAAGGGCGGACCCATGAAAAAGGGTCGCCGCATCGCTGCGACGACCCTTCATTTTCAACGATGCCGCGCGATCAGACGTGGCAGGTCAGGTCGCCCTTGCCGGGGATCTTGACCTTGATGTTCTTCATGTCACCGGTGAGTGAATAGCCGCCCTCCGCGGTCAGCGGCTTGCCGGCTTCGTCCGCCTTTAGAACGGTGGCGGTGCCGCCCTTCTCGGTACGCAGGTTGGCCAGCTTGTCGCCCTGGAAGAAGTCGACGAAGACGAGGCTGTTGCCCGGCTGGCAGCGGAAGCTGACCGAGCCCTTCATCGCGGGCGGCAGCTCGACCGGCGCGGCGTTGGCGAGTTGGTCGGCAAGCGGATCCGGCGGAAGGGCATTCACCACTTCCGGCTCGTTCTGACAGGCCGAGAGCGAGAGCGCGGCGATCACCGCGGCAAGGGGGAGGATATGCTTCATACGGGCAGGACGCTTCGCGCATGCACCATGCGTCGTCAAGGGCCGGCGAGTGCCGTAGCGTCGATAATCGGTTGCGGCGCAATATTGTTTCGCGGAATAGCAGCCGTCACTCGTGAAACTCGTCGAGTTCGGGGATCCGGCCGAACGCGATCTTGGTGCCGACCCGGTCGATCCGCCCGCCGCCGAGCGGCCCGACCGTCACCGCGTTGCGCCCGAACCGCTCGTTCATCCGGTCCATCGCGCGGCTGAGTGCCAGACCGCGGGTCTCGCGCGCCAGCGGATCGTCGGGGTCGAGCATCGCGAACAGCGACGCCTGCTCGCCCGCCACCGGCTCGATCTCCGCCAGCGTCACGCCGACCATGCGGAGGCGAAAACCGCCGGTCCGCGCAGCGCCGGCGGCGGCGAGGCGGGGGAACAGCCCGTCGAGCGCCGACAGGACGACGAAGCTGTCCTGCGTCGCGGACAGCTTCACCGATGCCCGCCAGTTCGACTTGTCGTCCTCGAACTTGCCGTGAAGGATCAGCAGCCGGCTGCGATAGCCCTTTCGCCGCAACCGGCTCGCCGCCTTGAGCGCCAGCCGCCGCGCGGTGAGGCGTGTCGGTTCGAGGCCGCGTCTGGAGGGGCTGAGCACATGGCTGTGGCCGATCGTGCGGCTCTGCGTCGGTTTCGAGGGCAGGTCGACGCCGTGGAGCAGATACCAGAGCCGGTCGCCATCGGTCCCGCCCCAGGCCGAGCCGGCGTCGCGCGGGCGGCGGGCGCACAGTTCGGCGATGTCGTTGACACCCTGCACCGCCAGCCTTTTCTCCATTCGCGGGCCGATCCCGGCGATATCGCGCAGCTTGAAGCCGAATAGCCGCTGCGGCAGTTCCGCGGCCTCGAACACCGTCAGGCCGTCCGGCTTCTCGATATCGGAGGCAAGCTTCGCCAGCAGCCGATTGGAAGCTATCCCTACAGAGGAGCGCAGGCATTCGCCGACATTGGCGCGGATGCCTGCCTTGATCCGCCGGGCGAGCGCGACGGCCTGTTCGCGGTCGTTCTCGTTGTCGAGCAGGCGGCAGGCCACCTCGTCGATCGAGCAGACATGCGTGACGGGGATGTGGCGCCAGATTTCCGCGACGATCGCGTCGTGGAATTCGACATAGCGACGATGGCGCGCGGGGGTGACGATGAGGTCGCGGCACAGCCGCTTCGCCTCCCAAACTGGCGTGCCGGTCGAGATGCCGTAGCGCTTGGCCTCGATCGAGGCGGCGATCGCGACCGTGGTGTCGCTGTCGATCGGCGCGACGATCACCGGGCGGCCGCGCAATTCGGGCTGCAACTGCTGCTCGACGCTGGCGAAATAGCTGTTGAGGTCGAGGAACAGCCAACGCAGCGGGCGCGGGGGAAGGGCGGGCGACTCGGCGGCCATGCGGAACAATAGCAGAACGATACGGTCTGCGTACCCACTTCCCACTCGCGGGCGCCTGCCGCATAGGAGCGGCCCACAATACCAAAAGGGAGAGCCCCATGAAGACCCGCGCCGCCATCGCGTTCGAAGCGAAAAAGCCGCTGGAGATCGTCGAGCTGGACCTGGAGGGGCCGAAGGCCGGCGAGGTGCTGGTCGAGATCATGGCGACGGGCATCTGCCACACCGACGCCTATACGCTCGACGGCTTCGACAGCGAGGGCATCTTCCCGAGCGTGCTGGGGCACGAGGGCGCGGGCGTGGTGCGAGAAGTGGGCGCCGGCGTGACCAGCGTCGCGCCCGGCGATCACGTCATCCCGCTCTACACCCCCGAATGCCGCCAGTGTAAGTCGTGCCTCTCGGGCAAGACCAACCTGTGCACCGCGATCCGCGCGACGCAAGGGAAAGGGCTGATGCCCGACGGGACGACGCGGTTCAGCTACAAGGGTCAGCCAGTCTTCCATTACATGGGCTGCTCGACCTTCTCGAACTTCACCGTGCTGCCCGAGATCGCGGTGGCGAAGATCCGCGAGGACGCGCCGTTCAAGACGAGCTGCTATATCGGCTGCGGCGTGACGACCGGCGTCGGCGCGGTCATCAACACCGCCAAGGTGCAGGTCGGCGACAACGTCGTCGTGTTCGGGCTCGGCGGCATTGGCCTCAACGTCATCCAGGGCGCGAAGCTGGCGGGCGCGAACAGGATCATCGGCGTCGACATCAACCCCGACCGCGAGGACTGGGGCCGGCGCTTCGGCATGACCGAATTCCTTAATTCCAAGGGCATGAGCCGCGAGGATGTGGTCGCGCGCATCGTGGCGATGACCGATGGCGGCGCCGACTACACCTTCGACGCGACCGGGAATACCGAGGTGATGCGCACCGCGCTGGAGGCTTGCCATCGCGGCTGGGGCACCAGCATCATCATCGGCGTGGCAGAGGCGGGCAAGGAGATCGCGACGCGGCCCTTTCAGCTCGTCACCGGCCGCAACTGGCGCGGGACCGCGTTCGGCGGCGCCAAAGGGCGGACCGACGTGCCGAAGATCGTCGACATGTACATGACCGGCAAGATCGAGATCGACCCGATGATTACTCATGTCATGGGTCTGGAGGAGATCAACAAGGGGTTCGACCTGATGCATGCGGGGACAAGCATCCGCAGCGTCGTCGTCTATTGAGGGAGAGGGAGCGATGTTCACGCACATCCTGCTCGGGTCGAACGATCCGAAGCGCGCCAAGCAATTCTACGACGCGGTGATGGCGCCGCTCGGCGTCGGGCCGGGCTTCGATGCCGGTACCCGCGTCTTCTATCGCGGGCCGAACGGCGCGTTCGGGATCGGCACGCCCGCAGACGGCGAGCCGGCCAATCACGCTAATGGCGGCACGGTGGGCTTCGCCGCGCCCGATCCGGCGGCGGTCGACGCGTTCCACGCCGCGGGCCTCGCCAATGGCGGCACGTGCGAGGGCCCGCCGGGACGCCGCATGAATGCACCCGGCAAGGCTTACGGCGCGTACCTTCGCGACCCGGACGGCAACAAGATCTGCGCCTTCGCGCAGGTAAAGGAGTAATCGCGATGCTGAATCACGTGATGGTCGGATCGAGCGACCTCGACCGCTCAAAGGCGTTCTACGACAAGGTGCTGGGCGTGCTCGGCGCCGGCGAGCCGCTGAAGAACATCGCGCCGAGCGGGCATACGCGCCTGCTCTACATCCATGACGGCACGATGTTCATCCTGACCCAGCCGATCAACGACGAGCCGGCGACCGTCGCCAATGGCGGCACGATCGCGTTCAAGTGCCATTCGGCCGAGCAGGTGAAGGAATTCCACGACGTCGCGGTCGCCGCGGGAGGCACGACGTGCGAGGACCCGCCGGGCCTTCGCGACGGCAGCCTGGGGCCGATGCACCTGTCCTATGTCCGCGATCCCGACGGGCACAAGCTGTGCGCGATCTATCGTCCGTGAGCATCGAGACGGTCTCGACCGCGCGGGCATTCGGCGGGACGCAGGGCGTGTACCGCCATGCGTCCGCGGCGACGGGGACTGACATGACCTTCTCGGTCTTCGTCCCCGACCATCCGGCGGGGGCGAGGCTGCCCGTCGTCTGGTACCTGTCGGGCCTCACCTGCACGCACGCCAACGTGACCGAGAAGGGCGAGTATCGCCGCGCCTGCGCCGAGCACGGCCTGATCCTCGTTGCGCCGGACACCAGTCCGCGCGGCGAGGGGGTGCCCGACGATCCCGATGGCGCCTATGACTTCGGTCTTGGCGCAGGCTTCTACGTCGACGCGACCAAGGCGCCGTTTGACCGTCATTACCGGATGTGGTCGTACGTGACCGAGGAACTGCCCGCACTGATCGGCGAGCAGTTTCCCGCCGACATGGATCGCCAGTCGATCATGGGCCATTCGATGGGCGGGCACGGCGCGCTTACCATTGGCTTGCGGCACCCCGACCGCTTCCGGGCCGTAAGCGCCTTCGCGCCGATCGTGGCGCCGTCACAGGTCCCCTGGGGGCAGAAGGCGCTCGCCGGCTATCTGGGCGATGATCGCGCCGCGTGGCGGCGGCACGATGCGGTCGCGCTGATCGAGGACGGCGCGCGGGTGCCCGAACTGCTGGTCGACCAAGGCGAGGCAGACAACTTCCTCGCCGAGCAGTTGAAGCCCGACTTGCTGGCGCAAGCGTGCGAGGCGGCGGGGATCGACCTTACGCTCTGCATGCAGCCGGGATACGACCACAGCTATTACTTCATCTCGACCTTCATGGCCGATCACCTCGACTGGCACGCCGCGCGGCTCAAATAGCGGACGAGCGCGTTTCCCGCGGCAAGCACGGGAGACGATGATGGCGCGGACGGCGGTGGTGACGGGCGGGGCACAGGGGATCGGCAAGGGGCTGGTTCAACACCTGCTCGCCGAGGGCTGGCGCGTCGCCGCGCTCGATCTGGACGAGGAAGCGGTGAAGGAACTCGCCGCCGAGATGCCCGGCGACGCCCTGCTCTCGCGCCGCTGCGACGTGTCGAACGAGCGGGCGGTGGCGTCGGCCTATGACGCGATCGATGCGTGGCAGGCGGACGCGGGCGAGGCGGCGGGGATCGACCTCATCGTCTCCAACGCCGGGGTCGCCGATCCGGTGATCGGCCCGATCGAGGACGCCAGCCTCGCCGACTGGCGGCGCTGGCAGGACAGCCATGTGACCGGCGCGTTCCTGATGGTGCGCGGCGCGGTCCCGCGGCTTCGGCAACGGGCGGGCGCTAGCATCGTCCTGATCGCCTCGACCCGCGCGCTGCAATCCGAGCCGTTCTGCGAGGGCTATGCTGCCGCCAAGGGCGCGCTGTGCGGGATGACGCATGCGCTGGCGGTCAGCCTGGGGCCGGCGATCCGCGTCAACGCGGTGCTGCCCGGCTGGATCGAGACGGGGCCGTGGCAAAAGGCCTCCGCGAGGGCCAAGCCCGAGCATCGCGCCGTCGACCGCGACCAGCATCCGGTCGGCCGTGTCGGCGAGCCGCGCGACATCGCCGCGACCGTCGTCTGGCTGGCGAGCGAGGGGGCGGGGTTCGTGACGGGGCAGCAGATCGTCGTCGACGGCGGCATGACACGGCGGATGATCTACGCGGAGTAGCGACCCGGGCTCCCGCGTGAATCGCCCGAAGAAGGAAGAAGCGGGATCCCCGATCAAGTCCGGGATGACGGGTGGGGGCGGCGGCGGTATCGAGCCTCATGCGCCGCCTCTCGATCGCCGCCCTGCTGCTCTCCGCCTGCGCCGGTGGGCGGCCCGTGACCGACTTCCCCGTTAAGATCGGTGCGCCCTATCGCGTGCGCGGCACGACCTATGTCCCCGCCGCCGACCCGGCGTACGACATGCTCGGTTATGCGAGCTGGTACGGGTCGGAATCGGGCAATCGCACCGCGAACGGCGAGAAGTTCAACCCGAAATGGCTGACCGCCGCGCACCCCACGCTGCCGCTGCCGAGCTATGTCGAAGTGACCGCGCTCGACACCGGGCAGCGGATCGTCGTGCGCGTCAACGATCGCGGGCCGTTCGCCGAGCGGCGGCGGATCATCGACCTGTCGCGCGGCGCGGCGGATGCGCTGGGCTTAAGGCGCGGCGGGCCGGCGGCGGTGCGGGTGCGCGTCGTTACGCCCGCCGAGCGCGACCGCGCGCGGCTGCGCAAGGGCAAGGCGCCGCGCGATCTTCGGCCGGAGGACCCGCGCATCCTCGCCAATCTGCGCGCGCAGCTGGCCGCGGGGACGCGCTAGATTATTCCGCGTCCTTCTCCCGCATCGCCAGCAGCGCGACCGCGGCGACGGTGGAGCCGAGCCCCATCACCAGCGCGATCGACGACAGCGTCAGCCCCGCCTCGAACAGATAGCCCGCGACGATCGGCGCAAGCGCCGCGCCGCCGCGACCGATGCCGATCGCGAACCCCGTGCCGGTCGCGCGCAGGTGCGTCGGAAACACCCGCGCGAACAGCGTATAGAGCCCGACGATCGCGGCGTTGGTGAAGAACCCCGTCGCCAGCACCATCGCCGACAGCGCGCCCAGCCCGACATGGCCCGCCACTTGCCCGAACGCGAAGATCAGCAGTGTCGAGGCGAACAAGATGACGATCGTCAGCCGCTTGAGCCCCACGCGGATCGCGGCCAGCCCGAACAGCGCGCCGCCGCTTGCCCCGCCGACATTGGCCCAGGTGAGGACGCCGGCCGCCGCCCGCGCCTCGAACCCCATATCGACGACGATCTTGGGCACCCATTTGAGCACGAAGTAGAAGCTCATGATGTGCGCGAAATAGGCGAGGGTGATGAGCAGCGTGGTGCGGATCAGCGCGGGGCCGAACAGGTCGGCGATCGATCCGCGCGGTGCCCCGGCCTCGCGTCCGCTCAGCGCCTCGACCGCGGCATGGCCGAAGCGGCGGAGCGTCCGGTTGATCCGCTCAAGCGCGCCGGGCGGTTGGCGGCGGTCGAGGAACGCGACCGTCTCGGGCACCAAAATCCAGGTGAGGGGGATGAACAGCGCGGTGACGATCGCGCCGAAGTGGAACACGTCGCGCCAACCGCCGCCCGATCCCAGGATGCCCTGCACCGCCAGCCCGCCGAGCACGCCGCCGATCGGATAGCCGATCACCATCAGCGCCATGGCGAGGCTGTACCAGCGCCTGCTCGAAAGCTCGGCCGCGGCAGCGTTGATCGCCGCCAGCATCCCGCCGATGCCGAGCCCGGTGAGAAGCCGCCAGCCGAGCAGGGTCGAGACGCCGCCCGCTTGCCCGGCCCCCCACATGCCGATCGTCATCGCGATGAGGCAGCCGAGGATCGTGCGCCGCCGCCCGGCCCGGTCGGCGACGCTGCCCAGCAGGACCGAGCCGACCGCCATGCCGACCAGTTCCATCGACAGGATCCAGCCCAGCGTCGACTGAGTGGTGCCCCATTCCTTGGCAATGCCGGGCGAGGCGAAGCTGATCGACAGCACGTCGAACCCGTCGAGCGCGTTGAGGCCCACGGTGACCGCGACCGCAGCCCATTGCCAGCCGCTCATCCGGCCCTGTTCGATCGCCGCGCGTGGCCCCATCGTTCATCCTCCCTCGCGCCGCCGGTTTCCGGCGCTCGCATTTCACGACAGATTGTTAGTCAGTATAGCAATCTGCGTCGAGAGGTTTATCGCCTGAGCAACAGCCAGGCCAGCCACAGCCATCCGACGATCATCGCCGCGCCGCCGATCGGCGTGATCGCCCCGAACCAGCGCGGCGCGCCGAGCGCCATAGAATAGAGCGTGGCCGAAAACAGCGCCGCACCGCCCAGCATCGCCCAGCCGGGGCCGGTCGCACGCTGCTGGACCGCCACGAGCACGGCGACGGCATGGATCAGCTGGTACATGCCGCCCGTGCGCAGCCAGTCCGCCGCCTGTCCGCTGGCACCATGGGCACCGAAAGCACCCGCGGCGATCGCGATCGCGCCCGAGATGGCGGCCAGTACAGACAGCATCACTCGGTCTCCCCGGCAGCGGCAGCCTTTGCTGCAGCCTTTTCGCGCTGCTTGCGCTGGCGCGCCTGGCTGAACACCACGTCGCGCGCGGCATAGATGTCACCGGCCTCGAGCTGGATGCCCAGGCGCTTGGCATCGACGCGGCGGTAATCGTCCTCGCTCCGGTCGATTTCGCCATCGTCGACGCCGACCGCGCGGAGTGCCTGGCGCGCCATCACGACCGCGCTTTCGAAGACTTCGCGGAACATGCCCGCGACCGGCGCATCCTTGAGCGCGATGATTGCGCGGCGGTCGAAGACGCGGGTCATGACGGTGGCGTTCGGATACCCTTGCGCGATCAGTTCGAGCAGGTCGGCGGAAACCTGATCCCCATCGGTGCAGAACAGGATCAGCTCGGCATCCTCCGCCCCCGCCTGTCGGAGCAGGTCTAGGCGGGTGCCGTCGCCGTAATAGACCTTCATCCCGAACTTGCCGCCGACCTCGATGATCTCGGGATCGCGGTCGATCAAGGTCACGGACAGGCCCTGCGCGATCAGCATCTGAGCAACGGTCTGACCGAAGCGGCCATAGCCGACGACGATCGCGCTCGCGCCGTCGTGGCGCGGCGGCTCCAGCCCCTCGCCGTCGCCGGCGGCCGGATCGGTGCGGAAGCGGCGGGTGGCCATCATCAGGAACGGCGTCGTCGCCATCGAGAGCGTGACGATCGCGCCGAACAGGCTCGCCGCCTCGGGCGCGATCAGGAAGGCGTTCTGCGCCTGCGCGAACAGGACGAAGCCGAACTCGCCGCCCTGGCTGAGCAGCAGGCCCATCGCCAGCGCCGGCCGCCATTCCATGCGGAACGCAAGGCCGATGGCGAAAATCACTCCGGCCTTCACCGCCACCAGCGCCAGCGCCATGCCGATCACGAACCCCGGCCGCGCGGCAACGGCGTTGAGGTCGAGCATCATGCCGACCGCCAGGAAGAAAAGGCCGAGCAGGATCGAGCGGAACGGCTCGACATCCGCCTCCAGCTCATGGCGATAGGGGCTGTCGGCGAGCATCACGCCGGCGATGAACGCGCCGAGGGCGGTGGAAAGCCCCAGCGCCTCCATGATCGCGGCGGCGGCGATGACGGTGAACAGCCCGGCGAACACGAACATCTCGCGCTCGCCCAGATTGCCGATCAGCCGGAACAGCGGGCCGAGGATGAAGCGGCCCGCAAGGATCAGGCCGGCGACCGCGAGGACGGTGTAGAGGCCGAGCTGCCAGCCGGGCGGGCCCGCGGCATCGGCCGGGTTGCGGCTCAAGGCGGCGATGATCGTGATGAGCGGGACGATCGACAGGTCCTGGAACAGGAGGACCGAGAAGGTCCGCTCGCCGAACGGCGTCCGCAGCCGCCCCGCCGATTGCAGCATCGGCAACACCTGCGCGGTCGAAGAGAGCGCCAGCGGTAGCCCGAGCGCCAGCGCCGCCGCCCAGGAGAAGCCCGCGCCGAACTGGACGAGCGCGGTGACGGCAAGGCCGCAGAGCACGACCTGAAGCAAGCCGACGCCGAAGATGTCTCGCTTCAACTGCCACAGCCGCGCGGGACTGAGTTCGAGGCCGACGATGAAGAGAAGGAGCGTGATGCCCAGCTCGGCAAAGGTCAGCTTGGTTTCGGCATCGCCGACCAGGCCCAGCACTTGCGGCCCGACGACCGCGCCGGCGACGAGGAAGCCAAGCGTCGCACCCAGCCCCATCTTGCGGAAGGCGAGGACGGAGACGAGCCCCGCGCCGAGCAGCGGCGCGAACTCGCGGACCAGCGAAAGCCCCCCGTGCGCGCTCATCCGCCGGCGGGCACGCGCTGGCGGGCCGCTTCCGCCGCCTCGGCCGCGGCCTCGAAGGCGAGGCGGACCGAGGGATGGCGCGCGGTATAGGGAAGCGCGGGGGCGAAGATGTCGAGCTCCGGCCAGTCGGGCACCGGCCCTTCGCCTGCCAGCCATGCCGTCAGCGCGTCGCGCGCAGCGGCAAGTTCCTCTGGCATGCGGCCGACCGCGTTCGCGGCCATTAGCGCGGCCGATGCCTGGCCGAGCGCGCAAGCGCGGACGCGCATCCCGACGTCAGCGACGCGGCCGTCGTCACCGAGCGACACGTCGACGGTCACGCGGCTGCCGCAGACGGGTGACCGCTTTTCCGACGAGCCCTGCGCATCGGCAAGACGGCTGTCGAACGGCACGCTGGCGGCGAGCCGCAGGATCTGCTGGTTGTAGAGGGTCTCGCTCACCCCGCCCATGTAGGGCAAGGCTCGGCCCGGCGCTACCGCCCGATCTTCGCCATCGTCTCGGGCGGGAAGACGGGCTCGCCCCGGCGGCGGCGGTCGACGAAATCGGCGATGCTGGCGCTGGTGTTGTTGAGGAGCGGGTAGGTCCGCGACGCCTTGATCCACTGCGGCCGGCGCGCCGCCCCGCCGTTCCACGTGTCGACGACGAGGACGATGACGACGAAGGCGAGGCTCACGAGGATCAGGCCCTTCAAGGCGCCGAAGCCGAAGCCGAGCGCGCGGTCGACGGGGCCGAGCACCGACGCCTTGGTCCGGTTGCCGATCGCGTTCGACACCATCTTGCCCCCCAGCCAGACGATCCCGACGATGAGCACGAAGGCGAGCACTGCCGCGCCCGACGTGGTGCCGATCGGCCCCAGCAGCATCGCGGCGAGCGGGGTGTGGAACAGCCGGACGGCGAACACGACGAGCAGCCAGGCGAGCAGCGACAGCACCTCGGTCACGAAGCCGCGAATGGCGCCGAGCACCGCGGCGCCGCCGATCGAGAGGAGAACGACGATATCGAGCGCGGTCAGGTCCATCGCGCCGGCTCTAGCGCGGGCAGGCGGGGCGGGGGAAGGGGGCGATGCGACGGCCCGTCGCTTAACCGCATCTTAGCCATATCGCGCGACTCTGTACCCACTCAGTCCCGGAGTCGGTCGATGATGCGTGCCCGTTTCGCTGTTGCCCTGTTGCCGTTCGCGCTGGCGAGCTGCGGCAAGTCGAAGACCGAAGTCGCGGCCGCGCCGCCCCCCCCGCCGCCGGTGATGGTCGAGCGGCCGATGCCGCGCCCGCCGCTGAGCGCCGCCGCCAACCTGACGCTCCCTGCGATGGCACCCGACGGGAACTTCATGACACCCAGCCGCGGGCTGTCGCCGATTGCCACCGCCTGGCATTTGCGCGCCGCGCTCAACGTCGCGGTGCTGCAATGCGCGAAGGCGGGGGAGCCGATGGAGGCGCAGTACAATGCCTTCCTCGCCGCGCACAAAACTGCGCTCAACAAGGCGCATGACGGGCTGAAGGCCGAATATCGCACGCGGTTCGGGGCCGAGTGGCAGGACCGCTTCGACGACGACATGACGCGGCTATACAATTTCTATGCCCAGCCGCCCGCGCGCGCCGCCTTCTGTGCCGCCGCCGCGCCGCTGGTCGCGGCCGCCGCGACGACGCCGGCGGGCGGCCTCGACGGGTTCGCCGCGCCTGCGGTCGCCGCGCTCGACGTGCCGTTCACCGATTTCTATCGCGCCTATGCCGCCTATCGCACCGATCTGGCCGCGTGGAAGGCCAATCGGTTCGAGCCCGCGAGTGCGCCGGTGCAGATCGCTTCGGTCCAGCCGGTGCCGGTCAATCGCGCGCCGGTGCTGACGGTCAGCAGCGACCTGTTGATGAGCGATACCGAGGTGACGGCGAACAGCGCGCGATAAGGATGCCGCAGCGGCTTTAGCCCGCCCGCATCATCTGTTAGGCCGGTTCCATGCCGACCTCCGCCGCCGCCGCCGCCCGCGAGATCCTCGTCCGACTGCACGAGGTGATGGCCGCGCGATCGGGCGCCCAGGCCAAATTGAACGCCGTCGTCAACATCATCGGCGAGGCGCTGGATAGCGAGGTCTGCTCGATCTATCTGCTGCGCGAGGGCGTGCTTGAGCTGTTCGCGACCCGCGGCCTCGACGAGCGCGCGGTGCACGTCACCCGGCTGGCGCCCGGCGAGGGGCTGGTCGGCACGATCGCCAAGAATGTCGAGACGCTGAACCTTGATGAGGCGGCGACGCACCCCGACTTCGCCTATCGTCCCGAAACCGGCGAGGACCGTTTCCACAGCTTCGCCGGCGTGCCGATCATCCGGCGCGAGCGGTCGGTGGGCGTACTGGCGGTCCAGCATGTCGATCCGCGCCGCTATGCCGATGTCGAGATCGAGGCGCTTCAGACCGTGGCGATGGTCCTGTCCGAACTCATCGCCAATGCCGGGCTGATCGACGAGGGCGGGGCGGGCTCCACCCGGCCGCAGCCGACCGCGACGCAGCGGATTGAGGGGTTCCGGCTGGTCGACGGGATGGCGAGCGGCGTCGCCGTCTTTCACCAGCCGCGCGTCGTCATCGAGCATGTGGTGGCGGAGGATACCGAGGCCGAGCGCCACCGCGTCTATGCCGCGTTCGACAAGATGCGCGACCAGATCGAGCGCTTCGCCAGCCAGGCCGAGTTCGGCGTCGGCGGCGAGCATGACGAGGTGCTCGAAACGTACAAGATGTTCGCCTATGACGAGGGGTGGGCACGCCGGATCAACGAGGCGATCGACAGCGGCCTGACCGCAGAGGCGGCGATCGAGCGGGTGCAGCAGCGCACCCGGATGCGGATGCGCGAGATCGACGACCCATTGCTGCGCGACCGCATGCACGACCTGGAGGACCTGTCGAACCGGCTGCTGCGGATCGTCGCGGGGCAGCTGGGCACCGCGGCGCAGATGGGCCTTAGGCAGGATTCGATCCTGATCGCGCGCAATCTGGGTCCGGCCGAACTGCTCGAATATGATCGCCGCCGGCTGAAGGGCGTGATCCTCGAGGAAGGGTCGCTGACCGCGCATGTCACGATCGTCGCGCGGGCGATGAGCGTGCCGGTGCTCGGCCGCGTGCGCGACGTGAAGCGGCTGATCGGGGAGGGAGATCGCCTGCTCCTCGACGTGACGGCGGAATCGGTGATCGCCCGGCCCTCGGCAGCGATGGAGGAGGCGTTCGACGCGCGCTTCGCCGCCAGCCAGAAGCGGCGCGCGGCGTTCGCGGCGCTGAAGAGCGAGCCGCCGGTGACGAAGGACGGCAAGCGCGTCACGCTGATGGTCAATGCCGGCCTTCGCGACGACGTGGCCGCGCTCGACCTGACCGGCGCCGACGGCATCGGGCTGTTCCGCACCGAGTTCCAGTTTCTCGTCTCTGCCACCTTGCCGGCGCGCGAGCGGCAGCAGCGGCTCTATCGCGACGTGCTGGACGCTGCCGGTGACCGGCCCGTGGTGTTCCGCACCGTCGATATCGGCGGCGACAAGGCGCTCCCCTATCTCGAGCATGACGAGGATCATCTGGAGGAGAACCCCGCCATGGGCTGGCGGGCGCTCCGCCTCGCGCTGGAGCGCGAGGGGCTGATGAAGGCACAGGCGCGCGCCCTTCTAGAGGCGGCAGCGGGGCGGACGCTCAGCGTCATGTTCCCGATGGTCAGCGAGCCCTGGGAGTTCGATCAGGCGCAGGCCCTGTTCGAGGCGCAGCGCGCGTGGCTCGCCTCGCGCGGGCGGAAACTGCCCAACGAGGTGCGCTATGGCGCGATGCTGGAAGTGCCGGCGCTGGCCGAGGTGCTCGATATCCTGCTGCCCAAGGTCGATTTCCTGTCGATCGGCACCAACGACCTGACCCAGTTCCTGTTCGCCGCCGATCGCGCGCATCCAAAGCTCGCGATGCGCTACGACTGGCTGTCGGTGCCGATCCTGCGCTTCCTGCGCCGCGTGGTCGAGCCGGCGAAGGCGGCGGGCGTGCCCGTCGCGGTTTGCGGCGAGATGGGCGGGCGGCCGCTGGAGGCGATGGCGCTGCTCGGGCTCGGGATCGAACGGCTGTCGATCACGCCCGCGGCGGTGGGGCCGGTCAAGGCGATGATCCGCACGCTGGACCTCGACCGGCTACGCGCCGACCTGATGCCGATGATCGACAGCCCCGAGGGGCCGCTGCGCGAGCGGCTCGAGCAATGGGCAGCGGCGCACGGGGTCGAGCACGCCTGACTTTTTTGCGTTGATTACGGTCGTTTCGCTCGCAAGGTGGACAAGGCCGCGTTAAGGCTCGGCCGACGCCAATCCCAAAAGGTCGCAGCCAAGCGTCGGAGAAGATGATGGTCGATGAAGTCGCCGGTTCCCCCGCCCCCTTGGGTGGCGAGCGTGTGGGCGACCGCCTTCGCGCCGCGCGGGAAGCGGCGGGGCTGACGCTGGCGGATATCGGCCAGCGCACGCGCATCCCGCTTCGCCATCTCGAGGCGATCGAGACGTCGACCTATGCCTCGCTGCCGTCGATCACTTACGCGATGGGGTTCGTGCGTGCCTATGCCCGCGCGATCGGCGCCGACGAGGTTTCGCTGGCGAACAGCCTGCGCGGCGAATTGTCGACTACGTGGGCGCCCAAGCCCCGGCACGAGCCCTATGCGCTGGCCGAGCCCGCACGCGTGCCGCCGCGCGGCCTTGCGATGGCCGGCGTGCTCGTCGCGATCCTGATCGTCGTCGGCATCGGCCTCTGGTATGGCACGTCGATCTTCCGCGGCGAGGAAGCCGCGCCAATGACGGTTGCCGAGGCGCCGGCACCCAATACGGTCACGACGCCCGTGCCCGCGCCGACGCCCAGCCCCGCCGGCCTCGTCCGCCTGACCGCGACCGACGAGGTGTGGGTGCGCGTCTACGACGCCGCCAATGACACGTTGCTCATGAAGACGATGCAGAAGGGCGAGACTTACGACGTGCCGGTGACGGCGAAGGGGCCGCAGATCAATATCGGCCGTCCCGACAAACTGGCCGTGACGATCGACGGACAGGCGGTGCCGGCGCTCGGGTCGGGCGAGCGGCCGATCAAGGATATCGGCATCAGCGCCGAGGCACTGCGCGCGCGGGCCGCCGCCGGCGCTTAAGGCTGGCGACAGGTGGCGAAGGCCATTAGGGTTCCCGCCGAAACCGACACCGGGGGGTGCGAGAAGCCGATGAACCGTTCGATCCTGATCCTCATGTCGTGCGGCGTCGCGGCGCTCGCGCAGCCCGCCGCCGCGCAGGACGTCGGCCCGCGCGTCGACCGGCTGGAGCGCGAGATGCGCGCCGTCCAGCGCAAGGTCTTTCCGGGCGGTGCCGGCCAGATGATCGAGCCGCAGATCACCGCACCGCAGACTCAGGCCGCCGCGCCCGGCGTCCCCGCCACCAGCGCGATCGCCGACCTGACCGCGCGGGTCAGTTCGCTCGAATCGCAGCTTTCCAGCCTCACCGGCCAGATCGAGCAGAACCAGTATCAATTGCGCCAGCTTCGAGAGGCGTTCGAGGCGTATCGCAAGTCGACCGATGCCAAACTTGCCGCCGGCGTCGCCCTGCCTGCGCCCGTCACGTCCGACGCAGCCCCGCCCGCGCGCGACGTGGCCGCCGCCGGCGACACGCGTGACGCGCCGCCGCCGCGGATCAACGCCCCCGCCGCGACCGGCGGCGACCGCGCCAAGCAGGTAGCGGCGATCGCCAAGCCCTCCACGGGCGACGCGGGCGAGGACGCCTATACCTATGGCTATCGCCTGTGGCAGGCGAAGCTGTACCCCGAGGCGGCGACGGCGCTGAAGAAGATGGTCGCCGACTATCCGCAGCATCGCCGCGCGAGTTTTGCGCAGAACCTGCTCGGCCGCGCCTATCTCGACGACGGCAAGCCCAGCCTCGCCTCGATCGCGTTCTACGACAATTACAAGAAGATGCCCGATGGCGAGCGGGCGCCCGACAGCCTGCTCTATCTCGGCGAGGCGCTGGTCCAGCTCAAGAAGCCGGCCGATGCGTGCAAGGTCTATGACGAGCTCGGCGACGTGTACGGCGACAAGCTGACCGCGTCGATGAAGGCCGATGTCGCAAAGGCGCGCCTTGCCGCCAAGTGCAAGTGACGCGCTAGACGCGGGCATCGTTGCGCGGTTTGCGCGCAACCTGTCGGCGCTGTTCGATGTTGAAAAGGGCCGGCTGCTCGTCGCGGTGTCGGGCGGCGGCGACAGCCTCGCGCTGATGCTGCTGGCGCGGGCAGTGCTCGGCGAGCGGTGCATCGCGGCGACGGTCGACCACGGCCTGCGCCCCGCGTCGGCCGGAGAGGCAGCGTTCGTAGGGTCGATTGCCGGCCGCCTCGGCATCGCTCACACGGTCCTCCGCGGGGAGATGCCGGCGCGCACCGGGCGCACCGCCAATCTGTCAGCGCGCGCCCGCGCCTTTCGCTATGCGCTGCTCGAGGCCGAGCGCGTGCGCGTCCGTGCCGATGCGATCGCGACCGCGCATCATGCCGACGACCAGCTCGAGACGATGGTGATGCGGCTCAATCGCGGGGCCGGGGTCGCCGGGCTGGCGGGCGTGCGGGCGAAGGGCGGGCGGGTCGTCCGCCCACTGCTCGGATGGAGGTGCGCCGAACTGGCGGCGATCGTCAGGGGGGCGGGGATCGAGGCGATCGAGGACCCGAGCAACATCGACGACCGCTTCGATCGCGCGCGGCTGCGCAAGGTGCTTGCCGGGGTGGGCGCGCTTGATACCGAGCATTGGGCTGCCAGCGCGCGGGCGCTCGGCGACGCGGAGGATGCGATCGGCTGGATGGTCGAGCGGCTCGGCGGCGAGCGCATCGCGGTAATGGGGGGGCGTATCGAACTTCTTGCCGACGATCTGCCGTTCGAGCTGCAACGCCGGCTGGTCGAGCGTGCCTTGCGCACGGTCGAGCCGGGCATCGATCCGCGGGGCGATGCGCTCGCCCGGATGGCGGTCACGCTCAGGGACGGCCGCGCCGCGATGCTGGGCAACGTCCGCGCGACCGTGATGCGGCGAGAGGGGCGGGTGATTTGGACCTTCTTCGCCGCCCCGCCGCGGCGCACGCCCTAATCGGCGCTGTTCCACCGGCCGATCAAACGGGTCGGCGCTGTTCCCCCGGCCGATCACACTGATCGGCGCTGTTCCATTGCCATTAACCCCCGCTCGCCTATGTTGTCGGGTGAGAAGAGGTACACCGCGAATGAACGACAACGACAAGCAGCAGGATCCGGGCAACGGCGGCGGCAATCCGTGGATGCGCAGCCTGATGATCTGGGTCGGCATTCTCCTGGCGCTCGCGCTGTTCGTGCAGATGTTCGGCGGCAGCTCGAGCCAGGCGTCGGGGAACACCATTCCCTATTCGACCTTCCTAGACCGCGTCGAAGAGGGTCAGGTGCGCCAGGTCAACGTGTCGCCCGACACGATCACCGGCGAGCTCACCAATAGCGAGCGGTTCCGCACCAACACGCCCAACGATCCGCAGTTGATCCAGCGCCTGCGCGAGCGGGGCGTCGTCATCAATGCCCGGCCCGAGGAAGGGCCGAACATCTGGATGGTGCTGCTTTATCAGTCGCTGCCGTTCCTCCTGTTCCTCGGCATCGCCTTCTTCGTCCTTCGCCAGATGCAGAAGGGCGGCGGCGGCGGCGGTGCGATGGGCTTCGGCAAGTCGCGCGCCAAGCTGCTGACGCAGAAGGAAGGCAAGGTAACCTTCGACGACGTCGCCGGCATCGACGAGGCGCGCGAGGAGCTGGAGGAAGTCGTCGAGTTCCTGAAGGACCCGACCAAGTTCGCCCGGCTGGGCGGCAAGATCCCGAAGGGCGCGCTGCTGGTCGGTTCGCCCGGCACCGGCAAGACGCTGCTCGCCCGTGCGATCGCGGGGGAGGCGGGCGTGCCGTTCTTCACCATTTCGGGCTCGGACTTCGTCGAGATGTTCGTCGGTGTCGGCGCGAGCCGCGTGCGCGACATGTTCGAGCAGGCCAAGAAGTCGGCGCCGTGCATCGTCTTCATTGACGAGATCGACGCGGTGGGTCGTCACCGCGGTGCAGGCCTCGGCAACGGCAATGACGAGCGCGAGCAGACGCTGAACCAGCTCCTCGTCGAGATGGATGGGTTCGAGGCGAACGAAGGGATCATCATCGTCGCGGCGACCAACCGTCCCGACGTGCTCGACCCCGCGCTGCTGCGTCCGGGCCGCTTCGATCGCCAGGTCGTGGTGCCGCGCCCCGATATCGAGGGCCGGATCAAGATCCTCGAAGTGCACATGAAGAAGGTGCCGCTGGCGCCCGACGTCGATGCACGGGTCATTGCGCGCGGCACGCCGGGCTTTTCGGGCGCGGACCTCGCCAACCTCGTCAACGAGGCGGCGTTGATGGCGGCGCGCAAGTCCAAGCGCCTCGTCGCGATGCAGGAGTTCGAGGAAGCTAAGGACAAGGTCATGATGGGCGCCGAGCGGCGTTCGATGGTCATGACTGACGACGAGAAGCGCATGACCGCCTATCACGAGGCGGGCCACGCGATCGTCAGCATCCACGAGCCGGCGAGCGACCCGATCCACAAGGCGACGATCATTCCGCGTGGCCGCGCGCTCGGCATGGTCATGCGCCTGCCCGAGCGGGACAGCTATTCGTACCACCGCGACAAGATGTACGCGAACCTCGCGGTGTCGATGGGCGGCCGCGTCGCCGAGGAACTGATCTTTGGCTATGACAAGGTGTCGTCGGGCGCGTCGGGCGACATTCAGTACGCCACGGGCCTCGCCCGCGACATGATCACCAAGTGGGGCATGTCGGACAAGGTCGGCCCGGTGGAGTACGCACAGCCCGAGGGCGAGAGCTTCCTCGGTTACTCGTCGGCGCAGCCGCGGCATATGTCGAACGAGACCGCGCAGCTGATCGATGCGGAAATTCGCTCGACCGTCGAGGGCGGACTGGCCCGCGCGCGTCAGTTGCTGACCGATCATATCGACCAGCTCCACCTGCTGGCCGGCGCGCTGCTCGAGTATGAGACGCTGTCGGGCGACGAGATCAAGCGCCTAATCGCGGGCGAGGACCTCGACCGGCCGGAGCCGGGCGCGGGCATGAAGCCGGTCGCGTCGGCCGGGACCTCGATCCCCAAGACGCGGCGGCCCAAGGGTCCGTTCGGCTCGCCGCAGCCGGCGTGACCCGAAGTGAATGACGAAAAGCCCCGTCGCAGCGATGCGGCGGGGTTTTTCGTGCGCGCGCGGCGGGGAAGAATAGCTTGTACCCCGGCGAAGGCCGGCGTCCAGTTGGGTGACACTGATTGTAGTGGTCCGTCCACCAACACGGGGCCCGCTACTGGACGCCGGCCTTTGCCGGGGTACGGCTCGGTGGCAGCAATCACGGCGTTGCGAACGCGTGGATCGGGTAATGTCGTTTCAGCCTATCGTAACCGCCTCTAACTAAAGGAACCTTGCGCAAGCGTAACGGTTCAGCCTCGATGCGCACCCTGATCCTCGGCCTTGCCCTGTTCGCCGCTGCCACGCCGCTTCATGCGCAGGAGGCGAAGGACGAGCGGCCGCGCCGGACGCGGGTCGGTCTCGGGCCACAGCTCGTGCCGAGCTTTCCGGGGAGCGACAGCTACCAGCTTCGTCCGTTCATCGACGTGTCGCGGGCGCGGGGCGACGACGATTTTGCGTTCGAGGCGCCTGATGAAAGCGCCGGCTTCCCCGCGTTCCGCAGCGAGCGTTTCTCCGCCGGCCCCGCTTTCGGGTTCGAGGGCAAGCGGCGCAGCCGCGACGTCGGCGGTGTTCTGTCGGAGGTCGGGTTCACGGTCGAACTGGGTGGCTTCGTCCAGTATCAGCTGACCGACGCGATCCGGCTGCGGGTCGAGGGGCGCAAGGGCCTCAACGGGCACAAGGGACTGACGGGCATGGTGGGCGCCGACTATGTGCTGCGCGATCACGACAAATGGCTGATCTCGATCGGTCCTCGCGTCACGCTGGCCGACAACCGCTACATGGACGCCTATTTCAGCCTGACGCCGGGCGATGCCGCGCGATCGGGCCTGCCGGTCTATGACGCCAAGGGCGGCGTGCAGATGGTCGGCGCGACCGTCGGCGTGTTGCGGCAATTAAACGACCGCTGGGGCGTCAGCGGCTATGCCAAGTACGACCGGCTGGTCGCCGACGCGGCAGACTCGCCGGTGGTCGGCGCGTTCGGGTCGCGCAACCAGTTCTCGGCGGGCGCAGCGCTTTCCTACACCTTTGATTGACCGGTGACCCCCCCGCGCCGTAACGCGCGGGGCATGACGATCCATATCCTCCTGACCGGCGCCAGCCGCGGCATCGGTGCCGCGATCGCCGAGGCGCTGGACAGCGCCGACGTGCGCCTTGCCCGCCAGTCGACGGGCGCGTTCCTGGCGGCCGACTTCGCCGATCCCGCCGCGCCCGCCGACCTGTGGCGCCGCGCGCTGGTTGAGCTGGACGGCCGCATCGACGTGCTGGTCAATAATGCCGGCGTGTTCGAGGCCTCGCCGCTGGAGGCCGCGCACGACGTCTGGGTGGCCGAGTGGGAGCGCACGATGCGCATCAACCTTACCGCGAGCGCCGAGCTCTGCCGCCTCGCCGTCCGCCACTGGCAGGACCGGGGCGAGGGTGGGCGGATCGTCAACGTCGCGAGCCGCGCCGCCTATCGCGGCGACAGCCCCGCGCACTGGCATTATGCCGCGTCGAAGGCGGGGATGGTCGGCATGACCAAGTCGATCGCGCGCGGCTATGCCAGGGATGGCATCCTCGCCTTTGCCATCTGCCCCGGCTTCACGATGACGGGCATGGCCGAGGATTATCTGGAGAGCCGCGGCGGCGACAAGCTGCTGGCCGACATTCCGCTCGGCCGCGTTGCCGATCCGGCCGAGGTCGCGACGATCGCCCGCTTCTGCGCGCTCGAGGCGCCCGCGTCGATGACCGGCGCAGTGCTCGACGTGAACGGTGCGAGCTACGTGCGATGAGCGACAGCTGGAAAGTAACGCTGCCCTGCACTCGCGCAGAGGCCGAGGCGATCGACCCCGAGGGCGCGGCGTTCGCGGAGATGACCGCGCCGCCGGTGCTGCTGACGCGCGAGCTGACCGAGGACGATGTCGAGGACTGGGTGCTCGACGCCTATTTCCAGGACGAGCCCGGCGCGCGCGAGATCGAGATGCTGCGCGCGCTCGTCCCGAGTGCGGGCGATGCGGCGGTGATGCCCGAGCGTATCGCCGAAGCGGACTGGGTGACGCTCAGCCAGTCGGGGCTGGACCCGGTCGCGACCGACCGCTTCTACGTCCACACCAGCGCCAACAAGGGCGAAGTGCCGGAGGGGCTGCGCGCTTTTCATATCGAGGCGGGGCTCGCCTTCGGTACCGGGCACCATGAGACGACGACCGGCTGCCTGATGACGCTGGAGGCGATGAAGGCGGCGGGCATGGTGGTTCGCAACCATATCGACGTAGGGACGGGCACAGGGCTGCTCGCCTTTGCGGCAATGCACCTGTGGCCGAACGCGCGCGCGACCGCGTCGGACATCGACCCGATCTCGATCGACGTGACGCGCGTCAATGCCGAGGTGAACGGCGTTGCGCTGGGCGACGCGCCGGGGCGGCTGGCGCTCGCAGTCGCGCCGGGCCTCGCGCATCGCACGATCGAGCGGCGCGCGCCCTATGACCTCGTCTGCGCCAACATCCTCGCCGGGCCGCTGATCGAGCTGGCGCCGGCGATCGCGGCGGCGACGCTGCCGGGCGGGACGGCGATCCTGGCTGGGCTGCTCGACCGACAGGCGGACGATGTGCTCGCGGCCTATCGTCAGGCGGGGTTTCGGCTGGCGGGGCGCATCCAGCTTGGCGACTGGCCGAGCCTCAGGCTCGTACGCCGCCCGATCCGCTGATCGCGTTCGACTGCCGCCGCTCGGCGATCATGCCCGCGGTCGAATCGGCGGCGGCGAGCAGCATCGGCCCGAAGGATTCGAGCGGTTCGCCCGCCTCGCACGCCTGTTCGATCCGGCGGGCCAGGTCGGCGATCCGCGTCGCCCCCACGTTGAGCGCTGCGCCCTTCAGCGCATGCGCGGCGGGGGCGGCGGCATCGCGATCGTCGATCTCGATCAGCCGCGCGATCGCGGCGGGCGCGTGCGCGAGCTCGTCCGCCATCATCGCCAGCAGCCGGTCGACATTCGCGCGGCCGATTGTCGCCTCCAGATCGGCGAGCTTGCCGGTGTCGAGGAGCGGCGGTGCCGGCGTCTCGGTTGAGGGCCGGCGCGCGCCGATGCGGCGCAGCCGGTCGATCAGCGCGGCGCTGTCGATGGGCTTGGTGAGCAGGTCGGTCAGCCCGGCATTGTCGTAGAGCGCGCGCCGCTCGATCGCCGCATCGGCGGTAAGCGCGATGATCGGCGTCGCGGCGTTCGGTCCGCCGCCCTCGCGGATCGCACGCGTCGCCGACAGCCCGTCGAGTTCGGGCATCTGCATGTCCATCAGGATCGCGTCGAAGCGCCGCTCCGCCGCCGCCTCCACCGCCAGGCGACCGTTCTCGACGCTGATGATCGCGTGCCCGTCGCGGCGGACCAGCGCCTCGACCAGCATCCGGTTGATGCCGTTGTCCTCCGCCAAGAGGAGCGACAGCGGCGCACCCGCCGGGGTCGCGGGGCGGGGGCGGGACAGGGGCTTGCCGCTGGCCGCGGCAAGGCGCACGTCGAAGGTGAAGCAGGTCCCCTTGCCCGGCGCGCTCTCCACGCCGATGCGGCCACCCATCGCCTCGATCAGGCGGCGCGTGATGGCGAGGCCGAGGCCGGTGCCGCCGAACCGCCGCGTGGTCGACAGGTCGGCCTGGACGAATGGCTCGAACAGCCGCTCGATCGCCTCGGCCGCGATGCCGATGCCGGTGTCGCGCACCCGCGCGCGCAGCAGCCGGCCCGACCCCTCCGCCGACAGTGCGATGCTGAGCTCGATGCCCCCCGCGGGCGTGAACTTGACCGCATTGCTGATGAGGTTGGCGATCACCTGGCGCAGGCGGACGGGGTCGCCGCGCACCATCATGTCGCGCCCGACCGGCATCGACAGGCTGAGCGTCAGCCCCTTGTGCGAGGCGGCATGGCCGAACAGGTCGAGCGTACTGCGCGCCAGTTCGGCCAGGTCGAAGTCGATCGATTCGAGCGCCAGCGCGCCGCTCTCGATCTTTGAGAAGTCGAGTACGTCGTCGAGTACCGCCATCAGCAGCGACGCGGACTGTTCGAGGCTGTCGAGATAACGCTGGCGCACCGCGGGTTCGGGATTGGCGCGCAAGAGTTCGATCATGCCGAGCACGCCCGTCATCGGCGTGCGAATCTCGTGGCTGACCGTCGCGACGAAGGCACTGCGCGCGTCCGCCAGTGCCTGTGCTTGGTCCCGGGCGTCGATCAGCGCGCTTTCGATCTCCGCCTGCTCGGTCACGTCGCGGAACACGCCGACGATGCCGACGACGCGGCCATCGGGTGCGCGCTCGGCCTGGCCGAAGGATTCGACCTGGCGCAGTTCGCCATCGGCGCGGATCAGTCGGGCGCGAAAGCTCCACGCCTCGCCCTTCGCGATCGCGCGGTCGAGGAGTTCGCGGACCATCGGTCGATCGTCCTCATGATAGAAGTCGAGGCCGCTCTCGATCGGCGGCTGATCGCCGGGATCGAGGCCGTGGATCCGGAACACCTCGCTCGACCAGAAGAGCGAGCGGTCGATCACGTCGAACCGCCAGTGGCCGACGCCCGCCATCCGCTCGGCCAGCATCAGCAGGCGGTGGCTTTCCTCGATCTGCGCGGCGGCGCGTGCGGCCTCGACCTCTGCGGCATGGCGCTTGCCGATGTCGCGGACGCTGGCGACGAACTCGATCGGCGTGCCATCGGGTGCGCGGACGAGCCGGTAATTGGCCTCCAGCCAGACATAGCGGCCATCGCGGCGGCGCTGGCGATAGGTGCAGGTCGGGCTCTCCGCTCCCTCCAGCAGCGAGCGGCAGACGCGCTCCACTCGCGCGCGATCCTCGGCATGGATCGCCGCGATCGGAATGTCGCCGACCAGTTCCTCGGGCATGTAGCCGAGGATCGTCTCCGACGCCGGCGAAACGTAGCGGCGCACGCCGTCGAGGCCGATGCGGACGATCATGTCGTTGCTGTGCCGCGCGAGCAGGCGATAGCCGCGCTCGCTCTCGCGCAGCCGCTCGTCGAGGCGCCGGCGCTCGACCAGCACCGCGGCGATCGGCAAGGTCGACATGACGGTGACCGACAGGAACGCCTGGAGGAACAGGATCCGCTCGCCCGGTTGCAGGATCAGGCCGGCGATGGGGCCATGGCCCTGCATCGTCTGGACCGAGGCGATCGCCGCGACGATCGGGATCGCCATCGTCGCGCCGACGAAGCGCAGCCGGAACGCGGCCAGCGTCAGCGGCGGCAGGATGACGAACAGCGCCGGATAGCGCGTCTGGTCGAACACGATCGCCGTCGTCAGGGCGATCAGCGTGCCGATCCCAATCGCCTCCGGAACCCGGCCCGCTTTCAGGATCGACCGGCTGTCGGGATTGAACGCGACGAGGATCATCGGCCCTAGCACCAGCATGCCGAGCGCGTCGGCGGCGAACCAGTGAAGGACGTTGAGGCCGTATCCCGCCCCCGGCGTCACGACCGTCGCCCCGAACAGCGCCCCGATCGCGGTCGCGGCGACGCCCGCCAGTGCCATGAACAGCGTGATGTAGCGCGGCGAATGGACCGCTGCCTTCTGACCCCCGAAGCGCCGCATCAGGAAGATCGCGGCGATGATCTCGACCAGGTTCGACGCCGTCAGCCCCAGCGAGCGGACCGGCGGATAGCCCGCCACGAGATAGGCCGCGACGAAGCCCAGCCCGACGCCGGCAAGCACGACGCGCTCGTGCAACGTGCGGAACCGCAGCAGGATCGCCGCCGCCGCCGCATTGGCAAGCCAGAGCGGCGCGATCGCTGGATGATAGCGGGCAAGGAGCAGGCTGGGGATGGTGAGCGCCGCGGTCAGCACGAACATCGCCGCCGCCGGAAGGACCAGCGCCGCCACCGGCGATCGACCGGTCACCGCGTGGTAACGCCGACGCATGTCGTCGCCGATGCGCGCAATGCGTGCGGCGGGATCGACAGTCGTCCGGTCATCGGGCGCGCCCCCTTCGCCGCTGTGCCGTGCGGTCGGGGCAGGGGGGCGCGGCGGGGTGACCGCGTCCGACCGAACCTTCGCGCCGGTTGGGTCCGGCGTCGGGCCGCGACCGCCCGGCGACATCACGGCGGGGTCAGGGCTATGGGTCTGGTCGGCGATCCGCCATCACCCCTTGGGATCACGGGTGGCATCGTGGAGAAGCAGCACCGCCTGCGTCCGGTTGACGACGCCCAGCTTGCGCAGGATCGCCTTGACGTGCTGCTTCACGGTGATCTCGGATAGCCCGAGTTCGTAGGCGATCTGCTTGTTCAGGCCGCCGTCGCGCATCGCGCGCAGCACCCGCGCCTCTGCCGGGCTGAGGGAGGCGAGGCGGGCATCGGCGCTGTCCGGTGCCTCGAGTTCGAGCCCGGGCGTGAAGTGTGAGCCGCCCGACAGCACGGTGCGGATCGCGGCGGCAAGGTCGGCGAGCGGCGCGGCCTTATTCACATAGCCGGCGGCGCCGTTGGCGGCGGCGCGCACCTCGATATCGGGTCGCTCGTCGCCGCTGACGACGAGGATTGGGGTCGCCGGGCGGGCCCGTGCTACCTCAATGAGACTGGCGATGCCGCGGCTGTCGGCAAGCCCCAGATCGAGGATCACGAGGCCGGCCGGCATCGGATCGTCGAGGACTTCGCGAAGCGTCCCGGCCTGTGCGACCTGCGCCTCAGGGGCCGCCATTTCAAGTGCCATGCGCGCGGCTTCGCGGCACATCGGATGGTCGTCGGCGATAATCGCGCGCTGGATCATGTTTTGCACCCCTGTCAGTACCTTACCTACGGGGCGGTACGTTTCCAGTGGGAAATTCATCCAAGCTTGCCGAAGATCGCCTCATATCCGGCCTTGTCCCCGCTCGCGAGCAGCCGCGCTTGCTCGTGCCAGCGGTCGCGCGACATTCGGCCGGCGAACGGACCGAGATCGGCATCGAGCGCATCGGCCTGATCGGGCGACAGTGCAGCGAGGTCTGCGATCGAGGCGACCCCGCGCCCGGCCAGCATCGCGGCGGCCTTTGGGCCCAGCCCCTTCAGCGTCGTAAGCGGCGGTTCCATGGCGAGCGGCGGCGTAGCGGGCAGGGTGTCGGCAAGCGGCGGCGGCGCGGGCGCGACCGCAGGCGTGTCGGTGACGTGCGGCGTCGTTTCCGGCTCGACGGGAGGGGGCGCGGGGGGCGTTTCCGACTGCGTTTTGGCATCAGCGGCGGCGGGCGCGGGTGCGGCAGGCGCTTCCGCCCGGGTTTCGGCGCCCGGCGCGGCGGCAACCACCTCGACCGTTTCGCTGCGTTCGGCCAGCTCGCGCTCGCCCGCGCGGCGCTGGCGGCGACGCTTCTGGCCCCACAGTATCATCGCGATCGTCAGCACGATCGCGATGGCGATCACGACGAGGTGCGTGACGGTGATCGGCATCATCATTTCCGCCGCCCCGCCGGGCGAGGTCGTGGTGATCGTGTCGGCGGACGTGGAGCTGGCCATGGCGATCCTTCAGGGAAACCGTCGAAAGCGGGACGAATCAGGCGCGTTCGCGTTCCACCTCGCGCCAGCCGATGTCGCGGCGGCAGAAGCCCGTGGGGAAGTCGAGCGCATCGACCCCGCGATAGGCGGCGGCCTGGGCGCTCGCAACATCGGGTCCGCTGGCGGTCACGGCAAGCACGCGGCCCCCCGCGGCGACCAGCGTGTCGCCGGCCAGCTTCGTACCCGCTTGGAACACCGTCGCACCCGTCGCCTCGGCCGCGTCGATGCCGCCGATCGCGCCGCCGGTCTCGGGCGTGCCGGGATAGCCGCGTGCGGCCATGACGACGGTGAGCGCGGGCACCTCGGCAAAGGCGGGGGCGGGCGCCTCGGCCAGCCGGCCCTCCGCCACCGCCTGCAACAGCGCGAGCAGGTCGCCCTCAAACCGCGCCATCAGCACCTGACATTCGGGATCGCCGAACCGCGCATTGTATTCGATCAGCTTCGGCCCGGTGTTGGTGAGCATCAGCCCGGCATAGAGGACGCCCGAATACGGCGTGCCCTCGGAAGCCAGCGCCGCGACTGTCGGGCGGACGATTTCCTCGATCGCGCGGCGTTCCAGTTCGGGGGTGAGGACGCGGGCGGGGGAATAGGCGCCCATGCCGCCGGTATTCGGGCCGGTATCGCCGTCGCCAACCCGCTTGTGGTCCTGCGCCGATCCGAACGGGACCAGTGCGGCGCCGTCGGTCAGTACGAACAGGCTGGCTTCCTCGCCGGTCAGAAACTCCTCGATCACCGCCTCGCCGCCCGGTTCGGCGAACAGCGCGGCAAGCGCGGCGTCGGCCTCCTCCGGGGTCATCGCGATCGTCACGCCCTTGCCCGCGGCGAGGCCGTCCGCCTTGATGACGACGGGCAGGCCGAACGGCGCGATCGCGGTGCGCGCCTGTTCAAGCGAAGTGACGTGGACATAGCCCGCGGTCGGGATGTTCGCGCGGGTGCAGAGCGCCTTGGTGAACCCCTTCGACCCCTCGAGCTGCGCCGCCGCCTTCGATGGGCCGAACACGGCGATGCCGGCGGCGCGCAGGTCGTCGGCAAGGCCCGCGACCAATGGCGCCTCCGGCCCGACGACGACGAGCGCGACGTTCTTTTCGCGGCAGAAATCGGTAACCGCGGCATGATCGGCGACGTTCAGCGCGACGCATTCGGCGTGGTTCGCAATGCCCGGATTGCCCGGCGCGGCGAACAGCGTAGTAAGGCCCGGCGATTGCGCGAGCTTCCATGCGAGCGCATGTTCACGCCCTCCCGATCCGATCAGCAGGACGTTCATGCCCGATCCCTTCATCATGTCCGACGACGACAGGCCCGCGCTGTTAGCCGAGGGACGCCCAGGCGACAACGCCGCGCCGATGAGCGTGGGCGAGTTGTCGGGCCGGCTGAAGCGGATGGTCGAGGGCGAGTTCGGCCATGTCCGCCTGCGCGGCGAAATCTCGGGCTTCAAGCGCGCGACCTCGGGCCATGTGTACCTTGCGCTCAAGGACGAGGCGGCGGTGATCGACGCGGTGATGTGGCGCGGGTCGGCGGGCGCGCTCGCCTTTTCCCCCGCGGACGGGATCGAGGTAATCGCGACGGGCAAGCTCACCACCTATCCCGGCCGGTCGAAATACCAGATCGTCATCGAGCGGATGGAACTGGCGGGCGAGGGCGCGCTGATGGCGCTCCTCGAACGCAACAAGGCGCGGTTCGAGGCCGAGGGGCTTTTCCAGAAGTCGAAGGCGCGCCGGCCGCTGCCGTTCATGCCGCGCGTGATCGGCGTCGTCACCAGCCCAACCGGCGCAGTGATCCGCGACATTCTCCACCGGCTGGAGGATCGCTGTCCCTCGCACGTGATCGTCTGGCCGGTGAAGGTGCAGGGCGACGGCGCGGCGAACGAAGTGGCGGCGGCGGTGCGCGGGTTCGATGCGATCGCGCCGGGCGGCCCGGTGCCGCGCCCCGACCTCGTCATCGTCGCGCGCGGTGGCGGCTCGATCGAGGACTTGTGGGCGTTCAACGAGGAGGCCGTCGTGCGTGCGGTCGCCGCCTGCTCGATCCCGATCGTCTCGGCGGTGGGGCACGAGACCGACACGACGCTCTGCGACTTCGCCGCCGATCTGCGCGCGCCCACCCCCACCGCCGCGGCGGAGATCGCGGTGCCGGTGCGCGCTGACCTGGCCGAACAGGTCGCGATGCTGGGCCTGCGCACGCAGCGGTGCGTGCGGCGCTATCACGAGCGGGCGGGCGAGCGGCTGGCGGCGCTGGCGCGGGTGATGCCCAAGCGCGATGCGCTGCTCGGGCCGCAGCGCCAGCGGGCCGACGATGCCGGCGCGCGGCTGGTGCGCGGGTTGGAGCGGCGGCTGACCGCGGGGCGCGGGCAGCTCGACCGCGCGGGGGCGGTGCTGCGCCCGGCGCTGCTCGACCGGCGACTGGAGCGGGCGGGGGCGGCACTGGCGTCGGCCGGACGGGCACTGGCGGCGAACGATCCCGAAAAGCCGCTGGAGCGCGGCTATGCCTATGTCGAGGGGCGGGTGAGCGGGCGCGTCGTCGCCGATACGGCTGCGGCGCGGTCGGCGGGGGCGCTCCGTCTTCACTTCAAGGACGGCACCGTCGATGCGCGGGTTGAGCGCAGCGGCGGGCGTGCCTACACTGAGGGCACACCCGAACAACCCAATCTTTTCTGAACGCGGATGAGAGATCCCATGTTGATGTCGCACACCGCCCGTCCCGCCCGGCTGCATTTCATGGCCAACGGCTTTCGCGTGCTGTCGCCGGGCGACCATGTGCTGTGCGCGGTGACGGGCGAGCGGATCGCGCTCGACGCGCTAAAATATTGGAGTGTCGCGCGGCAGGAGGCCTATGCGAGTGCCGAGGTCGCGACAAAGGTGATGACGGGGGCGTGATCGCCCGGCGGCAAGTGCTGGGCGCAGGCGCGGCGCTGGCGATTGCCGGGGCGGCGCGGGGGCAGGGTTCCTCGCGCTTCGGCCTGACCGGGCGGGCGGTACAGGGCGGGGTGATGACCGGGACCGCGCCGCGCGGCGCCGGGTCGCTGACGTTCGACGGGACGCCGGTGCCGGTCGCCGCGGATGGCCGCTTCCTGATCGCCTTCGACCGCGATGCCGGGCCGATCGCGCGGCTGGTGGCGGGTTCGCTCAGCGAGATCATCAGCGTCGCGCCCGGCGACTGGCAGATCGAGCGCCTGCCGACGCTGCCGCGCATCAGCCAGCCGAGTGCCGAGTTCACCCGCCGCCGTGCGCCCGAGCTCGCGCGCATCGCCGCCGCGCGCGGCAGCGATAGTGACAGCGGCGGCTGGCGCCAGCGCTTTATTTGGCCCGCAAAGGGGCGCATTTCCGGCCGGTTCGGGTCGCAGCGCGTCTATGCGGGCGAGCCGGGTGCCTATCACTCCGGCGTCGACGTCGCGCGGCCGACCGGCGCGCCGGTGGTGGCGCCCGCCGACGGCGTGGTGATCCTCGCGGCGGCGGCGCCCTTTACGCTGGAGGGGCTGCTGCTGATGATCGACCACGGCATGGGCCTCAACAGCGCGTTCCTTCATCTGTCGCAGATCGACGTGAAGGAAGGGCAGGCGGCGCGCCAAGGGCAACTGATCGGTGCGGTCGGCGCGACGGGGCGGGCGACCGGGCCGCATCTCCACTGGGGCATGAAGTGGCGCGACGCGCGGATCGACCCGGCGCTGCTGGCGGGGGCGATGTAACAGGTCGTCGCCCCAGCGAAGGCTGGAGCCGTTGGCGGCAGGCGCCATGCTCAATCATCAAGCGATCCCGGCTTTCGCTGGGATGACGGGCATATTTAATCCCGCCGCGCCATCTGCGCTTCCGATAGCGCGATCGCCTTTTGCACGGCGGCCTCGATCGACAGGAAGCTCGTGTCCAGCGCCGCGGCATCGGCGGCCTGACGGAGCGGCGCTTCGCTGCGGCGGCTGTCGCGGTCGTCGCGGGCGCGGATGTCGGCGAGCACGCGGTCGTAGCTCACGTCGATCCCGTGGCGGCGCAGTTCCTCGTGCCGGCGGCGCGCGCGGATGGCGGGTGTGGCCTTCACGAACAGCTTCACGTCGGCATCGGGGGCGATGACGGTGCCGATATCGCGACCGTCGAGCACCGCGCCGCCATCCTGCTGCGCGAACCGTCGCTGGCGCTGGAGCAATGCTGCGCGCACCAGCGGATGCGCCGAGACGATCGAGGCCGTCTTGCCGACGTGATCGCTGCGCAGGTCGGGCGAGGCGAGGACGCTTTCGTCGAAGTCGCACATCGCCACCACGTCCGCCTCGCGCGCCGGGTCCAGCCCCTCGGCCAGCACGCGCGCGGCGACCGCGCGATAGAGAAGCCCGGTGTCGAGGTGCGGCAGGCCGAAATGCTTCGCCAGCGCGCGGGCGATCGTGCCCTTGCCAGAGGCGGCGGGGCCGTCGACGGCAATAATCATGCTTCGAGCCATGTCGGTTGCGCGCCGAGCGTCTGCGCGGTTGCGATGAAATCGGGATAGCTGGTGGCGATGGGCGATGCGTCGTCGATCGCGACGGCGTGCGCCGCGTGCATCCCTGCGACCGCCATCGCCATCGCGATCCGGTGGTCGAGCAGGCTGGCGACGCGATCGCCGCCGGTGCCCGCCAGCGGCTCGCCGTCGCGGCCCTCGATCGACAGGCCGTCCTCATGCTCCTCGACCGAAACGCCGGCAAGGCCGAGCGCGGCGGCCATCGCGGCGATGCGGTCCGATTCCTTAACGCGCAGCTCGTGCGCGCCGCGCGCGACGGTGCGGCCCTTCGAAAAGGCAGCGGCGACGAACAGCACCGGATATTCGTCTATCATGCTGGGGGCGAGCTCGGGCGGCACCTCGATCGCCGACAGGGGCGCGTGACGGACACGCAAGTCGGCGACGTCCTCGCCGCCCACGTCGCGCGGGTTCAGCCGCTCGATCGACGCGCCCATCATCTGGAGCGCCGTCATCAGGCCCGTGCGCGTTGGGTTCATCAGCACGTTGCGTATCGTGACGTCCGACCCCGGCACGATCGAGGCTGCGACCATCCAGAAGCCCGCCGACGACGGATCGCCCGGCACGTCGATATCGCGCGCGCGAAGCTCCGCCTCGCCGCGGATCGACACGACCTCACCCTCCACCGTCAGTTCGGCGCCGAAGCCGCGCAGCATCCGCTCGCTATGGTCGCGCGTCGGCACGCTTTCGATGACGCGGGTGATGCCCGGCGTATTGAGGCCCGCGAGCAGCACTGCCGACTTCACCTGGGCGGAGGCGACGGGCAGCCGGTATTCGATCGGCACCGCGGGGCACAGGCCGCGCATGGTGAGCGGCAGGCGGTCGCCGGGGCTGGCGGTGAAGTCGGCGCCCATCCGCGACAAGGGCTCGATCACGCGGCCCATCGGCCGCTTCGACAGGCTGGCGTCGCCGATGAACGTCGCGGTGATCGGATGGCTGGCGACCAGGCCCATGAGAAGGCGGGTGGAGGTCCCCGAGTTGCCCATGTCGAGCGCGGTTTGCGGCTGGAGGAGCCCGCCGACGCCGACGCCCGACACGCGCCATTCGCCGTCGTCGCGCCGCTCGATGCTCGCGCCCATCGCCCGCATCGCGGCGGCGGTGGCGAGCACGTCCTCGCCCTCGAGCAGCCCGCGGATGCGGCTCTCGCCGATCGCAAGGCCGGCGAACATCAGCGAGCGGTGGCTGATCGACTTGTCGCCCGGCACCGTCACCTCGCCCGTGAGGGGGCCGGCGGCGGCGATCGACAGCGGGCGGGGCGTGGCAGGAGGGTGCATGGGCGCGGGCTTTTGACAGGGGGCTTGCACTATGGCAAGGCGCGCGCCACTTCGCGGGCCCTTCTCAAGGCCCGAAATCATCCCATCCGAAAGGCGATACGCGGCATGGTCAAGCCGGAATGGGGCACGAAGCGTTCGTGCCCGAAATGCGGAACCCGCTTCTACGATTTGCAGAAGGACGAGCCCGTCACCTGCATCAACTGCGGCTATGCGTGGGAGCCCGAACCCATCCTGAAGTCCAAGCAGCCGCTGCCGTTCGAGGCGGTGAAGGCCGACAAGGACAAGGACAAGGAAGCCGATTCGGATCTGGGTGACGATCTGGACATCGACACCGAGGACGACGACACCCCCGCCGACGACGATGTCGATCTGGGCGGCGACGACGATCTGGGTGTTGAAGCGCCGAGCGACGACGACGAGAACTGATCGATCGGGCGCCGGGCGGCCGCGGCCGTCCGGTGCCCATTCGGCGGCGCCTTCAAAAACGCGCTTGCCAACCCAGAAAAGCGCCCCTAATGGGCGCCTTCCCGGAACGATGGGGCCGTAGCTCAGCTGGGAGAGCGTCGCAATGGCATTGCGAAGGTCAGGGGTTCGATCCCCCTCGGCTCCACCATTCCAGCCCCGATGCGGCTGGCATGACGAAGTTCCGGTTTCAGCACATCGCCGTTCGCTTTCGCCCCGATCCGTGGGCCGGGTATTGGCGCATCCCGATCGCTTCGCAGACAATCCGCCGCTTGCGGACGAGCGCGCCGCGCGCCTAGGGTCTGGCAAGGAGAATTGCCGATGCCCGCGCCGAAATCCGCCAAGAAGACCGGCACCGTCGAAATCCGCCTGACCGACGAGATGAAGGCCGCGTTTGCCGAGCGATGCCGGCGTGAGGACGTGACCGTGAGCGAGGCGGTGCGCCGACTGATGGAACGTCAGTTGAGCGGCGCGACCGATCGCGCCCGGCGTGGGCGAGGGCGGCTGATCGCTGCCGGCCTGCTCGGCGTCGCGCTCGGTGCGGGCGCTGCCGCCCCTTCCTTTGCACAGTCCGCGGCGACGAACCGTCCGACCTTCGAACAGCTCGATCGCGACCGTGACGGCGTGCTGACCCCCGCGGAATTCGCCCGATAGGTTTGTCCGGACACGAAAACGGACGTGTCCGGGCACGGTAACGCTGGATCGCCGCGAGCGCAGCGGCTCGATGCGGCGAATGACACACTCGCTCCCATCCGCCCGCCGCCGCTGGCTCGTCGAGCTCCGCGGCCTTGCCCTCCTCACGCTTGGCGTGTTTGCGCTGCACAGCCTGGTCGCAAGGCCCTTCTACATTCCGTCCGCGTCGATGATGCCGACGCTGCAGGTCGGCGACCGGCTGGTCGTCAGCCGGTGGCCCTATGGCTGGTCCTACGCCTCCGCGGCATTGCATCTGCTGCCGCCGCTTCCGGGACGGCTGTTCGGCCGCATGCCTGCGCGCGGCGACGTGGTGATCCTCATCCCGCCGGGCGCCGGCCGGGGCGGGGAGGACTGGATCAAGCGCGTCGTCGGCCTGCCGGGCGACACGGTTCAGATGATCGCGGGACGGTTGTGGCTCAACGGGCGGCCGGTGCGTTCAGAGCGCGTCCGCGGACGCGGGTGTCCCGCCGAGCAGCGAGAGCCATGCGCCGCGTCGATCGTGCGCGAGACGCTGCCCGGCGGTGTGGGCTACGACACGCTCGATCGCGGGCCCTCCTTCACCGACGATACCCCGCCGGTGCGCGTGCCCACGGGCAATGTCTTCGTCCTGGGCGATAATCGCGACGTCAGCGCGGACAGCCGCGTGCCGCTGGCGTTCGGCGGGCTGGGCGGGCCGGTTCCGGTCGAGGCGATCGGCGGGCGGGCGGAGGTCGTCACCTTTTCGCTCGGCGAGTCGGCCGGCTGGAACCCGCTGAGTTGGTGGGGCGCGCTGCGGCCCGAGCGCTCGTGGCGCTCGCTGCGTCCGGCCAGGTTGGCACGGTGAGCCGCAGGAAGCGGGCGCTCGTTCAAAGCGCCAGCCCAGCAGTCGGCGTGGCGCGCAGCCGCTCGATGTCCCGGGCCGGCGGCGCGCCGAACAGGCGGCGATATTCACGGCTGAACTGGGACGGGCTTTCATAGCCGACGGCGAAGCCCGCGCTGCCCGCGCCGGCATCGCCGGCCAGCATCAGCCGCCGCGCCTCCTGAAGGCGCAATTGCTTCTGATAGGCAAGCGGGGTCATCCCGGTGATCGCCTTGAAGTGCGCGTGGAGCGACGACGGGCTCATGCCCGCTGCGGCTGCAATCTCATCGATACGGATCGCCGCGTCGAAGCGCTGCCGGATCGCACCGATCGCGCGGCTGATCTGGTTGAGGCGGCTGTCCGCGGTCGCGATCTGGCGAAGGACGGGGCCGTGCGGTCCGGTCAGCAGGCGATACTGGATCTCCCGCTCGATCAGCGGCGCCAGCGCGCCGATCGTGTCGGGCCGGTCAAGCAGCGCCACCAGCCGGCAGGCGGCGTCGATCAGGTCATGCTCGACCGGATAGACGCCGAGGACCGGCCGTTCGGCCGGCTGCACCGCGCGCCCCGCCGGCAGCATCAGGTCGGCGATCACCACGGGATCGAGATCGATCTTGCAGCACAGATAGGGCCGCTCGGCGCTGGCATCGATCACATGGCCGACGAGTGGCAGGTCGACCGAGACGACGAGGTAATGCGCCGCGTCGTAGATCACGCTTCGCTCGCCCAGCGACACGCGCTTCGAGCCCTGGGCAATCAGGCAGAGCGATGCCTCGTAGACGGCGGGCGTGGGCGTGCTCGGCCGGTCCGCGCGGATCAGGCTCAGGCGGGGTATCGCCGTCGCGGTAATCCCGGGGTTTGCCACATGGCGGTCGATGGCGGCGGCAAGGTCGGCGATCCGGTCCATGGCCGTTCCTATCCCCGGCCTTGCCGCCCGCGGCAAGCGAGGCGATGCCGGTTTTGGAGGATCGTGCAAGACTGTCGGACGATCGCGCTACCGCTTGCGCCGCCCGGAACGCCATCTGCCCTCCGTCACCCAAGCAACGGAGCACATCATGACAGAAGGTATCGACAAGGTCGTCCTGATTACCGGGGCATCGAGCGGAATCGGCGAGGCGGCGGCGCGCGAGCTGGCCGCGACGGGCGCGCGGCTCTTCATCGGCGCGCGGCGCGGCGATCGCTTGCGGGCGCTTGCCGCCGAACTCGGCGACACGGTCGGCTGGCGCGAACTCGACGTGACCAACGGCACCGATTTTGAGCGGTTCGTCGAAGCGGCAGCGGCGCGGTTCGGCGGGATCGACGTGCTGGTCAACAATGCCGGCGTGATGCCGCTTTCCCCGCTCGCCGCGCGCAAGCAGGACGAGTGGAAGCGGATGATCGACGTCAACGTGGGCGGCGTCCTCAACGGGATCGCGGCGGTGCTGCCGCGGTTCCTCGAACAGAAGCGGGGGCATGTCGTCAACGTCGCGTCGGTCGCGGCGCACATGGTGATGCCGACCGCGGCGGTCTATTGTGCGACCAAGCACGCCGTCCGGGTCATTACCGAGGGGTTGCGGCAGGAGCAGGACAAGATTCGAACGACGCTGATCTCGCCCGGCGTGGTCGCGACCGAGCTGGGGCACGATATCACCGATCCCGACGTCGCCACTGCCCTGACTGGCTGGCGCCGGAAGTCGCTGACCCCCGACGCGATCGCGCGGGCCATCCGCTATGCGATCGAGCAACCCGAGGGCATCGACATCAACGAGGTGATCGTCCGTCCTGTCGCCGCCGACATGTGACCGAATCGCGGGTCGGGCAGGGGCGTCCGCTGCCGCGTCGATCGGCGCGGCGCGGCGCGGGCGCGGCGACGCTGAGCCCCGGCGTCGACCCCCTATGCGGTCTCGCTCGCGCCCGATCCGAGCACGGCGTCATCGCGGCGCTCGGGACGGATGTAGATCGAGGACAATTGCGGCAGCGCGGCGCGCAGCTCCGCCTCGATCGCCTCGATCAGCGGTTCGGCGTCGCCCATCGTCAGCTCGTCGTCGAAGTCGGCGCTGATCGCGACGAACACGGTGTCTGGCCCGGTGTGGATCGTGCGGATGTGATTGACCGCGACGATCTCGGGCCGCCGGTCGAGAAGCTGGCGGACGCGTTCGATAACGGCCGGGTCGGCGCGTTCGCCGATCAGGAGGCCTTTCGACTCACGCGCCAGCACGACCGCGACGGCGGCGAGGATCAGGCCGATGACGATCGAGGCATAGCCGTCGATCCGTGGGTCGCCGACCGCATGGCTGATCCAGACGCCGAACGCCGCGACGACGAGGCCGATGAGCGCGGCCGAATCCTCGAACAGGACGATGAAGCCCGGCGGGTCCTTCGATTCGCGGATTGCTTCCCACCAGCCGGCATCGCCGCGTGCCTCGTTGAATTCGCGCAGCGCAATCCAGCACGACCCGCCCTCCAGCGCGAAGGCGATGCCGAGGACGATGTAGTTGACGAGCGGATCGGTCAGCGGCTCCGGCTCGATGATGTGCAGATAGCCCTCGTAGATCGAGACGCCGGCACCCACCGCGAAGATCAGGATCGCGACGACGAACGACCAGAAATAAAGCTCGCGCCCATAGCCGAAGGGGTGGGCGGCGTCGGCCGGCCGCTTCGCGCGCTTCTGGCCATAGAGGAGGAGCACTTGGTTGCCGCTGTCGACGACCGAGTGCACGCCCTCGGTCAGCATCGACGACGATCCGGTGATGCCCGCCGCCACGAACTTGGCGACCGCGATGCCGAGATTGGCGGCCAGTGCGCCGAACAGGACGATGTTCTCGCGCCACCCGGCTTTTGTTTCCGATTGTTTCTGTGCCGTCATGGAAGCGGGACGCGCCGGGCGCGCGGCGGTTCCGTCAGGTCGTGAAGAGTGCGGCGTCGGTCGCCACCCGCTCGGCGATCCAGCGCCTGAACGCCTCGATCCGGCCGAGCCGTTGGTTGTCGCGATGCGTGACCAGCCAGAAGCTGCGCCGGATCGCCACGTCGGCGACGATGCGGCGAAGCTGCGGGTCGGCGTCGCCGATGAAGCGCGGCAGGATGCCGATCCCGGCGCCCGCGCGGATCATCTGCGCCTGCGCATTGATGCTCGTGCTGCGGATGCGCGCGGTCAGGTCCTCGCCCAGCCCGTCGAGATAGCGAAGCTCGGGCGCGTAGAGGAGGTCGGGGACATAGCCGACGAGCGTTCGGGTGCGGGCAGCGGCAAGGTCGCGCGGCTCCCCCTCCGCGGTCAGGTAATCGGCCGAGGCGTAGAATCCGAGCATATAGTCGGTGAGCCGCGAGGCCACGACCTGTCCGGCGCGGGGGCGGGCGAGGAGGATCGCGATGTCGGTCTCGCGCTTCGAGGGGCTGAGGAACCCGCTGTTGGCGGCAAGGTCGATGGTCAGCCCCGGATGCCGGGCGGCGAAATCGGCAATGCGCGGGGACAGATACCCGGTGCCGAACCCCTCCGACACGCTGATGCGCAGCGTGCCCGACAGGCCGCTGGTCCCGCCCGGCTCGCCGATCGCCTCGGCCGCGGCCTGCATCGCCTCAACCTGCGCGAGCAGGCGCTCGCCGGCCTGCGTCAGCGATTGCCCGTCGCGCGTCTGTTCGAACAGCCGCTGGCCGAGGTCGCCCTCCAGCTTGCGGAGGCGGCGGCCGATCGTCGTCGCGTCGAGGCCGAGCGCACGGGCGGCACGCGCGATCTGGCCACCGCGAGCGATGGCGAGGAAGATGCGAAGGTCGTTCCAGTCGGGTGGCTGCATGATTGCAGGTAATACAAGCAAAGTCGCGCGTTGCCTGCAATGGCGTCAGGTGCGATGAGGGCGCCACAGGAGAGAATGTCATGCGGATCATCGACCATTTCATCGCCGGTGCGGGTGGCTCCAGCAGCGCAGGCCGGACGGGCGAGGTCTTCGATCCCAATAGCGGCCAGGTTCAGGCGCATGTGAACCTCGGCAGCACGGTCGAGCTGGATGCCGCCGTCGCTGCCGCCCGCGCCGCCCAGCCCGGCTGGGCCGCGACCAACCCGCAGCGCCGCGCCCGCGTCATGTTCCGCTTCAAGGAACTGGTCGAGGCGAACATGGACGCGCTCGCGCACATGCTCTCGTCCGAGCATGGCAAGGTGATCGCCGATGCCAAGGGCGACATCCAGCGCGGTCTGGAAGTCGTCGAGTTCGCCTGCGGCATCCCGCACGCGCTGAAGGGCGAATATACGCAAGGGGCGGGGCCGGGCATCGACGTTTATTCGATGCGTACGCCGCTGGGCATCGGCGCGGGCATCACGCCGTTCAATTTCCCGGCGATGATCCCGATGTGGATGTTCGGCGTCGCCATCGCCTGCGGCAACGCGTTCATCCTGAAGCCCAGCGAGCGCGATCCGAGCGTCCCCGTCCGCCTTGCGGAGCTGATGCGAGAGGCCGGCGCGCCGGAGGGCATTCTTCAGGTCGTCCACGGCGACAAGGAGATGGTCGACGCGATCCTCGACCACCCCGCCATCGCGGCCGTGAGCTTCGTCGGCTCGTCGGATATCGCGCATTATGTCTATCGCCGCGGCGTCGAAGCGGGGAAGCGCGTGCAGGCGATGGGCGGGGCGAAGAACCACGGCATCGTCATGCCCGATGCCGACCTCGATCAGGTGGTCAACGACCTCTCGGGCGCGGCGTTCGGTTCGGCGGGCGAGCGGTGCATGGCGCTGCCGGTGGTGGTGCCGGTCGGCGACAAGACCGCCGATGCGCTGCGCGAAAAGCTGATCCCCGCGATCGAGGCGTTGCGCGTCGGGGTCTCGACCGATGCGGAGGCGCATTACGGGCCGGTGGTGAACGCCGCGCACAAGCAGCGCGTGGAAAACTGGATTCAGACCGGCGTCGACGAGGGTGCGGAGCTGGTCGTCGACGGCCGCGGCTTCAAGCTTCAGGGGCATGAGGAGGGCTTCTTCATCGGCCCGACGCTGTTCGATCGCGTCACGACAAAGATGGAATCGTACAAGGAGGAGATTTTCGGCCCCGTGCTGCAGATCGTCCGCGCGCCCGATTTCGAGACCGCGGTGCGGCTGCCGAGCGAGCATCAGTATGGCAACGGCGTCGCGATCTTCACGCGCAACGGCCATGCGGCGCGCGAGTTCGCCGCGCGGGTCGAGGTGGGCATGGTCGGCATCAACGTGCCGATCCCCGTGCCCGTCGCCTATCACAGCTTCGGCGGGTGGAAACGTTCGGCGTTCGGCGACGTCAACCAGCACGGTATGGAGGGCGTTCGCTTCTGGACCAAGGTCAAGACGATCACGCAGCGCTGGCCCGACGGCTCGCCGGACGGTAGCAACGCCTTCGTCATTCCGACGATGGGGTAAGGCCATGCGCACGCTTCTGTTTCTCTTGGCGCTGCTGATCGCGGTGCCGGCACAGGCGCAGAAGCGGATCGCGCTGACCTTCGACGACGTGCCGCGTTTTCCGGGCGCGTGGTACACCCCCGACGAGCGGACGCGGCGGATCATCGCGGCGCTGCGCAAGGGCGGCGTCCGCGGCGCGGCGTTTTTCGTCAATCCCGGCTCGCTCGAAAAGCCCGAGGGAGCGGGGGGCGAGCAGCGCATCGCCGCCTATGTCCGCGCAGGGCACGTCATCGCCAATCACGGTTGGTCGCATCTGGCGCTGACCGCGGTGCCGGTCGAGACGTACATCGCCGATATCGAGCGCGCGGATGCGTGGCTCAGCAAGCGCAAGGGTTTCCGCCCCTGGTATCGCTTTCCGTATCTGAACGAGGGGCGGGGCGACAAGGTCAAGCGCGATGCCGTCCGAGCGGCGCTTGCGCAGCGTCGCCTGTCGAACGGCTATGTCACTGCCGACGGGTCGGACTGGTATCTCGAACAGCGGACGATCGACGCCGTAAAGGCGGGCAAGGCCGTCGACATGGCCGCGCTCCGCACACTCTACGTCCAGACGCAGGCCGACGCCGCCGACTTCTATGATGCGCTGGCGGTCAGGGCGACGGGCCGCTCGCCCGCGCACGTCATGCTGATGCACGAGACCGACCTGGCCGCGCGGTTCCTGCCCGACCTGATCGCCGAGCTGAAACGGCGCGGCTGGCGCTTCGTCAGCGCCGACGCCGCGTTCGCGGACCCCATCGCCAAGGAAGCCGCGACGATCGACGTGCCGAGCGCGCAGGGCACGTTGGTCGAGGCCGTCGCATGGGCGCGCGGCCTGCCCGAGCCGCGCTGGTACGGCGGCAAGCTGCTCGGCGAGTGGTTCGACACGCGCGTGCTCAAGGTAGCGGCACCGTGAAGCGCACGGCGGTTGCCCTGTCCCTGCTCCTCGCCGCCTGCGGTTCGGCGGGGGACGACAGCGAGAGCAACCTGTCGGTCGCGGTGCCCGAGGCGTCACCGACCAGCGAGCCGGTGACGGAGCCTGCCGAGACCCCCGCGCCCGAGCCGAGCCCGATGGAAACGCCCGCCGCGACCGGCGCGCTGACGGCGATCCCGGTCGAATGGCAGGGCGTCTGGGCGGGCCGCGACGGCTGCGCGCGTTCGGCCACCATGCGCCTCAGTGTCGTGCCCGACCGGCTGGTCTTCTACGAGGCGGAGGGCGTCGCCAGCGAGATCGAACGCCGCGCGCCCCGCGAGATCGCGCTGAAGCTCGCCATGTCGGGCGAGGGCGAGGCATGGGAGCGTCGCGCCGTCCTGACGCTGTCCGAGGACGGCGAACGCCTGACCCGGGCCGAGGCGGGGATGGACGCGGTCACCTATACGCGGTGCGCGGCATGACGCCGGATTTCTGGACCCCGACGGTGCGGCGATGGTCGGCAGTCGGCTTTTTCGCCGCTTGGTTCGCGTCGCTCGGGCTGCCTGCGGCGTATCTGGCCAATGGCGATGCGCCCCGGGGTTTGCTGCTGCTGATGATTGGGTGGATCAGCGTGCTGATGCTGCAGCCCGCCTGGCTGGGCAACCTGCTCATCTGGATCGTGCTGCCGATCGTGGGGAGCAGCGAGCGACCGTGGAAGGTCACGCTGCGGCTTTGCGGCGGCGCGCTGATCATCTGTGCGGTCGGCGCGCTCTTCTGGTCTGACCTTCCCGACGATAGCGGATCGAACCTGATCGTCCGTTACGGCGCCGGCTATTATCTCTGGATGATCGCGGTTCTGGGCAGCGGCATCGCCGCGCTCATGACCGCTTCTGTGGAAACCGATACGCTATGACCAACCAGTTCGATTTGACCGACGACCAGCGCGAGATCCAGGAGCTGGCGCGCCGCTTCACCGCCGACCGCATCACCCCGTTCGCGGGCGAGTGGGACGAGAAGCACCATTTCCCCCGCGACGTGGTACAGGCCGCGGCCGAGCTCGGCTTCGGCGCGATCTATGTCAGCGAGGAATCGGGCGGCATCGGCCTCGGCCGGCTGGAAGCGGCGCTCATCATGGAGGCGATGGCCTATGGCTGCCCCTCGACCAGCGCGTTCATCTCGATCCACAACATGGCCGCGTGGATGCTCGACCGGTTCGGGTCGGCGGAGATCAAGGACCGCTATCTCCCCCGCCTGGTCGGCGCGGAATGGCTGGCGAGCTATTGCCTGACCGAGCCGTCGTCGGGCTCCGACGCCGCGGCGCTCAAGACCCGGGCGGTGCGCGATGGCGACCATTATGTCGTCACCGGCACCAAGCAGTTCATTTCGGGCGGCGGCGAGAACGAGCTCTATCTCGTTATGTGCCGCACGGGCGCGGAGGGGCCGAAGGGCATCTCCTGCCTCGCGATCGAGCGCGACATGCCGGGCGTCAGCTTCGGCGCGAACGAGAAGAAGCTCGGCTGGCATTCGCAGCCGACCCGCGCGGTGATCCTCGAGGAGGTGCGCGTCCCCGTCGCCAACCTCGTCGGCGGGGAGGGCGAGGGGTTCCGCATCGCGATGATGGGCCTCGACGGCGGGCGGCTCAACATCGGCGCCTGTTCGCTGGGCGGTGCGCAGCGCTGTCTGGACGAGGCGGTGGCCTATACGAAGGAGCGCAAGCAGTTCGGTCAGGCGATCGCCGACTTCCAGAACACGCAGTTCATGCTCGCCGACATGGCGACCGAGCTGGAGGCGGCGCGCGCGCTCCTCTACATGGCGGCGGCCAAGGTGACGGCGAACGCGCCCGACAAGACGCGGTTCGCGGCGATGGCGAAGCGGTTGGCGACCGATACCGGCAGCGCGGTGGTCGACCGCGCGCTCCAGCTGCATGGCGGCTATGGCTATCTTCAGGATTATCCGATCGAGCGCTTCTGGCGCGACCTGCGCGTCCATTCGATCCTCGAGGGGACGAACCAGGTGATGCGCATGATCGTCGGCCGCGACCTGCTGCGACAGGGGTGAGCGCGATGACCGACGACGTCCTGATTGAGCGCGAGGGTGCGCTGGGCCGCATTCGGCTCAACCGGCCCAAGGCGATCCATGCCCTGACCGCGGACATGTGCCGTGTGGTGCTGAGCACGCTCGGCGAGTGGGCCGGCGATCCCTCGATCGAGGCCGTGAGCATCGACCATGCCGACGGCCGCGGCTTCTGCGCGGGCGGCGACATTCGCCTGATCGCGGAATCGAGCCGCGGCGACGGCAGCGCAGCGCGCGATTTCTTTCGCGTCGAATATGCGATGAACCACCGGCTGTTCACCTTTGCCAAGCCGGTCGTCGCATTCATGGACGGCATCACCATGGGCGGCGGCGTCGGCATTTCGCAGCCGGCGAAGCACCGCGTCGCGACCGAAAATACGAAGTTTGCGATGCCGGAGACCTCGATTGGGTTGTTCCCCGACGTCGGCGGCGGCTGGTATCTTTCGCGGCTGCCCGGACGCATGGGCCAGTTCCTTGCGCTGACCGGCCACCGGCTGGACGGGGCGGAGTGCCTCGCGTTGGGTCTTGCCACCCATTACCTGCCAGCCACTGCGCTGGATGAGGCCAAGCAACGTATTGCTGCCGATCCGCGAGAGATCGAGACTGTGCTTGGCGACCTGTCCGCCCCTGCGCCCGAGGCGGCAATTCTGGCTCATCAGGGCGAGATTGACCGCCTGTTCGCCAGCGACAAGCTGGAGGAAATCCTCGAAGCGCTTGACGAGGACGACACCGACTTCGCCCGCGAGCAGCGCAAGCTGCTCGCGCAGAAATCGCCGCAGGCGATGAAGGTCAGCCTCAAGCTTCTCCTCGACGGCCGCGCGATGCCGACGTTCGAGGACGAGATGCGACAGGAATTCGCCGTCGCGGCGCATGTCGTCCAGCGCCCCGATATCGTCGAGGGCGTGCGCGCGGTGATCGTAGACAAGGACCACGCCCCCCGCTGGAACCCGGCGACGCCCGAGGCGGTCAGCGATCACGTGATCGACCGCATCTTTGCGCCGCTTCCGGCTGACGAGGAATGGAATCCCGCCTGACTTTATTGCCGTCATCCCGGATCAAGTCGGGGGTGACGAAGGAGATTTCGATGACCTACGAAACGATCACCGTCGAACAGCGCGAGCGCGTCACGCTCATCACGCTGAACCGGCCCAAGGCGCTCAACGCTCTGAACGCGCAGGTGCTCGCCGACCTGCTCGCCGCGCTCGCCGCCTTCGATGCCGATGCAGGACAGGGCTGCGCGGTCATCACCGGCAGCGAAAAGGCGTTCGCGGCGGGTGCGGACATCAAGGAAATGTCGGCGATGGGCTTCGCCGAGATGTACGGCAGCAACCATTTCTCCGGCTGGGAGGCGTTCGGGCGGACGCGCAAGCCCGTCATCGCCGCGGTCGCGGGCTATGCGCTGGGCGGCGGGTGCGAGCTCGCCATGATGTGCGACTTCATCCTCGCCGCCGACACCGCGAAGTTCGGCCAGCCGGAGATCAAGCTCGGCGTCACCCCAGGCATGGGCGGGTCGCAGCGGCTGGTCCATGCCGTGGGCAAGGCCAAGGCGATGGAAATGGTCCTGACCGGCCGGATGATCGACGCCGAGGAAGCCGAGCGCGCCGGCCTCGTCGCCCGCATCGTCCCGGCCGCCGATCTGGTCGAGGAAGCGCTGAAGACCGCCGCGGCGATCGCGGCGATGGCCCCGCTCGCCGTCCTCGCCAACAAGGAGATGGTGAACGCCGCCTTCGAGATGCCGCTGGCGCAGGGCGTGCAGTTCGAGCGCCGCCTGTTCAACGGCCTGTTCGGGACCGAGGACCAGAAGGAAGGCATGGCCGCTTTCACCGAGAAGCGGCCCGGAAATTGGAAGGGCCGCTGATGGCACGGATCGCATTCATCGGGTTGGGGAACATGGGTGGCGGGATGGCCGCGAACCTGGCCAAGGCGGGGCATGACGTCCGCGCATTCGACCTGTCGGCCGAGGCGCTCGATCGCGCGAAGGCGGCGGGCTGCCTGCCCGCCGACAGCGCGGCGGCAGCGTGCGACGGGGCGGAGGTCGTGGTGACGATGCTTCCCGCCGGCACGCATGTCGAAAGTGTCTACGACGAGAGCGTGCTGACCGCGGCACCGCGCACGGCGATCCTGATCGACTGTTCGACCATCCCCGTCGCCACCGCGCGCGCGGTCGCCGATCGGGCGGCGGCCCAGGGCTTCACGATGGTCGACGCACCCGTTTCCGGCGGGATCGCGGCGGCGAATGCGGGAACCCTCACATTCATGGTCGGCGGCAGTGCCGAGGCGTTCGGGCGGGCCGAGCCGTTCCTCGACGTGATGGGCAAGGCGGTGATCCATGCCGGCGGCGCGGGCGCGGGCCAGGCGGCGAAGATCTGCAACAACATGCTGCTCGGCGCCACCATGGTCGCGACGTGCGAGAGCTTTGCGCTGGCGGAGAAGCTCGGCCTCGACCTCCAGACCTATTACGACATCGCCAGCCAGGCCTCGGGCCAGAGCTGGTCGATGACGAGCTATTGCCCGGTGCCGGGGGTGGGGCCGGAAACGCCCGCCGACCGCGATTATCAGGGCGGGTTTGCGGCGGCGCTGATGCTGAAGGACCTCCGCCTTGCGATGGATGCGGCGGCGGGCACGTCGGCGGACACGCCGATGGGTGCGCGGGCGGCGGAGCTGTACCAGCGGTTCGTCGACGATGGGAACGCCGCGACCGACTTTTCCGGGATCATCCGGATGCTGAAGGGGTAACTTCTCGCCGTTAACCCCGGAACAAGTCCCGGGTGACGGAACGCTACCGCCCTTCGACCGGATGGCGGAACCGGGGCGGGGGGCGCTTCGCTCTGTCGCCATGGCTCATGAACAAGATGCAGGCGCGCGGCATCGCGCGGTGCCGAGCGGGCGGCTTGCCCGGCTAGGCGGTTTCGGACGGCTCGCGGGCGGTGTCGCCGGCGGCGTGCTCGCCGAAGGCGCGCGGCGGCTGGCAAGCGGCGAGCGGCCGAAGCTCGGCGATCTCGTCATGACGCCCGCCAATGCCGCGCGCGTCGCCGACCGCCTCTCGCACCTGCGCGGCGCGGCGATGAAGCTGGGGCAGATGATCTCGATGGATGCGGGCGACCTGTTGCCGCCCGAACTCGCGACGATCCTGTCTCGCGTCCGCGATCAGGCATACCGGATGCCGCCGGCGCAGCTCGATAAGGTTCTTCGCGCCGAATGGGGCGCCGACTGGCGGCGCCGCTTCCGCCATTTCGAGGCCGCGCCGATCGCCGCCGCTTCGATCGGGCAGGTCCACCGCGCGACGTTGCCTGACGGGCGGCAACTGGCGATCAAGGTGCAGTATCCGGGCGTGGCCGATTCAATCGACGCCGATGTCGACAATGTCGCGACGCTTTTGCGCGTATCGCAGCTGCTGCCCTCGACGTTGGACCTCGCCCCGCTCTTGACGGCGGCGAAACGGCAGCTGGCCGAGGAGGCCGACTATGTGCGCGAGGGCGAGCAGATGCGCCTTTATGGCGAGAGACTGGCGGGCGATGCGCGCTTCGTCGTGCCCAGCCTCGAGCCCGAACTGACGACGCCGCGCGTCCTTGCCATGTCGTTCGTCGACGGGCGGCCGATCGAGGTGCTGGAGACCGAGCCGCAGGAAACGCGCGACCGCGTGATGACCGCGCTCCTGACGCTTGTGCTGCGCGAACTGTTCGAGTTCGGCGCGATGCAGACCGACCCCAATTTCGCCAATTACCGCTGGCAGCCGGAGACAGGCGCGCTGGTCCTCCTAGACTTCGGCGCGGCGCGCGACGTGCCGGCGGAAACGTCGGACGCCTATCGCCGGCTGATCGAGGCGGGGCTGGACCGAGACCTCGGCCGCATCCGCGACGTGGCGGTGGAGACCGGGTTCCTGGGAGCGGAGGCGGTCACTGCGCACCGCGCGTCGGTGGACCGGATCATCGCGGCGATCGACGCGACGCTCAACCGCCCCGGCCCGTTCGACTTCGGCGACCGCGCCTTCGTCCCCGTGGTGCGTGAGGAGGGGCGGACGCTCGCCGCCGATCGCGCGACCTGGCACGTGCCCGATGCCGAGGTCCTGTTCGTCCAGCGCAAGGTTAGCGGCACCGCGCTGCTCGCCGCGCGGATGAAGGCGCGTGTCGACGTGCGCGGGCTCGCCGCCGCCGCGATCGGCGCTCAGGCGTCCGCGAAATAGGGGTGGGCGAGGACGCGTCGTGCGTTCTCCGCCCCGATCGCGGTATCGTTGACGAGGCGGCTGCCGGGCACGGTACGGTACTGGGCGACCACTGCCTCAACGCGCGCGAACCGTCCGCCCGCCGCGCCGACACGGGTGTAGAAGTCCCAGTCGTTGCAATTGTGGAAGCTGGGGTCGAACCCGTCGACCGCGAAGACAGTCGTGCGCCGCACGATTGCCCAGCTCGGCCCGATCACGCCGCCGCTGGCAAGGCCCGCGCGGATGCAGCCGCCATCCCAGTGACACTCCGGCGCCTGCGGCGCGCCGTCGCCTTCGACCCGCTCGAAATAGCCGACGACGACATCCGCGTCCGCTGCCGCGCCCAGTAGCGCACGCGCAGCCCCCGGCAACCAGCGATCGTCGCTGTCGAGAAACGCGATCCAGTCGGATCCGGCCAGCGCCGCGCCGACGTTGCGCGCATTCGACGCGCCGCCGTTGCGCGGCAGGATCGCGGCGGTCACGCAGCCCGGATACGCCGCCTCCAACGCGCGGATGACGTGCGCGCTGTCGTCGTGCGAGCCATCGTCGACAACGATCACGCGGGCAGGCGCATGGTCCTGCGTCAGCACGCTTTCCACCGCCTCGGCCACGCTGTGCGCGCGGTTGTAGCAGGGTATGACCACGTCATAGGCGGGCAGCCGGGGTCCGGCCGCGAACATCTCGCTCATGCTTTGCATGATGCGCCTATGTCCGCACGGCCTGCGACCCGCAAGCCCGTCAGCGCCGGTCCAGCCGTACCTTTGCCCCGGCGTAGAAATAGCGGCCGAGCGGCGAGATCGGGACATTGGTCTCGAACCCGATATCGGGTTTCTGGTCGGCGAGGTTGTTGACGCCGGCATAGAAGGAGAAATCGTCGTTCGCCGCGATCGACGCCTGAATGTCGTGCTGCCACAATTCCTTGAAGCGGAAGTACTGCGGCGCGACGAAGGTCGGATTGTCGTCGGTGGCGAAGCGCGAGAAGCGCCGCACGCCGTTCTGCCAGCGCAGGTTATAGGCCAGCGTCAGCGCACCCGTCGTCCAGGTGGGCGAGAAGGTGACGGTGTAGCGCGGGCGGAACGGCCGGTCGGCATTGTTCTCGACGTCCGCCCCCGGCGTCGCGACCTGCTCCAGCCGGTGCAGATAGCCGCCGACGAGGCGCAGGTCGAACCGGCCGATCGAACCGGCATCGATCGCATAGGTCAGGTTCGCCTCCAGTCCCGCGGTGCGGAACGCGGCGACGTTCTCGGGCTGGACGATGTAGCCGTTGATGTAGCCGGTCCCCGTCCGACGAGAGATCGCGCGGCAAAAGGGATTGTCGGTGGTCGGCTGATCGACGCAGAGCTCGGCGATGGTCGTCGGCGACGCCTGGCTGATCGCGTCGCGCAGGCGGATGTCGTACCAGTCGACCGCAAGCTGCAACCGCGGCAGAAAGCCGGGGCGGAGCACGACGCCCGCGGTCCAGGTCCGCGCGGTTTCGGGGCGCAGGTTCGCGTTGCCCTGCTGCGCGCCGGGGATGTTGAGGTTGGCGTCTGGGTTGTTGGCGTTGGTGAAGCTCGTCGGATCGCCGCCCGCCGCGCGGATCAGCGACTGGCAGTTCGCCTCGCGATACTGCGTCCCCTGATCGCGGCGGCCGAGATAGCAGGGGTCGCTGATGAAGTCCGCAAAGCCCGTGCGGGGGCGGAACACCTCGGCGATGTTGGGCGCGCGGACCGACTGGCCATAGGAGCCGCGGAAGGTGATGTCCTCCACCGGTGCATAGACCGCGTTGAACGAATAGGCGCGGGTGCCGCCGATCGTCGAATAGTCCGAATAGCGGCCCGCCGCGCCGACCGACAACAGATGCGCGAACGGCTGGTCCTTGAGGAGCGGGGCGTTGAGTTCGCCGAACACTTCCCACACGTCGAAGGCGCCGCTCGACGGGGTTTGGACGACGGGCTCGTCATAGATCCCGTTGTCGACGGAGAAGTACGCGCCCGTCGCCAACCCGGCGTCGGGGCGGAAGCGGCTCGATTCACGGCGATATTCGGCGCCGGCCGCGAACTGCACCGGCCCGCCGGGCAGCGCGAAGAACTGGCCGAAATCGCCGGTAAGAGAGGCGTTAACGACGTGCTGCTCGACGCGCGCGTTGCTGACCGGATCGGTCAGGAAATAGTCGAACGAGGCCGGATCGGCGGTATTGATGCCGAAGGTGTTGAGCGGCCGGCACCCGTCCGCGCGCGCCGCGGCCGAGCGACAGACGATGTTGCCCGACCCGTCGCGCACCGCATCGATCGCGGCGACGAAGTTGGCGACGTTGCGGTCGTTGAGCTTGGTCGCGCGAATGTCGGTGCGGCCATAGGTGTAATATACGTCGTATTGCGCATGGTCGCTGATCCGCCCGGTCGCGTCGATCACCCCGCGCCACGTCCGGCGGCGATCGTCCTCGCCCCGGCGCGGCAGGTCGAAATTGTTGCGGCTGATATAGACCGCGGTGTCGCCGTTTGCGCGCGCGGCAGCGAGGATCGAGGCGGGCAGGTACGGATTATCGAAGCTGATCGTCGAGGGATAGGTGCCGCTATAGCTGCCGAAGGTGCGCGCCTCCGACTGCACGAACTTGCCCTCCAGCGTCAGCTTGAACGCGTCGGACGCATCGAAGCGGGTGAGCAGGTTGACCGCATGGCGCTCTGTGCGCGGCAGGATGTCGCCGATATAGCCCGCGACCGGCGTATCGTCGCCGCCCAGCGTGTAGCTGTCGTTCTGAAGCTGCCGACCCGGCGTGTAGATGACGCCGTCGCCGCGGAACACCTGGTTGCCGATATAGACGAGGCCGTAGGGCGAGCTTTGCGCGTAGCGAATGTCGGCGACCGGCCCCTGCTGATAGCTGTCCGGCCGGGTCGGATCATAGCCGTCGAGATTGACGAAGTTGAAGCGGTTGGCCGAGCGCAGGAACGAGCGGTCGTCGTTCGCCAGCGGATCCTCGGCATTATATTCGTAGCCGAGCGTCACGTTGGCGCGGCCGTCGGCGAAGTTGCGACCCGCGATGACAGAGGCGAAGCGGTTGCCCGCGTCCCCGCGCTCCGAAATGCCCGCCTGTACCCGCGCGGCGATCCCGTCGAAATCGCGGCGCAGCACGAAGTTGACGACGCCCGACACGCCGTCCGCACCGTAAACGGCGGAGGCCGCGCCGGTCAGCACGTCGACCCGCTCGATCAGGTCGGTGGGGATCGCGTTGATATCGACGGCGGCGGTGTCGAACTGGCTGGCGACGTGGCGGCGGCCGTTGACGAGCACCAGCGTCCGGTTGGTGCCGAGCCCGCGCAGGTCGAGCAGGTTGAGGCCCGCCTGACCCAGGCTGGCTTCGGTCTGCGCGTTGCCCGCTGTCCGGCTGCTATCGAGCGAGTTGGTGAGTGCGGGCACGCGCTGGAGGAAGCTGGTCACATTGGTATTGCCCGACCGCTCCAGCGCCTGTGCGTCGAGCGAGACGATGGGGTTGGGCGCGGCATAGTCGGGGCGCTGGATACGCGATCCGGTCACGACGATATCGTCGGCGGGGGCTTCCTGCGCCGCCTCCGGGGCGGGCGGCGGGGGTGCTTCCTGCGCAAGGGCGGCGGGCGCCCATAGGAGCAGCGCTGCGCCGGCGAGAAGCCCGCCGCGCGATGAAGTGCCGAACGCCATCTGATCTTTCCCCCGTTGCGGCCGCTCTGCCTTGGGCAGATGCAACCGGATTGGAGAACGTGCCGGGTACAGGATGTTTCCGGCGCGTTTCCGTACACCGCTATGGCGCGTCGATGTGCGACCTGCCACCCTGTCCCGATGGACCGTTCCGGCAGCCTGCGTTGATCGCTCTCGACCGCCGGACGATGCTGGGCGGTGCGGCGGCGCTGACGCTCACGGCATGCGCGCGGGCGCGGGAAAGCGGCGCATTGCGCTTCTGGGCAACGGGATATGAGGGCGATTATTCGCCGCACCTGATGGTCCCCTTCACCGCCGCGACGGGGATCGAGGTCGAGACGCAGTCGGTACCGAGTACCGCGGCGCACGAGAAGTTCCTGACCGCGTTCGCCGGCGGCGTGCTGCCCGACGTGTTCATGCTCCCCTCGGGCTGGGTGGGGGAGTTCGCGATGATCGGCGCAGTGGCGCCGGTGCCGTCGCCCGCGCTGGTCGCCGACACGCTGCCCGCCGCGCGCGCGATCGCTCAGGTGGGCGGGCGCGACTATGCCGTGCCCTGGGCGATCGCGCCGCAGGTGCAATTCTATCGCCGCGATCTCCTGGGCGCGGCCGGGTACGACGCGCCGCCGACCGACTGGGCGGGCTGGCTTCGCATGGGCAGCGCGCTGAAAGGGCGGCGGCCAGGTGAGTTCGTGTTCCTCGCGCTGCTCAACTGGCCCGATACGCTGTTTTCGATGCTCTATCAGGCTGGCGCGACGTTGTTGCGCGACCGCGATACGCGCGGCAATTTCCGCACGGACGAGGCGCGCGAGGCGTTCGCCTTCTACAAGTCGCTGTTCGACGAGGGGCTGGCGCCCAAGGTTTTGTCGACCGAGGTGCAGGACCCCTATGCCGCGTTCGCGCAGGGGCGGTTTGCGGTCTGGCCGAGCTGGCCGACCCTGCTCCTCGACTTGCACCGCCGCGCGGCCGAACTGCCGCGCGAACGATGGGGCGTCGCGCGATTGGCCGGACCGAACGGGCCGGGGCCGGCGACGATGGTCGCCAACAGCCTGTGCGTCGCCTCCACCTGCGAGCGTCCGGCCGAGGCATGGGCGCTGGTCCGCCATCTCTCCTCCGCGGCGAGCGAGCTTCGCTTCCAGTCGCTAATCGGCAATCTGCCCGCGCGGGCGAGTGCATGGGACGCGCCGCAGATGGCCGACCCCGTCCTCGCCCCCTTTGCCGAGCAGATGCGCCAGCCCGCCATCGCCCCGCCCGTGGTCGAGTGGGAGCGAATTCAGAACGAGGTGCAACTCGTCGCCGAGCGGATGGTGCGCGGCGGCCTGTCGATCGACGAGGCGCTGGCGGCGATCGACACGCGCATCGACCGCATCCTCGCCAAGCGCCGCGCGCTGGTCGAGGCGGGGCGGATCGCATGAGCCGGCAGGAGCGCGCCGCCTGGCTGTTCGCCGGTCCGGTGCTGGCGGCGATCGCGGCGATGCTGGTGCTGCCGGTCGCGCTCGCGCTGCTGCTGGGGCTGACCGATTACAGCATCTATGCGCTGGCGGATCTGAAGAACCTGCGCTTCGTCGGTCTCGCCAATTTCACCGAGCTGCTGGCGACGCCGCTGTTCTGGCGCGCGCTCGGCAATACCGCGCTGTTCGCGGCCCTGGGCGTGCCGATGGCGATCGGCGCGTCACTGGCGGCGGCGCTGCTGCTCCACGACGCGACGGTGCGGTGGAAGCCGCTGTGGCGCGTCGCGCTGTTCGCCCCCTATGTGACAAGCGTGGTGGCGACCGCGATAGTCTGGCGGTTCGTGCTCAACACGCGGTTCGGGTTGCTCAACTCGGCGCTGGGCGCGGCGGGGATCGGCCCGGTCGACTGGCTGGGCGATCCGCGCGCCTCGATCCCGGCGATCCTGCTCTTCGTCACCTGGAAGATCTTCGGCTACAACATGATCGTCTTCACCGCCGCGCTGTCGGCGGTGCCGGGTGAGCTGATGGAAGCGGCGCGGCTCGATGGCGCCTCCCGCTGGGGGCGGTTCCGGCACGTGACGCTGCCCGCGATCGGGCCGACGCTGCTGCTTGCCGCGGTGATGAGCGTCGCGGGGTTTCTCCAGCTTTTTGCCGAACCCTATGTGATGACCATGGGCGGGCCGGCGCAGAGCACCGTCACCGTCCTCTATTTCATGTTCGACGAGGGGTTCAGGTGGTGGAATCTGGGTCAGGCGTCGGCGACGGCGCTCATTCTGTTCGTCCTGATCCTCGGCGTGACGGCGGTGCAGGCGCGGATCGGGCGGCGGTACCAATGGCTGTGAGGCGGCGGACCCTGCGCGCGATCGTCGCCAACGGCGCGGTGGCGGCGCTGACCGCGGTGACGCTCGTCCCGCTCGTCTGGATGGTCACGGTGTCGTTCATGCCGCGGGGCAGTTCGTCGCAGGTGCCGGTGCCGTTCTGGCCCGATCGCTGGAGCATCGAGAATTATTACGAGCTCCTGGTCCGCCGCCAGTTCGAGGGCGCGTGGTTCGACTATCGCATCCTGCCGGCGCTGCTCAACAGCATCGGCGTGGCGGCGATCGCGACGCTGCTCGGGCTCCTGCTGACCGTGCCCGCCGGCTATGCCTTCGCCAAGCTGCGGTTTCGCGGGCGCGAGCGGCTACTCAAGCTGCTGATCGCCGCGCTGGTGGTGCCGGGGCAGGTGGCGATGCTGCCCTTGTTCCTGATGTTCAAGGAACTGGGCCTCGTGAACAGCTATGCCGGCGTCATCCTTCCGGGCCTTGCCGGCGTGTTCGCGGTGCTGTTCGTGCGCCAGGCGGTGCTGGCGATCCCCGACGAGATGCTTGACGCCGCGCGGATCGACGGGGCGGGGGAGGGGCGGATCTTCGTCTCGATCGTCCTTCCGCTGATCGCGCCGATCACGGTGACGCTGGCGCTCTTCATCTTCCTCGGCAGCTGGAACGACTTCCTTTGGCCGCTCATCATCCTGTCGGATCAGGAGCGCTACACGCTCCCCGTCGCGGTCGCGGCGATCATGCGCGAGCATGCCGCCGACGGCGAGCTGATGATGGCGGCGTCGGTCGTCACGACGCTGCCGGTGCTGCTGATCTTCCTGCCGCTCCAGCGCTTCTATATCGGCGGGCTCTTGGGCGGCAGCGTCAAGGGCTAGCGCGGCAGCGCGTCGCCCGCGGCATCGAACACCTGCACGCGGTAGGGGGCGGTACCGAAGCGCAGCACCTCGCCCAGCGTCACCGCGCGGTCGCCGGGCAGCTGCGCGACGAGCGAGGTGTCGAGGTGCGCGAAGGAAAGGGGGCCAAGCCGCTCGAACAGTTCCACCGCGCCGACGAACGGCCCGTCGGGATCGGGCTCCAGATGCTCGGGTCGGATGCCGATCGTCACCGCACTCCCCAGCGCGTCGGCGGGTGCGCGCGCGATGCTGCGCTGGCGATGGCCGTCCGCCAGCGTCACTTCGATGCCGGTGTCGTCGGTGGCCGAGACCGTCGCGGGCAGCAGGTTGATCCCCGGCGCGCCGATCGCCCGCGCGACGGCCAGGTTGGCGGGGCGGGCATAGAGGTCGAGCGGCGCGCCCACCTGTTCCACCCGGCCGCCGCCCATCACGACGATGCGGTTGGCGAGCGTCATCGCCTCGAGCTGGTCGTGCGTCACATAGATCATCGTCGCGCCCAGCCGCCCGTGCAGCCGTGCGAACTCGTGCCGCATCCGGACGCGCAATTCGGCATCGAGGTTCGACAAGGGTTCGTCGAGCAGCAGCACCTTGGGTTCGCGCACGATCGCGCGGGCGATCGACACGCGCTGGCGCTGCCCGCCCGACAATGCGGCGGGGCGGCGGTGGAGCAAGGCGCCTAGTTCGAGCGTGTCGGCGACCTCGGCGACGCGGGCCGCAATCTCGGCGCGGGGGCGGCGCTGGACCTTCAGCGGGAAGGCGATGTTCTCGGCGACCGACAGATGCGGGTAGAGCGCGTAGGACTGGAAGACCATGGCCAGCCCTCGGTCGGCGGGCGCCGCGTCGGTCACGTCGCGCCCGTCGATCAGCACGCGGCCGTCGCTCGGCACTTCGAGCCCCGCGATCATGCGCAGCAGCGTCGACTTGCCGCAGCCCGACGGGCCGACGATCACCGCGAACTCGCCATCGGCGACCGCAAGGTCGGTGGGTTCGAGCACCGTCACCGCGCCGAAGCGCTTGGTCAGGCCCTGGATTTCGACGGTCGCCACGTCAGGCGGGGACGCGGCTGGGTAAGACAGTCATCGCCGCTACCGTGCGCGCGGCCGCTGCGGCTGGCAAGCATGGGAACAGCCCGCCCCGCGCGAACGCGAAGCGGGCTGCCTTCCTCCCCAGGAACTGGATGCCGCGTCAGGCGGCGAACTGGTTCATCGTGTTGTGGACGCCGCCCGCCTTCAGCGCGGCCTCGCCGGCGAAATATTCCTTGTGGTCGTCGCCGATGTCGCTGCCCGACATGTTCTGGTGCTTCACACAAGCGATCCCCTCGCGGATCTCCTTGCGCTGCACGCCCGCGACATAGCCGAGCATTCCCGCCTCGCCGAAGTACTCCTTCGCCAGATTGTCGGTCGACAACGCCGCGGTGTGATAGGTCGGCAGCGTGATGAGGTGGTGGAAGATGCCCGCCCGCGCCGCGGCATCGCGCTGGAAGGTGCGGATGCGCTCGTCGGCCTCCGTTGCCAGATCGGTGCCGTCGTAATCCACGCTCATCAGCCGCGCGCGGTCGTAGCCCGACACGTCGCGGCCCTCGCCTGCCCAGGCGTCGAACACCTGTTGGCGGAAGTTGAGCGTCCAGTTGAAGCTGGGCGAATTGTTGTAGACGAGCTTGGCGTCGGGGACGACCGCGCGGATGCGGTCGACCATGCCGGCGATCTGCTCGATATGCGGCTTCTCGGTCTCGATCCAGAGCAGGTCCGCGCCGTTCTGAAGGCTGGTGATACAGTCGAGGACGCAGCGATCCTCGCCCGTACCCGCGCGGAACTGATAGAGGTTCGAGGGCAGGCGCTTGGGCCGCATCAACTGGCCGTCGCGGTTGATGACGACGTCGCCGTTGAGGCTGGCGGCATCGACCGGCTCGCAATCGAGGAAGCGGTTATACTGGTCGCCGAGGTCGCCGGGCTCCTTGGAAAAAGCGATCTGCTTGGTGAGGCCGGCGCCGAGCGAGTCGGTACGGGCGACGATGATGCCGTCGTCGATGCCGAGTTCAAGGAAGGCGTAGCGGATCGCGCGGATCTTTTGCAGGAAATCCTCGTGCGGGACCGTCACCTTGCCGTCCTGGTGCCCACACTGCTTTTCGTCCGACACTTGGTTCTCGATCTGGAGCGCGCAGGCGCCCGCCTCGATCATCTTCTTGGCAAGAAGGTACGTCGCCTCGGCATTGCCGAAGCCCGCGTCGATATCGGCGATGATCGGCACGACATGCGTCTCGTGATTGTCGATCGCGTTGAGGATGCGCTGCTCCTCGATCGCGTTGCCCGCCTCGCGCGCCTTGTCGAGGTCGCGGAACAGGCCACCCAATTCGCGCGCGTCCGCCTGGCGCAGGAAGGTGTAGAGCTCCTCGATCAGCGCGGGGACGCTCGTCTTCTCGTGCATCGACTGGTCGGGCAGGGGGCCGAACTCGCTGCGCAGCGCGGCGATCATCCAGCCGGAGAGATAGAGGTAGCGGCGCTTGGTGGTGCCGAAATGCTTCTTGATCGCGATCAGCTTCTGCTGGCCGATGAAGCCGTGCCAGCAGCCGAGCGACTGGGTGTAGTTCGCGGGGTCCGCGTCGTAGGCGGCCATGTCCTCGCGCATGATCTTCGCGGTGTAGCGCGCGATGTCGAGGCCGGTGCGGAAGCGGTTTTGGAGGCGCATCCGCGCCACCGAATGCGCGTCGATCGCGGCCCAGGGGGCACCCGCGGCGGCGATGGTGCGGGCGGCGTCGGCGGTCGTCTGGGCAAGGGTCATGGCACGTCTCGCTTCGTGAAGGTACCACCGGGTTATCGGCGGCGCTGTCACGAATCGAGGTAATCAGTCAGCTTTTGACGTGATGAAGTCCGCTTAACTGCAAAATGCAGTGAAACTCTGTAAATTCTTCACTTTAATCGAGCTGCGTGAAGGACCTTTATCGGCTGCGCAATCATCTGGCCGGGGAAGTGGCCGCCCGGCTGGGTCGGCGCATTCAGGATGTTGTAGATCACGTCCATCCCCTCGACCACGCGGCCGAACGCGGCATAGCCCAGATTGTCGCCGGGCTTGGTCGGATCGGCATCGAGGCTCGGCTGGTCGCCGACGCTGATCGTGAAGTCGCCGCGCGCGCTGCCCGGCTCGAACCGCGCGACGCTGATCGCGCCGTCGAGGTGCTTGACCCCGGTCTGCGTCGTCGGCTCGTGCCTGATCGGTGGGAGGGCGCGCTTGGGATCGTTCTGCACGCCGAACTGGACGAAGCCGAACTTCTCCCCCGCCTTGACCGTCCGATAGAAGGTGATGCCGTCCAGCCGCTTCTGATCGACATATTTCAGGAAATTGGCGGCGGTGACGGGCGCGCGGTCGGTCTCGACCGCGACGACGAAGCGGCCCTTGTCGGTGTCGATCGCCACCCGCTCGGTCTTCGGCTGGGGGGCGGGGGCAGGGGCCGGCGCGGTCTGGAGCGCGGCGGCGAACAGGCAAATGATCGGCATCAGGCTCACAACGCAAACTCCTTTGCCCCGGTGCAGGCACGTCCCCATGTTGCAGCAAACCGCCCCGGATCGTAAGGCCGGAGCATTCCGTTTTCTCGACGAAAGTTTGCCCGATGACGACCCATTCGACCCGCATGCTGATCCTGGGCTCCGGCCCTGCCGGGCTGTCCGCGGCGATCTATGGCGCGCGCGCCGGCATGGAGCCGATCGTCGTGCAGGGCATCCAGCCCGGCGGCCAGCTGATGACCACCACCGATGTCGAGAATTACCCCGGCTTTCGCGAGGTCATCCAGGGCCCCTGGCTGATGGACGAGATGCAGGCGCAGGCAAGCCATGTCGGCACGCGCCTGATGTACGACACCATCGTCGAGGTCGATCTGTCGCGCCGGCCCTTCCGCCTGATCGGCGACGGCGGCGACGTGTACGAGGGCGAGACGCTGGTCATCGCGACCGGCGCGCAGGCCAAGTGGCTCGGCCTCGACAGCGAGGAGGCGCTCAAGGGCAAGGGCGTCAGCGCTTGCGCAACGTGCGACGGCTTCTTCTATCGCGGCAAGAAGGTGGCGGTGATCGGCGGCGGCAACACCGCGGTCGAGGAGGCACTGTACCTCACCAACCATTCGCCCGACGTGACGCTGATCCACCGCCGCGACACCCTGCGCGCCGAGAAGATCCTGCAGGCGCGGCTGCACGCCAACGAGCGGATCACGACGCTCTGGAACAAGGAAGTCGTGCGCTTCATCGACGGCGGCGGCACCGCGGGGCTCGTCGCGATCGAGCTGCGCGACACGGTGACAGGCGAATTGTCGACGCTCGACGTCGATGGCGGCTTCGTCGCGATCGGGCATCACCCCGCGACCGAGCTGTTCCGCGGCCATGTCGCGCTCGACGACGATGGCTATATCGCGGTCGAGACGGGCTCGACGCGCACGAACGTGCCGGGCGTGTTCGCGTGCGGCGACGTGATGGACAAGGTCTATCGCCAGGCGATCACGGCGGCGGGCACCGGCTGCATGGCCGCGCTCGACGCCGAGCGGTTCCTTGCCGAGGCGGAGTTCGTCGAGGAACAGGCGCAGGCGGCGGAGTAAGCGGCGGGGCGCCCGCGCGGCGCCCCGATCCGGTCAGCGCGTCGGCGCGGCCCTTCCTGCGAAGGTAACGATGCTCTCCGCGCCGCCCGCCAGCGCGGACACGCCGAAGAAATAGTCGTCGACGATCACGCCCTTCGCAGTGAAGCTCGTCGCGTCGGCCCCCACATCCGCATGGTCGGTCCAGTCCTGCGCGTCGTTGCGGCGCCAGTGGATGCGATAGCCGGTGGTGCCGGGCACCGCCGCCCACTTCACCGCCGAATCGACGCCGAGCGCGCCGTCGACGCTGACGCCCGTGGGCGCGGAGGGCGCGTCGGCGAGGCGGCGTGCCACCGCGACGTTGATCGCCGTCACCTTGGCCGCATAGTCAAAGTTCATCTTGTCGATCGTGTCGCCATAGACGCGGCCGTTTTCGGTGCGCAGATTCTGGTGCTGCTGGTCGTAATTCTCGACCCCCACGGTGAAGCGGACAGCGGGATAGCCGAGGCGCAGGAACGCCTCGTGATCGCCGCCGCGGCCGAAGCGGTCGGGGCGGCGTACGGCGAATACGTCGAGCGCGCCGGGCATCGCCTTCGCCGTCGCGTCGATCGCCTTGGCGAGCGCGCGACTGGGGCCGTCGTCCTCGCCGCCGTCGCCGCGACGCTTCTTGGCTTCCTCGATCGTCTCGACCTGGCGGATGCCCTCCGAGAAGACGCGCACCCGGTCGGCGACGCGGCGGCCATCCTGCCCCACGGTGTTGCCGACGATATCGTTGTTGAGGACCGCATCGACGATCCAGCCGCGCTGCTTGGCGGTTTCCGCGAGCAACGTCGCGCCCCACAGCCCCTGTTCCTCACCCGACAGCGCCGCATAGACGATCGTCGCGCGGTGCTTGGACTTGGACAGGAGGCGCGCCGATTCGATCGCCAGCGCCACGCCCGATGCGTCGTCATTGGCGCCCGGCGCTTCGCCCGCGGCGTCCATCACGTCGGAATTGCGGCTGTCGAGATGGCCCATGATGATGACGACGCGGTTGGGCTCGGTCCCCGGCTGGATGGCGAGCACGTCGGCGATCTCGACGCCCGTAGGCGCGCGCGGGCCGGTGAAGCTGCGGGCGATCCGCTCGGTCCTGAGGCAGCCGCCGCACGCCTTGCCGATCGCCTTGAACTCGGCCTCGACCCAGTTGCGCGCCGCACCGATGCCGCGCTTGGGATCGGTGGTGGTGGAGGCCGAGTGGCGGGTGCCGAAGCTTACCATCTTCTGCACGTCGGCGCGCATCCGTTGCGGCGAGGGCGCCTCCTGCGCGGTGGCGGGGACGGCGAGAAGGGCGAGGGGGATCAGGGTTTTGCGCATCAGCCAAATGGACCCGCCGATCCGCGCGGTGTCAACTGAGACGATCGATCCCGTCGCGGTCGAGGCTGCCGGGGATAATCATGACGGGCACGGGGAGCGCGCCCGCATCGGTGCCCGCGAAATGCGTGACGAGCGGCCCCGGCGCGCCGCTTGCCGCTGCGCCGAGCACGAGTGCGGCGATCTCCGGGTTCGCGGCGATCATCTCGCGCACGATCTTCGGTCCGTCGCCCTGGCGCACGGTGATCGAGGGCTTGAGCCCCGATTCGGACAGGAGTGTGCCCGCCGCGCCGGCGACCAGCGCCTCGGCATGCAGGCGCGCTTCCTCCTCCATCGTCGCCATTACCCCGCCCCACTGGACGAACTCGGTCGAGGGGACGAGCGCGAGGATCTCGACCGATCCGCCCGTCTTGACCGCGCGCCGCGCGGCAAAGCGCATCGCGATCTCCGCCTCCGGGCTTTCGTCGATGACCACCAGATAGGTGCGCATGTGCCGGTTCCTCTCCCCCCGATGGACCAGAGGTGGCCCGGTCCGCGGCCCAGCGCAAGATACGTATGCGCGCGTGCCGGCCCTTGACCCCGCGCGGTCGGATGGCGAAGAGGCCTCAACCCCAGCGAACAGGCAGGATTCCTTCCATGTCCATCGAACTCAAGATGCCCGCACTCTCGCCGACGATGGAGGAGGGCACGCTTGCCAAGTGGCTCGTGAAGGAAGGCGACACGGTCAAGGCCGGCGACATCATGGCCGAGATCGAGACCGACAAGGCGACGATGGAGTTCGAGGCGGTCGACGAGGGCACGATCGCCAAGATCACCGTCGCCGAAGGCACCGACGGCGTGAAGGTCGGCACGGTCATCGCGATCCTGGCCGAAGAGGGCGAAGATGCCGGTTCGGTCGAGGCGCCCAAGGCAGAGGCTCCGAAGGCAGAGGCGCCGAAGGCCGAAGCGAAGGCCGAAGCCCCCAAGGCCGAGGAAAAGCCCGCCCCCGCGCCGACCCCTGCGCCTGCCCCCGCCGCCAAGAGCGACGGCAACCGCGTGAAGGCCAGCCCGCTGGCGCGCCGCATCGCTGCCGAAAAGGGCGTCGACCTGTCGGGCGTGTCGGGCAGCGGCCCGAACGGCCGGATCGTCAAGGCGGATGTCGAGGGCGCGAAGCCCGGCGCTGCCGCTGCCCCCGCCGCCAGGAGCGAGGCTGCGCCCAAGGCCGAGGCCGCCGCGCCCGCGCCCGCCGCTGCGCCGACCGAGGCGAAGGCCGTCTGGTACGACGAGTCGATCCCGCACGAGGTCGCCAAGCTCTCGAACATCCGCAAGACGATCGCCCGCCGCCTGACCGAGGCGAAGCAGACGATCCCGCACATTTACCTGACCGTCGACATCCGCCTCGACGCGCTGCTCAAGCTGCGCGGCGAGCTCAACAAGGGGCTGGAGAAGCGCGGCGTGAAGCTGTCGGTCAACGACATGCTCATCAAGGCGCTGGGCGTGGCGCTGGAAGCGACGCCCAAGTGCAACGTCACGTTCCTGGGCAACGACCTTGTCAGCTACCACCGCGCCGACGTGTCGGTGGCGGTGTCGACGCCCACCGGCCTCATCACCCCGATCGTGCGCGATGCGGCCAACAAGGCGCTGTCGAAGATCTCGACCGAGATGAAGGAACTGGGCGCGCTGGCGAAGGACAACAAGCTCAAGCCCGAACAGTATCAGGGCGGCACCGCGAGCCTCTCCAACATGGGCATGTTCGGGATCAAGCAGTTCGAGGCGGTCATCAATCCGCCGCAGGGCATGATCCTGGCGATCGGCGCGGGCGAGAAGCGCCCCTACATCGTCGACGACGCACTGGGCGTCGCGACGGTCATGTCGGCCACTGGCAGCTTCGACCACCGCGCGATCGACGGCGCGGACGGTGCCGAGTTGATGAAGCTGTTCAAGGAGCTGGTCGAGAACCCGATGGGTATGATCGCCTGAAGGTAACGCCGCCGTGCCCGCCAATCGCGTCGTCGTCGAATTGCTCTACGTCGCATCGGGCGTGCTGGCGGCGTTCGCGATCGGCTGGGCGGCGGCATGGGCCTATCCGGTCGGGCGGGCCAATATCTGGCTCGTAACCTATGTATCGGCGGCGGTGGTGGTGCTGCTCGGTATCCGCCCGGTGCTGCGCGCGATCCGCGGAGAAACGAAGTGAGTGAAACCCCGCCCGACCGCGCGCCCGCGCTGCGCGTCACGACGATGCCCGCCGATGCCAATGCTTACGGCGACATCTTCGGCGGCTGGCTGATGAGCCAGATGGACATGGCCGCGGGCCTTGTCGCCGCGCGCTATTCCAAGGGACGGGCGGTCACCGTCGCGATGGACGGGATGCAGTTCCACGCGCCCGTCGCGGTCGGCGATGAGGTGTCGGTGTTCTGTGACATCGTCAGGGTCGGTCGCACGTCGATGACGATCGCCGTCGAAGCCTGGCGCCGCGACCGTCACCAGGAGGAACAGTGCCGCGTTACGCAGGCGCAGTTCGTGTTCGTGGCGGTGGACGAGCAGAAGCGCCCGCGGGTGATCGGTGAGGGGTAATGCCGCTTCCTTTCCCTCCCCCCTCGCGGGGGAGAGTGCGAGGTCGGTTCTGCCCCTGGGAGAACCGAAATGGCGCGGGGCGCCGTTTCCCTCGCATTGGGCCCGCGCCGAAGGCGTGGGAGGGAGAGGGGTCGCGCTCGCCAGAGCGCGGTCGATGCGCCGCCAGCCGACCGATGCCGAGCGTGTTATGTGGCGGCTCCTCCGCGCGCATCGTTTCGCTGCAACCAAATGGAAGCGTCAACAGCCGATCGGCCGATACATCGTCGATTTCGTCTGTTTCGAGCGTCGTCTGATCGTTGAAGCTGATGGCAGCCAACACGCCGACAACACCTATGACGTCGCGCGCGACGCATGGCTCCGGGCGCAGGGGTTCGCGATCCTCCGTTTCTGGAACGACGACATTCTGAACAATGCCGAAGGCGTGGCGACCGCCATCCTCGCGGCGCTGAACGGCAGCGAGGCCGGCATCGAGCCGGCCCCGCCGCCACCCCCTCTCCCCGGCCCTCCCCCGCAAGGGGGGAGGGAGAGCATGGAGCTTTGAATGGCTGACACCTACGACCTCATCGTTCTCGGCTCCGGGCCCGGCGGCTATGTCGCGGCGATCCGCGCGAGCCAGCTCGGACTCAAGACCGCGATCGTCGAGCGCGAGTTGCTCGGGGGCATCTGCCTCAACTGGGGCTGTATCCCGACCAAGGCGCTGCTGCGTTCGGCCGAGATCTTCCATTACATGCAGCACGCGAAGAATTACGGGCTGGCCGCCGAGAAGATCAGCGCCGACCTGGATGCGGTGGTCAAGCGGTCGCGCGGGGTGGCCAAGCAGCTCAATCAGGGCGTCACGCACCTGATGAAGAAGAACAAGATCGCCGTCCACATGGGCGAGGGCAAGCTGACGGGGAAGGGCAAGCTCAGCGTCACCGACAAGGACGGCAAGACGACCGAGCTCAGCGCCAAACACATCATCCTGGCGACCGGCGCGCGCGCCCGCGACCTGCCGGGCACGCCCGCAGACGGCAAGCGCGTCTGGACCTATCGTCACGCGATGACGCCGACCGAGATGCCGACCAAGCTGCTCGTCATCGGATCGGGCGCGATCGGAATCGAGTTCGCGAGCTTCTACAACGACATGGGCGCCGAGACGACCGTCGTCGAGATGATGGACCGCATCGTGCCGGTCGAGGATGCCGACGTGTCCGCCTTCCTCGAAAAGTCGCTGGTGAAGCAGGGGATGCGCATCCTGACCAAGGCGGGCGTCAGCGACATAAAGGTCGGCGGCGACGGCGTATCGGTCAAGTTGAAGGACAAGGCCGGCAAGGAAACGACCGAGACGTTCAGCCACGTCATCACCGCGATCGGCATCGTCCCCAACACCGAGAATCTGGGGCTTGAGGCGCTGAAGGTCGAGGTCAACGACCGCGGGTTCCTGAAGACCGATCCGATGTGCCGCACCAATGTCGATGGGCTGTGGGCGATCGGCGACATCACCGCGCCGCCGTGGCTGGCCCACAAGGCGAGCCACGAGGGCGTGATCGCCGCCGAGAGCATCGCGCAGGCGCTGGGCAACAAGGACGTCCACCCGCACGCGATGGACGTGCGCAACATTCCCGGCTGCACCTATTGCCATCCGCAGGTGGCCAGCGTCGGCCTGACCGAGGCGAAGGCGAAGGAAGCGGGTTACGAGGTCAAGGTCGGCAATTTCCCGTTCATCGGCAACGGCAAGGCGATCGCGTTGGGCGAGGCCGAAGGCTTCATCAAGACGGTGTTCGATGCCAAGACCGGCGAGCTCTTGGGCGCGCACATGGTCGGCGCCGAGGTGACCGAGCTGATCCAGGGCTATACCGTCGGCAAGACGCTCGAGACGACCGAAGCCGAGCTGATGCAGACCGTCTTCCCGCATCCGACGCTGTCCGAGATGATGCACGAAAGCGTGCTGTCGGCGTACGGCAAGGCGCTGCACATCTGACCGGTCGGGGGCGGCGGATCGGTCCGTCCGCCCCCCGATAAATGCCGCTGACAGAAGCGAGTTTGCGCGTCATGCTGCGGCTCATGCGTAACCCAGTCCTTGCGCGTACCAGTGCCGCGCTCGCCATCGTCGCTCTCCTGTCTGCCTGTGGCGGAGGGGGCGGCGGCGCGACGGCCATCGGTGGAGGCGGCACGCCCGCGCCGACGCCCACCCCGACCGCAAGCCCGCCGACGACCGGCGCCTGTTCGCTGCGGTCGAGGCAGGACTGGGTGCTGGCGCAGATGCGGGAATGGTATCTGTTCCCCGAAACGCTGCCCGCCGCGCCCAATCCGGCGAGCTACTCGAACCTCGACGACTGGACCGACGCGCTGACCGCGACCGCGCGCGGGCAGGGGCGTGACCGATACTTCACCTATGTCACGTCGATCGCGGAAGAGAACGCCTTCTACAATTCCGGGTCGAGCGCGGGCTTCGGCTTTCGGCTGGGCGCCGATGCGAGCACGCGCCGCGCCGGCATCCTCGAGGCGTTCGAGGGCGCGCCCGCGCTCGCCGCCGGGCTGGATCGCGGGACGGAGATCCTGGCGATCGGCACGAGCGAGTCGAACCTGCGCACCGTGTCCGACATCATCGCCGCTGAGGGGACGGGCGGGATCAACAACGCGCTCGGTCCCTCGAACCCCGGCGTGACGCGCGTGCTGCGCGTGTCCGACGCCGCCGGCACGCGCAACGTCACGCTGGCCAAGGCCGATTACGACATTGCGCCCGTATCCTCGCGCACGGGCGTGCGCGTGCTCGACGGGCCGAACGGCAAGGTCGGCTATGTCAACCTGCGCACCTTCATCAACCCCGCCGAACCCGCGCTGAAATCGGCGTTCGCGCAGTTCAAGGCGCAGGGCGTCCGCGACCTCATCATCGACCTGCGCTACAATGGCGGCGGGCTCTTGTCGGTGGCGGGGGTACTCGGCGACCTGATCGGCGGTGGTCGTTCTTCGAGCGACGTGCAGAGCAAGGTCGTTTTCCGCCCCGAAAAGAGCGCGGAGAACGAGACGCGCTATTTCAACCAGCTTGCCGAGACGGTGACGCCGCGGCGCATCGCGTTCATCGGCACCGGCGGCACCGCGTCGGCGAGCGAGCTCGTCATCAACGCGATGATCCCGTACCTCAATGCCGACGTCGCGCTGATCGGCACCAATACCTATGGCAAGCCTGTCGGCCAGATCGCGCTCGACAAGACCGAGTGCGACGACCGGCTGCGCGTCATCGCCTTTTCGGTGCGCAACCGCGACAATCAGGGCGACTATTACAGCGGCCTCGCCCCCTATCTGAAGGCGACGTGCCAGGCGATCGACGATCCCTCGCGCCCGCTGGGCGACCCGGCCGAGGCGTCGGTGCGGACCGCGCTCGGCTTCATCGGCGGGCAGAGCTGTACGCCGATCGCGCCGGGCACTGCGGCGCTCAGCGCCAGTGCCGAGCGGATTGCGGCACCGGCGGGTCGTCGCCTCGTCACGCCGGACCGGCCCAGCCCGTCGCAGCGGGAGGTGCCGGGGTCATTCTGATACGGGGACTTGCCCCATGGATGCCGCTCGCCTAACCAGCGGCGCAGCAAGGGCGGTTAGCTCAGTTGGTAGAGCGCCTCGTTTACACCGAGGATGTCGGCGGTTCGAGCCCGTCACCGCCCACCACCATGCCGAGAGGGTTCGCACGTTGGTCCGCAAGCTGTCGATGGTGACGCCCCTGTTGCTGCTGGCGGCATGCGGCAGCGGCGGCGAGCAGACGGCAAACCTGACCGATGCCGATGCGGGCGGCATCGGCGATGCGCGCAGTTATGCGGGTGACAACCTCACCTCGATCGATGCGGCGGCCAACGATGCCGCGATCCAGCCGCTCGCGCCCGATACGCCGGTCGGCAATCCTGCGGCCAACGACGCGGTCGTCGCGGAATAGCGCCATGGCCGCGGCGGACCACAAGGTGGAGACGACGCGCCTGACGCTGCTGGGCAGCTTCGCGGGTTATTTCCTGCGCCGCGCGTCGCAGCGCTTCGCCGCGGGCTTTGCCGACACGGTCGGGCCGATGGGCATGCGCCAGGTGCTGTTCGGCGTGCTCACCGTCATCCACGACAATCCCGGCATCCGACAGGGTGCGGCGGGCGAGGCGCTGGGCATCCAACGCGCGAACATGGTCAGCCTGGTCAACGAACTCGTCGATCGCGGGCTGGTCGAGCGGCGCGTGTCGGAAAGCGACCGCCGTGCCTTCGCGCTCGAACTGACGCCCGCGGGCAAGGTGCTGGTCGAACAGGGTGTCGAGCGCATCCGCGGCAACGAGGACGAACTGCTCGCGCCGCTGACGCCGACGGAGCGGCGCACGCTCCTCGACCTGCTCTCGCGCCTCGACGGCTCGGCGGGCTGAACCCGCCAGCCCGCGATCAGTTGGGCAGGGCGGTCGAGTCCACCTTTTCCACCCAGGCCGGATAGAAGCTCGGCTGGCGCGACGACCAGCCGGAGGCGGTCGCCGCGGCCTCGCTGATCGACTGGAGCAGCCGGCGGCGAAGGTCGGGGTGCAGCGTCGGCAGCGCCGCCGCCGAACAGAAGGCCGCGGGCAGCCACGGCCGCACTTCCGCACCGATCAGCCGCTCATAGAGGAAGCGATAGGCCGAGAAGCTCGTCAGCCGCCCCTGGCCGAGGTCGAAGGCGGAGACGGTGACCAGCGGCGCCATAAACGGCTCTACCGAGTGGAGACCGTTGTCGTCGGGCACCATCGCGCGCAGTTCGGGCAGGCGGTCGTACATCCGTGCCTGTGCCCGGATGCTCGCCGCCTCGACCACGTCGCGCGACCAGCGCGACAGCGCGTCGTCGCGGTCGAGCCCGATGTCGAGCGAACGGCGCACATAGCGCTGCGTCGCCGCGGCGAACCCGGCAAATTCCTTCATTTCCGAAAGTGTCATGGCCCCTTCGGCCGGCTTCGATCGCGCACCCATGGCTATTTCACCCATCCCGCATCATGCACGCCTCACCGTACGACAAGATGGTTAACACACCCCTTAACCACTTGGTCGGCTTCGGTTCAGACAGAGGAACATGGATCGTGGTGCGACGCAACACGCGTTGCGATGATCGGTGGGCCTGACCCTAAAGTACGCAGATTCGCAGGCTTGCTGCCGCCTTTTGTCGCAAGTTGCGATTCGGTTTCTCAACTGGGCGCTGGCCGTTCACCGTTCATCGGATCGACAGGTTGCGGCTCTTCCGCGCCCGAAACTTACCTGCTTTATCCCGCCTCGGGCAAAAACGGGACGCGGGGTTCCACAGTGAAGTCGATGGGTCTGGCGGCGCGTTTCGCCGCGATGGTGGCGTGTTGCCTGCTGACGGCGACCCCGGCGTTCGCGCAATTCTGGCAATGCGCGCCCTATGCCCGCAAGATTTCGGGCATCCAGATCCACGGCAATGCGAACACCTGGTGGGGCCAGGCCGCCGGCCATTATGCCCGTGGCAACACGCCGAAGGTCGGTGCCGTCCTCGCCCTCGCCTCCAGCCGCCGCATGCCGCTCGGCCATGTCGCGATGGTGTCGCGGGTCGTCAGCGATCGCGAAGTGCTGCTCACCCATGCCAACTGGTCGCGCCGCGGCGGGATCGAGACCGACGTGCGCGCAGTCGACGTATCTGCGAACAACGACTGGACCGACGTGCGCGTGTGGTACGGCCCGGTCGGTGGCCTCGGCACCAGCAGCAACCCGGCACACGGCTTCATCTACGCCGACGGCGCCCCTGCACCCCGCGAACTGCCGCGCGTGACGATTGCCAGTGCCGCGCCCGCCGCGGTCGACAGCGCGGTCGTGATCGCCGAGTAAGGCCTCAGGCGGAGCGGAACTTCATCGCCACGCCGTTCATGCAGTAGCGAAGCCCCGTCGGCGGCGGCCCGTCGTCGAACACATGGCCCAGATGCCCGCCGCAGCGCCGGCACAGCACCTCCGTCCGCTTCATCCCCAGCGTATTGTCCACCCGCTCGACCACCGCATTCTTGCGAACGTCGTAGAAGCTCGGCCAGCCGGTGCCGCTCTCAAACTTGGTCGAGGACAGGAACAGCGGCAGGTCGCATCCCGCGCAGCTGAAGATGCCCTTGCGCTTTTCCTTGTTGAGCGGCGAACTGTACGGCCGCTCGGTATCCGCCTCTCGCAGCACGGCGTAGGCGGCGGGGGACAGGCGCTTGCGCCATTCCGCCTCGCTCGGGCTGAAGGGGAAGCGTTCGGCCGCGCGCGACGGCGGCGAGCCGCAGGCGGTGGCTAGAACGGCGAGTGCGGCACTCGACAGAAAGCCGCGGCGGTCGGGGGCGCTGATCGACATCAGGATTATGTGGGGGCCGCGCGCGGAACCGCAACATGGCGGCGAGCGCTTCGTACGTGGAGGATAACCCCATGTCGTTCCAGCAACTCGACCCGCCGATCCCCGTCCATGTGCTCGAGCGTGGCCCCGGCCTCGCTTTCGCGGTCATCGATTACGGGCCGGAGCACAACCTGATCTGGGTGACGGCGCTCGATGCCAATGGCGAGATCTGGTGCGCGCCCAATCCGAAGGTGCGGATGCAGGGCAACTGGACGATGGGCCGCGCGCGCCCGGCGGCGGTCGCCGCCGAGCGCGATGCCTGTGCCGGGGATGCGTTGAACGGTGGCGGCGCGATCGCCGCCTAATACCGCTCCAGCGTGACGGGCAGCGCCCTGTAGCCATGGACGAAGCAGGCGGGGACGCGCTCCGGCTCGCCCGTGACATGAACGCGCAACCGTCGCTCGCGCATCGCGTCGATCAGGATCGACAGCTGCAATTCGGCCAGCCGCGCGCCGACGCAGCGATGGATGCCGTGCCCAAACGACAGGTGCCGACGCGCATTGGGCCGATCGACGTGGATCGCGTCGGCATTCTCGAACACCGCCTCGTCGCGATTGGCCGACACGTACCAGAGCGCGAGCTTGTCGCCCTCGCGGATGCGATGCCCGTCGAGCAGCGTGTCGCGGGTCGCGGTACGGCGCATATGGCTGAGCGGGGTCTGCCAGCGGATGATCTCCTGCACCGCATTGGCGGTGAGAGCGGGATCGCGCTCCAGCTTCGCGCGCTCGCCCTCGAAGCGGTCGAGGCTGTAGGCATAGGCGCTCATCGCGTTGCGCGTGGTGTCATTGCCGCCGACGATCAGCAGGATCAGGTTGCCGAGGAACGCCTGTGAATCCATCTCCCGCATCGCGTCCGAATGGATCATCATCGAGATAAGGTCGCTCGTCGGCTCGGCCCCGAAGCGGTCGTTCCACAAGGTCGTGAACGCGGCGGCACATTCGTAGAGGTGGCCGAGCCGCTCGGCCTTGCGCACCGGATCGCGCACGGCCTCGATATCGCCGGCCCAATCGGACCAGAAGGTGAGCTTGCGCCGGTCGGCCCAGGGAAAGTCGAACAGGATCGCCAGCATCTGCGTCGTCAACTCGATCGACACGGTATCAACCCAGTCGAAGGTTTCGCCGACCGGCAGCGTGTCGAGGAGTTCGCCCGTCCGCCGGGCGATGTCCTCCTTCGTCCGCGCCATCGCGCCGGGCGCAAAGGCGGGGGCGACGGTGCGGCGCTGGCCGGTGTGCTTGGGCCGGTCCATCGCGATGAACATCGGCAGTCGCACATCGCCCTCCTCGAAATCGGCGACGACGATGCCGGCGGCGGAGGAATAAAGGTCTGGGAGCGATTCGACCTCGACGATGTAGCGATAGTTGGCGACCGACCAGTAATCGCCGAACGCCGATCCCTCAGTCCACCGGATGCCTCCGGCGGCGCGGATCGCGCGGAAGGGTTCGTGCCAGGCATCGTCGCGGTAGAGTTCCGGCCGGGTGACGTCGAACGCATCGACCTCGTGGCGCAATTCGGGCGCTAGGGTAGCCATCGATCCTCTCCGGTCTTTTGCCGGAGAGGATGCCTCAACTTACAGGCGTGTCAACAGCAGCGCGGCGGAACCATTTGAGCTTCGGCCCCGCCGACTGGAGCACGCCGCGCCGGAACGCCCGCGCGCCGATCGCGACGGTGAGCGCCACCCAGCCGAGCTGCCAGGCGAGCGCGAGCAGATGCGGCCACAGCGCCGGCGCGCTCGCCGCGCGGCCCGCCATCGCGAAGGGCGAGCTGAACGGAAACACCGCCGCCGCGGTCGCCACCCAGCCGCCTGGATTGGCGGCGGCTGCACTGGCAAGGCCGAACATCGCGACCTGAAAGATCGTGATGGGCAGCGACAGCATCTGAATCTCGCGCGGCGTCGATGCCTGTGCGCCGACGCCGAGGAAGACTGCACCGAGCAGCAGATAGGCCATGGTGAAATAGGCGACGAACAGCATCACGAACGTCGGCAAGCCGAGCGCGGGTGCCATCCCCGCCAGCGCCGCGCCGACATTGCCCGGCAGGACGCTGGCGACATTGGCGGCGATCGTGCCCCAAAAGGCGACGAAGGTGAGCGCGACCCCGAACATGCCGATCAGCTTGCCGAGGAATACCGATTCGAGCGGGACGGCAGCGGCCAGCACCTCGATCACCTTGTTCGAGCGCTCCTCCGCCATCGAGGAGACGACCTGACCGGCGAGTAGCAGGGTGAGGAAGAACAGCGCGAACACCGCGAAGAACCCGCCCTCGTCGCTGCTGAGCGGGGCGGCGCGGGCGCGCTTCACCTCGACGAGACGCGCGGTGCTCTTCGGCCGGGTGCCGGTTTCGCGCAGGCGAATACCCTGATCGGCAAGCTGCGCGAGATACGCGGCGGAGCGCGTGCCAATCGGCGCGTGCAGCACGGTGGGCCGGTCGAGCGGGCCGTAGAGGACCGCCGTCACCTGCGCATCGCGGCGGTCGAGCTGGGCGCGGGCAGTGCGTTCGTCATTGGCGGCGGTGGCTGGCAGCTCGAGCGCGGGTGGCGCATCGCGGTCGCGGAACATCGCGCGCAGGTTGCGGTCGCCGGCGAACAAAAGCTCGCGGTCGGCAGGCGCGGTCAGCGCGACGATGCGCAGCGCGCGCTCGCCCCGCTCGGCGATGCTGGCCGCGCCCATGCCGCCGATCGCCGCCGACAGCCCCATGAACAGGAACGGCGCGAACAGAAACAGGAGGAAGGTGGGCGTGAACACCGTCGCGGTGAAGTCCCGGCGGGCGATCGTCAGCGTCTGGCGGATCAGGCGGCGGGTATTGCTCATGCCGGCGTCTCCTCCAGCGCGTCGGGGCCGACGATGCGGACGAACACGTCGTGCAGGCTGGGGCGCTCGATCGACAGCCCCGAAATGCCGTGCCCCGCGGCGAGCAGGCGCGACAGCAAAGGCTCGATCCCCTCGTCGGGCACGACGAAGCGGAAGCCGTCGCCTTCCCTTACCGCGTCGGCGGGCAGCAGCGCGGCTAGTCCCTCATGCGCGTGATGCGGCACGTAATGCGCGCGATAGGGCAGGGTGCCGCGCGCGTCGGCGACGGTCCCCTCGAACCGCGCGCGGCCCCGCGCGATGATCGTCAGCCGGTCGCATAGCCGCTCGGCGTGCGCCATCACGTGGGTGGAAAACAGGATCGTCGCGCCGCGATCGCGCTGCGCGTGGATCAGTGCTTCCAGCCGGTTCTGGTTGACCGGGTCGAGGCCCGAAAAGGGCTCGTCCAGGACGATGAAGTCGGGTTCGTGGACGACCGAGCCCAATAGCTGGACGAGCTGCGCCATCCCCTTGGACAGCTTGCGGATCTTCTCGTCGATCGCGTGGCCGAGCCCCGCTTCCTCGAGCATCGCCTCCGCCCGCTTGCGCCCGGTGCGCCAGTCGAGGCCGCGAAGCGCACCCATGAAGGCGATCGCCTCGCGCGCCTTCATGCCGGGATAGAGGCCGCGTTCCTCGGGCAGATAGCCGACGCGGTCGCTCGCCTCGCGCGGGCGGGCGTGGCCGAGGAGCGTGCGATGCCCTTCATCGGGTTCGAGGATGCCGAGCAGCATGCGCAGTGTCGTCGTCTTGCCCGCGCCGTTTGGGCCGAGCACGCCATAGATGCTGCCCGCGGGCACGGCGATGTCGATGCCGTCGACGACGCGCCGGTCGCCGAACCGCTTGACCAGCCCGTGCGCCTGAAGCGCCAGTTCGGGTGCCTGCAACATCAATCCCCCCACGGGCACGTGCCATTCGCGCGACGCCCGCGAAACTGGTAGCGGGCGGGCGTGGCGATAGACAAGTCGATTGAAGCGCGGATTGCACAGAAGGCGGCCGAACTCGGCTTTGCCGCCTGCGGCTTCGCGCGCGCGGATGCCGCGCCGCGCGCGGGCGAGCGGCTGCGCCAATGGCTGGCGGACGGGTGCCATGGCAGCATGATCTGGATGGAGGGCCGCGCCGACCAGCGTGCCAGCCCCGCCGGCCTGTGGCCCCAGGTGAAGAGCATCATCGCGCTTGGCATGAGCTACGCCCCCGCGGTCGATCCGCTGGCGCTCGAAGGGGTGGGGGACCACGGACGCATCTCGGTCTATGCGCAGGGCGCCGATTATCACGACGTGGTGAAGAAGGCGCTGAAGGCGCTCGGCCGCTGGCTGGTGGCGGAGGCTGGGGGCGAGCTCAAGGTCTTCGTCGACACCGCGCCGGTGATGGAAAAACCGCTCGCCGAGGCGGCGGGGCTGGGGTGGCAGGGCAAGCACACCAATCTCGTCAGCCGCGAGCATGGGTCGTGGCTGTTCCTCGGCGCGATCTACACGACGCTGGAATTGTCGGGCGAGGGGGCGGGGCGCGACCGGTGCGGGTCGTGCGATGCGTGCCAGCGCGCGTGCCCGACCGGTGCGTTCCCCGCACCCTATCGGCTCGATGCGCGGCGGTGCATTTCCTACTGGACGATCGAGCATGCCGGGCCGGTGCCCGACGAAATCGCCGACGCGATGGGCAACCGCCTCTATGGGTGCGACGATTGCCTGGCGGTCTGTCCCTGGAACAAGTTCGCTGCGGCAGCGGCCGCCAACCGCGCCTTCTGGCCGCGCGCCGAACTGGTCGCGCCGTCGCTCGCCGAGTTGCTGGCGCTCGACGATGCGGGGTTCCGGCAGGTGTTCGCGGGGTCGCCGATCAAGCGGATCGGCCGCAACCGGATGGTGCGCAACGCGCTGATCGCGGCAGGGAATGGCGGGGACGCGTCGCTGCTACCCGCGGTGACGGCGCTCTTGGCGGACGAGGACGAGACGGTGCGCGGCGCAGCGGCGAGGGCAGCGGCGCGGTTGGGGGCTGTTTCCAGCAAATGACGTACCGCGGCGAAGGCCGGGGTACGCGTTTGGTTGGGGCGGGAGGACCGCCCAACGCAACCCGTCATCCCGGACTTGATCCGGGATCCCGCTGCTGCTTCTTCTCGGCGGCGGAAAGGAGGAAGAAGCGGGACCCCGGATCAAGTCCGGGGTGACGCAGACCGAAGAGGGCGGCGTGCGGGGCTGTAGAAGCAGAACCCCTTATCAAGCTCGACGCGATAGGATCATGGCCAGGTCCGGCGGCTATTTGGCCGGCTTGGTCGAGGGGATGGGCAGGCCCGCTTCCCGGCCCACTGCCTCCAGCGCGCTTTGGTCGAAGAACTTCGTCATGTCGCCCAAGGAGGCGGTGACCGCCGGATCGGTCATGAGACCGCGCATTGCCACTTCGCCGAGCACCCGGAAGCTCTTCTCGATCGTGCCCAGACCTTCGTACTTGATCGCGACGACCGTTTCCTTGCGGCAATCCTGCGTCATGAGGCGGGTGAACATCTGGCCGACCCGCCGATGATGGTCGAGCCGCTCCGCCGGCGTCAGGTTGGTCATGCCGGCGACCGCCGGGCTCGCGGAGATCGAGGCGAATATCCATTTGATGAGGCCCGTGCGATCGGCCTCGCTCGTCTTGGCGACGAGGCACTTCGCCAGGTCGGCGGTGTAGGGTTCGTTCTGCCCGGCCGGCGCCGCGGCCAGCGTGAGCGCCACCATCGTTGTCAGCATCGCCACTACCCCTTCTTCGCCGCGATGTAGCCGTCGACCACCTGCTCCAGCACGTCGAGCGGCATCATGCCGTTCGCCAGCACCGCTTCGTGGAAGTCGCGGATGTCGAACTTAGGCCCCAGCGCCTTTTTCGCCCGCTCGCGCAGTTCGGCGATCTTGAGTTGCCCGACCATGTAGCTCGTCGCCTGGCCGGGATTGTTCATGTAGCGGTCGACCTCGCGCTTCAGGTCGATCTCCGACAGCGACGAGTTGTCGCGGAAATATTGCTGCGCCTGCTCGCGCGTCCACCGCTTCGAATGCATGCCGGTGTCGACGACCAGCCGGATCGCGCGCCACATCTGGAGCGAGAGCATCCCGAACCGCTGATACGGGTCCTTGTAGACGCCCATCTCGTCCGCCAGCCGCTCGGTATAGAGGCCCCACCCTTCGGTATAGGCACTGTAGCCGCCCAATTTGCGGAACTTGGGCAGGCCGGTCAGCTCCTGCGCGCGGGCGATCTGGAAATGATGGCCGGGCGCGCCCTCATGCACCGCGATGCCGGAGTTCTGCACCTTCTGCACCTGGCTCATGTCGGCGAGGTTGACGTAGAAGATGCCCGGCCGCGACCCGTCGGGGGCGGGGCGGTTGTAGAAGGCGGTCGACGCGGTCGCCTCGCGCCACTTCTCGACCGCGCGAACCTCCAGCGGGGCCTTGGGCAGCACGCTGAAATATTGCGGGGCCTTGCCCATCACCTCGGCGATCACCGCGCGCGCGTCGTTGAGATACGCTTCCTTGCCGGCTTCCGAATTCTCGTACTTGAAGCGCGGGTCGTCGCGAATGAAGGCGAAGAACGCCTTGAGATCGCCCTTGAACCCGGTCTGCTTTCGGATCGCGTCCATCTCGGCCCGGATCGCCGCCACCTGGCGCAGGCCGAGCTGGTGGATCTGGTCGGCGGTCAGGTCAGTGGTCGTGAAGTTGTAGAGCCGCGCGGCGTAATAGGCGTCGCCGTTCGGCAGGCTCCACGCGCCGTTATTGCCCTTCGCCTTGCCCTCGATCTCGTCCAGCGCGGCGAACAGCGTGTCGTAGCCGGCCTTGAACGGGCCGGTCAGCGCGGCGCGCGCGTCGGCGAGCAGCTTGTTCTTCGTCGCGGCGGGCGCATCGAGCGCGGCGACCTTCTTGGCGAAGTCGGCCATCACCGTGCTGTCGGGGCCGGCGGTGAAGGGCGCGCCGACGAGGATCTTCTTGGCATCCGCCCGCGCGGGCGCGAAAACCATCTGCGGCGGGACGATGCCCTTCGCCGCCTGCGCGCGCATCTTGGCCGAAACCTCGCGCATCACGCGATCGGTCTCGCGGATGCGGGCGATATAGGCCTCGGCATCGGCGACGCTGGCGATCTTGTGATTGTTGATGAGGAAGACTGGGATCTCGCCCGCCGGGCTGCCGTTGGTCGAGACGGGGAAGCTGTAGTCGCGCCACTGATACTGGCGGCGCTGGTTGGCGACCTGGAATTCATAGAGGCGGTAGCTGAGCTTGCCCTGGGTCCCGAGCTTCGCCGGATCGAAGCGGCGCTTCATCTCGGCCAGCGTCGCCTCGGCCATCTGCAGCCGCTTTTCACCGGTCGCGCCGGTATAGTCGTCGAGCTTGTCGTAGTTCATCTTGCCGCCGAGCGAGGTGGTCTGCTCCGGGCTCAAGGCGGTCGAGGCGTCGAAGGCGGCGTCGAGGAACGTGTTGAGCCGGGCATCCTCGGCATCGGCCGTGGCGGCGACGGGGGCGGCCTGCTGTGCCGATGCCGTCGCGGCGAACGGAAGGGCGAGGGCGGCGGACAGCATAAGACGAAGCGAAAGAGTCAAGCAAACCTCCTGATTTTGCAAGGAGGCTATGCGGCCGGGGGCGGGAGGGCAACATCGTTTCGCGCGGAACGAGCGCGCGTCAGTCGTCCTCATCCTCGAACCCGACGAGGTCCAGCGCGCGCGCCTTGATCTGGTGGAGCGCGCACCAGTGGACCAGCGCGTCCTCGCGCCCGTGCGTTACCCACACCTCGCGCGGGGCGAGTTCGCGGATCGTCGTGGTGAGCTCGTCCCAGTCGGCATGGTCGGACAGGATGATCGGCAACTCGACCTGTCGCTGGCGCGCCCGCTGGCGCACCCGCATCCAGCCCGACGCCATCGCCGTGATCGGGTCGGGCAGCCGCCGCGACCAGCGATCGCCGAGCGCCGAGGGCGGCGCCATGACGACGCGGCCGCGCAACTCGTCCTTCGTCGCCTCCATCGCAGGGCGAAGGTCGCCAAGGTCGACGCCGTGCTCGACATAAAGGTCGCACAATTTCTGGAGCGCGCCGTGCAGATAGATCGGGTGGACATGTCCCATGTCGCGAAGCTCGCGGATCACCCGCTGCGCCTTGCCGAGCGCATAGGCGCCGACGAGGACGCAGCGATCGGGTTCGGCGAGCAGCGCGGCGTCGATTTTCGCCAGCTCCTCGGTCGTCTCGGGATGGCGGAAGACGGGCAGGCCGAACGTCGCTTCCGTCACGAACACGTCGCACGGGACCGGCTCGAACGCGGCGCAGGTGGGATCGGGCCGGCGCTTATAGTCCCCCGACACGACGACCCGTTCGCCGGCGTGGTCGAGGACGATTTGCGCTGAGCCGAGGACATGGCCGGCGGGGACGAAGCCCACCTCGACCGGCCCCATCGTCACGCTCTCGCCATACGCCACGGGCACGCCGTTCTGCGGGCCGTAGCGTGCTGCCATGATCGCCAGCGTCTCGGGCGTCGCCCAGACCTCGCCGTGGCCGCCCCGGGCATGGTCGGCATGGCCGTGGGTGACGAGCGCGCGCGGCTTGGGCGTCGACGGGTCGATCCAGGCGTCGGCCGCGGGAAGGTAGATGCCCTCGGGGCGGGGATCGATCCATCGGCCGGGTGCGGGCATCGCGGTGATGTGGGGCGCCCCGGGTACGGACGCAAGCGGATCGAAAGACTTACGCGGCGCGTTGGCAGCGATCCGAACGACGGAGAGAGATAATGCTCCTCGACGACAACGGCATCTGGGGCGCGGTGGTGGTAATCGGCCCGATCGTGCTGACGCTGGTCATCGGCTGGGCCATGCTGCGCAATCGCGGCGCCACCCGGCACGAGATCGAACGGACCGAGGCCGCGACCAAGGCCATGTACGACGAACAGAACCGCGAAGACATCGCTCGGGACAACGGCTGATTCCAGCCGGTTGCCAGTCGCATTTCATCGGGATAGCGCGCCAGTCATGAACAGCCCGCTTGTCGCGCGCACGGGGCAGACGAAACGGGGGCATCCGGTTTCGATCAACCTGGCGCCCGATCCGGATCTACAGAGGCATATCGCGCGCCTCTTCATTACGATCGTCGAACAGCCCGACGATGCGATACTTGAAGACTTCATCGTAAGTGAAACCGGTTTCATCCGCATCCTGCTGACCGGGGAGTGGGCGACGCTCGAGGACGGCGCATGGCGCGACTATGAAGGGTCGGTGCTGTTCGGCGCCCAGTCGCGCCCGTTTCGCTGCCGGGTAAAGGGTGCGTTCGCGATGTGCGGGTTCGCGATCCTGCCGGGAGCGTGGCGCAGCCTGACGGGGATCGACCACCGCGACCTCGCTGACCGGGTGAAGCGGCTGGTCGGGCCGATCGGCGACCGGCTGGATCAGGCGGGTGACGATCCCTGGTCGCATGACGCGACCTTCGCCGCGCTCAATTCGGCGGTGCGCGATTGGGTCAAGGTCACCGGCGGCGAGATCGACAGCGTCGCCGAACGGTTCGACCAGCGCATCCACCTCGACCCCACGCGGTCGGTCGCCGATCTGGCGCGCGAGATCGCGGTGACGCCGCGCACACTCGACCGACGTATCCAGACCAGCTTCGGCCTCAGTCCCAAGATGGTGCTGCGCCGCGCACGCTTCCTCGACATGGCCGCGACGGTACGCGGCATCGCGGTCCCTGACGAGGAGATGCTGGCGAGCCTGCGCTTCTACGACCAGTCGCATCAGGTGCGCGAGTTCCGCCACTTTACGGGCATGACGCCGGGCGCATTCGCCCGCGCGTCGACACCGCTGTTCAACCTCGCGCTCGAATCGCGGCAGCGGCGCAAATACGAACTGGCGGACCGGACCGGGGAGCGGATACCCTGGCTGGCGTGAAGACCGCGCCGCTGCCGCCGATGATCGAGGACTGGTTCGCGGGCCGCGGCTGGCGGCCGCGCCGGCATCAGCTCGACATGCTGGCGGCGGCGCGTGCGGGGCGCCACGCGCTGCTCGTCGCGACGACGGGCGCGGGCAAGACGCTGGCCGGGTTCCTGCCGACGCTGACCGAGTTGATCGAGGCCCCGCGCGAGGGGCTGCACACGCTCTATATCTCGCCCTTGAAGGCGCTGGCGGTCGACGTGCGCCGCAACCTTCTGACCCCGATCGAGGAAATGGGCGCGGCGATCACCGTCGAGGCGCGGACCGGGGACACCCCCAGCGACCGCAAGGCGCGTCAGCGGGCCAAGCCGCCCAGCATTCTGCTGACGACGCCCGAGTCTCTGAGCCTGCTGCTGAGCTATCCCGACGCGGCGATCATGTTCGCGGACCTGCGCACCGTGGTGATCGACGAGGTGCACGCCTTTGCTACGGGTAAGCGCGGCGACCTGCTCTCGCTCTGCCTCGCGCGGCTTCAGCGGTTCGCGCCGGCGCTTCGCCGTGTCGCGCTGTCGGCGACGGTCGCGGACGCCGACGGCTATCGCGCCTGGCTGGCACCCGACGGCGATATCGATGCTGTGGCGCTGGTGGAGGGCGAGAAGGGGGCGGACCCCGACATCTCGATCCTGTTGCCGGAGGATCGCGTCCCTTGGTCGGGCCATTCGGGCCGCTATGCCGCGCCGCAGGTTATGCGAGAGATCGAGGCGCACCGCACGACGATCGTGTTCTGCAACACGCGCAGCCTCGCCGAACTGATCTTTCAGGACCTGTGGAAGGTCAATGACGACAATCTGCCGATGGGAGTCCACCACGGCAGCCTGGCGGTCGAGGCGCGGCGCAAGGTCGAGGGGGCGATGGCCGACGGGCGCCTTCGCGCGCTGGTCGCGACCGCCAGCCTCGACCTTGGAGTCGACTGGGGCGATGTCGACTGCGTGATCCAGATGGGCGCGCCCAAGGGATCGTCGCGCCTGCTCCAGCGGATCGGCCGCGCCAACCACCGGCTGGACGAGGCGTCGGAGGCGGTGCTCGTCCCCGGCAACCGCTTCGAATATCTGGAGGCGCGCGCGGCATTGGACGCGGTGGAGGCCCGCGAACTCGATCCCGACATCTTCCGCCCCGGCGCGCTCGACGTGCTGGCCCAGCACCTGATGGCTTGTGCCTGCGCCGAACCGTTCGCGCCCGAGGCGATGCTGGCGGAGGTGCAGTCGGCGCTCCCCTATTCGGCGCTGACGGCCGAGACGTTCGAGCGCGTGCTCCAGTTCATCGCCGATGGCGGCTATGCCCTGCGCGCCTATGACCGGTTCAAGCGGCTGACGAAGGGGCCGGACGGGCTATGGCGCGTCAGCCATCCGCGGTTCGTTACGCAGCACCGGCTGAACGCAGGCATTATCGTCGATGCACCGGTCCTCAACGTCCGGTTCAAGAACGGCCGGACGCTAGGCACTGTCGAGGAGTTCTTCGCCGCCACGCTGTCGCCGGGCGATACCTTCTTCTTCGCCGGCATGGCGCTGGAGGTGGAGCGGATCGATCAGCTCGACCTGCTCGTGCGCGCGACGTCCAAGCCCGCGCGCATCCCCACCTATGTCGGCGCGCGAATGCCGCTCTCCACCAACCTTGCTCACCGCGTCCGCTCGTTCCTGTGCGACAAGACCGAGTGGCCGCGTTTCCCCGACGATGTGCGCGAGTGGCTGGAGGTGCAGGATCGCCGCTCGGTCCTGCCCCATCCCGACCAGCTCCTCGTCGAGACCTTCCCGCGTGAGGGGCGGCACTACATGGTCGCCTACAGTTTCGAGGGGTGGAACGCGCACCAGTCGCTCGGCATGCTCGTCACCCGGCGCATGGAGGCGCTGGGGCTGAAGCCGATGGGCTTCGTGTCGAACGACTATGCCATCGCCTGCTACGGCCTGGAGAAGATCACCGACCCGGCGGCGCTGTTCTCGCCCGACATTCTCGAGCACGAGTTCGTCGAATGGGTGCAGAACTCCGCGCTCCTGAAGCGCGCGTTCCGCGAGGTGGCAGTGATCGGCGGCCTGGTCGAGCGGCAGCATCCGGGCAAGAAGAAGACCGGCAAGCAGGTGACCTTCTCCACCGACCTCATCTACGACGTGCTGCGCAAGTACGAGCCGGGGCATTTGCTGCTCCAGGCTGCGTGGGAGGATGCGCGCGCGCGGATGACCGATGTCGGGCGGCTGGCAGGGCTCCTCGACCGCGCCGCCGACACGATGGTGCATGTCGATCTGGAGCGGGTGAGCCCGCTTGCCGTGCCGGTGCTGGTGCTGATCGGGCGCGAGCGGGTGGCGCAGGGGACGGTGGACGACGACCTGCTGATCGAGGCCGAGGCGCTGGCGAACGAGGCGATGCGGCTGGATTGATGATTCGCGCCTGATCCCATCGTCACCCCGGACTTGTTCCGGGGTCCACCGTGCCGCGTACCCAGTCACCGCTTGTCTTGCGGTGAAGTGGACCCCGGAACAAGTCCGGGGTGACGGCTAGGGGGCAACGCCACCCTGTGCTATGCTGCGCCAATGCTGCAGCTTTGCGCCCCGCTCGCGCTGTTGCTGGCCGCGGGCCAGCCGGCCGCGCCGCGCGATCCGCAGGTGGCGGTGCCGCCCCTGCCGACGCCGGCCGCCGCCGAGGCGGTGACGCCCGTCGACCCCGCCGAACTCCTCGCCTTTGCCGAATATGAGCAGCGGATGCGCGTACCCGTTCGCGTCAACGGCGCCGGGCCCTTCCAGTTCGTGATCGACACCGGCGCCGAGCGGACGGTGATCTCGCGACAGGTCGCGACTGCGCTCGGGCTGGCGATGGGACCGCGCGTCAACGTCGCGGCGATGACGGGCGTCGTGCCGGTGCCGACCGCGCGCATCCCCTCGCTTGAGATCGACGCGGTGCCGCGCGGGATCGCGATCGACGCGCCGCAGCTCGAGGGGCCGCATCTGGGCGCCGATGGGTTGGTGGGCCTCGACAGCCTCGCGAACAACGCGCTGCTCATCGACTTCGACGACCGGGTGATGCACGTCCAGAAGTCGCGGCGCCGCCAGCGTGCCGCCGCTCCCGACGAGATCGTCGTCGTCGCCAAGTCGGTGATGGGCCGGCTGATCGTCACCGACGCGCGCTTTGCGGGCAAGCGGATCAGCGTCGTGCTCGACACCGGCACTGCGGTCAGCGTCGGCAATACCGCGCTCCTCAAGCTGGTCGAAAACCGGGTGAAGACCGGCACGCCGATCCGCATCATGAGCGTGACCGGCGCGATGCTGACCGCTGACTATCGCATCGTGCCCCGCGTCAGCGTCGGCGGGATCGAGGTCAACACGCTGCCCGTCGCGTTCGCCGATGTGCCGCCGTTCAAGCGGTTGAAGCTCGACGAGAAGCCCGCGCTGTTCCTCGGCATGGACGCGATGAAGCTGTTCCGGCAGGTGCGCATCGACTTTCCCAACCGCGAGGTCCGCTTCATGCTGCCGCGTGACGTCGTGCGGCCGGGCATGACGGCGCGGGTCGTGCGTTAACCCCGTTGCGGACCGCGGTTCCGCGCGGCATAGCGACCCCATGGTTCCGTTTTCGTTCGCCGGCCATGCGTTTGCCGCGATGCCCGAGGGCGCGTTGTTCTGGCCCGCGCGCCGCGCGCTGTTTGCCGCCGACTTGCATTTCGAGAAGGCGAGTTGGTTCGCCAAGCACGGCCAGATGCTGCCCCCCTATGACAGCTTCGCGACGCTCGCCGCGCTGGAGGCGGTGGTCGAGGCGTGCGACCCGGCTGAGATATGGTGCCTGGGCGACAGCTTCCACGACGCCGCCGGCTGCGACCGCCTGCCGGCCGAGGTGCAGGCGGGGCTTCGCGCACTGACGGCGGCGCGGCGGTTCGTCTGGATCACCGGCAACCACGATGCGGGCATGACCGACCGCTGCGGCGGCGAGGTGATGGCGGAGGCGCGGCTCGGCGACCTGATCCTGCGTCACGAGGCCGAACCCGACGAGCCGCTTCCCGAACTGTCGGGCCACTGGCATCCCAAGCTGCGCGTGGCCGTGCGCGGGCGCCTGGTCGCCCGCCGCTGCTTCGTCGCGACCGCCACCAAGCTGGTGCTGCCGGCATTCGGCTCGCTCACCGGCGGGCTGGATGCGACGCACCCCGAACTGATGCGCGTGATGGGTGCCCCGGCGCAGGCGCTGGTGGCGGCGGGTGGGCGGTTGCTGCGGTTCCCGCTGGCGGCGTGAGCGAGCTGGAGCGGACGTCCGCTATCGCCCGATTGCGGACGTTGCATCCCGTCCGACTGCTCGTCCGCCGAAACCGTTCGGACGCTAAGCGATCGGGCGGATCGCGACGAGGTCCCACTCGTGAAGCGAAGGCTCCCCCAAAACGCTCAGACCAAGGAAGGCACGAACGCTTCGGTCGACGAGTAGCCGCACCTCTTTGGGAGCGTCCTCACGGGATGGATCCCACGTCATGTCGAGGTCTTGACCGCTCAGCCTATGCCAGAGTGCAAGGGTCGCATCCGCGAGGAACGCTTTGGCTGCCAGTGGCGACATTCCGACCGGACTCCGCTGGAGAAGTCCGGAGCTGATATGCAAGGAAGTGATGCCGGACTCGAGCCGGATCGTTAGGGCTCTTTCCTCGATCGAATAGCTCATAACCAAGCTGGTCACCCGGAAAGATTGATTTGACTTAAATGGAACAAGCGTATCGACGAGCTCAGCAAGCACGGGAACGCGGAGCATCAACTCGCGCTCATCGTCTGAACGTCGAACCAAGAGTTTGCTCGGATCGATCAGCGGATCACGATCGATTGTAAGCGAGAAGGTCTTTCCTCCTAAATCCTTGCTTCCCGCGAAGCGCACGCAGAGCTTCAGAGTTGGATAATAGATGATGGTCCGGCCCACGGTCGCTCGGTCGGGGTCGAGATCACAGATCCATGGCACGATGGACAGCTTGTTCATAAGCAGCGCTTACCCGGCGAAGCTTAATCGTGTCACTACACTGGTTCGTTGCGGCTTCTCTCAATCATCAGAATGACCGCTTTCCTGCCCAGTGCGGACACTGGCGGGTGAAGGTCTACTCCCGCCCACACCGGATCGGCGCCGTCCCCGCGCTGGTGCAGGCAGCATTGCCCGACACGACCACGCTGCCCGTCCCCGTCGCGATGACGCGCGCGGTTTCGCTCGCCGCGGCGCGGCTTTCGCCGGCGCTTTCGGAGGAGAGGGTGAGGTCGCGAACGGCCAGCCCCGCCGCCTCGATCGTGCCGACGCCGGTGTTCGCAAGGCGGGCGGTACGCGCGGTGCCGGCGAGCGTCAGCCCACCCGATCCGGCGAGCGCCGCATCCAGCCGGTCCGCCTCGACCCGAGCCACCTCCACCCGGCCCGATCCGGTAAGCGCGACGCCGACCTCCAGCCCCTGAAGCTGGTCGACGCGGGCCGAGCCTGACCCGCTAACGCGCAGGTCGACGAGGCGCGGCGCGGTGATGCTGACGCTCGCTGCCTCGGTCCGGTCGCCCGGCCAGCCGCCCCAGCCATTGGGACTCGGCCGGATGACAAGCGTGCGGTCCTCGACACGGATTTCGACGCCGTCGAGCGCGCGCGCGTCGCCGCGGGTGGTCACGCCGGGGCTGCCGCCGCTTCGGATGTCCACGCTGAACGGCCCCTCGACGCGCACGCGGTCGAAGCTCGTGACCATCACCCGCCGCTCCTGGGCATGCAGCGCGGCGGGGATGAGGGCGAGGGCGACGAGGAGGTAGCGCATGGCGCTAGATCGCACCGCCGCCGCCGCCGATGCAAGCGGCATCAGCCGCAGGTGACGCTGCCCAGTCCCGACTTGCTGACGTTGCACTTGGCGCGCGGGCCGAGATCGACCGATCCGATGCCGGCGATCGACACCCGCGCATCGCCGTCGACGGTCGCCTCGATGCTGCCCGCGCCCGCCACCGATACCTCCGCCGCGCGGACGCGCAGTTCCTTGGCGCGGACCGATCCGGCGCCCGACACGCTGGCGTTGAGTGTCTGGGCGGTTCCCGCCGCCGCCACGTCGCCCGCGCCCGACACGTCGAAGCTGACATTGCTGCCCTCGACCTGCCCGACGGTCAGGTCGCCCGCGCCGGAGATGGTACCGGTGAAATTGCCCGTGCCGCGGTCGATCGTCATGCCGCCGGCGCCGGCGATCGACGCGCCCTCGATCTGCGGCATCGACACCTCGACCGTCGCCTTCTCGCTCCGGCCCCATTCCCAGGCGCCCTTTTTGAAGCGGATCTTCAGCGTGCCGTTCTCACTGGCGATTTCGAGCCGGTCGAGCATCTTCTGCGCGCCCGTCGCCTTCACCGAAAAGCCGCCGCCCGTCGTCACGCGCACGTCGGCGGGGGCCGAGTTGGCGACGCGGGTAAAGCCCGATGCAGCGAAGCTGCGCTCGCCCTGCGGTCCCGGATCGCTGCTGCCGATGGCGGACCCGCTGCCGCAAGCGACGAGCGGAATGGCGAGCAGGACGGCGTTGAAGCGCATGGGTGACCTCCCTCAAGATCAGTCTGTATTATAGAAATAATACACCGGTGCCGCGCCCGCGCAAGAAAAAAGGGGAAGCGGTCGCCCGCTCCCCCTTTCTTTGGTCCGGTCGGACGGCCCGATCAGGCCTCGACCTTGTCCTTGTTATAGATCGCGGCGGCCTTGCGCAGCACCTCGAGGATCTTCTGGAGCGCGGTCGGCTCGTCCACTTCTTCCATCGCGGCGAGTTCGCGCGCGAGGCGGCTGGCGGCCGCTTCGAAGATCTGACGCTCCGAATAGCTCTGCTCGGGCTGGTCGTCCGCGCGGAACAGGTCGCGGACCACCTCGGCGATCGACACGAGGTCTCCCGAGTTGATCTTCGCCTCATATTCCTGCGCGCGGCGCGACCACATGGTGCGCTTGACCTTGGGCTTGCCCTTCAGCGTCTCCATCGCTTCCTTGAGCGTCTTGTCGCTGGACAGCTTGCGCATGCCCACGCTCTCGGCCTTGTTGGTGGGAACGCGGAGCGTCATGCGCTCCTTTTCGAAGCGGAGGACGTACAGCTCGAGCTGCATCCCCGCGATTTCCTGTCGTTGCAGCTCGATGACGCGACCGACGCCATGCTTGGGGTAAACAACATAATCACCGACGTCGAAGGACAGCGCCTTGGCAGCCATTCTTACAAACCTTTCCGTGGACCCTTGACCCGATAGGGGCGCATGTCGCACCAGCGTAGCGCACGCCGGCTGACGGACAGCGATGTCGGGCCAAATTTCGAGTGCGTCTCCGAGAGGCGGATGCGAATCTTCGCTCCGTCGCGGCGCATTTAACACAGCAGCAATAAAATTGCCAGCGTCTGCGCCTATCGCCGCGTTTCCTGGGCCAGAACCCGGAGACCGTCGATGCGCACGAGCCGCCGCCGTGTGCCATCCGGCACGGGCGTGCCGGGCAGCAGGACGTAGAGCCGCTTGGGCTTGAGCCGCCCGTGGGAGAAGTCGAGGTCCTCGTGCATCAGCCGCGTCCGCGTGGCGAGCGGAGTGCGCGCGGCATAGACGTGGATGACGGGCTTGCGCGCCGAGGCCGCGCGCCATGCAAGTTCCTGATAGAGTTGGAGGTCGGCGATCGCCTCCGCCGGGGCCAGCGTCACGTCGTCGGCCTCTGCGATCAGGCGGTCCCAGCGGGGCGAGGGGGTGCGGACCCAGGTCGGGCGCCGGTCGGCACTCGCGGCATGCGCGGCGCGCAGCAACCCCGACAGGTCGAGAAGCTGGAGCACGGTGACGCTGGCGAGGAGCAATGTCGCGCGATCGTGGCGCAGCCGATAGGCGAGGCGGATCGCCACTAGCACCAGCACATAGGCGACCGGCCAGAACAGCCGGCCCGACGCGCGCACCATGTCGAGCGGCGCGTCGAGCGCGGCGGGGATCGGCAGGCGCAGGAGCTTCTGCCCCGCGAAATCGACTGCCGGGGTGATGGCGAGCGCGGTGAGGACGAGCAGCGCCGGGACCAGCCAGAACAGCCGGCGCAGATCCGACCCGCGCGTGCCCTGCACTGTCCGGATCGCGAACGCGGCGGGGATCAGGATCAACAGGCCGAGGCCGAGATACTGGAACCCCTCGAACCCGCGGCCCTGACGCTGCGCTATCGCGGGCAGGAAGGTCGAGTAGCTCGGGTTGCCGGGATTCCAGAGCGCGTCGAGGCTCATGGCAAAGGCGCCGTAGGAGCCCGTCACCTCGAAATTGCCGCCGGCGCCATGGGCCTTTGCGATCAGCCCCACGGCGAGCAGGATGGCCAGCGACCCGGCGGCCAGGCGCACACGTGTGGGCCAGTCGGCGATCATGACCCGCTCGAGCATCGCACTCGCCCAGATCGCCGCGACCATCAGGAGGAGGTAGTTGTGGACCATCGCTGCGGTCAGCATCACCGCCGCCCACCAGGCGAGGTTGCCGGCCCGCTTCCGATCGAGGAACAGCCACAGGCTCCACAGGATCAGCCAGTGCGCCATCAGATTGGCGTGGATGAAGCGGTTGGCGAGCGTGGGCACGAGCAGGAGCAGCGCCGTCCCGCACCAGAGCGCCACGAAGCTCGGCGCATGATCGCGCAGCAACAGGATGGCAAAGAAGGCGTGGAGCAGCAGGCAGGCGAGGATCCACGGCCCCACGAACTGGAAGTCGGCGGGCAGCCAGCCGGCGAACGGGCGCAGCAGCAGCGCGACGAGCGGGTTGCTGTCGGTAAAGAGCAGCGTCACCCCCTCCGGCGCGCCCAGCAACGTCGTATACGGCCACCATCCGCCGGCGGGATCGTTCAGGAAGGCGTGAAGGCCGAGCGCATTCTCGCCATTGTCGGTGCCGCGGATCAGCCAGCCGACCGCCCGCGGATCGAGCGTCACGGGATCGAACAGCGCCAGATACAGCCCGATCGGGATCAGCGCGAGGATCAGCCAGTGGCGTAGCGACAGGGCCATGGCGCCCACTTTGCCACGCTGAGGTCGAAACAAGGTTAACGCGCCTCACGTCATCCCAGCAAAGGCTGGGGTCGCATGCCATTTTTGCGAACCATCACGAAGCGATCGCAGCCTTCGCTGGGATGACGGCATAATTCTTTCCCCGTCACCCCGAACTTGATCCGGGGGCCCGGCTTCTTCTTATCCGGCCGGGAGAGAAGGAAGAAGCGGGATCCCGGATCAAGTCCGGGATGACGTCGGTGGTGGGGCGGCCGGTGGAGCACACCCCGCCTTGCCCGCCCGCCGCATCCGCCCTAGCGCTCCGACGCATGACGCCGTTGCCGATCAGCCCCGGTCCGATCCTGCAATTCCTCGACGTGTTCGGGATCGCGATGTTCGCTGCCTCGGGCGCGATCGCGGCTGCGCGTGCGCGGCAGACGTTCGTGACCGCGGCGTTCTTCGCGCTCGTCACCGGGGTCGGCGGGGGGACGGTGCGCGACCTGCTGATCGGGGCGCCCGTATTCTGGATCGTCGATCCGTGGATCGCGCTGATCGTGCTCGGTGCCGCGCTGGTCATCTGGGTGACGCCGGAACGGTGGTGGGCGGGGCAGGGGCTCGACTGGCTGGATGCCATCGGGCTTGCATCCTATGCGGTGTTCGGCGCGGCCAAGGCGCTGGGGCTCGGCGTGCCGCCGGTGCCGGCGTTCCTGATGGGGGTGGTGACGGCCTGCGTTGGCGGGATCATCCGCGACGTGCTGGCGGGCGAGCCGTCGATCCTGATGCGGCCGGAGCTCTACGTGACCGCGGCGGCGCTCGCCTCTGCGCTCTATGTCGGGCTGCGGCTGATGGGGTTTCAGGGCTTCGCGGTGTCGCTCGTCGCGGCGGGGGCGGGCTTCGGCCTGCGCGCCGCGGCGATCCGGCTGAAGCTGGGCCTGCCGACGTATCGCGGGCGGTAGCTTTTTCTCCCCGTCCTGGAGGGGATGTCCGGCTTCAAAGGCTCAGGAACAGCGCGACGTTGGCGATGTGGTTGCTGCGGTTCTCGCCCGCGCGGAACACCGTCTGGTTGAGATAGCCCGGCTCGATCCGCAATTTGGGCGCGAGCGGCAGGCCCACGCCGACGAAATTGCGCCACTGGTCGATACCCGTCCGCGCGCCCGCGTCGGTCGCGTTCAGGTTGAAGAATCCCTCGGTATAGGCGACCGCCTGCACTTTGCCCGCCCGTGCGATGGGCACCTGAACGCGGACGAACTGGCGCAGCCGCCAGCCGGTATCCTCTCGCCCCTCGATCATCCGCTGCTCCAGCCGCGTCCGGCTGATGACCAGCGGCGCGCCGGTGCCGCTGCGCGCGGCGACGAACTGGACCTGCTGCCAGATCCGGTGCTCGTGGGTGGTCGCGCCGCCCTCCGGATCGGTGCGGACATAGGCATAGCCGATGACGGCGTGCGCATCGCGGGCGATCCGCGCGCCGATCGCGGGGCGCAGGATGAACTGGCTGCCGCCGCCGACATCGTCGGTCAGCCGCGCCTGTCCCTCGGCCCAGACGAACAGGTCGCCTCTGACGGCGCCGCTGGCGATGATGCCGGTCCAGCCCTGGACATCATCCTCCGCCAGGGCGGGCGAGGCGGCGGCGAGGGCGGCGACAAGCAAGATCAGGCTACGCATGCCCCCTCCTTAATCCGCCGCGGCATTCGGACAACCGTCTCAGTCGCGGACGACGCCGATCTCGCTGAATGGGCGCACCGGCCTTGGCGGGCTGGCGGCGTCGGCGAGCTCGCACTGCCAGAAGCCGATGTCGATCCAGCGGCCGAACTTGAACCCCGCTTCCCGGATCACGCCTGCGCGGCGGAAGCCGACCTGCTCGTGCAGCTTGATCGAGGCATCGTTCGGCAGCGCGATCGTGCCGATCGCCTGGATGAAGCCCTGTGCGCGCAGCGTGTCGAGCAGTGCCTCGTAGAGCAGGCGTCCCACCCCGCGCTGCTGCGCATCGCCGGCGAGGTAGATCGAGGTCTCGGTCGTCCAGTGGTACGCCGGACGATCCCTGAAGCGCGAGGCATAGGCATAGCCGAGCACGCCGCCGCCCTCGCTGTCGCCATTGGTCGCGACCAGCCACGGATAAAGGCCGTCGCTCGCGGCCATGCGCCCGCGCATCGCGCGCGCGTCGGGGGCCTCGCTCTCGAAGCTGACCGTGCCCGACAGGACGAACGGCGCATAGATCGCCGCGATCGCGGCGGCGTCGGTGGGCTCGGCCGCGCGGATGGCGATCACGGCAGCACCCGCGCGAGCATGAGGTCGGCCAGTGCTCGATCGGCGCCGCGCGGATCGGCGGGCGCGAAGCCCGCGCATTCGAGGCAGCGGGCCTGCACCGACTGTCCCGTCAGCAGCCGCCGCACGTCGCCCGCGGCCTGCGCCAGCGACGCGCGGCGATCCGCGGCGATCCGCGCGAACAGGTCGCTGCCGAGCGCGGCATCCTCCGAACCCTTGTCGCGGTCCTGCTCGCGCTGCCACGCCTCGGCGATCTGCGCGGCCCAGCCGGGTTCCTTTTCCAGATAGACGGTGCGGACCTTGGCGGGGTCGAGCTTGGCGCGGCGCGCCGCCTCGGCGATCGCGTCCTTGAGGCCGCCGAACCGGTCGACGAGGCCGATCTGCCGCGCGGTGCCGCCGTCCCAGACGCGGCCCTGGCCGATCTCGTTCACGCGCGCGGGCGGCAGCTTGCGCGAGGCGGAGACGACGCCGACGAAGCGGCGATAGATGTCCTCGATCGAACTTTGCAGGATCGTGTCGAACTCGGGCGTGGTCCCGCCGAACACGTCGGGCTGGCCCGACAGCGGCGTGGTGCGCACGCCGTCCGCGGTCACGCCGATCTTCGACAGCGCATTCTCGAACGTCGGGATGACGCCGAACACGCCGATCGAGCCGGTGATCGTATTCGGCTCGGCAAAGATCATGTCGGCGGGCGTCGAAACCCAGTAGCCGCCCGAGGCGGCAAGCCCGCTCATCGACACGATGACGGGCAGGCCCTGCGCCTTGGCCTGAAGGATTGCCTGGCGAATCGTCTCGGACGCCAGCACCGAGCCGCCGGGCGAATCGACGCGAACGACCAGCGCCTTGAGCTTCTTCTCGGCCAGACCCTTGAGGACGAGGCGCGCAACAGTGTCGCCGCCCGCGCGGCCCGGCCCCGCCTCGCCATCGACGATCTCGCCCGCGATCGTGACGACGCCGATCGCGTCGCCGGTGGTCGGCAGCGGATTGGCGGCGAGATAGTCGGCGATCTTGATCGTATTGAAGCTGCCCACCGGCTTGCCCGACGGCGCGCCGACCAGTTCGGCCACCCGCTTGCCGAACGCGATCTTGTCGCCCGTCTTGTCGAGAATGCCGGCGGCGAGGTTCGCGCGGCTCATGTCGCCGCCCGCGGCGCGGATCATGTCGGCGGGGCGGGCGAGGAAGTCGGCCACGCGTGCCTTGGGCCGCGCCTTGCTCACCAGTTCCTGCCAGCGCGACAGGATCGCGCCATACAGCGCCTGGTTCGCGGCGCGCGCCTCGGGCGACTGGTCGGCGCGCAGATACGGCTCGACCGCCGACTTGTAGGTGCCGACGCGATAGATGTGCGCATTGACGCCGAGCTTGTCGATCAGCCCCTTGTAGTAGAGCTGCGACCCGCCCGGCCCCATGAACGCGGTGCCGACGAGGGGGTGCGCCCAGATCTCGCTCGCGTTGGCGGCGATCAGATAGCCGGCGTCGGTATAGCCGAGCGCGTAGGCAAGCACCGGCTTGCCCGTCGCGCGTACCGCCGCAACGGCCTCTGCCGCCTGTGCGACGACGGCGGGGTAGCCGCCGGTGAAGCTGTCCATGTCGAGGACGACGGCCTTCACCCTGGCATCGGTCTTGGCGAGGTCGAGCGCGCGGATCACGTCGCGCAGCCGCGTCTGCTTGGCCATCTGCCCGCCCGCCAGCCCGGCGAACGGATCGGTCTCCTCCGGCTGTTCGACCAACTGGCCCTGCAAAGCCACGACCAGCGCGCCGTCGGTGACCGTCGCTGGGTTGGGGCGCGCGGTCAGCGCCGCGAACAGCGCGGCGAAGAACAGGAGCATGAAGAGAAGGACGAGCGCGTCCTTGATCCCGACCAGGAGCTTCCAGGCGGCCCGTACCAGCTTCACGTCGCAATTCTCCTTCGTCCGGTCTCATGGCGCTAGAGCATCGGCCGGAGACAGGCAACGCCGTCTTGTGGACGTAACACAGCGCGTGCAATTTTTGTCGCTGCCGCTGCTTGACGACCGGCCCCGCGCGGAACATATCCCGGCCCGTTAGCACTCGCGATTGGTGAGTGCTAAGCAGACTCAACCATTCGCTTTGAGAGGAAGGCGCATGAACTTTCGTCCGCTGCACGACCGCGTGCTGGTCCGCCGCGTCGAGGCCGAGGAAAAGACGGCCGGTGGCATCATCATCCCCGACACCGCCAAGGAAAAGCCCCAGGAGGGCGAGGTCGTGGCCGCCGGCGCCGGCGCCAAGAACGACAAGGGCGAGATCAGCCCGCTCGACGTCAAGGCCGGCGACCGCATCCTGTTCGGCAAGTGGTCGGGCACCGAGGTCAAGGTGGGCGGCGAAGACCTGCTCATCATGAAGGAAAGCGACATCCTCGGCATCGTCGAGGCGTAAGCCTTTCTCCTTCCTTCCTGTTTTAAACTTCAACTGAAAGGGTAGCCACATGGCAGCCAAGGACGTGAAATTCAGCCGCGACGCGCGTGAGCGCATCCTGCGCGGCGTCGACATCCTCGCCGACGCGGTCAAGGTCACGCTGGGGCCGAAGGGCCGCAACGTCGTCATCGACAAGAGCTTCGGCGCGCCGCGCATCACCAAGGACGGCGTCACCGTCGCCAAGGAGATCGAGCTCAAGGACAAGTTCGAGAACATGGGCGCGCAGATGGTGCGCGAAGTGGCCTCGAAGACCAACGACGTCGCCGGTGACGGCACGACGACCGCGACGGTCCTTGCCCAGGCGATCGTCCGCGAGGGCATGAAGTCGGTCGCGGCCGGCATGAACCCCATGGACCTGAAGCGCGGCATCGACCTGGCGGTCGAGAAGGTCGTCGCCGACGTCAAAGCGCGCTCGAAGCCCGTCTCGGGATCGTCGGAAGTCGCCCAGGTCGGCATCATCTCGGCCAACGGCGACCGCGAAGTCGGCGAGAAGATCGCCGAGGCGATGGAGAAGGTCGGCAAGGAAGGCGTCATCACCGTCGAGGAGGCCAAGGGTCTCGAGTTCGAGCTTGACGTCGTCGAGGGCATGCAGTTCGACCGCGGCTATCTGTCGCCCTACTTCATCACCAACCCCGAGAAGATGTCGGTCGAGCTCGCCGATCCGTACATCCTGATCCACGAGAAGAAGCTCTCGAACCTGCAGTCGATGCTGCCGGTGCTCGAGGCGGTCGTGCAGTCGGGTCGCCCGCTGCTCATCATCGCCGAGGACATCGAGGGCGAGGCGCTCGCCACGCTGGTCGTCAACAAGCTGCGCGGCGGCCTGAAGGTCGCGGCCGTCAAGGCGCCGGGCTTCGGCGATCGTCGCAAGGCGATGCTCGAGGACATCGCGATCCTGACCAAGGGCGAAGTCGTCAGCGAGGATCTCGGCATCAAGCTCGAGAGCGTCACGCTCGGCATGCTCGGCACCGCCAAGCGCGTCACGATCGACAAGGACAACACCACCATCGTCGATGGTGCGGGTGAAGCCGATGCGATCAAGGGCCGCACCGAGGCGATCCGTCAGCAGATCGAGGTCACGACCTCGGACTATGACCGCGAGAAGCTGCAGGAGCGTCTGGCCAAGCTTGCGGGCGGCGTTGCCGTCATCAAGGTCGGCGGCGCGACCGAGGTCGAGGTCAAGGAGCGCAAGGACCGCGTCGACGACGCGCTGCACGCGACGCGCGCGGCGGTCGAAGAGGGCATCGTCCCCGGTGGCGGCACGGCGCTTCTCTACGGCACGCGTGCGCTCGACGGCATGACGGGTGCGAACGAGGACCAGACGCGCGGCATCGACATCGTCCGCAAGTCGCTGACCGCGCTGGTTCGCCAGATCGCCAGCAACGCCGGCCATGACGGCGCGGTGGTGTCGGGCAAGCTGCTCGACCAGCAGGACACCTCGTTCGGCTTCAACGCGTCGACCGACACGTACGAGAACCTGGTCGCGGCCGGCGTGATCGACCCGACCAAGGTCGTGCGCACCGCGCTCCAGAACGCAGCCTCGGTCGCGGGCCTGCTCATCACGACCGAAGCGACGGTCGCCGAGCTGCCCGACGACAAGCCCGCGATGCCGGCGATGCCCGGCGGCGGCATGGGCGGCATGGACTTCTGATCGGCTGCGGCCCTGGCCAAGCGAGCTTGGCCGGGGACTCGCACCGATCCGAACGGCGGGGCCAAGGCCCCGACCGACGGCGCGGCTCCGCCGCGCCGGTCCGAGCAAACAGAAAAGGGCCGGAGTTTCGCCTCCGGCCCTTTTTCTCGCCTCAGGCCAAGCCGGTGCGAAGCGCCCGCGCCCAGTCCGCCCGGTTGTTGGCCTCTGCCTGAAGCGCGGCGGATTCCCTGTCATATTCAACCCGGCGAAACTCGACGCGCCACCCGGACCCGCGCGTGAGGATCGCGTAGCGCGCATGCGGCGATCCGCTGTCCGCGCTATGGGGGAAGGGGCGATCGTCGCGATATGCGGGGAGCCCGACGCTGCCCGGATTGACGATCATCCGCCCGTCGCCGAGCGTCCACGTCCGTTGCAGATGCGTGTGGCCGCAAAGGGTAAGCGGCGCTGCTGCATCGCCCAGCCGTTCGCCGACTTCCCCGGCGGTCGCGGTTCGCATTCCCGCCGCCGTCACCGTTTCGAGCAGGCATTCGACATCGCTTCGCGGCGAGCCATGGACGAGCAGCAGCTCATCGAGCTTAAGCGTTGCCGGTAGCGCCGCCATCCAGTCGAGCTGATCCTGCCGCATCGTCGCGGCCGCGTATCGGTCGGATGCTTCCATCCGGTCGAGCGGCGTTTCGATCAGCTGTCGCTCGTGATTGCCGCGGATCGTCGGCCAACCAAAAGCGATCAGCCGATCCGCCGTCTCACACGGCCATAGAGGACCGGAGAAAAGGTCGCCGAGATTGACGACCCAATCGACGCGCTGGCGCTCGATATCGAGCAGGACTGCTTCCAGCGCGGGCAGGTTGCCGTGGATGTCGGACAGGACGGCAACCCGCATCGGCTCAATACTTCACCCGCGTCACCTTCAACTTCTTCTTTTCGAGGTCGGCGATCACGCTGTCCTTGCCCGCCAGATGCCCCGCTCCTACCGCGATAAACACCGTACCGGGCTTCTCCAGCCGCGTGTCGATCCAGTCGGCCCAGCGCTGGTTGCGGTCGGTCAGCAGGATCTTGGCGACCTCTGGCGTGTCGGTCAGCCCCTCGTTCATGATCGCGCCAAGCTTATCGGGATCGCCCGCGGCCCAGGCGGCGACCATGTTCTCGATCATCGGCTGCATCTTGGGCAGTTCGGCGACGGTCGAGTTAAGCAGCGCGATCTGCGCGGAGTCAGACATGCTTTCGAAATAGCCGAGTTGCTGTTCGGCGGTCTCCAGCCCCGTCACGGTCTTGCGCGCGGTCTTTGCCGCCTCGGTGATCTTCGCCTCCGCACCCGCGGCGGGATCGTAGCCGAGCTTGATGAGCGGCAGGAGCGACAGGTTGGTCGAGGCGAACCACGGATCGGTGCGGTCGAACGCGTTGGCCGGCAGGCCAAGGTCCGACAGCGCCTTCAGATACGCCGCCTTCTTGTCGGGGGCGAGCTTGTCGGGAAGGGCGGGGCCGCCGGTGGTGATGGCGAGGCGCTGGATCAGTGCCGTCATCGCCTGCGGGTCGGGCATCACCATTTCCAGCACGACTTCCTGGCTTTCGTCGAAGGCCTTCTTCACGCCATCGTCGAACCAGCTGAGGCCCGGTTTCAGGACGTGGATCGTCCCGAACAGATAGATCGTCGTATCGGCGTCCTTGACCACCCACAAAGCGGGGTCGGCGTCGACGGCCGTGGTCTGCGCGGCGGGGGCGGGTGCCGGAGCCGTTTGCGCCGACAGCGCGGTGGGCGACGCGGCAAGGCCAAGTGCGAGCAGCAGCTTCTTCAGACGATCCGGCAATCCACCCTCCCGATACGGTACCGCGCCCTAGATAGCGGCTGGCCCCCGCGTTGATAAGGCGGTCAGGCGGCGTCGAACTTGTCGCGCTTGCGCCGCCCGAACAGCAGCCGCCGTTCGAGGTGGCGACGCAGCGCGCGGTAATAGGCGTCGAGGAACGCCTGATCGCCGGGCTCGTCATAACGGCCGATCTTGGCGCGAATCGCGTCGGCGACGGCGGCCATCGCGCCCGCCTCGCCGCGGCGCAGCACGTCCTCCAGCCGCTGGAGCTCGTACTGGCCGTACACCTCGAGCTCGCTGGGGGCGAAGTCGATGCGCCGGTCCGCCCCCTTCGCCATCAGGTCGGCACCGATCCGCCGCCGCCCCGTCTCGATCACCCAGGTCCCGGCGATGAGGTCGCCTGCACGCAGCCGGTCGCGGTTGAACAGCGGGAAGAACAGGAACAGCGCGGTCCAGCCAAGGCCCAGCGCCGCCGTCCACTGATCGGCGATCCCCTGCGCGCTCGAATAGGCGAGAAAGGTGAGGGGAAGGAACACTTCGATCTCGCGCATCAGGTTGCGCGCGACGATCGCCCCGCCGGTCAGCCGCCCGCCGTCGCGCGCGACGACTCGCAGTTTCATCACCCGCTTGCCCAGCGTCGCCGCGCGGCCGCTGCTCTCGCCGAGAATGAAGTAGAAGTTTCGGAGGAGAAAGAAGCCGAGCAGCCAGATGACGATCAGGAAATTGCCGAGCACCGCGCCGAAGCCGACATGGAACGCGACCAGCGCCAGCGACACGCCGATGAGGATGCCCAGCATTAGCAACGCGTCGAGGACGAACGCCCCCGCCCGCGCGCCGCCGCTGGCGAGGCGCAGGTCGAGCGCCACGCCCTCGGGCGTCACCAGCCGGCGGGCGAGGCCGACCTTAGCGCGGCGAGCCACGACGCCGCCCCCCGAACGCGAAATAGACGGTCCAGAGCGCCAGCATCGCCGCCGCGATCGCGAACCTGCCGTCGTCGGTGCGGACCAGCTGACGACCGAACCCCTCTAGCAGCCCCGCCACCAGCAGCATGACGACGACGCCGATCATGACCAGTGCCGCGCGCTCGCCCGCAGCCTTTGCCGCGGACAGCCGGTTGCGCTCCCCCGGGAACGCGACCGCGCGGCCGATATGAAATCCCGCCGCGGCCGAGACGATGATCGCGGTCAGCTCGGTCGTGCCGTGGATCATCAGCCAGCCGGTCAGCCCCCAGCCAAGGCCCTTGGGGAGATAAACCGCGTAGAATGCCCCCAGCAACGCGCCGTTCGAGGCGAGTAGCAGCATCGTCGGCACCCCGAACGCGAAGCCGAGCGCAAAGACGAGGATCGATATCTGGGCGTTGTGCGTGAACAGCGCGGTCGCGAACACCTCCAGCCCGCCTTCGCCCGGCGCGTCGTAGAGCGTGCCGCGCAGGAACTGCACCGCCGCCTGCGGATTGCGGCCGTTGGCAAGGCCAGGCGGCACGATCGCATCGAACCAGCCCGGATCGGCGAGGATCAGCGCATAGCCCGCCGCCGCGGAGGCGACGAACAGCAATAAGGCGAGCAAAATCTCCGGTACCATGCCGCGCACCGCCACCGGCCAGTCGCGGGCGAAGAAGCGCATGACCGCGCGGCCCCAGGGCTCGCGCGCCGAATAGAGCAGAAAATAGGCGCGCGACGAGAGTTGCTCGAGATATCCGATCAGGTCGGCGTCGAGCGACGTTTCGCGCGCGATCGACAGCGCCGACAGCGTGGCGCGATAGAGACGCGGCAGCTCGACGAGTTCGGCTTCGGTCAGTTTGCGCGCCGATCCCTTCTCGACGCGGTTGAGCAGCGTTTCGAGCCGCGCCCAGTCGCCCTCGCGCTCGGCGCGGAAATGGTTGGGGGTGAAGATTGCGTCGGTCATGGCCGCTCGCGCATCTGAAGGTAGCGCTCGACCAGCGCGAGCGGCGCGTCGCCGGGCGCGGCCTCGATCACGTCGATGCCCTGTCGCTTCAGCCGCTCGACGACGATCCGCCGCTCCCGCAGCAGGGTCGCGGCGACATTGGCGCGGGTCACGTCGTCGGCGGTGTCGGGGCGCGCATCGGTATAGGCGATCAGTTCCTCGTCATGGAACAGCACGAACAACAGGCGGTGACGGCGCAGCAGCCGGCCCGCGGCGGCGAGCATCAGCTCGGCGGCAGTGGGGTCGGAAAACTCGGTGAACAGGACGATCAGCGAGCGCCGGTCGAGCCGCTGGTCGAGCAGCGTCAGGCCGAGCGTGAAGTTGGTCTCCTCCGCGCCGTAATCGATCTCGGCGGCGTGGGCGTGGAGCCGGGCAAAGGCGCGCGGGCCGCTGACGCTGCCCGAATCGACGCGGGGCTTGGAATCGAAGGCGAAGAGCCGCGCGCGGTCGCCCGACTTCAGCGCGACGAATGCGGCGAGCAGCGCGGCCGACACTGCCCGGTCGACGCGGGGGACGCCGCCGACCGGCTCGGCCATCGTGCGGCCGGCATCGACGGCGAGGACGATCGGATTGTCGCGCTCGGTCCGGTATTCGCGGGCAAGGAGGGCGGCGTGGCGGGCCGATGCCTTCCAGTCGATCGTGCGGCGGGCCATGCCGGGCTGGAAGCCGGTGAGCGCCTGAAACTCCTGACCTTCGCCCGCCTCGATCCGCATCCGCTGGCCGAATTGCGGACCGTTCAGGCGCTGGCGCATCGCCGTCTCGCGCACCCCGGCGATGTCGGGGGTCACGCGAATGGCGATGTCGGCGGGCCGCGACCGCTGCCACGCACCGAGGCCGAGCGGGCCGCGCGCACGCGCCCAGATGCGCTCGATCCGCGCAGTCCCTCGCCGCGCGGCGCGGTAGCGGAAGCCGCCCTCGCGCACCAGCGGCTCGCTTACATCGGCGGCGAAGTCGAGGCGCACGGCCCCCGCCATTTCCGGCACGAGCGTCACCGCCGATCCGACCGGCACCGCCGCGGGCGCGGCGACCGCGATCGGCCCGCGCGCGCCCGAGGCGAGCATCCCGTCGATCAGGACCAGCAGCGCGATCCCCATCACCCAGATTACCGCCAGCGCCCACCCGCCGGGCATCACGACGCCGAGCGCCAGCGCGGCGGGCGCCGCGACCAGCGCCAGCATCGCCGCGCGGGGGGTGGGGACGATCAACGCGGTGCCTCGACGCTTTCGATCAGTTCGGCGACCACGTCGTCGATCCGGCGGCCGTCGATCTCGGCGGCGGGGGACAGGATCAGGCGATGGCGCAGCATCGGCGCGGCGAGTGCCTTCACATCGTCCGGGATGACGTAATCGCGCCCGTCGAGCGCCGCCGCCGCCCGCGCCGCGCTGGCAAGCGCGGCGGCGGCGCGGGGGCTCGCCCCGCTCGCAAGGTCGGCGTGGACACGCGTCGCGCGGACCAATGCGACGACATAGCCGACGATCTCCTCCACCAGCGACACACCCTGAACCGCGGCGATCGCTTCGGCGAGCGCAGGGGCGTCGGCGACCTGCTCGACGCCCTGTTCGGCCGCACGCGGTACGCCGCCCGCCGCGCCATATTGTGCGACGATCGCGCGCTCCGCCGCCTCGCTCGGATAGTCGATGCCGATCTTGAACAGGAAACGGTCGAGCTGCGCCTCGGGCAGCGGATAGACGCCCTGCTGCTCGATCGGGTTCTGCGTCGCGACGACGGTGAAGCGCTCGGACAATCGCTCGGTCCGCCCGTCGAGCGTGATCGAGCGTTCCTGCATCGCCTCCAGCAGTGCCGCCTGCGTCTTGGGCGGGGTACGGTTGATCTCGTCCGCCAGCAGCAGTTCGCAGAACACCGGCCCCTTGGTGAGCGCGAACGCACTGGTCTGGAAGTTGAACAGGTTGGCGCCGACGATGTCGCCGGGCATCAGGTCGGGGGTGAACTGGATGCGCCCGAAATCGAGGCCGAGCGTGCGCGCGAAACTCTGCGCCAGCAGCGTCTTGGCAGTGCCCGGCGGCCCTTCGAGCAGGACGTGCCCGCCCGACAGCACGGCGACGAGCAGCAGGCGGACGGTCGCCGACTGGTCGACCACTGCTTTTGCCACTTCGGCGTCGATCGCGCGGCCCATCGCCGCAACATCGTCGAGGGTCATGAAAGCTCCTTGGTAAAATCGTCGAGCCGGCGGGCGGCATCGGTCAGGCTGGCCTCGTCGCCTGCCCGCGCCACGGCGCGATAGCGGTCGGCAAAACCCGGCCGGCGCGTGTCGATCCAGTCGGCGAGCGCGTCGCCGCCGAGGCCGCGCGGGGCGTGAAGGCGCGCGCCCAGCCGCTCGGCCCGCATCGCGGCGAAGCGCGGGCCGCCCGCCGCGGCCCGCCCTGCGCGCCGGGTCAGAGCGGCGATCGTCTCGATCAGCGCAGCCTTGCCGAACGGGATCGCGCGCGCCTCCCGCCGCGGCGGGCCGAAGCGCGCCGCGCTCGCCCAGCCGGCCAGCAGCGCGGCGGCGAGCAGCGCGATCGTCACCGCGACGAAGGGCGGGGTGAGCATCAGCTTGACCAGGTTGCGCTCGCCCGCGCGGTAATGAAGCGTCAGGTCGAAGGTCACGGCATCGAGCTGGTCGTCGTTCATCGCCTTGATCGCGGCGACGATCGCGCGGGCATTGCGCGGGTCGCGCAGGCCGTAATTGTTGGCAAGATCGGGGTCGGCGAGGATCCAGACATTCTGGTCCGGCAGCTTCGACAGGATCGCCCCCTGACCGCGGACGGTGATCCACGGCTCCACCCCGCCGATCGCCAGCGTCTGCGGCGCCTCGATGGGGGCGAGCGGCCAGCCGGGGGCGACGGGGCGGCGCGCACCTTGGCCCGCGCGGCTGATCGCGGCCTGCGTCAGGCCACGCAGCATCGCGCCGACGGGGGCGAGGTTCATCGCGTCGGAGATGCGGCGCTCGCGCGTCGGGGACAGGCCGTCGCGTTCGGTCTGCCATTTGGGGAGGATGATGAGCAGCGGCCGGGCGTCGCGCAGCCGGACGAGTTCGGTCAGGTCGGCGCCCTTGGTTTGCGCATCGGGGGTAGCGATGACGAGGTGGTCGGCGGCCAACGCGTCGTTGTCGCGCGCGAGCGTGACGGTGGTGCCGGGCAATCCGGCGAGCAGGTCGTGCAGCGCCTGGAACCCCGTCGCGCCCTTTGAAGCAACACCGGGCGTGCGCGTCACCCGCGCCTCGATCTCCTGCCCGAACCCCGCCATGACGAGCAGCGCGAGGAGCAGAAGCCCGCCGATGCCGGTCAGGACCAGTGCGGTCCGCGTGGTGAAGGGCGAGGGATTGTCGCTCAAAGTGCGAAGGCCCGGTACGCGTCGCGCGCATCGGTCCAGTCGGCGGGGCCGAGCGGGCGGCGCGCGAAGATGCCACGTTCGGTGAGCGCCACCAGCCGCGCGAACACGGCCCGCGCGCGGTCGGGGATCGCCGGTTCGGCTGCAAGGTCCCGCGCGGTGCGTGCGGGACGGACGATGCCGCGTCGCCAAGCCTCGATATCCTCGATCGAGCGGTGGAGCAGAAGCTGGACCGCCGCCTCGAACCGGCCGGCAGCGGCCAGCGCCTCCGCCTCCTCCAGCAGCGCGCGGGCGGCGGCGGGGGCGGGGCGCCATTCCGCTTCCACGACCTCGTCCTTTCTGGGTGAGAGCAGGTTGCGGACCCAGTCGCGCAGCGGCGGGAAGAAGCTGACGACCAGCACCGCGACGATCAGCGCGACGAGGATCCAGAACACCACCTGCCAGAACGGTCCCAGCGCGCGAAAGAAGCGGTCGATCGCCGCGGCCAGATTGCGCAGCCATTCGGGCGTCTGTTGCTGCGCCTCGACCGCGCGCCAGGGGAAGTCGAACTGGATCGACGGATCGGCGCGGACGCGAGCATGGGCGGCGTCGACGGCGCGGGTATCGATCGTCGTCGCCGGCACCCGTCTTGCTCCCACCCGTTCGCCTCGAACCAAGCAACTCCGACGTTTACACGCAAGCCGTTTCGCTTCACCCTGTATCAAAGGACACGGGTTCGACGACGCGAAGGCGCGCGCCGAGGCCCGTATCCGAAAAGGGGTGGGCGTGTTTTCGATCCTCGGGCTGGGCTTCCTGCTGGTGGCGGGCGTGTTCGCGGGTGCCGTGTTCATGGCACTACGCGGCAGCGCGCAGATCGACCTCGCGCGCGTCATCGGCGATGCGGGGGCGGCGATCGCGAAAGCGCCTGTGCTGTTCTGCGGGCTGGCGCTGGTCGGGGCGGGGTTGCCCAATGCGGCGGTGTTCGTGTCGGTGGCGGCGACGCCCACGCTGTTCGACTTCGGATCGACACTGACGCTCGGCCTTGTGGGTGCACTCATCGCCTTCGCCTGGTACCAGTTCTTCCTGCTGGCGATGGTCACCGCGACGCTCGAGGCGCTAAGCGGAAGTCCGCACCCGCGCGGGGTGATCGCCGCCGCGCTGCCGATGCTGCCAAAGGCGATGCTGACGATCGTCCTCTACTGGGTGGCGGTCGGCATCGGCTTTTCGTTCTTCGTGGTGCCGGGCGTCATTCTCGCCTGCGTGTGGATGCTGGTGCTGCCCGTACTGGTCGAGGAGCGGCCGGGCCTTTTCGCCGCGTTCGGGCGCGCGGCGAAGCTCAGCCGCGGGGTGCGGTGGCAGCTGTTCTTGCTCGCCATGCTCGGCTTCGTGTTCGGCGTCGTCGTCCAGTCGATGCTCGGGGCGCTCGCGGCGCTGCTCGGTGGCGGGGTCGCGGCGCAGATCGCCTTTGCGCTCGCCTCCTCGCTGCTGGGCATGCTGCCGCCCGCGCTGGTCGCCAGCGCCTATCGCCAGATCGTGACGGTGCGGGAGGGGCCGCGCCGGCACGAGCTCGAAGAAATCTTCGCTTGAGACGGACAGGAATGGTCAGGGAGAATGACGTGAAACGACTGTTGATGCTGGGCGCCGCCACGGCGCTCCTCGCGGGCTGCGCCGCGCAAGGGGGCGGGGGCACCAAGTCCGCGTCCGCCGCGCCGAAGGCGGCCGCGCCGGGGATGAACAAGGGCTATTCGCACGATCCCTTCCCCTCGACCTATCACGCCTATCCGGGCCGCCCGACGCTCATCACCAACGTGACGGTGTTCGATGGCGAGGGCGGCAAGATCGAGGGCGGCCAGGTGCTGTTCCGCGACGGCAGGATCGTCGCGGTCGGTCAGAGCCTCGACCCCGCCGGCGCCGACGTCATCGACGGGCAGGGCAAGTTCGTCACCCCCGGGATCATCGACGTGCACAGCCATCTGGGCGACTATCCCAGCCCCGGCGTCGACGCCAATTCCGACGGCAACGAAGCCACCGCGCCGATCACGGCGGAGGTCTGGGCCGAACATTCGGTCTGGCCGCAGGATCCCGGCTTCGCCCGCGCGCTCGCCAATGGCGGCGTGACCACGCTCCAGATCCTGCCCGGCTCCGCCAACCTGATGGGCGGGCGATCGGTGGTGCTCAAGAACGTCTATGCCCGGACGATGCAGGGGATGAAGTTCCCCGGCGCGCCCTATGGCCTCAAGATGGCGTGCGGCGAAAACCCCAAGCGCGTCTATGGGTCGAAGGGCCGGATGCCCTCGACCCGGATGGGCAACGTCGCGGTCAATCGCGCGACCTGGGCCAAGGCGGCGGACTATCGCCGCAAATGGGACAAGTATGAAAAGGACGGCGGCGAGGCGCCGACGCGCGACATCCAGCTCGATACGCTGCGCGGCGTCCTGTCGGGCGAGATCCTCGTGCACAACCACTGCTACCGCGCCGACGAGATGGCCATCGTCATGGATATGGCCAAGGAGTTCGGATATCAGGTCTCGACCTTCCACCACGCGGTCGAGAGCTACAAGATCGCCGACCTTTTGAAGGCGAACAACGTCTGCTCCGCGGTTTGGGCCGACTGGTACGGCTTCAAGATGGAAAGCTACGACGCGGTGAACGAGAACCTCGCCATCCTCGACAAGGAGGGGGCGTGCGTGATGATCCATTCGGACGACGCCAACGGCATTCAGCGGCTCAATCAAGAAGTGGCCAAGGCAATGGCCGCGGGGCGGCGCGCGGGGATGCCGATCACGCCCGAGCATGCGTGGACGTGGCTGTCCTACAACCCGGCCAAGGCGCTCGGCATCGCCGACAGGACCGGCAGCCTGAAGCCCGGCAAGATGGCCGACCTCGTGCTGTGGAATGGCAATCCGTTCAGCGTCTATACCCGGCCCGAGCGCGTTTGGGTCGACGGCGCGCTCCTGTACGACATGAACAATCCCAAGCTGCGCCCGGTGTCCGACTTCGAGCTCGGCCAGCCCGGCGAAGGAGACGTGAAGTGATGCGCGGCCTGAAAACCCTCGCGGTCCTGATGGCGACCGCCGCCGCGCTTCCTGCCGCGGCGCAGGACGTGGTCATCACCAATGCAAAGGTCGTGATCGGCGACGGGTCCGAGCCGATCGACGGCGGCACCGTCGTCATCCGCGGCGGCCGCGTCGTCTCCGCCGGGCGCGGCGGTGCGGCGCCGGCTGGCGCGCGCACGATCGACGCGGGCGGGCGCTGGGTGACGCCGGGCATCGTCGCGGGCTTCACCCGGATGGGCGTGGTCGAGGTGGACGGCGTCCGCGATACCGACGATTCCTCGGCGGCGAACTCGGTCTTCAATGCCGCCCTCGACCTCGCGCCCGCAGTCAATCCCAAGGCGAGCCCGATCGCGATCAACCGGGCGGAGGGGATTACCCGCGCGGTCGTCGCGCCCGACGCGCGCGGCTCGATCTTCGCCGGACAGGGCGCGGTCATCGACCTAGGCGCCGATATGAACGCGCTGACGAAGCCACGCGCGTTCCAGTTCATGGAATGGGGCGAGACGGGCGCGCAGCGCGCCGGCGGCAGCCGGGCGGCGGCGATGGCGATGCTCAAGAACGCGCTGTTCGAGGCGCAGGCCTATCGCCGCAACCCGTCGAGCTTCGACGATCGCGGCAAGGATGCGCTGCTGACGCGCGCCGACGCCGCGGCGCTGGTGCCGGTGCTGTCGGGCCAGATGCCGCTGCTCGTCCATGTCGAGCGGGCGTCGGACATCCTCAACCTCATCGAGCTGAAGCGCGAGTTTGCGGGGCTGAAGCCCGTGCTCGTCGGCGCGACCGAGGGGTGGACCGTGGCGCGCGAGATCGCGGCGGCCGGCATCCCGGTTATCGCCTCCGCGCTCGCCGACCTGCCGATCAGCTTCGAGCAGTTGGCCGCGACCCAGTCGAACATCGGCCGCCTGCGCGCGGCGGGCGTCACAGTGGGCATCGGCTCGATCAACGACGACGAGGCTCGGCAGGCGCGGCTGGTCAAGCAATATGCCGGCAACCTCGTCGCGCTGGGCAAGATCCCGGGCGCGGCGGGCCTCAGCTGGGGTCAGGCGTTCGCGGCGATCAGCTCGCTGCCCGCCGAGGCGATCGGCATGGGCGCCGAGATCGGCTCGCTTCGTCCCGGCCGCCATGGCGACGTGGTGATCTGGGACGGCGACCCGCTCGAGATCGGCTCGGCGGCCACCTCGGTGTTCGTCGACGGGGTCGAGCAGCCGCTCGTCAACCGGCAGACGCGGCTGCGCGATCGCTATCTTGATCCCAAGGAGGGAACGCTCCCCAAGGCCTATCAGTATTGAGGGTAGCGCCTATATGACGAAGAGCGGGCGCAAGGGCGTATCTTGCGCCCGCTTCTTATCGAGGCGAGGCATGTGAAGGCGATCGAGTTGGTGGAAGCGGCGGGCGGATGTGCGGGCATGCGCACGCGCGCAGGGCCGGGGCGACCGCGCGATCCGTCGAAGAACGATGCCATCCTGTCGGCCGCGCGCGAAAGCTTCCTGGAAAAGGGCTTCCACGCCTCGACGATCGAGGACATCGCCGCACGCGCCGGCGTGTCGAAAGTGACGCTCTACAATCGCTTCGGCGACAAGGAGGCGCTGTTTGACGAGATGGTCCGCGGCGAGGTGGGCCGGATGAATGCGCTGTTCGAACCGAGCGTCGATGGGCCGATGGCGCTGGCCGACCGGCTGACCGCGATCGGTACGGCGCTGCTGGAAATGCTGTTCGAGCCCGACCATGTGCGCTTCGACCGGCTGATCTCGGGTGAGATCGCCCAGTCGCCCAAGCTGGCCAAGCGGTTTTTCGAGGCGGCACCGGGCAAGTGCCGCGGCGCGCTGGCCGCGATCATTGACGAAGCGGCGGCGCGAGGCGAGGTGTCGGTGGACGATTCCGAACTCGCGGCCGAGGACCTTACCGCGCTGTGGAAGGGGTTCTGCGACTTCCAGCTCAAGCTCGGCCTGATCGAGCGGCCCCCGCACGATGCGATCGTCGCACGCGCGGCGCGGGGCACGGCGGTATTCTTGCGGGCCTATGCGCCCGTCCCTCAGGGAGGCTGAAGATGGTGCGTTGGACGGCGGCGCTGGCGGGTGCGGCGATGCTGGCGGGATGTGGCGGCGGCACGACCGCACCGGCCCCCGCGGTGAACGAGGCGACCGCGAACGAGGCGGCGCTCAACTATCAGGCGGCGGTGCTCGACCTGCCGGTGGGCCAGCGCAACATCGTCATGATCCGCGCGATTCAGGACGCCAATATCGGTTGCGAGAAGGTGATCGAGAGTCAGCAGATCAAGGGCGAGGCACTGACCTATCAGGCCAAGTGCTCCGACGGGGCAAGTCATGTCGTGGCGATCGATGCCGACGGCAACGCCAAGGTCATCAGCGCGGGCGCCGCGGCGAAGAAGTAATCACGTCATCCCGGATCAAGTCCGGGATGATGGGTTGGGCTTGGGATTAGAAAAAAAGGGGGGCGGGCCTTGGTGGCCGCCCCCCTTTTTTCATGTCCGGTCCGTTCGATCAGAGGCCGACGACACCGCCGTCGTTCTTGACCACGACCACCACCGCCGAACGCGGGCGCGTCGTGGCGGGCGGGGTGGAGACGGCGCCCTGGCTGTCCGGCCACTTGCTGGTCGGCGTCGCCGCGGTGCCGTTCTCGCCCGGATGCTGGATGCCGACGAACAGCGTGCGGCCATCCGGGGTCGAATCGACACCGGTGATCTCGCACTCCACCGGCCCGACGAGGAAGCGGCGAAGGTTCGTGCCCGGTGCCGCGCCGATCCGCGTCACTACCTGCGACGTGGTGCCGTCCGCAGCCGTGTTGGTGACGGTGCGCGTGCCGCCGTCGCCGACCCGGCCGGGGAAAGCGGCGAGCATCTGGTTGTTGGTCACGTCGGTGAAGGCGCCGTCGTCGGTCTGGATCCAGAGCAGCGGCGTCACCTGACCCGACGCGTTCGAGGGGCGGCCGAACCACAGGCCGTCGGGGCTCGACAGGTCGTTGTCGGCGGTGAGGGCCGACAGGTTGATGTTGGTGGCGTCGAGGTCCGAGCCCGCGGCGAACAGATAGATATCCCAGTTGAAGCTGGTCGCCTCGGTCGTGTCGCCGGTCTCGCGCAGGCGGATGATGTGGCCGTTGCGATTGCCGCGCGCGGTGCTCGGCGGATCGACATAGACGCGCGGGTTTGCAGCATCCGCCGTCGCGGTGGTGCGCGAGGCGTTGTTGGTGAGGGTCAGATAGACTTCGCCCGTCACCGGATTGACCGCGGTCCATTCGGGCCGGTCCATCCGCGTCGCGCCCTGCACGTCGGCGGCGAGGCGCGCGTGCGTCAGCACGTCGGCCTGGTCGGCAAAGGCATAGGTCGCGTTGGTGCTGACGACATTGCCCTGGCCGAACACCAGCGGCAGCCACTGGCCGGTGCCGTCGGCATTGAACTTCGCGACATAGAGCGTGCCGGCATCGAGATACTTGTCGCCGATCGCGAGCCGGTCGGCGTTGGTCGCATCTGCCTCGGCCCAGCCGGTCGCGGACACGAACTTGTAGAGATACTCGTTCTGCGCGTCGTCGCCCATGTAGAAGGCAGGCTTGCGCCCGGCGACGAACGGGCCGGGCCAGCAACCCTCGTGGTTCATGCGGCCGAGCGCGGTGCGCTTGCGCGGCGCCTTGCTGCGGTCATAGGGATCGATCTCGACCACCCAGCCGAACTGATTGGGCTCGTTGCGATAGTCGGTGGTCGACGAAGTGCCGGTCGCCTGCGCGTCCCAGCGGCGATAGGTGGTGTTTGACGCATCCGCCGGGGTGACGCTGGCCCAGGCATAGTTGCCGTTGGTGCTGGTGACGCCGTAGCGGCTGAGCGCGGTCACTTCCTTGGGCGTGCGGCGCGCATTGTCGGTGGCGGCGGGGCGGCGGAAATAGCCGGCCCAATTCTCCTCACAGGTGAGGAGCGTCGCCCAAGGGGTCGAGCCGTTGGCGCAGTTGTTGATCGTGCCGCGACCCGCGGTGCCGCCGGTCGAATAGGGCGTGACGAGCAGTGCCGAACCGCGCACCGGGCCGCTGATGTCGACCGCAGTGTTCGGGGTGACGCGGCGGTTGAAGGTGCTGTCCTGTACATAGGCCCAGCCGGCGGTGCCGCGGACGAGCTCCACGGCCGACACGCCGTGCGCCTCGATCTCCTTGAGCGCTTCGGCCTCCGGGCGGGGGCCGGCGGCCACGTTGGTGGGGCCGCTGGCATGAAGATAGGCGACGGTGATGTTCTCGTGATTCTGGACGAGAACGCCGCGCGTGTTGCTGGTGTCGTCACGCGCGCCGGCGGCGTTGAGCCCGAAATAGTGTAGCGCGTCGCCGTGGTCGCCGATGCGCGAGCCATAGCCGGTGTCGGTGCCGTCGTTCTTGAACGCGGCCACGTCCTTGACGATCGGATCGCCCAGACGCGTCAGCACGCCGACCGAATAGCCCGTGGGGACGGTGACGACGTCGTTCTTGTTCTTGGCGACCGCGGTGAAGCCGAGCGCGGCGGGGGTGACGCTCACGGTCGTCTCGGCCGAGGCCTGAAGCCCCTGCTGGTCGGTCGCGATATAGCGGAAGACGAGCGGGGTGGCAGCCGAAACCGCGGGCGCGGTGAAGGTCGCGGTGGCGGTATTGGCGTTGGTGAGCGAGACGGTCGGCCCCGACACCTGCGTCCAGGCCGAGGTGACGATCCCGCCGTCGTCGGTGACCGTGCTGGTCAGCGTGACCAGACGCCCGGCCGACGCCGATCCGCTCGACCCCGCCGTCACGACCGGCGCGGTGTTGTTGCCGTTGCCGCTGCTATTGCTGTCGCACGCGGCGAGCACCGAGCCGCCGAACACCGCGATCGCCGCGGCCGACACGCCGCTCTTCAGCGTGTCGCGGCGCGAATAGCGGCGATCGACCAGATCGTTCAGCGACGGATTGCTGGTCGGATTGGTGTCGATATCGCCGTCGGAATAGCCCGACTCGAGTTCAAGCATCTCACTCATTGATCGATTCCCCATAGCGTCCTGTCGGGCAGGCGAGCCCCCGGTCCCTCTGTTGCCTGTGGCGGTGCCAGCTTACGCGCGCATGCACAATGCGTTACCGTCGTGCGTCAGCCATGTGACGCGATTGCGACAGTGGCGGCGATGCTGGCTTGACGGTCCGTTCGCGGCTAAGCGCGACCCCACGATGGAGCCCGAAAAGCTGCCCCCACCCGATCCCGCGCCCGGATCGCCGCCAAGCCTGACCGACCGGCTGAGCGCGGCGGCGCGGCGGAAACCGGACGCGCCGCGGCGGGGGCTGCCCGCCGGGATGTTGCTGGCCGGGGCGCTCTGGACGGGGTCGTCGCTCTGTGCCGGGGCAATCAGCTATCTCGCGACCGCCCGGATCGCCGCGATGAGCCGGGATGCGGCCGAACCCGACCCGGTCCGGATCGAGCGGCGGGCACTCGTGAACCTCGGGGCTACCAGTTTCTCGGCGCAGGTCGATCGCATCGCCCGCCTGCTGCCGCCCGAAGCGCGGCTGCGATCGCTGGAGGTCGATCGCCAGGACGAACGGCCGCGACTGCTCGCCGACATCGCGACGCCCGATCCGGACCGGCTGCGCGGCGCGCTGGCGAGAGCGGGAGGCGAAGGGTCGCTACGCGTCGTTAACGAGCGGCGCGGAGACGGGGTGATGATCGTTTCGATCCGGGGCGAGCCGTGAATCGCGGGCTGCTGATCGGCGGGCTGGCGGGCATGCTGTTGTCGATGGTCCCTTGGTGGACGGCCTTTCGCAATCTCGACAACCTCGATCTGGCGCGCACGCTGGCGGCGCGGGAATCGGCGCGACGCGGACCGGCCGATCGACTGGCCGATGCGCCGTGGCGGCTGGCCGCGGGGTCGGCGGGCGCGGCGCAGGCGGCAGTGGCGCGCCGGGTGCGCGCCGCGGCGAAGGCGAACGGCGTGCTGGTCGAAACGCTCAAGGCCGCCGAGCCGATCGGACCGGGTATCGCCCGGATCGAGCTATCCATGTCGGGACCGGAAAAGGCGGTGCTGACGCTTGGCGATGCGGTCGAGCGCGGCGGGCGCGGCGTTCGCTGGGAGAACTGGGAACTTGCGGCGGTGCCGGGCGGCGTGCGGCTGATGGGCACGGTGGCGATCGCGTGGCGGTGAACCGCGGCATCCTCGTTTTCCTCGCAGCGGCGATCGGCGTTCCGCTGGCGTTCGCGCTGCCGCGGTTGTTCGAGAAGCCGCCGACGCTGCCGACAGTCACGTTGGCGCCGGTCGTCTGGGCCGCGCCGCCGCTGCTGTCGGCCGCGCTCGAACGTCCGTTGTTCGACGCGCCGGCAGCGGCGGAGGCACCCGCCGACGCCCCCGAATTGGTCGGGATCGTCGGTCGGCTCGATCAGGATGCGGTGGCGATGGTGCGTGGACGCAACGGAGCGATGCGGACGCTGCGGCCGGGCGAGGGCGTCGACGGCTGGCAGTTACGCAGCCTCGCGATCGACGCGGCCTATTTCACGCGGGGGACCCAGTCGACGCGGGTCGCCGTCGCCGACTGAACGATCCTCAATAGATGCCGTCGATCTCGACCGTCAGCCGCGGGGCAGGCGGGTTGAGGAGCAGGCTGCCCTTCTGCGTCGTCGCCGCCTCGATGCCGCGGAGCCGCTGATAGCGTTCGGCGGCGGCGGCGGCGGTGGCGTCGGGGTCGCGCAGGATCGTGGGCTTCAGGAAGATGAACAGCGTCCGCTTCTGCCGTTGCTCCTGTCGCGATTTGAACAGCTCGCCGACAACCGGAATGTCGCCGAGGATCGGCACTTGGCTCTTGGCGCGGATATAGTCGTCGTTGATGAGCCCGCCGAGCACGATCGTCCGGCCGTTGTCGGCCAGCACCGTCGTGTTGATCGCGCGGCGGTTGGTGATGAGGTCGGCGGCCTGGTTGAGCTGCGTCTGCGCGATGGTCGAGGCTTCCTGGCTCACCTCCAACCGGATCGTGTCGCCGGCATTGACACGCGGCAGGACGCGCAGGGTAATGCCCACGTCCTTGCGCTCGATCGAGGTATAGGGCGCCGCGCCGTTGTTGTTGGTGAGCACCGATCCGGTCACGAACGGCACTTCCTGCGCCACCACGAACTCGCCCACCTTGTTGTCGAGCACCGTCACCGACGGGGTGGAGAGCAGGTTCGCCTTGGTCGAGGTGCCGAGCGCCTGGACGAGGATCGAGAAGTCGTTGCCGAAGGCGATGTTGCCCGTAAGGCCGCCGGTCAGCAGCGCCCCGGCGGGCACACCCAGCGTCTGGAGGATGGTGCCGAGCGACACGCCCGCACCCGGCTGGCCGAAGCTGGTCGCCACGCCCTCCACCTGGTCGAGCACGGTGCCCGCGCTGCCGATCTGTACCGCCAGCCGCTCCGCCTCGTCGCCGGTGATCTCGGCGATCGCGGCCTCGAGCAGCACCTGCGGCCGGCGGACGTCGAGGTCAGCGATGAGCTGGTCCATCCCCGCCATCGCGGTGGGCGTGCCCCTCACCACGATCGCGTTGATGTCGGGCGCGGGCTGGACGGTAAGGTCGGGGGTCGAGAAGCCCTGCGGCGTCGCCTGTCGCTCGGTCTGGCCGACGGTCGAGATGCTGGTGCCGCCCGCGCCCGCGCCGTTCATGCCGCCGCCCGCGCCCAGCGACTGTTGGTTGCTGTTGTTGACGAGGCCCGCGAGCGCCGCGGTCGGGCTGCGGTTCGCCTGGGTGCCGAGGCCGCCGCGGGTGCCGCGCGACGACAGGCTCTGCGCCACAGCATTGGTCGGCTGTGCTTCCTGGCCGAGGACGCCGCGCAGCACCTCGGTCACGCTTTCGGCGTCGGCATAGTTGAGCCGAAAGGTGCGGGTGATCGGCGTCGCGCCGCCCGGTGTGTCGAGCGACAGCGCGATCCGGCGCGCCTCCGCAACTGCCGAGGGGGTGCCGCGCACCACGACCATGTTGCTGCGGGCGTCGCCGGCAACACGCGCGCCGCCCGCCTCGCCGTCGCCCAGCACCTGGCCGATCGCGGCGGCCACGTCGGCGGCGGATCCGTTGCGCAGCGGGATGACGGCGAAGCTCTGCCCGCCGCCGCTATCGAGGCTGCGCACCAGCCCCTCGATGCGGCGGACATTGTCGGCATAGTCGGTGACGACGATCGCATTGGGGCTGGCGAGCGGCTCGACCGAGCCGAAGCTCGCGATCAGCGGCCGGGCGATCCGTGCGGCCTCTGCCGCCGGCACGTTCGACAGGCGGATCATCCGTGTCGTCATTTCCTGGCCCGAGGCCGACCGGCGCACGCCGCCGTCGCGCACCGCGTTGGCCGCGGGCACGATCCGCCACGCCCGGCCCGAGCGCAGCGCCGCGAAGCCGTTGGCGCGCAGGACTGACTGGAACAGCTCCCACACCCCGTCCGCCGACAGCGGCTGAGCGGAGGTCACGGTGACCACGCCCTTGACCGCCGGGTCGAGGATCAGCGTGCGGCCGGTCAGGCGCGAGATCTGGTCGGCGACATCGGCGATCTCGATCCCGCGCATGTTGACGACGATGTCGCCCGGCGGCTGCTGCGCGGCGAGCGGCGACAGCGCCGTGGCGGCAAGGGCGCAGGCGAGCGTGGTGCGGCGAAGGGCTTGGATCACGGACATGTCTCTAGCGTAGCGGGACGGTAAGCGTCACGGGCTTGCCGTCGCGAAGGATCTGGACCTGCGCCGCGCCGCTCGCCTGTGCAGCGGCGAACGCGGCCTGGTCGGCGGGGCCGCGGCCGAGTGCCTGCCCGTTGACCGACTGAATGACGTCGCCCGCGCGCATCCCGGGCATCGACCCGCTGCCGATGCGATAGCCGCCCTCGACCGGCGCGGCATCGAGCCGCTGGAGGATCTGCGCGGCCCCCTGCGGCGGCGGGACGGCGGCGGTGCCGGGGACGGGGACGCCGTTGCTGGTCGCGGGCGGTGCCGCGGCGGGGGGCGGGGCGCCGGGCGTGCCGGGTGCGCTCGCCGCGGCGGCGGGGTCGGGGAGCGCTAGATACTCAATCCGCCCGCCATTGTTGATGAGGATGCGGTCGCGTTGGATCGAACTGATCGTCGCCCCGCCCAGCGCCTCGCCCACCCGCACCGCGCGCGGGGTGCCGCCAGACTCGCTGACGTACGCGACGGCGAAGCTCTGCGGGATCGCGAAGACGACGCCCTTGAGGACGAAGGCGAGGCTGGTCGGCTGCGCCTGCTCGGTCTGCGTCGCCTGACCGAAGGGTTGCCAGCCGATCGCGGGCGACAGGTCGGGCGGCGGCACCGGCCGCGCGCCGGAAGGGACGGTGATCGCGCCCTGACCTGCATGACCCGCCAGTCGCCACGTCAGGCCCGCCAGCGCGAACGCGACCGACACGACCATCGCGCCGGTGACGAGGTCGAGCGCAAGCCGCTGTTGCCGCGGGGTAAGGTCGAGCGTGTGCTTCATGCCGGCCCCGCGTCCACGAAACCATCGAGCGATGCAAGCGGCGACGCGCCCGGCGGCCCGGTCATTTCGTACACGTCGATGCGCACGCGGCGAATCTCGGCATCGGCGGTCGCGCGCTCGGCGACTGCGACGCGCCAGCGGCGGCCGAGCATCTCGACCTCGTTCGCGCCGCCCGCGCGGGCTTCGAGTTCGGCAAGCCGGTTCTCGGCCACCCACATCGCCGCCTGTCGCCCCTCCATCGCGCGCGTCGAATCGATATGCGTCTCGACCGTACGGATCAGGCCGACAGTGGCGATCGCGAGGATCGCGAGCGCGACCAGCGCCTCGATCAGCGAGAAGCCCTCTTCTTTCATGTCGCGGGGACGACGCGGGCAGTGAGCCCGTCATAGGCGACGCTCGCCGACTGGCCGCGCTCGGCGATGATCGCGGTCAGCGGCTTGCCCGACCCCTCCGGCCCCAACACCACCGGCGGGCGGGCGGACAGGCGCATCGTCATGCCGCCGGGCAGCGCATGGAAACCGAGCGCCTCGCTGGCGAGCGGCTGCCAGGTCTTCCCGTCGAACCGCGCGAAGCCATAGCCCGATTTCTCGGCGGTAAAGGCGACGAGGCTGTCGCCTAGCATCGCGTCGTCGGCCGCGGCCTGAAGCCGGTCGGCCAGCCGCTGCGCCTCGCTCCCGACCGACGGCGCGCGCGTGGCGGCACCGATGCCGAGCGTGACGGCCCCGGCGGCGACCGCGATGATCGACAGGACGATCAGCATCTCGATCAGAGTCATGCCGGTTTCAGCAGGTCGTACGCTCGCCGAACACGCCCCGTCACTCCGGACTTGTTCCGGGGTCCACCAACCCGCAAGCGTCGATGCCGCTGGGTGCGCGGCACGGTGGGCCCCGGAACAAGTCCGGGGTGACGAAAGGGAAAGGGCGGCCATCCGGCCCATCGCCCTACTTCTTCCCGTCGAGGTCCGCGTCGAGACCCTCGCCGCCGGGCTTTCCGTCCTTGCCGAGCGACTTGAGCGTGAAGGCGCTGCCGGTCGAGGTGTAGGCGTAAGGATTGCCCCACGGGTCGAGCGGCACCTCGCCCAGATAACCCTCGCCCGACCAGTTGGACGGGAGCGGCGGGGTCGAGGGCTTATCGGCCAGCGCCTTCAGCCCCTGCGCGGTCGTCGGATAGCCGCCATTGTCGAGGCGGTACATCTTGAGCGCGGCGGAGATGGTGCGGATGTCGGTGTTGGCGACGGTGACGCGCGCCTCGTCAGGCCGGCCGATGACGTTGGGCACGATTAGCGCGGCAACCAGCGCGATGATCGCCAGCACCACGATCATTTCGACCAGCGTCAGGCCCGCTTCGCTGTCGCGGGGGAATTGCGCAGTATCGCGCCGGCTGTCATGAAACTGTTTCAATAGGATGTGCATCGCCGCCCCATGCGTCGTCTCGATGAAAACAATGTGACAGCTGCCCCCGCACCATCGGCGCTCATCATAGCCGAGGGGGCGGGCGCGGCAACCATGCTGGTGCCGGGGGAGGCCGTACGCCTGCTCGCCGTCGACCTGCCGCTGCCGACGCGCGCCAGGCGGATCGAGGCACTGCCCTTCGCGGTCGAGGAGATGATCGCCGATCCATTGGACGCGGTGCATCTGGCGCTCGGTACGGAACTGGCCCCCCGCCGCTTTCTCGTCGGTGTCGTTCGTCATGCGCAGATGCTGGCGTGGATCGAGGAAGCCGCCGCCGCGGGCCATCCCAATGCCGCCTTCGTCCCCGACGCGCTCGCGCTGCCGCGGCCCGATGCGGGCGAATGGGCGGTCGAGCTGGGCGACACCCGCGCGGTGGTGCGCAGCGGTGACGGCACCGGCTTCGCGATCCCTGCGCCGTTGCTGCGGCCGGCGTGGGAAGCGGCAGGGCGGCCCGCGATCCGCAATTACGGCGTGGCCCTGCCCGAGGATATGGGCGCGCTGCCCGCCGAACTCGGCGAGCTGTCGCTGGCGCGCCGCATCGCCGAGCCGGCGCTGGACCTCAGGCAGGGCGCTTATGCCCGGCGCCGAGCGGCGGCGCTGCCCGGTTGGGGACGGCGGCTGTTCTGGGTCGGCGCGATCGGGCTGACCGCGCATGTCGGCATTGCCGCGGCGGACACGGCTATGCTCCGCTCGATCGCCGACCGGCGCGAGGACGATACGCGGATGCTCGTCGCGAGCGCCGCGCCCGGCGTGCCGACCGGCACCGACGATCTGGCGGGCACAGTCGCCGACCTGCTGCCCGAGCCGAAGCGGTACAGCGCCTTCCTGCCGCTCCTGTCGCGCGTCTCGACCGTGCTCGCGCCGATGAACGGGCAGGTGGCGGTGCGGTCGATCGGGTTTCAGGGGAGCGCGCTGGTGATCGACCTCGACGCATTCGCGCCGGGCATGGCGGGGCGCATCAACGGCGCGCTCACCGACGCGCGGGTTTCGGGGACGGTGACGACGCTGCCCGATGGCGGCCTGCGGCTGACGGCGAGGGGCGCATGAAGATCGAGCTTCGCGATCCCCGGCTGGAAGCCGCCATCGCCCGGTTCGAGGCGTGGTGGGCGACGCTCTCCACACGCGAGCGGGTGCTGCTGACCGTGCTCGGCGTGCTGCTGGCGGGCGCGGTGCTGGTCTACGGCGTCGTCAAGCCGCTCCAGGCCGCTCGGGCGGAGGCGCAGGCGGACATCCGCATCTACGAAACGCTGTCCGCCCGCATCCGCGCCGCGGGCACGCTCCAGCCACAGACCGCGGGCCAGCGCCGCACCGGCAGCCCCGCCGAGATCGTCCAGGCCGCCGCGCAGGCACAGGCGCTGACCGTCGCGGTCGAGCCCTCGGGCGGCGGCGTGCGTGCGGTCGTGAGCGAGGGGGAATATGCCAAGGTCGTCAACTGGCTGGCCGACGTGAACCGCTCCTCCGGCCTTGCGATCACCTCCGCGCGCATCACCAAACGCCCGACCGCCGGCATGGTCGAGGCACAGGTCAGCTTCGCGCCATGACGCTCCCCTACAGCTTCGCGCGCCGCCACGGCGTCGTCCTGCGCGAGGGGGAGGGCGGGGCCGAATGCGTCTATCGCACCGGTGCCCCGCTCGATGCGCTGCTCGAGGTTCAGCGGATCGCGCCCGCCGCGCGGCTGGTGCCCGTCGCCGACGATGCGTTCGACGCCGCGCTCGGTGCCTCCTATGGCGACCGGGCGGCGCAGGCGGCGGATTTCGAGATCGACGGCACCGACCTTGCCGCGCTCGCCGACTCGGCGGCGGCGGTCGACGACCTGCTCGACAGCCGCGACGATTCGCCCGTCATCCGCCTCATCAACGCGTTGCTGCTCGAGGCGATCAAGGAAGGCGCGTCGGACGTGCATGTCGAGACGCAGGAAAAGCGCCTCGTCGTCCGCTTCCGCATCGACGGCGTATTGCGCGACATCGTCGAGCCGCAGCGGGCGCTGGCGCCTTTGCTCGTCAGCCGCATCAAGGTGATGGCCAAGCTCGACATCGCCGAAAAGCGCGTGCCGCAGGACGGGCGCGTGACGCTCCGCATCGGCGGGCACGATGTCGATGCGCGCGTCTCTACCATCCCGACCCAGCATGGCGAGCGGGTGGTGATGCGCCTGCTCGAACGCGGGTCGATGACGCTCGACCTCGGCGCGCTCGGCATGAGCGACCGCGATCGCGCGGTGTTCACGCGGCTCTTGGAGCGGCCGAACGGCATCCTGCTCGTCACCGGCCCGACCGGCTCGGGCAAGACGACGACGCTCTACACCGCGCTCACGAGGCTGAACGACCGCAAGCGCAACGTGATGACGGTCGAGGATCCGATCGAATACGAACTCGCCGGCATCGCCCAGACCCAGGTCAATCCGCGAACCGACATGACGTTCGCGCGCGGCCTGCGTGCGATCCTGCGCCAGGATCCCGACGTCATCATGGTGGGCGAGATCCGCGATCAGGAGACCGCGCAGGTCGCGGTCCGATCGGCGATGACGGGGCATTTCGTGCTCTCGACGCTTCACACCAACTCCGCGGTCGGATCGGTGACGCGGCTCATCGACATGGGGGTCGAGCGCTATCTGCTGGCACCAATGGTCGTGGGTCTCTGCGCACAGCGCCTGGTGCGGCGACTCTGCCCGACCTGCCGGCGCGAGGATGTGGCGACGCCGGGGGATGTGGCGCTGGTCGGCGGCGGGCTTTCGGTCGGCGAGCCCGTCTGGCGCGCCGAGGGGTGCGAGGCGTGTCACGGTGACGGCTATCGCGGGCGCGCAGGGCTATACGAAGTCGTCGCGGTGGACGACCGCTTTCAGGCGATGATCCACGATGGGTCGTCGGAAGCGCAACTCGAACGCCATGCGCGCGCCGACAATCCCAGCCTGCTCGACGACGGAATCGCCAAGCTGCGCGCCGGGATCACCACGGTCGAGGAAGTCGCGCGGGTGACGCGTGAGGAGGCTTAGCGCCGCGCTGCTCCTGCCGCTGGTCGCCATCGCCGCGCCTGCACTGGCGCAGGACGAGCCGGTCTGTGCCGAGCGTCCCGGCCTCGGCACGCCGCCATGCGCGACCGAGAAGGGGCGAGTGGTCGGCGAACTCGGCCTCGTCAGCTGGACGCTCGCGAAGGGCGATGGCGAGCGCACCGACACGATCGTCGCGGGCGATGCACTCGCGCGCGTCGGGCTCGGCGGCGGGACCGAGGTGCAGGTCGGCTGGACCGCCTTCGGCAGCGTGCGGGACCGGATGGACGGCCAGGTGTCGCGTATGTCGGGGATCGGCGACGTGTCGGTCGGCGTGTTGCAGCAGCTGGTGAAGGGCGACACGCTCGCCTTGTCGGTTATCGGCCGCGCGACGCTACCCAGCGGCGGGCAGGCGATCGGGGCGGGGGACTGGTCGGCGGCGCTCTATGTGCCGGTCGAGCTCGAACTGACCGACGTGCTGTCGTTCGAACTGACGCCGAGCGTCGCGGCAGCGGTGGACGAGGATCGCAGCGGGCGGCACCTCGACTACGGGCTGGTGGCGGGCGTAAGCGCCGATTTCGACACGCATTTCGCGACGCTCGAACTCGCCGTCGATCGCGACCGCGACCCGGCCGAGATCAAGACGCCGCTGCTGCTCGGCCTGTCGGGCGGCTGGCGCCCTAGCCCGGATTTCCAGATCGACGCCGGCTGCAACCTGGGCCTCGATCGCGACGCGGACGATGTGCAGCTCTACGTCGGCCTCGCGCGGCGGTTTTAGCCGGATTGCCCGAGCGCGGCCGGTGTGAGACCTTGTCGCAATGACACTTGCGCGAGCTTTGCTGATCGGCGCTTTCCTGACCACGGCCGGTTGGGGGCAGTCCTCGATCGCGCAGAAGCGCAAAGCCGCACCGTCGATCGTCGCGCCGCCGCCGCCGTCCTGCCCGCCTGACACGGACCGCTACGCCGATTGGCTTGCGAAAAGCGCTCGGGCAACCAAGGATGTGGGGACCGCCGTCCCCGATGATGCCGTTCATGAGGTCCGGCAGGATCGGTTGCGTCAGGCAATCGCGCTGGCGGACACAGCCGAAATCGTCCCGCTATCCGATCGCGAAGTCGACGAACTTCTTCAGAACACACCCGCAATCGATCGGCGAAACGGACGGCCGTTCCTGATGCGCAACGTCGTTCCGGCCTTGCCCTCGAAGCTTGAGCTTGAGATCGTGTCGGTGCGGCTCGTCGGCTCCCGCCTGTGGATCAGCGGCGGCGTCATCGGCTGCGATGAGTTTCGCAAGGCGCCTGTCGTCATCTACCTGCCGACCTCACCGACGGGGGTCGACATCATGGCGAGCGAAATTTTTTGATCGGCTCGTCGTCGGTCGGCCCGTAACGGTCCGCCGGCAACGAAACGATCACGGATCGATGGCGCCCGCTTAGCCGACCGCCAGCAGCCGCTTTTCACCCGCCAGCCGCATCATCGCCTTTTGAAGCTTCTCGAACGCGCGGACCTCGATCTGGCGGACGCGCTCGCGCGACACGCCGTACACCTGCGAGAGCTCTTCCAGCGTCTTGGGATCGTCGGTCAGGCGGCGCTCGGTCAGGATGTGCTTCTCGCGGTCGTTGAGGTCGTCCATCGCCTCGACCAGCATCGTGTGGCGCACGTCCGCTTCCTGTGCCTCGGCGACGCGCTGGTCCTGGAGCGGTTCGTCGTCGGCGAGCCAGTCCTGCCACTGGCTTTCCGAATCCTCGCGCATCGGCACGTTGAGCGACGTGTCGCCGCCCATCGCCATGCGGCGGTTCATGCTGACGACCTCGTCCTCGGTGACGCCAAGGTCGGTGGCGATCTTGGCCACGTCCTCGGGCCGAAGGTCGCCGTCCTCGAACGCGTCGAGCTTGGCCTTCATCCGGCGCAGGTTGAAGAACAGCTTCTTCTGCGCCGCGGTGGTGCCCATCTTCACGAGACTCCACGAGCGCAGGATGAACTCCTGGATGCTCGCGCGAATCCACCACATCGCATAGGTGGCGAGGCGGAAGCCGCGATCGGCCTCGAACTTCTTCACCCCCTGCATCAGGCCGATATTGCCCTCGCTGATGAGCTCGCTGACCGGCAGGCCATAGCCACGATAGCCCATCGCGATCTTGGCCACGAGGCGCAGGTGGCTGGTGACGAGCTGTGCCGCCGCCTCCGGGTCCTGATGATCCTGGAACCGCTTGGCGAGCATGTATTCCTGCTCGGGGCTCAGGATCGGGAATTTCTTGATCTCGGACAGGTAGCGGTTGAGGCTCGCCTCGCCGCCGAGCGCGGGGATCGTCGCAGGGACGTTGCTGCCGCTTGCCATGACCAAATCTCCCTAATTGATTCGCACTATCGCAGCCGTGGGTGCACCGCGGCAATTCGGCCCTAAGGCTATACGACAAGCCGGTTGAACAGTTCCTGCATATCGTCCGGCATCGCGCTGTCGAACGACAGGGCGTGCCCCGTCACAGGATGGATGAACCCCAGGCGCGTGGCGTGCAACGCCTGCCTGCGGAAACCCAGTGTTTCGAGGATCGGACGGTGCACTGCCTTACTCCTGCCATACACCGGATCGCCGAGCAAGGGATGGCCGATCGAGGCCATATGGACGCGCACCTGATGCGTCCGGCCCGTCTCCAGCCGGCATTCGACCAGCGCCGCCTCGCGTAGCGGATCGAGCAGCCGCCAGTGGGTGATCGCGTGCCTGCCCGCCTCGCCGCCGACCACCGCCATCTTCTTGCGATCGGCGCTCGACCGGCCGAGCCGCGCCTCGACCCGGCCGCTGCCGGTCAGCGGTCGGCCCGCGACGATCGCAAGATAGCGGCGGTCGATGCTGTGCGCCTTGAACTGCCGCGCCAGCCCCTCGTGCGCGCGGTCGTGCTTGGCCGCCACGATGAGGCCCGACGTATCCTTGTCGATCCGGTGGACGATCCCCGGCCGCGCGACGCCGCCGATACCGGAAAGCTGCCCGGCGCAGTGGTGGAGCAGCGCGTTGACCATGGTGCCGTCGAGATTGCCCGCGGCGGGGTGGACGACCAGCCCGGCAGGCTTGTCGACGACGATCAGATGCTCGTCCTCATAGGCGATGGTCAGGTCGATCGCCTGCGCCTCGTTATGCGCGGGCTTGGGTTCGGGGACGTTGACCTGGAACTGCGCACCCGCGGTCGCCTTTCGCGCAGGATCGCGGACCGGGCCGGCATCGCCGACGACCGCGCCCGAGGCGATCAGCACCTTCAGCCGCTCGCGCGACAGCGTCGGCACCGCCTCGGCCAGTGCGCGATCGAGCCGCCAGCCGTCCGCGGCAGGCGAAATCGTCGCTTCGATGGTGGAAACCCCCCGGTCCATTCTTGTAGGGAAAGTGGGTGGCAGGTGTAACGATTTCAAGGGCGGCGGCGGCCGCGATGCTCGATGCGGCTGCCGCGGCGATGCCGTCGGAGGCGTGCGGTCTGCTGCTCGGCGCGGGCGACCGGATCGAGCGCGCGACGATCGCCGCCAACGTCGCCTCCGACCGCGCGCGGCGGTTCGAGATCGACCCCGCGCACCTGTTCGCCGCGCACCGCGCCGCGCGGGGCGGGGGAGGGACGATCCTCGGCTATTGGCATTCGCATCCCTCGGGTCTGGCCGAGCCGTCGGCGACCGATGCGGCGATGGCCGATCCCGATGGCCGTATCTGGGCGATCGTCGCGGGCCGGGGTATCCGATGGTTCCGCGCGGTGCCGCACGGCGCTCTCCACGGGCGCTTCGACCCGATCGAGGCGGTATTCGACCCCGACTGAAGCGCTTGCCTTGCGCGGTGTCGCGCGGGCGTGGCACAAGGCGTGCTGTCCAAGGGGAGCGTTTCGTTGTCGACCAGTCCCACCGAGTTTGCGAGCCTTCTCTGCTCGCGCCTGTGCCATGACCTCTTGAGCCCCGTGGGCGCGCTCAACAACGGGCTCGAACTGCTCGCCGACGAGCATGATCCGGAAATGCGCGCCCGCTGCCTCGAACTGCTTGCCGACAGCGCGCGGGCGTCGGCCAACAAGCTCAAATTCTTTCGCCTCGCCTTCGGCGCTGCCGGGGGTTTCGGCGAGATGGTCGACACGCGCGAGGCGAAGGCGGCGATCGAGGGGCTGTTCGTCGACAATCAGCGCCTGCAACTCGGCTGGATGATCGAGGCGGGGCAGTTGCCCAAGCCCGCGATCAAGGTGTTGCTCAACCTCGCGCTCATCGCCGGCGACGCCCTGGTGCGCGGCGGGCGTCTCGACATCGGCGCCGAGGGCGATGGCGAGCGGGTCGAGATCGTCGTGCGCGCCGACGGGCCGCGCATCGTCCTCGACCCCGAACTGCGCCGCGCGCTGGAGGGGGAGCATCTGCCCGACGGCCTCACCCCGCGGTCGGCGGCGGCGCACCTCGTCCACAGCCTCGTCACCGAAAGCGGCGGCTCGCTTCAGGTCTCGCCCGCCGAGGCCGAGGTGCTGCTGTTCGGCGCGCATTTCGGGCAGGGCTAACCCCGTCTTAACCTGACGCGCGCCAAGGTCCCTCGCCGATCGTGCGGGGGACCATGGACGACCTGTTGCAGGAATTCATTGCGGAAACGCGCGAGACCGCCGAGGCGCTGGCCGGCGAGATCGTCGCGTGGGAAGCCGCGCCCGGCGATCGTGGCCGCCTCGACGGCATCTTCCGCTTCGTCCACACGGTGAAGGGAAGCTGCGGCTTCCTCGACCTGCCGCGGCTCGAGCGGCTTGCGCATGCGGCCGAGGATACGCTGGCGGCGGTCCGCGACGGCCGGCGCGTACCCGACCGCGCGATGGTCGATGCGGTGCTCGCGATCGTCGACCGTATTACCGAGATCGTCGACGCGATGGAGCGCGGCACCCCGCTCGACGACGGCGGCGAGGATCTGCTGATCGCCGCGCTCGACGGCAGCGCCGCGCCTCAGGCGGTCGAATCACTCGTTACCCCCGCCAGCCCCGTCGCCGCCCGCGCACCGATGCGCAGCGTGCGACTGGGCGTCGACCTGCTCGACCGGATGATGAGCGGCATGTCCGACATGGTGCTGGCGCGCAACGAGCTGGCCCGCCGCCTGCGCGCGGGCGATGTCGACCCGAGTGCGGAGGCGGCGCTGGAGCGGCTTTCCGCCACCGTTGCCGAGATGCGCGAGACCGTCACCCGCACGCGCATGCAGAAGATCGACGCGCTCTTCTCCGCGCTGCCGCGTCTCGTGCGCGATACCGCCGCGTCGGTGGGCAAGCGCATCGTCCTCGATATCGAGGGCAGCGACGTCGAGCTCGACCGCGAGATGATCGAGGTGATGCGCGATCCGCTGGTCCACATCATCCGCAATTCGATTGACCACGGGATCGAGGACGGCACTGCCCGCCTTGCCGCTGGCAAGCCGGAGGCGGGACGCCTCACCGTCTCCGCGCGTCAGGCGGGCAACCAGATCGTCGTCGAGGTCGTCGACGACGGCCGCGGGATCGATACCGATCGCGTTATCGCCAAGCTCGTCGCGAACGGCCGCGACGAACGATCGCTGCGCCAGCTGCCCGAGCGCGAGAAGCTCGCGCTGATCTTCGAGCCCGGCTTCAGCACCAAGGACGACGTGACCGCGATCTCCGGCCGCGGGGTCGGCATGGACGTGGTGCGCGCCGCGATCGACGGCATCGGCGGGCGGATCGAGCTCGATTCGACCCCCGGCCGCGGCCTTCGCCTTGCCATCCATGTGCCGCTCACCCTGTCGATCCTGTCGACGATCGTCGTCGCGGTCGGCGGCCAGCGGCTCGCCATCCCGCGCGGGGTGATCGAGGAGATCGTGTCCGTGCGCGCCGCGGGCGTCAGCGTCGATACGCTCGGCGGCCAGCCCGTCGCGATGGTGCGCGGGCGGCGGTTGCCGATGGTCACGCTGTCGTCACTGCTCGGCCTCGCGCCAGCGGATGCCGCGCCCAACATGCTGGTCATCGCCAATGTCGGGCCGGGGGCGCTGGTGATCGGCGTCGATGACGTGCTCGACCATGAGGAGCTGGTTATCAAGCCCGCTGCTCCCGCGGTGATGAGCGCGGGCGTCTATGCCGGCCAGGCGCTGCCCGACAGTGGGCGGCCGATGCTGCTCGTCGATTGCGCCGGTGTCGCGCACCGCGCCAATATCAGCTTCCGCCGGGAGGCGCCCGTCGCCACCGATACCGACGCCGAACAGGCGGCGCCGGGGATCGAGGTGCTGACCTTCCACGACCTGGACGGCGTGCTGCGCGCGCTGCCGCTCGCCGCGGTCGACCGGATCGAGACGATCGCCGCACATCAGCTCCACCGCGCGGGCGGTCGCCTGCGCCTGCATCTTGACGGCGTGCTGGTGCCGCTGGCTGCGCTCGGCGACCTGCCGGGTGGCAGCTTCGCCGCGCTTCGCCTGCGCGACGGCACGACCGAGATCGCCTATGCCATCGGCGAGGCGAGCGACATCGTCCGGCTGCCCGCCGAGCTTGCCGCCCCCGCCGCGCCCGGCGCGATCGCGGGCGTGGCGCTCTACGGCGACGAGCCGGTCGAACTGGTCGATCCGCTGTGGCTGTTTGCGGGTCATGCCGACGTCGCTGCGGCCGAGCACAAGCCGCTGGCGTTGCTGGACGAGGGGGAGGGCGGCTGGATGGCCATTTTCCTCGCGCCGATGCTGCGCGGGGCGGGCTGGCGCGTGGCCGCGCGGCTGAGTGAGGGGGAGCAGGCCGACGTGGTCATCCGCCTCGACGACGATGCCCCTGCCGCCGGCGATGCCGCGGTCGTCCGCCTCGTCACCGATCCCGCCGCTGCCCGGCGCGGCGATGCCATCCACCGCTATGACCGGGCGGGCCTGCTCGCCGCGGTCGGTGCCCGTCTGGAGCAACGCCGGTGAGCGAACTCTTTCTCGTGGCCGAAGTCGCCGGCCAGTCGATCGCCGTCGCCTCGCGCTCTGTCGAATCCGTCGTTGATCTGGGCGAGGTGACGCCGACGCCGCTGGCCGCGCGCCACGTCCTCGGCCTCGCGACGCTGCGCAGCCGGATCGTCACAGTGATCGACACCGCCGGCACGCTGACCGGCACGCCGTCGACCGGCCGCCCGCGCCGCGCCATCGTCTCGGCGATCGAGGGGCATCATTACGCATTCGTCGTCGACGCGCTCGACGATGTGGCGATGTTCGCAGCGCAGCCACTCGAATCGGGCGTCGCGTTGGCCGGCGCCTGGGCCGGGGCAACCTCCGGCCTGGTCGAGCAGGGGGGCACGAGCGCGCTCGTCGTCGATCTGTCCGCGCTCGTACCCGGCATCCAGGGATCGCGGGTCAATTAACGCGGCGCTTACGCTCGCCGTGCAAGGGTGGGCCATGTCGCGGAAAAACAAGGTAAGCGTTGCATGAAAAGCTGTCTGGTCGTCGACGATTCGAAGGTGATCCGCAAGGTCGCCCGCCACATCCTCGAGGGATTGTCCTTCGAGGTGCGCGAGGCGGCGGATGGCCGCGAGGCGCTCGACGCTTGCCTCGACAGTCCGCCCGATGTGGTGCTGCTCGACTGGAACATGCCGGTGATGAGCGGCATGGATTTCCTGCGCGCGCTGCGCGAGACGGCGATCCCCGACAAGCCCAAGGTCGTGTTTTGCACGACCGAGAACGGCATTGCCTATATCCGCGCCGCGATCGAGGCGGGGGCCGACGAATATGTCATGAAGCCCTTCGACCGCGAGACGCTCCAGTCGAAACTCCAGATCGTCGGCATGGCCTGACCCGGCGAATCGCGGTGGCGACCTCCCCGGCCATTCGGACAGTGAAGGCGGCCCGTCCGCGGGTGCTGATCGTCGACGATTCGATCGTCGCGCGCGCGGTGCTGCGCCGGATCATCGAGGGCGGCGGGCGCTGCGACGTCGTGGAAGCGGGGGATGCCCGCGGCGCGCTCGACCTGCTGGCGCGCGAGCGGGTCGACGTGATCCTCCTCGACATCGAGATGCCGGGCCAGAGCGGGCTGGCCGCGCTGCCCGAGATCCTGCGCGCGGGTGCCGGTGCGCGCGTTCTCATCGTTTCCTCGACCAGCGCGCCTGGGGCAGAGGCGAGCCTGCGCGCCCTCGCGCTCGGCGCGGCCGATACGCTGGTCAAGCCGAGCGCGGGCGTGCTCGCGGGCCAGTTCGCACAGGCGCTGGAAGAGCGGGTCGCCCGCCTCACCGACGATATTGCGCCGTCGGTGCGGCCGAGCGACGCCCCTGTCGCGATCGGTCCGCAGCGCGATCCGCCGCGCATCGTCGCGATCGGCGCCTCGACCGGCGGGATCCACGCGCTCGGCCGGTTCTTCGGTACGCTCGATGCGAGCTGCGACGCGCCGATCCTCATCACCCAGCATCTGCCGGCGTCCTTCATGCCCTATTTCGCCGCGCAGGTGAGCGCGATGGCTCGCCGCCCCTGCCTCGTCGCCGAGGATCGGATGCGGGTTCGGCACGGCCATGTCTATGTCGCGCCCGGCGACGCCCATCTTGTCTGCGCGCCGATGACCGATGGCCATGTCCTTCGCCTCGACCGCGCCAAGTCCGCCAGCGGCTGCATGCCGTCGGTCGATCCGATGTTCGACAGCGTCGCGCGCGTGTTCGGCGCCGATGCCTTTGCCGTGGTGCTGAGCGGCATGGGCCGCGACGGCGCGATCGGGGCCGAGCGGATCGTCGCGACCGGCGGCGCGCTGATCGCGCAGGATCAGGAAAGCTCAGTCGTCTGGGGAATGCCCGGCGCGGTCGTCGCCGCCGGCCTTGCCCGCGCCGCGCTGCCGCCCGAGGCGATTGGGCGAGCGCTCAACCAACGCTTCGGAGGTCGCCGATGACGCTGAGGCCGATGCCCGCCGCCGCGCCGCGCGTGGGCGCGACGGGAATCATCGCCGCGCTGCTCGAACAGCGGACGGGGCAGCAGCTTGCGCCGAACCGCTCGTGGCGGCTCGATGCGACGCTGAAACCGCTGCTGCGCGAGCGCGGGCTGGCCGATTTCGACGAGCTGGTCGGTGCGCTGCTCGGCGCGCGCGACCCCAGCCTCGCCGATGCGGTGGTCGAGGCGCTGCTCAATCAGGAGACGAGCTTCTTCCGCGATGCCGGCGTCCTCGAACAGGTGGTCGAGGCGGCGGCGGCGATGCCGAACGAGGGCGGGCGGCTGCGCATTTGGTCCGCCGGCTGCTCGACGGGGCAGGAGCCGCTGAGCCTCGCGATGCTGTTCGCCGAGCGCGGCGGCGACATGCCCGATATCCAGGCGACAGACGTGTCGAACGGCGCGCTCGTCCGTGCCCGCGCGGGCCGCTATTCGCAGTTCGAGGTGCAGCGCGGCCTGCCGATCCGGCGGCTGATGCAATGGTTCGATCCGGTGGGTGAGGATTGGGTGGCCAAGAGCGATCTGGTCGACCGCATCCGCTATCGCCGCCTCAACCTTGCCAGCGATCCCGTCCTGCCGGGCAGGTTCGACATCATCCTGTGCCGCAACGTGCTGCTCTATTTCAACGCGGGGATGCGCGCGAAGGTGCTCGATGCGCTATCCTGCGCGCTGCGGCCCGGTGGCCTGCTGGTGCTGGGCGCGGGGGAGACGGTGATCGGCCAGACCGACCGGCTGGAGCCCAGCCGCGACTGGCGCGGTTTCTACGCCATCGCCGAACCGGCACGCCGCACCGCCTGACGCCCCTTGCGTTGCCGGCGCGCGCGCCGCAATCAGGCGTCATGCAGCCGGTAGAGGCCCCATCGCCGAATTACGACGCGCGTGCGCTGCCGATCAGCATGATCGTGCTCCATTATACCGGCATGGAGACGGGCGAGGCCGCGCTCGCGCGCCTGCGCGATCCGGAGGCCAAGGTATCGGCACATTATCTGGTCGAGGAGGACGGCACCGTCTTCGCGCTGGTGGACGAGGACAAGCGCGCCTGGCACGCCGGCCGCTCGCACTGGCGGGGCGTCAAGGACGTCAATTCCGCCTCGATCGGGATCGAGATCGTCAATCCCGGCCACGAATTCGGCTATCGCGACTTTCCCGAGGCGCAGGTCCACGCGGTCATCCGCCTCGTCGCCGCGATCAAGGATCGCTATTCGATTACCCGCGGCAACGTCGTCGGCCATTCGGACATCGCCCCTACCCGCAAGAAGGACCCTGGCGAGCTGTTTCCGTGGTGGAGCCTCTCGCGCCTGCGCCTCGCGCTCCCGCGCCCGACCCGCGGTTTGATGGATCCGCACTGGAACGAGGCAAGCTTCCTCCTCGCGCTCGAACGCTTCGGCTATGACGTGAGCGAGCCGCGCGCCGCGATCCGTGCTTTCCAGCGCCGCTTCCGCCCCGAGATGATCGACGGCGAGATGGACGCGGAGTGCCGCATGATCCTGCTGGCGCTGCTGCTTCCCCAGCCGCAGGGGGATTAGCGGGAATCGGCCGCGTCGAAAAGCCTGCTGAGCCGACACATCGACCAGCCGAGCGCAGCCGAGGCGAGCGGAATGGCGACCAGCAGAGACAGGAATAGCGCCCGCTGCTTATCGCGGCACGCATCGATCTCGGCAGCGTCCCGCGCCTGACAGTCGCCGATCGCGACAACCGCCAGGACCGGAAGCCCGATCAGCAAGAGGCCGCCAACCCCGGCGATCCAGCCGACCACTCGGTGAAAGCGATCCTCCTCATTGCGCATGAAGATCAGGGTATCACATCGCTTCGAGACCGATACAGCCAATCATCGCCGGGCGTGCGGAGCGTGTCAGGCCTCCGCCATCACTTCCTTCACCAGGTCCTTGCGACTGAGCTTGCCAATCATCGTCTTGGGCAGCGCCAGCCGCACGACCACCTCGTCCACACGCTCGTGCTTGCCGAGCTGCGGATTGAGCCAGTCGCGGATCGCCTCGCCGGTCGCGTCGCTTTCCGCCTCCAGCGTGACGTAAGCGCGCGGTACCTCGCCGCGGTACGCGTCGGGCATGCCGATCACCAGCGCCTCGCGCACCGCGGGGTGATGATAGAGGATCGCCTCGATCTGGCTGGGGAACACCTTGAACCCGCCGACCGCAATCATGTCCTTCAGCCGGTCGACGATGCGGATGAAGCCGTCCGCGTCGATCGTGCCCACATCGCCGGTGCGCAGCCAGCGGGTGCCCGCGGCGTCGGTCACGAACACTTCCGCGTCGGCGTCGGGCCGCTGCCAGTAACCGCACATGATCTGCGGCCCGGCGATGACGATCTCGCCCGGCTCGCCGTCGGGGGCGGGGCGGGACGGGTCCTCCTTGTCCACCAGCGACACGCGCGTGGCGGCGAGCGGCTGGCCGATCGTACCCGCCTTGCCCTCCGCTTCGTAAGGGTTGGCGGAGACGACGCCCGAGCTTTCGGACAGGCCATAGCCCTCGATCAGCGTCGCGCCGGTCGCCGCCTCGAACTTCTCCTTCAATTCCGCGGGCAGCGGCGCACCACCCGAGATGCAGATGCGCAGGCTCGACAGATCGGTCTGCGCGAGCTTCGGATGGTCGAGCAGCGCGCGATACATCGTCGGCACGCCGGGCAGCGCGGTCGCCTTGGTCCGCTGGATCGCGGCCAGTACCTGCCCTGCGTCGAAGCGCGGCAGCAGGACGATCTCGCCCCCCGTCACCACCGTGCGATTGAGGACGCAGGTGTTGGCGAAGACGTGGAACATCGGCAGCGCGCCGAGGATGCGATCGGTCGTCTTGCCCATCTGCGGATCGAGCAGCGCCACCTGCCGCGCATTCGCCGACAGGTTCTGGTGGCTCAGCATCGCGCCCTTGGGCACGCCGGTCGTGCCGCCGGTATACTGGATGAGCGCAAGGTCGCGTTCGGGATCGAGCGGCGGGGTCGAGCACGCGCCCTTGTTAGCGATCAGCCTGGAAAAGGCGATGATCCGCGAGTCGGTGGGCTTTTCGGCGATCTCCTTGGCCTTGAACCAGCGATAGAGCACCGACTTGGTCGCGGGCAGCGCGCCGGCGACCGAGCCCACGACCAGCCGCTCGAGCGCCGACTTTTCCAGCACCTTGAGCGCGGTCGGCAGCAATGCCGTGGCCGAGAGGGTAAACAGCAGCCGCGTGCCCGAATCGGCGACCTGATGCGCCAGTTCGTCGACGGTGTAGAGCGGCGAGAAATTGACCGCCGTCGCGCCCAGCTTGAGGATGCCGTAATAGGCCGCGAGGTAATGCGGCACGTTGGGCAGGAACAGCCCGATCCGGTCGCCGGGGCCGTAGCCGAGCGCGGCAAGGCCGCAGGCGACGCGGTTGGCGCCGTCCAGCGTCTCGGCATAGCTGAACTTGCGCCCCAGGAAATCGATGAGCGGACGCGGGCCGTTCGCCGCGGCCGACGCCTCGAACAGCGCGATCATCGTCTCGGGCGGGAAGGGGCGGTCCCATTCGCCCGGATGGCGGTAATGCTGCCGCCAGACCTCTCCAGTTTCTGTCATTTACACGAGTGTAAGCAGGTTGACGTGCGCGTCAACCGGCTGCCCGGGCGGGAAATGATTTGTTTCAGCGCACCCGGCGCTCGGCCTGCCGGAACAGGATGCTGACGGCGATGGTGCCGATCTCGATCGCGGCCTCGGCGCGGGCGGGGCCGCTGTCCGGATCGGTGTCGAGCGACAGGCGCAGCTGCCCGATCGGCGGCTTCACCGCGATCAGGATCGCAAAGGCGAGGACGGAGAGGCCGAGGGCAAGGCGGCGGCGCTGCATCAGAAGGGTCGGCTCCGTCGGATCGTTTCGCCGCGGGTATAGCGCGTTCAGGCGACGGCGGCGAGCCCTTCGACGATCCTTGCACGATCGCGGCCGCCGGCTTTCGCTTCGAACAGCGCGCGGTCGGCGCTCTGATACAACCGCTTCCAGTCGATGTCGGTGGCGAGCGGCCCCATGCACGCGCCGACGCTGGCGGTAACGGCATAGTCGAACGGCATCCGCGTTGCGCGCAGCCGCGCGAGCAGCGCGCGCGGATCGATCGGCGTGGCGGCGTCCGCGACCAGCGCGAACTCCTCGCCGCCCAGCCGCGCGACCAGCGTGCCCTCCGGCACCCCGGTTCGCAGCACACGCGCCACGACGCGCAGCACCTCGTCGCCGCCGTCATGGCCGAGGGTTTCGTTGACCTGCTTGAAATGGTCGATGTCGAGGAGGAGCAATTGCTGGCGCCCCTCGCGCCCGATCGCGTGGTTCAGGAACGCGCGGCGATTGAGCAGCGCGGTGAGCGGATCGGTGGCGGCCAGCAGCCGGTCGACCGCCGCCTGTTCGACCGCGCGGTCGCGCTCCGCCGACAACAGGCGGATGCGATAGGCGATGGCAAGGCTCGACAGCAGCGCTTCCACCGCCATCGCGATCAGCGTCGAATTGTCGAGCCAGAAGTTCCAGGCAACGAGGTTCATCGCCTGTCCGATCCGCATCGCGGCCATCGCGATTGGCGTCGCCCAGGCGAGCGAGAACATCCAGATGAACTGGCTCTTCTTCGCGAACGCCTGCCACACGATCGCGGGGATGACCGCGATCAGCGAACCGCAGGTGATCGAGAAGGCGAGGTCGAGCTCCACCATCCAGCGATGGGCGAACAGCGCCACGCCGATGCCGACCGCGAACATCGCGACGACGACCGCATCGACGACGCGCCCCAGCCCACCCTCGAACACCCGCGCCTCGAAATAGGTGCGCGCGAACAAGAGCGCGGCGCCCGCGGAGGCCGACAGCATCATGTAGTTGATGCGCAGCCGGTTGTTGTTGTCGATCCCCGGCGCCAGCCATGCCAACAGCCCCGAACTGGACAGCGCGTAGGACAGAAGCAGCGCCAGCATCAGGCAATAGGCGAGCTGAAACGGGTGCTTCAGCGCGCGCCACAGCGCGAAATTGAAGATCAGCAGCGCGATCGCCAGCCCGGCAAAGGCGGCATAGAGCGTGCCCATGTAGAGGTTCGAGCGGTCGCTCTCGCGCTCGCTGACGATCTGGACGCCGTTGATGACCCCGCGGCGATTGCCCGCGCCCTCGATCCGCCAGACGATGCGGACCACCGGCGATGGATCGGCGGGGATCGCGAACTCGATAATCGCGCCGAGCTGGACATGGCGGGTCAGGTCGCGGGTGTCGGCGACGATCCAGTCGATCCGCCCGCTGGCATGGACGATGCCGATCGTCTGCCGCGCCTGCCACATGCTCGCGTTGCGAAGCCGCATGCGCCCGTCGGCGACCGGGATGTCGAGCGGCCCGGTCGCCGCCCAGAAATTGCCCGCGCCGTATCGCGTCTGCCGCCCCTGGCAATCGAGCGGAATACGGCCGGCGAGCAGGTCGCCCAGCGTTTCGCCCGGCCGGACGGGGGCAAGACAGATGCGCAGTGCCGGGCCGCTCAGCCCGACCTGCGCCGTGGCCGCAGCCGGCCACCAAGCCGCCAGCGCACAGAGCAGCGCCGCAAGCCAGATTCTCCCGCACCCCATGCCGACACCATGGCAGCGGGTAATAAACGTGACGTAAACGTAACTTTGTTGCTCAGCCGAGCAGGCGCGCCCGTGCCGCGGCATATTCGGCAGCGAGGCGGTCGACGCGGTCCGCCACGGTCTCGACCGCCCGCACGGCGCCGATCCCCTGGCCCGAGCCCCAGATATCGCGCCACGCCTTGGCCCCGCCGCCCGAGCCGAAGTTCATCTTGCTCGGATCGCTCTCGGGAAGATTGTCGGGATCGAGACCCGCGGCGACGATCGATTGCTTGAGATAGTTGCCGTGCACCCCCGTGAAGAGGTTGGTGTAGACGATATCGTCGGCGCGGCCCTCGACGATCCCCTGCTTGTACGCAGGGTCGGCATTCGCCTCGACCGTGGCGATGAAGGGCGATCCGATATAGGCAAGGTCCGCGCCCGCCGCCTGTGCGCCCAGCACCGCACCGCCATTGGCGATTGCGCCGGACAACAGCACCGGCCCGTCGAACCAGTCGCGCACTTCCTGCACGAAGGCGAAGGGATTGAGGCGCCCGGCATGGCCGCCTGCGCCGGTCGTCACGAGGATCAGGCCGTCGGCGCCCTTTTCCACCGCCTTGTGCGCGAAGCGGTCATCGATCACGTCGTGCAGCGTGATGCCGCCCCAGCCATGAACCGCGGTGTTGAGTTCCTCACGCGCGCCCAATGAGGTGATGACGATCGGCACCCGCCATTTCGCACAGGTTTCGAGGTCCGCTTCCAGCCGGTCGTTCGACTTGTGGACGATCTGATTGACCGCGAAGGGCGCGGATGGCCGGTCGGGGTTCTCACGGTCCCAGGCGGCGAGTTCTTCGGTGATGCGGTGCATCCACTCGTCGAGCAGGCTCTGCGGCCGCGCGTTGAGCGCCGGGAAAGAGCCGACGATCCCCGCCTTGCACTGGGCGATGACCAGCTCCGGGCCGGAGACGATGAACATGGGGCTTGCCACGATCGGCAGCCGCAGACGGTCGAAGAGAGGAGGAAGCGCCATGAACCGTTTCATAGCGCAACCGATATGGCTGTCCAGCCGTGTCCGGTCAGCGCGCGGCGAGCATCTCGAGCATCGGGCCGTGCGCGCCCATCGCCATCGCCATCGCGACCGTGGCGAGCAGCAGCGCCAGCACCGACGACATCGACAACAGGCCCCAGCCCATGGCCGTGACGACCGCCGGATTCGGCCGCGCCTCACGCTGATTCCGGCTCGCGATCATCAGCACCAGGCCCGCGCACAGCCCGTACAGAAAAACGGCAATTTCAAGCATCATCGATCTGGCCCCGCCCCCGCGTGGTTTCGCCCCGTCGATATTCGCAAATGGTTAACGCTTCAACCTCGCGCGCCGCGTTTCGCCGCACCGCGGCGATGGTTCGTCACGTCCGGCGCGCGAGCGGCAGGAGGATGCCGGTCAGGATCATTGCCATCCCGACTGCGTGATAGGCGTAGAGCGGCTCGCCCAACAGCAGCGCGGCGAGCAGCGCCCCGAACAGCGGCAGCAGCGCGATCGTCCGCCCCGCGCTTGCCGGGCCGATCGCCATGACCGCGCGGTTGTAGAGCGCATAGGCGATCGTCGAGGGAAAGATCGCCACATAGGCGACGCCCGCGAATGCCCGCGGGCCGGGGCGGATGCCGTGGCCTTGCGCCCATTCGGTCGCGGCGGCGGGCAGCATCGCCGCGACGCCGATCGCGAAGGTGACAGCAAGGAAACTTGCCGGCGCGATCGCCGGGCGTTTGCGCAGCAGCGAGGTGTAGAGTGCCCAGACGACTACGCTGGCCAGGATCAGCGCATCGCCGGGATTGAGGCGAAAGGCGATCAGCGTCGCCCAATCGGCGCGAAAGACGATCAGCGCGACGCCCAGGCTGCCGACCACCACCGCGGCCACCTCGATCCCGCGCGCGCGAATGCCGAAGCCCAGCCGGTCGACGACCAGCACCGCGGCGGGCACCGCGGCCTGTAGCAACAGGGCGTTGCTCGCGGTGGTCGCGGCAAGCCCCGAATAGAGGAGCGCGTTGAACGCCGCGATCCCGAGCAGGCCGAGCAGCAGCAGGATGCGCCAATTGGCGGCGATGACCGCCCGGTCGCGCGACAGCGATCGCCACGCGAAGGGCAGCACGATCGCGAGCGCACCGCTCCAGCGCATCAGCGCAAGCGTGAGCGGCGCGACATCCTCGCGAATCGCACGCCCGACGATCGAGTTGCCGGCCCACAGCAGCATGACGAGCCCCAGCATCGCGTAGGCGCGGATCGGTGAGAAGGCGGGGGCGGGGCGATCCATCGCGCGCGTCTTGGGCGCGCACGGCCGGCGATGCAATGCGCGGCGGGCCGGGGCGCCCTGTCGACAAGCCGCCCGACAGGCGTTAGCTTGGGCGCAAAGATGCGGTCGCAACTCCCAGATCCCCAGCAGACGATGCAGCGGCTTCGCGTCGCCCTGACCGGGCTGGCGGCGGTCGTGCTGCTGATCGGCATCGCCGGTGCGATCTTCAGCGCCGTGGATCGCGATGCCCCGGTCGAGGCGGCGGGCGCCGCCCGGCCCGAAGTGGTCGCCAACTTGACCGGCGCCCTGCCGAGCCCTGCCGCCGAGGCCGCCGTCGTCGACGAGCCGCTCGCCGAACTGGGCGTCGCGCCGAGCAAGTCGGCAGCCGAGCCGGTCAACGTGACCGTCGTCGAGCAGCCGCCGAATCCCGGCGCGCCCAAGCCTTAAGCCGAAAACAAAGAAGAAGCGGGATCCCGGATCAAGTCCGGGGTGACGTGTTTTGTTGGAGGCATAACCTACCCACGCACGTCATCCCGGCCTTGAGCCGGGATCCCGCTCCGTCCTGCTCTTCTCCGTTCCCCCTCCCTCGCGCCGATCTCGATCAGCAATGTCGATCAATGGAAGCTTTGGCTGAACTTGGGCGGAACAAACCACAAACATGTAGATCAGTGGGGAAAATTGGGGTCAAGTGGGGGTTATTGGATTGAACGCGAACGGCCGCTCTGTTACCAACATCGCAGGGGGCACACTCCTTTTTGTCGTTCGGATTCGACCGGGGCCATTGGGTTGGTTTTCGGAACGGCTGGGGTCGTGCGCCTTCCAAAGGGATGTGCGTGTCGAACAGGGACCTCTTTCACGGCTTTTCGCTGCAGTCGGTCGACGACAAGGGTCGCGTCGCGATCCCCGCCGACCTGCGCGAAACGCTGGACGGCAATTCCCCGGCGAAGCAGGTGCTGATCGCCCGCCACCCGACGCTGCCGTGTCTCGTCTGCTATGACGCGGGCTGGGCGCAGGAGCTCAACGAGCGGCTGAACAACCTCGCGCGCATTGCCAAGGCGGCTGGACAAGTCTTTGACGAATCGGCGGAGCGCCGCGCGATGCGCGCCGAGAAGGCGACCTATGACGCCAACGGCCGCTTCGTCATTCCCGGCTTCGAGAAGGACCGCGCGTCGATTAAGCGCTGGGCGTTCTTCGTTGGCGACGGCGACACCTTCCAGATCTGGGCACCCGACGTGCTCGTCGCCAGCGACCATGACGACGAGGATCTGAAAGAGCGCTGCCGCTATTATGCCGCAGCGAAGAAGGTGGCGCTGTGACCGCCGCGCCGCATATCCCCGTCCTGCTCGACGAAGTGATCGAGGGTCTCGCCATCGTTCCCGGCGAGACGCACATCGACGCGACCTTCGGCGCGGGCGGCTATACCCGCGCGATGCTGGCGGCGGGGGCAAGCGTCGTCGCCTTCGACCGCGACCCCGACGCGATCCGCGAGGGGCAGGGGTTGGTGGACGCGAGCGACGGGCGGTTGCGCCTGGTCGAATCGCCTTTCTCCGCGCTCGACATCGCCGGGCCGGTCGACGGCGTGGTCATGGATATCGGTGTTTCCTCGATGCAGCTCGATCGGGCGGAGCGCGGCTTCTCGTTCCAGGCCGACGGCCCGCTCGACATGCGGATGAGCCAGTCGGGCATGAGCGCCGCCGATTTCCTGAACGAGGCGGACGAGGGCGCGATCGCCGACGTGCTGTTCCGCTATGGCGAGGAGCCGCGCTCGCGCCGCGTCGCCAGTGCGATCGTCGCCGCGCGGCCGATCGCGCGGACGGGCGAGCTCGCTGCGGTGGTGCGCCGTGCGCTCGGCTATCGGCCGCACGACAAGAAGGATCCGGCGACGCGGACTTTCCAGGCGATCCGGATTCATCTCAATTCCGAGCTCGACGAACTGGCCGAGGGGCTGGCCGCGGCGGAGCGGGCGCTGAAGCCCGGCGGACGGCTGGCGGTAGTGACGTTCCACAGCCTGGAGGACCGGATGGTCAAGCGCTTCCTGCGCGAACGGTCGGGCGGCGAGCCCGCCGGTTCGCGCCATCGCCCGGCGGCCACCGCGCCGCGGGCACCCAGTTTCGAGCCGCCCGCGCGCGCCGTGCGCCCGGGCGAGGCCGAACTGGCGCGCAATCCGCGCGCCCGCTCGGCGACCCTGCGCGTGGCACGGCGGACGACGGCGGCGGCCTGGTCCGCAAATGGAGGGCAATGATGGCGACCAAGCGATTGAAGGGGTTCGGCTGGTTCGTCTGCGGCGTGCTGGTGGCGCCGCCCTGTTACCTCGTCTCGAGCTGGGTCGCGGCGGAGCGGGCGCGGGTGGAAACGCTCGAACGCTCGATCCTGACCGCGCGCCGCGACATCCGCGACCTGGAGACCGAGTTCCAGACGCGCGCCAACCTGGCCCAGCTGGAGCGGTGGAATGGCGACGTCCTCGCGCTCGCCGCGCCGCGCCCCGACCAGTATGTCGCGAGCGAAGAGGCGCTGGCCCAGCTCCACTTCGGTCCCGCGGGTGAGGGCGCGGTCCGCCCGGCCAGCTATATCGTCCCCGCCGGCTATGCGCAGAACACGATCCCGCCGGTCGTCCCCGCCGCCGCGGTCGCCGGCGCCCCCGCCCCGGCCGCGGCTCAGCCCAAGCCCGCCGCTGCGCCGGCCGAGCCCGCGCGCCGCGCGCCGGCCCCCGTCGCGCTCGCCGCCGCCGCGCCCGCGACGCCCGCCCGCGCGATGGTCACGACCAAGCCCGCCAAGCCGGTCCGCAAGGCGCAGGCGGTGGCGATGCTCGACTCTGCGCTGCTTAGCGACACGACGCTCGGCGACCTCGCCCGCGGCGCGCGCGCCGAACGCACGGTCAAACGTTGATCGTCCTCGTCGCCCCCGGAACGCCCGATCGTCGCAAGGCGGGCGGGCAGCAGGCCCTCGTACAGACCGCGCATGCGCGGCTGATGGTGCTGATGCTGATCTTCGCCGCCGGGATCACGCTCGTGCTCGGCCGGCTCGCCATGCTCGGCGCGCTGGCGGAGCCGGCGTCGAGCCACGATGCCGCCGCCGCGCTGGTGCCGATCCGCGGCGATATCGTCGACCGCAACGGTACAGCAATGGCGCGCACGATCGATGCCTGGTCGATCGGCGTGCATCCCGACAAGGTGATCGGCGACAAGCTGCAGCTCGCCGATCAGCTGGCGGTACTGATGCCGGAGCATGACGCGGGTTACTACTACAAGGCGCTGAACGCCGGCTCCTCCTTCACCTATCTGCGCCGCCGCGCGCTGCCCGAACTCGTCAACGCGGTGAATGCGCTCGGTGAACCCGGCATCGCCTTCGCGCGCGAGCCCGAGCGGCTCTATCCGCAGACGACGCTGGCCGCGCACACGCTCGGTAGCCTGAATTTCGACGGCCACGGCATCTCGGGCATGGAGAAGGTGCTCGATGCCGAGCTCACCAACCCGGCGATGCGCGGGCGGCCGGTGCCGCTGTCGATCGACCTGCGCGTGCAGGGTGCGCTGGAGAGCGAGCTCGGCCGATCGATGGCGGCGTTCCAGGCCGCGGGCGCGGCTGGCGTCATCCTCGACGTGGCGACCGGCGAGGTACGCGCGATGGCGTCGCTGCCGAGCTTCAATCCCAACAAGCTGACACGTGGCGGCGCCGGCCTGATGAACAACGTCACCCAGTCGGTCTACGAACTCGGGTCGGTGTTCAAGCCCCTGACCGTGGCCGAGGCAATCGACAGCGGCGTCGTTTCCGACATTTCGCGCCGCGTCGATGCGACCGCGCCGGTCCCGATCGGCCGCTTCCACATTCGCGACGACCATGCGCAGCGCCGCTGGCTCAACATGCCCGAGCTGCTGATCTATTCGTCGAACATCGCCACCGCGCGCATCGCCGACGAGATGGGACAGGCACGAATGGAGCATCTGTTCCGCAAGGTCGGCTTCGACACCGCGCCCGATATCGAGATCGAGAAGGCACGCCCGCTCTGGCCGCGCAGCTGGGGCCGGGCGACGACGCTGACCACCGCGTACGGCCACGGCATCGCGGTGACGCCGCTTCACCTGGCCAGCGCCTATGCCGCGCTCGTCAACGGCGGCACCTGGCGCCCGGCGACGCTGCGCAAGGTCGAGCCGGGCCATGCGTCCAAAGGCCGACGCGTGTTCAGCGAGGCGACGAGCGCCAAGATGCGCGCGATGATGCGCCTGATCGTGCTCGAAGGGACGGGCCGCAAGGGCGAGGCGCCGGGCTACCGCGTCGGCGGCAAGACCGGCACCGGCGAAAAGCCGGGCGCGGGCGGATACAGCAAGAAGATCAACGTCTCGACCTTCGCGGCGGCTTTCCCGATGGACGCACCGCGCTATGTGGTGATCGTCATGCTCGACTCGCCCAAGGGGAACGCCGAAAGCTTCGGCCTCACCACCGCCGCCTGGACCGCCGCCCCGGTGGTCAGCCGCGTCATCTCACGCACCGGCCCGATCCTGGGTGTCGTTCCCGAAATGGACCGCGACGTGGACGTGAGCGCGCTGATGCCGCTGATCTGGCGCAGCGCGGGCGAGAAAGCGCACTGATGCGGCTGGGCAATCTGATCGAAACCGCCGACGAGGGCGTCGTCACGGGCTTCGCGATCGACCACCGAAAGGTCGCGCCGGGCACCATCTTCGGCGCGTTTGAGGGGATGCGCGTCAACGGCGAGGATTATGTCGAGGCCGCGGTCGCCGCCGGGGCGATCGCCGTTGTCGCGCGGCCGCAGGTGCGAGTGGAGGGCGCGGTCCACATCGCCGCCGACAATCCACGCGCGTGCTTCGCCGACCTCGCCGCCCGCTTCTTCGCGCCGTTCCCGGCCGTCACCGCGGCGGTCACCGGCACCAACGGCAAGACCTCGACCGTCGAGATGACGCGCCAGCTCTGGCGGATGGCGGGGCATCATGCCGCCTCGATCGGCACGCTGGGCGTGACGACCGCCGACGACCGCGTGTCGACGGGACTGACGACGCCCGACGTCGTGACCTTCCTGTCCAACGTCGCGGGCCTCGCGCGCGAGGGGGTCACGCATCTGGCGTTCGAGGCCTCCAGTCACGGCCTGTCGCAATACCGGACGCAGGGGCTGCCCGTCAGCGCGGCGGCGTTCACCAACTTGAGCCGCGATCACCTCGACTATCACAAGGACATGGCGGAGTATTTCACCGCCAAGCTGCGGCTGTTCGCCGAGGTGCTCGACGACGCCGGCACCACCGTCGTCTGGGTCGACGATCCGCATTCGGAACGCGTGATCGACCTTGCCCGCACGCGCGGCAATCGGCTCATCACCGTGGGCGAGCATGGCGACACGCTGCGCCTGACGAAGCGCGAACCGAGCCTGCTCGGCCAGACGCTGACGATCGAGGCGGATGGGCGCGCGCATGTCGTCAAGCTGCCGCTGATCGGCGCCTATCAGGCGGCGAACGCGCTGACCGCTGCCGGCCTTGTCATCGCGACTGGGGGTGAGGTGGCGGCGACGCTGGCGGGCCTCGCGCGGCTTCAGCCGGTACGCGGGCGGCTGGAGCGTGCGGCGATCGCCGCGTCGGGCGCGCCGGTCTATGTCGACTATGCCCATACCCCCGACGCGCTGGAGGCGGCGATCGCCGCGCTGAAGCCCCATGCCGAGGGGCGGCTGATCGTCGTGTTCGGCGCAGGCGGCGACCGCGATACCGGCAAGCGCGAGCCGATGGGCGAGGCGGCGGCGCGCGGTGCCGATGTGGTGATCGTCACCGACGACAATCCCCGGACCGAGGATGCCGCCGCGATCCGCCGCGAGGTGCTGAAGGGTGCGCCCAACGCGACCGAGATCGGCGACCGACGCGCGGCGATCCGCGCGGCGATCGAGCAGGCCGGCGCTACGGACATCGTGCTGATCGCGGGCAAGGGGCACGAACAGGGCCAGATCGTCGGCGACCTCGTCCTCCCCTTCGACGACGTAACCGTCGCGCGGGAGTGCGCGGCGTGAGCCTCTGGACCGCGGCGGAAATCGCGGCGGCGACGGGCGGCGAAGTGCACGGCGACTTCGCCGTCACCGGCGTCGCCTTCGATTCGCGCGAGGTCGGGCCCGGCGACCTGTTCGTCGCGCTGACCGGGGAAAGCACCGACGGCCACCGCTTCGTGGCGCAGGCGTTCGCCCAGGGGGCAGCCGGGGCGATCGTGTCGCAGCCCGTCGACCTCCCGCACGTCCGGGTCGCCGACACCACTACCGCGCTGGAGGCGCTGGCCCGCGCCAGCCGCGCGCGGACGACCGCGACGATCATCGGCGTCACCGGCTCGGCGGGCAAGACCGGGACGAAGGAAGCACTCCACGCAGCCCTCGACCGGATCGAGCCGGGCGAGGCGCACAAATCGGTCAAGAGCTACAACAACCATACTGGCGTGCCGCTCAGCCTGTCGCGGATGCCGCGCGCGACCCGGTTCGGCGTGTTTGAGATGGGCATGAACCACGCGGGCGAACTCGCTGCGCTCACCCGGATCGTGCGCCCGCACATCGCTATCGTCACGACGATCGCCCCCGCGCACACCGCTTTTTTCCCCTCGGTCGAGGCGATCGCCGATGCCAAGGGCGAGATCTTTCAGGGGCTGGAGCCCGGCGGCACCGCGATCGTGCCGTTCGACAGCCCCTATCGCGACCGCCTGATCGAGGCGGCGCGGCCTCATGCCGGGCGGATCGTGACCTTCGGCCTGAACGAGGGCGCCGACGTGCGCGCGATCGAGGTAATGCCCGCGGCGGGCGGCAGCTTCGTCGTCGCGAAGGTCGGCGTCCGCGAATTGAGCTTCACGCTCAGCCAGCCGGGCGCACACTGGGTCGCCAATGCGATGGCGGTGCTCGCCGCGGTCGATGCTGCGGGCGGCGACCTCGCCCAGGCGGGACTGGCGCTCGCCGAACTCGGCGGCCTCGCCGGGCGCGGGGCGCAGACCGACGTGGCGGTGGGCGAGGGCACCGCGCGGCTGATCGACGAGAGCTACAACGCCAACCCCGCCTCGATGCGCGCGACGCTGAAGGTGCTGGCCGACACCCCGGCCGCCCGCCGCCTCGCGGTGCTGGGCGAGATGCGCGAGCTGGGTGATGACGGCGCCGCCTATCACGCCGGCCTTGCCGACCCGATCGCCGAAGCGGGCGTGGATTACGCCGTGCTGGTGGGCGAGGGGATGGCCCCGCTCGCCAAGGCGCTTGAGGGGCGGATCGACTTCGTGCATGTGCCGCGCGCCGCCGATGCGGGCGAGGCGCTCACTGCGGTGCTGGCCGCTGGGGACGCGGTGCTCGTCAAGGGATCGAACGGGGTGGGACTGTCGGCGGTGGTCGCAGGGCTCATCCGGGCCAGGCAACCATGCTCTATCTGATCGCCGAATATCTCGGCTTCCCCGGCGCCCTCAACGTCGTCCGCTATCTGTCGTTCCGCACCGGCGGGGCGGTGGCGACGGCGCTGGTCATCGGCCTCATCATCGGGCCGAAGTTCATCGGCTGGCTGCGCATCCGCCAAGGCAAGGGTCAGCCGATCCGCGCCGACGGCCCGCAGAGCCATCTTGCCAAGCGCGGCACGCCGACGATGGGCGGCCTGATGATCCTGACGGCGATGACGCTGTCGATCCTGATCTGGATGGACCTCACCAACCCCTTCGTCTGGGCTTGCCTGTTCGTGACTCTGGGCTTCGGGCTGATCGGGTTCCTCGACGACTATGACAAGGTGCGAAAGGCCTCGACCGCGGGGGTGTCGGGGCGGACGCGGCTGCTCGCGGAGTTCGCGATCGCTGGTATCGCCGGCTGGATCATCACGCAGCAGAACGGGACGATGCTCTACGTCCCGTTCTTTTCCAGCTTCTCGGTCGATCTCGGCTATTTCTACATCGTGTTCGCGGCATTCACGATCGTCGCGTTCGGCAATGCGGTGAACCTGACCGACGGGCTCGACGGCCTCGCGACGATGCCGGTCATCATCGCCAGCGTGGCGTTCATGGTCATCGTCTATCTCGCCGGCAACGCGATCTATTCCAACTATCTCGGCATCCCGCACGTGCCGCGCGCGGGGGACTTGGCGCTGTTTTGCGGCGCGATCGCGGGGGCGGGGCTGGCGTTCCTGTGGTTCAACGCGCCCCCCGCCGCGGTCTTCATGGGCGACACCGGTAGCCTCGCACTCGGCGGCGCGCTGGGCGCGATCGCGGTGACCGCGCACCACGAGATCGTGCTCGGCATCATCGGCGGGCTGTTCGTGATGGAGGCGATGAGCGTCATCATCCAGGTCTTCTTCTACAAGCGTACCGGCAAGCGCGTGTTCCGCATGGCCCCGATCCACCACCATTTCGAGCAGCTCGGCTGGTCGGAGCCCACCGTCGTCATCCGCTTCTGGATCATCAGCCTCGTGCTGGCGCTCGCCGGCTTGTCGACGTTGAAGCTGCGGTGATCCGCTTGACCGCCTGGGCCGGCAAGCGCTTCGCGGTTCTCGGCCTTGCGCGGTCGGGAGCGGCGACGGTCCGCGCGCTGGTCGCTAGCGGCGCCGAGGTGACGGCATGGGACAGCGACGCGGCGAAGCGTGAAACGGTCGAAGGTGCGACGATCCAGCCGATCGAGGACACCGACTTCACGGGCTACGCCGGCGTCGTCGTGTCGCCCGGTGTGCCGCTCAACGCCCACCCAATCGCCGCGCAGGCGAAGACGGCTGGCGTGTCCGTCATTGGCGACATCGAACTCTTCGCTCAGGCGCGCGCCGAGCTGCCCTCGCACAAGGTCGTGGGCATCACCGGCACCAACGGCAAGTCGACGACGACCGCGCTGATCCACCACATCCTCGAAACCGCGGGCGTGCGCACCTTGATGGGCGGCAACATCGGCCTGCCGATCCTCGGTCAGGCGCCGCTTCCCGAGGGCGGCGTCTACGTGCTCGAGCTGTCGAGCTACCAGATCGACCTGACGCAGACCCTCGACTGCGACGTGGCGGTGCTGCTCAACATCACCCCCGATCATCTCGACCGCTATGACGGGTTCGACGCCTATGCCGCGAGCAAGGCGCGGCTGTTCGCGATGCAGTCGGCGGGGCAAGCGGCGATTATCGGCATCGGCGACGAGGCCTCCGCCGCCATCGCCAGGCAGGTCGCCCGTTCGGGCCGTGCCGAGGACCTGACGAAGATCGCGCCCGGCGTCTGCATGGACCAGTCGCGCTGGCCCGCGCTGCAAGGCCCGCACAACGCGCAGAACGCGCTCGCCGCAATCGCCGCGTGCGAGGCGCTGGGCGTGAGCAATGCGGCGATCGACGCGGGCCTCGCCAGTTTCGAGGGGCTGCCCCACCGTACCCGCACCGTCGCGGTGAAGCACGGCGTCCGCTTCGTCGACGATTCGAAGGCGACCAACCCCGAATCGGTCGCCCCCGCGCTTCGCGCCTTCGATCGCGTCCACTGGATCCTCGGCGGCGTCGCCAAGTCCGACAGCCTTGAGGCCTGCCGCCCCGGCTTCGCCCATGTCGTCGCCGCCTACACGATCGGCGAAGCGGGGCCGCTCTTCGACCGTCTGCTTGGCCCCGAAGCCTTTCCGGTGACGCCCTGCGGCACGCTCGGCACCGCCGTCGGCGCAGCGGCGCAGGCGGCCAAGCCCGGCGAGACGGTGCTGCTGTCGCCGGCCTGCGCCTCGTTCGACCAGTTCGCCGATTATGCCGCGCGCGGAAACGCGTTCGCGGCCCTCGTGGAGAAGCTCTGATGACCGACGTCATGCGCAGCGAAGCGGGGGGCAGGGGCCTGCGCGGCAAGGTCGAGGAGCGGCTCGGCCGCGGCAATCGCTCACCGCTCGGCCTCTGGTTCTGGGAGATCGACCGCGTTCTCCTTCTCCTCGCGCTGCTCCTGATCGGCATCGGCCTCGTCGCCGTCGCGGCGGCCAGCCCGGCCTCGGCGGTCCGCTATTCCGATACCGCCAAGTCCTTCCCGCCGATGTATTATTTCTACCGCCAGGCGATATGGGTGTTTCTGTCGATCCCGGTGATGCTGGTCGTGTCGATGATGCCGACATTGGTCGCGCGCCGCTTTGCGTTGACCGGCGCGGGGATCATGCTGGTGCTGCTGGCGATCGTGCCGTTCATCGGCGACGAGAAGAATGGCGCGCGTCGCTGGATCGGCCTCGGCTTCACGCAGTTCCAGCCGTCGGAGTTTTTGAAGCCCTTCTTCGTCGTCGCCATCGCGTGGCTGTTGTCGCTGCGCGCGCGCGATCCCGACCTGCCGCTCTTCCCGATCACGATGGCGCTCACCGGCCTGATCGGCGGACTGCTGATGCTCCAGCCCGATTTCGGGCAGACGGTGGTGTTCGTGACCGTGTGGGTGACGATGCTACTGATCGCGGGCACCAGCCCCAAGGTGATCGGCGCGCTGGGCGGCGTGGGCCTTGGCGGGATCGTCGCGGCCTATTTCCTCTACAACACCGCGCGCATGCGCATCGACGCGTTCCTGTTCCCCGATCCCGACAAGGCGATGTCGGATCATTACCAGACCGACATGGCCCATGCGGTCATCACCGGCGGTGGCTTCACCGGCACCGGGCCTGGCGGCGGCATCGTCAAGTTCAAGCTGCCCGAGGCGCACACCGACTATATCTATTCGGTGATCGGCGAGGAGTTCGGGCTGATCGCGTGCATGATCATCGCCGCGCTGTTCCTCGCGCTCGTCGTGCGCGTGTTCGTCAAGCTGCTGGACGAGGAGGATGCGTTCCGCCTCTTCGCCGCTTCGGGCCTCGCGGTCCAGTTCGGGCTTCAGGCGCTCATCAACATGGCGGTCAACACCGGCATCGCCCCGTCCAAGGGGATGACGCTGCCCTTCATCAGCTATGGCGGGTCGTCGATGATCGCGCTGTCGATCGGCTTCGGACTGCTGCTCGCCTTCACGCGCCGGAACCCGTATCTGAAGCGATCGCCCTATAGCGTCAGGTTGAATCGTCCGTGAGCATTCCGCGTCATTACGTTCTCGCCGCCGGGGGTACCGGCGGCCACATGGTCCCCGCCGCCGCGCTGGCGGCCGAACTGATGCGCCGCGGCCATCACGTCGCGCTGGTCAGCGACGAGCGCGGCGTGCGCTTCCCCGGCCTGTTCGACGGGGTGCAGACGCACGTGCTGCCCGCGGGGCGGCTGTCGGGCGGGCCGCTCGGCTGGATGAAGGCGGGGCGCAAGATGCTCGCCGGCCGGTCGATGGCCGTCGAACTCTATCGCAGCTTCAAGCCTGCCGCGGTGATCGGCTTCGGCGGCTATCCCGCGTTTCCGGCGCTGGCGGCGGCGTTCAAACTGAAGATCCCGACGATCGTCCACGAACAGAACGCCGTGCTCGGCCGCGTCAACCGGCTGGTGGCGGGCAAGGTCGATGCGATCGCCACCAGCTATGCCGATGTCGAGCGGCTGAAGCAGTCGCACGAGCGCAAGGTCCACCTGATCGGCAACCCGGTGCGCGATTCCGTGCTCGAGCTGCGCGACCGGCCCTATCCCGAACTGGACGAGGAGGGCATCTTCCGCGTCCTCGTCACCGGCGGCAGCCAGGGGGCGAGCATCCTCAGCGACGTGGTGCCCGACGGCCTCGCGCTCTTGCCCCCGCATTTCCGTGCGCGGCTACAGGTGACGCATCAGGCGCGGCCCGAGGATATCGACGGCGTGCGCCAGCGCTATGCCGAGCACGGCATCCCGGCGGAGACCGCCACCTATCTGCCCGACCTGCCCGAGCGGCTGGCCTGGGCGCATGTGGTGATCGCGCGGGCGGGTGCCTCGACCATCGCCGAGCTGACCGCCGCGGGCCGCCCCGCCATCCTTGTGCCGCTGCCAAGCGCAACCGACGACCACCAGACCGCCAATGCGCGCGAGATCACGTTGGCGGGCGGCGCCCGCACGATCGCGCAAGGCGCCTTTACCGCACAGGAACTCGCCAAGCAGATGCAGAAGCTCGGGCTCGAGCCCCAGTCCCTCGCCAACGCCGCCGCGCGCGCAAAAGCGTGCGGGCGCCCCCAAGCCGCCGCCGCGCTCGCCGATCTGGTCGAGCATATCGACGCGCCCTCGCTGCTCGGTGCGCCGCGCCCGCTGGTGGTGCCGGCATGAGGGGGGTCGCGACCGATATCGGCACGATCCATTTCGTCGGGATCGGCGGCATCGGCATGTCGGGCATCGCCGAGGTGATGTACAATTTGGGCTACCGCGTGCAGGGCAGCGACGTGGCCGAGGGCTATGTGGTCGAGGGGCTGCGCTCGCGCGGGATCCCCGTCACCATCGGCCATGCCGCGGCGAACGTCGAGGGCGTCGCGGTCGTCGTCACCTCGACCGCGATCCAGCGCGGCAATCCTGAGGTCGAGGCGGCGCTCAACGAGCGCATCCCCGTCGTCCGCCGCGCCGAGATGCTCGCCGAGCTGATGCGGCTCAAATCGACGATCGCGGTCGCGGGCACGCACGGCAAGACGACGACGACCAGCATGGTCGCGGCGCTGCTCGATGCCGGCGGCGTCGATCCCACGGTCATCAACGGCGGCATCATCAACAGCTACGGCTCCAACGCCCGCCTCGGCGAAAGCGACTGGATGGTGGTCGAGGCGGACGAGAGCGACGGCAGCTTCCTGCGCCTCGACGGCACCTATGCCATCGTCACCAACATCGACCCTGAGCATCTGGATCATTACGGTAGCTTCGACCGGGTGAAGGACGCGTTTGTCGAGTTCGTCGAGAACGTGCCCTTCTACGGCGCGGCGGTGCTCTGTCTCGACCACCCGGAGGTGCAGGCGATCATCCCGCGCGTGCGCGACCGGCGGATCGTCACCTATGGCTTCTCCGCGCAGTCGGACGTGCGCGGCGTCAACGTGACGCCGCACGCGGGCGGCAACCGGTTCGAGGCGATCGTGCGCGGCCGCGACGGCGCCCAGCGGTCGATCGAGAATATCGAGCTGCCGATGCCCGGCCGCCACAATGTCCAGAACGCGCTGGCGGCGATCGCCGTGGCGCTGGAACTCGGCATCGACGACAGGACGATCGAAAAGGGCTTCGGCGCGTTCACCGGCGTCAAGCGGCGCTTCACCCGCGTAGGTGAAGTCTTCGGGGCGACGATCATCGACGATTACGGCCACCACCCGGTCGAGATCCGCGCGGTGCTCGCCGGCGCGCGAGAGAGCGGGCAGGGCCGGGTGATCGCGGTCGTCCAGCCGCATCGCTACAGCCGGCTCGGCAACCTGATGGACGAGTTCGCGCAGGCCTTCAACGACGCCGACATCGTCTATGTCGCGCCCGTCTATGCCGCCGGCGAGGCGCCGGTCGAGGGCGTCGATGCAGAGGCGCTGGCCGAGCGCATCCGCCAGCGCGGGCATCGCTCGGCCCAGGCGATCGGCGGCGCGGATGCGCTGGCCGCGGCGTTGGCGGGCGATCTGCGCGCCGGCGATCAGGTCATCTGCCTCGGCGCGGGCGACATCACGAAATGGGCCGCGGGCCTTGCCGATGCGATCCGGGCGGTGCCGGCATGAGCGACTGGTTCTCCACCGCGATCGAGATGCAGCGCGAGATCCTTCGCGCTCAGCGCGCGCAGGTCGAGGCGGGGCGGCAGGCGCTGAACAGCGCCGCGCCGCTGATCGCCGCGCAGGAAGCGACCGCCAAGGCGGCCGAGGCGAACCTCGCCGCGTGGCAGGCCTGGATGCAGTTCTGGAGCGGGAAGCGGTGACGACGGCGCTCGCCCCCTCGCTGCCCGCGGTGCGTGGCCGGCTGACACGCCAAGCCCCGCTCGCCCCGCTCGTCTGGTTCAAGGCGGGCGGCGCGGCCGAGTGGCTGTTCGAGCCGGCGGATGTGGACGACCTGTCGGCGTTCCTCGCCGCGCTCGACCCCGCGGTGCCGGTGATGGCGCTCGGCCTTGGCTCGAACCTGATCGTCCGCGACGGCGGCGTGCCGGGCGTCGTCGTGCGGCTGGGCAAGCCATTTGCCAGCGTCGAGCGGCTGGACGAGACGACGCTCAGATGCGGCGGCGGGGCGAGCGGTATTCTCGTATCCTCGACCGCGCGCGACGCAGGGATCGGCGGCGTGGAATTCCTGCGCTCGATCCCCGGCACCGTCGGCGGCTTCGTTCGCATGAACGGCGGCGCCTATGGCCGCGAGGTGAAGGACGTGCTGGTCGAGGCCGAGGTGGTGCTCCGCTCGGGCGAGCGGGTGACGCTCGTCAACGCCGACCTCGGCTACACCTATCGTCACAGCAACCTGCCCGATGGCGCGGTGGTCGTGTCCGCCACCTTCCGCGGCGAACCCGCCGCGCCGCAAGCGATCCAGGCGGAAATGGACCGCATCGCCGCCGCGCGGGAGGCCTCGCAGCCGCTGCGCACCAAGACCGGTGGCTCGACCTTCAAGAACCCGCCGGGCGAAAAGGCGTGGGCGCTGGTCGATGCGGCCGGCTGCCGCGGCCTGACGCTGGGCGGCGCGCAGGTTTCGGAAAAGCACACCAATTTCCTCATCAACACCGGCACCGCCACCAGCGCGGAGATCGAGGCGCTGGGCGAGGACGTGCGCGCCCGCGTCAGGGCCGCATCGGGCATCGAGCTGGAATGGGAAATCCAGCGGGTAGGAGTATCGTCGTGAGCGTATCGCCCCTCCACATCGCGGTCCTGATGGGCGGCTGGTCGGCCGAGCGCGAGGTGTCGCTGATGAGCGGGGCGGGTGTCGCCGACGCGCTCGAAAGCCTTGGCCACCGCGTTACCCGCATCGACATGGGCCGCGACGTGGCGCTCCGGCTGGCGGAGGCGAAGCCCGACCTCGTCTTCAACGCGCTGCACGGCACGCCTGGCGAGGACGGCAGCGTGCAGGGGATGCTCGACCTGATGGGGCTGCGCTATACGCATAGCGGTCTCGCCACCTCGGTCATCGCGATCGACAAGCAACTGACCAAGCAGGCGCTGGTCCCGCACGGTATTCCCATGCCCGGCGGCCGGATCGTCAGGAGCGAGGAGCTGCACGAGCGCGACCCGCTGCCGCGCCCCTATGTGCTGAAGCCCGTCAATGAGGGCTCCTCGGTCGGCGTCGCGATCGTCACCGACGAGAGCAATTACGGCAACCCGATCGCCCGCGATGCAAAGGGGCCGTGGGCCGAGTTCGACGAACTGCTCGCCGAACCGTTCATCCGCGGGCGCGAGTTGACGACCGCGGTGCTGGGCGACCGGGCGATGGGCGTGACCGAACTCAAGCCCAAGACCGGCTTCTACGACTATGAATCCAAATATACCGACGGCCTGACCGAGCATGTCTATCCGGCCGACATCCCCGACGACGTGGCTCAGTCGTGCGAGGCGATCGCGGTCGAGGCGCATCGCCTGCTCGGCTGCAAGGGCGCGTCGCGCTCCGATTTCCGGTGGGACGACAGCCAGGGCGTTGCCGGGCTGTTCCTGCTTGAGGTCAACACGCAGCCGGGGATGACGCCGCTCAGCCTCGTTCCCGAACAGGCGCGGCACCGGGGCATGAGCTACCCGCAACTGGTGCAAGCCATTGTGGACGAAGCGATGCAGGAAGCGCAGGGATGAGCCGGATGGAACAGCGCCGCACCGCCCAGCGCCGCCCCGCCCCCAAGGGAAAGGGCACGACGCGCAAGCCCGGCGGCCGCAAGCCGCGCGCGGGGCTGCTCGACCGGATGATCGCGGTGGTGCCGGTGTCGGAGGCGACGCTGCGCCGCGTGTTCGGCTGGGGCTTCACCATCGCGATCGGCGGGACCGCGATCGGCGTCGCCACCTTCTTCGGCGTGCCCGGCATGATCGGCACCGCGATCGCCGAGGGGATGGGGCGCGCGGGCCTTCGCGTCGAGCAGGTCGAGGTGACGGGCCTCAAGCGCATGGACCGGATGGCGGTCTATTCGGTCGCGCTCGACCAGCGGTCGCGGGCGATGGCGCTGGTCGACCTGGACGAGGTGCGCGAGCGGCTGATGCGCTATGGCTGGATCGCCGATGCGCGCGTGTCGCGCCGCTTGCCCGACACGATCGTCATCGACGTGGTCGAGCGGGTGCCCGCCGCGGTCTGGCAGAATAACGGCCAGCTGATGCTGATCGACGAGGGCGGCACGTTGCTCGAACCGGTTCGCGCCGACGCCGTCCCCAACCTGCCGCTGCTGGTGGGCGAGGGGGCGAATGCGCAGACGCCGGCATACGAGCGGCTGATCGATGCCGCGCCCGCGCTGAAACCCATGGTGCGTGCCGCGACCTGGGTCGGGGACCGGCGCTGGGACCTGCAATTCGTGTCGGGCGAGACGCTGATGCTGCCCGCGGGCGAGGCGGAGGGGCAGGCGGCGCTGGTCAAGTTCGCCGAACTCGACGGGCGCGACCGGCTGCTCGGCGGGCCATATGTCCGCTTCGACCTTCGCATCCCGAAGAATCTGGTGATGCGAAAGGCCAGCGGCCTGGAGCGGACGACGTCGATCGATCCCAATGCCAAGGTGCAGGCCGAAGCGGACAAGTCGCTGCCCCGCGACGCGGAATAGGGGCGGGTTTCAGGGGGTAAGGGCAACATGGCGAAGCAGGTAGCGGACGGACTTCTCACCGTACTCGACATCGGATCGTCGAAGGTTTCGGCGCTGATCGCGCAAAAGGGCGATGGCGGCGAACTGACCGTGCTCGGTACCGGCCAGCGCGAGAGCCGGGGCGTGCGGCGCGGCTACATCGCCGACATGGCCGCGACCGAAGTCGCGGTGCGAGAGGCGGTGGAACAGGCCGAACGGATCGCCGGCGTGTCGATCGAGGACGTGTGGGTCGCCTTCTCCGCCGGCGGCCTCGTCAGCGATATCGTCAAGCTGGAGGTGGACCTCGGCGGCCACCGCGTCGAACAGGCGGATATCGACGCGCTGCTCAAGGCTGCGGGCGAGGCGCTCGATCCGCAGGGGCGGATGGTGCTGCATGCACAGCCGACGCGCTACACGCTCGACGGCCTCACCGGCACGCCCAAGCCGATCGGCATGCACGCCGACCGGCTGGGCGTCGAGATCCACGTCGTCGCCACCGACGGCTCGCCCGTGCGTAACCTCGACCTGTGCGTCCGCTCCGCGCATCTCGACGTGAAATCGATCGTCGCCGCGCCGGTCGCCACGGGCCTTGCGGTACTGAGCGAGGAGGAGCGGGACCTGGGCGTCGCGCTGGTCGAGATCGGCGCGGGCGTCACAAACGTGTCGGTGTTCCAGCACGGGGTGCTGACGGGCCTCGCCTCGATCGGGATGGGCGCGGCGGACGTGACCGACGACATCGCCAGCGCCTTCGGCACGCGGCGCGCGCAGGCCGAGCGGATCAAGTGCTTCCACGGCTCGGCCAACATGAGCCCGCGCGACAATCACGAGATGATCGACATCGCCCCGATCAGCGCCGAGCAGGGCGAGGAGGGGAGCCGCATCACCAAGGCGCAGTTGATCGCGACGATCCGCCTACGCCTCGACCGGCTGATGCAGGAAGTGCAGCGCGAGCTGAAGAAACTCAACTTCGACGATCCGGTCGGGCGCCAGATCGTACTGACCGGCGGCGGCGCCGAGCTGAAGGGCATCGCCGACTATGCGCAGCAGGCGCTGGGCCGCACGGTTCGTGTCGGCCGCCCGCGCGGTATGAGCGCGCTGCCCGAGGCGCATTCGGGTCCCGCCTTCTCGACGCTGGCGGGCCTCGCGATGTTCGCAGCGGCCGATCCGGTCGATCTGCGCGGGATGGAGCCGCAGCATCAGCTGGTCGTGCGGCCGACGATGGGCACGATGGTGAAGCGCCTGCTGGCCGCGTTTCGGTCGAATTATTAAGAATATGCGACTTGCACCCCTTTTTGCCGCTAGGATCGGACGAAACGATGGTGCAGAACGGGCGCGAGTATCAGGCGCCCGCGTGTAATCTGGGGGCACTGGGGAGAAGAACATGGGTATCGATTTTCTGCCGCCTGACGTCGACGAGCTGACGCCGCGCATCACCGTCATCGGCGTCGGCGGCGCCGGCGGCAACGCGATCGCGAACATGATCCGCGCCGAGGTGCAGGGGGTCGAGTTCGTCGTCGCCAACACCGACGCGCAGGCGCTGAAGCAGTCGGTCGCGCCGGCGCGCATCCAGCTGGGCGCCAAGATCACGCAGGGCCTGGGCGCCGGCAGCCGGCCCGAGATCGGTCGGGCGGCAGCCGAAGAGACGATCGAGCAGGTCCAGAAGTCGCTCGAGGGCAGCCATATGTGCTTCCTCGCGGCCGGCATGGGCGGCGGCACCGGCACGGGCGCCGCGCCCGTCATCGCCAAGGCCGCGCGCGACATGGGCATCCTGACCGTCGGCGTCGTCACCAAGCCCTTCGCGTTCGAGGGCAAGCGCCGCTCGGCCAGCGCCGAGGCGGGGATCGACGAGCTTCAGAAGTATGTCGACACGCTGATCGTCATTCCCAACCAGAACCTGTTCCTGATTGCCAACGCCAACACAACGTTCAAGCAGGCGTTCGAGATGGCGGACGAAGTCCTTCAGCAGGGCGTGCGCGGCATCACCGACCTCATGGTCATGCCCGGCCTCATCAACCTCGACTTCGCCGACGTCCGCTCGGTGATGCAGGAGATGGGCAAGGCGATGATGGGTACCGGCGAGGCCGAGGGCGACAGCCGCGCGATCGAGGCGGCGCAGAAGGCGATCGCCAACCCGCTGCTCGACGGCGTCAGCATGAAGGGCGCCAAGGGCGTCATCGTGTCGATCACCGGTGGCGACGACATGCGCCTGCTCGAGGTGGACGAGGCCGCGAACCACATCCGCGAGCTGGTCGATCCCGACGCCAACATCATCTGGGGCTCGGCGTTCAACCCCGAGCTCGAGGGCCGCATCCGCGTGTCGGTCGTCGCGACCGGCATCGAGGCCGACGGCAACGCGATCCCCGCGCCCGCCGCGACCGCGAATGCCGAGACGACGCGCAGCTTTAGCTTCTCGGCCCCGAAGAAGCCCGCCGCGCCCGCGCCGCAGCCCGCCTATAGCGAAGAGCCGGCGCCCGTCGCCGAGCCTGCCGCGCCCGCGCCGCAGCCGGTGGCCGAGGAAAGCGACGAGCTGGTGCTCGGTGCCGAATCGACGCTGCCCGGCGGAGAGCCCGAAGCGGCCCCCGTTGCCCCGCCGGCCGATGCCGAGGCGCCCCGTCGCCGCTGGCTGACCGGCGCCGAGGAAGCGCCCGAGGCCGAGGCGGCACCCGCCGCGCGTCCGGGCGGCACGCTGTTCGAGCGGATGTCGGCCGCTGGCCGCGGCCTCGGCCGTGGCTCCGACGACAAGGATCCGCTGGACATCCCGCGCTTCCTTCACCGCCAGAACAACCAGTAAGCAGCAGCACGCCGCCCGGTTCGTCGCCGGGCGGCGTCGCTCCGCCGCTCGCGCTGCGTTTCGACAGTCGCGGTTCAGCGCGGGCGTGGTAACGGCCATCTCAAGCATGACTCGTCATTCCGCCCTGTGGTTCGGCGGCGCCGCGTTGCTGGCGCTTGCCGCGGCCCCCGCGTTCGCACAGCAGAGCGCCCCGACGGCGCCCGGCTTCGTGCCGCAACCCACACCCACCGCCGACAAGCTCGCCGCCGCGATGAGTACGCTCGGCCGCTCGCCGCAGGATGTCGAAGCGCTGATCGCCGCGGGTGAGGCGAGCGCCGCGCTCGACGATACGCCCGCCGCGCTGCAATTCCTCGCCCGCGCCGAAAAGCTTCGTCCCGCCGACCCGCGCATCCCGGCGGCGCGCGGCCGCGCGTTCGTGCGGATGGGCCGGCCGGGCGAGGCGCTGCGCCGCTTCGCCGATGCCGAGCGCGGCGGCCTTGGACCCGCGACCTATGCCGACGATCGCGGTCTCGCCTATGATCTAGTCGGCGATCAGGCGCATGCTCAGCTCGAATATAACCGCGCGCTGGCAGTGCGCGAGGATGCCGAGGTCCGCCGCCGCCTCGCCATCTCGCAGGCGATCTCGGGCGACCAGCCGGGGGCCGAGAAGACGCTCGACCCGCTGCTTCGCCAGCAGGACCGTGCCTCCTGGCGGACTAAGGCGCTAGTGATGGCGCTGGGCGGCAACACGACGGGGGCGGAGCGCGTCACGGCGACGATGATGCCGGGCTTCTCGACCGCCTATCTGCCGCTTTTCCGCCGCCTCTCGGAAATCCGCGATCCGGCCGACCGCGCGTTCGCGGCGCATCTCGGCGAGTTCACCCGCACCCCCGCACGGCTTGCCGATGCGAGCCTCGCGCCCGCCGCGCCGCCCTTACCTCAGCCCGCCCCGGTGCGCGTGGCGGCGGCGAGCGTCCCGCCACCTGCTGCGACGCGCGGGCCGACGACGACGGCCCCGATCAAGGGACAGGCCAGGCCGACGCGCGTCGAAACGGCGTCGGCCGAAGCGTCTGCCGATACGCGCGCGCGCGCTCGCGAGCGGCGCGCGCTCGAACGGCGGGCGGAGCGCGATGCGCTGATGGCCGAGCGCTATGGCCGGCGCCCCCGGCGCGTCGAGACGGCGGCGGTCGATACGCGGCGCCCGCCGGCCGCAACCTCTACGCTCCCGGTCGGGCGCACGGCTCTGCCCACCGTGAGTGCGTCCCTGCCGACTGCGAACGCGCCGCTGCCGACCGGCGCCGTGTCCACGGCAACCGCGGCACCCAATCCGGCCCCGGCGGCGGCGAGTACACTGGCGCCTGCGAGCCCGCCGGTCGCCAGCGCGGTCGTCGCCACGATGCCCGCCCCCACGCGGCCCGAGGCGACGTTAACATCGGCGGAAGCGGACCTCTCGACAGCCGCGCCCGCAGCGCCAGCAGTCTCGCCCACCGCTTCGCCGCCCGCAGGATCAGGCGTTTCGGCCGCGCCCGCCGCTTCCGTCGCGGTGAGTACGCCCATGCCGGCCACCGGGACCCTCGCTCCGGTCATGCGAGCGTCAGACCCCGTTGCCGCCGCCGCTGCGCCATCGACAGCCACACCCGGCTTCTCGACGACGGACCGGCCGGCGACCGCCGCGCCGGCGCCTGCGACGCGGCCGATAGGGCGCGAGGACGATGTGCTGGCGATGATCGTCCGCAACATCGCCGTGCCGGCGAACGAACTCGGCGTGCCGACGCCGCCCGCAGCGATGCCGTCCGCCACTGAGCCTGCTCCGACGCCGCCCGTCGCCGCGGCGAGGCCGTCGCCGACCGCCGCGCCCAAGACATCGCCCGAGCGTGCGCCCGTACCTGCCGCCCCGGCCACGGCATCGAAGAAGCCCGCCGAGCTCAAGACCCCCGCCGCAAAGAAGGGCGATCCCAAGGCGGCAGAGGCAAAGGAAGCGAAAAAGCGCGAAGCCAAACTCGCCGATGCCGGGAAGGCCGACCTCGCCAAGGCGAATGGGAAGAAGGCCGACACCAAGAAGGCCGATCTCGCCAAGGCCGATCTGAAAAAGGGCGATGCGAAAAAGGGCGAGACCACGAAGCCCGAGCCCAAGAAGAGTGCGGAACCCGCGCGCTGGTGGGTGCAGGTGGCGGGCGGCGCCAATGTCGCCGACCTGCCCAAGGCATGGAACGCGCTGACCGTTAAGAATCCCGCGCTCAAGAAGCGTCATGCGTGGACCACGCCGCTTCGCTTCACCAACCGCCTGCTGACCGGGCCGTTCGCGAGCAGCGCGGAGGCGCAGGCGTACGTCAACACGCTCGGCAAGGACGGGCTCTCGGCCTTCGCATTCCAGAGCGAGGCGGGCCAGAAGGTCACGCGGCTCCCCGCGAAATGACAACGCCGGCACGCTGGGCATCGGACCCGGCACGAAGCAGGGGGCGGCTCCATGTCGAGCCGGGGGCCGCCGAACGCGGCCCGCGCGACGCGTTCCAGCGTGACCGCGACCGCGTCGTCCATTCGATCAGCTTCCGCCGCCTGCGCCACAAGACGCAGGTATTCATGGCGCCCGACGGCGATCATTTCCGCGTCCGCCTGACCCACAGTCTCGAGGTCGCGCAGATCGGCCGTGTGATCGCGCGGTCGCTCGGCCTGAACGAGGACCTGACCGAGGCGCTGTGCCTCGCCCACGATATCGGCCATCCGCCGTTCGGCCATGCGGGCGAGGATGCGCTGAAGGCGGCGCTCACGGGCAAGGGCGGGTTCGACCACAACGGCCACACGCTGCGCGCGCTGATGGTGCTGGAGAGCCCCTATCCGCGCTGGCAAGGGCTGAACCTGTCCTGGGAAACGCTGGAGGGACTGGCGAAGCATAACGGTCCCGTACGCCATCCCGGCTGGGCGCTGGCGGAGGCCGATGCCGCGTTCCCGCTTGAGCTGACGCGCTATTCCTCGCTCGAGGCGCAGGTGGCAGCGCTGGCCGACGACATCGCCTACGACAATCACGATATCGACGACGGCTTGCGGGCTGGGCTGTTGTCGCTCGACGCGATCCTGGCGGTGCCGATGATCGCCGAGGGGTGGGATGCGGTGCGCGCGCGCTTCCCCGACTGTGCGCCCGACCGGCTGGTGGGGGAACTGATCCGGTCGCAGATCGGGGCGATGGTCAACGACCTGATCGCCTCGACCCGCGCGAACCTAGCCGCACACCGGATCGAGACCGCCGACGACGTACGGGCCGCGGATCGCGCGATGGTCGCTTTTTCCGACGGGATGCGCGCGGCGGAGCGGACGCTCAAGCGCTTCATGTACGCCGAACTCTATCACCATCCGCGCCAGCTTGCCGCGGCGGAGACGGCGGCTCAGGTCGTGGCGGGATTGTTCACGGCCTATGCCGACGATCCGCGGCGATTGCCGGACGGCTGGCGCGAAGCGCTGCCGGAGAGCGAGCCGGGGCGCAGCCGTCATCTCGCCGACTTCATCGCCGGCATGACCGATCGGTTCGCGATCACCCGATACCGCGAGCATGTCGGCACCATCGACCTGCCCGAGGGGTTCTGAACGCAAAAGGGGCGACCGCGACGGCCGCCCCTTTCGCAAACCGGATCAGTTGGCGTCGACGCTCGCGGTCTGCTGCGCGGCGGCGGCGACCGCCAGCGGCTTGGCGATGCGGAAGCTGACCTGACGGCCATCGACCTCGCCAGCGGCATTGCGGCCCTTGACGACGAGGCGGAACGGCTCGTCCTGCGGCACGGTGCGGCCAGCGATCACCGTCGCGTCGCCATCGGCCGCGACGGTATAGGCATAGGTTTGGCCATCGCGCGTGAACGTCTTCTCACCCTCGGCGGCAAGCGCGGGGGTGGCGACGATGGCAGCGGCAGCGGCGGCGAAGAAAAATTTGGTCACGATCTGTCTCCTCTGGCGGAAAGCCCTGAAAGAGCCTGATCGGCATCCCGGTATTTTTTGTTTGCACCAATGTTGTTGCGTTGCAGCAATGTCGCAATCGCGCAAAGTGCCGATGCAGTTGCATGTCGCGCAACGGCAGGCCGGGGCCCGCCTGCGACGAACGATTGGGCTGACAGACTTCTGCGACAAGTCGGGCGCAACGTCGCGCCATGGCAAAGCAGGATATCCGGATCGCGTGGCACCGCTTCGGCCTTGGACTACGGCTGAACGAGGCGCCGCCGGCTGACGCAAGGGCGTGGCTGGAGCGACAGATCACCGCCTACGACCCCGCGCCGCCGCCGATCGCCGCGGCGGCGAAGTCGCCGGCGATCGCGGCGGAGATTTTCGCCCTGCTGGAGGAACGTCAGCAGGCACGGCAGGAAGCGCGACTGGTGGGCGAGGCGCGGCCGATGGCGGCGAACGCGATCGGCCCGGCCTCCCGCCGGCACCTGACCGACGCGATTGGCGCGCGCGGCGCGGCGGCGCTGTCCACCGATACGCCCTTTGCCGAGCGGCTGGTCCATTTCTGGGCGAACCATTTCGCCATTTCTGCCGACAAGCAGCGGATGATCGCGCTGACCGGCGCGTTCGAGTTCGAGGCGATCCGCCCGCACGTCATGGGCCGCTTCGCCGACATGGTGCAGGCGGTCGAGCGGCATCCGGCAATGCTGATCTTCCTCGATCAGGCGCAATCGGTCGGCCCCGGCAGCCCCGCCGCGCAGCGCGCCGCCGCGAACGGCCGCAAGCGCGGGCTGAACGAGAATCTGGCGCGCGAGATCATGGAACTGCACACGCTGGGCGTGCGCACCGGCTATTCGCAAGGCGACGTGACCGAACTGGCGCGGGCGCTCACCGGCTGGACCGTCGGCGGTCTGGGGCAGGGCAGGGCGGGCGAACCCGGTCGCTTCCTCTTCGCGCGGCAGGTCCACGAGCCTGGCGAGCGGCGTATCCTCGGCAAGCCGTTCGCGGCGGGCGAGGAGGATCAGGGCGCGGCGATGCTCGACATGCTGGCGACGCATCCAGCCACGGCAAAGCATATCGCCACCAAGCTCGCCCGCCATTTCGCCGGCGACGCCCCGCCGCCGGTGATGGTCGCGCGGCTGGAGGCGGCGTTCGTGCGATCGGGCGGCGACCTGCCCACCGTATATCGCGCGCTGATCGCTTCGCCGGAGGTGTGGGTGCCCCAGCCGCTCAAGTTCCGCAGCCCCTGGGACTGGACGATCGCCGTGCTGCGCGCGAGCGGCGTTCGCGAGTTTCCCGGACCGGCGCTGTCGGGGTTGCAGCAACAACTCGGCCAGCCGGTATGGAAGCCGGACTCCCCGGCGGGCTGGGACGATACCGACGCCACCTGGGCCGCGCCCGACGCGCTCATGCGGCGGGTGGAAGCGGCGCAGCGGCTGGCCTCGCGCGCGCAATCGGCGACGCTCGATGCCCGCCTGCTCGCCCGCGATCAGTTTCCGGGCAGCACCAGCGCGACCGCAGAGGCGGTGGCGCGCGCGGAAAGCCCGCCGCAGGCGCTCGCGCTCCTCTTCGCCTCGCCCGATTTCATGCGGAGATAATCATGGTCGACCGCCGCTCACTGCTCGCCGCCGGGCTCTCGCTCGGCTTCGCCCCGCGCATCGCGTTCGCGCGTGCGGCAACCGATCGCCGCTTCGTCTTCATCCTGCAGCGCGGCGCCGCCGACGGGTTGGGCACGGTCGCGCCCGTCGGCGATCCCGCCTTCGCCGGGCAGCGCGGCGCGCTGGCCGAACCGTTCGCTGGCGCGACAAAACTCGACGGGATGTTCGCACTTCATCCGGCGCTGGGCGCGATCGGCGATCTGTACCGGGCTCGGGAAGCACTGTTCGTCCACGCCGTCGCGTCCCCCTATCGCGAGCGCTCGCATTTCGACGGGCAGAACGCGCTCGAAACCGGCAGCGCACAGCCTTATGCGATCAAGGACGGGTGGATGAACCGCCTGCTCGGCCTGTTGCCGCCGGACGAAGCGCGAGCGATCGCGGTCGCCGCGACGGTGCCGATGGCGCTGCGTGGCAAGGTGGAGGTCGCAAGCTACGCCCCCTCCGCGCTGCCTGACGCCAGCGACGACCTGATCGCGCGGGTGACGCGGCTGTACGAGGGCGATGCGCAGCTTCACGCGCTCTGGGCGCAGGCGACGGCGACGCGGATGCTGACCGGCGACCTTGCCGCCGATCAGGGGCGCAACGCCGCCGCGACCGGCGAACTCGCTGCAAAGCTGATCGCGCCCGACAACGGCGCGCGGATCGCGATGATCGAGACGGGCGGCTGGGACACCCACGCCGGGCAGGTCGGTCGACTGGCAGCACAGCTCAAGGGGCTGGACGCTATGACGGCGGCGCTGAAGGCGGGGCTGGGGCCGCTCTGGGCACAGACGCTGGTGATCGTCGCGACCGAGTTCGGACGCACCGTCCGCGTCAACGGGACCGGCGGGACCGATCACGGCACCGCGTCGGTGGCGATGCTGATGGGCGGGGCGGTGAGGGGCGGGCGGGTGGTCGCCGACTGGCCGGGCCTCGCCGACGCGACGCTCTATGAAGGGCGCGACCTGAAGGCGACGGGCGACGTCAACGCGGTCGTCGCGGGCGCGCTCGCGCAGCATTACGGATTGGACCCGGCCCGCGCGCTGGCGGCGCTGTTCCCCGCAAGCCGGGCGACACGACCGACCGAGGGACTACTGCGCGCCTGATACGACAACGGGGCCGGACATCGCTGTCCGGCCCCGCGTCAGTTCAGCCAATCGGGATCAGTAGGTGCCCGAGAAGCTCTTGCCGAGATTTCCCGTCGTGCCCGACGTATCGGTCCCGGTGGCGTCGGTGCCGGTCGAGCCGAGGCCCGAGGCGGTCCCGCTGGTGGGCGTCGCCGCACTCGTGCCGGTGCTTTCGGCATTACGACGCGCTTCGCCATAGTTCGTCGTGCGATCGCCATAGGTCGAGCGATTGTCGTCGCCGAACATCGCCTGGTTCCGCTCCTCGTCGCGCCACTCGGCCTTGGCCTCCGCGGCGGTCTTGCGGATCTTGACCTTGCCGTCGACGCTGTCGATCCAGCGCGACGGGATCGAGTGGTGGCGGCCACCGGCATCGACGTCGTTCTTGGTCAGGATGATGCGGTCGCCGCGCACCTTGTCGACGGTGCCGACATGCTCGCCGTCCGAGCCCACGACTTCCATATGCTCGTTCACTTGGGCGAGCGACGAACGCTGCGTCTGGCGCTCGGTGCGGAAGCTGTTGAACTCGTTCTCGAACTTGGTTGCGTTCTCGCGGCGATATTCGTCATAGTCGCGGTCGAGCTCGCCGATCCGCTGGCGGCGCCAGTTCGAATAATGCTCGTCACGCGATCCTTCGGCGCTGTTGCCGTAGCGCTCGTCGAGGCGGCGGTCCTGCTCGCGGCGGCGCTCCGCCTCTTCGTCGCCGAACCACGAGCGGACCTCGTCGCCGGCACGGTCGAAGAAGCCGCGCTCCTCATAGTCATAGCCCTGCGGCTGACCGGCATAACCGCGGTTGCGCTCGGCATCGCGGCCATAGCCGGTCTGGCGCTGATAGCCGGAACGATCGCCGAAGCCGCGGTCGCGCTGGCCATAGTCGCGCTGGCCATAGCCCTGATAGTCGCCGCCGAAGCCATAGGTGTCGCGGCCCTGATCGCCGCCATAGCCGCTGCGACCGCGGCCATAGCTGCCCTGGGCACCGACATTGCCCTGCGAGCCGTAGCCGCTGCGCGAGCCATAGCTGTCGCGCGAGCCGTAGCTACCCTGCGCGCCATAGCTGCCGCCCTGCTGGCCATAATAGCCACGCTGGTCGCGGCCGGTTTCGCGGCTGCCATAATAGTCGCGACCCTCGCCGCGGAAGTCAGACCGATCGCGCTGCGGACCGAAACGGCTGTTGTCGCCGTACTGCGGCGACGCGCCATAGTCGCGGTCGCTCGAATAGCCATAGTCGCGCCGGGCGCCACTTTCGCGGCCATAGTCGAAATCGCGGTCGTCGTCGTTGCGCCAGCCGTCACGCGGGTTGCGGTCGTTGCCCATCACACGATCCTCCAGGGAAATATTTACAAGCAGGCGAGGCGCGTCATTGCGCTGCCAGCCCTGACCTTAAGGATCGACCGGGCCTTATGTTCCTCAACTTGGCGCGAACGGGACGGCGACGAGCCGTGAGGGCACGAAAAAAGACTGAAAATAGCTGCTTCGGGGGCGTTGCATCGCGCCGCAGGGGCCGCTAGAGGGGCCACCTTCCCGCCGCGAGACGCGCGGGAAACCGGTGGCGGGGCTGTAGCTCAGATGGGAGAGCGCTGCAATCGCACTGCAGAGGTCAGGGGTTCGATTCCCCTCAGCTCCACCAGCCACCGCTCTCCAAAATCTCCCTCATGAAGCGCCGCTGACCGCCCGATCGATCGGTTCGCGCTCGGCTCGTCGAAATGCCGTCCATTTGCCGTGTGGACTTGGATCGTTTCACAGGTGAAGGTGTTACATCAGGTCGACGCGGAGACTCGCGTCGCTTGCCGGCGGCCCTGACGGTGTCATGGTTCGCCAAGCGACCGCAGCGTAACGCGGCGCCGAGTAAACCGTGATGGAGAGGGCGAGATCATGAAGTCTGTATCGACGACCCGTTTGACCCAATGGTCGGTTGGCGCGACGCTGGCGGCGCTGGCACTGGCCGGCTGTTCCAAGGCGCCCGAGAATTCGGGCTCGACCGCAAGCACCGAAACCGCGGCCGCCAATACCGGCGCCGCCGCCGACACCGCAGCGGCGCCTGCGGCTGCGCCCTCTGCCGCCGCGGTTGCGGCGGACAACACCGACACCACCGACGGCACCAAGCTCGCCAGCTTCACCGGCGACGCGGCCAAGGGCAAGACCGACTTCGCCACCTGCTCGACCTGTCATGCGGTCGAGGCGGGCGTGAACAAGATCGGCCCGTCGCTCCACGCCGTGGTCGGCCGCAAGGCGGGCAGCGTCGCGGGCTATAGCTACTCGACCGCCAACAAGAACAGCGGCATTACCTGGACCGAGGACAAGCTGTTCCAGTATCTCCAGAACCCGCAGCGCGTGGTGCCGGGTACGAAGATGGCCTTTGCCGGCTGGTCGGATGCGCAGAAGCGCGCCGACGTGATCGCCTATCTCAAGACAATCTGATCGATCGGGCCGGGCGGCGCTTGCTGTCCGGCCTCTCGGCTCGAAGGTCGAGCAGATGGATCGGCAGCGACGCCGTCACCGGTAGCGCGATCCAGACCCAAGGCGCCCCGACCAGTGCGGCGCGAAGCCCCAGCAGCATCAATGCCCCCGGTAGCAGCCGCAGCAGCGCCCGCCCCGACGGCCAGCCGAAACGCGTGACGAGCAGCACGAACTCGGCCGCGATCACCGCCAGCACGATATCGACCGCATGACCGCTTGCGAACAGCGCGGCCATCATCCGAACGGGCCGTTCAGCCGCACGATCGTCATGTTGAGATAGCCCGCGAACGTGACCCAGGCCAGATACGGGACGAGCAGCAGCGCCCCCGTCATCGACCGACGCCAGATCACCAGGATCAGCACCGCGACCGACACCCAGAGCGCCAGCACCTCGACCATCGCCCAGTCGGGCCGTCGCAGCTGGAAGAAGATCAGGCTCCAGGCGATATTGAGAAAGCCGTTGAGCGCGAACAGGCCCAGCAGCCACTCCCGCTCCGCCTTCGTCCGCGCGGCGAGCCAGCCGCGGACGCCGGCCAGCGCCGTCAGCGCATAGATGACCGTCCATGCCGCCCCGTACGCCGCGTCGGGCGGTGCCCAGCGCGGCTTGGCAAGCCCGGCGTACCACGGCCCGATCTCCGTCACCGTCGCGCCCATGAACGCGACCGCCGCCGCCAGCAGCAGCGCGATCACCACGGGCATCAGCCACGGCCGCGCCATCATGCGGTCTGCATCAGGTGGCGCATATCCTTGGCGAAGATGCGCAGATAGGCAAGTGGGTCGGCATAGACGATGCGCTTGTTCATATAGGCGGGCCAGATCAGCCGCTGGACGTCGCGATCCTCGCACATCGCGACGAAACGCTCGCGCCGGCGATCGTTGCGGTACCAGAAATGCTGCATGACACCGAGGACCCAGAAGACGCGGCCATGCGCGCGCATGAACCGGGTCCGCGCTCCCGCCAGCGCGCGCGCGTCGCCGGTGGCGAGGAAGGTGCCGACCGACGCGGCGACCTCTCTTCCGCTGGCCATCGCGTAATAGATGCCCTCGCCCGACGCGGGGGCGACGACGCCGGCCGCATCCCCGGCGAGCACGACGGCGCGGCCGTCGTCCCAGCGCTTCAGCGGCTTGAGCGGGATCGGCGCGCCCTCGCGCCGGACGACGGGCGCATCGGACAGGCCGCTCTGCGCGCGCAGGCGATCGACGGCGGCGCGCAGGGCAAAGCCCTTTTGTGCGCTGCCGATGCCGACGCTGGTCGTGTCGCCATGCGGGAAGACCCAGCCGTAGAAATCGGGCGACAGCGCACCCTGATAGAAGACGTCGCAGCGGCCGCGGTCGAAGCCGGCGGGGGTGCGCACGATCTCGTGATAGGCGAAGACCTGGGGCGGGGCGGGCTGATCGGGCATTGCTGCGCTTGCGACGCGCGAGCGGGCGCCGTCGGCACCGACGACGCATCGCGCCACCAGGCGATGTTCGCGCCCGTCGCCGTCGCGATAGGCGACGACCGTCCCGCCGCCGCCCCGCTCGATCCCGACGAAGCTGCCCGTCCGCCGCACGGCCCCCGCCGCCGCGGCTCGGTCGCGCAGCCATTCGTCAAACGGACCGCGATCGACCATGCCGACGAACCCGTCGCCGCCGCGGTCGACCGCCATGTCGACGTAGGCGTCGCTTGGCCCCACCATGCGCGCGGCGACGGCGCGCCCGACGAGCAGCGTTTCGGGGATCGCGAAATCGACGATCAGCCGCGGCGGAATGGCACCGCCGCACGGCTTGATCCGACCGCCACGGTCGAGCAGCACGACCGAGGCGCCGGTGGCGGCCAGATCGGTCGCCGCGGTCGCCCCCGCGGGGCCGCCGCCGACGACGACGCAATCGACGGTCATGCCGCGCGCATCACGAGCGGGCCGGCCACGGCCGGGCGCCAGGCGAGCCATGCAGCGGCGACGAACAACGCCGCCTCCAGCGCGAATACCAGTCCGAACGCGGCTGGGATCGAACCGGTCAGTGCGCGAAGCGCATCGACGCCGCCCGCACCGATCAACCCGCCGAGCGCAAAGGCGATCGCCTGCGCCGCGCCCCAGACGCCCATCCGCACGCCCTCTCGCCCCGGTCTGCCTGCGCTCGCCAGCGTCATCATCGCGCCGATCGCCGCCACCGCGAACACGCCGTTGGCGAGGCCCAGTAGTGCGATGTTGAGGACCAGCGGCCAGCCGGGTCCCGCCTGTGCCCCGAATGCCAGTGCTGCCATCGCCGCCGCCGATCCGGCACAGCCGCCGCCGATCCACCGGCGAAGGCCAGCCCCACCGCGCAGGCTGCCGCCCAACCCCGCGGTGATCATGCCGAGGAGGACGCCGCCATGCTGCACGCCGGTCAGCGCGGTCGACTGACCCGGGCTCATCCCGAAGCGCAGGCCGGCAAAGGGTTCGAGGATCAGGTCCTGCATCGAGTATGCGAGCATCGAGACGAACACGAACGCGGTGAACCGCCGCGCGGCCGGGTCCCCGGCGATGGTCCGCAGCGCCGCCGCCAGCGGCGGGGCGGGGGCGGCGGGCGCTTCCGGTGCGGTCTCGATCCGCCAGACGGCCAGCGCCGTCAGCGTGATGGCGGCAAGCGCAACGACCGCGGTGACGCGCAGCAGCCGCGCTGGGCTGAACGGATCGATCAGCGCGCCGACGACCCCCGCGGTCACGGCGATGCCGAACACCATCATGATCCACGCGATCGCGGCAGCGGGCGCGCGCTGTGCCGGGGCGGTGCGCGCGGCGAGCAGCGCGAGCAGCGACGTGCCCGCGGCGCCCACGCCCGCACCGATCAGCGAGAACGCCAGTACGGCCAGCGCGAACCCGCCCGCGCTTCGCGTCGCCAAGAGCGGCAGTGCCGCGACCGCGAGTTGCGTGCCGGCGGCAAGCACCACCATCCCGCCTATGATCCAGCCGCCCCGCCGCTGCGTCCTGTCGGAACCATGACCCCAGGCGGGGCGTGACAACTGGACCGCATAATGCCACGCGACCAGCCCGGCGGGCAGCGCAGCGGGCAGCGCATATTCGACGACCATCACCCGGTTGAGCAGCGAGGTGGCGAGCACCGCCAGCGCGCCGATCGCGCTCTGGACGAGGCCGAGCCGGACGATCCCGGGCCAGCCGAGTGGCTTCACGCGCCGAGCCCGAACGCGGCGGCGAGCATGCCGGTGACATAGAGCGAAGTGCCGGTCGCATTGTACCACGGGGCATGGCGACGCGGATCGGACAGCAGGCGCCGCATCAGCACCACCTGTCCGGCAAGCACTGCCGTCACCGCCGTGGCGGCGATCGGATGGCCCCAATGCGCGAGAAGCGCCACCACGACGATCTGTGGCAGCGCCATCACCGCGCAGGCCAGCCGCGCCGCACGCTCGACGCCAAGTATCACCGGCAGCGATCGCAACCCGGTCTGCCGGTCGCCCTCCACCGCCTTGAAATCATTGAGCGTCATGATGCCGTGCGCGCCGACGCTATAGAGCATCAGGATCGCCAGTACCGGCAGCGGCGGCAGCCCGCCCGCCATCACCGAGGCACCCGTGAACCAGGTCAGCCCCTCATAGGTGAGTGCCACCACCGCCGGCCCCCACCATCCGCTCGCCTTCAGCCGAAACGGCGGGGCACTATAGGCCCATGCGCAGGCAAGTCCGAGCAGCGTCGCGGCGAACACCCACGGCCCGGTCGCGGCGGCGATCGCGGCTGACAGGGCGGTGCCGATGATCGCGATGGCCAGGCCCCAGCGCCCTGCAATCCGGCCAGAGGGAATCGGTCGCTCCGGCTGGTTGATCGCGTCGACATGGCGGTCGAACCAGTCGTTGACCGCCTGGCTGGTCCCGCAAACCAGCGGCCCGGTGAGCAGGATGCCCGCGATCAGGAAACCCCAGCGATCCGCCAGTGGCACGCCGGAGGAGACGACGCCGCACATGAATGCCCAGATCGGCGGAAACCAGGTGATCGGCTTCAATAGCTCGATCACGTCGCGCGCGGCGGGAAGGGGAACTACTCCGGCCGTGGTCGTCAGGCGCGCCATGGCAGGAGGCTATGCCTGACGCACCCCCGCGTCAAACCGAATTGACAGATCGCTCAGTCCTCGTTCGAAACGAGGTTGCCGAGACCGTGGCGGTGGAGCTTCGAATAAAGGCTCTGCCGGCTGACGCCCAGGATCTCCGCCGCCGACGCGCGGTTGTCGGCGGTGTAGGCAAGCGCCGCCTCGATGCACAGTCGCTCGATCAGGTCGGTCGATTCCCGCACGATCTCCTTCAGCGACATGCGCCCGACCAGGCCCGTCAGCTGCTCGACCGAGCGTGGCAGGTCGCGCGGGATCTCCGGCGCGTCGCGCAGGCGCCGGCCGACCGAACGAAGCGTAAAGCCGAAACATTCGCCCGCCGGGCTGGGCGCCATGACCGCGGATACCTCGACCGCCTCCTCGCCGCCCGCCGACCCCCGCACGATCGTCGCGACGTTGCGGACCGCGCCATGCTCGCGAAGCTGCGCGACGATGAGTTCGAGGTCGATGCCCGGCCGGCCCAGCCAGGCATTAAGGCGCGCGCCCGCGACGCGGTCCGCCGACGGCACCTCGGCAAGGTCGATGAAGGCGGCGTTGGCGGTCAGGATCGACAGGTTGCGGTCGGTCAGCACAAAGGCGTCGGGCATCCGGTCGACGACCTCGCCGAGTGCGTCGTCCTGACGCCGCGCCGGTGACATGGGCGCGGCGGCGATCCGCACGAGGAGGAGCGGTGCGCGCGCCTGTCGGAACGGACGCGCGGAAAGCGTGGCGGTGCCATGGCCGCCCGCGAGGGTCACGGTCGCGGGGGCTACGTCGTCCGCCGCCTCCACCGCGCCCAGATGCGCCATCAGGTCGTCGCGCGCGGCAGGGTCGACCAGGATATGCACGGGCTCGCCGACCAGCGCGCCCTCGACCGCGCCGATCAGGCGATGGGCGGCGGGGTTCGCCTCGCGGATACGCCTGGTGCCGGCGTCGACGATCAGGACGGGCTCTGACGCCATCTCGAACAGCAGGCGATAGCGGGTCTCGGCCTGGCGCAGGCGGATATAGTCGCGCTCCAGCGACTGCTGCGCCTGGATCAGGCGCTGCTGCATCTGCGCGGCGCTGCGCATGTCGCGGCCGATCGCGATGCGGCGATCCTCGCCAAGGCCCATGACGAGGTAGCGGATCGGCACGTCGCCGCCGGCCAGCGGGTGGTTCACCTGGCGCCATCGGCCCGGCGCATCGCCCCCGGCAGCGGCGGCGAGCATCTCGGCCACCTTGTCGCGGCTTTCGATCGTCACCGTCTCGGCAAAGCGCTCACCGACCCAGGCGTCAAGGCCATGGTGCGCAAGCTCGCCGTTGGACACCGCCACGTCGAGGATGCGGCCATCGCCCGACAGGATCAGCGCGACGTCGCCCATCGCGGCGAGCAACCCACCCGCTGTCGCAGCGTCGAGCGTTGCGGGCAGCGTGCCCGAACGGGAAAAGGCGGTGGTCCGGGCGGGAGCGATCTGCTTGTTCACGACGAGCACCGGACTCCGGGAAAAACGGGTTTCACTGGGCGGCAAGGACCTCCCCGGCGCGAGCCCGGACCAGGTCCGCCGCCATGTCGAGGGCGAGCCTGGGGTCGCGCGCGGTGCCATCGGCGCCGACACAGGTTGCGAGAAGCGGGTCCTGAAGGAAGACACGCCCACCGACCATCACGCTAACCTGCGGATTTTTCGAGGAAATCCTAAGGTCGGCGATCAGCGATGCGAGCGGGGCGATATGGCAGTCGCAACTGATCGTCAATCCGATCAGATCGAAGTGGCGTCCGGCCACGCGATCGAGCAGCTCGTTGACCTCCGCACCGAACCAGCGATCGGTATCCCATCCCCCGCCGCGGAACAGCTCCTCGACAACGACGGTGCCGAAGGTGTGGGAATCACCGGGCATCACCGTGAACAGGGCGGTCAGTCGCGGTTCGGCATCAATCCGAGGCCGCGGCGTGCGATCGGCGATCTCGTGCACCACTTCCTGCAATCGCCAAAGGCCCATGGTCACTTCGACAAAGTCGCAACGATCGCTTTCCCACCATTCGCCGAGCAGCCGGGCGGTGGGGGCCATCAGATCGACGAGCACCGCCTCCAGCGGAACGCCGCGCGCTAGAATCCCCTCGACATGCGCAAGCACGATGTCGGCCTCCACCTCCAGCGTCATCGGCGCGAGGGTGGCTACGTCCTGCGCCCCGATCGCGTGGATCGGCGAGAAGTTCGGCACGGGGGCCGCATGGCGATGCGCGACCATCAGTCGGGGAATGATCTCGCCCTCAATCAGTGCGGATAGCACGCTGGGAGAGGGGGCGTGCAGGAAACTGACATTGTCGCGGTCGCGCGGTGCCCGACCGCGGTCGGACCATCCCTTCCCATCAACTGGCGCAGTGGTCGCCATCGTCAGCTCTCCGCCCGGTCAAGTTAGCCTTGGTCCGGCTGGCAGGATCGCCATCTTTGGAATGTCCCGCGAATCATAACCTATGCCTGTTTCGGGTGACTCGCAATCGTCAGTCGTTATTGCATCGCAACGAAGTGTCTTGTTCCATGGACGTCAAGAAAGATTGACACTTTGGCTGGGGTGGGCGTAGCTTCGAGCCAGCCTCAGAACAAAGGAACGGGCGCGACATGCGGGCGGAGGGCACAGCAGGCGAGCGGACCGGGCCGGGAGCGATCCCGCTCTATACGCCCGAGCAGCGCCGCCGCCGCGACGCCACGCGCTGGACGCTGGTGCAGGGCATCCTTGCCCCCGTGCAGTTCCTGATCTTCCTCGTCAGCCTCGCCCTCGTCCTGCGCTATCTCTCGACCGGCGAGGGTGCGGGCGCCGCGACGGTCTCGATCGTCGCCAAGACGCTGGCGCTCTACGCGATCATGCTGACCGGCTCGATCTGGGAGAAAGTGGTCTTCGACAAGTGGCTGTTCGCGCGTCCCTTCTTCTGGGAGGACGTGTTCAGCATGGTCGTGATCGCGCTGCACACCGCCTATCTGGCGGCGCTGGTGGCGGGTATCGGGACCGAGCGGGAGCGGATGCTGCTCGCGCTCGCCGCCTATGCGACCTACGCGATCAACGCCGCGCAGTTCCTTCTCAAGCTGCGCGCCGCGCGGCTCGAGAGCAGCCCGCGATTGGCGGTGGCGGGATGAGCGCGTCGCTGCCCATCGCGATGCCGGGATGCGCTGACGCGCCGGTCCTTCGCGAGCGCGGCCAGCGCGAGGTGTTCTGCGGCCTGACCGGCATCGTCTGGCTGCATCGTAAGATTCAGGACGCCTTCTTCCTCGTCGTCGGGTCACGCACCTGCGCGCACCTGCTGCAATCGGCGGCGGGCGTGATGATCTTCGCCGAGCCGCGCTTCGGCACCGCGATCATCGAGGAGCGCGACCTGGCCGGCATGGCGGATTGCAACGAGGAGCTTGATCGTGTGGTCGATCGGCTGCTCGACCGCCGACCCGAGATCAAGCTCCTGTTCCTCGTCGGCTCCTGCCCGTCGGAAGTCATCAAGCTCGACCTGTCGCGCGCGGCACAGCGCCTGTCGGTCAAGCATGCCAGCCGGACCGCGATCCTCAACTATTCGGGTTCGGGGATCGAGACGACCTTTACCGAGGGCGAGGACGCCTGCCTCGCCGCGCTGGTCCCCGACCTCGCCGCGACCGAGGCGGCGAACCTAATGATCGTCGGCGCGCTGCCCGACATCGTCGAGGACCAGTTTCGCCGCCTGTTTGCCGAACTCGGTATCGCGCACGTCGATTGCCTGCCCGCGCGCCGGGCGGGGGCGATGCCCGCGGTCGGGCCGAACACGCGCTACCTGCTCGCGCAGCCTTTCCTTGGCGAGACGGCGCGCGCGCTCGAGGATCGCGGTGCGACCCGCATCGACGCGCTGTTCCCCTTCGGTGCCGAGGGCACGACCGAGTGGCTCCACGCCGCGGCCATGGCGGTCGGCATCGACGAGATGCACTTCCGCCGCGTCGTCGCCGGCCCGCGCGAACGCGCCAAGCGCGCGCTCGAACCGATGCGCGAGCGCCTCGCCGGCAAGTCGATCTTCTTCCTCCCCGACTCGCAGCTCGAGGTGCCGCTGGCGCGCTTCCTCGCGACCGAGCTCGGCATGCTGCCGGTCGAGGTGGGGACGCCGTATCTCCACCGCCGCCACCTCGCCCGCGAACTCGCGCTGCTGCCCGCCGGCACCGTCATCAGCGAGGGGCAGGACGTCGACCGGCAGCTGGACCGGGTGCGCGCCGCCCGGCCCGACCTCACCGTCTGCGGCCTCGGCCTCGCCAACCCGCTGGAGGGGGAGGGGCTGGCGACGAAATGGGCGATCGAGCTCGTCTTCTCGCCCATCCACGGCTTCGAGCAGGCGGGCGACCTGGCCGAACTCTTCGCGCGGCCGCTCCGTCGCCGCGACGTGCTGAGGCTCTGATGCAGCTCGCGGTCTGGACATATGAGGGGCCACCCCATGTCGGCGCGATGCGGGTCGCGACTGCGATGGAGGGCGTCCACTACGTTCTCCACGCGCCGCAGGGCGACACCTATGCCGACCTGTTGTTCACGATGATCGAGCGGCGCGCCAAGCGCCCGCCCGTCACCTACACGACGTTCCAGGCGCGGGATCTCGGCAAGGATACCGCGCACCTGTTCCAGACTGCGGCGCGCGAGGCGTATGCGCGCTTCCAGCCACAGGCGATGCTGGTCGGCGCGTCGTGCACCGCCGAGCTGATCCAGGACGACCCGGCGGGCCTGGCCGAGGCGATGCGCTTGCCGTGCCCGGTCATCGCGCTCGAACTGCCGAGCTATCAGCGCCGCGAAAGCTGGGGCGCGAGCGAGACCTTCTACCAGCTCGTCCGCGCACTCGCCGACCGCGATGCGCGGCCCGCCCCGCGTGAGGGCCGCCGGCCGCGCGCCAATCTGCTGGGGCCGACCGCGCTCGGCTTTCGCCACCGCGATGACGTGATCGAGGTGACGCGGCTCCTGGAGACGATGGGGATCGACGTGGCGCTGGTCGTCCCGCTCGGGGCTAGCCCAGCCGATCTCGCCGCGATCGGGACCGCGGATTTCAACATCTGTCTCTATCCCGAAACCGCCGACACTGCCTGTCGCTGGCTGGAGCGGACCTTCGGGCAGAAGACGGTGCGGACCGTGCCGATCGGCCATGGCGCGACGATGGACTTCGTGGCGGAGGTCGCTGCCGCCGCGGGCCTCGCCGACATCCCCGCGCTGCCGCACTCGAACCTGCCCTGGTGGAGCAAGTCGGTCGATTCGACCTATCTCACCGCCAAGCGCGTGTTCGTGTTCGGCGACGCGACCCACGCGATCGCCGCCGCTCGCGTAGCGCGCGACGAACTGGGGTTCGAGGTCGTCGGCCTGGGCTGCTACAACCGCGAATTCGCCCGCGACCTCCGCGAGGCCGCCAAGCTGTACGGCGTCGAGCCGCTTGTCACCGACGACTATCTGGCGGTCGAGCAGGCGATCCAGGCGGCGCAGCCCGAACTGGTGCTCGGCACGCAAATGGAGCGGCACATCGCCAAGCGGCTGCGCATCCCCTGCGCGGTCATCTCCTCGCCCGTCCATGTCCAGGACTTCCCAGCGCGCTATTCGCCGCAAATGGGGTTCGAGGGGGCGAACGTCCTGTTCGACACCTGGGTCCACCCGCTGGTCATGGGGCTGGAGGAGCATCTCCTCACCATGTTCCGCGACGATTTCGAGTTCTCGGACGCGCATGGCGCCAGCCACCTTGGACATGCTCACCTCGGCCACGCCGCCCCCACGACGGCGTCGGTCGAGGTGCCCGAAGCGGAAGGCTGGACGCCCGAGGCCGAGCGCGAGCTGTTAAAGATCCCCTTCTTCGTCCGCGGCAAGGCGCGCCGGAACACCGAAGCGTTCGCCGCCGGGCGAGGGATCGCCAGCATCACCCTCGACACGCTGTACGAGGCCAAGGCGCATTATGCCCGCTGACGCGCCCCTTCATGTCGTGATCGTCACGCTCGACAACCACCTGGCCGGCGCGGTCGAGCGTGCGGGGGCGCGGTTCGCAGGAGAGGGTGCGGGGATCAGCATCGGCTTCCACGCCGCGTCGGACTGGGACCATCATGCCGGCGCGCTCGACCGCTGCATCGCCGATATCGGCCGCGCCGACATCGTCATCGCGACGATGCTGTTCCTCGACGACCATATCCGCGCGGTGATGCCGGCGCTCGAGGCGCGGCGCGAAGATTGCGCGGCGATGCTCGGCCTCATGTCGGGGGCAGAGGTGGTCAAGCTGACCCGCCTCGGCGCCTATCGCATGGACAAGCCCGCGAAAGGTCCCTTGGCGCTGCTGAAGCGGCTGCGCGGCTCGTCAAAGGGTGGCGGGTCGTCAGGTGCCGGGCAGATGAAGATGCTGCGCCGCCTGCCGCGGATGCTGCGCTTCATTCCGGGCACCGCGCAGGACGTGCGCGCCTATTTCCTGACGCTGCAATATTGGCTGGCGGGCAGCGACGACAATGTCGTTTCGATGGTCCGCGCACTCGCTCATCGCTACGCCGGGCATGCGGTGAAGGCCGAGGCGCCGCGCGATTACCCGGACGTCGGCGTCTATCACCCGATGCTGGCAGGCGGGATGAGCGAGCGCGTCGCCGACCTGCCGCGCGCGACCGGGGCACGCGGGACCGTTGGCCTGCTTCTGCTCCGCTCCTACCTCCTCGCGCACGACACCGGCCATTATGACGGCGTGATCGCCGCGATCGAGGCGCAGGGGCTGAACGTCGTGCCGGTCTTTGCCAGCGGCCTCGATTCGCGCCCCGCGATCGACGCGTTCTTCATGGGCGAGGGCGGCCGCGCGATCGTCGATGCGATCGTCTCGCTCACCGGGTTCAGCCTCGTCGGCGGTCCCGCCTACAACGACACCGCCGCGGCCGAGGCGGCGCTGGCCGCGCTCGACGTGCCTTACGTGGCGGCGCACCCGATCGAGTTCCAGTCGATCCAGCAATGGGGTGCGAGCCGCCAGGGCCTGCTGCCGATCGAGGCGACGATGATGGTCGCGATCCCCGAGCTGGATGGCGCGATCCTTCCCAGCGTGTTCGGCGGGCGGGCCGATGCCTCGGGCACTTGCACCGGCTGCGACCGCGGTTGCAGCTTCGAGAGCGCGGGCCTTCGCCGCGAGATGCAGGCCTGCCCCGAACGGGCCGAGGCACTGGCGGGCAAGGTCGCGAAGATCGTGGCGCTCAAGCGGTCGCAGCGCGCGGCGCGCAAGCTGGCCGTCGTCCTGTTCAACTTCCCGCCCAACGCGGGCGCGACCGGCACCGCGGCGCATCTGGCGGTCTGGGAATCGCTCCATGCGACGCTGTCGCGGCTGGCGGGCGAGGGGTACGCGGTCGACGTGCCCGCCGACGTCGATGCGCTGCGCGATGCGGTGCTGAAGGGCAATGCCGCGCGCTACGGCGCCGACGCCAACGTCCATGCGCGCATCGCCGCCGACGACCATGTCCGCCGCGAGCCGCACCTCGCCGCGATCGAGGCGCAATGGGGACCGGCGCCCGGCCGCCAGCAGAGCGACGGCGGCTCGATCCACATCCTCGGCGCGCAGTTCGGCAACGTCTTCGTCGGCATCCAGCCCGCCTTCGGGTACGAGGGCGATCCGATGCGCCTCCTGTTCGAGGGCCGCTTCACCCCGACGCATGCGTTCAGCGCCTTCTATCGGTGGCTGCGCGAGGATTTCGCCGCCGACGCCGTCCTCCATTTCGGCACGCACGGCGCGCTGGAGTTCATGCCGGGCAAGCAGGCGGGGCTGTCGGGCGACTGCTGGCCCGAGCGGCTGATCGGCCATCTGCCCAACTATTACCTCTACGCCGCGAACAACCCGTCGGAGGCGCTGATCGCCAAGCGGCGGTCGGGCGCGACGCTCGTCAGCTACCTGACGCCGCCGCTGGCACAGGCGGGGCTCTACAAGGGCCTGTCGGAGCTCAAGGCGCTGGTCGAGCGGTGGCGCTCGTCACCCGACGCCGCCGAGCGCGCGAAGCTCGAACCGATGATTGCCGGCGCGGCCGATGCCCTCGACCTCGACGGCAGCGACACAGGAACGCTCGCCGGCCGCCTCTACGAGATCGAGCGCGAACTGATCCCGCACGGCCTCCACGTTCTGGGCCGGGATATGCCCGAGGCGCAGCGCGCCGAGATGCTGGCGGCAGGGGTCGAAGTGCCCGCCGCGAACGGCGAGCTCGACGCGCTTGTCCACGCGCTCGACGCCGGTTTCGTCCGCCCCGCGCCTGGCGGCGACGTGCTGCGCAACCCGGAAGTGCTGCCGACCGGCCGCAACATCCACGGCTTCGACCCCTTCCGGATACCTGGCACCTTCGCGTGCGAGACCGGCCGCGTACAGGCGGACGAGCTGATCGCGCGTCACACCGCCGCTGCTGCTTTCCCCGAAACGCTGGCGATGGTTCTGTGGGGCACCGACAATCTGAAGTCCGAGGGTGTCCAGATCGCACAGGCACTAGCGCTGATCGGCGCCCGCCCGCGCTTCGACGGGTACGGTCGCCTCTCGGGCGCCGAGCTGATCCCGCTCGCCGAACTCGGCCGTCCGCGCATCGACGTGATCGTCACGCTGTCGGGCATCTTCCGGGACCTCTTGCCGCTCCAGACGCGCATGATCGCGGAGGCCGCATTCCTCGCCGCGACCGCCGACGAGCCGCTGGAGGCCAATTTCGTCCGCAAGCACAGCCTGGCGCATGCCGAGCGGCACGGCTGCGACCTCGAAACCGCGGCGCTCCGCGTCTTCTCGAATGCCGAAGGGTCGTACGGCGCCAACGTCAACATGCTGATCGACGACGGCGCGTGGACCGACCCGGACGAGATCGCCGAGGTGTTCGAGCGGCAGAAGGGCTATGCGTACGGCCGCACCGGCAAGCCTGCGCGCCAGCACGAGTTGCTGAAGACCGCACTCGCCGGTGTCGATGCCGCGTACCAGAATCTCGACTCGGTCGAATTGGGCGTCACCGACATCGACCATTATGTCGACGCGCTGGGCGGCATCAGCCGCTCGATCGCGCGGGCCAAGGGCAGCGCGGCCCCGGTCTACATCCTCGATGCGACGCAAGGGGCGGCCAAGGTCCGCACGCTCGCCGAGCAGGTCGATCTCGAAACCCGCACACGGATGCTCAATCCGGCGTGGTACGAGGCGATGCTCAGCCACGGCTTCGAGGGCGTCCGCCATATCGAGGCGCACGTCACCAACACGATGGGCTGGTCGGCGACGACCGAGGGGGTCAGCCCCTGGGTCTATCAGCGGATCAGCGAGACCTTTGTCCTCGACCCCGCGATGCGCCAGCGGCTGGCCGGGCTGAATGCCAAGGCCGCGGCGCGCGTCGCGAACCGGCTGATCGAAGCAAGCGAACGGCAGTTCTGGACCCCCGATGCGGCGACCCTCGCCGCGCTCCAGGCGGCAAGCGACGAGTTCGAGGATGCCCTCGAAGGCGTCACCGCGGCAGCGGCATGAGGAGCGACTGATGGCCCTATTCGATCCCCCCGGCGGCCGCGGCGACGGCGATGGCTCGGTTCAGGTCGCACTCGACCCACGCGACCGGATCGGCACGGCCAAGGTCTTCGCCGTCTATGGCAAGGGCGGCATCGGCAAGTCGACCACCTCGTCGAACCTTTCCGCGGCCTTTTCGATGCTCGGCAAGCGCGTGCTCCAGATCGGCTGCGATCCGAAGCACGACAGCACCTTCACGCTGACCAAGAAGCTGATGCCCACCGTCATCGACGTGCTCGAGACGGTCGAGTTCCACAGCGAGGAGCTGCGGCCCGAGGACTATATGTTCGAGGGGTTCAACGGCGTGATGTGCGTCGAGGCGGGCGGCCCGCCCGCCGGCACTGGTTGCGGCGGCTATGTCGTGGGCCAGACGGTCAAGCTCCTGAAGCAGCACCATCTGCTCGAGGATACCGATGTCGTCATCTTCGACGTGCTGGGCGACGTGGTGTGCGGCGGGTTCGCCGCGCCGCTGCAACATGCCGAGCGCGCGGTGGTGGTCGCCGCCAACGATTTCGACAGCATCTTCGCGATGAACCGCATCGTCGCGGCGATCGGGGCGAAGGCGAAGAACTACGACGTGCGAATGGCGGGCGTCATCGCCAACCGTTCGGCCGCGACCGACGAGATCGACCGTTTCAACGAGGCGACGGGCTTGAAGCGCCTCGCGCACTTCCCGGACCTCGACGCGATCCGCCGCAGCCGCCTCAAGAAATGCACGCTGTTCGAGATGGACCAGACGCCGGAGGTCGAGGCGGCGTGCAACGAGTACAAGCGCCTCGCCGCGCAGCTCTGGGCCGGGTGCGACCCGCTCGACGCCAAACCGATGAAGGATCGCGAGATTTTCGAGTTCCTGGGGTTCGAATGATGGGACAGGCGGCTTCCCCCACCCGCTATGCCGACCGGCGCCAGCGGCTCGAAACCTATTTCGACCGCACCGCGGCCAAGGCGTGGGAAGCGCTCACCTCCGACGCGCCGGTCAGCGGGATCCGTGCGACCGTGCGTGCAGGGCGCGACCGGATGCGCGGCACGCTGCTCGCCTGGCTGCCCGAGGATCTGCGCGGCGCCCGCCTGCTCGATGCCGGTTGCGGCACCGGCGCACTGGCGGTCGAGGCGGCGCGGCGCGGCGCCGACGTGGTGGCGATCGACGTGGCCGGCAGCCTGGTCAAGGTCGCCCGCGACCGCGCGCCGGAGGGGCTGTCGATCGACTGGCGCGTCGGCGACATGCTCGACCCCAAGCTCGGCACGTTCGATCACGTCGTCGCGATGGATTCGCTGATCCACTACGACGCGTTCGACATCGTGAACGTGGTCAAGGCGCTGACCGAACGGACGCGCGGCAGCGTCGCCTTCACTTTCGCGCCCTCAACCCCGGCGCTGCGCGCGATGCATTCGGTGGGCAAGCTGTTCCCCCGCGGCGACCGCGCGCCCGCGATCGAGCCGGTGGCCGAGCGGCTGCTGCGCACGCTGATCGCCGGCGCGATGCCCGCCGCGCGGATCGGCCGCGACGCGCGAATCGGCGGCGGTTTCTACATCAGCCACGCGGTGGAAATGCTGCCGTGAGCCGCATCGCCGCCCTTCGTGACGGCCACTTCTGGGCGCGGCTCGGCACGCGCTTCCTGCCGTTCGCGGATGCGGCGACGCCCGAGCTGCCGCTGGGGCGGCTCCTGCGCCTGTCGCTGTTCCAGATTTCGGTGGGCATGGCCGCCGTGCTGCTGACCGGCACGCTCAACCGGGTGATGATCGTCGAGCTGGGCATGTCGGCCAGTTTCGTCGCGATCATGGTGTCGCTGCCGCTCGTCTTTGCGCCGCTGCGCGCGCTGATCGGCTTCCGGTCGGACACGCACCGCTCGGTGCTCGGCTGGCGGCGGGTGCCATATATCTGGTTCGGTACGCTTCTTCAGTTCGGCGGCTTGGCGCTGTTGCCGTTCGCAATCCTCGTGATGACGGGTGCGGGGCAGGGGTCGGCGGCGGTCGGGCATCTGGGCGCGGCGGCAGCGTTCCTGCTGGTCGGCGCCGGCATGCACACGACGCAGACTGCGGGCCTCGCCCTTGCCACCGACCTTGCCGACGAAGCCTCCCGCCCGCGCGTCGTCGCGCTTCTATACGTCAGCCTGCTTGTCGGAATGCTGGTGAGCGCGATCGTCATCGGCCGCGTCCTTGCCGACTTCAGCCCGACGCGGCTGGTGCAGGTGGTGCAGGGTGCCGCCGTCCTGACCATGGTCCTCAACATCACCGCGCTGTGGAAGCAGGAAGCGCGCGATCGCACCCGCCGCCCGGTGGCAGAGGCGAAGCCTGCCTTTGGACCTGCCTGGGGCCGGTTCATCGCGGTGCCGCGCACGCGCCGGCTGCTCGTTGCGGTCGGGCTGGGTGCCGCGGCGTTCAGCATGCAGGACGTGCTGCTCGAACCCTATGGCGGACAGATCCTGCGCCTGTCGGTCGGGGTCACGACGTCGCTGACCGCCGTGTGGGCCGCCGGGATGCTCGCCGGCTTCGCCTTTGCTGCGCGCGCGCTGGCCGGCGGCGCCGATCCGCACCGGCTGGCCGGGTTCGGCGCGGTCGGCGGGATCACCGCCTTCATCGCCATCCTGTTCGCCGGCCCGCTGGAGGCGCCGGTGCTGCTGGGCATCGGCGCGGCGTTTATCGGCGCGGGTTCCGGCCTGTTCTCGGTTGGCACGCTGACTGCGGCGATGGCGCTGGAGGATGGCGGCCATCGCGGGCTGTCGCTCGGCGCCTGGGGCGCGGTACAGGCGAGCGCGGCGGGCACCGCCATCGCGATCGGCGCGCTGATGCGCGACTGGGTGTCGAGCGCCGCTGTTGCGAACCGACTGGGCGCGACGCTGGCCGGGCCGGTGACGGGCTATGCCGCGGTCTATCTCGCCGAAATCCTGCTTCTGCTTGCCACCATCGTCGCATTGGGGCCGCTCGTTCGCGGTGCCGGTGCGCCCCCGTCTCGCTTCGGCCTCAGCGAATTTCCGATCTGAAAGGAACGGCCATGCATCCCGATCTCACCCCCGGTCTCGACGTCGCCATGCTGGTGTTCTGGGCGTTCGTGCTGTTCTTTGTGGGCCTGATCTTCTATCTGCGGCGCGAGGATCGGCGCGAGGGTTACCCGCTCGAGGACAACGTGACCGGCCGGCTCGATCCGCCCGGCGGCGTGCTCAGCACTGCAAGCCCCAAGGCGTACAAGCTGCCCTTCGGCCACGGCACCGTCTATGCGCCGCACGACAAGCGCGATCCGGTCAACATTGCCGCGCGGCGCACCGACCGCTTTCCCGGCGCGCCCATCGCGCCGACCGGCGATCCGCTGGCCGACGGCATCGGCCCGGCCGCCTGGGTTGAGCGCGCCAAGCGCCCCGACCTCGATTTCGAGGGGCATCCGCGCGTCGTGCCGATGTCGAGCGCGGCGGGTTTCCACATCGCGCATGAGGATCCGGGCCTGGTCGGCTGGCCGCTCTTTGGCCTCGACGGCGTGCTGGCGGGCAAGATCACCGACCTGTGGATCGACAAGGCCGATCGCCTCGTCCGCTACATCCAGTTCGATGCGCCCGGCGGCCCGGCGCTGGCCCCGATGATGATGGCGTCGGTCAATCGCCGCCGCGGTAAGGTGGTCGTCGACGCGCTCAACGGCGCGCAGTTTGCGGGCGTGCCGCGCCTCGACTCGCCGACCCAGATTACGCTCTATGAGGAAGAGCGCGTCCAGGCTTACTTCGGCGGTGGCTATCTCTATGCCACTCGTAACCGGCAGGAGCCGTTCCTGTGACCGAATATGAGATCGAGCCGGTACCGGGCCTCCCCGGCCACTTGCCGCCGGGCGAGACGATGCTGTGGCAGGGGCGGCCCGACCGGGCGAGCCTGGCGCGGCACGCGTTCCATACCCGCGGCGTCGCGATCTACTTCGCGCTGTTGACCGCACTGGCGCTGGCGAGCGGCGGGCCGGTGGCGGCGGCGATGACCGCGGGGCTTGGGCTGACGGCGTTCGCGCTGCTGCATGCTTTCGCATGGGGGGCCGCGAGGACGACGATCTACACGCTGACCGATCGCCGCGTCGTGCTGCGCATCGGAACGGCGGTGCCCAAATGCGTCAACCTGCCGCTGTCGCAGGTCGTCGCAGTCGACATGGCGGTGCGCCGTGACGGTACCGGCGACCTGCCGCTCACGCTCGCCAGCGGTTCTGGCCTTGGCTATCTCGCGCTATGGCCACACGCCCGGCCGCTGAAGCTCGCGCGGCCGCAGCCGATGCTGCGCTCGCTAAAGGACCCGCAGGCGGTCGCCGCGCTGCTCGCGCGCACCTGCCTCGCCGCCGGCGCGGCGCGAGCGGAGGTGCGGGCCGCGCCCGAGCCGATGTTCGCAGGAGCACAGGCGGCATGAGTCACGACCACGCCACGATGCTCCCGCGCGGGACGGTGGCAATGACCGGCGCGCTGATCCTGTTCGCGATCGGTGCGACGGCGGCGGTGCGGCTGACCGGAACACCGCTCGCCGCCTCTCCCGCGGCGATGCGCGCCGAAAGCCATGTCGCCCCCGTCGCGACCCGAACGCTGCGCTTTGCCGACCGGGCCGACGGCGCCGTGGTAATCGAGGATGTCGATGCCGGCAGCGTCGCGCAGGTGATCGAACCCGGCGAGCAGACCGGCTTCATCCGCGGTGTGATGCGTGGGCTGGCCCGCGACCGGCGGATGCACGGCGTGGGCGAGGCGCCGCCCTTCAGCCTGACGCTGTGGCGCGACGGCGAATTGTCGCTCACCGATACCGTCACCGGCCGCTCGATCGAATTGACCGCGTTCGGCGCGACCAACCGCGCCGCCTTCGCCGCGCTGCTGCCGCAGGAGAAACGCCCATGATCGCGCTGCGCCGAACCCGCTTCGACACCGAATGTCGTGTCGAGCTCGAGCATAGCGACGAGTTCCTGTGTGCGCATGTCGTGCTGGCCAACGACGTCGAACTCGGACCGGGCGACCGCGTTCGCGTCCACGGCGCGCCGATCGTCGTCGGCTTCGGCGAGCGCAAGGTGGTCGAACGGACCGCCACGGTCGAGCGCGCCTCCACCGCCGAGCGGCTGTGGACCAAGCTTGCCGGCCATTTCGAGATGACCGAGCTTTACGAAGTCAGTTTCAGCGATCGGACCCGGCTATGAACGCGATCTCGCCTGTCAAGGCAGCCCCCGACACGATGGCCATCGCGCGGGAGGATACGGTCCTCAGCCCGCGTTTCTACACCACCGATTTCGAGGCGCTGGACCGCATCGACGTGTCGGGCGTCCGCCACGAGTGGGACGCGCTGATCCAGGAGATGGCCGACGATCCCAACCGCCTGCATTTCAAGCGGACGGCGGCGTTCGACGGCGTGATCGAGAGCCTGCCCGACGGTCTGCGCGAGGAGTTCATCGACTTCCTCGTCAGCTCGCTGACCGCCGAGTTTTCGGGCTGCATCCTCTATGCCGAGATTGCCAAGCGGGTGAAGAATCCCGATATCAAGCAGCTGTTCAAGCTGATGAGCCGCGACGAGAGCCGGCACGCGGGCTTCATCAACGATACACTCAAGGACGCGGGGATCGGCATCGACCTCGGCTTCCTGACGCGCACCAAGAAATACACCTATTTCAGACCAAAGTTCATCTTCTACGCGACGTATCTAAGTGAGAAGATCGGCTATGCGCGCTACATCACCATCTTCCGCCATCTGGCGCGGCACCCGGAGCTTCGCTTCCATCCGATCTTCGACTGGTTCGAATTGTGGTGCAACGACGAGTTCCGGCATGGCGACGCGTTCGCGATCCTGATGCGCACCGATCCGAAGCTGTTGACCGGCATCAACAAGCTGTGGATCCGCTTCTTCCTCGTCGCGGTCTATGCGACGATGTACGTGCGCGACCACAACCGGCCGGCGTTCCACAAGGCGCTGGGCATCGACCCGACCGAGTATGACCGCCGCGTCTTCAACATCTGTTCGGAGATCACCCGGCAGGTCTTCCCCGTGGTCCTCGACACCGACTCGCCCCGCTTCCTCGCGCTGCTCGAACAGATGCGCCGCGTGGCGGTCGCGATCGACGCGGCCAAGGCGCGCGGCGGCATCGTCGGCGCGGTCAAGCGCGCCGGCCTGACGCTGGCGGCCGCCGCGACATTCGCGGGCCTCTACTTCACTCCGGTCAAGCGTAATGCGGCACCCGCCAACGTCCGGCTGGTGCCCGCCTGGTGACGGTGCCGCCGCTCCTCTTCGCGCTCCTGATGTGGTTCATCGGCACCGCCGCGGTGGTGTGGCTGTGCAGCCGCCCGCGCGCGACGTTCGGGCAGAGTTTGACGCTCGCCGGGGTTGTGGCGTTGGGTGCGGGCGGGGCGGTGTGGGCGACGGCGGGCGATACGAGTACCGGCGGCGCGTACATCGCCTGCGCCGCGGCGATCGCGATCTGGGGCTGGCACGAGATGAGCTTCCTGATGGGCCATGTCGCTGGGCCCAACCGGGGTGAGTGCCCGGCGGGCGCCACCGGCTGGGCGCGGTTCCGGGCGGCGACAGCGACGGTGATCCATCACGAGCTGGCGATCGCGGCGACGCTGGTCGCGCTGGTCGCGCTGACCTGGGGCCAGCCCAATGCGGTCGCGCCACTTACCTTCGGCCTGCTCTTCGCGATGCGGCTGTCGGCCAAGTTCAACCTCTATCTCGGCGTCCCGAACCTGAGCGACGAGGTGTTTCCGGTGCATCTGGCGCACCTGAAGAGCTATTTCCGCACCGCGCCGATGAACTGGTTGTTCCCGCTGTCGATCGCGGGCGGCGTCGGCGCGGCGGTAATGGCGTGGCGCGGAGCCGAACTGTCCGCGGGCGGCACGGCGGCGGGCATGACCCTTTTGGCCGGGCTTGCGGTCCTGGGCGTGACCGAGCATCTGTTTCTGGTACTTCCGCTGCGTGACGGGCGTCTGTTCGCCTGGGCGCTGCATGGCAACAAGGCGGTCCGAGCCGCCGGCATTGAGTTCGATGGGAGACGGCGATGAATTACGACGCGGTATTCGCGCAGCAGCTCGACGGCCTGCGCGAGGCGGGGAATTACCGCGTCTTTGCCGAGATCGAGCGGCAGGCGGGCCAGTTCCCGCGTGCGCGCCGCTGGGTCGAGGGCAATCAGGTCGCTGACGTCACCGTCTGGTGCTCCAACGATTATCTGGGCATGGGCCAGCATCCCAAGGTGCTGGACGCGATGCATTCGGCGCTCGACCGCTGCGGCGCGGGTGCGGGGGGCACGCGCAACATCTCGGGCACCAACCACCAGCATGTGCTGCTCGAGGACGAACTGGCCGACCTGCACGGCAAGGAAGCGGCGCTCATCTTCACCTCGGGCTATGTCTCGAACTGGGCGTCGCTGTCGACGCTCGCCTCGCGCCTGCCCGATTGCGTCATCCTGTCCGACGCGCTCAACCACGCCTCTATGATCGAGGGAATGCGCCACAGTCGCGCCGAGTGCCTGCGGTTCCGCCACAACGACGTCGCGCACCTCGACGAGCTGCTCTCGGGCATCGCCCCCGGCCGGCCCAAGATCGTCGCGTTCGAGAGCGTTTATTCGATGGACGGCGACATCGCCCCGATCGAGGAGATCATCGAGCTGTGCGAGAAGCACGGCGCGCTGTCCTACATCGACGAGGTGCACGCGGTCGGTCTCTACGGCCCGCGCGGCGGCGGCGTCGCCGAGGCGCGCGGGCTGATGCAACGCATCGACGTGATCGAGGGGACGCTGGGCAAGGCATTCGGCGTCATGGGCGGCTATATCGCCGCGTCGAAGACGCTGTGCGACTTCGTGCGCAGCTTCGCCAGCGGCTTCATCTTCTCGACCGCGCTGCCGCCGGCGATCGCCGCGGGGGCGGCGGCGTCGATCCGGCACCTGAAGGACAGTCAGATCGAGCGGACGCGCCACCAGAACCGCGTCGCGATGGTGCGCGAGCGGCTGGACGCGATGGGCATCCCACACCTCCACAACGACAGCCACATCATCCCGGTGATGGTCGGCGATGCGCACCATGCCAAGATGATCTCCGACTGGCTGATGGAAAATCACGGCATCTACGTGCAGCCGATCAACTATCCGACCGTGCCCAAGGGGACCGAGCGGCTGCGCATCACCCCGTCGCCCGTCCACACCGACGGCGACATCGACCGTCTGGTCGAGGCGCTGAGCGAGATCTGGTCGCAATGCGCGCTGGCGCGGCGGGAGATGGCGGCCTGAGCCGCTTGGCGTGACCCCGGGCTTGAGCTTGGGGGGCGCTGCCTTTCTTCTAAAAGAACAAGGGGGACCCCGGATCAAGTCCGGCGTGACGGATGATTTAGGAGTATGGCTTCGGCGTACCCCGGCCTCCGCCGGGGTACGATCTAGACTAACCGTGCAGCTTCTTCCGTACCCGCAGCATCGACAGCGCCACGCCGGCGACGACGAACGGTACCGCTGCCGCCATCGTCAGCTTCTTGTCCAGTCCCGGCACCGCCGCGGCGATATAGCCGATCAACGCGACGAGGTAGTAGCTGATCGCCACCACCGACAGTCCCTCGACCGTCTGTTGCAGCCGTAGCTGCAGGTCGGTGCGCCGGTCCATCGAGGCGAGCAGGTCGCGGTTCTGCTTGGCCAGCGCGATGTCGATGCGCGTGCGCAGCAGTTCGCTGGTCCACGCCGCACGCTGCGACAGGTCCTCGAGCCGCGAGGTGAAGCTGTCGCAGGTGCGCACCGCGGGCATCAGCCGCCGCTCGGTGAAATCGTCGAGCGACTGGTGGCCCGCGACCGCACCGATCCGCAGCTTCTCCAGCCGCTCGATCGCAAGCTTGGCATAGGCCTGCGTCGCGCTCATGCGATAGCGCGTCTCGGTCGTCAGCTGGGCGAGCTTCGAGGAGAGATAGGTGAGTTCGCCCATCAGCGCGTCGTCCTCAGCCGTCCGCTCCGCGACCTGCGCAGTGAGGTCCGCGAGCCGCGCCTCGAGTTCGCCCACCGCGGGGGTCAGCCGCTGCGCCAGCGGCAGGCCCAGCAGCGCCATCTTGCGGTAATTGCCGAGTTCCTGAAGCCGGACGACGAGTTGCGACGGCTCGTCCCCCGCCAGCCCGCGGTCGAGGATCGCCAGCCGGCCATAGCCGTCGGCATGCAGCCGGAAGTCGGAAACGATCCGGGCCGCTCCCCCGGCGACATCGCACTCGATGATCGCCTCGTCAGCGTCGAACCAGTCCTGCCGCTCGGCCGGGGTTGGGATGGGGGCACCGGGGGCGAGTACCGCGATATGGACGGCGCGGATGATCTCGCCTGGCATCCCCTCCAGGATCGAGGCGAGGTGCGGCTCGAACGCGCGGCGGTCGAACGGCGCATCGAATGGCCCGGTGAGGAGCAGCGTATAGCTGGCAAATTCCGTATGCCGCTCCCAGACCAGGCAGAGGTCGCCCAGTTTGAGGACCGCATACTTGGCGGCGATCGGGATCACAATCTCGCCGCGTGCGGCGATTGCGGCGATATGGTCGCTCGCTGCGCCGCCGGTCGTCTCGCCCAGCAACGTCAGGATCTGGATCAGCCGCGCCGGCGCCGCAAAACGCGGCAACCGGCGGACGTGCATCTCCTCCGACAGCGAGGCGCGCAGCAGGTGGTTGCCGATCACGGCGCCCGCCTTTCCGAAGGGCGGGCGACCGTGACGGGCCGGGTTTTCACTGGCGCGCCGGGGTCGGCGCCGGTTCGTTCTTGCCGGTCATCGCGCCGGGATTGGCGAGCGCATCAGTGACGGCGTTGCTGCCCGCGGATCCTGCCTCGGTCGCGGCGGGGCGGACGAGCGGACCGGCGAGGACGGGCGCCTGATCGATCATGCTCTTGCCACCCAGCGGCTTGTTGATCCCCTGGTGACAGGTGGTGCAGTTGATCTTGTACGGGTCCCCGTGCGGCCCCTTGCGGTTGGCGGGGAACACTGACGCGAGCGACGTGATGTACTCGTCATTTGCCTGGCGGACCATGCGGATGCCGTAATAGGCAGTCGCGCGTTGCCCGCGGCTGAGGTTCCAGGCGCGGAACGACTGGCTGTTGTGGCAATAGGTGCAGTTGACGCCCAGCGCGGAGCTGACGTGCATCATCAGGCCGTAGCTTTTCTCCGCATCCTTGATCGACACGACATGGTCGGGCGAGGGCAGCGCCTTATCGGACGCCACACGGATGTTCGCCTTGCCCGCGAAATAGGCGGCGAACGGGTCCGAGGGGAGCGAGGCATAGCCGACATTGGGGTCGGGCGTGTTTTGCCCGCGCTTGTTGCCGAGGATCGAGCGGTCGTTGGGCGCGCCGTCGGACAGCGCCCATTTATAGTCGGGCACGGGCTTGCCGCGGTGACAGGTGTAGCAGGTGACCTTGGTGGCCTTCACATGGCTGGCCCAGGTCGAATTGATCCGCTGTGTCATCTGGATCATGCGCCGCGCGACGACCTTGGTGTATTTCTCGTCCGAGGCCATGTTCTCGGGATTGTGGCAGTAGTTGCAGCCGGCCTCGGGCGGGGCGACCCACTGGTTCATTTCCGCCATCAGGTGGTTGAACCGCTCGGTGCTGAGCCCGCCGAGCACCTGCACGTTCTGGTACGTCTCCGACGCGCGCGGCCCGGTGTCGGGCGGCAACGGATAGGGGGCGGGCGGGATGACCGCAGCGGCCGCGACCTTGCCGCGATCGACGATCTGGGCAAGGCCCGCGCCGCGATAGCCAGTCTGGACGGAGTCCTTGGGGCCGAGGTCGCAGCCGCCGGTGAGGGTCACCGCGGCACCGCCGATCGCGAGGAGAGTAAGGCGTCGGATCATCGCGGGGCTCCCGGCAGGATGGCAGGATCGAGAACGCCGGTGCTGGGATAATCGGGCGCAAAATGGTGGAGCACCGCCCACAGATACCAGTTGTCGACGACGGTTCCGGTCAACAGGATGCCGATGCCGCCGGTGATGGGGCAGAGGACCGCGAACCACCACGCCCAGCGGTGGATCGATTCCATCGTCGCGTTGAACCCCATCGTCCAGCGCCAGAACAGCGCCGCGCGTTCGGAGGCCGTACCGCGATCGGTGATCTGTTCGATCTCGCGCTCGCCGCCATAGCGCCCCACCGCCAGGATCGTCGCGCCGTGCATCGCGAAGAGCAGCGTCGAGCCGTAGAGGAAGACGATCGAGAGGCAGTGAAAGGGGTTGTAGAAGAGGTTGCCGTACCGGATCGAAAAGGCCGCGGTCCAGTCGAGGTGCGGGAAAATCCCGAACGGCACCGCCTCTGCCCAGCTGCCCATCAGGAGCGGGCGGATGAAGCCGAGGACGAGAATGAGGAAGATGCCGGCGGCGAACGCCCAGGCGACATGCGTGCCCATCCCCATCTTCTTGGCGCGCAGATAGGTGCGCGCCCAGAAGAGCAGGAGCGAAGCGGTCATGAAGAAGCCCGCCATCTGCCACCAGCCGCCCTGCGCCAATGGCACCGAGAGCGTGAAGCCCCATTCCGGCCCCGGCGGCTCGAGCGCGAGCCAGGGAAGCTGACGCACGAACTGGATCGGGCTCCAGTTGACGCTGGCGGCCATGTTGAGGCCGATGATCTCGATCGCGACGAACGCGCACAGCAGCGAGGCGAGGCCGAGCTTGCCGAGATAGAGGGGCCCAAGCTGCGCGTTGCCGAGCTTGCCAGCCCAATAGTTGTAGGTGGCAAGGTTGGTGCGCTGGAACGTGCTGTCCGGCACCGGCGGGCCGGCCTCCAGCGGGCCGCGTAGCTGAACCTGGGTGAAGATGTTCTGGTATTGCATCGTCTATACCCCCTTCACGACCAGATCGGCAGGTTGAGCCACCAGGTCCACCATTCGGGCCACCCGCGCGTCCAGAACGGGCCGGAGATGATGATGCAGATGGCGCTCCAGAAACCCGCCGAGAGGGCGAGGAGCAGGCCGACGCGGTGGATGCCGAGTGTACCCACCGAATAGCCGATCGAGTCGCGGAAGAACGCGTCCTCATATTCCGGCGACTTCACCTCCTCGCCCTTGCCCGGATTGACCGAGGAGAGGACGAGCGCGCCGTGGAAGGCGAGCGCACCGCCGGTCATGAAGAAGAAGCTGACCGCCAGCATGTGCGCCGGATTGTAGTGGAAATGGAGATACTGATAGCCGGTGTTCGACACCCAATCGAGATGGCTGAAGATGCCGTACGGGAAGCCGAAGCCCCAGGCACCCAGCATCAGCGGGCGGATCACGACGAGGCTGACATAGGCGAAGATCGCAAAGCCGTAGGCGAAGGGGACGTGATATCCCATACCCAGCTTGCGGCAGATCTCGACCTCGCGCAGCGCCCACGAGGTGAAGGCGGCGATCGCGCAAATGGTGATGATCTGCCAGAACCCGCCCTCGCGCAGCGGCGCCAGGCCCAACCCGTAGTCGAGGTCCGGCGGCGCGATGCTGATGAGCCAGGGGTTCCAGGTCGGCCCGAGCGAGGCCGCGTAGAAGATGAGCGCGGTGCCTAGGATCGCGGTGATCGCACTGACCACGCCGAAGAAGCCGACATAGAAGGGGCCGACCCAGAAATCGAACAGGTCGCCGCCGATCAGCGTGCCGCCCCTGACCCGATATTTCCGCTCGAAGCTCAAGAGCGCCATGTCTGCCTCTCCTCGCCGCTGCCAGGATGGAGCGGGTGGTCACGTCGATAGAAGTCGGTCTTTCGGGTGGGTCGGGCCGGCCGGAGGGAACCGGCGCCCGCCCACCCGAAATCGCGAGGATACGCGTCAGGTGCCGGGCATCGCCGGGGCCGCCGCCGCCGGGGGCGTGCGCGGGCCATCGAGCCAGTTGAACTTGTCGGTGCTGAGCAGGATGAAGTGAATCAACAGGGCCAGCACGAACAGGAATACGAACAGCGCGACCAGCGCACGGCGCGGGTCAAAGATTAGCCAGATTCTCCACATGGCGTGGGTTCCTTTCTATTGTCGCCGGATGAAGCGTCGGCCCGGCTCAGAGCCAGGGGCGCCAGTTCCAGACGAGGAAGTGCGCAACGGCCGCAACTGCCGTGAAGATCAGGAAGCTGGTGATGAAGAGCTTGTGAAACTCCTTGGCTTCTTCGGGGCTGAGGTAAGTTCCCGGCCCCATCCGTTCTGGATCGTTCATGTTCTACGTCTCCGTTGTTCCGACGATGACAGGAGCGTGGACCGGCCTGCCCGGCGGCATCCGCACCCGGGCGTCGCCCGCGTGAGGATCGTGGATCCGCTGGTGCCCGGGGCACGCCGGCGGAGATGGCGGGGCGCCGTCATGGCACCCGACTTTCGGTGATCGCGAGCGCGAGGCGCGCGGGCGAGACGACATCCTCGCCGGCGCGGCGCGCGGCGCGCTCGGCGGCGTCGCGGATGCGCTTGGCGGCGGAAATGCGGACCAGTACCGGCTCGCGCTCGACCGCGGCGTCGAGCTCGCGCTTGGCGAGGTCGTCCCACGCCAGCTCGCGATCGAGCCGCGAGGGCGTCGCCTCCACCCGGTCGAGCTGGCCGGCGAGCGGAATGATGTGGAAGAGCGCGTCGAACAGCGCGTTGCACACTTCCTGAACCAGATAGGTCGCGCCGGCATAGCCCATGAACGGCGTGCCGGTATGGCGGCGGATCACCGCGCCGGGGAAGCTCGCCGGGATGAACACGCCGCGTCCGCCGGCCTCGGCCATGTACATCCGTTCGTTGACGCTGCCGAACAGGATGAGCGGCGGGTTGGCCGCGATCGTGGCGCGGATCGCTTCGTTGTCGGGCTTGGTCCCGGCCGTCCGCGACTCCGCGAGCGTGCATGGCAGGCCCATTTCCTCCTCGAGGAAACGGCGGATGCCGCGGGTATAGGTGTCGGTGGCAACGATGCCGAAGCTCGCGGTGCCGAAGAAGTCCTGCGTGACCGAGCGCCAGAGGTCCCACAGCGGCTTGATCGTGGTATGCTTCTCGCGCTCGATGAACGGCTCGGGATCGAGGCCGGTGAGTTCGCCCAGTTTGCGCAGGAACAGCGTCGTGCTCTCCAGCCCGATCGGCGCCTGAAGGTACGGCCGTTCCAAGACCTCGCACAGCCCGCGGCCGAACTCACGGTACAGGCAGACATTGACCTCCGCGTTCGCCAGCTTGGCGACGTCGGCAAGGTGGCTGCCGAGTGGGAAGGTCATGTTGACCTCCGCACCGATGCCCTCGATTAACCGGCGGACCTCGGCGAGGTCGGAGGGCATGTTGAACGTGCCGTACATCGGCCCGATGATGTTGACGCGCGGGCGCTGCCCCTCCTTGCGCGGGCGCGGGGCGGGCACTTTCTTCGGCCCGAACTGCGTCCAGAGCCAGGTGAGTGCGCGGTCGCCCGACTGCCACTGATCCTCGTCGATCGTGCGGGGAAGGAAACGCTGGATGCTCGTCCCCTCCGGCGTGACGCCGCCGCCGATCATCTCGGCGATCGATCCGGTCACGACGACGGAGGGGAGGTCGGGGTCGAGCGTGCCCCAGGCGCGCTTCATCGCCCCCTCGGTCCCGTCCCGGCCGAGCTCCTGCTCACCAAGGCCCGTCACCGTGATCGGCAGCTCGTGCGGCGGCAGCGCGTCGGTATAGTGAAGGACCGAGGTGACCGGCAGGTTCTCGCAGCCAACGGGGCCGTCGATGATGACCTGTAGGCCCTTGATCGCGGTGAACGCGTAGACTGCGCCCCAGTAGCCGCCGGCCCGATCATGGTCGATGACGAGGGTCATGTCCCGACATGCTCCTCTGCCTTCGCCGCGGCGATGCGGCGCGCGGCATACTTGGCCTTGAAGCCGGGGCGATCCTCGGGCGTGTCGGTCCAGACGCCGGTCGCATGACCGGTGCCGACGCCCTCGAAGAACGCGCTCATCCGGTCAAAGCGGTGCTTGTTGGCAAGCGCCCCGCCGACGACGGCGGCGAGGCTGCCCGCACCCGCGGGCCCCATCAGCGGGCGCGCGGAAATGAGGTTGGTGAAGTAGAGCGCAGGGATCGACTTCTGCTTGGCGTGCTGGACGACGGGCGTGGTGCCGATCGCGAGGTCGGGCTGGAATGCGTCGACCGCGGCGATGTCCTGCTCCAGGCTGGCGCGATACTGGACGTGGGTCCCGCGTGCCTCCAGCCAGTCGCGGTCGGGATCGCTCCACTTCGTACGCGGACAGGCGGTGCCCACGTAAGGCACATCCGCCCCGCTTTCGATCAGCAGGCGCGCGACGAGCAGTTCGGAACCCTCGTAACCAGAGACGGTGATCCGCCCCTTGATCGGCCGCGCGGCGAGCGCGCCCCGAATCGCGGGCAGGATGCGGTCTTTGGCGGCGGCGACCTGTCGCTCGGCGATGCCGCAGGCCGCGCCGATCGCGTCGAGCCAGGCGGCGGTACCGTCGACGCCGACTGGCGCCGAGCCGACGACGGCGCGGCCCGCCGCCTCGAACTCGCGGACGCTGGCGGTATAGAAGGGGTGGATCGCACCGACCACGGCGCAGTCGAGTGCGGCGTAGAGTTCGCGCCATTCGCGTGTCGGCACGACGGGGCCAGCGGCAAGGCCCATCGGCTCGAGCATCAGGCCGATACCCGGCGGGTCGGCGGGGAACATCTCGCCCAGGAGCGTCACGGTCGGGCGGTCGGTCCGCGTCGCGGGGGCGGCGACGGGGCCGACCTCCGCCTCCGCCCGCGCATAGGCGAGCATCGCGCCCGCGAGCACGTCCTTCGCCTCGGCATGGGTGGGCACGCCGAAGCCCGGGACGTCGATGCCGATCACCCGGACGCCGTTGATCGAGTCGGGTAGCAGCTGAAGCGGCACCCCGCTGGCGGTCGGGACGCACAGATTGGTGACGACGATCGTGTCGTAGAGCGCCGGATCGGCCAGCTCGTGCACCGCGTCGCGAATATCCTCGAACAGCTTGCCGGTGACGAGCGTTTCCGAGCTGAACGGCACATAGCCGACGCTGCGCCGCGCGCCGTAGAAATGGCTGGTGAAGGTCAGGCCATAGACGCAGCACGCCGAGCCCGACAGCACCGTCGCCGTCCGCCGCATGCGCAGGCCCACGCGCAGCGAGCCGAAGGCGGGGCACATGGATTGCGGCTGGTCGTGCGGCCCCTTGGGATAGTCGGCGGCGTAGCGGTCGAGGATCTCGGCCTTGCCCGCCGCGTTCGCCGCCTCGCGCAGCGTCTCGCGCGAGCTGCAGCCGCCCTCGCCAAGGTCGATCCGGTCGCGGTCGCGGGGAGGGGCGTCGCCGTCCACCGATCAGGTCCGATCGTACACGACTTCGAGGCTCGCCTTGGGCAGGTACGCCGCGCCGCGCATGTCCGCCTGGCTGGCGGGCTTCAGCGCGAAGTCGGCGCCCGTCACCTCGGCACTGAACAGGCCGAGCAGCCCGTCCTGGTCGAGCGGGGCGGGGCGCAGCGGCGGCGCTTCGGCGACGTTGATCGCCAGTTCCTCGAACAAGGATGCCCATTCGCCGCCGGGCTTGCCAATGATCTGGTAGTTCGCGCTCTTCTTGCGGATATCCTCGTTCGCCGGGATCGCGGTCAGGACGGGGATGCCCACCGCCTCGGCAAAGGCATTGGCCTCGCCCGTGCCGTCGTCCTTGTTCAGGATCATGCCGGCGACGCCGACATTTCCGCCGAGGCGCCGGAAATACTCCACCGCCTTGCAGACGTTGTTCGCGACGTAGAGCGATTGAAGGTCGTTGGAGGCGACGACGATCACCTTCTGGCACATGTCGCGCGCGATCGGCAGGCCGAACCCGCCGCAGACCACGTCGCCCAGGAAGTCGAGCAGAACATAGTCGAAGCCCCATTCGTGGAAGCCCAGCTTCTCCAGCGTCTCGAACCCGTGGATGATGCCGCGCCCGCCGCAGCCGCGGCCGACCTCCGGCCCGCCGAGTTCCATCGCGAACACGCCGTCGCGCTGGAAGCAGACGTCCTCGATGCCCACTTCCTCACCGGCCAGTTTCTTGGCGGCGGAGGTTTCGATGATCGTCGGGGTCGAGCGGCCGCCGAAGAGCAGGCTGGTCGTGTCGCTCTTGGGATCGCAGCCGATCAGGAGGACGCGCTTGCCCTGCTGCGCCATCATGTAGCTCAGATTGGCGAGCGCAAAGGACTTGCCGCTCCCGCCCTTGCCATAGATGGCGATGATCTGCGTTTCCTTGGTCACCGGGCCGGTGGGCACGGGATCGGGCTCGAACGAGGCTTCCTCGCGCAGCTCGCCGGGGTCGAACATGCTCACATCGTTCTCCAGTCGAGCACCATTTTCAGGCACGCCGTGTCGGTGAAGGCCTGCGGATAGGCGTCGGCGGCCTCGCCCGCGGGGCGGGCGTGGGTAATGAGGCCCGACAGGTCGAGCAGGCCCGCGTCGATCAGCGCGAGCACGCCGGCGATGTCGCCGGGGGTGAACTCGGCCGAGATGTTGAGCCGCGCCTCGCGCATGAATGCCGGGGGGAAGGCGAAGGCGAGCCGGTCGTAGAAACCCGCCAGCGTCACCGACCCGCGTTTCGCGATCCGCGCAAAGGCGAGGTCGAGCACGTCCCCCGCGCCGCTGGCGTCGCAGATCGCGGCATAGTCGCGGCGCTCGTCACTCGCCGGGTCGATTACCGCATAGTCGAAGGAGTCGCGGCGGCTCGCGTCGGTTTCCCACACGGTCGGCGCGGTGCCGCCGCTGGCTATGGCGATGCGCGCGATCAGCCGGCCGAGGATCCCGTGGCCGATGACCAGTTCGGGCACGCCGCCCACCTCGATTGCGTGGAAGGCGGTGGCGGCAAGCGCCAGCAGGATGCCGTCGCGGCCCAGCGTCTCGCGGATCGGAATCGCGCGGGCAGCGGGCATGACCACGGTCGAGGCGGAGCCGCCGAACAGCCCGCGCGCGCCCTGGAAGCAGTTGGCGCCGGGGACGAACACCCATTCGCTGATCCGCGCGCGGGCGTCGCTGCCGGCATCGACGATACGACCGACCGACTCGTAGCCGGGGACCAGCGGATAGCCCATGCCGGGGAAGCTCGGCATCCGGCCCGCCCACAGGAGCTTTTCGGTGCCGGAGGAAATGCCGCTCCATTCGATCGCCACCCGGACGTCGGCGGGGCCGATGGGGACGAGGGCCAGGGGACGCAACGAAAGCGTCTCCGGTGCCTCCAGTATGACCGCGATCGCGTCCATACGATCCATCCCCTACCCGGCGTCGCAAGATAGCTCACCGTGTAAGCGTCATCCTACGCTGACGATTATGAATGTCAATTAATGTAGACACTCATTTGTTACGCCTGCGCGATGATCGCGCTAGCCACCAGCGGCAGGTGGGTACGCAAGGGACGGATCCGACCAAAGCCCGCCATGGCGAGCATGTCGCGGACCTCCGCCATCGAGCGGGGGCGGCCCGATCCCATGGCGAGCAGGTAGAGTTCGAAATAGCTGCCGACGCCCCGCGCGCCGGTCGTCTCCGCCATCGGCTCGGCGATCAGCAGCGCGCCGCCCGGGGGCAGCGCGGCACGGATCGCGCGCAGCAAGGTCATTGCGGGCGCATCGTCATGATCGTGCAGCACGCGGATCAGCGTGATGAGGTCGTATCCGGTCGGGAGCGCGTCGCGCAGGAAGTCGCCGCCATGGATCGTCACGCCCGCGCCGAGTCGCGTTCGCGCGCGCTCGCCCACCGCCGGCAGGTCGAACAGGCCACGCTGAAGCTCGGGTACCGCCTGCGCGACGGCCGACAGGAACGCGCCTTCGCCGCCGCCGATGTCGAGGACGCGTGCGTGCCGGTCGAACTGATAGGCGGCGAGCGCCTGGGCGGCGACCATCGGCTGCGACGCGGCCATCAGCGCCGAATAGGGCGCGACCGCCGCGGCATCGCCGGTCCCCGACGCTTCGGCATAGTGCCAGTGCGCCGACAAAGCTCCGCCGCCACCCCCGCGCCTGAGAAGTGCCAGCGGATCGGCAAGGTCGGCGTAGAGCAGGCGGTGATGCGCCACCATCTCGGCAATGCCCGGATTGCCGAGCAGCGCGGCGCCCTCGCTCCCCAACGCCCAGCGGTCGTCCAGCCGCTCGACGAAGCCGAGCCCGGCGGCGGCGCGGAGCAGGCGTTCGGTCGCCTCGACCGGCAAATCGATCTTCGACGCAAGGTCGGCCGCACGCCGGGGCGTATCGCTGAGGTAGTCGAGCAGGCGGGTCTCGATACAGGCGGCCAGTGCCTGAGAGTAGGTGAAGCCCGCCACCAGATCGAACAGCGCCCGCGCGCGCCGCCGCGCCACCGGGCGCATGAACGGCGATCGCGCGGCGAACCGCTGGAATCGCGGCGATCCGATCATCGCGTTGCGCCACGCGATCCATCGCTCATGCAGGCTAGTGGACGATTTCATATGTCAAGCAATGTGGACATGTGTTAGCGTCGCCGTCAACGAGAGGAGCGGCGGAATGGCCGACGCGCGCGTGATCGTCATCGGTGCCGGGGTGGGCGGCATGGTCGCCGCCGCGCTGCTGGCCGCGCGCGGACATGCCGTGACGCTGATCGAGGCGCAGCCAAGGCCCGGTGGCAAGCTACGCGCGATCCCGGTCGACGGGCGGGCGATCGACGGTGGCCCCACCGTGTTCACGATGCGCGACGTGTTCGAGGGCGTGTTCGCCGATTGCGGCCAGCGCCTGTCCGATTTCGTGACGATGCGGCCGGCGACGACGCTGGCGCGCCATGCGTGGGGCGAGGCGCGGCTGGACCTGTTCGCCGACCCCGCGCAAAGCGAGGCGGCGATCGGCGAGCTCGCGGGCGCGGCGGAGGCACGTGGTTATCGCGCCTTCCGGGCCGAGGCGAAGCGGTTGTTCGACGCGTGCGACGCGCCGTTCCTGCGCGCGCTGAAGCCCGATCCGCTGACCCTCGGCTGGCGAATGGGGCTGCGCGGGCTGCCCGATTACATGAACCTGCGCGCATATACGTCGATGTGGCGAGCGCTCAGCGGTTATTTCGCCGATCCGCGGTTGCAGCAACTGTTCGGGCGCTACGCCACCTATTGCGGGTCATCGCCCTTTGCCGCGCCCGCCACGCTGATGCTGATCGCGCATGTTGAGGCGAGTGGTGTGTGGCTGGTCGACGGCGGGATGCATCGGCTGGCCGCGGCGCTGGCGACCCTGTGCGAGCGGATGGGCGTGATGCGGCGATACGGCGAGCGGGTGGCCGAGATCCGCGTCGAGCACGGCTGCGCGGCGGGCGTGACTCTCGAAAGCGGCGAGGTGCTCGAGGCACCGTGCACCGTCTGCGCCGCCGATCCCGCCGCAATCGGCGCGGGCGCGTTCGGGCGCGCCGCATCGCGCGCGTCGTCGCGCGTCGGCCCGCGCCGTCGCTCGCTGAGTGCGATGGTGTGGACCGCCAATGCGGTCTGCACCGGCTTTCCGCTGGCACGGCACAACGTCATTTTCTCGAAGGACTATCGCGCCGAGTTCGATGCACTCCGCCACGGCCGGCTGGCCGATGTGCCCACCGTCTATCTGTGCGCGCAGGATCGCGGCGATGCGGGCGGGGCGCAGCCGGGGCCCGAGCGCATCCAGATTATCGTCAACGCGCCCGCCACCGGCGACGGCGCCCCCCTCACACATCAGGAGATCGAGCGGTGCAGGCGGCAGATGCTGGACGGCGTTTCGCGGGCGGGGCTTTCGCTGGACCTGGGGGAATCGGCGGTGCTGACGACGCCGAGCGATTTCGCGCGCCTCTGTCCGTCGACGGGTGGAGCCCTTTATGGACCGGCCTCGCACGGATGGGCGGCGTCCTTCCGCCGGCAGGGCAGCCGGACGTCGATCCCTGGGCTCTATTGCGCGGGCGGGAGCACGCACCCGGGCGCCGGCGTCCCGATGGCGGCGCTCTCCGGCCGGCTAGCCGCCGAATGCTTGGCGCAGGACCGCGTTTCGACGTCGTGGTGGCACCGCAGGGCTATGCCTGGTGGTATGTCGACGCGACCAGCGACTGCGGGTGCTACGGGCTGACAATCATCGCCTTCGTCGGCAGCGTGTTCTCGCCCTATTACAAGGTCACGGGGCGGGGGCGGCCGGACAATCACTGCGCGATCAACGTGTCGCTCACGGGCAAGGGTGCGGGCGCTTGGGCGATGACCGAGCGCGGACAAGCCAGAGTCGACCGAGGCCGCGATCATTTTCGGGTGGGGCCGAGCGGGCTGCGCTGGGACGGCGACGCGCTCACGATCGACATCGACGAATGGTCCGCGCCGCTCCCGTACCGCGTGAAGGGGCGGGTGCGAATCAGCCCAGAGATGATCGGCACCACCGCCTTCATGCTCGACCCCGCCGGGCGGCACCGCTGGCACCCCGTCGCGCCGCGCGCGCGCGTGGAGGTGCAGATGAACCACCCCGGCACAAGCTGGTCGGGCGACGGCTATTTCGATTCGAACTTCGGCGACGAGGCGCTGGAGGCGGGGTTCGACGACTGGCACTGGTCGCGCGCGCACCTGAAGCAGGACGTGGCGGTGCTGTACGAGGGGCGGCGGCGCGGCGGCGCGCCGTTCGAGCTGGCGCTGCGATTCGACCGACAGGGGCGCTGGCACGACTGCGTCCAGCCGCCCAAGGCGACGCTGCCGCGCACCGGCTGGCTGATCGAGCGGGCGACGCGCGCCGATGCCGATGCCTTCCCAAGGGTGCTCAAGACGTGGATCGACGCGCCCTTCTATGCGCGCAGCGCCTTATCGACGCGCCTGTTCGGCGAGCCGGCGCAGGCGGTGCACGAAAGCCTGTCACTCGGGCGGTTTCGGTCGCCCATCGTCCAGACCATGCTCCCCTACCGAATGCCCAGGGCGTTCTGGTGAGCGGTCCTTCCTGATCTCGCGGTTGATCGAGACGAGCTGCCAGATCCCGAAGCCGAAGACGACGACGCCGACGACGGCCATGTCGAGCATGCCGAAGATGTGATCGCTCATGCCGCCTCCTTGAGCGCGGCGAGGATCAGTGCCGCGACCTCGCCCGGTTGCTCTTCGTGCGCGAGATGGCCGAGCACGGGCAAGCCGGTCGTTCGGCCATCGGGCACCGTCGCCGCCGCTTCCCGCGCCGTCGCGATCGGGATCGCCGCGTCGCGCTCGCCATGGATCAGGCGGAGCGGCATGGTGAGGCGGGGAAGGTCGCGTTTCAGCGCCTCCAGATCCCAGTCGGCCATCATCGCGATCGCCGCGCCGACATGGCCAGAGTCGCGCAGCAGCCGTTCGTAGAGCACGATCCCCTCGGGCTCGATCGTCGAGCTGGTCGCGCGGACGACGAAACGCGCCGTCTCCCCCTGCATCCGCGCCATCTGTGCAAAGATGTGCGGCGCGAACGGGTTGACGAACAGGAGCTTCGCCAGCGTCGGAAACAGCGCGGCGGCCAGGCCGGGGAAGGGGAGAAGCGCGGCGCCCAGCCCGACGATCGTGCGCGGCGTGGCGATGCCGTCCAGCGCCATCCGCGCCGCCACCGCCGCGCCCGCCGAATGGCCGACGATCGCGTGCGGCTTCACCCCCATTGTGTCGAGCAGCCCGCCGATCGCACGCGCCATCGCCGGCATCGCCATGCCGCCGGGCGGGCGGCCGGTCGTGAAGCCGTGCCCGGGCAGGTCGGGCGCAACGATAGTGTAGTGTGCGGCCAGCAGCGGCGCGAGGTCGCGCCAGCTATGCGTCGCCGCGCCCGTGCCGTGGAGAAGGAGCAGCGGCGGGCCATCGCCCATCACTTGAACGTGCCAGCGCAAGCCCCCTCGCGTGACGAAGCGGCTATGCTCGCGATGCGGCCAGTCGCGGCCCTCGACCGACCAGCGCAGGGTCACGCGGCCTGCACGGCGCTGATCGCGGCGTGCATCGCCGTGGCGTCGGCGCGCGGCAGCGCGAGGTAGCGCGCGCGCATGGCTGCCGCGAGCATCGCGCCTTCGGGCCGCGGCCGAGCGGAAATGTCGACGAAAGCGGCGGCGATCCCCGCGACCCCGATCGCGCGAGCGGCGCTGGCGGCATCGCTTTCGGCGATCGCGCGGACGGTGCCGCCATCGGCGGCGATGTTGGCGCGGCCGTCGGTCAGGACGACGATGAAGGGCGTCCGCCCGCGTGCCCGCGCACTCTCGGCCAGCTCGCGCGCGGCGTTGAGGCCGGCGGCAAGCGGCGTGCCGCCGCCGCCGGGCAGGTCGGCGAGCGACCGGCGCGCGCGCGTCAGCGAGCGGGTGGGGGGCAGCAGCGGTTCCGCGCCCGTCCCCCGAAACGCGATCAGCGCAACCTCGGCCCGCTTCACATAGGCTTCGGCGAGCAGCAGCTCGACCGCGCCCTTCGCCTCGGCCAGCCGGGCGAGGGCCGACGAGCCCGAGGCATCGACCGCGAAGATCGTCAGCGCCTCCGCGCGAGCCTCGAACCGCCGGATGCGCAGGTCGTCGCGGCGGATGAGGACGCGGCCGCCCCGCCCGCGGAGGCGCTGCCACGGCGCGGCCGCGCGCAGCGTGTCAATCAGCGAGAGGCGCTTGCCCCCGCCGGGCATCCCCGCCCGCGCGCCGAGCGGGCGACCGCGCGCATGACCCAGCCGTCGTTCCCCGGCGCCGTTTGCTCGCGCGCGCTGCCGGCTCTTCCCCGCGGCGACCTGTGCCAGCAGGTCGGGCGGCAGCGCGGCGAGCACGGCGGCGAGGACGAGATCGTCGAGCGGGGGCGTGTCCGATGCGGTCTCGTCCTGCCCGTCGCCGGGTTCGGGCGGCGGTGGCGGGGCTTCGGCGCCTTCCGGCTCGGCAGGCCATTGCGTCGCGCGGGGCGCGAGAACGAGGCGGGCGGCGAGGGCGAGGTCGGCGTCGGTGACTTGCGTACGTCCGTCCGCTCGCGCCGCTGCCCTTGCCGCCAGCATCGCGAACCGCGGCGCGCGTGCCGAGGCGATGCCGAGCGCGGCGGCGGTGGTGACGAGCGCGTCGATGGCGCCGGGCGTGTCCTCCGCGTGATCGGCAACCGTTACCGGCGAGAGGGCCGCACCGGGCCGCGCCTCCGTCAGGTCGATGTGGAACGCCAGCCGCTCCATCAGCGCAGCGGGCGGGCGGGCGTCGGCCTCGACCCCGTCGTCGAACGCGATCGTCACGAATCGCGCGTCGCCCGTGTCGATCGCGGCGGCGATGCGGCCGGCGACGGCCTCGGACAGCCGCTCGGCCATCGGCAGCACGACGAACCCGCCCGCGGCTTCCGCCAGCAACCCATCGCGGCGCACGGGCCGCCCGGCGGCGAGCGTGGCGGTCAGGTCGATGCCGCCGAGCAGTCGGTCGTCATCCACGTTGACGGGGATGCGCCGCTCGGGCCCCAAGCCTTCGCGTAGGTCGGCGAGCACTGCCTCGCGCAGTATCTCGCCGCCCTTGAGGACGATGCCGCCCAGACGTGGGTCGATCGTGCAGAGGCGGGCGGCGATCAGCGCGTCGCGGTGCGCATCGGGCGCCGCGGCGCCCAGCGCGGTCACGCGGCCTGCGCCAGATCGGCGAGCGCGCGTTCGATGCGGACGGTGGAGCCGGTTTCGTCGAGCACGTTGCGGCGCAGGCGATGGCGTAGCGCCATCGGCGCGACCGCGGCGACATGCGCGGGCGTCGCTTCGGCCACGCCCTCCAGCGCCGCGATCGCACGGGCGGCGCGCATCAACGTCAGTTCGCCGCGAAGGCCATCGGCGCCGACCGCCATGCAGAGCTGCGCCGCATAGCCCAGCACCTCGTCGGGCACCGCAACGCCGGGCAGCGCGTCTCGCGCGCGAGCAAGCTGACGCAGCGTCTTTCGCTCGGTCTTTTCCCAGGTCGCGGCAAAACCGTCGGGATCGCGCTCGAACGCATCGCAGCGTTTCAGGATCTCGATCCGGTCGGGCAGGTGGCCGGGCGTGCGCACCTCCACCGACAGGCCGAAGCGGTCGAGCAATTGCGGGCGAAGCTCGCCCTCCTCCGGATTGCCGCTGCCGACCAGCACGAACCGCGCCGGGTGGCGAACGCTCAGCCCCTCGCGCTCGACGACGTTCTCGCCCGAGGCGGCGACGTCGAGCAGCAGGTCGACGATGTGATCCTCGAGCAGGTTGATCTCGTCGATATAGAGAAAGCCACCATTGGCGCGCGCGAGCAGGCCCGGCTCGAACGCCTTTTCGCCGGCACCCAATGCGCGTTCGAGGTCGAGCGCGCCGACGACGCGATCCTCGGTGGCGCCCAATGGCAGGTCGACGAAGGGCACGGGCACCTTGCCCTTGCGGGCCGAACCATCCTGATAGCCGGCCGAGGCGGCGGGAACGGGAGGCAGGAGCGCGGCGAGCGCGCGGACCGCGGTCGACTTGCCGGTGCCGCGGTCGCCGAAGACCATCACGCCGCCAATCCGGGCGTCGACCGCCGCGATCAGCAGCGCGCGCTTCATCTCGTCCTGGCCGACGATCGCCGAGAAGGGGAACGATCTGCGCACGAACGGCTTGTAACACACACTGGACACGCGGCAAGACAGGCAAAGATGACAAACTGGACCCCGATCCTGATCGCCGGCGGCGGCGCGCTGTTTCTCGGGCTGGCGGGCGGGCTGCTGACGCCGATCGGGGCGTGGTATCGAGGCCTGCGCAAGCCGGGCTTCCAGCCGCCCGACTGGCTGTTCGGCCCCGCCTGGACGATCATCCTCGGCCTAGCCGCCTGGTCGGCGGTCATTGCCTGGGAAGCGACGGCGGGCGATTCGGGCGCGCGCCGCGACGTCGCTATCCTGTTCGTCGTCAACGCGGTCTACCACTTCCTGTGGAGCCCGCTGTTCTTCAAGCTCAGGCGGCCCGACTGGGCATTGATCGAGGTGGTGTTTCTCTGGGCCTCGCTCGTCGCGCTGATCGTCGGGCTCTGGCCGATCTCCAGCTTCGCCAGCCTGTTGATCCTGCCCTATTTTCTGTGGGTCAGTTTCGCTGCCGTTCTGAACCGCGCGATCGTGCGGTTGAACGGCCCGTTCGCGGGGGCTGGCGCGCCCGCGTAAAAGGGTGCAGCGGGCGATCATGTCGATCGCCGCCCGCATAGGACGTGTCCTTGCCGAAGAGCGGTGGAACTATGCCCCGCACGAGGCGCCGGTCATGCCCGGATCGCCCGGATCGCCTGCGCATTCGGGGCGGCGCAAGCTCGCCTATGTGCTCTGTGCGATCCTGCTGGGGTTGGCGGGCGGGTTCGGCAACGCGCTGGTCGCGGTCAACACGACCACGCTGGCGGGATCGCTGGGGCTTGATCCCGTAGAAATCGCATGGCTGCCGACGGTCTATGTGATGACCAATGTCAGCATCAACCTGCTGCTCATCAAGTTTCGCCAGCAGTTCGGCCTTCGCCCCTTCGCGCTGATCTTCATCGGCCTCTATTCGCTGCTCGCCTTCGCGCATCTGTTCGTCAGCGACTTCACCTCGGCGATCCTCGTGCGTGCCGCCAGCGGCCTCGCCGCGGCGCCGCTCAGTACCTTTGCGCTCTATTACATCATGCAGGCGATGCCGCCGGCCGCGCGACTTCGCGGCGTCGTGCTCGGCATCGGCATCCCGCAATGCGCGACGCCGCTCGCGCGCCTGTTCTCGCCCGAACTCCTCGCGATGAGCCAGTGGCGGGCGCTCTATCTGTTCGAGCTGGGGCTGTCGGTGCTGAGCCTTGCCGCCGTCCTCGCGTTCCGCCTGCCGCCGACGGTGCGGCAAAAGGCATTCGAGCGGCTGGATTTCGTCACCTTCGCGCTGTTCGCGACGAGCATGGCGCTGTTCGCCGCGGTGCTGGGGCTCGGCCGTGTCGTCTGGTGGACGCAGGCGGCGTGGATCGGCTGGGCGCTGCTCGCGGCGATCCCGATGCTCGCGGCGGCGCTGCTGATCGAGCATGGCCGCGCCAATCCGCTTCTCAACACCCGCTGGCTGGCGAGCGCCGACATCGTCCGCTTCGCCGTGGTGACGGTGATGGCGCGCATCGTCCTGTCCGAACAGACGCTGGGCGCGGTGGGTCTGCTCAACCTGCTCGGCCAGAACAACGACGAGCTCCAGACCTTCTTCTCGATCATCGCCGTCGCGTCGGTCGCGGGCGTGCTTTTGAGCGCGGCGACGCTCAATCTCGAAAAGCCCGCGCATCCGGTGATGCTGGCGGTGGGGATCGTCGCGGTCGCCGCTTGGGTCGATTCCTATTCAACGAACCTCACGCGCGCGCCGCAGCTCTACGTGACGCAGGCGCTGATCGCGTTCGCCGGCACCTTCTTCCTCGGTCCGGCGCTGCTGTTCGGCATGACCCGCGCACTCAAGCAGGGGAGCGGGCACATCATCAGCTTCATCGCGCTGTTCGGGATCATCAACTCGCTGGGTGGTCTGGCCGGCTCGGCGATCCTCGGCACCTATCAGGTGGTGCGCGAGAAGGCGAACAGCGCCGCGCTGGTGCAGGCGATCGATCCCACCGACCCCTTGGTACAGGCGCGGCTACAGGCGGGTGCGGCCGGGATCGGCCGCGTCGTCGGCGATCCGGCGCTGCGCAGCGCAAAGGGCGGCGCGCTCCTGTCGCAGACCGCGACGCGGGAGGCCAATGTCCTTGCCTATGACGACGTGTTCCGCTTCGTCGCGGTGCTTGCCGCCCTGACGTTCCTCTATCTCTTCTTCCTTCTGGTGCGCCGCCGGGTCCGTGAGCGGCGCGGGAACCCCGCATGACCGACAACCGAACCGCCGCACCGCCCACCGACGAGCGCATCGCCGAACAGGGCGCCGCGCCCACGGCACCGACCGGCTCGGGCTGGCGGCCGCCGAAGCTGTCGCCCCTCGCGCTGATCGTCATTGCGGTCCTCACGGTGGCGGGCATGGCGGCGGTGATGGCGGGGTGGCGGATCGGGCCGTTCGCCAGCGCGATCGAGAATACCGACAACGCCTATGTCCGCGGCCGCGTGACGGTGATCGCGCCGCAGGTGTCGGGCTACGTCACCCGCGTCCTTGTCCGCGATTTTGAGACGGTGAAGCCCGGCGAGCCGCTCGTCGAGATCGACCGGCGCATCTACGCGCAAAAGGTCGCGCAGGCAGAGGCGCAGGTACAGGCGCAGCAGGCGACGCTCGCCAACAACCGACAGGCTGCCGCCAGCCGCGCCGCCTCCGTCCAGGCGCAGGAAGCCGCTGTCGCCAACGCGCAGGCGCAGTTGATGCGGGCGCAGGCGGACATGGCACGCGTCAACGACCTTGTATCCGACGGATCGGTCTCGCTGCGCGAGCGCGACCAGACGCGCGCCGCGCTTCGCCAAGCCGAAGCCGCGGTGAAACAGGCCGAGGCCGCACGCCGGATCGCCGTCGAGGACGTGCGCACGGTCGAGGTCGGCCGCGGCGGACAGGAAGCCGGCGTCTCCGGCGCGGAGGCCGCGCTGCGACTCGCGCGGATCGACCTGTCGAACACGCTCATTCGCGCGCCGGAGGGCGGGCGCGTGAGCGAAGTGGGCGTGCGTGTCGGGCAATATGTGACCGCCGGATCGCAGCTCCTGTTCCTCGTCCCCACCGACGTCTGGGTCATCGCCAATTACAAGGAGGCGCAGACCGCGCGCATTGCGGTTGGCCAGCCGGCGAGCTTCACCGTCGATGCACTCGCCAACACCAGGCTGACCGGCCGGGTCGAGCGTATTTCGCCCGCTACGGGTAGCGAGTTCGCGGTGCTCAAGTCCGACAATGCGACGGGCAATTTCACCAAGGTGCCGCAGCGGATCGCCGTGCGCATCCGCATCGATCCCGGCCAGCGCGCGGCCGAGCGGCTGCGCCCCGGCATGTCGGTCGTCGCCCGCGTCGATACGAGCGGCGCGCGGTGAAGCGGGCGGCGCTCCTTGCGCTGGCGGCGCTCGGCGGCTGCGTGTCGGCGGGCGAGCGGGCGGACGCGCCGCCGGCCGCCGCGGTCGTGCCGCCGCCCGCTTGGCGGACCGCGCTGAACGGCGCCGATCCCGTCACCGCCGACTGGTGGCGCAAGTTCGGCGACCCCGCGCTTGCGGCGCTGGTCGAACGCGCGCTGGCCAACAACGTCGACATTGCCATCGCCGCTGCCCGTGTCGAGGAAGCGCGCGCGGCCGAGGCGCTGTCACGCGCACAGCTCCTGCCGCAGGTCGGCGGCACGCTGCCCGAGACGCAGGGCCAGTCGGTGAGCGCGCTCGGCCAGCCGTCGCGCGCGATCTCTGCGCAGCCGAGCATCAGCGCGAGCTTCGACCTCGACCTGTTCGGGCGGCTCAGGCTCGCCAGCCGGGCGGCGCGCGCGCAGTTGCTGGCGAGCGAGGGGGCGCGCGATACCGTTCGGCTCGCCACCGCCGCGACGGCCGCCAGCGGCTACATCACGCTGCGCGCGCTCGACCAGCGGCTGTCGATCGCCGAGGCGACGCTGGCGGCGCGCAACGACGCGCTGCGGATCGCGCGGCGGCGGTATGAGACGGGCTATTCCTCGCGCCTCGAATACCGGCAGGCGCAGGCCGAATATGCCGCTACCGAACAGCTCGTGCCCGCCGCGCGGCTGGCGATCGCGCGACAGGAAAATGCGCTGTCGCTGCTCGTCGGCGACTCGCCGGGGCCGATCGCGCGGGGCCTGTCGCTCGACCGGATCGCGCTGCCGCCGATTCCAGCCGGGCTGCCCGCCGACCTGCTGCGCCGCCGGCCCGACCTCTATCAGGCCGAGCAGACGCTGGTCGCCGCCGACCTGTCGCTCGACAGCCAGCGGGCGGCGTTCCTGCCCAACCTGTTGCTCACCGGCTCGGCGGGGCTCGTCCTTTCGAGCGCGCTCAAGGAGCCGATCGGCATCTTCTCGCTCGGCGCCAGCGTGCTCGCGCCGATCTTCGACGGCGGGCGGCTGGCGGCACAGGAGGATGCGGCGACCGCGCGGCGCGACCAGGCGGCGTTCGCCTATCGCCGCACCGCGCTCACCGCCTTCCGTGAGGTCGACGACGCGCTGGCGGGCGTCGCGCGCACCGCGGAGCAGGCGCGGGCGCTGCGCGATCAGGTGGCGGCGACGCGCGGCGCGGTCAGCAATGCGACCAACCGCTACCGCGCGGGCTATTCGGGTTATCTGGAGCAACTCGATGCCCAGCGCAGCCAGCTTTCGGCCGAACTGTCGCTGGTGCAGGTCGAGGCGGACCGGCTGACGAGCTTCGTCTCGCTCTATCAGGCGATGGGCGGCGGCTGGCGCTAACCGGCGGGAGGGGGCGGCGGCCGGCGCTAACCGGCCGGGGCCGCCTTTTCGCGCGCGATGAAGCGGTTCATCTCGTCCTCGAAGGTCGACAGCGGCACCGATCCCATGCCCAGCACCGCATCGTGAAAGCGGCGAATGTCGAAGCGGGGGCCAAGCTCGCGCTCGGCCTTTGCCCGCATCCGACGGATCGTCAGCTCGCCGAGTTTGTAGGCGAGCGCCTGTCCCGGCCAACTGATGTAGCGATCGACCTCGTTGGCGATGTCGAGCGGGGCGAGCGCGGTGTGCGCCGCGAAATAGTCGATCGCCTGCTGCCGCGACCAGCCCTTGGCATGGATGCCGGTGTCGACGACCAGCCGCGCGGCGCGCCACATCTCGAACGTCTGGCGGCCGAACTCTTCGTACGGCCCCTCATAGATGCCGAGCTCCTTCCCTAGATATTCGGTGTAGAGCCCCCAGCCTTCGCCATAGCCCGAGAAATAGGTCTCCTGCCGGAAGCGCGGGCGCGCCGGCGCCTCGAGCGCCACCGCGGCCTGGAAGCTGTGGCCCGGGCTGCATTCGTGGAGCGTCAGCGCGGGGATGTTGTAGAGCGGCCGCTGGGCGAGGTCGTAGGTGTTCATGAGGCAGCTATCGAGCCCGCCGCGGCCGGAGGTATAGATCGGCGCGATCTCGTCCGGCACGGGCAGGATGGTGAAGCGATAGCGCGGCAGCAGGCCGAAATTGTCCTTGAGCTTGCCGTCCATCTTCTTGACCACATAGGCCGAGAGCGAGAGCAGTTCCTTCGGCGTCTTGGCATAGAATCGCGGGTCGGTGCGCAGGAACGTCAGAAACGCGGGGAACGTCCCCTTGAAGCCCGTCTCTTTCATCGTCGCCTGCATGTCGGCGTCGATCCGCGCGACTTCCCTGAGACCGATCTCGTGGATCTGGTCGGGCGTCAGGTCCAGCGTCGTGTGCTCGCGGATGCGGTCCTGATAGAAACGGCGCCCGTCGGGCAGCGACGCCGCGTCGATCGTCCGCCGCGTTTTGGGCAGATACTCCGTCCGCATGAACGACAGGAGCCGGGCATAGGCGGGGGCGACCTGCCCGGCGATGACGCGCTCCGCTTCGGCGCGGAGGGCGGCCTGTTCGGCGGCGGGAATCGTCGCGGGCATCGCGGCGAACGCGGCGTAGAAGGGGTTGGCGGTGCCGGGCGCCGCGAACGGCTCGATCGTCCTGTCGCGCCCCACCAGCGACGGGGCGGGGACGCTGTAGCCGCGTTTCAGCCCGGATCCCATATTGGCGATCTGCTCGTCGAAATAGCGCGGCACGTCGCGCATCCGGCCGAGATAGCGGCGATAGTCGATCGCGCGCGCATAGCCCCGGCGGGGGCTGAGGCCGGCCCAGAAGAAGCTGTCGCTGTTGAACGGCGCCTCATAGGTGCGCCATTCGATATTGTTGACCTGTTCCCAGAGGTAAGTTCGGAAGACCGCGTGATTCATCCGATCCTCGTCGCCGAGGGACGCGACCGGGATCGCATCGACGCGCGCGAGCATGTCGCGCCACGTCGCAAGCCGGCGGTGCCACGCGGCGGGAGTGACGCTCGGCAGATGGTCGTCGGCGGACGGTTCGCCCGGCGCCGCGTCGGCGATCTCGGCGAACTCGCGCGCGCGGAACGCCCATTCGGCGTCGTAGATCGCCTTCAGCCGTGCGTCCGGCGCCTGCGCGGCGGCGATCGCGGGGCTGCAAATCGCGACGGTAACCGCCGGGATGATCGTCGAGCGCATCGTAATTCCCCCCAATTGCCTTTCCACAAGGCGTAGTTTTGCGCGGCTTCGGCCATTCGCCGCCCGATCCCGTGACCCGAAGGGATGTAGGTCGATAGCCTCTTGTTAGGCGAGCGATTGATAGCGCCACGGCCACATCCGGGAGGGGTTGGGTCCAATGATCGACACGTTCCAGAAGCACGCACCGATCCGCAAGAAGTTCGATATCCTGACCGCCGTGTCCGGCGCGATCGCCGCTTTTCAGACGTTGATGACGTTGCTGGCCGGCGGCTTCACATTGCCGTTCTGGATCACGGCGGGCGCGGCGATCGTGGTCGTGGTGGTGATGCGCCAGGCCAAGCGGCTGATCTGCGATCCATACGTGGACACCGTGGTTCGGATGGAGGGGCTGGCAGCCGGCAATCTCGACGGGCCGATCTACTATACCGAACATACCGATTGCGTCGGTCGCCTGACCAAGGCGATGGCGGTGTTCCGCGACAACGCGCTGGCGATGCAGCAATCCGACGTGGTGCTGAAGATCGTCGTGCCCGAGCTGACGGTGGCGCTGCGCCATCTGAAGCAGGGTGACCTCACCTATCGCATCGGCACGACGTTCGGTGAGACGCACGATGTGCTGCGCGACGATTTCAATTCGACGATGACCGAGCTTCAGGACCTGCTTCGCCGCGTGTCCGAAGCTGCGGGGAACGTTCATAGCGGCGCGTCGGAAATCCGCCTCGCGTCCGACGACCTGTCGGTTCGGACCGAGCAGCAGGCAGCCCGGCTGGAGGACGGCGCCGCCGCGATGCGCGACGTGACCGCGATCGTCGAGGCGACGGCGCAGAACGCCGCCGCCGTCGGCGTGCAGATCGCCGAGACCAATGTCGCCGCGAACGAGGGCGGCGCCGTCGTTCGCCGCGCGATCGACGCGATGGGCGAGATCGAAAGCTCGGCGCAGGAGATCACCAAAATCATCAACGTGATCGACGGCATCGCCTTCCAGACCAACCTCTTGGCGCTGAACGCCGGGGTCGAGGCGGCGCGCGCGGGCGACGCGGGCAAGGGGTTCGCCGTCGTCGCCAACGAGGTGCGCGCGCTCGCCCAGCGATCGGCGGAGGCGGCCAAGGAGATTAGCGGCCTCATCACCGCGTCGACCACCGGCGTCGCCAACGGCGCGGCGCTGGTCGGCGAGACCGGCCGGATGCTCGACCGGATCAGCGCGCGCGTCAGCGAGATCAACGAGCGGATCGGCGAAATCTCGATCTCGGCCAAGGCGCAGGCCGAGCAGCTGGTCCAGGTCAACACCTCGGTCGGCGAGATGGACAAGATGACGCAGCAGAACGCCGCGATGGTCGAGGAATCGACCGCGGCGGCGCGCAGCCTGGCCGAAGAGGCGAATGCGCTGTCGGCGCTCGTCCAGCGGTTCCAGACCGGCACGCCGCCGATCGTGATCGAGCAGCGCACCCGCGCGCCCAGACCCGCGCGCACGATGGCGCCGACGCAGGGCAACGCCGCGCTCAAGATGCTCGAGGACGAGTGGTCCGCCTTCTGAGGGGTTGAGGGACGCCGGGTGTCCGTCGGGGGGCGGGCATCCGGCACAGGACGGCAACGGATGCGACCGGCCGTGCATCGCCCTCCACCACTTGCTAACCGACTTGGGCTATGCCGCCCCCGATGACCAAGCCGATGTCCCTTGCCGAGTTCGATCGTCTGCCGCCCGCGCATGGCGTGGATGCCGTTGTCGGCCTGTCGGCGGCGATCGACGCGGTGGCCGAGCGGGCGCGGCCGACGCATCGATTTTTGCGCTATGGCTGGTTCGCGGCGGCGCTGGCGGCCTATGGCGGGTCGGCGCGAACGCTGACCGTAACGCGCGAGGGGCAGGCGGTCGCCGCGCTGCCGGCCGTGACGGCGGGGCCGTCGCTGCTCGGGCTGGTCGCGGTGCCCGGCTGTTACTGGCCGATGCGCAGCTTCCCGGTGGCCGAGGATGCGGGCGTCGAGGCGGGCGAGGCGCTGCTCGATGCGCTGGGGCGAGAGGCGCGGGCGCTGCGGATCGGTCCGGTCTATGACGACGATCCGGCGCTGTCGCTGCTGTGCGCGGCCGCCGTCTCGCGCGGCTGGCGGGCGATGCCGCGCGACTTGGCGCCGAGCTTCCTCCTCGACATGGCCGCCAAGGATGCCGAGGGGCCGTTTCCGCGGCTGTCAACGCTCAAAAAGAACCGCTTTCACGAAAAGCATCTGGGCGCGCACGGCACGCTCGACTGGTCGTTCGTCAGCGGCGCGGATTGGGACGAGGGCGCATTCCACGCGCTGGCAGAAGTCGAGCAGGCAAGCTGGATCGCCGACCGCACCGACGGTAGCGACGCGAAGTTCACCGCGGCCGGCCACGGCGCCTTCTGGCGCGCCGCCGCCGCCGATCCGGTGTTGGCGCAGATGATGTGGGCGGCGGTGCTGCGTGTCGACGGGCGGCCCGCTGCGTTCAGCTTCGACATGAATGTCGGCGACCTCAAATACGCGATCGCCAACAGCTATATCCCTGATTATTCAAAGCATTCGCCGGGGAAGCTCCTCTACTATCGCAACCTCGTGCGCGCGCGGGAGGACGGGATCGCCCGCGTCGACTGGGGGGCGGGCGACAGCGGGTACAAGCGGGTGATCGGGGCCGAACCGGGGCCGATGATCCGCGACTGGCTGTTCGTTCGGCCGGGCCTCGCTTCCGCCGTCGCGCGGCTGATCGAGCGCCGCTGGACGGGGAGCGGGCAGGGCTCAACAGCCGTCTAGCCGTCGTCACAAACCCCCGTTACCATGGCCTCGAAAAGGAGAGGCGCATGGCATTGATCGTCAACGGGATCGAGGCGCCGCCGCCCGCCGATCCGCGCGTATCGCTGCTCGATTTCCTGCGTGAACACAGGGGCCTGACCGGCACCAAGGTCGGCTGCAATCAGGGTGCGTGCGGGGCCTGTACGGTAATCGTCGATGGTCGCCGGGTGCTGTCCTGCCTGACGCTCGCCGTACAGGTCGACGGGCTGGAAGTGACGACGATCGAGGGGCTGGGGACGCCGGGCAGTCTCCACCCGCTTCAGGCCGCGTTCGTCGAGCATGACGGGCTGCAATGCGGCTATTGCACGCCGGGTCAGATCTGTTCGGCGGTGGCGATGATCGAGGAACTACGCCGCGGCCTGCCGAGCAACGTGACCGCGGACCTGACCGCCGGGACGATCGCCGCCACGCGCGAGGAACTGCGCGAGCGGATGAGCGGCAACCTCTGCCGCTGCGGCGCGCACAACGGCATCATCGCCGCGATCGAGGATGCGTTCGGGCTGGAGAACGCGGCATGACGCCCTTCACCTATGCGCGCGCGGATGCCGCCGAACAGGCGCTCGAACTGGCGGGCGGCGGCGCGCGGTTTCTGGGCGGCGGCACCAACCTCATCGACCTGATGCGCGAGCGGATCGAGGCGCCCGCCGCGCTGGTCGACGTAAGCGGCATCGGCCGCACGATCGAGGAGACGGCGGACGGCGGGCTCCTGATCGGTGCCGGCGTGCGCAACACCGATCTGGCCGAGCATCCGCTGGTCCGCACCCGCTATCCGCTCGTCACTCGCGCGATCGTGGCGGGGGCGTCGGCGCAGATTCGCAACATGGCGACGGTGGGCGGCAACCTGCTCCAGCGAACGCGCTGCACCTATTTCTACGACGTCGAGGGTTCGCGCTGCAACAAGCGGGTGCCGGGCGAGGGCTGCGACGCGCAGGGCGGGTTCAACCGCATTCATGCGATCCTGGGCGCGAGCGAGGCGTGCGTCGCGACGCATCCCTCGGACCTGTGCGTCGCGCTGGCCGCGCTCGATGCCACCGTGCATGTCGAGGGGCCGCAGGGGGCGCGGGAAATCGCGTTCGGCGACTTTCACCTTCTACCCGGTGACACGCCCAAACGCGAGACGGCGCTGGCCCCGGGTGAACTCGTCACTGCCATCGAACTGCCGCCGCTGCCGGTCGCCGCGCACTCGCGCTATCGGAAGGTGCGCGACCGGGCGAGCTATGCCTTCGCGCTGATCTCCGTCGCCGCGGCGCTCCGCGTCGAGGACGGCCGGGTGGCCGAGGTCCGGCTGGCGCTGGGCGGCGTCGCGCATCGGCCGTGGCGTGCGCACGCGGCCGAAGCCGCACTGGTGGGCGCGGCGGCGAACGAGGCGAGCTTCCTTGCGGCGGCCGATGCCGAACTGTCGGCGGCGGTGCCGCTGCGCGACAACGGCTTCAAGATCGACCTTGCCCGGCGAACCATCGCCGCGGTCCTTTCCGACCTTTCAGGGGTAGGCGCATGAGCATCCTCGACAATGCCAAGTCGCGCGCACAGGGGCTGGCGATGGCCGCGCTGACCAAGGCGGTGGCGCTCGCCCCCGACAAATGGATTCCCGGCAGCACGCCCGATCCGCTGATCCGCAAGCAGAACGGCCATGTCGGCAAGCCGCTGTCGCGCCTCGACGGGCCGCTCAAGGTGGCGGGGCAGGCGCGGTTTTCGGCGGAGGTGGCGCTCCCGAACATGGCCTATGCCGCGATCGTCCACGCCGACACGCCCAAGGGCCGGATCGCGTCGCTCGACACGGCGGCGGCGGAGGCGGTGCCGGGCGTCGTGCTCGTCATGACCCACCGCAACGCGCCGCGGATGAACCCGATGCCGGTGTTCATGTCGGCGGCCAAGGCGGCGGGGCCGGACGCGCTCCCGATCCTTCAGGACGACCGCATCCACTGGAGCGGCCAGCCGGTCGCGGTCGTGGTGGCCGAGACGCAGGAGATTGCCGACGAGGCCGCGGGGCTGATTGCGGCGACGTTCAAGGAAGAGCCTGCCGTCACCGCCTTCGCCGCCGCGCGGGCGAAGGGGACGCAGCAGGGCAGCTTCATGGCCCAGCCGCTGCGCAACGAGATCGGCGACGCGGAGAAAACGCTGGCCGCCGCGCATTTCCGCATCGATGCGCGCTACACGACGCCGCGGCATAATCACAATGCGATCGAGCTTCACGCGCTCACCTGCGAATGGCAGGACGACGGCGTGCTGCGCATCCACGACACGACGCAGATGGTCGCGCAGGAAGCGTGGACGATCGGCCGCGTGTTCGGTTTGAGCGAGGACAAGGTCGTCGTCACCTCGCCCTTCGTCGGCGGCGGGTTCGGCGGCAAGGGGCTGTGGCAGCATCAGGCCTGCGCCGCCGCCGCCGCGAAGCTGGCGAAGCGCCCCGTCCGGCTGATGCTGTCGCGCGAGAGCGTCTATCGCATCGTCGGCGGCCGCGCGCCGACCGATCAGCGCGTGGCACTGGGCGCGACGGCGGAGGGGAAGCTGACCGCGCTCATCCACACCGGCCTGACCGCCAAGTCGCCGGCCAGCCCGATGCCAGAGCCGTTCATCCTGCCGACGCGCAGCGCCTATGCGGCGGAGACGATGCTGCTTGACGTGAAGACGGTCGAGATCGAATCGCTGTCCAACACCTTCATGCGCGCGCCGGGCGAGGCGGTGGGCACCTTCGCGCTCGAATGCGCGATCGATGAGCTGGCGGAGGTTGCGGGCATCGACCCGATCGAGCTGCGGCTGCGCAACGAACCGGAGAAGGATCCGGTGTCCGGCCTGCCCTTTTCCGGCCGGCACCTCGACGCCGCCTACCGGATGGCCGCGGAGAAGTTCGGCTGGGATCGCCGCTCGCCCACCCCGCGAGCGCAGCGTGAGGGGGAGTGGTGGGTCGGCATGGGCTGTGCCACCGGCACCTATCCCTATTACCGGATGCCCGGCGGCGCGGCGCGGATCACGCTGACGGCGGAAGGCGCGAAGATCGACATCGCCGCGCATGAAATGGGGATGGGCACCGCCACCGCCGCGACGCAGGTGGCGGCGGACCGGCTAGGCCTGTCGCCCGAGGCGATCGCCTTCAACTATGGCGACTCGACGCTGCCCGGCACGGTGATGGCGGGCGGGTCGCAGCAGACCGCCTCGATCGGTGCGTCGATCGTCGCCGCGCACCGGGCGCTGGTGGCCGAGCTCGTCAAGCTCGCGGGCAACGACTCGCCGATCGCTGGGGCCAAGCCCGACGAGCTCTCCTGCCGTGACGCGGGCCTGTGCCGCGCCGATGACGAGGCGGCATATGAAAGCTACGCCTCGATCCTCGCACGCGCGAACCGACCGTCGGTGAGCGCGGAAGCGTCGCCGCCGCTGCCGCTCGAGATGATGCACTGGTCGATGCACAGCCATGCGGCGATGTTCGCCGAGGTGCGGGTGAACGCCGTCACCGGCGAAGTGCGCGTCAGCCGCTTCCTCGGCAGCTTCGATTGCGGGCGCATCCTCAATCCCAAGACGGCGGCCAGCCAGTTCAGGGGCGGCATCATCATGGGCCTGGGCCTCGCCCTCATGGAAGAGACGCAGTTCGACGAGCGCAAGGGCCGGGTGATGAACGCGAGCCTGGCCGAATATCACCTCCCCGTGCATCTCGACGTGCCGGATATCGAGGTGATCTGGACCGACATTCCCGACCCGCACACGCCGATGGGGGCGCGCGGGATCGGCGAGATCGGCATCACGGGAACTGGCGCGGCGGTCGCCAACGCGATCTACAACGCCATCGGCAAGCGCGTCCGCGACCTGCCGATCACGCTCGACAAGCTGCTGTAAGGGCATGGCAATGATGCTGTTGGCGATGGCGCTACAGACCGCGACGCTCGGCGCGACCAATTACGGCGTCGATGCAGCCATGGCCGCGCCCGCGACGAAGCCCGACTTCGCCGATGAGTTCGATGACCCGCGCGTCGATACGAAGGCGTGGCGCTACGACACCTCGCGCAATGCCGAGGGGTGGGCGAACAACGAGAAGCAGTACTACGCCGCGGACCGGCGCGAGAATGCGCGGATCGAGAAAGGCGCGCTGTTGATCGAGGCGCGGCGGGAGACCCTGTCGAAGGATCGCTTCGCCGACTGGGGCGGGCAGGGGTACAGCTCGGCCAAGCTGGTGACGAGGCAACCGCTCGGCTACGGCTTCTACTCGGTGCGCGCCAAGCTGCCGTGCGAGCGCGGAAGCTGGCCGGCGGTCTGGCTGCTCCCAACGGGCGGAAAATGGCCTGAAATGGGCGAGATCGACATCATGGAGATGGTCGGCTGGGACGCGGGCGTCGTTCACGCGACGCTTCATTCGGGCGACTACAACCATGTGAAGGGGACGCAGCGCGGCGCGCAGAAGCGGGTGCCCGACGCCTGCACCGCGTATCACGATTATCAGCTCGACTGGCGGCCCGACGCGATCACCATCGGCATGGACGGCCGCGCCTATATGCGGGTGCCGAATACGAAGCCCGGCGACCAAGGCGCTTGGCCATTCGACCGGCCCTATCATTTGATCCTCAACCTGGCGGTCGGCGGCGACTGGGGCGGCAAGATGGGGATCGACGACACGGCATTCCCGATGCGCTTCTCGATCGATCACGTCCGCTACTGGAAGGCGAAATAGCCGCACGTCGCACCCTTTCGGCGGTGGTGCGTTAGGGACGCCATGCGCGCCTTTGCCGATCTGCTCGACCGCCTGATCTATACCCGGTCGCGCAATGCCAAGCTGAAGCTGATCGCCGACTATCTGCGCGCGACGCCAGATCCCGATCGCGGCTGGGCGCTCGCCGCGCTGACCGGTGAAGTCGATCTCCCTGCGGTGAAGCCTGCGCTGATCCGTGCGCTGATCGCCGAGCGGGTCGATCCGGTGCTGTTTGCGATGAGCCGCGATTTCGTCGGCGATACGGCCGAGACGGTGGCGCTGCTCTGGCCCGAGCCGGCGGAGAAGCGCGCGCACAACGCCGAGCCGCTGACGGTGGCGCAGGTTATCGACCGGCTGGCGGCGCTCACTCGTTCCGACGCGCCCGCGGTGCTGGCCGACATGCTCGACCGGCTGGAGGCGGACGAGCGCTACGCGCTTTTGAAGCTCGCGACCGGCGGTTTGCGGGTGGGCGTGTCGGCGCGGCTCGCAAAGACCGCGCTGGCGCAGGCGTTCGGGCTCGACGTCGATGCGGTAGAGGAGGTGTGGCACGGCATCGACGCGCCGTACCCCGAACTGTTCGACTGGGCCGAGGGGCGGGGCGCACAGCCGACCGCCGCCGACGTGCCGGTGTTCCGCCCGTTCATGCTCGCGCATCCGCTGGAGGACGGGACGGTCGATCTCGCCGACTATGCCGCCGAATGGAAATGGGACGGCATCCGCGTCCAGCTTGTCCATGTCGCGGGGCAGACGCGCCTATACAGCCGCGCGGGCGACGACGTGACGGGCAGTTTTCCGGAGGTGGCCGCCGCGTTTCAGACGCCGGGCGTGCTCGACGGCGAGTTGCTGGTGCGCGGCGATGCGCAGGGCGGGGAGGCGGCGAGCTTCAACGCGCTGCAACAGCGGTTGGGGCGCAAGGTCGTGTCCGCGAAGATGCTGGCCGATTACCCCGCCTTCGTTAGGCTCTACGACATCCTGTTCGACGGACCGGAGGATTTGCGCACGCTGCCGTGGACCGAGCGGCGCGCGCGGCTGGAGGCGTTCGTGGGCCGGCTCGATCCCGAGACCTTCGACCTCAGCCGCGTGATCGACTCGATCGACTTTGCGGCGCTGGGGGAGGTGCGGGCGGGCGCCCGCGACTCGGCGATCGAGGGGGTGATGCTCAAGCGGCGCGACAGCCCCTATGTCGCCGGGCGGCGCGTCGGTCTCTGGTACAAGTGGAAGCGCGATCCGCTGACCGCCGATTGCGTGATGATGTACGCGCAGCGCGGCAGCGGCAAGCGGTCGAGCTTCTACAGCGACTATACCTTCGGCTGCTGGACCGAGGACGGCGAACTGCTGCCCGTCGGTAAGGCCTATTCGGGGTTCACCGACGAGGAGCTAAAATGGCTCGACCGGTTCGTGCGCAATCACACTATCCAGCGCTTCGGCCCGGTGCGAGAGGTCGAGAAGACGCTGGTGCTGGAGGTCGCGTTCGACTCGATCCACGAATCGAAGCGGCACAAGTCGGGGCTCGCCATGCGCTTCCCCCGCATCGCGCGGATCCGGCGTGACAAGCCTGCGGGCGAAGCCGACCGGATCGAGACGCTGCGGCGGATGGTGACGTGAGGGCGCTGCTTGCGGCGGTGCTCGGGCTGGTGCTGGCGCTGGGGTCGAGCTTCGTCGCGGCGGGGACGGCGGTGGTGGTCTATCCCGACATCCTGGTGTGCGAGCGGGGATGCACCGTCGTCGCGAGCGGCTGGCCGCTTCGCTACGCGCGCGATTATCCCGGGCTGTCGGTGGTGGGCCGCACCGACGCGTTCGAGGCGTGGCTGGGCGGCGACCGGCTGGATTTGGTGCCATTCGCCGTTGATTGGGGCCTGTGGATCGCGATCGCAGGCGCCCTGCTAGCGCTCATCGGAAGAAGGAAGAAGCGGGACCCGGATTAAGTCCGGAGTGACGGTGCGTGGCTTAAAGCCCCGCCTCGACCGCCAGCCGCACCATTTCGGCCGAGCGGCTGATGCCGAGCCGTTCCATCACGATCGCTCGGTGCATCTTCACCGTCTTTTCCGACAGGCCCAGCACGCCGGCGATCTGTTTGTTGAGCAGCCCCTTCGCGACGAGCATCAGCACCTGGCGCTGCCGCTCGGACAAGGCCTTAATGCTCTCGGCGGCGCGGATGCGGCGGCTGGTGGAGGGGCCGGGCACACCTTCCGCCAGTTCGACCTGCGAGCCGACAAAATAGGCGAGGTCACCCCTTTCGTCGAACATCGGCGCCACGACGACGGCGTTGCGGAACGGCGTGCCGCACTTCTTGTAGTTGAGGATCTCGACCAGCACCGGCCGCTGTTCACGCACGCCAGCCCGGATTTCCTCAGTGAGCCAGGGCTCGGTCCCCTTGCCGGCAAGGAAGCGGCAGTTGCGGCCGACGATCTCGTCGCGGTTGTAGCCGGTCAGCGTGCAGAACGACTGATTACACGCAACGATCGGATTGTCCTGAATGCGCGGGTTGGAAATCACCGACGCAATCGGGCTGTCAGCGATCATCGCCTCGACCCAAGGCTCGATGGTCAGGACCGGTTCAGGGAATGGCGACATGACCGTACAATAAACAATCCGGCCAAGTTGTTCCAGTAGCGTTACGCCTTTCGCGATGAACCGCGTGCTACTGTCGTTCCGGTACCGTGAATCGCCCAGTGACCCGGCCGCTCTGGCGCACGACACCGTTGTCGGTCGAGGTGCCGGCGGCGGCGCCGCCGACCGAGGAGCCGTCGATCACTGCGCGTCCGGTGTCGAGGTTGATCGACAGCCGCCCGCCGGTGACGGTGTTCGTCCCCTGCGTCAGCGACACCGCGCCCAGCATCGTAATGACCCGGCGGTTGAGGTCGTAGACGCCGTATTGCGCGCGCGCCTTCTGCTGCGGCCGCACGACGGTCACCCCGCCCGACGCGTCGAGGCGCGACACCTGCGGGCTGTCGCCGATCACCTGGCCGGTATAGGCGACGGTCACGCGGTCGGCGGTCAGCGTCATGTTCGACTGGCGGATATTGACCCCGCCGGACAGGACGGCGCGGTTGGCCTTGTCCTGAAGCTCGATCGCATTGGCGGCGAAGTCGATCGGCGCGCTGGTGTCGTGGCGCTGCGCACGTGCGGCACTGGGAAACGCCGTGCCGGCAAGCACGAGAGCGAGAAGGGCTGGGGCGCGAAGCATCACTGCCTATTTGCGCGCTTCGGCACGATCCGCAAGCGGGCGTCGCCGACGATTCGCACCGTTCGGGCCTCCAGATCGGCTTCAAGGCGCTTTCCGCTGAAATTACCCTGCGGCGTCGACCCCGTCACCGCCCCGCCCGAGGCGAGCTTTTTCGAGCGCAGATCCACCGTCGCGTCGCGCGTGTCGAGCTGGTAGCCATTGGCGGCGCGCACCGCGATCGGGCCGTCGATTGCCACGCGGTCGGTGTCCATGAAATAGCGGCCCTGATTGGCGTTGATCGTCGCGGGGCCGTCGGTCAGCTCGATCCCGGCGGCAAGCTGATTGAGCCGCACGATCCGCTCGGCCGAGCTTTTCTGCACCGCCGAGCCGGCGTCGAGTTCGAATGCGCGGCCCTTGTCATCGGCGCCGCGGTATTTTGCCGACTGGCTGCGCATCCGCTCGGCGGCGATATCGACCTTGTTCTTGTCGAGCACGAACGACACGTCGCCACCGGTGAACAGCGGCGCCATGACGAGGAAGGCGGCAAGGATGCCGATCCCCATCGGCAGCGCAACCTGAAGCAGCCTGATCAGCGCATCGTGACGGCTGCCGGGCGCCGCCCAGCGCTGGCGTTCGGTGCGGACGCGGACGGCGGTCTCTGACAAGGGCGGCTCCCGGCGGGTAAGGGGGGTCAGGCGTGGGCGAAGATGTCGGTTTCGGGCCAGCCGGCAAGGTCGAGCGCGGCCCGCGTCGGCAGGAAGTCGAAGCACGCCCGCGCCAGCGGCATCCGCCCCTCGCGCGTCAGCCGCTTGTCGAACTCGCTCTTGAGCGCGTGAAGGAAGCGCACGTCGGAAGCGGCATAGTCCTTTTGCGCGTCGGACAGAACAGGCCCGCCCCAGTCGGAAGACTGCTGCTGCTTGGAAATGTCCTGGCCGAGCAATTCGCGCACCAGCTCCTTGAGGCCGTGGCGGTCGGTATAGGTCCGCACCAGCCGCGAGGCGATCTTGGTGCAATAGACGGGCGCCGCCACAACGCCGAGATAATGCTGGATCGCCGCCAGGTCGAAGCGCGCGAAGTGATAGAGCTTCAGCCGCTCGGGATCGGCGAGCACGGCGCGCAGGTTGGGCGCGGCATAGTCGCTGTCGGGGCCGAAGCGGACCAGATGCTCGTCGCCGCCGCCGTCCGACAGCTGGACGACGCATAGGCGGTCGCGCGGGGTGATAAGGCCCATCGTCTCGGTATCGACGGCGATCGAGGCGCCGGGGGCGAAGACGCCCGCGGGCAGGTCTTCCTCATGAAAATGAACGGTCATCGCCGCGCCATAGGGAAAGGCGGGCGCTTGCTCAATGCCCGCCCTTCGCCCGCTCGCGCCGCCGCCGGGCGAAGATGTTGAGCAACTCGACACCGGCGGAAAACGCCATCGCGGTGTAGATATAGCCCTTGGGAATATGCGCGCCGAACCCCTCGGCGATCAGCACCATGCCGATCATCAGGAGGAAGCCGAGCGCGAGCATCACCACGGTCGGATTGCGGTTGATGAAGTTGGCGAGCGGATCGGCGGCGATCAGCATCACCGACACCGCGACGACGACCGCCACGTACATGATCTCGACATGCTCGGTCATGCCGACCGCGGTCAGGATCGAATCGATCGAGAAGACGATGTCGAGCAGGATGATCTGGACGATCGCGGCGGCAAAGCCGATCTCGATCGTGCTCTTCGTTTTGTCGAGCAGGTCGTCGCTTTCGTGCCCGTCGAGCGTGCCGTGGATTTCCTTCGTCGCCTTCCACATCAGGAAGAGGCCGCCAGCGATCAGGATTAGGTCGCGCCACGAGAACTGCGTTTCGAAGCTCGGCTCGCCATGCGCGCCCGGCGGCCCGGTGATGCCGAGGTCGAAGACCGGCGCGGTCAGCGCGACGATCCACGCGATCGCGGTCAGGAGGAGCAGGCGCATGACGAGCGCGAGGCCGATGCCGATTCGCCGGACCTTCTGTCGCTGTGCTTCGGGCAGCTTGTTCGACAGGATCGAGATGAAGATCAGATTGTCGATGCCGAGCACAACTTCCATCACGATCAACGTGACGAGCGCGGCCCAGGCGGCGGGATCGGTGAGAAGAGCGGTTATATTGTCCATGACCTGTGCTTTCGCCGCGACGAAACCCCCGTGCGTCGCTTGGTTCCGCCAAGCCGCCTTTTGCGCGACGATTTCGTTCGCGGTGATCGTTTTTATCGGCTATGCCTTGATTGGAAGTGTGTGGGTTCCACGCGCTCAGACACCTGCGTTGTTCGTCCGGCGCTTGGGGTTAAGGGATTGCAACGGGCGAAGCGGGAAGACGAACAGGGCATGAGTTTCGATCGAGGACGCGGCGGTGGCCGCGGTGGCCGTGGCGGCAAGGACAAGCGCGACTTTTTCGGCGGCGATGATTTCGGCGGCGGCGGTGGCGGCTTCGGCGATCGCGGCGGCTTTGGCGGCGGTGACCGCTTCGGCGGTGGCGGCGGCTATGGCGGCGGCGGCGGTGGTTTCGGCGGCGGCGGCGGCGGTGGTTACCGCGGCGGTGGCGGCGGTGGCTTCGGCGGCGGCGGTGGCGGCTTTGGTGGTGGCGGCGGCGGTGGCCGCGGCATGCCCCCCCAGGTCGTCGGCGAGGGCAAGGGCGTCGTCAAGTTTTTCAACGGCCAGAAGGGCTTCGGCTTCATCGTCCGTGACGATGGCGGCGAGGACGTGTTCGTGCACATCTCGGCCGTCGAGCAGGCGGGTCTGTCGGGTCTGGCCGAGGGTCAGCCGCTCGGCTTCACGCTCGTCGACCGTGGTGGCCGCATCTCGGCGACCGAGCTCAAGATCGATGGCGAGCCCATGCCCGTCACCGGTGGCGGCGCGGCAGCGCCCCGCGGCGATCGCGATGCCGGTCCGCGTGGCGGTGCCGGCGCGGGTGGTCCGCAGCGTCAGCTGACCGGCGAGCGTTCGTCGGGTACGGTTAAGTTCTTCAACGCGATGAAGGGCTTCGGCTTCATTCAGCGCGACGACGGCCAGCCCGATGCGTTCGTGCACATTTCGGCGGTCGAGCGTGCGGGCCTCCCGACGCTCAACGAGGGTGACCGGCTCGAGTTCGAGCTCGAGGTCGATCGTCGCGGCAAGTACGCCGCGGTGAACCTCAACCCCGTCCAGTAACCGACGGATCGAGGGGGCACGCCCGCGTGCGCGCCGCAACGATCCTGAAAATCGTCGCGTCGGCTCTCGCCGGCGCGGCGTTTTCGTGTCCGCTTCTGGCGCAGGAGGCGGTCCCCGCCGTCACCTGTCCCGCGCCGGCGATGGAGCAGGTGCGCGTGGTCGCGCGGATGACGCATGATCCCCGCGCCTTTACGCAGGGGCTGATCTTCCATTCGGGCGCGCTCCTTGAAACCACGGGCCAGTACGGTCAGTCGCAGTTACGCCGGCTCGATGCGCGGACGGGCAAGGTGCTGGTGCGCCGCACGCTGCCCGTCGACCAGTTCGGCGAAGGCCTGGGTCGGATCGGCAACGAACTGGTCGCGCTTACTTGGACCAACGGTGTCGCGCACCGCTTTGCCGCCGACACGCTGAAGCCGCTCGGCAGCTTTCGTTATCAGGGTGAGGGTTGGGGCCTGACCAGCGACGGGAAACGCTGGATCCGGTCGGACGGCAGCGACAACCTGATCTTTCACGACGCGGCGACCTTCAAGGAAACCGGCCGCGTTCGAGTGACGCTGGCCGGCACGCCGCTGCCCGAGCTCAACGAGCTCGAATGGATCGGCGGACTGGTCTTCGCCAATGTCTGGCACAGCGACGTGATCGTCGCGATCGACCCAAAGACGGGCTGCGTCGCGCGCCGCTTCGACCTGTCGCCGCTGTCGCGCGAAGTTGCCGCCGGCGATCCCGAAGCCGTCCTCAACGGCATTGCCTGGGACGAGAAGGGCAAGCGCCTTTACGTCACGGGCAAGGACTGGCCGCGGCTGTTCGAGATCGCGCTTCCCGAGCGGAAATAGCCTGAACGAAAACCGCTGCCCGGCGTTGGGGGCGGATGGGCAAGCTGATTGACGGCAAGTGGACGAGCGGCGACGCGGTCGCGCCGACCAACGACAAGGGTGAGTTCGAACGCGCCGACAGCGGCTTTCGCGGCTGGCTGACCGCGGATGGCAGTCCGGGGCTGGACGGTCAGCAGGGCTGGCGTGCTGAGCCGGGGCGCTATCGTCTGTACGTCAGCCTTGCCTGCCCCTGGGCGCATCGGACGCTGGTCGTGCGCGCGCTCAAGCGGCTCGACGACCTGATCCCCGTCACCGTCGTCGGCCCGATCATGGGCAAGGACGGCTGGAGCTTCGCCGAGGCTTATGGCGGGACGGGTGAGCCGCTCTACGGCCTCGACCATCTGCACCAGCTTTACACCCGCGCACGACCCGACATGACGGGGAAAGTGACGGTCCCGGTGCTCTGGGACGAGGCCGAGCAGACGATCGTCAGCAACGAGTCGGCCGATATCCTGCGGATGCTGTCGACCGCCTATGACGGGCTTGGCGCGGCGCCGGGGGACTATTACCCGGCCGATCTGCGCGCCGAGATCGATGCGGTGAACGACCGCGTCTATCCGGGGCTCAACAACGGCGTCTACCGCGCGGGCTTCGCGACCAGGCAGGACGCGTATGAGGCGGCGGCGCGCGAGGTTTTCGCGACCCTCGACTGGCTGGAGGAGCGGCTGGCGGATCGTGAATGGCTGGTCGGCGAGCGGCTGACCGAGGCGGACATTCGGACGTTCACCACGCTCGTCCGGTTCGACCCGGTCTATCACGGGCATTTCAAGTGCAACTGGCGGCGGCTTATCGACTATCCTCGGCTGTCGGACTTTGCGGCGCGGATCGCCGAACTGCCGGGTGTGGCGGCGACGATCGACCTCGATCACATCAAGACGCATTATTATCGCAGCCATCCCGACATAAACCCGACCGGCATCGTGCCGATCGGCCCGGCGCACGGCGTGGTCGGCGAGGCGGACGGCGGTTGAACGCGGGGGCCATGGCCCGCATAAGGCGCACCATGTCGCGTAAGCTCCTTCTTGCCGCCCTGCCACTCCTCGCCGTCGCGGGCTGCGTTGCGCCTTCGCGCCCGCTGCCGAGCCCCGAACCCGCACCGCGGCCGATGCCTGCGCCGCGACCGATGCCGGCGCCGGCCCCACCGCCGGCGTCGAGTGACTGGCGCGACTGGGCGCTGACGCCCGGCGACTGGCGCTATAACGCGACGGCGGGCGGATCGGTCGCGCGGTTCGGGGCGGGGCTCGCCACCCTGGCCTGCGACCGCGGGGCGGGCACCGTCACCTTCACGGTGCAGGGCAGCGGTACCCGCGCGATCGTGCGCACCAGCAGCACTGCGCGGACGCTGTCGATGGCCCCCGAGGCGGCCGGCGTGTCGGTGCGGCTGCCCGCGCGCGACAGTCTGCTCGACGCGATGGGATTCAGCCGTGGTCGGTTCGTGGTCGAGGGCGTGACGCCGCGGCCGCTGGTCATTCCCGCCTGGCCCGAGATTTTGCGCGTGGCTGAGGATTGCCGGTAGGAAGTAAAGAAGCGGGACCCCGGATCAAGTCCGCGATGACGGTTTGCGGGAAGGGATCGACCTATCCAAAATCGTCATCCTGGACTTGATCCGGGATCCCGCTTCTTCTTCTACCCCGCCCGGAAGGTCAGCCCCGCCCGTGCCGTCAGCCGGTCTCGCAACGCTGCGCCAAGCAGCGCGGTCGGCGTCCAGACGCCGCCCTCGCTCTCCGTCTCGCCCAGCAGCAGCGCGGTCTCCGCGATCATCTTTGAGGTCGAGCCGTAGCCCGGATCGCGATCGCCGGTCACGACCGCCTCGGCACGGTCGCCGTCCGGCATCTCGGCGATGAAGAGGATGTCGTAGAACCCCGCCTCGCGCTCCTCGCGGCTCGGCCCCTCGCCGGGGGCGGGGCCCTTGTTGCCGCCGATCGGGTTCATCTTGGCGATCGCCTCGGCCGCCGCCTTGCCGAGTTCGCCCAGGCCCGGCGCGATCATCATCTCGTCATAGACGAAGTCGGTGCCATAGGCGTGGCCGGTCAGCGCGTTGGTGCGGTGGACGTTCTTGGTGTTGATCGTCGCCATGACGAACGGCGCGACCCAGCCGCCGACCGCCGCGTCATATTCGGGGATCATGCCGGTGGGCTGCGACGGCCCCTGGAAACCGGGGGTCAGCGCGAAGGGGTTGATCATCAGTTTCAGGATGCCCGGATCGCGGGCGGCGGCGGCCATCGTCGCCTTGGCACTGGCGAAGGTGCCGCCCGAGAAAGTGCCCTGCATCTTACGGATGCGGCCCTTCACGCGCGGGGCGGGGCGGCCGAACTTGGCCTTGGCGCACTGCTGCACTTCCCAGACGCCAAGGTCGAAGGGGATCGAGTCGAACCCGCAGGAAAAGACGATGCGCGCGCCCGACGCCTTTGCATCGGCGTCGTACTTGTCGATCATCGCGCGCATCCACGCCGGCTCGCCGCACAGGTCGACATAGCCGGTGCCGGTATGCGCGCAGGCGGCGACCAGCGGCTCGCCATAAAGCTGGTAAGGGCCGACCGTGGTCAGGACGACCTTCGTCCGCCCGCACATCGCCTTCAGCGCGGAAGGATCATCGGCATCCGCGACGATCAGGGGCGTGTCGGCCGGTGCGCCGACCTCCGCCCGCGCGGCCTCCAGCTTGGTCAGCGATCGGCCCGCCATCGCCCAACGGGGAGCGGGATCGCGCTGCGCCAGATATTCGGCGACAAGCTTGCCCGTATAGCCGGTGGCGCCATAGACGATGACGTCGAATTCGCGATCCATGTTCCGCTCCCGATCGGTTTCGTTATGCAACCTCATTGAATTGCAGCGCCGCGAGCCGCGCGTAAAGCCCGCTGTTCGCCGCCAGCGCCGAATGCGTGCCGGTTTCGACGATCCGGCCGTTTTCCATGACGACGATGCGGTCGGCATTGCGGACGGTCGCAAGGCGATGCGCGATCACCAGCGTCGTGCGCGTCGCCATCAGTCGCTCGAGCGCGTCCTGCACCAGCCGCTCGCTCTCGGCATCGAGTGCGGAGGTCGCCTCGTCGAGGAGCAGGATCGGCGCGTCGCGCAGCAGCGCGCGGGCGATCGCGATCCGTTGGCGCTGCCCGCCCGACAGGCGCGCGCCGCCTTCGCCAAGGAAGGTGTCGAGGCCCTGGGGCAGGGTGCGCAGGAACTCGGCGGCGTTGGCCGCTTGGGCCGCTTCCCAGATCGCCTCGTCGCTCGCGTCCCAGCGGCCGTAGCGCAAGTTGTCGCGCGCGGAGGAGGCGAAGATCACCGTCTCCTGCGGCACCATCGCGATGCGCGCGCGGAGCTCGGCGGGGTCGGCCTCCGCCACCGGCACGCCGTCGATGCGGACGGTGCCCGCCTGCGGGTCGTAGAAACGCTCGGCAAGCTGGAACAGCGTCGACTTGCCCGCGCCGGAGGGGCCGACGACGGCGATCGTCTCGCCCGGCGCCACGTCGAGCGTGAAGTCGTCGAGCGCGGCATGCTCGGGCCGGGTGGGATAGCGAAACGTCACACCCTCGAACGCGATGCTGCCCCGCGCCGGCGTCGGCAGCGCGCGCGGGTTGGCGGGCGGGGCGATGTCGGGCTGTTCGGCGAGAAGTTCGGCTAGCCGCGCGGCGGCGCCGGAGGCGCGCAGCAGGTCGCCGTAAACCTCGATCAGCGCCCCGAACGCGCCGGTGACGAGGCCGGCGGTCAGCACGAACGCGGTGATCGACCCGCCGGTGGTCCGACCCGACGCGACGTCGGCGACCGCTTCCCAGATGATGAGTGTCACCGCACCGAAGAGCAGGAGGATGACGAGCGCGGTCATCAGCGCGCGCGTGCCGAAGCGCGCCTTGGCGGTGGCGAAGCCGCGATCGACCGCGGCGGCGAAGCGATCGGCCTCGCGCCCTTCTTGGCCGAACGCCTGGACGATCTTCATCGCGCCCAGCGTCTCGTTCGCGGTCGCGCCGATATCGGCCACGCGGTCCTGGCTGGAGCGCGACAGCCGGCGGACGCGGGCGCCCAATAGGAAGATCGGCAGCACGATCAGCGGCAGGCCGAGCAGCAGGTAGCCGGCGATCTTCGGACTGAGTGCGAAGAGATAAATGAGGCCACCGACGCCAACGAGCAGGTTGCGCAGCGCCACCGACACGGTCGAGCCGACGATCTGTTCGACGATCGCGGTGTCGGCGGTCAGGCGGCTGGCGATCTCCGACGGGCGGTTCTCCTCGAACCAGCGCGGCGCGAGGCGCAGGAGATTGCGCTGCACCGCGACGCGCATGTCGGCGACCGTCCGCTCCGCCAGCCACGACACGAACCAGAAGCGTGCGGCGGTGGCGACCGCGAGCACCACGACCACCATCAGCAGCCGGTGAAAATAGGGCGCGATCGCCGCCGCGCTGCCGCCCGCGAACCCGTTGTCGACAACAAGCTGGAAGGTGCGCGGGATGTAGAGCGTCGCCGTCGCCGCCACGATCAGCGCCAGCACCGCACAGGCAAGTTGGAGCGGATAGCTGCGCGTGAATCGCCAGACGACGAGGAGGTTCGACAGCTTGCGGGACGGGGCGGGCGGGACGGGGGCTTCGGTTGCCATGGGCGCGGGCGTAGCGCGAAGCGCGGGGCGGGGAAAGGCGGGCGATTGTCGGTCCCCAAGCGATGCTTGCTTGGCGGGGAGGGGGGCACGCCCTATCTCCCGCCGATGCATATCGCCGCAGATACCATCGCGCTCATCGGCAACACTCCGCTCGTCCGGCTGAAGGGGCCAAGCGAGGCCGCGAACGCCGAAATCTTCGCCAAGTGCGAGTTCGCCAATCCGGGCGCCAGCGTGAAGGACCGCGCCGCCCGCTTCATCGTCGAGGATGCCGAGGAAAAGGGGCTGATCCAGCCCGGCGGTACCTTCGTCGAGGGGACGGCGGGCAATACCGGCATCGGCCTGGCGCTGGTCGCCAATGCCAAGGGCTATAAGACGATCATCGTCATGCCCGAGACGCAGAGCCGGGAAAAGATGGACACGCTTCGCGCGCTGGGCGCCGAGCTCGTCCTCGTCCCCGCCGCGCCCTATTCCAACCCCGGCCATTTCGTGCACACCAGCCGCCGCATCGCCGAGGAGACGCAGAACGCCGTCTGGGCGAACCAGTTCGACAATATCGCCAATCGCCGCGCGCACATCGTCGGCACCGCGCCCGAAATCTGGGAGCAGATGGACGGGCGCATCGACGGCTTTACCTGTGCGGTGGGCACCGGGGGGACGCTGGCGGGCGTCGGCCTCGGGCTCAAGGAAAAGGACGCGAACGTTCGCATCGCCTTGAGCGACCCGCATGGCGCGGCGCTCTACGAATATTACGCGCATGGCGAGCTGAAGGCCGAAGGGTCTTCGGTCGCCGAGGGGATCGGGCAGGGGCGGATCACCGCAAATCTGGAGGGCGCGCCGATCGACACCCAGTTCCGCATCTCGGACGCCGAAGGCTATGAATGGGTCCGCCGCCTGCTCGACGAAGAGGGGCTGTGCCTGGGCCTGTCGTCGGGCATTAACGTCGCGGGCGCGGTGCGGCTGGCGCGCGAGATCGGGCCGGGCGCGCGCGTTGCGACGATCCTGTGCGATACCGGATTCCGGTATCTGTCGACGCTGTACAATGATGAGTGGCTGGCGGCGAAGGGGTTAGCTTGAGTCCACCCTGCCCGTCAGGGCGAGGTGGTGCGCGTAGTGCGACGAAGGGGGCAGGCCACGAGCGTTTCGTCTGCGGTCCGCCCCCTCCACCGCCTGCGGCGGTCCCCCTCCCCCTGACGGGGCAGGATTAAGCGTTCGTACCCGGCGAAGGCCGGGGGCCAGTTACGGGCCGGCGGTGATCTGGAGGTGCGCCCGCCAAACAGCGTCGCCCTACTGGACCCCCGCCTTCGCCGGGGTACGCTGAGCCGATCAATGGACTCGTGTTTCGCTCTCACTCGCCGCCGGGCGGGGCAGGCCGGCGCCCTTGCAAACCGACACCGCCTCGAACCCGGCGATGCGCCAGTGATCGGTTCGGCGCATCAGGATGACGCAGTCGGCCGAGGCGACGGGGGCGCAGTCCATGCAGTCGCGCACGGTCAGGAACGCGCGGACCTTCATCTCGCGGCCGCTTGCCGCGCGGTCGACGATGATGTTGGTGAAATGGTGCCGCCAGTTGCCGCCGCTCTTCGCTCGGAGGTCGCCGGGGATGCGCATGATGCCGGCGCGCCCCTCGATCGGGTCCATGCCCGACTTGGCGTAACGCGCGTCGATCGTGAAGAGCTGTTCCCATTCACCCGTATCGTCGTGATCGATCGCCCAGCAGAACCGGCTGAGTACTTCGTGCAGCTCGAGCTTGGTGACGGGATCGACGCTCGACAGGCCCATGGCAACTCTCCGACGCTTTTGTTTGTCATAACAAACCATGTGCGCCGGAGAGGTGCAAGACTGGAGTCTAGCTTTCTGTTCCGCGGCCGGTTTTCGCCTGCAGGGCGTCGATCGCCTTCGATGCGTTGGCCTTGGTCAGCGAGTCGTCGAACGGCGCGCCCGCTTCCTCGCTCAGCGTCTTGAGATAGCTCGCCTGCGCACCGGTCATCGGCTCGTCGCCGGTCGTCCAGTCGTCGGGGTCCTTCTCGGCATTGGAGAAGGGTTCGGTCTTGGGATTGTGCGGTTCGGCCACGGCAAAGTCTCCTTCGCCGCGGCCAACGCATCATGTTCTCAATGTGTTCCGATCAGGCGGTCCAGGCCTGATAGGGCAGACCCAGATCGTCGGCGACCGCCTTGAACGCGATGTTGCCCTTGTAGACGTTGAGGCCGTTGGCGAGATGGCGGTCCGCCTTCATCGCCGCTTCCGCACCCAGGTTGGCGAGGCGGAGGGCGAAGGGCAACGTCGCGTTGTTGAGCGCGAACGCGCTGGTACGCGCGACCGCGCCCGGCATGTTGGCGACGCAATAATGGATCACGCCGTCGACCTCGAACACCGGGTCTTCGTGCGTCGTCGCGTGGCTCGTCTCGAAGCAGCCGCCCTGGTCGATGGCGATGTCGACCATCACCGAACCGCGCTTCATCGTCTTGACCATCTCGCGCGTGACGAGCTTCGGCGCGGCCGCGCCGGGGACGAGCACCGCGCCGATGACGAGGTGCGCGTTCTTCACCGCCGCCGCGATCGCCGCCTTCGACGCGTACGCGGTCTTGATCTGGCTCGAGAAGAACATGTCGAGCTCGGCCAAGCGATCGTTGTTGATGTCGTAGATCGTCACGTCGGCGCGCATGCCGACCGCCATCTGCGCGGCGTTGACGCCCGAGACGCCGCCGCCGAGGATCGCGACCCGCGCCGGCGCCACGCCCGGCACGCCGCCGAGCAGCACGCCGCGGCCGCCCTGCTCCTTTTCAAGGTAATGCGCGCCGACCTGGACCGACATGCGGCCCGCGACCTCGCTCATCGGCTTGAGCAGCGGCAGGCTGCGCGAGTCGCTGGTGACGGTCTCGTACGCGATGCAGGTCGCGCCCGACTTCATCAACCCCTCGGCCTGCGGCTTGTCGGCGGCGAGGTGAAGGTAGGTGAACAGCGTGTGGCGCGGCTCCAGCAGCGCGATCTCGCTCGCCTGCGGCTCCTTCACCTTCACGATCATGTCGCTCTGCGCGAACACTTCGGCCGCGGTGACGACGATGCGCGCGCCCGCGGCGACATAATCCTGATCCTCGAAATCGATGCCGCCGCCCGCCTTGGTCTCGACGACGACCTCGTGCCCGGCGGCGACGAGTTCGGCGACCGACGGCGGGGTCAGGCCGACGCGATATTCGTGGTTCTTGATTTCCTTGGGGACGCCGATCCGCATCACTCTATCTCCTGTCGAGTTATTTGCGCGGCAAATAGCATCGGGACGGGAGCGGCGTCCTTGCAAAGACACGCGCCTTGGAAGCGTTCTTTGCATGGATGCCGCGCTAGGATCCGTTTATATGGCGTATCCATGCAGATCGATCGCATCGACCGAGTTATCCTGCGCGCGTTGGCCGACGATGCACGCGCGCCTGTCGCACGCGTGGCCGACCAGTGCGGGTTGTCGCAATCGGCCTGCTCGCGTCGCATCGCCGCGTTGGAGGCGGCGGGCGCGATCCGAGGATACGGCGCGCGGCTGGGCGCGCGGCGACTCGGCGTGCACGTCACCGCACTTGTCGACATCACGCTGTCGACTCAGGTCGAGGAGGATCTGGCCGCGTTCGAGCGGGCGGTGGGCGCGATCCCCGGCGTCGTCGGCTGCGCGCTCGTTTCCGGCCAGCAGGATTACCGGCTGACGATCCTTGCCCGCGATCTCGATGATTATGAACGGCTTCACCGCGAGCATCTGGGCCGGTTGCCGGGCGTGACGACGATCAATTCGAGCTTCGTCCTGCGCGAGGTGCCCACCTTGGGCGAGGCGGAGGCGATGCTCGGATGAGCCGGCTTACCCGCCCCGCATTGCGGGCCGCATCGCGCGGTGCTAACGGCGCGCCGATCATGGACCGGACCGTCGCCACCGCGCTGACCTCGCCCCCACCGGCCGCCCGGAAAGCCGCGCGCCCGTGACCCCTCCCGCAGGCGCGACCGCCGCCGCCGAAGGCGCCCCCACCGACCCGACGGCCGAAACCGTTGCCGCCCCGCATCACAAGAGCCAGCCGATGTGGCGACTCGTCGTGGGCGCGATCGGCATCGTGTTCGGCGACATCGGCACCAGCCCGCTCTACGCGATGAAGGAGACCTTCATCGGCCACCACCGGCTGCCGGTGGAGAGCTTCTTCATCTACGGCGTCGTCAGCCTCGTCTTCTGGACGATGGTGATGATCGTCACGGTCAAATATGTCGGCTTCATCATGCGCGCCGACAACAATGGCGAGGGGGGCAGCATGTCGCTCCTCGCGCTCATCACGCGGCGCAGCGGCGGGGCGGGGTGGACCGCCAGCCTCGTCATGCTCGGCGTGTTCGCGACCGCGCTTTTCTATGGCGACAGCGTCATCACGCCGGCGATCTCGGTGCTGTCGGCGGTGGAGGGCCTGACGACGGTCAGCCCCGGCTTCGGCCCGTGGGTGCTGCCGATCGCGACGGCGATCCTCGTCTTCCTGTTCGTGCTTCAGGCGCGGGGGACGGAGACGATGGGCAAGCTGTTCGGCCCGATCGTGCTCGTCTATTTCGCGACGCTGGCGGTGCTCGGCGTGATGCAGATCGTCACCCGGCCCGAGGTCCTTTTCGCGCTTTCGCCGCATTATGCGGCCGAATTCTTCGCGCAGCGGCCGATGCTCGCCTTCCTGGCGCTGGGCTCGGTCGTGCTCGCGGTGACCGGGGCGGAAGCGCTTTATGCCGATATGGGCCATTTCGGCCGCCGGCCGATCTCGATCGCGTGGCTGTATCTCGTCTTTCCGGCGCTGATCCTCAACTATCTGGGACAGGCGGCGCTGCTGCTCAACGACCCCAGCGCGGTGTCCAATCCGTTCTTCCGCATGGCCCCGGACGAATGGCGCCTGCCGCTGGTCATCCTGGCGACGATGGCGACGGTGATCGCCAGCCAGGCGGTGATCTCGGGCGCCTTCTCGATCACGCAGCAGGCGATCCAGCTCGGCTTCATCCCGCGGATGCGGATCACGCACACCAGCGCGACGACCGTGGGGCAGATCTATATCCCGACGGTCAACTGGACGCTGCTCGTCATGGTGCTGCTGCTGGTGTTCACCTTCGGTAATTCGACCGACCTTGCCGCCGCCTATGGCATCGCGGTGACGGGGACGATGTTCATCACCGCCTGCATGCTCGGCGTGCTGATGTTCCGGGTTTGGAAGTTCAACCGGATCCTTGCGGGCATCCTGTTCGCCGCCTTCATCATCATCGATGGCGCGTATCTGGCGTCCAACATGCTCAAGGTAACCGATGGCGGCTGGTTCCCGCTGCTCGTCGGGATCGTCATCTTCACGCTGCTCACGACCTGGTCGAAGGGGCGCAAGCTGATGATGGAGCGGCTGCGCGAGAGCGCGATGCCGATCAAGGTGTTCATTCAGTCCGCCGCCAATTCGGCGACCCGCGTGCCCGGCACCGCGGTCTTCATGACCTCGACGCCAGAGGGGGTGCCGCATGCGCTTCTCCACAACCTCAAGCACAACAAGGTGCTGCACGAGCGCGTGATCCTCCTGACCGTCAAGGTCATCGACGAGCCCTATGTGGCTGAGCCCAATCGCGTGCGGCTGGAGCATCTGGAAAGCGGCTTCCACCGCATGGTGCTGTGCTACGGCTTCATGGAGGAAGTCGACGTGCCCGCCGCCTTGAAGCGCATCCACAATTGCGAGGGCGAGTTCCGGATGATGGAGACGAGCTTCTTCCTCGCGCGCCAGACGCTGCTCCCCTCGGCCCGGCCGGGCATGATGCTGTGGCGCGAAAAGCTGTTCGCCTGGATGCTTCGCAACGCCGAAAGCGCGATGGAGTTCTTCCGCCTGCCCACCAACCGCGTGGTCGAACTGGGCAGCCAGGTGGAGATTTGAGCGCGGTCGACGCGCCCATCATCGTGACGGCGCTGTTGGGGGCCGAGGATGCGGCCTGGCTAACGGACCTGCGCCGCGCGTACTTCCCGCCCGAGCGCAACCACCTCGACGCGCATCTGACGCTGTTCCACCACATCGCGCCGAGCCTCGCGCCGGAGCTCAAGCAGCGCCTCGTCGCCGAGACTCGCGGCGTGCCCATGCCGCCGGCGCGCGTCGGCGGCGTCATGTCGCTGGGGCGGGGGACAGCGTTTCGTATCGAGAGTCCCGAGCTGGAGGCGATCCGTGCTCGCCTGGCCGATGCGTTCCGGGGCATGCTGATGCCGCAGGATCAGGCCGGCTGGCGCCCGCACGTGACGATCCAGAACAAGGTCGAGCCCGCCGCGGCGAAGGTGCTGAAGGCCGAGCTGGAGGCGGGGTTCACGCCCCGCCCGCTCGCCGTCGCCGGCCTTGCCGCGTGGTGGTATCGCGGCGGCCCGTGGGAATTGATGAGCCGCCATATGTTCGCTTGACCGGGGGGCGGGCGGCCGATATGTGGCCCGCCTCGCCGCCATGCGGCGCGGCCCCTTGGGGCGGAGTAGCTCAGTTGGTTAGAGCAGCGGAATCATAATCCGCGTGTCGGGGGTTCAAGTCCCTCCTCCGCTACCATCCCTTCAGTCAGTCGATCTGCGCTGCCCGCCGGGCCAGCATCAGCGCGCCGAGCAGGCCGGCATCGCCGTCGAGCGCGGTCGGGGCGACCACGCTGTCGATCATCTCGTCGGGCAGCAGATATCCGTTGTTGAGCCGCCGTGCCTCGCGCCGGATCCGGTCAATCAGCCCGGGCGTGTGCAGCACGCCGCCGCCCAGCGCGATGCGGCGCGGTGACAGCGTCGCGATCAGCGTGATCGACAGATGGGCGAGCGCTTGGGCGACGATCTCATGCCCCACATGATCGTCCGGCAGGTCGGAGAGCGAGCAACCCCAGCGGTCGACGATCGCCGGCCCGGATGCGATCCCCTCCAGGCAGTCGCCATGATAAGGGCAGCGGCCGGCAAAGCCCGTGTCGGCGGGATGGCGGGGCACGCGGAAATGGCCCATCTCGGCATGACGCTCGCCGTCGAGCGGCACGCCGTCCGCGACCACGCCGCCGCCGATGCCGGTACCGACGGTCACGTAGACGACGATCCCGCCGATCGCGCCCACCGTGGCTTCCGCCATCGCCGCCGCGGCGACGTCGGTGTCGAAGCCGGTCGGCACGTCGGCGTCGCCGACGATCCCGGCGACTAGCGCGGCATCGCTCCAGTGCGGCTTCGGTGTTTTCAGGATGCTGCCCCAGCCGGGCGAGCCGCGGTCGCGGTCGATCGGGCCGAAACTGCCGATGCCATAGGCGTCGATCGGGCCGTGGCGGTCAGCGGCAGCGGCGAAGAAGGCGCGAACCTCGGCCAACGTCTGCTCCGGCCTCGTCGTCGCAATCCGCGCCCGCTCGCCGATCAGCCCCTCGTCGTTGCCGAGCGAACAGACGAACTTTGTACCCCCGGCCTCGACGCAGCCGTACAATCGATTTCCGCTCATACAAATCTCCGCAGCCCTGCTGCAAAGCGCATGGCCCGCGATGCGCGTCAAGCCACCCGAACGGACGCGGGGCTTGCACTAGGCGGGGGGTCGGTCCGCACCATTCCGCCCTCCTGAACGCTCGGATATGCGTGGGCCTTCAGACCAAGGATGTTCCGATGAGCCGCAGCGCCAGCGAAGAGCGTGACTATTTCCTGCGCCGCAGCGCGGATCATCGCGACCTAGCAGCGCGCACCGCCGAGGCGGGAAATCGCGTGCTGCATGAACGGTTTGCGACGCTCTATACCGAGCGTGCGGCGTCGGTCATGGTAGATGACCACTAAGGATCAGGCGCAAAGATACCAGGAACGCCCTAACCTATCATAGGTTTTTCCGCCCGAACCCGCCGATGTGGGCGTGTTCGCGTTGCGGAGACGGCCATGAAGAAGACGCTTTCGATCATCACCGTCGCTGCGGGCGGGCTTGCCGCCTGCGCCGCGCCGTCGATGCGCATCTCCGACGGGCTCCAGCGCTACGGCCTCGACCAGGCACGGTCGCAGTGTGTCGGCGACCGGCTGGGGCGCGAGCTTTCGTTCGGCCAGCTTCAGCAACTGGGCAAGGCGGCGGCGGCCTATCGCCGCGACGACCCGAACCCCGGTCAGCTGACGGGCGGCGACCTCGTCCGCGTGGCGGGCGAGATCAAGGATCCCAAGGTGGCGCTCGAAGTGGGCAAGGCGGCCGCGACATGCGGCGTCGTGCTCTGATCCCGAGCCAGACAGGAGATTTCAGATGAACAAGCATGAACTGGGCGGCGACGTCTGCTATGCCGGCGGCAAGGTGGAGGAAGCGGTCGGCGACCTGATCGGCAATCGCGAAATGCAGGCCAACGGCGTCAAGAACCAGCTCGCCGGTGGGGCAGAAAACTTGCTCGGCCGCGCCCAGTCGGTGGCGGGCGACGTCGCCGATGCAACCGCTTCGCTGATCGAGCGCGCGCGCGACCGTGCGGCCGATCTGGTCGGCCGCTCGGGCAAGGATTTGGGCCACGAGGCCGACAAGGCAGAGCGCGACCTGCGCCGCGGGGCCAAGCATGCCGAGCACGAGCTGCGCCACGGGGCGAATCGCGCCGAGAAGGAACTGCGCCGCGGTGTGAGGCGTGCCGAGGCGGCGGTGCGCCGCGACGCGCCGGTCTGGGCGGTGATCGCGGCGCTGGCCGGCGGCTATGCGATCGGCGCGCTGATCCACGGGCGCCGCGCCTGAGCGAGACGCGCATGGCGAGCCAGCTCAAGCCCCTTCGCGAGTCCGTCGACCTGCGCCATCTCCGCCAGATCATCGCCGGGCTCGACGAGGGCGTGATCCTGATCGACCCCGACGAGACGCTGCTCTGGGCGAACGATGCCGCGCTTTCGATGCACGGGGTCGAGCGTCTGGAGGAGCTCGGCCGGACGGTCGACGAGTATCGCGAGCGGTTCCGCCTGCGCTATCGCAACAACCACCGGCTCGCCGCCGATGACTATCCGATCGAGCGGGTGGTCGCCGGCGACAGCTTTTCCGAAGTGGTGGTGGAGGTGTCGGTCGGCGACGACGATACGCCCCGCTGGGTGCATCAGGTCCGCAGCCTCGTCCTCAACGACGATGACGAGGGCGAGCCAGCGATGGTCGTGCTCGTCATCCAGGACGTGACCGCGCGGTTCGAGGCGGAGGATCGCTTCGAACAGTCGTTCAACGCCAATCCCGCGCCCGCGGTCATCACGCGGCTGGCGGACCTTCGCTACGTCAAGGTCAACCAGGGCTTTCTCGACATGACCGGGCACGCGCGCGACCAAGTGATGGCGCACACGGTTTACGAGATCGACGTGCTGCGCGAGGCGACCGACCGCGAGCTTGCCAAGTCGCGCCTGGCCGAGGGGCGCACGATTCCCCAGATGGAGGCCGAACTCGAACTGCCGGGCGGCGGGACCAAGCTGGTCATCGTCGCCGGGCAACCGATCGAGATGAGCGGCGAGCCGTGCATGCTGTTCACCTTCGCGGATCTCGAGCCGCGCCGCTCGGCCGAGGCGGCGCTGCGCCATAGCGAGGAGCGGTTCACCCGGACCTTCCAGATGGCGCCGGTGCCGATGGCGATCGGCGCGCGCGACGGCCATCGCCTGTGCGAGATCAACGAGAGCTTCTCAGGCCTGACAGGGCATGAGGAGGCGACGATCATCGGCCGCTCGCTGGCCGAGGCGGGCCTCTGGGCCGACGAGCGGACCCGGCGGGAGGTCGAACAGGCGATCGCCGACGGCCGCGACCTGCGCGGGCATGAGGTGCGCATCGCCGCGCGGGAGGGCGGGCATATCGACTGCCTCGTCTCCACCGTCTCGATCCGGATCGGCGGCGACGACTGCGTGCTCTGGGCGTTCCAGGACATCACCCAGCGCAAGGCGACCGAAATCGAGCTCGTAGAGGCGATCGAGGCGGTGATGAAGGACACGCGCTGGTTCAGCCGGTCGATCATGGACAAGCTCGCCCGGCTGCGCGCGCCGCAGCCCGACGAGAACGGGGCGGGGATCGATGACCTGACCCCGCGCGAGCGCGAGGTGCTGGCGCAGATCTGTCGCGGGCTCGACGACAAGAGCATCGCGCGGGCGCTGGGCGTTTCGGGCAACACCGTGCGCAATCATGTCGCGCGCATCTATTCCAAGATTGGCGTCAATCGCCGCACCGCCGCCGCCGCCTGGGCGCGCGCGCGCGGTTTCGACGGCGAGGCGCTGATCGCCGGACGACTGGAGAATGGCGGATGACCGACAAGCCGAAGGACGAAGCCAAGGCCGCGAAAGGCGCGGCAAGCGCGGCGATCGGCAAGCTGATCGGCGACGACGCCGCGGTGCGCCGCGGCGAGGCCGAAAAGGCGGAGGCGAAGGCCGACGCCAACCCGAAGAAATAGCTTCCCCCGGCGCTCGCAGCTTGGCCGCGGGCGATGATCCCATGAAGAGGAGACTATCGATGAAGACGAAGATTGCCGCGATGGCCGGCCTGGCCGCGATGATGACGCTCGGCGCCTGCAACACTGTGGGCGGCGCGGGCAAGGACCTGAAGTCGGCGGGCAGTGCCGTCGAGAAAGCGTCGGGCCAGAAGAGCAAGAACTAAACGGGTTTCGCCGCGGCGGCGTTTCGGCCGCCCAGTCGGCGGCTTGCCGCGGCGAATGGACGGCCGGCGCCCCTACCGCCGGCCGTCCTTTTGCTTGTCAGCCCTCGGGTGGCGGGACGGCGGCTTCCTCGCGCTTTTCGAGTTGCAGGCCGTTTTTCAGCAGCATGGGAATGTTGGCGAAGGTGAAGATCAGCGTCGCCGGGATCATCCCCCATGTCTTGAACGTCACCCACTGATCCCAGTCGAGGCTCGCGCGGGCGACCTCGTTTGCGACGGCCGCCACCGCGAAGAAGCCGGCCCAGTTGATCGTCAGTTGCCGCCACCCCTTTGCCGACAATCCGGGATAGGCGCTCTCGAGCAGGTTCTGGAGCAGCGGCTTGCCGGTCGCGAGGCCATAGGCGAGCAGTACCGCGAACATCGCATAGACGAAGGTCGGCTTCACCTGAATGAAGGTGCGGTCGTGGAAATAGAGCGTCAGGCTGCCGAACACGAGGACGAGCCCGCCCGACAGCCACAGCATCGGCGAGATGTGCCCCGCCTTCACCCACGAAAAGATCAGCGCCGCGGCGATCGCGACCATGAAGGCGGCGGTGGCGGCGAGGATGCGGCCGATCTCGTTCCCTGGCGCCAGCGCGTTGACCGCGAAAAAGACCGCGAGCGGGCCATAGTCGACCGCCATGCGGAGGGCCGGGGAGAGGGGGGGCTTGGCCGTGCTCACAGCAGTTCCTCCACCCCGGCGATGATCCGCGACACTTCGCGCGCGTCGAACGGGCGCAGGTCGTCGGCCTTTTCGCCGACGCCGATCGCGTGGATCGGCAGGCCGTATTTCTCCGCCGCCGCCACGAGCACGCCGCCCCGCGCAGTGCCGTCGAGCTTGGTCATGACGAGGCCGGTGACGCCGGCGACTTCCTTGAACACCTCGATCTGGCTGAGCGCATTCTGCCCCGTCGTCGCGTCGAGGACGAGCACCACGTCATGCGGCGCGGCGGGATTGAGGCGACCGAGGACGCGGCGGATCTTCGCCAGCTCGTCCATCAGCTCACGCTTGTTCTGGAGGCGGCCGGCGGTGTCGACGATCAGCACGTCGATGCCGGTCGCGGTCGCTTGCTTCACCGCCTCATAGACGATGCCGGCCGCGTCGCCGCCCTCGGCGCCCGAGACGATCGGCACGCCGATGCGGTCGGCCCAGGTGCGAAGCTGGCCGATCGCGGCGGCGCGGAAGGTGTCGCCTGCCGCGAGCATCACGCCGTAATCCTGATCGACCAGCGTCTTGGCGAGCTTGGCGATCGTCGTCGTCTTGCCGGAACCGTTGACGCCGATGACGAGGATCACCTGCGGCCGCGGAAAGGCCTCGATCTCCAGCGGCTTGGCGACCTTTTGCAGCGCCTTTTCCACTTCCTCGGCGACGACCAGGCGGATGCCGAGTTCCTCCATGTTGCGCTCATACTGCCCCTCGGCCAGCCGCTGGCGGACACGCGCGGCGGTTTCGGGGCCGAGGTCGGAGGCGATCAGCGCCTCCTCGATCTCGTCGAGCGTCGCGTCGTCCAGTCGCGCGAGCGAGAGGCCGGCCAGATTGCCCATCAGCCGGTCGGAGGTCTTGCGAAAGCCCCCGAGCAGCTTTTCATGCCAGCTTGGGCCGTTCATTCGATGTCTCCGATCAGATGGTCGTCGGCGGCTGCCGTGATGCGCGCCGGGATAAGGGTGCCGGGCTCGCGCCGCGCGGCGAAGCGGACCTCGGCGAAGTTCTCGGCATGGCCGGTATCGCCGGGGCGTTCGACCAGCACCGACTGAGCGGTGCCGACAAGGCTGGTAAGCCAGTCGCGGCGGACACGGGCGGCAGTATCGCGCAGGATCGCGGCGCGCTCGCGCACCGTCACCGGATCGACCTCTGGCATCCGCGCAGCGGGGGTGCCTTCGCGTGGGGAGAAGGGGAAGATGTGCGCGTGGACGATCCCGCATTCCTCGATCAGCGCGCGGCCGTTCTCGAATGCCGCCTCGCTCTCGGTCGGGAAGCCGGCGATCAGGTCGGCACCGACGGCGAGGTCGGGTCTCGCCTCGCGCAGCCGGTCGACCAGCGAGACGGCTTGTGCGCGGCTGTGGCGGCGCTTCATCCGCTTGAGGATCAGGTCGTCGCCTGCCTGCATCGATAGGTGGAGGTGCGGCATCACCCGCGGTTCGTGCGCAAGCAGCGCGAACAGCCGGTCGTCGACCTCGGCCGGGTCGATCGAGGACAGGCGCAGGCGAGGAAGATCGGGAATCAGCCGCAGGATGCGCTCGACCAGATGGCCGAGCGTCGGCACGCCGGGGAGGTCGGCGCCGTAGCTCGTCAGGTCGACGCCGGTCAGCACCACCTCCAGATGGCCCGCCGCGACCAGCGCCGCGATACGCTCGACCACGCCGCCGGCGGGCAGCGACCGGCTGGGACCGCGGCCGGCGGGGATGATGCAGAAGGTGCAGCTGTGGTCGCAGCCATTCTGCACCTCGACCAGCGCGCGGGCGTGGGGTGAGGGGGGCAGGGCGGCGGGCGCCGAAGCGCCCCATGCCTCGGGCGCCAGCTTCAAAGGGTTGGCGACGACGCGGGTGACGCCGGGCAACGCGGCGAATGCCGTCGGGTCGATCGTCGCGGCACAACCGGTGACGACGAGCTCCGCGCCGGGATTTTCGCGCGCCAGTCGCCGCACCGCACGGCGCGAGCGGCGCACGGCTTCGCCCGTCACCGCGCACGAATTGACGACCGCGACGGGACGATCGCCCAGCATCGACCGGATCGTTTCGCTTTCGGAGAGGTTGAGGCGGCAGCCCAGCGTGACGATCTCGGCCATGTCAGCCCGGGCGCTTGGCGGCGAACATGGGCCGGGACTTAGGAGCGATGGCCCCGGAAGTCCATCACCGCGAAAGGGGACTGATGCACAAGGATGCCGCCGCCATTCTCGATTTCTGGTTCGGCGAATGCACGCCCGAACAGCATTTCGCCAAGGACGACGCGCTCGATGCCGAAATCGCGCGGCGTTTCGGCGAGCTTCGCGGGGTGGTGGTGGCGGGCGGAGCGGCGGGCTGGCGCGACGATGCCGACAGCCTGCTCGCCGCGATCGTCCTGATCGACCAGTTCGGCCGCAACCTCCATCGCGGGTCGGGGGAGGCGTTCGCCGCCGACCCGCTGGCGCTGCAACTGGCGCGAGAGGGCGTGGCGAAGGGGTATGACGGGCAACTGCCGCCCGCCCGCGCGAAGTTCCTCTACATGCCGTTCATGCACGCAGAGGATGCCGGCGCGCAGGCCGAATGCGTGCGGCTGTTCGAGGCGCTGGGCGATGCCGACTCGCTCGATTTCGCGAGGGCGCATCGCGAAGTGATCGAGGAGTATGGCCGCTTCCCGTCGCGAAACGCGGCGCTGGGGCGGGAGAGTACGCCCGCCGAGCAGGCCTATCTCAGCCGGCCCGACGCCGGCTGGTGATCGGCTCGACATTGCTGGTCGCGGGCGCGGCGCCGACGATCAGGTGGCGCTCGGCAAGTAGCGACCGCACGCCCACTGGCGACAGCGGCTTGCCATAATGCCAGCCCTGCGCCTTCGCACAGCCCATTGCGATCAGGCGCGCGGCGATCGCGCCGTCCTCGACCCCTTCGGCCGTCACCGGCAGGTTGAGGCTCTCGCCCAGCCGGACGATCGCGGTGACGATCGCCGCCGAATCAGGCGCCTCGTTGATCGAGGTGACGAACGACTTGTCGATCTTGATCCGGTCGAACGGCAGCGCGCGCAGGTGCGCGAGGCTCGAATAGCCCGTGCCGAAATCGTCGAGCGCGAGGCGAACGCCCTGGTTCTTCAGGCTGCCGGCGATCGACTGCGCGAGCGCGAGGTTGTCGAACAGCGCGCTCTCGGTGATCTCGATCTCGAGCCGGCTGGCGGGGAAACCCGTCTCGGTCAGCGTCTTGATGATCTTCTGCGCCAGCCACGCATCGCGAAGCTGCCATGGCGAGATGTTGACCGAGAGCGTCAGCGCCTGGTCCCAGTCGCGCGCCGCGGTGAACGCCTGTCGCATGATCGACAGCGACAGGTCGGCGATCATGCCGGTTTCCTCGGCGATCGGGATGAAGCGGTCGGGGCCGATCACGCCGCGCGTCGGGTGCTCCCAGCGGGCCAGCACCTCGAACCCCGTTAGCGCGCCAGTCGCAAGGTCGATCTGCTGCTCGAAATAGGGGACGATCTGGCCGCCCGGAATGGCGATGCGCAGACCCTGTTCCAGGTCGTTGCGCGCCTTGAGCTCGCGCTCCATCGATTCGTCGAACCAGGCGAAGCGGTTGCGGCCCGATTTCTTGGCCGCATACATCGCGATGTCGCCCGCGCGCATCAGCGCCTCGATCGACCGCGATCCGAAATCGGATCGGGCGAGGCCCAGCGAGCAACTGATGTGCAGCTTCTGCCCCTCGGCATCGAAGGGCTGGGCCAGGCGCGCGACGAGGCGTTCGGCCACGCGTTCGACGACCTCGGGTGCGCTCGAATCGAACACCATCGCGATCGCGAACTCGTCACCGCCGAGGCGCGCGTGCAGCGCGCTGGTCGGCGTGATCGCTGTCACTTCCTGCGCGACGATGCGCAGCAAAGTGTCGCCGACGGCATGGCCATGCATGTCGTTGACGCTCTTGAAGTGGTCGAGGTCGAGCATCATCAGCGCGGTCGCCTTGCCCCGCCGCTCCGCATCCACGAGCATCGCCGCGCCCTCGTCGGCCAGGCTGCGGCGGTTGTGGAAGCCCGTCAGCGGATCGCGCGCGGCAAGTGCGCGGGCGCGCGCCTCCGCCTCGGCATGGCCACGCACCTGGCCGACAAGCCCCGCATGGCGCCGCCATCCGATCAGGATCAGCGCGGTGTTGAGGAGGAGCGCGATGACGAGGATCTCGTCCGCGCCGTCACGCGTGCCCAGCTGCTGGCCGACAAGCTGCGACAGGACGGTCGAACCGATGCCGACGAACAGCAGGATCGCTGCGACGCTGATCGCGCCGGTCAGGCGCTGGCTGTCGCCGGAATCGGCCCGTTCGGTCTTCCGCATGGCGTGTCGATCGCTCCCCATCGAACGCCGGGTGCCACAGGTCGCGTCAAGAAGCCGTTAATCGCGACGCGGCGTTGCGTCGGCGCGGGTGTTGCGCTATGCGCCGCGGCCAACGCTCCGAACGGATCGTGATGCAGAGCGCCCCGAGGGGTACGCCGGCCGACGAGGTTTCGTCCGCCGGCGCATTTTGCGTTACGCCGGTCGGGTCGCGGAAACGGAGTTGAAAGCGCATGTTCGACAGTCTCAGCGATCGGCTTGGCGGCGTCTTCGACCGTCTGCGCGGCCGCGGCGCGCTGACCGAAGCCGATGTGCGCGGCGCGATGCGCGAGGTGCGGATCGCCCTGCTCGAGGCGGACGTGGCGCTGCCTGTCGCGCGTGCATTTGTCGACAAGGTGACCGAGGAAGCGGTCGGCCAGAACGTCCTTCGCTCGGTCACGCCGGGGCAGCAGGTCGTTAAGATCGTCAACGACGCGCTGGTCGAGATGCTAGGGTCGGACAGCGCCGACCTGAACCTCGACGTGACGCCGCCCGCGGTCGTGATGATGGTCGGGCTTCAGGGCTCGGGCAAGACGACGACGACGGCCAAGCTCTCGCGCCTCGTCAAGAAGCGCGGCAAGAAGGTGCTGATGGCGTCGCTCGACGTCAATCGCCCGGCTGCGCAAGAGCAGCTGGCGGTACTCGGCACGCAGATCGAGGTCGCGACGCTGCCGATCGTCGCGGGCCAGCAGCCCGTCGATATCGCCCGGCGCGCGATGCAGTCGGCGAAGCTCCAGGGCTTCGACGTGGTGATGCTCGACACCGCGGGTCGCCTGCACGTCGATCAGGCGCTGATGGACGAGATGAAGGCGGTTGCCGACATCTCGAAGCCGGACGAAATCCTGCTCGTCGTCGATTCGCTGACCGGCCAGGACGCGGTCAACGTCGCCACCAACTTTTCTCAGCAGGTGCCGCTGACCGGCGTCGTGCTGACGCGGATGGACGGCGATGCGCGCGGCGGCGCTGCGCTGTCGATGCGCGCCGTCACCGGCAAGCCGATCAAGTTCGCGGGCGTCGGCGAAAAGCTCGACGCGATCGAGCCGTTCCACCCCAAGCGCGTCGCCGGCCGCATCCTCGGCATGGGCGACGTGGTGTCGCTGGTCGAGCGCGCGGCGGAGGCGATCCAGGCCGACGATGCCGAGAAGATGGCCGCGCGCATGGCCAAGGGTCAGTTCGACATGAACGACCTGCGCAGCCAGCTGGCGCAGATGCGGCGCATGGGCGGTCTGGGTGCGCTGGCCGGCATGATCCCCGGCATGAAGAAGGCGCAGGCCGCGATGGCGGCTTCGAACATGGACGAGCGTATCCTCCTGCGCATGGACGCGATGATCGGGTCGATGACCATCAAGGAGCGTGCCAAGCCCGAGCTTCTGAACGCCAAGCGCAAGATCCGCGTGGCCAAGGGGTCTGGCACCACCGTGCAGGACGTCAACAAGCTCCTGAAGATGCATCAGGAAATGGCGACCGCGATGAAGCGCATCAAGAAGATGGGCGGCATCAAGGGCCTTGCCGCGATGCTCGGCAAGGGCGGCCCCGGCGGCGGCATGGGCGGGATCGGCAATGCGCTCGGCGGCCCGGCGATGGGCGATTTCATGTCGAAGGCGGGCGGGGGGCTCCCCGGCCTCGGCGGCGGGGGCGAGATGCCCAAGCTGCCGCCCGGCTTCGAAGACCTGTTGAAGAAGAAGTAAGGGCCGTCGCCCCGGCGAACGCGGGGGTCTTCGGCCGCAAGCAAACGACAACTATCAGGCCCCGGCCAGCCGGGGTCACGAATTGAGAAGAAGGAAGAAGTTCAAATGGCAATCAGCATGCGTCTGTCGCGTGGCGGCTCGAAGAAGCGTCCCTATTACCGCATCGTCGTCGCCGACGCGCGCAGCCCGCGCGACGGCAAGTTCATCGAGAAGATCGGCACCTACAACCCGCTGCTCGCCAAGGATTCGGACGAGCGCGTCAAGCTCGACACCGATCGCGCGAAGCACTGGCTGAGCGTCGGTGCGCAGCCGACCGACCGCGTCGCTCGCTTCCTCGACGCCGCGGGCGTCCGTGAGCGCGCCGCGCGCAACAACCCGAACAAGGCCAAGCCGGGCGAGAAGGCGACCGAGCGCGCCGAGGAGAAGGCCGAGAAGCTGAAGGCGCAGCAGGAAGCCGCGGAAGCGGCGAAGAACGCGCCCGCCGATGCCCCGGCCGAAGAGAGCGCCGAGGCGTAAGGGCTTGCCCGTCGCCGCGCGGTCCGCCGGGTCCGGCGCGCGCGGCGGCGGGCGATGCGTCGACCGATTACAAGGATTCCGCGCGTGACCGATCCGGCGAACAGCAAGGCGCCGCTCCCGGCGGACCCGGACCGGCCCGTGACGCTGGCCGCGATCACCGGCGCGCACGGCATTCGCGGTGAGGTGAAGCTCAAGATCTTCGCCAACGATCTGGCATCCTACCGCCTGTTCAACGGCGGCACGCTGAAATTGGTGAGCCTGCGCCAGGATATCGCCCGGTTCGAGGGTGTGGCCGACCGCACCGCCGCAGAGGCGATGCGCGGCACCGCGCTGACCGTACCCCGATCGTGCCTGCCGCCGCTGGGCGAGGGCGAATATTACCATGCCGACCTCATCGGCCTTCCCGCGCGCAGCGGGACGGGCGAACTGCTCGGCACTGTCGTCGCGGTCGAGAATTACGGCGCGAGCGACCTGGTCGAGATCGAGCGCGAAGGCGGCCGCCGCTTCCTCGTGCCCCTGACGGTGCAGGCGGTGCCGCATTGGGACGAGACCGAACTGGTCGTCGCCGAGGCCTTCATTGATTAGCCTCAATCGCCTGTCACGCGACCTTTGTCCTCCTTCAACCGCGCCTTCGACCGCCGGTTGCGCGCTTACTGGACGATCTCCTCCAGCGCCGAGATCAGCTTGATACCTGTTGATCTGAGGTAGTGCGGTTGGTGCGGGCCGGGGGACTCGAACCCCCACGGGCCGTTCGGCCCACCGGATTTTCGTACCCGCTACGGCTTTCGCCGCCGCTCCGGCCGCTAGGGGCCGCAAGCGTTCGGGGTCTGGACTATCCCTTCGCCCTGTCCCGCAACCGGGATTTAGGCGCCGCCCGTCTAGTCTCTACACCTTCCCGGCCGCACGAGGCCGCCGGGCTTGGCTCGGGATCGCCATCTGACAGGGTTCCCCGAATTTGAGCGGTTCTACGTCGCCGGTTTCCCGGCGCGCACTCAATTTTCGCGTCAAGTCCGTTGCGTCTACCATTCCGCCACGCCCGCATGCCGCGCTCCTGCCATAAGGCGGGCGCGGCGCAAGGCAAGCTATTCGCCGACGTTCAGGCGCTGACGCATTTCCTTGCCGGGCTTGAAATAGGGGACGCGCTTGGCATCCACCGGCACGACCTCGCCCGTGCGCGGGTTGCGGCCGGTGCGGGCATCGCGTGCGCGGGTCGAGAAGGCGCCGAAACCGCGCAGCTCGACGCGGCCATCCTCCGACAGGCGCGCGGTGATCTGGTCGAAGAAGATGTTGACGATGCGCTCGACGTCACGGACCGCAAGATCCGGATTGTCGCGGACCAGTAGCTGGACGAGTTCGGAACGTATCATGTCAAATCATGCCCCTGCGGATATCGATCCAACGATCGATCGAGATAAGTCCGCTAACGACGTACCCTAGCGCATAGGGCTAATCTCCATCAATCGGTAGCGGCGTTGAAACCTGTCCCGTACCGATGATCCATTGGGGTGAGACCCAATGAAAAGGGCGGCGGATGCGAATGCACCCGCCGCCCGATTCCCATCCGGTTTCCCGAAAGGTCTTAGTTCTTCTCGCCGCGCGCCTTCAGCGCCTCGCCGAGAATGTCGCCGAGCGACGCGCCCGAGTCGGACGAGCCGTACTGCGCGACCGCCTGCTTCTCTTCGGCGATCTGCATCGCCTTGATCGAGAAGGTGGGCTTCTTCGAACGGTCGAAGCCGGTCACCATCGCATCGAACTTCTGGCCGACTTGGAAACGCTCCGGGCGCTGCTCGTCGCGGTCGCGGCCGAGGTCGGTGCGCTTGATGAAGCCGGTGGCGCCGTCGTCGCCGGTCTGGACCTCGAGGCCCGCGTCGCGGACTTCGAGCACCGTCACGGTAACGATCTCGTTCTTGCCCACGCGGCCCGCGCCGCCGGCAGCCGCCGCACCGCCCGCAACCGGGGCGCCGCGCTCGAGCTGCTTCATGCCAAGGCTGATGCGCTCCTTGTCGGCCTCGACCGCCAGGACGATCGCCTTGACGACCTCACCCTTGCGGTGGAGCGCCAGCGCGTCCTCGCCCGAGATGCCCCAGGCGATGTCCGACATGTGGACCATGCCGTCGACGTCGCCGTCCAGGCCGATGAACAGGCCGAACTCGGTGGCGTTCTTGACTTCGCCCTCGACCTCGGTGCCGACCGGATGCGCCTCTGCGAAGCGCTCCCACGGGTTCTGCTGCGCCTGCTTGAGGCCGAGGCTGATGCGGCGCTTGTCCTCGTCGACCTCGAGCACGACGACTTCGACTTCCTGCGAAGTCGAGACGATCTTGCCCGGATGGACGTTCTTCTTGGTCCACGACATTTCGCTGACGTGGACGAGGCCCTCGATGCCCGGCTCCAGCTCGACGAACGCACCATATTCGGTGATGTTCGTGACGCGGCCCGACAGCTTCGCGCCGACCGGATACTTGGCACCGGCGCCATCCCACGGATCGCTCTCGAGCTGCTTCATGCCAAGGCTGATGCGCTGGGTGTCGCGGTTGATGCGGATGATCTGCACCTTCACCGTGTCGCCGATGTTCAGCATCTCCGACGGGTGGCCGACGCGCTTGTAGCTGAGGTCGGTGACGTGGAGCAGGCCGTCGATGCCGCCGAGGTCGACGAACGCACCGTAGTCGGTGATGTTCTTGACGACACCGTCGATGATCTGACCCTCGGCCAGGCTCTGGATCAGGCCCGAACGCTGCTCGGCGCGCGTCTCTTCGAGGACGGCGCGGCGCGACACGACGATGTTGCCGCGCTTGCGGTCCATCTTCAGGATCTGGAAGGGCTGGGGCAGGTCCATCAGCGGGGTGACGTCGCGCACGGGGCGGATGTCGACCTGCGAACCCGGCAGGAACGCGACGGCGCCCGACAGGTCGACGGTGAAGCCGCCCTTTACGCGGCCGAAGATCACGCCCTCGACGCGGTTGCCCTGGCTGAACTCGAGCTCGAGCTTGTCCCAGGCGGCTTCGCGGCGGGCGCGGTCGCGCGACAGCATCGCTTCGCCATTGGCGTTCTCGACGCGGTCGACATAGACCTCGACTTCGTCACCGACCTTGAGCTCGGCCTTCTGGCCCGGCGCGGCGAACTCGCGCAGCGGCACGCGGCCTTCGCTCTTCAGGCCGACGTCGATGACGGCAAGGTCGTTCTCGATCGCGGTGACGGTGCCGTGGACGACACGGCCCTCGAAGCTGTCGGCACCGCCGAACATGTCGTCGAGCATCGCGGCGAAATCGTCGCGGGTGGGGTTGGTAGCCATGGGTTGGAGTGGATCCTCAGTGTTGACGTTTTCCGGCCAGCCGGTTGGATCCGGCGGTCTTTGGGCCAGAATGCCGTGGCGGCCGAATGCCGCTACGGCATCCGCGCGAGCGCATGAGCGGGGAGGCGAAGGTCTCTCGATCGCGGTTACGATAGCGAAAGGGGCCGGTCGGTCATGCCGCAAGGCCGCTCCGCCGCCGAGCATATACTCGTCGGACGGTCGCGCGCCTAGCGCGTGCGCGCCAAAAACGCAAGCGCGCGCCGCCGTTGCCGTAGCGGGGCGAGCCGCCTAGTTTCGCCCCATGACGATCGAACTTCCGACTGCATGACGGGCGGCGCCGACTGGCGGGCGCGCGTCGGCGACGCCTGGGCCGCGGAGTGGCTGCGGACCGACCGAAGCTTTGCCGAGCTGGACCCCGCACTGCTGGCGGCGGCGCTGGACGGGCTGGGCGAGGGGGCGCGCGTGCTCGACGTCGGGTGCGGGGCGGGGGCGACGTCGCTCGCCATCGCCGCGGCGCGGCGTGACGTGGCAGTGACGGGCGTCGACCTGTCCGCCGCGCTGGTCGCCGCGGCGGAGAAGCGGGGCGCGGGGCGTGCGACGTTCCGGGTCGCGGACGCAGCGGTGCTGACGGGAGAGGCGGCGTACGACCGGCTCGTTTCGCGCCACGGGGTCATGTTTTTCGACGATCCCGTCTCAGCCTTTGCAGCGCTCCGGCGCGCGACGGCGCCGAACGGGCGGATCGTCTTCAGTTGCTTTCGAGCGCGCGCGCTGAACGGCTGGGCGACCGAGCCGGCGGCGGCTCTCGGCGTCGAGACTGGCGGCGCCGACGGGCAGGCGGGCGGGCCGGGGCCGTTCGCCTTTGCACTGGCGGGCGAGGTCGAGCGCATCCTGGCCGATGCCGGCTGGCGCGATGCGCGGGGCGAGGTAGTCGATTACGACTATGTCGCGGGCGACGGCGCCGATGCGGTGGACGAGGCGGTAGCGCTGCTCCGCCGTATCGGTCCGGCTGCCCGTGCGATCGCCGACGCGCCGCGCGACCGGCAGGGCGAATTGCTAGAGCGGCTTGCGGCGCTTTGCGCGGCGAAGCGTTCGGAGAACCGCGTCGCCTTTTCCGCCGCCGCCTGGATCTGGACCGCCCGCAATCCCGAGGAGCCCGCATGACGATCATCGTCCACCATCTCGAAAACTCGCGGTCGCAGCGCGTGCTCTGGCTGCTCGAGGAACTGGGCCTGCCCTATGAGGTCAAGCGGTACGAGCGGAACAAGGCGACCATGCTCGCGCCGCCCGAACTGCGCCGCATCCACCCGCTCGGCAAGTCGCCGGTGATCGAGGATGTCGCCCCCGCCGGCGGCGACCGTGTTGTCGTCGCCGAAACCGGCGCGATCGTCGAATATCTGGTCGAGAAATGCGACGGCCGCCTCGGTACTCCGGCGCGGCGAGAGGATATGCTGCGCTACCGCTTCTTCCTCCATTATGCGGAGGGGTCGGTGATGCCGCCGCTGCTGGTCAAGCTGGTACTGAGCAAGGTGCCGGTGCTGGGCAAGGCGGCGATGAAGCGCATCCAGCCGATGATCGACGTGCATCTCGACTATATCGAAAGCGAACTCGCGACCCGGCCGTGGTTCGCGGGCGATGCTTTCACCGCCGCCGACGTGATGATGAGTTTCCCGCTGGAGGCGGCGAAGAGCCGCGGCGGGCTGGACGCCAGCCGGCCGGCGACGATCGCATGGCTCGAGCGCATCCACGCGCGCCCGGCATACCAGACCGCGCTGGCGAAGGGTGGGCCGTACGCCTACGCCTAACATCTGCGCGTCACCCCGGATCAAGTCCGGGGTGACGGGGTTACTCGCCGTAGCCGCGCTCGATCGAATCGAGGATGCGCGCGCCGGCCATGAAGACGGCGAGCGGGCAGACCGCGAACAGGAGCTTGCCGCCGAAGCCCGGATAATCGTGCAGGTAATGCATGCCACGCTCCACGGCCCCGGTGCCGAGGCCGTAGATGACGACGAAGGCTTCGAACTTCGTCTTGATGACGAACAGCCGGGATACGCTCTGCCACATGGCAAAGCGTTCTGCAAAATGCGTACCAGACCCGGAAAGCCGCCATTTTGGCGTTACCGAGCAGGGTTAACTGTCAAGTAACTCGACAAGGCCGAGCGTCTCCAGCAGCGCGCGCCGCGCCGCCTCGATCCGCCCGATCAGTGCCGGGTCGCCGATGTTGTCGGCGCCGATCGCCTCCGGCCAGTGCGCCTCGACCACCGCGGCGAGCCGGTCGAGCTTGCCCTCATCGACGAGGAACCGCGGGTCGATCGTCGACGGATCGGCGACGACGCGCAGGCGCAGGCACGCCGGGCCGCCGCCGTTCGCCATCGACTGGCGCACGTCCACCACCTCGACCCGCCGGATCGCGCCGTTGCCGGCAAGATGGTCCTGAAGCCAGCCCCAGACGGCGGCGTTGTCGCGCGCCTCTGTGGGCACGATCAGCGTGGGCAGGCCGTCGGGCGGCGTCACGAACTGGGCGTTGAAGAGATAGGAGGTGATCGCATCACCGAGCGTCACGCGGTCGGCGGGTACCTCGACGATCTCCACCTCCGGCATCAGGCGAGTGAGGTCGGCATAGAAGCCCGCCTTGTCGGCAAAGGCGTGTTCGTGCGCGAACAGTACGCGCTCGTTGGCGACGGCCACCACGTCGTTGTGGAACGCACCGGCGGCAATCGCTTCGACCGACTGCTGAACGAACAGCGTGCGCACGGGATCGAGGCCGTGGGCGCGGGCGACGGCTTCGCTCGCGTCGCGATGCTGGCGCGCGGGGAAGGGGCCGCCCGAGACGCCGTAGACGAAGACCTCGACCCCCGCCTCGCCGTGGCGTGGGCAAAGCCGCATGTGATTCGCCGCGCCCTCGTCGCCGAACGGTGCGGGGACGGGGCCGTGGACGGCGAACGCATCGCTCGCGAAGGCGAGGCGAAGCTGCGCGAGCGTGCCGGGCCACTCGTGGCTGCGATGCGGCATCGTCACGAGATTGGCGACCGACAGGTGGCAGCGCCCGTCCGCGGTGTCGGGCGCGGGCGAGACGGTGGCGGCATTGGCCGCCCACATCGCCGAGGCGGACAGCGCCTGCGCCTGCAGATGCGGCGCGGCGGCGTCGAAGTCGGTCGACAGGCTCGCCAGCCATCGCCGGTCGGGGCGCGCGTGGGGCAGGAGGATGCCTTGGCGGAGCCCGAGGCGGATATTCGCACGCATCTTGGCGATGCCCTGCAGCGCGGCCGCGCGCGGCTGCGACACCGCGCCCGCGTTGCGCGTGGCGGCGAGATTGCCGGGGCTGAGCCCGGCATAATTGTGGCTGGGGCCGATCAGCCCGTCGAAGTTGATTTCCAGCGACGCCATCTCAGCGCTCCACATGCAGGACAGTCGCGCCCGGCTCGATCCCGAGCAGCCCGGCGCACGCCGGGTCGAGCGTCACGCCGCCCTCGCTCGTCGCGACCTTGCCGAAGGCGCAGCGGAACTCGGCAAGCCGTCCGGTCGCGACCAGCTTCGAGTCGCCGTCATCCGCGAGCGCCGCGACGGGGGCCGCGGTGGCCTCGCGGATGCTCTTCACCGCGTCGGTGCGCGCGGTCATGGTCGGGCCGCCATCGAAGATGTCGACATAGCCGTCATGCGCGAACCCCTCGCCCTCCAGCATCCGCATCGCCGCGCGGCCGCTGGGGTGCGGCAGGCCGATCGAGGCGCGCGCGGTCTCCGACAGCATCGCGATATAGATGGGGTGCTTGGGCATCAGGTCGGCGATGAACTGGTTGCCGTGGGTCGCGTTGAACTCGTCCGCGGCCTGGAAATTCATCCCGAAGAAGCGGCCGGCGACCCCGTCCCAGAAGGGCGAGCCGCCCGCCTCGTCGATCACCCCGCGAAGCTCGGCGAGGATGCGGTCGGCGAAGCGCGCGCGGTGTGCGGCGATGAACAGATAGCGGCTGCGCGCGAGCAGCATGCCCAGGCCCCCGGCGCGTTCGCCCGGATGCAGGAACAGCCCGCCAACCTCGCTCGCCCCCTCGAGGTCGTTGACGAGATTGAGCGTTTCGGAGCGGAAGGTGCGGCCGAGCTCTTCGCTGCGCTTTGTGATCGTGCCGATGCGATAACTGTAGAAGGGCCAGCGTTGCCCCACCTGCGTGAAGATCTGGCAGGTGCCGCGCACCTCGCCCGTTTCCGCATTTTCGAGGACGAGGACGTAGAGGTCGTCGCGCACCGCATCATCGGTGCGGCCGAACGCCTCGTGGCTGCGCTCCAGCTTCGCCTTTAGCGCGGGCTTGTCGGGGGGCAGGTTGGTGAAGCCGCCGCCGGTCAGCTTCGCCATCTCGTAGAGCGGCTGAAGATCCTCATCGCGGGCGGCGCGGATGCGAAAGCTCATGGGCGACCCTTTTCGGCGATGCGCAGGATCGTCAGCGCCGACAGGGCGGCGCGCTCGGGCAGGCTTTCGGGAATGAGGAACTCCTGGGCTGAATGGATGGCGCCGCCGCGGGCGCCCATGGTGTCGACGACGGGGACCCCGCACGCCGCGATGTTGTTGCCGTCGCAGACGCCGCCCGAGAATTGCCAGGCGATCGGTACGCCGAGATCGGCGCCGACCTGTTTGACGAGACCGAAGAGGCGTTCGGCGCCGGCATCGAGCGGTTTGGGCGGGCGGTTGAAACTGCCGTGCAGGTCGACGCGCACGTCGTGGCTCGCCGCAACCTCGGCGATGGCGAGATCGAGCGCGGCCTGTGCCGCTTCGATCGCGGCGGCGTCGCGCGGGCGGAAATTGATGCGGAGGACGGCGTGGTCGGGGACGACGTTGTTCGGCCCGCCGCCGTCGATCCGCGCGGGATTGACGCTCAGCCCCTCGCGGCCCGCCTTGGCCAGGCGCAGCGCGAGGTCGGCGGCGGCGACGATCGCGTTGCGCCCCTCGTGCGGGTTGCGGCCGGCATGGGCGCTGCGGCCGGTGACGACGAGCGCGAAATTACCCGTGCCCCCGCGCGGGCCGGCGAGCGTCCCGTCGGCGAGCGCGGGTTCGTAGGTGAGCGCAGCGACCTTGCCTCGCGCCGCCCGCGCGAGCAGCGCGGCGGAAGCGAAGCTGCCCGTTTCCTCGTCCGAATTGATGACGACCTCATAGCCGATCCGAGGGCCAAGCGGGCTCGCCTCGAGGGCCTTTAGCGCGGCGAGCATCAGCGACAGCCCGCCCTTCATGTCCGCCGATCCCGGCGCGTTGATCGCGCCGTCGTCGCGGATGGTCAGCGACTGGAACGGATGGTCGGCGGGATAGACGGTGTCCATGTGGCCGGTGAACAGCATCTGGACGGGCGCATCGGGCCGGACGGTCAGGTGCAGGTGCCGGCCATGATCGATACCCACGACACGGCCGTCGGGCTCCACCGCCTCGACCGCCGCGGGCTCGACCATCGCGATCTCGCCGGGCAGCGCGGCGAAGGCGTCCGCCAGCACGCCGCCCATCGCCGCCACGCCCTCAAGGTTGCGCGTGCCCGAATTGATCGCGCACCACGCTTCCACCTGTTCGCGCATCGGGGCGTCCGCGACGTGCTCGACGGCCGCGCGTTCCACCGGGGTCAGTCTCTCCATGCCCGGCTGGTAGCGCGGGGGAAGCGCGGCGTCACCCCCGCCCGCGGGTTCGCTGGAAAGCGACGCGGCGCTCTGCTAGCCAGAGCCGCAATGGCCACCGACATCGACGATCCGCTTGATAATCCGCCCATCGGCATCCTCGATGCGCCCTTCGACAGTGCGCTTTCCGAGCGATACCTCGTCTATGCGATGTCGACGATCACCGCGCGGTCGCTGCCCGACGTGCGCGATGGCCTGAAGCCGGTGCATCGCCGCCTCCTCTGGGCGATGCGGCTGCTCAAGCTCGACCCGGCCAGCGGGTACAAGAAGTGCGCGCGCGTCGTCGGCGACGTGATCGGCAAATACCATCCGCATGGCGATCAGTCGGTCTATGACGCGATGGTTCGCCTCGCCCAGACGTTCGCGCTTCGCTATCCGCTGGTCGACGGGCAGGGTAATTTCGGCAACATCGACGGCGATAACGCCGCCGCATACCGCTATACCGAGGCGCGGCTGACACAGGTCGCGATCGACCTGATGTCTGGCCTCGACGAGGACGCGGTCGACTATCGCCCGACCTATAATGGCGAGGAGCAGGAGCCCGAGCTGTTTCCGGGGCTGTTCCCCAACCTGCTCGCCAACGGTGCCAGCGGCATCGCGGTCGGCATGGCGACGAGCATCCCGCCGCACAACGCCGCCGAGCTGATTGATGCGGCGATCATGCTGATCGACCGGCCCGAGGCGGACGACGCCGCGGTCCTGCAACACGTGACCGGCCCCGATTTTCCCACCGGCGGCATCGTCGTCGACAGCCCCGGCGCGATCGCGGAGAGCTACACCACCGGCCGCGGCGGGTTTCGCGTCCGCGCGCGCTACACGATCGAGCGGGAGAAGGGCGGCGGCTGGCAGGTCGTCGTCACGGAGATCCCGTACGGCGTGCAGAAGGGCAAGCTGATCGAGGCGATCGCCGCGCTCATCAACGACAAGAAGTTCCCGATCCTCGCCGATGTGCGCGACGAATCGGATGCCGAGATCCGCATCGTCCTCGAACCGCGATCGCGCACTGTCGATCCCTCCACGCTGATGGACGGGCTGTTCCGGCTGACCGACCTCGAAACGCGCGTGCCGCTGAACCTCAACGTGCTCGACCATCAGCGCACGCCGCGCGTGATGAGCCTGCGCGAGGCGCTGTCGGCCTGGGTCGACCATCAGTTCGTCGTGCTCCGCCGCCGGTCGCAGCACCGGCTGGACAAGATCGCCGACCGAATCGAGCTGCTCGACGGCTACATCATCGCGTTCCTCAATCTCGACCGGGTGATCGAGATCATCCGCACCGAGGACGAGCCCAAGGCCGTGATGATGGCCGAGTTCGAGCTGACCGACCGACAGGCCGAGGCGATCCTAAACATGCGCCTGCGCTCGCTGCGCCGGCTGGAGGAAATGGAGCTGCGGCGCGAGCGCGATGCGCTCGACAAGGAGCAGGCGGACCTGACCGCGCTGCTCGCCAGCGAGGGGAAGCAGCGCACCCGGCTGAAGCGCGACCTCAAGAAGATCGGCGAGCGCTACGGGCGCGAAACCGCGCTCGGCGCGCGCCGCACGACGATCGAGGAAGCCGCCCCCGCGCGCGAAATCCCGCTGGAAGCGATGATCGAGCGCGAGCCGGTGACGGTGATCGTCTCGCAGCGCGGCTGGATCCGTGCGATGAAGGGGCATGTGGACCTCGCCTCGACCGAGGCGATGAAGTTCCGCGAGGGCGACGGCGCGCGCTTCGCCTTTCACGCGCAGACGACTGACAAGCTGATCGTAGCGACCGAGAGCGGGCGGTTCTTCACGCTGGGCGCCGACAAGCTGCCCGGCGGGCGCGGCTTCGGCGAGCCGCTCAGTCTGATGATCGACCTCGATGGCGGCGGCGCGATCGTGTCGGTGGCCAAGGCGGGCGGGGCGGATGCGAAACTGCTGGTCGCCGCCAGCGACGGCCGCGGTTTCGTGGTGCGCGAGAGCGACGTCTTCGCCGAGACGCGCAAGGGCAAGCAGATCGTCAGCCCGCGCACGGGTGCAAAGCTCAAGGTCGTGCGCCGCGTGTCGCCGGGGGACGATTACGTTGCCGCCTCGGGCGACAATCGCAAGCTGTGCGTCTTCCCCTTGAGCGAGGTGGCCGAGATGTCGCGCGGACAGGGCGTCCAGCTCCAGCGGTTCCGCGAAGGCGGGCTGGCCGACGTGCGGACCTTCCATTTTGCCGACGGCCTGTCCTGGGCGATGGGCGGCGAGGCGGGGCGGACCCGGACCGAGGCCGACATGCAGCCGTGGCGCGCCGCGCGCGGTGCCGCGGGGCGCACCCCGCCACAGGGATTTCCGCGCAACAACCGGTTCGACTGACGCACGTTTTTTAGTCGTGCCTCACCCCAAGGCATCATCGGAGTTCAACGCGTCTTAACGACTCGGGCCTAGTCCGGTCGTCGATGTATCCGGTCGAAGCCTTGACCTTCCCCGAATCGCTCGGTCGCTGGCTGGGCGAGGTGGACCCGCATTCGCACGGGCCGCAGGCGAGTGCGCTGCTGCTCGAGATGCTGCCGATCCCGGCGGCGATCCTGACGCTGGGCGACGGGGGGTTGGCGTTCGAGGCGGTGAACAGCAGTTTCCGCGGTGCGGGCCTCGGCGTCGTCGCCGACCAGTCGCCGCTGGTGCGGCTCCTTGGCGCGCGCGTTCTCGGGTTCCTGGCCGGGGAGACCCGCGCAGAGGAATTCGACTGGCAGTTCGGCGATCATGTCGATTGCCGCTATTTCAGCGTCCGCCTGTCGCGCCCGCCGGTGCAGGGGATCGAGCATCGCTGCCTGCTGACGCTGCTCGACCGCACCGGCCAGTACCGTACCGAGGACAGCCTTCGCCGCGAGATGATGACCGACAGCCTGACCGGGTTGCCGAATCGTGCGGGGTTCACCGATCATCTGGAGGCCGCGATCGCCGAGCGCGGGCGCGAAAGCTATGCCGTGCTGGCGGTCAATCTCGACCGGTTCAGCCGGGTCAATGCCTGCATGGGCGGCCTGGCGGGCGACGAGCTGCTGATTTCGGTCGCGCGCCGCTTGAAGGGCGCGCTGCGCGCGCGCGACCTGATCGCGCGCACCGGCGGCGACGAGTTCGCGATCCTCATGACGATCGACGAGGGGCCGGGCGAGGTCCTTCAGCTCGCGCGGCGGATCGAGGATTCGCTCGCGACGCCGTTCCGCCTGTCGGATTTCGAGATTCGCGTCGATTGCTCGATCGGCATCGCGCTGGCCGACGACGACAAGAACGATGCCGAGGAAATCGTCCGCCACGCACAGTTCGCGGTGAAGCGGTCGAAAAAGTCGGGCCGCACCGAAATCTACCAGACCCGCGCTTTCGACGCTGCGCGCCGTCAGTTCGGGATCGAGACCGAATTGCGCCGGGCGATCGATGCCGGCGCGCTCGAACTATACATGCAGCCGATCTGCGATCTCGCGACCGGCCGCGTTACCTCGTTCGAGGCGCTGTCGCGGTGGACGAACGAGCGGGGGCAGGCGATCTCGCCCGTCGATTTCATCCCGGTGGCAGAGGAAGCAGGACTGATCGTGCCGCTTGGCCGCTGGGCGATCAATCAGGCGGCACGGACGCTCGCCGGATGGGACGCGGCGCGCGGCGGCAATTGCGGCGTCAACGTCGCGGTCAACCTGTCGGCGATCCAGTTGCAGCGCGACAACGTCGCCGCGGTGGTCGAACAGGCGCTGGCCGATCACGGGCTCGACGGGCGGCGACTGACGCTCGAGCTGACCGAAAGCGCGATCGTCGCCGATCCCGACGGCGTGTCGGTGGCGATCCGGGCACTGAAGGACCTCGGCACGACGCTGGCGATGGACGATTTCGGCACGGGCTATTCGAACCTCGCCTATCTTCAGCGGCTGCCGATCGACGTGCTCAAAATCGATCGCAGCTTCGTCTCGGGTATGCTCGCCGACCGCGACAAGGTGGCGATCGTGCGCGCAATCCTGGGCCTCGCCCAGGCGCTCGGCATGCAGACGACGGCGGAGGGGATCGAGACACCCGAACTGGCCCAGACGCTGGCCGCGCTCGGCTGTGGGTACGGGCAGGGGTTCCTCTATTCGAAGCCGCTTCCCGCCGATCAGGCGCTGCGGCTGTTGTCGCTGCTCAACGCCTGATCCACCGCCTCGGCGGTGAGGGCGGTCAGTCGTGCCTCGCCGGGAAAGTCCTCGGCGATCCAGCGATCCTCGATCGCCTTGAGAGTCGCGGCCACCAGCGGCCCTTTGCGAACCCCCTGCGCCACCAGCACGCCGCCCGACAGCGGGAAGCGCGGCGGCGTCCAGTCCCGGATCGGATCAATCGACCGGCCGGCCAACAGCAGGCGGTCGACCGCCTGATCGTGGCCGATGCGATAGGCAAGCGCACGGGCATCGCCCTCGGCCGGTAGCGCCGCGCTCTCCAGCCGCTTGCGCTGGGCGTTCGACAAGCGCAGCCGCGCGCCGATATCGGCTGCGACCGCCGAATCAGCGGGGATGAGCGCGGCAAGACGGCGGATCGCGTGAGGCGGCACACCCGCCGCCGCTTCGGCCGTCGCGAGGTCGGCGAGGCGGGCGGCACCGTCCGCCGTCACTTCGGGCAGGACGGGCGCGAACAGGCCGCGTTCTACCATCAGGGCCGTCACGGGAACCGCATCGCGCGCGACCAGCAGTTTCAGCAGCTCGTCGGCGATCCGCTCACGCGACAGCGCCATCAGGTCGCGCGCACGGGCGGTACACGCGGCCAGCCCCTCGGCATCCGGCGAATCGCCGAACCGCGCGAGGAAGCGGAAGAAGCGCAGGATGCGCAGATGATCCTCGGCAATGCGCTGGAGCGGATCACCGATGAAGCGCACGCGGCGCGCCTCCAGGTCGTCGAGGCCGCCGAAATAGTCGAACAGCCCGCCGGTGACGGGATCGGCGTAGAGCGCGTTCATCGTGAAGTCGCGGCGCGCGGCATCCTCGCGCCAGTCGTCGCTGAACGCGACCGTCGCGTGGCGGCCGTCGGTCGATACGTCGCGGCGGAGCGTCGTCACCTCGACCGGGCCGCCGGACAGCACAGCGGTAACGGTGCCGTGCGCGATGCCGGTGGGCACCGCGCGAATGCCCGCGTTCTCGAGCCGGCGCACGACCTCCTCGGGCCGGTGCCGGGTGGCGAGGTCGAGGTCGGCGACGGGCAGACCGAGCAATGTGTCGCGCACCGCGCCGCCGACGACGCGCGTGTCCTCGGGCCCAAGCGCCTCGATCAGCGCGGCGAAGCCCGCGCGCGCGGCCCAGGGCGTGTCGGCGGGGTTCAGTGCTGCCATCGGTCCAGCCGGCGCGAGAGGTTGACGAGCATCGCGGCGGTCGCGCCCCAGATGCGGTGGCCCTGCCAGTTGATCTCCATCACCCGCCGCGTCCGCCCGCGCCAGTCCATGTCGCGCCATTCGCGGCTGGCGGGATCCAGCAGGAAGGCAAGCGGCGGCTCGAAGATCGCCGCGACCTCGCCCGGTTGTGGGCGGAGCGGCAGGTCGGGGGGGACCACGGCAAGGACGGGCGTCACCTGAAACCCCGTGATCGTGCGATAGGGATCGGCGACGCCAACGACCTGCGCGGTGTGGCGGGGCAGGGCGACTTCCTCCTCCGCCTCGCGCAGCGCCGCGGCGACCGCGTCGGCGTCGTCCGCGTCGATCCGGCCACCGGGAAAGGCGACCTGGCCCGCATGGCGCGACAGGCTGTCGGTGCGGCGAGTCAGCAGCACGCCGGGCTCTGGCCGATCGGTGACCGCAATCAGCACCGCGGCGGGCATCGGATCGCCGCCGGGGTCGAGGTCTGCGGCACCCAGCGCGGCATCGCCGGGGATCGGCGGCTCGCCATCGGCCGGCGCGCGGGCCATCGCCGCGGCCAGCCGCTCGGCCAGCGTCACGCCGCGACCGCGCCGTCGCCGGCGTTCACGGGAAAGAAGCTGCCGTCGCTCCAGACGCCGGGCGGCGTACCGTTCGCCAGCGCGATCTCGACCAGCTCGTAATAGACCGTCCGCGCGACCAGCGCCTCCAGCCCCCCGCGGACGAGGAGATAGGGGCGCGGTCCCTCCGGCCCGTCGGTGAAGCGCAGCGGATGGTTGGGGCCGGCGGTCACGAGGTCGCCGGTGTTCAGCCGAAACGCGATCCGCATCGCCTCGCCCGACCCTTCGGCCTTCATCTCGACCGCGACGAAGGGCGCGTCCTCGACCTCGATGTCGAGCTTCTCGACCGGGGTGACGAGGACGTAGTTCCCCTCCGGCTCGCGGCGCAGAATCGTCGAAAACAGGCGCACCATCTCCTGGCGCGAGATGGGACTGCCCTGATGCGTCCAGCTGCCGTCGCGGGCGATGCGCATCTCGCTGTCGCCGCAATGCGCGGGGTTCCACTTGTCGACGGGCGGCAGCTTGTCCGCCTCCGCCAGCCGCGCGATGTCGGCAAGGGAGAGGCTGGCGAGATCGGGGGGCGGCGACATGGGCATGGTTCGGACGGCAATGGGTCGCGCGCGCGCGATTGGCAAGCCGGATCGCGCCGAAACGGGATCGGTGTATGCTTCGACAAATACACCCGGCCCGCGCTATGCACGTCGTCCGACTCGCGTGATTTCCGGGGGATGACGCCAAGTGACCGTTCTCGATCTCGACGCTTTCCTGCCCTACCGCCTCTCGCTCGCGTCCAACACGGTGTCGAGCGCGATCGCCACCATCTATCAGTCGATGTTCGGGCTGCGCGTGCCCGAATGGCGGCTCGTCTGTGTGCTGGCCGAGGGGAAGGGCATGACGCAGCAGGCGCTTGGCGTCCGGACGCAGATGGACAAGGTAACGGTCAGCCGCGCGGCGATCGCGCTGGCCGAGCGGGGGCTCGTCGCACGCGTCCCCAATCCGGGCGACCAGCGCAGCCGCGTCCTTAACCTCACCGATTCGGGGCGCGAGCTCTATGCCGCGGTCGCGCCCAAGGCGCTGGAGATGGAGCGGGCGCTGTTCGCCGGGTTCAGCGATGCCGAGCGCGTACAGCTTCGCGACATGCTGATCCGCGTCGAGCAGGCGGTGTCGGCGATCGCACCGGCGGCGATGGCGGAGGGCGCCGGCCTGTCCGTCTGACCGGCTTGATCGCGCGCGCCGGGCGTGCTCCAAGTCGTCGGGCCTCCCCAGGCGTCGATGATTCATTGCCGAGGAGCCGACCCCTGTGACCGTCATGACTTCGCGTGCCGCCCTGTCGGTGGCCGAACCGCTCGCCCGTTTCATCGAGGACCGGGTGCTGCCGGGGCTGGAAATCGCGCCCGAGGCGTTCTGGGCCGGGGCGGCGGCGATCTTCGAGCAATTTGTGCCCGAGAATCGCTCGCTGCTCGACACGCGCGACGAGATGCAGGCGCGGCTCGATGGCTGGCATGGCGACCATGCGGGCCAGCCGATCGACCCGGCAGACTATCAGGCGTTCTTGCGCGAGATCGGCTATATCGTCCCCGAACCCGGCGACTTCACGATCGGCACCGAGAATGTGGACGCAGAGGTGGCGACGCTTGCCGGGCCGCAGCTCGTCGTGCCGGTCCTCAACGCCCGCTTCCTGCTAAACGCCGCCAATGCGCGGTGGGGGAGCTTGTACGACGCGCTTTACGGCACCGACGCACTGCCCGGCGAGGCGCAGCCCGGCGGGTATGACGCCGAACGCGGGGCACAGGTCGTCGCGGCGGCCAAGGCGTTCCTCGACCGGGCGGTGCCGCTGGTGGGCAAAAGCTGGGCCGAACACACAGAAGGCGCGCTGATCCTCGCCGATCCTGCGCAGTTCGTGGGGCAGAACGGCGCGAACCTGCTGCTGCGCCACCACGGCCTGCATATCGAGGTGGTGATCGACCGCAGCCACCCGGTCGGCCGCGACGATCCGGCGGGGATCGCCGACGTGATCCTCGAATCGGCGCTGACGACGATCGTCGACCTCGAGGATTCGGTCGCGGCGGTGGATGCGGAGGACAAGGTCGCCGCCTATGCCAACTGGCTGGGCCTGATGAAGGGTGACCTGGAGGAGACGTTCGACAAGGGCGGGCGGACCGTCACCCGGGCGCTCAATCCCGACCGCGAATACCGGGTCGGCGACCAGCCGCTGACGCTGCCGGGTCGCAGCCTGCTCTTCGTGCGCAATGTCGGCCACCTGATGACGACGCCAGCGGTGCATCTGGCCGACGGGACCGAGGCGCCCGAGGGTATTCTCGATGCGATCGTCACCAGCCTAATCGGCCTCTACGACCTGCGCGGGCTCGGCCGCTTTCGCAACAGCCGCGCGGGCTCGATCTACATCGTGAAGCCCAAGATGCACGGGCCGGACGAGGCGGCGTTCACCAACCGCCTGTTCGACGCGGTCGAGGATCTGCTCGGCCTGGGCCGCCACACGATCAAGGTGGGCGTGATGGACGAGGAGCGGCGAACCTCCGCCAATCTCGCCGCCTGCATCCATGCGGTGAAGGACCGGATCGTCTTCATCAACACCGGCTTCCTCGACCGCACCGGCGACGAGATCCATACCGCGATGGCGGGCGGCGCAGTGATCCCCAAGGGCGAGATGAAGGGGAGCGCGTGGATCAAGGCCTATGAGGATCGTAATGTTCTGATCGGCCTTCGCCACGGCCTTGGCGGACGGGCGCAGATCGGCAAGGGCATGTGGGCGGCGCCCGACCGGATGGCCGACATGCTGCGCGAGAAGGTCGCGCACCCGCAATCGGGCGCGTCGACCGCCTGGGTGCCGAGCCCGACCGCCGCGACGCTGCACGCGATGCACTATCACGAGGTCGACGTGGCCGCGCGGCAGGCGGCGCGGGCGGAGGAGCCGGTGCCGGGGCTGGGCAAGTTGCTCGACGTGCCGCTGGCGACGGGCCGCAACTGGTCGCGCGAGGAGATCGCGCGGGAGCTCGACAACAATGCCCAAGGCATCCTCGGCTATGTCGTGCGCTGGGTCGATCAGGGCGTCGGCTGTTCGAAGGTGCCCGACATCAACGATGTGGGACTGATGGAGGACCGCGCGACGCTGCGCATCTCGTCGCAGATCCTCGCCAACTGGCTGCGTCACGGTATCGCGAGCGAGGAGGAGATCGAGGCGGCGCTCCGGCGCATGGCGGCGAAGGTCGATGCGCAGAATGCGAGCGATCCGGCCTATCGCCCGATGGCGGGGCACTGGGAGGACAGCCTCGCCTTTCAGGCGGCGCGCGCGCTGGTGTTCGAGGGTGGGCATCAGCCCAACGGCTATACCGAGCCGCTGCTGCATCGGTTTCGGCGGCAGATAAAGGCGGGGCAGCACTGAGGCGTCAGGCGGCGGGCTTCACCAATGTCACCTGTGCCACGGTGATGCCGCCGCCGCGGAAGCCGCCCTCGCAATACATGAGGTAATAGCGCCAGAGATTGCGGAACGCGGCGTCGAGGTCGGCGGGGAGCCGCCCCTCGGCCTCCGCGCGGTCGAATGCGGTGCGCCAGCGATGCAGCGTTTCGGCATAATCGAGGCCGAAGGCGTGGGCGTCCCGCCATTCGAGGCCCGCGCGCTCGGCGATCGCGCGGAAGCGGCTTTCGGAGATCAGCATCCCGCCGGGGAAGACATAGCTCTGGATGAAGTCGACGTTGCGTGCGTATGCCGCGAAGATCGCATCGTCGATCGCGATATACTGGATCGCCGCGCGGCCGCCGGGTTTCAACAGGCGCGCGACGGCGGCGAGATAGTCGGGCCAATAGGCCTCACCCACCGCCTCGACCATCTCGATGCTGGCGATCGCGTCATAGGTGCCGGTCGCGTCGCGATAGTCGGTCAGCGACACCTCGACATTGGGAAGGCCGAGCGCGCGGACGTGCGCCGCCTGCTCGGTCGAGAGCGTCAGGCCGTGGACATGCCGCCCGCCCTCGCTGGCGGTGCGCGCGAACGATCCCCAGCCGCAGCCGATTTCGAGGATGCGGTCGCCGGGCCTCGTCGCCGTCCGGTTGAGGATCGCGGCGAGCTTGCGGTGCTGCGCGGCCTCCAGCGGCTCGGCGGGGTCGGCGAAGATCGCGCTCGAATAGGTCAGCGTCTCGTCGAGCCACGCGGCGTAGAAGTCGTTGCCGAGGTCGTAGTGATAGGCGACGTTCTGACGCGCGCCCTTGCGGTCGTTGCGGCGCGCCAGATGCGCGATCCGGCGCGCGAGCCGCGACCAAGGGCGCGCGCGGGCGGTGTCGCCGAGGCCCTGCCGATTGGCGACGAACAGCTCGAACAGCGCGGTCGGATCGGGGCTGGCCCATTCGCCAGCCACCCACGCTTCGTACCAGCCCGACGAGCCGCCGGTGGCAAGGCGATAGAGCGCGCGCCAGTGGCGAAGGTCGACCACCGCCGCCGCGCCCGGCGCCCGCCCTCCCATCCGGCGAAACCCGCCGCCCGGCAGCGTCACGTCGAGCGATCCGGTCGCCAGCCCGCGGTCGATGCGGTCGAGCAGCGGCACGAACAATCGGTCGAGGCCACCGAGCAGCGTCCGGTTGACCTCGCCCGTCCGGCGTCCCCTGTTGCGAAGCATCCCGCTCATCCGCCGCCCCTTGGGCCAGCAGGGGCGGGTTAGGCAATCACTTCGTTTTCTTCGCCGCCTCCAGCGCGCGCTCGCGGGCCTCGCGGTGGCCGATGATCTTGGGCGGATAGGCCCTCGGTCGGCATCCCGCCTCGTCCGGATCGTGGATCGCGGCGTCCTTCAGGTCCTTGAGCTCGGGCACCCATTCGCGGATGTAGTCGGCGGCGTCGAACTTCTCCGACTGGGTGAGCGGGGCCATGATGCGCACGAACATGTTCGAATCGACTCCCGATCCGGCAGTCCATTGCCAGTTGACCGCGTTCGACCCGTAATCGGCATCGACGAGGCAGTCCCAGAACCACCGCTCGCCCTCGCGCCAGTCGATCAGCAGATGCTTGATGAGAAAGCTCGCCGTAATCATCCGCACGCGGTTGTGCATCCAGCCCGTCTGCCAGAGCTGGCGCATCCCGGCATCGACGATCGGATAGCCGGTGCGGCCCTGCTGCCACGCTTTCAGATCGTCCTTCGCGGCCTTGCCGGTCCGCCACGGCAGCTTGTCGAAATTGTCGCGCGCATTCTCGGTCGCATAGGCGGGGAATTGCAGGATGACGTTCTGCGCATAGTCCCGCCAGCCAAGTTCGGAGAGGAACGTCTCGACCGATCCGCCGGCGTCCGCGGTCTTGTGCCAAGCCTGCGCACCCGAAATCTCGCCGAAATGGAGATGCGGGGAGAGGCGCGAGCTGCCCTCGATCGATGGGAAGTTGCGTTCCTCATCATACTTGCCCGCATGGCGAATAAACGCGTCGAGTCGCTTGTGCGCGCCGTCCTCGCCCGGCTGCCAGTCGGCGAATCCCTTCGCCCAGTCGGGCTTGGACGGCAGCAGCGCCCAGTCGGCGAGCTGGTCGGAGGCGGGCCATTTGGACAGCGCGGGGATGTCGCGCGGTCGCTGGAGCGGATCGGCGGGCGGCATGTGCTGCTTCAGCGCGCGCCAGAAGGGGGTGTAGATGCGGAACGGCTTGCCCGCGCCCGTCGTGACCGAGCCGGGGCGGGCGAGGTAGTTGCCGTCGTGGCAGTAGAGTTCGAGGTCCTTCGCGACCGCTCGCTCGGCATTGCGCCACCACGGTTCCCAATGGCGGATGCAGTGGACGCGGGCGGCGCCGGTTTCCTTCGCCAGCTTTGCCAGCACCTCTGCCGACTTACCGCGGCGCAGGATCAGGCGCGATCCCTTGTCCTTCAGATCGGCGGCGAGGCTTTCGAGGCTGTGGTGCAGCCACCAGCGCGACGCGCCGCCCATCGCGTGATGCTTCGGCGCGTCGTCGTCGAGAATGTAGACCGGGATGACCGGCCCGTCCTGACACGCCGCGGCAAGCGCCGGCTGGTCGGCAAGGCGCAGGTCGCGGCGGAACCAGAGGATGACGGGATCGGGCATGCGGGCCTTTCGTGACGTGCGATGGCGACGCCCGTCGGCCTAAACCGTTCCCGCAGCCTCGCGACCCGGTCCAAGGGCGGTATCGCCCAGCATCGCCTGGCCCAATGCCAGGATCGAGGCGACGTGGCGCGCCGCTACCTCCATCCCGTCGCTGCCGTATCCGCCGCCGAGCGCGCTCGCGACGGGCAGCCGGCGGGCCAGGGCGAGGCGGGCGATCAGCCGCTCGCGCCGGGCAAGGCCGTCGAGGGTGAGCGACAGGCGACCCAGCCGGTCGCTCTCGAACGGATCGACGCCCGCCTGATAGAGGATCAGGTCCGGACCGAATCCGTCGATCATCGGCGTCAGCGTCGCCTCAAGCGTCGCCAGATAATCGTCGTCGGTCACGCCGTCGGGCAGGGGCACGTCGAGCGTCGAGACCGCCTTCCGCACCGGAAAGTTCTTCTCCGCATGGATCGAATAGGTGGCGATGCCCGGTCGCCCGGCGGTGAGTGCGGCGGTGCCGTCGCCCTGATGCACGTCGCAATCGACGATCAGCACGCGCCCGACCGTCCCTTCCTCGACCAGCCGGATGGCGGAGATGGCGAGGTCGTTGAACACGCAATAGCCCGCCCCCGTGTCCGCCAGCGCATGGTGACTGCCCCCCGCGGTGTTCGCCGCATAACCGCGTTCGAGCGCCAGCCGCGCGGCAAGGTACGTGCCGCCCGGCACGGCCTGCGACCGGGCAGCGACGGCGGGCGTCACCGGAAAGCCGATGCGCCGTTCCTTGAGCGGCGGCACGCGCGCCTCGATCACTTCGGCGACGTAATCGTCGTCATGCGCCGCCTCCAGCCAGCGGCGCGGCATCGGTTCGGGTTCATGCCAGTCGAGCGCGGCATCGCTCGCGCGGAGCAGGTCGCGGACGAGGCCGTTCTTGTTCCACTGGTATCCGCTGCGCACGGGGGCGGGGGCGACGTAATCGGGGTGGTGGACAATCGGGATCACGCATCCCTAGTTAGGCACCCTACGCCCCCCGCGCCAATCCCCGGAGCCGATATGTCCGACATCGCCGACCTGCCCTATCGCCCCTGCGCCGGCGTGATGCTGCTCAACGACCGGGGCGAGGTGTTCGTCGGCCAGCGGCTCGATTCGGTTGTGGAGGCGTGGCAGATGCCGCAGGGCGGGATCGACCCGGGCGAAGCGCCGCTCGACGCGGCGATCCGCGAATTGGGCGAGGAAGTGGGGATCACGCCCGACAAGGTCGAGCTGGTGGCCGAGGCGCCGGACGAGCTCTTCTACGACCTGCCCGAGGAGCTGATCGGCCGCATCTGGAAGGGTAAGTGGCGCGGGCAGCGGCAGCGCTGGTTCCTGTTCCGCTTCACCGGCACCGATGCTGATGTGAACATCCAGACCGCCGAACCCGAGTTCCGCGCCTGGCGCTGGGTCCAGCCGGAGGCGCTTCCGGAGCTGATCGTGCCGTTCAAGCGCGACCTTTATAAAAAACTCTTGTCGATCTTCGGCGAAGCGCTCCGCACGCACGGTGGATCGGTTCGCTGATCGAGCGGGCTTGCCCTAGCGTCATCCTGTCGCCGCCTTTGGGCGGTTAGGAGGCGACGATGCCGCTCTTGCAATCCTTCCCCCTTGTCGCCGTGGCGATCGTGTCGGGCGACGACCCGATCCAGCAGGCGCAGCCGGTGACGATCCCGGTCGAGCTCAAGGCGATGCTCGACGCCGCGATCGCCAGCGGGAACGAGGGCGAGGTCGACACGCTCGTCAAATACGCCAACCTGACCAAGATCCCCGCCGCCCCGGCGATGGCGCGGATCGCGCAGGCGTGGAAGAACGACCGCTATGCCAGCGCCCAGCAGCGGCTGCGCGAAGCGGACTTCCTCTCGCTCATCAAGGGGCGGGCAGAGGTCGCGGCGTTCCAGCAGGGCGGCAATTCGGACAATGTCGGCGTCTCCGCCAAGCTGGAAGTGACGCGCGAAGGGCTTCGCTGGCGCCACAAATGGATGGCGCAGGCGGACTATCAGGAAAGCTTCGGCGTCGTCTCGCGCGAGCGCTACGTCGCGGCGTACGAGCCCAACTACAAGGTCGACGACCGCCTCTATTTCTATGGCGCGGCGCAGTTCGAGGCGGATCGCTTCCTCGGCTATACCAGCCGCTATTCGGCGTCGGTTGGCGCGGGCTACACGCCGATCAAGCGGACGGGCATGTCGCTGGAGGTCGAACTGGGGCCGGCGTTCCGGCGCACCGACTTCATCGACCAGACGCTCGAAAACAACATCGCTGCGCGCGGGTCGGTCGACTTCGACTGGCAATTGTCGCCCAGCCTGTCGTTCCGTCAAGACGCCTCGGCCTATCTCCAGTCGGCGAACAGCACGATTTCGAGCGTGTCCGCGCTCAGCGCGAAAGTGCTCGGGCCGCTGCAGATGCAGCTTTCCTATGTGGTGCAATATGAATCGCAGCCGCCGGTGGGGCGGGTGAGCACCGACACAACGAGCCGCGCATCGCTGGTCTACGCCTTCTGATCGACGGTCGCGCGCCGCGAGCGCGGCTTGGCCGCCGACAAGGAATTGCCGCAGCGCCGATCCGCGCAGACGATGTAGGTTCCGGGTTCCAGACCGCTATAGAGGGACGCCGAGCATGACCATCGACGGGCGCACGCATGCCGGTCATGGAGCCGGACGACTGCGTTGATGCAGGGCGATCTTCTCTATTCGGTGGCCGGCCTGTTGGTCGGTATCCTCGTCGGCCTGACTGGCGTGGGGGGCGGCTCGTTGATGACGCCGCTGCTCGTCCTTGCCTTCGGCTTCCATCCGGCGACCGCGGTCGGGACCGATCTTCTGTATGCATCGGTCACTAAGTCGGTGGGGACGGTCGTCCACGGGGCGGGCGGCACGATCGACTGGCGCGTGGTGCGGCGGATGGCGGCGGGCAGCGTGCCTGCGACGATCTTGACGCTGCTGGTGCTTAGCCGACTGGACGTGACGGTCGGGGCGACGGCGCATGTGATTACCGTCACGCTCGGCCTCGCGCTGATCGCGACGGCGGTCGCGATCTTCTTTCGCGCGCAGATCGTTGCGGCGTTCGTTCGCTCGCGCCCGCCGCGGCCCGCGCGGCAGGTGGCGATCGCGACGGTGGTGCTCGGCGCGCTGCTCGGGGTGCTGGTCGCGCTTTCCTCGGTCGGGGCGGGGGCGCTCGGGATGACGGTGCTGCTGATCCTCTATCCCGAACTGCCGACCAATCGCCTCGTCGGGTCGGACATCGCGCATGCGGTGCCGCTCACGCTGATCGCGGGGACGGGGCACTGGCTGATGGGATCGGTCGATCTCGGCCTGCTCGGGTCGCTGCTGCTGGGGTCGGTGCCCGGCATCGTGCTGGGCAGCCTTGCCGCGCATCGTGTGCCCGACCGCGTGCTGCGCACCGTGCTGGCGGGGACGCTGGCAATCGTCGGGGCCAAGCTGCTCGCCTGATCGGCGCACGAAAAAGGGGCGGCCCGGTTCTCACCGGACCGCCCCCTTTTCACGTCCGCAATCCTCAGGCGGCGAGCTTGCGCAGCACGTACTGGAGGATGCCGCCGTTGAGGAAATATTCCAGCTCGTTGGCGGTATCGATGCGGCACTTGGTCATGAAGGTCTCCTTCGACCCATCCGCACGCGTCAGTTCGACCTCGACGTCCTGCCGCGGCTTCAGCGAAGCGACGCCGCGGATTGTGAACGTCTCGTCACCGGTCAGACCCAGCGTCTGGCGCGTCACGCCCTCGGCAAAGACCAGCGGCAGCACGCCCATGCCGACGAGGTTCGAGCGGTGGATCCGCTCGAAGCTCTCGGTGATGACTGCGCGCACGCCGAGCAGATTGGTGCCCTTCGCCGCCCAGTCGCGCGACGAGCCGGTGCCATACTCCTTGCCGCCGATGACGACGAGCGGGGTGCCGTCCGCCTTGTGCCGCTGCGCCGCGTCATAGATCGGCATGACTTCCGCGCCATAGCGGGTCATGCCACCCTCGATGCCGGGGACCATCTCGTTCTTGATGCGGATGTTGGCGAAGGTGCCGCGCATCATCACTTCGTGGTGGCCGCGGCGCGCGCCGTAGCTGTTGAAGTCGCCCTTCGAGACCTGATGCTCCATCAGCCACTTGCCCGCGGGGCTGTCGGCCTTGATCGAGCCGGCGGGGCTGATGTGGTCGGTGGTGATCGAATCGCCGAGAATCGCGAGCGGCTTGGCCTCGACGATGTCGCCCACCGGCGCAGGCGTCATGTCCATGCCCTCGAAATAGGGCGGGTTGGCGATGTAGGTGGAAGCGGGCGGCCAGGCATAGGTGTCCGACCCCTCGACGCTGATGCCCGCCCAGTGGCGGTCGCCGGCATAGACGTTCGAGTAACGCGAGCGGAACATCTCGTCGTCGATGTTCGCCTCGATCACCTCCCGAACCTCGTCGTTCGAGGGCCAGACGTCCTTGAGGAAGACGGGACCGTTCGTTCCCTCGCCGAGCGGGGTCGAGTAGATATCCTCGGTCACCGTGCCCTTCAGCGCATAGGCGACGACGAGCGGGGGCGAGGCGAGGAAGTTGGCGCGCACGTCGGGCGACACGCGGCCCTCGAAGTTGCGGTTGCCCGACAGGACCGAGGCGGCGACGATGTCGTTGCCATTGATTGCGGCCGAAATCGGCTCGGCCAGCGGCCCCGAATTGCCGATGCAGGTGGTGCAGCCATAGCCGACGAGGTTGAAGCCGACCGCGTCGAGGTCTTCGCTCAGCCCTGCCTTGTCGAGATAGTCGGTGACGACCTGGCTGCCCGGCGCGAGGCTGGTCTTGACCCAGGGCTTGGGCTTGATGCCGAGCGCGCGCGCCTTGCGAGCGACGAGGCCGGCGGCGACGAGCACCGAGGGGTTCGAGGTGTTGGTGCAGCTAGTGATCGCGGCGATCACCACATCGCCGTCGCCGATGTCGTGGTCCTTGCCCTCGACGCCGACGCGGGCGGGCGCGTCCTTCTTGTAGACGCTGGCGAGGTCGCCGTTGAACACGTCGTCCACATCCGTCAGCGGCACCCGGTCCTGCGGACGCTTCGGCCCGGCAAGGCTCGGCACCACGGTCGACATGTCGAGCTCGAGCGTGTCGGTGAAAACGGGATCCTCGGCATCGTCATGGCGCCAGAAGCCGTTGGCCTTGGCATAGGCCTCGACCAGCGCGACATTCTCTTCCGAGCGCGCGGTGAGGCGCATATAATCGAGCGTGCGGTCGTCGACGGGGAAGAAGCCGCAGGTCGCGCCATATTCGGGCGCCATATTGGCGATCGTCGCGCGATCCGCGAGGCTCATCGAGGCGAGGCCGGGGCCGTAGAACTCGACGAAGCGGCCGACGACGCCCTTGGCGCGCAGCATCTGCGTGACCGTGAGCACGAGGTCGGTGGCGGTGATGCCCTCGGCCAGCTTGCCCGTCAGCTTGAAGCCGACGACCTCGGGGATCAGCATCGAGACCGGCTGGCCGAGCATCGCCGCCTCCGCCTCGATCCCGCCGACGCCCCAGCCGAGCACGCCCAGGCCGTTGACCATCGTCGTGTGGCTGTCGGTGCCGACGAGCGTATCGGGATAGGCGATGGTCGCGCCGTCAGGGGCGGTCGACGACCAGATCGCCTGGCTGACGTACTCGAGGTTCACCTGATGGCAGATGCCGGTGCCCGGCGGCACGACCGAGAAATTGTCGAGCGCCTTCGATCCCCACTTCAGGAACTCGTACCGCTCGCCGTTGCGCTGATACTCGATCTCGACATTGTTCTCGAACGCCTTTGGCGTGCCGAACTCGTCGACCATGACCGAGTGATCGATGACGAGGTGGACGGGAACCTGCGGGTTGATCTTGGCCGCGTCGCCGCCAAGCTTGGTGATCGCATCGCGCATCGCCGCCAGATCGACGACGCAGGGAACGCCGGTGAAGTCCTGCATCAGCACGCGCGCGGGGCGGTACTGGATCTCGCGGGTCGAGCGGCGCTCCTTCTGCCAGTCGACGATCGCCTGCGCGTCGTCGGGCGTCACTGTCACGCCGTCCTCGAAGCGCAGCATGTTCTCGAGCAGCACCTTCATCGAGAAGGGCAGTCGGCTGACGTCACCGAGCTTCGCCGCGGCCTTGGCCAGGCTGTAATATTCGTAGGACTTGCCGCCGACGGTGAGGGTGTCGCGCGTGCCGAGCGTGTCGTTGCCGATGGCGGTCATTCAATGCCTTCCCGGTCGTGTCCGGTCGCGGCGGGGAGGCGGCCAGGGGGCCGCGCGGGCGCAACCGGCGATGTTGCGAATGCGAAGATTCGAGCGGGCCTTAGCAAGGGGGCGGGCCGCGGGGAAGGGGGGCGCTATCGATCCTCGGGCCGGGGCATAAGTTCGAGGGGCCGTGAGCGAGGGTACGATATCGTGCCGTTCACGCTGAATGGGTTCAATCGTCCCTTAATCGATTTCGGCTAGTCCGAAATGGACCATGCGCACGACCGCCCTTCGAACGATCGCTCCCGATCAATTGTGCCTCGGCATGTTCGTCCACGGGTTCGAGGGATCGTGGACCGATCATCCGTTCTGGCTGACGCGCTTTCTCCTGACCGAACAGAGCGACCTCGACCGGGTCCTGGCGAGCGACGTGGCGGGCGTGGTGATCGACGAGCGGCGCGGTCTCTCTCTTGGCGATGCGCTGCCGCCGCCTGTGGTGGAACGGGAGCCGTTAACGCTGCCGCGCGCCCTGCTGGCGACGCACGCGGCGGCAAGTTTCGAGGACGAGCGCGCACGGGCGCAGACCTTGGTGGCAAGCGCCAGCCGCGATATTGCGGGCCTGTTCGCCTCGGCCCATGCGGGCGAGATGCTGCGCCTCGACGCCTTCGTGCCGATCGCCGCCGACGTCATCGCTTCGATCTCTCGCAATCCCTATGCGCTGATCGCGATCACGCGGCTGAAGAAGCGCGACGAATATACCTATGTTCACTCGCTGGCGGTCAGCGCGCTGATGACTGGGCTTGCCCGAACGCTGGGGCTGACCGAGCAGGAGGTGTTCGAGTTGGGGCTGGCGGGCCTGCTCCACGACATCGGCAAGATGGTCGTGCCCGACCACATCCTGACCAAGCCCGCCTCGCTGACCGATGAGGAATTCGCGCTCATCCGCACGCATCCCGAACAGGGCTATCTGCTGCTCAGCCGGCACGGGGGCATGAGCGAGATCATCCTCGACGTGTGTCGCCATCACCATGAGCGGATCGACGGATCGGGCTATCCCTTCCAGCTGAAGGGCGAGGCGATCAGCCGCTGGGCGCGGATCGCGGCGGTCTGCGACGTCTATGACGCGCTCACCTCTGCCCGCGTCTATAAAAAGGCCTGGTCGCCCGCCGATGCGATCGCGCGCATGGTCGAATGGATTGGGCATTTCGATCGTGAGATCCTGTTTGCCTTCATGAAGACGGTGGGCGTGTTTCCACCGGGGCTGCTCGTCCGGATGCGGTCGAACCGGCTGGCGGTGACGTTGCCGAACGGGCGGCGTGCTTCCCGGCCGAGAGTGCGGGTGTTCTGGGACTGCCGGGCGCGGGCGCCGCTGCTGCTGGAGGAACTGGTACCCGAGGAAAACCTGTCGGGCGATCAGATCATGAGCGAGGAATATCCGCTCGACTGGGCCTTTATCGACTGGCCTGCGCTGTCCGAGCGACTGATCGCCGGGGACGGCAGTGCCCTGTTATCGGGTGAGCGCCGCGTGGCCTGATCGCTCAGGCGGCGGGCACCAGTTCGACCACGTCGACCTGCGATTCGAACCGCGGCCAAGGGAGCGTCAGGCGCCAGCGTTTCTCGCCGACACGCTCGATCACGCCCGCCATGTCGCGATCGGCGTCCTGACCATAGTCGAGCGCGCGGCTTTCGTCGCCGAGAACCAGCGTGCCGAGGAACACCTGACGTGTCGGGCTGTCGGGAAAGAGCAAGCCGACGGGGCGCTGCGACCCGGTTTCCTTGAACAGGCTCTTGAGCTCACCCTCGTCGCCGACGCGGCAATCGAAATAGGGATAGGCGACATAGGCAAGGCCGCTGGCGCTCGCCGAGCCGAGCTTGAACACGCGGCAGCGATAGCGGCCGGAGGGCGGGGCGGGGTCGGCGAGCGCGCGATCGGGGTCGAAGAGCGCGCCCTGCGCCGTAACTTCAGCCGGGTTGGCGCGGCGCGCGGCGGGGAGCGCCGCCATCCAGGCATCGCGCCAGCGGCGGATGCGGTCGCGGTCGGCGTCAGTGGCGACGACGCGCCAGTCGGTGGCGGTCGCATTCCTGATCGGCGCGGGCTTCGCGGTCGCGCTCCGAACCTCGGTCCGGTCGCCGCCACCGCCGCACGCGGCGATCGCAAGGGGAACGCCGAGGACGGCGGCTCTTTTCAAAAAATGGGTACGCACGGGCGCTATCATGACGCCCGGTGCGCCGGGGTCAATCGTGCATTTCCGACGGCGCTTTCATTGGCCATACCCCGGCGCAGGCCGGTGTCCAGTGGCGGATCGTCTCGAAAGAAGCGCGAGCTCGCCCAACTGGACCCCGGCCTTCGCCGGGGTACGCTCAAACGTTACGCCGTCCAGCCGCCGTCGATCGACAGGTTGGCGCCGGTGATCTGCGCGGCTTCGTCGCGGCAGAGGAACAGCGCGAAGGCGGCGACCTGTTCGGCGGTGACGAACTCCTTGGTCGGCTGCGCCTCCAAGAGCACGTCGTTGATGACCTGCTCGCGGGTCAGGCCGCGCGTCGACATGGTGTCGGGGATCTGCGCCTCAACCAGCGGGGTCCAGACATAGCCGGGCGAGATCGCGTTGGCGGTGATGCCATAAGTCGCGGTTTCCAGCGCCACGGTCTTGGTCAGGCCGGCGATGCCGTGCTTGGCCGCGACGTAGGCGGCCTTGTTGGGGCTGGCGACCTTCGAGTGAGCGGAGGCGGTGGAGATGATCCGGCCCCACTTCTTCTCCTTCATGAACGGCACCGCGGCGCGGATGACGTGGAAGGCGGAGGTGAGGTTGATCGCGATGACCGCATCCCATTTGTCGATCGGGAAATCCTCGATCTTCGACACGTGCTGGATGCCGGCATTGTTGATGACGATGTCGGGGCCGCCCAGTTCGTCATGCGCGCGCTGGACCATCGCCGCGATCTGATCGGGCTTGGTCATGTCGGCGGCATCGTAGAGCGCCTTTGCCCCGCTCGTGGCTTCGAGCGCGGCGCGCTCCTTCTCGATCGCGTCCGCATCGCCGAAACCGTTGATGACGACGCTCGCCCCCTCGGCCGCCAGTGCCTTGGCATAGGCCAGGCCGATGCCCGAGGTGGAGCCGGTGACGATGGCGGTCTTGCCCTTGAGGAACATGGGGACGCTTCCTTAGCCGTGGGGATGACGGGGTGTGAGGTCGAAGGCGGCGGTGCGGCCGTCGACGATGTTTTCGGCGAGCACGCGGCTGTTCGCCATCGTGTCGGCAACGGCGTTGCGGCCCGCCTGCCAATGCTCGCGCATCGTGCGCTGCGAAAACTCGTAGTCGCGGCTGCCGCCCTCCCACGCATTGGCGCGGTGGATGAGCTGGACGAGTGACAGCGGGTGTTCGGTGGCGAGCGCGGCCAGCGCCTCGACATCGGGATCGTCCGCCATGCCGCCCGGCAGCTTGTCCAGCACGCGGCGGATCGCGTCGCGCACATCGCGGCGGCGCACCGCCTCTGCCGAGACCCAGCGGGTGCGGCTCGAATACCGGATCTCCTTTTCGCGGGCCATCACGTCCATCAGCGTGCGCGGCGGCTCGGCGGTGGAGGAGAAGAGGTCGCACTGGAACACCAGCATCGGCTGATCCTGATGGTCGAGCACGTGGGTCAGCGGGGTGTTCGAAACGAGGCCGCCGTCCCAATACAGCTTGCCGTCGATCTCCACCGGCGCGAACCCCGGCGGCAGCGCGCCCGAGGCCATGATGTGCCGCGCGTCGAGCCGATCGCCGAGGCGATTGTCGAAGTAGCGGAAATTGCCCGACTGGATCTCGACCGCGCCCACCGACACGCGTACCGGCCCGTCGTTGAGCAGGTCCCAATCGACCAGCCTGTTCAGTGTCTCGACCAGCGGCGCGGTGTCATAGAAGCTGAGCGCGCCGCAGGTGCCGGGCACCGCCAGCGCCGGCGGCCAGGCGCGCGGGCGAAAGAAGCCGGGGACGCCGAAGCTTGCCACCGCCAGCGCCGACCATTCGTGGACGGCCTCGCGGATGCGCTCGTCCTCATAGATGGGGAAGCTCGGCAGCGCGCCCGTCACCGTGTCCCAGAAAGCGCGAAGGCGCTCGACACGCTGCTCCGGCGGATTGCCCGCGACGATCGCGGCGTTGACCGCGCCGATCGAGATGCCCGCGACCCAGTCGATCTCGACCTCGCTCGCCGCCAGCGCCTCGATCACGCCCGCCTGGAAACTGCCAAGTGCGCCGCCGCCCTGAAGCACCAGCGCCACGCAATCAGGGAGCGGCATCGCGGCCGTGCGGCGGCGTTTCGCGGGCGGGGGCGCTTCGGCATCGGCCATGGCAGGGGTTATGGGTTCGATGCTGCGACGCGGCAATGGCGGGGCGGATGAAAAATCGGTCATGTGCCTTGCAACGGCGAGGGTTGCTCAAGCATTTGAGGGCGTAACGATCAAACCAGATAAAGGGCGGGCCGATGCGCCTCGACGATTTCGATCCCAGCGACAATGTCCGCGACCTGGGCTCCGGCGGTGGCGGGGGCGGCGGGTTTCCGCTGCTCGGGCTGCTCCCCCTTTTCCTCGGGCGCGGCATGGGTTGCGGCGGCATCGGCCTGCTCGTCGTCGTGGGGATCATCTTCCTGTCGATGGGCGGCCTCGGCGGCCTGACCGGCGGCGGGCAGGCGCCGACGACGAAGAGCGGCGCGCCGACCAGCGGGGCGAGCGTCTGCAACACTGCCGAGCGGCGCTTCTCGTGCCAGGTGCTCGCCTCGACCGAGCAGACCTGGGGCAAGCTGTTCCAGGCGCAGGGGCAGACCTATCGCGAGCCGACGCTCAACTTCTATCAGCGCGGCGTCTCGACCGGGTGCGGGTCGGCGACCTCGGCGGCGGGGCCGTTCTATTGCCCGCCCGACCAGGGCGTCTATCTCGACACCAGCTTCTTCGACGAGCTTCAGACCAAGTTCGGCGCGGCGGGTGATTTCGCTCAGGCCTATGTCATCGCGCATGAGGTCGGCCACCACATCCAGAACCTGACCGGCGATGCGCAGCGCGTCAGCCAGGCGCAGCGCACGCTGCCCGAGGCGCAGGGCAATGCGCAGTCGGTGCGGCTCGAGCTTCAGGCCGATTGCTATGCCGGCGTCTGGGCCGCGCAGAACAGGGACCGGCTGGAACCCGGCGATATCGAGGAGGGGCTGCGCGCCGCCAACGCGATCGGCGACGACACGCTCCAGCGCGAGGCGGGCGGCACGGTGGTGCCGGACAGCTTCACGCATGGCACCTCGGCCCAGCGCGTGAAGTGGCTGCGCGTGGGCTTGCAGAGCGGCAATCCCGCCGCCTGCGACACGTTCAACCAGCCGATATGAGCGTCGCGTTCCGCCGGGAGGACGACGACGCGCACCGCGAGCCGACCTTCGAACTGCCGCTGCCGCCCGGCCCCAACCTCGTCACCGCACGCGGCCTTTCGCTGATCGAGGCGCGGGTGGCGGAACTGGAAGCGGCGGTCGAGGCGGCGTCGGACGACGAGCAAAAGGCGCTCCGCCGCGACCTGCGCTACTGGCACGCCCGCGCGAGCACGGCCGAGGTGCAGCCGCTGCCGGCCGGGGATGCCGTGGCCTTCGGTACGCGCGTGACGTACCGCCTCAACGGCCAGACCCGCACGGTGACGCTCGTCGGCAGCGACGAGGCCGATGTGACCGACGGCGCCATCCCGTTCACCGCGCCGATTGCACAGGCGATGATGGATGCAGAACCGGGCGAAGCAGTGGACTATCAGGGCCGGGAGGGGGCGATCGAGGTGGTGGCGGTGGAGGCGGTTTAGGCGAGGTAACCTACCTATCCTCGGCTAATGCCTCGTTGCCGATGAAACCGAGCTTTACGTCGTCGCCTCGCGCTGTGACGTACATCAGCGCTGCGATCACGCACGAGACCCGATTTTCTTCTGCTTTGTTTCGATACTCGAGGCGGGGTTGAGCAATCACGCCCGCAGTCCCTTGCTTGAAGACTGATCCGGGGGCCAATCCGCAATGGCGCTCCAGCGCTTCGGTAAACGCCTTGTCAGATTTGAACGTCGAGCGGTCGGGAATATTATCGGAAACCCCGTATTTCTTGAGTTCTGCTCGCGCGTCCGCCAGCATCGCCGGCCGAGCGGCCTCTAGCTGTCGCGCCTGATATGCTTGCTGAAGGTCGCGATCGGCGAACAAGACGATTTCGAGGCCAGCCGCCCTTCCGATACAATCCAGGTTCGCCGCGGACGCGCCGGCCGTAGCGCTGATCTCGATAAGCACGCTTTGCAACTCGTCTTTGAAGCTGACTTTGAAGCCCGTCTTCTGAAGGCCGCACCTCTCCAGCGTTTGAGAGATGACCTGCTCTGTGGCCGGTTGCGAGGTTTGGGGAAGGGCGATCATCGCGCAACGCTAGCACAGCTCTCGAGGCTCGCAATTGGCTGCGCTGGCGGCTTGCCACCGCACCCGCACTCAGGAACAACCACGGCATCCGCACCGCGCATAACCGCGGGCGATTTTGGGGAGTTTCCAGATGCCGTTGTTCCTGCCGCTCGCGCTTCAGGTCGTGTCGCCCGCCGCGGCGCCTGTGCCCGCCACGACTTATATCCTCGCGGGTCGGGTCATCGACCGGCCGGGCAGGCCCGCGCGCGGGGCGACGACGATCGTGGTGCGGGACGGGCGGATCGTCGAACTGATCGACGGCCACCGGCCGCCCGCCGACCGCGGCGGCGTCATCGACCTGTCGAGCCAGACGGTCCTGCCCGGCCTGATCGACGCGCATGTCCACCTCGCCTCCGACCGGGCGGGGCAGGAGGGGCTGCTGTCCGAGTTCACCGAGGGGCCGCAGATGCATGCCTATGAGGCGCAGTGGAACGGCATGAAGACGCTGCGCGCAGGCTTCACCACCGTGCGCAATCTGGGCGACGACGGCGCGACGCTGGCGCTGCGCGATGCGATCGCGCGGGGGTGGACGACGGGGCCGCGGATCGTCGATGCGGGGCGGTCGATCTCGACCACGTCGGGCCATATGGATGCGCGCCTCGGCCTCAACGACGATCTGCGCGATCATCCGCATACCGACAATCTGTGCGACGGGGTCGAGGAATGCCGCAAGGCCGTCCGCACCCAGATCGGCCGCGGGGCGGACGTCATCAAGATCGCGACGACCGGCGGCGTCAACAGCCGCATCGGCGCGGGCCTCGGCGCCCAGATGTTCAACGACGAGGCGAATGCGATCGTCCAGACCGCGCACCTCTATGGCAAGAAGGTCGCGGTCCACGCGCACGGCGCCGACGGGATCAAGGTGGCGATGGCGGCGGGCGCGGACTCGATCGAGCACGGCACGCTGATGGACGACGAGGCGATCGCGATGATGAAGAAGGCCGGCGCCTTCTACATCCCCACGCTGTCGACGGTGAACGGCTACAAGGAGCGGATCGCGCGCGACCCGAACGCCTATCCGCCCGAGGTGCGCAAGAAGATCGACTGGCGCATTTCGATCACCGGCAAGGCGCTGGAGAAAGCAGTGCCCGCGGGCGTGCGCATCGCCTTCGGCACCGATGCCGGCGTGTCGAAGCACGGCCGCAACGCCGACGAGTTCGAACTGATGGTTCAGCACGGCATGGCCCCGGTACAGGCGATCCAGGCGGCGACGGTGAACGCCGCCGAACTGCTGGGGCTGGCAAGCGAGATCGGCTCGCTGGAGCCGGGCAAGGCCGCCGACCTGATCGCGGTGGCGGGCGATCCTCTGAGCGACGTGCGCGTGCTCAAGTCGGTGGCGTTCGTCATGAAGGGCGGGGCGGTGGTGCCGCTCCAGCCGTGAGTCCGACGGAAAGCGCGATCCGCACCGCGCGCCTCCACTGGAACGCCGCGATCGCGGCGGACGACGTGGAGGGCGCGGTCGGGCCGGTCACGCGCGATTGCGTCTTGGTGCCGGCGGGCGGCGAGCCGCTGGTCGGCCGCCCGGCGATCGTGCGCGCGTGGCGGCGGCAGTTGGCGGACGGCGCCCGCTTCGTGCGGGAGGTCGAGCGGGTCGAGGCGGGCGAGGGCGTCGCGGCGGAACTCGGGCGGTGGCGCAGCAACGCGGGGCTGGCGGGCACCTACCTCGCCGAATGGCGGGAGGGCGGCGAGGGGTGGCGGTGTTCGCGCGAGCTGTATGTGCAGCTGAAGGGATGAGCGCGTGATGCAGCTCCATGATGACGCTGGACCCTGGACGCTGGACCGGCATCTCACGGCCAGCCGAACGGCGATTGCGCAGATCGCGGGCGATCCCAACGCCGACACCCTCCAGCCGGTCTGCCATCATTTCAGTGAGATCGACCCTGTTGATCCCGAGCACGCCAGCGTCGAGCGCACTTACGCTGCTCTGACGCCGCGGTTCGTCGCAATCGGCCTTGAATTCGCAGCCGATCGGCTGGAAGCGTGGGAGCAAGCCCGTCCGACCCTAAACTGGGTGGCGGACCGCGTTCCGGCACTCATGGAAGCGGCCTCGGGGGCCGGCTTGCTATATGAGGGCTGGAGCTGGGAGCCGCGTGGACGGAAGCCGATCTGCGCGACCGCGTTTGAGATTATCAACAATCGAGCCGATTGACCGGCCGGAGAAAAGAAGCGGGATCCCGGATCAAGTCCGGGATGACGTGGGAAAACCGACCGCTTCGACCTCGACCGTCACCCTGCCCCTGAGCCGAGCTCCCGCTTCTCGCTTACTTCTTCGGCTTGCGGAACCGGATCGTCATGCGGTCGCTCTCGCCGATCGCGATGTATTTCGCGCGGTCCTGATCCTTGAGCGCGAGCGTCGGGGGGAGCGTCCAGACGCCGCCCGGCCAGTCGGCGGTATCCTTGGGGTTGGCGTTGACCTCGCTCTGGCCGAGGACTTCGAACCCGGCCTTCTTGGCAAAGCCGATGACCGAGGAGGTTTTCATATAGCCGCTCTTCTCTTCGGCGGCGGCGTCGCGCGCCTCGGGCAGGCGGTGCTCGACCACGCCGAGCGTGCCGCCGGGCTTCAGCATCCGGAAGGCCGAATTGAACACCTGCTGCGCCGCGTCCTGACCGCCGAAGCGCCAGTTGTGGACGTTGCGGAAGGTGAGGACGACATCGGCACTGCCCGCGGGCACGGCGTCGAACCCGTTTGCGAGCTTGACCTTGCCATAGACGGCGTTGTTCGCCGCGATCAGCTTCTGCACACCGCCCAGCGCTTTTTCGGGCGCGGCGACCCAGAGCTGGCCCTTGTCCTTCAGATAGGGCGCGAGGATTTCGGTGTACCAACCGCCGCCGGGATAGAGCTCGACCACGGTGTCGTTGGGTTGCACGCCGAAGAAGGACAGCGTCTCGACCGGGTGGCGCGCGCCGTCGCGGGCGACGTTGGCGGGGGTGCGCGTCGGGGCCGCGACCGCGGCCTTCAGCGCCGCACGCTGGTTCTGCGGCGCACCGATCGCGACGCTGGCGACGGCGACCGCCGTGGTGGCGATGGCAAGGACGGCGACGGTCTCACGCATGATCTTCCCCCGGAAATGGCAATATTCGTCGGCCCGCCGCAGGGGCGGCAAGCTGGCTTTACCTGAACCAGCAAGTTGGTTGAAGGTTTCCGCCATCCGCTTGTCAAGGCGAACATTCCGCGCCGGGAACATTCTTTTTCACGTTCGGTTGTTGGCTCATTCATCAACGGAGGGAACCGAGACATGATCGAGGAACGCACGACCTATAGCGACCAGCCGCACACCACGACCGTGATCGAGCGCAAGAGCGGCGGGGGCGGCACGATCCTGATCGGCGTGGTTCTGCTGATCGCGGTCATCATCGGCGCCTTCTACCTCATGAACCAGAACCGCAACGAGAGCGCGCAGACCAAGGCGATCACCGGCGCGGCCGAGAGCGTCAGCGACGGCGCCAAGAAGGTTGGCGACGCCGCGCAGAAGGCGGTCGAGTAAACCTCAACCGCGCACGCAGGCGTCGAGGCGCTCGCGCCGGACGATGCCGATGCGGCGCGTGATCGTATTGCCATAACGGCGGGTGAAACCCTGAGGGGCGACACCCGCCCTTTTTTTCGGCAGCGGCAGGACCGCGGCGATCCGTGCGGCCTCCCGCTCGGTCAGGCGGTCGGCGCCATGGCCGAAATAGCGGCGCGCGCCGGCCTCGACGCCGTAAGTGCCGATTCCCGTCTCGGCGACGTTCAGATAGACTTCCATGATCCGGCGCTTGCCCCAGATCGCCTCGATCAGGACGGTGAACCACGCCTCTGCCGCCTTACGCGCATAGCCGCCGCCCTGCCACAGGAAGACGTTCTTCGCGGTCTGCTGGCTGATCGTCGAGCCGCCGCGGATCCTGCCGCCGCTGGCATTGCGGATCGCCGCCGCCGCGATCGCGGTATAGTCGAAGCCGTGGTGCGCGCAGAACGCGCTGTCCTCGCCCGCGATGACCGCGCGCGCCATGTCGGGGTCTATCTCGTCCAGCGAGCGCCAGTCCTTGGTCACGCTGCGCCCGGCGAGGATGTCGCCCGCCATGGTGAGCGTGAAGGGTGGCGGCACGAAGCGATAGAGCGCGACGAAGGCGAGGCTGAGCAGCACGAACGCGATCGCCGCCTTCGCCAGCCAGCCCGAGATGCGCCGGCCCCAGCCGCCGGGTTTCTGCTTGATCGCGCTCTTTGCCATCGCACTTGCGTTAGCGCGGGGCGACGGCGGCGCAAACGGCGAATTGCGGGGCGCCGCGTTCCCCATTAGCAACGCGCGCATGGCCCGCCCCGAAGCCCCGCGCGCATGACCGCCTATGCCTATCGCGCCGCGACTCGAGAGGGGAGCTCGCGCAAGGGGATCATCGAGGCGTCGTCGCCCGCCGCGGCGCGCGCGCTCCTGCGCGAGCAGGCGCTGCTGCCCTTGTCGGTCGAGCCGGCGAACGATGCCGGGCCGGCGGTGGGCGGGCTCAAGCTGCCGTCGCTCCGCCGCCGCGGGCTGTCGGCGCGGCAACTGGCGACGGTGACGCGGCAGATTTCGACGCTCGTCGGCTCCGACATCACGATCGAGGAATCGCTGCGGCTGGTGGCGCAGCAGTCCGAGGTGCCCGCCGTCACCGCGCTGCTGACCGACGTGCGCGGCGCGATCCTCGACGGGCGCAGTTTCGCCGCGGCGCTCGGCCTCCATCCGCGCGCGTTCCCCGAATTCTATCGCGCGTCGGTGGCGGCGGGGGAGCAGTCGGGGCGGCTGGCGAGCGTGCTCGATCACCTCGCCGAGTTTGTCGAGAACCGGCAGGCGAACGGACAGAAGCTGCAACTGGCGCTGCTCTATCCCGCCCTGCTGGCGTGCGTCAGTTTCGGGATGATGGTGTTGCTCATGGTCTATGTCGTCCCCGACATCGTCCGCGTGTTCGTGTCGCGCGGGGCGGAGCTGCCGTTCCTGACCCGCGCGCTGATCGCGGTGAGCGCGTTCATCCAGCATTACGGGCTCTATGTCTTGCTCGCCGCCGCGACGACGTTCCTGCTCTATGGCCGCTGGGCGCGGGTGCCGGCCAATCGCCTGCGCGTGCATCGCTTCTTCAGCGAGACGCGGCCGTTCGCGCGGTTCAGCCGTCAGTTCAACGCCGCGCGCTTCGCCGGCAGCCTCGCGACGCTGGTCGAGAGCGCGGTGCCACTGGTCGAGGCGCTTCAGGCCGCAGCGGCAGTCACCCCCAACCTGTTCGTGCGCGAAAAGGCGCTCGCGATCGCCGCGCGGGTGCGCGAGGGGATCAGCCTGCGCGCGGCGATGGCCGAGAGCGGGGTGTTCCCGTCGATGCTCGTCGCGATCGTCGCGTCGGGCGAATCGAGCGGGCGGCTGGCCCCGGCGCTCGGCCGCGCATCGGGCGAGCTGGAGCGCGAGCTCGACGCGCTAGTCGCGACGCTGGTCGCGCTAGTTGAGCCGATGGTGCTGCTGTTGATGGGCGGACTGGTGCTGATGATGGTGCTGGCGATCCTGCTGCCGATCATCAACCTCAACAATCTGGTGCAGATTTAGGGTTCCCGGACGTCAAGCCCATCCCTTCCAGGGAGGGAAGAAAGGCTAGGCCCGCCGCTCGACCACCACGCAGCTCGCATTATCGCTACCGTCACGGGCGACAGCGTTGGCGACGAGACGCGCCGCACAATCCTCGATGCCGAGATTGAGCGGCGCGTCGCCGGGGGCGAGCGAGCGGTAGCAGCCATCGCTCGCGAGCATCAGTCGCTCGCCGGGGGCGAAGTCGATGCGGAGGCGCTCGACCGGCGCCGGATCGCCGGCGCCGAGCGCGCGGGTGACGACGTTGGCCTGCGGGTGGTTGTCGGCCGCCACCGCCTCGATCAGGCCGGCGGCGACGAGGTCGGCGACGAGGCTGTGGTCGCGCGTCAGCGGCACCGCACGCGCCGCCTCCAGCCGATAAGCGCGGCTGTCACCGGCCCAGAAGAGCGTCGCGCCCGCCGCGGTTGCCAGCAGGACGACGATCGTGGTGCCGCCGCCCTGCATCGCCGGATCGGCGCGCAGGCGATGGTCGGCTTCTGCGATCGCATCGGCCACGCCCTCCTCGTCCACTGCGCCGCGATCGGCGAGGGCCGACAGCGCCGCGATCGCGGTTTCGGCGGCAAGGTCGCCGCGTGCCATCCCGCCCATGCCGTCGGCGACGGCCCAAAGCCCGCGGTCGGGCCGATCCAGCGTCCGGTCCTCGTTCACGCGCCGGACGCGCCCGACATGGCTGGCGGCGGCGGAGGCGAATGCGCCGGTGTGCGGCGCGGGCGGCGCGGCGCGGCGCAGGCGGCCGAGGATCGCGATCACCCGCGCCGACGCCCGAGCTCGCGTTCGGTCCGGTCGTATCCTTCGACGAAGGCGCGATCGAGCGAGCCAGGCTCGCCGCCCTCGACTTCCCTGGTCAGCGCCGCGTGGCGTTCAGCTACGGCATCGCGCAGGCCGGCGCCCCGGCCGGCGAACAGGCCGCGCTTGCTCCCCTCGTCGAGCTTGGCCGGCTCGAAGCTGTCGATCGCGGCGCGCAGACTCGCCTGAAGCCCCGCAAACGTCGCGACGAGGTGGCGTTTCACATCCTCGAACGATGCCTTGAGCGCGGCCGGACCCGACAGGAAGCCGCTGGGGCCGGCGAGCAGCAGATCGATAGCGAGCCGCTGCGACGGCGCCCATTTGAACGGATTGTTGCCCTCGCCCCCGATCGTCGTGCGGGCAAGGCTGTAGCGGGCGCGTGCCTTGTCTCGCTCGGACATAAGGTCGCCGACGCCGAGCAGCATCTGGCGATAGAGCGCGCCCGCGCGGCGCATGATCTCCTCCGGCTCCTCGCTAGACAGGAGCGAGGCGTCGAGGCCAGCGCCCTCACAGAACGCCTCGAGCAGCGAGCCCTCGGTATAGGGCTGGACGGGCGCCGCGTCCTGCCAGTCCGCGGGAACGGGCAGCGTCGCATCAAGCGGCGGCAGCGATACGAGTGTGCGGCTGGCGTCGTGCCCGGTGTCGGCCATCGGCGCCCGCGTTGCCACCAGGCGGAAGCGGCCGAGCCGCCACGCGGCGGGGGTGGCGACCAGCGCGGGGCCGTCCTCGGCCACCCGCTCGCCCGTCGCCTCGTCGATCATGCCGTTGGTCCCCAGCACTTCGAGACTGAGCGCCCCGCGTACCGCACTCAGGCGGCAGTGACGGCGCGACAGCGCACAGTCGGGGTCGGCGACTGTCCAGTCAGCCTCGCCATCGCGGCCAAGCATCAGGCTGCCTTCGCCCAGCAGCCGCGCTTCGACCGGATCGGGGGAGGCGGCATCGTCATAGAGTTGAAGGAGATACATCGGCTGGCCTCAGGCGGCGCGTGCGACGACACAGGTCGCGCGAAGATCGGGGACCGAAGCGACGGGCGCGGCCGACAGACGCGTTTCCATCGCCTCGGCCGTCTTGTTGAACGCATCGAACACCGCGCCGAACTCGTCGCGCCGACGGTGCGAGATGCGAAGGGCAAAGCCGCTCCCAGCCGCCTCGACAAGGGCGCTACGCAACCGGCGCAGCGGCCGGGCGACCAGTGCGCCGCTAAGATAACCGACGCCGAGCACCGCCAGCATGACGATGCCCGCCAGCAGCGCCAGCATCGTGCGCGCCTGCGCCACCGCGCCGTCGAGCGCGGTGCGCTTGAGGACCAGATCGACGCGGCCGAACTCGATCCCGGCATAGTCGATCGGCCGGACGAAGCGGATGCCGGGGCCGCGCCCACGATCCGTGGCCTGCGTCGCGTCGCCGCCGAATGGCGGCTCGCTTGAGGGGGCGGCATAGGGGGTGCCGACGCGTCTCGGATCGGTGGCAGCGCGGACGGTGCCGTTCGCGTCGGCGACGACGATCTCGCGCACGTTCGCATCGCGTGCGGCGGCGGCGACGAAGGCCTGGAGCGGGGTCCAGTCCTGCTGCTCGGCCGGCAACCCAGCATTGTCCGCGGCGAGGACGGCGGCGTTGCTGGTGACGAACGAGGCGATCGTCTCGCCCGATACCACGGCCATCCGGTCGAGCGCACTTTCCTGCCGGTCGAGGATCGGCACGATGCTACCTGCCAGCGCGATCGCGGTGACGGTGGCCAGCGCGAGCGGCAGCTTGACGCGGAGTGGCAGGCCGCGGCGCGTGGGCTCTGCTTCCTTCGCCTGGCCGATCTCGCGGTCGAGTGCCGCGACGAGCTGCGTGCCGTCCTGGAACCGCGCCTCGGGCTTCTTCGACAGGAGTTTGTCGATGATGAAGGACAGGCCCGGCGGGCAGTCGCCGACGATGCGGCCGACCGGCTCGACCCGCTCCTGCGCGATCTGGATCGCGATGGTGGCAAGGCCGGTGCCGGGGAAGGCGACCTTGCCGGTCATCATCTCGTAAAGGACGACGCCGAGCGAAAACAGATCGGCGCGGTGATCGACGGGCAGGCCAAGCGCCTGTTCGGGGCTCATGTAGCGCGGCGTGCCGACGAGCTGGCCGGCATGGGTACGGCCGAGTTGCCCCGCATCCGCCTCTCCCAGCCGGGCGACGCCGAAATCGACGAGCTTCACCTGTCGCCCGTCGGCGGTCACTAGGATGTTCGATGGCTTCACGTCGCGGTGGACGATGCCCGCGCGATGCGCATAGGCGAGCGCGTCGGCCAGCTGGCGCGCGATTGACAGCACCCGCTCATAGGGCAGGCGCCCCTGCGCGGCGAGGAGCGCGTCGAGCGGCTGCCCCTCGACCAGTTCCATCGCGATATAGGCGACGCCCGACGCCTCGCCCGCGTCATAGATGGTGGCGATGTTCTGGTGGCTGAGCGCGCCCGCCGCCCGTGCCTCGCGAAGGAAGCGCGCCTCTAGGTCGGCATCGCGGGCGAAGTCGGGCTTCAGGATCTTGACCGCAACGGCACGGCCGATGTCGGGATCGTGGGCGCGATAGACTTCCGCCATCGCGCCTTCGCCCAGCAATCCCTCGATCCGATACCGTCCCAGCGTCTGCATGCCGTTCCCCTCCGGCCCGATACGCGGCCATCCGAAGTGCCGGCATTATCAATGCCGTGTTTAGATCGTCTTACCGCCGCGCCCTGACCGCTGCGGCGATCCGTTCGGCGCGGGCGAGGTCGCGCGCGATCGCCGGATTGCCCGGATCGAGCGCGGCGGCGCGGCGCAGCAGGCCGACCGCCTGACCCGCCTTGCCCGAGTTCAACGCCGCAAGACCGGCACCACGCGCGCGGGCCGCCGCGGCGGGATTGCGCGCTGGCGTCGCGGGGGCGGCAGGCGCTGGCTTCGGCCGTGCCGCCGGGGCGGGGGCCGGGCGCGTCGGCGCCGGATCGGGACGGCGCACCGGCGCGGGCGCCGGCGGCCGCGGCGGCTGGCCGGGGATGCGCAGCGCTGTGCCGACAGCCAGCGACGCGGGCACCTCGATCCTGTTGTAGCGGGCGAGCTGATACGCCTTCAGCCGGTTGCCGAGGAGCCGCGCGGCCAGACCCTGCATCGTGTCGCCCGGCTTCGTCACATAGGGATAGCTTTGCGGCCCGAGCAGGTCGACGGGATCACGCTCGATCGAATCGCGCAGCAGCAACAGGCTCGCGTTCATGGGATCACGCTTCAGCGCCGCGGCGATCCGCTTGCGCGCGAACTTCGCCTCGCCGCGATCGAGCATCGCCGCGATCGCGTCGACCTCGGCGGCGACACTGGCGCCGGCGGGGGGCGGCGGGGCCGCCTTCTCGACGCGCGGACCGCCGCCGCACGCCGCCAATGCCAGCGCGAGCGATGCCGCCCCCATCGTCCGCCACGTCATGCCCATAAACGCTCCTCAACTGTCGGTTTGTCGATCGCGGACGCCAGCCGCGCCGACAGCGCATCCTGGTCGCGAACGAAGGCCGCAAAGCTCGCGGGATCGAGCGGCGCGGCAAAGAAATAGCCCTGGAAATGGCGGCAGCCGTGGCGGTGGAGCCAGGCGACTTCCTCCGCCCGCTCCACGCCCTCGGCCAGTACCCGGATGCCGAGGCCGCGCCCCAGCGCAAGGATGCTCTGGCAGATAGCCTGCCGCTCACGGCTCGAATCGACGTGGCTGACGAACTCGCGGTCGATCTTGATCTTGTCGAAGGCGAGCGTGCGCAGCGTGCTGAAACTCGAATAACCGGTGCCGAAATCGTCGATCGCGACGCGCACGCCCATCGCGCGCAAGGCGTCGAAGGTCGCGCGCCCCGCCGCGCCGTCGCCCAAGGCGACGCTCTCGGTCAGTTCGATCTCGACCGCGTCAGGACCGACATTGTGGCGGGCGAGCGTGCGCGCGACCAGCCGGTCGAGATCGTGCGCCTCGAGCTGGCGACCCGACACGTTGACCGCGATGCGCAACCGGCCCAGCCCCTCGCGCCGCCACGCCGCGGCATGGCGGATCGCGGTGTTGAGCGCCCAGGTGCCGATTTCCGGCGCGAGGCCGCTTGCCTCCATCACCGGCACGAACTGGCCAGGAGAGACGAGGCCGCGGACCGGATGGCGCCAGCGGATCAGCGCCTCTGCTCCCACGACGCGCGCGGTCTCGGCATCGATCAGCGGCTGGAAGTCGAGGCGAAGCTCGCCGCGCTGGACCGCGTGGCGCAGGTCCTGCTCCATCCGATAGCGTTCGCGCGCGATCGCCTGGATGTCGATCGGCTGGGCGTCGGCGGCCCCGATCGGGGCCGAGAAGGCCGCGAGCGTGCGGGTCAGGATCAGTTCGGGCGCAGGATCGCCGCCGCCCAGCACCGCGTGCCGGACGCCGATCGCCGGCACGATCTCGCGCCCGCCCGCCGACAACCGGTCGCCCATCGCATAGGCCAGCGCCTCGATCTCAGCGATTGCGGCAGCGGGGGCTGCGTCGATCCAGACGGCGACGTGGCTGCGATCGACCTGCGCCACCAGGCGGCGCGCCCCGATCATCGCGACCATCCGGTGCGCCAGCAGGCGCAGCACCTCGTCCCCCAGATCGGGGTCGAACGCGCTCAGGCGATTGACGTCGGCCAGGGCAAAGATCGCCAGCGTGCCGCGTCTATCGGCGTGCATCCGCGCGATCAGCGGCTCCCGCGTGGGCAGTCCGGTAACGCCGTGGATCTGGGCAGCCCGGCCGCGCAGGTCGGCGAGTTCGCCAATCCGGCGCAGCAGCGCGTCGGGGGAGCGGGCGGCCCGCTCGCCGCCGATCACCGCGCTTGCGGCGACGATCAGGCGGCGCATCCGCCGCCGCTCGACATTCCAGAGGACGAGCATCGCCGCGGCACAGCAAAGGAGCGCAAGGCTGATCGCCGCCGCGCCGCCGCCGCTCAAGATTTGCCCCGCACTCATCCGGCCCGGCTTAACGGCGGAGCGTTGCCAAAGGCTTAGCAGGCTGTGTCCGCTATCGCGCACAGGCCCGCGCGCCGCGGGGCGGCGAGACGACGTATGCAGCTTGCGTTCAAGCGCGCGGGCGTATCAAAGCGACCGCAGAATAAAACGAACATTGAAAGGATGTTGCGGATGCGTGGATCGACGATCGCGAAGCTGGGCCTGGCCCTGATGGCGAGCACGCCGGCACTGGCGGGGCAGGCGGCACCCGACCCCGGCAAGCAGGCGTTCGCGCCCTGTGCGGCCTGTCATGCGATCACACCGGGCACCAAGCGCGTCGGCCCGTCGCTGCACGGCGTGGTCGGTCGCAAGGTCGCGAGCGCGCCGGGCTTCGCCTATTCGCCGGCGCTGAAGGCCAAGGGCACGGCGGCGTGGACGCCCGCCAATCTCGACGCCTTCCTCACCGACCCGCGCGCCTGGGCGCCGGGCAACAAGATGATGTACCAGGGTATCAAGGACCCCGCCAAGCGCGCGGCGATCATCAAATACCTGGCAACGCTGAAGTAAGTCCCGCGGGGACGCCCGCCGCTACGGCAGCAGCAGCGAGGCGTCCCCATAGGAATAGAAGCGATAGTCGTTCGCGATCGCATGCGCGTAAGCGGCCTGCATCGTCTCCAGCCCCATCAGCGCAGAGACCAGCATGAACAGCGTCGAGCGCGGCAGGTGGAAGTTGGTCATCAGGCCGTCGATGCCGCGAAAGCGATAGCCGGGGGTGATGAAGATCGCGGTGTCGCCCTCGAACGGGCGGATGACGCGGTCTTCGCCCGCGGCGCTTTCGATGAGGCGGAGGCTCGTGGTGCCGACGGCGATCACGCGGCCGCCGCTGGCGCGGACGGCGTTGAGGCGGTCGGCCGTGGCCGCATCGATGCGGCCCCATTCTGCGTGCATGGCGTGGTCGTCGGTGTCGTCCGCCTTGACCGGCAGGAAGGTACCCGCGCCGACGTGGAGCGTGAGCGTCGCGTGGCCGATTCCTGCCGCGTCGAGTGCCGACAAAAGCTCGGGCGTGAAATGCAGCGCTGCGGTGGGGGCGGCGACGGCGCCGGCTTCGCGCGCGAACATCGTCTGGTAATCGTCGGCGTCGCGCGCGTCGGTGGGGCGCTTGGCCGCGATATAGGGCGGGAGCGGCATCCGCCCCGCGCGTTCGAGCAGAAGCTCGACCGGCTCGTCCCCGGCGAAGTCGAGCGCGAAGCTGCCGTCCGCCGAGCGGTCGCTGGCAGTCGCGGTGACGCCCGCGCCGAAGTCGATCGCGTCCCCCTCGCGCAGCCGCTTGGCATTGCGGACGAAGGCGCGCCAGCGGCGCGGCCCCTCCCGCTTATGAAGCGTGGCGCCGATCCGAGCGTCGCCGCGCGTCCCCTCCAACTGGGCGGGAATGACCCGCGTGTCGTTGAAGACGAGGCAGTCGCCGGGACGCAGGCAGCCAGGCAAATCGCGGACGATCGCGTCGCGCACCTCGCCGCCTTCCACCACCAGCATCCGCGCGGCGTCGCGCGGGGAGGCGGGGCGAAGCGCGATCCGCTCGGGCGGCAGCGCGAAATCGAACAGGTCGACCTGCATTACTTCGTGCCGGGCAGCGTCACTTCCTTCTCGCCGGCGGGGAGGCCCGCGGCGGGGGCGGCGGGCGCCTGATAGGCCGGCGGATTGTCCGCGGCGATATAGGCGTGGAGGATGCGTGCCGGGTTCGCAGGCGGCTCGCCGCGCGGGATCGAATCGACATATTGCATGCCGTCGATGACGCGGCCGAACACGCTATAGTCCTTGTCGAGGCTGAGGCGCGGCACGAACATGATGAAGAACTGGCTGTTGGCGGTGTTCTGCGCGGCCTTCTTCTGCTCGGGCGTCGCGTCTTCGGGCGCGCCCTGGCGCGCGGCCGAGACGGCGCCGCGGACGTGCGGCAGATAGCTGAACTCGGCGGGCAGGTCGGGCAGGTCCGAGCCGCCCGAGCCGTCGCCCTTGGGATCGCCCGACTGGGCCATGAACCCCTCGATCACGCGGTGAAACAGGACACCGTCATAGAATTTGCGGCGGGTGAGCGTTTTGATCCGCTCGACCATCTGCGGCGCGACGTCGGGGCGCAGCCAGATGGTGACGCGCCCGCCCGTCGACAGGTCAAGCAGCCACAGATTCTCCTTGTCGGTGGTCGCCGGCGGCGCCTTTCGGCCGGGCACGGGGTTGTCGACGATCTGGGCGGCAGCAGGCATCGCGGCGCCAAGACCGACAAGCGCGAGAATCGAAAGAAGAAAACGCATGGTTACCCCGGAGGCGATCAGTCGGCGCGCGGGATAGACCAGTTTGGGGGCGGGGGGAATGGCCCCGTTTCAGGCGGCCTGGCGTGCCGCCGTCTCGCGGATCAGCGCGATCATGTTGGGAATGCCCTGCGTTCGGTTGGAGCTGAGCTGGTTGCGCAGGTCGAACGGGGCAAGCTCGCCCTCGATATCGGTCGCCAGGATCGCCTGCGGCACCTTGTCCTGCACCGCCAGCAGCACCAGCGCGATGATCCCCTTGGTGATCGCGGCATTGCTGTCAGCGAGGAAGTGAAGCGTCCCGTCGTCGCGCGGGGTCGGATAGACCCAGACCGACGCAGAGCAGCCGCGGACCAGAGTCGCGTCGGTCTTCAGCGCGTCGGGCATCGGCTCGAGATCGCGGCCGAGGTCGATGAGCAGGCGATAGCGGTCGTCGCTGTCGAGGAAGCCATATTCGTCGGCAAGGTCGGTGAGCGTCTGCATTCGGCCGCGCATAGCGGGGTGACGCAGGCGCGTCACCCCGGCCGAATGTTCAGGCGACCGGCTGGCCCGGCGCGATGCCCGGGCCGCCCGGCTGAGGCGAGGGCACGTCGATGTCGGGAGCGACCGGCGGCGTTTCTGCGGGCGGTGTCTCCGGGATACCGGGGTTGTTCGGCTCGGCGGGGGTGCCGGGATGCGGCGGTGCCTCGGACGGGGGTGCGGTGGGCTGGCCGGGCTGCGAGGGCTCTGCGGGCGCTTCCTGCGGGATTGGCGGTTCGACGGGCATCTGCTCTTCTCCTTCACCCCGCCAACGATCCCCGCGAACGGTGGTTGCCGCCGCCCTTGTCTGTGGTCCGCTTGCTGCTATAGAGCCGCGCTTGACCGGCGGTGTCCTCTCTCATGCGGGCGTGGCGGAACTGGTAGACGCAGCAGGTTTAGGTCCTGCCATCGCAAGATGTGGGGGTTCGAGTCCCTTCGCCCGCACCAGTCTCCGCCCCTTGACGAGGGGGATGCACCGCCATCCCGGTTTCAACCAGACGAAAGCGCGAGCCCGAAGAATGCAGACTGTCGAGACGTTGAACGAGGGGCTGAAGCGCGCCTACACGCTCACCATCACCGCCGGCGAGATCGACGGCCGTGTCGATGCCGAGGTGAAGCGCGTCGCCCCGCAGATCCGCATGCCCGGCTTCCGCCCCGGCAAGGTGCCCGCCAACCTCGTGCGCAAGATGCACGGCGAGGCGATCGCGCAGGAAGCGCTCAACACCTCGATTCAGGAAGGCATCCAGAAGCTGATCGCCGAAAAGCAGCTGCGTCCCGCGATGCAGCCGTCGGTCGAGCTGACGGAGGGCTATGCGCCCGGCAAGGACGCCGAAGTGAAGGTCGAGCTGGAGGTGCTGCCGCAGGTGCCCGCGCCCAAGATCGACGGCCTGAAGCTCGAGCGCCTCGTGGTGCCGGTCGCCGACGAGCGCGTCGACGAGCAGGTCGCGCAGCTCGCCAGCGGTCAGAAGCAGTGGGAAGATGCCGAGGGCCGTGCGGCGGAGACCGGCGACATGGTCGTCATGGACTTCGTCGGCAAGGTCGACGGCACGCCCTTCGACGGCGGCACGGGCGAGGACATGTCGGTCGAGATCGGCACCGGTCGCCTGATCCCCGGCTTCGAGGACCAGCTCGTCGGGGTGAAGGCTGGCGACGAGAAGCAGATCGAAGTGACCTTCCCCGAGGATTACGGCGTCGACACGCTGTCGGGCAAGCAGGCGACCTTCGACCTGACGATCAAGTCGGTGAAGACCGCGGGTGAGACCGTGATCGACGACGATTTCGCCAAGTCGCTGGGGCTCGAGGGTCTCGACCAGCTCAAGGGTCTGCTCCGCGGCCAGCTCGAGAACGAGACCGGTCAGCTCACCCGCACGCACATGAAGCGCAAGCTGCTCGACCAGCTCGCCGAGGGTCACGACTTCGAGGTGCCCCCCTCGATGGTCGAGGCAGAGTTCGCGCAGATCTGGCAGCAGCTGGAGCATGAGGCCGGTCACGAGGCCGATCCCGAGGCGGCGATGAAGGAGCTCGAGAGCGAGCGGGGCGACTATCGCAAGATCGCCGAGCGCCGCGTGCGCTTGGGCCTGCTCCTGTCGGAGATCGGCCAGGCGAACGGCGTCGAGGTCAGCCAGGCCGAGATGCAGCGCCTGATCGCGCAGGCCGCGCAGCAGTATCGCCCGGAGGACCGCGAGCGGTTCGTCCAGTATATCCAGCAGGAGCCGATGGCCGCCGCCCAGCTGCGTGCCCCGCTCTATGAGGACAAGGTCGTCGACTTCCTGTTCGACAAGGCCGAGGTCACCGACCGCGAAGTGACGCGCGAGGAGCTGGAAGCCGCGATCGAGGCCGAGGACGGTCAGGTGCCGCACGTCCATGGCCCCGACTGCGACCATGACCACGATCACGACCACAAGCCCGTCAAGAAGAAGGCGGCGGCCAAGAAGGCCAAGGCCGACGACGTGACCGAGGCCGAGGCCGAGGAAGCGCCTGCGCCGAAGAAGAAGGCCGCGGCCAAGAAGGCTGCCGAGACCACCGCCGAGGAGGCTCCGGCCACCGAGGAAGCGCCGAAGAAGAAGGCTGCGCCCAAGAAGAAGGCCGAAGCCGCCGAGGGCGATGCCCCCGCCGAGGCCGAAGCCCCGAAGAAGAAGGCGCCGGCCAAGAAGAAGGCGGCGGAGTGATTGCCCGCCCTCTTCCCGCGAGGGGGGAGGGCGGCGAGACTTGGCGGCGATGCCGCCTAGTTGCAGCGGGAGAGGGGGATGCCGCAGACGCGCCGCCCGCGGCCCCACCCTCATCCAAGCTTCGCTAGGTCGTTGGCGCGACCAAGCTGCGCTATCCTTCTCCCGTCGAGGGAGAAGGTTTGGGGGTGAAAGACGTGGCCGAACCCCGCATCGCGGTGATCCTACCCTGCTATAACGAGGAAGCCGCGATCGCGCAGACCGTGGCAGGTTTTCGCGCCGCGCTGCCCACCGCGCGCATCTATGTCTATGACAATAACAGCCGCGACCGGACGGTCGAGGTGGCCCGCGCCGCCGGGGCGATCGTGCGGACCGAGCGCGTGCAGGGCAAGGGCGCGGTGGTGCGGCGGATGTTCGCCGACGTCGATGCCGACGTCTATGTGATGGCCGACGGCGACGCGACCTATGACGCCGCCTCGGCTCCCGCGCTGGTCGCCCGCCTGCTCGATGAGCAGCTCGACATGGTCGTCGGCAGCCGCGTGCACGAGGCCGCCGCCGCCTATCGCCGCGGGCACCAGTTCGGGAACAAGGCGCTGACGGGGATGCTCGCTCGCCTGTTCGGGCGCAGCTTCACCGATATCCTGTCCGGCTACCGCGTCTTCTCGCGCCGGTTCGTCAAGAGCTTCCCCGCGCTGTCGGCGGGGTTCGAGATCGAAACCGAAATCAGCGTCCACGCGCTCGAACTCAAGATGCCGGTGGCGGAGGTGTCCACGCCCTATTTCGCGCGGCCCGAGGGGTCGGCATCGAAGCTGTCCACTTATGGCGATGGCTGGCGGATCGCGACGACGATCGCGACGCTCTATCGGATCGAGCGGCCGCTGTTGTTCTTCGGTGCAATCGGCGGGCTCCTCGCGCTGGTCGCGGTGCTGCTCGCGCTGCCGCTGGTGTTTACCTATCTCCAGACCGGCTTGGTGCCGCGCTTCCCGACGGCGATCCTCGCAACCGGCCTCATCATCCTGGCCTCGCTTTGCGGCTTTGCAGGACTGATCCTCGACACCGTGGTGCGCGGTCGGCGCGAGGTGCGGCGGCTCGCCTATCTGGCGCATCCGGCGCCCGGGACGGCGGATTGATCGACGCACCCTTGCGCGGTTTCACCCGAGCGCCGATGTAGGCGGGCGACACACAACCGAGCGGGATTTCCATGCACGACCCTTTGAGCGCTCTCCAGAACGCCCTCGTTCCCATCGTCATCGAGCAGTCGAGCCGCGGCGAGCGCAGCTTCGACATCTATTCGCGCCTGCTGCGCGAGCGGATCATCTTCGTCGTCGGCCCCGTCGAGGACCACATGGCCTCGCTCATCACCGCCCAGCTCCTGTTCCTCGAATCGGAAAATCCGAAGAAGGACATCTGGATGTACATCAACTCGCCAGGCGGCGTGGTGACCGCGGGCATGGCGATCCACGATACCATGCAGTACATCCGCCCGCGCGTCGGCACCGTCTGCATCGGTCAGGCCGCCTCGATGGGCAGCTTCCTCCTCGCCGCGGGTGAGCCGGGGCTGCGCGTCGCGCTCACCAATGCTCGCATCATGATCCACCAGCCCTCGGGCGGGGCACAGGGCATGGCGTCGGACATCGAGATCCAGGCCAAGGAAATCCTGCGCATCAAGCGGCGAATGAACGACCTCTACGTCAAGTACACCGGCAAGTCGCTGGAAGAGATCGAGCGGGCGATGGATCGCGACACCTTCCTGGAGGCCGACGAGGCCAAGGCCTTCGGCCTGGTCGACGAGGTGTACGAGAAGCGGCCGCAGCCGGCCGAGGACGCGTCGGCGACCTGAGCCGCTGCTTGACGTGGCTGGGGGGCATCCACATTTTGTTGATTGTCCCCCGGCATCGTGTGTGTAGTGTCGAGCGGCATATCTGACCGGCCGACACGCCGGGATCGGGACTTACGGGCGCCTCGCCGGATCAGGGGCTGAAAGGTTGCGCCGCCATGCCGGCGCAGATGGTGACTGAATGACGAAATTGAGCGGCGGCGACAGCAAGAGCACCCTTTACTGCTCGTTCTGCGGCAAGTCGCAGCATGAGGTGCGCAAGCTGATCGCCGGCCCGACGGTGTTCATCTGCGACGAGTGCGTCGAGCTGTGCAACGACATTATCCGCGAGGAGACCAAGTCGGCGCTCGTCAGCAAGAAGGACGGCGGCGTGCCGACGCCGCAGGAAATCTGCGACGTGTTAGACGATTACGTCATCGGCCAGAAGCGCGCCAAGCGCGTGCTGTCGGTGGCGGTGCACAACCACTACAAGCGGCTGAACCACGGGGCCAAGGGCGCCGATGTCGAACTGTCGAAGTCGAACATCCTGCTCGTCGGCCCGACCGGCTGCGGCAAGACGCTGCTGGCGCAGACGCTGGCGCGCATCCTCGACGTGCCGTTCACGATGGCCGATGCGACGACGCTGACCGAGGCGGGCTATGTCGGCGAGGATGTCGAGAACATCATCCTCAAGCTGCTCCAGGCGTCGGACTATAATGTCGAGCGGGCGCAGCGCGGCATCGTCTATATCGACGAGATCGACAAGATCAGCCGCAAGGCCGAGAACCCGTCGATCACGCGCGACGTGTCCGGCGAGGGCGTGCAGCAGGCGCTCCTGAAGCTGATGGAGGGCACCACCGCCTCCGTGCCGCCGCAGGGCGGGCGCAAGCACCCGCAGCAGGAGTTTCTGCAGGTCGACACGACGAACATCCTGTTCATTTGCGGCGGCGCGTTCAGTGGCCTCGACAAGATCATCGGCGATCGGCTTCAGGGCAAGTCGATCGGCTTCGGCGCCTATGTCGCCGCGCCGGAAGAGCGCCGGACGGGCGAGGTGCTGCGCCAGGTCGAGCCCGAGGATCTGCTCAAGTTCGGCCTGATCCCCGAGTTCGTCGGCCGCCTGCCGGTGATCGCAACGCTGGAGGACCTCGACATCTCGGCGTTGGTCAAGATCCTGACCGAGCCGAAGAACGCGCTGGTCAAACAGTATCAGAAGCTGTTCGACATGGAGGGCGTGAAGCTCGGCTTCAACGACGACGCGCTCAATGCCGTGTCGAAGCGCGCGATCGAGCGCAAGACCGGCGCTCGCGGGCTTCGCTCGATCCTCGAGGGCATCCTGCTCGATACGATGTTCGATCTGCCCAGCATGGACGGCGTCGACGAGGTGATGGTCGACAAGGACGTGGTCGAGGGCCGCAAGGAACCCGTCCGCGTCTATGCCAAGAAGGAAAAGGCCGGCGGTGCCGCCTGATTTGGCTTGATACCGATTAAGCGAAGAGGGGTGGTGGTCTATTGGCCGCCACCCTCTTTTATTTGCTCGATAGTTTGAAGCCTGCGCACTTCATCCGAAATGACGGTGCGCTGCCCTGATCCGCTCCGTTTTAACCATAAACGGTCGGCTCGCGTTAAGTGCGTCCGTCTGAAGACGCGACCTGCCGGCACGCATCGTCGGTGCTGGCGTGAAGGGCGTTCGTCTTGGGTATCACCTCGTCCGGCGGCTTCCTCGTGCCGCAAAGCCTTCGGATGCGGATCTTCGCGATCTGCTTCATCGGCACGCATATCCCGCTGCTCAGCTTCGTCGCGCGCGAGGCGATTCGGGGGCAGGTGGCGTGGGGCGATATCGGCATCCTGCTGGTCGCGACGCTGATCGGCACGGCCGGTGCGCTCTATGGCATCCATGCGCTGCTCTCGCCGCTCAAGCTGTCGATCGAGGGCGTCACGTCGATCGGGCGGGGCGAGCCGGTCAAGATCGGTTCCATCGCCGGCCCCGACGAGATCAGCGAGCTGTTGCGCCGGGTGAACGAGGCGGCGGCGTCGGTGCATTCGCGCCTGTCGATGCTCGACCAGGCCGCGCACCGCGATCCACTGACCGGCCTGCTCAATCGCCGCGGTTTCTTTGCCGAGATCGACCCCTTGTTCGCGGCGCATATCGGCGGGGCGTTCGCAATCCTCGATCTCGACCGATTCAAGGCGATCAACGACCGCTTCGGCCATCCGGCGGGCGATCAGGTGCTGCGCGACTTCGCCAATCGCCTCAGCGCCACCTGTCCGCGCGACGCGATCGTCGCACGGTGGGGCGGGGAGGAGTTCGTGGTCTACTTCCCGCGCACGGACGAGGCCGCCGCCAGGGCGACGCTGGATGCGATGCTGGCGGGCATTTCCGACAGCCCGGTCGGACCGCCGGGCCTGCCGCCCGTGACGTTCTCGGCCGGGCTGGTGGAGGCGGGCAGCGAGCCGATCGAGCGGACCGCCGAGCGCGCTGACGCCGCGCTCTATGCCGCGAAGGGTGCCGGCCGAGCGCAGGTGCTGGTCGAGCGGGATCTGGTCGCGCGCGCGGGGGAATGACTCATCTTCCTCTCCGGAACGGGGAGGGGGACAGCCGCAGGCGGTGGAGGGGGCGGGCCACCGGCGATGCGCTCGCGGCCGCCCCCGTCCGTCACGCTGCGCGTGCCACCTCCCCCTGACGGGGGAGGATTCAGGTGACTGGCGGCACCGTGTGCAGGCGGGGGAATACCGCCTCGACCGGCTTGGTGTCGGGCAGGATATAGACATAGCCGCCCTTGCGCCGGAAACCGGGCGCGAGCTGCTGCGCATAGAAGCCGCGCGGCACGTTGATGCAGCCGAAGGTGATGCGGTTGTCCTCGGGCGTCGGCGACAGCATCCGCTCGCGCCGCTTTTCCTTTGCGCCCGCGTCGGCAGGAATGGGGTGCAGCGCCACTGAAGTCGCATAGTCGACCCACAGCACTCGCTGCCCCGCCACCGGCAGCCCAAACTTCGCGAGATAGCGACCCGCCGGCGTCGTCTTTTCCGCCGGGCCGAGGTCGGCGAGTTTCTTCGTGCCGACGCCGGGGGAGGCTTCGTCCCCCGCCATGATGCCGATCAGCACGGGGACGGCGGCCACCTGCTTGCCCTTGCCGTCGAACATGAAGAGCGCGGCGTTCACCTTGTCGACGATCGCATAGGGCAGGCCGCGATTGTCGCCGGACGTGCCAACCCAAGCGGCGACGCGTGCGACCTCGGGCGAGGGAAGGATCGGCACCTCGACCTTTGCCGCGACGGGCGCCTTGGGCTTCGCTTTCGGCTTCTTCTTGGTCTGGGCGTCGGCGGGCGCGATCAGGGCGAGTGCCATCAGCGGCAGGATCAGGGTCTTCATGGCAGCACTCAAGAAAAAGGCCGGCCCTCCTGTCAAGGAAGGCCGGCCGAAACAGGCCGTGTCAGGCGATCAGGGGGCGATCAGTGACGCGGACGGCGCGCGGGGCGCTGCTCGACGGTGGTCAGGCGCTGCTCGGCGCTGTCGACGCGACCGGTCAGCTGGTCGATGCGCTGGCCGTTCTGCTGCGCCTGGCCCGAAGCCGCCTGTGCCTCTGCCAGCGCCTGCTTGGCGGTACCATCGGTCTGCTGCAGCTGCGTCTCGATCGTGGCGACGCGCTCGCTCACGGGCGCGATCTGCTCACGCACATACTTCTTGGTGGCGCAGCCGCTGACGCTGACGGCGCCGGCCAGCACGGCGATGGCGAGGAGGGGCTTGGACGCAAGTACGGACATCGGAAACCTTTCGAAATGAAACCGCTCTACGCGTGAGAGCCCGAGCGGCTGCGGTCGGGCAATCCGTCATCTGACCGGACGTGCTACTTCTCCGGCCAGTCGAAATCACGAAACGACAGGGCTCGGAACGGGGGCGTTCCGTCGCAGGCTTACTTCTTTCGTTTCGGCTTCGACTCGGCGAACGGGTCGAGGGGAATCGTGTCGTCGGTCGCTGGACGGGCCGCCGGGCCAGCTTTCGAAGCCGCAACGCAGCGCTTCAGCTCGGCGATCGCGGCCCCGGTGCCCTCCAGCGTAAGCCGCTCTACCGGCGTGTTGCCGCGGAAGATTGCGAGGCTGGTGGCGGCGGCGAATTGTCCGGGGAACTTTGCATCGAACGCCGCGACGAACCCCTGCTTGCCGCCCGAGGCGAGGCCGATCGCCGGCTGTTTCGGCAAGCGGCGGTTCGACAGGCGATAGTCGAGCGTCAGCCGGTCCTGCGGCTTGATCGACCAGTTCGCGTTGAGCAGCGTCAGCCGGTTCGACCCATCGGCGGACAGGCCGAACAACAGCGTCGTGTCGCCCTCGCGCGGATAGATGCGCGTCATGAAGCAGCCGTCGCCGTCGCGCGCGGCGGTGATCTTCCATTCGCCGATGTCGCGGGTGGTATAGCCCTGGGCAGGGGCGGCAAGGCTTATCAGGAGGAGGGATGCGATCATGGGTCCTTCTCGATCACGGACGCTGGCGCGATGCAAGCAACAGGCCGGCGGCCAGCTGGATGGCGGCATAGGCGCGGCGGCGGTTCGGGTGGCCGCGAAACGGCGCAACGAGCGTCTCGGCACCCATCGCATCCGCCTCCCACAAAGCGACGTGGCGCCGCGGCTGCAAGAGTCCCAGCAGGCCGTCGCCGATCATGAAGGTCGCGGCCATCTCGCCGGCTCTTCCCTTCCAGTTCGCCATGTTCGCGCCCTTTCACACTTCGTTACGAAACCAACGCGCGAGCGGGACATTCGTTTTCCGAGGATTCAAGACGGAGACATCATGATCGACACGGTGGCCGACGACATGCCGACCGCCGCGCCCGCCCCGGCGCGAAAGCTGCTCGACAAGCACATCCTGCCCGCATGGTCGCTGGCGATGCCGATCCTCGGCGCCATCGCGATCGTGATTTCGCTTGCGAAAATGGGATCGTTCGGTGTCGCGGCGGCGGGCCTCATCCTGATCGGCGCGGTCGTCGCGGCGGTGCATCATGCCGAGGTCGTGGCGCACCGGGTGGGCGAGCCGTTCGGCACGCTCGTCCTCGCCGTCGCGGTGACGGTGATCGAGGTGTCACTCATCATCTCGCTGATGACCTCGGGCGGGGGCGATGCGGCGACACTGGCGCGCGACACGGTGTTCGCGGCGATCATGATTATCCTCAACGGCATCGTCGGCATCTGCCTGCTCGTTGGCGGCGTCCGGCATCACGAGCAGGCGTTCGGGCTGAAGGGCGTGAGCGCCGCCCTGTGCGTGCTGGCGGCGATGGCGACGTTGAGCCTGATCCTGCCCAACTACACGCTGTCGGCGGCGGGGCCGTTCTTCACGACCTCACAGCTCATCTTCACCGCTTGTGTCTCGCTCGCGCTCTATGCGACGTTCGTGCTGATCCAGACGGTGCGGCACCGCGACTATTTCCTGCCCGCCGGGGATACCGGCGAGGACGAGGACAGCCATGCCGAGCCGCCGACCAATGCACAGGCGCTGGTGGCGTTCGGGATGCTGGTCCTAGCGCTGATTTCGGTCGTGCTACTCGCCAAGGCGCTGGCGCCGACGCTGGAGGCCGCGGTGCTGGGCGCGGGCCTGCCGATCGCGCTGGTGGGCGTCGCGATCGCCGCGCTGGTGCTGGCACCGGAGAGTTTGGCGGCGGTCAATGCGGCGCGGCGCAACCGCCTTCAGACCAGCCTCAACCTCGCGCTGGGGTCGGCATTGGCGACGATCGGGCTGACGATCCCCAGCGTGGCGATAGCATCGCTGTACCTCGAACTGCCGATCGCGCTCGGCATCGACGCGCGGGAGATCACGCTGCTCGCGCTGTCGATGATCGTCGCGGTGCTGTCGCTGGGTACGGGGCGGACGACGGTGCTTCAGGGCGTCGTCCATCTCCTCATCTTCGCGACGTTCCTGTTCACGACGATCGTGCCCTAGCTTCCTGCATCCGCTCGTAGGCGGGCAGGCGGCGGAGGACGCGCATCATCGGGTCGATCGTGACCGCCGCGCCAGCGGGGACGGCGATGCTGCCGCGGCTATTAGTCATCGGCAGCTTCTCGATCCGGCCGTCCACCTCGACCTCGACAGGCAGCGGGAAAGGCTTGCCGCCCGGTACGCGCCATTCGAGCGACAGGCGGCCGGGCGTGCGCGTCTCGACAAGGTCGGGGAGCGCTGCTTGGCGGAGATAGGCGTCGAGGAACCAGTCCATGTCGCGCCCCGTCACCTCTCGAACGATCCGACGATATTCGGCGGTCGAGGTGTAGCGCGGTACGAAATCGCCCGGCTTCGGATCGGGGCGGCCATAGACGAGGCGGCGGGTGATCTGCCCGAACGCCTTGTCGCCAACATACCCGCGCAGCGTGTGGAGCATCCACGCGCCCTTGAAATAGATGTCGCCGCCCGGCCCGTCCTTGTCGTTGTAGACCGCTTCCTCGTCGCGCGGCTGGCCCGAGACGATCGGATGGCGGTTGGCGACCCGCGCGCGCCCCTCGATCAACATTGCGATATAGCGGGCATAGCCTTCGCGGCGCAGGCCGTAGAGCGGCTGCATGTATTGCGCGTACCCCTCATGCAGCCAGAAATCGTCCCAGTTCGACACCGTCATCTGGTTGGCGAACCATTCGTGCGCGAACTCGTGATGGAACAGCCAGTCGAACCCCTCGGCCGACGGCTTGTAGCCGTTGCCATAGGCGTTGATCGTCTGGTGCTCCATGCCGAGATGCGGGGTCTCGACCACGCCCACCTTCTCCTCGGCGAAGGGGTAGGGGCCGACCTCGCGCTCGAAGAAGTCGATCGTCGGGCCGAACTCGGCAAACAGTCCGCGCGCTTTTTCGGCATTGCCTTTGAGGTGCCAGAAACGGAGCGGGATGTCGTTGCCATAGGCGCTGCGGTGCGTGCCCTTCATCTCCTCATAGGGGCCGATGTTGAGCGCGATCGCGTAGGTGTTGGGGTTCTTGGCCCGCCAGTTCCAGCGGGTGCGGCCGTCGGGCAGCGTGTCGACGCCGACCAGCCGGCCGTTCGACGGGGCCGACAGTCCCCTCGGCACGGTGATGTGCAGGTCGACGTTCTTCGGCTCGAACGTGGGCGCGTCGATGCACGGCCAGAACAGGTCGCAGCCCTCACCCTGCACCGCGGTCGCGATCCAGGGTTCGCCGGTCGGCGCCTTCGACCAGATGAAGCCGCCGTCCCACGGCGCGCGCACCGCGACGTGCGGCGCGCCGCCATAGGCGATGCGCGCCGTCACCTTCGTGCCGGCCGCGACAGGACGGGGCAAGTCGATTGTCATCCGCCCCTCCGGATTCCGCCACGCGCCTTTCGCCAGCGCCCGCCCGTCGATCGCGATCGCGGCGACCGGCAGGTTGCGGTCGAGGTCGATGACGAGCTTGGTCAGCGGTGCCTTCGCGGTGAAGGTGAGGAGCGCGACGCCGCTCAGCGCCTGTCGCTCGGGGAATATCTCGAACGACAGGTCGGCGGTTTCGAACGTCAGCTTCGCCTGTTCGGGGTCGATCGGCCCGCCCGACAGCGCGGTCTGCGCGGTGAGCGGCGGCTTGCCCGGATCGGGCGCGGCGGCGGTCAGCGCGAGTGCGACGAACGCCCCGGCGATCACCCGATTGATGGCTTGCGCGCGCACCCCATATAGGCTGCAAGTGGTGCCCCCTTCGGGTGCCGTCGGAGAATACATGAAGTCCAGCTACCCCGTATTGCCACTGCGCGATATCGTCGTTTTCCCGCACATGATCGTGCCGCTGTTCGTCGGCCGCGACAAGTCGGTCGCCGCGCTCGAGGCCGCCATGGCCGACGACAAGATGATCTTCCTCGTCGCGCAGCTCGATCCCGCCAACGACGATCCCGGCCGCGACGACCTTTACGACACCGGCGTCACCGCCGAGGTGCTCCAGCTCCTGAAGCTGCCCGACGGCACCGTTCGCGTGCTGGTAGGCGGGCGCGAGCGTGCGAACCTCGATACGCTGACGACCAACGACGGCTTCGTCCAGGCGACGGTCTCCGCAGTCGAGGAGAGCGAGGCTGATGGCACCGAGGTGCAGGCGCTGATGCGCTCGGTCGTCGACCAGTTCGAGAATTACGCCAAGCTCAACCGCAAGCTGCCCGCAGAAACTGCGGTGCAACTCGGTGAGTTGGACGATCCCTCACGCCTCGCCGATGCGGTCGCGGGCAACATCGCGGTCAAGGTCGCCGACAAGCAGTCGCTCTTGGTCGAAACCGATCCGCGCAAGCGGCTGGAGATGGTCTTCGCCTTCATGGAGGGCGAGCTCGGCGTGCTGCAGGTCGAGAAGAAGATCCGCAGCCGCGTGAAGCGGCAGATGGAGAAGACGCAGCGCGAATATTACCTCAACGAGCAGCTGAAGGCGATCCAGCGCGAACTCGGTAACGAGGGCGAGGAAGGCGAGGGCGACGAGCTCGCCGAGCTGACGCAGAAGATCGCGACGCTCAAGCTGTCGAAGGAAGCGCGCGCCAAGGCGCAGGGCGAGCTCAAGAAGCTCAAGACGATGGCGCCAATGTCGGCCGAGGCCACCGTCGTGCGCAATTATCTCGACGTGTTGCTCGGCCTGCCCTGGGGCAAGAAGTCGAAGCTCAAGAAGGATTTGGTCGAGGCCGAGAATATCCTGAACGGCGATCATTATGCGCTGGAGAAGGTCAAGGACCGGATCGTCGAGTATCTGGCGGTGCAGGCGCGGACCAACAAGCTGAAGGGGCCGATCCTGTGCCTCGTCGGCCCGCCGGGCGTCGGCAAGACGAGCCTGGGCCAGTCGATCGCCAAGGCGACGGGGCGCGAGTTCATCCGCCAGTCGCTGGGCGGCGTGCGCGACGAGGCCGAGATTCGCGGCCACCGGCGGACGTATATCGGCTCGCTGCCGGGCAAGATCGTCACCAACCTGAAGAAGGCCGGTGCGTCGAACCCGCTGTTCCTGCTCGACGAGATCGACAAGCTGGGCCAGGACTTTCGCGGTGATCCCGCCTCTGCGCTGCTCGAGGTGCTCGATCCCGAGCAGAACGCCAAGTTCAACGACCATTATCTCGAGATCGACATCGATCTGTCCGACGTGATGTTCGTGTGCACCGCGAACACGCTGAACCTGCCGCAGCCGCTGCTCGATCGGATGGAGATCATCCGCCTCGAGGGCTATACAGAGGACGAGAAGGTCGAGATCGCCGAGCGGCACCTGATCGCCAAGCAGATCGACGCGCATGGCCTGAAGGAAGGCGAGTTCGAGCTCACCAATGCGGGCCTGCGCGACCTGATCCGCTATTACACGCGAGAGGCGGGCGTCCGCACGCTGGAGCGCGAGATCGCCAAGCTCGCGAGGAAGGCGCTGCGCCGCATCCTCGAGGGCAAGGCGGTGCAGGTCACGGTGACACCCGAGAACCTCCACGAGTTCGCCGGGGTACGGAAGTACCGCTTCGGCATCGGCGAGGAGGAGCATCAGATCGGTGCGGTGACGGGTCTTGCCTGGACCGAGGTCGGCGGCGAGTTGCTGACGATCGAGAGCGTCACCGTGCCGGGCAAGGGCGCGATCAAGACGACCGGCAAGCTCGGCGACGTGATGAAGGAAAGCGTCGAGGCGGCGATGAGCTTCGTCAAGGCGCGCGCACCGACCTTCGGCATCAAGCCCAGCCTGTTCCTGCGCAAGGATATCCACGTCCACCTGCCCGAGGGTGCGGTGCCCAAGGACGGGCCGTCGGCGGGCATCGGCCTGGTCACTTCGATCGTCTCGACGCTGACCGGCGTGTCGGTGCGTAAGGACATTGCGATGACCGGCGAGGTGACCCTGAGGGGGCGCGTGCTGCCGATCGGCGGCCTCAAGGAAAAGCTGCTCGCGGCGCTGCGCGGCGGCATCACCACGGTGCTGATTCCCGAGGAGAACGAAAAGGACCTGGCGGAGATTCCCGCGGTCATCCGCGACGGGCTGAAGATCATCCCCGTGGCGCATGTCGACGAGGTGCTGCGCCTTGCCCTGACCGAGCCGCTGACGGCGATCGACTGGAGCGACTCGGACGAGCTGGCGGCACAGCCGCCCGCGGGCGTCGCGCCCGCGGCGGACCCGGTACGCCATTGATATGACCCGGACCGGGACGGGGCGCGCCGCGGCGCTCCCCGTTTCGCGGTTTTGGGGTCTATGCTGCGCCGCATCCTGCCGCAAACAGCCGCTTTTTCTTTGACAGCGCGGGCGGGGATGGGCCTACTGCCGCGCGCTCGCCGGCCACGGCGAATCCGTTCCGATTTATCCTAAAAAACAACACAGGGGTGTAGAGGGCAATGAACAAGCAAGAGCTGATCGCGCAGGTCGCCGACTTGTCGGGCCTGGCCAAAGGCGATGCGAGCAAGGCCGTGGAGGCCGTGTTCGATTCGATCTCCGCCGCGCTCAAAAAGGGTGACGAGGTCCGTCTCGTCGGTTTCGGCACCTTCTCGGTCAGCAAGCGCAAGGCGTCGACCGGCCGCAACCCGCGCACCGGCGAGCCGATGACGATCAAGGCGTCGTCGCAGCCGAAGTTCAAGGCGGGCAAGGTCCTGAAGGACTCGGTCAACTGATCCGCCGGCCCCGGCGCGCGATTGTCGCGGCCGGGCCGATTTCCGGGCTTTACAGGGGCGGCGACGCCGCCTAAACGCCCGGCTCCGATTTTGCCAACACCCCATGGGGCAAGGCATCGGGCGCGTAGCTCAGCGGTAGAGCACACCCTTCACACGGGTGGGGTCACAGGTTCAATCCCTGTCGCGCCCACCATGGATCAGGCCCGCCCGGCAATGCCGCGGCGGGCCTTTTTCGTTTATGCGATGCCTTCCACCCTCGTCGTTATCCCGGCGAAGGCTGGGATCGCCCGGTTCACTTACGATTGCCAGCGATCCCAGCTTTCGCTGGGATGACGCTGCGCGCAATCGGCCGCTCACCTCGTCCCCCGGTCCGGCTCGGCTCGTCGGCGGGCAGCACGACAGGCCGTATTCCGGCCACAATCCGTCACCGTTTCGGTTGTGCCGCGACGCTCAAACCCGATGTTGGTCGGGTAATTCAACGACGACGGAGTTTTTCCATGCGTACATTCACCATCGCCGCCGCCGCGATCGCCAGCACCTTCGCGGTTGCCGCCACGGCCCAGGAAACGCCGGCTACCGGCACTGCGCCCACGCAGGAAGCTGCGCCCGCACAGGAGGCGGCACCGACGGCTGGTGCGACCGCGACGACGGTCAGCGATGTCGAGGTGACGCAGTTCGCCACCGCGCTCGCCGAAGTGGACAAGATCAACAAGGACGCCGCCACGCCGGCGACCGAGAAGCAGGCGAAGATGGCCGCCGCCGTCACCTCCGCCGGCCTGACGCCCGAGCGGTTCAACACGATCGGCCAGTCGCTGAGCAAGGATCCGGCGCTTCAGGCCAAGGTCGCTGCCGCCGTGCAGGCCAAGGCTGGTAAGCCGAGCTGATCGCCCGGACCCGAACGAACAAGGGGCGCCCCGCGGGGCGCCCCTTTTTTTGTCCGAAGCGACCGCGGCGCGCTTACTTGCCGCGACGCTTGCGATGCGTTTCGAGGTCGAGGACCGCCGAATCGGCGCCCTCGGGCATCAGGCCAAGGCGACGGGCGACCTCCTGATACGCCTCCACCTCGCCGCCCAGGTCGCGGCGGAAACGGTCCTTGTCGAGCTTCTCGCCCGTCGTCGCGTCCCACAGCCGGCAATTGTCCGGGCTGATCTCGTCGGCAAGGATGATCCGGGCATAGTCGTTGTCCCAAATGCGGCCGAACTCGAGCTTGAAGTCGACGAGCTTGATGCCGATTCCGGCGAACAGCCCCGACATGAAATCGTTCACGCGCACCGCCAGATCGGCGATGTCATGCAACTCCTCTTGGCTCGCCCAGCCGAAGCACAGGATGTGCTCGTCGGTAATGAGCGGATCGCCGAGCGCGTCATCCTTGAGGTAATATTCGATGACCGTGCGCGGCAGCTGCGTGCCTTCCTCGATGCCGAGGCGCTTTGACATCGACCCAGCGGCGACGTTGCGCACCACGACCTCGATCGGCACGATCTCGACCTGCCGGATCAGCTGCTCGCGCATGTTGAGGCGGCGCAGGAAGTGCGTCGGTACGCCGATATTGCCGAGCATCGTGAAGATATGCTCGGAAATCCGGTTGTTGAGCACGCCCTTGCCGTTGATCGTGCCCTTTTTCTGGGCATTGAACGCGGTTGCGTCGTCCTTGAAATACTGGATGAGCGTGCCGGGTTCGGGACCCTCGTAGAGGATCTTTGCCTTGCCCTCGTAGATCTGACGGCGGCGAGCCATGCGCGTGTTCCTGAAACGATCGGCCCCGGCAGCGGGGTCCGCGCGCCGGGGCAGGTGAGTGCGCGCCTATACCGGATGGGGACGGGGGGTGCAATCAGTCGCCGCGCGCGGGCGTTGCCCCATCGCAACACGCAGAATCAATCGGTTGCCTTTCGGAACGGACCCGGTGCATGGGCGCTCCCCCAACCGAACCGGCAAAATGCCGGCGGGTCGCTTCTGAGAGGGCAAGGTTATGTGGCGTAAGGCTTTGGGATTGGCCGCGGTGTCGGCCGGCGTGCTGGCGTGGACGGGCGCTGCCGAGGCGAGCGGCTTCTCGCTCAAGGAACAGTCGGCCAAGGAAACAGGCCGGGCGTTCGCGGGCGGCGCAGCAGCGGCCGACGATGCCTCGATCATCTTCTACAACCCCGCCGGCATGACCAAGCTGGAGCGCAGCCAGGTCTCGCTCAACAGCCATTTCCTGTTCGTCGACAGCGCCCAGCAAAATGACGGCACCACGCTGACCGTGCCGGGCCGCCCGACCGCGATCCCCGTCACCGGCAACAACGGCGGCAATCCGTTCGACCAGCCAGTGATCGTCCCCACCGGCTATGCCGCGTTCCGGGCGAGCGACCGGCTGTGGTTCGGCCTCGGCATTAGCGCGCCCTTCGGCCTGAAGGTCGAGTACGATCAGGGCTTTTTCGGGCGGTACGACTCGCTCAAGTCCGAGGTGAAGACGGTCAACATCCAGCCGAGCTTCGGCTATGCGCTTAATGACAACGTCTCGATCGGCGGCGGCGTCGATATCCAGCAGATCGACGTGAAGCTGCGCAACGCGCTCCCCAACCTCGTCCCTAGCGCGGGCGACGGGGAGCTCAACATCTCGGGTGACGACCTGTCGGTCGGCTGGAATGCGGGTGTGCTGCTGAGCTTCGGCAAGGCCCGGCTGGGCGCGCATTACCGCTCAAAGGTTTCGCACCGGCTCGACGGCACCTACCAGGTGTCGGGGCTGATCGGCCCGCTGGCGGGTGCCAACACGCGCACCTTCGCGACCGCGCCGCTCGACATTCCCGAGAGCGTGACGGTCAGCGCGATGTACGGCGTCGGCGACCGCGTGCGCCTGATGGCCACGGGCCAGTGGTTCAACTGGTCGCGGTTCGAGGCGATCACGGTGCAGCCGCTCGGCCGCCCGGCAGTGGTCAACGAGCAGAACTACAAGGATAGCTGGTCGGGTCATGGCGCGGTCGAGTTCGACGCGACCGACCGCCTGACGCTGCGCGCGGGCGGGCTGTACGACACCACGCCGACGCAGGATGCGTTCCGCACGACGCGGGTGCCCGACGGCGACCGCATCTGGGCGACCGCGGGCGCCACGTGGAAACTCAACGACCGGCTCGACGTGAATGTGAGCTATGCGCACGTGTTTGTGAGCGAGGAGAAGTTGAACCGCACCGACACGCTGTTCGCGGGCACCGCCGCGGCGACGCAGGCGCGAATCGTGTCGACGAACACGGGCAATGCCGACGTGATCGGTACGTCGCTGACGATCAAGCTGTAACGCGAGCGGGGAGCGCCGGGTCGGCGCTCCCCGTGATTATTAAGCGACCTTGAACCCTTCCTTGTTCATCGCCGCCGCCAGCGCCTTGTTCTTCTCATCGGACAACTGCGCGCGCAGGGAGGGAAACAGGTCCGTCTCCTCCTCGGTCATGTGCTTTTCGAGGTCCGCGCGGAACTTGCGCAGCTTGGCGGGAAACTCGGCGCTGTCGCGGGGCATGTTGTCGAGCTCGTAGAGATACTGCTTCACATAGCCGTGATCCTTGGTGAGGTGATCGGCCTCCTCGGTCCGCCCCGCTTCGCGCAGCGCAGGGTAGACGACGTTGCCTTCCTCGACATCGTGCTTGGCGAGCGCGTGCTTGAGCTGCGCCAGCAGGATCGCGCGCTTGGTCGTATTGCGGCTCTCGGTCGCCTCGAGCGCGTCGAAGATCTTGAGCACCGCCTTGTGCTCGGCAGTGAGCGCCGCGACCCAGTTGGCGGCAAGCGCGCTGGGCGCCTGTACCGCGGCCTTGCGCCCCAGCATCGCCAGCACGCCGATCGCGGCGCCGGCGGTAGCGGCACCGGCGATGACGCCCAGATTGCTCTGATGATTGGTGGGTTTCTCGGTGGTGGGGGCGGTCGTCATTGCGCTTGCTCCTTCGATTGCGAGGGTCCGATAACCCTCACAACCTATTGAGCACGCTGGACGTTCCGATCAGCCCCGTGCGGCGGCGGCCATTTCGGCGTTGCGACGCGTGGCTGCGGCGAGCGTCTCGGTCAGCAGTCGGACGAGCGCCTCGTCGGCGTCGAGCACGTTCAACCCTTCGCGCGTCGAGCCGCCCGGACTGGCAACGCGATCGGCGAGGACCGCTGGCGTATCGTCCGCACCCGCCGCCAGCATCGCCGACCCCTCGACCGTCGCGCGGGCGAGGCGGAGCGACTGATCGGCGGGCAGGCCCAGCGCCTCGCCCCCCTTCGCCAGCGCGTCGATAAAGCGATAGGTGAAGCCCGGCCCGCTGCCCGACAACGCCGTCACCACGTCGAACAGCGACGGATCGACCCATTCGACATGACCGAGCGGCGCCATCAGTGCCTCGGCCGCCGCGCGCACCGGAGCTGCGTCGCTGTCGGTATGGAGCGCGACGACGCCCTTGCCGATCGCGACGGGCAGGTTGGGCATCGCCCGCACGATCGCCCGCGCGGCGAAACGCGACCGCAGGTCGGCGATCTCGACGCCAGCGAGGATCGAAACGAGCATCGCCGCCTTCGCGGCGCGGATCGCGGGGGCGACGGCGTCGATCATCTGCGGCTTGACCGCGAGGATCAGGATGTCGGGGGCAGGGCCTTCCGGTGCGTTCGCGACCACCTGTACGCCGTCCGGCACCACCGGGCTGCCCGGATCAATGACGATGATGCGCTCAGCCGCAATGCCGCTCGCGACCCAGCGGCGGAGCATCGCGCCGCCCATGTTGCCCGCACCGACCAGCCAGAAGCGGGCCGGTTCGTTCGCTTCGCTCATGCTTCGCCCTGAGTCTCGATGAGCGCGGCGGCGATGGCTTCCTTGGGGCTCTTGCCGCCCCACAAGACGAACTGGAACACGGGATAAAAGCGCTCGCACTCGTCGATCGCGGTCTCCACCAGCAGTTCGGCGCGGTCGAGGCTCAATGTCGCGCCATCCTCCTCGTCGCTCATCATCGCGGCGTGGCGATAGAGGAGGATGCCGCTCGACGACCAGAGCTCGAAATGGCCGATCCAGAGCTGTTCGTTGACCAGCCCGATCGTCTCGTAGATCGACGCGCGCCGTTCCTCTGCAATGCGGATGTCGGGCAGTGCGAGGAACTGGAGGACACCGTCCTCCTCGCGCCAGATCGCGCGCAGTTCGTATTCGGTCCAGCTGCCCTTGAACTTGGCGACGATCTCGTCGTCCTCGCGCTCGTGGCTCCATCCATGCGCGGCGAAATAGCTTTCGAGCATGTCGATGGGGGCGGCGTCTTCGCGGTCGAACTCGGCTTCGTCGAGCATTGGTCTTTCCAGCGGCGGCAACATGCCGTCCAATTCATGGTGCCGTGCAGCAAGCGACTGTGCAAGTCGTGGTGCGGGGCGTGACACAGAAAGCTGTGGACTAAAGGCCTACAAAACAAGGGCGGGGCCATCGATGCCGATGACCCCGCCCCATTTTGCAACGACTTCGCGGCGTCAGCGGCCGCGCTCGTCCGGCATGCGGATGTTGGGACCGAGGTTCTCGATCACCTGGCGCGCATCGAAGCTGCGCACGTCCTTGGGCTTCGGACCGCGGCCGGTCAGGATCTCGGCCTGCGCCTCGTACCGGTCGATCTGGCGCACGTCGGTGATACCGCCGCCGAAGCCGCCGCCCCAGCCGCCCCAACCACCCCAGCCGAAGCCCGGGCGGTAATAACGCCAGCGCGGGCCCCAGCCGCCCCAGCCGCCGAACCCGGGACCGCCCCAGAAGGGGTCGTCATAGACGCGGGTGTCGGTCTTGCGCTCGGTATCGCGGTCGACCAGCGTGAAATGGTCAAAGCCCCGCTCCAGCGTCAGCTGCGCCGCGCGGAACAGGAGATAGCGCTCGACCGTCTCGCGCGAGGTGAGGCTGTTGCCCGCGAAGCCGACGCGGAAGCGGTTTTGCTCGATCTGTTCGTCGAAGAAGCCGGTGCGATAGCTGCCCTGGCCGTTGATCGGCCGATAGGGGGTCGGCGTCGCGCAAGCCGACAGGGAAACCGCGCCAGCCACGACCAGTGCAACGGGGCCGATCCGACGCGCAAGGAACTTGGACATTCGAACTCTCCGGTCTGGATGCGAGGGGGCGCACCCGATCATTTGTGAACGCATGGGGCCGAAGCTTTTATCCACGGCTCGCGCGCGACGATCTGTGCCGCATCGTCGATTAGCGGTTGCTGAATGGCAAGGGTTCCGATGCCCTCTTCCGTCCGTCCGCCTGCGGCACTAGGGCTATGTGCATGGAACAGGGGCGCGTCGGCGCACCGCCACGCCGGCGGCGGACATGATCGAGTCGACCGGACAGATGGCCCTGGCGGGCGCGGTGCTGGCGGTGCTCGTCGCGGGCGCCGCCTACGCGCTCTATCTGGGCCTCAAGCTGCGTGCCGGGGCGAAGGGCGTCAAGGCGGACAATGCCCGCCTCTGGGCGCTGATCCGCTCGGCCCCGGCGCGCGCGATGGTGGTGCGCGGCGACGGGCGGATCGAATTGTCGAGCCAGCTGCTCGACTGGCTGGGCCTCGCCGCCGCCCCCCGCGAGCTTGCCGGACTGTCGACGGGTGAGGCGGGGCTGGTGGTCGAGGATGCCGAGCGGCTGGCCGCCGCGGTCGAGGGCGCGCGCCGTGCCGCGATCCCGTTCCGGGTACCCGTCCGCGCCGCCGGCAGCGATCGCCTGTTGATGGCGGCGGGCGAGCGGGCGTCCGCGGCGCTCACCCGCGATGCCGGTGTCATCGTCTGGTTCTTCGACGCGACCGAAACGCAAGGGGAGGTCCAGCGCCTGTCCGAGCGGGTCGAGCTGCTGCGCGATGCGTATCAGGCGCTGAAGGGCCTGATCGAGGCGGCGCCGATGCCGATGTGGTATCGCAGCGGCGACCTTCGCCTCGCGCTCGTCAACTCGGCCTATGTCGCCGCGGTCGAGGCGAGCGATGCGGACGACGCCGTCGCGCGCCAGGTCGAGCTGGTCGAGATGGGCGCCCCCGGCGCACCGCCGCCCCAGGCCCTCGCCGCGCGCGAGGCGGGGAGCCCGCGCGCCACCGCGATGCCCGCGACGATCGGCGGCCAGCGTCGGATGCTGCGCGTCCACGACGTGCCGCTCGCCGATGGCGGCATCGCCGGCTTCGCGATCGACATCGAGGAGCTGGAACAGGCGCGCACCGGGATCAAGCGGTTCGGCGAGGCGCAGCGGGCAATGCTCGACCGCATCTCCGCCGGGGTGGCGCAGTTCGGCCCCGACCGCGCGCTCGTCTTCTGCAACCAGCCGTTCCGCCGCATGTTCGCGATGCGCGGCGAGTGGCTGGCCGACCGGCCCGAGTTCGATCGCATCCTCGAACGGATGCGCGAGGGCGGGCGGATTCCCGAGGTGCGCGACTTCCCCGGTTGGAAGAACGAGCGGCGCGGCTGGTTCACCTCGACCGATGCGCAGATCGAGGAAAGCTGGCTGCTGGCGGGCGGCACCCACCTGCGCGTCGTCGCGCAGCCGCTGCCCGATGGCGGGCTGCTCCTCGTGTTCGAGGATCGGACCGAGCAGGTGCAGCTTGCGAGTGCGCGCGACACACTGCTGCGCGTGCGCACCGCGACGATCGAGAATTTGTTCGAGGCGATCGCGGTGTTCGGCGCGGACGGGCGGGTGCAGCACTGGAACAACAAGTTCCGCACCGTCTTCGGCCTCGACGAATCGCTGCTCGGCGAGCATCCGCGCGTCGATGCGCTGGCCCGCGATATCGCGCCGCGGCTCGCCAATCCGTCGCGCGCGGCGCTGATGGCCGAGCTCGTCCGCTCGGCCACCGCGGACCGGCTCCAGCGCGGCGGGCGCGTTGCCTTTGCCGACGGGCGGCATTTCGAGTTCGGGGCGGTGCCGCTGCCCGACGGCAATGCGCTGCTGACGATGCTCGACATTTCCGACAGCCGGAAGATCGAGCAGGCGCTGCGCGACCGCGCCGAGGCGCTGGAGGCGGCGGACAAGGTCAAGACCGCGTTCGTCGCAAACATGAGCTACGAGCTTCGCACCCCGCTCACCTCGATCAAGGGGTTCGCCGAGATGCTGGGCGCGGGCTATGCCGGCGCGCTGACCGAGACGGGACAGAGCTATACCGGCGCGATCCTCGAATCGGTCGAGCGGCTGGGCGCGCTGGTCGACGACGTGCTCGACCTGACGCTTGCTGACCAGCCGCCGGTGCGCGAGGCGCTCAGCGTCGGCGACGCCGCGGAGACCGCCGCCGCCGCGGTCGCGCCGCTGGCGGGCGAGAAGCGCATCGACCTTGCGACAGAGGTGCAGGGCAGCGCGGGCAAGGTTCAGGCGGAGGGGCGGCGCATCCGTCAGGCGGTGGAGCATGTCCTGCGCCACGCGATCGCGCACACGCCGGCGGGCGGCCGCGTCCTTCTGCATGTCGACGGCGACAAAGATCGCGCGCGGATCGTCGTGTCCGATAACGGCCCCGGCATGTCGGCAGAGGCGCAGGCGCATGCCTTCGACCGTTTCGCGCGGCATGGCTCGGGAGATCGCGGCGAGCGGGCACTCGACCTCGGCCTGCCGATCGCGCGTCAACTGGTCGAGGCGCATGGCGGCACCGTGACGCTGTTGTCCGAGCCGGGACAGGGGACGCTCGTGACGATCGAGCTGCCGCGGCGATGATCGACCTGCCCGACGAAGCCGCCGCATTGGCGTTCGGCCGCAGATTGGCTGCGGTGCTGCGACCCGGCGATGCCATCACGCTGTCGGGGCCGCTGGGGGCGGGCAAGACGACGATCGCCCGCGGCCTGCTGGCGGCGCTGGGGCTGGAGGGGGAGGCGCCGAGCCCGAGCTATGCGATCGTGCAGAGCTATGCCCCGCCCGAGGTGCGATTGCCGGTGCTGCATGTCGACCTCTATCGGATCGAGGAGGAGGGCGACCTGCTGGAACTCGGGCTCGACGATGCACGCTATGACGGCGCGCTGCTGGTCGAATGGCCCGAACGGGTGAGTGCCCGCGTCTTTCCGGACGCCCTCCGCCTGACGCTGATCGTCGCCGCGGATGGCGCGCGGCGCTTGACAGCCGAGGTGCCGGCGGCATGGGAAGGGCGATGGCCCCTGACCTGAATCCGCCGGCTGCGGCACGCGACTTCCTCGCCTCGATCGGCTGGGGCGATGCGGAGATTGAGCCGATCGCCGGCGACGCCTCGTTCCGCCGCTATTTCCGCATCGTCGCGCCCGGCCGCCACGCGATCCTGATGGACGCGCCGCCGCCGCACGAGGACCCGCGCCCGTTCCTGTCAGTGGCGCGCTGGCTGACCGACCGCGGGTTCGCCGCGCCCGAGATCCATGGTGAGGACTTGGAGCGCGGCCTCGTCCTCCTCCAGGATTTCGGCAACGCCCGGATGCGCGAGACCGTCGATGCCGCGCCCGAGAGCGAGCTGCGGCTGTATGAGGAGGCCGTCCGCCTCCTCATCCGGCTTCGCGATCATGCGCCGATGGACCTGCCGCCCTACGACCTCGAGGTCTATCTGCGCGAGGCGCGGTTGCTGGTCGAATGGTACGCGCCGGCAGTTGGCCTCGACGTCGATCTGGCGGGGTATGAGCGGGCCTGGGAACAAGTGCTCCGCCCGCTTTCACCGCCGAGCGTGACGGTGCTGCGCGACTATCACGCCGAAAATCTGATGCTGATCGAGGGTGCCGAGACGCTCGGCCTGCTCGATTTTCAGGACGCGCTGGCGGGGCATCCGGCTTACGACCTCGTTTCCTTGCTTCAGGATGCGCGGCGCGATGTGCCTGCGTCGGTGGAGGCAGCGATGCTCGACCTCTATGTCCGCACGGTCGGCGCCGACGACAGCTTCGCGGTCGCCTATCACGTGCTCGGCGCGCAGCGGAACGCCAAGATCGTCGGCATCTTCACCCGGCTGTGGCAGCGCGACGGCAAGCCACGCTATCCGACGCTGTGCCCGCGCGTCTGGGGTTATCTGGAACGCGACCTCGCGCATCCGGCGCTCGCGCCCGTGGCGGCGTGGTTCGATGCCAACATTCCGCCGCACCTGCGCGGCGATCCGATCGAGCTGATCCGCTGATGGCCACGACCCGCGCGATCCGCCCCAATCCCGCCGTCGCGGTGCCGAAGACCGCGATGGTCATGGCTGCGGGCCTGGGCAAACGGATGCGCCCGCTGACCGCCACGCGGCCCAAGCCGCTGGTCGAGGTCGCGGGCAAGCCGCTGATCGACCACGTCTTCGACCGGCTGCGGTCGGCGGGGGTCGAGCGGGCGGTGGTCAATGTCCACTATCTCGCCGACGTGCTCGAGGCGCATCTGACGCACCGGGTAAAGGGGATCGAGATCGCAGTCTCCGACGAGCGGGCGCAGCTGCTCGAGACCGGCGGCGGGCTGGTCAGGGCGCGCGAGTTGCTGGGCGACGCGCCGATACTGTGCGTCAACAGCGACAATCTGTGGGTCGACGGGCCGGTCGACGCGATCGTCCGGCTGGCGCAGATGTGGGACCCGGCGCGCATGGACGTGCTCCTGCTGATGGTGCCGCTCGCCCGCGCCAACGGCCATGCGGGGCGCGGCGACTTCCACCTCGATGCCGAGGGGCGCATCGTGCGCCGCCGCGCCTCGGGCCGGTTGGCGCCGTTCGTCTATACCGGCGTGCAGATCCTGAACCCCGCGATCATCCGCGATTATCCCGAGGGGCCGTTCTCGACCAACCTGTTCTGGAACCGCGCGATTCAAGCGGGGCGCGCGTACGGCGTCACGCACGAGGGGCTGTGGTTCGACGTCGGCAGCCCGTCGTCGATCGGCATGACCGAGGCGCTGCTCGCCGATGGCTGAGGGGGACCGACACCCTCAGGTCTTCACCATCCCCGCGCACAAGGCGTTCGCCGACACGCTCGCGATCGGCCTGATCCGCCGTTTCGGGCGCGAGCCGATGGGCCTCGCGCGAGGTGTCGTCATCGTTCCGACGAGCCGAGCCGCCCGCGCCGTCAACGACGCCTTCGTCCGGCTGAGTGACGGCGGCCTCCTTCTGCCGCGAATCGTCGCGGTCGGCGATCCCGATCTGGACGAGGCGGTCGGCCCGTTCTTCGATCCCGCCGATGCCGCGCCGGTGCCGCCCGCGGTCGATCCATTGAAGCGCCGCCTGATCCTCGCGCGATTGCTTCAGGAAACGCGGCCCGGTCTCGATCCGGCGGAAGCGGTGCGGCTGGCGGGCGACCTCGCCCGCACGCTCGATCAGTTGCAGGTCGAGGAGATCGCCCCCGCGGCGCTGCGAGCGATCGACCTGTCGGGCGAGCTGTCGAAGCATTGGGCGACGGCGCTGTCGACGTTCGAGGTGGTGCTCGACCGCTGGCCGGGTGAACTCGAGCGGTTGAGCGCGATCGACCTGGTCGAGCGCCGCCGCCGGCTGCTCGATCGCGCGTGCCGCGCGTGGGAGCGGGCGAGCCCGGCGCGGTTCGTCTGTGCGGCGGGCGTGACCTCGCCAGTCCCCTCAGTTGCGCGGCTGCTGCGCTGTGTCGCGGGGCTGCCCGACGGGTTCGTCGTGCTGCCGGGCCTTGCGACCGGGCTGGACGAGGTGGCGTGGGACACGCTCGGCCCGCACGCGCCCCATCCCGTTGCCGGCGAAGTTCGCCGGTCGGTCGAGACGCACCCGCAATTTGCGCTGAAGCTGCTGCTCGACCGCATGGGCGTCGCGCGCGCGGAAGTGCGGCCGTGGCGCGTCGCGAGCGAGCTCGACGCGCCGCCCGCACGCAGCAAGGCGATCGACAGCGCGATGCTGCCCGCAATCCTTACGCATCGCTGGCCGACGCTGCCCAAAGCCGAGCGGCGGTTTGAGGGCGTCACCGCGCTCGAGGTCGCCACCCCGGCCGAGGAGGCACAGGGGATCGCGCTCAAACTGCGCGAGGTGCTGGAGACGCCGGGCAGGACCGCCGCGCTGGTGACGCCCGACCGCAACCTCGCCGCGCGGGTCGCCGCGCATCTGGCGCGCTGGGGGGTCGCGATCGACGATTCGGCGGGGCGGCCGCTTTCGATGCTGGCGCCGGGCACGCTCCTCCTCGCGATCATTGAGGCGGCGGGGCAGCGATTTGCGCCGATGGCGCTGCTCGCGCTCCTCAAGCATCCGCTGGTTGCATCGACCGATCCCGAGCGGCGGCTGAAATGGCTGGAGGGTGCGCGCCGCCTAGACCTCGCGTTGCGTGGCCCCCGGCCCGCGCCGGGGATCGAGGGGATCGACGCGCATCTGGCGACCGGCGAGCCGCGCACCGCCGGCCTTCGAGAGGCAGCGCGGGCGTGGTGGGACGAGGCCAAGGCCTGCTTCGCGCCCATCGCGGCGATGGCGGAGGGGGGCGACCGGCCGCTCGACGACCATGCCCGGCTACTACGCGAAGCGGCGACGCTGCTGGCGGGCGACGCCGCCTGGGCGCGGGCGGAGGGGCGCGCGGCCGCCGACTTGCTGACCGCGCTGGAGAGCGACGGCGGGGAGGGGCCGCGCGCGGTGTCGGCGGGCGCGCTGCTGCCGCTGATGCGCAGCCTGCTCGACGAGATCGCGATCCGCCCGCCGCAGGGCGGGCATCCGCGGCTGGCGATCTACGGCCTGGTCGAGGCGCAGTTGCAGAGTGCCGATCTCGTCATCCTCGGCGGCCTCAACGAAGGGTCGTGGCCGGCGCTGCCTGCGCCCGACCCGTGGCTGGCGCCGCGAATCCGCACCGAACTCGGCCTGCCCGCGCTCGAACGGCGGATCGGGCTGTCGGCACAGGATTTCGCGCAGGGCCTTGGCGCGCGCGAGGTGTTGCTGACCCGGTCGCGGCGCGACGGCTCGGGGCCGACAATCCCGTCGCGCTTCTGGCTGCGGCTGGAGGCGCTGGCCGAGGGGCTGGAGCCTGCGGCCGGCCTGGCCGGCTGGGCGCGCGTGCTCGACACCGCGCCGCATGTGCCCGACAGCCGACCCGCGCCATCGCCCCGCGTCGAGGATCGTCCGCGCAAGCTGTCGGTGACCGAAGTCGACCGGCTGAAGGCAGACCCCTATGCCTTTTACGCCCGGCGGATGCTCGGCCTGTCGCCGCTCGATCCGGTCGATGCCGATCCGAGCGCGGCTTGGCGTGGGACCGCGGTGCATTCGATCCTGGAGGCATGGTCGAAGCATGACGGCCACGACCCCGCCCGCCTTGTCGCCCGCGCGCACGCGATGCTCGATGACACGCGCACGCACCCGATCGTTCGCGCGTTGTGGCGCCCGCGCCTGATCGCCGCGGTCGAGTGGATTGCTGGGGAGCTTGCCGCGCAGGTGGCCGGGGGGCGGCAGGTGCTGGGGGTGGAGGAAGCGGGGGCGATCGAGATCGCGGGCGTCACGCTGACGGGCAAGTACGACCGCATCGACCGGCTGCCCGGCGGCGGCCTCGGCATCGTCGACTACAAGACCGGCAAGCCGCCGAGTCCAAAGGCCGTCGCGGAGGGCTACAGCCTTCAGCTCGGCCTCATTGGTCTTATTGCCGAGCGTGGCGGGTTCGATCGGATCGCAGGCAAGGCGACTGGCTTCGAATACTGGTCATTGGCGAAGAAGGGTGAGGCGTTCGGCTATATTCAGAGTCCGGTCGGCGGTCGCAGCGGCATCGCAGCCGAGGATTTCGTTGGGAAGGCGTACAATCAGTTTGTTGAAGCGGCGGGCCACTGGTTGACCGGCGACCGTGCCTTCACGGCCAAGCTGGTGCCGGAAATGGCGCCCTATGCCGAGTACGACCAGTTGATGCGCCGCGACGAGTGGTACGGCCGTGAGTAAACCCCTCCACCCCCTTCGCGGCGCGCAGCGCGATGCGAGTCGGCCCGACCGCCACGTCTGGCTCGCGGCCTCTGCCGGCACGGGCAAGACGCAGGTGCTCGCCGCGCGCGTGTTCCGGCTGCTGCTGGCGGGCAGCCGGCCCGAGGCGATCCTGTGCCTCACCTTTACCAAGGCGGGCGCGGCGGAGATGGCCGAACGGATCGCGGGAACGCTGGCGCGCTGGGTGCGGCTCGACCGGAACGACCTGTTCGCCGAATTGCGCGGCCTCGGCGAGCCGGCGACGCCTGAACAGGTCGAGCGGGCGCGGACGCTGTTCGCTCGCGTGCTCGATGCGCCTGGCGGCCTGCGCATCCTGACGATTCACGGCTTCTGCCAGAGCCTGCTCTCCGCCTTCCCGGCGGAGGCGGGGCTGGTGCCCGGTTTCCGCCCGCTCGAACCGCGCGAGCAGGTGCTGCTCCAGCGCGAAGCGCTCGCCCGCCTGCTGGAGGACGAGGCGCGCGAGGGGCGGGTCGCCATCGCCGAGGCGATCGGCGCGCTGGCGCTGCGGCTCGGCGAGCAGAAGGCCGAGACGTTCCTCCACGCGTGCGCCGCGCGGCCCGACGCGATGGAAGCGTTGCCGATCGGCGAGGGCGTCCAGCCCTACATCCGCCGTGCGCTCGATCTGTCGACCGGCGACGTTGCGGCGCATGTCGAGGCGGCGTGCGGCGACGATGCGTTCGACCTCGACAGCCTGCGCGACCTGGCCGCGATGCAGGCGGCATGGGGGACCAAGCGAGGGCTGGAGCGCGCCGAGGTCATCGCCGCATGGCTCGCCGCCGATTCGCGCACGCGTGCGTCTACGCTGGGCGACCTCCACCTCGTCTGGGCGACGGGTAAGGGCGATCCGCGCGGCGGGAAGGGACAGGTGCCGCCCGGCGACGACTATCCCCCGGTCGCCGAGCGGCTGCACGGGCGTTGCGCCGAGCTCCTCGCGCTGCGGGTCCGCGCCGCCTATGCCGATGCGCTCGCCTCCGCGCTCACCGCGGGCCGTGCCTATGCCCGCGCCTATGCCGATGCCAAGCGGCTGGCCGGCGCGGTCGATTTCGACGACCTGATCGCCGCGACCGTCCGCTTGCTCGAGACGCCGGGGATGGGCGAGTGGGTGCGCTACAAGCTCGACCTCGCGACCGAGCACGTGCTGATCGACGAGGCGCAGGACACCAACCTTGCTCAGTGGCGGATCGTCAGTGCGATCGCCGACGAGTTCTTTGCCGGTGCGGGCACACGCGGCACGAAGGTGCGGACGCTATTCACCGTCGGTGACGAGAAGCAGGCGATCTACGGCTTCCAGGGCACCGACCCAATTTTCTTTCGCGCGGCGCACCGTCGCTACGACCGGCTGGCTGCCGCGCCGCCCATCGAGGCAGAGGAGCGCCGGCCGCTCGACACCGTCGCGCTCATCGAAAGCTTCCGCTCGGTCGCGACAGTGCTCAAGTTCGTCGATGCCGCGCTCGACGCGCTGCCCGCACCCGGCATGGGCACTGACGACCGCCAGCGCCATGCCAGCCAGGTGGCAGGGCCGGGCAGCGTAACCCTCATGCCCCCCGTGATCGCGGGCGGGAGCGAGGAGGATGAGGAGGGCTGGGTCGACGATCAGGTCCGCGAACTCGCCCGCCGGATCGCACGTCAGGTTCGCGAGTGGCTCGATAGCGGGCACAGGCTCGCGTCGAAGGGTCGCGCGCTCCGGCCAGAGGATGTGATGATCCTCGTCAAGCGGCGCGGCGAGCTCGCCTCGCTGATCGTCGCGCGGCTTTATGCGGAAGGGGTGCCGGTCGCGGGCGTCGATCGGCTGCGGCTCAATGCGCCGCTGGCCGTGCAGGACCTGCTCGCCGCGATCCGCTTCGTCCTGCAACCGGGCGACGATCTGAGCCTCGCCAGCCTGCTCGTCTCGCCCTTGATCGGGTGGACGCAGGACGAGCTGATGGCGGCGGCCATGCATCGCAAGGGCGGATTGTGGCGGCACCTGCGCGCGACGCAGCCGGCCGAGCGGCTGGCCCCGCTCTACCACCTGCTCGCCCGCGCCGATTACGCGACGCCCTATCGATTCCTCGAGGACATTCTCTCGGGCGAACTCGACGGGCGCCGGCGCCTGATCGCGCGACTGGGGGAGGAGGCGCGCGACCCGATCGAGGAGCTGCTGTCGGCGGCGCTCGGCTTCGAACGGAATGCCACGCCGTCGCTACAACGCTTCCTCGACTGGTTCGATCGCGGCGATGTGGAGATCGTGCGCGACAGCTCGCGGCCGCAGGCGGCGGTGCGCGTCATGACCGCGCACGGGGCCAAGGGATTGCAGGCGCCGCTCGTCATCCTCGCCGACGCGACCGCCGACCCGACGCAGAACCGCCGCGACCTGTTCGACTGGCAGGCGGACGCCGACAAGCCGCCGATCCCCGTCTTCCGCCCGCGCAGCGCCGAGCGCGGCGGGCCGCTCGACGACGTGGTGGCCGACAGCGACCGCCGCGAGCTGGAGGAGCATTGGCGGCTCTTCTACGTCGCCGCAACGCGTGCGGAGGAGCAGCTGGTGATCGCCGGCAGCCTGTCCGAGCGCGCAAAGGGCGAGCCGCCGCCGCTCAGCTGGTACCGCGCGAGTGCGATGGCGATGGATGCCCTCGGCGTGTCGCCGGGCGAGACGCGGGTGCTGGCAGACGACCGGCCGCCCGCGCCCGCCGTGTCCGAGGCCGCTCGGGACGCAGCGAGACCGGCGCTCCCCGACTGGGCACGCCGCGCCGCGCCCGAGGAAGCGCGCCCGCCGCGTCCGCTCGCGCCGTCGTCGCTGGGTAAGGACGAGGTGGCCGACCCGCCGCCCGCCGGCCCGGCGATGCAGGACGCGGCCGAGCGCGGGCGTCTGCTCCACGGGTTGTTCGAGCGGCTGCCGGCGTTGCCGCCCGAGCATCGCCGCGCCGCGGGCGAGGCGTGGCTGGCGGGCAATCCGCTAGGCGAGGGGCTGGTCGATCGCGCGCTGTCGATCGTCGACCATCCCGACTTCGCCGATATGTTCGGCGCCGATGCGCTCGCCGAGGCGCCGATCGCCGCAGTCGTCGGCGGACAGGTGATCGCGGGCACCGTCGACCGCCTGCTGGTCGAGGGTGATCGCGTCCGCCTGATCGATTTCAAGACCGGCCGCCGCGTCCCCGCCGACGTGGGCGAGGTGCCGCCGCATCATGCGCGCCAGATGGCCGCCTATGCCGCCGCGCTCGCCGTCATCTTTCCCGACCGGCGGATCGAGGCCGCTTTGCTCTACACCGCTGGGCCGCGGCTGATCGCAGTGCCGGCCGAGGCGCTCGCCGCGCTCAAGCCCGGCTTGGCGGCGACGGAGCAAAGCTTGCCCTCGCGCGCTTGAGCCGGCGAGGGCGGCCACATAGATTGGACCCCAACCAAGGAGTTTAGAATCATGCCGACCAAGGCCGTCACCGACCAGAGCTTCGCCACCGATGTCCTCGGTGCCGACAAGCCCGTCCTCGTCGATTTCTGGGCCGAGTGGTGCGGACCGTGCAAGATGATCGGCCCGAGCCTTGAGGAACTGTCCGAGGAACTGGGCGAGCAGGTGACGATCACCAAGCTCAACATCGACGAGAATCCCGAGGCGCCGGGCAAGTACGGCGTGCGCGGCATCCCGACGATGATCCTGTTCAAGAACGGCGAACCCGCCGCGACCAAGGTCGGCGCCGAACCCAAGGGCCGGCTGAAGGCATGGCTTGAGGGCGAGCTCTGATCGCCTGATCGGCTCGACCGAAGTAACGAAGGGGCCGGCGGGGCGACCGCCGGCCCCTTTTTCGTTTGCGCTACAGAACGCGCGGCGTGCTCCCGCTTCCGCCGAAGCACGCGCTAAACAGCGCTCGTCACCGCTTTGTCACAACCGTCACCATTCCGTCACATGGCCGCAACCGAACCGTCTTCGAAACCGCATCCGTACGTCACGTCCGGCCACTAGCCGGGCGTGGAGGTCGACAGGGGGACAGCCGAGTCGATCGGGGGGCAAGCGCCCCTTCCTCGTCAACCCGGAATTGCCGGAACGGAGATCTTCATGGCCGACTTCAAACGCCTTAGCCTTATCCTGCTGACGAGCTGCGCGGGCGCGACGCTTGCGGCGTGCGACGGCGCGTCGAGCGTCGCCTCGCCGGGTGAGGGCGGCATCATCGTGACGCCGGCCCCGACGCCCGCGCCGACCCCGACGCCGACGCCCAGCTCGACCGCGGGCACGCCCGCCACGGGTTGCCCCACCGGCACCACCGATGTCGGCACCGTCGGCAATTTCCGCAGCTGCCGCATTCCCAGCCTCGTCTCTGGCAATCTGACGCTGCCGCGCCGGGCGGGCACCGCGTACGAGATCAACGGACGTGTCGATGTGGGCGTCGATCGTGGCGGCTCGGGCACCGGCGGCGCGCAGGCGAACCTGACGATCGAGCCGGGCGTCATCGTCTATGCCAACACGACCAACGCCGACAACGACTTCCTCGTCGTCAATCGCGGGTCGACGATCAATGCCGACGGCCTTGCCAACGCGCCGATCATCTTCACCGCGCAGCAGAACCTGACCGGCAACGTCACCGACGAATCGCAGGGTCTGTGGGGCGGCGTCATCCTCGCCGGCCGCGCGCCGGTGTCGAACTGCAACCTGTCGGGCGTCTCGGGCGGCGCCGCGAACTGCGAGAACGTCGTCGAGGGCACGGGCAACGCGCTCTACGGCGGCAACGCCGCGGGCGACAATTCGGGCATCATGCGCTATGTCCAGATCCGCTATTCGGGCACGGTCATCACGCCGAACAACGAGCTTCAGGGCCTGACCACCGGCGGCGTCGGTTCGGGTACACGGCTCGAATACATCCAGATCCACAACAGCTCGGACGACGGGATCGAGATCTTCGGCGGCACGCACAATGCGCGCTACTTCGTGGTGACCGGCGCCGATGACGACAGCTTCGACACCGATGTGGGTTGGAAGGGCTTCATCCAGTTCGCGATCGGCATCCAGAAGCCGAACAACACGCAGACCGACAACTACATGATGGAAATCGATTCGAACGGTGCCGAGGACGCGCTGCCGCGTCAGAACGGCCGGATCTCGAACTTCACCTTCATCCATACCTCGACCGCGACGAACGCGGGCATCCGCATCCGCGGCGGCGCCGACTTCACCTTCGTCAACGGCATCATGACGACGCCGCAGGCGTGCATCAACACCGTCGCCAGCACCACCGACAATGGCGGCAAGTCGACGATCCGGCCTGCCAATTCGGCGATCGACGAGAACGGCCCGCCGGTCTTCAACTCGGTCTACTTCGCGTGCGGCTCGGTCTCGGCCGAATCGACGCAGAACGGCGTGACCGTCACCAATGCCGAGCAGGCGGCGCTGTTCACCGCGGGCACCAACAACACCACCAACGGCACCGCGGCCAACGCCTATACCTCGACCTATCTGCCGGGCACCGGCGCGGCGGCGGTGACGCCGTTCAATGCCGCGACGCTCAACCCGGCGGGCTCGGGCTTCTTCGTCCAGACGTCGTACATCGGTGCGATCAACGGCTCGGGCGACACCTGGTACCAGGGTTGGACCTGCAACTCGAACCGCGGCAATTTCGGTTCGACGAGCGGCGCCTGCATCGCCGTCCCGACCACCTGACAGGCAAGCGCACCCAGGATGCGGGGATGGCAGTGAAAGGGGCTGCCATCCCCCCGTGCCCGGTCGCGGACCCTCGACAGTCCGGCGACGCCCCAATGCGGAATGAAAACATGAAAAAGCCTGTGGCTTTCGGCAGCCTGCTCCTCCTCACCACGACGCTGGTCGCGCCCGCCGCGCTGGCGCAGACGACGACGGGCGCGCCAGCCGGCCAGGTGGTCGCCCCGACCGCCGGCCAGCCGCAGGAGGGCACGCCGCCCGACACCGGCCCGGGTGCCGGCGGGGCGGCCGAGCAGGAGGTCGAGGTTTCGGCCCCCGGCGCAGGGAGCGATGCGGGCGACGACATCGTCGTGATCGGCCGCAACATTCCCAACGTCATCCGCAACACCGCGCAGGTCGTCTCGGTCCTGTCGACCGAGGATATCGCGCGCACGGGCGAGGGCGACATCGCCGGCGCGCTCGGCCGCGTGACGGGCCTCAGCGTCGTCGGCAACGGCTTCGTGTTCGTCCGCGGCCTCGGCGATCGCTATTCCTCGTCGCTGCTCAACGGCTCGCCGCTGCCCAGCCCCGAACCGCTGCGCCGCGTCGTGCCGCTCGACATCTTCCCGACCAACGTTATCGCCTCGAGCCTCGTCCAGAAGAGCTTTTCGGCCAATTATCCCGGCGAGTTCGGCGGCGGCGTCATCAACCTGACGACCAAGGCGACGCCGAAGGAAAGCTTCCTTCAGATCGGCGGATCGGTCGGGTTCGACACCGCGACCACCGCGGAGCTCGGCTACACCTATGACGGCGGTTCGCACGACTGGCTGGGGTATGACAGCGGCGAGCGGACCATCCCCGGCTTCATCAAGGATGCCGGCATCAACGGCACCGGCGTGACCGCGGCGCAGGTGACGCAGCTCACCAACGCCGAAACCTCGCTCGTGTTCGAGAACCGCAACATCCCGGCGAACTTCTCGGGCGAGCTGAGCGCGGGCACGTCGTTCGACGTCGGCACCGGCCGCATTGGCCTGATCGCGGGCGGCGGTATCTCGAACACCTGGCGCACGCGCGACGCGATCCAGCAGGTGGCGATTGACCAGGACGGCACGCTGGTCAGCGATTTCCGCAACGTCGCCACCGACCACCGCGCGCTGGTCAACGGCCTGTTCGGCGTCGGGGCCGAGTTCGGGCGCAACCGCATCCGCTGGACGAACCTTTACATCCACGACACGCTGAAGCAGACGATCCTCGGCAAGGGGACCGACCAGAACAACCTCGACCTCCTCAACCAGAACACCAACTGGTTCGAGCGGCAGCTGTTCACGACGCAGGGCGTGGCGGAGCTCAAGTTCGGCGACCTCAGCGTCGATCTGCGCGGCGCCTACGCCAACACGCAGCGCAATTCGCCTTACGAGCGCACCTTCACCTATCTCTTCTCGCCGCAGGTCGGCGACTATATCAACAACCTCGCCAACCAGTCGTTGGCGCAGATCGCGTTCAGCGAGTTGAACGAGGATCTGTGGTCGGGCGGCGTCGATCTCGGCTACAATCTCGACCTCGACCGGCCGGTGACGGTCCAGGCGGGCTATGCCTATTCGGACGCCGACCGCAGCTCGTACCGCTATCAGTTCCGCTATCAGGCGCAGAACGGCCTCAGCCTCGCGCAGCAGCAGCTGCGCCCCGACTATCTGCTCAGCGACTACAACGTCCAGCTCGCCAACATCGTCCTTCAGAACGAATCCACGTCTCAGGGGGCGGCGGCCTATACCGCGTCGCTGCGCACCCATGCCGGCTATGTCCAGCTCGAGAGCGAGATCCTCGACGGGCTGCGCGCGCAGGTCGGCGTGCGGTACGAGGATGCCGAGCAGCGCGTGTTGCCGAGCGGAACGGGCTTGACGGGCACCAGCCTCAACAACGGCTATTGGCTGCCCGCCTCGACCATCACCTGGAACTTCGCCGAGAACATGCAGCTTCGCCTGCACGCCTCGAAGACGATTGCCCGGCCGCAGTTCCGCGAGCTGGCGCCGCAGATCTATCTCGACTTCGAATCGAACCGGCAGTTCATCGGCAACCCGCGCCTGACCGACAGCGAGCTCTACAATCTGGAGGCGCGGGCCGAGTGGTTCTTCGCACGTGATCAGCGCCTGACCGCGGCGGGCTTCTACAAGCGGATTGACAACCCGATCGAGGCTTTCGGCTCGCCGGGCGCGGGCAGCTCGTCGTTGCTCACCAGCTTCTCGAACGCGCCGGGCGCCAAGCTCTATGGCGGCGAGGTCGAACTGGTGAAGTATTTCCCGCTCGATACGCTGGGCGGCCCGTTCGCGACGAAGCGCGCGGTGCTGATCGCCAACTATACCTATACCAAGTCGCAGCTCGACGCGCAGGACCAGCCGGTCGTCAATCCGATCAACGTCACCGGCCCGCTGATCCCCGCGAACCAGCTGTTCGTCGACGGCAGCCCGCTGGTCGGCCAGTCCAACCACCTCGTCAACGCGCAGTTCGGGCTCGAGGATACCGAGATGCTGAGCCAGGTGACCCTGCTGGTGAACTATGCCAGCGAGCGGATCACCAACCGCGGCGCCATCGTCAACGGCGTCCGCCTGCCCGACATCCGAGAGAAGCCGGGCTGGCGCTTCGACGTGGTGTGGCGTCAGGGCATTCCGATCGGTAGCGGCGACGATCACCAGGTCGAGCTGAAGTTCGAGGCGCGCAACCTGACCAAGACGCGCTATCAGGAGTTCCAGACGTTCGACAACGGCAGCCGCGCCGACGTCAACACGTACAATCTGGGTCGCATCTTCAGCTTCGGCGTCAGCGTCGGGCTCTGATCGCCGCCATCGGTTAGAGGGGGATCGGGCTTTCGGCAAAGATGCCGGAGGCCCTTTCTCGTTTCACCAGCCCCAGGGGCGTTCGCGAAACCACTTGGTGATGACGTATTTCGTGCCGCTGCGCACCTTCATCCCGTGGTGCAGCGTCGCGGGGTTCGGTGTGCCGTCGGGGCGCAGGTTGTTCCAGGCGAGCAGCTTGCCCGTCTCGGGCTGGACCAGCTTGTCGACCACCTTGAACCGCGTCGCGCCGCCCGCCGCCGGCTCGTTCAGGTAGAGCATCACCGTCCACGTGCGGTTGCCCGCGACCGAACAGAATTTCGCGAAATCGGCGCCCTGCGGCTCGAAATAGTCGGTGTGCGCCTTGAACTCCTGCCCCACGGCATAACGCTGGCCCTGGATCGGCTCGCCATGCGCGGGATCGAGCCCGCAAAAGTCGAGGATAGCCGCTTCAAGACGTGCCACTGCCGGCTCGGCTGGGTCGAGGTCGCAGGTTTCGCTGGTACGAAACGCCGCATCGCCGTTGGCATCGGCGATTGTCGAGGGGCGGCGGTGGCGATCGATCAGTGCGATCAGGTCGGTGCAGTGCGCTGGGTCGAGAAAGCCCTTCGCGACGAACAACGTCAGCTTTGGGCTCGGCAGCTTCTGCACACCGGGCCGCGCGGCGATATGGGCGATGACGGGTTCGCTGGGGTGGCCCGAGCCGAGATGGGTCATCGCGCTCTCCTGCCAGAGCGATCGCGCGGCGGGAAGCGTGCCATGAAAGCGTAACGTTCGCGTCGCATCGCAGTCATGACCGACGAAAAGGGGCCGGTATGAGCAGCGAAGCGGCGATCCAGGCCCTGGCGGCCGATGCGCAGGCGCAGGGGGCGAGCGACGTGCACCTCGACCTCGACGTCGATGCGGTGCGCGTGCGGCTGCGCGTCGACGGGCGGTTGCGGCAATGGGTGCCCGCGCGGCTCGAGCCCGGCGGGCTGCGCGCGGCGGCATGGGCGGTCGCCGGCAACGGTACCGATCGCCTCGGCGATTGGCAGGTGGCGAGCCATTCCGATGGCGAGCGGCTGGCGCTTCGCCTCCGTGCCGAGCGGCCGGGCCATCTGGCCGAAGGACTGGCGGCGCTCGGCATGGTCCCGGCGCAGGCGCGGACGATCTTCCGGATGACCGAGCGGCCGGGCGGACTAGTCGTCGTCGCGGGCCCGCGCGGGTCGGGCCGGCGGTCGACGATCGCCGCGCTCCTCGGCGGCGAGGCCCGCACGCGCAGCGTCGTGACGGTGGATCTCGCGCTGCCCGGCGCGCTGACGATTGCGGGGCTTCAGGGGCAGGCGGCGATCGAGCAGGCGTTGTCGCTGGATCCCGATATCCTCGCGCTCGGCGACCTTGCCGATCGCGGCGCGGCGGCGCTCGCCTTTCAGGTCGCCGCCAGCGGCCGGCGGGTGCTGGCCCGGGTCGAGGCGCCCGATGCGATCGCGGCGTTCGAGCATTTGCGCGCGCTAAGGGTCGATCGGCTGGCGCTGGCGGCGCAACTGCGCGCGGTGACGGCCCAGCGGCTGGCGCAGCGGCTGTGCCATGTCTGCCGCCGCCCGGTGCAGGCGAGCAACCGCATCGCCGCCTTGCTCGGGTTCGATCCGGGGGCGGTGATCCATGAAAGCGCGGGCTGCGGCGCGTGCGACGGGCGCGGTACCGCAGGCGCGATCGGGGTGTTCGAACTGATCGCGTTCGACCCGGCGATGGCGCGGCTGGTCAATGACGGCGCGGATGCCGCACTGCTGGCACGCCATGCCTTCCTCAATGCGCCGAGGCTCGATTCGGCCGCCCGCTCGATGGCGCGCCAGGGGCTGATCGACGCGGCCGAGGCCGTACGGCTGGGGCGCGGCTAGCGCGGCATTCCCTGTCCGCTTGCCTGCATCGCGACGAAGCGGTCTAGCAGGACGAGGCGCAGGGCGATGTTCTCTCGCCACGGCGCGTTGCGCGGCGAGACGCGCAGCGCCTGGATCCAGAGCGGCCGCGCGGCGGCGAGGTTGCCCGCGCGGATCTGTGCCAACCCCTCGTAGAAATAGGGGCCTGGATGCTCCGGATTAAGCATGTGCGCCCGGCGGAACGCCATGCGCGCGGTCGGCGACATCGCCCCGTCCGCACCCGCCGTCGCGAACGCGAAGCCGGTCCAGAGCGGCAGGCTGTCGGGGGCGGAACGGACGCCGCCCAGCATCGCCTGTGCCGCGGCGCGCTCGTCACCCGAACGCGACAGCGCGTCGGCGATGAAGAAATAGCTGTCGCTGTACTGGAACCGGCCGAACATCTGCTGGCGCATCTTGACCAGTTCCTCGTCGGCGACGTCGACGGGCTTTTCGGGATTGGCGGGCGACGCGGGCAGGGTTGGCTGCCCCTGCAATGCATAACCCGTAGCACCCAGCATCAATGCCGCGCCGGCAAAGCCGACCACGGTCTTCGGCAGCCGGAGCAGCAGCATTAGGCCGAGCGAAACGGCCGCGATGGCGGCAAGCGCGAACCAGCCCATCAGCCGCGCTCGCGCTTCGTCATCGTCAGCCGCGTCCGATCAGGCGCATCGCCTGCGCATCGGCGACCTGTGCCGCCGGGGTGTCGGTCCGCTCGCTCTCCGCCCACACGGTTTCGAGCCGCTCGGGGATGCGGTCGATGCGGGCATCGACCTCGGCCCGGTCGCCTTGGCCCAGATATTCGAGGCCGACATTGATGATGCCGCCGGCGTTGATGACGTAGTCGGGGGCATAGAGGATGCCGCGATCGTGAATCGCCTGTCCCTCGGCCCGGGTCGCGAGCTGATTGTTGGCGCCGCCCGCCACCGCCTTGCAACGCAGCGCCGCGATCGACGCCTCGGTCAGGATCGCGCCCAGCGCATTGGGGCTGACGATATCGGCTTCGGTCGCGAGGATCGTGTCGGGATCGGCGAGCGTGCCGCCCAGTTCTTCGGCCATCGCCACCGCGCGGTCGCGGTTCACGTCGGCGAGCGTCAGGCGCGCCCCGTCCTTGGCCAGCAGGCGGGCGAGGCCGCCACCGACGCTGCCCAGACCCTGGATCGCGACGTGGACGCCGCGCATGTCGTCGGTGCCGAGCGCACGCTTCGCCGCTGCCCGGACGCCCAGATAGACGCCGCGCGCGGTGAACGGACCCGGATCGCCGCCGGCGCCGCCCGACGCCTTGACCGGCAGGCCGGAGGCGTAGCGCGTCTCGCCCGCGATGGTGATGAGGTTGGCCTCGGAAATGCCGACATCCTCGGCCGTGACGTAGCGACCGCCGAGCGAGTCGACCGCGCGGCCGAATGCCTTGAGCATCTCTTCGGTCTTGGTACGGTTCGCGTCGGCCAGGATCACGCCCTTGCCCCCGCCCATCGGCAGGTCGGCCATCGCGTTCTTGAAGCTCATGCCCCGCGAAAGGCGCAGCGCATCGGTGATCGCCGCGCGCGGATCGGCATAATGCCAGAAGCGCACGCCGCCGGCCGCCGGCCCGAGCGCCGTCGAATGCACCGCGATGACCGCCTGAAGGCCGGTCGCCGGGTCGGTGAACAGGTGGACGCCCTCATGGTCGTCGAAGTCGGGAAAGCCCCAGTCGGTAAGCACGTGACAAATCCGCCGATCGCGAGGGGATGGGGAAGGATGGGGCGGACGACGGGACTTGAACCCGCGACCCTCGGTACCACAAACCGATGCTCTAACCAACTGAGCTACGACCGCCGTTGAGGGTTGCGCGCCTAAACCCAAATCGAGCGCCGCGCAAGATCGTTGCGCGCGGTTTTTGCGTGTTCAGGCGGTGATCGCGGCCTCGATCGCACCATAGACCTGCGCCAGATCGTCGGCGGTCACACAATAGGGCGGCATGACATAGACCGTGTTGCCGAGCGGGCGGAGCAACACCCCCGCCGCCGCGCACGCCGCCTTGATCGACGGGCCGAGCGTGGAGAGATAGCCCGGCCGCGCATCCTCGACCTCGAACGCGGCGATCGTGCCAAGACCACGGGCATTGACGACCCCCGGCCAGCGCGCGGCGCGGTCGATCCAATCGCCCTGCATCGCCGCGACCGAAGCGATGCGCTCCAGCACCGGCTCCTCCCGCCAGATCGCCAGGTTCGCGGCGGCAGCGGCGCAGGCAATCGGGTTGGCGGTGTAGCTCGACGAATGGAAGAACATCCGCGCGCGGTCGGGCGAATAGTGTGCGTCGTAGATCGCCTCGCTCGCCAGCGTGACGGCAAGCGGCAGGCTGCCGCCGGTCAGCCCCTTTGACAGGCACATGATGTCGGAGACGACGCCCGCCTGCTCGCAGGCGGTGAGCGTCCCCGTGCGGCCCCAGCCGGTCATCACCTCGTCGGCGATGAACAGGACGCCGTGGCGGGCACAGATCGCCGCCATCGCCGCCAGCCGCTCGGGCGCGTACATCCGCATCCCCCCCGCGCCGAGCACCAGCGGCTCGACGATCAGCGCGGCGGGCCGCTCGCGGCACGCTGCCTCCAGCGCGTCAAGGGCGTCGTCGTTGCCGGGGAAGGGGACCGTGCCGACGTCGAACAGGAGCGGCGCATAGGGCGCGTTGAACACGCCGCGTGCGCCGATCGACATCGCGCCGATCGTGTCGCCGTGATAGCTCCCCTCGAGCACGAGAATGCGGTGCCGCGCCTCGCCCCGCGCGGCCCAGAAGCCGAGCACCATCTTGAGCGCCACCTCGACCGCGGTGGAGCCGGAGTCGCTAAAGAAGACGTGCGCGAGGTCGGGCGGAAACAGCGCGGCGAGGCCGTCGGCCACTGCTTCGGCCTGCGGATGCGTGTAGCCGGCGAAGATGATCTGGTCGGTTGTCGCCGCCGCCTCGGCGATTGCGGCGGCGATGCGCGGGTGGGCGTGGCCGTGCGTCGTCACCCACCAGCTCGAGATCGCGTCGATCAGTCGCTCGCCGCGGTCGGTCCAGAGATAGGCGCCCCCGGTCCGGACGATATTGGGGATCGGCTCGCCAAGCCCATGCTGGGTGAAGGGGTGCCAGATGCGCGTCCGGGTCATGCGAAGTCGGCCTTGTCGAACCCCCGCGCGAAGGCGGCGGCGAGCGTGTCGCGGGTCAGCGGTTCCACTACGTCCAGCCGGCCGAGGCGGCGGACGCGGCCCATCGCGGCGATCGTTTCCTCGCTGTCCGGTACGGCGTCGCCGACGAAGGCGAGGCCGTGGATCGCGATGCCGCGGGCGCGCATCGCCTCGATCGACAACAGGCTGTGGTTGATCGTGCCGAGCGCGGTGCGCGCGACGAGGATGACGGGCAAGCCCCAGGTCGCCACGAGGTCGATGGTCAGCAGGTCGCGCGTCAGCGGCACCATGAGGCCGCCGGCCAGTTCGACCACCAGCGGATCGGCGGGCGGCGGCACCAGCCGGGCCGGGTTGATCGTCACCCCGTCGATCTCGGCGGCGCGATGCGGCGAACATGGCGTGACGAGCCGATAGGCCTCGGGCAGCAGACGATTGGGCGTCGCACCCGACAGGTCGGCGACGCTGGCCGTGTCGGTGCCGTCGTCCAAGCCCGACTGGACGGGTTTCCAGTAGGTCGCGCCGATCGCGCCGGTCAGTGCCGCGGCGAAGACGGTCTTGCCGATGCTGGTGTCGGTACCGGCGATGACGAAACGGCTCACAGGATTTCCTTCAGGAGCGTGCCGAGCGCGTCGATGTCGGCGAGCCCGGCATTGTTGGTGATCGAGATGCGCAGCCGTGCGGTGCCTGGCGCGACGGTCGGCGGGCGGATGCCGCGCACGTCGAAACCGGCAGCCTGCAAGCGGCCCGCGACGGCCATCGTGCGGGCATCGTCGCCGAGGATCAGCGGCAGGATCTGCGAGCCGGTGGCGATCCCCAGCGCCGCTTCGGCCGCGGCGATCCGCTGCCACAGCGCCTCGCGCCGCTCGGGTTCGTCGGCGAGGATGCGCAGGCTCTCGCGCACCACCGCCGCCATCAAGGGAGAGGGCGCGGTCGAGAAGATGAAGCCGCGCCCGCGATTGACGATGAAGTCGCGCGTGATCGCGGGGCCGGTCAGCAGCGCCCCCTCCGCCCCCAGCGCCTTGCCGCAGGTGTGGAGCGCGATCGTCCGCTCGGGCGCGAGGCCGTGGGCAAGCCCGCGCCCGCCGGGGCCGAACACGCCGGTTGCATGCGCCTCGTCCACCAGCAGCATCGCGTCGTGCCGGCGGGCGACTTCAGCTAGTTCGGCCAGCGGTGCGCGGTCGCCGTCCATGCTGTAGAGGCTCTCGACCGCGATCCACGGCGTGCCCGTGCCGCCTGCGCGCCGCCAGCTTGCGATAGCGTCGTGAAAGGCAGTGGCGTCGTTATACCCGGCCGAGACGGCTTCGGCGCGCGACAGGCGTATCCCGTCGTGTGCGCTGGCATGGATCAGCGCGTCGTGAACGATCAGGTCGCCGCGCTGGGGCAGGGTGGACAGGAGCGCGACATTGGCGGTGAAGCCGCTCGACAGCCAAAGCGCCGCTTCATGCCCGTAATAGGCCGCCGCCTCGGCCTCCAGCGCCTCGATCTCCTCGTGGTTGCCGCGCAGCAGCCGCGATCCGCCCGAGCCCACCGGCACACCCCGCTCGATCGCGCCGCGCGCCGCGTCGGCGAGGCGGGGGGAGGCGGCGAGCCCGAGATAGTCGTTCGAGGCGAAGTCGATGCCAGCGCGGGCGCTGAGCACCCGTCGCCGCCCGATCGCGCCGAGCGCGTCGAGGTCCGCCGCATGGGCGCCCAGCATCAGCGGCGGCGCTGCTGGTTCAGCACCTCATACGCCATCACCGCGGTGGCGACGGCGGCGTTGAGGCTGTCGGCCTTGCCCAGCATCGGCATCTTGACCCGCACGTCGCACGCGGCGGCATAGGCGGGGGGAAGCCCCTGCGCCTCGTTGCCCGTCAACAGAAAGGTGGGCGCGGCATAGGCGGGCTGCTGATAGTCGAGATCGGTGTCGAGGCTGAGCGCCACGAGCTGCCCCGGCCCATTTCGCAGCCAGGCGATGAAATCGGCCCAGGGTGCGCGGACGATCGGCACGGTGAACAGCGCCCCCATGCTCGCGCGCACCGCCTCGACCGAGAAGGGATCGACGCAGTCGTCGATCAGGATCAGGCCGCCCGCGCCCACCGCATCGCCGGTGCGCAGGATCGTGCCGAGATTGCCCGGATCGCGCAGCCGCTCCGCCACCAGCCAGATGCCCGCGCTCGTGCGGTCGAGGTCGGCGAGCGCGCGCTCGAACTCGGCGAAGACGCCGACGACGGCGCCGGGATTGTCCTTGCCGGAGAGCTTGGAAAGAATGTCGGGCGTCGTTTCGATCGCGTCGCCGCCCGCGGCTTCCACGGCATCGACCAGCGCGATCACCAGCGGGTGCGCGGCGCTGTCGGCGGCGAAGAAGACCTGTTTGGGCAGGCGGCCGCCCTCGCGCGCCTCGGTCAGGATGCGCAGCCCCTCGGCGAGGAATCGACCCTGGGCGCGGCGGTGCTTCTTGTCGCGAAGCTCGCGTGCGGCCTTGACGGCGGGATTGGAGTAGGCGGTAATCTGACGCGGCATCGCCGCGCGCTTTGCCCCAGCGGGGGCGGCGGGGGCAAGGGGGCGCTAGTGGCTCGCGCCGTCGACGCGCCGAACGGGCAGGGACCGCCACAGCGCTGGATCGAACATGCGAAGGTTGACGCCCATCCGCGGATAGGCCGGGTCGGTCGGCGTCCAGTGCGTCGTGCAGCCGCAGACCGGGCAATGCCACAGGTCGAGCGCGCCGTCGCCCTGACGATAGGCGATGCCCTCGCCCGTCACGGTGACGACCGAGGAGGCGGGGTAGTGCCAGAGACCCGCGATCCGCCGACAGACGGAGCAGTTGCACGCGGTCGCCTCGACCGGCGTATCGCGCAGCGCGAGCGCGATGCGCCCGCAATGGCAACTGCCGCGATGTTCGATCATGCCGCGACCGATGCGGTCAGGCGGCCGCCCGCGATTCGATCGCGCGCTCGACCGCGCCGAGCCCTTCCTCGCTCGCCACCGCAAGATCGAGCGGGCGGCCGCCCAGCGCCTCGTCATGCGCGTTGAGGAAGGCGATCGCGTTTTCGTTGCCCAGCTTTTTCCAAGCGAGCATCGTGATGCGCCCCTGCCGCTCGGCAGCGACGGGGTCCATCTTCTTCATCATGCGGCGCGGCTGGAAGCCGGAGCGGCGCGGCTTGGTCTCGGTCTGGGTCTCGGCCGGCGTGTCGACTTCCGGTGCGGGCTGGATCGTATCGGTCATCGGCGTCGTGCTCCCCTTGCTGCGCCGCCGCCCCCGGGGCCGCGGTCGCGATAGATCAGGCGGCCCTTGTCGAGGTCGTAGGGCGACATCTCGACCTGTACCGTATCGCCGATGACGGTGCGAATGCGGAAACGCCGCATCTTGCCGGCCGTATAGGCGGTGATGCGATGGCCGTTCGCCAGCATGATGCGAAACCGGCCATCGGGCAGCATTTCCTCGACATGCCCGTCGAGGGTCATCAGCCCTTCCTTAGACAAAGGCGGCGCCTAGGCTGCCGATGACGGGGCTGGAGCCGGTCTTGCCGGCCTGAATCGTGCGGATGCGCGCGGCATAGCCAGCGGCAAGGCCCTGATGCGACCGGCGCGAGGACGAACAGGCCGAATTGTCGGCACGCATCAGCGAAATCTGGTGACGGGAAAGAAGATAGTTGAGGTCCAAACGTCGGACTCCCACGCATCGTAAGCGGGAGCGCGATGGTCTCTCAGCCACGGGTGCCTACGGATTGGGTGTCCCGGTGGTGAAAGCAATATAGTTACGGGGGCGGCGAATTGTAAGGGCGGTCATGGTGCGCCGACGTCCTGCCCTTGGCTGCGGCGAACGCAGACGCTGTCGCCAGAGCATCGATGCAGCGAGGACACCGATCATGAAAAGGTTGCGATTGACGGACGATCAGTTGATTGTCGCCCTCGGCACATCCTGCGCAATGCTGATGTCGTCGGCAACGCTCAACTGGGCGTCGTCAATTGATTACGACGCGCCGATATTAACATTTTCCGAGCGTCTCCAATTCGTGCTGCGCGCCGATCTGATGGTCACGCTGTGGCTTGTTGCAGCGATCGGCAACCTCGCCCGGCTGCGCTTCTTTTCCCAATGGGACTTTGGCGGGGCCGCAGGGGACGGCGACAGCAAGCATAAGGTCCGCGCCAATGCGGTGCTCCAGGACACGCTGGAGCAGGTCGTGCCTGCAGTGACCGCGCATCTCGTACTTGCTGCGACGCTCAACCGGATCGAGATGGTGGTCCGCGGGCTGATCGGCCTTTTCGTCATCGGCCGGTTGCTTTTCATGCTGGGGTATCGCCACAGCGCCACAGCCAGGTTCTTCGGCTTCGTCCTGACTTTCTATCCGTCGGCGCTTACGCTGCTGGTGTGTGGCCTCGCTATGGTATTCGGCTAAGCGGCCGCCCCGCTCATTCCTCGCCGAAGCGGTCCTCGACCAGGGTGCAGAGCGCGGTGACGGCTTCGTCGGCGGCGTCGCCCTCGGCGGAAATGACGATCGTGTCGCCCATCGCGGCGCCGAGCATCATCAGGCCCATGATCGACGTGCCGGTGACACGCGAGCCATCCTTTTCCACCGTGATCTCGGTCGGCTGGCTGCTGGCGAGGGTCACGAACTTGGCGCTGGCGCGGGCGTGGAGGCCGCGACGATTGGTGATGCGAACCTCGCGCCGGACGCTCATGCCGCGGCCTCGCCGAGCACTTCGGACGCGACGGAGATGTATTTGCGCCCCGCTTCTCGCGCGGCAGCGACGGCGTCCGTCACCTTCATCGTCTTGCGCGCGCCGCCCAGGCGGATCAGCATCGGCAGGTTGATCCCGGCAATCACCTCGACCCGGCCGGTTTCCAGCAGCGAGATGGCGAGGTTCGACGGCGTGCCGCCGAACAGGTCGGTCAGCACGATCACGCCGCGGCCGTCATCGACCTCGCCGATCGCGCGGGCGATGTCGGCGCGGCGCTCTTCCATGTCGTCCTCGGGGCCGATGCAGATGGTGGCGATCGCCGGCTGCTTGCCGACGACATGCTCCATCGCGACCACGAACTCTTCGGCCAGGCGCCCATGGGTCACGAGGACCAGACCGATCAGGGGATTTTCCGTCATAACCTTCATGTCTTGGCGGGCGCGCCTTCCAGCGAGTCCTGCGGCGCGGTGCCGAGGTCGCGATGCTGCACCGTGGGCGAAAAACCCTCGTCGCGCAACCGTGCGGCCACCCGCGCGGCGACGTGGACCGAGCGATGCCGGCCGCCGGTGCAGCCGAACGCGACGGTGACATAGGATTTGCCCTCCGCCCGGTACCGCGGAAGCAGCATCAGCAGCAAATTCTCGATGCTTTCGACCGACGCGGCATAGGCGGGATCGGCGCGGACATAATCGGCCACGTCGGGATCGAGGCCGGTGCCGGGGCGCAGCGAGGGCACCCAGTGCGGGTTGCGCAGATATCGCATGTCGAAGACAAGGTCGGCGCTGCGCGGGATACCGCGGGCGAAGCCGAACGACATGACCGACAGCGTGGGCTCGCCCAGCCCCTTGCCGCCGAACAGATCGCGCACTTCCTGCGCCAGCGCGTTCGCGGACAGCGTCGTCGTGTCGATCAGCCGCCCGGCCCAGCGCTTCAGCGGTTCGAGGAGTTCGCGCTCGCGGACGATGCCGTCGGTGGCGGGGCGATCCTGCGCCAGCGGATGGCGGCGGCGCGTCTCCGAATAGCGGCGCTCGAGCTCGGTCCCGCCGCAGTCGAGATAGAGGAGCGACACTTCCTGCCCGCCCTGGTTCCGCTCCTGCACCATCGCGGCGATGCGGACGGGATCGAAGTCGCGCGTGCGAATGCCGATGCCGATCGCCAGCGGCCGGTCGTCGGCGGCACCGCCTGCGGCGGGGGCGATCTCGAGCAGGGCGTCGAGCAGGCTCAACGGCAGATTGTCGACGATCTCCCAGCCCAAATCCTCGAGCGTGCGCAGCGTCGTCGACTTGCCCGCGCCCGACATGCCGGTGACGAGCAGGATGCGGCGCGGCGCGGTCATCGCGCCGGCGTCCGGGCCAGCGCCAGCTCGACCTTGATCGGGGCGGAGGGTTCAAGCGCGGCCAGCGCGACGCAGGGGATGTCGATCCCGGCGATGCGGCGCACCCGCGCGTCGAGCGGCATCCGGTCGGGCGCCGGGTCGGGGGTGACGATCAGCGCGACCGGCACGTCGGCGGCGCATGCCATCTCGACGATCCCCAGCCCGCGCACCTCGATCCGCCCGGCGATCGTGGCGGGCGCGGAGGCGAGGAGCGCGGTGCCCGACCGGCGCAGCAGCGTGTAGTCGTCGCTGACGAGCGAGGCACCGCGGTCGATCAGGCGCAGCGCTAGGTCGGACTTACCGGAGCCCGATCGCCCCTCGATCAGCACGGCGCGGCCGCCAATGGCGACGCAGGACGCGTGCAGCGTTTCGGAAGACAGCGCGGTCATGGCTCGATCCGGTTCCCGTCCCCGATTGCCCGTGGCAGGCGCACCACGAAGCGCGCGCCGCTCACCCGATCCTCGCGCGATTCGACGTGGATCGTACCGCCGTGGCCTTCGACGATCGTCCGCGCGATGGCAAGGCCGAGCCCCGAATGCGCGCCGAATGCCTCGCCCTCCGGCCGGATCGAGTGGAAGCGGCGGAAGATCGCCTCGCGCGCGGCATCCGGCACGCCCGGCCCCTCGTCCTCGACACGGATCGTGACGAGCGGGCCGCCGTCGCTAGCCGCCACGCTGACCACCGCATCGTCGGGGGAGAAGGAAAGCGCGTTGTCGATCAGGTTCTCGAACACCCGGGCCAGCCGCGATCCGTCGGCGTTGACGACCAGCGGCTCGGCACCCGGCAGGTCGAGCCGGAGGCGGATGCCGCGCGGCAGGTCGCGCGCGCGCCGCCCGTCGACGATCGCGCCGAGCATCGCGGCCATGTCGAGCGGCTCGAACGCCGCGCGGCTCAACTGCGCGTCGAGGCGCGAGGCGTCGGATATCTCGGTGATGAGCCGGTCGAGGCGGCGGACGTCGTCGCGGACAATGTCGAGCAATTGCGCCTGTAGCGCCGGGTCGCGGACCGAACCGAGGCTCTCGACCGCCGACCGGAGCGAGGCGAGCGGGTTCTTGAGTTCGTGCGTCACGTCGGCGGCGAACGCCTCGGTCGCGTCGATGCGGACGCGCAGCGCCTGGCTCATGTCCGAAACCGCGCGCGCGAGCATGCCGATCTCGTCGCGCCGGCTGGGCAGGCGCGGCACCACCACCTCGCGCGCGCGGCCGAGGCGGACGCGGACCGCGGCGCGCGCCAGCATCCGGAGCGGCCGGACGATCGTGCGTGCAAGGAACAGCGACAGGAGGAGCGAGGCGAGGAATACGCTCGCCAGCACGATCGCGAGCCGCCATCGCTCGGCGCGCACGACCGAGGTGATGTCCGCGGCGTTGACCGTCGTCATCAGCGCGCCGCGCGCGCCCAATGGCGCGGCGGCGGTGATGACGGGCGTGCGATCGGGCGCGCGCCAAAGGGTCGCCGGGGCCTCGTGCGTCGTCACCGCGCGGGCGACGTCGGGCCAGCGAAAGCCGCGATTGCGGGGGCGCTCGCGATAAAGGGGCGCGCGGTCGGCGCCGACGACGGTGTCGATGCCGGCGTCGAGGAACCGGCCGATTGCCTGTCCCACCGGCTGCTTGTCGGGATCGCGCAGGCGGAAATTGGCGACGCCGAGGCGGCGGCTGTCGCTCCGCTCGTTCCCGTCGCGGGCATAGGTGCGGATGCGCGTTTCCGTCTGGCGGGCGAGGCGGGTGACGAGCACTTCCTCGTCGCTCATCCGCGTCGCCATCAGCGCCTGTGCGATCAGCCGCGCTTCCCGGCTCGCCTGTTCGAGCCGGTCGTCGATCAGACGCGTGCGATAGCTGTCGAGATAGAAGAACCCGCCCGCCAGCATGGCGAGCGCGATGCTGTTGACCGCGAGGATGCGCGGGGTGAGGCTGATCCGCCCCGACCAGCGCAGCGAAAGCGCCGTATCGTCGCTGCGCGACAGGGCGGCTTCTTCACTCGTCGGAGAAGCGATAGCCCGCTCCATACAGCGTCTCGATCGCGTCGAACTTCGGATCGACCTGCCGGAACTTGCGGCGGACGCGCTTGATGTGGCTGTCGATCGTGCGGTCGTCGACGTAGATGTCGTCCTGATAGGCCGCATCCATGAGCTGGTTGCGCGTCCGCACGATGCCGGGGCGCTGCGCCAGCGTTTCGAGGATCATGAATTCGGTGACGGTCAGCGTGACGTTCGCGCCGTCCCACGTCACCTTGTGTCGCGCGGGGTCCATCGACAGCCGGCCGCGGTCGAGCACGGGAGCGGGCGGCTCCTCGCCCGCTTCGCCGCCGCCGCCCGCCGCCTCGGTTCGGCGCAGGATCGCGCGGATGCGGGCGATGAGCAGCCGCTGGCTGAATGGCTTGGCGATATAGTCGTCGGCACCCATGGCAAGGCCGAGAGCCTCGTCGAGCTCGTCGTCCTTGCTTGTTAGGAAAATGACCGGGATCGCCGACTTCTCGCGCAGGCGGCGCAGCAGCTCCAGCCCGTCGAGCCGCGGCATCTTGATGTCGAGCACGGCCAGGTCGGGCGGATTGTCGATCAGCGCCTTCAGCGCTGCCTCTCCGTCCGAATACACACGGGTCAGGAACCCCTCGGCCTGAAGGGCGATCGAGACCGAGGTCAGGATGTTCCGGTCGTCGTCGACCAGCGCGATCGTGGCGCTGCGCGGTGCCGGCGCGGTTGTCGCGCTCATGCGATGGGCTCGAACGGGCGACGATCCATGCCGCTCGCCTAACGCAAAGCGCGGGCCGGCTCAATCGCCCGTTGGGCGGAGGGGACATGCTTGACGATGGCCCGAGGTGCGCCGACAGCATCGCCATGGCCACGTCCCCCCTGTCGCCCCCCCGAAACGATGCCCCCCGCCGGTCGATGCTGATCGCCGGCGCCGGCGGCGTGGCCGCCGCGCTCGTCATCCTAGGGCTGATCGGCGACTGGCAGCTGGCCGCCGGCTTCCTTGCCGCCGCGCTGCTGATCGCGGGCGGCCTCCTCGCTTTCTGGCGCCTGTCGCGCAGCGCCGCCGCGACCGAGGCGAACGAGGACTGGGCGCTCGCCCACGCGCTGGCCGAGGCGAGCGACGGGCCGCTGGCGGTTACCGACCGTTCGGGGCGGCTGGTCTGTGCCAACGATGCCTATCGCCGGCTGTTCGACGGGCTGCCGACGCCGCCGTCGCTTCCGTTCGAGGGGGACGGGGAATCGCGGCTGGGTGCCGCGGGGCGCACCGCATGGCGGGATGGCGAGGGACAGGTCGCGGCGCTCGCGCGGCGCGGGCGCACGCTCGATGCGCGGATCGCGCGCGCGGGCGACGACATGCTCCTCTGGCATTTCGTTGCCGCGCGCGGGGAGGGCGGCACGGGCGCCGCCAATCCGCTGCCCGCCGCGATCTCCGCGATCGCCGGGCCGGTCGGCGAGCGGCTGGGCGCCGCGGGCGTGATGGCGGTCGCGATCCAGCCCGATGGCCGGATCGAGGCGGCGAACCGCGTCTTCGCCGCGCGCGCGACGGGCAGCGCCGAGGCCAATGTCGAGGGCCGTGACTTCGCCCGCCTGATGCTGGCCGAGCCGACCGGCCATGTGCGGTTCGAGCGGGAGGGCGGCGGCGGCAATCCGCTGCGTCTGATCCAGCTGCCGCTGGGTGAGAGCGCCGACGCGCCCATCGTGCTGGCGCTGATCGACGAGGAAGATGCGGGGTTCACCGTGGGGCTGGGCGACGATGTGGCGGCGCATGTCCGCGCGCTGGTCGGCCTGCTCCCTATCGGGCTGGCGATGGTCGATCGCGACGGGCGCTTCGTCCACATCAACGCCGCCTTTGCCTCGGCCACCGCGGTCAACGCCGCCGCACCGCCGCTCTATCCCGGCGACCTGGTGGTGCGCGAGGACAAGGCCGCGCTCGCCGACGCGATCCGCCGCTTCTCCGGCGGGGCGAGCCATGTCGCCGACATGCAGGTGCGCCTCGCCGCGCGGCCCGACGAGCCGGTCGCGCTGACGCTCGCGGGTGCGCGGGGGTTGGGCGACGCATCGGTGATCCTCTGCCTCAAGGAAACCGGCGAGGAGGGGCAGCTCAAGCGGCAGGTGGCGCAGGCGACGAAGATGCAGGCGGTCGGCCAGCTGGCGGGCGGCGTCGCGCACGACTTCAACAACATCCTGACCGCGATCATCGGGCATTGCGACCTGATGCTGATGCGCCATTCGCCCGGCGACAGCGACCATGACGACATCCAGCAGGTGCGCGCCAACGCCAACCGCGCCGCCGCGCTGACCCGCCAGCTGCTCGCCTTCTCGCGCCAGCAGACGCTGCGGCCGCAGGTCCTCCAACTGCCCGACGTGGTGTCGGAGGTGTCGAACCTCCTCACCCGCCTGCTCGGCGAGACGGTACGGCTGGAGGTCAAGCACGGCCGCGGCCTGGGCAGCGTGCGCGCCGATCCGGGGCAGCTCGAACAGGTGATCGTCAATTTGGCGGTCAACGCCCGCGACGCGATGGTCGCGGCCAATCCAGCGGGCGGCGGCACGCTGACGATCGAGACGCTGGCGGTCGGGCGCGCGGCGGTGAAGCGGATGGGCGACGACGTGCTGCCGGTCGGCGACTACGCGGTGCTTCGCATCACCGACACCGGCACCGGCATCCCGCCCGAAATCCTGCCCAAGATCTTCGAGCCGTTCTTCACAACCAAGGAAGTGGGCAAGGGCACCGGCCTCGGCCTCTCGACCGTCTATGGCATCGTCAAGCAGTCGGGCGGCTACATCTTCGCCGAATCACCGCCGGGGCAGGGCGCGCGGTTCACCATCTACCTGCCCGTCAACACCTCGGCCGAGGCGCCGGCGCCGAAGGTCGCGCCCAAGGCGCCGAAGCGCCCCGCCGGCTGGGGCACGGGCACCGTCGTGCTGGTCGAGGACGAGGCAATGGTCCGCGCCGTCGCCGAACGCGCGCTGGTGCGGCAGGGGTACAAGGTGCTGACCGCCGAGAATGGCGAGGCGGCGCTGGAGCTGATCGCCCGGTGCGAGCGGCCCGACCTGCTCGTCTCCGACGTGGTCATGCCGATGATGGACGGGCCGACAATGGTCGCGAAAGTGCGCGAGCGCTATCCCGACCTGCCGATCCTGTTCATGTCGGGCTATGCCGAGGAACAGCTTCGCCGCTCGATCGACCTCGACAACGTCGCCTTCCTGCCCAAGCCGTTTTCGGTGCAGCAACTGACCGAAGCGGTGGGCGGTGTGATGGGCACGGCGTAATCAGGGCTTGGCGCATTGCGCGGGGCGTGCTTATGACGGCCCGATGACCGAGCGCATGCGTATCCTTATCGTCGAGGACGAGCCCCTGATCGCCATGATGCTCGAGGATTTCCTCGATGCGCTGGGCAAGGACGTGGCGGGGACCGCCGAGACGGTGTCGACCGCGCTCGAGGAAGTCGCCAAGGGCGGCGTCGATGCCGCGATCCTCGACGTCAACCTGCGCGGGGGCGAGAAGAGCTGGCCCGTCGCCGATGCGCTGGCCGAGCGGGGCATCCCCTTCGTCCTCGCGACCGGCGGTGACACGCTGGCGCCCGCGCACGCCGACCGCCCGGTGCTGGCCAAGCCGTTCACGATGGACGGCGTCGAGCAGGCGCTGGCGACGCTCTGATCCCCTGCGGCGTCGTGCTGCGGTGCCACGCTGAACGCTAATTTAACCTCTCACCCCGCATAGCATCCTCGTTTCTGCACCGGCGCGTGGACCCTTGTCCGCGCGGCCGGCGCGCCGACGGAGATGATCGATGCGTGTTCGCGTGAAGGCCAAGACGGCGCTGATGACGGGTGCCGCCGCCGTGCTGGTGTCGGGTTGTACCTCCAGCAGCCGGCCCGAGCTTCCGCCCGCGCAGTTCGTCGCGTCGAAGGAGGGGCCGGGCGAGGAATATGTCATCGGCCCGCTCGATTCGCTCCAGATCTTCGTCTGGCGCAATCCGGAGCTGTCGGCGAAGGTCCAGGTGCGCCCCGACGGCCGCATCACCACGCCGCTGATCGCCGACATGCCCGCGGTCGGCAAGACGCCGTCGATGCTCGCCGACGACATGAAGATCGCGCTCAAGGAATATATCAAGGACCCGATCGTCTCAGTCATCGTCGACCAGTTCCAAGGGACGTTCAGCCAGCAGATCCGCATCGTCGGCGCGACTGAGAAGCCCGCCTCGATCCCCTATCGCGCCAACATGACCTTGCTCGACGCGATGATCGCGGTCGGCGGACTGTCCCAATATGCGGCAGGTAACAAGGCACGGCTGGTGCGCTTCGACCGCGAGACGGGTAAGCAGCGCGAATATGCCGTCCGCCTCGGCAAGCTACTGAAGGACGGCGATACTTCGGCGAACGTCCGGCTAGAGGCCGGCGACGTCATCATCATTCCGCAGAGCATGTTCTGATGGACGCGATTTACGACGAGATCAGGGTCGGACTGCACGCCGTCTGGCGTCGCCGCTGGCTGGCGCTCGCCATCGCCTGGGGCATCTGCCTGGCGGGCTGGCTCGTCGTGTCGCAGATCCCGAACCAGTACGTCTCCTCCGCCCGGGTGTCGGTACAGCTTCGCAGCGTGCTGCCCGGTCAGGACAACCCGATGGCGCAGGTCGACCAGCAGCGCGACGTCGATCGCGTGCGCCAGACGCTGCTCTCGGCAGTGAACCTCGAAAAGGTCGTGCGCGGCACCTCGATCGCCAATTCGGTGTCGAGCGACCGCGACGTCGCCGATCGCGTGGCCGCGCTGCAAAAGGCGATCAAGATCACTGCGCAGCCCGACACCAACATCTTCGAGGTGTCGGCGACGATCGCCAATGGCGGGGCGTCGGACGCCTCGAACGCCAAGCTGGCGCGCGAGGTGGTGCAAAAGCTGATCGACATCTTCGTCGAAACCAACCTGGCCGGTACGCGCGACGAGGCGAGCCAGTCATTGAAGTTCCTCGACGAGCAGATCGACCAGCGCCAGCGTCAGCTTCAGGACGCCGAGGGCAAGAAGGCCGAGTTCCAGTCCAAGTACATGGGCTCACTGCCCGGCACCGGCAGCCTCGAGGAGCGCGTCGCCGCGGCGCGCAACCAGCTGGCGCAGGTCAATTCCGACCTCGCCGCCGCGCAGTCGGGGCTTGCCGCGGTCAACGGCCAGATGGCGGGGACGCAGCCCTCGCTGCCCGGTACCGCCGCCAGCGCGATGGGGCCGGCGCGCGCGCGCGTCGCGACGATCCAGGGCCAGCTGGCCGAAGCGCGCGGGCGCGGCTGGACCGACAGCCATCCCGACGTGATCGCGCTCAAGAACCAGCTTGCCATCGCCAATGCCGCCGCGCGCGGCGAGCCGATGGCGGGCGGCGACGGCGGCGCGCCCAATCCGCTCTACCTCAGCCTGCGCTCGATGCAGGCCGACCGCGCGGCCCAGGTTGCGGCGCTCACCCAGCGTAAGGGCCAGCTCGAGGCCGATCTCTCGCGCCTCGACGGCACGATGGGCGCACAGCCCGCTGTGGCGGCCGAGCAGGCGTCGATCGACCGCGACTATCTCGTCCTCAAGGACCAGTACGACAAGCTGCTGGCCAGCCGCGAGCAGGTGCGCATCCGCGCGCAGGCGAACAACGAGGCCGACAGCGTCAAGATCAGCGTGATCGATCCGCCGACGTCCCCGCGCAAACCGACCGCGCCCAACCGGCCGCTCCTGCTTTTCGGGGTGCTCATCGTCGGGCTGGGCGGCGGCGCGGCGGCGGCCTGGGGGCTGTCGAAGCTCCAGACCACCTATCCCACGGTTCAGCGCCTCGAAAAAGCGAGCGGCATGACGGTGCTCGGCAGCATCGGCGAGGTGGTGAGCGATACCGTACGCACCGCGCGCCGCCGCCAGCTCAAGCTGTTCGCGGGCGGGGCGGGGGCACTCGCCGGTGCCTTCCTGATCCTGATGAGCATCGAGTTCCTCCAGCGCGGGCTGGTGGCGTGACGGAGAACGAGAAGATGACCGCCGTCGATCCCCATCGCCCGCCGCGCGCCTCGCTGCTCGAACGGGCCAGCGACTGGTTCGACTACGCCCCGCCGCCGCCCGCGAGCGCGCCGCGGCACGACCCCGTGCCGCCGCCGTTCGAGGCCGCGCCGCCGCTGGCCGAGGAGCCGGCGTTCGTGCCGCTTCCCGTGGACCGCGAGCGCGTGTCGATCGACCGCGAGATGCTGGCCGGCCGCGGCATGCTGATCCCCGGCGCGGCGGTGACGCCGCTTGCCGAAGAGTTCCGCCTCATCAAGCGCCAGTTGCTGATCGCTGCCGACGAGGTCGCCAAAAGCGACAGCGTCAAGGCGCGCGCGATCCTCGTCTGTTCGGCGCGGCCGGGTGATGGCAAGACGTTCAGCGCCGCCAACCTCGCGCTCAGCCTGGCGGCGGAGCGCGATGTCGAGGTGTTGCTGGTCGATGCCGACGTGGCGAAGCCCGACGTGCCACGCGTGCTGGGCTTCGAGCATGGCCCCGGCCTGCTCGATGCGATCGGCGATCCGTCGCTGGACGTGGAGAGCCTGGTCCTCGACACCGATATCCCACAGCTTCAGATCCTGCGCGCGGGCACCCGCGGCCATGCCGATACCGAGCTGCTCGCCTCGACCCGCGCGCGGCAGGTGATCGGCGGGCTCGCCCGCGCCAATCCGCGCCGCATCGTCCTGTTCGATTCGCCGCCGGTGCTGGCGGCCAGCCCCGCGGGCGTGCTTGCCGGCCTTGTCGGGCAGGTGATGCTGGTCGTGCGCGCCGACCGGACCAGCGAGGGCGATCTTCGCGAGGCGGTGGCGCAGCTGGCGGCGTGCGAGCGCGTGTCGCTCGTCCTCAATTCGGTTTCCTTGCGGCCGGGCGGCAACCGCTACGGCGACTATTATGCTTACGGGAGTGAGGCGTGATGCGCGCGACCCTTCTCGCCGCGACGGCGCTGGCCTGCGGCCTAGCGCTGCCGGCGGCGGCCCAGGACCTGCCGGCGGGCAGCCCCGCCGCGCGCGGCGGCGGCTCGCGCGTCGACGTGTCGCCCTATATCAATCTCAGCCAGGTGCTCGTCGCTGACCTCAGCAACGGCAACGATGTGCTGACCTATTCGAGCGTGCAGGCCGGCATCGACGCGACGGTGCAGACGCGGCGCACGCAGGCGCAGCTGAGCTACAATTACGAGCATCGCTTCGCCTGGGACGACAATCTCGACGACACCAGCATCCATAGCGGCCTGGCGCGCGTGAATATGCAGCTGACGCCGAGCATCGGGTTTGAGGTCGGCGGCATCGCGACGCGCGCGCGCAGCGACATCCGCGGCGCGGCGCCCGGCCTGCTGGTCGGCAACGTCGCCAACATCAGCCAGCTCTACGGCGTCTATGGCGGGCCGACGTTTACCAAGCAGATCGACCAGTTCGCGCTCAACGCGGCCTATCGCATCGGCTATACCAAGGTCGAGGTGCCCGACAGCGGCGTCGGCCTCGTCGCGGGGCAGCCGCGGCTCGACTATTACGACGACTCGCTCAGCCATCTCGTCACCGCCAGCATTGGTACGCGCGCCGATACGATCCTGCCCGTCGGCGTCACGCTGTCGGGCCAGTATGAGGGCGAAGATGCGGGCCAGCTCGACCAGCGTTACGAGGGGTGGTTCGGGCGCGGCGACGTGCTGCTGCCCGTCTCGGGCACGCTCGCGCTGACCGCGGGCGTAGGATACGAGCGCATCCAGATCAGCCAGCGCGACGCGCTGCTCGATGCGGGCGGCAACGTCGTGGTCGACGGCAACGGCCGGTTCGTCACCGACGATGCGTCGCCGCGGCGGCTCGCCTACGACATCGACGGGGTGTTCTACGACGCGGGCGTCGTCTGGCGCCCCAGCCCGCGCACGACGGTCGAAGTGCATCTGGGCGAGCGGTACGGCACGTTCAGCGGCACCGGCAGCCTCAACTGGCAGATGAACGAGACCGACGCGCTTCAGGTCGTCGTTTACGACAGCGTGCAGAGCTTCGGCCGCCAGCTCGGCGACGGCATCTCGGCACTGCCGACCAGCTTCAACAACCCGTTCACCGGCCAGGGCAACGCCTATAACGGGTGCATCTTCGGCACCGAGGGCGGCGCGGCGGGCGGCTGCCTCAATTCGGTGTTCCAGTCGGTATCGACCGCCAACTATCGCGCGCGCGGCATCGACGCGGTCTATGCCGTCACGCAAGGACGACTGCGGTTGGGTGCGGGTGCGGGTTATGCCAACCGGCGCTTCTTTGCGCCGGGCAACACGGCGGGCGTGAACCTCGAGGGGATCGAGGACGAAAGCGCCTATGTCCAGGCGTTCGCCAGCCGCCAGCTCGATGGCAATTCGGGCGTGACGGGCGACGTCTTCTACAACTGGTATCGCGGCGGCCTGGGCGGGTTCGAGACGCAGGGCGCGGGCGCGACGGGCGCCTATTATCACAATTGGGGCCGGCTCGACGCGACTGCGTCGGCGGGCGTCTATGTCTCCGACCAGTCGCTCAGCGACGCGGACGTGGTGGCACAGGCGCTGATCGGCCTCGGCTATCGGTTCTGACGGGGGCTGCGATGTACGACACGCATTACGGGCTGACGGGACGGCCCTTTCAGCTGACGCCCGATCCGGGTTTCTGGTTCGATACCGCCACCCACCGAAAGGCGATGGCCTATCTCGGCTATGGCCTGGCGCAGGGTGAGGGCTTCATCGTCATCACCGGCGATCCGGGCGCGGGCAAGACGACGCTGGTCGGCCACCTGATGGGCCGGATCGACCGCGAGCGGCTGCACGTCATCCACATCGTTTCGACACAGGTGGATGCCGCCGACCTGCTCGGCCTCGTCGCTGCCGGCCTCGGCATCGCGGCGAACCAGCCCAAGGCGCAGCTCCTGACCGCGATCGAGCGCGGGCTGCACGCGGTCGCACGCGGCGGCAAGCGCACCCTTCTGATCGTCGACGAGGCGCAGTCGCTGCCGGTTCAGAGCCTGGAGGAGCTGCGGATGCTCTCCAACTTCCAGGCGGGCGGCTATCCGCTGCTCCAGATCTTCCTGCTCGGTCAGCCCGAGTTTCGCCACGTCCTGCACGGTGCGGGCAGCCTCGAGCAGCTGCGCCAGCGCGTCATCGCGATGCACCACCTCGAGCCGATGGGCGTCGAGGAGGTGGAGGCCTATCTGACCCACCGGCTCAAGGTCGTCGGCTGGACGGGCAATCCGTCGTTCGACGAGGGCGCGATCGTCGCGCTCCATGCCTGGTCTGGCGGCGTGCCGCGCCGGCTGAACCAGCTGGCCGCCCGGCTGATGCTCCACGGCGCGATCGAGAATGTCGAGCGCTTCGAGGCGCGGCATGTCGAGGACGTGACCGCCGAGCTCGATGCGGACATGGCCCCGCCCGCACCGTTGCCCGAGCCGGTGGTCCGCCCGCTCGACGTTGCCGCCGCCGCGCGCCCGATCCGGCCCGAGGGACCGCCCCCGCCGCCGTCGCAGCCGCTTGCCACCGAGGCGATGCTGGAACGCCGCGTCGCCGAGCTCGAGGATCGGCTGGAGGCACAGGATGCGGCGCTACGCCGCGTCTTGACGCTGCTCGTCGACTGGGTGGAAAACGACACGCGGCCGGAAAAGGCGATGCTGCGCGGTTCGGCCGCATGAGCGGGATAGGCTTCAGATGTATCACGACCGCGCGCTCGGGGCCGGGCCGATCAACGTCATGTCCGTCGATGTCGAGGACTGGTTCCAGGTCGGCGCGTTCGAGCGCGTGATCGACAAGGCCGACTGGCCGCGATTGCAACATCGGGTCGAGGCGAATACCGACGTCGTGCTCGCGCTGTTCGAGGCGGCGGGGGTGCGGGCGACGTTCTTTACCTTGGGCTGGGTCGCGCATCATTACCCAAAGCTGATCCGCCGGATCGCAGAGGCCGGGCACGAGGTCGCGAGCCACGGTTGGGATCACGACCGCGTGTTCACCATGACGCCCGACGCGTTCCGCGCCGACCTTGCCCGCGCGCGCGCGGCGCTGGAGGATGCCGGCGGGCAGGCGGTGACGGGTTATCGCGCGCCGAGCTTCTCGTTCGATGCGCGCACCCCCTGGGCACATGCGGTGCTGGCGGAGGCGGGCTATGCCTATTCCTCGTCGATCGCGCCGCTGGCTCACGATCATTATGGCTGGCCGGACGCCCCCCGCCGGGCGTTCCGGCCGCTCGCCGAAAGCCCGCTGGTCGAGCTGCCCGTGACGGTCGCGACGGTGCTGGGCCGCGAAGTGACCGCGGGGGGCGGCTTCTTCCGGCTGTTGCCGTCGAGCGTCGTCGAAAAGGCGATCGTGCGTACCAACGCCGCGGGCGACCCGGCGATCTTCTATTTCCATCCCTGGGAGATCGATCCCGACCAGCCGCGCGTGCGGGGCGCGCCGCTCAAATCGCGCCTCCGCCATTACAGCCGGTTGGGCGCGATGGCAGGCAAGCTCAAGCGGCTTGCTGGCAATCACGCGTGGGGGCGCGCCGATACGGTTGCCGCGCGCGCCGCGGCGGCGCTGGCGTGAACGCCCCTTTCGTGCCCCCCGCCGCGACGATCCGCGAGGCCGACCTTTCCGACCCGCGCGACAGTGCCGCGATCGAGGCGTTCCTCGCCGATGCGAGCGACTCGACGCCATTTCACCTGCCGGGCTGGAGCCGCGCGATCGAGCGCGGATGCGGCCAGCGCCCTCACTACCTGATCGCCGAGCGCGGCGGGATCGTCGCGGGCGTGCTGCCGCTGATCGACATTCGCTCGCGGGTCGTCGGTCGCTCGCTGACGTCGGTCGGGTTCGGGGTCGAGGGCGGGATCCTCGCCGACGACGACATCACTCACACCGCGCTGGAGGCGGCGGGCTGGGCGCTGGCGCAGCGGCTGGGCACGCCGACCTTCGAGCTGCGCGGCGGGCGCGTGTCGGGGGAGAGCTGGCACCTCGACGACACGACCTATCTCGACTTCGCGCGCGACCTGACCGCCGATCATGAAAGCGAACTGCTCGCAATTCCGAAGAAACAGCGCGCCGAGGTGCGAAAGGCGTTCGCCAACGACCTGACCGTGACGGTGGGGCGGGGCGACCGCGACTTAGCCGCGCATTACCGCGTCTATTCCGAGTCCGTCCGCAACCTAGGGACGCCGATCTTCCCGCGCGCACTGTTCCGCGCGATCCTCGCCGACATGGGCGAGCGCGCGGACATTCTGACGGTTTGGCAGGGGGAGCGGCCGATCGGCTCCACGCTCAGCCTTTACTGGAAGGGGACGATGTATCCCTTCTGGGGCGGCGGCGTGCGCGAGGCGCGCGCGCTGCGCGGGAACGAGCGCATGTTCTACGCCTATGCCTGCCACGCGCTCGACCGGGGGTGCAGGCGGCTCGACCTTGGCAGGTCGAAGGCGGGGACGGGACCGGCGGCGTTCAAGAAGAACTTCGGCTATTTGCCGCGTCCGTTGGGTTACTGGCGCCGCACGCTGGACGGCGCTGCACCGCGCACGGTCAATCCGCTGGACCCCAAATATGCGCGCAAGACCGAGCTGTGGAAGAAGCTGCCGCTGCCCGTCGCCAATCTGATCGGGCCGTGGATCGCGCGCGGACTGGGGTGATGGGCGCCACGCTGTTCCTTGCGCATCGGGTGCCGTATCCCCCCGATCGCGGCGACAAGATCCGCGGCTGGCATTTGCTCAGGCATCTGGCTGCCAGAGGCCCAGTGCATCTCGTTACCTTTGCCGACGAGCCCCGCGACCTGCATCACGGCGCGGTGTTGGGCGAGGTCTGCGCCAGCCACCACGTCGCCTGGCGCGGCAAGCCGCAATGGCGCGCGGGGCTTGAGGCATTGGCGAGCGGCCAGCCGGTTTCGCTCACCGCCTTCGCCGACACCGGCATCGCGGCGCGGGTCCGCGAATTGCTGGCGCGCGGGGGCATCGACACGATCTTCGTCTTTTCCGGCCAGATGGCGCAGTATCTGCCCAACCGGGCCGACGCACGCGTCGTCATGGACTTCTGCGACGTCGACAGTGCGAAGTTCGCTTCCTACGCCGAGATCGCCGGCCCGCCGATGGGCTGGGTGATGGCGCGAGAGGCGCGGCTGCTGAGCGCGTTCGAGCATGACGTGGCGACGCGCGTCGACGCCAGCCTGTTCGTCAGCGAAGCCGAAGCCGCGCTGTTCCGCGCCGGCGGCCCCGCGCCGCGCGTGTCGGTGGTCGAGAACGGCATCGACACCGCCTTTTTCGACCCCGACGCGGCGTTCGACCGCGGTGCGGCGGTGCCCGGCTTCACCTTCACCGGCCAGATGGATTACGCCCCGAATGTCGAGGCTGCATGCTGGTTCGCGGGCGAAGTCATGCCGCGTCTTGCCGCGCGTGGCATCGACCTGCCCTTCAACATCGTCGGCCGCGCGGCGACGAAAGCGGTGCAGGCGCTTGCCGGTCCGCATGTCTGCGTGACGGGCGAGGTCGCCGACGTCCGCCCCTGGCTCGCCGCCGCGCGGCTCGTCGTCGCGCCGCTGCTCACCGCACGAGGCGTGCAGAACAAGGTCCTGGAAGCGATGGCGATGGCGCGCCCGATCGTCGCCTCAGCCGTCGCTGCCGAAGGGATCGAGCATCGCGGCACGCTGTCGGTCGCCGCGGATGCGGATGCCTTCGCCGACCGGATCGCCGCGCTGCTCGCCGATCGTGACGCGGCCGAGGCGCAGGGCAGGGCGGCGCGCGCCTGTGTCGAGGACCGCTACGGCTGGGCCGCGCGCCTCGCCGCGCTCGATGCGATCCTCGACCGGCCGCATGGCAAGGCAATGGCGGCATGACCGCCGCGGCGATCGCGCGGCCCATGCTGTTCGATGCCGGATGGCGGCGGCACGGGATGCTGCTCGGCCTGGTCGTGTTCGGCCTTGCGCTGCTCTTTCACCGGGACGTTGCCGATCTCGGCGGCATTTACTGGCACTCCGAAACCTTCGGCCATTGCTTGCTCGTCCTGCCCATCTTCGGCTGGCTGGTGCGGCAGCGGCGCGAAGGGCTGGCGGAGCTTGCGCCGACCGGCTGGTGGCCGGGGCTCGCCGTGGTCGGCGGCGGGGCGCTGTGCTGGCTGATCGGTGCGGCGGCAGGGGTGGCGGTGCTGCGGCACCTCGGCCTCGTCGTCATGGTGCAGGGGAGCGCGATCGCCATCCTCGGCCCCAATATCGCCCGTGCGCTCGCCTTTCCGCTCGCGTGGCTGTTCTTCCTCGTGCCCTTCGGCCAGTCGATCGAGGCGCCGCTTCAGGATCTCACGGTGCGACAGGTGATGCCGCTGCTTCACCTGACCGGCGTGCCCGCCACTTATGACGGCGTGCTGATCGTCACCCCCGACGGCGTGTTCGAGGTGGCGGAGGAGTGTTCGGGCGCGCGCTTCGTCCTGGCGATGCTCGCCTTTGCGGTGCTGGCGGCGAATGTCTGTTTCAGGACGTGGCCGCGGCGGATCGCGTTCGTGGCGTTCGCGCTGGCAGCGCCGGTGCTCGCCAACGGCGTGCGCGCATGGGGCACCATCTATGCCGCGCACCTGACCTCGCTCGAGGCGGCGACGGGATTCGACCATATCGTCTATGGCTGGATCTTCTTCGGCGTCGTGATGGCGGCGGTCCTTGCGCTCGCCTGGCCGTGGTTCGATCGCGACGCCGATGCGCCGTGGTTCGATCCGGCGCGCTTGCAGGCAGCGCCGCGCCTCGCTGCCGCGCTGTTGCCGGTCGCCGGAGCATCGCTCGGCATCGCGGTGGCGGCGGCGGGCTGGGCGCACGCCATCGACGTGCGCGCCGCCGCACTCCCGGCGCGGATCGAGCTGCCGCAAGTCCCCGGCTGGCGGCGCGTGCCGATCGACCCGCTCGCGCCCTGGACGCCGAGCTATCCCGGCGCCGACCATTTCCTGATCGGCCGCTATGCCGATGCGTCGGGCGCGACCGTCGACCTCGCGATCGCGGTGCAGGCGAGCCAGCGCGAGGGCAAGGAGATCGTCGGCTTCGACATCGGCCCGATCGTCGAACACGGGCAGTGGCTGCGCGTCGCCGATCTCGCCCCGCTTGACGGCGGCGCGGCGATGCGGATCGTCCATGCCGGCCCGGTCGAGCGCGAAGTGGTGACGTGGCTGCGCATCGGCTCTATCCTGACCGGCGACCCGAAGCGGGTGAAGCTGGAGACGTTGCGCGTGAAATTGACGGGGGGCGACCAGGCCGCGGTCGCGGTGCTGGTAGCGGCGGAGAAGCAGGGGTCGACCGACACGCGCAGGGTGATCGAGCGGTTCGTAGGCGCGCTCGGCCCAATCGAGGCCTTGGCCGACCGCGCCGCCGGGCGTCGTTAGAGTATGTGCGGCATCGCGGGGCTGTTCTACCCCGGCACGCCCAAGCCCGTCGAACCCGGCCGCATCGCTGCGATGTGCGACGCGCTCGCGCATCGCGGCCCCGACGGATCGGGCATATGGACCGCGCCCGGCGTCGGTTTCGGTCATCGGCGGCTGTCGATCATCGACCTGGCCGGCGGGCGTCAGCCGATGGCGACCGACGACGGCGACATCACCGTCACCTACAACGGCGAGATCTATAACTTCGCCGAGGTCCGCGCCGAGCTGGAGGCCAAGGGCGCGCGGTTCCGGACGGCGGGCGATACCGAGGTGCTGCTGCGCGGCTGGCGCGCCTGGGGGCCGGACCTTTTGCCGCGCCTCAACGGCATGTTCGCCTTCGCGATCCACGATGCGCGGACGCAGTCGCTGTTCCTCGCGCGCGACCGGATGGGGGTGAAGCCGCTTCATTATGTGGAGATCGCCGACGGGGGACTCGCCTTTGCCAGCGAATTGAAGGGCCTGCTCGCGCATCCGCTCGTCCGGCGCGAACTCGACGCGACCGCGATCGAGGATTTCATGGGGCTCGGCTACGTGCCCGACGACGCCTGCATCGTTGCGGGGGTACGGAAGCTGCCCGCCGGTCACTTCCTGTTGATCGAGCGCGGCAAGCCCGTGCCGCCGCCCCGCCAGTGGTGGGACGTCGATTTCTCGAAACGCGCCAAGGGCAGCACCGCCGACCTCGCCGCCGAACTGACGGAGCATCTGCGCGCCGGCGTGCGCAGCCGCATGGTCGCCGACGTGCCGCTTGGCGCGTTCCTGTCGGGCGGCGTCGACAGCTCGGCGGTGGTCGCGCTGATGGCGGAGGTGTCGAAGCACGCGGTCAAGACCTGCACGATCGGCTTCGACGAGGCGGGGCATGACGAGCGGTCCTACGCCACCACGATCGCCCGCCGCTTCGCCACCGACCACCGCGAGCGCATGGTCGCCGCCGACGACTTCGCGCTGATCGACACGCTCGTCGCCGCCTTCGACGAGCCGTTCGCCGATGCCTCCGCACTCGCCACCTATCGCGTGTGCGAGTTGGCGCGCGGCGAGGTCACCGTTGCGCTATCGGGCGACGGTGCGGACGAGGCGATGGCCGGCTATCGCCGCTATCGCTTCCATGCGGGCGAGGAGCGGGTGAGGGGGCTGATGCCCGGCCCGCTGCGCCGCGCGGCCGGCGCGCTGGGCGCGGTCTATCCCAAGGCCGACTGGGCCCCCCGGCCGCTCCGCGCCAAGACGACGCTGCTCGCGCTCGCCGAGGACGGCGCGGCCGCCTATGCCAAGGGGGTCGGCGTCACCCGGCCCGAGCTTCGCGCGCGGCTCTATACCGATGCGATGATGCGCGCGCTCGGCGATCATGCCGCCGAGGTGCGCTACTGGCGGACGATGAAGACCGCACCCGGCCGCGATGCGCTCGATGCCGCGCAGTACGCCGATTTCAAGCACTGGCTGCCCGGCGATATCCTGACCAAGATCGACCGCACCAGCATGGCCGTCAGCCTCGAGGCGCGCGAGCCGCTGCTCGACCACCGCCTGATCGAGTTCGCTGCGACGCTGCCCCCCGCGATGCGCATCCGCTCAGGGCAGGGCAAGTGGCTGATGAAGAAGGCGATGGAGCCGTACCTGCCGCGCGACATCCTCTATCGCCCCAAGATGGGCTTCGTGACCCCGGTCAGCGCCTGGTTCCGCGGTGCGCTGGCGGGCGAGGCGGCGGCGCTGGCCCGCTCGCCGATCCTTGCGTCATGGTTCGAGCCGGCGGCAATCGAAACGCTGGCGAGCGAGCATCGCAGCGGGCGCGCGGATCACGGCCGGACGCTGTGGCAGCTGTTGATGCTGGAGCGGAGCGTGGGGCGGTTGTTCGGGTAGGGTGGCAGCGTAAGTAGCCTGTCCGCTTACGGCGCGATTGGCGGGTCACGCCCCCCACTCCGGGTTCGTTTGCGGGACTGACCGAATGGCCGCTCCCATCCAGTTCCGGCAATCCGGGCTTGCAAGACCATCTCTGGAAACCGGTCGTTCATTGGTAGCAATCATACCGGATAATGGCGGCAAGGCGTTGAAAGGCGACGGGGAACTCATGGTCTATTCGCTGGGCAAGAAGAGTCCCTACGATACCGATCCCCGCCACGAAGTGGTCGATGGCGAGGCCTGGGCGAAGGTCGAGTTTCTTCGTCCGGACCGGGTCGATCGGATCGCGCGGGCGCGGCGCTATCCGCTGATGCGCTATGGCTACCCCGTCGTGCCGGACAGTGCGCCGAAGACGGTGCTATGGTCCAGCAGGCGGCTGCCGCCACCCGATTATGCTTTTGGTAACAATGAAATCATGCTGGTGTCGGGCCGGTTCCGCGATCTGGTCGAACGGTTCGAGCCGGACGTTCATCAGTTCCTGCCCGTCGATATGGTGCACAAGAAGGGCGAGGCGCCGTTCGACACCTTCTACTGGTTCGTCTGCTGCCAGCTGATCGACAGCATCGATCCCGATCGTACGACACTGGCGTGGGACGGCGATGACTACGAAGAGCACATGGACGACGGTTTCCGTCGAGGATTCTGGCGCTATGATCACAATGTCAGCCCACCCCCGGTTCCGGCTTACAGTCTTGCGGCGATCGGCGACCGGCACCTGTGGCGTGATCCATATTGGGCGCGTGAGGTCGTTCGGAGTTCCAATGTCTTTGGCGAAGCTATGATAGAAGCTGAGCTGACCGGCTTTGCAATAAACAAGAAGCAAGACGCTTAGGCGCGGCGGGCGGGGGGGCACATTAATGGCATTCGACAGCATTCCGCGTCCGACCGACTGGCTTGGCTATATCAATCCACGCGAGGGCCGCCAATCTGGTTTGCAGGGCGCGCATTTGTTCGCCGACAAGGAGTGGGAACCAGGTAGGCGATTTAATTTCCTTACGCGCCTCGGCTATGGCCCGAACAGCTTCAACCGGACGGTCCGCTTTCCTGCCCATAGCGGACGTTCAGGAGCCTAAATCGCGCTTGGGCTCCCCTGCGCCGCCAGCACCTTTGCATCGCTCGCCAGCGAATGGAGGAAATGGTGCCGCGCTTCGGTCCCCGCCGGATACGCCTTGAGAGCCTTCTCCTGCGCCTCGGTCAGCGTGAAGCGCACATAGCCGCGCTTGGTCAGGCAATCGGCCACGGTGCCGTTCAGCACCCCGGCCACCTCGCGCATCCGTTCGCGGGGGCGGGTGCTGCTGACGATGTGTTGCGACATGGCGTTGATGTTGCCCACGCGGTTGATGTCACCGGTCTGCGCGGCCATGCTCAAAGCGGTCTCGTTGTTCTCCAGCCGCCTCGAGGCGTCCTTGAACACCTTGGCCGCTTCGGTATCTGACACGTCGGCGAAATAGCCCTCGCGCCCGCATTCGACCGCGTCGGCGCGATAGGTGTCGAAGGCAACGCCCGCCTTGCCCCAGCTCGTCACCGCTTTGGGCGGATGCGCGGGCAGGGCGGCCGGCGGCAGCACCGCGAGCGACGCGACCAGGGCGATCCTCTTCATCGGCGCACTCCCTTGCCCGGACGAACCAGAGGCTATGCCGATGCAGGCGGTGCCACAAGGCCCCGCCGAAGCGTTCCGATGCTGTTCGATTAAGTTGGTCGGGACGACAGGATTCGAACCTGCGACCCCCACACCCCCAGTGTGATGCGCTACCAGGCTGCGCTACGTCCCGACCGAGCGGGCGCCTCTACGCGGATCGATCGGGGAGTGCAAGCGCCATCGCGAGCCCCGCGGCGAGTGTTGCGCGGGGACGGGCCGCATGATAGCGCGCGCCGCTTGGAACCGGGGCGTGTCGCCCCGCCCCCGAACACAGGCGCAACCGACCCGATCATGTTCGCAACTCCTGCCTTTGCTCAGTCCGCCGGCGCCTCGGCGCCCGGCGTCGCCGGCCAGATCCTCGGCATCGCGCCGCTCGTCCTCATCTTCATTGCCTTCTACTTCCTGATGATTCGCCCGCAGCAGAAGCGGATGAAGGTGCTTCAAACCGCGCTTGCGAACATCAAGAAGAACGACACCGTCGTCACGGCGGGCGGCCTGGTCGGCAAGGTGACGCGCGTCGAGGACCGGCATGTCGAGGTCGAGATCGCGCCGAACGTGCGCGTCCGCGTCGTCAAGGCGACGATCGCCGAAGTGACGCCGCTCGGCGGCAAGCCGGCCAACGACTGATGCTCGACTTTCCTTCGTGGAAGAAGTGGCTGACCTTTGCCACCGTGATCGTCGGCGTGCTGCTGGCGGTGCCGACGCTCTTGTCGGGCACGTCGATCAGGCCGCAGCTTCCCGCCTGGATGAACAAGACCAAGGTCAATCTCGGCCTCGACCTTGCCGGCGGCAGCTACATCTTGCTCGAGGCGCAGACGAGCGACGTGCGCAACCAGCGGCTCGAGACGATGCGCGATACGATCCTCGGCGAGATGCGCCGCGCCCCCCGCATCGCCATCGGCGACATTTCGACGCGCGGCGGCCAGATCAGCTTCATGGTCCGCGACGCCAGCCAGATCGACGCGGTGCGTGAGCGGCTTCTGCCGCTGACCGCGGGTGCGGGCCTCACCGGCCAGCGCGACTGGGACATTGCCGTCCGCGACACCAACACCGTCACGATGACGCCGACCGATGCCGGCATCGCCCAGGCGACCGAGCAGGCGATGGTCGATGCGACCGAAGTCGTCCGCCGCCGCGTCGACGAGCTCGGCACGCGCGAGCCGACGATCATCCGCCAGGGATCGAACCGCATCGTCGTGCAGGTCCCGGGCCTTCAGGACCCGAAGGCGCTGAAGGAATTGCTGGGCAAGACCGCGCGGCTCGAATTCAAGCTGGTCGACACCAGCGCGGATCCGGCTCAGCTCGCCCGCGGCCAGGCGCCGATCGGCAGCCAGGTGCTTCCCTATCCGACCAGCGGCGGGCCGATCGCGGTCAAGCGCTCGGTCATCATCTCGGGCGACCAGATCGCCGACGCGCGTCAGGAATATGATCCCCAGACCGGCGCGCCGATCGTCGGCATCCGCTTCAACGCCGAGGGCGGCCGCCGCTTCGCGCGCGTGACGCAGGAGAATACGGGCAAGCCGTTCGCGATCATCGTCGACAATTCGGTCATCTCGGCCCCCAACATCAACGAACAGATCCTGGGCGGTGCGGCGAGCATTTCGGGCGGGTTCACCGTCGACAGCGCCAACCAGCTCGCGATCGCGCTGCGCTCGGGCAAGCTGCCCGTCGACCTGTCGATCATCGAGGAATCGACGATCAGCCCCGAGCTCGGCGCCGATTCGATCCAGCGCGGCGTCGTCGCCGGCGTGATCGGCACGCTCGCCATCGCGGTGCTGATGCTGTTCGCCTATCTGCGCTTCGGCATCTACGCCAACATCGCGCTCGTCGTGAACGTGCTGATGATCCTCGGCGTCATGGCGCTGTTCAACGCGACGCTGACGCTGCCGGGCATCGCCGGCTTCGTGCTGACGATCGGCGCGGCGGTCGACGCCAACGTGCTCATCAACGAGCGTATCCGCGAAGAGCGGCGGCGCGGGCGCAGCGTCAATTCGTCGGTCGAGTTTGGCTACAAGGAAGCGACGCGCGCGATCTTCGACGCCAACGTCACCAACGCCATCGCCGCGGTGATGATGTTCGTGTTCGGCGCCGGCCCGGTCCGCGGCTTCGCCGTCGTGCTCATCATCGGCATCGTCACCTCGGTGTTCACCGCCGTCACCTTTACCCGCCTGATGGTCGCGAACTGGCTTGCCAAGCGCCCGCGCGAGCTGGTGATCTGAGGAACAATCTCATGCGTCCCCTCAAGCTCGTTCCCGACAACACCAACATCGACTTCATGTCGTTCCGAAAGATCGCCGCCGTCATCTCGACGGTGATGGTCATCGCCTCGATCGCATTGCTGGCGATCAAGGGGCTCAATTTCGGCATCGATTTCGTCGGCGGCCAGCTCGTCCGCGTCACTTTCTCGCAGAATGTCGAGATCGAGCAGCTGCGCGCGAAGGTCGACAGCCTCGGCGTCGGCGAATCGACGATCCAGCAGTTCGGGTCCCCACGCGACATCGCCATCCGCTTGCCGGTGCCCGAGAACGAGACACCGCAATCGGCCAGCCAGGCCGCGCAAAAGCTGCGCAACACGCTCGAACAGGCCTATCCGGGCGCCAAGGTCGGATCGGTCGAGGCCGTGTCGGGCAAGGTGTCGGGCGAATTGTTCGAGAAGGGCGCGCTGGCGCTCGGCCTCGCGATGATCGCGATCGCCATCTATATCTGGTTCCGGTTCGAATGGCAGTTCGGCGTCGGCGCGCTGCTCGCGCTCGCGCAGGACATGATCGTCGTCCTCGGCTTCTTCGCGTTGACGCAGCTTGAGTTCGACCTCAACACGATCGCCGCGCTGCTGACGATCATCGGCTATTCGCTGAACGACAAGATCGTCATCTTCGACCGCGTGCGCGAAAACCTGCGCAAGTTCCGGCGGATGGGGATCGTCGAGATCCTGAATCTGTCGATCAACGAGACGCTGTCGCGCACGGTGATGACCTCGCTGTCGATCACGATGCCGCTGCTCGTCCTCGTCTTCTTCGGCCCGGACGTGATCTTCGGCTTCAGCCTTGCCATGGCGCTCGGCATCATCGTCGGCACCTGGTCGTCGATGTTCGTCGGCAACGGCATCCTGATCCAGTTCAACGTCTCGCCCGACAGCTTCGAGAAGAAGGCGGTAGCCGCGAACGCCAATGCCGAGCGCGTTGCCCCGCGCGAGCGGTAAGTCACGATGCGCATGGATCGCGACCAGAGGGGCGAGGGGCCGCTCATCTCGGGTATCGTCGGGCGCGGGTTCCGCGTCGACGACGGGATCTATGAGGGGCTGACGATCACGCCCAAGCGTGCCGATGGCTGGTCGCCGCCGCCGATCGAGACGCTGGGCGAGGGTGATCTCGCCCCCCTGTTCGTGATCGCCCCGCTGCCGGAGTTCGTCATCCTCGGCACCGGCGCGAAGCTGGTCCGCCCGCCGCGCGCGCTGATCGCGGCGCTGGAAGCCAAGGGCATCGGGCTGGAGCCGATGGACAGCCGGGCGGCGGCGCGTGCCTGGGGCGTGCTGCGCGCCGAACTGCGCTGGGTCGCCGCCGCGCTCTATCCGCTCGACTGAGGAACGGCGGGGGTGCTGGACAGGCGCCGCCGATGCTCGCGCCAGGCGATATAGATACCGCTGCCGATCAGGATCGGCGCACCGATCCAAGTCGACCGTGACGGGAATTGGTCGAACAACAGCCAGCCTAGCGCCGTCGCCCAGAGCAGCGACGAATAATCCATCGGCACGATCACCGACACCGGCCCGTGGCGCAGCGCCGCGGTCAGCGCGATCTGGCCCATCCCGCCGACGATGCCGATCGCGGCAAGGATCGCCCATACCATCGGCGGATGCGCGCGCAGATCGGTCAGCCAGAACAGGAACAGCGGCGGCACCGACAGCGCCGAGAACCAGAAGACGGTAGTGCCAGCCCCCTCCGTGCGGCCGATCTGGCGCAGCAGGACGGAGGTGACGGCGATCATGAAGCCAGCCATCAGGCCGACGCCGGCGCTCGCCAGCGGGATCGAATGGCCGCCCGGTTCGGCGATGATGACGATCGCCGCGAACCCGACCGCGACCGCCGCCCAGCGATGCACGCCGGTAGGCTCGCGCAGCCAGACCGCGCCGAGGAGCGTGGCGAACAAGGGCGCGGTGAACTGGAACGTCGTCGCCTCGGCCAGCGGTAGCAGGTGGATCGACCCGAAGGTGAAGCACATGCCGACCAGCCCCGCGGCGGTACGCCCGAGATGGGCGGGGAACCGCTGCGTGCGCACCGCGCCGAGGCCGACCGTCCGCCAGAGGTAGAGGGTGACGACCGGGAGCGCGCAAAGCTGGCGAAAGAACATCGTGTCGGCAAGCCCGGCGCCCAGCGTCTCGGCCAATTTGATGAGCGCACCCATCGTTGCCATCAGCGCGGCGGCAAGGATGCGCAGCCCGATGCCCTTCAAAATGGAATCGCCGGTCATCCGCGGGGGCTAGGCCCCGCGGCGCTGCATCGCAACAAGGTTGTCAGCCTCTCGCGTCATCCCAGCGAAAGCTGGGATCGTTCGGGGATAGGAATTACTGGAGCCGCCGACGATCCCAGCTTTCGCTGGGATGACGCAAGCGGTTCAGCTTCCCGCCATTTCCTGCCGACGCATCGGCATCGCATCGATGGTCCGTTCGATCTGACGCGGGATGATCGCCTCGGCCGAGCGGAGCTTCACCCCACCGTCGCGGCCGACGAGCACCACGCCGAAGCGCGAGCGCGGGACTGCGTAACGCTGGCGCAGCGCTGCGGCATAGTCGTGCGCGCCCGCAACGGTATCGCCCACCACTTCAATCACATGCACGTCGCGGTCTCGCATCGCCGCCTCCGACTGGCGGAGCAGCGCCTGCTGGCGGGCAAGGCGCGGGTCGTCGCGCGTCGGGGCAAACACGACGATTAGCCGCGGCTCCGCCTCTCGTGCATCGACGGCATTGGGCTGCGGCTGCGCGGCGGCGGCCAGCGTCAGAGGAAGAAGGGGTCCGATCACCCGCAAACAACGAAGAAGCCGCAGAAAAGTGCCGCGTGGGTCTATCCGCGCTTGCGGATCAGCCCCTCTTGCGCGGAGCTGGCGACGAGGCGTCCGTCGGCGGTGTAGATGCGCCCGCGATTGTGGCCGCGGCCATGGCCCGACCATGGGCTGTCACAGGTGTAGAGCAGCCATTCGTCGGCGCGGAACGGCTCGTGCAGCCACAATGCATGGTCGAGGCTGGCGGTCTGCACCGATCCGTCCATCCACGTCATCCCGTGCGGCAGCATGCAGGTGCCGAGCAGCGTCATGTCGCTGGCATAGGCAAGCATCGCGCGGTGGAGCGCCGGGTCGTCGGGCAGGGGCGCGACGACGCGGAACCAGCTGTGCTGTACCGGCTCGCGCGGGGCCGGGTTGAACCATTCGCGCGGGGCGACCGGGCGGATCTCGATCGGGCGGGTGCGCAGGAAGAAGCGGCGCAGCTTTTCCGGCACATGTTCCTGGATTTCCTCGCGCAGCTCGCCCTCGCTCTTCAGCGCCTCCGGCGGGGGCACGTCAGGCATGGGAAACCGGTGCGACAGGCCGTCCTCGGGCGACTGGAAGCTGGCGATCATGTTAAGGATCGGCTTGCCCTGCTGCATCGCGATGACGCGGCGATTGGCGAAGCTGCGCCCGTCGAAATCGCGGACGACGCGATAGACGATCGGATAATCCTCGTTCCCCGCGCGCATGAAATAGGCGTGGAGCGAGTGCGCGACCTTGCTGTCGTCGATCGACCGCTGGGCGGCCTGCAGGGCTTGCGCGATCACCTGTCCGCCGAACACGCGGCCGACGCCGCCCGGCTGGCGCGCGCCGCGATAGAGGTCGGTGTCGATCGTCTCGACGTCCAGCAGCTCGACAAGCTGCCCGACCAGTCCCTCACTCGTGTCCGCGCGTTCCGCCATCAATATCCGTTCGCCCTTGCCAGTGCATCGGCATGATGGCCCGCGTCGCCGAACATCTCGGCCAGCACGCGCGCGCGCTTCATGTAGAAGCCGATGTCGTAATCGTCGGTCATGCCGATGCCACCGTGCATCTGGATGCCTTCCTGCACCGACAGCGTCGTGGCAAGCCCCGTCATCGCCTTGGCGACATGCGTCGCTTCATCGGCGCGCGGATCGCCGGCGTCGAGCAGCTGCTGCGCCTTAAGAACGGCGGCGCGCGCGACCTCCATTTCCGAATAGAGGTGCGCGGCGCGATGCTGAAGCGCCTGGAAGCTGCCGATCAGCTGGCCGAACTGCTTGCGCTCCTTGAGGTAGTTCACCGTCATGTCCATCGCACCGGCGCCGACGCCGACCAGCTCGGCCGCGGCGGCGGTACGCGCGGCGCCGAGGATGCGGTCGAGGACGGCGCGGCCGCCATCGACCTCGCCCACCACCGCATCGGCATCGACCGCTACGCCGTCGAAGCGGACTTCGCTGGCGAGGCTGGAATCGGCAAGGCGGCGGGGATCGGCGGTTAGGCCCACGGCCCTAGGATCGACCGCGAACACCGTTTCGCCATTTTCGGTCTTCGCCGCGACGAGGATCAGGTCGGCGACATGGGCGTGGTGAACGAAGCGCTTGGTGCCGGTGAGCCTGAAGCCGTTGCCCGATCGCTCGGCGGTCATCTCGATCCGGCCGGTGTGCTTGGCGCTCTCGTCGATCGCCAGCGCGATCACCGCGTCGCCCGCGACGATGCGCGGGAACCAGGCATCGGTATGGGCGGTGCCCGTCAGCCCCGCGACCGCCGCGATCGAAGTGGAAAGGAATGGGGAGGGGGAGAGATTTCGGCCGATCTCCTCCATCACCACCCCCGCCTCGACATGGCCGAGGCCGAGGCCGCCCTGATCCTCGGGCACGAGGATGCCGGTGAAGCCCATCTCGGCGAACTGCTTCCACAGGTCGCGGCTGAAGCCGGTTTCGTCCTTAGCATCGCGCAGACCGCGCAGGTGGCTGACGGGCGCTTCGGTGCCGACGAAATCGCGCGCGGTGTCACGCAACATCGTCTGTTCGTCGTTTAGATAGAGGGGCATCGTATCTCTCCGGGTCGCCGCACCGCTCGACCGGCGGCGCTGGCGGGAAGGGTGGTTTCAGGCGCCGGGCAGCTCCAGGATCCGCTTGGCGATGATGCCGAGCTGGACCTCGCTGGTCCCGCCCTCGATCGAATTGGCCTTGGTGCGCAGCCAGGCGCGGGCCTTGGCGCCGCCGTTCGAGCTCTCGCTCTCCCATTCAAGGGCGTCGCTGCCGCCTGCTGCCATGACCAGTTCGTGGCGCTGCTTGTTCAGCTCGGTGCCGACATATTTCATCATGCTCGGCTGGGCGGGATGCGCGCGGCCGGCCTTGAGCTCGTCGATGAAGCGTTCGGACATGGCGGAAAAGGCGCGGGCGCGAACGTCGAACTCGGCGATCGCGGCGCGCAGCATCGGGTCGGCGAGGCGGCCGCTCTCGTCGAGGCCGATCGTCGCGATCGCCCCCTCGATCAGCGGATTGCCGCCCGTCCCCTGAACGAGCCCCATGCCCGAGATCATCTCGCGCTCATGGCCGAGCAGGTATTTGGCGACGTCCCAGCCCTTGTTCTCGTCATGGACGCGATTGGCCTTGGGCACCTTCACATTGTCGAAGAAGGTTTCGCAGAAAGGCGAGTAGCCGCTGATGAGCAGGATCGGCCGCGTCGAGACGCCCTCGCTCTCCATGTCGAACAGGACGAAGCTGATGCCGCCCTGCTTCGATTCCCTCGACGTGCGGACGAGGCAGAAGATCCAGTCGGCCTTGTCGGCATAGCTGGTCCAGACCTTCTGCCCGTTGACGATATAATAGTCGCCCGCATCCTCCGCGCTGGTCGCGAGGCCGGCGAGGTCGGAGCCGGCATTGGGCTCCGAATAGCCCTGGCACCAGCGGATCTCCCCGCGCGCGATCTTCGGCAGGTGCTCGAGCTTCTGTTCTTCCGTGCCGTATTTGAGCAGTGCCGGGCCGAGCATCGAGATGCCGAAGCTCGACAGGGGATTGCGCGCGCCGATCGCGGCCATCTCCTCCTTCAGCACCTTGGCCTCCGCCGGCGACAGGCCGCCGCCGCCATATTGGGTCGGCCAGTCGGGGACGGTCCAGCCGCGCGCGGCCATCGCGTCCATCCACTCCTTCTGGCCCGGCTGATAGACCGCGCGGCGGCCGCCCCAGCACACGTCCTTGTCGCTGCGCACGGGTTTGCGCATCTCGGGCGGGCAGTTGGCCTCCAGCCACTGGCGGGTTTCAGCGCGGAACTGGTCGAGGTCGGTCATCACGCGGCTCCTTGAAGCTCAGTGTCGATCAATTGGGCGACGGCGATGGCGTCGTGGTCGCGATTGGCGGCGGTCAGCACCTGTACGCCGCCGGGCAGGCCGTCGAAGCGGCCGACGGGCACGACGCAGGCGGGCAGGCCAGGATAGGTCGCAAGCCCCGCCCAGGCGAGGTGTGCGTCATAGGGGCTCTCCACCCCGTCGATGTCGAGTGTGCGCTCGGCCAGCGGGTGGCTGTCGTGCGGGAAGGCGAGCGTGGCGGCGGGCGGCGCGATCACCGCGTCGACCTCCTCGAACAGCGCCCCCCACGCACGCGTGCTGCGCGCCTGTGCGTCGAGCCAGGCAAGCCACGCGAGCAGCGTCGGCATCGTGTGATGCAGATCGGGCTGCGAGCGGGCGAAGACGACGTTCAGCATCTTCCCATACGCCTCGTGCTGGCGCGCGAGGTCGGGCAGGGCGGGGTGGTCGCGGATCACCTCGACGCCGGCTCTGCCCAGCGCCTCAGAAGCGCGCTCTACCGCCTCGACACAGGCGGCAGCGGTGCGAGTGGCGGGATGCTGCGTCAGCGCGAGGACGCGGCGGGCGGGCTTCGAGTGCGGCAGCGGCAGCGTGGAGAGCAGGTCGAGCATGACCGCCAGATCCTCGCCCGAGCGCGCCAGCGGGCCGACGACGCCGAGCACCGTCTCCGCCCCGTCGGTCTTTGGATAGCGGTGGCCGAGGCTGCTGATCGCCGCCCATGTCGGCTTCAGCCCCCAGACGCCGCAGAAATGCGCGGGCACGCGGATCGACCCGCCGATATCGCTGCCCATCTCGATCGGGACATAGCCGGCGGCGAGGCTGGCGGCCGACCCGCCCGAACTGCCGCCCGGCGTGCGCGCGGGGTCGAGGGGGTGGTTCGTCCGGCCGTGGATCGAGTTGACCGATTGCCAGTCGCCGAGCCCCTTGGGCAGGTTGGTCTTGCCGAGGACGATCGCGCCCGCCGCTTTCAGCCGCCGCACCGCCTCGGCATCGCTGGTCGCGATGTTGCCGGCGTGCTGGGCAAAGCCCCAGTGCGTCGGCAGCCCCTCGACATCGAAGGCTTCCTTCACCGTCATCGGCACGCCGAGCAGCGGCATCGCGTCGCTCGACGCCGCGCGCGCGTCGATCGCGTCGGCGGCGGCGCGGGCGCGGTCGAAGTCGCGGACGACGACGGCGTTGATCGCGCCGTCGTCCGCCTCGATCCGCGCGATCGCCGCCTCGGTCTCGGCGCGCGCGCTGGTCTCGCCCGCCCGGATCGCGGCGGCGGTGGCGAGCGCGGACCTCATGGCCGCGTCGCCATCACCGACCACGCCGGGCAGGGCGAGGGGGCGATCAATTGAACTTCTCGCCCTTTTCGGCCTTGTCGCGCAGCAGCTTGGCAACCTCAAAGCCGTGCTTTTCGAGGCCGGCGACGATCTTCGGCAGCCCCTCCTGGTCGGCCCAGAACATCGGTCCGCCCTTGTACGGGGGGAAGCCGTAGCCGTAGATCCAGACGACATCGATGTCGCTCGCGCGCTGCGCCATGCCCTCTTCGAGGATGCGCGCACCCTCGTTGACCATGGTGTAGAGCGTGCGCTCGGTGATCTCGTCCTCGGTCACTTCATGCTGCGGCGTGCCGGTCTTCTGGCGGAAGTCCTCGATGATCTCGGCGACGCGCGGGCTGTTCGAGGGCTGGCGCTTCTCGTCATAGTCGTAGAAGCCCTTGCCCTTCTTCTGGCCCCAGCGCTCCTCGGCCGCCAGCGCGTCGCGGATGCTCTCGATCCGGGTCGGGTCGCGGTGCCAGCCGATATCGACGCCGGCAAGGTCGGCCATCTGGAACGGCCCCATCGGCATGCCGAAGGCGACATGGACGCGATCGACCTGCTCGGGCGTCGCGCCCTCCAGCAGCAGGTTCATCGCCTCGACCTGACGCGGCATCAGCATGCGGTTGCCGATGAAGCCGTGGCAGACGCCGGCGACGACCGCGACCTTCTTGATCTTCTTGGCCACCGCCATCGCGGTCATCAGCGCGTCGGGCGCGGTCTTGGCGCCGCGCACGACTTCGAGCAGCTTCATGACGTTGGCGGGCGAGAAGAAGTGGAGGCCGAGCACGTCCTGCGGCCGATTGGTCGCCGCCGCGATCTCGTCGATGTTCAGGTAGGAGGTGTTCGAGGCGAGGATCGCGCCGGGCTTGGCGATCGTGTCGAGCTTGCCGAAGATGTCCTTCTTCACGTCCATCGACTCATAGACGGCCTCGATGATGAGGTCGCAGTCGGCGAGGTCGTCGAGGCTGAGCGTGGGCTTGAGCAGCCCCATCGCGCCCTCGACCTGCTCGGCGGTCATCCGGCCCTTGGCGGCGGTCGCCTCGTAATTCTTGCGCATGACGCCGGTGCCGCGGTCGAGCGCGTCCTGCTGCATCTCGACGATCATCACGGGGATGCCCGCCGACAGGAAGTTCATGCTGATCCCGCCGCCCATCGTACCGGCGCCGATGACGCCCACGCGCTTGATCTCGCGTGGCTGCGTCCCTTCGGGCAGGTCGTCGATCTTCGATGCCTTGCGCTCGGCGAAGAAGATGTGGCGCAGCGCCGCCGACTGCTTGCCCATGACCAGCTTCATGAAGCCCATGCGCTCGCGCTGCACGCCCTCGGCATAGGGCTTGCCCGCGGTCGTCTCGATCACCTCGATGATCTCGTTCGGCGCGTCGAGGCCGCGGAAGCGGCGGGCGTTGGTCTTGCGGAACGCCTCGACCACCGCGGGGTCGAGCGTGACGGGCGCCTCGCTGGTGCGCGGCAGCGGACGGGCGTCGGCAACCTCACGCGCGAACGCGATCGCGTCGGTCAGCAGGTCGCCGTCCGTCACGCGGTCGAGCAGCCCCGCATCCTTCGCCTTAGTGGCGGGGATCGGATCGCCCTTGGTCGCCATTTCGAGCGCGACCTCGACCCCCGCGACGCGCGGCAGGCGCTGCGTACCGCCGGCGCCGGGCAGGATGCCGAGCTTCACTTCGGGCAGGCCGAACTTGGCCGAGGGGACGGCGATGCGGTAATGCGCGGCCAGCGCCACTTCGAGCCCGCCGCCCAGCGCCGTGCCGTGGATCGCGGCGATCACGGGCTTCTCCGACGCCTCGATCTTGTCGACGAGGACGGGGAGCGACGGTTCGGCCATCATCTTGCCGAACTCGGTGATGTCGGCGCCCGCGAAGAAGGTCTGGCCCTCGCACGCGATCACGACGGCCTTGATGCCGTCATCGGCCGCGGCCTCGTCGATCGCCTTGTCGAGACCCTGTCGCACCGCGGCGCCGAGCGCGTTGACCGGCGGGTTGTTCGACAGGACGACCAGCACGTCGCCCTCGCGGCGCGTGGTGATGGGGGAAGTCATGGATGCCATCTCCTTGGGGGCAGTCAGTCGAGCGCCGCGTGGATCATCGTGCGGATCTCGCGGCGGACGGGATAGAGGTTCGAGGGGCTGAGTTGCGTCATGAAGATCATGTGCAGCCGCTCGACGGGATCGATGAAGAAGGCGGTCGAGAAGAGGCCGCCCCAGTAATAGTCGCCGACGCTGCCGGGGACGAGCGTCGAGGCCACGTCCTGCGTCACCGCAAAGCCAAGGCCGAAGCCGATGCCGGCATTGGTCGCCTCGCTGAACATCGATCGCGACATGGATGCCAGGTCGCCGCCGCCGGGCAGGTGGTTCGCCATCATCAGCTCGATCGTCTTGCGGCCGAGGATGCGCGTGCCGTCCAGCGTGCCGCCATTGAGCAGCATCGTGCAGAAGCGGTGATAGTCGAGGCTGGTGGAGACGAGCCCGCCGCCGCCCGAGACGAGCCGCGGCTTCATCGCCCACGCACTCGCCGCGCCCGGATCGTACATCACCCGGCCCTCATCGGCCTTGAAGGTGTAGCAGTCGGCGAGGCGGGGGAACTTGTCCTCGGGCACCTGAAAGAAGGTGTCGTGCATGCCCAGGGCTGCGAGGATGCGGTCCCGCATCACCTCGTCGAGCGGCCTGTCCTCGATGCGCTGGATCACCGCGCCGAGCACGTCGGTCGCGACCGAATAGTTCCACGCATCGCCGGGCGAGAATTCGAGCGGCAGCTTGCCCAATGCGGCGACGAAGCCGTCGAGGTCGAGATTGCCGTGCCACGATTCGATCTTGAGCTCGCGGTGGGCGGCGTCGACGTTGGTGCGGTTCTGAAACCCGTAGGTGAAGCCCGCGGTATGGCGGAGCAGGTCGACCATCAGCATCGGCCGGGCGGTCGGGGTCGTCGCGAACGGCACCCCGCCGCCGCCCCCGGCATAGACGCCCACGCCCTTCAGCTCGGGCAGCACGCGGTGAACTGGCGTGTCGAGCGCGACGCGGCCTTCCTCGACCAGCATCATGAACAGGACGCTGGTGATCGGCTTGGTCATCGAGGCGATGCGGAACAGCGTGTCCGGGCCGACGGGCGTCCCGTCGACGCGTGCGTTGCCGAGGTGGCTGAAATGCGCGATCGCCCCGTCGCGGGCGATCAGCAGCTGGGCGTGCGGCAACAGGCCGGTGCCCAGATATCGCTCGGTCAGGAAGGCGTCGATCCGCGCCAGCCGGTCGGCGGCGAAGCCCAGCGATCCTGCATCCTGAACCGTGCGATCGAGCATACCTGTCGTTCGAATCCTCTCCGGCCGCCGCGTTCGATGCAGCCTGCTCACCTATTATCTTGAGCGCGGATCGAATCAACACTAACCTTCACGCAAACGTCAATCGGGCAAACCCGATCTTCGACAGCGTATAGGAGAGATGTGGATGGCGACCGCCCCCGACGCCAAACCCTGGCCCGCGATGACCCTCGCCCAGATCGAGGCGGCGACCACCGCGCCGGGCCAGCCGTTCGAGATCGAGACGGTCGAGATTCGCGGGAAGCCGACGCGCACATGGAAGAACGCCCCGCCCAATCTGGCGCTGCTGATCGCCTTTTCGCGCAGCCACGGCGCGCGCGAGTTCGTGATCCACGAGGACGAGCGCGTGACGTACGACGCGCATTTCCGCGCGGTCGCGCATCTGGCGCACAAGCTGGCCGAGGTCGGGGTGGGGAAGGGCGACCGCGTCGCCTTTGCCATGCGCAACCTGCCCGAATGGACCGCGATCTTCTTTGCCGTCGCCAGCGTCGGCGCGGTCGCGGTCCCGCTCAACGCCTGGTGGAGCGCGGGCGAGCTTTCCTACGGGATCAGCGATTCGGGTGCGAAGCTGCTGATCCTCGACGGCGACCGGTACGACCGATTCAAGGGCGAGCTGCCGGCGCTCACCGGGCTGGAGCGCGTATTTGTGACCCGGCCCAAGGGGGCGATCGAGGCGCCGGCCGAGTCGTTCGACGCGCTGCTGCCGCAGCCGAACGACTGGGCGGCGTTGCCCGAGATCGGCCTGCACCCCGCCGCGGCGACGATCGCGCCGGAGGACGACGTCGTCATCTTCTATACCAGCGGCACGACCGGCGCGCCGAAGGGGGCGCTCGGCACCCACCGCAACATGGCGACCAACATCTACAGCTCGGCCTATAGCAACGCGCGCGCGATGCTGCGCCGGGGCGAGATGCCGCCCACCGCGCCGGTGCCCAAGGTCGGGTTGCTCGTCATCCCGCTGTTCCACGTCACTGCCTGTTCCGCGTCGCTGATGGGGACGGTGGCGAGCGGGGGGACGATCGTCCTCATGCGCCGCTGGGACGCGGGCGAGGCGCTGAAGCTGATCGAGCGGGAGCGGGTGCAACTCACCGGCGGGGTGCCGACGATCGCGTGGCAGCTGCTCGAGCATCCGGATCGCGACAAATACGACCTCTCCTGCCTCGAGGCGATCCAATATGGCGGCGCCCCCGCCGCGCCCGAACTGGTCCGCCGGATCGAGGCCGAGTTCGGCGCGGCGCCCGGCAGCGGCTGGGGCATGACCGAGACGATGGCGACGGTGACGCAGCACACCGGCGAGGACTATCTCAACCGGCCCGATAGCTGTGGCCCGCCGGTGCCGGTCGCCGAACTCAAGATCATGTCGGTCGACGGCGCGCAGGAACTGCCGATCGGCGAGGTCGGCGAGCTCTGGGCGCGCGGGCCGATGATCGTGAAGGGCTATTGGAACAAGCCCGAGGCGACAGCGGAGACCTTCGTCGACGGCTGGGTACGCACCGGCGACCTCGCGCGGCTGGACGATGAGGGCTTCTGCTACATCGTCGACCGCGCCAAGGACATCGTCATCCGCGGCGGCGAGAACATCTATTCCATCGAGGTCGAGAACGTCCTCTACGCCCATCCCGCCGTCACCGACGCGGCGCTGGTCGGCGTGCCGCACCGCACGCTGGGCGAGGTGCCCGCGGCGGTCGTCCACCTCTGTCCCGGCTGCGATGCGAGCGAGGCGGAGCTGCAGGACTGGGTGGGCCGCCACCTCGCCGCGTTTAAGGTGCCGAGCGCGATCCGGTTCGTCGACAGCGTGCTGCCGAGGAACGCCAACGGAAAAATCCTGAAGGGCGAGTTGCGGAAGATGTTTCCCGCACAGTGACCCGTACACTCGCGAAAGCGGGAGCACTGGCATCTCTCTGTACCCCGGCGAAGGCCGGGGTACAGTTACAGGACGGGGCTTTATGCGCGTAACCGCCGTTCTCCCAACTGGACCCTGGCCTTCGCCGGGGTACGGCAGCGCCGGGATGCGATGAGCGGGGACCCGGCCATCGATACGGCCTAAAGACGGAACCCGTTACGCAGCCGCGATGTTTCTCCCCCCGGCACTGAACGGGGGAAGCATGGAAACGACGAACATCGGCGAAATCGCGCGCAGGGCCCTGGTGGTTATGCTGGTCGTGGGGCTGTGCCTGCTGACCGTGCAGTTCGCGTTCGTCTTCATGCTGATCTTCTCCGCGGTGCTCGTCGCTGCCCTGATCCGCGCGGCGGGGTGGCCGTTCCGGCGGATGGGCGCGAGCGACACGCTGTCGGTGTTCTGCGGCCTGTTCCTGATCCTCGCCGTGCTGGGCGGTGCGGGCTGGCTGTTCGGCGCTCAGCTGTCCGAACAGTTCACCGAGGTCGGGCAGCAGCTGCCGCAGGCGTTCGAGAAGGCGCGGGCGATGGCCGCGCAGGTGCCGTTCCTCCAGAGCTTCCTGTCCGGTACGCCCGATTTCCAGGGCGTCGCCAGCCGCGCGCTCAGCTTCGCGTTCGGCGCGGTGGGGGCGATCACCAATCTCGTCCTTGTCATCGTTGCGGCGATGTACCTTGCGCTCGAACCCGGCATCTACATGCGCGGGGTCGAGAAGCTGTTTCCCAAGGAAAAGGGGCGACAGGTGCGCGAAGCGCTGTCGGCGAGCGGCCAAGCGCTCAACAAGTGGCTGATCGCGCAAGGGGCGACGATGCTGATCGTCGGCGTGCTCATCTGGGGCGGGCTCAGCATCGTCGGCGTCCAGTCGGCCGGCGCGCTTGGCGTCATCTCGGGCCTCACCAACTTCATCCCGCTGGTCGGGCCGTTCATCGGCGCGGCACCCGGCGTGCTGCTCGGCCTGTCCCAAGGGACCGACACGCTGATCTGGACCTGCGTCGTCTACCTCGTCGCGCAGCAGCTCGAGGGAAATGTCCTCACCCCGATCATCCAGAAATATGCCGTGTCGATCCCGCCCGCCGTCCTCATGTTCGCGCTGGCGGCGCTGGGCAGCATGTTCGGCTTCATCGGCGTGATCGTGGCGGCGCCGCTGGCGGTCGTGCTCTACGTCCTCGTCGCGCTGCTCTGGGTGCGCGACACGCTGGGCCATCATGCCGAGATCGACGGGATCGAGGCGCCACCGCCCCCGGACTCGAACGCGCCGGAGGCGGGCGGAGAAACCAAGCCCGCCTGACCCTTTACGCCCGCGCCGAAGGGGGGCAATAACGCCCCATCACGGCCGCACCGGGACGGAGTCCCCGGCGTCGGCACCTTCGGAGATGGGAATGCGCGGATGGTCCTTGGCGCTGGCGCTTGCGTCGGTGAGCGTGACGGCAATGGCAGCTGAGCCCGTGGCGGAAAAGCAGCAGCAGCCGGCGATGCAGGGTGCGCTCACCTTCGAGCGGGTCATGCGGGGCGGCCTGTCGGGCGGCGGCGGGCGTCCGCCGCGCCTGTCGCCGGACGGCAAGCTCCTGACCCAGCTTCGCCCGCGCGAGGGCGAGCCCGATCGCTACGACCTTTGGGCTCAGGACCTGACCACCGGCCAGTGGCGGATGCTGGTCGATTCGAAGAAGGTCGGGTCGGGCGCCGAACTGTCGGAGGCCGAGAAGATGCAGCGCGAGCGCGCGCGCATCGGCGGGCTTCGCGGGATCGTCGCCTATGACTGGGCGCCCGACGGCCGCTCTATCCTCGTGCCGCTCGACGGCGACCTGTTCCTCGCGACGCTCGACGGACAGGTCCGCCGCCTGACCAACAGCGAGGCGGGCGAACTCAATCCGGTCATCAGCCCGGTCGGCGGCTATATCAGCTTCGTGCGCGACCAGAATCTCTGGGTGCAGCCGCTGGCGGGTGGCGAGGCGCGTGCGATCACCCAGGGTGGCGGCGGCACCGTCCACTGGGGCGAGGCCGAGTTCGTCGCGCAGGAGGAAATGGCGCGCTCCACCGGCTATTGGTGGTCGCCCGACGACAAGTACGTCGCGGTCGAGCGGTTCGACGAAGCGCCCGTCCGCGTCCTCACCCGCGCGTCGATCGGGGCGGAGGGGACGAAGCTTTACGAGCAGCGCTATCCGCTGGCCGGCACGCCCAACGTCACGGTCGCGCTCTACGTGACCGCGCCCGACGGGTCGGGGCAGGTCAAGGTCGATCTCGGGCAGGACCCCGACATCTACCTCGCCCGCGTCGACTGGAGCGCGGACGGCCGGACGCTCTACGTCCAGCGCCAGAACCGCGAGCAGAGCGTGCTCGACATGCTCGCGGTCGATCCCGCGACCGGCAAGTCGCGCGTGCTGTTCACCGAAAAGGCAGCGGCGAAGAGCTGGATCAACCTTTCGGACAATTTCCGCGCGCTGGCGGACGGCAGCCTGCTCTGGTGGTCGGAGCGGAGCGGCAACGGCCATCTCTATCGCTTCGACAAGGGCGGCTGGACGCAGCTGACCAAGGGCGACTGGGAAGTCGCCGACGTGATCGGCGTGGATGAGAAGAAGGGCCTCGTCTACTTCACCGGCAACAAGGACGGCGTGCTCGAACGCCACGCCTATGTCGCGCCGCTGAAGCGGGCCGGTGCGGTCACGCGGCTGACCGAGACGGGATACTGGAACAACGTGTCGATGTCGGGCGACCGGCTGATCGTCGGGCGCTCCAATCCCAGCCAGCCGCCGCAAAGCTATCTCGTCGATGCGACCGGCAAGCGGACGCAGTGGCTGGACGAGAACGCGCTGGGGCCGAACCATCCCTATGCCCCGTACCTCGCCAGCCATGCCGCGACCGAGTTCGGGACGCTAAAGGCCGCCGACGGCAGCGAGCTTCACTACAAGATGCTCAAGCCCAGGATGGAGCCCGGCAAGCGCTATCCGGTGTTCTTCACCTATTATGGCGGGCCGGGTGCGCAGCGGGTCGCGCGCGACTGGTCCAGCCCGATGCACCAGGCGATCGTCGACAAGGGCTATATCGTCTTCGTCATGGACAATCGCGGCACCGCCAACCGGTCTCGCGCCTTCACCGATCAGATCTGGCACGCGATGGGCAGCGTCGAGGTCGAGGATCAGGTGATGGCCGCCAACTGGCTGAAGACCCAGCCCTTCGTCGATCCCGACCGGCTCGTCATCCATGGCTGGTCGTACGGCGGCTACATGACGCTCAAGCTCCTCGAAAAGGCGCCGGGCGTGTTCGCGGCGGGCGCGGCGGTGGCGCCGGTCACCAAGTGGGACCTCTACGACACCCATTATACCGAGCGGTACATGGGCGACCCGCGCAAGGTGCCGGAGGCTTATGCCGCCTCGGGAACGCTCGGCGATGCGGGCAAGATCAAGGACCCGCTGCTCGTCATGCACGGCATGGCCGACGACAATGTGTTCCTCGACAACACAACCGCACAGATCGGGGCGATGCAGGCGGCGGGGGTGATGTTCGACACGCAATTCTATCCCGGCCAGACGCACTCGATCAGCAATCCCGCGCAGCAGCTTCACCTGTGGAACACGATGTTCGACTTTTTCGAGCGCAGGGCGCCCGCCGGGACCAAATGACCGCGCAAGTCGACATGGGGGTCGATGGCAACGGCAAGGCCGTGGCCATGGACCTCGAGGAACTGCTGGCCACCCGGTTGCTCGTCCAGGGCAATTCGGGATCGGGAAAGTCGCACCTTCTGCGCCGCCTGCTCGAGAAATCGGCGGGTCGCGTGCAGCAGGTGGTGATCGACCCCGAGGGCGACTTCGTGACGCTGGCCGACGCCTATGGCCATGTCGCGATCGAGGCGGGCGATTATGACGAGCGCGAGATCGCGAAGATGGCCGCGCGCATCCGCGAGCATCGCGCTTCCGTCGTCCTGAGCCTCGAGGGGCTGGAGGCGGAGGGGCAGATGCGCTGTGCCGCCGTCTTTCTCAACGCGCTGTTCGATGCGCCGCGCGACCACTGGTACCCCGCGCTGGTGGTGGTGGACGAGGCACAGTTGTTCGCCCCGGCGGGCGGCGGCGAGGTGGCGGAGGAGGTGCGCCGCGCGTCGCTCGGCGCAATGACCAACCTGATGTGCCGCGGGCGCAAGCGCGGCCTCGCCGGCGTTATCGCGACGCAACGGCTGGCGAAACTGGCAAAGAACGTCGCGGCGGAGGCGTCGAACTTCCTGATGGGGCGCACCTTCCTCGACATCGACATGGCGCGCGCGGCCGACCTGCTCGGCATGGAGCGGCGGCAGGCGGAGACGATCCGCGATCTGGCGCGCGGCCATTTCCTCGCGCTCGGCCCCGCGGTGTCGCGCCGGCCGGTGGCGGTGAAGATCGGCGCGGTCGAGACCTCGGCGCGCAGCGGCAGTCCGAAGCTGATTCCGCTGCCCTCGGCCCCAGCCGACATGCGCGACCTGATCGAGCGCGGCTCGCCCGAGCCCGGCCTGCCGCTGATGCCGCCGCCCCCGCCGCCACCGATGCCCGCCGACGAGGTGATCGAGGCGCTCGCCGCGCCGCCGCCCCCGCCCGAGGCGCCGACGCCGGCGATGCCCCCCGAACGCGTAGCTGAGATCGTCGCCGACGTGCTCGCCGCGATCGTGGCGGAGGCGGGGTCGGCGTCGCGCCCTGCGGCGGTCTTGTTCCAGGATTATCAGGTCCGCTGCCGCATGGCCGGGCTGTCGCGCCCGCCGCTCGACCTAGAGGCGTTCTCGCGCCGGCTGGCGGCCGCACGTGCGGGGATCACCCACGGGCTGGAGGACGAATGGGCCGGCGCGCTTTCGGTCGCGCGCGAATTGCCGAGCGAGATGCTGGGACCGTTCCTCCTCATTGCCCGCGCAGCGAAGGAGGGGGAGGCGTGCCCGCCCGACGAGCGGATCGCCGAGGTCTACGGCACGTCCTCGCTCGGCCGCGCGCGGCGGCTTGTCGGCTATATGGAGCAGCGCGAGCTGATCGTGTGTCGCACCGACCTTGGCGGCAAGCGGTCGATCGCGATCCCGGCGCTTGGCTGGACGACCGCGCCCGCCTGAGTCGCTTTCGACGTTGTCTTGATGGGGCTCGCCCCGCTATCGGCGGGCGATGATCAAGCACGCCCTGTCCGTCACGCGCGCCGAGGATTTCTCGCGCTGGTACCAGACCGTCATCGCCGAGGCCGACATGGCCGAGGAAAGCGGCGTGCGCGGGTGCATGGTCATCCGGCCATGGGGATACGGCATCTGGGAGCGGATGCAGCGGCTGCTCGACGACCGGATCAAGGCGACGGGGCACGAGAACTGCTATTTCCCGCTGTTCATCCCGCTTTCCTATTTCGAGAAGGAAGCCGAGCATGTCGACGGCTTCGCCAAGGAGATGGCGGTTGTCACCCACCATCGGCTGGTCCAGAAGGACGGCCGCCTCGTCCCCGATCCCGAGGCGAAGCTGGAGGAACCGCTGGTCGTCCGCCCCACGTCGGAGACGGTGATCGGCGCTGCCTTCAGCCGCTGGGTCCAGTCGTGGCGCGACCTGCCCGTGCTCATCAACCAGTGGGCGAATGTCGTGCGCTGGGAAATGCGCACGCGCATGTTCCTGCGCACCGCCGAGTTCCTGTGGCAGGAGGGGCATACCGCCCACGCGACCGAGGCCGAGGCGCGCGAAGAGACGATGAAGATGCTCGAGGTCTATCGCGCCTTTGCCGAAGACTGCCTCGCGCTGCCCGTCGTCGCGGGCGAGAAGCCCGAGAACGAGCGGTTTCCGGGCGCCGTCGCGACCTACAGCATCGAGGCGATGATGCAGGACGGCAAGGCGCTTCAGGCGGGCACCAGCCACTTCCTCGGCACCACTTTCTCTAGCGCGCAGAACATCCGGTACCAGAATGCCGCGGGCGAACTGGAGCTGGCGCAGACGACAAGCTGGGGCGTGTCCACCCGCATGATCGGCGGGCTCATCATGGTGCACGGCGATGACGACGGCCTGCGCGTGCCGCCGCGCGTCGCGCCGTGGCAGGTCGTCATCGTCCCCATGCTGCGCGATGCGCCCGAGGACGAGGCGGTGCTCGACTATGCCCGCGCGCTCCAGTCCGAGCTCGTCGGTCAGACCGCGCTCGGCGAGCCGATCCGCGCGATGGTCGACGCGCGCGCGCAAAAGGCGGGCAACAAGCGCTGGGGCTGGGTCAAGAAGGGCGCGCCGATCATCGTCGAGGTCGGCCCGCGGGACGTCGCAAAGGGCAACGTTGCCGTCATCCGCCGCGACCGCCTGTATCAGGAGAGCGGCAAGCTCGACACCGCCTTCACCCCCCGCAACGAGTTCGTGGACCAGGCGGCGGCGCTCCTCGCCGAGATCCAGGAGTCGCTGCACGTCGAGGCGCGCACGCGGCTTGACGCGGGCATTCGCCGCGACGTGCCCGACTTCGCCGGGCTGGAGGCGCATTTCGCGGACGGCGTGCGCAATCCCGGCTGGGTCGAGGTCGAATGGGCCAAGCCGACCGGTGCGGCACTGGATCAGGTGGTCGAGCGGCTGAAGGCGCTGAAGCTGACGATCCGCAACGTCCCCGGTACCGCGACCCCGCCGCAGGGCCCGTGTATCTTCACCGGCGAGCCGGCGGTCGAGCGTATTCTGGTCGCGCGGGCCTACTGAGACCGTTCCCCGGCGAAGGCCGAAGTTCCGGTGGTAAACGCGACGACGGCTCGTGATGCTTAATCACGGAGGCCTTCCCGACTGGACCCCGGCCTTCGCCGGGGTACAAGTTGTAGCGCGGCCTCACGCCGCCTCCGCGCACTCGGTCAGGATCGCCGCCAGCCGGTGGTCGCTCGCCGCTTCCTCGTCGCGGCAGCGGCGCAGGCGGGCGGCGAGGGCAGGCTCGCCCAGCCGTTCGGCGAGCGCCACCGCGGTCTCGTAGCTGGACATGCTTGGCTGCCAGCGCCTTTCGCACCGCGCCGACCAGCGCGGCGTCTAGGAGCGGGCCGGCGTCGATCGTCTCGGTATCGCGGCGCGCATCGTCGACGATGCCCTGCATCCAGAGGTTCGGCGGCCCGCCCTCGGCGCGCGCATCCTCGGCCAGTGCCGCCGCCTGCAACCGCGCGCGCTGTACCTCGCGCGTGAGCGCTTCGGAGAGCGAGGCGGCGCTGGCATGCGCGGCGATCGCGGGCAGGTGTTCGGCGAGCAGCCGCTCGCCCGCCAGCATATCCTGAAGCGCGACGGTGAGCAGGCTTTCGGCGTCGTCGGTCTTGTCCATGGGCGTATCAGCGAACTGCCCACGCGGCGGTTCCAAAACCAATCGGGATCAGTCCGCGGGGTACGCCGTCGCCCACCAGTCGCCGAACGCCTGCCGCTCGTCCTCACTCATGCGGAGACCCAATTTAGTTCGCCGGTCGAGCACGTCGTCGGGCGTGCGCGCGAACTCGGTATCGTGCAGAAACCGCGCCTCCCGCTCGCTCATCCCGCCGGGGAGCGTCTTGCCCATATCATCGTCGCTTTCGACGCCCTCCAGCATCTCGACCAGCCGGCTGCCATAGGCGCGCGCCATCCGGTCGACCGCATGGGCGTCGAGGAACGGCCAGCGTTCCGCCACCTGCCGCGCCAGCGTCTCGACCTCCGCGATCATCCCGCCGGGCAGCACGCGCGCCCGGCTGACCGGATGTGCGTCGAAGCCGAGCGCGGGGGCGAGGCGGGTAAGCGCATCCTCGGCGAGCGCCCGCGCGGTGGTGATCTTGCCGCCGAATACGCCCAGCACCGGCGCGCCGTCATCGTGGAGTTCGAGCACATAGTCGCGCGTCACTTCGGCCGCTGCCCCCGCGCCGTCGTCGTAGAGCGCGCGGATGCCCGACCAGTCGCTGACCACATCGGCGGGCGTCACCTGTCGCCGGAAATAGCGGTTCACCGCCTCGCACAGATACGCCGTCTCCTCGCGCGAGATCACCGCGTCGGCGGGGTTGTCGACTGCGACGTCGGTGGTGCCGATCATCGTGCCACCGGGATAGGGAATGGCGAACACGATGCGCCGATCGGGCTGTTGCACGATATAGGCGTGGTCGCCCTCGAACAGTTCGGGCACCACGATATGGCTGCCGCGGACGAGGCGAAGGTGCCCGCGCGGTGGCATGCCCATCGCGGTCATCGCCTCGGTCGTCCAGCCGCCCGCCGCGACGACGATCGCGCGCGCCTCTACCGTGCGGCCATCGGAGAGCGTCGCGCGCCAGTGGTCGCCCGAGCGTTCGGCGCGTTCGAACCCGGTGCGGGTCAGGATTTCGGCGCCGTTCGCCGCGGCATCGACCGCGTTGAGGACGGTCAGGCGCGAATCGTCGACCCTGGCGTCCGAATAGACGAAGCCGCGATAGGTCTGCTTGAGCGGTGCCTGATAGCCTGCATCGGCCTTTTTGAGGGAGCGCGAACGCGGCAACGAACTGTCGAAGCCGAGTGCGTCGTAGAGCCACAGCCCCGCGCGGACCATCCACCACGGCCGCACCGCATGGTCGTGAGGCAGCACGAAGGTGAGCGGATGGACAAGATGCGGTGCGATTGCCAGCATCCGCTCGCGCTCGCCCAGCGCCTCCCGCACCAGCCGGAACTCGTACTGTTCCAGATAGCGTAGGCCCCCGTGGATGAGCTTGGTCGAGGCCGAGGAGGTATGGCTGGCGAGGTCGTCGCGCTCGACCAGCACGACGCCGAGGCCTAGCAGCGCCGCCTCGCGCGCGATCGCGCACCCGTTGATGCCGCCGCCGATGACAAGAAGGTCGTGGGTCACCGGAGCGCGGTAGCAGAAGCGCTCGCCGGTCGGGAAGGCCAGTGAGCCGGGGCAGCCCGTAATCGATCCGATTATCGTACTCGCGGGCTGAAACGACCAGAAGGTGGCCGCAACGTAAGCGGGAGCGGCAAATGCTCGATTCGATCGGAAATGCCATTTCAGGTGCGGCGCGCGGTGTCGCCGATCTGGCCGGTCGCGTGTTCGACGCGAGTGACGCGCGCCAGTCGGACACGCGCGACGATGTGCGCTCGACTGGTCGGGACGGCGTGCGTCCGGGCCGGGGTGACGGGCCGGCGACGCCCGGCGAGAGCACGATCACCCCGTCGCCCGGCATGCCCGGCTATCCCACGCCCCCCGCCGCGCCCTCCGCCGGCGACGGATCGGGCGCGCACGCGAGCGAGGGGGCGTCGATCGCCGACCACATCAACGAGGCGGCTTTCTATCGCGTCGCCGATGCGGCCGATGCCATGGGCCTCGACAATGCCGCGCGCCACATGCGTCACTATCTGGGCAATAGCGGCGAGACGCTGTCGATCGATCCGAAGGCGATCCGGGCCGATATTCCGGCGATCCGCGAGGAAATCGACGCCTCGTTCGAAACCGACGTGCGCGCCGTCGCCGAAGCCCATGTCCGCGCGAACTATACCGGCGAGCCGATGACGTTTCAGGTGACGACGCCTTGGACCAGCACCTATGCCGGCAAGGAATTGTCTCAAGACTGGTTCTTTGCCGTCGGCGGGTTCAGCTATGCGCACACCGCCACCGTCACCGTCACGCCGGGGGCAAATGGTGCGGCACAGGTTTCGATCGACAGCGACTTGCACGTCTTCGACCGTTACAACTGGGACGAGGGCAAGGGTGTCGACATCGGACCGCTGCGGATCGGCGACGAACAGCTCGGCCAGCTCCACCAGGCAGGTCTTGCGCAGGAGTTCGAGGTGCGCGGCAGCGCGGATGGCCCATCGGCGCGCTTCACCGTCGCACCTTGACCCGGGACACGGGACGCGGAACGGTGTCGGCGTGACATCGCGTATCGCCCTTGCCGTGCTTGCCAGCCTGATGCTCGGGCTCGGCGCTTGTGGAGGAGCGGGCATGGCCTCGGCCGACAATATCAATCCCGCCGCGGTCGAACGGTTCATCGGCAAGCGGTTGCCGCGCAACGCGACGGCGATCCGCAGCGACGGCGAAAGCGGTGTCGATACCCGGACGCTGCTTCGGTTCGATGCGCCGGCGGCCGAGGCGGCTGGTTTTGCCGCGCGCGTCCTGGGGCGCGATCCGCGGCCGGGCGAAGATCCGATCATCGGCCATTTCGGGCAGGGGGTGGACTGGTGGACTCCACTGGCCGGTCCCGGCAGCGCGGGTGGTCGGGCCGACGATCCCGCCCGCAACCGCAGTTTTCGCGTTCTCGTTGTCCCCGCTTCGGGAGGCATGGCGACCGTCTGGCTGGTGGCGTTCAGCCGCTGAGGTGAAATCTCGTGCGCGCCGGGGCCAAAGCCCCTATCTCCGCCCCATGCGACGCCAGAACGGGCTCCCGAGCCGCCAGCAGATCCTCGACTTCATCGCCAGTTCGGACACGCCCGCGGGGAAGCGGGAGATCGCCAAGGGCTTCGGCTTGCACGGCGCGGACAAGATCGCACTCAAGGCGCTCTTGAAGGACATGACCGACGAGGGACTGATTGACATCGCCCCCGGCCGCGCGTTCCACAAGATGGGCGGGGTGCCCAAGGTAACGGTGCTGCGCGTCACCGACGCCGATGGCGATACCGTCTGGGCGGTGCCTGAACGCTGGGAGGCGGAGGGTATCCCGCAGCCGCGGCTGCGCGTGATCGAGCGCGGGCGCAAGGCATCGGCGCTCGGCCCCGGCGACCGCATCCTCGCGCGGACCGAAGAGGCGGGCAGCGGCTGGGTCGCGCACCCGATGAAGACTCTCGCGCGCGGCGAGGAGCAAATCCTCGGCGTGTTGCGCGAAGAGGGCGGGCGGCTTTTCCTCGCCGGGCTGGACAAGAAGATGAACCGCGACCTGCCGGTCGTCGATCGCGGCGACGCGGAGCCCGGCGACCTGGTGCTCGCCGAAAAGACGGGCCGCCCGCCGCGGATCATGGCGAAGGTGGTCGAGCGGCTGGGCGATCCGTTCGCACCGCGCAGCTTTTCGATGATCGCCATCGCCAAGCACGGCATCCCCAACGTCTTCTCGCCCGAACTGATCGCCGAGGCCGAGCGGGTGGCGCGTCAGCCGCTCGGCGACGACCGCGAGGACCTGCGCCACCTGCCGATCGTCGCGATCGACCCGATCGACGCGCGCGATCATGACGACGCGGTCTGGGCGACGGCCGACGACGACCCGGCGAACGAGGGCGGGTTCCGCGCGATCGTCGCGATTGCAGACGTTAGTTTCTACGTCCGCCCGGGCTCATTCCTCGACAAGGAAGCGAGGAAGCGCGGCAATTCGGTTTATTTCCCCGACCGCGTCGTGCCGATGCTGCCCGAAGTGCTGTCGGCGGACGTCTGCTCGCTGAAGGCCGATCAGGATCGCGCGGCGATGGCCTGCCACCTGCGCATCGGCAAGGACGGCGAGATCCTCGACTGGCGCTTCACCCGCGCCGTCGTGCGGCTGGCGGCGAACATCGCCTATGAGCATGCGCAGGCGGCGGTGGATGCGGTGAAGGCGGGTGAGACGCCGGAGACGGTCGATGCCGACCTCACGAAGACCGCATTGCTCCCGCTCTGGGATTGCTGGGCGGCATTGTCCCGCGCGCGTGACAAGCGCAGTCCGCTAGACCTTGATCTGCCCGAGCGGCGGGTGGTCCTCGACGAACAGGGCCACATTCTGTCGGTCGCCCCGCGCGAGCGGCTCGACGCGCATCGGCTGATCGAGGATTTCATGATTGCCGCCAATGTCGCCGCCGCCAAGGCGCTTGAGCGCAAGAAGGCGCCGGTCATGTATCGGATCCACGAGCCGCCAAGCCGCGAGAAGCTGACCGCGCTCAAGGACTATCTCAAGACCTTCGACATGAGCTTCGCGCTCGGCCAGGTGATCCGCCCGGCGACGTTCAACCACATTCTCGGCACGCTCAAGGAGCATGAAGCGCGCGAGGAGATCATGACGCAGGTACTGCGCACGCAGACCCAGGCTTATTACGGGCCGCAGAATGCGGGCCATTTCGGGCTGGCGCTGGGCAGCTATGCGCATTTCACCTCGCCGATCCGGCGCTATTCGGATCTGATCGTCCACCGGTCGCTTGTCGATGCCTACAAGCTCGGCGCCGGCGGGCTGTCGGCGGAGGATGCGGCGAACATGGAGCGGGTGGGCGAGCTGATCTCCAGCCTCGAGCGCCGGGCGATGGAGGCGGAGCGGGAGACGGTCGATCGCTATGTCGCCGCGTACTTGTCCCAGCATGTCGGTGAGGTGATGGACGCCAAGATCACCGGCGTCGCCGCCTTCGGCTTCTTCGCGACGGTCGAGGGGGTGGGGGGGGACGGCCTGGTCCCCGCGCGCGACCTAGGCCGCGAATATTTCCGGCACGACGAGGCGAGCCAGCGATTGATCGGCGAGGAGACGGGCGAGTTTTTTGCGCTCGGGCAGAAGCTCAAACTGCGGCTGGTCGAGGCAAACCCGGTATCTGGAGCGCTCCGCTTCGAACTGCCCGACGGCAAGGGATCGGGGAGCGGTGAGCGCGGCGACGATCGCCGGCGCGGCGGCCCGCCGCGGGTGCTGAAGCGCCGCGGGCGGCCGGCGAACATCAAGCATCAGGGAAAGAAGAAGCGCTGAGGCTGGCTGCACCTCAGGGCGTGACGATTTCCTCGGTCACGACCGTTTCGCTGCCGTCCTCGGTTTCCAGCCGCTCCGGCGCGGGTGCCTCGTCCTTGTAGAGGTCGGGGCGCCAGCCGCGCGTCACCAGCACCTGGTCGCCCTTCTTCGCCTGTGCGAAGAGCAGCGCGGCGAATTCGTCGGGGATGCCGACGCAGCCATGCGTGGCGGCGTTCGCCTCGACCTGGCTACCGTGGATCGCGACGCCGCCCCAGGTCAGGCGCAGCATGTACGGCATCGGCGCATTGTAGAGGTTCGAGACATGGTCGCGATCCTTTTCGAGGATCGGGAAGGTGCCCATCGGCGTCGGCTTGTGATCGGCGCCGTAGAGAATGTAGGCGCGGCCAATCTCGACCCCGCTGCGATAGACGTGCAGCTTCTCGGTCGCGAGGTCGACGACGATGCGCACCGGGCCGGCAGGGACGCCCTTGTCGTCCCAGGCATATTCGCCGGGCGCCAGCGGGCTTTCGAGGGAGATGACGCTGGTCACCGCCGGCCCGCGTGCATGCGCGGCGACGGGCAGCATCGCGGTCGCAAGACCCGCCAGCACCAACCGAAGAAGCCCGTTCACCATCGCCGCACCCTTTTACCGATCGTTAGGTGCGATTATCGGTTTCGAGCTGCCGTTTGACTAGGGCGCGATTTGGTGCGTCCCGGCGCGGGACGGATCGTCACCTAGCAAAGACTACAGGGTTAACGCTCCTCGAGCCGCGGCATCAGTTCGACGAAGTTGCAGGGCTTGTGGTCGATGTCGAGCTGGCTGGCGAGGATGCCGTCCCACCCGTCCTTCACCGCCCCGGTGGAGCCCGGGAGCGCGAAGATGTAGGTGCCGCGTGCGACCCCGGCACAGGCGCGCGACTGGATCGTCGAGGTGCCGATCTTGGCATAGCTCTGCCAGCGGAAGAGCTCGCCGAAGCCGGGGATGAGCTTGTCGCAAACGCGTTCAACCGCCTCGGGCGTCACGTCGCGGCCGGTCACCCCGGTGCCGCCGGTGGTGACGACCACCTCGACCGCGGGATCGTCGATCCAGGCGTGGAGGCGGGCGACGATCACTTCGGCATCGTCCTTCACGATGCTGCGATCGGCGAGGATATGGCCCGCCGCGGTCAGCCGATCGACCAGCGTGTCGCCCGAGCGGTCGTCGGCCGCGCCGCGGGTGTCGGAGACGGTGAGGACGGCGATGCGGACGGGGCGCGAAACCTTAGCGGCTTCGGGCATTGCCGACCCGCGAGTTAACCGCGGTCGCGCCCTTCATGCCCGGAAAGCGCGGCCACATGCCCTGCGACAGCGCATGGCGGCTGTCCGAGGCCTTACCCGCCTGCATCTCGTACATCCAGTAGTTGCGCAGCACCGTCATGACGTAGCCGCGCGTCTCCCAGTAAGGGATGCTTTCGATATACAGGAGCGGGTCGCCGCCGTCCTTGGAGGTCAGGTTCCATGCGGCGACGGGCGAGGGGCCGGCGTTATAGGCGGCGATCACCTTGGGCAGCAGGCCGCCGGTCGCCGGCATGTCGCGCAGCTTCTCGAGATAGGATTGGCCGACTTCCATGTTGGTCGACGGACGCGACAGCGCGGAGCGGTCGACCACCGCGGTCATGCCCTTGGCCTTGGCGATGTCGCTGGCGGCCGACGGCATGATCTGCATCAGTCCATAGGCGCCAGCCGGGCTGACCACCGTCGAGCGGAAGCGCGATTCCTGAAGCGTGTGGGCATAGACCAGCGCCTTGTCCACGCGCCAGCCGCCGTCGGGCGTCCAGTTGGGCGCAGGATAGCGGGTCGCCACCTGCGGCGTCGCGCCCTGCGGGCAGTTGTGCGACAGCCAGATCTGCGTCGCGGGCAGGTTGAGCGCGCCGGCGACGCGGGCGAGCGCGGCATAGTCGGCGGCGTCGCCGATCTTGGCCTGGTGCTTCAGCAGTTCGGCCGCCTCGTCGTCCTCGCCGATCTCGACCAGCGCTGCGGCGACACGGACGTTAGGGCGGCGTTCCAGCGCCTTCCAGTCGGCGCCGGCGGTGCGGTCGGGCAGGCGGTCGGTCGCCTCGGCGATGCCCAGCGCTTGGCGCGAGAGCATGCCGTAGAAGGTTTCGTTATACTGGCTGGCGGCGATGAGCCGCGCCTGGATCAGGTCGGGGCGGGCACAGGCCATGTCGGCGCGCGCGGCCCAGTAATGGCCGGCGGCGCGTAGGTCGACGTCGCTGGCGCGCTGCGCCACCGCGGCAAAGGCGATCTGCGCCGCCTTGCAGTCGTTCTGGCGCCAGGCGGCGAGGCCCTGCACCCAGTCGGCCTGCGGCACCCATTCGCCCGTGCCTGCCTGCGCGGCGGCAGCGACGCGGCGGGTGTTGGCATCGTCGCCGGTCAGGAAATACATCCACGCCACGCGCTGGCGCCACTCGGTCAGCGCCTCGGGCGTCAGGCGGCTTTCATATTCGCTGACCAGTGCCTCGGCAGCGGCGCCGTCGTCGGCCTTGATGAACGGCTGGGCGCGGGTCGCGAGCTCAGCGGCGGCGGCGTCGCTGGCGGTGCCCTTGGTACGGATACGATTGGGCGCGCCGTCGACCCAGATCAGCCGCTGCGGCGTCGGCAGCGTCGGCAGCGTTTCGGCCCCGCGTACCTTGGCGAGGCGAGCGAGCGCAGGTGCCTGCGGCAGTTCGGGCGCCTCGGCCAGCAGCGCCATCAGCGGCGTGAGCTCGACCTTGGGCGAACCCTTTGCGGTATAGATCTCGGCGCGGGCGATCGCGTGAAGCGGGCCGGGGCGCATCGCGTCGAGCTGAAGCTGCGCATCGGCCCAGCGGCTTTCGCGGATTGCGGTGAACACCGCGCGGTATGCGGCGCGCTGTGCATCGTCGAGCTGGGCGGGGATGCCGCCGTTCGCCGAGGCGCTGCGCACCGGCAGCTTGTCGTCGTTCCCCGCCGCGAGTGCGAGGCCCGGCAGCGTCATGGAAGCAAGAAGCGCAACGGCGCCCAGACGAATACGCATCAGGCTTGTCCCCCCAGGAGCGATTGCAGACAACGCCACGCCTCTCGCTTCACCTGCGGATGCTTCATCATGAAGCGCGGGTGCGCGATGGCGAGTGCCTGCAACTCTCGGCCAGTCCGGTTAATGGCATGTAAAGCACGCGGAACGGGAGCACCGTCCGGCGCAAGGATCGCACGGCTCGTCGTATGGCCGACGATCAGTACGGTTTTTGCGGGCGTTAGGGAGAGCAGACGTTCAGTCGCGGCGGAAAGCGGCGGCAGGGCGTCGGGCGACAGCGTATCGGCCAGCGGCCGCGCCATCGCCAGGCCGGCGATCAGCACATCCTCTCGTGATCGCCCGATCGAGGCGAGGATGCGGTCGAACATCGCACCCTCGATATCGCCGATCAGCGTGTCGCCATTCGGCTGATCGACCAGGATCAGGAGGTCGGCGTCCTGCGGCCCCTCGGGCGGCAGGATCGGGTTGCCCCAGCCTTGTTCCGGCGCGGTCGGGCCGAGCCGCCATGCCCAGTAGCTCGCATAATCGGTGGGTCCGGTCTCGATCGGCGCGGCAGCGGGCGTGGGGAAAGCGGAGGCGGCACGGGTCGGGCGCGCCAGCCAGTCGCGCGCGTCGTCCTCGACCAGCGCGTCGACGCCGGCATCCGCCCACCATTCGAGCGCACTTGCCGCCAGCTCATCCCATCGGTGGTATTGATCGGCCCCCATCGCCATCTACCCAGCTATCAACTTGACGCCCGCGTCAATCATCGTGCAGCGCAACTGCGGCCAAACCGCTCGCGCGTGCGACGATACGGGTGGGAAACGAGCCGGCGACGGAGAGAGTGAATGAGCGAACGCGAATCGATGCCCTATGACGTGGTGATCGTCGGCGCCGGGCCGGCGGGCCTGTCGGCGGCCATTCGCCTCAAACAGCTCGCCAACGATGCCGGTTCGGAACTTGCCGTTTGCGTGCTGGAAAAAGGGTCGGAAGTCGGCGCGCACATCCTGTCGGGCGCGGTCATCGACCCGCGCTCGCTCGACGAACTGCTGCCCGAATGGCGGACGGTGGGCTGTCCGCTCGCCGAAACGCCGGTGACCGAAAACCACCACTGGGTGCTGTCGAAGAGCGGCAAGCGCGACCTGCCCGAGTTCGCGCTACCGCCGTTCATGCATAACAAGGGCTGCTACACCGGCTCGCTCGGCAACCTCACCCGCTGGCTGGCCGAACAGGCCGAAGGGCTGGGCGTCGAGATCTTCCCCGGCTTCGCCGCGGCCGAGGTGCTGTTTAACGACGACGGCTCGGTCAAGGGCGTCGCGACCGGCGACATGGGCATCGCCCGCGACGGCACGCGCAAGCCCGACTGGCAGCCGGGGCTGGAGCTCCACGCGCGCTACACCTTCTTCGCCGAGGGGGTGCGCGGGCACCTGTCGAAGGAGCTGATGCGGCTGTTCGACCTGCGCGCCAACTGCGATCCGCAGGTCTATGGCCTCGGCGTCAAGGAATTGTGGGACATCGATCCCGCAAAGCACGTTCCCGGCCGCGTCATCCATACGCAGGGCTGGCCGCTCAGCGAGACGCCGGGCTCGAACGGCGGCGGGTTCATCTATCACCAGGCGAACGGACAGGTCGCGCTCGGCTATGTCACCTGGCTCAACTACCGCAATCCGTATCTCTCGCCGTTCCAGGAGATGCAGCGCTGGAAGACGCATCCGGAGATCGCCGAGCTTCTGAAGGGCGGCAAGCGCGTCTCTTATGGCGCGCGGGCGATCAACGACGGTGGTTACCAGTCGGTGCCGAAGCTGACCTTCCCCGGCGGCGCGCTGATCGGTTGTTCGGCGGGGTTCCTCAACGTGCCGCGGATCAAGGGCACACATACCGCGATGAAGTCGGGCATGATGGCCGCCGAGGCCGCGTTCGAGGCGGTGCAGGCCGACCGCCGCGCCGACGAACTCACCGCCTACACGACCGCGTACGAAAATAGCTGGGTCCGCGACGAGCTGTTCCGCGTCCGCAACGTCGTGCCGCTGGTCAAGAAGTATGGCGATCTGGTCGGCTCGGGCCTGTCGGGCGTCAACATGTGGCTGGAGCATTGGGGTTTGAAGATGCCCTTCACGCTCCACCACAAGCCCGACCACGAGAGCCTGTGGAAGAAGAACGAGCTGCCGCCGATCGACTATCCGAAGCCCGACGGCGTGCTGACGTTCGACCGCCTCTCCTCGGTGTTCATCTCGAACACCAATCATGAGGAGGACCAGCCGGTCCACCTGACGCTCAAGGACCCCGCTGTGCCGATCGCGCACAACCTGCCCTTGTACGACGAGCCGGCGCAGCGTTACTGTCCGGCGGGAGTCTATGAGGTAGTGGGCGAGGAGACGGGCGATCCGAAGTTCGTCATCAACGCCCAGAACTGCGTCCACTGCAAGACCTGCGACATCAAGGACCCCACCCAGAACATCAACTGGGTGGTGCCAGAGGGCGGCGGAGGGCCGAATTATCCGAACATGTAAGGTCCTGATCCTCACAGCCGGTGTGAGCATGGCGGCTCCGGCGTTCGCGTCGGACCCGCCGCGGGGCAGCGACCTTGCCGCCTATGTGCGCGCCCGCGCCGCCGATGCGGAGGGCGCGTCCGACGTCGCCGCGCGCGGCTATGCGCTGGCGCTGGCCGCGGATCCGGGCAACGAGGTGATCGCGATCCGGGCGTTTCGCGAGGGCGTGTCGGTCGGCGACTTGGCGCTCGCCCGCCGGGCGCTGACCGTGCTCGAAACCTCGAGAGTCGCGCCCGCCGATGCCGCGCTGCTGCGCTTCGCCGATCAGGTCGAGGCGCGCGACTGGGACGGCGCACGCGCCACCGCAACGCGGGTGGGGCAGGGGCCGCTGTCGTTCGTCGGCCCGGTCCTGCGCGCCTGGATCGCGGTCGAGACTGGGGGCGGCGATCCGCTCGCCGAATTGGGCAAGGATGCCGACAATGCGGTCGAGCGCCGCTATTCGGCCGAAGCCAAGGCGCTGATCCTCGTTGCGATGAGGCGAGATGTGGAAGCGAACGCGGCGCTCCAGACGCTGCTCGCCGAGGGTGGTGGGCTCGATGTCCGCATCGCCGCCGCGCGCCTCTATGCCGGGCGCGGCGACATGAGGACCGCACGGGCGCTGCTGGCGGGTGAGGACCCGGCCGCGCGGGCGCAGCTTTCGGCGCTCGGCCGCGGCGCCAAACCGGGGGCGGCATTCGGGGCGGCGACGTTGTTCACGCGGCTGGCCGGCGACCTGTCGGGGGAGGAGCCGTCGCCGCTGGTCATCCTGCTCACGCGTACCGCGCTAATGCTGGAGCCGGCGAACGACCGCGCGCGGCTTCTGCTTGCCGATGCGCTGTCGCGGGATGGTTCGGGGATGCGCGCGCTGGCCCTCATCCAGGAGGTTCGCCCGAAGAGCCCCTGGGCGCGGGAGGCCGACACGCTGCGCATTGCCGTGCTCGACAGGATGGGCCAGCGCGATGCCGCGATCGCGCTGGCGACGAAGCGGTCGGCGGCGAAGGATGCGACCGCCGACGACGCGCGCACGCTCGGCGATCTGCTCGTCGCGTCGGGCCGGTTCGGTGAGGCAGCGGATGCCTATGGCGCGGCGATGACGCGAGAGGGCGGCACGGGCGACTGGGTGCTGAACCTGCAACGCGGCGGCGCGATCGAGCAGGCGGGGCGGTTCGAGGAGGCGCTGCCCTATCTGCGCCGCGCGGTCGAACTCGCGCCCGACGAGCCGGTGGCGCTCAATTATCTGGGCTATGCGCTGGCCGAGCGCGGGCGTGATCTGCCCGAGGCGCAGGCGCTGCTCGAAAAGGCGAGGCGGCTGAAGCCCGACGACGCCTCGATCACCGATTCGCTCGGCTTCGCCTATGCGCGGCGCGGCCAGACGGCGAAGGCGCTGCCGCTCCTCGAACAGGCCGCGGCCGCGCAGCCGGGGGACGTCGAGATCAACGAGCATCTGGGCGACGCCTATTGGGCGAGCGGCCGGCGCTACGAGGCGCGCTATGCCTGGCGCGCCGCATCGGTGCATGCCGAGGGCGCGGACAAGACGCGGCTCGCCGCCAAGCTGGAGCGCGGCCCGGCCGCCGAATGACATGATCGAAGAGGCTGCCCCCGCCAAGCTCAACCTGGCGCTCCACGTCCGCGCGCGCCGGCCCGACGGCTACCACGAGCTCGAGACGCTGTTCGCCTTCGTCGCCGACGGCGACATGATCCGGCTCGATCCGGAAGGGCCGCCCGGCCTGACGATCACGGGGCCGTTCGCGGCGGGGCTGTCGGGGGAGGGCGACAATCTCGTTACCCGCGCCGAACGCCTGTTCGCCGAGCGGGTGAAGCCGGTCGCCCCTGCCGCGATCGAATTGGTGAAGCGGTTGCCGGTCGCATCCGGCATTGGCGGCGGATCGGCGGACGCGGCCGCGACGCTGCGCGCGCTGGCGCGGGCGCACGGCGTGGCGACCGACGATCCGCGGCTGATCGATTGCGCAGAGGCGCTCGGGTCCGACGTGCCCGCTTGCCTCCTCGGGCGCGCCGCGCTGGGGCGGGGGCGGGGCGAGCGGCTCGATCCGCTGTCCGATCTGCCGCCGCTGCCGGCGCTGCTCGTCAATCCGCTGGTGCCGGTATCGACTGCCGCGGTGTTCGCGCGCTGGGACGGCGTCGATCGCGGCGGCATTCCGGACGGCGATGCGATCGCCGCGGCGCTGGCGGGGCGCAACGATCTGGAGCCACCAGCGCGCGCGATCGCGCCCGTCATCGACCGCGTGCTCGATCGGCTGGCAACGCAAAGCGGCCTCGTCCTTGCGCGCATGTCGGGATCGGGCGCCACCTGCTTCGCCCTGTTCGACACAGGCGAGGCACGTGGCGCCGCCGCGAGAGCGCTGTCGGATCAGCCGTGGTGGTGTCTCAAAACGGTACTGGCGTGACAGGCGGAGTCCCGGCGCGGGACGCGGGCTGATCCGCCGCGCTGGACGAATCGATCGGCATGGTCCTTGCGTAGCGTGAGGGTAGCGGGTCGTACGCCGGGAGCGGATCGCCTGCCGGTGGCCGGGTCTTCGGACCCCGCCACCTCCCTCGCCGGCCGCCGGGCGTGACAGCCGCCGCGCGATGCGGCATCGCTGCCGCCGATGTTCTTCCTCGACACGCCCGAGCCGGGCATCGCCCGCCTGACGATCGACGCGCCGGCGCGGCGCAATGCGATCCCCGTTGCCGAGTGGGATCGGTTGGCGACGTCCGTGACCGCGTTGCCGCGCGAGGCCCGCGTGCTGCTGATCGGGGGGGCAGCCGACTTTTCGGCCGGTGCCGACCTCGGCGAGTTCGACGGCTTCCGCCAAGAGCCGGCCGCTGCCGCCCGGTTCCGGCAGGCGATGCGCGTCGGCATCGACGCGCTGGCGGCGGTGCCCATCCCTGTCATCGCCGTCATCGCCGGCGGTTGCTATGGCGCGGGGGTGGCGCTAGCCCTCGCGGCCGATATCCGCGTCGCAGGCGAGCGGGCACGGTTCGCGGTGACCCCGTCCCGGCTCGGCATCGGCTATCCGGCGCAGGACATCGCCCGCCTCGCCGTGCTGGTCGGCCGTGGGCAGGCGGCGCGGATGCTCTATGCCGCAGAGGTCATCGAGGCGCACCGCGCGTCAGTGATCGGCCTGGTCGAGACGGTCGCCGCCGAGCCGTGGACGGAGGCGACGATCCTGGCGAGAGAAATTGCCGATAAATCAACTCTATCGATACGGATGCTGAAGTCGGTGCTGAGCAAAGGCAACGGCGATCCCGATGCGTCATTCGACGCCTTGTTCGCGGGTCCCGATCTGGCCGAGGGGCTAGCCGCGCATCGCGAGCGTCGCGCGGCGCGTTTCGCATGAGTGCACCGATCGTCATCGACGGCGCGCGCGACATCCTCCTGCTGTGCGATCACGCGTCGAACGCGGTGCCTGACGGCATCGACCTCGGCGTCGAGCCGGCGGTGATGGGCGAGCACATGGCGATCGATATCGGCGCCGAGCCGCTGACCCGCGCACTTTCCGCGGCGCTGGGCGCACCGGCGATCCTCGCCACCGTCTCGCGGCTGGTCATCGACCTGCATCGGGAGCCCGATCATCCCGCCCTGGTGCCGGTCGAAAGCGATCAGGTCGCCGTCCCCGGCAATGTCGGCGCCGACCGTTTCGACCGGATCGCCCGTTTTCACGCGCCCTATCATGCGTTGGTCGCGTGCGAAGTGCGGACGCGCCGCCCGCGCCTGATCGTCGCGATCCACAGCTTCACTCGCCAACTGCGCGGCGCGGCCCCGAGGATGCTGGAGGCGGGTGTTCTCTACAATCGCGACGACCGGGCGGCGGCGATCATGATCGCGGGCCTCCGCGCGGCGGGGGTCGAGACGGGCGACAATGCGCCCTATTCCGGGCGGATGCTTAACGCGACGCTCAACCGGCATGGCGAGGCGCAGGGAATCGCCTGCGTCTCGATCGAGGTGCGCAACAACCTGATCGCCGACACGGCGGGGGTTGCGCGCTGGACGAAGATCCTTGCCCCGCTGATAGAGCGGGCCAGGGCGGAAACGGGAGGTGGTGCGTGAGAGGATCGATCGTGGCAATCGGACTGTTGCTCGCCGGCTGCGGCGGCAGCGATGCACCCGACCAACCGCAATCGGTCGCCGAGGCCGCTGCGCCCGCGCCCGGCGCGCCCGATGGCCGCATTCTCTGCGCACCCCCGGGTGAGGCCGAGTTCCGGCGGATGTGCGCAGTCGAGCGGGCCGTGGATGCGAAGGGCACCGTGCTGACGGTCCGATTGCCAGATGGTGGCTTCCACAGGCTGCGCGTTGCTGCCGACGGGCGCGGGATCGCGGCTGCCGACGGCGCGGCACCAGCGATCGTGCGGACCCGCGGCGCGGTGATCGAGGTCGAGGTGGGCGGCGCACGCTATCGTTTGCCCGCAGCGGCTAAGGTGCCTGATGCGCCCGGTTGATGCGCCGATCGTCACCGCGGCCGAAATGCGCGCGGCGGAGGCGGCGTGCTTTGCCGGCGGGGCCAGCCAGACTGCGCTGATGGAGGCTGCCGCCCGCGCCATCGCGCGAGAGGCGGCGCGCTTTGCGATGGGGCGGCCGATCACCGTGCTCGCCGGCGCCGGGAACAATGGCGGCGATGCCTTTGGCGCTGCACGGTTTCTGGCTGAGCAAGGCTTCGATGTCGTCGTTGCCGCGCTCGGTCAGGCGGGTGGCGGTGCCGCGGCGATGCGATCGCGCTGGTCCGGCGCGACCGTCGCGCTGCACGAAGCGCCGGTGCGGCCGCTCGTCGTCGACGGTTTGTTCGGCATCGGCCTGTCGCGCGCGATCACTGGCGCGCCGGCGGCGGCGATCGAGCGATTGCGCGCGGGTGCCGACTTCGTGCTGGCGATCGACATCGCCTCCGGCCTCGATGCCGATAGCGGCGAGGCGCGGGGCATCGTCTTGCGGGCCGATGCGACGCTGGCGCTGGGCGCGGTCAAGCGCGGGCATTTCCAGGGCGCCGGGATCGGGGCGTCGGGAGCGCTGCTGCTCGACACGCTCGGCCTGAGTGTCGACTCGCCGGTCCGCATGCTCGCGCGGCCGCGGCTGGCGGCACCCGGTGCGGCGGATCACAAATATACACGCGGGCTGGTCGGCGTCGTCGCCGGGACGATGCCCGGCGCGGCGAGGCTGGCAGCGGGAGCGGCGGCGCGGGGAGGTGCGGGTTATGTCGTGCTGGCCGGCGAGGATGCGGGCGTGCCGTTCGATGCCGTCGTCCAGCGGGCTGCGATCGACCCCGAGCGCGCTGCGGCGGTGCTGGTGGGGCCGGGCCTGGGACGTGGCGATATGGCTTGCACGCTATGTGAAGAATGGCTGTCAAGTGACCTCACTTTGGTCCTCGACGGCGATGCGCTGTCGTTGATCGACGCGGACTCCCTGCGCCTTCGAACTGCGCCGACGGTCCTCACACCGCATGCCGGAGAGTTTGCGCGGCTGTTCGGTGAGCCATCGGGCGACCGCATCGCCGCCGCGCTCGACGCCGCGCAGCGCAGCGGCGCGGTGGTCGTCCTGAAGGGCGCGACGACGATCGTCGCATCCTCCTCGGGAGAGGCGCGGGTGCATCGGCCGTCATCGTGGCTTTCGACTGCGGGAACCGGTGACGTGCTCGCCGGCCTCGTCGCCGCTCGGCTTGCCGTGACGAAAGCGCCGTTTCGCGCGGCATGCGAGGCGGTCTGGCTGCATGCGCGTGCCGCCGCCCTTGCGGGACCGGCGCTGGTCGCCGATGATTTGGCGATGCATATCCCCATCGCGATCGCCGAATGTCTGTAAGCCCCGAGGAAGAAGTCGTCCGCGTCGCCGCGCGGGGCGAGGGGGTTACCGCCTCCGGCCGGCACGTGCCGCTCGCCGCACCGGGCGACCGGGTGTTCGAGGACGGCAGCGTCGCCGCCGGTGCGCATCGCCGCGCCGCGCCGTGCCGGCACTATCCCGAATGTGGCGGCTGCCAGCTCCAGCACCTCGATGACGCGGCCTATGCCGCCTATCTGCACGACCGGGTCGAGGGTGCGCTGAAGGCGCAGGGCCTCTTCGCACCCGTTCGGCAGCCCATCATCAGCCCGCCCAGGACGCGCCGCCGCGCGACTCTTCATGCCGAGCGTCGCGGGCGGCAGGTGCATCTGGGCTTCACCCGCGCACAGAGCCATGCGCTTGTCGATCTCGACGAATGCTGGATCCTCGCGCCTGAATTGTTCGCGCTGCTTCAGCCGCTCCGCGGCCTGCTGGCGGCGCAGTTGCCCGAATCGGGGCGGATCGACGTGCACCTGACGCTGGCGGATCAGGGCGTCGACGTGCTGCTGAAAGGGCGGCTTGGCGAGGGGCTGGCGGCGTTGGAGGCGATCACCGCCTTCGCGCGTCGGCACAAGCTCGCGCGGTTGTCGATCGACGACACCTATGGCCCGGAGGCGCGCTGGGCGCCCGAGCCGGTGACGGTGACGCTGGGCGGCGTCGCGGTGCCGCTACCCGCCGGCTCGTTCCTCCAGGCGACGCGCGAGGGGGAGGCGGCGCTGGTCGCCGCGGCGCGCGAGGCGATCGGGCCGGCGCGCAACGTCGCCGATCTATTCGCGGGCCTCGGCACGTTCGCCCTGGGATTAGGCGACGGCATCCGCGCCTATGCCGCGGAAGGCGCGCGCGAGGCGATCCTGTCGCTGAAGGGCGGCGCGGCGCAGGCCGGGCGGGCGGTGTTCGCCGACCACCGCGACCTGTTCCGCCGGCCGCTGACCGTAGAGGAATTGGACCGCTTCGACGCGATCGTCCTCGATCCGCCCCGCGCGGGCGCGCGTGAGCAGGCAGCGAATCTGGCCGGGGCGAAGGTACCGCGGCTTGCCTATGTGTCGTGCAATCCCAGCAGCTTCGCGCGTGATTCGAAGATGTTGTGCGAGGGCGGCTACACGCTCGATTGGGTGTACCCGGTGGGACAGTTCCTCTGGTCGACGCATGTCGAGTTGGTAGGGGCGTTCAGTCGCTGAGCCGTACTCCCGCGAAAGCGGGAGTTCAGAGCCACAGGCGGCGGGTTTGCGGCCCTAGGCTCCCGTTTCCGCGGGAGCACGGGGCGGGTAATCGGCGCGCAGAAAATAGAGCCCGTCCGGCGGCGCGTTGAGGCCCAGCGCGCCGCGGTCCTTTGCCTCGAGCGCCGCGCGCACATCTTCGGGCGACCAGCGGCCCTGGCCGACGAGCGCGAGGCAGCCGACCATCGAGCGCACCTGATGATGGAGGAACGACCGCGCCGAGGCGAAGATGCGGATCAGGTCGCCCTCCGCCACCACGTCGAGCCGGTCGAGCGTTCGCAGCGGACTGTCCGCCTGGCAATGCGCCGAGCGGAAGGTGGTGAAGTCATGCCGCCCGACCAGCATCGCCGCCCCCGCCGCCATCGCGCCCGCGTCGAGCGGCGGGGCGACACGCCACGCGAACCCCTTCTCGATCGTCAGCGACGCGCGGCGCGTCCGGATGCGATATTCGTAATGCCGCGCGACGCACGAGAAGCGCGCGTGCCAGTCGTCGGGCACGACCTCGCACGTCAGCACCGCGACTGGATTGGGCCGCAGCCGCGCGTTCAGCGCCTCCATCAGTCGGAACGGCTCGATGGGCTTTTCAATATCGCAATGCGCGCGCATGCCGAGCGCGTGAACGCCCGCATCGGTGCGGCCGGCGGCGTGGACGAGCACATCCTCGCCGGTGATGGCGTGCGCGGCATCCTCGATCGCCGCCTGTACGCTCGGCCCGTGCTTCTGGTGCTGCCAGCCCATGAAGGGGCGGCCGTCCCACTCGATCGTCAGGGCAAAGCGCGTCACGTGAGTTTCGTGCCGTCGGGGATCGCGAAGCCGCGGATAAGCTCGGCCGGTGTCATGGCGGCGCGACCCGCGCGCTGGACGAGCGTGGGGACCAGCACGCCCTCGCCGCATCCAATCGCGAAGTCGCTGGGGCGGGCCAAAGCGGTCCCGGCGGGCGCGTCGCCCTCGACCGCATCGGCGGCAAGCACGCGGATGCGCTCGCCGTTCACCTCGAAGAATGCGCCGGGCGCGGGGTTGAAGGCGCGAACCTGTCGCTCGGCCTGCGTCGCCGGGCCGGTGAAGTCGAGCCGTGCTTCGACCTTGTCGATCTTGGCCGCGTGGGTGATGCCCTCACTCGGCTGCGGCACCGGCGGGTAGGCGTCGGGGTTCGCGAGCACCTCGACCATAGCCGCCGCGCCCAGCGCCGCCAGTTCGGCGGTCAGCTCGCCAGCGGTCTTGCCCGCGACCGGCGTCCGCTTTTCCAGCCGCACCGGACCAGTATCCAGCCCCGCCTCCATCTGCATGATACCGACGCCGGTCTCGGCGTCGCCCGCCAGGATCGCGCGCTGGATCGGTGCGGCCCCCCGCCAGCGCGGCAGTAGCGAGGCATGGACGTTGAGGCAGCCGAGGCGCGGGGCGGCGAGCACTGCGCGGGGCAAGATGAGGCCATAGGCGGCGACCACCGCCACATCGGCGTCGTGCGCGGCGAACGCGACCTGCGCCGCCAGATCGCGAAGCGAGACGGGCGTCAGGACGGGTATGCCCATCGCCTCCGCGCGCGAATGCACGGGGGAGGGGGTGAGTGCCTTGCCGCGCCCCGCCCGGCGCGGCGGCTGCGAATAGCAGGCGACGATGTCGTGGCCCGCATCGGCCAACGCTTCGAGTACCGGCACGGCGAACTGGGGCGTGCCCATGAAGACGATCCGCATGGCCCCCCTTCACCGCTTGGCAGGGGGCGGCGCAACCCCCTATCTTGGGGCCGCATGGCTTCTCCCGAAATCGACGCGCTGACGCAGGCGCTCTCGCGGCTTCCCGGTCTCGGCCCCCGATCGGCACGGCGCGCGGTGCTGCACCTCATCAAGCGGCGCGAGACCGCACTGGTGCCGCTCCTGTCGGCCCTGACCGCGGTGGGGGAGCGGCTGGCGACGTGCAGCGTCTGCGGCAATGTCGATACGACTGATCCGTGCTCGATCTGCGCGGACGGTCGCCGCGATCCCAAGTCGCTGTGCGTGGTGGAGGAAGTCGCCGATCTCTGGGCGCTGGAGCGATCGAGGCTGTTTCCGGGGCGCTTCCACGTCCTCGGCGGCCGGTTGTCGGCGCTGGAGGGGGTGCGGCCGGAGGACCTCTCCATCGACGCGCTCGCTCGCCGGATCGAGGCGGGCGGGGTGGACGAGGTGGTGCTGGCGATGAACGCGACGCTGGAGGGACAGACCACGGCCCACTACCTCGCCGACCGGCTCGAACGCTTCCCGGTGCGCGTGACGCAGCTTGCCCACGGTCTGCCGGTAGGTGGCGAGCTCGACTATCTGGACGAGGGCACGCTGGCACAGGCGCTCCGGGCGCGGCGCCCCGTCGCTTGACCCCGCGCACGCGCCCGGCCATTTTAGGCGCATGGCCGTTCTACCCATCATCGAAGTCCCCGATCCCCGCCTCAAGCTCGTCTCCGAACCCGTCGAGGCGGTGACCGACGACGTCCGCACGCTCGTCGCCGACATGTTCGACACGATGTACGATGCGCCCGGCATCGGCCTCGCCGCGATCCAGGTGGCGGTGCCCAAGCGCATCCTCGTCATCGACCTTCAGGAAGAGCAGGACGAGGAGGGCAAGCCGATCCGCGCCCCCCACGCCTTCATCAACCCCGAAATCCTCGAGGTGTCGGAGGAGAAGCGCTGCTATCAGGAAGGCTGCCTCTCGATCCCCGAGATGTTCGCCGAGGTGGAGCGTCCCGACCGCTGCCGCGCGCGCTGGCTCGACCTCGACGGCAATGCCCACGAGGAATGGTTCGACGGCCTCATGTCGACCTGCCTCCAGCACGAGATGGACCACCTGAACGGCGTGCTGTTCATCGACCACCTTTCGCGCCTGAAGCGCGACATGGTGCTGAAGAAACTCGCCAAGTTGAGGAAGTCGGCGGCTTGAGGGGATAGCCCCGAGCGTCTAGGTTCGCGCTCCGTTCACCCTGTTTCCGGAAGCGCATCATGGACCCCATTCTTGCCATCCTGCTGGTCGTCGCCGCGCTCGTCGTGGGGGCGGTGCTGGGCTGGTTCCTCGGCAATCGCGGGGTGGAGGGCGTGCGCGCCGAACGCGACGCCCGCGAGGAGGATTTCAAGAAGGCGATCACCGACCTCGCGCTCGCCAGCGACCGGGCGAGCCGGATGGGCGAGCTGGTCAGCGAGAACGAGACGCTGCGCATCGAGCGCGACAGCGCGCGGCTGGACCTCGCCACGCTGAAGGCCGACGCGAGGGCGTTCGAGGCGCGGCTGGAGGAGTTCAAGGCGGCCAAGGACATGATGGCCGCGCAGTTCGCCGAGGTGTCGAACCGCCTGCTGGGCGAAGCACAGGCCGCCTTCCTCGCCCGCGCGCAGGAGCGGTTTCATCAGGCGAGCGACAGCAACGAGGTGAAGATCAAGGCGCTGCTCGCCCCCGTCGAACAGACGCTCAAGCGCTACGAATCGCGGATCGAGAGCGTCGAGAAGGAGCGGACCGAGGCGTACGGCCAGCTCAAGGGCCTGATGGAAGGGATGCGCGCGGGGCAGGAGGGCGTGCGGGCCGAGGCGGCGAAGCTCGTCAACTCGCTGCGCGCCGCGCCCAAGGCACGCGGGCGCTGGGGCGAGCAGCAGCTACGCAACGTGCTCGAGACCTGTGGCCTTGCCGAACACACCGACTTCATGATGGAAGTGTCGGTCGAGGCCGAGGGCGGTCGCCTTCGTCCCGATGCGATCGTCAAGGTGCCGGGCAATTCGATCCTGGTGATCGACGCCAAGGTGTCATTGAATGCCTATCAGGATGCATATGGCGCGGTAGACGAGGTGGAGCGCGCCGCGTTCCTCGGCCAGCACGTTTCCTCGATGAAGGCGCACGTCAACGCGCTCGGCAACAAGGCCTATCAGGGCCAGTTCGAGAACACGCCCGAGTTCGTCATCATGTTCGTCCCCGGCGAGCATTTCCTGTCGGCGGCGCTCGAACATGAGCCGCAGCTTTGGGACTATGCGTTCGACCGGCGCGTGCTGATCGCGACGCCGACCAACCTGATCGCCATCGCCCGCACCGTCGCGGCGGTGTGGCGGCAGGAGAAGCTGGCGGGCGAGGCGCGGCAGATCGCCGAACTGGGCCGCGAGCTTCATGCGCGCGTCGCGACGATGGGGATGCACATCGCCAAGCTGGGCAAGAATCTCGAGACCGCGACGACCGCCTACAACGCCTTCGTCGGCTCGATCGAGAGCCAGGTGATGAGCCAAGCCAAGCGGTTCGAGACGCTCAACATCGACACCGGGGCCAAGTCGATCGAGCCGCTGCCGATGGTCGAGGCGAGCCCGCGCCCACTGAGCAAGCTCAAGGTCGAGGTGGAGACGCCGGCGCTGCCCGAGGCGGCGGAGTAGACCCCGCTCTTCCATGCCTCAGCGAAGGCCTGGGTCCAGTTTCGGGCCGGTCGTGATCGGCGCCGCACTATCCAACGGCCGCCCTCGCAACTAGACCCCGGCCTTCGCCGGGGTACGGTAATTCGGGGCGAGCGCGGAACCCGATTGCCCCGCCGCTACGGCCGCACGGGCACCAGCGTGACCGCGGCCGACCCGTCGGCATTGGCGAGCATAAATCCGTCCTTGCCCTGCACCAGCGTCAGCGACCCCTTCAGCGCCGCGGCGAGCCGCTGTTCTTGTGCCATCGCTGGACCGGGGCAGGCCATCCGCGTCATTGTCGCATCGCCGATCGTGACTGCGCTCCCGGCCAGCTTATAGCTCGCGGTCAGGCGGTTGCAGCCGGTCGTGCCGGTCAGCCGTCCGGCATCGAAACGCAGCGTCGCCGGGCGCGGGCCGCCGGGGGCCTCGCCTCGGATCGCGCTTACCCGCCAGTTGCGAGCCTCCAGCGCGTTGTCGGCCTTTGCCTCGCCGCAGCCCCGGTATTCGCGGCCGTCGGCGATGACGAGGACGGTGTCGGGGTATCGCTTGTCGCTCATCCCGTCGCTGCACGGGGTATGGGTGATGTCGAGCGTCAGCCGATCGGTGACGTAGCGTTCGCCGTTAAAGCTCGGCCGCGCGGGCGGGGCGGCGACGGCGATCGTGCGGCCGCCGGCCGCGGCGAAGCCCATCTTGCCGTCCGCCAGCCCGAGCGACCAAAAGGGCTCCGTCCCCACCGCGCCGTATCGTGCGCCGCCGGCAGCGGGCGGGGGGGTGTCGGGCGCGACCATCGGGGTGCAGGCGGAAAGGGCGACGAGCGGGGCGAAGATGCGGATCATCCGGCGCTTGTGGTCCGGTGCGGATGAACGGGCAATGGCCTTGCCCATCGCTGCCGCCGGCGGGTAGGGGGCGGGCGTGCCGTCGATGCGCCGCCTGTTCCGCGACCATGCCTGGATCGCCGCGCTGATCGTCGCGGCGGCGATGCTGCTGCGCGTCGTCGTGCCCGCGGGGTTCATGACTACGACGGGCGCAGACGGGCAACTGACCGTCATGGTCTGTTCGGGCGAGGGATCGCGCGCGATGACGATCGCCATCCCGGGCCTTGTAGAGAAAAGCCAGCGGCCCGCGCCCGGCGAGCATGAGAAGGCCGGAACAACCTGTGCCTTTGCCGGGCTCGCCGCGCCCTTCCTGGGCGGGGCGGACCCGATCCTGCTGCTCGCGGCGCTGGCGATGGTCGCCGCCGTCGCTTTGCGTCGTGGCCAGAGGTTCCGGCCGCTGGCGCTCCAGCACCTTCGCCCGCCGCTTCGCGGACCGCCTGCCCCCTCGATCGCCTGACGTTCGCGCGCCCGCCGCGGCGCGCCTCCATTCGATCGAGGAAGTTTCACATGACCGTTTTCACGCGCGCCCTTGCCGGCGCGTCGCTGCTCGCGCTCGCGCTGCCCGCGCAAGCCCGCGAGGATGACCCGCAGACCATCGTCGTCACCGGCGAGCGCATCGCCGCGGACGCCGAAACAGAAATCCGCAAGACCCCCGGCGGCGTCGATGTGGTTGCGGCGGAGGACTTCGCCGACAAGGCGGCGGTGTCGCTGCGCGACGCGCTCGCCTTTTCGCCCGGCGTCTATACCCAGCCGCGCTTCGGGCAGGAGGTGCGGATCTCCGTGCGCGGTTCCGGCATCAGCCGCGGCTTTCACATGCGCGGGCTGCTGCTGATGCAGGACGGCATCCCGATCAACCTTGCCGACAACAACGGCGACTTCCAGGAACTCGACCCGCAGGTGTTCGAGGCGATCGAGGTCTATCGCGGCGGCAATGCGCTGCGCTTCGGCGGGTCGACGCTGGGCGGCGCGATCAACGCGGTGACGCCGACCGGTCGTTCGGCGCCGGGGGTCGAGGCGCGGGTCGATGGCGGCAGCTGGAACACCGTGCGTGGCAAGCTGGCCGCGGGCATGGCGACGGAGGCGGGGGACGGCTATCTCGCGATCACCGGCGATGCCTCGGATGGCGATCGCGGCCATGCGACGCGCCGGTCGCTGCGCCTGAACGGCAATGTCGGCTTAAAGCTCGCCGAGGGCGTCGAGACGCGCTTCTACGGTAGCGCCAACCATATCCGTCAGGAACTGCCCGGCGCACTGACGCGGGCGCAGGCACTGACGACCCCCGCGCTGTCGCTGCCCGGCAACTTCGCGCAGGATCAGGCGCGCGACATCGATTCGATGCGGCTTCAGAACCGAACGACCATCGATCTGGGGCGGGCCAAGCTGGCGGTGGGGGCGTTCTTCAACGACAAGCAGCTCGACCATCCGATCTTTCAGGTGATCGATCAGAAGTCGGTGGATTACGGGGCCTTCGCCCGGCTCGACCTGTCGGGCGAGATTGCCGGGCTGCCGGTCGAGGCGGCGCTGGGTTCCACCGCGCGGTTCGGCACCGTGCGCGCGCGGCAATATGTGAACGTCGCCGGCCGCCGCGGCGCGCTGACCGCCGATGCGCGGCAACAGGCGCGGACGATCGACAGCTATGGCGAGCTGCGCGTCGCGTTCGTGCCGACGCTCTCGCTGGTCGCCGGCGGCGTCTATACGCATGGCGAGCGCGAGGTCGCCAATCGCTTGGCTCCCGCGCGCAGCGGATCGGCGAGCTTCGACGAGCTGGCGCCGAAGATCGGTCTGTTGTTCGAGCCGAAGCCGGGCGTCCAATTCTATGCCAACGCCAACCGGTCGGTCGAACTGCCGGGGTTCAGCGAGCTCAATCAGGTGCCGTTCGCGGTCGGCGGCACGGTGACGCCGGGGTTCGTCGATCTCGACGTCCAGCGCGCCTGGACCTATGAGGTCGGCGCGCGCGGGCGGGCGGGGATCGCGTCGTGGGACGTGACGCTCTACCGCGCCGACATTCGCGGCGAGCTCTTGCAGTTCAACCAGGCGCCCGACATTCCCGCGGCGACGTTCAACGCCGGGCGGACGCGGCATCAGGGGATCGAGGCGGGGCTGGACCTGACCCCCGCGCCGTGGCTGCGGGTGCGGCAGGTGTACCAGCTCAACGACTTCCGCTTCCGCGACGACGCGCAGTTCGGGGACAACCGGTTGCCGGTGGTGGCGCGGCACCTCTATCGCGGCGAAGTGCGGCTGGGGACCGAGGCGCTGAGCGTCACGCCCAATATCGAATGGGTGCCGCAGGGAGCATGGGCCGATTACGCCAACACCGTGAAGGCGCCGGGTTACGCGCTGATCGGCCTTGGCGCACAGGCGGAAGTCGGCGACGGGCTGAGCCTGTTCGTCGAAGCCCGAAACCTGACGGGCAAACGAGCGATCGGCGACATTTCCGCCGTCACCCGCGCGACCGATGCGTCGGTGATCTACTATCCCGTAGAGCGCCGCGCGGTGTTCGGCGGCATTCGGGGGCGGTTCTGATGGACGGGCTCTATCGTTCGGTATGGCGGTGGCACCTCGTCGCGGGGCTGCTGGTGCTGCCGTTCCTCGCCTGGCTCGCGGTGACGGGTGGGCTCTATCTCTACAAGCCGGAGATCGAGCGCGCGGTCTATGCCGACTGGCTGCGAGTCGAGGCGCGGCCGGCGCTGCCGCTGTCGGTGCTGGCGAAGCGTGTGTCCGACCAGACAGGCGGGCGGGTGACGCAGATCGCGAAGCCCGTCGCGCCCGAAAGCTGGCGGATGACGATCGCGCTTCCCGATGGCGCGAAGCGGACGACGTTCGTCGATCCAGGCGACGGGCGCGTGCTCGGCACCACCCGGCCGGGCGGGTTGATGGGGCTGGTGCGCGAGCTTCACAGTCTGGTCATTACTGGCCCAGTGGGCAACGCGGTGATCGAGATCGCGGCGGGGTGGACGATCGTGCTGGTGCTGACCGGCGTCTGGCTCTGGGCCTCGAAGCCGGGGTTCGGCGCGCGCGGGCCGGTGCGCGGGCGGCGCTTCTGGCGCGACCTGCATGCCTCGACCGGCATCGTCGCGGGGGCGGTGATCCTGTTCCTCGCGGTCACGGGGATGCCGTGGAGCGGCGTGTGGGGCAAGGGACTTCAGGGGATCGTCGCGGCGCAAGGATGGGGGCGGCCGAAATCGCCCGCGCCGGGCGGGCATGGCGAGCATGGCGGCGCGGCGACGCTCCCCTGGTCGATGCAGCGCGCGGGCGTGCCGATGGGGCATGGCGGCGATATCGGCCCCGATCGCGCGCTGGCGGCGGCGGGCTTGCGCGGCGGCTGGACGCTGTCCTTTCCCGCGACACCCGGCGCGCCCTATCTCGTGACCGCGCCGGTCGTCCGCGCCGACGACGCGCGCGCGGTCTATGTCGATGCGGGGTTGGGCCGCGTGCTTCAAGACGCGCGCTACGCGGACTTCGGCGGAGCAGCACAGGCGATCGAATGGGGCATCGCCGTCCATCAGGGCCAGCAATATGGCGAGGTCAACCGCCTCGTCATGCTCGCCGGCTGCGCGGCGATCCTGCTGCTCGTCATCAGTGCGCCGGTGATGTGGCTCAAGCGGCGGCCGAAGGGCCTCGGCCTGCCGCCGGGGCGCAGCGGGCGGGGGCTCGCGGCGCTGATGGCGGGGGCTGGGCTGTTGTTTCCGCTGACCGGACTCACGATGCTGGCGGCGCTGCTGGTCGAGCGAGCGGGGCGGCGTCTCGCCGATTGACCGGGGCGGTGATAGCGGTAACGGTGCGGCCGGAGGGAGAGGATGATGGCAAATCGGCGCGCTGCGCTTCGGTCGATCCTGGGCATGGGGGCGGCAATGAGCCTGCCGATGCTCGCGCGGGCGGGCACCCCGGCGGCGCGACGCGGGCGTCCGCTCTATCGCGATCCGCGCGCGCCTGTGCCCGATCGGGTCCGCGACCTGATCGGGCGCATGACGATCGAGGAAAAGGTCATGCAGATGATCGCGCTCTGGGCGACCAAGAGCGAGATCATGGACGGCATGGTCTTCGATCCGGCCAAGGCATCGGCCGCCTATCCGCACGGTTTCGGCCAGCTCACCCGCGCATCGGACAAGCGCGGTGTGGCCGGGATCGCCGGCGCGGCGGGGGCGACGGTCAATAACGGTCGGACGCCGGCCGAAACCGTCGCCTTCGTCAACGCGATGCAGGACTGGGCGACGAAGCGCACGCGCCTCGGCATCCCCGTCCTCGTCCACGAGGAATCGCTGCATGGCCTGATGGCGCGCGAGGGGACGATGTTCCCGCAGGCGATCGCCATGGCCGGCAGCTTCGACCGCGACCTGATGCGCCGCGTCCAGGGCCAGATCGCCCGCGAAGCGCGGGCGAGAGGCGTTCCCTTCGTCCTGTCGCCCGTCGTCGACATCGTCCGCGATCCGCGCTGGGGCCGGATCGAGGAGACGTTCGGCGAGGACCCCTATCTGGTCGCCGAGATGGGTGTCGCCGCGGTCGAGGGGCTGCAAGGCACCGGCAAGGGACCGATGCTGCCGCCGGGCAAGGTGTTCGCGACGCTCAAGCACATGACCGGGCACGGCCAGCCGGAGGCGGGGAACAACGTCGCGCCCGCACAGATCAGCGAGCGCGAGCTGCGCGAGAACTTCTTCCCGCCGTTCCGGGAGGTGGTCGAGCGGACGGGCATCGCCGCGGTGATGCCGAGCTATAACGAGATCGACGGCGTGCCGAGCCACGCCAACCGCTGGCTGCTGGAAACGGTGCTGCGCGGCGAATGGGGCTTCGACGGGGTGATCGTCAGCGATTACGGCGCCGTGTCCGAGCTCGACACGCTGCACCACATCGCCGTCGACAAGGCGGACGCCGCGCGTCAGGCGCTGGGTGCGGGCGTCGACTGGGAGCTGCCCGACGGCGAATGCTTCCGCACGCTGGTGGCGCAGGTGCGGTCGGGCAGGGTCGAGCAGGCGCTGGTCGACCGAGCGGTTGGCCGCATTCTCGCTTTCAAATTTCGCGCGGGGCTGTTCGAGAATCCCTATGGCGATCTGCGCACCGCCGCGCGGGTGACGGGCAATCCGCAAGCGCGGGCATTGGCGCTGGAGGCGGCGCGCAAGTCGCTGTGCCTCCTGAAGAACGACGGGACGCTGCCGCTGGCGACGACCGGTGGTCCGGTCGCGGTGATCGGCCCCAACGCGGCGATCGCGCGGCTGGGCGGCTATTCGAGCGTGCCGAAGCAGGCGGTGACGTTGCTCGACGGCATCCGCGCGCTGGTGGGCAAGGGGCGGCCGATCCTGACCGCACAGGGCGTGCGGATCGTGCGCACCGACGACCGCGGCGACGACGATGTGCAGCTTGCCGATCCGGCGCAGAACCGCGCGATGATCGCCGAGGCGGTCGAGGTCGCGCGCGGGGCCGAGGTGATCGTCCTCGCCATCGGCGATACCGAGCAGACCAGCCGCGAGGCCTATGCCCGCAATCACCTGGGTGACCGCACGTCCCTCGACCTCGTTGGCGAGCAGAACGAGCTGTTCGAGGCGCTCAAGGCGCTCCGCAAGCCGATCGTCGTCGCCGCGATCAACGGCCGCCCGCCGAGCTGGCCGCGGGTGGTCGAGGGCGCGAATGCGATCCTCGAATGCTGGTACGGGGGCCAAGAGGGCGGCACCGCGATCGCGGAGGGGCTGTTCGGCCGCGTCAATCCGGGCGCCAAGCTGCCGGTGACGGTGGTGCGCAATGCGGGGCAGGTGCCGTTCTACTACAACCACAAGCCCACCGCGCGGCGCGGATACCTGTTCGACGATGCCGCGCCGCTGTTCCCGTTCGGTCACGGCCTCAGCTACACCCGGTTCGAGATCGCCGCGCCCGCGCTATCGACCCCGCGCATCGCGCCGGGCGGCGAGGTGCGCGTCGAGGTCGAGGTCGCCAATGTCGGCGACCGCGCGGGCGACGAGGTGGTGCAGCTCTACATCCGCCGCCGCTCGGCCAGCGTCACGCAGCCGGTGCTGGAGCTGAAGGGGTTCGAGCGGGTGACGCTGGCGCCGGGTCAGCGGCGGCGTGTCGCCTTCACGCTGGGGCCGAAGACCTTCCGCCTGTGGAACCGCGAATTGCAGGAAGTGGTGGAAAAGGGCGAGGTCGAGATCCTTGCCGGACCGAGCTCGGCGATGCTGAAGGGCGCGGTGCTGACGATCGCCTGACCGTCATCCCAGAGGGCCGCAGGTGGTGGAGCGGTTTACCAGCTCCAGAGCGTCCCGTCCTCCAGCCGGTTCACCGGCAGGAAGGCGCGCTTGTATTCGTACCCGGCCGCCAGTGCCTCGTCGATATCGACGCCGAGGCCCGGCGCGTCGCCCGGATGCATCATCCCGTCCGCGAAAGTATACGCGTGCGGGAAGACCGCGTCGGTCTCGGGCGTGTGGCGCATATATTCCTGGATGCCGAAATTTGGCACGCTGAGGTCGAAATGCAGCGCGGCGGCCATGCTGACCGGCGACAGGTCGGTCGCGCCGTGGCAGCCGGTGCGCACCTGATAGAGGTCGGCGAGCGCGGCGATGCGGCGCAGGTGCGTGATCCCCCCGGCATGGACGACGGTCGCGCGGATATAGTCGATCAACTGCTCCTCGATCAGCGTTTTGGCATCCCAGATCGAATTGAACACCTCGCCCACCGCCAGCGGCGCGGTGGTGTGCTGGCGGATCAGCCGGAACGCCGCCTGGTTCTCGGCGGGGGTCGCGTCCTCCAGCCAGAAGGGGCGGTACGGCTCAAGGTCTTTTCCCAGTCGCCCCGCCTCGATCGGGGTCAGGCGGTGGTGGATGTCGTGGAGCAGGTGGACGTCCCAGCCCAGTGCCTCTCGCGCGGCGGCGAACAGCTCGGGCACGACACGCAAATATTTGGCGGTCGACCAAACATTCTCCGTCGGCAGATCGCTGTCGGCGGGTTCGTAGAAATCCTTGTCCTTCGACACACCATAGGTCGAGGCCATGCCGGGCACGCCGCATTGCAGGCGGATCGCCCTGTACCCCTGTCGCTGATACTCGCGCGCCGCCTCAATCGTCTCCTCGATCGTCGTGCCGTTGGCATGGCCATAGACTATCGCCCCCTCCCGGCACGCCCCACCGAGCAGTTGATAGACCGCCAGGCCCGCGAGTTTGCCCTTGATATCCCACAGTGCCATGTCGACCGCGGCGATCGCGGTCATCGTCACCGGCCCGCGCCGCCAATAGGCACCCTTGTAGAGATACTGCCAGATATCCTCGATCCGGTGCGCGTCGCGGCCGATCAGGCAGGGGACGACATGCTCGGTCAGATAGGCCGCGACCGCCAACTCGCGGCCGTTGAGCGTCGCATCGCCGAGTCCGGTCGTGCCGTCATCGCACTCGATCTTGAGCGTCACGAAGTTGCGCCCCGGACAGGTGACGATCACGCGGGCGGCCACGATCTTTGGCATCATCTCTCCAGTCTTCGGCTAAGCGCGAAGGTTGATAGCGGTATCAATATCCATTAGTGCCAGCGTTAGACAAGGGGCAATGCCCCGGAGGTGGAGAGGCGATGCGACTGAAGCTGATGGCGCGATGGGCTGCGGCGGTCGCGATGCTGCTCGCGTTCGCACAGCCCGCGCTGGCCGAGGACGGGTACGGACTGTGGCTGCGCTATCGTCCGCTTGCTGCGGGACCGGCCGCCGATCTGGCGACACGCGCCGGATCGATCGAGACCGAGGAGGCCGCCGATCCGACGATCGCGGCGGCGGTCGCCGAGCTGCGGCGCGCGTTGCCGGGGATGACGGGGCGGCCGGCGGGGCAGGGCGGAACCCTCTTGATTGGGACGCCCGCATCGCCGCGGATCGCCGCGCTCGGCCTGCTGCTGGCCCGGGCGGGGGACGATGGCTTTGTCATCCGCGACGTGACTGTGGGCGGTCGCCGGCTGCTCGTCATCGCCGGCAACCGCCCGGTCGGCGCGCTGTACGGCGCGTTCCACTTCCTACGCCTCGCGCAGCAGGGGGCGTTGCCCGCGCGCCTCGACGTCGCCGAGCGGCCGCGGGTGAAGCTGCGGCTGCTCAACCATTGGGACAATCTCGATCGGACGGTCGAGCGGGGCTATTCGGGCCAGTCGATCTGGGCCTGGTGGAAACTGCCGATCGCGAGCGATCCGCGCTATGTCGATTACGCGCGCGCCAATGCCTCGCTCGGCATCAACGGTGCGGTCCTCAACAACGTCAATGCCAAGCCCGACAGCCTGACGCCCGACTGGATCGCCAAGGCGGCGAAGGTCGCCGACGTGCTCCGCCCCTATGGCATCCGCGTGTACCTGTCGGCGCGCTGGTCGGCGCCGGTGGAACTCAAGCAGGCTAAAACGGCCGACCCGCTCGACCCAGCGGTGGCGGCGTGGTGGCGGGCCAAGGCCGACGAGATCTACCGTGCGATCCCCGATTTCGGGGGCTTTCTGGTGAAGGCCAATTCGGAGGGGCAGCCGGGGCCGCAGGACTACAAGCGCACCCATGTGGATGGCGCGAACATGCTTGCCGCCGCGGTGAAGCCGCACGGCGGCATCGTGATGTGGCGCGCGTTCGTCTATTCGGACGTCGATCCCGACGACCGCGCGAAGCAGGCCTATGACGAGTTCAAGCCGCTCGACAGCAGGTTCGCCGACAACGTCATTGTCCAGGTCAAGAACGGCCCGATCGACTTCCAGCCGCGCGAGCCGTTTCACCCGTTGTTCGGGGCGATGCCCAAGACGCCGCTGATGCTCGAGGTGCAGATCACCAAGGAGTATCTCGGCTTCGCCACGCACCTCGCCTATCTCGCGCCGATGTGGTCCGAGGTGCTGGCGGCGGACACGTACGCGAAGGGCAGGGGATCGACGGTCGCGAAGGTGATCGACGGCAGTCTGGAAGGACATCGGCTGACCGGCATGGCGGGGGTCGCCAATATCGGAAGCGACCGGAACTGGTCGGGGTCGATCTTCGACCAGGCGAACTGGTACGCGTTCGGCCGGCTGGCGTGGAATCCGGATCTTACGCCGCAGGCGATCGCCGGCGAATGGGCGCGCCAGACCTTCACGCCCGACCCCGCCTTCGTGACCCCGGTGACGGCGATGATGATGGGGTCGCGACAGGCGGTCGTCGATTACATGACGCCGATGGGCCTCGCGCACCTGATGGCGACGGGGCATCATTACGGGCCGGGGCCTTGGGTAGGCGATCTGGCGCGGCCCGAATGGAACCCGACCTATTATCACCGCGCCGACAAGGACGGCATCGGCTTCGATCGCACGCGCACCGGCTCTAATGCCGTCGCCCAGTACGCCGCCCCGGTCGCGAAGCGGTTTGCCGACAAGCGCACGGTGGGCGATGATTTCCTGCTCTGGTTCCACCATGTCGGCTGGGACGAGCGGCAACCATCGGGGCGAACGCTCTGGGAGGAGCTTGTCTCGCGCTACGATCGCGGCGTCGCCACGGTCGAGGGGATGCAGCGGACCTGGGCAAGCCTCGCGCCGATGATCGACGGCGAGCGCGCCGCGCAGATCGCGTCTTTTCTTGTCATACAAAAAGAAGAGGCCATATGGTGGCGCGATGCCAGCCTCGCTTATTTCGGGTCGGTGTCGGGACGAAAGCTGCCCACCGGCGTTCGTCCGCCAGCGCATGACCTGCAAACTTACGAGGCCATCCGGCACCCCTATGCCCCCGGCCACCATTGACCGATCCAATTCAGGAGACGCGATTCCATGACCCTCACCGGCGACCTGTTCATCGCGGGCGAGCGCCGCTCGTCCGGGCAGCGCTTCCGCGCCTATGATCCCGCCAAGGGTGCCGAGATCGACGATATCGACTTCGCCGGCGCGAGCGAGGCTGACGTCGATGACGCCTGCGCCGCCGCGGAGGCCGCGTTCCTGCCCTATTCGACGAAGCCGCTGGCCGAGCGAGCGGCCTTCCTCGAGGCGATCGCCGACGAGATCGAGGCGCTGGGCGACGCGCTGGTCGAGCGAGCGTGCCGCGAGAGCGGGCTGCCCGCCGCGCGCATCACCGGCGAGCGGGGCCGCACCGCCGGCCAGCTTCGCCTGTTCGCCAGGGAAGTGCGAGACGGCGCATGGCAGAAGCTGCGCATCGATCATGCCGATCCGCAGCGGACGCCGCCCAAGCCCGACCTGCGTCTGCGCACCGTCGCGGTCGGCCCGGTCGCGGTGTTCGGCGCGTCGAATTTCCCGCTCGCCTTCTCGACCGCGGGCGGCGACACCGCCTCGGCGCTCGCCGCGGGCTGTCCGGTGGTCGTAAAGGGCCACCCGGCGCACCCCGGTACGTCGGAGCTGATCGCGACGGCAATCGGCCGCGCGGTGGAAAGGACGGGAATGCCGAAGGGCGTGTTCAGCCTCGTCAACATCACGTCGAACGACGTGGCGGGCAAGCTCGTCTCCGACCCGCGCATCCAGGCGGTGGGCTTCACCGGCAGCCGCGCGGGCGGCGAGGCGCTGATGAAGATCGCCGCCGCGCGTCCGCGGCCGATCCCGGTCTATGCGGAAATGTCGGCGATCAACCCGGTCATCCTGATGCCGCACGCGCTGAAGGCGCGCGGCGACGCGCTGGCCAAGGCCTATGTCGGATCGATGGCGATGGGCGCCGGGCAGTTCTGCACCAATCCCGGCCTCGTGCTTGGGCTCGCCGGCCCCGAGCTCGATGCGTTCTCACAGGCGGCGGCAGAGGCGCTGTCGAGACAGGCGGCGCAGGTGATGCTGACCGACGGCATCCACAAGGCGTTCGAGGCGGGCAAGGAGAAGCTCGCCGCCAGCCCCTATGTCGAAAAGGTCGCCGAGGGTGCCGAACCGGCCGGCCCGACGCAGGGCCGCGCCGCGCTGTTCACGGTGGCGGGCAAGGACTTTCTCGCCGATCCGGTTCACCTGCACGAGGTGTTCGGCGTGTCGTCGGTGCTGGTGCGCTGTGCCGACCTCGACGAACTCAAGTCGGTGCTCACCGAGCTGGAGGGCCAGCTCACCGCGACGATCCAGGTCGACGAGGGCGATTACGCGGATTCCAAGGCGCTGATCCCCGTGCTCGAGCGGACGGTCGGGCGCATCCTCGCCAATGGCTGGCCGACCGGAGTCGAGGTCGCGCATTCGATGGTGCATGGCGGTCCCTATCCGGCGACGTCGGACGGGCGCACGACCTCGGTGGGCACGCTTGCGATCGAGCGGTTCGTCCGCCCCGTCGCTTACCAGGATCTGCCCGAGGCGCTGCTGCCCGACGCGCTTCGCGAAGGCGGGCAGGGCGGTGTGCTGTCGCGGATCGACGGGGCGTGGACGCTTTAAGTTGGAACCGGAACCAGGTGCGTGGCCGATTGCAACCGTGCCACGCACCTGATACCGCTACCAAGGGTGGATTGGCGGCACCCAAGCGGGCCGCGACGAGGAGGGGGCAAAGGCGATGACGCTTGAGTGGAGCCGGTCGGCATTGCCCGCCGATCTCGATGCCGCGGTGCTGGCGGGACGCGTGTCGGTGCGCGGCGACGTGGTGCCCGTGATCGTGCGCGGCGGGGTGGTTCACTCGGCCTTCGAGGCCGCGGCAACGACCGCGGACCTGTTCGACCTCGACGATCCGGCAAGCGCCGCGGGCGCGGCGATCTGCGACGTGGATGACCTCGGCGCCGAAGGGTCCGGGGCCGATTTCGAACTGCGCTCCCCGCTCGACCTGCAATGCGTCAAGGCTGCGGGCGTCACCTTCGCCGTGTCGGCGATCGAGCGCGTCATCGAGGAGCGCGCGCGCGGCGATTCGGGCGCGGCTGCGGCGATCCGCGGCGAGCTGGAGGCAAAGGTCGGCGGCGGCATCCGATCGGTCGTGCCGGGCAGCAAGGAGGCCGCCCGGCTGAAGGCCGCGCTGATCGACGCCGGCCTCTGGTCGCAATATCTGGAGGTCGCGATCGGCCCGGATGCAGAGGTGTTCACCAAGGCACCGATCCTGTCGACGATCGGCTGGGGCGGCGACATCGGCATCCGCTCGGACTCGAGCTGGAACAACCCCGAGCCGGAAGTCGTCGTCATTGTCGATTCGCGTGGTCGCCCGGTCGGCGCGACGCTGGGCAACGACGTGAACCTCCGCGATTTCGAGGGCCGCAGTGCCCTGCTGCTCGGCAAGGCCAAGGACAACAACGCGTCCTGCTCGCTCGGGCCGTTCGTTCGGCTGTTCGGCCACGGCTTCGGCATGGACGACGTGCGCGCCGCCGAGCTCGACCTCGTGATCGAGGGCACCGACGGCTATCGCCTCGACGGGCATAGCTCGATGCGTCAGATCAGCCGCGATCCCGAGGAACTGGTGCGCCAGACGCTGTCCGAGCATCAATACCCCGACGGCTTCGCGCTCTTCCTCGGCACGCTGTTCGCGCCGGTGCAGGACCGCGACGAGCCCGGCCGCGGCTTCACCCACAAGGTCGGCGACGTGGTGACGATCCGCAGCGACGCGCTCGGCACGCTCGCCAACACCGTCGTCACGTCGAAGGACGCGGCCCCCTGGACTTACGGCGTGCGTGCGCTGATGCGCGACCTTGCCGCCCGGCGCGCGCCGGTGCTTGCGTGAGCGACGATCCTCTCCAACCGAAAGAACCTATTGTGGCCGAGGCCGATCCGAGTTTCGACGTGCAGCCCGACGCCGCCACGCGCGCCATTTATCCCAGTCTTGCCGGCAAGCGCGTGCTCGTCACCGGCGGCGGGTCGGGGATCGGCGCGGGGATCGTCGAGGGGTTCGCGCGGCAGGGCGCCGACGTCACCTTCTTCGACATTGCCGAGGCGGATTCGCGCGCGGTTGTCGAGCGGCTCGATCCCGCGCATGTGCGGTTCGAGGCGGTCGACCTGACCCGCGTCGCCGACCTCAAGGCGACGATCGGCCGGCTGATCGAGGCGAACGGCGCGTTCGACATCCTCGTCAACAACGCCGCCAACGACGACCGCCACGGGATCGAGGAAGTCGACGAGGCCTATTGGGACAATCGCCTCGCGGTGAATCTCAAGCACATGTTCTTCTGTGCGCAGGCGGTGGTGCCGGCGATGCGTGCCAAGGGGGGCGGGGCGATCGTCAATCTCGGCTCGATCTCCTGGCATCTCGGCCTGCCGGAACTCACGCTCTACCAGACGTGCAAGGCGGCGATCGAGGGACTGACGCGCAGCCTGGCGCGCGAGCTCGGCCCCGACGGCATTCGCGCGACCTGCGTCATTCCGGGCAATGTCCGCACGCCGCGCCAGCTCAAATGGTACACGCCCGAAGGGGAGGCGGAGATCGTCGCCGCGCAATGCCTTCCGGGCCGCTTGCTCCCGCACGATATCGCCGCGATGGTCATGTTCCTGGCGTCCGACGATGCGGCGCTCGTGACCGGGCACAGCTATTTCGTGGATGCCGGCTGGCGATAAGGGAGAGTTGCATGGGCGTGGTGACGAGCGAGCCGAAGAGCCTGTGGGCGCTGGGCGGCCCGCTGCTCGAGGGGCCGGTCTGGGTCGCGCGGGAAAAGGCGCTCTACTTCGTCGATATCAAGCGGCACCGCATCTATCGCCTCGATCCGGCGACGGGGGAGCGCGCGGAGTGGGCGGCCCCCGATCAGGTGGGCTTCGTCCTGCCGATCGCCGGTGGCGGGTTCGTTGCGGGACTGAAGACGGGCCTGTCGCGTTTCGATCCGAAGGACGGCAGCTTCACGCCGATCCTGTCGCCCGAACCCGATCTGCCGGGCAACCGCCTGAACGACGGCACCGTCGATGCGGCGGGTCGCCTCTGGTTCGGAAGCATGGACGATGGCGAGGGCAAGGCGACCGGCACCATCTATCGGTATGACGGCCGGACGTGCGAGGCGACGACGCCCAAGGTTTCGATCTCGAACGGCCCGGCGGTCAGCCCCGATGGGCGGGCGCTCTATCATGTCGATACCGCGGGGCAGGTCGTGCATGCCGCGACGCTGGGCGCGGACGGGCGCCTCAGTGGCCCGCGCGTGTTCGTGCGGTTGGGCGAGGGGGAGGGGTTTCCCGACGGTCCCGTCTGCGATGCGGAAGGGTGTGTATGGATCGCGCTCTACAACGGCCACGCGGTGCGCCGCTATTCGCCGAAGGGCGAGCTTCTGGAGACGGTGCGCTTCCCAGTCAGCGCGATCACCAAGATCGCGTTCGGTGGCCCGGACCTCAAGACCGTCTATGCCACCACCGCCGCCAAGCATCTCGATGCTGTGGGCCGCGAGAAGGAACCGCTGGCGGGCGATCTGTTCACTTTCACCGTCGACGTGCCCGGGTTCGTCCTGCCCGAGGCGCGGATCTGACCCACGAAAATCCCGCCCGGTAAGGGGCGGGGTTTCTGTAACCGAACGGCCCGCGCTCCGACCGGAGCGCGGGCCTTTTCGTGTCAGCCTTCCATCTGCTCCAGCTCGCGGCCCCGCGTCTCGTTCACCATGCGGGCGACGAAGATGTACGAGACGAACGCGCTCACCGCATAGAAGCCATAGGTGACGACCAGGCCGATGTTGGCGGCGGCCCAGGGGAAGCTGACCGAGATCGCGAAGTTCGCCAGCCACTGCGCCAGGCCGGCGAACGCCAGCGCCGAACCGCGGATCTGGTTGGGGAACATCTCGCCCAGCATCACCCACATCACCGGGCCCCAGCTGACGTTGAAGAAGATGACATAGAGGTTGGCGGCGACCAGCGCGATGATGCCCCAGTTGCCCGGCAGGCTGACCGAGCCGTCCGCGTTCGTCACCGAATGGTGGAAGGCGAAGGCGACGGTGGCGAGCGTCACCGTCATGCCCGCTGAGCCGATCAGCAGCAGCGGCTTGCGCCCCAGCTTGTCCACCACCGCGACCGTGACCATGCAGGCGAGGATCGACAGCGTGCCCGACACGATGTTGATGAGGAGCGAGTCGCTCTCGGAGAAGCCGACCGACTGCCACAGCACCGCGCCGTAGTAGAAGACGACGTTGATCCCGACGAGCTGCTGGAAGATGGCGAGGCCGACGCCTACCCAGACGATCGGGCGGATGCGGCCTGACACCTTGTCGCGCAGGTCCGAGAAGCGCGGGCGGTGATCGGCCGACAGCGACTCGCGAATCTCGGCGACCTTGCGGCGGCCCTCGTCGGCACCCAGCAGCTTGACGAGCACCGCTTCGGCCTCGTCATGTCGTCCCTTGGTGACGAGGAAGCGCGGGCTTTCGGGGATCGTCAGCAGCGCGAAGAAATAGACCGCCGCCGGGATCGCCTGCATCCAGAACATCCAGCGCCACGCCTCGTACCCGCCCCAGAACGGCGCGGTCGAGCTGCCCGCGACGTTGGCGAGCGCCCAGTTGGCGACGAATGCGCCGGTAAGGCCGGTGATGATCATGATCTGCTGCACCGAGGCGAGGCGGCCGCGGATCGCCGCGGGTGTCACTTCGGAGATATAGGCTGGCGACAGCACCGACGCGGCACCCACGCCCAGGCCGCCGATCAGCCGCGCGACGATGAAGATCGCCGAGCTGCCCGCAACGCCCGCCAGCAGCGCGCTGATGAAGAACAGCACCGCCGACAGCATCATCACCTTCTTGCGCCCGACCACGTCCGCCAGCCGCCCGGCGGAAAAGGCGCCTGCCGCGCAGCCGATCAGGATCGCGCCGACGTTGAAACCGGTGCCGAGCGCGGAGAGGTCGAACGCGGCCTCCAGCCCCTCCTGCGTCCCGTTGATGACGCCGCTGTCGTATCCGAACATGAAACCGCCGATCGTCGCCACCGCGACGATGGCGCCGATGAAGCCGATATTGGCTCGGTTGCCCGCCCCTTGCATTCCCGTCTCCCGATCGTGCGGGGCGCTTTGGCCCCGTTCTGGATGTTAGCGATAACCTAGAGCCCCCCGCGGGCGTTTGGCAAGTGTCAGCGCGCCCCGCCGGCCTTGGGCGGCGGCGCGGTGGATTCGCGCACGATCAACTCGTGCGGGACGACCAGTTCCTCGCCCTCGCCGGCGTCGCCGCCGCGCTTGCGCAGGCGGGCGAGCAACATCGCGACGGCGGTTTCGGCCATCTGCGCGATCGGCTGGCGCACCGTCGTCAGTTCGGGCCAGACGTTGGTGGCAAGCGCCACGTCGTCGAAGCCGACGATGCTGATGTCGCGCGGGATGTGAAGGCCCTGCCGGTGGGCGACGCCCACGGCGGCGGCGGCCATGTCGTCGTTGGCGGCAAAGATCGCGGTGGGGCGGGGGCTCTGGCGCAGCAGCCGCTCGGTCGCCGCCAGGCCCGAGCGATAGGTGAAATAGCCCGGCTCAACGCGCATCGCCTTGGGGTCGAGGCCGGCCGCCTCGACCGCGTGGACAAAGCCGCGATAGCGCTCGGCGCTCGCCACCTGGTTGGGGTGGCCGCGGATGAAGGCGATGTCGCGGTGGCCGAGATCGATCAGGTGGCGGGTCATCGCCGCCGCCGCCTCGAAATCGTCGATGCGCACATTGTAGGTGCCCGCCTCGTGCCGCCCCATCGCCACCGCGACAGAGGGGATGCCGGCGGCGGCGAGTTCGGTGCGGACGGGTTCGGACTCGCACAGCGGCGGCGGCAGGATCACGCCCTGCACGTCGGCGCCCGCGAACTGGCGCGTCGATTCGGCCTGCTCGTCCGCGCTTTCGCCCTCGCACGGTTCCAGGACGAGGTGGCAGCCCGCACGCCGCGCGGCGGCGAGCGCGCCGATCAGGAACTGGCTGAGATAGGCGGCCGAGGGGTTGGCATAGAGCAAGCCGATCTGCGTCGCCTCACCAACGGCCAGCGAGCGGGCGGCGGGATTGGGCTTGTACTGGAGGCGCTCGATCGCCTCGGCGACGGCGAGGCGGGTGGATTCGCGGACGTTGTGGCCGCCATTGACGACGCGGCTGACCGTCATCGCCGATACCCCGGCCGCGCGCGCGACATCCTGAACCGTGACGCCGCCTTGCCCCCGCCGTGTCGCCCGCATTCAGTTCCTCCGTCGCGCGCTCGTTAAGGGGGCGCGTCGTTCTTGGCAAATCAGGTACGATGATCCGCCGGGCCAAGTCCCTTGGCCCGAACGATAAACCCCGCATCCAGCCCTTTCGAGGCTGGCCCTCCCATGGGTGATAGCGATATCATATATGCTTGGGGAGACGAAGGGGGGAGCGCGGGCGATGCGGCGGACCGAGTGGGCGATAACGGGGCTGGCGCTGCTGTCCGCGGCCCCGGCATGGGCGAGCAGCTGCGGCTGGCAGCCCGCCTGGGTGTCCGCGCAGATGGTGCCGGGCGGGGATAACCGCCTGGTTTCGGGCGCAATGACCGACGCCAGCCTGCGGCAGACTGTCCGCGTGAGTGCCGGAGGGCCACGTATACGTATACGTATCTCGAATGCCTTCGGTACAAAGCCGCTGATCGTGCGGAGCGCCTCGATCGCGCGCCCTGTTCGGCCGGGCGCGGCGGCGGTGCAGACGGCAAGCCTTGTACCGATACGCTTCGGCGGCAGGGCAGGGATGGCCGTGCCGCCGGGCAGCGACTGGCTGTCCGATCCGGTCGAGATGCCGGTCGCGGCGTTCGACGACCTCTCCGTCACGCTGCACGTCGCGGGTGAGCCGGGCGAGCAGACCTCCCACCCCGGGTCGCGCGCGACCTCCTGGCTCGCCAAGGGCGATGCGACGCGCGACCCGGCGATGGCGGTCGCGGCGCCGACCGAGCACTGGTTCAACCTGTCGGGCGTCGAGGTCGAGGCGTGCGGGCGAACGGGCGCGGTCGTCGTCCTGGGCGATTCGATCACCGATGGGCGAGGGTCGACCACGAACGGCAACGACCGCTGGCCCGACCTGCTCGCCCGTCGGCTGGCGGCGGATCGGCGGACGCGGGGGATGGCGGTGCTCAATCAGGGGATCGGCGGCAACCGCGTGCTGGCCGACGGGCTCGGGCCGAGTGCGCTGGCGCGGCTCGATCGCGACGTGCTGGCGCTGGCGGGCGTGACCGACCTGATCGTGTTCGAGGGGGTGAACGATATCGGCACGCTGTCGCGCACGGAGCGGCCGATCCAGGCGGATGCCGATGCGCTCTTCGACGCGCTCACCGGCGCCTATGCGCAGATCGCCGCGCGGGCGCGGGCGAGGGGGCTGCGTGTGCATGGCGCGACGATCACGCCGTTCGGGGCCAGCGACTATTACCACGCGACCCCGCTGATCGAGGGGCTGCGGACCCGTGTGAACGCGTGGATCCGCACGCCCGGCCATTTCGATGGCGTGATCGACTTGGACCGAGTGGTTGCCGACCCGGCGCGGCTCGACCGGCTGGCGGCGGCGTTCGATACCGGCGACGGGCTGCACCCCAACCCGGCGGGCTTTGCGCGGATGGCGGCGGCGGTGCCCATCGGATCGCTGAAGGGCGCGGTTGCGGGCGGCGCGGCGAGGCCCTAATTCCCGCGGTGTGAATCGGCCGTCCGCCCTGTCGCCCCGTGCGCTTTTCCGCCTGATGGCGGCGGTCGTCGTGGCGCTGCTGCTGATGCCGCTCGGCATCGGTTGCGCGGGGCAGGCAGTGGCCGGCCCGGCGCCCGTCATGGCGTCGCATATGGATTGCGAGGGCAAGCGGCCACCCGCCGCGCCGGCGCATGATTGCCGGTCGGACTGCGCGCTTGCCTGCGCGGCGTTGCCGACGCCCCCGTCGCCCGAGGCGAGGGCGATGGTGGCCATGTCCGAGCCGGCGCAGCGCGTGCCCGTGTCGCTCGCGCATCTGGTCAACGGCCCCGCACCGCCGCCGCCGCGCGGCTGATCCGCTTCCGCCTTTTTGTTGACAACGGGCGCGCGAGCGCTCGCGGAACGGATATTTTACATGGATCTCAATCTGGATCGCCGCGCGATGATGCGCGGCGTGGCCCTTGCCGGTGCGGGGCTGGCGCTCCCCGGCTGGGCAAGCCCCGTCTCGGCGGGCACGACCGCGCTGCCGCCCGAACTATCGGGCGAGGAAATGACGCTCACCGTGGGCCACGTCATGCGCACCGTCGACGGCAAAACGGCGCACGGTATCGGCATCAACGGCCATGCCCCAGCACCGCTGATCCGTCTGAAGGAGGGGCAGCGTGTCCGTATCCATGTCGAGAACAGCCTCGACGAGGAAACCTCGATCCACTGGCACGGCCTGATCCTGCCGTTCCAGATGGACGGCGTGCCGGGCGTGAGCTTCCCCGGCATCCCGGCGCGCGGGCGCTTCACCTACGACTTCCCGGTGATCCAGTCGGGCACCTACTGGTATCACAGCCATTCGGGGCTTCAGGAGCAGATGGGCCATTACGGGCCGATCCTGATCGATCCTGCGGGCGCCGATCCGGTCGCCTTCGACCGCGAGCATGTGGTGATGCTGTCGGACCACAGCCCGCTTCATCCGCACGCGATCTTTCGCAAGCTGAAGCTCGAGCCCGGCTACTTCAATCGCCAGCGCCAGACGATCGGCGGGCTGCTGGCGGGTCGCGACCAGAAGGCGGGGGAGCGTGTCGAATGGGGCGCGATGCGGATGGACCCCACCGACATCGCCGACGTGACCGCCACGACCTACACCTATCTCGTCAACGGGCACGGCCCCGCCGACAACTGGACCGCGCTGTTCAAGCCGGGCGAGCGGGTGCGGCTGCGCTTCGTCAACGCCAGCGCGATGACGACGTTCAACGTGCGCATTCCGGGCCTCGCCATGAGCGTCGTTGCAGCGGACGGGCTGAACATCCGTCCCGTCGAGGTCGACGAGTTCCAGTTCGCGCCCGCCGAAACCTATGACGTGGTGGTGGTGCCCGCCGAGGATCGCGCTTTCACCATCGTCGGCGAGAGCATCGACCGCTCGGGCATGGCGCGCGCGACACTCGCGCCGCGCGTCGGCATGACCGCGCCCGTCCCGCCGCTGCGTCGTCGGCCGGTCGCGACGATGACCGACATGGGCATGGGGGCGATGGCGATGGGCGGCGATTGCCCGCCCGAGCATGCCGCGATGGGGCATTGCGCGCCCTCCGGTGCCGGACATTCGATGGACCATTCGATGCGCGACTTCACCCCCGCGCCCGGCGTGAAGCGCGATCCGGGCGTCCAGACGATCTCGCCGATGCCCGCCGACCGCACCGATTACCCGGGGCAGGGGCTGGAGGATGTCGGCCACCGCACGCTCAACTACCGAATGCTGGAGGCGCTGGTGCCCAACCCGGACATGCGCGCGCCGGGGCGGGAGATCGTCATCCACCTGACCGGCAACATGGAACGCTATATGTGGAGCTTCGACGGCATGAAGTTCGCACATGTCGACAAGCCCATCCCGATGCGCAGCGGCGAGCGGGTGCGAGTGACGCTGATCAACGACACGATGATGGGCCATCCCATCCACCTGCACGGCCATTTCTTCGAACTGGTGACGGGCAAGGGCGACCATGCGCCCCGCAAGCACACCGTCCTCGTCCAGCCCGGCGGCAAGGTAAGCTGGGACGTGACCGCTCAGCCCGGTGACTGGGCGTTCCACTGCCACATGCTCTATCACATGCATGCCGGGATGATGCAGGTCGTCCAGGTCCGCGACGCCGGGGGGAAGGTGGCATGAGCGCGCTGATCCTCGCCGCCGCGCTCGCCGCCGCGCCCCAGCATTCGATGCCGGGCATGGCGATGCCCATGGCCTGCACGCCCGAGCACGCCGCGATGGGCCATTGCAAGATGCCCGCGGCAAAGGCGAAGCCGAAGCCCAGGTCGCCCGCGAAGCCGAAAGCCGCGTCGAAGCGTGCTGCGGTGCCAACGCGGAAGCCTGCGGCAAAGTCGGTGGCGCCCGCCGCTTCCGCGGCGTCGTCCTGCACGGCCGAGCATGCGGCGATGGGGCATTGCACGATGCCAGCGCCCGCGCCGGTCGCCGCAACGCCGGTCTGCACGCCCGAGCATGCGGCGATGGGCCATTGCGCCATGCCCGCTACCGCCGCGCCGAACGGCGGTGATCCGGCCTGTCCGTCAGAACACGCCGCCATGGGGCATTGTACCCCCGCCGCGCGGAACGAAGTCGGCAACGCACCGGCGCCCGCCGCCTTTCCCGACCTCGCAGCTTCGACCTTCTACGGCGAGGAGGCAATGACCACCGCGTCCAAAGCGCTCAGGCGCGAGCATGGAGGGATGGCGTTCAATCAGGTCATGCTCAACCTTGCCGAAGTCGCGGTTCGTAGCGGCCGCGACGGCTATCGCTGGGATGGCGACGCTTGGTTCGGCGGGGACGTCGACCGGCTGGTGCTGAAGTCCGAAGGGGAGGGCCGGTTCGGCGACCGCCTGGACGAGGCGGAAGTGCAGGCGCTCTATTCGCGTGCGGTGGGGCCGTATGAGAATGTGCAACTCGGCGTTCGGCAGGACCTGGGTGCGGGTGCCCGACGGACGTACGCCAGCGCGGGGTTTGAGGCGCTGGCCCCCTATTGGTTCGATGTCGAGGCGACCGCCTTCCTGTCCGACAAGGGCGAGCTGTTCGGCCGGGCCGAGGCCTATGTCGATCAGCGGCTGACCAACTGGTGGGTGCTGCAACCGCGGGTCGAGGTCGAGCTGTCGGCACAGGACGTGCCGGCGCTCCGCCTTGGTTCGGGAGTCACTCGGGCGGAGGCGGGGCTGCGCCTGCGTTACGAATGGAAGCGCGAGGTCGCGCCCTATGTCGGCGTGTCGTGGGAGCGGCGGTTCGGCGACACCGCGCGATTTGCGCGCGCGGACGGCGAGGGGACGGGCGGCTTCGCGTTCGTCGCGGGGCTGCGCGCCTGGTTCTAGATGAGCGTCATCCCAGCGGAAGCTGGGATCGTTCGGTTCTTGGGCGCCGTGCTGCGGCCAGAGGCCCCAGCCTTCGCTGGGGCGACGTGCTCGCGGTTCACCGCCGCAGCGGCGTTGCGTCGTTCAGCGCGTTGCGGATCGTCGTCGCCGCGACGCCCGCCTGGCCCATCGCGTTGGAAACCTGGTCGAGGCCGAGCACCACGTCGCCCGCCGCGAACAGGCCAGGGACGGTGGTGCGCATATGATCGTCGACGGTCAGGCAGCCTTCGCCGGTCGCCGCCGCCCCCGCCGCGACGGCGAGGTCCGAGCGGATCGTCGAACCTAGCGCGGGATAGACGCTGTCGAACGCCACCCGTCCCTCGGCGGTGTCGAGCACCAGCCGGTTGCCGTCGATCGTGTAGTCGCCGCAAGGCCCCTCGACGAGCACGACGCCAGCATCGTCCAGTGCCGCGCGGCAGGCGTCGTCGAGATCGTGAACCCCCGGCGCGATCAGCGTCACGTCGCGCGTATAGCCGCGCAGGAACAGCGCCTCGCGCATCCCGTGGTCCCCGGTACCGATCACGCCGACGCGCTTGTCCGTCACTTCATACCCGTCGCAGATCGGGCAATAGCGAAGCTGCCCGCCCGCCAGCGCCGCGTCGTGGAGCGCGTGGTCCATCCCCTCCGGCCGGTGATTGATGACGCCTGTCGCGAGCAGGACGGTTCGCGCCTCCCAATTGCGGTCACCACAGGATATGCGAAAACAGCCGTCCAGCGGCTCGATCTCGGTCACGCGGCATTCCTCGCGCGTCACGCCGAACTCGGCCGCCTGGTCGCGCATCCGGCGGAGCAGTTCGGGGCCGGGAATGCCGCCGGGATAGCCCGCATGGTTGTGCGTCCGCGGGATCATCGCGGCGCGGCTCGACCCGCAATCGAACATGCGGACCTTGAGGTGGAAGCGCGCGAGATAGATCGCGGCGGTCAGGCCGGCGGGGCCGGCGCCGACGATGATGCAATCTTCGATCACTTGCCTTTCCTCCCGCGTGCAGGCCAAGGAGCCCCCATGGTCTTCGCCGCCACTGCCTTAACGCTTTACCCCGAGATGTTTCCCGGCCCGCTCGGCCTTTCGCTGGCGGGCAGGGGCCTGCGCGAGGGGCGGTGGCGCCTCGAGACCGTGCAGATTCGCGACTTCGCGACCGACAAGCATCGCAGCGTGGACGACACGCCCGCGGGCGGCGGCGCGGGGATGGTACTGCGCGCCGACGTACTGGCGGCGGCCTGCGACAGCGTCGGCTATGACCGGCCGATGCTGGCGATGAGCCCGCGGGGCAAGCCGTTGACGCAGGCGCGGGTGCGCGAGCTTGCCGCGGGGCCGGGCGTTTCGATCCTGTGCGGCCGGTTCGAGGGGTTCGACGAGCGCCTGTTCGAGGGGCGCCCGATCGAGCCGGTGTCGATCGGCGACTATGTCCTGTCCGGCGGCGAGATGGCGGCGCTCACCGTGCTCGACGCTTGCGTTCGGCTGCTTCCCGGCGTAATGGGCGCCGCTTCGAGCGGAGACGAGGAAAGCTTCGAAAGCGGCCTCCTCGAATACCCTCAATTCACCCGACCCGTCGAATGGGAAGGGCGCACGATCCCCGAAGTGCTGCGATCGGGGGATCATGCGCGGATCGCGGCCTGGCGACGTCAGATGGCCGAGACCGATACACGGCTAAGGAGGCCCGACCTTTGGGAGCGCCACACCGGCGTTCGGGTCAGCCTCCCTCTGGCGCGCAGCGATGAAGATTGGGACGACAAGAAATGAACCTGATCCAGCAGATCGAAGCTGAACAGATCGCCAAGTTCCTGGCCGACAAGAAGATCCCCGAGTTCCGTCCGGGCGATACGCTGAAGGTCGGCGTGAAGGTGATCGAGGGCGAGCGTCGCCGTGTCCAGAACTACGAGGGCGTGTGCATCGCGCGCTCGAACAAGGGCATGGGCAGCAACTTCACCGTCCGCAAGATTTCGTTCGGCGAGGGCGTCGAGCGCGTCTTCCCGCTCTATTCGCCGACGATCGATTCGATCGAGGTCGTTCGCCGCGGCGTCGTGCGTCGTGCGAAGCTCTATTATCTGCGTGGCCGCACCGGCAAGTCGGCGCGTATCGCCGAGCGCCGCGACCCGCGCCCGAGCGAGGTTGCCGCCAAGTAAGGCATTGCGGTATCGCACGATTTCGGGGCGCGGCGGGGACACCTGCCGCGCCCCTTTTCGTGTCGGGCAGGGTCGATCGTACGGAAGCGAGCATTTATTTCGCCCGCGCGCGTCCGGCGTGCATCCGCACGCGGGGGCTGTTGCGAAACTTACATGCGTTAGTTTAGCGATTGTGAGTAGATGTACCGCAGCACCGACCGTACCGATCGCAGCGACACCGCTGCCCATGCCAATCTTTTCCTGGCCGCGCTGCCGCGGGACGATGCGAGGGCAGTCGCGGCGGTGGCGATCCGCGTCACCTTCGCCAACGCCGAGCCGGTGGTGCCGGAGGCGCATGGCCCCTCACTCTGGCTGCCCGAGACGGCGGTGCTTTCCTTCGGCGAGCGGATCGGCGCCGAACTGGTCGAATGCGGGATGGTCGGGCGCGAGGGCGTGCTCGGCTGGGAGCCTGCGACCGGCGTCGCGCCGTCGAGCGCGATCGGCGTCCTGATCCGCGGCACCGCGCTGTCGATCCCTGGCGAGCGCGTCCAGGCGCTGTGTGCCGAGCGCCCGGCGCTCGCCGCCGCGCTGCTGCGCTATCGCGAGACGGTGATCGCCCAGATGCGCTCGACCATCGCCGGGCGCCTGCATTGCCGGCCGGAGGCGCGGCTGGCGCGGTGGCTATGCATGCTGCACGACCGGGTGGAGGGCGACACGCTCGATATCACCCATCTGCGCCTGGCCGAGTTCCTTGCCTCGCGCCGGGCGGGCGTGACCGACAGCCTTCATCTGCTGGAGGGCGAGCGCGTCGTACGTTGCACCCGCGGCAAGATCGTGGTGCGCGATCGCGCCGCGCTGCAAGGAGTGGCGGGCGAATGCTATGGCGCGGCGGAGACCGTGCATCGCGCGCTGCTCGGCCCGTTCGGCAAGGTCGGTATCGCGGCCTAGGGTCAGTCGGCGTCGAGGCAGACCCGAAGCCGTTCGAGCCCGCGCCGCACCCAGCTCTTCATCGTGCCGAGCGGTACCGATGCGTGGGTCGCCATCTCCGCATAGCTGTAGCCGTCGAAGAAGGCCGAGCGGATGAACTGGCGCTGATGGTCCTCGAGCAGCGTCATGCAGCGGGCGAGACCGATGCGCAGGTCGGGGTCGCCAGAGACACTCGCATCCGCCGAGTCAGCGGGTTCGCCGTCTTCGCGCCGGCGATCGCGGCGGCGCTGACTGTCGATCGCGCTGTTGCGGGCGATCGTCGCCATCCAGGTGATCGGGCTGGCGCGCGCCGGATCGAAGCTGCCCGCCCGGTCCCAGATTTTCAGATAGACTTCCTGAAGAACATCCTCCGCCGTTTCCTTGTCGTGGACGAGGCGCAGGACGATCCCGAACAACTTGTGCGACGTATCGGCATAGATCCGCGCAAAGGCCACGCGATCTCCGGCAGCGGCGAGGGCAAGGTCGTCATTCAGGCGCATTCGCGCCCCGTCCGCCTTTTGCATAGCCTCTCCCGTACCGTTTCGTACATTTAGCCGGGGCGCGATACCGCCGAAAAGAGGTAGTTTTGAACCATCGAACTACTACGGATGCCCGCCCGCCATTGGCGGGTGGCAGGCCGCCGGTGGCTGCGCTACGCTGACCCTATGGCGCAGCAGCGTTCGATCCTGATCGTCGGCGGCGGCACGGCCGGATGGCTAACCGCGGCCTATCTGGCGCGGGCGCTCGGCCAGCGTGCCGCGATCACCGTCCTCGAGTCGCCGGGCATCGGCATCATCGGGGTGGGTGAGGGCGCGTTCCCGACGATCCGCACGACGCTGCGCCACATCGGCATCGACGAGGCGCGCTTCGTGCGAGAGGCGGGCGCGACGTTCAAGCAGGGCGTGCGGTTCGACGACTGGCTGCATTCGCCCACCCCGGCGGGACGGCATCGTTATCTCCACCCCTTCGACGCGCCCTATCAGGCGGAGGGCACCGATCTGGTCGCGCACTGGCTGCTCAAGCCGGCATCCGCGCGCGAGCCTTTCGCCGAGGCGATGACGATCCAGAACCGCGTCGCCGATGCGGTCCGCGCGCCCAAGCATTCGGGCGAGGGCGATTATGACGGGCCGCTGGCCTATGCCTATCATTTCGACGCGCATCGGCTGGCCGCGTTGCTGCGGGCGCGGGCGGTCGAACTGGGCGTCAGGCACCTCGAGGGGGAACTTCGCGGGGTCGAGACGGGCGAGGCTGGGATCGGGCGCGTCCATACCGACGCGCACGGAGCGCTGACCGCCGACCTCTATGTCGACTGTTCGGGCTTTCGCGCCGAGTTGCTCGGCCGGGCGCTAGGCGGGCCGTTCAGGTCGGCTAAGGCGCACCTGTTCACCGACCGGGCGCTCGCCTGCAAGATCGCCTATGACCGGCCCGACACGCCGATCGAGAGCGTGACGACCGCGACCGCCCACGAGGCCGGCTGGATCTGGGACATCGGTCTTCAGCATGCACGGGGCCTTGGCTGCGTCTATTCGAGCGCACACCTGTCCGATGCGCGTGCGGCGGAAATCCTGCGCGCCTATGTCGGCCACGACCGCTTCGATGCGCGGATCATCCCGTTCGAGCCCGGCTGGCGCGAGACGCAGTGGGTGGGCAATTGCGTCGCGGTGGGGCTGGCCGGCGGGTTCCTCGAGCCGCTCGAATCGACGGGCATCGTGCTGATCGAGGCGGCAGCGGCGATGATCGCGGAGTTCCTGCCCTTCGGCGGGGCGGTGTCGGCGTCGGCGTCGCGCTTCAACGCGCTGATGGGTGCGCGTTATGGAGCGATCACCAATTTCCTGAAGCTGCATTACTGCCTGTCGCGCCGGCCCGAACCGTTCTGGCGTGACAATGCCGACCCGGCCTCGATCCCCGACACGCTGGGCGCGATGCTGGCCGAGTGGCGGCATCGGCCGCCCAGCCGGTTCGACTTCCTTGTGGGGACGGAGAGCTTCGCGCCGTTCAACTATCAATATGTACTGTACGGGATGGGGTTCGAAACCGATCTCGGCCAGGACGCGGGCGGCGGTGCGGACGCCGCCCATGCCGAGCGCCTGTTCGAGCGCATCCGCAGCTTCGGCCGGCAGGCGGTGGCCGAACTGCCCGAGCACCGCGCCCTCATCCGCCAGATCGGCGAGGGCGTCGCGGCTTAACGCAGCCAGTCGATCTCCAGCCAGAACTTGTCGGTGTCGGCGGCAAAGCCGTCGGCCAGATAATGCGCCCATCGTGCGGAGAACTGGAACGGCCCCCGCTTCGCCAGAACAAGCAGGTCCAGTTCGTCGCCATAGGGGTGCACCAGCCGGTCGCTGGTGAAATGATGACCCGCCGCGGTCAGTGCGATGCTGCCGAACGCGCCCACCTGCTTCCAGCTATGGCCGAGCGTCGCATAATAGTCGCGCACGCCGTCGGGCGGGGTGGTCGCGAACTTGCCGGCCCAGCCGTTGAACTTGAACGCGGCGCCGAGCGGGGCCTGCACGCTCGTCAGTGCGATCCCGCGGTCGGCCCCCAGAAGCTCGCCGCCCAGCCCCGCGGTCCAGCCGCCGCGCCCCAGCACCGCCTCCGCCAGCGCATAGGTCGCGGCATAGTCGTTGGGATTGCGATGCCAGTCGCTCTGCCGCGCGGCCGTGGCGGTGTAGGTGAGGGAAAGGTCGCGGGCGAGCGGCAGCTTGCCGTTGGCGCGCAGCCCCCAGGTCTGGCTCGACAACGCGAAGTTCTGCACCGCCGCCGCATCCTGATCGACCAGATAGGCGAAGGCCGAGAGCGTCGCGCGTGGGCCGCCGATGCTGGCGAGCGCGAAGAGATTGTCGCCGCCGATGCTGGTCGGGCGCGCGCCATAGCCGTCGCGGCCATAGACCGTCCGCACCGACCAGGCATAGCTGAGGTCGAGGCGCGGCGCCGCGCCCTTGCCAAGCTGGACGCGCGCGGCGTCGAAGGTCTGCTCGCTCTGCCGCCAGGGGGCCGCGGCGACGAAGCGGTCGTCGGCGAGCGTGATCCGCTGGCGGCCCGCGGTCGCGGTTACGTTCGGCCCGGCATAGCGAAGCTGAAGGCGGTTGAGCTCGATATTCTCGGGGTCGGGTACGGTCGGATAGCCCGGCCGCATATTCAGCCCGTCATTGTAGCGATCGACCAGCGCGGCGACGGCCTCGCCCTCGACCAGCGCCGACCATGGCCCGTGCTCGGCGATGATGCCGGGGCGCAGGCGCAGCGTCAGTGCGTCGGCGCTGCGCGGCAGATCGGCCTGATCGACATGCTCGTAGCGCAGCCGCGCATCGATGCTCGGCTTGATCGCGATCTCCTGCGCCGACGCCGGCGTGCCGACGAGCACCGCAAGGACCGCCAGTGCCCTCAGCATCAGGCCGCGGTCGCCAGCTCGCGCTCGTCGACGGGCGCCAGCTCGCCGCTGGCACGCGCGCGCCGGCCATAGACCGCCTCGAACAGCGGGGTCGCCATCACCGTCGTCACGATCGCCATCAGGACCAGCATTGAGAAAAGCGTCGGGCCGATGATCCCCTTTTGCAGGCCGATGTTGATGATGATGAGCTCCATCAGCCCGCGCGAATTCATCAGCGCGCCGATGCCGAGCGCGGTGCGGTTGTCCTCCCCCGCCAGCCGCGCGGCGGCGTAGCAGGCACCGAACTTGGCGAGAATCGAGACCGCGAGGATACCGAGCGCAACGAGCAGCAGCGGCAGCGAGTTCACCATGTCCATCCGCGTGTTCAGCCCCGAATAGGTGAAGAACATCGGCAGCAGGAGGACGACCGCCAGCGGCTCCACCTTGCGCTTCATCTCGGTCACGAACAGCCCGCGAGGCATGCACGCGCCGAGCAGGAAACCGCCGAAGATCGCGTGGATGCCGATCGCGTCCATCAGGAACGCCGACAGGCAGAAGAGCGCCAGCGTGATCGCCAGCACCTGCATCGACATCTCGCCGCGCGCCTCGACCGCACGGCCGAGGGGGGCGAGCAGGCGATGGCCGACCGTGACCATGAACAGGACGTAGAGAAGCGCCCCGCCGATCGCGATCACCGCAACGCCCGGTCCGGCACCGAACGTCGCCAATACCACCGCAAGCACGCACCATGATGCCGCATCGTCGAAGGCCCCCGCGGTCAACGACAGAGTGCCAAGCGAGGAATTGGCGAGCCCGCGCTCGTTGATGATGCGCGCCAGCATCGGGAAGGCGGTGAGGGCGATACACGCACCCATGAACAGCGTCGCGTTGCTGGTGCTGATCCCCGGCGTGAACAGACCCGGCACCTGGAGGAGCCAGGGCGTGATGAGCGCCGCGAGCGCAAACGGCGCGGCGATGCCGGCGGCCGAGACGCCCGCGGCGCTCTTCGCCTTGGTGCGGAAATGGTCGAGCCGCAGCGTCAGGCCGACGAGGAACATGTAGAGCCCGACACCGAGCTGCGCGCCCGTGTAAAGGACGTTGCGCGTTTCCTTGGGAAAGATAGCTGCCTGGAGGTCCGGGGTGAGGAGGCCGAACAGCGACGGGCCGAGCAACACGCCGGCAATCATCTCGCCCACCACCTGCGGCTGGCCGAGAAAGCGCTGGCCGATCCAGCCGACGACGCGGCAGGCGGCGATGATGATCGCGAGCTGGAGGAAGAAATGGATGCTGAAATCGCCGGGCGCATAGCTTTTGGCGGCGTTCACCGCAGGGCCGTGCGGCGACAGCACGTCGCCTAGCGCGGTCCAACCTTGAGCCAATAGTTCGAGCATCGTTCCTCCCCCGAGGGTGCGGGCGCTTCGCCGCCTTATGTCACCCGCGTTGAAACCGCGATCCGCGGATGCCCGCAAGCGGCCTTTGGGGCGCGCCGGACGATTTCCCGCCCGGGTCGCCGATCTGTTGCAGCGGCTCCACAACGTAGGTACGTACCTACATCTTAAAGCACTTAGGGCCGGGTTATGAAGGTCGTCAGCGCACGCGAATTCAATCAGGACGTGAGCGCCGCCAAGCGGATCGCGCGCGAGGAGCCGCTGTTCGTGACCGATCGCGGCCGGCCGACTCACGTGCTGATGAGTATCGAGGCGTATCGCGGGCTGAAGGGACGCCGCGAATCGATCGTCGATCTGCTGGCGGTCACCACGCCTGCGCCGCCGGTCGCCACGCGCGACGACTGGCGGGGCTGAGGGGCCGGTGTACCTGCTCGACACGCCGATCCTGATCGAATTGCGGGGCGCGCGGGCGCCCGATGCCGATCCGCGGCTGGTCGCCTGGGCCGCGGCGACGCCGCGCGAACGGTTGTTCGTCTCGGCCGTGAGCCTGGTAGAGGTGGAAGGCGCGGCGGCGCGTGCCGGGCGCGACGACAAGGCGGCCGGCGCGGCCTGGCGCGAATGGATCGAGGCGCGGCTGCTGCCGGCATTCGAGGGACACGTCTTGCCAGTCGATGCGGCGGTGGCGCGTCGGCGGGGGACGCTTGCGCTGGCCGATACGCGCGATGCGCTGATCGCCGCGACCGCGATCGAGCATGGCCTCACGATCGTCACGCGCGATCGCCCCGCCTATCGCGGCACGCGCGCGCGGCTGCTTGATCCGTCCGCGCAGGCGGCAGCGGCGCCGCCGGCCGAGGAGGCGGAGGATTGGCGTACTGCCGGGCGGGGCGGTCCGGCATGGTTGCGCAATCTGTTCATTCGTGGCTGAATCGTCTCGTCCGGGACGGCGGACGCTGGAGTCGCGCCGTTAACCATGAATCGACAGATACTTAGCGTAGTTTAGGGGCGTTATTCCGCAGCCGTTCCATTATAGCGCCAGAATGGCCGCCGAGCGCGGCGCTTGAAACTCGCTTCGAAGGAAGCATCAATGCCCTATCCGTCGAACCACTCCGCCATGGCGCTGTTCGTCCAGCGCCTCGCATCGCACACGCCGCTCGACGCCGATGCGCGAGAGGCGCTGTTGTCGCTGCCCGTCCAGCGGCACGACGTGCGCGCGCATGCCGATTTCGTCGAGGTCGGCTCGTCGAGCGACCATGCCAGCCTGGTGGCGGAGGGGCTGGTGGGGCGCTTCGGCCAGACCGGCGACGGGCGACGCCAGATTGTGTCGCTGCACCTGCCGGGCGAGATCGCCGACCTGCAATCGGTGATCGTGCCTCAGGCGACGACTGCGCTCACCGCGTTGACCGGATCGACGCTGCTGCGCGTCGCGCACGACGACCTGCGGCGCGTCGGCCTTCGGCATCCGGGCATCGCCACCGCCTTCTGGCGCGCCTGCGTGGTGGAGGCGGCAATCGTCGCGCAATGGCTCATCAACATCGGCCAGCGCCCGGCACGGTCGCGGATGGCGCATCTCTTTTGCGAAATGGCGACGCGCTATGCGCAGCTCGATCAGTCCGACGGCCGCCGCTATCGCCTGCCGATGACGCAGGAGCAACTCGGCGACGCGCTCGGCCTCACCTCGGTCCATGTCAACCGCACGCTCCAGGGCCTGCGCGAGGAGCGGCTGGTGTCGGTATCGCGCGACAGCGTCGAAATCCTCGACTGGGACGGGCTGGTCGCCGCGGGCGAGTTCGACCGTGCCTATCTTGCCGCGGCCTGACCCTCACCCGGGCCGACGAGAACGCGCAGCTTGCGCATGACGGCGCAGGGATCGGCGGGCTTCTCGATCCGTTCGACCCCGCCGAACCGATCGGGCAGAGCGGCGGCGTCGTAGCCAGTCAGGAGCAGGAACGGTACCGCACGCTCGATGAGCGCGTCGGCCACGAGCGTCGAGATCCCGCTGCCCAGATTGACGTCGACGACCGCGCCGTCGATCCGCGCTTCGACCAGATGCGCGATCGCCGACGCCGCATCGGCGAACGGCCCGGCGACGATGCCACCCGCGCGCTCGACCGCCGCCTTGAGCTCGAACGCCAGGTAGAATTCGTCCTCGACCACCAGGATCGCCGCCCCGGCGAGGATCGGTCGAGCGGGTTCGCGCAGGCGAGTTTTGGCGGTCACTTCCGGTTCTCTACGCGGGCGGGGTCGCCGCCGCTCAGGATGCTCGCCTTGGCCGAGAGCGGGATGTCGAGCGTGCAGCGGATACCATCGGGGAGCAGATCGATCCGCCCCTCGCCCCGCAGTTCGTAGGGAACGCGCCGGGTGATGAGCTCCGACCCGAACCCTCCGCGCCCGGGGGCGGGCCGGGGCATGTCGACGCCACGCTCTTGCCATTCGAGGTGCAGCCACCGGCAGTCGCTCACGACCCGCTCGTCCCACTCGATCGCCAGTCGGCCGCGATCGCTCGAGAAGACCCCGTATTTGAGGGCGTTCGTCGAAAGCTCGTGCACGGCAAGCGTCAGCACCTCGGCCACCTTTGCCGGAAGGCGGACGCCCGGCCCGGACAGCTCCACACGGTCGAAATCGGCAGCCTGTGCGTCGAGTTCGTCGCGGATGACCAGTTCGAGGTCTGCGCCCGCATCGACCGCCCGCGTCAGGAGGACCTGGGTCCGCGCGAGCGCGCCGAGCCGCCCCTCAAGATGCTGGACGAACTCCTCCGCGCTTTGATCGGCGTCGTGGGTGCGCCGGATGATCGAGCGGACGACCGCGAGGATGTTGCGCACTCGATGCTGTAGCTCGCCGAGCAGCAGCCGCTGGCGCTCCTCGGCCTCGCGCCGCTCGGTCAGGTCGATCGCGGCGCCGACCATGCGCTGGGGACGGCCTTCGCTGTCGTAGGTGAAGCGGCCGCGCGCCGCGATCCAGCGAACGGTGCCGTTCTGGTGGACCGCGCGAAACTCATGGTCATATTCGCCGTGATCGGCGGTCGCCCTCGCCAGCGCAGCCTCTGTCGCCGCGCGATCGTCGGGGTGGACGGAGGCGAGCCACGTCTCGAAAGCCGGCACGATCTCGCCCACCGCATAGCCGTACATGCGGTAATGTTCGTCGGACCAGGCGATGTGCCCCGTCCGTACGTTCCAGTCCCACAGGCCGAGGCGTCCGACCTCGGTCGCGCTGCGCAGCCGCTCCTCGCTTTCCGCAAGCGCGTGCTGCGCGCGCTGGATGCGGGTGATGTTCTGATCGATGCCGCCGATCCGTTCGATCGCGCCATCGGTACCGCGGATCGGGAAGGCGGTGGTGCGCACCCATCGGTCCTCCCCGTCCGGATGGTGGATGCGATAGTCGAAGGTGGTTGATTCCCCCGCCTGCGCACGGGCGATCTGCGCCTTTGCCGCCGTTCGGTCGCCCGGCACGATCCGGTCGAGCCAGCGGTCGAGGCCGGGGGTGACGATCGCCAGCGTGACGGGGATGCCGTACAGCGCCTGGAACGCCGGGGTCAGATATTCCCAGTGCAGCGTCGCGGCATCGCGGATCCACAGCACGTCCTGCGAGGCTTCGCCGAACCGGCGGAAGCGTTCCTCGCTGCGGCGCAGGCGGTCGCTGGCCGCCTCGTCGCGCAGGCGCAGCAGCTCGGTCTGCGCGGCCTTCCACTCGGTGATGTCCTTGGTCGTGGTGACGACGCCGTCGCCAAGCCGCGTGACGCTCTGCAGGAACCAGCCGTCGAACTGCTCGTGCACATAGTGGTGCTCGCGCAGGCTTGGCTCGCCCGTTTCGGTGACCTGGCGAAAGACGTCGAAGATCCCCTCGGCCACGACGCCGGGATTGCGTTCGAGCAGGCTCTCGCCCTCGACCTTGCCGAACCGCGATTCGGACATGTGGTTGTTGAGCAGCCAGTTGAAGTCGGTGATCGCGCCCCGGGCGTCGCGGACCGCCTCGAATACCTGGATCATGTCGATCGAGGCATTCATCGTGCCCTGAAGCAGGTCGCGGCTGCGCGCCAGTTCGCGGCTGCGCTCGCGCACGCGCTGGGCGCTGGCGGCGAAGCGGGCGAGGCTCTGGAGCAGGCGCAGGTCCTCGCCGTCGAAACGGTGGCCGGGATCGTGTGCGGCAATCCAAAGCGTCCCCGCCGGCACACAATCGAGATGAAACGGTACGATCAGCAATTCGGCAGCGGCCGGATCGGTCGGCGCGCCCGCGAACCGGTCGGCGGGCCGGATCATCAGGAGCGGCGCGTCGCGATCGACGACGATGCCGCACGGGCTCCCCTCCAGCGGGATCGAGGTGCCGCCGAGCGATGCCCAGGCCCCCGACACCGCCTCCCACACGCCGCACGCGCCCTCGCAGATGGTCGTTCCCGCCGACCCCGCGATCCCGGCTTCGACGAGGAGATCGGCCAGCCGCGCGAGCACGCCCTCCGGCCGTTCGGCAAGTTCGGTGGCGAGGCGGGAGAGCATCTGCGCCTCGAGCGCATGGTCGGGCGCACGCGTCGGCCGCCGGTCGAGCAACCGGACCGCGTCGGCCGCTGCAAAATCGCGTGGCTTCATCGCTGGCGTCCCGCCCCATTGCGCATCTCGCGCCATCCTAGCGCGATCGGGCGGGCGCGTCGCTGATCCAGGCGAGGCACAGCGACGGTTTCGATCAGCTACCCTTGCGGCCGATCTTCGCGACCCGGCCCGCCACGTCGGCGGCGACGCCGGGCGTCACGAACCGGCCGATATCGCCGCCATAGAGCGCGATTTCCTTGACCAGCCGGCTGGCGATCGGCTGGAGCGACACGTCGGCCATCAGGAAGACCGTCTCGATCCGGTCGTTAAGCTGCTGGTTCATCCCGGCCATCTGATATTCGTATTCGAAGTCGGCGACCGCGCGCAGGCCGCGGACGATCATGTCCGCCCCCTCGCGCTCGGCAAAGTCCATCAGGAGGGAATCGAACGCGACGACGTGGACGTCGCCCTCGATCGCGGCGACCTCTCGCCGGACCATCGCCATCCGCTCGTCGAGGGTGAACATCGGCGACTTGGACGGGTTGGTGGTGACGCCGATCACCAGCCGGTCGACGATCCGCGCCGCCCGCCCGATGATGTCCATGTGTCCCAGCGTGACGGGATCGAAGGTGCCGGGATAGACGGCGGTACGCGCGCTCAACGATCGCGCTCCAGCGTGTAGCGGGCGAGGTCGCGGAGCAGGTCGGCCTCGGGGCCGTATGCGTGAAGATGCGCGACCGCCTGATCCACGAGCATCCGCGCCTGTTCGCGCGCGCGCTCGGCGCCGAGGAGCGAGACGAAGGTTTCCTTGCCCGCGTCGCCGTCCTTGCGCAGCGCCTTGCCCACTTTGTCCTCGTCCCCCTCGATATCGAGCAGGTCGTCGGCGATCTGGAAGGCGAGGCCGATGTCGCGGGCATAGCCTTTCAGCCCCGTCCGCCCCTCATGCGCCACGCGGCCGAGGATCGCGCCCGCTTCGACTGAACAGGCGATCAGCGCGCCGGTCTTCATCGCCTGAAGCCGCGTCACGGTGGCGAGGTCGAAGCTCGACCGCTCGGCCTCGAGGTCCATCGCCTGACCGCCGGCCATGCCCGACGGGCCAGAGGCGAGGGCGAGGCACTGGATGAGTTCGACGCGGACGAAGGGGTCGGGGTGCGTCGCCTCATCCGCGAGGATCTCGAAAGCCAACGCGTGGAGGCAGTCGCCCGCGAGGATCGCGGTCGCCTCGTCATACGCCTTGTGCACCGTGGGCTTGCCGCGGCGCATGTCGTCGTCGTCCATCGCGGGCAGATCGTCGTGGACAAGGCTGTAGACGTGGATGCACTCGATCGCGGTCGCCACGCGCGCGGCGCACTGGCGATCGACGCCGAACAGCCGCGCGGTCGCGAAGACGAGGAGCGGGCGCAGCCGCTTGCCCCCGCCGATCGCCGCATGGCGCATCGCGTTGTAAAGGTTGGCGCGCGCATCCGTGGGCACGGGGAGCAGCGCGTCGAACTGGCGGTCGATCTCGACCGCGACGTCGCGCATCGCGTTCTTGAGCGCGAGGCTGGGCGCGGCGAGCGTCATGCCCATCAGGCGCCGAACGGGGTGGTGCCGGCGGCGCGGCCATCGGCGTCGGTGCGGATCGCCTCGATCCGGGCCTGTGCCGCGTCGAGCCGGGCGGCGCACTGGCGCTTCAGCCGGTCACCGCGCTCGTAGAGCTCGATCGCTTCCTGAAGCGTCGCGTCGCCACTTTCGAGGCGGGCGACGATGCGCTCGAGTTCCTTGAGCGCGTCCTCGAACGATAGCTCGGCGATGCCGGTTTCCTCTGCCATGCGCCAGCCTATGCGACAGGGAAGGGGCGCGGCGCAATGGGGAGCCAAGCGTCGGTCCGTGGGTTGTTGCGGACAAATCCAAGCCGAAAGGTCGTATCCCCCATGTTCGAAACCGTGAACCCCGCCACCGGCGAAGCCCGCCCCCCGATCGAGGAGCTGGACGCCGCCGGGATCGAGGCGGCGCTGGCGACCGCGCATGCCGCCTACAAGGACTGGCGCCTGACCTCGGTCGAGACGCGTACGGACCTTCTCTCCAAGATCGCCGAGGCGTTCGAGGCGAACAAAGACCGGCTGGCGCACACCGCGACCGAGGAGATGGGCAAGACGCTGAAATCCGCGATCGCCGAGGTCGAGAAATGCGCGGCGGGGTTCCGCTATTATGCGGAAGCCGGCCCCGATTTCCTGAAGGACCAGCGCGTCCAGACGAAGGGCGGGCACGCCATCGCCACGTGGCAACCGATTGGCATCGTGCTGGCGGTGATGCCGTGGAATTTCCCCTATTGGCAGGTGGTCCGCTTCCTCGCCCCCGCGATCCTTGCTGGCAATGTCGGGCTATTGAAGCACGCGTCGATCACGCAGGGCTGCGGCGCGCTGATCGAGGAGATGGTGCGGGCGGCGGGTGCGCCCGAGGGGCTGTTCACTAACCTGCCCATCAAGTCGGGCGCGGTCGAGGCGCTGATCGCCGACGACCGGGTCGCCGCGGTCACGCTGACGGGCAGCGAGGGCGCGGGGCAGAAGGTCGCCGAGGCGGCGGGCCGCGCGCTGAAGAAGGTGGTGCTGGAACTGGGCGGGTCGGACCCGTTCATCGTCCTGCCGTCCGCCGACCTCGACGAGGCGGCGAAGGTTGCGACGACCGCGCGCATCCAGAATGCCGGCCAGTCGTGCATCTGCGCCAAGCGGATGATCGTCCACGCGGACGTGTTCGACGCCTTTCTCGACAAATTCTCGGCCGCGATGCGCGCGGCGAAGGTCGGCGATCCGATGGACGAGGCCAATGACATCGGCCCGTTGTCGAGCTTCGAGCAGCGCGACACGGTGATCGAGCAGGTGGCGCGGGCGCGAGAAGAGGGCGCACGGCTGTTGTTCGGGGCGGAGAAGCTGGACCTTCCGGGCGCGTATCTGACGCCGGGCATCCTTCTCGACGTCGATCCGGACAGCGACTTTGCGAAGGAGGAGCTGTTCGGGCCGGTGGCGATGGTGTTCCGGGCCGACGACCTCGACGCCGCGATCGCGCTCGCCAACGACGTGCCGTTTGGCCTCGGCTCCTCGATCTGGACGAACGACGAGGGCGAGCGCGAGCGGCTGGTCCGCGACCTCGAATGCGGGATGGTCGCGGTGAACCAGATGGTCGCCTCGGTGCCGGAAGCGCCGTTCGGCGGCATCAAGCGCTCGGGCCATGGCCGCGAACTGGGGCCGTGGGGGATGCACGAGTTCATGAACCTCAAGGCGGTATTGGTGAAGGATTGAGGGTGGGGCAGGCTGCACCCTCGCGAAGGATCATGCCATGTTCGTGAACTTCAACGGCGACTGGCCGCCGATGCCTGAGCAGCCCGCGCCGCCGCCGCCAAAGCCGCGCCTCGACCGCAAGGCGGAGGTGCGACTCGGCTGGGTGATCGCGCTCAACCTCGTCATGCTGGTGCTAGGGCCGCTTGCCGGGGCGACGGTGCTCCATGCGCTGATCGCCGCGTTCTCCGGTTGAGCGGCGGGCGCGAAGGCGCTAGGGCGCGCGTCGCCAGAGGGCCGGGCGACCGCGGGTGGGGGTGACCTCGCGCGAGGAAAGTCCGGGCTCCACGAGACAGCGGTGCCGGGTAACGCCCGGCGGGGGCGACCCCAGGGAAAGTGCCACAGAGAGCAGACGGCGACGGTTTCGACCACGCCACGGTGAAAGGGTGCGGCAAGAGCGCACCGCGCGCCCGGTAACGGGGGCGGCACGGCAAACCCCACCGGGAGCAAGACCGAATAGGGGCGGCGCATGGGCCTTGTCTCGGCCCGTCGCCCGGGTTGGTTGCTTGAGCGCGTCGGCAACGGCGCGCCTAGAGGAATGGTCGCCCAGTCCCGTTCGCGGGACGGACAGAACCCGGCTTATAGGCCCTCTGGCGAATTTCTGCTTGGGTGCGCGAGAGCAAATGTCCGCTTTGGGCAGGAAAGCGGATATTGGCTGGCCAGGATAAGCTTTCTGAGGAAGCCGTCAGCTTTCTGCTGGGAGGCGCATAAACGTTGCTCTCAAAGCACAAGCTACAACGGCGGCAATAATCAACGCGAGACTTGGGTAGTCGTCATTCTTGACCATGTCGATTAAGCCAGCGGTAGCCAGCCAAACAACCGTTATGAGCAAAAGCCTGCCTGCAAAAAATCGCAACCGCGGGTGTGTGCGAAGTTGCAGATCCAGAGATAGGTTGCCCATTGATCACTCCATAGCCGCGAGGCTGTCATGATATAGCTATGTCCGCAAATTTACGTAAGCGGAAGGTCTGCTTTAGCCGAAAGCGGCCTCTCACCGGTGTGCCCGCGCCGACGGTCGCGTATTTGTCGCAAGACACGCCCGCTATCCCCGCTTGCGCACCGCAGCATCCGGCCTATCTGCTGTCCGGACATGAGACGGCCGACACGATCCAACGACTGGGGCTTTCCGCGGTGGCGGGGCTATGAGGCCGAGCGGGCGGCGACGCAGGTTCGGCTGTGCGACCGGCATGGCTGCGACGCGCCGGGTAACTGCCCCGCGCCCAAGTCGCCCAACAGCCCCGAACGCTGGTATTTCTGCGAGACGCATGCCGCCGAATACAACAAGGGCTGGGACTATTTCGCCGGCCTGTCGGCGGAAGAAGCCGCGCAGCGCGAGGCGGACGAGCGGCGTGATGCGTCGGGCTTTTCCGAATCGAAGCACAATGCGTGGGCCGGGCCGGGCGACGGCAGCCGATCACGCGACGAGATGCGCGCGCTCGACGTCCTGGAGCTGGAGGCGGATGCCGATTTCGAGGCGGTGAAGCTCGCCTGGCGGCGTCATGCCAAGGCCAACCACCCCGATCTGCGCCCCGGCGACGCCGACGCGGCGGAGCGGTTCCGGCAGGGGCAGGCGGCCTATGACGTGCTGCGCTCGGCCGAGGAGCGGCGGCAGTGGAAGCCCGCCTGACCGCATGAAGGCGCCAGATGAAGACTGAAGTCCGCTCGAACTGGTCGAACACAGTGCTCGTCTGCGCCAAATGTTCGAAGCGCGTCGGCGGCGGCTTCGGCCCGAAGCGCAAGACCGCGCTGTCGAAGGCGCTGCGCAAGCACTTGCACCTAAAGAAGGGCCGCAAGGGCGCAGCGGGGGTGGTCGAGGTCAAGTGCCTCGGCATTTGTCCGCGCGATGCCGTCGTGGTGGTGAACGGCGCCGAGCCGCGGACGTGGCATCTTGTCCGGCCGGGCAGCGATCTGGACGAGGTTGCAAAGTCGGTGGGGCTCGCCGACACCTAGGGCTTCCGCGATCAGGGGGATTGGCATGGAAACGATCGGCCGCGACCTTGCCGAGATGCAGCGGGTGCCGCTGGCGCCGGCCCATGTCGAGGCGATCCGGCGCGCGGGGGCCGAGGCCTTTTACCCCGCGGGCACGTTCCTCGTCCGGCCGGGCGATCCCGTCGAGCAGTTCGTCTATGTGATCGAGGGCGAGATCGAGGTGGTCGATCCGTTTACGGGCGAGCGGCTGGTCCCCTCCGCCCTCGGCCCGACGCAGTTCATGGCGGAAATCTCGTTCCTGAGCGGCGGCAGCTGGTCGATGGCGATGCGCGCGGCGCGCGACACGCGGGTGATCGAGGTGCCGCGGCCGGCGATGCTGTCGCTGATGGCGCACGTGCCCGAGATGTCGGACATCATCATCACCGTCCTGTCCGCGCGCCGCCGCCGCCAGCTGGAGGCGCCGGGAAGCTCGCTGGTCCTGATCGGCGAGGAGGCCGACCGGAGCGTGCGCCGCGTCGCCGAGTTCGCGAGCCGCAACCGCATCCCCTATGCCTCCCACCCGCTCGGCAGCGAGGCGGCGGCGGTCGTCGCGGGGCATTGCGCGATTCCGGCCGGGCGGCCGGCGGTGATCTTCGGCCGCCATCAGGTGGTCGAGCCGCGCACCCCGCATGAGATCGCCCGGCGCCTGGGCCTGTGCCGCGAGTTCGTCGACGACGAGGCGGTCGATGTGCTGATCGTCGGCGCGGGGCCGGCGGGAACCGCGGCGGCGGTCTATGCCGGGGCGGAGGGGCTGTCGGCACTGGTGGTCGAGGACAATGCGATCGGCGGGCAGGCGGGCACGTCGAGCCGGATCGAGAATTACATGGGCTTCCCCACCGGCATTTCCGGCGCCGACCTGGTCTGGCGGGGCGAGGTGCAGGCGATGAAGTTCGGCACGCGCTTCGTAATGCCGCTGCGCGTGATGCAGCTGGAACGGCTGGAGGGCGGCGACTTCTGCGCGACATTCGATAATGGCCAGCGGGTGCGCGCGGGCGCGGTGGTCGTCGCGACGGGGGTGCAGTACCGCCGGCTGCCCATCGACCGGCTGGCCGAGTTCGAGGGCGCGGGCATCTATTACGCCGCGACCGAGAACGAGGCGCGCTTCTGCCGCGACACCGAGGTGATCGTGATCGGCGGCGGCAATTCGGCGGGGCAGGCGGCAATGTTCCTGAGCCGTGTCGCCCGCCGCGTGCGCGTGCTGGTGCGGGGAAACAGCCTCGCCACCTCGATGTCGAGCTATCTGTCGAGCCGGCTGGAGGCGGATCCGGCGATCACGATCGACTATGGCGCTGCCGCCGTCGCGGTGCATGGCGATGAGAAGCTGGAGGCGGTGACCATCGCCCGCGGGGATGCGACCGAGACGGTCGAGACCTGCGCGATGTTCGTGATGGTCGGCGCGGTTCCCAATACCGGCTGGCTGGCGGGGCTGGTCGCGCTCGACAACAAGGGCTTCGTGCTGACGGGCGAGGCGGTGGGGGCCGCCTCGCCCTATGCGACGTCGTGCGAGGGTGTGTTCGCGGTCGGCGACGTCCGTGCCGGATCGGTCAAGCGCGTCGCCTCGTCGGTGGGGGAGGGGTCGGTGGTGATCTCCTCGGTCTGGTCGCACCTGGCAGGCCGGCGTTAAGCCGGCGCGGCGACCCGGCCCGTCCGCTCCAGCTTGCCCCAGCCGACCATCCAGCCGCCGATTGCCGAGGCGATGGCGCGCAGCACCACCCAATACATGATCTGGCGATAGACCAGCCGCTGCGCGACGAGCAGTAGCGCCGGGTAGCGTGAGTTGTGCCCGTCGAGGCGATAGGCGACCCATCCGCACGCCACGTCGATCGCGGTGAAGGCGAGCCAGTAGAGCCCCATCGTCCCCACGTCGCCGGCGGTCTGTGCCCAGCCGTGTTGGACGACGCGCATTACCGTGCCGACGATCGAGACGACGAGCGCCAGGTCGATCAGCGGCGAGATCGCGGCGAAGGCAATCTGGAACAGCCACGCCTGGGGCAGGCCGACCAGCGCGAGGCCCGAGGGGCGGCGGGTGCGCAGGACCGAGCGGTGCTTCCACAGGCACTGGAGCGTGCCGAACGCCCAGCGATAGCGCTGCTTGGCGAGCGCGGCGAAGCTCTCGGGCGCTTCGGTCCAAGCGGTGGCGCGCGGGTCGTAGGTGACGCGCCAGCCGGCGCGCTGGACGGCGATGGTCAGGTCCTGATCCTCGGCCAGCGTATCCTCGGGATAGCCGCCGACCGCGTCGAGCGCGGCGCGCCGCCATGCGCCGACTGCGCCGGGGACGACGGTCATCGCCTCGAACCCCGCCAGCGCGCGGCGCTCGAGATTCTGCGCGGTGATGTACTCGATCGCCTGCCACCGGGTGACGAGGTTGACGCGGTTGCCGACCCGCGCGTCGCCCGCGACCGCGCCGATGAGCGGATCGGCGAACCACCGCGCGAGGCGGCGGATCGTCGTCGGCTCGAACTGCGTATCGGCGTCGAGCGCGATGATGACCTCGCCCGTGGCTTGAAGGAGGGCGCGGTTGAGTGCCGCCGCCTTGCCGCCGTTGCGCATCGTGAGCAGCGTGACGCGCGGGTCGTTCGCGAACTCGCGCGCGACGATCGGGCTCGTCTCGTCGGTCGAGCCGTCGTCGGCGACGATCACCTGGAGCGCGGGATAGTCGCTGGCGAGGACGCGCGCGACCGAGGCGGCGATCACCCGCGCCTCGTTATGCGCGGGGATGATGACCGAGACGCTGGGTTCGTGCGCGGGCGGTTCGGCGCGGCGGCGGCGGCTCTGCCACCAGGCGAGGGCGGCCATCGTCACTGCCCGCCCGATGCCGAGCGCGATCGCGACGTAGAAGAGCCAGGTGACGATCGCGATGACCCCGGCGACGACGAGGAAGACGGCGACGTCAGTGCGCACGGCCCAGAGGTCGCCCTTCGCCACCTTCGGCATCGCCTCTGCCGGGGAAATGCCGGCAAGCTGCGAAGCGGTGACGAAGCGATAGCCCTCGGCGCTCAGCCGCGCGATCACCTGCGGGAGCGCGGCCAAGGTTTGGGCGCGGTCGCCGCCGCCGTCGTGGAGGAGGACGATGTTGGTCGCGTTCTCGGCGGTGCGGCCATGGATCTGGTCGACGACCTGGTTGACGATTTCGTCCACCCCCAGTCGCCGCCAGTCGTTCGGATCGACGTGGAGTCCGACGACGGTATAGCCCGCCTTCTGCGCCTCGATCGCCGGCCCGAGCTCGTCGGCCGTGGTGGGCTCCGCGTCGCCGAAATAGGGGGCGCGGAAGAGCGTCATCTGGCGGCCGGTATAGGCCTCGACCAGCCGCTGCGTGGCGTTGAGTTCCAGCCGGGTCTGCCGCTCGCTGGCGTCGGCGAGGTTGGGGTGGGTGTAGCTGTGGTTGCCGATCTCGTCCCCGTCGGCAACCATGCGGTTGAGGATCGCCGGGTGCGCGACCGCATTCTCGCCGATGACGAAGAAGGTGGCAGGGACGCGCGCCGCCTCCAGCACGCTCAGGATCTGCGGCGTCCAGGTGGCGTCGGGGCCGTCGTCGAAGGTGAGCGCGATCGCCTTCGGATCCTGCGCCCCGGTGCGCTGGACGACGTACGGGGTCGGGAGCGCGGCATAGCGCTCGCCGCGGATCATCCCCTGCGGGTCGAGGTCGATCAGGCGGCGGCCGGTGGTCGGCGTCGCGGTGATGCGCAGGATTTCGCCCGATCCCTCGACATCGGTGCTGAGCAGCGACTTGGGTGCCGACAGGTCAGGGGTGCCGCCCTTTCGGAAGGCGCGCATGTCGGCCCATATGCCGGGGTCCTCGCTGCCCAGCCGCCACAAGGCGACCTGGCCGATGCCGAGGCGCTTGAGCGCCTGCATCTCGTTCCAGCTGGTCGCGGCATCGACCATCCAGATGTCGTGGCGCTTGTCGCCCTCGTCATAGGCGAAGTGCGCGTTGCCGCTGGCGGAGTCGAAACCGATCGGTGCGGCGCTGTCGTGCGCGGCGAGCCAGGCATCCTCGACCGACAGCGCGTCGGTATCGTCGCCATGCCAGTCATAGGCGTAGCTGGCGAGCGCGACGACGAGCTTTTCGGCGGGGACGGTCCGCTGCGCATCCTCGACTTCGCGCACGAACCAGTGCTGGCCGGCGATGGGGCCGGCAACGCCGCCCTCCCAATGCTGGTCGTATGCCATGAAGATGAGCTTGTCCGACACGCGGGCGAGCGCGGCGAGTGGCCATGCCTCGTCCTCCGCCGGGGCGGTGACGGCGAGCTGGGCTCCGACGGGCAGCGCGGCGCGGAGCGTGCGGAGGAAGGCGATATAGTCGCCCATCGCACCGGCGGGCAGCGCCTCGAAATCCATGACGAGGCCCGCCTGATGATGCGCGACGACATAGGCGCCGAGCTTCGCCGCCATCGCGGCGCGCGCCGCCTTGTCGTGCAGCAGTGCGGCGGCACCGGCGCCATCCCATTCGTCGGTACCGAAATTCTGGACCATCGGCAGCACCTTCGGCGCGCGGGCCATGGTCGCGACTGCGGCGTCGAAGCGCGCGTCCTCGTCCACGCTCACGCGATGATTCGGGCCGGAAATGCTGATCGAGGCGGGGACGATCCAGTCGAGCTGGCCGGCATTGGCGCGCAGCGACGCGAGACCGCCATCGTCGCCGGGCACGTAGAAGCCGATGCCGAGCGACTGCGCGCCGCCATGGCCGCGGCCCTTTGGCAGCCAGGCGGCGAGGCGGTGGCCGAGCGTCTGGTGCGGCAGGCTCTCGCCCTTCAGATGCCGCCCGGGCAGGTCGAGCCCGCGGCCGCGCGGCACCGCGACCAGCGTCGTCGCAAAGGCGAGCGCGGCGACGAGGACCGCGGCGATCAGCGCGGCGACGCTCCGCTTGGCCCAGCGCCCGCGCCGGCCGGTGGGATCGAAGAAGACGGGCGTGCGCATCGGGGGTCGGACTCCGGTATCAGGGACGATGCCGGTCTAGGGCCGCCCCGATGACGCGGTGCTGGGACGCAACTTAAACTTTAGTCATCTTCCGTCGAGGATCGTCGGGTCCGCGCGGTCGATCGCGCCGACCATCCGCGCGACCAGCGTCTTGTCGTCGCCGCGCAGGAAATGGCCGCCGGGCAGGCCGATGACCTGCGCGCGGCTGCCGGCAAGCTGGGGGCAGAGGCTGTCGCGCTCCGCGGTGCCATAGATGCAGATGACGGGCGCGTAGCTCAGCGTGCGAAGCTTGGCGGCGGGATAGGCGTCGGGGGTGCCCATATAGGACAGGTTGCTCGGGTCGGCGCGGAAGAACGCGCTGGTGCCGGGGACGACGAGGACGATTGCGGCCACCTTGTCGCGCAGGTCGGCGGGCAGGTCGGGGGCGGCGGTGGCAACGATGTCGGCGCCATAGGACTGGCCCATCAGCAGCACGCGACGCGCGCCGGTCTTCGCCAGCGTGTCCCGGATCGTGCGGGTGACGACGGCGTCGACCTGCTCGCGGGTGTGATAGTGCGCAAACTCGACGACGGAGCTCAAACCGAGGACCGGGACGCCGCGCGCGACCAGCGCCGGGGCGGTGCGCGCGCCCATGCCATAGGCAAGGCCCATGTCGCCCGAGATGAACGCCGCGCCCACGTCGCGCCGCTTGCCGCTGGGTGCAAAGACCCGCTCGGCCTGATTGTCGATCAGGTGGAGCACTGGCGCGGCGGCGAAGATCAGATAGGCGATGCCGGCAAGGATCGCGGTGATGCCGACGAAGCGGCGGATGCGGGCGGCGCGGGTGAGGGGACGGGTCATAGGGTCGCTTCCTGAAGCCGGCCGGGCGCCGGGCGGGTCTGGGTCGCGCGAGGACTGCGCGGCGGGCGCGGGGGGCGGGTGTCGCCGATCAGGCGCGAGAGGTCGCGAAGCGCACGCAGCATGCCGACGCCCGCGGGGCCGGCGACGTAGCGCGGCTCCCAGGCGGGGGCGAACTTCTCCTTGTACTGGTGCAGCCCACTGAACCCGTAGAAGCGCTCCCCGTGGCGAAAGGCGAAGCGCGCGACCTTGGCCCAGGCGGGGGCGAGGCGGCGACCCTCGATCCCGGCGAGCGGCGCCATGCCGAGCGAGAAGCGGCGATAGCCCTGTTCCTGCGCCCAGCGGATCAGGTTGACGAACAGGAAGTCCATCGTGCCGCCCGGCGCGTCGACGCTGTGGCGCATCAGGTCGATCGATGCCTCTTCGCCCGTTTCCGTCAGCCAGAGATTGGCGAAGGCGACGATCCGCCCCTCGACCCGCACGACGGCCATATCGAACTGCATCAGATAGTCGCGGTCGAACCGGCCGAGGCTGAACCGCTTTTCGCGCTGGCGCTTGGCGGCGAGCCACTGGTCGGAGACGGCGCGCAGTTCGGGGAGCAGCGCGGGGACGGCGGCGCGGGGCACGATCTCGAAGGCGGCGCCGGTGCGGGCGACGGCGCGCTCCGACTTGCGCACCGAGCGCAGCCGCGGCGTGTCGAGCGTGAAGGCGGTGAGATCGACCACCGCCTCCTCGCCGTACTTGGCGATCGTCAGGCCCATGCCGATGGCGATGTCGAGGACCGCGGGCGACACCTCGTACAGGAGGACGCGGCCCTGTGCGCGGTCGGCACGGTCGCGCAGCGTCCAGAGGAGGTCGGCCCACGCCTCTCGCGCGCCGACCGGGTCGCCCATTGCGATCCAGCTGGCGCCGCGCACTTGATACATGAGGAACGCGTCACCGCCCTCGGCCACGAGGAACCGCTTGTCGCCGGTCAGCGCCAGCATCGCCTCGGTCCGGGTGGCGGTGGCCAGGATCGGGCGGATGGCGTCGAGGCCGGGCTCGTTCGCGCTCCCCGCGGCGGGGGCGGCGGCCATCAGTCGCCAGACGGTGGCCCCGGCCAGCGCCACTGCGACGGCCAGCATCGCGCGCAGAAACCGCGGCGCATCGCCCCGCCACGCGAAGCTCCACCACAGGTCGTCGTCATAGGGAACGTGGCGATAGGCGAAGAAGCCCGCCCATGCCGCCAGCGCCACGACCGCCGCGATCGAGGCGAGCCAGCCCGCTGTCAGCGGCTGCTGCGTCAGCGCGGTGCGGCGATAGAAGGCGCCGCGCGTCGCCTGTAGGAGGCCCGCGAGGATCAGGCAGACGGTCGCCTCCTCGACATCGACACCCTTGAGCACCGAGAACAGCGCGCCCGCGATCAGCAGCAGCCGCGTCGCATGAAATGCGCCGTCGAGCCGGCGATAGAGGCCTGGGGCGAGCAGCAGAAGCCCGGTGCCGGCGAGGCTGGCGGCGACGTGGCTCGCCTCGATGAAAGGAAGCGGCAGGATGCCGGCGAGCAGCCCCATGCGCTGGTGAAGTGCGGGGAGCGAGCCCGACAGCAGCAGCATCGCCCCGCCCATGAAGGTGGCGGCGGCAAGGACGAGCGGGGAGAGGCCGTTCGCCACCGACTGTGCCCCCGCCATGATCCGCCGGAGCGCGCGCCGCTGCGCCGCCTCGTGCCCCGCGAGCAGGATGACGCCGAGCGCGAGGGGGAGGAGATAGTAGATCAGGCGATAGGCGATGAGCGCGGCGAACAGCGTCGCGCGGTCGCCGGGGACGACGGCGAGCACCACCGCCTCGAACACGCCCAGCCCGCCGGGCACGTGCGTCAGCACTGCTGCTACGATCGCGAGCGCATAGGCGAGGATGAAGGCGGGGAGCAGCGCCGGGCTGGCGCCGGGGATGAGCACGAACAGCGCGGCGCTGGCAAAGGCGATGTCGACCAGCGCGACGCCGATCTGCGCGAGCCACTGGCCCGCGTCGGGGACGGGGATCGTCAGCCCGAGGAGGCGCACCGGTCCGTTGAGCCTTGCGGCGACGACCACGCCCGCGGCCATCGCCAGTACCGCGAGCGCGCCGATCACATGGACGAAGAGCGCCGACAGCGTGAACCCGGCGATTGCCAGCGTTCCGGCATGGAGCAGCATCGCCGCGCCCGCGATCGTGAGCACGCCCGCCCAGAACCCGCTGGCGGCGAGCCCCACGACCTGCGCCACCTCGCCCCCGTCCAGCCCGGCGGCGGTATAGACGCGGTAGCGCGCCGATCCGCCAGTGAGCAGCGACAGGCCCAGATTGTGGCTGAGCGTATAGCTGGTGAACGAAGCGAGAGCTGCGGTCCGCCAAGGGAGCGCACGGCCGATGACGCGCAGCGCGAGCACGTCGTAGAAGGTGAGCGCCAGATAGCTCGCGCCCGTGAACAGGAGCGCGAGAAACACCTGCTGCCCATTCAGTGCATCGGCGGCAGCGCGCACATCGGCGTAGCGGATCTCGCGCGTCATCGCCTCCAGCGCGCCGAAGCCGATGGCGATCAGCGCGAGCACCACGCCGACGATGATCAGCCGGCGATGCCGCTCGACCAGGGCGCGGGCGGCGTTCATCGCGGCAGCGCCTCGACGCGCGTCCACACCTGCGTCTTGCAGAACAGGCCGCCCAGGACGCAGCCGCGAATGCGCAGCTCGTTGGCCGACACCGCCTCGATCCGGGAGGAGAAGCGGCGGTTCATGTCGGGGACGAAGACGGTGCCCGTCCAGCTTCCCGGCCCGTCGCGCTCATAGCCTTGCAGCAATTCGGTGCCGACCAGCCGGTCGACGCCGCCGTCCTTTGCATCCGCCTCCGCCTCCGCACTTGCCCACGCGACCCAGCCGCACCAGCGTTCCGCCCCGCAATTGCCGGTGCGCACGACAACGGTGCGGTGCGGGTTCTGCCACAGGCCGGCAAGGTTGGGGGCGGGCTGGGCCGCGGCGGGCGCGGCGGCCAGCATCGCGGCGGCGACCGCGAGGATCGCGTGAGGGCGCATCATGTTCTTCCCTGGGAACGACGCGATCATCGGCTGATCGCATAGGTGATGACGAAACAGGCTAGCGTCAGCAGGACCATCGCCGCGATGAACGCGGCATCGGCGATTCGCTCCAGCCCGTGGAGCCGCTGGTGCGACTGGACGCGCAGCGCGATGTAGGAGGCGAGCGTCGCGGCCAGGAACAGCAGCGCGTCGAGCGAGAGCAGGTCGTCGGCGATCGTCTCGCGCCCGCGCACCGACGCGACGACGCGCAGCAGCCCGATGCCCGTCAGACAGACGCCGACCATCGCCGCCGCGACCGGACAGATCATTCGGCACGTCCGCTCGTCGAGCACCGCGCGCTGTCGGCGCGCTTTTGCTTCGGTATCGGCGGGGCGGGGACGGACCTTCATCCCGTCCCGCTACGCCCCCGCCGCCTACGCCGCCCTGGCCGGAACATGAGCAAAAGTTCATCTGCTCCCCACCCGGCGGACGGGCGGGGCGGGGCAGAAGGGCGGGGATGGAGGACGATCCATGCCCCTTTCGAAAACGCCCCTGACGAGGATGAAGGCCGATGGCGGCGCGGCGATGCGCGCGCTGCGCGTCGTCACCGCGCTGACGCTGCTGGCGGCGATGCTGGCGGGCGTGCTCGCATGGCGGGGGGTGGTGGCGCATCGGCGCGAGGACCGCGACTGGCTGGGCGCGGTGCTGACGGTGGCGCCGGGCAAACGGCACACGCTCCTGGTCGACAGCCTGCGCAGCGGCGGGATCGCCGAGCAGGCGGGGCTCCGCGTCGGCGACAGGATCGAGACGATCGACGCCCGCGCCCCCGCCGATGCCGATGCGATCGGCGATGCGCTGGGGGCGGAGGCGCATGTCGCCTTGCATGTTCGGCGCGGGGGCCGCACGCTCGACCTCGATGTGCCGGCGACGCGGAGCTGATTCATGAGCCACAGGATCCTGGTCGTCGAGGACGACCGGGCAACGGGCGACTTCATCGCCAAGGGCCTCAGCGAGGAAGGCTTCGTCGTCGACCGCGCCGACAATGGCCGCGACGGCCTGTTCCACGCCACCGACGGCAGCTACGATTGCATCGTTCTCGACCGGATGCTGCCCGGCCTCGACGGCATGTCCGTGCTCGCCGCGGTCCGCGCGGCGGGGGTGGCGACGCCGGTCATCATCCTGTCGGCGCTGGGATCGGCGGAGGACCGGATCGCCGGGCTGACCGGCGGGTCCGACGATTATTTGACCAAGCCTTTCGCCTTTGCCGAGCTGCTCGCGCGCGTTCGCCTGCTGATCCGCCGCCGTGTTGCCGCGCCAGGGCCGGAGACGGTGTTGTCCAGCGCCGACCTCGAGATGGACCTGCTCGCGCGCCGGGTGCGGCGGGGCGGGCGGACGATCGACCTGCAACCGCGCGAGTTCCGCCTTCTCGAGTTCCTGCTGCGCCATGCCGAGCAGGTCGTGACGCGCACGATGCTGCTCGAAGGCGTCTGGGACTATCATTTCGACCCCGGAACGAACGTCGTCGACGTGCACCTCAGCCGCCTGCGCAAGAAGGTCGATCAGGGCGAGGAGAAGCCGCTGCTTCATACCGTGCGCGGCGCTGGATACCGGCTCGGCGCGGAGCCGTGATCTGGCGATCGACGACGCTGCGCTTCGCGGCGCTCGTCTTCCTGGCACAGGTGGTGGCGGCCGCGGTGCTGCTCGCCGGGCTCGGCGCGGTACTGCGCGGGCGCAGCGATGCGGAGGCGGCGGCGGCGGCGGAGACGGTGCGCAGCGACCTGCTCGCCACCCATGCGCAGGGCGGTCTGCCCGCGCTTGCCCGCGCGATCGAGTTTCGCCGGACGCAGGCGATGACGGGGGGCGAGGTGATGCTGCTCGCCGCCGCCGACGGATCGCGGCTGGCGGGTAATGTCGGCGACTGGCCGCCGAGTGTCGCGCCGGGCGCCGACGATGTCGACGTCACGCTCTATCGTCTCGGCCATGTCGAGGCGGAGACGATGCTGGTCCGTGCGACCGCGCTGCCCGGCGGGGCGCGGCTGCTGACCGGCATGGTGGTCGAGGGGGAGCGCAACCTCCTGTCGCTGCTCGAACGTGCCAGCCTCGCCGCGCTGGCGCTGGCGCTGGTGTTCGCAGCGCTGGCGGCGTGGCTGTCGGCGCGGGTCATCACCGGGCGGCTGGAGGGCACGGTCGAGACGCTGCGCCATGTGCGCGGCGGATCGCTGGCGGAGCGGGTGGCCCCGGACGGATCGGGCGATGCGTTCGCGATGCTGGGCGAGGAGGTGAACCGCACGCTCGACCGCGTGGCGGCGCTGATCGGCGAGTTGAAGATCGCGACCGACGGCCTGGCCCATGACCTTCGCTCGCCGCTGACCCGGCTGCGCGTCGCGCTCGAACGCGCCGGCGCCGAGGTCGGCCACGGACCCGCACGCGACGCGATCGAGCGCGCCGAGGGCGAGGGCGAGCGCCTGCTCGCGCTGGTCGAGACCGCGCTGGCGATCAGTCGGGCGGAGGCGGGGCTGGGCCGCGACCATTTCGCCCCGGTCGACCTGTCTGCGATGGTCGAGGATATCGCCGACCTCTACGCCCCCGTCGTCGAGGAGGCGGGGCGCTCGATCCGGGTCGAGGCGCCGGCGGCGCTCATCCGTCCGATCCACCGGCAGCTGCTCGATCAGGCGATCGGCAACCTGATCGACAACGCGCTGAAATACGGCGCGGGCACGATCACGCTCGGGCTCACCATTTGGGGTGAGGGCGCGGTCGTCACCGTCGCCGACGAGGGTACGGGAATCGCGCCCGATCAGCGGGGCGAAGCGCTGCGCCGGTTCGGCCGGCTCGACCCCGCCCGCGGCGGAAACGGCGCAGGCCTTGGCCTCGCGCTCGTCCAGGCAGTCGCGCACCTGCACGGCGGCGAGGTCGAACTGGGCGATGCAGGCCCCGGATTGGCGGTTTCGATCCGGCTCGCCGCCGCCTGACGACCCGGCCGGGCGGCCATCCGTAGTTCTACGCAGGTTAGGATTTTGGTTACCGCGAAACCGCTTGGATCGCCTCGCGCCCAAGTGGAGACGGTCAGATGGACAATTCGTCAGCCAATCAGAACAGACTGCAATTCTTCGGTATCGATGCTGACGACTATGCCAGCTTCCCCCGCATCCTGCGAGCCATTCAGAAGCACGCGCCGGGCGCGCTCGACGACTTCTATACCAAGATGTCGGCGACGCCCGACACCGCCCGCTTCTTTACCTCGCGCCAGACGATGGATCATGCGCGCGACAAGCAGTTCAACCATTGGGTCCAGCTTTTCTCGCGCGATATCGGCGACGGTTACTTCGCCAAGGCCGAGCAGATCGGCAACGTCCACGCAAAGATTGGCCTCGCTCCCACCTGGTACATCGGCGGCTATGCGATGGTGCTCGAGGAGCTGATCGGCGAGATGATCGCACAGTCGCCGATCGCGCGGCTGGCGGGCAATCGCCTCGGCAAGGTGATCGGCACGCTGGTGAAGTGCGCGCTGCTCGACATGGACGTCGCGCTGTCGAGTTATTTCCGGGCCGAGGAGGCGCAGCGCCTGGCCGTGATCGCGCAGGTCGGCTCGGCGCTGGAGGCGCTGGCCAAGGGCGACTTCACCGTGACGCTTGAGGGGCTGCCCGAGACGTTCCGCAAGGTCGAGCAGGATTTCGAGTTCATGCGCAGCCGGATCAGCGAGACGCTGACGCAGGTGTCCGAGACGGCCGAGAGCATCAACACCGGGTCGATCGAGATCAGCCAGGCGTCGGACGACCTCTCCTCGCGCACCGAGCAGCAGGCCGCCTCGCTCGAGCAGACGGCGGCGGCGATGGACCAGCTGACCGGCGGCATCCGCGAAACCGCCGACGGCGCCGCGCACGTCAACCGCTCGGTGGCGGAGGCGCATGGCGATGCGACGCGCGGCGGCACTGTCGTCAAGGAAGCGGTCGCCGCGATGGACGACATCGAACGCTCGGCACAGGAGATCGCGCAGATCATCAACGTGATCGACGGCATCGCCTTCCAGACCAATCTCCTCGCGCTCAATGCCGGGGTCGAGGCGGCGCGTGCGGGCGACGCGGGCAAGGGGTTTGCCGTCGTCGCCAACGAAGTGCGCGCGCTCGCCCAGCGATCGGCTGATGCCGCCAAGCACATCAAGGAGCTGATTGGCGAAAGCTCGAAGCAGGTGAGCCGCGGCGTCGACCTGGTCGGCCAGTCGGGTGCCGCGCTCGACCGGATCGTCGGCAAGGTGGCGGAGATTGCCAGCCTCGCCGCCAACATCTCCGAACTCGCCGCCTCGCAGTCGAACAGCCTGCAACAGGTCAACGCCGCGGTGGGCGAGATGGACAAGATGACGCAGCAGAATGCCGCGATGGTCGAACAGTCGACCGCGGCGGCGCGCAGCCTGGCGGGGGAGGCCAACCAGCTGACCGGCCTCGTTTCGCGCTTCACGCTGTCGGGCGAGGGGCATTCGGCGCCCGCGCCCGTCCGCGCCATGCCGCAGCCCGCGCGCAAGAAGACGGCCCGTTCGGCCCCCCGTCCGGTGACGCGCGGCAACCTTGCCGTCGCGCACGCCGAGGAATGGTCCGAGTTCTGAGCATTCGAAGGGGAGACGGAGCGATGCGCCGCCTGACCATGCTGCCGGTGCTGGACCGATCGGGGGTCCGGCTGATGGCCAACGAACTGCGCGACATGCTCGATCTGGGCGGTGCGATCGGCATCGACGCCGGCAAGGTGGAGCGGATCGGGCTTGCCGGGATCCAGCTTCTGCTCAGCGCGCTGCGCACCGGGGCGGAGGGGGCGACCGAGATCCGCCTGATCGCCGCCTCGCGCGCGGTCGAGGAGGCGGCGCGCGTCTGCGGCGTCGCCGACCGGCTGCTCAGCGAACTGCTGGCCGATGCGGAGGTGGCGGCATGAGCCCCGACGACATCCAGTCGATCTTCTTCCAGGAATGCGAAGAGGGCCTCGCCAGCGCCGAAACCGCGTTGATGGCGATCAAGGCCGGCGAGCATGACGGCGAGACGATCAACACGATTTTTCGCGCGGTCCATTCGATCAAGGGCGGGGCGGGGGCGTTCGGCTTCAACCCGCTTCAGGCCTTTACCCACCATTTCGAGACGCTGCTCGACAAGGTGCGCGACGGCGAGCTGTCGCTCACCCCGCCGCTGGTAGAGCTCTTGATGGGCGCGTTCGACGTGCTCGCCGATCATGTCACCGCGATCCGGGGGGAGGGCGATCAACCCGACGATGCGGCGATGGAGCAGGCGCTGCGCGATGCGCTGACCGCCGCGCCCGCCGCCGTCCCGGTCGCCGCGCCCGTGGTGCCCGAGCTGTCGTTCGACCTGGCCGCGATGATGGCCGAGCTCGCCGCGCCCGCTGATGTACCGGCGCAGGATTGGCGCGTCGCCTTCACGCCAGCCGCGGGCGATTTGGCGCACGGCAGCGAGCCGCTCCTGCTGATGCGCGAACTGGCGGCGCTCGGCGGGCAGGTAGTGCGCGCCGATGCCGATCGCGTGCCGACGCTCGACGGCTTCGATCCCGATGCGGCCTATATGGGCTGGACGCTGCGCCTGCCCGCCGCCGCCGATCGCGCGCTGATCGAGGAAGTGTTCGACTTCGTCGCCGATCCGGCGTCGGTGACGATCGAGCGCGCGGCGTTCGACGAATCGGCGGTGGCCGTACCGGCACCCACGCCCGTCCTCCAATCCCCCCCGGCCGCTCCGGCGGCGCCGACGGTGGCCGAGCCCCCTGCCGTCCAGGCGCCGCCGGCCGCGAAACCGGCCAAGGTCGCGGCGGGCGCGACGATCCGCGTCGATCTCGAAAAGCTCGACCGGCTGGTCGACCTGGTCGGCGAGCTCGTCATCACCCAGTCGATGCTGTCGCAGCGGCTCGTCTCCAACGGCCTCGCCGCCGTCGAGGAACTCGCCGACCTCGACCAGCTGACGCGCGAGCTACAGGACAGCGCGATGGCGATCCGCGCGCAGCCGGTGAAGTCGGTGTTCAGCCGCGTGCCGCGCATCGTCCGCGAGCTCGAGGCATCGACTGGCAAGCGCGTCCAGATCGAGGTGGAGGGCGAGGCGACCGAACTCGACAAGACGGTGATCGAGCGGATCGGCGAGCCCTTGACCCACCTCGTCCGCAACTGTGTCGACCACGGCATCGAACTCCCCGCCGACCGGCTGGCCAAGGGCAAGCCCGCCGAGGGGCGGCTGCGCCTGTCGGCCGAGCACAAGGGCAGCCGGATCGTCATTTCGGTGAGCGACGACGGCGCGGGCATCGATCGCGAGCGGGTGCTGGCGATCGCCGCCGAGCGCGGCATCGTCCCCGCCGACGCGCGCCTGTCGGACGAGGAGATCGATCAGCTGATCTTCGCGCCGGGCTTCTCCACCGCGCGGGAGGTGTCGAACATCTCCGGTCGCGGGGTCGGCATGGACGTGGTGCGCCAGAACGTCCAGGCGCTGGGCGGCCGCATCACCATCCAGTCGCGGCCGGGCGAGGGGTCGAGCTTTGCGCTCGCGCTGCCGCTCACGCTCGCGATCGTCGACGGCATGGTCGTATCGGTCGGCGACCAGACCTACATCATCCCGCTCACGCATATCGTCGAGAGCCTGCGGCCCGAGCGGGGACAGGTGCAGTCGACTGGCCTCGGCAACCGCGTGCTCAACGTGCGGGGCTCGTTCCTGCCGGTGCTCGGCATCGGCGACCAGCTCGGCCTGTCGGGGACGGTGAGCGAGCCGTCGGAGGGCGTCCTGATCGTCGTAGAGACCGAAAGCGCGGGCAGCGCGATCCTGATGGTCGACGCGATCATCGACCAGCGCCAGGTTGTCATCAAGAGCCTGGAGACGCATTACCAGCAGGTCGAGGGCGTCGCGGGGGCGACGATCCTGGGCGACGGGCGCGTCGCGCTGATCCTCGATGTTGAGGGGCTGGTGGGCCTGCGCGCGCCGATGCCGCTCCGGTGCGCGTCGTGAGCGTCGCCGCCGCGATCGCCGCGCCCGAGCCGCGCGACCTGTCGCCCGAGGATTTCGCCGCCGTCGCGCGGATGGCCCATGCCCATGCCGGTATCGTCCTGCATCCGGGCAAGCGGGTGCTCGTCTCCTCGCGCCTCGCCAAGCTGGTGCGCGCACACGGGTCTCGCGACATCGGCGAGTATATCCAGCACATCAGCCACGACGCCCGGGCGCGGACCGCGGCGATCGAGGCGCTGACCACCAACCACACACGCTTCTTCCGCGAGGACCATCACTTCCGCCATTTCGACGAGGTGCTGCGGCCCGAGATCGTCGGCGCGCTCGAAAAGGGGCGGCGGGTGCGGATGTGGTCGGCGGGATCCTCCTCGGGCGAGGAGGTCTATTCGCTGGCGATGACCCTGCTCGGTTCGAACGAGCGGGAGGGGCGGCGCATCCTGACGCGCGACGTGGCGATGCTGGCGACCGATCTGAACGCGCAGGTGCTCGAGACCGGGCGGGCGGGCCGCTATGCCGCTGAGGCGGCGGCGGCGATCCCCGAACCACTCGGCCGCCTCTGGACCGAGCGGACGGGCGACGCGCTGACAATCCGACGCGAGGTGCGCGACATCGTCCATTTCCGCCAGCTCAACCTGCTGGGCGAATGGCCGATCGCGGGGCAGTTCCACGCGATCTTCTGTCGCAACACGATGATCTATTTCGATGCCGCCACCAACGAGCGGCTGCAATGCCGGCTCGCCGAAAAGCTGCTGCCCGGCGGTTACCTCTACATCGGTCATTCGGAGAGACTGCTCGGCGAGGCGGCGGGGATGCTCCGCCCCGTCGGGCAGACCGTGTTCCGCAAGGTGCCGGCATGACGGTGCGCGCGCTCGTCATCGACGATTCGCCGACGATGCGCGGCGTCGTCACCGCGCTCCTGCGCCGCGATCCGGAGGTCGAGGTGATCGGCACCGCCGCTACCCCGGTCGAGGCGCGGTCGATGATCCGCGAGCTCGATCCCGACGTCGTGACGCTCGATGTCGAGATGCCGGGTATGGACGGCCTCGCCTTCCTCGAAAAGATCATGCGGCTGCGCCCAACGCCGGTCGTGATGGTGTCGTCGCACACCACGGCGGGGGCGGAGGCCACCGTCCGCGCGCTCGAGCTCGGTGCGATCGACTGTTATGCCAAACCCTCGGGTGGACTGGGGGTGATGCGCGACCTCGACGACGGAGAGCTGGCGGCGATGGTCAAGCTGGCCGCCGGCTGCCGCGACCGGCTTCAGCAGCCGCGCCGCGCGGTGCGCTCGCCCGAACGCTTTCGCTGGAACGGGCGGATTGCCGCGATCGCCGCGTCGACCGGCGGGGTGGAGGCGCTGGGCGCGCTGCTTGCCGGCTATCCCGACAACGGCCCGCCGACGATCGTCGTCCAGCACATGCCGGCGGGCTTCACCCGCATGTTCGCCAGCCGCCTCGACGCCCGGGTCGCGCCGCGCGTGGTGGAGGCGGCGGACGGGATGCCGGTCGAGCAGGGCCACGTCTATATCGCGCCCGGCGGCACCCGGCACCTGACGGTCAGCGGGCGCAAGCAGCTCGTCTGCCGCCTGACCGAGGGGGCGCATGTTTCCGGCCATCGTCCCTCCGCCGACGCGATGTTCCGTTCGCTCGCGGGGTTGCCCGCCGACAAGGTGGTCGGCGCGATCCTGACCGGGATGGGCGAGGACGGGGCCGAGGGGCTGGCGGCGCTGCGCAAGCTCGGCATGCCGACGATCGGCCAGGACGAGGCGAGCGCCCTCATCTACGGCATGCCGCGCGCCGCCGCCGAGCGCGGCGCGCTGGCCGAGATCCTGCCCGTCGATCGCATCGCCGCGCGTATCCTGGAGCTTTGCCGATGCTGATGGCACCGATCACGGCCGCGCCCCGGCAGCAGCGCCACAACGTCCTTCAGGGCGAGTATGAGGTGTCGAGCGATCCCAACCTGATCCTGACGACCGTGCTGGGCAGCTGCATCGCCTGCTGCCTCTACGATCCGGTCGCGGGCGTGGGCGGCATGAACCACTTCCTGTTGCCCACCCCGCCCGAGCATGTCCGGTCGGGACCGGGCGAGGAAGCGCGCCGCTATGGTCTCTATGCGATGGAGATGCTGGTCAACGGCATGCTGAAGCGCGGCGCGACGCGGCCGACGATGCGCGCGCATCTCTATGGCGGCGCCAACCTTCATTCGGGGATGCGCGCGATCGGGACCGAGAATGCCGAGTTCGCGCGCCGTTTCCTGCGCGACGACGGCATCGCGCTAGCCCGCGCCGATACCGGCGGCACGCTGGCGCGCCGCCTCGACCTGCAACCCGCCAGCGGGCGGGTGCGCTGCCGCGAGGTGGCACAGGCCTTTCCGCAACTTCACCGGCCCGCCGTCCCGCCGACGTTGGGCGACGTCGAACTGTTCTGATCCGAGGGGAGAAACATGCAGAAGCGTATCCTGGCGGTGGACGACAGCCTCAGCATGCGGATGCTGCTGCGCGCCTCGCTCACCAGTGCGGGCTATGAGGTGGCGGAGGCCGAGGATGGCCGAGCCGCGCTCGACTGGCTCGAGAACAACGAGCCGACGCTCGTCATCACCGACATCAACATGCCGCGGCTCGACGGGTTCGGGCTGATCGCCGAGCTGCGCGCGCAGGAGCGGTTCCGCGACATGCCGATCCTGGTGCTGACGACCGAAAGCTCGCCCGAAAAGAAGGCGCGCGCGCGCGATGCCGGGGCGACCGGCTGGATCGTCAAGCCCTTCGATCCCGAGAAGCTGACCGTCGCGGTCCGCCGCGTGATGCATTGAGCGAAGAAAAGGAGAGGGTCGTGGCCGAACAGCTCATCACGTTCCAGATCGCCGACAAGCTGCTCGGCGTCGACATCATGGCGATCCGCGAGATCCGCGCCTGGACGCCGACCACCGCGATCCCGCATGCGCCGTCGTTCGTGCGCGGCGTCGTCAACCTGCGCGGTACCGTGCTGCCCGTCATCGACCTGTCCGAGCGGCTGGGCTGGGGGCGGATCGACCCCACCGGGCGGCACGTCATCATCGTCCTTCAGATCGGCAGCCAGCTGAACGGCCTGATCGTCGATTCGGTCAACGATATCGTCCGCGTCGAGCCCGCCGAAATGCAGCCGCCGCCCGAACTCGGCCAGGCGGGTGCCGAACGGTTCCTGGAGGGGCTGATCGCGGTCGAGGGCCGGATGGCCATGGTCCTCGACCTGCGCGCGATGGCGGTCGGGACCGTCGCCGCGCCGCCGCTTGCCGAAGCGGCCTGACGTCTTTCGTTTTCGCTTGTCGGAGTAACGCCAATGCCACCGGTCCGTGTCCTGATCGTCGACGATTCGACGACGATGCGCGCACTGTTCACCACCATCCTCGAGGAGGCGCCGGGGATCACCGTGATCGATCACGCCGCCAATGCCGACGAGGCGCGCCGCCTGATCGCGCGCGACTATCCCGACGTGGTGACGCTCGACGTCGAGATGCCGGGGACCAGCGGCCTCGAGCTGCTGCGCGAGGTGATGGCGGAGCGGCCGATGCCGATCATCATGCTGTCGTCGCTGACGCAGAAGGGGTCGGCCGCGACGCTCGAGGCGCTGGAACTCGGCGCCTATGATTGCTTCCCCAAGCCCAAGGCGGCGACGATGGAGGAGTTCCGCAAGATCGGCCCACGCCTCGCCAAGCTGGTCAAGGCGGCGGCGGCGGGCAAGGCGGTCAAGGCGAAGGCGGCGAGCGGCGAGGTGCTGGTCGGCAGCGACTACATGCCCGGCGACGGCGTGATCGTGCTGGTGGGCAATACCGGCGGCGTCGAGATGGTGAGTGCGATCGTCAATCGCCTGCCCGTCAATTGCCCGCCGGTGATCGTTCACCTCGGCGATGCGCACAACGTCGCCGACGCGCTGGTCGAGAAGCTGGATAAGAGCGCGCGGCCGGCGGTGCGCGCCGCCTACGACGGCGTGCCGCTGGAGCGGGGTAACGTCTATGTCCTGCGCGAGGCGGCGCGGCATGCGGTCGTCGACCGCTGGCCCGATGCCGCCATCCGCCTGATCGACGGCGAGCCGATCGCGGGGCATCGCCCCTCGGCCAACCTGCTGCTCCAATCGGTCGCGAAGACCGCGGGCGGCCGCGCGGCGGTGGGGATGCTGAGCGGCATCGGCGACGACGGCGTCGCAGTGCTGGGCGCGCTGCGCGGTGCGGGCGCGCCGACGCTGGCGGTGCTCCCCGACGACGCGAAGGCGCGCGAACTGCCCGAACAGGCGGCGATGATCGGCGGGGCGACGCCGCGCCCGCTGGAGGACATGGGCCGCGAACTTCTGATGCACGGCGCCGTCGCGGCGATGGCCGCATGAACGGGCTCGGCCTCTCCCACCGCTTGCGGGCGCAGATCGCCGACGAGCTCGAATGCGCGCGCGAGGAGATCGAGCGGCTGGGCGCGATCCTGTGCTCTGACCCGGCGCTGGTCGAGCGGCACGTCTCGGCGCTTCAGGCGCTCGACATGCTCGGCCAGCAGCAACTGGCGCTCGCGGCGATCCTGCGTGCCGACGATCCGCAGGCGGCGATCGGCGACACCCCGCTCGAACGGCTGCGCGTGCGGCTGGAGAGCGCGCTCGAACTCGACTGCGGGTCTTAGGAAAGGATCAACCAAGTTGCGGCAGGTTAGCGACCCGATCATGCCGAGGATACTCATCATCGAGGACGACGAGGCGCTGCGTGGTGAACTCGTCGAATTGTTCGGCGCCCTGGGCGCGGCGGCGACGGGGGTGCGCGACGGCGCCGGCGCCGAGCATGCGTGCCGGGCGCAGACGTTCGACCTCGTCCTTTGCGACTACAAGCTCGAACGCGAGAACGGTCTCGACGTCTTGCGCACGCTGGCCCGCGGGGCGCCGCAGGCGCTGGAGGCCGACATCTATCTGATGACCGGCCATCTCGACCTGACTCGCGCCGCGCGAGAGGAAATTGCCGCTTCCACCAAAGGGTTATTGATGAAGCCCGTGCGCGCGGCGATGCTCCGCCAACTCGTCGCAGCGTCAGTGGGGCGTCCATGCTGAACCTAGCCCGCCCTCGCGAACAGGTGACCGCCCCGGCCTTCTGGCCGATGGCAGGGATCGCGTTCGCGGCGGCGGTCGCGTTGTCGAGCATGCGGCTGGTGGCCGCGCCCGGCTTCGAATTCTATCTCGGGCCGCTCTTCTACCTGCTCGCCTATCGCTGGTTCGGGCTGACGGTCGGCCTGGTCGTGGCGGCGGCGACGATGGCGCCGTCGATCCTGTGGTGGGGGCATCCGGTGTCGGTGCTGCTCGCGCTCGGCCACGTCCTCGTCGTCCACCGGCTGTCGCGCGGGCAGCAGAGTCTGGCGGCGATCACCTTCTTCTATCAGGCGACGGTCGGCGTCGCCGCGGCGCTCGCGCTCGTCTGGGTGCATTACCGCACGCCGATCGAGGTGACCGCGGTCGTCTCGTTGCGCAAGATCCTGTGCGAGATCATGCTGGCGGCGATCGCCGACCTCGTCACGCTCGCGCTGGTCGTCGATCCGGTCCAGGGGACGATCCGCCGCGCGCGCCAGTTCGGGCTTCAGCGATCGCTGGAGGCGGCGGTGTCGATCGCGGTGGCGGGGGCGGCGACGCTGTTCCTGCTCGGCGAACTTCATCACGTCGGCGACCGGCTGGCGATCCATGAGCAGGAAGTGGCGCAGGTTGTCGCCGACCTCGGTCGCGACGAGCCGTTCCGGCCCGGCCAGCGCGCGACGCTGGTGCTGCCGGGCGCGCGGGCGGCGATGCCGTACGTCATCGACCGGACCGCGGCGATCGGCACCGCCGCGCACCGGATCGGCTGTGCGCGGACCGATACCGGAGAGGCGGGACCCGACGACCGGGACACTTTCGCCTACTGGCTGACCATGTGCTACGTCGTGCCGGCGGGGCCGGGGCTGTCGGCGGCGGTCGCGCCGCAGCCGCATGTGCTGGTGTTGTTCGGCGATATCGTCCGCGGTGTCACGCCGATGATGATCTATCTGCTGATCGCCGAGCTGGGTCTCTTGGCATTCGGGCGGGCGATCCGGCGGTCCATGGGGCTCTGGGAAACGGCGCTGCGCGGGTTTGGGCGGCACGAGACGCTGGCGCTGCCGCACGCACCGTTCCACGAGACCGACGCGCTGTTGCGTGCCTTCGTCTCGGCCAACAACGATTATGTCGTCGCCGAGCAGGAGCGCCAGCGCCTTTCGCGTGCGGTGTCTGAACTGCGCTCCGCGATCGAGCTCAAGCTGTTCGGCGACGTGGGCTTCGACCCCGCGGCCTGCGCGCTCCATTTCGTCAAGATCGACCCGGTCGCGGGCGAGCGGCGGCTGAGCTTCCCCGTCCATGCCGCCGACGCCGGCCAGTTCGCCGCGAGCGCCGGCAAGCACGACGTGATGATCGAGTTCCGCCGCGGTGATGGCGGCGACGACCAATGGTACCTTTTGCTGGCTCACGAATATGACGAGGAAAGCGGCCATTGGCGTTATGGCTGCCTGATCCGGCTGCGCACCGCCAAGGCGTTCCAGTCGCGGATGCGGCACAATGCGCGGCTGATGGAGCTCGGCGGCATGGCAAGCGCGCTCAGTCACGAACTGCGCCAGCCGCTCTTCACCATCTCGCTCGCGGCCGAGAACGGCAGCCTGATGCTCGATGCTGCCGATCCCGCAGCGGCCAGGGTGGCGGCGAAGTTCGACCGGATCATCGAACAGGTCGAACGCGCCAGCTCGATCGTCCAGCGAACCAGCAGCTATGCCCGCCTGGAGCGCGACGAGCGTGAGCCCACGAACCTGGTCCAGGCGGTCCACGACGCGATCCGCTTCATGCGGCCGGTCATGACCGAGCGGTCGATCCAGCTGTTCACCGAATTGCCCGCCAGCGTGCCGTTGCTGCTGCTGCCGCGGATCGGGATCGAGCAGATCGTCGTCAACGCCCTTCAGAATGCCGCCGATTCGATCGACGCGGCGCGCGAGGGCGGGCGCGGCGACGCCGGCCGCGTGTCGATCGCGCTGTGGCAGGGGGACGGGACGATCACGCTCACCATCGCCGACGACGGGGCGGGGATCAGCGAGGCGGTGGGCAACCGCGCCTTCGACGCCTTCTGCACAAGCAAGCCGTCGGGCAAGGGCACGGGCCTCGGCCTGTTCGTCTGCCGCCAGATCATGGACGAGGTCGGCGGATCGATCGCACTGACGCCGAACGAGGGCGCGCCGGGGGCCGCGCTGACGCTGCGCTTTCCGATGGAGGAGGAGGCGTGACGATGGCGGGGGCGATCGCGGAGGCCGAGCGGAACGTCTTCCTCGTCGACGACGACAACGACGTGCGCGGCGAGCTGGAGACGGCATTGTCGCTGCGCGGCTTTGCGGTGCAGGGGTTCGGCGACGGCGAGGCGTTCCTCGCCGCGCAGGATGCGCTGCCCGGCGGCTGCGTCGTCCTCGACCTCAACATGCCGGGGCTGAGCGGGATCGACGTCCAGACCGCGCTCGCCGAGCGCGATAGCGCGCACAAAGTGGTGATGCTGACCGGATCGGGATCGATCCCGACCGCGGTCCGGGCGATGCACGCCGGCGCGGTTGATTTCATCGAGAAGCCGTTCGGCATCGACGAGCTGGTTCGCGCGATCGGCCGGGCACTGACGCAGCAGCGCCAGGCACTGCGCGAGGCCAGCCGGCGGCGCGACGCGCAGGCGCAGGTCGAGCGATTGTCTGAGCGCGAACGCGACGTGCTGGCCGGCATGGTGCTGGGCCTTGCGAACAAGATCATCGCTTATCGCCTCGGCCTGTCGGTGCGGACGGTCGAGACCTATCGTGCGCATGTTATGGACAAGCTGGCCGTCCGCAGCCTGGCTGAGGCGGTTCAGATCGCGATCGATGCCGACCTTGCGCCCCGGGGCGATATCCTCCGCACCGATCCCGCCGCCTGAACGAAGGCGTTATGCCGCGGCGAGCCGGTCGCTGGCGGTGCCGTCCCGCACGAAGGCGGTCGCCGACTGCTCGGAAAGCGCGGGGGCGACGAGGAACCCCTGGATCGAATCGCAGTCGAGGTCGCGCAGCATCTGTGCCTGATCGCTTTCCTCCACCCCCTCGGCCACGACCTTAAGGCCGAGGCGATGGGCAAGGTCGATGACGCTTTCGACGATCACCCGATCCTTGCCGCCCGCGCAGATCGATTCGATGAAGCTGCGATCGATCTTCACATGGCCGATCGGCAATTGGCGCAGATGCGTGAGCGACGCGAAGCCGGTGCCGAAATCGTCGAAGGCGATGTCGATCCCGCACGCGTCGAGCCGCTCGATAGCGGCGCGCACCGCCCGGCCGCCGCGATCGAGCAGCATCCCCTCGGTAATCTCGACGCAAAGCTGGTCGTGCCGGATTCGGCCGCTGTCCACCGCATCGACGATTCGGTCGACGAACGCAGGCGAGCGAAAGTCGCCGAGCGTCGCGTTGATCGCGATCGACCGGAACGGCACGCCCTCGGCCTGCCACCGTTCGATCTGCGCGAGGACCTGACCGAGCACGAAATTGCCGATATCGGCGGCGATCTGCTCGTCGTCGAAGACCGCGCCGAACAGCGCGGGCGTCTGCACGCTGCCATCGGGGCGGCGCCAGCGAAGCAGGGCCTCGAACGCCAGCGGCCGCTCGCCCGTCAGGTCGACGATCGGCTGATAGAGGACGAACATCTCGCCCTTCGCCAGCGCCTGCTGGATCGCGGCGCGAAGCCCTGCGCGCTGTTCGGCAGCCTCGCGAAAGCGTGGCTCGAACAGGCGGGCACAGCCACGGCCGGACTGTTTGGCCGCATAGAGCGCCATGTCCGCGCACTTCAGAAGGTCGTGCTTGTTCGCGCCGTCGCGGGGATAGAGTGCGGCGCCGACGCTGGCCTGCACTGTCCAGTCGGCGATGCCGTCGGAGCGGCGGGCGCCCACCGCGGCGACGATCCGTTCGAGCCGCGCGGTCGCCTGTCCCACGCCCTCGGCCGACAGGATCAGCGCATATTCGTCGCCGCCCAGCCGCGCGACGACGTCACCCTCGGCAAGCTGCTCGCGCAGCGTCGCCGCGACCGCGGTGAGCAGGCGGTCGCCCGCATCGTGCCCCTCGCTGTCGTTGACGTCCTTGAAATGATCGAGGTCGAGGATCGCCGTCACGAACGATCCCCCGCGCGCGGTCCGCTCCGCCAGCAATTCCATGAAGCGGCGGCGGTTGGGCAGTTCGGTCAGCGAATCGACATTGGCGAGCATCCAGAGGCGCTGCTCGGCCTCCTTCTGCGGCGTCACGTCGAAGCGGATCGCGGTATAGCCCGATCCGTCGCGATGCGGCACGATCGTCGTGTCCACCCAATAGAGCCGGCCCGACTTGGCGCGGTTGCAGATCACATCGTGCCAGATCCGCCCGCTGCCGATCGTGCGGTAGAGGTTCTGGAAGAAGGCGCGGTCGTGCATCCCCGAATGGACGATGCGGTGCGTCGCGCCGATCAGCTCGGCCTCCGAATAGCCGCTCAGCTCGCAGAACTTGGCATTGACCGAGCGGATGCGGCCGCGGCGGTCGGTGACGGCGACGATCGCGGCGGCATCGATCGCCTCGCGCTGGAAATCTGCAAGCGCAGCGAGCGCCTGAAGCCGACCCTGCTGCGAGCGGGTCCGGCTTTCGAGCGCGGCGATCTCGCGATCCAGATCGACGATCGTCTCCTCGGCGTCGATCTCCGGACCGATGATGCGTTGGTGCAGCGACATGATGGAATCCCGTCGTGAAACCGCAGAAGAGCGCCGTTTCCGGTTAACGGAAAGTAAAATAGCGGGTTTATACGGGGTTCGTAGAACTACCGATTACGCGGTCGCGGGCGGCGACATTATCTAGTCTTTCGAGTTGAAGGACAGGCAATGATCAACCGCGAGCCGAGAAAGACGACGTTCATCCAGGCACGGGTGCTGACCGATGCCGGGTGGTGCGACGCGATCATCCGCAACCTGTCCAGCCGGGGAGCGATGATCGAGATGGCGGGCGGGGCGCCGCCGCGCGGCACCTATGTCGAACTGCGCCGCGCGACGTCGGTGCTGATCGGCCGGGTGATCTGGGCCGCGGCCAATCGCTGCGGGATCAGCACGCGCGAGCGGATCGACGTCGCCGCGCTCGAACGGGGTAAAGGGGAGGGGGCCGTCGCGGCAGGGGGCGATCGACGCCACCTGCCGCGACATCATGCGCTGCTTGATTATGATGCGACGACGGTGCGCCGCCGGATCGAGGCGACGGTCCTGGCAGTCGCGCTCGGCATCGCGTCGCTTACGCTGGCGAGCACGGTCTATCATTTCCTCGACCATACCTCGCACGAGATCATCGCCGCCTCTAGCGGGCCGGCAAGCTAGCGCGTCGCCACCAGCGACACGAACCAGCGGCGCGGCGCGCCCGGCCCGATGGCGCGCGGATCGGCGGCGCCGGCAACCTCGGCGATCGCGACTTCGCCGATGTCGCTGAAGGTGCCGAAGCTGGCATAGCCGCGGTCGAAGACGTTGCGCACCTCGACCATCAGGCGAAGGCCGTCGGCGAGCGCGACGCCCGCCCGCGCATTGGCGACGAGGTACCCGGCAAGCGGCGCAACGTCGTTGCCCTCGTCCCCTACCAGCCGCTGGCCCGAGCGCGCGATGAGGTCGCCGCCCAACGACCAGCCGCGAGGGGTATAGTCGATCGAAAGCGCGCCGCTATGCCGCGGAAGGCCGGACAAGCGGTCGCCGGGCTCCACCGCGATCGTGCCGTCGTCGGCCGCAGTGGGGTTCGCCGGGCTCGACAGGGTCAACGGCGTGCGGAACGTCGCGTCGACGAAGGCATAGCTTGCGGCGATCCGCCAGTGCGTGCGCTCGTAGGCGAAGCTTGCCTCGACCCCTTGTCGCCGGGTGCGGCCGATGTTGCGGAAATAGGCGCGGCCGCGGATTTCGGACGCGACGTACTGGATGTCGTCGGCGTTGGTCGCGCGATAGCTCGACAGCAGCCAACGGAAGCCGCCGCGCCGCCCGCTTGCGCCCAGTTCCCAGTGGCGGGACACGACCTGATTCAGCGGCGGATCGGCGACGAAGAAGTTGGTGAGCGAACAGGGCGCATTCTCGTCCGCGCAGGAAAGCTCGGCGGCGGTCGGCGCGCGGCTCGTCTCGGCATAGCCGGCGCGCAGGGTGAGGCGCGGCGACAGCGTCCAGTCGAACTCGATGCCCGGATTGGTTCGCTCGAACGCGTGGCGGCCGTTCAACGCGGTGCCGATCAGGTCGATCAGCTCGATCCGGGTGCGGTTCCAGCGGACGCCGATCTCCGCCGACAGGCCGGGGGCGATCGGCAGGCGGTCGAGCGCGAACACCCCGACGCTGCTGCTGTTCGTGACAAGCCCGACGGGCGCGATCGCGCCATCCGGCTGGACGATCGTCGGGCCGAGCCCCGAGACTCCGCGCGTTTCGTCGATCGCGCCAAGCTCGGTCGCGGTGTCAAAGCGCGTGCGCGCCTCGTCATAGCTTGCGCCGACCGCGAGCATGTTCTCGCCCGCGCCGAGCGACCGCGTGTCGACGATCTGCGCGAGAATGCCGCGGCTGCGCGTCCGCTCGCGCCCGGTGTTGCGCACGCCATAGGCGTCGATGCCGTCGAATTCGCCGATGGCGTTACCGGCGGCATCATTCAGGACCGACTGTTCCTCCTCCTCCCCGTCGTCGTCGCCGACGGTTTCGAGACAGAGCAGGCCCTCCTCGTCCGCCTCCTCGCATTCCTCGATGTCGGCTGCGTCGCCATTCAGGTTTCGGCGCAGGAGGAACTGTTCGTATGCCGACGCTTCTATCCGGGTGTGCGTGCCGAGGCGAAGCCAGGGATGGACGCTGATCCGCCAGTAACTGCTGCGGGTGTTGTCGGGATGGGTGAAGACCGCATCGCGGCGCGCGGCATAAAGCTCGACCGGTACGACGCCGTTGCCCGTCAGGTCGCTGTCGGCACCGATAAGCTTGACGTGGAGCCCGCCGCCTGCGCCGTCATAACCGAAATCGGCATAGCCGTTGTAGAGTGTCGAGGGGCTGAAATCGCGCCAGCCGCCATCGTGACGTTCCTGCGCGGCGAGGAATGCACTCCACGGCCCCGACGAAAGGCCTGCCGCTGCGGACCCTTCGGCATAGCCGAACCGGCCGCCGGTGCCGGTGAGCGTCAGGCCGGGGGTGTCGCGGCCGGTCGCGGTCTCGATCACCATCGCGCCGCCCAGCGCATTGAGGCCATAGACCGGATTGGCGTCGAGCAGGGTGACGCGCCGGATCGCGGCTTCCGGTATAAGGTCGAACTGCACGGTATCCCCGAACGGCTGGTTGAACCGCGCGCCGTCGAGATAGACGGCGAGGCCCTGTGCCAGCCCTTGAAGCGGCGAGGCGGAAAAGCCGCGATAGACGAGGTTGGGCTGCCACGGATTGCCCTGTGCGTCCTGTAGCGTGACGCCCGCCACCTCGCGCGTCAGTGCGGCGAACAGGTCCGGATGGCCTGCGCGTGTGATCGCGGCGGCGTCCACCGCGACGGCATCGTCGGCATCGGCGGTGGTGCCGGGCGCGGTGACGACGATCGGCGCGTCCGCCTCCTGCGCATGCGCGGTGCCGGCCATGGCGATCGCGGTCGCGGTCAGAAGTGTCGGTAGTCGCATCGTTTCTCCCCGCGCCGATCGTGGCAGGCTGGCGGAGCCGCGGCTCTAGGCCTTTGGTACGATGGCGGGGCGGGCGGGGCCGCCCGCCGGGCTCACGGGGACCAGCGGCCAGCCGCGCTCGCGCCAGCCGTCGATCCCCTCTGCGAACCAGCGCACGTCTCGATGCCCCGCCGCGACCAGGCGTCGCGCGGCGTTCCAGCTCATCCAGCAATCGGCCAGGCAGAAGACGACGACGGGTCGGCGCTTGTTGGCGGGCGCGACGCTGAGCAGCCACGCGACCGCGCCGGGCGGTGCGTCGCCGCGCCCCGCCTCGGGCAACCAGCGCGCGCCGGGGATCGTTGCATGGGCCTCGGCCAGCCGCCATGCGCGGCGGGCGGGGTCCCAATGCCCGCCCTCGGCCGGTGTGACGTCGATCAGGCGTGCGCCGCGGCGCTGGAGCGCGCGGGCGGCGTCGGCGTCGATCCGTACGACCCCGGCCGGCGCTGCCGCCACGACGCCGCGATAGCGCGCGATGCGATAGCCAGCGGCGTCGAAATCGCCGCCCTGAAGCGCCGCCACCAGCATCAGCGCCCGCCACATCGCCCGCCTCCCTCGTCCGTTGGTCGGATGGTAGGCGGGCGGGGGCGCGGGTAAACGCTACCTTGGTAGGAGAGGGAGATGCTCGCGATATTCATGTTCGCGCCGGTTGCGATGGCGGCGGCGCTGCCCGCCGATCCGCTCGGCTCGCCGATGTGGGCCGACCATGCGCGCGTGCTGTTCGCCGATGCCCCCGTCGAGTTCGACCGGCGCGTGGTCGTCGACATGCCGATGCTGGCGGAGAACCAGCGCGTCTTTCCCGTCGCCATCGACGCCAGCGCGCTGCCCGACGTGAAGCGCATCGTCCTTCTCGCCGACCTCAACCCCATTCCCGTCGCGATCGACTATGCCCCGACGGGTGCCGCGCCGGTGGTGTCGGTGCGGATCAAGCTCGACCAGCGCACGCCGGTGCGCGCGGCGGTGCTGACCGGCGACGGGCGCTGGCATATCAACGGCGCGTGGATCGACGCGGCGGGCGGCGGCTGTTCCGCCCCGCCGGTCAGCCGCGTGAAGGGCGACTGGGCCGAGCATCTGGGCGAGGTGCGCGCGCGGGCGGTGCTGGTCGGGGCGGAGGCGAGGCTGCGCGTCGCGATCCGGCATCCGATGGACACCGGCCTCGTCGGCAACACGCCGCTCTACCATGTCGAGGAACTGTCGGTCTGGCGCGGCGAAACCCGGCTGGGATCGATGAAGCTCTGGGCGTCGGTCGCGGAGGATCCGGCGATCGGCCTGATCCTCCCCGCCGCCGCCGGCGACACGCTGACGATCCGCGGGCGCGACACCAACGGGCGAGAGATCGAGGGCAGGGTCGCGGTGCAGGCAGCGCCATGAGGCTGACGCGGCGCACGCTGCTCGGCGGCATGGCCGCGCTGCCCGTCGCGGTGCGGGCGCAGTCGCTCGATTATCGGATCGAGCCGGTGGAGGTGGGCGACGGCCTGTGGATCGTGCGCGGGGCCGATGCGCCGATCGAGCGCGGCAATGGCGGCGCGATCGCCAATCTTGCGATCCTGGCGGGGGACGAGGCGGCGATCCTGATCGATTGCGGGCCGTCGCTGCGCTACGGTCGGGTGCTCGATGCGGTGGCGCGCAAACTGACGGGCAAGCCGGTCGGGCATGTGTTCCTGACGCATCTCCATCCCGACCACGGCTTCGCCGCCGGCGCATTCGCGAACGCCGAAGTGGCGGGCACGGCCGAAGTGCGGCGCGAGCTTCAGGCGACGGCGGCGGGCTATGCGGACGGCATGTACCGGCTGCTGGGCGACTGGATGCGCGGAACCGAGCCGGTGGTCCCCGCCGCGACCGTGACCGCGGGCGAGCGCTTGGTGGCGGGGCGGCGGCTCGTCTTCGCGCCGATGGCGGGGCACAGCCCGGCGGATCTGGTCGTCACCGACGTGGCGACGGGAACGATGATCGCCGGCGATCTCGTCTTTCACGATCGCGCGCCGTCCACGCCCGATGCCGATCTGGCAACGTGGCGAAAGACGCTGGGGACGCTGGCGGCGATGTCCCACAAGGGTTTGCTGCCGGGGCACGGGCCGTTCGATCCGGGCGGACAGGCGGCGATCGCGCAGACGCTGGACTGGATCGACTGGCTGGAGAGCAGTCTTCGCGGCTCGGTGGCGGCGGGGTTGGACATGGTGGCGGCGGGCGAGGTCGCGATCCCGGCTCGGTTCGATGGGCTGAAGGCGGCGCGCTACGAGCTCCAGCGGTCGGTCTCGCACTTCTACCCGCGGCTCGAGGCCGAGCTTTTCCCCCGCGCCGACCAATAGCGAAACGGGCGGCGTCGCCGCCGCCCGTCGATCTTCAGAAGAACAGGATCGCCCCCAGCGCCAGCGCATCGCTGGTCGCGCGGTTGTTGTTCTGTGCCTCGGCCCGCGTATGCGTATACTCGCCGAGCAGCGTCACCCAGCTCGTCAGGCCGTAGCGGACCTGGCCCACCCAGCTCGAATTGTTGTCGAGGAGCGTCGGGTTCACTTCGCCGTCCGCCAGGTCGAGATAGCTGGCACCATAGCTTGCCCCCAGCGTCAGCTTGCCGATGCCGTAGGTGCCCTGGACGTAGAAGCCGTTGCTGTCGCGCTTGCGCCCCAGCGCATCGGTCGAGAGGATGAACAGCCCCGTCGTGCCGACGCCGGTGCCCATATAGTAATAGCCGAGCAGGCTAGCCGACCCGGCGGTCAGCTTCGCGCCCACGTCGAACGCGCGGCCGGTATAGCTCGGCGAACCGGCAATGCCGTCATGGCTCTGGATGATGCCCGAGGCCCAGACATGCGCGCCGAACCCGCCGCCGGCATAGTCGTAGACGATCTTGCCCTGGAAGCCGGGGGTGTCGTTATACTCGGTCTCGCCGATCGTCGTCAGCGGCTGGAACACGCCCGCCGAGAATTGGAGCCCGCCGAACTTGGGGCTGGTGTAGGTGATCTGCGGCTGGAAGTCGGTGTAGATATAGCCGATGCCGATCCGCCCCAGCGTCGTGTTCGACGGCGCAACGTTGCCCGCGGGCGTGCCGCTGGCCAGCAGCGTGATGTCGTTGAGGATCGCCTCCGACGCGAACAGCCCGATGTCGCGGCCGATCTTGATCTCGCCGAACTGCGCCTTGCTGAACGTGAGATAGGTCTGGCGGAAGTCGATGCCCGCGGTCGAGAGCGCGGTCGGGCTGCCCGCCGAATTGGCGCCGCCGACGCCGGTCACGCTGTTGATGCCGGGATACATGCCGAAATGCGCGCCCACGTCCCAGCCGCCCTGGTTGGTGGTCACGTCCACCTTGAAGAAACCTGGCAGCAGGCCGTTGCGGATCGACGAGCTGTTGCCGCCGACCGTCGCCAGCCCGCCGACGACGGTGCTGCCCGGTCCGCCGCTGTCGCCATTGTCGTGGACGTAGAAGCCGTTGACCGAGCCCGAGAATTTGAGCTGCACGCCACCCATTTCGAAGCCGATGCCGCTTTCGGTCATCCGCACCGTCCGCTTGTCGTCGAGCGCCTGTGCCGCCGCCTGCTGCGGCGAGGCGGGCGTGCCGGTGGTGACGGTCGCGGCGGTCGCCGCCGCCGGGGCCGCGGCTTCGCGGGCGGCGAGGGCGTCATATTCCTCGTCGGAGAGGATGCCCTTTTCCTTCAGCTTCTGCAGCAGGTCGAGCGTGGCCGTTTGGGCCGAGGCCGGTGTCGCAAAGCCCGTCAGGCACGCGGCAAGCATGGTGGCCGAAAGCCACCGCGCGGTGGATCGCATCGGTTTTCCCTCCCCTGATATGGCTGCCCAGGCGGCAGCTCGGTCCGGGGAGGGTGCCGGGGGGCGGGCACCCCCGATATTGCACTTTGGGCGACCCGCCGCCGCCCGATCTTCAGGGGGCGACAACCACCCCCCAGGGGGCATCACCCGTTGGAATCTGGGCGATTTCCCTGGCCGCGGCGACGTCGATTACCGACAGCGTGTCGGACAGGCCGTTGGCCGCATAGGCGCGGGTCCCGTCGCGACTGATACCAAGGTGCCAGACGCGCTGGCCGACCGGGACGTAGCCCGTGACTGCGCGGGTTGCGGTATCGACGATCGCGACCGTGTTCGCGCGGCCGAGCGCGACCAGCGCCTTGCGCCCGTCGGGAGTGAAGTGGACACCCACCGGCAACACCTTGTCAGAGGTGACGCCAGGGGGCTTGAACGCGATGCTGTGGACAACCTTGCGCGTCGCGGTGTCGACGATCTGAAGCGTGCCGCCGATCTCCGCCGTGACCCATAGCTCGCGGCCATCGGCGGTGAACTCGGCATGACGGGGACGCTGGTCGACTTCGGTCTCCGCCACCATCTTGCCGGTCGCAATGTCGATCCAGTGCGCCTTGTTATCGGTCTCCGACGTCGCGATCACCCACTTGCCGTCGGGGCTGGTCGCCATTCCTTCGGGCTCGATGCCGACATCCACCTGAAAGGCGACGCGGCGGCCGGGAATGTCGATCGCGGTGACGGCGGCGTCGCGCTCGTTCGCGGCGAACAGCGTACGGCCGTCGACCGACAGCGCGAATTGCTCGGGATCCTCGCCCGAGGGGAGGTCGTAGAGGACCTTGCCCGTCGCGCGGTCGATCACCTGCACCGCATGGTCGTTTGATGCGCAGACATAGAGATACTTGCCGTCGCGGCTCATCGTCAGGCCGCGGGGGCGCGCGCCCACGGGCCAAGTGGCGACGGGCTTCATCGTCGCCGCGTCTATGACGGTGATGGAATTGCCGCGTTCGTTCGAGACGTAGATCGTCTCGGCAAGGGCAGGGGCGGGCACCGCGATCAGGGCGGCGAGGATCAGGCTGCGCATCCCCTGAGAATATCGCGCCGCGCGCGCGACCGCGAACCTACCAAAGTACAATGTCGCGTCCCCATGCTGCGCAGCACACTCCGCCGCGAAAGCCCGAATGGGGAGAGGCATGATGACGAGGCGTTACGAGCGGGCTGCGATGATCGCGGCGACGCTCCTGTTCACGACCACCTTCGCGCTCAAGGTGACGGCGCACGACAATGTGACGCCGCAGCCGGTCGATACCTCGAAGCTGCCCGATATCGGCGAGGAATGGCGGACGGTGAACCCGTATCGCGGCAATCCCGACGCCATCAAGATTGGCGAGTCCGCCTATGGCGGCAATTGCGCGCGCTGCCACGGGCTGGAGGCGATCAGCGGCGGCATCGCCCCCGACCTGCGCTATCTCGAGGTCGGCGAGGCGGGGGACGAATGGTTCATCGGCCGCTATCGCCACGGCGCCTCGCGCGACGGCAAGGTGTTCATGCCGCCCTTCGGCGACATCATCGGGCAGAAGGCGGGCTGGGCGATCCGCTCCTGGCTCGACACCAAGCACCAGGAGTCCTGAGGCGATGCTGTCGCGTCGCGGCTTCGTGCGCGGCGCCGCGGCCGCGATTGCCGGTGCGGTCGCCGCGCCGCTGGTCGCCGCGCCGCTGGCAAAGATCCGCGCGCTCGGCGTGATGCGCATCGCGGTCTATCGCGACTTTGCCCCTTGGGCGGCGGAGCGGGAAGGCAGGCTGGTCGGGATCGACGTCGATCTCGGCAAGCTGATCGCCTCGAAGCTCGGCGTGCGGGGGGAGGCGATCCAGTATATCGCCGACGAGTCGGTCGACGACGACCTGCGCAACATGGTGTGGCGCGGGTCGCTGCTGGGACAGGCGCCGGGCGACGTGATGATGCACGTCCCCTATGATCGCGTCCTCGGCCAGCGGAACGACCGCGCGGTGCTGATCGCGCCCTATTACCGCGAGAGTTTCGCGATGGTGTGCAATCGCGCCACCACCGATTGCGAGGTGCCGCCGCCGCAATTGAAGGGCAAGAAGCTCGTCGCCGAGCTCGACAGCATTCCCGACTTCTACCTGTCGGGATCGTTCGGCGGCGTGCTGCGCCCCGACGTCAAGAACAAGCTGTCGGGCGAGGCGGCGGTCGCCGCGGTCGCGGGCGGAGAGGCCGACGCGGCGGTCGCGACCCGCGCGCAGGTCGAGGCGGGGATCAAGGCGTCGGGCGATCGCCTGACGCTGCGCAAGGGGCCGCTGCCGGCGATGACCAGCCCCGGCTGGAACGTCGGCATGGCGGTCAAGGACGACAGCCGGGACCTGGGCGACGAGATCGAGCGGATCATGGAGGGGCTGGCGAAATCGGGCGAGCTGGCCGGCGTGTTCGCCGCGCACGGCGTCGAGTATCGACCGCCGCTCCTCACCTGACGCGCGCATCCTTCCAAGGTCCAATTGTGGGGGCGAGGGCCCGGCGTAGCATCCGAACGAGAGAGCAGAACTAGGGGAAGAGGCATGAAGAGGTTGATGAGCGCGGTCTCGAGCGCGGCACTGGTGCTGGGGGCGACGGCGGGAACGGCGATGGCGCGCGAGGACGCGAAACCCGCCGCGCCCGCAGCGGCGGCGGCCGGGCCGACCGACGCCGATATCCTCAATGACGAGAAGACGCCGGGCGACGTCCTTACCTATGGCATGGGCCTTCGCGGGCAGCGGTTCAGCCCGCTGACGAAGCTGACCGCCAGCAACGTCGCGAAGCTCGTGCCCGCCTTCTCCGCCTCGCTCGGCGGCGAGAAGCAGCGCGGGCAGGAGGCGCAGCCGATCGTCTATGACGGCATGATCTACGTCACCGGCTCGTACTCGCGCCTGTTCGCGTTCGATGCGCGAACGGGGGAGGAGAAGTGGCAGTATGACGCCCGCCTGCCCGACGGGATCATGCCGTGCTGCGACGTCGTCAACCGCGGGGCCGCCATCTATGGCGACAAGATCATCTTCGGCACGCTCGACGCGCATCTGGTCGCGCTCAACCGGATGACGGGCAAGGTCGTCTGGAACAAGAAGCTGGCCGATTACCAGGCCGGCTACAGCTTCACCGCCGCGCCGATGATCGTCAACGGCAAGGTCATCTACGGCAATTCCGGCGGCGAGTTCGGCATCGTCGGCAAGGTCGAGGCGCGCGACGTGAACACCGGCGAGCTCGTCTGGTCGCGCCCGACGATCGAGGGGCATATGGGCCAGATGGGCGGCAAGCCCTCGACCATGACGGGCAAGCTCAACGCCACCTGGCAGGGCAACCAGTGGGAGAATGGCGGCGGCGCCACTTGGCTCGGCGGGACGTACGACCCGGATACCAAGCTCATCTATATGGGCACCGGCAACCCCGCACCGTGGAACAGCCACCTGCGCCCCGGCAACAACCTCTACACCTCCTCGACGCTGGCGCTCGATCCCGAGACGGGCGAGATCAAGTGGCACTACCAGACGACGCCGCACGATGGCTGGGACTTTGACGGGGTGAACGAGTTCATCTCGTTCGATGCCGGCGGCAAGAAGCTGGGCGCCAAGGCCGATCGCAACGGCTATTTCTTCGTCCTCGACCGCACCAACGGCAAGTTCGTGTCGGCCAAGCCGTTCGTGTCGAAGACGACCTGGGCGTCGGGCTATACCAAGGACGGCAAGCCGATCTATGTCGACGCCAACCGCCCCGGCCCGCCAACGACGGAGAAGGGAGCGACGGTGTTCTCCGCGCCCAGCTTCCTCGGGGGCAAAAACTGGATGCCGATGGCGTACAGCCAGCAGACCGGCCTCTTCTACATCCCCTCCAACGAATGGGGCATGGACATCTGGAACGAGCCGATCGCCTACAAGAAGGGCGCGGCCTATCTGGGCGCGGGCTTCACGATCAAGCCGCTGTACGAGGACTATATCGGCGTGCTGCGCGCGATGGACCCGATGACGGGCAAGATCGTGTGGGAATACAAGAACAAGGCGCCGCTGTGGGGCGGGGTGCTGACGACCGCGGGCAATCTCGTCTTTACCGGCACGCCCGAGGGCTTCCTCAAGGCATTCGATGCCAAGACCGGCAAGGAACTGTGGAAGTTCAACACCGGGTCGGGCGTCGTCGGATCGCCCGTCACCTGGGAGCAGGATGGCGAGCAATATGTCGCGGTCATGTCCGGCTGGGGCGGCGCGGTGCCGCTCTGGGGCGGGGAGGTCGCCAAGTCGGTCGGCCACATCAACCAGGGCGGCTCGCTCTGGGTGTTCAAGCTGCCCAAGGCATGATCGGGCTGGGGGGAGGCGCCGCCTCCCTCCCTTCCCGCGCGGCGTGTCACCCGATACGATCCGCGGGTTCGAGGGAGGGGGAATCCGTGGACCGCGTGCTCATCGCCGACGATCACCCGCTGGTCCGCGACGGGCTGCGCGCGGTGATCTCGCTCGCGTTCGAGGGATGTGAATTGTTCGAGGCGGCGACGCTGGACGAGGCGCTGGGCGTGCTGGGCGAGGGGGCGGAGTTCGACCTTGTCCTGCTCGACCTCAACATGCCGGGCGCCACCGGCTTCGACGGGCTCGACCGGATGGTCGCGCAATTTCCGGCGACGCCTGTCGTCGTGGTGTCCGGATCGCATACCGCAGCGTTGGTGCGCGGGGCGCTCGCGCACGGGGCGGCGGGGTTCGTGCCCAAATCGCTGCGCCGTTCTGCGATCGCGGAGGCGCTGCGCGCGGTCCTCGACGGCGAAGTCTATGTCCCCGCCGATATCGCCGAGGAAATCACGACCGAGGATGCGGCGGAGGCGAGCATCCGCCGGCGCATCGACCTGCTCACGCCGCAGCAACGCGTCGTCTTCGGCCTGATGGTCGCCGGGCGGCTCAACAAGCAGATCGCCTATGAGCTCGACGTGTCGATGACGACGGTGAAGGCGCACGTCTCCGCCGTGCTCGCCAAGCTCGAGGTGTTCAACCGGACGCAGGCGGTGATCCTCGCCAACCGGGTCGGCTTCCCGCCGGTGATCCCGACGCGCAAATGACCGCGCGTTAGCGGACGATCGCGCTCAGCAGCGCGCGTAGCTGTGCGGGCTTCACCGGCTTGTTGAGCCAGTGGAAGCCCTCACCGCGTAGCCGGTCCTTCAATTCGGCGGTGCGGTCGGCGGTGACGATGATCGTCGGGATGCCGAGGCCGAGCGCGCGCACCACCGCATCGCCGGTGTCGCCGGCATCGAGGTGATAGTCCGCGACGATCGCGTCGATCCCCCCGCGCCCCGCCGCCGCGATCGTCGAGGCTCGATTGGCGACGCAGATCGCGTGGCAGCCCCAGCCGCTCAGGATCACGTTCATCCCCGACAGGATCGCCTCCTCGTTGTCGAGGACGAGGACCGTCCGCCCCGCCAGCCCGCCGCGCAATGCCGCGGGCGTCGCGGCGGCATCTACCGCCTGTGCGCGGCCGAGCGGGACCGTGACCGTGAAGGTAGCGCCGCGACCGGGCGCCGATTCCAGACCGATCGGGTGGCCGAGCATCCGCCCCGCGCGCTCGACGATGGCGAGGCCGAGGCCGATCCCCTTGACCGGCCGGTCGCGGTCGAGGCGGCGGAACTCGGCGAAGATCTCGCGATGATGCGCCGGGTCGATGCCGGGGCCGGTGTCGATCACCTCGATCCGCAGCACGCTGGCCCCCGCGTGACAGCGCACGGTGACGCCGCCCGTATCGGTGTAACGCAGCGCATTGGAGATGAAGTTCTGGACGATCCGGCGCAGCAGCCGCGGGTCCGAGCGAACCCAGGCATCGCAACTGTCGTCAAAGGCGAGAGCCAGCCCTCGCTCGCGCGCTAGCGGCGTGAACTCCGCGCGCATGTGCCGCATCGTTTCGGCGAGTGGGAAGTCGACGACGTTGGGCCGGACCGCGCCGGCATCGAGCTTCGAGATTTCGAGCAGCGCCTCGAGCAGGTCCTCGACCGAATCGAGCGCCGAATCGATCTGGCGGACGAGGCCGGCATTGGCCGCCGCCAGCCGCCGCTCGCCGAGCGCCGAGACGAACAGCCGCGCGGCATTGAGCGGCTGGAGCAGGTCGTGGCTGGCGGCGGCGAGGAAGCGGGTTTTGGAGCGATTGGCTTCCTCGGCCGCCTGCATCGCCTCTCGCATCGCTTCCTCGGCGGCGATGCGTTCGCGGACCTGCGCGGTGAGCTGGTCGTTGACCGCGGCGATATCCGCGGTGCGCTCGGCGACGCGCGCCTCCAGCGCCTCCGCCGCGCGCAGGCGTTCGGTGATATCCTCGAAGCTCATCACCATGCCGCCGCCCGGCATGGCGGAGCGGCGCACCTCGATCGACCGGCCGCTGGCGTGGCGGCGCGTCGTCACGATCTCGCCCGCCGACAGCCAGCCCAAGGGCTCGCCATCCTCCATCGGGCCGTTGAGCTTGGCACAGGTGGCGACGAGGCCGTCGTGCGACGCGATGCGCGGGATGCCGTCCACGGGCAGACCGATGACCGCGAGCAGCGAGCGGTTCCACGCGATCAGCCGGCGATCGGCATCGTACACGCACACACCGAGGCGGATATTGTCGAGCGTCGCCTGGAGCAGCACCGACTTCTGCGCCAGTTCGCGCGCCCGCTCGCGCGCGTCCGAGGCCTTCACCTCGGTGATGTCGTTGTAGATGCCGACGATGCCGCCCTCGCTGGTGCGCAGTTCGTTGACCTGGATCCAGCGGCCGTCGGCGAGCGCATGGACATGCCCGCCGCTCGCCACCGAATGCTGCGCCAGCCGCTCCGACAGCCAGCGGTCGGGCGACACCATCGCGCCCAGCGCAGCGCGGTCGTCGCCGATCAGCCGGGCGATCTCGTCGAAGCGCATTCCCGGCACGATCCGGTCGGCGATGCGCGGCCAGAAGTCGAGATAGGTGCGGTTGCACAGCACCAGCCGATCCTCGGCATCGAAGATCGCGAATCCCTCGCTCATGCTCTCGATCGCATCGGCCAGCCGCGCGCGCGCCTCGGTCGCCTCGTCGCGCGCGTGGGTGAGCGCGGCGTTGCTGGCGGCGAGTGCGCCGAGCGCGTGCTCGAGGTCGCGGGTGCGCGCCTGTACCTTCGACTCGAGCGTGATCGCGGTTTCGAAGAGGGAAAAGGCATTGCCCTGTAGGTCGGTCGACCGCTCCACCCGGTCCATCAGCACGCCGTTGATCCGGCGCAGCTTCGCATTCTCCGCGCGCAGCGCCTCCAGTTCCAGCTCGGCGGGGGTTGGCGCGCGGCGTGCCATCACTGCCCGATCACGAGGCCGGAAAAGGTCTGGTTGACGTGAAGCGCGTGGTACTGCTCGCCGTAAGTGTTGAAGCCCGCGACGCGGTGCTCGGTCATCAGGCGCGATACGTCGCGAAGGAGCTGGCGCTGCTCGATTTCGGTGCGGTTGAGCACGCAGTTGAAGCCGAGGATGCGGTCGATGCCGCCGACCGACTCCTCCAGCTCGCCCAAAAGCGTGCGCATGCTGCCGACGATGTCCGCCGCCTCGCCCAGCGTCAGCACCAGCCCCTCGTCAATCGCGCAGTAGAAGGTGAGGCTGCCGTCCGCATTGGCGGACTGGATCGAGCGGACATAATGCTCGCCGCCCGCCCGCACCATCGGCGGGCGAGAGGCGAAGATGGCAGGGCTGAGGTCCTCCGGCCGGACACCGACGAGGCGGGCGTATTCGGCCGCAGCGGGCTCCGCGTTGATCTCGCTGACGATGCGCGCGGCGGTGTCGGCACCGGTAATGACCATCTTGGTATCGCCGGGGGCATAGGGTTGCGAGCGGAAGACGCGCATCGGCCGCGGGCTGGACAGCACGGCGACGAGGGCGGCGTCGCGGTGGAAGCCGCGATTGTCGAGCACGAACGTCTCGCGAAAGGCGAAGCCGTCCCCGGACGAACCGCCGATCAGCGGGATCGCGCCCAGCGCGTCCTGGACGTTGACGGTCAGCATCTCCTCGCTGTGCGAAAGCCCGTCGACGAGGAAGATGGCGGCGCGGTGGAGCGCATCGCCCAGCCGCCGGGCATCCGCGCCGGCTTCGGCCACCAGCGATCGGACGCGCTCCTGCGCCTCGCCCGCGTCGATCCGGTCGAGCGCGTCGAAGCGGATCGCCGACAGCGCGAAGTCGCTGCGCGGAAAGCCGATCGCGACGAGTGCGCCGTCGCTGAATCCTTCCTCGGTGATCTCGCTGGACGAGGTGCAGCCGATCAGCGTCAGCCCCTCGCACCGGGGCACGAGCGCGGCCTCCAGCGCCTCGATGGGATAGCGGCTGGAGGCGAAGAGGACGATGCCGGCGAGGCTCGGCGCGTCGAGTTCGGCGAAGATCGCGCGCACCGCCAGTTCGGGGTCGGGATCGCGCGAGTGCGCGGTGCGGGTGACGGCGGCGGGGCGGATGCGGGGCGCGGTCTCTGGCATCGCCGCCAGCATGACAGGTGGCGGGCGGCGCGCAACCCTCGCGCGCGGCTGGCGAAGCATCGTCAGTCGCCGCCGCGCGGCGGCGGGCCGGCGGCATCCAGCGCATCGACCTCCGCGTCCGAAAACACGCGGCTGCGGATGATGAAGCGCCGCCCCGTCGGCCCCTCCAGCGAGAAGCCGGCGCCGCGGCCGGGCACAACGTCGATCGTCACCTGCGTATGGCGCCAATATTCGAACTGCGCCGCGCCGATCCAGACGGGCACGTCGCCCGCGACATGGCCGAGCAGCACGTCCTGCCCGCCGACGCGGAACTCGCCCGCCGGATAGCACATCGGCGCCGACCCGTCGCAGCAGCCGCCCGACTGGTGGAACATCAGGGCCCCGTGCCGGTCGCGAAGCTCGTCGATGACCGCGACGGCGGCGTCGGTGGCGAGGATGCGCGGCGGGACCATCATGCGGCTTTCGAAAGGAGGCGGGCCGGGCGACGCGCGGGGGCATCGCCCGGCCCGACCGGACCGGCAGGGAGAGTAGTGACAGCCGGCCCGATCAGAAGAAGCCCAGTGCCTTGGGGCTGTAGCTGACCAGGAGGTTCTTGGTCTGCTGGTAATGGTCGAGCATCATCTTGTGCGTTTCGCGCCCGATGCCCGACTGCTTGTACCCGCCGAACGCGGCATGCGCGGGGTAGAGGTGGTAGCAATTGGTCCAGACGCGCCCCGCCTGGATCGCGCGGCCGAAGCGATAGGCCCGCGTCCCGTCGCGCGACCAGACCCCGGCCCCGAGGCCGTAGAGCGTGTCGTTGGCGATCGACAGCGCCTCTTCCTCGTCCTTGAACCTGGTGACGGCGACGACGGGGCCGAAGATCTCCTCCTGGAACACGCGCATCTTGTTGTGCCCCTCGAGGATCGTCGGCTTGACGTAATAGCCGTCCGACAATTCGCCCTCGAGGGTCGCGCGCTCGCCGCCGGTCAGCACCTTGGCACCCTCGCCGCGGCCGATGTCGATATAGGAGAGGATCTTTTCGAGCTGGTCGTTCGACGCCTGCGCGCCGATCATCGTCGCGGGGTCGAGGGGGGAGCCCATCCGGATCGCCTCGACCCGCTTGACCGCGCGCTCCATGAAGCGGTCGTAGATCGATTCGTGCACCAGCGCGCGGCTGGGGCAGGTGCAGACCTCGCCCTGGTTGAGGGCGAACATCGCGAAGCCCTCCATCACCTTGTCGGCGAAGTCGTCGTCCTCGGCCAGCGTGTCGGCGAAGAAGATGTTGGGGCTCTTGCCGCCCAGCTCCAGCGTCACCGGGATCAGGTTCTCGGTCGCGTACTGCATGATGAGGCGGCCGGTCGTCGTTTCGCCGGTAAAGGCGATCTTGGCGATCCGCTTGTTCTGCGCCAGCGGCTTGCCCGCCTCGATCCCGAAGCCGTTGACGACGTTGACGACGCCCTCGGGAATGAGGTCGCCGATCAGGTCCATCAGCGCCATGATCGACATCGGCGTCTGTTCGGCGGGCTTCAGGACGATGCAATTGCCCGCCGCCATCGCCGGCGCCAGCTTCCAAACCGCCATCAGCAGCGGGAAGTTCCACGGGATGATCTGGCCGACGACGCCCAGCGGCTCGTGATAGTGATAGGCGACGGTGTCGTGGTCGATCTCTGCGATCGAGCCTTCCTGCGCGCGCAGGCAGCCGGCGAAATAGCGGAAATGATCGATTGCGAGCGGCAGGTCGGCGGCGGTCGTCTCGCGGATCGGCTTGCCGTTGTCGATCGTCTCGGCCAGCGCCAGGCGGTCGAGATGCGCCTCCATCCGGTCGGCGATCTTCAGGAGCACGCGGGCGCGGTCGGCGGGGCTGGTGCGGCCCCATTTCTCCTTCGCCTTGTGCGCGGCGTCGAGCGCGAGCTCGATATCCTCGGCAGTGCCGCGTGCGACCTGACAAACGGTGCGGCCGGTGATGGGGGAGGGGTTGTCGAAATATTCGCCGCGGACGGGCGCGGTCCACTGGCCGCCGATGTAATTGTCGTAGCGCGGGCGGAGCGCGACGTCGCCCTTCAGCTGTTCGAGTGCTTGGCTCAACATGATGGCATCCTCCTGACGATCACGCGCCCGCTGTCGTCGCGGGGCCGGGTCCGATCCTTCACCAACTATCCGCCCGCCCCCGCCGCGCCGCCATTGTACCAACGGGCAATTGTGAGCTGCCCGAGCGCCGCCCTAGCTCGCCGCCATCGAACAGGCAGGATCGGGAGAGGGCGTATGGGCAAGGTCGCGGCAATCGGGCTTCTGGGCATGACCCTCGCCGCGCCGGCAGCGGCGCAGCAGGTCGATCCGGGCAAGGCGGCCTTCGCCCCCTGCGCCGGTTGCCATGCCGTTACGGCCGGCGCAAACCGCGTCGGGCCGACGCTATACAAGGTCGTCGGGCGCAAAGTCGCGAGCGTCGCGGGCTACACCTATTCGGATGCGATGAAGGCCAAGAAGGGCAACTGGACGCCCGCCGCACTCGACGCCTATCTAGCCGATCCGCGCGGCAACGTCGCGGGGACCAAGATGAGCTTTCCGGGCGTCAAGGATCCCGCCCGTCGCGCGGCGTTGGTCAACTATCTAAAGACGCTCAAATAAGCGTTTGAAAACAAAGAGGGGGCGGCATGGGCGTTCTGGTCGTGAGTTATCCGGCGGAGGCGGGCAATCGCTTCGACGCGGACTATTATCTGGCGACGCACATGCCGCTGGTCGAGAAGTATTGGCGTCCGCGCGGCATGACCGGCGCGCGGCCGCTGATCGGGGGCTCGGGGCCGGCGGGCAAGCTGGCCGCGATGGTGCTGATCGACTTCGCGCCCGGCACCGCGATCGACGCGCTGCTTGCCGACCCGGCGAGCGCGCCGGTGTTCGCCGACGTCGCCAACTTCACCGACATCGCGCCCGCCGCGCACATCTTTCCCGACGCATGATCGACCTTCTGTTCGCGGGGCCGCTCGCGATCGCGCTTGCCGGGATGCCAACGCAGGAGGGGGCACAGCAGGCGCCCGAGATCGTCGTGACCGGGCGGGGCCTGTCGCTCCCCTCGACCGCCAGCACCGCGGGCACGGTGATCGAGCGCACGCGCGCGACCAACACCGCCAGCGGGCGGCTGGAGGACGTGCTTGCCGACGTGGCGGGGCTCCAGTCGTTCCGCCGGGCGGATTCGCGCAGCGCCAACCCGACCGCGCAGGGGATCACGCTGCGAGGCCTCGGCGGCAATGCGGCGAGCCGGGCGCTGCTGATCCTCGACGGCGTGCCACAGGCGGATCCGTTCGGCGGCTGGATCGCCTTTCCGGGTTTCGCCACCGACCGCATCGGTGCGGTGCGCGTGCGGCGCGGCGGCGGCAGCGGGCGCTGGGGATCGGGCGCGATCGGCGGGGTGATCGAGATCGACAGCGCCACCCCCGACCAGCTTGCGCCCTTCGCGGCAGAGGCGCTGTACGGCGAGCGGAATGGTGTGGACGCACGCGCCACCGCGACGCTGGCACGCGGGCCGGGCTTCGCCACCTTGTCGGCGGGCTATGCGCGCGGCGACGGCTTCGCGCCGATCGTCGAGGAGAGCCGCGGCCCCGTCGATCGCGCGGCCCCTTACGAACAGTTCAACGCCGCGCTGCGCGCCGTGGTGCGCGTCGCTCCCGATCTTGAGCTGCAATCGACGGTGCAGGGTTTCACCGACCGCCGCGACCGCGGGCTCGACTTCACCAAGATCGAAAGCGACGGCGCGGATGCCAGCGTCCGGCTGGTGGGTAGCGGCGACTGGCGCTTCTCGGTGCTCGGCTATGTCCAGACGCGCCGCTTCGCCAGCCAGTTCGCGAGCGTCAACGCCGCGCGCACCATCGTCACGCCGACGCTCGACCAGTACAACACGCCCGGCACGGGGTTGGGCGGGCGGGTCGAGATCATCCCGCCGCTGGGACCGAACGTCGACCTCGCCATCGGCGCCGACATTCGCGCGCTGAGCGGGCGGACGCAGGAGCTCTACACCTACGTCAACAATCTCCCCACCCGGCGGCGACAGGCGGGGGGCGAGACGCGGACGATGGGCGCGTTCGCCAGCCTGTCCGCGCGGCTCGGGCCGGTGCGGCTGGAGGGGGAGGGGCGGATCGACGACTGGCGGATCGGCGACGGTTATCTGTTCGAGGCGGCGCTGACCGGCGCCACGCTGACCGACACGCGCTATGTCGATCGTTCGGGCAGCGAGGCGACGGGACATGTCGGCATCGCCTGGCAACTGGCCGAGCCGGTGACGCTGCGCGCTTCGGCCTATCGCGCGTGGCGGTTGCCGACGCCGAACGAGCTCTATCGCCCGTTCCGAGCAGGCGCCGACGCGACTGCAGCCAATGCGAATCTCCGGCCCGAGACGCTCGAGGGGTACGAGGGTGGTATCGACGTGGCGCTCGGCCGCCGGGTGACGATCGGCGCGACGGTGTTCCGCAACACCCTGTCCGACGCGATCGCCAACGTGACCGTCGCGCGCGGGCCGGGGACGTTTCCCGGCGTCGGCTTCATTTCGGCGGCGGGCTTTTATCGCCGGCGCGACAATCTGGATGCAATCCGCTCGACCGGGGTGGAGGTCGACGGGCGGCTGAATTTCGGCGCGGTCTATGCCGAAGCGTCCTATGCCTATGTCGATGCGAAGGTCGCTGGCGGCACGCTGGCGCCGACCTTGGACGGCCTCGTCCCCGCGCAGGTGCCCGAGCATCAGGGGTCGGCGACGCTCGGCTGGGCGCGCGGCGCATGGGGGGCGAGCACGACGCTGCGTTATCTGTCGAGCCAGTTCGAGGACGACCAGAATGCGCGCGTGCTGGGCGACGCTTTCACCGTCGATGCGGTCGTGTCCGCGCCGGTCGCGCGCGGGCTGTCGCTGGTGGCGCGCGGGGAAAACCTGTTCGATGCGCGTATCGAGACGGGCTTCAGCAACGCCGCCGTGGAGCGCGCACGCCCGCGGCAATTGTGGATCGGATTGCGGCTGGGCGCGACGCGCTGACCGCTGATTTTCGGGGAGGGCATGAACATGGCGACTGCATACAGGAACGACCTCCCCGACCGCGTCCTTTATCCCGTACCGTCGGACTGGTCGTCGCGCGCGCATGTGGATGCGGCGGGCTACGAGCGGCTCTACCGGGCGAGCATGGGGGATGCGGACGCCTTCTGGCTGGCGCAGGCTGGGCGGCTCGACTGGGTGAAGGCGCCGACGGTGGCGGGCAACTGGTCGTTCGACGAGGGGGATTTCGGGATCCGCTGGTTCGAGGACGGCGTGCTCAACGTGTCGGTCAACTGCATCGACCGGCATCTGGCGGACCGCGGCGACGATACGGCGATCCTGTGGGAGCCGGACAGCCCCGAGGCCGAGGGGCGGCGGTT
>NZ_JACIJJ010000002.1 GCF_014199325.1 Sphingomonas yantingensis
GAGGTCCCCTTTTTAACCCGCAGGCTCGATGCCGTGCGGTGTGCCTTTAAGTAGGTCGCGTCGATCATCACGGTCTTGGGTTCGGCACTTCCCGCCGCCAGCCCTTCCATCATCCGCGTGAACACGCCCGCCGCGCCCCAGCGCTTCCATCGATTGTACAGCGTCTTGTGGGGTCCGTAGTCGCTGGGTGCACCGCGCCAGCGCAGGCCGTTGCGGTTGACGAAAACGATGCCGCTCAGCACTTGCCGTTCATCCACCCGAGGCTTGCCGTGGCTCTTGGGAAAGAACGGCCGCAGGCGCTCGATCTGCTCGTCCGTTAGCCAAAACAGGTCGCTCATCCCGGTCTCCTCACGGAGCCTGAATCAGATCGCGCCGCTCACATCAATGGGTCCTGACCCTAGAGCTAGGACGGCACTGTCAAACGAACCGCACCAACGAACGGGGAGGGTGGTATGGAGCGCCTGCGCCACGTCCCCGCAAGCCAGCCAGCCCATTTCGCTACTTGACGTGCTCCCCTGAAACTCCGCCAGTCTGAGCTAGAGTCCTTCATGAAGGAGGACGACGATGAAGCGCAGCAGGTTCACCGAGGAGCAGATTATCGGGATCTTGCGTGAGCAGGAGGCCGGTTCGAAGACGGGGGATGTGTGCCGCAAGCACGGCGTGAGCAGTGCGACATTCTACAAGTGGAAGGCGACGTATGGCGGCATGGACGTGTCGCAGGCGCGCAAGCTGAAAGTGCTTGGGGACGAGAACGCACGGCTGAAGCGGCTGCTGGCCGATGCGATGCTCGACAATGCGGTGCTGAAGGAGGTTGCCTCAAAAAACTGGTGAGGCCTGCCGCTCGTCGAAGGGCTGTCGAGGATGTTCGGCAGGCCTTCGGCATCAGCGAGCGTCGGGCCTGTGCCATCCTTGGCGTGGATCGATCGTCGATTCGCTATGCGCATCGGCGTGGTGATGATGGCGACCTGCGGTCGCGTCTTCGCGAGATCGCGCTTGAACGTCGCCGGTTCGGCTACCGGCGGCTGGGGATCATGCTGGCCCGCGAGGGCATCGTGATGAACCACAAGAAGCTGCTTCGGCTATATCGCGGGGATCGTGACGGAATAGGCATCGATCCGGGGGATCGATGCCCCGGCATGACTGCGTGTGCGCCGCCGACGGGGCCGCAAGCGAGCAATGGGAACACGGGCACCGATGACGTTGCCGCAAGGGTCGAACCAGCGCTGGAGCCTGGACTTTGTAAGCGACACGCTGGTGTGCAGCAGGCGTATCCGCATCCTTGCTGTCGTGGACGACTTCACACGCGAGAACCTTGCGCTGGTGGTCGATACGTCGCTATCGGGCGCTCGTGTGGCGCGCGAGCTCGATGCGATCATCGCGGTTCGCGGCAAGCCGCTGATGATCGTCAGCGACAACGGGACCGAGCTGACCAGTCTGGCAATCCTGCGCTGGTCGCAGGACCGGCAGATCGAATGGCACTACATCGCGCCGGGCAAGCCGCAGCAGAACGGCTACGTCGAGAGCTTTAATGGTCGCTTGCGCGACGAATGCCTGAACGAGACGCTGTTCGCGTCTCTCAGCCATGCGCGGTCGGTCCTGCGGGCATGGCGCGACGACTACAACCACGTGCGGCCGCATAGCGGGATAGGCGGGCTGACGCCCGCCGATGCTGCCAGGCGAGTTGCACAACCCCACCCGCCAGGGCACCCTGGCAACCCCGGACTCTACTTATAAGTGGAGGAGAAAAGGGGAGCAGGTCAATCACCACCGCCACGCTGTTCGACGCGACCTCGAACGAGGCGCGCTATGCGATTCTGCGCCGCGGGCGCGCCATCGATACCGGTGCCGCGACGATCGAACGCTTCACCCCCGGTGCCGATGCCGCGCACTGGAGGCTCACCACGATCGAGCATCGCATGGACGGCGACGACCGCGCGCAGGTGCGCGAGACGACGGTGCGCGACGGGGATCGGATGGTGACGACCGGGCCGGTCAATCCCGATGCCGACGGCACCGACCAGTGGCTGCCGCGCAACCGGACGGTGCTGAAGCGGGTGGCGAGCTAGAGTCCGGTGCCCCAGGGCGCGACGCGGTCCACGCCGAAGATGCCACGGGGCGGCAGGTCGAAGATGAAATAGGGGTTCGGACGGGGCGGCGCCCCCACCGCATCGAGCTTCGCACGCTGTTCGGGCGACAGCACGATATCGAGCGACGCGGCGTTCTCGCGCACCTGCTCCGGCCGGCTCGCGCCCATCAGGACCGACGAGACGCCCGGCCGCCCCGCCACCCACGCCAGTGCCACCTGCGCCATCGGCCGGCCGATCTCACTCGCGACCTCGCGCAAGGCGTCGACGATGCAGAAGTTCGCTTCGGTGAACAGCATGCCGCCATAGGGATTTTCGCCGTTGAGGCGCCCGTCGCTGCCGCCCCCATGCTCGCCAGCCTTGTTCGGCACGCTGCCCGCCGGCCCTGCCGCCGCCAGCTTCTCGCGCCCGTATTTGCCCGTCAGCATCCCGAAGCCGAGCGGGCTCCACGCCACCAGCCCGAGCCCGAGCGCACGGCCGGCGGGCACCACGTCCAGCTCGACGCCGCGGTCGATCAGCGAATAGCTGTATTGCAGCCCGATCGGCTCGGGCAGGCCGTGCGCACGCGCCATCGTCGCGATCTGCGCGGCGTACCAGGCGGGGGCGTTGGAAAAGCCGTAATACAGGATGTCGCCGCGCCGCACCGCGTCGGTCAGTGCGCGCAGCACCTCCTCGGGCGGGGTCGTGCGGTCCCAGACATGCGTCCAGTAAAGATCGATATGCCCGGTGCCGAGCCGCCGCAGCGACCCTTCCAGCCCGCCCTGGATGTTGCGCGCCGAATTGCCGCCCGCCAGCGGATCGCCCTCGCCGCGCGCGAAGCCGGACTTGGTGGCGATCACCATCCGGTCGCGGTCGCCGCGTTCGCGGAGGAAGCGGCCGATCATCGCCTCGCTCTCACCCCCCGAATAGACGTCGGCGGTATCGATGAAATTGCCGCCGGTATCGGCATAGGCGTCGAAGATCGCCCGCGACCCCGCCTCGTCCGCGCCCCAGCGTCCCGCGCCGAAGGTCATCGTGCCCAGCGCCAGCGGGCTGACGATCAGGCCCGAGCGGCCCAGCGTGCGATAATCGGTCATGTCCATGGCTCGTCACTCCTCTTCAGCCATGAGGTAAGGCACGGGCGACCGCCGGATTAGTCGTTGCGGGCCGCAAGGGCCTGTGAGCATGGTGCATCAATGCGGCGCGGCGACCTCGATGACCTTGCGGCTTTCGCCAGCGTCGCCCGGCACCGCAGCTTCACGCGGGCGGCGGCAGAGCTCGGCCTCTCCCCCTCCGCGCTCAGCCACGCGATGAAGGCGCTGGAGGCGCGGCTGGACGTCCGCCTGCTCGCGCGCACGACGCGCTCGGTCGCGCCGACCGCGGCGGGGGCGCAGCTCCTGCGGTCGCTCGATCCGGCATTGGTGCAGGTGACGGCGGGGCTCGCGTCGCTGGCCGATCTGCGGGGCGCGCCGTCGGGCGCGGTGCGGCTGGCGACGTTCGGCTATGCGGCGCGCACCATCCTCGCGCCCCGGCTGCCGCAATTCCTGCTCGACCATCCCGACGTGTCGGTCGAAGTGATCGTCGAGGACCGGCTGATCGACCTGGTGGCGGGCGGGTTCGATGCCGGCATCCGGCTGGGCGAGAGCGTCGAGCGCGACATGGTGGCCGTGCCGGTGGGGCCGGACCTTCGCACCGTCGTGGTCGGCACGCACGGCTATTTTGAGCGCCACCCGATACCGGACACGCCCGCCGCGCTCGATACCCATGTCTGTGTCAACTACCGCCTGCTCGGCGGCGGCGGGCTGCTGCCATGGGAGTTCGAGGATGCGGGACGCGACATCCGGGTGAAGGTGCCGGGGCAGCTGATCGTCAATGACGAGGGGCTGGCCGCAGCAGCGGTGCGGGCGGGGGCCGGGCTCGGCTACATGATGGAGCACGACGTCGCCGACGAGATCGCCGACGGCCGGCTGATCCAGGTGCTGGCCGACTGGTGCCCGGTCTATCCCGGTTGCCGACTCTACTACCCCGACCGCCGCGTCACGCCCGCGCTGCGCGCACTGATCGATACGCTTCGTTGGTAGCCTTGGTCGCATCGGTCCGCGAGTGGCGCATCGCGATCGATGATAGCGCGGACCTTTCGCGGCCATGCTAGGTTTCCCATTGCCGTATCGGCATCATTCGGGAGAAACAGAGTGCCGACGACCGCTGCCGACGATGCTGAGACCGGCATACTGGGCCTCGACGATATCCTGGGCGGCGGGTTCGAGCGGGCGAGGACCTTTCTGCTCGAGGGGAGCCCCGGCACCGGCAAGACGACGATCGCGCTCCAGTTCCTGCTTGCCGGCGCGCGTGCGGGCGAGCGCTGCCTCTATATCACCCTGTCCGAGACCGAGGACGAATTGCGCGCGACGGCGACCTCGCACGACTGGGACCTGACGGGTGTCGAGCTCTACGAGCTGGTGCCGCCCGAAAACCTGCTCGACGAGGATCAGCAGCAGAGCCTGCTCTATTCCTCCGACCTCGAACTCGGCGAGACGACGAAGCGCATTTTCGAGGCGTTCGAGCGTGTGAAGCCCGACCGCGTCGTCGTCGACAGCCTGTCCGAAATCCGGCTGCTCGCGCAAAGCTCGCTGCGCTATCGGCGCCAGATCCTCGCGCTGAAGCATTATTTCGCGAAGAGTCGGGCGACCGTCCTGATGCTCGACGACCTCACCACCGACATCAACGACAAGACGGTTCATTCGGTCGCGCACGGCGTCGTCCGGCTGGAGGAGATCGCGCCCGAATATGGTGCCGAGCGGCGGCGGCTTCGCGTCATCAAATATCGCGGGCGTGCGTTTCGCGGCGGCTATCACGATGCGACGATCAAGCCGGGCGGCGTCCATGTGTACCCCCGTCTGGTTTCGGCTGAGCACAAGACGCGTTTCGCGCGCGATCTGGTGACGACCGACGTTGCCGAGCTCAACGATCTGCTCGGCGGCGGGATCGAGCGCGGGTCGAGCGTGCTGGTGCTGGGACCGGCGGGAACCGGCAAGAGCTCGATCGTGCTAACCTTCGTCCAGACCGAGATCGCCCGCGGCGAAAGCGCGGCGATGTTCGTGTTCGACGAAGAGATCGGCCTGCTGATCCAGCGGGCACAGGGTCTCGGCATCGACCTTCAGGCGATGATCGACGCCGGCAAGCTCCTCCTCCAGCAGGTCGATGCCGCCGAACTGTCGCCGGGCGAATTCTCCGCGCGGGTGCGCAACTGTGTCGAGGAATATGGCGCGAAGACCGTCGTCGTCGACAGCCTCAACGGCTATCAGGCGGCGATGCCGGGTGAGCAGGCGCTGATCCTGCACCTGCACGAGATGCTGCAATATCTGAACCGGCAGGGGGCGACGACGTTTCTGACCGTGGCGCAGCACGGCCTGGTCGGCGACATGAAGACGCCCGTCGACGTCACCTATCTGGCCGACACCGTCATCCTGCTGCGCTATTTCGAGGCGCTGGGCTGCGTCCGCCGCGCGATCTCGATCGTCAAGAAGCGGACCGGGCCGCACGAGAATACCATCCGCGAATACCGGATCGGCGACCGGGGCATCACGCTCGGCGAACCGTTGACGAAATTTCAGGGCGTCCTGCGCGGGGTACCGATGCTGCATGGCGATGCGGAACTGCTGGACGGCGACGGGATGTGAAGCGGACGACGGTTTCCGAACGCGCGCTCGTTCTCGCGCCGCGCGGTCGCGACGCCGCGATCGCGGCGGCGATGCTGGGCGAGGCGCGCCTGGAATCCGCGGTCTGCGCGTCGCTCGGCGATCTGGTTGCCGAGCTCGACCGCGGCGCGGCGCTGGTCGTCATCACCGAAGAGGCGATCGCGACCGCCGACCTGTCGCCGCTCACCGGATGGCTGGCCGGGCAGGAGCAATGGTCGGACCTGCCCTTCATCCTCCTGACCAGCCGGGGCGGCGGGCTGGAGCGCAATCCGGCGGCGGCGCGCTATCTCGACCTCCTCGGCAACATCACCTTTCTCGAGCGCCCGTTCCATCCCACCACGCTCATCAGCATCGTCCGGTCCGCGGTGCGCGCCCGCCGCCGCCAGTACGAGGCACGCGCGCGGCTGATCGCGCTGCAGGAAAGCGAGGCTCGCTACCGCACGCTGTTCGAGAATATAGAGGTCGGCTTCTGCATCATCGAGATGCTGTTCGACGAGGCCGGGCATGCCGTCGACTATCGCTTCATCGAGGCCAATCCCGCCTTTGCGGCACAGGCGGGCTTCGACCCTGCCGGCCGGCGGATGCGAGAGATCGTGCCCGATCACGAATCCTCTTGGTTCGAGTTCTACGGCCGCGTCGCCGCCACGGGCGAGCCGGGCCGGGTCGAGCAAGGGTCGGCGACGCTCGGCCGCTGGTGGGACGTCCATGCGTTCCGGGTGGGCAGGGCGACCGAACGCCGCGTGGCGGTGCTGTTCAACGATATCACCGCGCGGCGCGATGCCGAGATCCGACTCCAGACGCTGAACGAAACGCTGGAGGCGCAGGTGGCGGCCAGGTCGGCGGAGCGGGATCGGTTGTGGAACCTGTCGCAGGACATGCTCGCCCGTGCCGATTTCAGCGGGATGATGTCGGCGGTCAGCCCGGCGTGGACCCGCGTGCTCGGCTGGTCGGCGGAGGAACTGCTGTCGCGCGGCTATGCCAGCTTCATGCATCCCGAAGACGAAGGGGCCACGCTTGCCGCGATCGTCGCGATGGCGCAGTCCGGCGAGCCAACGCGGTTCGAGAACCGGATCGCGACGAAGGACGGCGGGTGGAAGCCGATCGAATGGACCGTCGCGCCGGAGCCCGACGGCGAGAACTTCATCGCGGTCGGCCGTGACCTAACGCACGCAAAGGCGCGCGAGGCCGAGCTGGAAGCGGCGCAGGTGGCGCTGCGTCAGAGCCAGAAGATGGAGGCGATGGGCAGCCTGACCGGCGGTGTCGCGCACGATTTCAACAACCTGCTGACCCCGATCATCGGTTCGCTCGACATGCTGCACCGGAAGGGGCTGGGATCGGAGCGCGAGAAGCGACTGATCGACGGTGCGCTGCAATCGGCAGAGCGCGCAAGGATGCTGGTCCAGCGCCTGCTCGCCTTCGCGCGCCGACAGCCGCTTCAGGCGATGGCGGTCGACGTGTCGCAGCTGGTCGCCGGCATGCTCGACCTGATCGGCTCGACCCTCGGCCCCGCGATCGACCTGGCGGTGGATGCGCCCGCGGGCCTGCCGCTGGCGCGCGCGGATGCGAACCAGCTCGAGATGGCGCTCCTTAATCTTGCGGTGAATGCGCGGGATGCGATGCCGGGCGGCGGCGAACTGCACGTCGAGGTTCGCCGCGAGTCGGTGCGCGACCGGCGTCCGGGGCTTCCGCGGGGGCATTATGTCCGCCTGAGCGTTCGCGACACCGGCACGGGAATGGACGAGCCGACGCTCGCCCGTGCGATCGAACCGTTCTTTTCGACCAAGGGGATCGGCAAGGGCACCGGCCTCGGCCTGTCGATGGTGCATGGCCTTGCCGCGCAGCTCGGCGGCGCGCTGACGATCGAGAGCGATGTGGGGCGCGGCACGGCGGTGTCGCTGTGGCTGCCCGTCAGCCACGATCCGCTGCCGGTCGAGCACCGCCCGCGCGCCGGAGAGGTCGGCGACGAACCGCACGGCACCGCGCTGCTCGTCGACGACGAGGATCTGGTGCGGATGAGCACGGCGCACATGCTGTCCGACATGGGCTTCGACGTGGTCGAGGCGGCGTCGGGGGAAAGCGCGCTGTCGATGCTCGCCGCCGGCCTCGATCCGCAGCTTTTGGTGACCGATCACCTGATGCCCGGCATCACCGGCGCGCAACTGGTCGAGGCGGTGCGGGCGGACCGGCCGTCGCTCAAGGCGCTGATCGTCTCGGGCTATGCCGAGGCGGAGGGGATCGACCCGGCGATTCCCCGCCTGACCAAGCCGTTCCGCCGCGACGAACTCGCCGCGACGCTGGCCGCGCTGACGACGGGGGCGGAAGCGGGGGGGGCCCACTAGCGGGAGCGCGGCCTCCGCTCAATCGATCGCGGCGTCGATCCCCGAAGGAACCATGAGGGGCGTGCCGGCAGGCTCGACGGGGTGGGAGCAGCGGTCGGTCGGCGTGCCGCCTTCGTCCCACAGCGCCGCGCCGTTGCCGTTCGCCGAACAGAGCAGCCAGCGCGCCGTTCCGCTGACGATCCGCGTCGCATAGGGCGTGCCCGCCGGCACGTTGACCGCGTCGCCCTCGGTCAGCAGATGCGTCTCGCCGTCGATCGTCCATTCCACCGCGCCGCCCAAGACATAAGCAAAGACGTGGGTGTCGCGGTGGCTGACCGGCGGCATCGCCGCCCCGCGCCCGCCCTCGATCACGCGCATGTCGACCATCGCGTCGCTTTCGTCGGCAGTCAGGACTGCGGTCGATAGATGGCCGCCCAGCACGCTGCGCCGGCCATAGCCCGCGTCGAGGAAGTAGGAGGCGTGCGCGCCCGGTAGCGCGCGGTCGCCCGTGCCCATCTCGGTGGAGGCGACATACTCGCCTTCGACGCGCATGATCCCGAACTTGCCCATCGCCGGACCCATGCGCGAGAAGTCGTACGGGTGGTCGGCGGGGGGCAGGGCAGTCATGCCCCAGACTTCGCCCGCATCGACGAAGAACTCTTCCCACCCGCCCGGCGCGACGATGCCGAAGAACTGCGTCCGCGGCGCGACGCTCTGATAGCTGTGGACGTCGCCGGGGCGGACATAGGCGAAGTCGCCGGGGTGGAGGATGCGGCTCTGGTCGCCGCACCACACCTGAAGCCGCCCGCGCGTACAGAACCAGGTGTCGTGCTCGCGCTCGTGATAGTGAAGCGGGATCGGCCCGCGATCGAGCGGCGCTTGGCACACCACCGCGCCGAACCCGCCAGCGGTTTCGTGCGTGCCCGCCAGCGTGTGGATCATCTGCCCCGCGACCAGCGTGCAGCGGCCCTCGCCGGCTTTGAGGACATAGGCGCGGGGAGCGCCGGGCAGGTCGGTCATCGGTCGGGTCCTCTCAGGCAAAGGGAATGGCGAGTTGCGCCGCCTTGCATTCGTCGGTCTTGGGCGGGCACAGGCCCCATTGGTCGACGCGTCCCGGCGGCCACGTCCAGTCCTCGGGTCCGCCGACGCGGTAACGCGCGTCGACCTGCAGCACCTCGGCCGTATGCTCGACGACGAAGCCGTGCGGGTCGACGAAATAGGTGAAAACATTGTCGCCCGGCCCGTGCCGCCCCGGCCCCCAGCCGATCGTGAAGCCATGGTCGACCATCCGCCCCGACGCCTTCATCACCCCCTCCCAGCCGGGCAGGTTGAAGGCGACATGGTTGAGCGTGTTCACGGGCGCGTCGGCGATGACGATCGAGTGATGGTCGCTGTTGGTGCGCACGAAGCCCATCATCTTCGACCGGTCGGTCATGTCGAAGCCCAGCGCCGCCTGAAACCAGGCCACGTCGCGCATCGTGTCGTCGCTGTTGAAATTGACGTGCGCCAGCCGCTCGGCGCGGTTCGGATCGAAGGGCAGGGGCGAGGGCCGCGCATCGCCCTGCACCACGCGGATCGTCCGGCCTGCCCGGTCGCCCAGGGCAAAGCCACGGCCCGCACCATGCTCGTCCCAGTCGCCGACCGGCGCATTCAGCGTCGCCCCGGCATCGCGCGCCCGCCTGAGCAGGGCCTTGAGATCGGTCGCATCGGCCGCGCGGAACGTCATCGAGCGGATGCGCGACTGCGGCCCGCGGTGCAGCGCAAGGACATGCGGATCGTCGCCCGTCGCGCGCAGCCAGACGCGGTCGGCGCTGCGGTCGGCGAGGGTCAGGCCCCAGACCTCGGTGTAGAAATCGACCGCGCCGTCGAGGTCGGCCAGCTCCAGATCGACGCTGCGCAGGCGCGTCAGCGGGAAGGCGGGGTCGGGCGCCCCGGTCACGTCGCTCATCCCCTGCCTCTCCCTCGCGCAATCTTGCCGATTGGCGTCTTCATGCGCTTGGCAGACGGGAAGTCCAATAATAGGTTTTCGCGCATCCATTGGCTGAGGCTATGCACATGCTCGATCCGCGCCTGCTCCGCACCTATGCCGCCGTCTGCCGGGAGGGGTCGATCAGCGGGGCCGCACGCGCGCTCAACATCTCTCAGCCATCGGTATCGGTGGCGATCGGCCAGCTCGAGGGAAAGCTCGGCACCACGCTGTTCGAGCGGACGCGCGCGGGCATCGTGCTGACCCCCGCCGGCGACAAGCTGCGCCGCCGCGCGGAGATGATGGAGGCGCTGGTCCGCGATGCCGAGGCGGAGGTCGCTCGCGCGAAGGAGGGGGTGCGCGGGCCGCTGACGATCGCGGGGACGCCCGGCGCACTCGTCAGCCTCGTCCCCCAGGCAGTAGAGGCGATCGAGGCGGGCGGGCGGTTCGAACTCAACATCCTCGAACGATCCGACCAGGAAGTGCTCGACCTGCTCCGCCGCGGCGAGATCGAGATCGGGCTGGGCACCACCGGCATCGAAACGCCGCCCGCCGATATCGAGGAGACGAGCCTGCTCCAGGACCCGTTCGCCCTCATCGTCGGGCGCGCGCATGACGGGTTGGGGCCGGCGGTGACGCTGGCGGGGGCGGCGACGCTCGGCTGGGTGATGCCCCACGCCGCGGGTGGCTTCCGCCGCCAGATCGAGGCGCTGTTCCTGTCGGGCGAGGTGCCGCTGCCGCGTGACGTGATCCGGTCGGACTCGCTGCTCACCACCAAGGCGATCGTCCGCCGGACCGCGCATGTCTGTGTCCTGCCGCACGGCGTGGTCGCCGCCGAACTGTCGATCGGGGTGCTGAGGACGGTGCGGCTGACGGGCGTCACCTTTCGCCGGAGTATCGGCATCCGCACGCTGAAGGGCCGGCCGCTGTCCGACCTGGCCGCCGACTTCGTCGAGGCGGCGGCCAAAGTGTATAGGCAATGACTATGTAAATCCGAAGAACGCATATTTTACATTATTGCTGACGCCTGTGCTTATCGCTTCAGCCGCAATCATGGCGGCACGGGAGAGGTGAGGGGCATGGCTGACGACGGCCACAGCATCGGGAAAGCGGGCATCGTCGATGTGGCGATCGTCGGCTGCGGCCCGGTCGGGGCCCTTGCCGCCAATCTGTTCGCGCTCGAAGGCCTATCGGTGCTGGCGATCGACCGCGAGGCGGCACCCCATCCGCAACCGCGCGCGGTGCATGTCGATCACGAGATGATGCGGCTGTTCCAGGCCGCCGGCCTCGCCGACCGGCTCGCGCCGCTGATGCGCGCGACCGAGGGGCATCTGCATGTCGGCGCCGATCGCGGCGTCATCCGCTACATGGGCACCGCGGGGCGGCCCAAGCCGTTCGGCTGGGCCAACGATTATTTCTTCTGGCAGCCGGAGCTCGAGGCGGTGCTGCGCGAGGGGCTGGCGCGGTTCGATCAGGCCACGCTTCTCACCTCGACCGAATGCGTCGGCCTCTCGCAGGACGCGGAGGGCGTCACCCTTTCGCTCACCGGCGACCGCACGGTCCGCTCTCGCTACGTCGTCGCCTGTGACGGCGCGCGCAGCTTCGTGCGCCGGACACTCGGCATCGCGCTCGACGACCTGAAGTTTGACGAGCCCTGGCTGGTCGTCGATGCCGAGGTCGAGGGGGCGGTCCGCTTCCCGCCGATCGCCGGTGTACCGGCCGAAGCCGATCTCCAGCGCCTCTCGGTGATGATGTGCGATCCCGCGCGTCCCGCGACGATCGTGCCCGGCCGCGGTAATCACCGCCGCTGGGAGTTCATGCTGCTGCCCGGCGAGGACGATGCCGCGATGAACCGGCCCGAGGCGGTGGCGGCGCTGGTCGCGCCGTATCTGGACGGCGTGCCGCACCGGATCGTGCGTGCGACGACCTATCGTTTCCACGGCCTCGTTGCCGAGCGGTGGCGGGAGGGCCGGGTGTTCCTGGCGGGCGATGCCGCGCACCAGACGCCGCCCTTTTTCGGACAGGGCATGTGCCACGGGATGCGCGACGTCGCGAACCTGGCGTGGAAGCTCGGCATGGTCGCACGGGGGCAGGCGGGCGATGCGCTGCTGGATAGCTATCAGCCCGAGCGCGACCCGCACGTCCGCGCGGTGATCGGCGCGGCGATCGCGGCGGGACGCTATATCTGCACGCTCGACCCCGCGACCGCCGCGGCACGTGATACCGAGATGCGCGCCCGGCCCGCCCCCGCCGCGGGCGAGACCGCCGCCGACCTCATCCCCGCGATCGAGGCGGGCGTCGTCGGTAAGGGGCAGGGCGCGGGGGAGCGCTTCATTCAACCGCACCTGGCCGACGGGCGATTGCTCGATGCGGCGACGGGCGGCGGCTGGCGCCTGTTCGCGCATGGTTCACCGCCCGCGCCCGCCTGCATCGCCGCAATCGACCTCGAAGCGCTCGACGACGGCGGCGCGGTCGCCGCGTGGCTCGCCGAGCGCGGCGCCGAAGCAGTGCTCGTCCGCCCCGACTTCTACGTCTTCGACACCGGATCGCCCGCCGCGCTGATCGAGCGCCTTGCCCGCATCCTCGCCCCCGAAGGAGTCCCCGCGTGAAACTCGTCAGCTTCCGCCGCCCCGACGGCACGCCGAGCTTCGGCAAGGTCGAGGGCGACCGCGTGATTGATCTCGGCCGCCCCGATGGTCCGGCGACGCTGCGCGCCGCGCTGGCCGCGGGCACCCCGCTCGCCGATCTGGCGCCCGGCGCCGCTTACCCGCTGGCGGACTTGGTGCTGCTGCCCGTCATTCCCGACCCGGCCAAGATCCTGTGCGTTGGCCACAATTACGAGACGCACCGGCAGGAGACCGGCCGCGCCAAGGTCGAGCATCCGTCGATCTTCATCCGCTTCGCCGACACGCTCGTCGCCCATGGCCAGCCGATCGTCCGCCCGCGCGCCTCGGGCGACCTCGACTACGAGGCCGAGCTCGCCGTCGTCATCGGCAAGGGCGGGCGCGCGATTTCGGAGGCCGACGCGCTGGCGCACGTCGCGGGCTATGCCTGTTTCAACGATGCCAGCGTCCGCGACTGGCAATGGCACACGACGCAGTTCGCGCCGGGCAAGAACTTTCCCGGCACCGGCGCTTTCGGACCCTGGCTGGTGACGCCGGATGAGGCGGGCGACCTGGCCGATGTGCGTGTGATCTCGCGGTTGAACGGCCAAACGATGCAGGATCAGCCGGTGCGCGACATGATCTTCCCGATCGCGAAGATCATTGCCTACGTCTCCGCCTTCACAGCCCTGTCGCCCGGCGACGTGATCGCGACGGGCACGCCCGGCGGCGTCGGCGCCAAGCGCACCCCGCCAGTCTGGATGCAGCCCGGCGATCGGATCGAGATCGATATCGGCCGGATCGGCACCCTGTCCAATTTCATCGCACACGAAGACGCACTCGCCTGAAGGCGCGGCACCTGGGGAGAGGAAATCATGAAGCACAATGGTCTGATGCTGCTGGCCGGGGCCAGCCTCGCGACGCTCGCAATGCCCGCCGCGGCGCAGGAGGCGCAGCCCGGCGCGACCGCGGACAACCCGCCCGAGGCGGCGGCGCAGGAAGCGGCGGATGCCGCGCAGACCGGCGACATCATCGTCACCGCCACCCGCCGCGCCAGCCGGCTTCAGGACGTGCCGCTCGCGGTCAATGCGGTGTCGGGCGAGCAACTCGCCGAAAGCGGATTCCAGAGCCTCACCGACATCCAGTACCAGATCCCCGGCGTCCAGTTCGGCAACTCGCCCAACGATGCCGGCTTCCGACTGCGCGGCGTCGGCTCGGCCGGCGGCTTCTCGTCGTCTTCGGAGCAGAATGTTGGCACCGTCGTCGACGGCGTGGTCATTCCGTTCGGCAATCCGGTGCAGAGCCTCGGCGATCTCGACCGGGTCGAGGTCTTGAAGGGCCCGCAGGGGACGCAGTTCGGCAAGAACGCCTCGTCCGGCGTCGTCAGCATCACCACCGCCAAGCCGCGGCTGGGCACGTTCGGCGGCACGATCAACGCCGCCTATGGCGAGCTCAACGATTACAATGTCGGCGCCAGCGTCAACGTGCCGCTCGGCAAGACTGCGGCGCTGTCGGTCTATGGCTTCGCGCGCGGCTATGACGGGTTCGTCGAGAATGTGAAGCGGGGCGAGACGTGGGGCGGCACCAATGCCTATGGCGGCCGCGCCAAGCTCTATTGGGAGCCGAGCGACAATTTCAGCGCCTATCTGATCGGCGACTGGTCGCGCACCAAGCAGAAGGGGCCGGGCCAGCTCTGGACCTTCAACCGGCTGCCGTCGAACGCCAACCCGCTCAACGCCGCGCGCAACGGGACCGTGCTGGCGCTCGGCATCGTGCCGGGCTTCGACAACGAACAGTCGGCCGAGGATAGCGAGGGGTATACCGACGAAAAGAACTTCGGCGGCTCGCTCGAGCTCAACCTGAAGCTCGGCGACTACAACCTCACCTCGATCACCGCGTATCGCCGGCTCGATTATGCATTCAACACCTTTGCCATCGACGCTTATCCGCTGCCGATCTTCGTCGCGCGCGGGCCGGGTGACGACCGCGATTACTGGTCGCAGGAACTGCGGCTGACGTCGCCCACCGGCTCGATGTTCGAATATGTCGCGGGCGTCTATCTGTCGCGCCAGCGTTCGGGCATCGACGGCTATAACAACAGCGCGCAGCTTCGCCCGGCGCTGCCCTTCTCGGCGCAGCCGCAATTGTCGATCACTGCGGGCCAGACCACGACCAAGACGCAGTCCGACAGTGCCGCCGCCTTCTTCGACGGCGCGATCAAGGTGAGCGACGAATTCCGCATCCTGCTCGGTGGTCGCTACAGCTATGACTGGGTGGATGCGGAGAGCTTCTCGGTCGTCGATCCGCTGTTCCCGCCGTTCGTCGGCCCCAACGGCTTCACCGTCCCCTACACGCCGCGCGCGCGTTCGACGGGCAGCACGGAAAAGGGTGACTGGTCGGGCCGCGTCGGGTTCGAGGTGAAGCCCGCGCAGGACATCCTCTTCTACGGCACCGTCGCGCGCGGCTATCTGGGGCCGACGGTCACGTTCTCGGGGCTGACCGGCAGCCAGGTACAGGTCAAGCCCCAGACCGTCGTCGACATCACCGTGGGCGCGAAGACGCAGCTGTTCGACCGGCGCCTGACGTTCAACGCCAACGTCTTTTTCGATACCTATCGCGACCTTCAGACCTCGGTCTTCAACGGGCTGGAGTTCCTGACCGAAAATGCCGGCGGGTTCGAGGCGGCCGGCTTCGAGGTCGAGGGGACATGGCGGTTCAACCGCAACTTCTCGGTCAATGCCGGCTACACCTATTCCGACACCTACTTCACCGATTACGTGACCGCGTGCCCGGACTCGACCGTGGCGGCGGGCGCGGCGGCGGTGGCGGCGCAGTGCAATGCGCCGGGCTCCACCGCGACCACGCCCTTGTTCCAGGCCAAGGGCCTGCCGCTGTCGGGCGCGCCCAAGCACAGCGTACAGGCGGGGGCCAACCTCGACCTGCCGATCAACGACCGGCTGAAGCTCGACGCGTCGGGCACCTATTATTACCGTAGCGAAGTGACCTACGATCCCGGTGAGCTTTATGCGCGCCAACCCGGCTATGACGTGGTCGGCCTGAACATCGGCATCGGCGCGCCCGATGGCAGCTGGCGGGTGGGGGCGTTCGCGCGCAACCTGTTCGATACCAAGTTCCAGTCGGCGGTGATCGTCCTGCCGTTCACGACGCCCGGCGGCGCGGTGAACTGGAACACGCGCGACGGGCGGCGGACGATCGGCGTCCAGCTGTCGGGCCGCTTCTGATGCCGGGCCTCGCCGCCGCTGCACTGGCGCTCGCGGCGGCGAGTGCGTGCCCGGTGATGGGCTGGACCACGCTCGGCACCGCGGGTGGGCCGGCGCCGACGATCGAGCGGTCCGAGCCCGCCAACCTGCTGACGTTGGGCGAGCGCCGCATCCTGGTCGATGCGGGTGACGGCACCGTGGACCAGCTGGCGCGCGCGGGGCTGACGATGGGCAGCGTTGATGCCGTCGTCATCAGCCATCTCCATCTCGATCACGCGGGAGGCCTGGGCGCCGTGATCGGGCTGCGCTGGATGAACCAGTTTCCGGGTGTCCTCACCGTCTATGGCCCGCCGGGGACGCGGGCGATGGTGGATGGCATCATCGCCTCACTTGGGCCGTCCGCAAAGGTGGGCTTCGGCCTCGGCAAGTTGCCGCCGCGGCCCGAGGACGGCGTGCGCGTGATCGAGGTCGCGGGGGGCAGTGTCACCGATCTGGGCGGCGGGCTGACGATGCGCGCGGCGGAGAACAGCCATTTCGACGACGGCCGCGGCGGCCGGGCGGGCGTCTCGCTCAGCTATCGGTTCGAGGCGGGCGGGCGCAGCATCGCCTATACCGGCGATACCGGGCCGAGCGCCGCGGTCGATCGGCTCGCCAAGGGCGCCGACCTGCTCGTGTCCGAAGTCGTCGTGTTCGACCCGCTGGTGGCCGAGATTACCGCGCGGCGGCCCAATGCGCCGCCGGGGATGCTCGCCGACATGCGCCGTCATCTGGCGACGCACCACCTGCAGCCCGAGGCGATCGGGCGGATGGCCGCGGGGGCGGGCGTCGGCCGCGTCGTCGTGACGCATTATGCGATGCCGGGTGCGCTGGGCGAGCATGCCGCCGCGATCCGCGCGGGCATCGCCGTGAGCTATCGGGGGGCGGTCGAGCTGGCGCGCGACCTGTCTAGCTACGACCTTGGTTGCCGCTGATGCACGATCCCGCCGCCATCGCCGCGCTCGGCACGCGCCTCGGCCCCGATATGCTCGCGGCGGTGCAGGCGATGTATGCCGACGAGCAGACCGACCGGACGCCGCCGGTGGTCGCGGACGCGGCCTATGGCGCGCACGAGCGGCAGCGGCTCGACGTGTACGCGCCGTACGATGCGCAGCGCCGGCCGGTGCTGCTGTGGGTGCACGGCGGCGGGTTCGTGCGCGGTGAGAAGGCAAGCGATGCACATCCCTACAACGCGCATGTCGGGCGCTGGGCGGCGCGGTCGGGGCTGGTCGGTGCAGTCATGAACTACCGCCTGCTGCCCGACGCACGCTGGCCGTCGGGCGGCGAGGACGTGGCGGCGGCGGTCGAATGGCTGGTCGCCCATGTTGCCGATAGGGGCGGCAACCCCGCGCGGATCGTCGTCGCGGGCACCTCGGCCGGGTCGGTGCATGTTGCGACCGCGATGCAACTCGGCCTGCTGCCCCCGGCGGTGTGCGGCGTGGTGCTGCTCTCCGGCCTTTACGGCGCGACCGCGCCCGAGGATCGCGACGTCCCCTATCTGGGCGAGGCCAGCCCGCTCCAACCTGCCCGAATCGCAGGGGCGGGACTGCCGATGCTGCTCGCCTGTGCCGAGCACGACCCCGACCGTTTTCAGGCCGAGACGCTGGCACTCGCCGACGCCGTCTTCGCCGCGACCGGCCGGCTCCCCCGCCTGTCGGTCGTCGCGGGACACAATCACTTCAGCCTCGCCTGTCACCTGGGCGGCAGCGACGCGCGGCTGGCCTCCGACATTCTCGATTTTGTGGAGCGACACGCATGACGATCGACCGACGCACGATGCTCGCCGGGGGCCTCGGCGCCGCCGCGCTTGCCGCCGCGCCCGTCCGCGCGGCCCCGGCGGCGCGCTTTCCGAGGGGCTTTCTCTGGGGCGCGGCGACGGCGGGGCATCAGGTGGAGGGCAACAATGTCAACAGCGACGTGTGGCTGCTCGAACATGTCGAGCCGACGATCTTCCGCGAGAAGTCGGGCGATGCCTGCAACAGCTTCGCGCTGTGGGAAACCGACCTCGACCTCGTGAAGGGGCTCGGCCTCAACAGTTACAGGTTCAGCCTCGAATGGGCGCGGATCGAGCCCGAGGCGGGGCAGTTCTCGATCGCGATGCTCGACCATTACAAGGCGATGATCGACGGCTGCCGCGCCCGCGGCCTGAACCCGCTCGTCACCTTCAGCCATTACACGACGCCGCGCTGGTTCGCCGCGCGCGGCGGCTGGCTGAACGAGGAGGCGCCGGCGCTGTTCGCGCGCTTCTGCGACCGGGCGATGCGGCATCTGGGCGCCGGCATCAGCCATGTGATGACCTTCAACGAACCCAATATCGTCCCCGTCCTCGACGTCGTCCTGCCGCCACAGGTGCAGCCGGCGATCGGCGCGATGCTGGACAGCGCGGCGCGGTCGTTGGGGGTGAAGGAACTGGCGCTCGGCAATTTGACCAAGCAGGCGGACATCCCGCGCCTGACCACCGCGCTGCTCGCCGCGCATCGGCTGGGGCGTCAGGCCATCAAGGCGGTGCGCGGCAACCTGCCGGTGGGGCTCACCATCGCGATCTTCGACGACCAGGCGGTGGGCGCGCCCGACATGCGCGACGCGATGCGCAAGCGGCTCTACGGCCCGTGGCTGGAGGCCGCGCGCGGCGACGACTTCATCGGCATCCAGAATTACGAGCGGGTGCGGTGGGGACCGTCGGGCCGCCTGCCCCCGCCGAAGGGCGCGGTGCTGACGCAGGGCGGGGGCGAGGTCTATGGCCCCTCGGTCGCCAATGCCGCGCGCTATGCGTACGAACAGGCGCGCGTGCCCGTCATCGTCACCGAGCATGGCGTGTCGGCGACCGACGACCGCATCCGCGTCGACCTGATCCGCGGCGCGCTCAAGGAACTCCAGCGCGCGATTGCCGAGGGCGTGCCGGTGCAGGGCTATGTCCACTGGTCGCTCATCGACAATTACGAATGGGTCTCGGGCTACAAGTTCAAGCACGGGCTGTTCGCGTTCGACCCCGCCACGTTCAAGCGGACGGCGAAGCCCAGCGCCGGCGTACTCGGCGCGATCGCGCGGGCGAACGCGGCGTGAGCCTGTCCGCGCTCATCGCCAGAGAGGCGGCGGTCGGCGCGGTCATCAACGGCGTGCTGAGTGCGGCGTTTGCTTTCGTGCTGTTCGGCGGGGCCCGCGTGGTCGCCGGTGCGGCGCTCGTCGCCGACGCGCCGGTCCAGAGTTTCGCGGTCGCGTTTGTGGCGACGCTCGTCCCCACGCTCCTCGTGCGACAGCGGATGCGGTGCGGCGGGCTGTCGGGTGAGGCTGCGACGCGGACCGCGGGGCATGCGGTCGTGCGGGCGCTGCTCGTCGCCGCGGCGGTTTCGCTGGGCGCATGGGGTGTTCAGGCGCTGCTGTTCGCCGATGGCGCCGGTATCGATCGGGGCGCGGTGCTGATCGGCAAGACGCTCTACGGCGCCGCGCTCGGCGCGATCGTCACCGCGGTTGCGGTGAAAGTCGCCATATGCGAATCGGGAATCCAATAATTTCGGGGGGTTGGGCATGCGTCGTCTGATGGTTGGCAGCGCGCTCGCGCTTACGCTCGCAAGTCCCGCACTGCCCCAGGCCGCGCCCGCCGATCCGCTGGCCGACGGCTTTCGCGATCCCCCGGTAGAGGCGCGGCCGCGCACTTGGTGGCACTGGCTCAACGGCAATATCAGCGAGGAGGGGATCGTCCGCGACCTTCAGTGGATGAAGGACGTGGGGCTGGGCGGCGTCCAGAACTTCGATGCCTCGCTGATGGCGCAACAGGTCGTCGACAAGCGCGTCGTCTATATGTCGCCCGAATGGCAGCGTGCCTTTTCGCTGGCGGCGCGGACGGCGGATCGGCTCGGCCTCGAGCTCGCCATCGCGTCGTCGGCGGGGTGGAGCGAGACCGGCGGGCCATGGGTGCCGCCCGCCGACGGGATGAAGAAGCTCGTCTGGTCCGAGGTGGACGTCGAGGGCGGGCAACCGCTCGCCCGGCCGCTGCCCGCGCCGCCGCGCGTTACGGGCGCGTTCGGCAACGCCCCCTTCAGCGACCCGCTGGCCGGTTTCGAGCCGGGACGGCCCGCCGCCAAGCCCGCGGCCTATGGCGACGTGCGCGTCATCGCCTGGCCCATCACCGGGCGGGCGCTTCCGGCCCCGCAGGTGGAGGGAGGGATCGACGCGGCTCCGCTGACCGACGCCGACGAGGCGACCACCGTCTCGATCGGCAAGGGCGATCCGGCGCACCCGCCGGCGATCACCTATGCCTATGCGCGGCCCGTCCGGGTCGAGGCGGTCACTTTCTACATGCCCGACGCGCTGCCGCCGTTCGGCGATCCGGCCTATCTGCCGGTGTTGCAGGCCGAGCGGCACGGGCAATGGGTCGAGGTGGCGAAGCTGCCGCTGACCGGGGTGCCGACGACCGCCGCGTTCGCGCCCGTCACAGCGCGGCGCTTCCGCGTCGTGCTCGGGCCCAATACCGGGCCGAAGCGTCCGCCGATGGAGCCGCCCGCCCCCGGCGCGGCGATGGGCGGCATCTTCCCGCCGGCGCCGCCCGCCACCACGATCGCGATCGGCACCTTCCGCCTCTATGGCGAGCCGCGCGTCGACCGGGGCGAGGCAAAGGCGGGCTTCTCGACCGTGCTCGACTATCACGCGATCGCCGGCCGCGTGCCCGAGGGGGCGGCAGCCCCGGCCGCCAAGGTGATCGACCTCACCGCGCGCCTCCGCCCCGACGGCACGCTCGACTGGACCCCGCCCAGGGGGAGCCGCTGGCGGATCGCGCGGCTCGGCTGGTCGCTGATCGGCAAGACCAACCATCCGGCCACGCCCGAATCGACGGGGCTGGAAGTCGACAAGATGGATGGCGCCGCGGTCCGCCGGTATCTCGACACCTATCTGACGCGCTACCGCGCCGCGGCGGGGGCGGGGATGCTCGGCGAGCGCGGCGTGCGCGCGCTGCTGACCGACAGTATCGAGGCGGGGCCGGCGAACTGGACGCCGCGGCTTCTCGAGCAGTTCCGCCGGCTGCGCGGCTATGATCCGACGCCATGGCTACCGACGCTGACCGGCGCGGTGATCGACAGCCGCGCGCGCACCGACGCGTTCCTCTACGACTGGCGCCGGACACTCGCCGATCTGGTCGCGAGCGAGCATTATGCGACCGTGGCCGAGGTGGCGCACGCCGCCGGGCTGAAGGTTTACGGCGAGGCGCTGGAGGATCAGCGACCGCAGCTTGGCGACGACATGGCGATGCGCGCCTATGCCGACGTGCCGATGGCGGCGATGTGGACGTGGCCGCGCGGGTCGGCCCCGCGCCCGACGCTGATCGGCGATGCGATCGGCGCCGCGTCGGTCGCGCACGTCCATGGCAAGCGATATGTCGCGGCGGAGAGCATGACTGCGTTCATGGCCCCCTGGGCCTTCGCGCCCGCGGACCTGAAGCGTGTCATCGACCTCGAATTCGCGCTCGGCATCAACCGGCCGGTCGTCCACACCTCGGTCCACAATCCGGTCGAGGACAAGAAGCCGGGGCTGAGCCTCGCGGTGTTCGGCCAGTATTTCAATCGCTTCGACAGCTGGGCCACGATGGCGCGGCCCTGGGTCGACTACATGGCGCGGACGGGCTTCCTCCTTCAGCAGGGGCGTCACGTCGCCGACGTCGCCTGGTTCTATGGCGAGGAAGCGCCGATCACCGCGATCTTCGCCAACAAGGTGCCGGGCGACCTGCCCAAGCGGCACGGCTTCGACATGGTCAATGCCGCGATCCTTGCCGATCTGAAGGTCGAGGGGCGCGAGCTCGTCTCCGCGGGCAGCGCCCGGTACCGCGCGCTCTACCTCGGCGGCAGCAGCGAGCGGATGACACTGGCGACGCTGGAAAGGGTCGACGCGATCCTTGCCGCTGGCATCCCCGTGATCGGCCGGACGCCGAAGGACTCGCCCGCGCTCGCCGACGATTCCGTCGCCGTCCGCCGCCTGATCGCGAAAGTGGCGCCGCGACTGACGCCGATAACGGGCGACGATCTCGACGCCGCGCTCGAAGGTGCCGGGATCGGTGCCGATGTGCGGCTTTCGGGCGGGGACATGCTGTTCCAGCATCGCCGCGATGGCGCCCGCGATGTCTATTTCCTGTCGAACCGCCGCGATCGGGCCGAGCGGGTCCAGGCGAGCTTTCGCGCCGCCGGCACGCCGACGCTGTGGCATGCCGAAACCGGGCGGCGCGAAGCAGTCGCGTTCCGGCGCGACGGGGACGGGACGATCGTCGACCTCGACCTCGAGGCGGAAGGGGCCGTCTTCGTCGTCTTCGGTGCGGACGCCCCGCCCGCTGCCGCAGCACTGCGCCCGGTCATGGCGCTCGACGACGGCTGGACGGTGGCATTCGAGCCGCGCCGGGGTGCGCCGACCGAGGCAAAGCTCGACCGGCTAGCCGCGCTCGACACGAATGCGGACCCGCGCATCCGCTATTTCTCGGGCGTCGCGACCTATCGCCGGGTCGTCGACCTGCCCGCGGGGCGGCACGAGGCGATGACGCTCGACCTCGGCCGCGTCGGCGACCTGGCCGAGGTTCGCGTCAACGGCGCGGTCGTCGGCAACGCTTGGCATGCGCCGTATCGCGTCGATCTCGGCCGGTCGCTGCGCCCGGGGCGCAACGTGCTGGAGGTGCGGGTCGCGAACACCTGGGTCAATCGCCTGATCGGCGATGCGCAGCCGGGGGCGGCCAAGGTGACGTGGACGTCGCTGCCGACCTATCGCGCGGACGCGCCGCTCCGCCCGGCGGGGCTGATCGGCCCGGTGGTGCTGTTGGCCGGGGATCGCGGCGGGCGGTAGCGCCCGGCCCGTTCAGACCAGAACGGTCCGGTCGATCTCCGCGACGCTGCGCCGCCCGGTCAGCGTCATCGCGACGCGCATCTCCGCGGCAATCAGGTCGAGAAGGTGCGCCACCCCCGCCTCGCCCCGCGCCGAGAGGGCATAGGCCCAGGCACGGCCGAGCAGTACGCCCTTCGCGCCCAGCGCGAGCATCCGCACGACGTCGAGGCCCGAGCGCACGCCGCCGTCGGCCAACACGGTCAGGCGATCGCCCACCGCCGCGGCGATCGGCGGCAGCGCCTGTGCCGTGGCGGGCACGCCGTCGAGCTGGCGGCCGCCATGGTTGGAGACGACGATGCCGTCCGCGCCGAGCGACGCGGCAGCGCGCGCATCCTCGGGGTCGAGCACACCCTTGATGACCAGCGGGCCGTCCCATTCGGCGCGAATAAAATCGAGATCGGCCCAGGTGACGCTCGCGTCGAAATTGCCGCGCATCCAGCCGAGGAAATCCTCCAGCCCGCTATCCTTGCCGAGCACGGGCGCGACATTGCCGAGCTGGTGCGGGCGTCCGTGGATGCCGACGTCCCAGGCCCAGCCGGGACGGAGCACCGCCTGCCACCAGCGGCGCATATCGGCTCTTAGCCCACTAGCGCCCGACAGCCCCGAATGGATGTCGCGGTAGCGCGAGCCGGGAACGGGCATGTCGACGGTGAAGACGAGGACCGAGCAGTTCGCCGCGCGCGCCTGTGCCAACAGGTCGCGCATGAAGCCGCGGTCGCGGATCATGTAGAGCTGGAACCAGAGCGGGCGGGGACTGGCTGGCGCAACCTCGGCCAGCGGGCAGCAGGAGACGGTCGAGAGGCAGAAGGGCACCCCCGCCGCCGCCGCGGCGCGCGCGGCCTGAACCTCGCCGCGGCGGGCATTCATGCCGGCAAGGCCGACTGGCGCGAGCGCGACGGGCAGTGCGGTCGCCTCCCCAAACAGGCTGCTCGACAGGTCGACGCCGTCGACGCCGGTCAGGACGCGCTGGCGCAGAGCCACCGCCTCCAGCGCCTCGACATTGCGGCGCAGCGTCACCTCGGCATAGCTGCCGCCGTCGATATATTCGAACAGGAACGGCGGCAGGCGCCGGCGCGCGAGCTCGCGATAGTCGATGGCGGAGGCGGCGCGGCGGATCACTGGAGGTTCACGTACGCGCCGCCGTCGACCAGCAGCGCGGCGCCGGTCACGTAAGCGGCCATGTCGCTGGCCAGAAAGACGATCGGCCCCGCCAGATCCTCCGCCTCGCCCAGCCGGCCGAGCGGGATGCGCGCGGTCATGCGGTCGCGCTTTTCCTGATCGGCAAGGTCATCCCTGTTGATCTCGGTCAGGATCGTCCCCGGCAACACCGAATTGCAGCGGATGCCGTGCCGGCCAAGCGCGATCGCCGCCGACTGCATCAGCGAATGTACCCCCGCCTTGGTCGGCGTGTAGTGCGTCTGGAACTCGCCGCCGACCAGCGCGGAGATCGACGAGACCGCGACGATCGCGCCGCCCTCGCCCTGCGCCACCATCGCCCGCGCCGCCGCCTGGCACATGTAATAGGCGCCGTGCAGGTTGACGCGCATCGTCCGCTCCAGCGTCTCGGGCGGCATGTCGAGGAAGCTGTGGAAAGGGCAGATGCCCGCGTTCGACACCATCACGTCGATGCGCCCGAACGCGTCCTTCGCCGCCGTGACGAAGGCCGTGGCGGTTTCCGGCAACGCCACGTCGCCCTGCACCGCGATCGCGCGCCCGCCCGCCGCCTCGATCTCCGCGACGCAGCTTTCCGCCTTTTCGGCGCTGGCGGCGTAGTTGATCGCGACGTTCGCCCCGTGCTTCGCCGCGCCGATCGCCGCGGCGCGACCGATGCCGGTCGATGCGCCGGTCACGAGCACGGTCTTTCCTTCGAGCAGTCGCATCAGCTTCTCTCTTTTCCGGGGTTCCAGCCGAGGTCGCGGCCGATCGCCTGCGCCGCGGCGCGGACGGTGTCGGCCAGCGCGGCCATCCGCGCGTCGTCCATATATTGCGCCGCGCTCGACACGCTGATCGCGCCGGCGATCCGGCCGGCGGCGTCGCGTACGGGCGCGGCGACGCAGCGGATCGCGTCCTCGTTCTCTTCGAGGTCAAAGGCGTGGCCCGCGGCGACATAATCCTGCATCCGCGCGGTCCAGCGATCGAAATCGGCGGGCGGGGCGCCGCGCGCGCGGTCGGCGTCGAACTGGCCGCGCCAGCCGGTGTGCGGGTCGTCGAGCATCAGCGCCTTGCCGAGGCCGGTCGAGGTCAGCGGGTGGCGGTCGCCGATGCGGCTCGAAATCTCGATCCGGCGGCGGCCGGGCAGCTTGTCGAGATAGAGCGCGACGTCACCCTCGCGACGGCCGAGATGCACCGTATCCTCGCACGCCGCCGCCAGCGCCTCCAGATGCGGGCGCGCGACCTGGACGAGGTCGGCCTGCGCCTGTGCGAGAAAGCCGAGCTGCATCAGTTTCGGCCCGAGCCGATAGCCGTCGCCGGGGCGAAAGGTGAGGAAGCCGGTATCGACCAGCGCATTCGCGAGCCGATGCGTGGTCGAGCGGCTGAGCCCCATCCGCTGCGACAGATCGGCGAGCTTTACCGTGTCGCCGCCGACCGCATCGAGCATCGCCAGGCCGCGCAGCAGCGTCTGGCTGCCGCCGCCGCTGGCAACTTGCAAAGCATCGGCGGATGCGGCATCACGTTCCATATTGCGAAAGCTAGTCCCATCATATGGGAATGTAAAGCGCAGAGAGGATGTGATGGCCGCGATTTCGTTTCCCCGGATTGCCCATGTCCGCGCCTTTACCGTGCGTGGCGGCGGGGCCGACTATCATGACCAGGGGGCGGGCCACTGGATCGACGACCACATCGCCACGCCGATGAGCCGCTATCCCGAATACCGCCAGTCGCGGCAGAGCTTCGGCATCAACGTGCTCGGCACGCTGGTGGTCGAGATCGAGGCGGAGGACGGCACGATCGGCTTCGCGGTGACGACCGGCGGCGAGCCCGCCTGCTTCATCGTCGAACGGCACCTGGCCCGCTTTCTGGAGGGGCGCGACCCGCGCGTGGTCGAGAAGATCTGGGATCAGATGTATTTCTCGACCCAATATTACGGGCGCAAGGGCCTGGTCGTGAATGCGATCTCGGGCGTCGACCTCGCGCTCTGGGACCTGCTGGGCAAGCTGCGGCAGGAGCCGGTTCACCATCTGCTCGGCGGCGCGGTGCGAGGCGAGCTGCAATTCTATGCGACCGGCGCGCGGCCCGACGTGGCGAAGAAACTGGGCTTCATCGGCGGCAAGATGCCGCTGCACCACGGCCCGGCCGAGGGGCTGGAGGGGTTCCACAAGAACATCGCCGAATTGGCCGAGATGCGCGCCCGCGTCGGCCCCGACTTCTGGCTGATGTGGGACTGCTGGATGGCGCTCGACGTCGACTATGCCACCCGCCTCGCCATCGCCGCGCACGAACACGGCCTCAAATGGATCGAGGAGGCGATCAGCCCGGACGACTACTGGGGCTATGCCGAGCTGCGCCGCAACGTGCCGCGCCGAATGCTCGTCACCACCGGAGAGCATGAGGCGACGCGCTGGGGGTTCCGCCTGCTGCTCGAGATGGAATGCTGCGACATCATCCAGCCCGATGTCGGCTGGTGCGGCGGCGTGACCGAGCTTCTGAAGATCAGCGCGCTCGCGGATGCGCGCGGCAAGCTGGTCGTGCCGCATGGCTCGTCGGTCTACAGCTATCACTTCGTCGCGACGCGCCACAACTCGCCCTTCGCGGAGTTCCTGATGATGCATCCCGGCCCGACCGAGGTCGTGCCGATGTTCCATCCTCAACTGATCGGGGAGCCCGTGCCCGTGAACGGCCGGCTGCCCGTCTCCGCGCTCGACAAGCCCGGCTTCGGCGTCGAGCTGAACCGCGACCTCAATTACCACCGCCCCTATCCGCACTGAGGAACGATCCCATGAAATTCTGCCGCTACGGCCCGCAGGGCGCCGAAAAGCCCGGCCTGATCGACGCCGATGGCCGCGTCCGCGACCTGTCGGGCCGTATCGACGACGTGACCGTCGCCGCCATCGCCGGCCTGTCGGTCGATCCGGAAACGCTGCCGCTGGTGGAGGGCACCCCGCGCCTCGGCGTGCCGGTCAAGGGCATCGGCAAGATCGTCGCGATCGGCCTCAATTACGAGGATCACGCGATCGAATCCAACCTGCCGATCCCGGCCGAGCCGATGATGTTCATGAAGGCGCTGTCGTCGCTGACCGGCCCGAACGACGAGGTGATGATCCCCAAGGGATCGACGCATACCGACTGGGAAGTCGAGCTCGCCGTCGTCATCGGCAGGATCGCGCGCCATGTCGAGGAAACCGACGCGCTTTCGCACGTCGCGGGCTACGCGATCGCCAACGACGTGTCGGAACGCTTCGACCAGAAACAGCGCGGATCGCAATGGTCGAAGGGCAAGGGCCACGACACATTCTGTCCGCTCGGCCCCTGGCTGGTGACGCCCGATGAAGTGGGCGACCCCCAGGCGCTCGACATGTTCCTCGACGTCAACGGCGAGCGGATGCAGACCGGCAATACCCGAACGATGATCTTCGGCGTCGCCGAACTGATCGCCTATGTCAGCCGCTTCGTCACGCTCTACCCCGGCGATGTGATGATTACCGGCACCCCGCCGGGTGTCGGCGAGGGCAAGAAGCCGAACGCCACCTATCTGAAGGCTGGCGACACGATGCGGCTCGGCATCGCCGGCCTCGGTGAGCAGCACCAGCAGGTCGTAGCGTGGCGGCACCTCGGCGACGCGGTGCTCGGATGAGCGTCTTTGCGGGCCGGTTCGCGGGCCGCGCCGCGATCGTCACCGGCGGCGCCTCGGGCCTCGGCCTTGCCGTCGCAGAGCGGATCGTGGCGGAGGGCGGGCGCGTCTCGCTCTGGGACATGAGCGATGCGCTCGACGCTGCCTGCGCGCGGCTCGGCGCGCATGCCGTACGCGTCGACGTATCGGACGAGGATGCGGTCGATGCCGCCGCGACCGCCAGCGAGGCGGCGCTCGGCCGCGTCGACATCCTGGTCTGCTCGGCCGGCATCACCGGGCCGACGGTGCCGGTGCACGAATTCGGGTTCGAGGGGTGGCGGCGCACGCTGTCGATCAACCTCGACGGCGTGTTCCTCTGCAATCGCGCGGTCGTGCCGCTGATGCTGGCGGGCGGCTATGGACGGATCGTCAACGTCTCTTCGGTCGCGGGCAAGGAGGGCAATCCCAATGCCAGCGCCTATTCGGCGTCGAAGGCGGGCGTGATCGGCTTTACCAAGTCGCTGGGCAAGGAGCTGGCGGGCGCGGGCATCATCGTCAACGCGCTGACCCCCGCGACGTTCGAGAGCCCGATCCTCGCGCAGCTTCCCCCCGAGCAGGTCGCTTACATGCGCGGCAAAATCCCCATGGGCCGCCTCGGCGAAGTGGCGGAGAGCGCGGCGATGGTGTGCTTCATGGCGAGCGAGGAATGCAGCTTCACCACCGCCGCGACGTTCGACACGTCGGGCGGGCGCACCACTTACTGAAGGCGCCGGCGATGTCGCCGCCCTTCGTCGATGCGCACGTCCACCTCTGGGACCTCTCGCGCATCCGCTATCCGTGGCTGACGCCGCCCTTCGCCGATGACGGCCCCAACGGATCGGTCGAAAGAATCGCGCGCGATTACGGCCTCGCCGACTATCGTGCGGATGCGGCCGGCTGGGACGTGCGCGGGATCGTCCATGTCGATGCCGGGGCCGATCCGGCACAGGCGCTGGACGAGACCGCGTGGCTGCAAGGGCTGGCCGAAGAGACCGGCTTGCCGAGCGCGATCGTCGCGTTCGCCGACCTCGCCGGCTCGAACCTCGACGCGCTGCTCGCCGCCCATGTCGCGCACAAGAACGTCCGCGGCATCCGGCATATCGTCAACTGGCACCCCGATCCGCGGCGCAGCTATACCCCGCGCGACGTGACGCAGGATGACGCGTGGCAGGCGGGATATGCCCGGCTCGCCGCGCATGACCTGAGCTTCGACCTCCAGGCCTATCCCGGCCAGTTCCCCGCACTCGCCCGGCTGATCGTGCGCCATCCGGGCACGCCGGTGATGCTTAACCACGCCGGCATGATGGTGCCCGGCGAGGAGGCAGAGTGGCATGCGGGGATGCGCGCGCTCGCCGCCGTCCCGCATGTCGCGGTCAAGCTGTCCGGCTTCGGTTTCACCCGCCGGCCGTTCGATGCGCATCACGCGCGCGGCATCATCCTGTCGGCGATCGACTGGTTCGGGACCGACCGGGTGATGGTCGCCAGCGACTTTCCGACCGACAAGCTCTTCGGCCCCTTTGACGCGCAGCTTTCCGCCTGCGCCGCCGCCGTCGCCGATTTCACCGAGGATGAGCAGCGGGCGATGTTCGCCGGCAACGCCAACCGCCTCTATCGCCTGGGCCTCTCGCTATGACCCCCAATCCGCTGATCGGCGTCCTCTATCACTGGCTGGGCGGCTTCGCCTCGGCGAGCTTCTATGTCCCCTATCGCGGCGTGAAGCGGTGGAGCTGGGAAATCTACTGGCTGACCGGCGGTATCTTTTCCTGGGCGATCGCGCCGTGGTTCTTCGCCTCGCTCCAGACCAGCGACCTGCTCGGTGTGCTGGGCGCGGCGCCGTCCGGCGCGATCCTGTGGCCTTTCGTGTTCGGGATGCTGTGGGGACTGGGCGGTCTCACCTATGGGCTCACCATGCGCTATCTCGGCCTGTCGCTCGGCATGGCGGTGGTGCTGGGGCTGTGCACGGTGTTCGGCACGTTGATCCCGCCGATCTTCACCGGCGAGTTCGGGCCGAAGCTGCTCGGCACCGCCAGCGGCAACGTCATCCTGATCGGGCTGGCGGTGACGCTGCTCGGCATCGGCGTCGTCGCGATGGCGGGCGCGCGCAAGGATGCGAGCTTGTCGGCGGAGCAGAAGGCCGCCGCCGTCGCCGAGTTCGATTTTCGCAAGGGCCTTGCCGTCGCGATCTTCTCGGGCGTCATGTCCTCCTGCTTCGCCTTCGGGCTGGCGGCGGGCGAGCCGATCAAGGCGCTGTCGGCCGCCGCGGGCACCGGGCCGCTCTGGACCGGGCTGCCGATCCTCTGCCTCGTCATGGCCGGGGGTCTCGTCACCAATGCGATCTGGTGCGCGATCCTGATCGCCCGCAACAAGAGCGCCGGCCAGTGGACCGGCCGCGGCGAGGCGGCGGGGGCGGCGCTGCTGCCCAACTATCTCCTCTCGGCGCTGGCGGGTACGACCTGGTACTTCCAGTTCTTCTTCTATTCGATGGGGGAGAGCCAGATGGGCAGCCTCGGCTTTTCGAGCTGGACGCTGCACATGGCCTCGATCATCATCTTCGGCACGCTCTGGGGCTTCGCGTTTCGCGAATGGAAGGCGGCGAGTGCACCCGTCCGCGCGGCGGTGTGGAGCGGCGTCGGTATCCTCGTCCTCGCTACCGTCGTCATCGGTTACGGCAACAGCCTCGCCTGACGGCTCGCGGCAGGGTCAGTTCGCCGCGAGGCGCGCCGGGGCGATATCTTTCGCCTCGACCGGCGGGGCGGCGGGCGAGCGGCTGGCGTAATAGAGTGACACGGCCTCGATCTCCCGGTCCGTCATCTTCGCGGCGACCGCGGGCATCGGGTTGGCGGGCACGTCGCCGCCGCGAACGCCTGTACGATACAGGCGCAGCTGGTCGCGCAGATAGAGCGGATACTGCCCGTCGAGCCCCGGATAGGCCTTGCTCGCGGCGGCGGTGACACCGTGACAACTGGCGCACCCGGCGACGCCGCGATCGGGAAGGCCGCGGACCGCGATCCGCTCGCCAAGCGCCAGCGTCGTGGGATCGGCCTTGACCGCCGCGCCCGAAACCTTGGGCTGCGACGAATAATAGCCGGCAAGGCCCGCGATCTGCTGCGGCGTCAGCTGGACCGCGACATTCTGCATGATGCCGCTCTGGCGGACGCCGGTGCGGTAGAGATTGAGCTGCCGGATGATCTGCTCTCGCGTGAGCAGGGCGATGTTCGGGATGCCGCCGCTGGCGCGCGCACGCCCGTCGACGCCGTGGCACGCGACGCAGCTCTTGCCGATCTCCGCCACTTCGGCGCTATGGCCGAAGCCGAGCGCGGGCGTGGAGAAGTTGACCGCCGCCTCTGCCGTCCGCGTCCCGCCGATCACATAGGGCTGCGGGCGGAGGTCACCCGGCGGCAGCATCGGCAGCGCGCCGGTCGCATTCTTCGACGCACCGAGCGTGACGTCGCGATACTGCTGATAGTTCATGTTCTTCATCGCGCCGAGGAAGGCGACCATCGCCCACACCTCGTCGTCGCGGTCGCCCGCGGGCCAGGCGGGCATCGCGCTGTACTTGACGCCGTGCTTGACGATCCAGAACAGCTCGGACGGCGTATATTCCTTGAGCGAGGAGCCCATCAGATATTGCGGCTGGGGGCGCATCGACAGCGCGATCGGGTTCTGGCCCATCCCCGGCGCACCGTGGCAGTTCGAGCAGACGCGGTCGTAATGCGTCGCGCCCTTTTCGATCAGCGCGGCCGACCTGATCTCCGCCGGCGGGTCGAGATTGCGCGAATGGAAGGCGACCGAACGCTGGAAGGCGAAATGGAGGAAGCTCGCCCACCCCTGCGGATGCGGGGTCGAGGCGGCGAGATTGAGCACCCCCGACATCGCCAGCAGCACCGCACCGATGCCGCCGATCAGGCCCGCGGTCGCCAGCGGAACGAGCCACTGACGGATCTTCCTGGGAAAGAATTCGCGACGGACGGGGGGGCGGGGATCGGTCACGAACTGATTTCCATCAATAATGCATCTTTCCGCGAACCCGCGGATGCCGCGCTGGTTCCGATGCGGCCCGCGGCGATGGACCAATGTCCGTAACCGTCCGTCCTGCCTCGTGCATTGGCAATTGCCGGCAATCCTGTACGCTGGCGTTCCACGAGAGAGGGACGGCGCATGCGCATCCCGCTTCAGATGCAGAGGTCGCCGTTGAAACGCTTTCTGATCGCCGCCCGCGTCCTGCTGCTCGTGACGCTGTTGTTCCTGCCGTCGATGGGGGTGCTGATGGGCGTCGCGTTCCTGACCGGGTCGACGCGATGGTTCCTGTTCGTCGGCACGCCCGTGGTGCTGGCGAATGCGGCGATCGTTCTGTGGAAGCCGCAGCGCCGGCGGATCTGGGCCTGGACGGGCGCGATCAGCGGGCGGCGATCGGCGGTATAGCCGACGAGCGGGTTCGGCGAGACGGCCCCATGGCCGCGCTCGCCTCCCCAGGGGACGTCCGAAGCTAGAAGCGGAACGCGGCGGTCACGCGCATCGTGTGGAAGTCGAAGCGCGGGTCGCTGCGGCTGAACTCGGTGCCGGGCTGGCCGTTCAGGACGAACGGATTGCTCGCCACCGCATTGCCCGCGGTCGCGCGGACGCGGTAATCGTCCTCGGTATAGCGGGTATAGAGATATTCGAGCCCGACCGAGAAATTGCGGCCCAGCGCCTGCTCGACACCGCCGCCGAACACCGCCCCCTTTGAGAACAGCTTGCGGCCGTTGTCGGAAAAGGCGTTGACGGTGTTGCTGGTCGTGAAGCTGTTCTTGATCCGCGCATAGGCCGGACCGCCGGTCGCGTAGAACAGCGTCTTGCCGCCCGCGGCATAGCCGAAGCGGCCACGGATATTGGCCTCCCACTCGATCTCGCGCGTCATCGTGTAGAAGGCGGGGGTGGTGCTGAACGAGCTGACGCTGTCGATCACCTCCGTCCGGCCGAACTCGCCCAGCACGCCGACGACGAAATCGCCGATCCGCGCGTCCCAGCCGATGCGGCCGTGATAGGCGATGTCGTCCTTGTCGTTGCGACACGCATTGGCCGGTCGCGGGCCGTTCGCCGCACCGTTGCAGAAGCCCGGCGAGAAGGCATTGGCCCCGGTCGTCGTCGTGATCGTGTCATACGATCCGTCGAAGCCGCGGTCGAACCGCTGGAACTCGCGCACGTCATTGTTCTGGACGCCGATCCCGAACGAGCCGCCGACATAGGGGCCGTTGAAATTGTCGTCGCTCGGCGCGTCCTGCGCCATGGCGGGCGCGGCGGCGAGCGCCAGCGCCGCCACGGTTGCGTGCATCAGGTGTCGCATGGTCGAAACTCCCCTTTGGTCCGCTTGCGCGTCAGTTGGCGGCGCTCAGCCGGATGTTGCCGTTGACGCCCGCGGGGAAGAACCCGCCGCGATCGGTCGCCAGCTTGTTGAGATAGGCGATGTTGAGCACCTGTCCCGCCGACCGGCTATAGGCGACGCCCGAGCCGTCGGTCGGCACGATGTTGGACGCATTGCCGTTCGGGCGGACGCCCTGGTCGAGGTCGCTGGTCCCGTCGAGGCTGTCGCGCGCGTTCGAGATCGCCTCCGTCGCGTCGATCAGCGCTGTCGTGTTGACGCCCTTTCGATAGAGGACGGTCCGCACGAGGCCAGCGTGATACGCCTCCGCCGCGAGGATGCCGGCGGCGGCCTCCAGGAACCCCTTGTTGGTGATGAGCACCGACGCGCCCTTGTAGGCGGTGACGCCCACATCCTCGAAGATGAACGCGCCGAGTAGGAAATTCTCGTCGCTGGCATAGGGGTCGAACGACGCGCCCGCGCCGATCAGCCCCGCCGCGCGCGCGGCCGAGGAGAAGGCGCCGTTGGGGTCGGTACCGATGTCGAGCGCGGGCTGTGCGACCGCGCTGGCGCCGAGATTGCGGCGCAGGAAGGCGACGTGCGCGATCTCGTCATTGGCGATTTCTCGCGCATATTGGCGCACCAGCGGATCGGTGAAGTTCACCGCGCGCCCGCCGGTGACGCCGCCCTGCGTGCCCGTGCCCGTCAGCTGATTGGCGGGCAGGCCGGTGCCGAACGCCGCGAACGAATAGAATTGCGCCTCGAGATATTCGAGGTTGAGCGCGAAATTGAGCACGTCCGCGTCGGTCAGCGGCGCCGGCGTGGGCGTCGGCGTCGGCTGGATGATCGGCTGGAAGTCGTTCTTGCTGCCGCCGCCGCAGGCGGCGAGCAGCGACGCCCCGGCCACCGCGGCGGAGGCGGTGCCGGCGGTGCGCAGGAAACGGCGGCGTTCCTCGCGACGATGGTCGCAGGCGTCGAGAATCTGGGATAGCTGGTCGGTCTGGCTCATGTCGTCCTCCCGTTCGGAAGCGTATTGCTGGATCAGTTCGCCGCGCTCATGCGCAGCGTGCCGTTGACGCCGTTCGGGAAGAACCCGCCGCCCGTGACCGCCGCCCGGTTGAGGTAGACGATGTTGAGCACCTGGCCTGCGGTGCGGCTGTAGGCGAGGCCGTCGGCGTCGAGCGGCACGATGTTGCTGGTCGTCGCATTGCCGGTACCGCTGGCGCGCACGCCCTGGTCGAGGTCGCTGGTCCCGTCGAGGCTGTCGCGCGCGTTCGAGATCGCCTCTGTCGCGTCGATGAGCGCGGGGGTGGTCATGCCCTTGGCATAGAGCGTCGTGCGGACGATCGCGGCATGATACGCCTCGACCGCGAGAATGCCGGCGGCCGCCTCCAGGAAGGTCTTGTTGCTGACCAGCGGCGACGCGCCCTTGTACGCGGTGACGCCCACATCCTCGAAGATGAAGGCGGCGAGGAGGAAGTTCTCGTCGCTGGCATAGGGGTCGAAGGCGACGCCCGGCCCGACCAGCCCGGCGGCGCGCGCTGCGTTCGAAAACGCACCGTTCGGATCGGCGCTGATGTCGATCGCGGGCTGTGCGACGGCCGTGGCACCGATCGCGGTGCGCAGGAAATCGACATGCGCGCGCTCGTCCGCGGCAATTTCTTGCGCGTAGCGGGCGACGACGGGGTCGGTGAAATTGACGCGGCGCCCGCCGGTTGCGGCGCCGGCCGCGCCGGTGCCCGACAGGCTGGTGGTCGGCAGCCCCGCGCCGGTCGCGGCATAGAGGTAGAACTGTGCCTCGAGATATTCGAGGTTCAGCGCGAAGTTCAGAATGTCGCCGTCGGTGATCGTCGACGTCTGTGCCGCGGCGGGCGACGCCCCTGCGGTCAGAACGAAGCCGCCCGCAATCGCCGAGGCGGTGCTGAACGCGTTGAAGAAGGCGCGGCGGTCGGCTCGCCGCTGCGAACGGGCCTCCATCGCGTCGAGAAGGTCGCTGCTATCGGCCATGCCCGGAACTCCCTGAAGATCGCCATCACAACGCAGGAGGCTATCAGGATTTCAGCCGCTTAAAGCGTGCGTACGCCAGCCGTACGCTGTGCATCCGCGCCCGGAACCTTTTCGTATCTCGTTCGCCGGCCAATTACCCGAAGAGGGCGAGCGCGCATGTTCCGGACTGCCGAAGACCGATCCCCGCCGCCCTGCGGCAACCATCTCCTGGCCTCGCTGTTCGCGCCCAGCCTCGCGTCGCTGCGCCCGCATCTGGCGCGGCAGCGGATCGAGCAGGGGGACGTGATCGAAAGCGGGGCGGCGGGCGCCGATGTGGTTCATTTTCCCGAGACCGCCGTCTTCTGCCTGCGCGCCTGCGTGCCTGGGGGAAAGCAGCAGGGCCTCGGCCTGATCGGCCGCGAGGGCGCGCTCAACTGGGGCCTCGTCGCCGGCGTTCCGGTCCCCGGAAGCCAGGAGGCGGTGGCGGTCTCGGCGGGCACGATGTTGGCGATCGACGGGCGCGTGCTGCGCGACCTGTGCTTGATCGACCCCTCGCTGACGATGCGGCTGGTAGGCTTCGCTTTCCAGTTCGCCTGCCAGCTCGGCGCGACGCTGCGCTCGGGCATGTGCGATCCCGTCGACGTCCGGCTGAGCCGCTGGCTGCTCCTCTGGCACGACCGGGTCGACGACGGCGAACTGATGCTCACCCACGACCTGCTTGCCGGGATGCTCGGCGTCCGACGCGCGACGGTGACCGACGCGCTCCACGTTCTCGAGGGCGAGCGCCTCATCACCTCGACCCGCGGGCGGATCGTCGTGCGCTCGCGCTCGCTTTTGGAGGCGCATGCCGGTATCGCCTATGCCGTGACGGATCGGGTCTGGCCCGGCCGGGGTGGGGCGACATGATGGATCGATCATCGCAGGCAGAGGCCCGCGCGCACTTGTCCAGCCTGTTGCGGCAGGTCGGCGGCGGCGATCGCGATGCGCTGCGCGAGGTCTATGCGCTGACCTCGGCAAAGCTGTTCGGCGTCTGTCTGCGAGTCGTGCAGGACCGCGACACGGCCGAGGAAATCCTTCAGGACGTCTATCTAAAGATCTGGCGGCGTGCGGCGGGCTTCGATCCGGGACGCGCAAGCCCGATCACCTGGATGTGTACCGTCGCGCGCAACGCCGCCATCGACTGGCGTCGGTCGCACCGGCCGCAACTGATGGTCGGCGACGAGCATATTGCCGACCTCGCCGACGACCGAGCTGACGCCGAACAGGTGATCGCCGCCGATCAGGAGCGCGCACGCATCTTCCACTGCATCGAGCAACTCGGCGCGAAGCAGCGGGAGGCGATCCGCTCGGCCTTTTTCGACGGCCTGACCTATGCCGAACTGGCGGTGGTACGGAACGTGCCGCTCGGCACGATGAAGAGCTGGGTGCGCCGCGGGCTGGCCCAAATGAAGGAATGTCTCGGTCATGGCTGAACCGCTCGACCCCGATCTCGACGCGTTGGCCGCCGAGCTGGCGCTCGGCTTGCTTACCGGTGACGAGCGGGCGCGGGCGCTTCGCCTGTCGCTGTCCGACCGCGCCTTTGCCGAGGCGGTCGATGCCTGGCGGGCGCGGCTCGATCCGATGTACGACGGGTTCGAGGCGCAGCCGGCGCCCGATGTCTGGCCGGCGATCGCCGCGCGCCTCGGCCCGGGCGGCGCCGACATGGGCAAACGGCTGCGCCGCTGGCGGTGGACCGCGATCGGCAGCACCGGGATCGCCGCCGCCTTCGCCGCGGCCTTCCTGCTCGCCCGGCCCGAGCCCGTGACGATCGTGCGGGAGGTGGTGCGCGCGCCAGCGGAGGCCACGGTCGCCCAGCTCGGCGGGGCCGAGGGGACGCTGCTGGCGGCCAATTACGCGCCGGGCGACGGCGACCTGCGTATCCGCGCGGTGTCGCTGCCGCAAAGCGATCGCGTGCCCGAGCTCTGGGTCATCCCCGCCGACGGCGTGCCGCGGTCGCTGGGGCTGCTGGAGGGAGCCGGTACGACCCGCGTCAAGGTGCCCGCCGCGCTCCAGGCGCTGATCGTCGACGGCGCGACGCTGGCTGTCAGCCTGGAGCTGCCGGACGGGGCGCCCCATCAGGCGCCCAGCGCCGCGCCGATCGCGACGGGCAAGATCACGCGCATCTAGGGTCTGGTGATCGGCAGTGTCGCGCCCGGCGCGCTCAGGCGCTAAGGGCGGGGCATGTTGCGCCTGACCAACCTGACCCTGCCGCTGCACCATGCCGACGAAGCGCTGCTGTCCGCGATCTTCAAGCGGCTGCGCGTCACGCCGCGCGACGTGGTGCGCTATCAGGTCGTGCGCCGCGGCAACGACGCGCGCGACAAGGCGAATATCCAGCTCGTCTATACCGTCGACGTGACGCTGCGGAACGAGGCGCCGGTGCTCGCGCGCTTCCGCAAGGATCGCGACGTCCAGAAGACGCCCGACACGCATTACCGCCATGTCGGCACCGCCCCCGCGGGCGCGCCGCGCCCCGTCGTCATTGGCGCGGGGCCGTGCGGCCTGTTCGCGGGGCTGATCCTGGCGCAGATGGGATTCCGCCCGATCATCCTCGATCGCGGCAAGGTGGTGCGCGAGCGGACCAAGGACACCTGGGGCCTGTGGCGGCGGCGCGTCCTCAACCCCGAATCGAACGTCCAGTTCGGCGAAGGGGGCGCGGGCACCTTTTCCGACGGGAAGCTCTACAGCCGGATCAAGGACCCCCGGCACCTCGACCGCAAGGTGCTGACCGAGTTCGTCAAGGCCGGCGCCCCGCCCGAGATCCTGACCGAGGCGCATCCGCATATCGGCACCTTTCGCCTCGTCACGATGGTCGAGAGCATGCGCGCGACGATCGAGGCGCTGGGCGGCGAATATCGGTTCGAGAAGCGCGTCGTCGGCGTGGACATCGGCACCGACGGCGCAGGCGTGCGGCGGATGCAGGGGCTGCACCTCCACACCGGCGAGTATCTGGAGGCGAGCCACGTCGTCCTCGCGATCGGCCACAGCGCGCGCGACACCTTCCGGATGCTCCACGACGCGGGCGTGTTCGTCGAGGCCAAGCCCTTCTCGATCGGCGTCCGGATCGAGCATCCGCAAAGCTGGATCGATCGCGCGCGCTTCGGCGCCAATGCCGGCCACCCGGTGCTGGGCGCGGCGGAGTATCACATCTCGCACCACTGCTCGAACGGGCGCACGGTCTACAGCTTCTGCATGTGCCCCGGCGGCACCGTCGTCGCTGCCACCAGCGAGGAAGGCGGCGTCGCCACCAACGGCATGAGCCAGTATTCGCGCAACGAGCGCAATGCGAATTCGGGCTTCGTCGTCGCGATCGATCCCGAGCGCGACTTCCCCGGCGATCCGCTCGCGGGCCTCGACCTGCAACGCCATTGGGAGCGGCGGGCGTTCGTCGCCGGTGGCTCGAACTATCATGCCCCGGCGCAGCGGCTGGGCGATTTCATGGCCCGCCGCCCGTCGACCACGCTCGGTTCGGTCGTGCCGTCGTACAAGCCCGGGGTCACGCCCACCGCCCTCGACGAATGCCTGCCCGACTTCGTGGTGGAGGCGATGCGCGAGGCGATCCCGGTCTTCGGCCGGCAGATCCCCGATTACGATCATCCCGACGTGGTGATGACGGGGGTGGAGACGCGAACGTCCTCCCCGGTCCGCTTCACCCGCGGCGACGATTTCCAGAGCCTCAATACCGCCGGCCTGTATCCTGCGGGCGAAGGGGCGGGCTATGCCGGCGGCATCCTGTCGGCCGCGGTCGACGGGATCAAGGTCGCCGAAGCGGTCGCACGGTCGATGATCGGGGCGGCCTGACCGACGCCTCGCCGCGCCGCTCTTGATCTTCGCGGGCGGCAGGCGCACCGGCGCGGCGATGCGATTGTTTCCGATCCTTGCTGCCGCCATCGCGCTCGCCGCGCCCGTCCCGGCGCTCGCGCAGCAACAGGACGAGCAGCTCTGGGAGCAGCTCAACGTCGTCCTGCCCGTCGCCAAGGGCGTGCGCGTCACCGCAGAGCAGATCGCCCGGACCAGCGACCGGCAGGAGGGTATCTACACGACCGAGTACGGCGTGCTGGTCGGCGTCCAGATCGCGAAGGGCGTCGAGCTCGGCGTCGGCTATCGCCATGTCGGGTTCTTCAACGCCAACACCGCCGCCGACGAGGAGCGCATCCGCCAGCAGATCGTGATCGCGCGCGGGCGATTCGCGGGGCGCCTTCGCCTCGACGAGCGGTTCAATCCCGGCGGAGATGAGATTGGCTTCCGGGTCCGCCCGCTCGTCCGCTACAACCTGCCGCTCGGGCGGAGCCGGGTGTCGCTGTTCGGCAGCCACGAGAGTTTCATCCTGCCCAACTCGACCGTCTGGGGGCAGCGGGCGGGGTATGAGCGGATGCGCAACATCGTCGGGGTCAACGTGCCGATCGGCAAGGCGCTGAGCGCCGATATCGGCTATCTCAATCAGTATCGGCTCGCCCGCGGGGGTGCGCGGGCTCAGATGGATCATGCGCTGACGGTTCAATTGACGGTCAACCTCGACAAGCTGGGCATCGCGACGCTGCACGACTGACCGGTATCGTACGTTAGCGGTTGGAGTCCGGCCCACGACGCGGTAATGGCGCGCCCGCCAACCCCGGAGCTTTCCCATTCGTCAGATCGCCGCCTTGCCGTACCGGATGGAGGGGACCGCCCCCGATGCCCCGGTCAGCATCCTCCTCGTCACCTCGCGCGAGAATCGTCGCTGGGTCATTCCCAAGGGCAATGCGTCCAAGGGGCTGAGCCCGCACGACGCCGCCGCGCTGGAGGCCGAGGAGGAGGCGGGCGTGCGCGGCACGATCTGCCCGGTGGCGCTCGGTTCGTACCGCTATCGCAAGAAGCGGGCGAGCGGGGCGTCGCTGATGCTCGACGTCGACGTGTTCCCGCTGGCGGTGCGCGACGAGCAGGAGGCATGGAAGGAGCAGGGCGAGCGCGAGCGGCGCTGGTTCAGCCTCGAGGCCGCCGCGCAGGCGGTGGACGAGGCCGATCTCAAGGACCTGATCCGCTCCTTCGGCAATCGCGAATTCAAGGCAGCAACGCAGCGCACCGGCTTTATCCAGGCCGTCGCGCAAGGATCGAAAGTCTCTCACATGTTCGCCTGGTTCCAGAAGCTGCTGCCCCGCACGGGCAATTTCTTCGAGATGTTCGAGGCGCACGCCGCCACCGTCGTCGCGGGCGGCAATGCGCTCGCCCGGCTGGTGCAGGACGGCAGCGCCGAGCATATCCAGGAAGTGGTCGAGCGCGAGCGCGACGCGGACGAGATCATCCGCGAGGTGCTGCGCACGGTCCGCGTGACCTTCCTCACCCCGTTCGACCGCAGCGCGATCATCAGTTTGATCGGCTCGATGGACGATGCGATCGACGAGATGCAGGCGACGGTTCAGGCAGTCGACCTCTATGACGTGACGCAGTTCGAGCCCGAGATGCGGGATATCGCCGGCATCATCGTCGATGCAGCCCGCCTGACGGCCGAGGCCATGCCGCTGCTGCGCGACGTCGCGGGCAACGCCACGCGCCTGCACGAGCTGACCGAGCGGCTGGTCCGCATGGAAAGCCATGCCGACGAGATTCATGCCGCCGGCCTGAAGCGCGCGTTCAAGGAGCTCGGCCCGACCGATACGCTGCGCTTCTCGGTGCAGCGCGAGATCTACAAGCATCTCGAGCGCATCGTCGACAAATTCGAGGATGTCGCCAACGAGATCGACGGCATCGTCATCGATCACGCCTGATGCACGAGCTCGCCTTTCCGCTGCTGGTCGCGCTCATCATCGTGGCGCTGGCGTTCGACTTTCTGAACGGCCTGCACGATGCGGCCAATTCGATCGCGACGGTGGTGGCGACGCGGCTGTTGAAGCCCGTCCACGCCGTCGTCTTCGCCGCGGTGTTCAACGGCGCGGCCTATTTCCTGACGATCACCTTTCCCAGCCTGCACAAGGTCGCGAGCACGATCGGGCAGGGGCTGATCGAAAAGGACCTGGTGACGCCCGCGGTCGTGTTCGGCGCGCTGGTGGGGGCGATGTTCTGGAACGTCGTCACCTGGCTGAAGGGGATTCCGTCGTCGTCGAGCCATGCGCTGGTCGGCGGATTGATCGGCGCGGGCGTCGCGCATGCGGGGCTGACCGGGGTGCAATGGTCGGGGCTCAACAAGACGCTGATCGCGATCGTGCTGTCGCCGACGCTCGGCATGATCCTGGCGATGTTCATCATGCTGGCGACGAGCTGGATCTTCCGTCGCGCGACCACGGTGCGGGCCGAGCGGACGTTCCGGTTCCTGCACCTCCTCTCCTCGGGCGCCTATTCGCTGAGCCATGGCCTCAACGATGCGCAGAAGACGATGGGGATCATCACCGTCCTCCTCTATTCGACCGGCTATCTGCAGGGCGAATTCGAGGTGCCGCACTGGGTCGCCATCGCCTGCTACGTCGCGATCGCGCTCGGCACGCTGAGCGGCGGGTGGAAGATCATCGAGACGATGGGCAGCCGCATCACCAAGCTGTCGCAGCATCAGGGGTTCAGCGCGTCGCTGGCGGGCTCGATCATCCTGTTCAGCGCGTCAGCGCTCGGTATCCCGGTGTCGACCACGCACACCATTACCGGATCGATCATCGGTGCGGGCACCGCGCGGCGCGCGTCGGCGGTGCGCTGGGGCGTGGCGAGCAATGTGGTGACGGCGTGGCTCATCACCATCCCCGCGTCGGCGGCGGTGGGTGCGCTGTTCTACTTCCTCACGACGCTATTTTAAGGCGCCCGCCACGAAGTCGCCGACGAGCGCGACGACGCGGGGCGAGCCGATATTGGGGCCGAGTTTCTCCACTTCCTTTTCGTCGCCGGTGACGGCGCCGTCCTGAAACCAGTGGCTGAGATCGTCGAAGACGACGACCTTTGCCTTGGGGTTGGCGGCGAGTGCGGTGCGCGCGGCGGCGGCTTCGGGCGCGGCGATGACGAGCGGGTCCTTGCCGCCATAGACCGCGAGGACGGGCGCCTTCGTGGCGGCAAGGTCGCGGGCGGAGTGGACCTTGTCGGCGCTCCACGCCTCCGGCGTGTCGATGCGCTTCAGGCCCTCCTCCGCTTCGGGCCGGGTGAAGCCGAGCGCCTCGATCCGATCGACCAGAGCAGTGCGCAAGGGCGTGACCGAAGCGTCGCTCCGTCCGGCCGCGCGCGCCTTGAGCAGCGCCATCGCCGCTTCAACCGCAGGCTCGACCGCGGCCGGTGGCCGTCTTGCGGCAATCATCTGCTGGCGCAGCGCATTGGCCAGCATCGGGAAGCCGTCGCCGACCGAGCCGCCGAGCGTCACGACTGCGCCGATCGAGGGATCGGCGGCGGCGACGGCGGGGGCGACGACACCGCCCTGGCTGTGGCCGATCAGCGCCACATGGCTACCGTCGATGTCCGGCCGCGCACGCATCGCGGCGACGGCGGCCTGCGCATCGGCGGTGAGCAAACCGATATCCTCGACATAGGTGCCGGTCGACTGGCCGATGCCTCGCTTGTCATATTCAAGCGCCGCGATCCCGTCGCGGTTGAGGCGGGCGATCACCTCGTCGAAGCCGCCGCGGCCGTTGGGGCCGTGCCCCTGGAGAACGATCGCGACGGGGAAGGGGCCGCAGCCGACGGGCAGGTGGAGCGTGCCGGCGAGCGTCGCCGCCTTCGACGGAATGGTCAGGTCGACGGGGACCGCGGCCGGGCGATAGGCGGCGAACGCCTTTGCCGCGCCTGATGCGGGTACCCAGGCGACGGGGCCGAGCATGACCGCGCTGTCCACCTGCCCGAGCGTCACGACGAGCGCCTGCGAGCCGGCCGCCAGCGCCGCCGGGGCGGTGCCCGCGACCGTGAAACGCTGCCATTGCGGCGTCAGTGCAAGGTCGGTGCTCGCGACCCGCGTATAGCTCGGTTCCGGCCCCTGAATCGCGGCGGTCGTACGCATCGGCTTCGCAGCCCGCGCCCAGAAGGTGGCGGCGACCGTTTCGCCGGCGGCGATCGCCTGCGGGAGTTTGAGCACCGCGCCGCTGGTCCACGGCTCGGCGTGGGTCGCGGGCGGCTGTGCCGCGCGGATCGCACCACCGGGGACGCCCGCGTCGCGCTCGTGGGTCGAGATCGTGCCGTAGATGACCCATCGGCCGGCATCTTCGACCTGCGCGTGCGCGGGGCTGGCGATGAAGGCGGCGATGGCGAGGGGGATCGAGGCCTTCATCGGGGGACTCCTCGGCTAGAAAGCGGGCTGTTCGTGGCGGGGAAGCTGTGACTGCCAGGTCGCGAGGGTGAAGATCGCGGCGGTCTCGGCGGCAAGCACCCAAATCGGCAGGATCAGGCTTGTCGGATCAATCGCCGCGCAGCCCGAGACGATCGTCAGCGTCGTGACCGCCGCGGCGCCGAAACGGCTCGCCATGCCGACGCGCGCCCAATCGCGGTCGAGGATCCACCACGCAACGGGCAAGTGGAGTGCGGCGGTCAGCAGCATCAGGCAGAGGAGCGACGGCGCGGCGATCATGTTGCCGACGTTGAGGAGCAGCCGGTGCTCGCCGCTGCCGTAGAGATAGCCGGCCAGCCCGTCGCTCGCAGCCATGAACGGAAAGCCGAAGATCGCCGCGACCGCCAGCATGCCCGCGACGGGCAGGATCACGCCGATCGCCAGCGCGTGCGAGACCAGCGTGAAGCGCCCCTCGGCATGGGTCAGCATCGTCCGCCAAGCCGCCACGAGGCAGCCGAGCGCGAAGCGCAGCGGGCGGCCGTCCGCTTCCGCCGCCTCGAGCTCTGCGGCCATCGCCCAGGCCCAGTCGGCGCGGCGGGGGCCGAGACTGCGCGCGGTCAGCGCCATCACGATCCAGGCGAGGCGGCGGGTCATGCGGTGACGCCTTCGCCGAGCGGCCCCTGCCCGGTCAGTTCGCGAGCCAGCGCGAGGCCGGCCGTCGTCAGGCGATAGGCGTGGCGCGGCGGGCGGCCGGGCTGGGCGGGGGGATGCCATTCGGCCTCGACCAGCCCCTGATCGGTCATCCGCATCAGAAGCGGATAGAGCGTGCCAGACGCCAGCCCCGTTTCCTTCATCAGTTCATAGCCGTGCTGCGCGGCGGGGGCGTGCGCGTATAGCCTTTCGATGAGGCGGCGCATCTGCGGCGAGGGGCGGCGGGTTCGGACCATTTGCGCATAACAACATATGTAGATTTATGAGTCAATTGCCCTCTGTTCGGTCGTTACCCCGGACTTGATCCGGGGTCCCGCTTCTTCTTCAGGCGTCGAAAAGGCAGCGGGATTCCGGATCAAGTCCGGGATGACGCAAAGGGAACGGCGGATTGGACGCCCCGCATTACGGCGCGGGCGGCGTCTTGACGATCGGCAGCCACACCGCGCTGGCCGCGCCGCCGCCGCGTTCGAGCGTCACGGTCGCCTTCTGGTAATCGGCTTTCTTCGCGAGGAAGATGTTGGGCACGTATTTCTGCGGATTGCGGTCGTAGAGCGGGAACAGGCTCGACTGCACCTGCACCATGATCCGGTGGCCGGGCTGGAAGACGTGGTTCACGGCGGGCAGGCGGAAGCGATAGCGCTGGACCTTGCTCGCCGGGATCGCGGACGGCTTTTCGAGGCTGTCGCGATAGCGGCCGCGGAAGATGTCGAGGCTGACGGCAAGCTGGTAGCCGCCCATCTTGGCATCATTCGCCACCTCGTCGGGATAGACGTCGATCACCTTGACGACGAAATCGCCGTCCGTGCCCGTGGTCTTTGCATAGAGGTCGGCGATCGGCGCGCCCGACATGCGGACCGGCGCGGTCAGGACGGGCGTCGTATAGGTCATCACGTCGGATCGGCCGTCGACATGGCGCTGGTCGCTGACGAGCCAGTCGGGCCAGCGGCCGTCGCCGAAATTGACCGGCCGCGGCAGGTGCGGGACGGGCTTTGCGGGATCGCTGACATAGCTGTCCTCGCCCGCCGACCCCTTGGCATAGGCAAGGCCGCTGTCGGCAGCGAGGTACATGGGGGTGAGCGGCGCGGCGCACCCCGCCTCGCACGCCAGCGGCCAGTTGGCGAACCGCTCCCACTTGTTCTCGCCGGTGTTGTAGATGGTCGCGGCGGGCAGGTTCGCGGGCGGGCCGTCCTTCAGATACTGGTCGAACAGCGGCAGCACCATTTCCTCGCGGAATTGCTGCGCGGTGTCGCCGTTCCACTTGAGCGGGCCGAGTTCGGTCCCCTCGCGATTGACCTGGCTGTGCCGCCACGGACCCATGACGAGGAAGTTGTTGCCGGTCTTGCCCTTGGCCTTCAGCGCCTCCCATGCGGTGATCGCGCCGTAAATGTCCTCCTGATCCCACAGGCCCTGTTCCCAGATGGTGGGGACGTTGGAGGGATTGGCGGCGAGCAGCTTGTCGAGCGCCTGCCCCTGCCAGAAACCGTCATAGGCGGGGTGCGCGACCATCTTCTGCCAAGCAGGCAGCTGGTCGAAGCCGGAGTTGCGCGCCCATTCGTTCGCGCCGCCCAGCCGGCGAAACTCCTCGTAATTGTCGTAGATGCCGGTGGCGGGATCCTGGCCCGGACCCTTGTAGCCGGTCTGCGATCCGATCCAGCCGATATTGGCGAGGCGGAAGGCGCCGTTGTGGAACCAGTCGTCGCCGCGCCAGCCGTCGATCATCGGGCTTTCGGGCGCCGCGACCTTGAGCGCCGGGTGCGGGTTGAGGAGCGCCATGACGACGGTGAACCCCTCGTAACTCGACCCGATCATGCCGACGCGGCCGTTCGATTCGGGCAGGTTCGCCTTGTTCACCAGCCAGTCGATCGTGTCGTAGGCGTCGGTGACATGATCGGTGCTGGTGGGGTTCAGCGGCCCGCGAACGGGGCGGGTGACGATGTAATCGCCCTCCGACCCGTATTTGCCGCGGATGTCTTGGTACACGCGGATATAGCCTGCCTTGACGAACGGCTCGTCGGCGAGCGGCAGCGTCGACAGGATGCGCGGGCTGTCCATCCGGTTCGCCCGGCCGGATGCGTCATAGGGGGTGCGCGTCAGCACGATCGGCGCATTGGTAACGCCCTTGGGATAGACGATGACGGTGTGCAGCTTCACGCCGTCGCGCATCGGGATCATCACCTCGCGCTTCACATAGTCGCGCGCATCGATCGGCGGCGTGAAGGTCGCGGGAATGTCACTCGGCGGGAATTGCTGCTGCGCGCCGGCGGGCAGCGCCGAGACGAGCGCGAGGGTAAGCAGCGGGAGCGAACGCAGACGGGCCATCAGACGGGACCTTTGCCGGGGGAGAGAATGGGTCGAGGCGAGGTGTGCGCCTGTCGCGGGCGCGCGGCAATCCCCCTAGCCGTGCCGCATCGCGCGGGCGTTGAGCGCGTGCCCGGCGGCGAGGAGCAGCGAGCCGGCGACGGTGATCGCGGTCTCCGCCGCCTCCGACAATGGGGCGAGCGCGCCGATGCCGATCGCGGTCAGGCCGAGGACCGCAACGACCGCGGGCCACGTCCGGCGGTGGCGACGATGGCCGAGCGTGAGGGCCGCGGCGCTGGTCGGGACCGCGAAGGCGAAGGCAAGCGCGTGGAACCCCTCCGGCACCGAAAGAAACACCGACAGCGCGGGGATCGCGACGAGCAGCGCCGGGAGCGCGAGGCAGTGGATCAGGCAGAGCGTCGAGGCGCCGATCGCAAGCCGGTCGAACAGATCCTGGCGCAGCGTTGCCATTAAAACCTCCATCGCCCGGCAGGGAACGCCGCCGGGCGATGGAAATGATACATTGTCACATCAACGTCAAGCCGGGCTCAGCTGGCGGCCAGATAGGTCTCGATCCACGATGTCGAGGGACTGTCCCAGCCGAGCTCCAGATGGTTGACCGGCACCGTCTGGCTGCCGCCGTGATTGGTGATGCCGACGATATCGCGACAGCTTTCGATGAAGACGACGCCGTCGGACGGGCCGGTATGCTCGTTGTGGAGCAGCGTGATGTCGGGCTGGTTGCCGCAGATATTGTGGACGCGAATGCCGGCGGGCGAGGGCGCATTGCGGATCGTGTCGACCAGCGACGCGCCGAGATACGCGCCGATCCCCGGCCCCGCGCTGTAGAAGCCGGTGCCGCCATGGAAAGTGGTGTACCAGTCCTGCTCCGTCGTCGGCAGCGGGAAGCGGTCGACCCAGCTTTTCAGCAGTTGCGCCGAGCCGGGGAAATAGGGCGAGCCATAGGTCCAGGCATCGCCGTTCTGCCAGACGCCGTAGCAGACGAGGCGGTTGTGCGGCGTCGGCCCGTTGATGACCCCGCCGCAGCCCGGCTAGACGGTGAGGCTGAACGTCCAGCCATGCCGGAACGACAGGTCGATGCCGTTATTGGCCGAGCCCAGAAGGATCAGCCGCCGAACGTCGCCGCGGTAAGCGGTGCCCCACGACTTGCGCACGTTCGAGATGTACATGCGCGCGTTCGACGCCGCCTTCGACCAGGCGACGACATCGACGCTCGCCGCGCCGGTCCGCTGCTTGATGATCGAGATGGCGTTGGCGATCTGCTCGGCCCAGCCGTAGCCGTCACCGTTCTTGTGCGCGAGGCCGAGGGCGAAAACGCGGTATCCCTTGCCCGACAATTGCTGCATCAGCCCGCGGGTGGGACAGGTGGACCGGCCGCAGCCATAGCTGCCCGCCTCGTTGGGATTGGCCCAGGCGAGGTCCGCATCCTGGTTGGCGCCGTGGACGAGGAGGACGGGCACCTGACGCGCGCCGGTGTTCCAGCCGGGCGCATAATAGAGCAGCATCTTCGACGCCGCCGGCTGGGCCGAGCCGAAGAAGGTCGCGCGCTGGCCGCTCTGGTTGCCGCGGCCATCGGTCGGGAACGCTTCTGTCGCGATGCCTCCCGTGCCATCGCGCCATCGTTCGACCTGTGCCCAGCCGTTCGCGGGCGACATGAAGGTCTGTTCCCATACCGGCGCTCCGGCCGCAGCAGGCGCGGCGGCGAAGAGCGCGAGGATGGCGGCGGCTAGACGGCGCATGACGGTTCCCCTCTCGTTGTTATTCCTTGGTCAGCATCCCGCGCGCCGCATCGGCGAGCATCCGCCGCGCGTCCTGCGCCACGTCGAGCACCCCGAAGGAGGCGAAGGCATGGATCGTCGAGCCGGCGCAGTGATAGCGGCTGGCGACGCCCGCCCGTTCAAGCTGCGCATGATAGGCGGCCGCCTCGTCGCGCAGCGGGTCGTGGCCCGCGGTCAGGACGAAGGCTGGGGCGATCCCGGCGGGAACAGGCGCGTCGAGGATCGAGATACGCGGGTCGCCGGGCCTGGCGTCGCTGCCCGCCAGATAGGTGTCGCGGGCAAAGGCGATGCCGGCATTGGCGAGGAAATGCTGTCCCTGGCCATAGAGCGTGCGCGAGACGAAGCGATCGTCGGGCGAGACGACGTCGGTCATCGGATAGACGAGGATCTGCCCCTTGAGCCGCGTGTCGCCCGCGAGTGCCAGTTCGCGCGCGACGACGGCGGCGAGGTTGCCGCCCGCGCTGTCGCCCATGACGGCCACGCGCGTCCGGTCGCCGCCGAACATGCCGGCATGGTCGAGCAGGTGGCGCGCCGCCGCGAGCGAATCGTCGAGCGCGGCGGGAAACCCGTTTTCGGGCGCGAGGCGATAGTCGAGCGCGACCACCGCGCAGCCGCTCAAGCCAGCGATCGACATGGCGAAACCGGCATAGCTGTCGAGCCCGCCGAGCGACCAGCCGCCGCCATGCAGGAACAGGATCACCGACACCGGCCCCTCGCCGCCCGGATGATAGAGGCGCGCGGGCCGCGCCCCCTTGCCGCCGGGCAGGCCGAGTCCCTCGACACGAAGGGTGGTCACGTCGCGCTCGGGCCCGCGAAAGCGGTCGAACACCGCGTCGGCAAAGGCGCGGCTGGCGCCGATCCCCTCGGTCATTACGCGTTCGATCCAGCCGGCCTTCATCGCGTCATAGTCGGCAAGCAGTGCGCGCGACTGGTCGTCAAGGACGATGCCGGGTTCGAGGCCGGTGGGGACCGCGTCGATCATGGGTGCAGGGCTCGCCATGGTCAGTACCGCAGGATCAGGCGCAGGTCGTAGGTGCGCGGTGCTGCAAAGAAGCCGAGCTGGACGCCCGGAAATTCGCTGAGGTTGAAGCCCTGCACCCGCAGTGCCTGGTCGGTCAGATTCTCCACCCCGGCGCGCAGTTCCCATCGCTTTTCCGGGCCGACGACGCCGATGAAGGCGTTGATCTTTTCGTAGCCCGGCTGGCGCAGCAGCGGGCTGTCGGTGATCTCGGTCGCGACGGTCGAGCGATAGGCGCCGTCGATGTGGAACACCCCCGACACGTCGCCGCCGCCCAGCGGGCGGGTATAGGTGAGCCCCACGCTGGCGTTGAAGTCGGGGGCGTTGACGACGCGGCGGTCGCTAACGTCGGTAACGACACCGCCGACGAGCTGGTCGAAGCGACGATACTTGGCGTCGAGCAGGCCGACCGAGCCGGTGAGGTCGAGCCCGTCGGCGAGCCGCGCGGCCAGCTCGAACTCGAGGCCGAAGGATCGCGCGGCGGCGGCGTTGGTGAACAGGCTGGCGAAGACGCCGGTCACCGGATCGGCGCCGAAAGACGTCACCTGCTGGTCGGTATAGTCGTTGTAGAAGGCGGCGAGGTTGGTGGTCAGGCGACCGCCCGCCCAGCTCTTCTTGATGCCGCCCTCATACGCCCAGACATATTCTGGGCGGAACGGGCGGAAGCCGAAGTCGCTGTTCGCGCGCCCGTCGAACCCGCCGCTCTTGAACCCGCGCGAGGCGGAGGCATAGAGCAGAAGATCGCGGTCCGGCTGGTACGAGATCGAGGCGCGCGGGGTAAGCGCGTCGAAATCGGCGCTCCCCGCAATCGGCAAGCCCGCGATCCCAGCGCCAGCCAAGAACGGCGGCGGGTTGCCGCCGATGACGCTGACGGCGGGATCGAAGAAGAACTCGAACGCGCGCGACGAGGACCGCTTTTCGTGCGTGTAGCGAAGGCCCGCGCCGAGGCTCAATTGCGGCGTCAGCTCGACCGTCGCATCGGCGAAGGCGGCATAGCTGTCGGTCGTCTGGCGCGTGTCGGCAAGACTCGACGTCGGGAAGTTGAAGGCGGTAACGGGGAACCCAAACAGCGTCGCTGCGCCGTCGTCATAGCCCGACAGCGTTACGTCGCGATCGTGGAAATAATAGAGTCCCGCCGTGACCGCGAAGCGATCAGGCACGGCATAGGTCGCGCGCACTTCCTGGCTGAACTGGTTCTGCCGCTGCTTCAGATAGATGTCGAGGATCGAGAGCGGCGAGCCGTCGGTGTCCAGATTGAGGTCGAAGTCGAACCGGCGATAGGCGCTGATCGCCTCGATCGTCAGCGCCTCGGTCGCGTTCCAGCGGGCGGTGAGCGAGGTGCCCCAGCCGGTCTGGTCGTTGAGCCCGTTGGCGTTGGTGTCGACGCGGTACGGATCGGTCGCCGCGGGCAGGGTGACGAGGCGGCCGTTGGCAAAGCCCGTGATCTGCGTCGCGCGCACCGGGCTGCGCGAGGTGTCGGGGCGGTCGAACTTCACGTCGCCGGTCAGCAGCACCTCGAAATCGGAGCTCGGCTCGAACAATAGCGACGCGCGGCCGCTGATCGTGCGCACGTCGCCGTCGTCCGCGCCCTTGGTCGTGTTATATGCATAGCCCGTCCGCCGCTGCCACGAATAGGCGATCTTGCCGCGGACGGTGTCGGACAGCGGGCCGCTGATCCGCCCCTTGGCCAGCACCGAATCGTAGTTGCCGATCCCGCCCTCGAAATAGGCAGAATAATCCTTGGTCGGGCGGGTCGAGACGAACTTGATCGCGCCGCCGATTGTGTTGCGGCCGTAGAGCGTCCCCTGCGGCCCGCGCAGCACCTCGATCCGTTCGACGTCGAACACGTCGAGGAACGCGGCCTGGCTGCGTGCGATGAACACGTCGTCGACATAGACGCCGACGCCGGGGTCGGCGAAGGCGAGCGAGTCGTTCTGTCCGACGCCGCGGATGTAGATCACCGCATTCCCGGCATCGCCCTGATCGAGATAGAGGTTGGGCGTCGCATACTGGATGCCCGAAAGCGTATCGGCCTGAAGGTTCGACAGCGCGGTCGAATCATAGGCGGAAATCGCGATCGGCACGTCCTGTAGCGATTCGGCGCGGCGGCGCGCGGTGACGACGATCTCGCCCGGCGCGGTTTCCTCGGCCGCGGTCTCGGTGGCGGACGTCTCCTGCGCCATGGCCGGTGCCGAAAATGCGATCGCCGCGCTCATGAGCGCGAGGCCGGCGATGTGCCGGCGCGCGAAACCCGTTGTCGTCATTGCCTCTCCCCTGTCCGGTCTCGGCCGGATGCGGAAGAGCTAGCGCCCGCCCGCGTTCAGCGTCGAGGACAGAGCCGGTCAAACTGAAGGGACATTTCCGCTCAAGGCTTGGGGCGGTGCTGCGCGATACTGGCCCGGCGAGACGCCGTTCCAGGCCTTGAACGCGCGCGCGAAACTGCGCCCGTCGGCAAAGCCCAGCGCCTGCGCGATGTCGGCGGAAGGATGCGCCGCCGCCAACATCCGCTGCGCCGCGTCGTTGAGCGCGTCGGCGCGAATGTCGCGAAAGCTCGTCCCCGCCTGGTCGAGCCGGCGGCGCAGCGTCGCCGGGCTGAGGCCGAGGCGGCGGGCGACCGCGGCCTGATCCTCGGCGCCCGCGTCGAGTGCGGCGCGGACGCGGGCGGCGATGTCGCGGCCGGTAGGGACGGCATCGGCCAGCGCGATCGCTTCGGCAAAGACCTCCGCCTGGCCGAACCCCTCGAACCGGGGGGCAACGGGCAGGTCGGCGGTCTCGATCCGGTAGTCGAGCCGCCAGACGGGGGCGTTGTGGCGGATCGGCGCGACCCAGAAGCGGGCGACCTCGCCATCGTCGCAGCCGGGCGAGCGTGCGTGGACGGCACGCAGCGAGGGGCGAAGATCGCCGCCCGCGACCAGCGACAGCATCGTGTGCACGAGGACCAGGACCAGCGTCATCGCCTCGAACGCCGCCGCTGGCGTTACGTCGTCGCCATAAGGAAACTCGCGGTCGTCCACGATATAGCTGAAGCGATCGGGGCGCAGGTCGACGCGATTGTAATGGCCGGCATGGACGACGTTATAGGCATGGCCGATCCGGCGGGCGGCCTCGCCCACGCTGCCCGCGTCGCGCAGCGTCTGGCCGATGAACGCGGTCGTCCCGCGCGCCAGCGGACGGCGCGACAAGTGCCAGGTCTCGTCCGCCGCCGCCGCCGCGGCGCGCGCCGCCCCTTCGATCGCTCGCTTCAATTCCATTGAGCGTGAGGCTATCCGCGGCACCGGCGGGCGACAAGACAGCGGCTTGCCAGGATCGGCTCCGCTGGCTAGTCGATCAGTACAAAATGATTTGATTATGGGGGATGTCCGATGGTCGCGACTTCGTCGGGGACGGTGCATGGCGGCAGCGCGCCCGCAGGGGCGGCGACGCGGGTCGCCTTTGCGGTCATCACGACGTTGTTCTTCGCCTGGGGGCTCATCACCTCGCTGATCGACCCGTTGGTGGGCGCGGTAAAGGGGGTGTTCACGCTCTCGAACCTTCAAGCGCAGCTCGTCGCGTCGGCCTTTTTCGCGGCTTATTTCTTCGTCTCGTTTCCGGCGGCGGCTTTGGTGTCGCGGGTGGGGTCGATCCGCTCGATCCTGATCGCGCTGGCGGCGATGATCGCCGGCTGCCTAACGATGCTCGTCGCGGCCAACCTTGCGGTCTATGCGCTGGTGCTCGCCGGGCTGTTCACGCTGGCGGCGGGGATCACCGTGTTGCAGGTGGCGGCCAATCCGCTGGCCGCCGCGCTCGGCGATCCGAAGCGCAGCCATTTCCGCCTGACGCTGAGCCAGACGTTCAATTCGTTCGGCACGTTCATCGGTCCGATCGTCGGCGCGCACCTGTTCCTGAACGGGATCGAAGTGAAGCCGGGCGCCGCGGTCGATCCGGCGGCGCGGGCACAGGCGCTGGCGGGCATCGATACCGCCTATCTGTGGCTGTGCGGCATGATCGCAGTGCTGGCACTGTTCTTCTTCTTCGGCAAGCGGGTGATCGCCGCCGCCGCCCCCGCGGCGAGCGGGACCGGCGGCATCGGCGCGGCGCTGCGTTCGAAATGGGCGCTGTTCGGCGCGGCGGCGATCTTCCTCTATGTCGGGGCCGAGGTGTCGATCGGGACGCAGATGGCGCTGTTCCTCAACGACGACAGCGTCTGGGGTCGGTCGGATGCGGCGTTCGGCGTGCCGCTGCTCGGCTTTGCGATGGGATCGGACGGGGTGCCGGGCGTCTCGCTTCAAGAAGCGGCCAAGGCGGTCGCTTTCTACTGGGGCGGGGCGATGGTCGGACGCGCGATCGGATCGGTGCTGCTGGCGCGCGTGTCGGCAACCAAGCTGCTCGCCGCCGCCACCGCGATCGCGGCGGCGATGTGCCTCTATGTCGCGGGCGTCGGCGGCGTGAGCGCGGGCTTTGTCGCGCTGGCGATCGGGCTGTTTAACTCGATCATGTTCCCGGTCATCTTCACGCTGACGCTCGAGCGTTCGAGCGCCAGCAGCGAGGCGACCGCGGGCCTGATGTGCACCGCGATCGTCGGCGGCGCGATCCTGCCGCTGGCGGTAGGATCGCTGGCGGATGTCGCAGGCTATGCCGCAGCGATGCTGGTGCCGGCGGCCTGCTATGTCGCTCTTTGCGCCTTTGCCTTTGCGGCGGGACGGGTCGCCGCGCGTTGAGCGGTTGATTGTTATCGCGGAAAGCGCATGGTTCGGGTCAGCGGGCAAAGGATGACGAATGGACGGACGTGAGCGGTCGGCGTTGCTGGCGGGGGCCAATATCGAACATGCCGGTCAGCACAACCAGCGCGTCGTCCTGCATGCCATCCGCGTCAACGGCACCGTCACCCGTGCCGATATCGCCGCGGTCACCGGACTGACGCACGCGACGGTCACCAACATCACCAACCGCTTGCTCGACGACGGCCTGCTCGCCCGCGCTGGCCAACGGCGCGGTGCGCGCGGCCAGCCGGCGATGCGGCTGACGATCAATCCGGCGGGGGCGTGTTCGATCGGGGTCAATGTCGATCGCGACCATTTGACCCTGGTCGCGGTCGATTTCGGCGGCGCGGTGCGCGCGCGGATCAGCCGCGACATGGCGTTCCCGATGCCCGCGGACGTGCGCGCCTTCTATCGCGAGGAAGTCGACCGGTTGCTGGCGGTGGCGGGGATCGGGCGCGATCAGGTGGCGGGCGTCGGCGTCGCGCTGCCCGACCAGATCGGCGAGGTCGAGTTGCCGGGGCGCCCCGCGGGCTATGGCGAATGGGCCGAGACCGACGTGGCGGCGCTGTTCGCCGAACCGCATCCCTTGCGCGTCTGGGTCGAGAACGACGCCGCCGCCGCCGCGATCGGCGAGATGCAGTTCGGCCTGGGGCAGCGTTACGGCAGCTTCTTCTACCTCCTCGTCACCTATGCGCTGGGCGGCGGGCTGGTCGTCAATTCGCTTTACGATCGCGGGGCGAACGGGCGGTCGGGCGAGATCGGCTTCCTGATGGTCGATGACGGCACGGGGCGGCAGGTGCCGCTCCAGAACCTCGTTTCGCTCGCCGGGCTCGCCCGCCGGTTCGAGGCGGCGGGGCTGGCGGGGGCGAGCGTGCGGTCGCCCGACCAGGCAAACCCGGCGGTCGCGCGCGAGGTACAGGCCTGGGTCGAGCAATCGGCGCGCGCGCTTGTCCAGCCGCTGATCGCGGTCAATTGCCTGATCGATCCCGAGACGGTGCTGATCGGCGGGCGGCTGCCGGTGGCGATCGTTGATCAGCTGGCGCAACGGACCAATGCGCTCCTTCGCATCCACGGCCGCAACGCGCCGGTGCTGGCGCCGGTACAGGCAGCGGCGCAGGCCGAGGATGCCGCGGCGGTCGGCGCGGCGCTGCTGCCGTTCGAAGACCTGTTGCTTCCCGCCGATGCCGGCGCGGCGCGGCGGGCGTCGCTGGTCGCGGCCTAACCAATTAGGAAATCAATTTTCACTTTTCGATTGAGCCTTTCCCACGCTCGGCTATGACTTGCGGCGAATGCGTGGCGCGAAGCTGCGCGGCGAGGGAGAGGTGAGATGGCGGGATCGGTCGCGTCGCTGGATGCGGCGACCTCGATCATGGCAAATGGTGCCACGCGGATCGCGGGGGTCGAGCTTGGCGGGACGAAATGCGTCTGCACGCTGGCGACGGCCGACGGCACGATACTCGATCAGGCGACGGTGCCGACGACGACCCCCGACGCGACGCTGGGCGCGATCGAGCGGACGCTGGACGGCTGGGCCGGGGCGGCGGCGCTCGGCGCGCTCGGCATCGCCTCGTTCGGGCCGGTACGGCTCGATCCGGCAGCGAGCGACTGGGGCCATATCACCTCGACGAGCAAGCCCGGCTGGCAGCAGACCGATGTCGGCGCCCGGCTTCGCGATCGCTACGGCGTTCCGACCGCGTTCGACACCGACGTCAACGGCGCGGCGCTGGCGGAAGCGCGGTGGGGTGCGGCGGCCGGGCTGAGCGACTTTGCCTATGTGACCCTCGGCACGGGTGTCGGCGTGGGGCTGATCGTGCATGGCCGACCGACGCGCGGGATTGGGCATTGCGAGATCGGGCATATGCATGTCGCTCGCCTTGCGGGGGACGACTGGCCGGGAAGCTGCCCGTTCCACGGCGATTGCGTCGAGGGCCTGGCCTCCGGCACCGCGATCGCCGCGCGGCTGGGCGACGTGCCGGTGGCGAGCGTCAGTGCGGACCACGAAGTATGGGACGGGGTGGTCGAGACGGTGGCGCAGCTTTGCCAGGCGGTGGTGCTGGCGACGGGCGCGGCACGCATCCTGATCGGTGGCGGGGTCGCGGGCGGCCAGCCGTTCCTGTTGCCGCGCGTCGAGGCGCGGCTTCGCGCGATCATCGCGGGCTATGTCGAGCTGCCGGGCGAGCCGTTGGTGACCCCGCCCGGGCTGGGCGACGGGGCGGGGCCGCTGGGGCCGATCGCGATGACGGCGGCGATGCTCGAAACCGCTTGATCGCTGGCGACGCATTTCGCACAACCAGAACAATCATAAAAACGATCGAATAAAGGGAGGCTGCTGGCCGATGGGCATGTTCTCGAAGCTTCTGCTTGCCGGGGCGCCGCTTTTGCCGCTCGCCGCGACCGCGCAACAGGTGGCGGGGCCGACCAATGTCGGGCCGTACAACGCCGCATTCCTTGAGGGCGGGATCGGCATCGACCGGCCGCTGGAGCGCGCCGAGGCGCTGGTAGCCGCGGGTGCGCCCTATACCATCTCGGCGTGGGTGAAGCCCGAGGCGCGTCAGCCGGGCGAAGCGGTGCTGGTGGCGCTTGGCGATCCGAAGGGCGTGTGCCGGTGCCTGTCGCTCGACGACGGGCGGCTGAGCCTGCGCGACGGCGACGCCCGCGTGTCGGCGCGAACCGCGATCGCGGCGGGGCGCTGGACGCACGTCGCGGCGGTGTCGGATGGATCGACCGTCACGCTCTATATCGACGGCAAGCGCGCGGGCGGCGGCTCGGCAAAGGCCGCGGTGGTGGCTCCGAAGATCGCCATCGCGCCGCCGGGTGCCCGCCACTTCGGCGGCACGCTGATCGAGGCGAAGGTGACGCCGGGGGCGATGCCTGCGCAGGGCGTGGCGGCGCTGGTCGCCGCGCGCCCGCAATTCGACTTGGTACAGGTCTGGCACGTGGGCGTAGGCTGGGAATGGCAGAAGCAGGCGAACACCGGCTATTGGCGCCAGCAGGACCCGTGGACGCTGCCGCAGTCGAAGGTCGCCTATAGCCCGCCGGTCGCCAAGCCGGTGCCGAACCGGCCTGCGCTCCAGCCGACGGGCGCCGGGCGGTGGCAGATCAACGGCTGGCAGCTCGCCGCCGCGCCCGAGGTGAAGGCGGACGGCGCGGCACTGTCGCGGCCGGGCGGCTCGGCCAAGGGCTGGGTGGCGGCGACGGTGCCGGGTACGGTGCTCCAGACGCTGGTCGATCGCGGCGTCTATCCCGACCCCTATTACGGGCTCAACAACCTCAAGATCCCCGAGAGCCTGGCGCGGCAGGATTACTGGTATCGCACGTCATTCACCGTGCCGGCGGAAGCGGCGGGCAAGCGCACGACGCTCGTCTTCGGCGGCATCAATTATGCGGCGGAGATGTGGGTGAACGGGCAGCGGCTGGGCGATACCCGGGGCGCGTTCATTCGCGGGCAGTTCAACTTTATACCAGTGGCGGGCGAGAATGTCATCGCCGTCCGCGTCTCGCCGCCGCCGCATCCGGGCATTCCGCACGAACAGTCGATCGCGGCGGGCGTGGGCGAGAATGGCGGCCAGCTCGCGATCGACGGCCCGACCTTCGTCGCGACCGAGGGGTGGGACTGGATCCCCGGTATCCGCGACCGCAACACCGGCATCTGGCGCCCGGTCGAGCTGGTCGCGCATGGCGACGTGCGCATCCTTGACCCGCAGATCGTCACCGACCTGCCGCTGCCGCGCACCGACAGCGCCGACGTGTATCTGAACGTCCCCGTCCGCAACGGATCGAACGCGGCCAAGGCGGTGACCGTGCGCGCAAGGTTCGAGGGCGTGTCGGTTGAGAAGACCGCGACGATCGCCCCCGGCGACGGCGTGGTCCGCTTCACCCCGACCGAGTTCGCGCAGCTTCGCGTGCGCAACCCGCGGCTGTGGTGGCCGAATGGCTATGGCGACCCCGCGCTCTACGACATCGCGTTCGAGGCGGTGGTCGATGGCGCGGTGTCCGACACACATCAGGACCGCTTCGGCATTCGCGAGGTGAGCTACGACCTCTCGCTGTTCGACCGGGCGGGCAAGCTCCGCCGCGTCAATGTGCAGACCACCGATGGCGGCCTGAAGCGCACGAAGCTGATCGACGTGACGCATACCGCCATCAAGCAGAGCGTGACCGGCTGGGCCGAATCGCTGACCGCCGCGGGCGAGACCTCGCCCGCCGTTACCGCGATCGGCGACGACCTGCCCGAGCCGCACCTGACGATCCGCGTCAACGGCGTGCGCATCGCCGCGCGCGGCGGCAACTGGGGTATGGACGACGCGATGAAGCGCGTCAGCTATGACTGGCTGAAACCCTTTTTCCGCCTCCAGAAGGAGGCGAACATGAACGTCATCCGCAACTGGATGGGCAGCAACAGCGAAGAGGAGTTCTACGACCTGGCCGACGAGCACGGCATGATGGTGCTCAACGACTTCTGGCAGTCGACGCAGAACTTTCAGGTCGAGCCGCAGGACCCCGAGCTGTTCCTGAAGAACGCCCGCGACACGATCGCGCGTTATCGCAACCACCCCTCGATTATCCTGTGGTTCGGGCGGAACGAGGGCGTGCCGTATCCTGCGTTGAACGAAGGGCTGGACGACGCCGTCTTCGACCTGGACGGCACGCGCTGGTTCACGGGCAGCTCGAACGTCGTGAACCTCCAGGGGTCGGGACCGTATAATTACAGGCCGCCCGTGGGCTATTTCACCGACCTCGCGACCGGCTTCTCGGTCGAGACGGGAACGCCGTCGCTGTCGACGCTGGAGTCGGTGCGCAGCTATGTGCCGCAGGCGGACCGCTGGCCGCTGTCGGACGTGCTCGCCTATCACGACTGGCACTTCGGCGGGAACGGCGACACCAAGACGTTCATGCAGGCGCTCGGTACCATGTTCGGCCCGGCGACCAGCTTCGAGGATTTCGAGCGCAAGGCGCAGATGATGAACCTCGAAACGCACAAGGCGATGTACGAGGGGTTCCTGGGCCATCTCTGGACCAAGAATAGCGGGCGGCTCCTGTGGATGACGCATCCCGCCTGGCCGTCGAACGCGTGGCAGATCTATTCATGGGATTACGACACGCACGCAGCGTACTACGGGGCGAAGAAGGCGACGCAGCCGCTCCACGTCCAGCTCAACCTGCCGGGCAACGAACTGGTCGTCCTCAACACGACGCAGGCTGACGCGCGGGGGCTGTCGGTGCGCACGCGCGTCGTCGGGCTCGACAATCGCGAGCTGTTCACGCGAGAAGACAAGCTCGACGCGCTCGCCAATCGCGCGACGCCGCTCAAGGCGGTGCCGCTTGGCCAACTGTTCACGGCCAATCCGATGGTGCTGGTGAAGCTTGAGCTGGTGGATGCCGGCGGCAAGATCGTCGCCGACAACTTCTATTGGCGCGGCGCGAACGAGGCTGCGTACCAGGCGCTGAACACGATGGGCGCGGCGACGGTCGAGGCGGTGGGTGCGGCGCCAACGACCGAGGGCGAGGATCGCGCGATCGCGGTGACGCTGACCAATCGCGGCACAGTGCCGGCGCTCAATGCCAAGTTGACGCTCACCGACGACAAGGGCGTGCGCATTCTGCCGGCCTATTACAGCGACAATTACGTCGCGCTGCTGCCGGGCGAGAGCCGGACGATCACCGTCCGCTATCCCGCGAGCGTGACGGCGGCCCCGCGCCTGTCGCTGCGCGGGTGGAACGTGGCCGAGGCGGGGGTGGCGATCCGGTGAGGCGGCTGCTCGCCCTCTTGCTCGCGCCGCTCATGGTCGCGGCCGCCGATCCGCCCGTCGTCGCGGTGACGGGAGGGCGGGTCGCGGGGAGCGCCGAGGCCGATCGCCTCGTCTTTCGCGGCATCCGCTATGCCGCGCCGCCGCTCGCCGACCGGCGGTGGCGTGCGCCCGCACCCGTCGAGGCGTGGCGCGGGGTGGCGGATGCGACGCGGCCTGCGCCCGCCTGCCTTCAGAACAACTATGGCTGGAATCGCGCGCATCACGTGTTCGCGAGCGAGGATTGCCTGACCCTCGAGGTCGCGACGCCGGCACTCACCGGCAAGCGGCCGGTGTTCGTGTGGATCCATGGCGGCAGCAATCGCGCGGGCTCAGGCGCGGGGATGGGCGGCACGCCGATGGTCGGCAAGGATATCGTCGTCGTGTCGATGCAATACCGGCTCGGCATCTTCGGCTTCCTCGCGCATCGCGGCGCGGTCGAGGGCGGCCATGCGGGCAATTACGGGCTGATGGACCAGATCGCCGCGCTGCGCTGGGTACAGGCGAACATCGCCCGCTTCGGTGGCGATCCCACGCGCGTGACGATTGCGGGCGAGAGTGCGGGTGCGCAGGACGTCGGCCTGCTCGTCGCCAGCCCCGCCGCGCGCGGGCTGTTCGCACAGGCGGTGATGCAGTCGGGAACGCCCAATTTCGGGCTGCCCCCGCGCCCGCTGGGCGAGGCATTGCGGCTCGGCGATCAGGTCGATGCCGCGCTCGGCACCGATGGGTCGATCGCGGCGCTGCGCTCGGCGTCGGCTAACGCGCTGCTGGCGGCGGACCTGAAGCTGCATGACGCCCGGCTGACCGCCGACGATTACATGTGGCTGCGCACGACGATCGATGGCGCGGTGATCCCCGCCGACCCGGTGCGGCTGCTGGCCGAGGCGCCTGCGCGGCCCGCGATTATTGGCTCCAACCGCTTCGAGCTCGACCTGCCCGGCGGGCGACCGGCGCGCGATGCGTTCGTGGCGCTGAGCTTCGGCGCCAACGAGGAAGCGGCGCGGGCGTTCTATGGGCTGGGCGAGCCTGATCCGGCGGCCGATCCGCGGATGGGAACGATAGACCAGCAGATTTCGACCGACGCCACGTTCCGTTGCCCCGCCGGGCGGATGGCGAGCGCGATGGTGGCGAAGGGCGCGCCGGTCTGGCGCTACGACTTCGACGTGTCGGGGGATGGCGGACGGACGGCGCATGCGGTCGACGTCGGCTATTTCTGGGGGACGGCGAAGGCGGGCGGGCTGTCGCTCCTCGACTATTGGGCGAACTTCGCCCGGACCGGCGATCCCAATGGCGGCGCTCTGCCGGCATGGCCGCGCTTTGAGGTGGGCGCGCAGCGGCATATCGTGTTCGGAAACGGGGGCGTCACCACCGGCGCGCGCCTTCGCGAGCCCATCTGCCGGTTGACGGAGGCCCTGTGATGAATCGACGCCAGCTCTTTGCCGCGGGGGCGCTGCTGCCGCTGATCCCCGCCGTCGCACGCGCCGACGATGCCGCCGACCGCCGCCTGCGCGAGGATTGGGCATGGCTCGGCCGCTATGCGGAGGAGAATGCGGCGCTCAAGGCGCGGGGCGCAAAGACGGGCATCGTCTTCATGGGCGATTCGATCACGCAGGGGTGGCGCGAAAAGCGACCCGACTTCTTTCGCGAGGGGCGCGTCGGGCGCGGGATCAGCGGGCAGACGACACCGCAGATGCTGGTGCGGATGATGGCCGACGTGATCGCACTTCGCCCCCGCGCGGTGCACATCATGGCCGGGACCAACGATATCGCGGGCAATACCGGGCCGATGACGCGCCAGCAAAGCTTCGACAATCTTGCCGCGATGGCGGCGCTGGCGCGCGCCAACAGGATCGGGGTGATCCTGGCGAGCGTGCCGCCCGCTTCGTCCTTTCCGTGGCGGCCGGGGCTGGAAACGATCGGGCCGATCGCCGAGATCAATCGCTGGATCGCCGGCTACGCCCGCGAGACGCGCGCGATCCATGTCGATTACGGCCCCGCCCTGACCGACGGGCGCGGCGGTATCCCAAAGGCACTCGCCTATGACGGAGTGCATCCGACGCCCGAGGGCTATGCCGCGATGGAGCGCGTGCTGTCGCCGATCCTCGCCAAGCGCGGTCTTTGAGTCTAACTTAATCCAAAAATAATGCGTTTTATTTGAGCGTTCTCGCGCTTGCAGTGCGGGTTGGCGCTTGACACCCGCGCGCCCGGCGTAAGATAAACAAATCGATTTTATTAAAGGCGCGTCAGTCGCCGAAATCCGGGAGAAGGTGATGAAGGGGATGACTGTTCGCCAGACGTTGCTGCTCGCAACGTCGGGATTTGCCATGCTGGCGACGCCGGCGTTCGCACAGGAAACGCCGCCCGCCGGCGATCCGGCCGCCGCTGCCGAGCCGCAGGCCGATCGGGTGGGCGCCGAGGACGATATCATCGTCACCGGCATCCGCGCCGCCCAGGCGCGCGCGATCGACGTGAAGCGCAACGCATCGAGCGTGGTCGAGGCGATCAGCGCGCAGGACATCGGCAAGCTGCCCGACGTCACCATCTCCGACTCGCTTCAGCGCATCTCCGGCGTCCAGATCCGGCGTGAGGCGGGTGAAGGCGGCGCGATCAACATCCGCGGCCTGCCGCAGGTCAACACGCTGATGAACGGCGAGCAGTTCCTGGGCGCCAATTCGGTGACCACGGTCCAGCCGAACTTCAACGACATCCCCTCGCAGCTCTTCTCGGGCGCGACGGTGTTCAAGTCGCCGACCGCCTCGCTCCAGCAGGCGGGCCTGTCGGGCACCGTCGACCTGCTGACGCGCCGTCCCTTCGACCTGAAGCAGGGCCTGACGATCGCGGGCGCGGCAGAGGCGCAGTATGGCGACAAGGTCAAGAAGTGGAACCCGTCGTTCAATGGCCTGATCGCGTATAATAGCGGCCGGGTCGGCCTGCTCGTGTCGGCGGCGTACAGCGACCTTACGCTGTCCAACAGCTATCGCGGCATCCAGGATTACGGCGTGGCGCTGCGCAACGAGGGCGGCAGCGCGACCAACCAGGGCGACTTCGCGACGGGCAATTATCGCCGCGATGCCGCGGGCAACATCCTCTACGACACCTCGCCCAACAACGACACCAACGCGGCGACCTCATGCATCGTCCCGTCCGCGGCGACCAGTGTGGTGCCCGCGATCGGCGGCACGCGCTGTGCGCCGCTGACCGCCAGCCGCGGCACCCCGGTGCGCAATGCCGCGGGCGCGATCGTCGGCTACGACGTCAACGGCGACGGCGACGCCAACGATACGTTCATCACGCCCCAGTCGCATACCGCCTGGAACCGCATCACCAGCCGCGAACGCTTCGGTGCCAACGCCTCGCTCCAGATCGAGCTCTCCGACGCGCTGAAGCTGACCGCCGACGGCTTCTACACGCGCCAGACGCAGTACGACCGGACCGCGGGCTTCCAGTTCCAGATGGTCGACTGGCAGTCGGCACCGTACCTGCCCACCAACTCGCGTGATACCGGCGCGGTGGTCGGGGGCTACAACCTCAACACCGTCCAGACCTACAGCTACGACCTCGCGAACTTCGACAGCTATGCCGAGACGTTCCGCATCAAGTCGGAATCGCAGAACTACAACCTGCAGCTCGACTGGGACAACGACACCAACTTCAAGGCGACGCTGCGCGGCGTCTATGGCAAGGCAAGCCGCAAGAGCGATCAGAGCTATGCCCAGTTCAGCCTGACCGATGGCTATCAGTGGGCCTATGAGGGCGTCGGCAATTATCCCGCCTCGGTCGGCGGCGACCGCCGGTTCAACCCGACCGGCTACCGCGTCTACAGCCAGAAGGCGACGGTCGACTATTCGTCGGGCGCGCCGGTGTTCGGCTTCTCCGATGCGTTCCTGAACCAGGTCCAGGACGTCAGCCGATATGGCCTGAAGACGATCTCTTCGGAGAACAACGTCTATCAGGACGGCGACCTCTGGGCCGTTCGCGGCGATGCCGAGTGGAAGGCGAACGACGCGGTGACGCTGAAGTTCGGCGCGCGTTATGGCGAGCGGTCGGTCGAGCAGTTCACCTTCGAGCGCGTGTCGCCCTTCTATGCTGGCAACACCGACAACCCGGCCAATCCGGCGGCGGGGTGTCTGGTCAAGTGGAAGGCGTTCGACGTCAACCTGAACGATCAGAACTGTCAGGTGCGCGACGCCGCCGGCGTTCCCTATACCGCAGGCCTGACGCGGCAAGGCAACGACCCGATCTTTGCTGGCCTGCTCAAGCAATATGGCCTGCCCGCCTCTGGCGCACCAAGCATCTACGTGCTCGATCCCAAGGCGATGGACGATAGCGAGTCGTTCCAGAACAAATTCTATCCGGGCAGCATCAACAACGTGAACCCGGCGGACTCGTTCGGCATCAACCTTCAGCAGATCTCGGGCTATCTCCAGGTCGATGGCGAGGGTGAATTGTTCGGGATGCCCGTCCGCGCCAATGGCGGCGTGCGGATCGTCAACACCCGTTTCCAGGTGCGCCAGAACGTGGTCGGCGCGCCGCAGCCTTACGGCGTCTCGGGCGTCGACGGCGGCGACGTGACGGTGGAGCGCAACTTCACCGACTTCCTCCCCGCCTTCAACGTCGCGTTCGACATCACCGACAAGCTTCGCCTGCGCGGTGCCTATTCGAAGACGATGACGCTGCTCGACTTCCTCCAGTGGGGCGGCGGTCTAAACATCAACTATGCGATCCAGACCAATCCGGGCGGTGGCGCACCGATCTTTGCCGCGACGGGCGCCAATTCGCGCGGCAATCCGCAGCTCGATCCGTGGCGGTCGGACAATGTCGAGGCGAGCCTCGAATATTATACCGGCCGGTCGAGCCTGATCGCGGTCGGCGCCTATTACCTGTCGGTCGAAAGCTTCATCGAGAATGCGACGATCAACCGGAACGACATTCCCGACAATGACGGCGTGATCCGCCGGACGGTGCCGGTGAACACGATCGTGCAGGGCGCGGGCGGGACGCTGAAGGGCCTCGAAGTGTCGGCGCGTCAGTCGCTGGCCGATTACGGCGTCGACGGTTTCTTCGGCGGGTTCGGCGTGGACGCCAACTACACGCTGTCGCTGGGCGATACGGGCCGCACCGACCTGGCCGGCAACAAGCAGCCGTTTCAGGACAATTCGAAGCATCAGGCGAACGTAGCGCTCTGGTACGAGAAATATGGCCTGTCGGCGCGCGTGGCGTACAACTACCGTTCGGAGCGGCTGGTGTCGTCGGACTATGCGGGCATCACCGGCCTTGCCCAGTATCAGAAGCCGACCAATTATCTCGACGCTTCGATCGCGTACGATATCACGCCGCAGATCACCATCTATGGTCAGGCGTCGAACCTGACCGCGGAAACCGAGCGCTATTACCTGACGTTCGAGGACCAGGTGCTCTGGGAAAACCTGTACGAGCGGCGGTTCATCGCGGGCGTGCGCGCGCGCTTCTAAAGCCCTCCCCCTCGGTCCGTCGTCGTTCTAGAAGGGCCATGACGGACCATTTTTTTGGGAGCATCAGGGGTAATGCAGGCAGCCGCGGACCCCGTGCGAAGTGTTGTCATCGTCGGCGGCGGCACCGCCGGCTGGATGTCGGCCGCGTATCTGGCCCGCCGGCTGTCGCATCTGCCGATCGCGATCACCGTCGTCGACAGCGTCGAGATCGGCACCGTGGGCGTCGGCGAGGCGACGGTGCCGGCGATCCGCGACTTCCTCGCCGCGGTCGAGCTCGGCGAACCCGACGTGCTCGCCGCGACCGAGGGGACGATCAAATACGGCATCCGGTTCGCCGGATGGGGCGGGGAGGGGCATGGCTTCTTCCACCCCTTCGGCCTGTACGGCGTGCCGGCGAACGGCGTGGCGTTCCACCATTATTGGCTGAAGCTGAAGGCAGCGGGGCACGACCTGCCGCTCGGCGACTATTGCCTGGCGACGCAGCTGGCCGAGCGGGGGCTGTTCCTGCCGCCGTCGAGCCAGCCGGGCAGCGACCTTGGCGTCTTCAACTTCGCGCTGCATTTCGATGCGACCAAGTTCGCGCACCTGCTGCGGCGGCTGTCGCTGGCGAACGGCGTCGCGCATGTCGACGGGCGCATCGTCGACGTGACACGGGGCGAGGCGGGGGTGCGGTCGGTGCAGCTGGCCGATGGGCGCACGATCGAGGGCGACCTCTGGATCGACTGTTCGGGGTTCCGCAGCCTGCTGCTCGGCGAGGCGATGGGCGTCCCCTATGTCGACTGGCGGCACTGGCTGCCCTGCGACCGGGCGATCGCCATTCCGTGCCGCAGTGCTGGCGTCCACCGGCCCTTCACGACCGCGACCGCGCACGATGCGGGCTGGCGCTGGCACATTCCGCTGCAGCACCGGGTGGGCAACGGCATCGTCTATTCGAGCGCGCACCTGTCCGACGAGGCGGCCGAGGGGCGGCTGCGCGCGACGCTGGAGGGCGAGCCGATCGCCGAGCCCAATCGCCTGCGCTTCGTCACCGGCCACCGGGCCGAGTTCTGGGCGGGCAACGTCGTCGGCGTCGGGCTGTCGGCCGGGTTTCTCGAGCCGCTCGAATCGACGAGCATCGTGCTCATCCAGTCGGCGCTCGAGCGGTTCGTCGCGCTGTTCCCCGACCGTGGCGGCGACCCGCGGCTGGCGGCGACATACAACCGGCAGTCGGTGCTCGAGTTCGAGCGGATCCGCGACTTCATCCTCCTGCATTACTGGGCGAACCGGCGAACGGGCGAACCCTTCTGGGACGCGATGCGCGCTCTCGACCTGCCCGAATCGCTTGCCGAGCGGGTCGAGGCGTGGCGCGCGGGCGGCGTCTTCGTCCGGCGCGAATGGGACACGTTCCAGGACCCGAGCTGGCTGAGTATGTATGCCGGCTTCGGCCTGTTGCCCGAGCGCACGAGCCCGCTCGCCGACCAATTGGGGGAAGAGGAATTGCTGACGGCATTTGCGCGGATGCGCGAGGCGATCGACCGGGCGGCGCGCACTGCCGAACCGCACGCCGACTTCCTCGCCCGCCAGGGTAGGCGCGCGGCATGAGCGTCCAGGGGCGTGCGATCGGCGCGATGGCGCTGGGCGGCCTGCTGTTCGGGTTCGACACGGCGGTCGTCGCGGGCGTGACCGAGGCGCTGCGCGGCGGCTTCGCCCCCGATGCGGTGTCGATGGGGATCGCGGTGTCGTCCGCGCTCTGGGGAACGCTGGCGGGCGCATTGCTCAGCGGCGCGCCGGGCGACCGTTATGGCAGCCGGACGGTGCTGCGCGGGGTGGGGCTGTTCTATCTCGTCTCGGCGATCGGCTGTGCGCTGGCGACCGGGCTGTGGGCGTTCGCGGCGTTCCGCTTCATCGGCGGGTTCGCGATCGGCGCCTCCTCAGTCCTCGCGCCCGTCTACATCGCCGAGATCAGCCCGCCCGAACGGCGCGGCCGGCTGGTGGGGACGTTCCAGCTCAACATCGTCGTCGGCATCCTTGCCGCCTATCTCGTCAACGGGATCATCGGTGCGGTGTTTCCGGGCGATCTGGCGTGGCGCGTGAAGCTGGCGGCGGCAGCGTTGCCCGCCGCGTTGTTCCTGATCCTGCTGGCCGGCGTGCCGCAGAGCCCGCGCTGGCTGAACGCCCGCGGGCGGCGGGTAGAGGCGGCAGAGGCGGCGGAACGGCTGGGCGTGGACCTGACCACTCCGGAGTCTAACGAAGGAACCGGCCGGCTCGACTGGCGGCGGCATCGCGGACCGATCCTGCTGGCGGTGGCGGTGGGGCTGTTCAACCAGCTCTCCGGCATCAACGCGATCCTCTATTATCTCAACGACATCTTCGCCGCGGGCGGGTTCGAGGGGCTGTCGGCAGATACGCAGGCGGTGGCGGTGGGCGCCGCCAACCTGATCGCGACGCTGGCGGGCATCGCGATCATCGACAAGGTGGGGCGCCGCCCGCTGCTGATCGGCGGCGGGTTCGGGTGCGCGGCGGCGCTGCTGGGCGTCGCGCTCACCTATGCCGGCGTGCTGGGGGCGGGGTGGCTGTTGCCGCTGCTCGTCTTCTTCATCGTCGCGTTCGCCATGTCGCAGGGCGCGGTGATATGGGTCTATTTGAGCGAGATCTTCCCCACCGACGTGCGCGCGCGGGGTCAGGCGATCGGCAGCGCGACGCACTGGATCGCCAATGCGGTCATCGCGTTCGTCTTCCCGATGCTCACCGTCGCGGGGCCGGCGCTCCCATTCTACGGCTTTGCTACGGCGATGCTGCTCCAGTCGTTCGTCGTCTGGCGCTTCTTTCCCGAAACCAAGCAACGGACGCTCGAGGCGATCAGCGGCTGACGGGTTCGATCCAGCGGCCGTGCGGGTGGCTCATGGCCAGGTGCTGCGTCTCGCCGCCGGGCCAGAGCGTCGCATGGACCTGATGCCGGGCGAGGTCGCGGTCGGATTCCAGCCGCACCCAGGCGAGTGGGCGGTCGGCCGTCGCGCGTTCGCCGGCCGCGTCGAGCGCGGCGACGATCCGCCGCTGGCGCTCGGGGCCGAGATATTGCCAGACGACGGAGTGCATCAGGACGCGGGTGTGGCCGGCGGGCTGGGGTTCGGCGAGGCGCGCCTCGACCCAGTCGGCGGCGTCGCCCCGTTCGAGCAGCGGCGGGTCGGCGGCGAACATCGCGATGGCGGCGTCGAGGCGCGCATAGCGGTCGGGATGATCGGCCCAGACATAGGCGCGCAGACGGTCGGCGTCGGCCGGGTCGGTGAGGTCGAGCGGGGCGATATCGACGCCGCGGGTCGAGGCGACCGTGACCGCGACGGGGTCAGGCGGTGGGCCGCGCCACTCGGGGCGAAGCGTGACCGGCGACGGCGGACCGATGGATGTGCCGCCGAGGTTGTAGGCGTAGCGCCCGATCAGCAGGTTGAGGCCGGCGCTCGACCCGATCTCGATCACGTCGATCGGAAGGCCGCAAGTGCGCGCAGCGAGCATCAGGCCGAGCATCAGCGCGGCCGAGCGGCCGGCCTCGTTGGTCTGGGGCGGGCCGTCGAGCCAGGGGAGCAGCGCGGCGTCGTGGTCGCCTAGCACGGCTTTGAGCATTGGTACGGGATCGCCTTGCCCCTCGAAAAGCGCGGCTAGGTCGGGGGCCTGGCCGCGCAATGCCAGCGCGCGCAGGCCGCCGACGAGGCGAAGCGGCAGCGCATCCTCGATCGGGTTGCCCGGCCATGCCAGCACCCGGCGGCCGGTTTCGGTGGTGTCGTCGAGCGCCTCGGCCAGTCCCGCCGCGACGCGGCCGGTGAGCGGCGCGTCCATCGTGTCGCAGAACCTGGCTTGCGCGAGGAAGGCGCTGCGGACGCTGCGCTCGCTCATGCGAGGGTTTCGGCGAGCAGTCGGGTCATCGCCGCCCAGCTGGAAGCGTCGGCATCGGCGTCGTAGCCGAAGCCGGGACGGGTCGAGCCCTGCATCGAAGTGTCGGTGAAGCCGTGGCCGGCGTGGCCATAGGCGTGAAGCTGCCACTTTGCGCCGCCCGCTGTCAGCTCGGCGGCGAGTGCGGTGACGCTGTCGGGCGGGGCGAGCGGGTCGGCCCAGCCGTGGCAAACCAGGACGCGCGGGCGGATCGGCGTGACGGTCGGATAGTCGGGGCGATCGAACAGGCCGTGGAACGCGACGACGGCGCGGACATCCGCGTCCGATCTCGCGAGATCGAGGACGCACTTGCCGCCGAAGCAATAGCCGATCGCGGCGGTACGGTCAGCATCGACCTCGGGTTGCGCCTTCAGCGCCGCGAGGCTGGCGTGGAGGCGATCGCGCAGCAATGTGCGGTCGGCGTTGAGCGCGTTCATATGAACTGCCGGATCGGGCGATTCGCGCGTCGTCCGCTTGCCCTGCCCGAACACGTCGGCAGCGAACCCCACATAGCCGAGTCCGGCGAGCCGTTCGGCGACGAGATTGTCCGCCTCCTTCTGGCCAAGGACGTTGGGGATGATGAGGACGCCGGGGCGCGGGGCGGTGGCCTCGGCATCGAAGGCGAGGACGCCTTCGAACGGTCCGCCGGGGCCGTCGTACACATGCGTGCGCCGCTCGATCGTCATCGCCGTCCCTTCGCTTTGCCAGCCGCGCGCCAATCGGTATGGACGGGGCCGATCATTCACGGGGAGCAGCTATGCCGACACTCGTCCTCATCCGCCACGGCCAGTCGGCCTGGAACCTCGAAAATCGCTTCACCGGCTGGTGGGACGTGGACCTGACCGAGCAGGGGACGCGCGAGGCATGGGCGGCGGGCGAAGCGCTGGCGGCGGCGGGCCTCGATTTCGACCAGTGCTTCACCAGCTTCCAGACGCGGGCGATCAAGACGCTGAACCTCGCACTGGAGGCGATGGGGCGGCTGTGGCTGCCGGTCGAAAAGGACTGGCGGCTGAACGAGCGGCATTACGGGGGGCTTACCGGCCTGGACAAGGCGGAGACGGCGGCGCTGCACGGCGACGAGCAGGTCAAGATCTGGCGCCGCAGCTTCGACATCCCGCCGCCGCTGCCCGAGGCGGGGTCGACGTTCGACCTTTCGAGCGACCGCCGCTATGCCGGCATCCCGATCCCCGCGACCGAGAGCCTGAAGGACACGATTGCGCGCGTCCTTCCCTATTGGGAGGCGCGGATCGCCCCCGAATTGCGCGCCGGCCAGCGCGTGCTGGTGTCGGCGCACGGCAATTCGCTGCGCGCGCTGGTCAAGCATCTGTCGGGCATTTCGGACGAGGATATCGCCAGCCTCGAAATCCCCACCGGCCAGCCGATCGTGTACCAGCTGGACAACGACCTGAACGCGGTCGATCGCTACTATCTGTCGGAACGCTGAGGCGGGCGGGGGTTCTCGCCCCAGGCGATCAGCCGGCGGCTGATCTGAGGGTCGAGGACCGCCATCACCGCATAGGCGGCGGCCTGTTTCAGGCGCGTCCAGGGGGTCATCGCGGCGCGGTGATCCTCACGCGTGATCCGCTTCGAGGCGGCGATCTCGCCATCGACATAGGCGCGGACATGCGCGGTGAAGGCGGGATCCTCGATCCGGAGCATCAGTTCCAGATTGAGGAACAGGCTGCGGATATCGAAATTGGCCGAGCCGATATGCACCGCGCCGCCGATCGCGACGAGCTTGGTATGAAGCTTGGTCGGCTGATATTCCCAGATGCGCACGCCCCGGCGCAGGAGGCCGGCATAGGTGAAGTGCGACGCCCAGATCGCCATATAGTTGTCGGTGACGGCGGGCAGCACGACGTTGACGATCCCGCGCCGCGCCGCGCGCTTCAGCCGGCGCAGCATTGACGGGCCGGGGGCGAAATAGGCGGCGATCAGGTCGATAGGCTCGCCCGCCTTGGCCGCGGCGTGCATCTCGCGCCGGAGCGCACGGGCGAAGGGTGACAGGCGGCGGGTCGGGCCGCCGAGCAGCCAGCGGACCTCCCCCTCATGCTCGCTGTGGCGGCGCAGGACGCGGGCGAGCGCGCGGACGGGCGCCTTTTCCTGGCGGCTCCAGCGGGCGAGCGCATCGAAATAAGGCGCGAGGCGACCGGCGGCGGGGCCGTCGAGATGGAGGCCGAGATCGCGCCATGCCTCTCCATCTTCACCCGGTACGCCGAAATAATCGGCCTTGATGTTGAAGCCGCCGATGATGACGCGGGTGTCGTCGGCCAGCGCCAGCTTCTGGTGATTGCGCAGCAGGTATTTGCGGCCGAAGCGGGGGATGAAGCGGCACACTTCGATCCCTGCGGCCTCCAGCGGCGCGAAGAAGTGCGCGCGGGCGGCGGGTTCGCTGCCGAGGCCGTCGACGATCAGCGTGACGCGGACGCCGCGCGCGGCGGCGGCGATCAGCGCGGCGCCGACCGCGCGCCCGGCGTCGTCATCCTCGTAGATGTAATAGAGGACGCGCAGGCTATCGCGCGCGCCAGCGATCAGGTCGAGCAGCGCCTGCATCCGCCGCGGGCCGGTGTCGAGCAGGCGGATGGCGTTGCCCGCGACCTCGAATGTCGGCTGTTCGATAGGCGCGGCCATGCCGTCCCAGATGGTCCGTGGCGGGGCGACAAGCAACGCGGATGCGCAAAATCTTGACTTTGGCGGGCGCCCGCTTTAGCTGGCTCGCTTTCCCGAACCCATCGGTATCAAGCGAAGGAAGCGTTCATGGCGCGCGTCACCGTCGAGGATTGCGTCGACAAGATCCCCAACCGGTTCGACCTGGTGCTGCTCGCGGCCCAGCGCGCCCGCCAGATTTCGGGCGGTGCAGAACTGCTGCTCGATCGCGATCGCGACAAGAACCCGGTCGTCGCGCTGCGCGAGATTGCCGAAGAGCGGGTCCGCCCCGACGCGATGCAGGAAGCGTTGGTTTCCAGCCTCCAGCGCGTGCAGATCGACGACGAGGAAGCGCCGGACGAGATCGGTTCGCTGTCGGCCTCGGCGGAGGCGCTGCGCCTGACCGCCGCCGCCCCGCCGCGCAACCAGAATGCCGGCGGCGACTACGACGGCTGATCGCCGCCTTACCGCGTTTGAGAAAGGGCCGCGCCTCGTCGAGAGGTGCGGCCCTTTTCGTGTCAGGCGGCGCGGGGCTTGATGATGAGGTCAGCCGCCTTCTCTGCCTGCGCCACGTAGCGGTTTGCCATTTCGGCGTGTGCCTTTCGCGCGGCGACGTCGGTGCAGCGTGCGGCGATCGCGCGCTCCTGTTCGGCGCGGGTCAGGAAATAGCTGCGGTCCTGCGGTTCCATCACGGTTCTCCTCGTCCAAGCGGGAGCGCGGTGGGTCTCTCAGCCGCCGGCATGCTCGGATGAGTCGATTTGCCGGCGATGGAGATTGTCTATCACAGTCATCGCCCCGCCATCATGATCGAGGATAAGACGCGAAAATCCGGGCGCGCCGTCGTCACCACTCGCCTCGTGCTGCGAGCGGTTCGCGCTGGAAAGCGGCGCCCGAACAAGGTATCGGGCCGCCATGATCGAGGTGCGTAACCAGCCCCCCGCGGTCGATTATGGCCGCGTCTTCGCCCAGGCCATCGACCGGCTGCATGCCGAGGGGCGCTACCGCGTCTTCATCGACATCCTGCGCAACAAGGGCGCGTTTCCCAATGCGCGATGCTTTGCCGGGCATAACGGGCCGAAGCCGATCACCGTCTGGTGCTCGAACGACTATCTGGCGATGGGCCAGCACCCGAAGGTGATCGCGGCGATGGAGGAGGCGCTCCACGATGTGGGCGCTGGCTCCGGCGGCACGCGCAACATCGGCGGCAACACGCATTACCACGTCGATCTCGAGGCCGAACTCGCCGACCTGCACGGCAAGGAAGCGGCGCTGCTGTTCACCAGCGGGTACGTCTCGAACGAAGCGACGCTGTCGACGCTCGCCAAGGTGCTGCCCGGCTGCGTCGTATTTTCCGACGAGCTCAACCATGCCTCGATGATCGCGGGCATCCGCAATTCGGGCTGCGAGAAGCGGGTGTTCCGGCACAACGACCTCGCGCATCTCGAGTCGCTGCTGGCGGCCGAGGACGCGTCGGTGCCGAAGCTGATCGCGTTCGAGAGCGTCTATTCGATGGATGGCGACGTGGCGCCGATCCACGCGATCTGCGACCTTGCCGACAAGTACAATGCGCTGACGTATCTGGACGAGGTGCATGCTGTCGGCATGTATGGCGCGCGCGGCGGCGGGATTTCGGAGCGCGATGAGGCGGCGCATCGCCTGACGATCATCGAAGGGACGCTGGGCAAGGCGTTCGGCGTGATGGGCGGTTATATCGCCGCGGATCAGACGATCGTCGACGTGATCCGCAGCTATGCGCCGGGCTTCATCTTTACCACCAGCCTGTCGCCGGTGCTGGTGGCGGGCGTGCTGGCGAGCGTGCGCCACCTCAAGGCCTCCAGCATCGAGCGCGACGGCCAGCAGGCGGCGGCGGCGCGGCTGAAGGCGATGTTCGAGGATGCTGGCCTGCCGGTGATGGCGACGACGACGCATATCGTCCCGCTGATGGTCGGCGATCCCGTCCGCGCCAAGCGGATCAGCGACATCCTGCTCGCCGAGTACGGCGTCTACGTCCAGCCGATCAATTATCCGACTGTCCCGCGCGGGACCGAACGGCTCCGCTTCACCCCCGGCCCGGCGCATGACGAGGGCATGATGCGCGATCTGACTGCTGCGCTGGTCGAGATCTGGGGCCGGCTGGAGATGCGCGCCGCCGCCTGATAGCCTTTACTCCCGAGGGAGATCGAGGGGATGGAACAGGGCTGGCGCGGGCGTTGTCGCCGCTCAGGCCGCGGGCAGCGCGGATTGCGGGACTTGGATGGCGACTGGTCACGGCGGCGGTGCTGCTGCTGGCGCTGACGTGTTTGTGGCGCGGCTGGGTGGCGAGTTATCGCATCGAGCCGGCTTTCGCGGTGCGGGGGCTTGTCGTCGATGCGGAGGACGCGGCGCGGATTTTGGTCGAACCACGCGACTCGTCAGTCGCGGGCGTGCCCGAGGACGGGGCGCGGCTGATCGCGATCGACGGTGCGTTGGTGTTGAGCGGCGAGGATGCGGCCGCGCGTCTGGCGGGCGAAGGGCCGGTCGGGTTGACGCTGGAGGCGGCGGGAAAACGCATGGTCGTGACGCTGCGCAAAAGTGCGGCGCTGGCGACCGCTGCTGCCGCAGGGCCGGGGGCGCTGTTGCCGCAGTTCCTGGCGCTCTAGGCTTTGCAGTTCGTTGCCATCCTCGGCCTGCTCGCAGGCGGGTTGATCCTGGCCGAGCGGCGGCCGGAGGATCCAATGTCGATGCTGCTTGTCTATGCCTTTGCGATGGGCCCGGCGGCGTTGCCCGTGACCGCGACCGCGCTGGCGTGGCTTGGCTCGTATGATTTCCACGATCTGGCGACGGCGGCGTTCTTCGCGCTGTTCCTCGTCGCGCTGCCGGCCTCTCCCGGCGGGCGGTTCGTGCCGCGGCGCGGGCGCTGGCTGGCGCTATGGGCGCCGGTACTGTTCGTCCTGATCGTCGCGAACGCGTTGCCGCTGCCGGTGATCGCGTCGCTGTCGTTCGTGAGTGCGCTGATTGCCGGGCTGATGCCCGTCATTCGCTTTCGCCGTACGCCGCCGGGGATCGAGCGGCAGCAGCTGAAATGGGTGGGATTGGGGTTCACGCTTGCCTTTGTGGTGCTGCTGATCAGAGCGGTGCTCGTGATGGTCGGGCCGGCAGGGCCGTGGGTATTGCTTGGCGGAATGGTGCTGTTCAACCTGGGCTTCCTGATCCTGCCGGCCGGCGTGCTGGTGTAGCTGATGCGATACCGGCTGTGGGACGCGGGGCAGGAAGTGGCGAAGATCGCGGTGGCGCGGATCGACCCGAGCTTCGATGCGACGACGCTCGCCGCGCTGTCGACCGCGGCGGTAGCAATCCTGTTTCTGCCGGTGCAGTCGCGGATCGATCGCTGGACCGAAGCGCGACTGGAACCGCGGATCGGTCGGCTGCGCACGTTGCCGGAAATGCTGGGCACGCGCGCGGGGCGGGTGACGAGCGGGCAGCTTGCCGAGGCCGGGCTGGTCTAAGTGGTCGAGGGCGCCGCGGCGGCGGGCGGGACGCTGTCGATCGAGCGCGGAGGCGCGCCGGTGCTCCTCGCCGCGCGCGGGGCGCCGCCGGGGAGCGATGCGTTCGAGGTGCGGGGCGGCGAGGTGGTTCTGAGGCTGGCGGGGCGACCCGACGGGACGCCGCTGCTCGGCGGGGTGAGGGCATTGCTGAGCGACCTCGATCTGCCGCTGGCTGAAGCGTTCGGGGCGGTGCTGGCGCGCGAGGACCAGGCGCGGACGATCGCGGGGCTGGCGGCGCGTGTCGACGCGCTCGCCGGTCAGGTGGCGGCGCTGTCCGCGGGCGGGGCAAGCAGCGCGCGCACCTCCTCGATGAAGCGCAGCACCGAGATTGGCTTGGAGACATAGGCGGTTGCCCCCGCGGCGCGGATGCGTGCCTCGTCGTCATGCCCGGCATAGGCGGTGACCGCCATGATCGGCACATGTTTGAGCCGGGGATCGGCGCGGAACCGCTGGATGAGCTCGAGGCCGGTGACGTGCGGCAACTGGATGTCGGTGACGATCAGGTCGGGCGCGGTTTCCCGCGCCTTTGCCACCGCCTCGCGCCCGTCGCGGACCGGGGTCGGCACGAAACCGTGCGCGCGAAGGAGATCGCAGAACAGCTTGAGGTTGAGCTCGTTGTCCTCGACAACCAGCACGGGTCGCGGCAAGGCGGCGTCTTCTTCCATCGAGGTTCGTCCTATCCGATGCCGATCCGCGAAACAAACGCCGAACCCGATCCGAAAGCGGTCGCGCTGGGCGCGCTCGGCTGGGCGGTGAGCGACGGCACGCGCGCCGACCGGCTGCTTGCGACGACGGGCCTCGACCCTGCGGACCTGCGCGCGCGGGCGGGCGAGCCGGCAGTGCTGGCGGCGGTATTGGGCTTCATCGAGGCGCACGAGCCCGACCTGATCGCCTGCGCCGACGCGCTAGGTCTCGAGCCCGCGCTGCTGGTGCGCGCGCGGATGCGGCTGGAGGGCGAATGAAGCCGCTGCTGATTACCGATTGCGACGAGGTGCTGCTGCACATGGTGCGGCATTTCCGTGGCTGGCTGGACGAGGCGCACGCGATCGACTTCACCTTTACGCAGGATTTCGCCAACGCGATGACGCGCGCGGACGGGTCGAAGCCGACGCAGCGGGAGATGTGGGCGCTGCTCGGCGGCTTTTTTCCCGAGCAGATGCACCGCCAGACGATCGTGCCCCATGCGCGCGAGGCGCTGGCACGGATCGCACAGACGGCGGAGATCGTCGTGCTCACCAACCTTGAGGATCATTGCCAGACGCACCGCGTCGACCAGCTTGCCATGCATGGCATCGTGCACCGGGTCGAGTGCAATCAGGGCGGCAAGGGCAAGGCAGTCGCGCGGCTCGTGGCCGAGCATGGCGATCCGGTAACGGTATTCGTCGACGATCTGGGCGTCCACCACGCTTCCGTCGCCGAGGCCGCGCCCGGCGTCCACCGGCTGCACATGGTGGCCGAGCCCGACCTTGCGCCGCTGGTGGGCAAGGCACCCGCCGCGCATGCGCGGATCGACGATTGGCGCCAGGCGGCGGACTGGATCGAGGCGCGGTTCGCTTCGGGCTTGCCCGCCGATGCGCCCGCGGGCAGAGCGACGGCATGAGCACGCGCATCGAAACCCGCCTGGCCGAACTCGGCCTCTCGCTTCCCGAAGCCGCCGCGCCGGTCGCCGCCTATGTGCCGGTGGTCGAGCATGGCGGGCTTCTCCACATTTCCGGCCAGCTGCCGTTCGACGATGGCGCGCTGATGATGGGCCGGGTGGGCGAGGACCGCGAGCTGTCCTTCGCGCAGGAAGCGGCGAAGCGGTGCGCGCTGATGGTGCTGGCACAGGCCAAGCGCGCGCTGGGCGGCGACCTGTCGCGGATCGAGCGGATCGTGAAGCTGGGCGTGTTCGTCAATTCGGCCACCGACTTTACCGACCAGGCCAAGGTCGCCAATGGCGCGTCGGAGCTGATGATCGAGTTGATGGGCGATATCGGCCGTCATGCGCGCAGCGCGGTCGGCGTCGCGGTGTTGCCGCTGGGCGCGGTGGTCGAGATCGACGCGATCATAGCGGTCCGCTGATCGGTAACGCGTGCAACTTTTGTTGCGCGTTTCCCACAGCGATCCTTCTTTTGTGACAGTTCGTTTTCGACTCGTCTTGTGCGCTGCGGCATGATGCGGCACACAAGGCGGGTCGGTGAACGACCGCGCGTGCTTTCAGCACCTCAGACAGACGCGGCATCCCGGCAGCAGGAGAGAACCATCGCCTCTTTATGAAAGGGCCTACGATGCGGTTCTCTAATTTCGGGCTCCCGGCCCTATTTCTCGTCTGTGCCACCCCTGCCTTCGCGCAGGAGGAAACCGCCCCGCCGTCACCGATCGCGGTGTCGGGCAGCGCGTCGATCACTTCCGACTATCGATTCCGCGGCGTTAGCCAGTCCGACAAGGAAATGGCGATCCAGGGCGGCATCACCATTTCCCACGAAAGCGGCTTCTATGTCGGTACCTGGGGCTCGAACCTGGCTGGCTGGGGCACGTTCGGCGGCGCCAATATGGAGCTCGACCTGATCGGCGGTTTCAAGACGCCGATTGGCGGCGGCGGCACGCTGGATGTGGGTGTCACCTGGTACATGTACCCCGGCGGCGCCGACAAGACCGACTTCGCCGAACCCTATGTCAAGCTCTCGGGCACGACCGGGCCGGTCACGCTGACCGCGGGCGTCTTCTATGCGCCGCAGCAGGAGGCACTGGGCAACTGGTGGTTCACCGGCGCCGATGCTGTGACGGGCGTCTACAACGATCCGGGCGACAAGGAGGACAACCTCTATCTGTCGGGCGACGCGGTCGCGGCGATCCCGAACACGCCGGTCTCGCTTCGCGCGCATATCGGCTATTCGGACGGCAATCCGGGCCTGGGGCCGAACGGCACCAGTGTCGCGCCGACGGGCAAATACTGGGATTGGACGCTCGGCGCCGATTTCACCTACAAGAACCTGACGCTCGGTCTGTCGTACGTCGACACCGACATCAGCCGTGCGGATGGCGCCTATCTGCTCCCCAACTTCTCGAAGGGCGGGACTGATCCGATCGCAGACGGCGCGGTGGTGGCGTCGCTGACCGCGGCGTTCTGACGCTGGCTTAGGGCACGAAAAAGGGGCCGCGCTTCATGGCGAAGCGCGGCCCCTTTTTGCTGGGCAGAAGCCCTTAGTTCTTGGGCGGGGTGGTCGTGGCCGGTGCGGGCGTGCCGGCGACCGCGCGCGCGTCCTGACCGTCACCCTGCGGGGCGGCGACGACGTCGCGTACTGTCGTTCCCTTGTCGATCACGTTGGTCGAGGGGTCGCCTGCGCCCGAGCGGATGCCGGCATCGGCGGTGTTGCCGCCGGCCGCGCGGATCGCCGCGCTTTCGCCCGCGCTGCGCGGGGCGGGGCCGCCGAAGAGAGCGTCGGCTGCCTGGACCGAGGGGCTGACGTCCTGCGGGCGCGGGGCGCCCGGCTGCGGCGGCACGAGCGCGAAGTCGGGCGGGATCACCAGCGGCGCCTGACGCGCCGTGGCGAACTCGTCGGGGCGATTGCGGTCGAGGCCGCTCTTGCCGCAGCCGGCGAGCGAGAGGGCCACGAGGCCGAGCGCGAACATCTTACGCATTGGGTTTCTCCACGGGAGCGGCCGTCGCCGGTTTGCCTTCGCGCACGAACAGCGCGCGGATCAGAAGGATGACGACGCCGATGGTAATCGCGGCGTCGGCCACGTTGAAGACGAGAAACGGGCGCCACTCGCCGAAATGCAGGTCGGCGAAGTCGACGACGTAGCCGAAGCGGATGCGGTCGAGGATGTTGCCGAGCGCACCGCCGAGGACCAGCGCCAGCGCCGCCTTGTCGCGCGGGTTTTCCTCGCGCCGCATCCAGATCGCGACGCCGACCGCGATCGCGCCGGTCAGGAGGACCAGTGCCCAGCGCATCCAGCTCGAATCGGCGGGCAGCAGGCCGAGCGACACGCCGACATTGGGGACGAAACGCAGGTCGAAGATGCCGATCAGCGGCTTGACCGCGCCGATCCGGTCGACGCCGAGCGGCCCGGTCACCAGCCACTTGGTCAGCTGGTCGACCAGGAACACCAGCCCCGCGATGCGGAAGCCCCAGGAACGTGCGGACGTCATCACTTCACCACCTCTTCGCAGCGGTGGCACAGCGCGCCGTCCGCTTCAACCTCGGGCAGCAGGCGCCAGCAGCGGCCGCACTTGTGATGCTCGCTGCGCGCGATCGCGATCCCCTCGCCGCCGGGATGGACGGTCGAGGTGATGAAGAGCTCGGCGAGGTCTTCCGGCGGCAGCGGCAGCGACGGGAGCGTCACTTCGGCCTCAAGGCTGGAGCGCACGGTCTTTTCGCGGCGATAAGGCTCGATCGCCTCGGTCACCGCTTGGCGAAGGCGGCGGAGCTCCGCCCATTGTGCGTGGTCGACCGCGGGCGCGGCGGGGAGGTCGGGCCATTCGAGGAAATGGACCGAGCCGTCCTCCGACGGGAAGCGCGCCTGCCACACTTCCTCCGCCGTGAAGGCGAGGACGGGGGCGGCGTAGCGGACGAGGGCGTGGAACAGCGTGTCAAGGACGGTGCGATAGGCGCGCCGCTTCGGGCTGTCCGCGGCGTCGCAGTAGAGCGAATCCTTGCGGATATCGAAGAAGAAGGCCGAGAGGTCGTCATTGGCGAAGTCGGCGAGCGCGCGGGTGTAGCGGTTGAACTCGAACGCCTCCGCCGCGCCGCGCAACTCGGCGTCGAGGCGCGAAAGCTCGGACAGGATATAGCGTTCGAGCGCGGGCATGTCGGCCACCTCGACCCGCTCGGCATCGGTGAAGCCGTCGAGCGCGCCCAAAAGGTAGCGGAAGGTGTTGCGGAGCTTGCGATAGGTATCGCCGGTGCCCGCGAGCACTTCCTTGCCGATGCGGACGTCCTCGAAATAGTCGGTCTGCGCGACCCAGAGGCGGAGGATGTCGGCCCCGCTCTCACCGATGATCTTCAGCGGATCGACGACGTTGCCGAGGCTCTTCGACATCTTGCGGCCATTGCCGTCGAGCGCGAAGCCGTGGGTGAGGACGGCGTCGTAGGGCGCGCGGCCGCGGGTGCCGCAGGACTCCAGCAGCGACGACTGGAACCAGCCGCGATGCTGGTCCGAGCCCTCGACATAGAGGTCGGCGCGGACGCCCTCGCCGTATCGCGCCTCGACGGTGAAGACGTGGGTGGAGCCGGAGTCGAACCAGACATCGAGGATGTCGTTGACGACCTCGTAATCGGCCAGCGCGCGGTCGGGGCCGAGGAGTGCCTGATGATCCGCGGCGAACCACGCATCGGCACCGCCCGCCTCGAACGCCGCAAGGATGCGGGCGTTGACGGCTTCGTCGCGGAGGTAATCGCCGGTCTTGCGGTTGACGTAGAGCGGGATCGGCACGCCCCAGGCGCGCTGGCGGCTGATGACCCAGTCGGGGCGCCCCTCCACCATCGAGCGGATGCGGTTCTGCGACCGGGCGGGGACCCAGCGCGTGCGCTCGATCGCGTCGAGCGCGAGGTTGCGGAGGGTAGGCGCGTTGTCGGTCGCGGTCGCGCCAGCGTTGCTGCCGGTAGACGCGCCGGCGGCGGGGCGGTCCATCGGGATGAACCATTGCGGCGTGCAGCGGAAGATCACGCGCGCCTTCGACCGCCAGCTGTGCGGATAGCTGTGCTTGAACGGGGCGGCGGAGAGAAGCGCGCCGGCCGCGCGCAGGTCTTCGCAGATTGGGCCGTCGGGGCCGGTGAACTTCTGGTTGATGACGCTGCCCTGACCGCCGAGCCACGCCCAGTCGTCGCGGTATTTGCCATCGTCGGTGACGGCGAAGACGGGGTCGAACCCCGCCGCCTTGCAGAGGGCGAAATCGTCCTCGCCGTGGTCGGGCGCCATGTGGACGAGGCCGGTGCCCGCATCGGTTGTGACGAAGTCGCCGGCGAGGAACGGCCGGGGCTTGGCGAAGAAGCCGCCGAGATGGTGCATCGGGTGGCGGGCGACAGCGCCGGCAAGGGCGGAGCCTTCGAAGCCGTCCGACACAAATTTAGCGAGACCTTGCGTCTCGGTAAGGCCGTCTGGCTCATTATCGAGCTTAAGCGGCGAGAGGCCCGTGCGCTCTTTGAAGCGGTCAATCAGGTCAAAAGCGACAACATAGCGGCGCCCGTCGCTGGCCTTGAAATGCTGATAATGGATCGCTTCCCCATAAGCCAAAGCCTGGTTGACGGGGATCGTCCACGGCGTCGTCGTCCAAATGACCGCGTGCGCGCCGACCAGCTCGGGGGCGTTCGGCGCCTCGACGATTTCGAACGCCACGTCGACCTGGGTCGAGGTGACGTCTTCGTATTCCACCTCGGCCTCGGCCAGCGCGGTCTTTTCGACGGGGGACCACATGACGGGCTTGGCGCCGCGATAGAGCTGGCCCGACATGGCGAACTTGAGCAGCTCGCCGGCGATCGCGGCTTCGCTGGCGTAGTTCATCGTGAGGTACGGGTTCGCCCAGTCGCCGGCGATGCCGAGGCGCTCGAACTGCGCGGCCTGTACGCCTACCCATTTGGCGGCATAGTCGCGGCATTCGGCGCGGAACTCGGCGGCGGGTACCTCGTCCTTCGACCGCTTCTTGGCGCGGTACGCTTCCTCGATCTTCCACTCGATCGGCAGGCCGTGACAGTCCCAGCCGGGGACGTAGGGCGCGTCCTTGCCCATCAGCGACTGGCTGCGGACGATGATGTCCTTAAGCACCTTGTTCATCGCATGGCCCATATGGATGTCGCCATTGGCGTAGGGCGGGCCGTCGTGGAGGATGAAGCGTTCCCGCCCCTCGCGCTGTTCGCGAAGGCGGTCGTAGATGCCGATCCGCGCCCAGCGGTCGAGGATCGCGGGCTCCTTTTGCGCGAGGCCGGCCTTCATCGGGAAGTCGGTCTTCGGCAGGAAGACGGTGTCGCGCCAGTCGCGCGCGGAGTCGGGGGTATCGGTCATGGGTGCGCGCGGCCTTACGGCCTTCGCCCCCCCTTCGGCAAGCTAGGCGCGCGAGAGGATCGTGCGGGCCTCTTCGCAATCCTTCGCCATCTGGACCTTGAGTGCGTCGAGGTCGTCGAACTTCTGCTCGGGGCGCAGGAACGCGATCAGCGCCACGTCGATGATCTGGCCGTAGAGGTCGCCCGAGAAGTCGAAGAAATAGGGTTCGAGCAGCTCGATCGGCTCGCCCTCGATCGTCGGGCGGATGCCGAGATTGGCGGCGCCGGTGAGGATCGTGCCGTCGGGGAGCGTCCCGCGCACCGCGTAGATGCCGTAGCGGGGACGGAGGTAATTGCCGAGCGCCAAGTTCGCGGTGGGATAGCCGAGCTGGCGGCCCAGCTTGGCGCCGTGCTCGACCTCGCCGCGGATCGTGAATGGGCGGGTGAGCAGGCGGGCGGCCTTGTCGGGCTCGCCGGCGATCAGGTCCTGGCGGATGCGGCTCGATGAGACGGGCTCGCCGTCGAGTGTCACGGGGGCGACGGTATCGGCGGTGAAGCCGTGCTGCGCGCCCAATTCGGCGAGGCGGGCGACGTCGCCCGCGCGGCCCTTGCCGAAGGTGAAGTCGGTGCCGGTGACGACGCCGCCCGCGCCGATCGTGTCGGCGAGATAAGCCGCGAAATCCTCCGGCGTCTGCGCGGCGAGCGCGGGGCCGAAGGGGAAGACGAGCATCGCGTCGGCGCCGGCCGCGGCGAACAGTTCCTGCCGCTGGTCGAGCGTGGTCAGGCGGAAGGCGGGCGTGTCGGGCCGGAAATAGCGCATTGGGTGCGGGTCGAACGTCGCGACGATGGCGGGGCGGTTCTCGGCCCGCGCACGCTCGATCGCGCGGCCGATCACCGCCTGGTGGCCGAGGTGAAACCCGTCGAAATTGCCGAGCGCGACGATCCCGCCGCGCAGGCCCGCCGGCACCGGCGAGCCGCCGTCCAGACGCTCCATCGGCGGGCCTATAGGGGGGCGTTCGCCGGCGGGGAAGGGGGACCAAGGGGCCGCATCCCGTCGCGCAGCAGGCGGACGACGTTGCCGCCCATCACCTTCGCGATATCGGTGTCGGAGAAACCGCGGTCCCTCAGCGTCTGCGTGATGACGGCGAGGCGGGCGGTGTCGAAGCCCGTCGTCACGCTGCCGTCGAAGTCGGAGCCGAGACCGACATGGTCGATGCCGGCGACGTCGCGGACATGCTCGATCGCGGCGACGATGGCCTTGGGCGCAGTGGAGCAGACGGCGGCGTCCCAATAGCCGACCCCAACGACGCCGCCGGTGCGGGCGATGCCGCGGATCTCCGCATCGGTGAGGTTGCGGTTGACGGCGCAGGTGGCCTGCACGCCGCCATGGCTGGAGACGACGGGGCGGCGGGCGATCGCCAGCACCTCGGCGACGGTCCGGTGGCTCGAATGCGCGACGTCGACGATCATGCCGAGCGCCTCCATCCGCCGGACGCCCTGCCGCCCGAGCGGGGTGAGGCCGCCTTTCTGGAGGCCGTGCATCGAGCCGGCGACCTCATTGTCGAAGAAGTGCGCGAGGCCGGCCATGCGGAAGCCGGCGGCGTAGAGCTTGTCGAGGTTGGCGAGCTTGCCCTCGATATTTTGGAGCCCCTCGACCGAGAGGATGGCGCCGACTACCTTTCGGCCGCGGGCGCGGTCGGCGAGGAGGGCGTCGAGCTCGGCGGGGTCGTTGATGATGCGCAAGCGTCCGTTCGAGCGTGCCTCCGCCCGTTCGAGCTTCGTCGCGTGCCAGAGGCTGCGTTCGAGCAGGGAGGTCCAGGTTTTCACGGGTTGGAGCTGGCCGATGGCGAGCCACTTGATCTGGTCGGTGTCGGCGCCGTTGGCGTCGTAGTTCTGGCCGGCGGGGGTCTTGGTGACCGAGGAGAAGACCTGAATCGCCACGTTCCCGGCGAGCAGGCGGGGGATGTCGACATGGCCCTGGTCGGAAGCGTTTGAAATATCACGCTTCCACAACAAGCTGTCAGAGTGCAAATCCGCGATCGTGAGGCGGTCGTGGAGGGCTTTCGTCTCGGGGGTCACGGTTGGCAGGGGCGTGGGGGCGATCTTGTTCATCGACCGCTCTGCGATGCCGGGGGCGAGGAGGAAGAAGGCGGTGGCGGCTGCGATGAGCAGCGCGAGGGCGATGAGGGCGGGGCGTTTCATCGCGTGAGCGTCACGAACGAATAGGCGGGGCGGGTGCCGTCGGCGGGGTGGTCTTCGCGCGCGGTTTCGTGCCAGTCGGTGAAGGGGGGGACGGTCGCGTCGCCCCCGGGCTCGGCGTGTACCTCTGTCAGTTCGATACGGGTGGCGGCGTCGCGATAGAGGGCGAAGACTTCGGCGCCGCCGATGATCGCGATCTCGGGCGCGTCGGCGGCAAGGGCGAGGGCAGCGGCGGGGGTGTGGGCGACCTCCGCGCCCTCCGCCTGCCAGTTCGGGTCGCGGGTGAGCACGATGTGGCGGCGGCCGGGGAGGGGGCTGGGGAAGCTCTCGAAGGTCTTGCGGCCCATCACCATCGGCTTGCCCATGGTGAGCGCCTTGAAGCGTTTCAGGTCGGCGGGCAGGCGCCAGGGGAGGTCGCCGTCGGCGCCGATCACGCCATTCGCCGCGCGTGCCAGATAGAAGACGATCTGCTGCAAACCCCGGCCCCCGTTGTGCTTTGCCCGCCAGCATGGGGCGCAGGCCCGCGCTTGGCAATCGGCGGCGGGTGGGCGAAGCTGGGGGCAAAGGGGAGTGGCATGAAGCATTGGGGACTTGCGGCGGCATTGGTGGCGGCGCCCGCCGCGGCGCAATTGGGGGAGGGGGCGCGGCCCGCCTATCCCGCGGTGCCTTCGCTGCGCGAGCGGGCGGTGGCGGTGGATGCCTCGCTGAAGGATCGGCTGGAGACCGTTGTGCCGGCGATCATGCGCGAGCGCGGCGTCGACATGTGGATCGTCGTCGCGCGGGAGAATTTCGAGGAGCCGGTCATTGCGACGATGCTGGACGCCGAGAGTTTCGCGGCGCGGCGGCGGACGATCCTCGTGTTCTTCGACCCCGGCAAGGGCAGGCCGGTCGAGCGGCTGACGGTCAGCCGGTACGGAATGGGCGGGCTGTTCGCGCCCGCCTGGGACCCGGCCCGCCAACCCGACCAGTGGAAGGCGCTGGCGGCGATCGTGGCGCAGCGGAAGCCGAAGCGGATCGCGGTCAACAGCTCGGCCGCGTCCGCCTATGCCGATGGGATGACGCTGTCGGCGTGGGAGGAGATGAACGCCGCGCTTGCCCCCGCCGACCGGGCACGGGTGGTGCGCGACGATACCCTTGCGATCCGGTGGCTGGAGAGCCGGTCGAAGCGTGAGCTGGCCGACTATCCGCGGATCGTGGGGACGGCGCAGGCGATCATCGCGGAGGGGTTTTCCAACGCGGCGATACGGCCGGGGCGGACGACGAGCGCGGACCTCGTCTGGTGGTACCGCGAGAAGATCGCCGCGCTGAAGCTCGAGACGTGGTTCCAGCCCTCGGTCGGGATCCAGCGGGCGGGGGCGAAGGGCATGCTGGAGGGCGATACGGTCATCCAGCCGGGCGACATGCTGTGGGTCGATTTCGGGATCGTGACCGAGCGGCTGGCGACCGATACGCAGCATCTGGCCTATGTGCTGAAGCCCGGCGAGACCGAGGCGCCGGCGGGGCTGCGCGCCGGCCTTGCCGCCGCCAACCGGTTGCAGGCGATCACCATGGCGTCGTTCCGCGAGGGGGAGAGCGGCAACGCGATCCTCGCGCGGGCGCGCACGGCGGCGATCGCCGAGGGGATCGTGCCCAGCATCTATTCGCACCCGATCGGCTTTCACGGCCATGCGGCGGGGAGCGCCATCGGCTTCTGGGACAATCAGGCGGCGGACCCGCGCGGGGCCGGGCCGGTCCGCGCGCGCACGACCTGGTCGATCGAACTGATGGCGAAGGCGCCGGTGCCCGAATGGGGCGGGCAGGTCGCCGAGTTCCGGCAGGAGGAGGATGCGTTCTTCGACGGGCGCCGCGTGACGTGGCTGAATGGGCGGCAGACGGGGTTTTATCTGGTGCGGTGAGGGGGCTACCCGGCAGGGAGACTAGCCCCGCTCATTCGTTTTCGTGCCGCTTCGAGCGTTCGCTTTTCGAGGCCGGTGGCCAATTTGTGCATTCGCTTTGACATGCGCAAAAGTGAATTCAGCATCGCAAGGCGATCCAGATTCGGCTTATGAAGCATCAGAAAAAGCGTAGACTCCACCAAACTCGTTGCGGCTAACGTCAAAGGTCCGACCATTCCTGAGTTGCTAGGTCCAACGAGTAATACGTTTTCCTGTGCTTCGCATGTGGCTAGGAGATCATCAAACATTCTGTGGTCGACGTGAATATGATCTGATGCATATTCATAAACACCACCTTTCGTATATCGGTTACACTTTGCCGCAATGTCACTGAAAGTGGGTGCCTTCTTTCCTAGAAGCTGGGAAGCCCATCCACGTCTGCGCTTCATATCGTCGCCAAACATCGCAACTGCATGTTCCGCTTGTGCTTGAAGTTGCGCTGCGTCGTCGGTGTTCGGGTCCGCCGCCATCCTCTGCCAAGCTTGCACCCGTGAATGTGCAAGGTATCTGAGCGCGAGTTCTTGCCCTTCTTGACGAATTAGGGCCGCTACCACGTTGTTCTCATAGAGAGTTCTCCATCGCGTCAGAGCGCCATCGGCAAAACCGCCTTTTAGTAGGCAAATGATCTCAGACCCTACGAGAAGTGCTTTTGCGTGAAGATACGTCATGGCCTCAAAGACGTAATCATCCTCATGAACGGCGATGGGACGATAATAATTATTAAATTCCCGTCCTATCTCCTCGCAGCATACCCAAATTGTCTCAAGTAGGTCGAATGCTTTTCGCCAGCGGCGTAGATTTCGGCGTTCAAAGCCTACCTGCTGCTTGCGGTGCTCGACGAGCATTGGGGGTGCTCGTTCCATAAGCGACCGATAGTAGACTCGACCTGCTGACTGCACCGTCCCAGACGCCACGCGCTCGATTTGCTTTTCGGAAAGCCGCTTGCCGTCATTGTGAGCTTGTTGGACAATCTCTTCGAAGGCCATCTGTAGCTCATTCATAGCCCACGCTTCACCGTCTACTCGCTGGCGCTTCGGCCCGTGTTTGTCCTTCATAGAAGCCTACGATCTATGCCCGGCATGTAGTGCTCGGCCGCATTCAAGACTATGGCTAATGCGGCCGGACAGCCAGTCCTATACTCCTAACGCCGTTCCGAAAGAATATAACCCATTTGGCACATTTCGCTTGACAGCGCGACGCTGATCTGGCATTCCTCATGACGCTGGAGAATTGCGAATCGGGCCGGGGCGGGGACGCTTTCCGGCCCGTTTTCGTTGGGGCGGGGGCCTTTTCATATGGCGGATGCGGTGATCTACAGCGGGCCGGATCGGGCACCGCAGGTTCGGATGCGGACGACCGGCTGGACGCGGGAGCGGCGGCAGCGGTTTCTGGATGTGCTGGCGGCGTCGGCGAATGTCGCGCTGGCGGCGCGGGCGGTGGGGGTCAATGGCGCGAGCGCCTGGGCGCTTCGCAAGCGGGACCACGCCTTTGCCGAGCTGTTCGCCGAGGCGATGGCGCAAGGGTATGACGCACTCGAAGGCGCGCTGCTCGAACGGGCGCGCGGCGGGGTCAATGCGATCGAGGTCGAGGGCCTGCCGCTGACGCTGACGGGCGATGCCGAGGACCGGCGGCTCGGCGAGCGGCCGCGGATGCTGGTGACGACGACGCCGCGGCCGACCGCGCTGATGCGGCGAGTGATGGCGCTCGACGGGCTGGTGCAGACGCTGGGGCGGACGCGCGACAACCCGCACCTGCCGGCGAGCTTCGTGGGGGCGATGATCGCCGATTATGGCGGCACGCGGCTGGGGCGGCAGGAGCTCGACGGCGAGCTGGTCGAGGATCTCGCGGGGGCGCTGTGGACGCGGGCGCTGATCGAGGGGTGCCGGGTGCGGGCGGCACCGGCGCTGGTGCGCGTGGTGGTGGGGGTGGACCCGCCGGCCGGCACGGATGGCGACGCTTGCGGGATCGTCGCGGTGGGGCTGGACTACGGGCATGGTCGCGGCCCGACGGATCGTCGTCGGCGGCGAGCCAGTGGTGGGTGCACGCCAGCCGGCGATCGACGGCCCGGAAGGAGGCGGCATCGTCGACGTCGAGGCGCGCGCGGCGGTCGGCCGGATCATCGCGGCGATGATGGCTCACGGGCTGGTCGCGCCGAGCTGATGTTGCGTTCCTGCAACAGTCCCCGACTTTGTTTCGCTTGCGTGGAAACCAAGCCAAATGTAGTGAGTTTGCGCTGTCCGTAGTGACAACCGTGAAAGGGGAATTTTTTATGCGGAAGCTTGCCGTAGCAGTGGCGCTTGCGACCACTGCTCTTAGCACGCCTGCCCTCGCCCGCGACAATGCGTGGTATGTGGGTCTCGAAGGCGGCGCGATGATCGTCGAGGATATCGACTTCACGCTGGCCGACACCAACACGCAGGTCCTGAGCACCGACTCCGACTATGGCTGGGATGTCGATGGCATCGTCGGCTATGACTTCGGTGCGTTCCGCCTCGAGGCCGAAGTCGGTTATCGCCGTGCGGCTGCTGAAGAGCATCAGACCTCGGTCGCGCTGGCTGGCATTCCCGCTGGCATCTATGGCGACGACCGTGCGTTCGGTCGCGCCTCGGCGCTGAGCTTCATGCTGAACGGCCTTCTGGACTTCGGTCCGGACGACGGCGTGCAGGGCTTCGTCGGCGGTGGTGCCGGTGTGGCGCGCGTGAAGTACGAGCAGTACGGCATTGCGCCGGTCACGCTGCTCGACGACAGCGACACCGTCTTCGCGTGGCAGGCTCTGGCGGGCGTCCGCGCGCCGCTGAGCGAGAATGTCGACGTCTCGCTGAAGTATCGCTTCTTCAACGCCGACAGCGTGACGGTGCAGGCAAACAACGGCGCTCTGCTCGACTCGCGCTTCCGTTCGCACAGCCTGCTCGGTGGCGTGACGTTCAACTTCGGCGAGCCGACCCCGCCGCCGCCGCCGCCGCCGCCGCCCCCGCCGCCGCCGCCTCCCCCGCCGCCCCCGCCGCCGCCGGTCGAAACCGTCTGCACGCCTGGGCCGTACATCGTGTTCTTCGAGTGGGATCGCTCGGATATCACGCCTGAGGCTGCCAGCATTCTCGACAACGCCATCTCGGCGTATCAGAATTGTGGCAACGCGCAGGTCATGCTTGCCGGCCACGCCGACAAGTCGGGTGCCGCTTCGTACAACGTCGGTCTGTCGCAGCGTCGTGCTGACTCGGTCCGCTCGTACATGTCGGGCCGCGGTATCCCCGACGGCAACATCTCGACCGAAGCGTTCGGTGAGACCCAGCCGCGCGTCGACACCGCCGACGGTGTGCGCGAGCTGCAGAACCGCCGCGTGGAAGTCACCTACGGTCCCGGCGCGGGCATGTAATCGCGCCGGTCCCGACGGGACTGGAAAGAATAGGGGAGGCCGGACAACCGGCCTCCCCTTTTTCTTGCGTGGAGAAGAGAGGGGCGAATGGAGCGGCTGGCAGGAAAGATCTGCATCGTCACCGGCGGCGCGCGTGGGATTGGTCGGGCGATTGCCGGGCGAATGGCCGCCGAAGGGGGCAAGGTCGTGCTGACCGACATCGACCGTGAGGCCGGACAGGCAGCGGCGGCTGCGATCGGCTGCACATTCGAATCGCTGGATGTTCGCGAGGAAGCCGATTGGGCGCGACTGGCCGCGCTCGTTCCGCGCGCGGAGGTGGTGGTCAACAATGCCGGGATCACCGGTTTCGAGAACGGACCGGTCGCGCACGATCCCGAGCATGCGACGCTCGAGGACTGGCGGGCGGTCCACCGGGTCAATCTGGACGGGACGTTTCTCGGCTGTCGATACGCGATCGGGGCGATGAAGGCGGCGGGTACGGGATCGATCGTCAATATCTCGTCGCGATCGGGGCTGGTCGGCATTCCCGCGGCGGCCGCCTATGCCTCGTCAAAGGCGGCGGTGCGCAATCATACCAAGTCGGTCGCGCTCTATTGCGCGCAGCAGGGCTGGGCGATCCGCTGCAACTCGATCCATCCCGCCGCGATCCTGACACCGATGTGGGAAGCGATGCTGGGGACGGGCGAGGATCGTGAGGCGCGAATGGCGGCGTTCGTCGCGGATACGCCGCTTCGGCGCTTCGGCACGGTCGAAGAGGTGGCGGCGGTGGCGGTGATGCTCGCGTCGGACGAGGCGGGCTATGTGACGGGGACGGAGTTCAACATCGACGGCGGCCTGCTTGCCGGATCGGCGGCTTCGCCCGGCTGAGCATTAGTGGAAGTCGCGCGATTTCTGGCGGATCGCATCCTCGGGATCGCAGCCGTCGCGAAACGCAGGGTGGTAGAGGCTGCGTCCCTTGGGACGCCATTCGGGGTCGCCGCGATCGGGTGAGCCGCCGCCACCGGGCCGGCCGAGGCGCGGCATATCGATCTCGCCGATCGAATGGAGCATCGGGCTCAGATCCTGAAGCGTGTCGGCGATGACGTGGATCACCTCGCCCTCGCGCTGCATCCGGCCGCGCACGCCGAGCATCGCCGCCGACATGACGGTGCGACGATTGGCCTCGAACCGGTCGGGCCACAGGATGATGTTGGCGATGCCGCTCTCGTCCTCGAGCGTGATGAAGAGGACGCCCTTGGCACTGCCGGGCTTCTGCCGGACGAGGACGATGCCCGCAAGTTCGAGGAAGCTGCCGTCCTTCATCCGCCGAAGGTCGCCGCAGCGGGTCATGCGGCGGCGGGTGAGTTCGTCGCGCAGGAAGGCGAGCGGGTGCGCACGCAACGACAGCTGGGTCGCGCGGTAATCCTCCACTACCTCGCGCCCTGCGGTCAGGGGGTCAAGGGCTACGGCGGTTTCGTCGAGTTCAGGGCGCGTCGCCCCCTCACGCGCATCGGCGGCGGCGAAGAGCGGGAGCGGGGCAGCGCCGAGGCCCTTAATCGTCCACAGCGCCTGTCGCCGGTCGAGGCCGAACGCATGGAACCCGTCGGCGCGCGCGATCCGCCCGAGCGCGGCGAGCGGCACGCCCGAGCGGCGCCACGCATCCTCGATCGATGCGAAGGGCTGGTTCATTCGCGCCTTGACGATATCGGCGCCGTGTTCGTTCGATAGCCCCGCGACGACGCGCAGGCCGAGGCGGAGCGGCACTCGTTCGCCCTTGCCGATGAGCCGCGTGTCCCAGCGACTGTCGTTGATGCAGACCGGGCGGATGTCGACACCGTGTTCACGCGCGTCGCGGACGATCTGGGCGGGGGCGTAGAAGCCCATCGGCTGCGCGTTGAGCAGCGCGGCACAGAAGACGTCGGGATGGTGGCACTTCATCCATGAAGAGGCATAGGCGATCTTGGCGAACGACGCCGCGTGGCTTTCGGGAAAGCCGTAGCTGCCGAACCCCTCGATCTGCTTGACCAGCCGTTCGGCGAAATCGAGCGCGATGCCGTTCGCCTGCATCCCTGCGATCAGCTTGTCGCGGAACTCGCCGACGCCGCCGGTCATCTTGAACGTCGCCATCGCGCGGCGCAGGCGATCGGCCTGGTTCGCCGAAAAGCCCGCGCCTTTGATCGCTACCTGCATCGCCTGTTCCTGGAACAGCGGCACGCCCAATGTCTTTTCGAGGACTTCGCGTAGCGCTTCGCTCGGATAGTCGATTATGGCATTGGGATCGCGGCGCTTCAGTTCGCGGCGCTTCAGAAAGGGGTGGACCATGTCGCCCTGGATCGGGCCGGGGCGGACGATCGCGACCTGTATGGCGATGTCGTAGAAATTGGTCGGCTTCATCCGCGGCAGCATCGCCATCTGTGCCCGGCTCTCGATCTGGAACACGCCCAAGGTGTCGGCACGGCGGATCATTTCGAACGTCGCGGGGTCGTCGTCCTGAAGCGCGGGCGACGCCAGCGTCAGCGCCCTGTCCTTGTGATCGGCGAGCAAGTCGAAGGCCCGGCGCATGCAGCCGAGCATGCCGAGACCGAGGATATCGACCTTCATGAAGCCGAGCTCCTCGATATCCTCCTTTTCCCATTCGACGACGCGGCGGTCGACCATCGCTGCGGGCTCGATCGGCACGAGATCGTCGAGCCGGTCGCGCGTCAGCACGAAGCCGCCCGGATGCTGCGACAAGTGGCGCGGCGTGCCGATCAGCTCGCGCGAGAGGTCGAGCGTGAGAGCGATGCGCGGATCGGTCGCGTCGAGATTGAGCGCCTCGGCATGTCGATCGGCCACCCCCTCCGACGACCAGCCCCAGATCTGGCCCGCCAGCGCGCCGGTCAGATCCTCGGGCAGGCCCAATGCCTTGCCGACCTCGCGCACCGCGCCGCGGGCGCGAAAGCGGCTGACGACGGCGGTCAACGCGGCGTGATCGTGGCCATAGGTTTCGTAGATCCACTGGATCACTTCCTCGCGCCGCTCATGCTCGAAATCGACGTCGATATCGGGGGGCTCGGCGCGATCTTCGGAAATGAACCGCTCGAAGAGCAATTTGTGCTTCACCGGGTCGATCGAGGTGATGCCGAGGACGAAGCAGATCACCGAATTGGCCGCCGACCCGCGCCCCTGGCACAGAATGTCCTGGCTGCGCGCGAACTGGACGATCGACTGGACGGTGAGGAAGTAGCGGGCATAGCCCATGCGCTCCACCAGCCCGAGTTCGTGTTCGAGTAGTTTGGTATATTCTTCGGGTGGGGCGCCGTCGAAGCGGTCGGCGAGCGCGCGGCGGGCCATGAGCGCGAGCGCTTCCTGCGGCGTCCGGCCCGACATCACGATCTCGTCGGGATATTGGTAGCTGAGTTCGCGGGGCGAGAAGCGACAGCGTTCGGCGATGGCAAGGCCCGAGGCGAGCGCCGCGGGCAGGTCGGCGAAGCGGCGGGCCATGACCTCGGGCGGCAGCAGGTGGCCGTCGCCGATCCGCGAACGGCGGGTGCCGAGCGCGTCGATCGTCGTCTTCTCACGGATCGCGGTCACTACGTCGTGCAGCATCCGGCGGTCGGGATGGTGATAGCGCACGTCGCCGGTCGCGACCGGTTTCAATCCGTGCGAGGTGGCCGCTCGGGCGAGTGCGTGGAGACGGCGCACATCCTCCGGCCGGCGATGCGCGGCGAGAGCAACATGGCCGTCGGCGCCAAAGATATCGGCGAGCCAGCGCATCCCCGTCTCGTCCTCGAATTCGGCGGCGCGGGTGACGAGTGCGGCGACGAGGCCGGCGGCGTGGGCAGCGATGTCCTCCCAGTGGAGGAAGCACTGCCCCTTCTCGCCGCGGCGGCGGTCGGCGCGCGACTTGCCGAGCGTGAGGAGACGGGTGAGGCGGCTCCAGCCGGAGCGATCTTCGGGCCAGACGAGCAGCGAGCGGCCGTCGACAAGGTCGAGGCGGCAGCCGGCGACGAGGCGGATCGGCTGCGCCTGCGCGCTCACCTTTTCGGCAGCGACCAGCGAGCGGACGATGCCGGCGACCGAGTTGTGGTCGGTGATACCGAGGACGGCGTGGCCCATCTCGCTGGCAGTGGCGAACAGCTCTTCTGCCGAGGAAGCGCCGCGCAGGAACGAGAAATGCGTCGTGACCTGGAGTTCGGCGTAAGGGGAGTCAGCGGCGGGCATGGGGCATCACCCGAACAGCCCGTGCAGCCACCAGCTCAGATCGCCCGAGACGCTGCGTATCCCGTCGCCGCGGCGATAGAGCCAGTAGCGGCGGCCCGCCTCGTCCTCGACCCGGAAATAGTCGCGGACGGCATGCGCTTCGCCCAGCCTTCGCCACCATTCGCCGTGGATGCGCTCCGGCCCGTCGGCGCGGACGACGCGGTGACTGACACCGCGCCAGGTGAAGCGGGCGGGCGGACGATCGGGGAGTTCGGCGACGACGTGGTCGAGTCGTTCCGGTCGTCTGAGTAGCCGGGCGGGACGCGGCCAGGCGGGATGCCAGGCGGGTACCTGATCGCCGTCACCCAGCCGGCGCACATCGTCGGCGGCAAGGCGCGGCGGCGTGGCGGCATCGGGGGCAAGCGGCGGGGCCGTCCCGACCGATCGTTCGGGTACGTCGCTCTCGACCGCGCGCACGCGCCATAACCGGGCCATGCCGATGCGGTTGGCGATCGCGTCGATCAGGGGGGCAAGGTCGGGCGGCGCCTCCGCATCCAGCCGTTCGTCGAAGGGGACGGGGCCAAGCGGTTCGGCGCGGCGGACGTGGAGCGTCATCGCGTCGATGCCGTAGCCGGGTTCGATTTCCTCGATCCGGCGGGCGATCAGCCGCAGGATGTGCGCAGGGTCGCGGCTGGCACGGGCGAGGCCGATGCGCAGTCGCTGCGGCACATGATCGACGCGCTCGGCCACCAGCTCGATCGCGCGCGCGCCGAGGCCAGCGGCGGCGAGCTCGGCGGTCAGGCGCGGGACTAGGGCGCCGAGCCAATGGGCGATGCCCTCCGCCGTCGCGATGGGTTCGAGGAAGCCCTGCCGGCAGGCAATCGCGGCGCGCGGGATGACGGGATCGAGCGGCTCGGCGACGCGGCCATGCGCCTGGTCGAGGCGTTCGAGTGCGCGCGCGAACCGGCGCGCGAGCGGGCCGCGCGGCAGCTCGGCAAGCTGGCCGATCCGTTCGATCCCGAAGCGGCGGAGCATCTCGACATCGGCGGGGTCGAGGCGGAGCGCGGCGGCGGGGAGGGGGGCGAGCCAAGCGGCATCCTCGCCCGGCGGACAGACGATGACGGTGTCGGGTGCGGTTTCTGCCGTCGCCTCACGACGCTTCGATCGCGCGGCATAGGGATTGCCGTCGTCGCGTGGGTGGCGGATGCGGAAATCGGGCGCGTCGGACAAGCTGGCCTGCCGCATCCCGGCATGGCGCGGGCGCGGGGCGGAAAAGCGGGCCGACCCCGGCGGTGCGCCGTGCCGGACGAGTGCGGCGGCGGCGCCCGGCGCGCCCGCGACCGCGATCCGCGCATGGTGTCCTGCACGCGCGAGCACCGCGACGATGCGCGCGGCCATCGCCGCCTCTCCGCCGAACAGATGCGACGCGCCGGTGAGGTCGAGGAAGATCAAGTCCTCGCCCCCCACCGCCACCTGCGGGCTCCATTTGCGCGCTAGCGCAATGGCGAGGCGGCGCAGACCCTCGGCATCGCCGGCAGGATCGGCGGGATGGACGATCAGGCCCGGCACCATCGCGCGCGCCGCGGTGAGCGCCATGCCCCGCCTTAGCCCCTGTGCGCGCGCGGCTGGGCAGGCGGCGTGGATGACGACCTTCGCCCCTTCGCGCAGGCTGGTGACGATCGGGGCGGTGGCGCTTTCGCGTGAGGATGAAGGTCGCAGCACGGCGCGCGCTTTGACAGCCACAGATCGAGTTGAAGCCCGTGCGCCGACGGCTCCCGTTCCATGAATCCCGTGTTCCCGCGAAGGCGGGAACCCAGGGTCGGGCAGCACGACGGCCGGTTGCGCCTGCGGCCCTGGGCTCCCGCCTTCGCGGGAGCACGATGCGGGTTCGGAGCGCAGTGTCGGTGGCGCCTGCTTCAGCGAGAACGGCACATGGCCGCGTGCCTCGTCGGGGCGGAGCGCGCGGAAGGGGTGGTCGGCGGCTTCGCTGCGCCGGCCGAGTTCGCGCATCGGCGGCCGCTGGTGCGCGGGCAGGGCGTCGATCTCCGTCTGCACCGCCGCGCGCGATTCGGACCGTGCCCAGCGCGCACCGGGTCGCCAGCCCGGCGTGTTCGGCACCGAGCATTCACCCGCGCGCTCGTCGGCGACCGCTGCCGCCAGCGCGCCCATGTCCGCGACGCCGCGCTCAGGCGGCGGCGCGGGAATCGTGCCCTGCCGCCGCAGCCGGTCGATCGACCAGTCGGGCAGGCAGAGCGCAGCGACCCGTCGCATCGCTAGCCTCCAATTGCCATTCACCGCTTTCGCCGCCGCGCTGGCGCACCAGCGCCGCATGCCAGCGCGCCCGGCCCACCCCCTCGACCGCCAGTGGGGTCGAGGGGGCGCAGCCGATCCGCCAGCGCGTCACCGCCGCCGAGGGCACGCCCAGCGGATCGACGCCGCTGCGCCCATGCCGCTTGAGCATCAGCGCGATCGTGCGCCCGCCCTCCGCTGCCAGTTGCAGCCGCCGGGTGGCGGGCAGGCCGACGCGCTTCACCTCGCCGATCACGGCGCCGAGGCCGCGGTGGCGCAGCCCCTCCTCCATCAGCGCCAGCACTTCGGCATCGTCCGCCGCCTCGGCATAGAGGACGCGTTCGGTCGCGAGGCCCGCCTGGGACAGGCCGGGGGCGAACAGGTCGCGCCGGCGGACGATCCAGAGCACCGTGCCCCAGGCACGCGCGGCGATCCCCGTCAGGAACAAGGTCGCCGCCGCATCGTCGGCGAGGTCGGGCGTCGCGCCCACCACCTCGTGCAGCCCGTCGAGGCGCAGACCGCCGCCGGCCAGCTTCGCATCGATCGCACCGATGCCGAACGGCAACGCGGGACGACGGCGATACCCGCCACCCTCGATGGCGTTCAGCGTCTGACGCAATTCGGCTAGGGTGGCGGACATGACGACTCGATCGAACTAGAATGTTCCTATTCTGTTCCAACCGCCCGACGAGTCAACCGGGTTCGTACACTTGGTATCGCCTGTGACGATTGGGCACTCGCCAAGCGCGTTGTAATTTTATAATAGCGCAGCAACGATGACTCGGCGCCCGTTCGCAAAGGGCCGGCGCGATCTGGAGAGTATGGTTTGACCGGCGCCCCCGCCAATCGTCCGCCCCTGTCGCTGCATGTCCCCGAGCCGCGGTTCCGGCCCGGCGATGCCGTCGATTATGCCCATGTCGAGGTGCCCGCCGCAGGCACCGCGCGCCGCCCCGAGCCGGGTGATGCGGCAGCGAGCTTTCACGAGCTTTCCTTCGGCCTCGTCCGCGTCCTCGATAACGAGAACCACGCGGTCGGCCCATGGGCGCCGCGCCTGTCGTCCGACATGCTGCGCCAGATGCTGCGCAACATGGCGCTCGTCCGTGCCTTTGACGAGCGGATGTTCCGCGCGCAGCGACAGGGCAAGACCAGCTTCTATATGAAGTCGACCGGCGAGGAGGCCGTCTCGGTTGCCGCTGCGATGGCGATGCAGCGCGACGACATGTGCTTCCCCAGCTATCGCCAGCAGGGCATCCTCATCACCCGCGACTACAGCCTGGTCGAGATGATGAACCAGATCTACTCGAACAAGGGCGACAAGCTGCAGGGCAAGCAGCTGCCGATCATGTATTCGGCGAAGGATTACGGCTTCTTCTCGATCTCCGGCAATCTCGCCACCCAGTACCCGCAGGCGGTGGGCTGGGCGATGGCGTCCGCGGCGAAGGGCGACAGCCGGATCGCCGCGACCTGGTGCGGCGAGGGGTCGACGGCGGAGGGTGACTTCCACTCGGCGTTGACCTTCGCCACCGTTTATCGAGCGCCCGTCATCTTCAACGTCGTCAACAACCAGTGGGCGATCTCGAGCTTCTCGGGCTTTGCCGGCGCGGAGGCGACGACGTTCGCGGCGCGCGCGGTTGGATACGGCATCGCCGGGCTGCGCATCGACGGCAACGATGCGCTCGCCGTCTATGCCGCGACCGAATGGGCCGCCGAGCGCGCGCGCACCAATGCCGGCCCGACGCTGATCGAGCACTTCACCTATCGCGCCGAGGGGCACTCGACCAGCGACGATCCGAGTGCCTATCGCTCCGCCGACGAGGCGACGGGCTGGCCGCTCGGCGACCCGATCCGGCGGCTTCGCGACCATCTGATCGCGCTCGGCGAATGGGACCTCGATGCCCATGCGGCACAGGACCTCGAACTCGCCGAATTGGTCAAGAAAGCGCAGAAGGAGGCCGAGACCAACGGCATCCTCGGCCACGGCCTGCATCAGCCGCTCGATACGCTGTTCGACGGCGTGTTCGAGGAGATGCCCTGGCACCTTCGCGAGCAGCAGGCGCAGATGCTGGCCGAGGAAGAAGCCAGCGGCCGTCCGTGGGCAAGGAAGTGATCGACCGTCGCACCCTGATCGCCGGTGCGGCGAACGCGGCGGCGCTGCTGCTCACGCGGCCGGCGCTCGCTGCCGCGGTCACGCCGGTCGAGGAGGAGCTGCGCATCTCGCCCACGCGCACGACCACGCTGTTCGCATGGCGGCCGGCGGTGTCGCGCGGGACCGTCGTGTTCTCGCATGGCCATGGTTCGTGGCCCGCGCGATATGAGGCACTGGCGACCCGGCTGACCGCGGCCGGCTGGACCGTGATCGCGCCCGTCCACGTCGATTCGATGCGCTACCCGGATCGCGCGAAGTTCACGATGCAGGCGAGCTTCGGGGAGCGGATCGCCGACCTCAACGCCGCGATCGCGGGCGTTCCGGCGGAGCAGCCGGTGGTGCTGGTCGGGCACAGCTTCGGCACGCTGAGCGCGCTCTGCCTTGGCGGGGCGCTGGGCTATATCGCGCCATTCCGTGCGCCGCGAGTGAAGGCGGTGCTCGGCTTCTCGACCCCCGGCAAGGTGCCCGGCCTGATCCAGCCTGCCGCCTATACGACGCTTGCCGTGCCGGTGATGGTCGTGACCGGAACCGAGGATCGCGTGCCCGGCTTCGTCGCCGATCCCGCCGACCATCTGTTCGTCGGCGAGACCGCACCCGGCCCGGCATACACGATCGTCGCAAAGGGCGGCGCGCATGAACTTGTCGCCGATGCGGCGGCACTCGCGCGCTATGCGCCGGCAATCGACCGTTTCCTGTCGGGCTACGGCAGCGGCGACACTAAGGCGCTGGCGGGCCTCGGCAAATGGACGGCGCCTGCGGGCGACCGCTTCGTGGTGAAAGCAGCATGACCGACGAGATGATCGAAACCGCCGCCCCGGCCGAGGGCGAAATCACGCGCATGAACATGATCCAGGCGATCAATTCTGCGCTCGACGTGATGATGGGCCGCGACGACGACGTGCTCGTGATGGGCGAGGACGTGGGCTATTTCGGCGGCGTGTTCCGCGCGACCGCCGGCCTTCAGCAGAAATACGGCAAGACGCGCGCGTTCGACACGCCGATCACCGAGATCGGGATCATCGGCGTCGCGATCGGCATGGGCGCCTATGGCCTGCGCCCCGTGCCGGAGATCCAGTTCGCCGACTATATCTATCCCGCGCTCGACCAGCTCGTGAGCGAGGCCGCGCGGCTGCGTTATCGCTCGGCGGGGGAGTTCACCGCGCCGATCACCGTGCGCTCGCCTTACGGCGGCGGCATCTTCGGCGGGCAGACGCACTCGCAGTCGCCCGAGGGCATCTTCACTCACGTCTCGGGCATCAAGACGGTGATCCCGTCGACGCCCTATGACGCAAAGGGCCTGCTGATCGCCGCGATCGAGGACAACGACCCCGTCCTCTTCCTCGAGCCCAAGCGCATCTATAACGGTCCGTTCGACGGCAACTGGGACCGCCCGGCCAAGAACTGGTCGAACCATCCGGCGGGTGCGGTGCCCGGCGGCTATTACCGGATCGAGCTCGGCAAGGCGGCAACGGTGCGCGCGGGTGGCGACCTCACGATCCTGGCCTATGGCACGATGGTGCATGTCGTGCAGTCGGTGGTCGAGGAGACGGGCGTCGATGCCGAGATCATCGACCTGCGCACGCTCGTGCCGCTCGATATCGAGGCGATCGAGGCGTCGGTGAAGAAGACCGGCCGCTGCATGATCGTGCACGAGGCAACGCGGACCGGCGGCTTCGGCGCCGAGCTGTCCGCGCTCGTCACCGAACGCTGCTTCCACCATCTGGAGGCGCCGGTCGAGCGCGTGACCGGCTTCGACACGCCCTATCCGCACAGCCTCGAATGGGCCTATTTCCCTGGCCCCGTGCGCATCGGCCAGGCGCTCAAGAAGATCATGAAGGACTGACGATGGCGCTGTTCAAGTTCCGCCTGCCCGACATTGGCGAGGGCATTTCCGAGGCCGAGATCGTCGCGTGGCACGTCAAGGTCGGCGACCGCGTCGAGGAGGATCAGAGCCTCGCCGACATGATGACCGACAAGGCGACGGTCGAGATGGAATCGCCGGTCGCCGGCACCGTCGTCGAACTGGCGGGCGAGGTCGGCGACCAGGTGCCGATCGGCTCGACGCTCGTCGTGATCGAGACCGAAGGCGCGGACGAGGCGGCCGAGGCCCCCGCCGCGCCGGTCACCGAGGCGGTGGTCGAAGCGGAAAATCCCGGCGTCGAGGAAGTCGTCGAGGCACCCGCCCCGACGCCCATGCCTGCGCCCGCGCCGGTCGTGGCGGCGCCCGCTGCACCCGAGCCAATCCGTGTCGAGGACGAGCGCAAGGTTCTCGCCAGCCCCGCGGTTCGGGCGCGCGCCAAGGACCTCGGCGTCGACCTCACCCAGGTCCGGCACGAGGGGGCACATGTCCGCCACGCCGACCTCGACGCGTTCCTGCGCTACAACGGCGCGCAGGGCTATCACGCGCCGCACGCCAGCCGCGCGCGCGAGGACGAGGCGGTGAAGGTCATCGGCATGCGCCGCCGCATCGCTGAGAACATGGCCGCGTCGAAGCGCGCGATCCCGCACTTCACCTATGTCGACGAGATCGACGTGACCGCGCTGGAGGCGATGCGCGGCGACCTGAACGCCAATCGCGGCGGCCGGCCGAAGCTCACCATGCTGCCGTTCCTGATCGTCGCGATCTGTCGCACGCTGCCCGACTTCCCGATGCTCAACGCCCGCTACGACGACGAGGCGGGCGTGGTGACGCGCTCCGGCCGCGTGCACATGGGCATGGCGACGCAGACCGATGCCGGCCTGATGGTCCCCGTGATCCGCGACGCGCAGGACAAGAATGTATGGCAGCTCGCGACTGAGATCAGCCGCCTGGCCGAAGCCGCGCGCACCGGCAAGGCGAAGTCGGAGGAGCTGTCTGGCTCGACAATCACCGTCACCTCGCTCGGCCCGCTCGGCGGCATCGCGACGACGCCGGTCATCAACCGGCCCGAGGTCGCGATCATCGGCCCGAACAAGATCGTCGAGCGCCCCGTCTTTGACGGCGACGACATCCGCCGCGCGAAGCTGATGAACCTGTCGATTTCGTGCGACCACCGCGTCGTCGATGGCTGGGACGCGGCAAGCTATGTCCAGGCGGTGCGCAAGCTGCTCGAGACGCCAGTGCTGCTCTTCGCCGACTGATCTACTTGCCGCTCGCCGGCTCGACCGTGACGATGACGCGGGCGTAGCGGGTGAGCGGCGGTGATCCCTTGTCGGTGACGCGAAGAACGAAATGCGCCTCGCACTGCCGATCGAAGGCGGGGATGGTGATCGATCGTTCGTAGAGACTTTCCGCGCCCGACAGCTTGATCCCGCCGGGGCAGGTGCCCGCTTCCGGATAGGCGAACCAGTGATAACTGAGGCTGTCGCCGTCGGGATCGGCCGTCCCCCGCGCGCTGAGCGTCAGCCGATCGCCCGCCCTTGCGGTCAGCCGCTCGGAATGCCCGAGCCGCACGACTGGCGCATGGTTCGCCTCCCCCGGCGTGCGCGTCGTCCAGTCCATCCGCGCGGCGAAGTCGTTCTGGAAATCGTCGCGCCAGCGCCAGATCGTCTCGCGATAACCCTCGTACGAGCGCTCGCCGGGTTTGATCGCCGCGCCGTGGGGGCTGGCGAGGGACGGCGTCACCTTGTCGATCGCATTGGTCCAGATCGGCCGCGTTTCGGGATCGACCGGTACGCCGCCGTTGAAGCCTTTGGGATCGAGTTCGGCAAGCGGCGGGGTGCGCAGCGTGTAGCGTCCGCCCCAGCCGCCCCAGTCGGGCCGCTCGGACACGCTCAGGCCGTTGGGGATCAGCGCGAGGAACGAGGGCGTGTCGCCTTCCATGCCATATGCGACATCGGGATAGGCGGCGCCCAGCGGCCCGTGCTCCTGTTGGATGTTGGCGGCGAGCCAGTCGTTCGAGATCGTCTTGTTATCCGCCCCCTCGACGACGGTCATGATCCCCGTCCACGTCGCTGCGCCATAGCCGCCGGGGCTGACGATGTAGAACAGCCCGGGAAACTCACGCCGCATCCACGCACCCGAATCGTCCTGGTCGGAGATGGTATAGACGCGCAGCTTGGCGACCAGCCGCTCTACGTCCGCCGGGGATCGCGTCGCGCGCAGCGTGTGCAGCGCCTGTGCCAGCGTGTTCGGCCCGCCCCATGCGGTCACCCATAGGGGCCGCGGATCAGGCCGATCGAGTGCGGCGATCAGCCGCCGCGATCCCTCGCTGTCCTTCCCCGCGCCAATGCCGCCCATGCCATAGGCCGTCTGCCCCCGCGCCACGAGGCGGTCAAGCGCCGCCGCCGCCGGATAGCCCGGCGCGTGCCGCAGCAGGTTCGGTTGCACCTTGGCGTATTCGCCGATGATCCGCCGGATCGTTTCGGGCGCGGTGCGCGTCTTCATGTGGACGGAGGTGGTGGCGACCAGCCCCTCGATATCGATCTCGTTCGAATAGAGCAGCAGCCGGATCAGCGACTGGGTGTCGTCGGGTTCGTTCTCGATATCGGTCAGGACGAACAGACGCTGCTTCGGGGCCGCCTGTTGTGCCTGTGCGGGGGCGCTCGCCAGCGGAACGAGGCAGGCCATCGCCAGCCATTTGCGCAGTCCCATCGCCCTCTCCCCGGTTTCGTTATCGTTATCATCCGCGGAAACCGAACGTCTCGTCAATCGGCCTTGAACGCCTCGAGGATCGGGCAGGGGCCGGGGCCCGCCGCGCTGCACGCGCTGGCGAGGTCCGCGAGGGCCGTCCGCGCCGCGCACAGCGCAGCGATCTGTTCATCGAGCGCGGCGATCCGTGCGGTCGCCAACCGCCGCACGCCCGCGCGGTCGTTGGCGGCGTCGAGCGCGAGCAGTTCGCCGATCTGGTCGAGCGTGAACCCCGCCGCCTGTGCCGACCGGATGAAGCGCAGCCGCGCGACATCGCCCGAACCATAGCGCCGGATGCCGCCGCTCGACCCGCCGCCCGCCGGCCGGTCGGGCAGGCCGATCAGCCCGCGGCGCTGATAATAACGCACCGTTTCCACGCCCACGCCGCCGGCCTCCGCCAGCGCGCCGATCGTCATCGCTTGATCCCGTACCATGGTACGGACCCATATGGGGGCGGCCAGCCAGTCGGAGAAGGACGATGACCCGCACCGCAACGCTCTATCGCATGGTGATGCCCGGCCACACCTGCCCCTATGGGCTGAAGGCAAGGCATCTGCTGCGCCGCAAGGGCTATGTTGTCGACGACCATTGGCTGACGACCCGCGAGGAAACCGACGCATTCAAGGCGCAATACGGCGTCGCCACCACGCCGCAGGTCTTCATCGATGGCGAGCGGATCGGCGGCCATGACGACCTTCGCCGCTTCCTCGGCCTGAAGGTCGCCGATCCGAAGGCGACGACTTATCGCCCGGTCGCAATCCTGTTCGCGCTGACCGCGCTGATGGCGCTGGCGGCGAGTTACGCCGCTTACGGCGATGCGCTGACGGCGCGCGCGGGCGAGTGGTTCGTCGCCTTCTCGATGGTCGTGCTGGCGCTGCTCAAGCTGCAGAACGTTGACCGGTTCGCGACGATGTTCCTCAACTACGACCTGCTCGCGCGCCGCTGGGTCCGGTACGGCCATGTCTATCCCTATGCTGAGGGGCTGGCGGGGCTGTTGATGGTCGCGGGGATCGCCACCTGGGCGTCGGTGCCGATCGCACTCTTCATCGGGACGATCGGCGCAGTGTCGGTGTTCAAGGCGGTGTATCTCGACAAGCGCGAGCTCAAATGCGCGTGCGTCGGCGGCGACAGCAACGTGCCGCTCGGTTTCGTGTCGCTGACCGAGAATCTGATGATGATCGCGATGGCACTGTGGATGACGGCGGGCGCGCTCGGCTGGACGCCGCACGTCGCGCCGCCGACCGCGCACGGCATGACGATGCCGACGAGCGGCGATCCCGACACCGCGTTCATGCAAGGGATGATCCCGCATCACCGCAGCGCGATCGACATGGCGAAGGTCGCGCTGCGCGACGGCAAGGACCCCGACGTTCGTGCGCTCGCCGCCGACGTCATCCGCGCGCAGGATGCCGAGATCGCGCAGATGCAGGCATGGCTTGCCCGCCGCGGCCAACCCGCGGGCGGCATGGCGCACTGACACGCCTTCGCCTAAGGTCGCGCGAATGGCCGAGCCCTTGCCCATCGCCTTTGCCCGGCACCTGACGCGCGACCGCCGCCGCTCGGCGCATACCGTGCGCGCCTATCAGGCGACGGCCGAGCGGCTGCTCGCCTTCCTGCGCGACCATTGGGGCGGGCCGATCGAGGCTGCCGACCTGGTCAAGGCGACTGCCACCGACCTGCGCGCGTTCCTGTCGGTGCGGCGCGGGGAGGGGTTGTCCAACACCTCCGTCGCGCGCGAATTGTCGGCAACGCGCGCGTTCCTTGCCTTTGTCGGTGCGACGTCCCCGCGCCTCGCCGGCCCGCGCGTCAAGAAGGGCGTGCCGCGCCCGATCGCCCCGGCCGAAGTGATCGCGCTGGCCGAGGAAGTGTCGGAGGATGCCGCCGAGCCGTGGATCGCCGCGCGCGACTGGGCGGTGCTGCTGCTCCTCTACGGCGCGGGGCTGCGCATCGGCGAGGCGATGGCGCTGACGCCCGCGATCCTGCCGCTCGGCGAGACGCTGCGCGTCACGGGCAAGCGCGCCAAGGTGCGGATCGTGCCGCTGCTCCCCGCCGTTCGTGCGGCGGTCGAGGCCTATGTTGCCGCCTGCCCGTATGCGCTGACCCCGGAGGCACCGCTGTTCCGCGGGGCGAAGGGCGGAGCGCTGTCGCCCGCGATCATCCGCCGGTCTGTGCGCGCCGCCCGGGTGCGGCTGGGCCTGTCGGACCGCACGACGCCGCACGCGCTGCGCCACAGCTTCGCCACGCACCTGCTCGGCCGCGGCGCGGACTTGCGCGCGCTTCAGGAACTGCTCGGCCATGCCAGCCTGGGTTCGACGCAGATCTATACCGCGGTCGATGCCGCGCATCTGCTCGACGTCTATCGCAACGCGCATCCGCGGGCGTGAGCACGGCGATGCAAGGCGCGCGGGTGATCCCGCTTTCGGTGATGCTGATGCTGGCGGGGCCGGCGCTTGCCCAGCGTCCGGTACCGCCGCCACCGCCCTCTGAATATGATCCCGTCCCGGGACCGTTTGGCGTGCTCGTCGATCCGACGGGGGCGATCGAGGATGCCGGCGTGCTGGACAACGCTGTCGCCGGCTGGACCGGACCGGCGTTGTCGGCGTTTAGCCTCTGTATCCAGCGCGGCGACGGCGATGCCGATGCGTCGAGGATCTGGCAGGCATTTCGCGAAGTCGCCCACGCGCTGACGGCCCGCGGGGCCGCGATCGTCGTTATCGAGTCGGGTCCTCTGTGCCGGACACCGCCGTTCGCAAGCTGGCGGAATCGCTTCTATGTCGAGGTGCGCGGCGTGATCCGTGCGCCGTGGTGATCGTTTCGCCGCATGGGCGTTGTGCGTGACATGATTCCGACCCGGCCGCTGTCCTTCATCCGTATCGCCGCCGATGGCACACGCGCGGCAATCGTTCGACCCGTTGCGGCCGAAATGCCGATCGCGGTGGAGTTCAATGGCATCGGCTATGCCGTGCTGATGGCGACGCCGGCCGACCTCAATGACCTCGTCACCGGCTTTGCGCTCGCCGAGCGGCTGGTCGAGCGAGCGGACGAGCTGCCCGAGATCGACGTGCATCGCACCAAGCGCGGGATGATCGTGCGGGCGACGCTGGTGCCCAAGCGTGCGGCCCGGGTCGCCGACCGGGTGCGGCACCGCGTGTCCGAAAGTTCGTGTGGCCTCTGCGGGATCGAGAATCTGGAGCAGGCATTGCGCCCGCTTCCGCGCGTCACCGCGATCAGCGACGCGGACGATGCGGCGATCTTTGCGGCGCTCGCGGCGCTTCGCGATCATCAGCCGCTCAATCGCGAAACCGGCGGCGTCCATGCCGCGGCGCTGGTGGCGCACGACGGCACGATCCGCCTCGCGCGCGAGGATGTCGGGCGGCACAACGCCTTCGACAAGCTGATCGGGGCGATGGCGCAGGGCGGGCTCGGCTGGGACGGCGGCTTCGCGCTCCTGTCCTCGCGCTGCTCGTTCGAGCTGGTCGAGAAGGCGGCGCTGGCGAATTGTCCGCTGCTCGTCACCGTGTCGGCGCCGACCGCGCTCGCGGTCGAGCGGGCACGGGCGGCGGCGGTGCGGCTGGTGGTGCTCGCGCGGTCCGATGCGATGCTGGCGGTGGACCCATGATCCTCGGCGCGGTGCTCGCGGGCGGGCGGGCGAGCCGGTTCGGCAGCGACAAGGGCGCGGCGCTGTTCGAGGGGCGGGCGCTGATCGACCATGCGCTGGCGGCCCTCGGGCGGCACTGCGGGGCGCTGGTCGTCGTGGGACGCGAGTGGCCGGGCGTGCCAAGTGCGCCCGACCGGCCCGCGCCCGATCTGGGGCCGCTTGGTGGCTTGGCGGGGGCGCTGCATCATGCGCGGTCGATCGGGGCGAGGCGGGTGCTGACGCTCGGCTGCGACACGCCGCTGGTGCCTGAGGCGTTGCTGGCTGATCTCGCGGCGCGGGAGACGCCCGCGTTACTCGACGATCTGCCCGTTATCGGCATCTGGCCCACGAGCCTGTCGCCGCTGCTCGAAGATTTCGTCGTCACCGATCCGCGGCGGTCGGTGCGCGGTTGGGCGGCGCGGTGCGGGGCGGTCGGCGTCGCGGCCGGACCGCTTGCCAATATCAACACGCCCGCCGACCTCGATCGCTTGGGTTGAAGAAACGAAGAAGCGGGACCCCGGATCAAGTCCGGGGTGACGAGATTGGGGAGGGTTTGGCTTACCCCGATCGTCATTCCGGACTCGATCCGGGATCCCGCTTCTTTCTTCTTACTACTGCGCCTGCGCCGCCCGGTACTTGTCGAACCACGCCAGGATCGCCGACGCCTTCGCCGCCGACTGGCTGGGCCGCGCGGTGAAGCCGCCATGGCTGGCACCCGTCACCTTGACCAGCGCGGTCGGCACGCCGCGGATCTGGAGCGCGGCGTAATATTGCTCGCTCTCGCTGACCGGCGTCCGGTAATCCTCGCTGCCGACCACGACCAGCGTCGGCGTCTTGACGTTGCCGACGAGGCTAAGCGGCGAGCGCGCCCAGTAACCCATCGGGTCCTCCCACGGCTGCTTCCTGAACCAGTAGCGCGAGGTAAAGCCGGTGCCGTCCATCGTCAGCGCCTCGCTGATCCAGTTGATGACGGGCTTCTGCGTCGCCGCCGCCTTAAACCGGTCGGTCTTGCCGACGATCCAGCTCGTCAGCACGCCGCCGCCCGAGCCGCCGGTGACGAACAGGTTGTTGGGGTCCGAAAACCCCTGCGCGATCGCGGCATCGACCGTCGCCATCAGGTCGTCGTAATCCTCGCTCGGGTAGTTCTTGTCGATGAGGTTGGCGAACTCGGCCCCGTAGGACGTCGACCCGCGCGGATTGGCATAGACCACCGCATAGCCCGCCGCCGCATAGAGCTGGTAATCGCTCGCGAAGACGGGCGCGTAGGCGGTGTGTGGCCCGCCATGGATTTCCAGGATCGTCGGCACGCGCGTGCCCGGCTGGTAATTGGGCGGCAGCACGATCCACGCGTCAATCTTGCGCCCGTCCTTCGACGTGACGGGCACGGGGCGCAGGTCGCCCATCGTCTTGCCCGCCATCCACGTCTCGTTGAGGCGGGTGAGCGGCTTCCCGCCCAGATACACGTCGGCGGGCTTTCGCCAGTCGCCGCTCGTATAGGCGACCTGCCCCTTGTCGGAGACGCTGAACGTGCCCCCGGTGTAGGGCCGGTCCAGCCCGCCGCCCGCCAGCCCGCCGACCACCGGCGTCATCCGCCCGTCGAGCCCGACGCGCGCCACCTTCTTTTCGGCATGGTCGTCGTAGCTGACATAGATGCTGCGCCCGTCGCCGGCCCAGACCGCGGTATCGATCTCGCGGTCCAGATTGGCGGTCAGCGAGCGCGGGTTCGACCCGTCGGCATCCATGACGTAGAGCTGTGCCGGCTCGTTGCTGCGATATTTGTCGTCATAGCCGAGATAGGCGATCTTCGATCCGTCCGGCGACAGCGCGGGCGACTGGTCGGGGCCGTAGCGCTTGGTGAGCTGGCGAAGGCCGCCAGACGCCACATCGACGCTGAACACCTCGGTATCGTTCGGCTCGCGCTCCCAGTCGGCGCGGCGATTGCCGGAGAAGACGATGCTCCGCCCGTCCTTCGACCAGCTGAGCGGCCCGCCGTCCTGGAAATTGCCGAAGGTCAGCTGGCGCGGCGCGCCGCCGTCCGCCGACAAGACGAACAGGTGGTCGAAGCCGGGCTTGAGGTATCCGGCGCCGTCCGCGCGGTACGTTACCCGGTCGATGATCTCCAGCGGCTCGGCCCATTTCGCCCCCTCGGGCTTGGGCGGCGCCTTGCCCAGCTTCATGCCCTCGCCCGGCACGCGCATCGTGTACGCAATCTGGCGGCCATCGGGGGACCAGGCGAGCGCGTCGGGGCTGTCGGGCAGGCCGGTGACGCGCGCCGTCGCGCCGGTCGCGATCCAGCGGACGTGCAGCTGCGGCGCCTGCCCCAGCTCGGCCGCGACATAGGCGAGGCGGGTGCCGTCCGGCGACCAGCGCGGGCTGGAGCCCGTCGCGGCCAGCGGCGTCTGCTGTCCCGTGGCGGTGTCGATCAGCCAGATCGCGCTCGCCATCCGGTCGGCCATCACGTCGCCGGTACGCCGAACATAGGCGATGCGGCGCCCGTCCGGGCTGATCTGCGGGTCCGACGCCTGTTCGAGGTTGAACAGGTCGCTGCCGGTGAAGGTGCGGCTCGGCGCATCTTGCGCGAGCACCGGAAGCGCGGCGCCGGCAAGCAGCAGCGCGAGGGCATGGCGAAGCATCGGTAATTCCTCCCTTGGTCGGGGCGGAACGTCGCGCGGCCCGCGCCGCCGCGCAAGCGGTTTCGACCGTTATCAGTTGCGGAAGACGACCGTCCGGTGCCCGTTCAGCAGCACCCGATCCTCCAGGTGATAGGCGACCGCCGCGGCCAGCACCCGCCGCTCGATATCGCGGCCCTTTCGCACCAGATCGTCGGGCGTGTCGGCATGGCTGATCGGCTCCACGTCCTGCGCGATGATCGGCCCTTCGTCCAAATCCTCGGTCACGTAATGTGCGGTCGCGCCGATCATCTTGACGCCCCTCGCATGCGCCTGGTGATAGGGCTTGGCGCCCTTGAAGCCGGGCAGGAAGCTGTGATGGATGTTGATGCAGCGCCCCGACAGGAACGTCGACAGGTCGTCCGACAGGATCTGCATGTAGCGCGCGAGCACGACGAGGTCGGCGCCGGTTTCCTCGACGATCGCCTTCACCTGCGCTTCCTGCTGCGGCTTGGTGTCGCGGGTGATCGGCAGGTGGTGATAGGGCGTGTCGCCGACCATCGACACATGGAGCGCCGATTGCGGGTGGTTCGAGATGATCGCGACCACTTCCATGTCGAGCTCGCCGATTCGCTTGCGATAGAGGAGATCGCCGAGGCAGTGGTCGAAGCGCGAGACCATCAGCACCACCCGCTGCCGCTCGCCCGCGGCGCGCACCTTCCACGCCATGCCGTGCTTCGCGGCGATATCCGCGAACGCGGTCCGCAGCGTCTCGACCTCGCCATCGAGCTCGAACACGACGCGCATGAAGAAGCGGTGCGTCAGCCGGTCGTCGAACTGCTGCGCATCGACGATGTTGCCGCCATGGCTCGCCAGAAAGCCCGCGACCGCGGCGACGAGGCCCGGTTTGTCGTCGCACGACAGCGTCAGCGTGCAGATCGTCGTCACTCGTCTCTCCCCCGTCAGCGCGTGCGCGCCGGATAGCCGTTGATCCATTCGACCGTGTTAACTAGCCCGCCGAACGGATAGAAATGCAGCCGCACCGGCCCGTGCGCGGGCGTCAGCCGCGCGGCGAGCGCATCGACCAGCCTGTCCGGCCCCGCCTTGCCCAGAAGCTGCGTGATCGACACGCCATATTTCGTCATCACCGCCGCCGATGCGCCAACGCCGCAGCGCGCGGCGAAGCGGAGCAGCGTCTTGATCCCCGCTGGCCCCGGCACGCCGATCCGCACCGGCGCCATGATCCCGCGCGCGCGAAGCTCGGTCAGCCAGTCGATGAACGGATCGGCATCGAAGCCGAACTGCGTGACGATCAGCGACCCCAGCCCGCGTTCCTCCAGCGCATCGAGCTTGGCGACGAGCGCGTCCCACAGCGCCTCGCCCGCCATGTTCGGATGCCCCTCCGGATGGCCGGCCACGCCGACCGCGCGGAAGCCGTGCTTCTCGAGCAGGCCGGTGCGGATGATCGATAGCGTGTCGGCGAACGGCCCCGCCGGCTCGGGCGGGTCGCCCGCGACGATGAAGGCGCGCCGCGCGCCTGCCTCGTCGACCGCGCGGCCCAGCATCGTGTCGAGTTCGCCAAGCGCCCCGATCCGCCGCGCCGACAGATGCGGCATCGGTTCGAACCCCAGCCGGCGGACCGCGGCGGCGGCGGCGACGCGTGCGTCGATCGTCTCGCCGGGCAGGAAGGTGATCGCCACCGGCGTCTCCGGCGCGATGCCCGGCGCGGCTTCGTGCAGCGCGTCGAAATCCTTCGCCGTCATTTCCAGCGAATAGCCATCGGTCACGACCGCCGGCATCGTCGCCCAGGCGGGGTGCAGCGCCTCGCTTGCATCGACCATCTTCGCTCTCCCGCCGAACGCTTCGACCGCGTCGCCACAAATCCTCTATCCGAGGCCGAGTAATTCGTATAGGCGAAAACTTCGGGAGAGTGAATGGAGGCCCAATCAGCGTGTCGACGTCCTTGCCCCTGCTGATGGTGCCGGGTCTGATCTGCGACGCGCGGGTGTTCGCGGCGCAGATGGTCGCGTTCGACGGTGCGATCGCCGCCGGCGGCCACGGCGCGCAGCGCAGCCTGGGCGCGATGGCGGAGACGATCCTTGCTGCCGCGCCGCCGCGTTTCGCGCTTTTCGGCCATTCGATGGGCGCGCGGGTCGCGATCGAGATGTGGCGGCGCGCGCCGGCGCGGATCGATCGCCTCGCGCTCGTCAACACCGGCACGCATTCGCCCCGGCCGGGCGAGGCGGAGAAACGGCACGCGTTGCTCGATCTCGGCCGCGCGAACGGCATGGCCGCGCTCGTCGACGCGTGGATGCCGCCGATGTTCGCCCCGGAGCACCGCGACGATCCCGCCATCACCGCGCCGCTGCGGACGATGTGCATCGATCAGGGGGTGGACGCCTATGCTGCGCAGATCGCGGCGCTCCTGGACCGTCCCGAGATCGACAGCCTGCTGCCCGGCATCGACGTGCCGACGCTCGTCGCCACGGGCGAGCATGACGGCTGGGCACCGCCCGACCAGCATGCGGCCATCGCCGCGCGCATTCCGGGCGCGCGCCTCCGCATCCTTCCCGGCGCCGGCCACATGCTGCCCGCCGAAACGCCCGATGCCTTCAACCAGGCGATCCGCGACTGGCTCGCCGCCCCGCATTCCGATGGAGAGACACGATGACCGACCAGAGCCTGCAAGCCATTCTCGACGCCAGCGGCGACATCGTCGACCTGCTACGCAATCAGCAGGTCGGCCCCAATGTCTATCCGGGCGTTCCCGCCGAATATTCGAACTGGCGCAGCGAACAGATCGCCTGGGCCAAGACCGCGGTGCTGTTCAACCAGTCGTTCCACATGGTCGATCTAGAGGTGCGCGGCGCCGACGCGTTCGCGATGCTCAACCACCTCGGCATCAACAGCTTCAAGGGCTTCGTGCCCGACCGCGCCAAGCAGTTCGTGCCGGTGACGCCCGACGGCTATGTCATCGGCGACGTGATCCTCTTCTATCTCGAGGAGAACCGCTTCAACCTCGTCGGGCGCGCACCGACGATCGAGTGGGTGGAATATCACGCCGCGACCGGCGACTGGGACGTGACGGTCGAACGTGACGAGCGCACCGCCGTCCGCCCTGACCCCGAAAACCGCAAGAACTATCGCTTCCAGCTTCAGGGGCCGAACGCGATGGCGGTGCTGCAAGTGGCGATGGGCCAGACGCCGCCCGACCTCAAATTCTTCCACATGGCGCGCATCAACATCGCCGGGGTCGAGGTTCGCGCGCTTCGCCACGGCATGGCTGGCCAGCCGGGCTACGAGCTGTTCGGCCCGTGGAAGGACTACGACACCGTCCGCAATGCGCTGATCGAGGCGGGCAAGGACCACGGGCTAACGCTGGTCGGCGGTCGCACCTATTCGTCGAACACGCTGGAAAGCGGCTGGATCCCCTCGCCGCTGCCCGCCATCTACACCGGCGAGGCGCTCAAGCCCTATCGCGAGTGGCTCAAGGCCAACAGCTACGAGGCGAAGGCGTCGATCGGCGGCAGCTTCGTCCCCGACAGCGTCGAGGGCTATTACCTGACGCCGTGGGACCTGGGCTACGGCCCGTTCGTCAAGTTCGACCATGACTTCATCGGCCGCGAGGCGCTGGAGCGGATGGCGGGCGTGCCGCAGCGCAAGAAGGTGACGCTCGCGCTCGACAATGCCGACGTGATGCGGGTGATGAGCTCGGCGCTGCAAAAGGGCGAACGCGCCAAGTATATGGAGTTTCCGAGCGCGGTCTACTCGATGCACCCCTATGACGCGGTGCTGAAGGACGGGCGGACGATCGGCGTGTCGACCTGGATCGGCTATTCGGCGAACGAAGGTACGATGCTGACGCTCGCGATGGTCGAGGCCGACTTCGCCGAGCCGGGCACCGAAGTGACGCTGCTGTGGGGCGAGCCTGACGGCGGAACGCGCAAGCCCACCGTCGAACGCCACGTCCAGACCGAGATCAAGGCGATCGTGAGCTCGGTGCCCTATTCGGAAGTGGCGCGGGATAGCTACGCCGAGGGCTGGCGGACCAAGCAGACGGCGTAATCCGGGCGGGGGAGGGCGGTGCGGAGCGCGCCGCCCTTACCGCTTCTGCGGCCGCGCCAGTGCCGACAGCATCCCGCGCACCGTCCGCACCTCACCCGCGGTCCAGGCGGGCTTGGTCAGCAGCGTGCGGATCATCCGCTTGGTCGTCGGCACCTTGTCCGGCGGGAAGAAATAGCCCGCGCCCTCCAGCATCGCGTCGAACTGCTCGATCATCCCGTCGAGGTCGCCCTGCGGCGCGGGCGGGTCGAGTTCGGTGTCGGTCGGCTGGACCAGCGCGACATGCTTGGACCATTCATAGGCGACGAGGATCACCGCCTGTGCGAGATTGAGCGAGCCGAACTCGGGATTGATCGGCACGGTCAGGATCTCGCGCGCGATCGCCACGTCGTCGGTTTCGAGGCCCGACCGCTCCGGCCCGAACAGGATCGCCGAGCGGCCGGCGCGGCCATGGATGCCGCGCGCGGCTTCCTCGGGCGTGACGACGGGCTTGGTCACGCCGCGCTTGCGCACCGTCGTCGCATAGATATGCGCGCAATCGGCAACGGCATCGTGGACGCTCTCGAACACCTCGGCCTTCGCCAGCACCACGTCGGCGCCGCTCGCCGCCGGCCCCGCGGCGGGGTTCGGCCAGCCGTCGCGCGGGGCGACGAGGCGCATCTCTGTCAGCCCGAAATTCAGCATCGCCCGCGCCGCCTTGCCGATATTCTCGCCCAGTTGCGGGCGGACGAGGACGATGACGGGGGGCGGGGCAGCGGGTTCGGTCATGCCGGGCCGACTAGCGCGCGTTTCACCCGCGCGCCACCTCGCTCACGCTCCCGGCGAACTCCTCGAAATCGCGGGCCTCGCGGAAATCCTTATAGACGCTGGCGAAGCGGATATAAGCGACCGAATCGAGGCCCTTGAGCCCGTCCATCACCATCTCGCCGATCCGGGTCGAGGCGACTTCGCCTTCGCCCGCGGTTTCCAGCTGGCGCTGGATGCCGGAGACGAGCTGCTCGATCCGCACCTGATCGATCGGCCGCTTGCGGCAGGCGATCGAGACCGAGCGGAGCAGCTTCTCGCGGTCGAACGGCTCGCGCCGCGCGCCCTCGGTGCCCGACTTCACGACAACGAGATCGCGAAGCTGAATACGCTCGAACGTCGTGAAGCGCGCGGCACAGGCCGAGCATTGCCGCCGTCGCCGGATCGCCGACCCGTCCTCGGACGGGCGGCTATCCTTCACCTGGCTGTCGTCATGGCCGCAGAAAGGGCAGCGCATTCAGCCCCGCTTGTTCCGCTTCCAATAGGCATAGGTCGCGCCCACCACCGCGCCGAGCGGCATGGTGAAGGGGAGCGGGATGGCGACGACGGCGCCCAGCGCCGCCCACTTCGCCATCGACTTGCCCAGGCCCGGGGTGTTCTTGACCGTCTCGGGGACAGCGTTGATCTTGTCTTCGAGGCTCATGTCCGGTTCCTTCAATAGATCGGGAAGCGCTCGCACAGGGCGCGCACGCGGCCACGAACGTCCGCCTCGACCGAAGGGTCCCCATGCTCGCCCTTGGCCTTGAGACCATCAAGCACGTCGGCGATCATGTTGCCGATCTCGCGGAACTCGCCGGTGCCGAAGCCGCGGGTGGTGCCGGCCGGGCTGCCGACGCGGATGCCGCTGGTCTTGACCGGGGGCAGCGGATCGAAGGGGATGCCGTTCTTGTTGCAGGTGATGGCCGCGCGCTCCAGCGCCTCGTCCGCATCTCGGCCGGTGACGCCCAATGGGGTCAGATCGACCAGCGCCAGATGCGTGTCGGTGCCCCCGGCGACGAGGTTCGCACCCCGCTCCGCCAGCGTCGCCGCCAGCACCTTGGCATTCTCGACGACGGCCGAGATATAGCTCTTGTAGTCGGGACGCAGCGCCTCGCCGAACGCCACTGCCTTCGCCGCGATGACGTGCATGAGCGGGCCGCCTTGGAGCCCCGGGAACACCGCCGAATTGATCTTCTTGGCGATATCCTCGTGGTTGGTCATCACCATGCCGCCGCGCGGGCCGCGCAGCGTCTTGTGCGTCGTCGTCGTCACCACATGCGCATGCTCGAACGGCGAGGGGTGGAGGCCGCCCGCGACGATGCCTGCGAAATGCGCCATGTCGACCATGAACTTCGCGCCCACCTCATCCGCGATCGCGCGGAAGCGGGCGAAGTCGATCTGGCGCGGATAGGCCGAACCGCCCGCGATGATGAGCGTCGGCTTATGCTCCTTCGCCAGCTTTTCGACCTGGTCGAAGTCGATCAGGTGATCCTCGCGCCGCACGCCGTACTGGATCGCGTTGAACCACTTGCCCGACATCGCCGCCTTGGCGCCGTGGGTCAGGTGGCCGCCGGCATCGAGGCTCATGCCGAGGATCGTGTCGCCCGGCTTGGTCAGCGCCAGCATCACCGCGCCGTTCGCCTGCGCGCCCGAATGCGGCTGGACGTTGGCGAAGCCGCAGCCGAACAGCGCCTTGGCCCGCTCGATCGCCAGCGTCTCGACCTGATCGGACGGCGCGCAACCCTGATAATAACGCTTGCCGGGATAGCCCTCGGCATATTTGTTCGTGAACACCGAGCCCTGTGCCTCGAGCACTGCCTTCGACACGATGTTCTCGCTGGCGATCAGCTCGATCTGGTGCCGCTCGCGCTCCATTTCGCTTTCGACGCCGGCGAACACTTCGGCGTCGGCCTCGGCCAGGGTGCGGGTGAAGAAGCCGTCGGGCTGGACATCCGCCAGCGTGCGGGGGTTGGTGCTCATCGCCAAGGGGCCTTTCCGAGTCGGTGGGGCGGGGCGGCGTCCCGCCCGTTCGGCGCCCACTTAAAGACTGGCGAACGCGAATGCCACCTCCCATGATGGCGGTATGGACCAGAACGCCCGCCCGACATTTCGCGACCGCTGGAACGAGGTGCCGGCACCCGCAAAGCTGTTGGGGCTGGCGGGGTTGCTGCCGCAAGCGGCCGCGGCGCTGCTGGTGGTCGGCGGGCCGCTCGAATGGCGGTTCACCGCGCTGGCGCTTGCCTTTGCTTATGCGGCGCTGATCCTGAGCTTCCTCGGCGGGCTGTGGTGGGGGCTGGCTGCGGCGGCGCGGCGAGTGCCCGACTGGCTCTACTGGGTGGCGGTGGTGCCGAGCCTGTTCGCGCTGGCGACCTGCATTCCCTGGTCGATCGGCACCGACTGGCCGGGGCCGTCGCTGGTCGCGCTGGGGCTTGCGATCCTCGCGAGCCTGCTGGTGGATTTGCGGCTCGACCGGATGGGGATCGCACCGCGATGGTGGCTGGGGCTTCGCCTGCCGCTGTCGATCGGGCTGGGCGCGCTGTCGTTGGTCGCGGGGATCGCGGCCTAGGCCGGCGGGTTCGACAGCTTCTCGACACGCGGGCCATGCCGGCCGCCGCCGAACGGCGTGGCGAGGAACGCCGACACGCACGCCTTCGCCATGTCGATCCCCGTCAGCCGCGCACCCATCGCGATGACGTTGGCGTCGTTGTGCTCGCGCGCAAGCGCCGCCGACAGCGGTTCGTTTACCAGCGCACAGCGGCACCCCGCGACGCGGTTCACTGCGATCGAGATGCCGATCCCCGATCCGCAAAGCGCGATCCCCACCGCCGTGTCGTCCGCCGCGACTGCCGTCGCGAGCTTGTAGCCATAATCGGGATAGTCCACCCGGTCCGCCGTTTCCGGCCCCAGATCGCGAACCTCATGCCCCTCGGCGCGCAGCCAGTCGGCGAGCGCCGCCTTCAACTCGATCGCGGCATGGTCGGAGGCGAGCAGGATCGTCTGTGGCATCGGTGCGTCCGTCAGCGGCATGGGTACAAGGACGCCCTAGCGCCCGCCGCCCCGACTGCCTAGCTTGCCTGTTGATCGAAGGAGTGACGAAGATGAAACGCATCGCCCTGATCCCGGCTCTCGCCCTGTCGCTCGCCGCGTGCAGCGGCGCGAGCGAGGCGCCGAACGCGACCGACAACGAGGCGGCGGCGGCGGAGAACAAGGCGGGCCTCGACGGCGACGTTGTCGAACTGCCGGCCGGGGAAGGCGAGGGCGAGGACGCCGTCGTCAACGAAGCGGTCAAGCCCGGCGCCGGCGAGCCCGATGCCGCCGCGACTGCGCGCGCCGACAAGTGGGTCGGTCGCTGGCGCGGGGTCGAGGGGCTGAACCTCGTCATCGCGAAGGACTCGGCACCCGGCCACTACACGCTCGACATGCAATATTCGCTCGACGACAAGGGTAAGTTCACCGGCGTCGCGACGGCGGAGGGCATCGCCTTCACCCGGCCGGACGGCGAGAAGGTGCTGCGGCCGACCGACGGCGATGCCACGGGCCTCAAATATCTCGCCGGCAAGAAGGACTGCCTGACCGTCGCTTCGGGCGAGGGATATTGCCGCGACTGACTTGAAGCTGTCGCCGCGATGACATGACCCTGTCACCGCCGCGGCATCGGCCGGTCACAGTGCGGGCCTAGGGCGCGGCCATGCTGCGACCCGCCAAAGCCCCCGCCAATCGTGCCGTGCGCGGCGCGGTCCATCGCCACGACCATTGGAGCAAGCACGGCCTGCTCGAGCGTGCCTTCACCTTCGCGTTCCGCGGCCTCGTCTACGCGCAGATCTGGGAGGATCCCGAGGTCGATCTGGAGGCGCTGGCACTGACGCCGGACTGCCACCTTGTCACGATCGCGAGCGGCGGGTGCAATGTCCTGTCCTACCTCACCGCCGACCCCGCGCGGATCACCGCGGTCGACCTCAACACCGCGCACATCGCCCTCAACAAGCTCAAGCTCGCCGCCGCGCGCCACTTGCCCGACCATGCCGCCTTCCACCGCTTCTTCGGTCAGGCGAACCGGCCGGAAAATGTCGAGGCGTACGAACATCACGTCCGCCCGCACCTTGACGAGCCGACGCGGCGATACTGGGAGGGGCGCGACCTGATCGGACGCCGCCGTATCGCCGGCTTCCGCCACGGCTTCTATCGCAAGGGCCTGCTCGGCGGTTTTATCGGCGCGGCGCACCTCGTCGCGAAGCTGCACGGCGTCGACCCGCGCGAGATGCTGGCGGCGCGCTCGATCGAGGAGCAGCGCGCGATCTTCGATACGCGGCTCGCGCCGGTTTTCGACCGCAGGTTCGTCCGCTGGCTGACGCATCAGCCCGCCTCGCTCTTCGGCCTCGGCATCCCGCCCGCGCAGTACGAGGCGCTGGCGAGCGACGACCCGCAGGGGATCGGCGCGGTGCTGCGCCACCGCCTCGAAAAGCTGGCCTGCAACTTCTCGCTTCAGGACAATTACTTCGCGTGGCAGGCGTTCGGGCGCGGCTATGGCGAGGGGCCGGCGGCACCGCTGCCGCCCTATCTGCGGCCCGAAAACCATGCCGCCGTCCGCGAGCGCGTCGATCGAGTCGAGGTTCGGCACGCCAATATGTGCGACTATCTCGACGCGATGCCCGATGCCTCGCTCGACCGCTACGTCCTCCTCGACGCACAGGACTGGATGACCGATGCGCTGCTGACCCGGCTGTGGACCGCGATCACGCGGACCGCGAAGCCGGGCGCGCGCGTCCTGTTCCGTACCGCCGCCGCGCCGACGCTGCTGCCCGGGCGGGTGCCGGATGCCATCCTTGACCGCTGGTATTATCGCGAGGCGGAGTCGCTCGATTTCACCCGCCGCGACCGTTCGGCCATCTATGGCGGCGTTCACCTCTACGTGCTGCGGGGATGAGCGCCGCTGCCCATGCCGCGCGGATGGACGCGATCTATGCCGGCCAGCGTCATATCTACGACGTGACGCGCAAATATTACCTGCTCGGCCGCGACCGCTTGATCGACGATCTCGCGCCGCCGCCTGGCGGGGGGGTGGTCGAGGTGGGATGCGGGACGGGTCGCAACCTGATCCTGGCGGCGCAGCGCTGGCCGCAGGCGCGGTGCCTCGGTTTCGACATTTCGAGCGCGATGCTGGCTACCGCCCGTGCGAAGGTGGCGCGCGCAGGTCTCGACGCACGGATCGCGCTCTCGCGCGGCGACGCGACCGATTGGTCGCCGCGGGCGCTGTTCGGGATCGAGGCGGCCGACGCGATCTTCATGAGCTACACGCTGTCGATGATCCCCGACTGGCGGGGCGCGATCGAGGCGGCGTGCGATGGGCTGGCGCCGGGCGGCGCGCTCCACATCGTCGATTTCGGTCAGCAGGAGCGGCTGCCCCCCGGTTTCCGCCACGCGCTGTTCGCGTGGCTCGCCCGCTTCGAGGTGGAACCGCGCGCCGATCTGCCGCGAATGCTCGAGGAGGCGGCGGCGGCGCGGGGGCTGTCGCTTGCCTTCACGTCGCTCTATCGCGGCTATGCCTGGCGGGCCGTGCTGCGACGGCCCGCCTGACGCGTCAGTTCTGCGCGCTTGCCATCGGATCGGGGCGCGCGGCGGTGCGGACCAGGCCCTCGGCCGGCATGCCGCACTTCTTCACCTGCCACTCGTCCTTGCGCCAGCACTGGGCGTTGGCGAAGTCGGGCAGGCGCGGCTGGAAGTTCGACAGCGTGTAGCTGTACCCGCCATAGGCGAACTGCTGCTCGCCCCACGACATCAGCGCGCCGCGCATCTCGCGGATACGCTCGGCGGCGAGATCGGCGAGCTTGCCGCGCGGGGTGTGCACCACGTCCTCGCCGATATTGCCCGCGGTCTGGCAGAAGATGCGCTGCGCAGAAACGGTCGAATAGCCCGAATAAACCTTGGTCCCGTACTGGTCGAACGCGGTCTGGCCTTCTTTCGGCGTCTTGTTGATGCGGCGGAAATACTTGCCGAGCGTCGCGAAGCTGGCGGCGAGCTCGCCCTCGTGATCCTTGAGCATCGCATTGTAGTTGCGCAGCGTCAGCAGGGTCGGCTCGAACTGGCACTGGAGCGCGGCGACGTTGAGCGCGGCGCGCATGTTCCAGACCATCGCCGCGTCGAGCTCCTCGCGCGTGGCGCCGGGCAGCGGTGCGCCCAGCATGCCGGGCTCCTCGCCGGTGATGCGCCCGGTCGGCAGGACCTTCGGCTTGAAATAGAATTGTGCGCTGGCCGGCGTCGCCGCCGTGCCCAACACCGCCGCCGCCACGGCGCCCCCGATAACCGCGAACCGCTTCATTTCATCCCCTCGGCACTGAACAGGCCCATGACAGGCGAGCCAAATCGTTAAGGCTTTTTTCCGCGCGGCAGAAGGGTTTTTTAGGCACGCCGGCGCAACGATTGCTGCGCAAAATTCAGCGCGGGCGGTGGGGGCCACGAAAAAGGGGCCGCCACACCGATGGTGCCGCGGCCCCCTTCCGAACTCGCCAGCCGCGCGAAATGCGCGGCCGAACGCGATTACATCGCGTTCGTGGTCGCCATCGTGTCGTTCGACATCATCATGTCGTTCGACATCATGGTGTCGTTCATCATCATCGCGTCGTTGCCCATCGTCGCGCCGCCGTCGACCGCGGTCATGTTGTCGGTCATCGTGCCGTCCATCATGGGGTCGGTGGTGTTCAGGTCGGTGACGACGGTGTTGTCGGTGGTGTTCTCGGTGTTGCCGCCGCAGGCCGACACGAGAAGCGCCGCGCTGGCGATCATCGAACCGGTAACGACCTTGGAGATGAGTGCACGCATTTAGAGCTCCCTAGAAAAAGGATTTGGCTGGCCTTTTCAGCCGTTAATACCCAAACCGAGATAGACATTAATCGCTATGCGAGCGCCCCTCAAGCCTACAAATCGGGGCGGCGCCGTCGAGCGCTCGCAGGAACGCCGGCAACGATAACGCCAGTGCCTCGTCAAAGGTTGCAGGATTAACGTTCTTTCCAAGCGACTTGGCACTGGTGACCGGAAATTCGGGCAGTCCGCAGGGAACGATTCCCCCGAAATGGGCAAGGTCGGGGGTAAGGTTCACCGAAAGGCCGTGCAGCGTCACCCACTGCTTCACGCGCACGCCGATCGCGCCGATCTTCGCCTCCGGCCCGCCGTCGCGCGTCCAGATGCCGACGCGCCCGTCGACCGCGAACCCCGTGATGCCGACATGGCCGAGTGCGGCGATCACCCATTGCTCCAGCGCGTGGACATAGCAGCGCACGTCGCGTCCGCGCTTCGTCAGGTCGAGCAGGACATAGCCGATCCGCTGTCCGGGCCCATGATAGGTATAGCGCCCGCCGCGCCCGCTTTTGAACACGGGAAAACGCGGGTCGATCAACTCGGCCGGATCGGCGCTGGTCCCGGCGGTGTAGAGCGGCGGATGCTCGAGCAGCCAGATCAGTTCCTGCGCGGTGCCGGCACGGATCGCGGCGGCGCGCGCGGTCATCGTCTCGACGGCGGCGTCATAGTCGACGAGGCCGGGCTCGACGCGCCATTCGATCTCGTCGGGAATGCCCGCGAGCAGGGGTTTGGGCGGTAGTATCGACATGCGGCTTGGGCTAGGGCTCGGCAAACGGGACAGGGGTGCCTGGTTCAAGTGAGGGGGCGTGGCGTGACGGTCAAGATGACGCGCGTGTGGGACGCGACGACCGAGTTTCTGAACGAGCGGGCGAGCGCCGTGTTCGCGGTCGCCGCTGGCATGATCTTCCTGCCCGGACTGGTGTCGGGGGTGCTCGAGCGATCGGTGGCGCCGAATTCGCCGGGCATGGTCGCGGTGCAGTTCATCGGCATCGCCCTTTCGCTGGTGAGCGCGGCGGGCGCGCTGGCGATCACTGCGCTGGCGATCCGGCCGATGCGGCCGGGCGAGGCGGCGGGCATCGGCGCGCGGCGGTTGCTTCCGTTCATCGGCATTTCGATCGCGGTGCTGGCGGTCGTGTTCGTCGCGGTGATCCCGATCGTCGCGATTCTGGTGGCATCGGGTGTCGATCTGGAGGCGCTGTCGGGGGCTGCGATCACGGCGCCGGAGATGGGCACCGGCACCGCGGTCGCGCTAGTCGGCTATATGCTCGTCCTGTTCGTGCTGGCGATCTGGGCATCGGCCCGGCTGATCGTGCTGCTGCCGGTGGTCGTGGCGGAGCGGCACGGTTTCGGCGCGATCGGCCGTGCCTGGGGCCTGACGCGCGGCCATGCGCTCAGGATAGTCGGCGTTCTCCTTCTCTACGGGATCGTGGTCGCGGTGCTGACCGGCGGGATCGGCGCGGCGATCGGCGCAATCGGGGCGCTGCTCGGGGCGGGCCAGCCGGGCCTCTCCGTCGGCGCGGTGCTCGTCGCGGTGGTGATGGCGGTCATCTCCGCGGTCCTCAGCGTCGTTCAGAGCGCCTTCACCGGCAAGCTCTACACCGCGCTCGCGCCCGCCACCGATCTCGAGGACATCTTCGCTTGAAACTCAATCTCGGCCGGGTCTTCGCCGCGGCAGGCATGCTGTGGCGGGCCGAGCGCGCGCTGATCCTGCCGCTTGCCGGCCTGTTCTATTTCGTGCCGACGCTCGCGCTCCTGTTCCTGCTGCCAGAGGCGCAGCCGGTGCAGGGCGGGAACGACGAGGCGGCGGTCCAGGCGCTGCTCGCCTATGCCCGCGCCAATGCCGGCCCGATCCTGACGGTCAACCTGATCCAGCTGGCGGCCAGCGCGATCCTGTTGTCGCTGTTCCTCGCGCCCGAGCGTCCGTCGCTGGCACAGGCGCTGCGGCTGGCGGCGGGGCGAATGATCGCGTTCGTCGCGGCGGGGTTGCTGATGTGGGGAGCGCTGATGATCGGCGCGCTGCTGATCCTGCCCGCGCTCTATCTGATCGGGCGGTTCTTCCTCGTCACCTCGGTCCTCGCGGCCGAGCCGCGGACGGGGCCGGTGGAGGCGATCGCCCGGTCCTTCGCGCTGACCGCGGGACGCGGCTGGTGGTGCTTCGTCGCGACCGCGATCCCGTTCTTCGCCGGTCAGGCAGCGACGTCGATCGCGGCGGGGATCGGCCACGCCTCGGGCGACAATGCGGTGCTTGGTGTCGTCTTCGACGGGGCGGCGGCGGCGGCGACAACGGCGACCTGGGTGCTGCTGATGCTGGTCAAGATCGCCGTCTATCGCGCACTCACCAGGGGGACGTGAGGGGCGGCGTCGGCGGGTAGTACGCCGATCAGCCGCGGGTCGGGAAACGTCTCGACCGACCGCGACACCGCCTCGAACCCCTGCGCACGGTAGAAGCCGAGCGCGCGCGGATGGTCGAGCGAGCAGGTGTTGACCCGCACCAGTCGTGTTTCCGGCTTCCACGCGAGCGCCATCGCCATCGCCATCAGCCAGCGTCCGTGCCCCGCGCCGGTCAGCGCCGGGACCAGCCCGAAATAGTCGATCGAGCACCAGTCGGGCTCGGGATGCGTCAGCTCCAGCATTCCGACTTCCAGCCCCTGTCGGTCCTCGACGACGTGCAGCTGCGTTTCCGCCCGGTGCGTGGCGGCGATCAGCCGCGCGTCATCCATGACGAGGCGCGAGTACCAGAGCCACGGGCCGCCCACCCGCTCGAACAGCGCGCGGTACTTGGCCGGGTCGGGTGCCGGCCAGCGGACGAGGCGCAGCGGCGAGGGCGGCATCGGCCGCGCCCGCGGACGCTCGTGCATTTCCAGCGTCGTCACCACCGCCGCGACATGCCCCGGCGGCACCGGGATCAGCCCCATGTTACGACCAGGTGGCGAGCGGCGGCAGGCTCATCAGGATCGCGTCGATATTGCCCCCGGTCTTCAGCCCGAACAGCGTGCCGCGATCATAGACGAGGTTGAACTCGGCATAGCGCCCCCGCCATTCCAGCTGGCGCGCGCGATCCGCCTCGTCGAAGGGCATGTCCATCCGCCGGCGGACGAGCGCCGGATAGATGTCGAGGAACGCCTCGCCCACGTCGCGGGTCAGCGCGAAGGCGGGTTCGAACTCGCCCTCCAGATGATCGTAGAAGATGCCGCCGACGCCGCGATGCACCTTTCGGTGCGGCAGCCAGAAATAATCGTCGGCCCATTTCCTGAAGCGCGGATAGTCGCCGACGCCCGGATGCGCGTCGCACGCCGCCTTCATCGCGGCATGGAAGTCGGCGGTATCCTCGTCATAGGGGATCGGCGGGTTGAGGTCGGCGCCGCCGCCGAACCAGCGCTTCGTCGTGACGAGGAAGCGTGTGTTCATGTGCACGGCGGGCACGTGCGGATTGGCCATGTGCGCGACCAGGCTGATGCCGGTGGCGAAGAAGCGCGGATCCTCGCTCGCGCCGTTGATCGACTTGGCGAACTCGCCCTCGAACGTGCCGCCGACGGTCGAGACGTTGACGCCGACCTTTTCGAACACGCGACCCTTCATGACGCCGCGCACCCCGCCGCCGCCCGGTTCGCCCGAGGGATCGATGCGGTCCCAGGGCGTGTATTCGAACGCGGCGTCCGACCCCGCCTCCCGCTCGATTGCCTCGAACGCGGCGCAGATGCGGTCGCGCAGGCTTTCGAACCAGTGGCGGGCGGCGGTTTGCTGTTCGTCGAGCGGTTGCATGGGCGCCGGTGTGGAGCATGGCGGCGCGGCAACGCAAGTGGGCGTTTTGTCCGACGTCGTTACGCCCGCTGCCAGCCCCACGTCTGGCTCAAGCCGCTCGCGCTAGCGCATCGAACGGATTTCGGCGCCGTTGGTGATCCAGATCCTGTCCTTGCCCGTCACCACCGCGACCGGCATCCGGGCGGAAAGGCTGGCGAAGACGTGGATTTCGGTCGGTGTCGGGTCGAGTACGTGCGTCACGACCAGCATGGCCGCCTTGGCCTGCTTCGGCGGCGATCCGATCTCGAGGCAGGTGTTGGCGAAGCGGCGGCTGGACGCGACCCGTCCCGCCGTGTCGACATCGACCCGGAAATGCCCGCCCATCGGCCACGCATCCGTCCGCGTCTGCGGTGTGGTCAGATAGACGCTCGTACCCGTCGGCGTCGGGATCGCCGCGACGTTGAACGGTGCCTTGCCGCAGGGGCGCCAGCCCTGGCGCACTGCTTCGGCGGTTGCGGCATCGATGGCGGTCGCGATGGCGCGTTGCGGTGCCGTGAGCGCGGCCGGCGCCGCGAGCGGCGCATGCTGGCCGAGTGCGCCCTTCGCTACCTCCGCCGTGTAGATCACCCGGCGATCGTCGCCGGTGCTCGACAGGAAGCTGACGCGCAGGCGATCCTCGCCCGCCGGTTCGACGATCCAGCCGCGCACCGTCGCCGCCTGCGCTTTGGGCAGATCGTCCGTCAGTGCATCCGTCGCGACCCAGGCGGCGCGATCATGGGCGAACAGCGCGCGGCCGCGCGCGGTGATCGCATCGGTGGACGTGTCCTGTGCCCGTGCGCCGGCGGCGAGGGCGACGGTCAGGGTCAACGCGAACAGGGCCGATCGGCGCATGGGGGCTTCCTTCCGTTGGCGGTCGCCCCTTGCTAGCCGGGCGTCAGGGGGCGGGCCAGCCCCGCGTCTGGCGCAGCGCCTCAGCCGCGACAATGCCCGCGCTCACCGCGACGTTGAGCGACCGCATGCCCGGCACCATCGGAATCAGCACGCGTGCGTCGGCGCGGGCGTGGACATGGGGCGGCACGCCCGCGCCTTCGCTGCCGAACAGGAGCGTGTCGCCTGCCTCGAACAACGCCTCGTCCAGCCGTACCGCGCCTTTCGTCGTCGCGAGCACGATCCGGCCGGTCACGCCCGCGACGAACGCGTCCCAGTCGGCATGGCGCCGCACGTCGACCGCCGCGGCATAGTCCATGCCCGACCGCGCCAGCGCCCGCGCGCCGAAGGGAAAGCCCATCGGCTCGATCAGGTCGACGCCGAGGCCCATGCACGCGGCGGTGCGCAGGATGGTGCCGACATTGCCCGCGATGTCGGGCTCGTAAAGGGCGATGCGCAAGCGGGCGGGGCCTTGAGGTAAGTGACCGGGACGAAAAGGGGTGTTGGCAAACCGCACCGCCCGTGTCTATCAGGCCATGGCGCCCGGTTTCGGAGCCGAACCGAGCGTGCGTCCTTTTGCCGCCGGGCCTTTGGGAGCCCCGGACACCGCGGCAGATGGGACGCGATAACAGACGATTTCAAGGGCTGAGGCATGGCAAGCGCTGAAAACACGGTTCCGCCGGGCGAATCGCCCCGCGTACATGAAGACACCATCGCCGATCCGCGCCGCCGCGATTACCTCGCGATCGGTGCCGTCGCATGGGCGGGTGTCGGTGCGGGCGTGATCGCCCTGCCGCTCATCAATTCCATGAGCCCCTCGGCCGACGTGCTCGCGCTGTCGACGACCGAGGTGGACGTTTCGGCGATCCAGCCGGGCCAGGCGATCAAGGCCAGCTTCCGCAAGCAGCCGCTGTTCGTGCGCAACCTGACGCCGGACGAGATCAACCAGGCCAACGCCGTCGACGTCGCCAGCCTGCGCGACCCGCAGTCGCTGAAGGACCGGACCAAGGCGGGCAAGACCAACTGGCTCGTCACGCTTGGCGTCTGCACGCACCTCGGCTGCGTGCCGCTCGGCGCGGGCGAGGGCGAGAACAAGGGGCCGTTCGGCGGCTATTTCTGCCCCTGCCACGGGTCGGCCTACGACACCGCTGGCCGCATCCGCTCGGGTCCGGCGCCAAAGAACCTGGCGGTGCCCGAGTACGTATTCTCCAACGACACCACGATCGTGGTCGGCTGAGGACTGGCAAGATGAGCTTCCCCTGGGCCAAGCATTACGAGCCGAAGGCGCCGGTCATGAAGTGGCTGGACGACCGCCTGCCGCTCCCGCGCCTCGTCTATAACGCGGTCGGTGCCGGTTATCCGGTGCCGCGCAACCTCAATTATTTCTGGAACTTCGGCGTGCTCGCGGGCGCGGCGCTGGTCATCCAGATCGTCACGGGCATCGTCCTGGCGATGCACTATTCGACCGACGCGAACACCGCGTTCGATTCGGTCGAGGCGATCATGCGCGACGTCAATGCCGGCTGGTTCCTGCGCTATGCGCACGCCAATGGCGCGTCGATGTTCTTCATCGTCGTCTATACGCACATCTGCCGCGGCCTCTATTACGGGTCGTACAAGGCGCCGCGCGAGATGGTGTGGCTGCTCGGCGTGGTCATCTTCCTCCTGATGATGGCCACCGCCTTCATGGGCTATGTCCTTCCCTGGGGTCAGATGAGCTTCTGGGGGGCGCAGGTCATCACCGGCTTCTTCTCGGCCATTCCGGTGGTCGGCGAGACGATCCGCGTGTGGCTGCTCGGCGGCTATGCCCCCGACGCCGCGGCGCTTAACCGCTTCTTCTCGCTCCACTATCTGCTGCCGTTCGTGATCGCGGGCGTCATCATCCTCCATATCTGGGCGCTGCACATTCCGGGGTCGTCGAACCCGGCGGGCGTCGAGGTGAAGGGCGAGCAGGACACGGTGCCGTTCCACCCCTACTACACCGCGAAGGACGGCATCGGCCTCGGCGTCTTCCTGCTCGTCTTCGCGCTGTTCCTGTTCTTCGCGCCGAACATGCTGGGCCACCCGGACAACTACATTCCGGCCAACCCGCTCTCGACGCCGGCGCACATCGTGCCCGAATGGTACTTCCTGCCATTCTACGCGATCCTGAAGTCGTTCACCGTCGACTTTATCCTGCCGGCGAAGCTGTGGGGCGTGCTGGCGATGTTCGGCTCGATCCTGCTCCTGTTCTTCCTGCCCTGGCTCGACACCAGCCCGGCGCGGACCGCGAACCATCGTCCGCGCTACCGCATGTTCCTCATCATCCTGCTCGTGGACGTGCTGATCCTCGGCTATGTGGGTGGTGCGGAAGCGTCGAAGACCAACGTGCTGATCGGTCAGATCACGACGGCCTATTACTTCCTCCACTTCCTGGTCATCTTGCCGATCGTCTCGGCGACCGAGCGTCCCAAGCCCGTCGCCAACTCGATCACCGAGGCCGTGCTCAAGGGCAAGGGCGGCACCGCCCCGGCCAAGAGCGCGATCGAGGGTAGCCCCAACCCGATGCCGGCCGAATAAGGACGCGATAACGACATGACCCGCATCATCGCACCGCTCATCGGGCTGGGCTTCGCCTTCGTCCTCGTGCTCGGCCTGTTCGGCACGATCACGACGGCGTCGGAGCCGGCGACGGCCGAGCACGAGTTCCACCTGGCCCCCAAGCCGCTCGAGCTTGCCTCGAACGGCGTGTTCGGCAAGTTCGACAAGCAGCAACTCCAGCGCGGCTTTCAGGTCTACAAGGAAGTCTGCTCGGCCTGTCACTCGATCCACCGCGTCGCGTTCCGCGACCTCGCCGACCTCGGCTATAACGAGGGCCAGGTGAAGGCGATCGCCCAGCAGTGGACGACCGAGCAGCCGAGCACCAACCCGGAGACGGGCGAGCCGGCGACGCGCAAGAACCTCCCCTCGGACAAGTTCCCCAAGGTCTATGCCAACGACACCGCCGCGCGCGCCGCGAACAACAACGCGATCCCGCCCGACCTGTCGCTGATGACCAAGGCGCGCCCGAACGGCGCGGCTTATGTCCACTCGCTGCTGACCGGCTATGGCGAGAGCCCGGCCGAGGTGCAGAAGGAGTTCCCGAAGTTCACGACCCCCGACGGTCTGTACTTCAACCGCTACTTCCCGACGCTGAACCTCGCCATGCCGCCGCCGCTCGCCAGTGACGGGCAGGTGACCTATGCCGACGGCACCAAGTCGACCGTCGACCAGATGGCCAAGGACGTGACCGCGTTCCTCGTCTGGACGGCCGAGCCCAAGCTCGAGGCGCGCCACACCGCGGGCCTCGCCTCGGTGATCTTCCTCCTGATCTTCATCGGGCTGACGATCGGCGCCTACAAGAGCGTCTGGCGCAACGTGAAGCACTGATCGGCCGCGCCGATCCTGATCCGGCCCCGGAGTCCAGCGACTCCGGGGCCTTTTCTTTTGTAGCGAGACGAGCATGACCGATGATCCCGCCGCGCGGCTGGCCGCGATGATCCGCACCATCCCCGATTTTCCCAAGCCCGGCATCCAGTTCCGCGACATCACCACGCTGCTGCTCGATCCCGCCGGGTTGCGGCTGGCGGTCGAGACGATGGCGGCGAGAATCGCCGGCCCGGTCGATCTGGTCGCCGGGATCGAGGCGCGCGGCTTCGTCTTCGCCCCAGCGCTCGCGCTGCACCTCAACGCCGGCGTGCTGCTGATCCGCAAGGACGGCAAGCTGCCCGGCGCGACGATCGCCGAGGACTATGCGCTCGAATACGGCACCGACCGGATCACGATGCACGCCGACGGCTGTGCGCCGGGCGCCCGCGTCCTCCTCGTCGACGACCTGATCGCCACCGGGGGCACCGCGCGGGCCGCGGTGCGCCTGATCCGCAAGGCGGGGGCGGTCGTGGATCAGGCGGCGTTCGTGATCGACCTGCCCGACCTTGGCGGGGCGGCGGCGCTCGCGGGTGACGGCATCGCCGTCCACGCGCTGACGGCGTTCGCGGGACACTGACGGAACCAAGTCGCCGTCGCGGCGCTTCGAGTTCTAGCAGCGACGGTTCACGCCGCATTCAAGACGAAGCGTGCCTGATCGACCGTCACTCCTGCGTATCGAGGAGATTCAGGATGTTCGCAAGGCAAGTGAAGATCGCCGGGATCGCGATCGCCGCCGCGTTGGGACTGTCGGCGTGTTCGGATTATGGCTACGGCTATGGCGGGCTCAACGTCGGCTATGGCAGCGGTTACGCTGGCGGCTATTATGACGACCCCTATTATGCCGGCTATGGTGTCGGCGGGTTCGGCAACCCCTATTGGGGCTGGAACGACGGCTATTATTATCCGGGTACCGGCTATTACGTCTATGACAGCTATCGCCGACCCTATCGCTGGAACGGCGCGCAACAGCGTTATTGGGAAGGGCGCCGGCAGGGCTGGCGCGGTAACCCGCGCGTCGCCGACAACTGGCGCGACTTCCGCCGCGACCGGCGGCAGGACGACCGCGCGTTTCGGCAGGACCGCTTCCGCGATCGCCAGGCGTTCCGCAACGGCGAGGTGACGCGGCCCGAGTTCCGCGCCGAGCGCCGCGACGATCGCCGTGCATACCGACAGGAATATCGCAGCGACCGACGCGAGCTTCGCCGTGAGAACCGCGTCGATCGCGGCAACTGGGGCGCCCGGCGCGAGGGCTTCGGCAACCGCGGCGGCGGACGAGGCGACCGCGGCGCACGCGGCGGCTTCAACCGCCCGCGTTAAGGTATCAGGCGGCGGGGGCGGTGTCCCCGTCGCCGCGCCGACGGATCAGCGCGTTGGCGATGAAGGTCATCACCGGCTCGTCATGCTGGTTGAAGACCGTCATCCGCTGGCGGGTAAAGCCGACGTGCGGCTTGGTGGCCGACTTACGCTTGTCGAGCAGTTCGGTCTGACAGCGCAGCGTATCGCCCGGATAAACGGGCTTCAGCCAGCGCAGTTCGTCGATCCCGCCCGCGCCCAAGCTGGCGGTCGGCACCGCCTTCATCTGTTCGACCAGCATCGCCATCGTCATCGCGCAGCTGTGCCAGCCGCTCGCCGCCAGCCGCCCGAAATGCGTGTCGGCCGCACCTTCGTCCGACAGGTGGAACGGCTGGGGGTCGTAGCGACGCGCGAAGTCGAGCACTTCCTCGCGTGTCACCTCGTACCGGCCGAACGAAGCGGTCTCCCCGACCGCCAGATCCTCGAAATAGCGCATAAGATCAGTTTCAGTTCGAAACCGGCCGGATGCAAGCGCTATTTCAGCACGCGTTCGAACGGTGCGATCGTCCCGTCGATCCCGGCGGCGGGCGGCATGCCGATCAGGCGGCGGACCAGCGCGTAGACGTCGACGTTGCGCCCCTCAACGGTCCCGCGCGCGAAAGCCGGCCCGTTGGCGACGAAGCCCGCGCGCATCAGCGGATCGGCGTTGTCGTATCCGTGCGCGCCGCCCTTGATCGGTTCCTTCGGCGGCTTGGACAGGATCATCCAGCCGCTGTCGGCGATGCAAAGGAAGCGGGGCACGCGCGGGTTGCGACCATAAGCAAGGCGGGCGGGCAGGTCCGCCTTGTCCCGGCAGCGCATGTGCGGCCCTGCCTTGGGCAGTGTAGCGCGCACGGCGGCTTCCTGCCCCGGCATCGCCTCGAACGCCGCATAGGGGCCGTCCTCGATCACCCGCGTCGATCCGGCGGGGAAGGCTGCGTTGAAGTCGATCGTGCGGCTCGCGTCGATCGGCGCCATGCCGTGGTCGGCGGCGACGATCAGGTTGACCGGCTGGCCCATCGCGGCGAGCTCGCCCAGCATCTCGCCGATCCGCGCATCGACGCCGCGCATCGCCGCGCGAACCTCCGGCGAGTCCGGCCCGAACTTGTGCCCGGCGGTATCGACGCTGTCGAAATAGAGCGTCAGCAGGTGCGGGCGTGTGGCCGCGGGACGGCGCAGCCAGTCGACGATCGCGGCGATGCGGTTACGCTCGGGCATGGCCTGCGCGAATTGCTGCCAGTCGTCGGGATAGCGGCCGTGGATGGGCACGTTGGAGCCCGGCCAGAACATCGTCGCGGTGCGGATGCCGGCCCGTTCGGCGCTGACCCAGATCGGCTCGGCCTCGTCCCACCAGAAGGCGTCGGTGGTCGCCATGGTGAAGGTTTCGCCCGGCCGGCGCGCATCCTCCATCTTGTTGGCGACGATGCCGTTGCGGTCGGGATGCAGGCCCGTGACGAGCGCATAATGGTTGGGAAAGGTCTTGGTCGGGAAGGACGGCTGCATCGTGCCCCGCACGCCCTCGGCCGCCAGCCGCGACAGCACCGGCGTGTCGCCACGGTCGAGATAGTCGGGACGGAACCCGTCGATCGAGACGAGCAGCGTCACCGGCGCGCGGGTTTCGGCGACCGCACGGGTGGCGGGTGCCTCGACCGGCGGCGTCATGCACGCCTGCAGCGCAGCGAGCCCGGCCAGGGCGAGGAGGCGGGGGAGGAGCTTCATGATCGGGCTTCCTGCTCGAACTTTCCCTCACTCGTCACCCCGGGCTCGACCCGGGGTCCCGCTTCTTCCTTCTTCCAAGGCAGCGGGACCCCGGATCAAGTCCGGGGTGACGAAGCGTCACACGTTGAAGCGGAACAGCATCACGTCGCCGTCCTGGACGACATATTCCTTGCCCTCTTGGCGAAGCTTTCCGGCCTCGCGCGCCCCGGCCTCGCCGTTCAGGCGGACATAGTCGTCGAACGCAATCGTCTCGGCGCGGATGAACCCGCGCTCGAAGTCCGAATGGATCTCGCCCGCCGCCTGCGGCGCCTTGGCGCCGACCTCCACGGTCCAGGCGCGTGCTTCCTTCGGCCCGACGGTGAAGAAGGTCTGGAGCTTCAGCAGCTTGTACCCTGCCCGGATCACGCGGGCGAGGCCGGTTTCGGTGAGACCCAGTTCGGCGAGGAACTCCGCGCGATCCTCCGCCGGCATCGTCGCGATCTCCGCCTCGATCGCAGCGGAGACGACGACCGCCTCGGCCCCCTCGGCCTTCGCCTTTTCGAACACGCGAGCGGAATAGGCGTTACCCTCGGCCGCGTCCTCCTCGTTGACGTTGCAGACGTAGAGGACGGGCTTGCCGGTCAGCAGCTGTGCCTGTTCCAGGTGCCGTGCCTCGTCGGGGTCACTCGGCACGGCGAGCCGCGCGGGTTTGCCGTCGCGCAAGAGGTCGAGCGCGCGGCCGAGGATGACGGCGGCGGCCTTGGCCTCCTTGTCGCCCTGCTGCCCCTTCTTGACGAGGTTTGGCACGCGCTTTTCGAGGCTGTCGAGGTCGGAGAGCATCAATTCGGTCTCGACCGTCTCGGCATCGGCGATCGGATCGACGCGGTTGTCGACATGCTGGATGTCGTCGTTCTCGAAACAGCGCAGCACGTGGACGATCGCGTCCACCTCGCGGATGTTGCCGAGGAACTGGTTGCCCAGCCCCTCGCCCTTCGACGCGCCGCGGACCAGGCCGGCGATGTCGACGAAGCCCAATTGCGTCTCGATCACCTTGGCCGACTTGGCGATATCGGCCAGCTTGACCAGCCGCTCGTCGGGGACGGCGACGTTGCCGACGTTCGGCTCAATCGTGCAGAAGGGATAATTGGCCGCCTGCGCCGCCGCCGTTTCGGTGAGCGCGTTGAAAAGCGTCGACTTGCCGACGTTCGGAAGCCCGACGATGCCGCAGCGAAAACCCATGATGCCGTCTCGATGATGTGAAAGGGAGTTGGCGTCCCGTTAGCGACAAGCGGCGTGCAACGCCAGCATCGCGGGCGCGTTGGCCCGGCATGAAGATCGTCGAGACATTGAAGGACACGGTTTCGGCGGTCGAGGCGGCGGACCTGCGCGTCACCCGCGCGCTCGCCCCGCACCGCCACAAGCCCGAGGTACGCGAGGCGGGGCGGTGGAGCGAGATCGCCGACCAGCCGCCGCTGATCGCGATCTCCGCGGGGGTGCTGGTCGCGGGGCTGGTGATACGCCGTGCCGGGGTCGCGCGGACGGGCGGCCGGATGCTGGCCGCGCATCTGCTGGCGACGGGCGTGAAGACCACGATCAAGCGATCGATCGACCGCACTCGGCCAGACGAGGCGCTGGAGGAGGGCTATCGCGCCGAACCGGGCGACAGCGAGGCGCACGAGCTGTCCTCCTTCCCCTCCGGCCACACCGCAGGCGCCGTGGCGGTGGCCGAGGCGGTGGCGCGCGAGGCGCCGGCGCTGGCCGCGCCGATGCGGCTCTTCGCGGCGGCGGTGGCGCTGGTACAATTGCCGCGCGCCAAGCATTTCGTGAGCGACGTGGTGGTCGGTGCGGCGATCGGCTGGGCCAGCGAGCGAGCGGCCTCGGCCGCGATCGATGCGGCCGAGCGGCGGCTTACATCCGGTAATTGAAGCTCACGCTGATCCGGTCGCTCTTCGCCGCATTCGGCATCACCTCGTGCCGCAGCCAGCTTTCCCACAGGAAGACGCTACCCACCGCCGGCTCGGCATAGACAAAGGGGCGCAGCGGCTCCGGCGCGTCGTCGGTGCGGCCGGGGGCGGCCATCAGCATCGGCAGTCGGGGGTCCTCTAGCTTCAACGCGCCCGATCCCGGCGGCACGGCGATATAGACGGTGCCGGACACGACGCTGTGCGGATGGATATGCCCCGAATGCGTGCCGCCGGGCTTCAGGACGTTCACCCACAGGCTGTCGAGCTTGAGCCGCCCGCCGAGATCGAACGCGCAATCGCGCGCGAACGCTGCCACATGCTTGTCGAGCGCGCGCTTCAGGTCGGCAAACACCGGATCGCGCACCGGCAGGTCGTCGAGCGACGCATAGCTCGTATAGCCGCGATAGCCGTTCGCCTTCGACCAGCCGCGGCCGGCGCGGTCGTCCTCGGCCAGCGCGCGGACGCTCGCCTCGACCTCGGCGATCAGGTCGGCGTCGTCGATACGACCTTCGTAGAATTGTGTGGCGAAGAGCGAGCGGCTGGGCATGGGCGGGCGTTTAGAACAGTCGCATCGCTCCGTCACCCCGCGGCCGGAAGAAGAAGCGGGACCCCGGATCAAGTCCGGGGATACGTGGCTGGGGAAGGAATGGCCTAACCGCTACGTCATCCCGGGCTCGACCTGGGATCCCGCTTCTTCCCCCTTACAGTGGCAACCCGATGTAATTCTCCGCAATCGCCGTCCGCGCCGCCTTCGACCGTGCGATGTAATCGAGCTCGGCGACCTGGATGCGGCGGTCGAAGGCCGTCTGCCCCGGAAAGCGGTGCATCAGCGTGGTGAGCTGCCAGCTGAACCGCTCCGCCTTCCACACCCGCGCCAGCGCGCGGTCGGAATAGCCGGCCACGCCGTCATGGTCCGCGCGGTTGAAGAAGCCCGTCAGTGCCTCGGCCAGATAGGCGACGTCGGAGGCCGCGAGGTTCAGCCCCTTCGCCCCCGTCGGCGGCACGATGTGCGCGCTGTCGCCGGCGAGGAACAGCGAACCGTGGCGCATCGGCTCGAACACGAAGGAGCGGAGCGGCGCGATCGACTTCTCGATCGACGGCCCGCGCGTCACGCGCCCGCCCGCCTCCGGCCCCAGCCTTACGATCAGCTCGTCCCAGAAGCGATCGTCCGGCCAGTCCTCGACCTTTTCGTCGAGCGCGACCTGAACATAATAGCGGCTGCGCGTCTCCGACCGCATCGACGCGAGCGCGAAGCCGCGGTCGTGGTTGGCGTAGATCAGCTCGTGATCGCACGGCGGCACGTCGGCGAGGATGCCCAGCCAGCCGAACGGATAGACCTTCTCGTACGTGCGCCCGACGCTCGCCGGGATCGCCTTTCGCGAGGGACCGTGGAAACCGTCGCAGCCGACGATAAAGCGCGCATCGAGCCGCTCCTCGCGCCCGTCGTTCGTAAAGGTCAGATACGGCGCGTCGCCCTCGATGTCGTGCAGCGCCACGTCGCCCGCGTCGTAGATGACCTCGAGCCCGCGTTCGGGGGCGGCGGCCATCAGGTCGCGCGTCACCTCGGTCTGGCCATAGACGGTGACGTTGCGGCCGGTCAGCGCCTTCACATCGATGCGGATCAGCCGCTCGCCATCGGCCAGCATGAAGCCGTCATGCGGCAGCCCCTCTGCATTCAGCCGCGCGTCAATGCCGAGGCGATGGAGCAGGTCGGTCGTCGTCCGCTCGAGCACGCCGGCGCGGATGCGGCCGAGGACATAGTCGGGGCTGGCCCGCTCGATGATCGTGACCGCGATCCCCTCGGCGCGGAGCAGGTGGCCGAGCAGCAGCCCCGCCGGGCCGGCCCCCACGATCGCGACCTGCGTCTTCACAGCCCCCGCTCGCGCAGGATCGCGTCGAGGCGGGGGAAGACGCGGCGGGCATTGCCCTCGAAGATCGCGTGGCGCTGATCCTCGCTGACGTCGAGCGCATCGACATAGCGCTTGGTGTCGTCGAAATACTGGCCCGTCTCCGGGTCGATGCCACGCACCGCGCCGACCATTTCCGACCCGAACAGGATGTTCTTCGAATCAATCACCTTGGCGAGCAGATCGACGCCCGGCTGGTGATAGACGCAGGTGTCGAAGAACACGTTGTTCATGACGTGATCGGCGAGCGCCGGCTTCTTCAGCATGTCGGCCAGCCCGCGATAGCGCCCCCAATGGTAGGGCACCGCGCCGCCGCCATGCGGGATGATGAAGCGCAAAGTTGGGAAGTCGCGGAACAGGTCGCCCTCGATCAGCTGCATGAATGCGATCGTGTCAGCGGCGATGTAGAAGGCGCCGGTCGCGTGCATCGCCGGGTTGCAGCTGCCCGACACGTGAATCATCGCCGGCACGTCGAGCTCGACCATCGTCTCGTAGAACGGATACCAATAGCGATCCGTGAGGGGGGGATGTTTGAAGTGACCGCCGCCCGGATCGGGGTTGAGGTTGCAGCCGATGAACCCGTGCTCGTTCACGCAGCGTCGAAGCTCCGCGATCGAGCCGTCCAGCCCCGCCTCCGGCGATTGCGGCAACATGCACACGCCGGCGAATACCTCGGGGTAGAGGCCGACGACGCGCGCGATCAGGTCGTTGCACGCGCGCGCCCAGGCGACCGACACGCCCTCGTCGCCGACATGATGCGCCATCGCCGAGGCGCGGGGGGAAAAGATCGTCATGTCCGCCCCGCGCTCGCGGATCAGGCGGAGCTGGTTCTGCTCGATCGTCTCGCGGATCTCGTCGTCGCTGATCGCGGGATAGGGGGGTGGCGCCTCGCCCGCCTTGAACGCGGCCTTCTGCGCCTCTCGCCATTGGTTATGCGGCTCGGGCGCCGTCGTGTAATGGCCGTGGCAATCGATGACGAGCGTCACGCGAACCTCTCCCTTGTCGGACGGTTCGCTGGTGCCGCGCGGCTGGCTATCGCGCCAATCGGTAGCGGCGTTCCATTATTGATTCGCCGAAAGTGTGCGCGTCGCGGCCAGCTCGCGAAGGCTGGCGATGAAACGCGCCTGCGACTGTGTGGGGTGCCAGGCGGCGCGGGTGGTGATGCCGATGACGCGCGTGCTGCCGGGCACATCGGCGATGCGGGTGAGGATGCCCGCCTCGATCTCCACCCACAACTGCTCGGGCGAAAGCAGCGTTAGGTAATCGCCCTCGCGCATCAGATTGCGCAGCATCATCACCGATCCGCACTCGATGCGGACGGGGGGCAGCGGCAGGCCGGCGAACAGCCCTTCCCACAGCGCACGCAGCGGCGTGCCCGCTCGAGGCACCAGCCAAGGCTGCCGCGCGAGCGTCGCCGCATCGGGTGCCGTGCCCGCAAGCGGGTGCCCGGCCCGGCCGAAGATGGCAAGGCGATCGACCAGCAACGCTTCCTGCGCAATGTCCGGCCCCGGCGAGGGATCGCGGATCGCCCCGACCAGCAGATCGAACTCGCCGTCGCGCAGGGGTTCGAGCAGTTCCGCATGCGACCCCTCCGCCACGTCGAACGCGACACCCGGTTCGGCGGCGTGGAAGCGCGCGATCGCGGTGGGGAGCAGCCAGGCGCGGGCGAGCGGCATCGCCCCGATCGCGATCCGCCCCTCGTCCCGCCCGTCGATCGCCGCGATCTCCTCGACAGCGGCGCGCAGTTCGCCGAGCGCGAGGCGACACGCGCGGGCGAGGCGGATGCCCGCCGCGGTCAGCGCGACGCCGCGCCCGCGCCGCTCGACCAGGACCACGCCACAGATGCGCTCGACGTCGCGGATCGCACGGTGGATTGCTGGCTGCGACACCCCCGTCGCGGCGGCGGCGGCGACGTAGCTGCCCCCGCGCGCGATCGCGACCAGTGCGCGAAGCTGGGCCATCGTGAGCAGCAGGTCGGCCCTTGCGAAGCCACGCGTGCCCTTGCGCAGCCCTTTCATCGCGTCGGCCAGCAACCGCTGTACCGCCTCCACCCGGGCAGCGAGCGCGAGGCCGGCGAGGGTGGGCGTCATCCCGTCGGGCCGACGCGTGAACAGCGAGGTCTGGAGCGCCGCTTCCAGCCGGGCGAGCCCCTGTGTCAGCGCCGGCTGCGACAGGTTGATCGCGTCGGCGGCGGCGATGACGGTCCCCGTCTCGACCACCGCGAGCGCGGCGCGCAGGTGGCGCAGGTTGAGGTCGTGGACGGGCGTGCTCATCCCCGGACATAAGCGAAACTTATGCCCCGATGGCAATTCAGAATTGTGGCGTCCGGTGGCGGGGGGCAGGACGGGCGGGTAACTTCGGACAGGAGCGGATCGGATGGGCGTCGTCGTGCAGCATATCGAGCGCGCGGACCTCTCGGTGATCGACGGGCTTGCCGCCGCGGGCGTGGCGACGGTGCACGAGGCGCAGGGGCGAACCGGCCTGATGGCACCGCACATGCGCCCGATCTACGCCGGCGCGCGGATCGCCGGATCGGCGGTGACGATCTCGGCCCCGCCTGGCGACAACTGGATGGTGCATGTCGCGATCGAGCAACTGCGCGAGGGCGATATTCTCGTGCTTGCGCCCACCAGCCCCTGCACCGACGGCTATTTCGGCGACCTGCTCGCGACCTCCGCGATGGCGCGCGGGTGCCGTGGGCTGGTGATCGACGCGGGCGTGCGCGACGTGCGCGACCTGACCGCGATGGGCTTCCCCGTCTGGTCGAAGGCGGTGCACGCGCAGGGGACGGTGAAGGCAGTGCTCGGATCGGTCAACGTGCCCGTCGTCGCGGCGAACGCGCTGGTGAACCCCGGCGACGTGATCGTTGCCGACGACGACGGCGTCTGCATCGTCCCCCGCGCAGAAGCCGCTGCGGTGCTGGAGAGGGCGCAGGCGCGAGAGGCGGCGGAGGAGGCGAAGCGGGTGCGGCTGGCAGCGGGCGAACTCGGTCTCGACATCTACAACATGCGCGGCAAGCTCGAGGCGATGGGGCTGAAATATGTCTGACGGCATTCGCTGCATGTGGATGCGCGGGGGCACGTCGAAGGGCGGATACTTCCTCAAGGACGACTTGCCCGCCGATCCCGCCGCGCGCAACACGCTGCTGCTGCGGATCATGGGCTCGCCCGACCCGCGTCAGACCGACGGGATGGGCGGCGCCGATCCGCTGACGTCAAAGGTTGCGGTCGTTTCGAAGTCGGACCGAGAGGGCGTCGACGTCGACTACCTCTTCCTCCAGGTCTTCGTCGACAAGGCCGTCGTCACCGACCAGCAGAATTGCGGCAACATCCTCGCCGGCATCGGCCCGTTTGCGATCGAGCGCGGGCTGGTCGACGCGCAGGACGGCGAAACGCGCGTCGGTATCTTTATGGAGAATACCGGCCAGATCGCCGTCGCGGCGGTGCAGACGCCGGGCGGGCGCGTCACCTATGCCGGCGACGCGGCGATCGACGGCGTGCCGGGGACCGCGGCGCCCGTGCCGCTCGAATTCCGCGACACCGCCGGCTCGACCTGCGGCGCGCTGCTGCCCAGCGGCAATGCGGTGGACGAGGTCGAGGGCGTGCGCGTCACGCTGATCGACAACGGCATGCCGTGCGTGGTGATGAAGGCCGAGGATGTCGGCATCACCGGGTACGAGGATCGCGAGACGCTCGACGCCGACGATGCGCTGAAAGGCCGGATCGAGAAGATCCGGCTGGCGGTCGGCGAGGCGATGAACCTCGGCGACGTGACCGACAAGTCGGTGCCGAAGATGATGCTGGTCGCGGCCCCGCGGGACGGCGGCGCGGTGACGGTAAGGAGCTTCATCCCGCACCGCGCCCACGCGACGATCGGCGTGCTCGGCGCGGTCAGCGTCGCCACCGCCTGCCTGCTCCCGGGCACCCCCGCCGCGGAGGTCGCACATGCGGGTGAGGGGCAGCGCCGCACATTGTCGGTCGAGCATCCGACCGGCGAGATGACCGTCGTCATCGAACTGGACGACGAGGGTCAGGTGGCGACCGCGGCCTTGCTGCGCACTGCGCGGAAACTGATGGATGGAGAGGTGTTCGCGTGACCGGAGATCGTATCGTCAGCTGGCACCCCGACCCCTCGGTCCCGCGCTTTACGCCGCCGCCGGGCGCGGTCGACGCGCATTGCCACGTGTTCGGCCCCGCCGACCGCTTCCCCTTCTCGGCCAAGGCCAAGTATCTGCCCGCCGATGCGGGACCGGACATGCTGTTCGCGCTTCGCGACCGGCTGGGCTTCGCACGGAACGTCATCGTGCAGGCAAGCTGCCACGGCACCGACAATGCCGCGACCCTGAACGCCATCGCCGCCTCGAACGCGCGCGCGCGCGGCGTAGCGGTGGTCGATCCGGCGATCGGCGATGCCGAGCTTGAGGCGCTGCACGACGGCGGCATCCGCGGCGTGCGGTTCAATTTCCTCAAGCGGCTGGTCGACGATGCGCCCAAGGACAAATTTCTCGACATCGCGCGCCGGATCGCCCCGCTCGGCTGGCACGTCGTCATCTATTTTGAGGCGGACATTCTCGAGGAACTCCGCCCGTTCCTCGACGCAATCGAGGTGCCGGTCGTCGTCGATCACATGGGCCGCCCCGACGTGACGCAGGGACCGGACGGGCCCGACATGCGCGCGTTCCGGGCGCTGCTCGACGCCCGCGACGACATCTGGTTCAAGGCGACGTGCCCCGACCGGCTCGACCCCGCCGGCCCGCCCTGGGACGCGTTCGCCGCGGCGGTCGCGCCGCTGGTCGCCGACTATCCGACCCGTGTCCTCTGGGGCACCGATTGGCCGCACCCGAACATGCAGGACGCGGTGCCCGACGACGGCGCGCTCGTCGACATGATCCCGCGCATCGCGCCGACGGCGGCGCTTCAGCAGGCGTTGCTGGTGGACAATCCGACGCGGCTTTATTGGGCGGATTGATCCTCGTCCGTCATCCCGGTCCTGAACCGGGATCCCGCTTCTTGACCCTAGAAAAGTAAGAAGCGGAACTCCGGATCAAGTCTGGGGTGATGACGGGTTATTGTCCCGACCGGCTCTTGTCGCGGATCGCGCGGAATTCGTCGCCGGGCTTCCAGTTCGGCCATTCGGTCGTGCTCGCCAGCGCCCGTCCGACCGCGGCATAGAGGTCGAGGTCGCGCTGCACGCCCGCATAGTTCCAGTTCGGGTCGAACTCGTCCTTCGGCCCGTGATAGGCGTTCTTCTCATAGGCTTCGGCATAGGCCTTGCCCGCCGCCTTGCCACCTTGGACCAGATCGTCGCCGCCGTCGAAATACAGCATCGGTACGCCGTGCTTCGCCAGGCTGAAATGGTCGGAGCGATAGTAGAAGCCCTTTTCGGGCGTGGGTTCGGGCGAGGCGACGCGGCCCTGCGCGGCGAGCGCGCGGGTGAGGTAGCCGTCGAGGTCCGACTTGCCATAGCCGACGACGACGACGTTCTTCGCCGGCCCCGCCATCGAAAGCGCATCCATGTTGACCCCGCCCACGGTCTTGGCGTGGGGGAAGACCGGGTTCCTGCCGTAATAGTCGCTGCCGAGCAGGCCCGATTCTTCGCCCGTCACCGCGACGAACACCTGGCTGCGCGGGGTCGCGCCCTTCGCCGCCTCTTCCTTGGCGATCGCGATCAGTGCGGCGGTGCCGGTGGCATTGTCGATCGCCCCGTTGCAGATGTCGTCGCCGTCGGGCGCCGCCTCGCACCGGCCGAGATGGTCCCAGTGCGCGGTATAGAGCACCACCTCGTCGGGATGCTGCGTGCCGGGCAGGATGCCGATCACGTTCTTCGAGGCATGGCGGCGGACCTGCATGTCGAAGCCGACATTGGCCTTCACGCCGGTCAGCGGCACCGCCTTGAACCCCTTGACCTTGGCGGCGGCGGCAAGCCGGTCGAAGTCCTGCCCCGCGCGTGCGAACAGCGCCTTTGCCTGTGCATCTTGGATCCAGCCGATCGCCGCGCTCTGGCTCGCGCCGTCGTCCTTCGATGCTGCGACCTGCTGCGCGCCCGTCCAGCTCGACTGGACGACGTTCCAGCCATAGGCGGCGGGCTGCGTCTGATGGACGATCAGCGCGGCGGCGGCGCCCTGCCGCGCGGCTTCCTCGAACTTGTAGGTCCAGCGCCCGTAATAGGTCATCGCCCGCCCGCCGAACGGCCCCTTCAGGTCGGGCGTCTGCCAGTCGGGATCGTTGACGAGGATGACGACGGTCTTGCCGCGGACGTCGAGCCCGGCATAGTCGTTCCATCCCCGTTCCGGCGCGTTGATGCCGTAGCCGACGAACACCACGTCCGACGCCTTCACGTCCACCCGCGGGGTCACGCGATAGCTGCCGACGACCATCTGCGGGCCGTATGCGAGCGACTGTGCCGCCCCCGTGCCGCCGGTGAAGGTCAGCGGGGTCACGTTCTTCGCGGTCAATTCGACCATCGGCACGTCCTGGAACCACGACCCCTTGTTGCCCGGCTTAAGCCCCGCCGCCTTGAACTGTTCGACGAGGAAGGCGAGCGTCTTTTCCTCGCCCGCGGTGCCCGGCGCGCGGCCCTCATAGTCGTCCGACGAAAGCGTCTTCACCGCTTCGCGGAACGTGTCGATCGGCACCGTCTGGGCGGCGGCAGGCACGGCGAAGGCGAGAGCGATCAGGGGCAGGGGGGCGAGGCGACGCATCGGCACACTTTCCATGGAAGAGGGATGGGCGGGTTTCGCACCGCCGCGCCTGCGGGGCAAGCGGGCTGCTTGCCAAGCGACGGGGCCTGCGCCAACCTGTTCGCGGGGAACGAAAAACGGGGGAGTTGGACGATGCGGTGCATGATGGCGGGAGCTGCGATGGCAGCGCTCGTGATGGGTACGGGCGTCGCCCGCGCCGAGCCGGACAAGCTGGCGGTCGCCTTCGGCGCGCGCGAGAATATCGAGAACGGCAGCCTGTCGCCCGACGGGACCAAGCTTGCCTTCATCAGCCCGTCAAAGGGGCAGGGGGCGGTGATCCTCGTCCTCGACGTGACGGACGAGAATGCCAAGCCGATGATCATCGGCGGGTTCGACGGCAAGCCCGAGCGGCTGTCCGGCTGTCGCTGGGTTGGATCGAGCCGGCTGATGTGCACCATCTATGGTATCGTCCGCGTCGACGGGGGTGAGATCGCCTACAGCTCGCGCATCTTCGCGATCGATTCGGACGGCAAGAATCCGAAAGGGATGCCGATGCCGCGCGGCGTCGGCATCGCGCTGTCGAGCGGGTCGGTGATCGACTGGAATCCGGGCGTCGAGAACAGCGTCCTCCTGATGCGTCAGCAACTGGGCGACGGCAATGCCGACGGCATGGGGCGCGGCGGCTACCGCGTCGATCGGGTCGACACGCTGTCGCTGAAGATCTCACCGGTCGAGCGCGCCGATGCCGATGCGCGCGAATACATCACCGACGGCGCCGGACGGGTGCGGATCATCGGGCGGGTGAAGACCGATACCGCCTCGGGCTACGACATGCCGGGCCGCAACTATTTCTACCGCGCCGCGGGGTCGGACCGCTGGAGCGCGCTCAGCACCGTCGACGGCGACGGCAACGGCTTCGACCCGTACGGCGTCGATGCCGCGACCAACATCGCCTATGGCCTCAAGCGCACCGACGGGCGCCTCGCCGCCTACAGCAAGGCGCTCGACGGATCGGGTGCCGAGAAGCTGGTCTTCGCGCACCCCGATGTCGATGTGTCGAGCTTCGCGACGATCGGCCGGCGCGGGCGGATCGTCGGGGTCAATTACGTGACCGATCGCCGGCAGGTGCAGTATTTCGATCCCGCGCTCGCCAAGCTCGCCGCCAGCCTTGCCAAGGCGTTGCCGGAGACGCCGATCATCCGCTTCCTCGATTCGAGCGAGGACGAGAATGTGATGCTGCTCTGGGCGGGCGCCGACACCAATCCGGGGCGCTATTACCTGTTCGATCGCAAGGGGCGAAAGCTGCACCCGATCGCCAGCGACCGCCCCGACCTGTCGGGCATGAAGCTCGCGGCGATGCGGCCGATGGTCTATCCGGCCGCGGACGGGACGAAGATCCCCGGCTATCTGACGCTGCCGCCCGGCCATGATAGCGCGAAGGGGCTGCCCGCGATCGTCATGCCGCATGGCGGCCCCGGCGCGCGCGACGTGTGGGGCTTCGACTGGCTGGCACAGTTCTTCGCGGCCAAGGGCTATGCCGTGCTCCAGCCCAATTTCCGCGGCTCCACCGGCTATGGCGACGCGTGGTTTCAAAAGAACGGGTTCAAGGGCTGGAAGACCGCGATCGGCGACGTCAACGATGCGGGCAAGTGGCTGGTGGCCGAGGGGGCCGATGCCGGCCGGCTCGGCATCTTCGGCTGGTCCTATGGCGGCTATGCCGCGCTCCAGTCCGCGGTGCTCGATCCCGACCTGTTCAAGGCGATCATCGCAGTCGCGCCCGTTACCGACCTGTCGCGCCTGCGCCGGGAGGGGGAGATGTTTTCGAACTACAAGATCATGCGCGACTTCATCGGCGAGGGGCCGCACCTGGCCGAAGGGTCGCCGACGCGCCACGCCGACCGCTTCAAGGCGCCCGTCCTGATGTTCCACGGCGATCTCGACCGCAATGTCGGCGTCGCGCAGGCAAAGGCGATGCAGTCGAAGCTGAAGGGCGCGGGCAAGAGGAGCGAGCTCGTCGTCTACGAAGGGCTCGACCATTATCTCGAGGATGGCGAGGTCCGCGCGGCGATGCTGGCCAAGGCGGGCGCGTTCTTCGACGCCGCGATGCCCGCGAAATAGACACGAAAAAGGGTGGCGTCCCGGAGGATGCCGCCCCTTTTCTGTTTCGTGAGCGCCGCGGCGGAGCCGCGTCGTCGGACGGTGCCTTTCGGCACCGCCGGCCGCTCGCGTTGATTTTCCGGCGCAGCGTCGCTGCGCCGCGGGATCAACGCGAGTAGAACTCGACCACCAGGTTCGGTTCCATCTTCACCGGATAGGGCACTTCGTCGAGCGTCGGGACGCGCGTGAAGGTCACCGCCGCGTTGCCGTCGGGCGCCACGTAATCGGGGATGTCGCGCTCCGACAGGCTCTGCGCCTCGACGATCAGCGCCATTTCCTTGGCCTTGTCACCCAGCGAGATCACGTCGCCCGGCTTGATGCGGCGCGAGGCGATGTTGCACTTCACGCCGTTGACGCGGATGTGGCCGTGGTTGACGATCTGGCGCGCCGACCAGATGGTGGGCGCGAACTTGGCGCGATAGACGACCGCGTCCAGACGCTGCTCGAGCAGGCCGATCAGGTTCTGGCTGGTGTCGCCCTTCATGCGCGACGCCTCTTCATAGGCCTTCTTGAACTGCTTCTCGGTGACGTCGCCGTAATAGCCTTTGAGCTTCTGCTTGGCGCGCAGCTGGATGCCGAAGTCCGACATCTTGCCCTTGCGGCGCTGGCCGTGCTGGCCGGGGCCGTATTCGCGCTTGTTCACCGGGCTCTTGGGACGACCCCAGATGTTCTCGCCGAGACGACGGTCGAGCTTGTACTTGGCGCTGGAGCGCTTCGACATGGTAACTTCCTTGCAATTGCCAACGACGTTGACCCTGAGCGGAACACCCTGACGGCAAACCGATCATGATCGCGATCCCGGTCATCGCCCGGCATCATCGATGCCGTGACCACCGCTTCACCGGGGTGCGGGGCCTCATTGCGAAGGCGCGCGGCTAGCGCCAACCGCCGCGCGAGTCAAGGCGGCGGGGCTCAACGGCTCTGCGTCTGGCCCATGTTGCGCGTCGAATCGGCGTTGGCCGCCGCCTCCGCATCCCATTCCGCCTGCGTCTTGCAGACGGGCTTGGAGCGCAGGCGCGAGCCGGTGTTGACCCGGCCCTTGCAGATCTTCTCGGCCTTGGGCGTGGGCGCTTGCGCCTCCTGCGGCGCGGGAAGGGTGGCGGTCAGAAGCAACGCGAACAGCATCGAAGGCGACTCCGTCAGGAAGATCAGCGGGTTGTGCCGCAGCTTCGGCGGTTCGACAAGCATCGCGGGCAGGGGCGATGACGAACCGCCGCGGATCGGCTAGTCGGGCGGACGTGATGAACCCCGACGACTGCTCGACGATGATGGAAGTGCGCGCCGGCGTCGACGCGCTCGATGCCGAACTGGTGGCGCTGCTCGCCCGCCGCTTCGGCTACATGCGCGCCGCCGCCCGCATCAAGCCCGAGCGCGGCCATGTCCGCGACGAGGCGCGCAAGACCGCGGTCATCGACAATGCCGTCGCCGCCGCGCGGGCAGCGGGCATTCCCGCCGAGGCGATCGGCGCGATGTGGGAAACGCTGGTCGAGGCGTCGATCGCCTATGAGCTTGCCGAATGGGAGCGGCGGCGCGCCTGATGGCCCACAAGAAGCCTAACCTGCCGACCAAGATCTGCGAGGCTTGCGGTCGCCCGTTCGCGTGGCGCAAGAAATGGGCGCGCGACTGGGATCAGGTGAAGTTCTGCTCCGACCGCTGTCGGCAGAAGCGTTAGAGGCACGCCTCCAGCAGCGCCTGGTCGAAGCCGAACTGCTTGGCCTTGTCGAGCGTGTAGGGCCTCAGGCCCATCGAGCGGTATTCGCCGATGATCTTGCCGTCGGCGCTCTCGTCCAGATATTCGAACTTGAACAGCTCCTGCGTGACGATCACCGGGCCTTCCATGCCGATCACCTCGGTAATGTTGGTGACCCGGCGGCTGCCGTCGCGCAGGCGCTTGACCTGGACGATCAGGTCGACCGAATCGGCGATCTGCCGGCTGATCGCTTCCTTCGGCACCTTGATGTCCGACATCATCACCATGTTCTCCATTCGCGCGAGGCATTCGCGCGGGGAGTTGGAGTGAAGCGTCGCCATCGAGCCGTCGTGGCCGGTGTTCATCGCCGCGAGCAGGTCGAAACACTCGCTGCCACGGATTTCGCCCAGGATGATGCGATCCGGGCGCATACGCAGCGCGTTCTTGACGAGGTCGCGGATCGTGATCTCGCCCACTCCCTCCAAGTTCGGAGGCCGCGTTTCGAGCGGTAGCCAGTGCGGCTGCTGGAGCCGGAGTTCGGCCGCGTCCTCGATCGTCAGCACGCGCTCGCCCGGGTCGATCATCTTCGACAGGGCATTGAGCATCGTCGTCTTGCCCGAACCCGTACCGCCCGAGATGACGATGTTGAACCGGCACGCGCCCGCGACCTTCAATGCGGTCGCCATCTTCTGGCTCATCGAGCCGAAGCCCGCCATCATGTCGAGCGTGATCGGCTTGGCCGAGAACTTACGGATCGAGATGGCGGTGCCGCGCAGCGACAGCGGCGGTACGATCACGTTGACGCGGCTGCCGTCCTTGAGGCGCGCGTCGGCAAGCGGCGTGGTCTGGTCGACGCGGCGGCCGACCGAGTTGCAGATGCGCTGCGCGATCTGGAACAGATGCTCCTCGTCGCGGAACTGGATGTTGGCGAGTTCGAGCTTGCCCTTCCTTTCGACGAAGGTCTGTTCGGGGCCGTTGACCATGATGTCGCTTACCGCGGGGTCGCTCAGCAGCTCTTCGAGCGGGCCGAGGCCGAGCAGTTCGTCGACCAGCACCTTTTCGAGCGCGAACTGTTCGCGCCGGTTGAGGGTGAGCTTCAGCTCGGCAAGCACCTCGCCGATGATCGGGCGAAACTCCTCGGCCAGCTCGTCCTTGGAAAGCGTCGCCGCCGCCTCGGGATCGACGCGTTCAAGGAGGCGCGGAAGCACCTGTTCCTTGATCCGGTGGATCGAGCTTTCGAAGCCCTCGGTCCGGCTCTGCGCGGCATCACCGGACGAGGCCTGACGATCGGCTAGGCGCTGCATCGCATCGACGGCGACCGACGAGTTCGACAGATCGGGCTCGGGCGACAGGCTGGCGCCCGGCAGCGGGATCGATTCGAGCGGCGGGAACTGCTCGCCATGATCGGGTTCGGCCCGGCCCGGCCCATGCATCGGCCGTGCGACGCCGAAGGACGGCCGTCCGCCGCCGCTCCCTGTACCGCTTCGCCGCCCGAATGCGCTCATGCCAAAGCCCTTGTTTGTCCGCTTATTCCGTAGCCTGCGGTCTAGCGGCGAAGGTTTGACAATTGCCTAACCATTATGGACCCAGATCAGCAGCGTGCGGTCATGCTCGAAGAACCGGGTCCGTATGCGTGCGCGAAGGCGATAGTGGCGCGCCAGCACGGCATCGACCCGCGCCGTCGCCGCGGCGCTGCGCATCAGTGCATAGGGGTCGTCGTCGGTGACGATCACCGCCGGGCGCGCGGCCAGCACGCGGTCCAGTTCGGCCGATGGATCAATGCCGAGCGCGCCCGCCTCTCCGGCGGAGGCGAGGTGATCGGGGAAAGCGAACCGGCTGACGAGGCACGCGTCGGTCGCCTGATAGAGGATCGGCGGCCCGGCGAAGACGAACATGCATTCGTGCCGGACGCGGGCCGGAATGGCGGCGGCGATCGCCTGCCAGTCGGCCCGGTCGCGCGCGCCCTGCCGCGGCGCCTCGACCAGCGCGGCGTAAAGCGGCGCGGCGGCGATGAGCGCGAGGAGCGACAGGCGCAGCGGCCCCCGCGCAATGAACGGTGCGGCGACGATCGCCAGCGGTACCAGCATCGGCAGCGCATAATGCTCGTGATAGATACCGACCGACACGACGCCGATCGCCGCGGCGGCAAGCCAGCCCAGCATCAGTTCCTGCTCCGCGCGCTGCGACACGGATCGGTGCCGCCAGCCGAGCATGCCCAGCAGCGCCAGCGGCGCGAGACTGGCGAGGAGAAAGCCGAGCTGGATCGCATCCGCCCATGCCCAGTCGTGCCTGCGCAGCATCGCCGAGCGGGCATTGGCGAACCAGAAGGCATCGAGCGCCCCATGGGCGGCGAACCAGGCGGCGAAGAGCAGGAAGGGAGTGGCGCCGATCGCCATGAAGAGACCCGCGCGCCTTGCGATCGCCGGCCAGCCGAGCCCCGCGCGCCGCGATCCGATCAGCAGCGCGATGCCGAACGCGGCGCTTTCGAAGATCACCGTCGTCTTGATCGTCAGCGCCGCGCCGCACGCGAGCATCGCCGCAACGGCAAGGGCATGTCCGCGCTGCGTCTCCAATCGCGGCCACGCGGCGAACACCGCCAAGGCCGCAGCCGCGATCAGCGCGTTGTAGAAGACCGGCGCCTGTCCGACATCGCCGCGCAGGGGGGTGAGGTACAGAAGGTAGAGGAGGCCGCACGCGATGCCGACCGATCGAGCTTCGTGCCGGGCGACGATCGCGGCGATGATGAGCGCCGTCGCCGCCGCGACGCCGGTGGCCAGTAACTGATAGGCCAGCACGCCGCCGCTGCCCAGCGCCGCTGCAGCCGCGTACAGCGCGAAAAGGCCGGGCGGCTTGCGGTCCCAGATGTCGACATAGGGAAGCGCGCCGTCGAGCCAGCGCTGCCCCACGAGCAGATAGAATTGCTCGTCATAACCGGCGAGCGGATCGCCGATCAGCCCCCAGCGCAGGATCAGTGCCGCGCCGCATAGAATCAATGCCGCGTCGATCCAGCGGGGCTGCCAAGCGGCGCGCCCGATGCTGGCGGAAAACGAAAATGGCGCGCGGAGCCGATCCACGCGCCATTTCATGAACGAAGCCGGTTAACGCCGCCTCAACGGCAGCGCGTCAGCCCGCCTTTTCGGCGAGCACCGTCAGCCCCTTGGTCGTGACCTCGGCCAGCCCGCCCTCTACGCGAATCGCTTCGGGCGTACCGCCGGCGGTCTTGTGGACCATGATCTCGCCGTCGCGGATCGTCGACATGAAGGGGGCATGCCCTTCGAGCACGCCGAAATCGCCCTCGCTGCCGGGGACGACGACCATGTGGACTTCCTCCGAGCGGAGGAGCTTTTCGGGGGTCACGAGTTCGAAGTGCAGGGGCATCGGTAAGTCCTAGACCCCCTCCCCGATGAACGGGGAGGGGTGGAGGGGATCAGGCGTTCTCGGCCAGCTTCTTGGCCTTTTCGACCGCCTGGTCGATGCCGCCGACCATGTAGAAGGCGGCCTCGGGCAGGTGATCGTACTCGCCGCTCACCACCGCCTTGAACGACTTGATGGTGTCCTCGATCTGCACGAACGCGCCGGGGATGCCGGTGAAGACCTCGGCCACGTGGAACGGCTGGCTGAGGAACTTCTGGATTTTCCGCGCACGCGACACGGTCAGCTTATCCTCTTCGGAAAGCTCGTCCATGCCGAGGATGGCGATGATGTCCTGAAGGCTCTTGTACTTCTGGAGGATCGACTGGACCGCACGCGCGGTCTCGTAATGCTCCTGGCCGACGACGCGCGGCTCAAGCACGCGGCTGGTCGAATCGAGCGGATCGACCGCCGGATAGATGCCGAGCTCGGAGATCGCGCGGTTGAGCACCGTCGTCGCGTCAAGGTGCGCGAACGAGGTCGCCGGCGCCGGATCGGTAAGATCGTCGGCGGGCACGTACACGGCCTGGACCGAGGTGATCGACCCCTTGTTGGTCGAGGTGATACGCTCCTGCAGCGCGCCCATGTCGGTCGACAGCGTCGGCTGATAGCCCACCGCCGACGGGATACGGCCGAGCAGCGCCGACACCTCTGCACCCGCCTGGGTGAAGCGGAAGATGTTGTCGACGAAGAAGAGCACGTCCTGGCCCTCCTGGTCGCGGAAATATTCGGCGATCGTCAGGCCCGACAGCGCAACGCGGGCGCGTGCCCCGGGGGGCTCGTTCATCTGGCCATAGACCAGCGCGACCTTCGAGCCCTCGCTGATCGCGTTGCCCGCCTCGTCCTTGGCGATGACGCCCGCGTCGAGGAACTCGTGATAGAGGTCGTTACCCTCACGCGTCCGCTCGCCCACGCCCGCGAACACCGAGGTGCCGCCATGACCCTTGGCGATGTTGTTGATGAGCTCCTGGATCAGCACGGTCTTGCCGACGCCGGCGCCGCCGAACAGGCCGATCTTGCCGCCCTTGGCATAGGGGGCCAGCAGGTCGATGACCTTGATGCCGGTGACGAGGATCGCGCTGTCGGTCGACTGGTCGATGAACTCCGGCGCCTTGGCATGGATCGGCGCCTTGAGGTCCGTCGCGACCGGGCCGCGCTCGTCGATCGGCTCGCCGATGACGTTGAGGATGCGGCCGAGCGTCGCGGGGCCGACCGGCACCTGGATCTGGTTGCCGGTGTCGGTCACGGTCTGGCCGCGGGTCAAACCTTCGGTCGAGTCCATCGCGATCGTGCGGACGGTGTTCTCGCCCAGATGCTGCGCGACTTCGAGCACAAGGCGGTTGCCGTTATTGTCGGTCTCGAGCGCCGACAGGATCGCGGGCAGCGTGTCGTCGAACGCGACGTCGACGACGGCGCCGATCACCTGCGAGATGCGGCCGACATTGTTGGTACCGCCGGCGGGGCGGAGGAGTTCAGGCGCGGTTGCCATCAGCTTGTCCTTGGTCTGGGAATACCGGCGTCGTACCGGTCGGGCGATTGAAAGTCACGGTGATGATGGGGCGGCCGTCAGCGCCCTTGGTCACGTCGATCGAACTCGGCGCACCGCCGATGGGGCCGTCGGCCGATTGTTCGGACGTGATCGCGTCGAAGCCGCCCTCGTCGTCGATGCCATATTGCGACAGGAAGCCGCGCAGCACTTCGACGAAACGCTTCTTGGCGGTGTCCGCATTCGCGGCATCGGTCAGCGACAGCGTGAAGACAAGGCGGTCGATCTTCGCTTCGGTCGCGCCCGCCGCCTCGAACGTGCCGGTGTTCGGCGCCTTGGCATCCGACTGCGACAGCGTGATCGGGCCGCCCTTTGACAGGAAGGTCGGCCCGTCGGCGGCATAGTCGGTGGCGCGATAGCCGAACTGGTTGACCCGCCCGATCGTCTCGCGCGGGGCGCCGAACGCGCGGTCCCAGCCCTGCATCGTCGCCGCGGTCGCTGCGTCCTTCGCCTCGTTCTCGAGCACGGTCGGCCCGCTCCCGCCGCAGGCGGCGAGCAGGACGAGTGCAGGAAGGGCGAGGGCGCTGCGCATCGGCCTCAGAGCGCCTCGGCGCCCGAGATGATCTCGACCAGCTCGGTCGTGATCGCCGCCTGGCGGCTGCGGTTATATTCGATCTGCAGCCGCTTGATGAGGTCGCCGGCGTTGCGCGTGGCGTTGTCCATCGCGGTCATCTTCGACCCCTGCTCCGACGCGGCATTCTCGCGCAGCGCACGGTAGATCTGGATCGCGATCGCGCGGGGGAGCAGATCGGCGAGGATCGATTCCTCGTCGGGCTCATACTCCATCACCGCGCCGCCGTCGGTGTCGTCGCCGACCGCCTTGGCCGGCACCTTCACGGGCAGGATCTGCTGCTCGGTCGGCTCCTGCGTCAGCACCGACTTGAAGGTGGCGTAGAACAGGTGCGCGACGTCGAACTCGCCCGCCTGGAACCGCGCGATGATGTCGTCGGCATAGGCGCGCGCGCTCTCGAACGTCAGCTTGCCGAGATCGCCCGGCTCGTCCGAATGGACGATCTGGTCGCGATAGAGCCGCGCCAGCACGCCGCGACCCTTGCGGCCGATCGTGTAGAACTTGACCGTCTTGCCCTGCGCGATGAGCTCGTCGGCACGGCGACGGGCGAGGCGGGCGATGTTGGTGTTGAACGCACCTGCCAGCCCCTTGTCGCTGGTCGCGACGACGAACAGGTGGACCTGATCCTTGCCGGTGCCCGAGAGCAGCAGCGGGGCGTTGTCCGCACCGCCCACCTTGGCGGCGAGGCGCGCGACGACGCCCTCCAGCCGCTCGGCATAGGGGCGCCCGGCCTCCGCCGCTTCCTGCGCACGGCGCAGCTTGGCGGCGGCGACCATCTTCATCGCCTTGGTGATCTTCTGGGTCGACTTGACCGACCCGATCCGGATTTTGAGCGCCTTGAGGCTAGCCATTCAATTCATCCCGTCATCCCAGCGAACGCTGGGATCGCGTGCCACAGACCGCACCCTTGCGGCCGGAGACCCCAGCTTTCGCTGGGGTGACGGCAGTTACGCGAACGTCTTGGCGAAGCCGTCGAGCGCGCTCTTGAGCTTGCCCTTGGTGTCGTCCGACAGATCCTTGGTATCACGGATCGCGGCGAGCACATCGGCATGCTTCGAGCGCATCTCGGCCAGCATCGCCGCTTCGTAGCGCACCACGTCGGTGGTCGCGACGGCGTCGAGATAGCCCTGCGTCCCCGCGAAGATCGACACGACCTGCTCCTCGAACGGCATCGGCGAAAACTGCGCCTGCTTCAGAAGCTCGGTCAGGCGCGCGCCGCGGTTGAGCAGCTTCTGCGTCGAGGCGTCGAGGTCCGAACCGAACTGCGCGAACGCCGCCATCTCGCGATACTGGGCGAGCTCGAGCTTGATGCTGCCGGCGACCTTCTTCATCGCCTTGGTCTGTGCGGCCGAGCCCACGCGGCTGACCGACAGGCCGACGTTGATCGCCGGGCGGACGCCCGCGAAGAACAGGTCGGTTTCGAGGAAGATCTGGCCGTCGGTGATCGAGATCACGTTGGTCGGAATGTAGGCCGAGACGTCGCCGGCCTGCGTCTCGATGATCGGCAGCGCGGTCAGCGAGCCGGCACCCATCTCGTCCGACATCTTCGCCGCGCGCTCAAGGAGGCGGCTGTGCAGATAGAACACGTCGCCCGGATACGCCTCGCGGCCCGGCGGACGGCGAAGGAGCAGCGACATCTGGCGATAGGCGACGGCCTGCTTCGACAGGTCGTCATGGACGATCACGGCGTGCATGCCGTTGTCGCGGAAATACTCGCCCATCGCGGTGCCGGTATAGGGCGCGAGGAACTGGAGCGGCGCGGGCTCCGACGCGGTCGCGGCGACCACGATCGAATATTCCATCGCGCCATTCTCTTCGAGCTGACGGACGATCTGCGCGACGGTCGAGCGCTTCTGGCCGACCGCGACGTAGATGCAATAGAGCTTCTTCGACTCGTCGCCGCCCTGATTGACCTCCTTCTGGTTGATGAAGGTGTCGATCGCGACGGCGGTCTTGCCGGTCTGGCGGTCGCCGATGATGAGCTCGCGCTGGCCGCGGCCGACGGGGACGAGCGCGTCGAGCGCCTTGAGGCCGGTCTGCATCGGCTCGTGCACCGACTTGCGCGGGATGATGCCCGGCGCCTTCACCTCGACACGGCTGCGCTTCTCGGCGACGATCGGGCCCTTGCCGTCGATCGGGTTGCCGAGCGCGTCGACGACGCGGCCGAGCAGGCCGCGGCCGACGGGGACATCGACGATCGTGCCGGTGCGCTTGACCGTATCGCCCTCGCGGATCTCGGCGTCCGAGCCGAAGATCACGACGCCGACATTATCGGCCTCGAGGTTGAGGGCCATGCCCTGCGCACCGTTGGCGAACTCGACCATCTCGCCCGCCTGGACGTTGTCGAGGCCGTGGACGCGCGCGATGCCGTCGCCGACCGACAGCACCTGGCCCGTCTCGGACACCTGCGCTTCGGTGCCGAAATTGGCGATCTGGTCCTTGATGACCTTCGAGATTTCTGCGGCGCGGATGTCCATTTTCAGCCCTTCATGGCATGTGCGAGGGAGTTGAGGCGGGTCTTGATCGAGCTGTCGATCATCTGGCTGCCGATGCGGACGACCAGCCCGCCGAGCAGGCTGGGGTCGACCGACAGCTCTACGTTCACGTCGCGGCCGACGCGGGCGCGAAGCTGCTGCTTGATCGCGTCCACCTGATCGGCGGCGAGCGGGTGGGCGGAGACGACTTCGGCCGTCGTCTCGCCGCGGTGACGGGCCGCGAGCGCGGCGAACGTCCTGACGATGGCGGGCAGGTCGCGTAGGCGACCGTTGGCGGCGAGAACGCCGAGGAAGTTCGTGGTGATCTTGTCGAGGTCCAGCGCCTGCGCGACCGCGGCGATCGCGCGGCCGGCATCGGCGCGCCCGATCAGCGGGCTGGTCGTCAGCGCGCGGAAGTCGGCCGAATCGGCCAGCGCCTGGCGCACGGCCGCGAGGCTCGCCTCGACCGGGCCAAGCGCGGTCTGCTCGCGCGCCAGGTCGAACAGCGCGGTCGCATAGCGTCCACTGAGGCTGGCCTGAATACCGCCGGAAGTCTCCACGCGCGTTCCTTTTCGCGAACCTTGGGTATCCCACTCGCGCCGGGTGCGCGAACAGGACCGCAGCGGGTGCGGTCCGGTCGGGATGGGCGCGCGGCTAGCATCCTTGCCGCGCGGGTGCAAGTCGGCGGGGGCGCTGCTTGCCTCCCGCGCGGCGGCGATTATCCTTTCGGACAAGCACAGGGGCATGGGGGTGTCATCGATGAAACGGGGGCGAATCGCGCTGGCGGCGGCGCTGATCGGCATGAGCGGGGCGGCAAGTGCAGAGGCGGTGCGGATCGCCGCGCTGCGTGCGCCCGAGGCAATGGGCGTGGCGGCGGCGCGCAGCATCGCCGTCGGCCGCATCGGCGGCAATGACGGCAGCCGGCTCGGCCCGGCGCTCGAGCGGTCGCTGGCGGGGCGCACGGTCGGCGGGCGTCCGTGGTTCGATCTGCTCGGCGGCCGGGCGGGGGAAGCACGCGCCGACATGATCCTGGACGGCACCGCGATCACCGACGTGGACGAAGGGCCCGTGACGCTGAAGCGCCGGCGGTGCATCGAGGGCCCCGAGGACAAATGCACCAAGAAGGGTGACGTCGAGCTCGACTGCACCCGCCGCCGGATCGACGTGGCGAGCGACCTGCGCGTCGTCGATGGGGAGAGCGGCCGCATCGGCTGGGGCGCGCGCCTCACCCGAAGCAACGAGGCGAGCTGGTGCCCAGGCGAATCGCGGCCGATCGGCGTGGAAAGCCAGGTCGACGAGATGCTGCGCAGTATCGCCGACGAGGCGACCGAGAAGTTCGCGCCCGACGACTGGACCGGCAATGTCCGCTTCCGCGAGGGGCGCAAGGGCATGGACAAGGAAACGGCCGAGCGGTTCAAGGCGGCGATCCGCCTGACCCAGCGCGACCTCCCCGCCGCCTGCGCGGAGTTCGCGGCGCTGCCGGACCATCCCTCCACGCTCTACAATCGCGCGCTGTGTGCCGAGGCGACGGACGACTACGCCGGGGCGGAGCGGGGATATTCGGCGCTCGGGCAAAGCGATGACAATGGCGACATCGACGATTCGCTGGCGCGCGTGCGCGGCACGATCGCGATGCGCGCACTGATGGCCGAGCGGGGGCGGTAGAGCACATCGTCACCCCGGACTTGTTCCGGGGCCCACCTTGCCGCGCCCGAACCGCTCGAAGATCAAGCGAAGCGGCCAATGCGCCCGCTTCGCCTGCGGCCCGGTGGACCCCGGAACAAGTCCGGGGTGACGGGCAGTGAATTAGTTCAACGCCGTCCCACCCACCGTCAGAGCGCCGATCAGCACGCTCGGCTGGCCGACGCCCGCGGGCACGGCCTGTCCGCCCTTGCCGCACATGCCGACGCCCTCGTCGAGCGCGAAGTCGTTGCCGATCCCCTCGACCTTCGTCAGCGCAGTGGGGCCGTCGCCGATCAGCATCGCGCCCTTGATCGGCGCGCCCAGCTTGCCGTTCTCGACCATGTACGCCTCGGTGCAGGAGAAGACGAACTTGCCCGACACGATATCGACCTGTCCGCCGCCGAAGCTGGTCGCATAGATGCCGCGCTTGATGCGCGAGAGGAGCTCGGCCGGATCGTCGTTGCCGGCGCGCATGAAGGTGTTGGTCATGCGCGGCATCGGCGCGTGCTGAAAGCTCTCGCGCCGGCCGTTGCCCGTGGGCGCGACGCCGGTCAGGCGGGCGTTCAGGCGATCATGGATATAGCCCTTGAGCACGCCGTCCTCGATCAGGACGTTTTCCTGCGTCGGCGTTCCCTCGTCGTCGATCGACAGCGAGCCGCGGCGGCCGGCGATCGAACCGTCGTCGACGACGGTCACGCCCTTTGCGGCCACCTGCTCGCCGATTCGGCCCGCATAGACCGAGCTGCCCTTGCGGTTAAAATCGCCCTCCAGCCCATGGCCCACCGCCTCGTGCAGCATGACGCCGCACCAGCCCGAACCGAGCAGGACGGGCATCTCCCCCGCCGGCGCGGCGACCGCCTCCAGGTTGACGAGCGCCTGTCGAAGCGCCTCGTCCACCGCGCGGTTCCACGTTTCCGGGGCCATGATCCGGTCGTAAAGCTCGCGCCCGCCGATGCCGAAGCTGCCCGTCTCGCGCCGACCGTTCGCCTCGACCACGATCGAGACGTTGAGGCGGACGAGCGGGCGCACGTCGGTCGCGACGAAGTCGTCGGGGCGGACGATCTCGACCACGTTCCACGAGCCGAGCAGGCCGACGCTGACCTGGCAGACGCGCGGGTCGCGGGCACGCGCGGCGGCGTCGATCGTCTGGCACAGCGCCACCTTGTCGGCGAAGGGGACGAGGTCGAGCGGATCGGCCGCGGTATAGAGGTGCCGGTTGTTGCCGCGCGGCGGCGGTGCCTTGGCCTGCCGGGCCGGGTCGATCAGCGCCATGGTCGATGCGGCGCGCGCGATCGCGTCGGGGGACAGCGCATTGCCCTGCGCGAACGCGGTCTGCTCGCCCGACACCGCGCGCAGGCCGAAGCCCGAATGATTGTTGTACGAGGCTGTCTTCAGCCGCCCGTCGTCGAACCCGAACGCCTCGCTATGCGAATATTGGAGGTAGAGCTCGCCATCCTCGGCGCGGGTCAGCGCGTCGCGAGTGAGCCGGAGGGCGGCGTCGGGGTCGAGCGCATCGCCATAGAGGAACGCGCGCGGATCGTTGAGGGTGGTCATGCGCCCGATATAGGCGCGGCGGCTGCGATGTCGAAGGGGGAGGGGTGCACCCCGACGCGCGCTCGTACTCCCGAGCCCGCAGTACCCCGGCGAAGGCCGGGGTCCAGTTGTGGAACGGCAATGGTCACGCGGGACAACGGCGACCTTCCCAACTGGACCCCAGCCTTCGCCGGAGTACGACTGGGGTGGGGATGAAGAGTGATATCAGCCCGTACTCCCGCGAAAGCGGGAGTCCGGGGCCGCAGGCGCTACGCTCGTGGCCCTAGGCTCCCGCTTTCGCGGAGCACGGCGCGCGCCTTACCGCCCCGCGCCGTCGCCGTGGTCGCGAAGCTGCGCGTGGTCCGCCCCATCCGCCGGCCCGCCGATCAGGACGAAGCGGCGGTCGCAGTAACCGCAATCGACATAGCCGGTATCGTCGATCTGGAGCCACACGCGCGGATGGCCGAGCGCAGGCTCGATATCGCCCGCACCGTCACAGGCGACGCGGGTATTGGCGGTACGGATGAGTTCGGGCGGCGCGATCATGGCGCGCCGATTAGCAGCGGTTGCGAGGAGCGGCAACGGGGTGCGCGCCCCTTCCTCACGTCACCCCGGACCTGATCCGGGGTCCCGCTTCTTCTGCTACCTGCGCGGCGGGAAGAAGAAGCGGGATCCCGGCACAAGACCGGGATGACAGTGGCGGAAACGATGCAGCCGAGCCGTCATGCCGGAATTGTTCCGGCGTCCACCGTGCCCCAAGCGCCGTAATCGTCGCTTTGGCGGGGCCGGGGACCCCGGAACCAGTCCGGGGTGACGTGAAGAGTGAGGTTGGCCGTCGCTCCCGACCCGAAGTCCGAAGCGACGGCCCTCCGATCAGGCCGCCTTGGCGCGGCTCGCGCGCTTGCGCTCGTGCGGGTCGAGGAAGCGCTTGCGCAGGCGGATGGTCTTGGGCGTCACCTCGACCATCTCGTCGTCGTCGATATAGGCGATCGCCTGTTCCAGCGTCATCTTCCACGGCGGGGTCAGGCGGACGGTATCGTCTTTGCCCGACGCGCGGAAGTTGGTGAGCTGCTTGGACTTCATCGGGTTGACTTCGAGGTCCTCGGGCTTGGCGTTCTCGCCGATGATCATGCCCTCGTACAAGGCCTCGCCGACGCCGACCATCAGCACGCCGCGCTCCTCCAGAGGCCCGAGCGCATAGGCATTGGCCTCACCCGAACCGTTCGAGATGAGGACGCCGTTCTTACGACCCTCGATCTGGCCCTTGTAGGGACCGTACTTCTCGAACAGGCGGTTCATGATGCCGGTGCCGCGCGTGTCCGACAGGAACTCGCCGTGATAGCCGATCATGCCGCGGCTGGGCGCGGAGAAGGTGATGCGCGTCTTGCCGCCGCCCGAGGGACGCATGTCGGTCATCTCGGCCTTGCGGATGTTCATCTTCTCGACGACCGAGCCCGAATACTCCTCGTCCACGTCGATGATGACGGTCTCGTACGGCTCGGTCCGGCCGCCATTCTCGTCGGTGCCGAACAGCACGCGCGGACGGCTGATGCCGAGCTCGAAGCCCTCGCGGCGCATCGTCTCGATCAGCACGCCGAGCTGAAGCTCGCCGCGGCCGGCGACCTCGAAGCTGTCCTTGTCGGCGCTCTCGGTCACCTTGATCGCGACGTTCGATTCGGCCTCGCGCATCAGGCGGTCGCGGATCATGCGGCTGGTCACCTTGGTGCCCTCACGCCCCGCCATCGGAGAATCGTTGACGGCAAAGCGCATCGACAGCGTCGGCGGGTCGATCGGCTGCGCCTGGATCGGCTCGCTGACCGATACGTCGGCAATGGTGTTCGACACGGTGGCGACGGTGAGGCCGGCCAAGCTGATGATGTCGCCCGCCTGCGCCTCTTCGGTCGGCACGCGCTCAAGGCCCCGGAAGGTCATGATCTTCGACGCGCGGCCCGTCTCGATGACGTTGCCGTCCATGTCGAGCGCGTGGATCGCCTGGTTCACCTTGACCTTGCCGCTGGTGACGCGGCCCGTCAGCACGCGGCCGAGGAAGTTGTCGCGGTCGAGCAGCGTAACGAGGAAGGTGAACGGCGCCTCCGCATCGAGCGCCGGCGGCGGGACGTGGTCAACGATCTTTTGGAAGAGCGGCGTCAGCGTGCCCTCGCGGCGGTCCGGATCCTCGCTCGCATAGCCGTTGCGGCCCGAGGCGTAGAGGACCGGGAAGTCGAGCTGCTCGTCATTGGCGTCGAGCGACACGAATAGGTCGAACACCTCGTCCAGCACTTCCTGGATGCGCTGGTCGGGGCGGTCCACCTTGTTGACGACGACGATGGGCTTCAGGCCGAGCGCCAGCGCCTTGCCGGTCACGAACTTCGTTTGCGGCATCGCGCCTTCGGACGAATCGACCAGCAGGACGACGCCGTCGACCATCGACAGGATGCGCTCCACCTCGCCGCCGAAATCGGCGTGGCCGGGGGTGTCGACGATGTTGATGCGCGTGCCTTCCCACTCGATCGAGGTGGGCTTGGCGAGGATGGTGATCCCGCGCTCCTTTTCGAGGTCGTTCGAATCCATCGCGCGCTCTTCGACGCGCTGGTTGTCGCGGAAGGTGCCCGACTGGCGGAAGAGCTGGTCGACGAGCGTGGTCTTGCCATGGTCGACGTGGGCGATGATCGCCACGTTGCGGAGGTTCATACGTGTTCCGTTGGGTTTGGGTTGGCCGCGCCCGTTACGCAGGCATCGGGCGCGCGCTTAGCCTATTTGCCGCGATTGCGAAAGGGGCGGGGTGTGCGAGCGTCCTTCCTTCTTCGTCACCCCGGACTAGATCCGGGGTCCCGCTTCTTCTTGCGCGCGTCGAAGAAGAAAGAAGCGGGATCCCGGATCAAGTCCGGGATGACGGGGTCAGGGGCGGCCGACGCGCTCGATCAGCGCCTGGGCCGCCGCGGGGGCGCGCTCCTTCGCACCGTTGATCATGAAGGCGAATACGTCGCGCGGTTTCGCTGGCGCCGGATCGCCGGCGGTCGGCAGGTCGCCCGCCGGCTTGCCCGCGGCCCAGGCGCGCACCCAGTCGGCGAAGCGGTCGATCGTCGCCGCGGGAAAACCCTGCGGCTCGTCCGCGATCGCATTCTCGAACCGCGCATAGACGAAGTCGCCGCTCACGTCGCCGAGCCCCGGATAGTCGTCGGACCAGGCATTGACGATCGCCACCCCCGCCGCCCGCGCCATCGCGACGAAGGCGGGGTCGCGGAAGCTCTCGTGGCGAACATGCACCGCGTGGCGCAGCTTCACCCCATCCTGCGCGGCCGGCAGTAGTTTCAGGAACGCGCCGAAATCGTCGGCATCGAACTTCTTGGTCGCCATGAACTGCCACAGGATCGGGCCGAGCTTGTCGCCAAGCGCGGTGATCCCTTGACCCAGGAACCGCTCGATCGATTCGCCCGCCTCGGCCAGAACCTTGCGGTTGGTGACGTAGCGCGATGCCTTGGCGGTGAATACGAAGCCGTCGGGCACCGCCTTTGCCCAGGTCTCGAAGCTCGCCGGCTTGAAGCTCGAATAATAGGTGCCGTTGATCTCGATCGCGGTCATCGCGCTCGCGGCGTGTTCGAGCTCGCGCTTCTGCGCCAGCCCCTCCGGATAGAAGGTGCCGCCGCGCCACGGTTCGTAGGTCCAGCCGCCGATGCCGACGCGTATCGTGCCTTTGCTCATGCCTAACCCCCTAGCAGCTTGCGCGCGGTCGTGCGACGCTTCGCCGCCGTAACGAGAGGTCGCCCCATGCTTCCCCGCCAGAGTTTCACCGCCGATCGCCTGCCCGCCCCGCGCGCCGCGGTGGGGCATATCCGCCTCGAGTTCCGGGGCGCGGCCGACGACGACCATCCGATGCACGACCTGTCAGGTGCGGCGTTCGTCGGCACGACGCTGTTCGTGGCGGGGGACGAGGGCGCGCGGCTGGAGCGGCTGGTGCCGACCGCGCCGGGCGTCTGGGGCGAGCACCGCGCGTTCGACCTCGTCGCGCTGCTGGGCCTTGAGGACGAGGGCGAGATCGACGTCGAGGGGCTTGCCTATGCCGAGGACGACTGGCTGTGGGTGACGGGCAGCCACGCGCGCACCCGGCCCAAGCCCAAGCGGCGCGAGGGCGAGGACGGTGCCCCGCGCATCGACGTGGCGAAGATGGCGAACCTCAAGGACACGCGCGCGCGCTGCGTGCTCGCGCGGCTGCCGCTGGCGGTGGGCGCGGATGGCCGCGTCGAGCCGGTCGCGCGCGACGGGAAGCGGCGGGCGGGGCATGTCAAGCTGACCAAGGCGCATGGCAGCAGGCTCGCCCGCCTGTTCGCCGAGCACCCGCTGACCGGCCCCTTCACACAGATCGCGGCGAAGGAGGGCGGGCTGGATATCGAAGGGATCGCGGTGGCGGGCGGGCGCGTCGCACTCGGCATGCGCGGGCCGGTGATCGCCGACTTCGCGCTGATCGCCGAGCCCAATATCGTGCCTAAGAAGCGCGGGCGGCTGCACGTGACACCCGGGTTGTCGATCCGGCTGGTCGACTTGCACGGCATGGGCATCCGCGATCTGAAGGTCGATGGCGACGACCTCGTCATCCTTGCCGGGCCGACCCAGGCGATCGACGGACGCTGCGCGGTGTTCCGGTGGGAGGGGTGGCGCCACGACCTGCCCGCTGATGCTGAGGAGGCAGTGGTCCACCGCCCGCGCCACCTGTTCGACCTGCCCGTGCGGATGGGTGTCGATCGGCCCGAGGCGATCGACTGGCTGCCGGGCGGGGCCGGGCGGCGGCTGGTGGTGCTGCACGACGGCCCATGCCCCGACCGTGTCGACGCCAACCGGTGCGCGGTGACGGGCGACGTCATCGCGCTGGCGGGGTGAGGCTTCAGGGTTCGCTGCGCACCGCGCCGCGATCGGCGACGAGGCTGGGCGAGGGGCCGGTGGCAGGACGTAGCGCCTCTCGATCTTCGGCAGCGACCGGCGCGGTCGGATCGGGCCGGAAATGCTCGGGCGCGCGATCTTCGGCGGTGGGTCGCGGCGTGTCCCGGTCGAGATCAGGGGCCGAGTGGCCCTCGTCGGGCGAGCGCCGCGCCGCCAGCGTCCAGGCGGCGATGCCCGCCGCGCCGGCGAGCACGCCGATAGCGGCGGCGATCAGCGGCAGGTTGGAATTGCGGTCGAGCGCGGCCATGTCGTTCCTTTCAAAGCAGTTTTCCGCTCAACCAGTGTCGGCGGCCGCGGTTCCGGCCCGCAGCTCGCCGTACACGTCACCCCGGCCCCTGGATCAAGTCCGGGGTGAGGGGGTTTTTTGAGGTGATGACCCATCCCATGATCCTCCAACTCTCGCCCATGTCCGCCGATCTCGAGGCTGCGCTCGACGCGCGGGGCGAGCGGGTACGGGTCGAGCCCGATGCGGACTGGCTCGCCGCTAACGCCGATGACGTGCGCATCATCGTGACCGGTGGCCAAACCGGCGCGCCGCGCGAGCTGGTCGAGGCGCTGCCGAATCTCGGCCTGATCGCGATCAACGGCGTCGGGTTCGACAAGGTCGATATCGCCCATGCCGCTGCGCGCGGTGTGACTGTCACCAACACGCCGGGCGTGCTGACCGACGATGTGGCCGACCTCGCCATCGGGCTCGTCATCGGCCTGCTCCGAGACTTCCCGCGTGCCGACGCGCATGTGCGCAGCGGCGCTTGGACGAACGGCGACCTGCCGCTGGCGCGGAAAGTGACCGGGCGGCGGTTCGGGATCGTCGGGCTCGGGCGGATCGGATCGGCGATCGCCGACCGGCTCGAGGCGTTCGGGCCGGTGGCCTACTCCGGTCGGACGCGGAAGCCGGTGGACCTGCCATTCCACCTCGATGCCGCCTCGCTCGCGGCGGCGAGCGACGTGCTAATCGTCGCCGCCGCCGCTTCGGCGGAGACGCGGCACCTGATCGACGCGCGCGTGCTCGAAGCGCTCGGGCCGGGCGGCGTGCTCGTCAACGTCGCGCGCGGGTCGGTGGTGGACGAGGACGCGCTGGTGGCCGCGATCGCCGAACGGCGCATCGCCGGCGCTGCGCTCGACGTGTTCGCCGACGAGCCGAACGTGCCGCCCGTGCTGGTCGACAGCGACCGCACGATGCTGACACCGCATATCGCCAGTGCGACGGTGGAGACACGCGCGGCGATGGCGGCGCTGGTGCTCGACAATATCGACGCGTTCCTTGCCGGCCGGCCGCTGCCGACGCCTATCCCGCCGCCCTGATCCGCTCGATCAGCCAGCGCAGCCCCGGATCGCCGCGGCGGGTCAGGTGGTACTGCGCCATTTCGGTGAGCGGCGGGATTGCGATCGGCGGCGCAGCGATGGCGAGCTCGAACCGTTCGGCGAGCAGCGTCGCGAGCCGCTTTTGGATCAACGTCAGCCAGTCGGTTTCGATCAAAAGCCACGGCAGCGGCGTGAACGACGGCGCCACCGCCGCCACCCGGCGGCTGATCCCCAGCCGCTCCAGATAGGCGTCGCCGAAGCTCGGCAGCCGACCCTCGCCGATTGCAACGAGCACGTGCGGCCAAGCCAGCATCGCCTCGGTCGAGAGTGGCCCCGCCAGCGCCGGATGCCCCGCGCGCCCGACCACGACATATTCGTCCTCCAGCAGCGCATCCGACGGCATCTCGGGCGTGAGGTACGGCTCGAGCGTGATGAGCAGGTCGATGCCGCCGCTCTCGATGAGTTCGAACCGTCGCTCGCTGGGCAGGAGCAGGTCGATGCGGACGTTGGGCGCCTCCACCGCCAACCGCGCGATCAGCGGGAACAGGACCGCGGTGGCGATATAGTCCGACGCCATGATCCGGAAGCTGCGCGCTGACGTCGCCGGGTCGAAGTGGCGGGAAGCGGCGATCAGCCCCTCCATCGTGCCGAGCGCGGCGCGCACCTGCGGCCCTAGCGCCTCGGCCAGGGGCGTCGGATACATGCGCTTGCCGCTGGCGACGAGCAGGTCGTCGGCGAAGAAGCTCCGCAGCCGATTGAGCGCGTTGCTCATCGCCGGTTGGCTGAGGTTCACGCGGGCGGCGGCACGCGACACGCTCCGCTCGGCGAGCAGCGCGTCGAAGGCGACGAGCAGGTTGAGGTCGAGGCCCTTGAAGCGCAATATGCCCTCCCATTCACGATCTGAATGGGAATGCATCGAAACAAAGATTTTCTCAATCGCTCTGCTGCCCGTTATCCAGCGCGCAACCAGTCAACAGGAGAGCGAACATGAGCCGCGTCACCGAAATCCGTTATGTCGGCTATGGCGTCACCGACCTCGATGCCGAGCGCACTTTCTACCGCGACGTCTGGGGCCTCAAGGAAGTCGGTGAGCAGGACGGCATGTGGCACTTCGCCGCCGAGGGGAATGACGAACTTTACGTCGTCCGCCTGCGCGCAGCGGAAGAGAAGCGCATCGACGTGATCGCGCTCGCTGCCGACAGCGATGCCGATGTCGACGCGCTGCACGACAAGGTCGCGGCCGCCGGTTGCAAGGTGATCTTCGCCCCGCGCGCGCTGACGACGCTGGGCGGCGGCTATGGCTTCCGCTTCTTCTCGCCCGACGGCCTGCCGTTCGAGGTGTCGGCGGGCGTCGAGCGCGGCACCGCGCGCGAGATGCAGCGCTGGGACGGCGTGCCGCAGAAGATCAGCCACATCGTCCTCCATTCGCCCGACCACAAGGCGGCGGTGCAGTTCTTCGAGGACGTGCTCGGCTTCCGCCTGTCGGACTGGCTGGGCGATTTCATGGCGTTCCTGCGCTGCAATTCGGCGCATCACCGCTTCGCCTTCCTGCCCGGCCCGCCGTGCCTCAACCACGTCGCCTACGACATGCTGACGGTCGACGACATGATGCGCGGCATCAACCGGCTGAAGAAGAAGGGCACCGACCTGCGCTGGGGACCCGGCCGCCATACCGCGGGCAACAACACCTTCAGCTATTTCACGACGCCGAACGGCTTCGCGGTCGAATATACCTCGGAGCTGGAGGACGTGGATTTCGAAACGCACGAGCACAAGGTGCATGTCCCCGGCCCGCAGGTGATGGACCAGTGGGGCATCGGCGTCGGCGGTCCGCAGACGATGCCGCACCCGGAGGCCGACAAGGGCCTGTTCGTGGCGGCGGAGGCCTGATCCATGGCGCTGTTCGAGATGTTCCCGAACTATATCTGGAACCTGAGCGTCGCGATCGCGATGGAGAGCGGCGGGCGGATCGGCGAGATCGTCGACATGTGCCAGCCGATCAAGGACGCCGCGGCCGGCGGCGGCGATGCCGGGACGCCTGCTTTCATGAAGCAGTGGGCGGCGATGGGCGACAAGCTGATCGAACTCGCCGCCGAGGACGAAGCCAGGGGCCGCGCGCTGTCGGCGTCGGACAAGCTGGAACGCGCATCGCTCTATCTCTTCACGGCCGAGCGGATGCAGGGGCACGGCCATCCGGGCCGGATGGAAACCTATCGCAAGGCGCGCGAGACGTTCGACAAGTCGACCGCGCTCGGCAAGATCAACCGCGAGCGGGTCGAAGTGCCGCTCGACACCGGCACGATGCCCGCGCTCTACACCCGCGCGGCGGGGCCGGGGCCACATCCCGTGGTGGTCTATTGCAACGGCCTCGATAGCTGCAAGGAACTGCTCTACTGGTCGCGCCTGCCCGAGGCGCTGGCGCGGCGCGGCGTCTCCACCCTCTGCGTCGACCAGCCGGGCTCGGGCGAGGCGCTTCGCCTCCAGAACCTGCCCGTCGATCCGCACAGCGAGCATTGGGCGTCGAAGGCGGTGGACTGGCTGGAGGCGCAGCCGGACGTCGATCCCGACCGCATCGGCATGACCGGCATTTCGCTCGGCGGTCACTTCGCACCGCGCGCGGTCGCCTACGAGCCCCGCTTCGCGAGCGGCGCGGTGTGGGGCGCCAACCACAACTGGGCCGAGGTGCAGCAGAAGCGGCTGAAGCGCGAGGGCGAGAACCCCGTGCCGCATTACTGGGCGCACGTCATGTGGGCGTTCGGCGCGAGCGATATGGACGACTTCCTCGCCAAGGCGGAGGGCATGAACCTCAACGGCCATATGGACGGGGTGAAGGTCTCCTTCCTCGTCACCCACGGGGCGGAGGATCGCCAGATCAGCGTGCAATATGCGCACGACTGCTACGACCAGCTCGTCAATTCGCCGAAGCGCGAATTGAAGCTCTTTACCGCGCGCGAGGGCGGGGTGGAGCATGTCGGCGCGGACAATATGAGCTACGGCCGCGACTACATCGCGGACTGGTTCGCCGAGACGCTGGGCGGGCATACGGCATGACGCGCCGCATCCTCGACCTGTCGATCACGCTCGATCCCGACGTCGTCACCGATCCGCCGTTCATGCGGCCGACGATCCAGTACCAGACGCACGCCGAGACGGTGGCGGAGGTGCAGAACTTCTTTCCCGGCCTGACCGCCGAGCAGATGGTCGGGGGACAGGGGTTCGCCGCGTCCGAGACGCTGACGCTGACCACGCACAACGGCACGCACCTCGACGCGCCGTGGCATTATCACCCGACGCAGGATGGCGGAAAACCCGCCATGACGATCGACGAGGTGCCGCTCGACTGGTGCTTCCAGCCCGGCGTGAAGCTCGACTTCCGCCACCTGCCCGACGGCCATGTCGTGACCGCGGCCGAGGTCGAGGCGGAGCTCGCCCGGATCGGGCATGAGCTGAAACCGCTGGAGATCGTCCTCGTCAACACCGCCGCGGGGGCGGCGCTGGGCGGGCCGGACTTCCTCGCCAAGGGTGTGGGCATGGGGCGCGAGGCAACGCTGTACCTAACCAGCCGCGGCGTGCGGGTGACGGGCACAGATGCCTGGAGCTGGGACGCGCCGTTCGAGGCGACCGCGAAGCGCGTGGCCGAGACCGGCGATACCTCCCTGATCTGGGAGGGGCACAAGGCAGGGCTCGAGATCGGGTACTGCCACATGGAGAAGCTCACCAATCTCGACCAGCTGCCGCCGTCGGGCTTCATGGTCTCTTGCTTCCCCGCCAAGGTGAAGCGCGGATCGGCCGGCTGGACGCGCGCGGTCGCGATCTTCGAGGGGGAAACGCCGTGAGGCTCGCGACGCTGAAGCGCGGCGGGCGCGACGGGACGCTGGTCGCGGTCGCCCGCGACGGCACGCGGGTCGCGCCGGTGACGGGCTTTCCGACGCTGCAATCCGCACTCGATACCTGGGACGCGGCGCAGGACGCGCTCGCCGCCGCGACCGAGGCCGCCGAGACGGGCGAGGCGGTGGCGGCGGAGGACTTCGCCGCGCCCTTGCCGCGCGCGTGGCAATGGCTCGACGGCTCGGCCTTCCCGACGCACGGCGACCTCATGCAGACGGCGTTCAACCTGCCGCCGATCGAGACGACCAAGCCGCTGATGTACCAGGGGATGAGCCACCGCTTCATCGCGCCCACCGATGACGTGGCCCTGCCGAGCGAGGCGGACGGCATCGATTTCGAGGGCGAGTTCGGCGTTGTGACGGGGGACGTGCCGATGGGCGTCTCCGCCACGGATGCGCTGGATCACATCCGCCTGATCGTCCTCATCAACGACTGGTCGCTGCGCACCCTCGCGCCGGCCGAGATGAAGACGGGCTTTGGCTGGGTGCAGGCCAAGCCCGCGTGCAGCGCCGCGCCGTTCGCGGTGACGCCAGACGAGCTGGGCACGGCATGGGCCGACGGCCGCGTCTGCCTGCCGCTCACGGTCGAGGTCGACGGGACGTGGTTCGGGCATCCGAGCGGCCGGGCGATGGCATACGGCTTTCACGAGCTGGTCGCGCATGCGGCGGCGACGCGCGACCTGCCCGCGGGCACGATCATCGGCTCGGGCACCGTCTCCAACGCCGAGCATGCGACGGTCGGCTCGACCTGTATCTCGGAGCGCCGCGCGATCGAGATGATCGCGGGGGGCAAGCCGGAGACGGGGTTCCTGCGCTTCGGCACGCGCGTCGCGATGCGCGCGGGGCCGTTCGGCGCGATCGACCAGCGCGTGGTGCGGGCCTAGCGCGCCGTACTCCCGCTCCCGCGGGACCACGGCGGTGTTATCCGGTCACCTGCTCCACGATCCGTTGGCGCAGCCATGCCAGCCCGCGGTCGGTGCTCCGCGCACGGTGGTGCTGCATCATCTCGCGCATCACCGGCAGGTCGAACGGCGCCTCCGCGATCGCGAGGCCGAGGCCTGGGGCCATCACCCGCGCCAGCCGCTCGTGCATCAGCGCCAGTCGCCGCGTCCCCGGCAACATCCACGGCGCCTGGATGAAGGAGGCGCACGTCACCTCGATTCGCCGCCGGTCGCCCTGCTGGCGCAGCCAGTTGTCGATGAAGGTGCCGTCGCGCGACACGCTGACCGCCACATGGCCGCAGCCGTAGAAGGCGTCCGGGGTCATTGACGCTGTGAACACCGGGTTCGACGCACAGCCGACGACGACGTGCCGCTCCTCGAACACCAGCTCGCGCGGATGCTCCGCCTCAAGGAACGTCTCGGGCGAGATGATGAGATCGATCTCCCCGTCCTGCAGCATCGCGCCGATCGAACTGCGCGGGAGTGTGATGTCGAGGCGAACGTGCGGCGCCTCCGCCTCCAGCCGGGCGAGTAGCGGCGAGATGAGGACGGTGGCGATGTAATCCGACGCGACCAGCCGGAACACCCGCCGCGCTTCCGCCGGATCGAACGCCATGCCGGTCGACAGGATGCTGCGCAGCTCGACGATCGCCGCCGACACCTGAGGCGCGAGCGCCAGCGCGTTCGAAGTGGGCAGCATCCGCCGGCCATGCTGGACGAGGATCTCGTCGGCGAACGCCTCTCGCAGGCGCTTCAGTGCCGCGCTCATCGCCGATTGCGTAACGTTCATCCGCGCGGCGGCGCGGGTCACGTTGCGTTCCTCGACCAGCACGTTGAACGCGACGAGCAGGTTGAGATCGAACTGGTCGAGCCGCATCATCGATCACTTTCGTTTGTGGCAGACGATCAGAACAATGCGTTAGACCGATTGCTTGCCCCGCGCCATCCTCCCGCCCACGAACACGCCCGGCATCGTATCGGGCGGCAGACGGGAGGATGCGATGCGAAGGACTTTGGGTCTCGGGACCGCGATGGCGCTGGCACTGGCAGCGCAGCCGGCATGGGCGCAGCAGGTTACCAACTCGGCCCCCGCCGACCCGGTCGAGCAGGCCGCACCGGCCCCCGACGAGGGCGAGGGGCTTCAGGATATCGTCGTGACCGCGCAGCGCCGGTCGGAGTCGCTCCAGCGCGCCGCCGTCGCCGTCACCGCCGTAACCGGCGATGCGCTCGCCAATGCGGGCATCACCGAGACCGCGAACCTCGGCAAGCTCGTCCCCGCACTCGTCGTCCAGCCGACCGGCGGCACGACCAGCTTCTTCCTGCGCGGCGTCGGCACCAATTCGCAGAACTCGTTTTCGGAGAACGCCGTCGCGTTCAACTTCAACGGCGTCTATGTCGGCCGCCCGACCGCGCCCGCGGGCGTCTTCTACGACCTCGAGCGGGTCGAGGTGGTGAAGGGGCCGCAGGGTACGCTCTATGGCCGCAACGCCACCGGCGGCGCGATCAACGTCCTTCCGCGCAAGCCGGTGCTGGGCAAGTTCGGCGTGGAAGGCCTGCTCGAATACGGCAATTACGATGCGAAGAAGGCGTCGGGCGCGATCAACCTGCCGCTGGGACAAGTTGTGGCGCTGCGCGTCGCGGGACAGGTGGTCGACCGCGACGGCTATATCAGCGACGGCTATGACGACGAACGGGGCGAGGCGGTGCGCGCGTCGATCCTGATCCAGCCGTCCGACCTCTGGTCGATGACGATCGTCGGCGATTACTACAACCAGCATGGCAAGGGCGCGGGGGCGGTGCTGCTCCCCTATGCCGGCCTCAATGCCCCGCCGCTAGAGGATCGCGTCAGCGTCTCCGACCCGCGGGCCCAGGCAGCGGTGGCACAGTTCGCCGCGGGCATCTTCGCACCGCCCTTCTGCGGCGGGTTCGGCGGCTTCGTCCGCTCGGGCTGCATCGCGCAGGCGGGCAGCGACGGCTTCCTCGACAACAAGTTCTACGGCCTGTCGGCGACGGTCGAGGGCGACATGGGCTTCGGCAAGCTCACGATCATTCCCGCGTGGCGCCGGTCGGACACCAATTTCCGCACCTATCTGCCGGGGTTCCAGGGCGACGTGACCGACCTGGCCGAGCAGATGTCGGTGGAGGCGCGGCTCTCGTCGAACGAGGACCAGCGGCTGCGCTACGTCGTCGGCGCGTTCTTCTTCGACGAAAAGCAGCAGGCGGTGAACTTCTTCCGCCAGGGCAATCTGTCGACGACGCGGTTCGCGCCCAACCTGCGTACCGAGAGCATCGCGGGTTTCGGCCAGCTGACCTTCGACGTCACCGATGCCTTTCGCCTCGTTGCCGGCGGTCGCTACACGCGCGAGGACAAGCGCCAGCGGACGCGGACCGCGGCAGGCGGCCTGCCCGGCCCGATCGAGCCCGCGCTCGGTGCGCCGTTCACCGGCGAGCTCACGTTCGAGAAGTTCACGTGGAAGGCAGGTGTCGAGTTCGACGCCGGCCCTGCCTCGCTCCTTTACGCCAATGTCGCGACGGGCTTCAAATCGGGCGGCTTCTTCGTCGCCCAGCCGCCGAACAACACCTTCGCGCCCGAGACGCTGACCGCGTACACGGCGGGCGCCAAGAACCGCTTCTTCGGCAACAAACTGCAACTGAACGTCGAGGCATTCTACTGGGATTACAAGGACCAGCAGATCACCTTCGTCGGCGGCGTGCCGACCGGCACCGGGCTGATCGCGCAGGGTTCGATCACCGTCAACGCGGGCAAGTCGCGCATCTATGGCGGTGAGGTCGAGATGCGCTTCGCCCCCAGCCGGAACGACCTGTTCACCGCGGTCGCGCAATATCTGAACGGGCGGTACGACGAGCTGACGACGGCGAACTTCTCGCCCACCGGCGCGCCGGTGGCGACGGGGTGCACCACCATCGGCAGCCGCGCGGCCAATCCGGGGATCAACGGCGCGCGCTTCTACGATATCGACTGTTCGGGCAAGCCGACGGTCCAGTCGCCGGAATGGGCGTTCAACCTGGGCTATGAGCGGACCTTCCCGCTGGGGTCCACGCTCGACCTCGTCTTCGGCGCGCGCACCAATATCGAGACCAGCCGATTCCTCAATTCGAACTACCGGCCTGAGGAGAAGCAGGACGGCTTCATGATGTCCGACGCCTATGTGACGCTGCGCGCGGAAGGCTGGAGCCTCACCGGCTTCATCAACAATATTGAGGATGCGGAGGTACTGGCGCGCGCGGGCACGCGGCCGATCCTCGACTTCCCCGTGGGCACGCTGCGCCCGCCGCGCACCTATGGCGTCCGCGTCGGGTTCGACTTCTGATGCTCGGCCTCGCCCTTTCGCTGCTGGCGGGCGTTCAGGCGCCCGCTGATGCCTGGATCACGCTCGGCACGATGGGCGGGCCGGTCGGCGCGGCGGAGCGGGCACAGCCGGCGAACGCGCTGGTGCGCGGGGGCGAGGTCTATCTGGTCGATGCCGGAGACGGCGCCGCGCAGCAACTCGCCAAGGCGGGGCTGCGCCTGCCGCAGGTGAAGGCGGTGTTTCTCAGCCACCTGCACGTCGATCATACCGGTGGGCTCGCCGCGATCATCGGCCTGCGCGACCAGACCGACGTGCGCGCGGTGCTGACGATCTACGGCCCGCCGGGGACAAAGGCGCTGGTGGACGGCATCATCGCATCGCTCAGACCCGCCGCCGCGGCGGGCTACGGCATCCCCGGCCAGTCCTGGCCCGCGCCCGACAGCATCGTGCGCGTGGTCGAACTGGCGGGCGGCGCGAGCGTCCGGGTCGGCGACATGACGGTGCGGACCGCGCAGAACACGCATTACGACTTCGCGCCCGGCAGCGCCGAGGACGGGTCCTACAAATCGCTGTCCTATCGCTTCGACACGCCCGTCCGGTCGATCGCCTATACCGGCGACACCGGCCCCAGCCCGGCTGTGACCGCGCTGGCGAAGGGCGCGGACCTGCTGGTGAGCGAGATGATCGACCTCGACCTCACGCTCGCCAAGGTGGCGCAGAATTCACCGAACATGCCCGCGCCCGCCCGCGCAAAGCTGGTCCAGCACCTGTCGACGCATCATCTGACGCCCGAGGCCGTCGGCGCGCTTGCGGGTGCGGCGGGGGTGAGGGCGGTGGCGGTGACGCATTTCGCGGGCGGCAGCGATCCGGCGCGCACCGCCGACTATCGCGCTCGTATCGCCAAGGGTTTCCGGGGCAGGCTGGCGCTTGCCAACGACCTCGACCGTTTCTGAAGGATCGACATGCGTAACCTCGACATTCTCGTCATCGGCGGCGGCATCGGCGGGCTGACAGCCGCCATCGCGCTTCGCGGCAAGGGCCACAGCGTCACCGTGATCGAGCGCGATCCCGACTGGTCGGTCTACGGCGTCGGCATCATCCAGCAGTCGAACGTCATCCGCGCGATGGCCGAGCTCGGGCTGATCGACGAGTATCTGGCCGCCGGCGTCGGTTTCGACGCGGTGGAGATCTACACGCCCGCCGGCGACCGGGTGGCGCGCGTACCGGTGCCGCGGCTGGTCGATGGTTATCCGGCCAGCATGGGCGTACCGCGCCCCGCGCTGCACAAGGTGCTGGGCGACCGCACGATCGCCAGCGGGGCCGAGGTGCGGCTGGGCATCACCGCCACGGCGATCGAGGATAACGGGGCGGGCGTCGACGTGACCTTTTCCGATGGCAGCAGCGGGCGCTACGATCTCGTCATCGGGGCGGACGGCGTCTATTCGCAGACGCGCGCCGCCGTGCTGCCCGAGGCGCCGGGACCGGTTTTCACCGGCCAGTCGGTGTGGCGCTACAACCTGCCGCGCCCCGCCGATCTCGATGCGATGCACGCCTATAACGGGCCGATCGGGGTGGGGCTGGTGCCGATCTCCACCGACCTCATGTACATGTACATGACCACGCCCGAGCCCGACAATCCACGCTACCCGCGCGAGGGGCTGGCGGCGGTGATGCGCGGCAAGCTGGCGAACTGCGCCCCCGCGATCCGCGCGCTGGCCGAGCACATCACCGACGACGACGGCGTGGTATATCGCCCGCTCGAGGGGCATCTGGTCGAGGGGCCGTGGCACGAGGGGCGCGTCGTGCTGCTCGGCGATGCGGTGCACGCGACGACGCCGCACTTGGGACAGGGCGCTGGGATGGCGATCGAGGACAGCATCGTCCTCGCCGACGAACTCGAAAAGGCGGACGACGTAGAAACCGCGCTGACCGCGTTCCGCGACCGCCGCTTCGACCGCTGCGCCTATATCGTGCGCGAGAGTCTGGCGATCTGCATGGGCCAGCTCGGCAAGGGACCGCCGGTCGACAATGCCAAGGCGACGCACGCGATGTTCCAGGTCGTGGCCGAGCCGATCTGATGGACGCGCACCGCCCCGTCCGCCGCATCGTTACCGGCCATGACGGCGAGGGGCGCGCGGTCATCGAATCCGACGCGCCCGTCGCCTTCGTCCAGCGCGTCGGCGGCGCGATCGGCCCCCTGTTCCACGAAGTATGGGCGACGCACGACACCCCCGCCCCGATCGAGGCCGCGAGCGCACCCGACGAAGGCGCGCTGGTCCTCGCGCCGCCAAAGCGCGGCACGCGGCTGCGTGTCCTCGACATCCCGCCCGAGGGCGACGAGATCCGCACCATGTCGCCCGAGGCGGCGCGCGCGCACTTCGCCGAAATCGGCGCGGTCGAGGCGGCAGGGCACGAAAGCGGCGAGGGCCGCCATGCGCTGATGCACCGGACCGAGACGATCGACTATGGCATCGTGCTCGAAGGCGAGCTGACGCTCATCATGGACGTGGGCGAGACGGTGGTGCGCGCGGGCGATATCGTCGTGCAGCGGGGCACCAATCATGGCTGGTCGAACCGCTCGGACGCGAATTGCCGCGTGGCGTTCGTTCTGATCGACGGCGAATACGCGCCCGAGCTTCGCTGATGCGGATCGCCGTCACCGGCGCCGACGGGTTCGTCGGCCGTGCGGTGGTGCGCGAGCTGGCGGCGCGCGGGATCGCCGACGTGCTGCTGACCGACCGCGCCTTTGCTACGCCGCCGCCGTTCGAGGCGCTGCCGGGCGAGCTTGCCGATCCGGCTGTGTTCGCCCGCGTGATCGGGGTGGATGCCGTCCTCCACCTCGCCGCGCTGCCCGGCGCGGCGGCGGAGGCCGATCCGGCGGCATCGCGGGCGGTCAATCTCGACCTGCCGCTCTGGCTGATCGAGGGAATGGCGGGGCGGCGGCTGATCCTTGCCAGCTCGATCGCGGTGTTCGGCGGGCGGCTTGCCGCGCCGGTCGACGACGCGACGGTGCCGACCCCGACGAGCGTCTACGGCACGCACAAGCGGATGACCGAGCTTGCGTTCGCCGACGCGGCGCGACGTGGCGCGGTGAAGGGGATGGCGCTGCGCCTGCCCGGCATCGTCGCGCGGCCGCGCGGGGCCGGGGGCTTCGGTTCGGCGTTCCTCAGCGACCTGTTCCACGCCGCCCGCGAGGACGAGGCGTATGTCGTCCCCGTCGCACCCGAGGCGACGAGCTGGCTTCTGTCGGCAAGGGCGGTTGTGCGGATGCTCGTCGATGCGCTGCTGTCCGGCACGACCGAGGGGGACGCGATCACGCTGCCCGCGCGCCATGTCCGTATCGGCGCGCTGGTCGAGGCGCTGGGCCGCATCGGCGACACAGGCGGCTTTACCTATGCCGAGGATACCGGGCTGCGCGCCGTGTTCGGCAGCTATCCGCCGCTTGCCACGCCCCGCGCCGATGCGCTCGGCTTTCGCGCCGACGTCGATCTCGACGCACTGATCGAGGCGGCATTCGATGACTGATCCGCTTGGCCTCTTCCGCCTCGACGGCCGCACGGCGCTCGTCACCGGCGCGGCGAGTGGGATCGGGCTCGCCATCGCGCGGCTGTTCGCGGGCGCGGGGGCGAGCCTGATCCTCGCCGACCGCGATCCGGCGATCGAGGGGATCGCCGCCGACCTCGGCGGGCGGGGCGTCGTCGCCGACCTCGCCGACGCGGGGCAGGTCGATGCGCTGGGGGACGAGGCCGCCGAGATCCTCGTCTGCAACGCCGGGATCGCGGGGCCGGCCGGGCCGATGCACGGCATGGATGAGGAGACCCGCGCCGCGCTCTATGCGATCAACCTTGACCACCCGATCCGCCTGACCGCGCGGATCGCCCCGGCGATGGCGGCGCGGGGGCGGGGGAGCATCGTCCTCCTCTCCAGCCTCGCCGGACTCCGCGGCAATGCGGGCCTCGGTCATTATGGGATCACCAAGGCGGCACTGGCGCAGCTTGCCCGCAACCTCGCCGTCGAGTTCGGCCCCGCGGGCGTGCGCGCCAATGCGATTGCCCCCGGCCTGATCGCCACCGACTGGGCGAGCGCGATCCTGTCGGACCCCGAGCGGACCGAGCGCCGGCTCGTTGCCACGCCGCTCCGCCGCGTCGGCACCCCGCAGGAAGTCGCCGCCGCCGCGCTGTTCCTCGCCAGCGATGCGGGCGGGTTCGTCACCGGCCAGACTTTGGTGGTCGACGGGGGTACGCTGATCTCCGACGGGAACTGACCGCGGGCCATTGCGCGGCGGCCCGCTTTGGGGAAAGGGGGAGGGCGACGGGGGCACGGAATGGCGACGCGCACGGCCAGCTTGTTCGACGCGGGGGTCATCGCCGACCGCTGGATCGCCGCCTATGGCGCGGGGCGCACGCGCGGCGACGCGATGGTCGATGCCGCCGACGCCCACGCGTGGCGCGTGGTGTTCGAGGAACTGGCGGCAAGCGCGGGCGAATCCCTGACCGACGCGCGCGAGCGGGCGCAGCGTCAGGCCGACGATATCGGCACGGGCTTTCGTGTGGCGGGCGACAGCGACGAGCGCCCCTGGCCGCTCTCGCCCATCCCGCTGATGCTGGGCAGCGACGAGTGGGCGGGCATCCGCCGCGGCGTGATCCAGCGAGCCGACCTGCTCGAGATGATCGTCGCCGATCTCTACGGCCCCGGCCGGCTGGTGGCTCAGGGCCTGCTCCCTGCCGCGGTCGTGACCGGCAGCCCCTATTTCCTTCGGCCGATGCAGGGGCTGGTGCCGCCGGGCGGCCACCATCTCAACATCGTTGCGGTCGATCTGTGCCGGGGCCCCACGGGAGAGTGGCGCGTCATCGCCGATCATGTCCGCGGGCCGGTGGGCGCGGGCTATGCGCTGGAGAACCGGCTCGCCATCGCGCGCACGCTCGGCGGGCTTCAGGCGCGGCTGAACGTCGAGCGGCACGCCCCCTTCTTCGCCAGCCTGCGCGAGGGGCTTTGCGCCGCGTGCGAGCGGGCTGAACCGCGCCTCGGCCTGCTGACCCCAGGGCGCCTCAACCAGAGCTATGCCGAACAGGCGCATCTGGCACGTTATCTCGGCTTCCTGCTGGTCGAGGGCGCGGATCTCGCAGTGATCGAGGACCGGCTGTACGTCCGCACGATCGCGGGGCTGAAGCGGGTCGACGGGCTATGGCGGCGGACCGACCCGACGTTGCTCGATCCGCTGGCGTTCGATTCGACTTCGACGATCGGCATCCCCGGCCTGATCGACGCGATGGCGGCGGGCAACGTCGTCGTCGCCAACGCGCCCGGCGCCGCGGTCGTCGAGGCGCCGGCCTTTTCCGCCTTCCTCCCCGCGCTGTCGGCGCGGCTGACCGGGGAGGGGCTGCACCTGCCCAACATCGCCACCTGGTGGTGCGGCCAGCCGGCGGAGGCGGCGCAGGTGATCGACGAGCTGCCGAGCATGATCGTCGCCCCTGCGTTCGGCGTCCCCACCCGCGCGCTGCCCGATGGCAAGCCGGTGATCGGTGCCGAACTGTCCAACGCCCGCCGCGCCGCGCTGCTCGCCGATCTGGAGGCGCGGCCGCAGGATTATGTGGGGCAGGAGGTCGTGCACCTCTCGACCATGCCCGTGGTGGTCGAGGGGGCGCTCACGCCCCGCCCCTTCACGCTGCGCGTCTTCGCTGCGCGCGGGCAGGGCGGAGCGTGGCAGGTGCTGCCCGGCGGCTTCGCGCGCATCGGCGAACATGCCGACCCGCGCATCACCGCGATTGGCGAGGGCGAGTGGTCCGCCGACGTTATCGTCCACGGCCCCGCCCCGGTCGAGCCGGTGTCACTGCTTCCCGCGGTCGACTCGCTCCACCTTCGCCGCAATCCCGGCACGCTGCCGAGCCGCGCCGCCGATAACCTCTTCTGGCTCGGCCGCTACCTCGAGCGCGGCGAGGCACTGCTCGGGCTGATCCGCGTGCTGCTCGGCCATTCGATCAGCGCCGATGCGGGCGCGGCGCTCGACCGCTCGACCGTCGCACGGATCGCCGACGCGCTGGTGCAGGTGGGCGCCGCCCCCGTGCCCGCGGGCCATCGCCGCGCCGAACTGGTCGCCACAGCGCGCACCGCGATGGAGAGCGTCGAGAACGGCTGGTATTCGGTCCGCGCGATCAACCGACAGGCGCGCGGGCTGGGTGCGGTCAGCCGCGACCGGCTGTCGGCGGACATGATCCGCCTGCTCGATGCGCCGCACCCGACGCGCGGCGGCGTGCTCGACCGTGCGGGCTCGCTCCAGCGCCGCTATGCCGCGCTTGCGGGCCTCAGCGCCGAGCATATGGGCCGCACCGACGGCTGGCGCTTCCACGACCTCGGCCGCCGGATCGAGCGCGCGCTCAAGATCGTCCGCGCGATCCTGTCTTTCGGGATCGAGGCGTCGAGCGCCGACGACCTCTCCGTCCTGCTCGACCTCGCCGACAGCCAGATCAGCTATCGCCAGCGTTACCTGACCGGGATCGCGCGGATCGCCGTCCTCGACCTTGTCGCGCTCGATCCGGGCAATCCGCGCGCGCTGGCGTTCCAGATCGCGCGGATCGCCGAGCATCTGGCCGCGCTGCCGGTCTTGAAGGACGACGGGCTGGCCGAGCCACAGCAGCGCGTCGCCGCCGACCTTACCGCGATGATCGCCACCGCCGATGCCGGCACGCTGGGCGCGGAAACGCTGCTCCGGATCGAGGCGCGGCTGGTTACGCTCACCGAGGAAGTGGCACGGCGTTACTTCCTGCAAGGGGCCGAGCCGCTGCGCGCCGCCGGGCTGACGCTGGCATGATGCGCTATGCCATCCGGCACGTGACGCGGTTCGACTATGCCGAGACGGTCGATTTCGCGCGCTGCAACCTCCGCCTCCAGCCGATCGACTGGCCGGGGCAGCGGGTGGAGGACTATGCGCTCAACGTCACCCCCGGCGGCCGCACCGCGCCGGCGCGGGCACAGGCGGGACTGGCGCACGTCACCCGCCTCGTTCTCGACCGCCCGACGCGCGAACTCGAGATCGAGAGCGTCGCGCACATGACCGTCGACCGGCCGATCCCGATCCCCGAGCCGAGCGACCCGACGATCGCCGAGGTCGGCGCGCTGGCCCGCGCGAGCCGCGACCTGTCGCCGTTATCGCCCGCTGCCTATTGCTATCCGAGCCCGCGCATCCCGGTGAACGAGGCGATCGCCGCGTGGTGCGCGCCCGATCTGCCGCCCGAGCGGGGCGTGCTGGAGGCAGCGATCGAGCTCGCCCGCCGCATCCAGCGCGAGTTCGCCTTCGATCCCACCGCGACGCTGGTCGACACGCCCCCGGCCGAAGCCTTCGCCAAGCGGGGCGGGGTGTGTCAGGACTTTGCGCAGATCATGCTCTGTGGTCTCCGCGCCGCGGGCGTGCCCGCCGCCTATGCCTCGGGCTATCTGCGCACGCTGCCGCCGCCGGGAGAAGCGCGGCTGGTGGGCGCGGACGCCACCCATGCCTGGGTGCTGGTCTGGGCGGGGGAGGCGCGCGGCTGGGTCGGGGTCGATCCCACCAATGGCATCTGGATGGCGGAGGATCACGTCATCGTCGCGATCGGCCGCGATTACGGCGACATCGCGCCGATCGACGGCATCGTCCTCGGCTCGGGCGCGCAGGATATGCACGTCTCGGTGGACGTGGCGCCGCAGGATTGACGAATTGCCAATCCGCTTACCGACGCCCATTTAAGGGCCAAAGGTGCCGGGTCGTTTCCTTATTCAGCGAATGGGGAAGCGGGCGGGCGCCGCCCATCCGCGTGAGCGGATCAAACGAATAAACGGGGAAACAAGTGGCCGATCCTTACGCAATCCTGGGCGTCGCGCGCGGTGCGGGCGAGGACGAGATCAAGAAGGCGTATCGCAAGCTCGCCAAGGAACTGCACCCCGACCGCAACCGCGACAATCCCAAGGCTGCCGAGCGTTTCAGCCAGGTGACCAACGCCTATGATCTCCTGAGCGATAAGGACAAGCGCGCGCGCTTCGACCGTGGAGAGATCGACGGCGACGGCAATCCGGCCGCGCCCTTCGGCTTTGGGCGCGGCGGGCCGGGGGCCGGCGGCGGCGCGGGCGGCTTTCGTCCCGATTTCGGCGGCGAGGGCGGCGATTTCAGCGACATTTTCGAGGGGCTGTTCAGTGGCGGCCGCGGCGGCGGCGGCGGCTTCGCCAGCGGCTTCGGCCGGCGAGCGGCGCCGAAGGGCGCGAACGTCGCCTATCGCGTCGCGGTGCCGTTCGTCGACGCGGTGACGCTCGCGCCGCAGCGGCTTACGCTGCCCGACGGCGGGACGATCGAGGTCAAGCTGCCCGCCGGGGTCGAGAGCGGCACGCAGATGCGCCTCGCCGGCAAGGGCCAGGCCGGGCCCGGCGGAAACGGCGACGCGATCGTGACGATCGAGGTGCAGCCGCACGCCTTCTTCACCCGCGACGGCGACGACGTGCGCCTCGACCTGCCCGTCAGCCTGGCCGAGGCGGTGCTCGGGGCAGAGGTGCGCGTGCCCACCCCCGACGGCGCGGTGATGCTCAAGGTGCCGAAGGGCTCGACCTCGGGCAAGACGCTACGCGTGCGCGGGCGCGGCTTTCACAAGAAGGCGGGCGGCGGGCGCGGCGACCTTTATGTCACGCTGATGGTCGATCTGCCCGCCCCCGACGATGCGCTGATCGAGTTCGTCGAGGGCTGGGACGCCGGACGCAAGGGGAACCCGCGGGGCCGGCTTGGCGTCTGACCCGGCGATGAAGGGGACTCCGCACGATCTGACGCCCGAGGGGCGCGCGAAGGAGGGTGCCGTGCGCCGGCACCTTGCCAGCCTGGGCATCGGCGCGCGCGCGATCGAGGTGACGAAACGGGTGGCGGTCGGCACTTTCACCAGCGGCTTCACGCACGCGGGCAATCTTGCCTATCTGTCGATCCTGACGCTGTTCCCGTTCTTCATCGTCGCCGCCTCGATTGCGCGGGTGTTCGGGCGGACCGGCGACGGCCTGCGCGCGCTGCAGGGGTTTCTGAACACCGTCCCGCCCGACGTGGCGGAGGTGCTGCAGAAGCCGATCACCGACGTGCTGGCCGCGCGGGCGGGCAGCCTCGTCTGGTTCGGCGTCATCGTCGGCCTGTGGACGACGGCGAGCTTCATCGAGACAGTACGCGGCGTTCTTCGCCAGGCCTATGGCGTCACCTTGTCGCGGCCCTTCTGGGAATATCGGCTGGGGTCGATCGGGCTCATCATCGCCTCGGTTCTACTCGTCCTCATCGCTTTCAGCTTTCAGGTGGTGTTGACGGGGGCGGAGGCGTTCATCGTCCGCGTCCTGCCATTCGCCGGTGACGTGGCGCAGATCGTGTCGATCACTCGAATCGCGCCCGCCTTTGCGTTGTTCGGCGCGCTCTACATGTTGTTCTACTCGCTGACCCCGTCGCGCTGGCGCTATTCGAAATGTCCGAAATGGCCGGGCGCGGCGATCGTCACCGTGTGGTGGATGGCGACGACGGCGCTGCTTCCCGCAATTCTCGGCAGTCTTGGCAACTACGACCTTACCTATGGCAGCCTCGCGGGTGTCATGATCGCGTTGATCTTCTTCTTTGTCGTCGGCCTTGGGCTGGTCGTTGGCGCGGAATTGAACGCCGCACTGGCGGAAGTGCCCGAAAACGGTCTAGAGCCCGCCGACGTCGGCACTGAGATCGTCGACAGGGAGATACAGGCGTCGTGACCGGATTGATGCAGGGCAAACGTGGGCTCATCATGGGCCTCGCCAATGACCGATCGCTCGCCTGGGGCATCGCCAAGCAGCTTGCCGACCACGGCGCCGAGCTGGCGTTCAGCTATCAGGGCGAGGCGCTGGGCAAGCGGGTGAAGCCGCTGGCCGAGCAACTGGGGTCGGACTTCACCTTTGAATGCGATGCCTCGGACATGGCCTCGCTCGACGCCGCGTTCGCGAGCTTGCGCGAGCGGTGGGAGACGATCGACTTCGTCGTCCACGCGATCGGCTTTTCGGACAAGAACGAATTGCGCGGGCGGTACTACGACACCAGCCTCGACAATTTCCTGATGACGATGAACATCAGCGTCTATTCCTTTACCGCTGTCGCGCAGCGTGCCCATGCGATGATGCCGAACGGGGGGTCGCTGCTGACGCTCACATATTACGGCTCGGAAAAGGTCGTGCCGCATTACAACGTGATGGGCGTCGCCAAGTCGGCGCTCGACACGTCGGTCAAGTATCTGGCGGTCGACCTCGGCCGCGACAACATCCGCGTCAACGCGATTTCGGCCGGGCCGATCAAGACACTGGCGGCCAGCGGCATCGGCGACTTCCGCTACATCCTCAAGTGGAACGAACTGAACGCGCCGCTCCGCCGCAACGTGACGATCGAGGATGTGGGCGGCGCGGGCCTCTATCTCCTGTCCGATCTCGCCTCGGGCGTGACGGGGGAGATTCATCATGTCGACGCCGGCTACAACGTCATCGGCATGAAGGCCGAGGACGCGCCGGATATCGCGCTGAGCTGACGCCCGGCCACCCGATGGACATCCGCCCCGCCCGGCCCGAGGACGTGCCCGCGCTCGACAGCTTCCTGCGCCAGAGCTTCGGCGCGGGCGAGGCCGATCTGGTGCGGCGGCTGTGCATCGACGGCGACATGGTGCTCACGATGGTCGCGACCGACCCCGATCTGGTCGGTGCGGCGGTGTTCAGCCGGATGGCGGTGGACGTGAACGGCAGTAACATCGCCGCGGTCGCGCTGGCGCCGCTTGCGGTCGCGGGGTCGTGGCGGCGACAAGGGGTGGGCGAGGCGCTGGTCGCCGCGGGGCATGATGCGCTGGCGAAGGCTGGGTGGGTGCTGAGCTTCGTACTTGGCGACCCGGCCTATTACGGGCGGTTCGGCTATGCTGCCGATCTCACACAGGGATTCGAGAGCCCGTATGCCGGCGAGCATCTGATGGCGCTGCCGCTCCAGCAGGCGGGGATGCCGTGCGGGGTGCGCGGGGCCGCCACGCACGCGCCGGCTTTTGCGATGCTGGCGGAGGACGCATGAGCTTCAACACCTTCGGCCGCGTGTTTCGCTTCACCACCTGGGGGGAGAGCCACGGGCCGGCGATCGGCGCGGTCGTCGACGGGTGCCCGCCGGGGTTGCCGCTGGGTGAGGCGGATATCCAGCCGTTCCTCGATGCGCGCCGGCCGGGGACCAGCCGCTTCACGACGCAGCGGCGTGAGCCCGACGAGGTGCGCATCCTGTCGGGGGTGTTCGAGGGGCGGACCACCGGCACGCCGATCAGCCTGATGATCGAGAATGTCGACCAGCGGTCGAAGGACTATTCGGAGGTCGCCAAGGCCTATCGCCCCGGCCATGCCGATTATGCCTACGACGCCAAATACGGCTTTCGCGACTATCGCGGCGGCGGGCGATCCTCGGCGCGCGAGACCGCGAGCCGGGTGGCGGCGGGCGCGGTCGCGCGTGCAGTGATCCCCGAGGTGACGATCACCGCCTGGGTCGAGGCGATCGGCGGCGACGCCATCGACTATGCGAAGTTCGATGCCGCCGAGATCGGCCGCAATCCCTTCTTCTGTCCCGACCCCGACGCCGCCGTGCGTTGGGAAGCGCTGGTCGACGAGGCACGCAAGGCAGGCTCGTCGCTGGGCGCGGTCGTCGCGGCGGAGGCGACGGGCGTGCCGGCGGGCTGGGGCGCGCCGCTCTATGCCAAGCTCGACAGCGAACTGGCGGCGGCGGTCATGTCGATCAATGCGGTCAAGGGCGTCGAGATCGGCGACGGGTTCGACGCGGCGCGGTTGACCGGCGAGCAGAATGCCGATCCGATGCGGCCGGGCGAGCACGGCCCCGCGTTCCTCGCCAATCATGCCGGCGGGATCGCGGGCGGCATCTCGACCGGGCAGCCGGTTCGCCTGCGCTGCGCGTTCAAGCCGACCAGCTCGATCCTGACCCCAGTCGAGACGATCGACCGCGACGGCGCCGCGGCAGCGATCATGACCAAGGGGCGACACGACCCCTGCGTCGGCATCCGCGGAGTGCCGGTGGTCGAAGCGATGCTGGCGCTGGTGCTCGCCGACCAGAAGCTGCTCCACCGCGCACAATGCGGCTGAGCGCCGAATAAGGCGAGAATGGGGCGGGCCGAGCGAAGCCAGCGTTCAGCCGAGGGTCTTTTCCCGCGCTGCCTCGTTTTCTTTCCCGAGATACAGACGGAGAGGTAACACCATGAAAAAGCACGCTCTTGCAGGGCTTCTGATCCTTGCCGGATCGACCGCTGCGATCGCCCAGACGACGCCGCAGACACAGCCGGCCCCGCAGACGCAGACCCAGCCGATGCCCGGTCAGCAGGCCCCGACGAACCCCGCCGACGACAATCAGCAGCCGGCGGAAACGACCACGACCGAGCCGACGGACCCGACGGCACCCGAGACGACGCCCGCCCCGGATGCAGGCACGCCGCCGACCGGGACGACCACAACGCCTCCCACCGGCACGACTCCGCCGCAGGGCTGACCCGCACACGGCTCACTACGGAAAAGGACCCCGCGCCACCCCGGCGCGAGGTTTCTTTTTTGTGCGGCGCCTACGTCATCCCAGCGAAGGCCGGGATCGGTCGAGGACAGCGCGGGTCCTGACCGCCAGCGGCCCCAGCCTTCGCTGGGGCGACGCAGAGTGCCTTAGTCCGCGAACGGATCGCGTACCAGGATCGTGTCCTCCCGCTCCGGGCTGGTCGATACCAGCGTCACCGGGCAGCGGATCAGCTCCTCGATCCGCCGGATATATTTGATCGCCTGTGCCGGCAGGTCGGCCCAGCTGCGCGCGCCCGCGGTCGTTTCGGTCCAGCCTTCCATCGTTTCCCAGATCGGCTCGACACGTGCCTGGTCGGCGGCGTGCGCGGGGAAATGGTCGAGCGTCTGATCGCCGAGGCGATAGCCTGTGCAGATGCGGATCTCCTCGAACCCGTCGAGCACGTCGAGCTTGGTGAGCGCGATGCCGGTGATGCCGCTGACCGCCGCCGACTGGCGCACCAGCACCGCGTCGAACCAGCCGCAGCGGCGCTTGCGGCCCGTGACCGTGCCGAACTCGTGCCCGCGCACGCCCAGCCGCTCGCCGGTCTCGTCGGCAAGCTCGGTGGGGAAGGGGCCGGAGCCGACGCGTGTGGTATACGCCTTGGCGATGCCCAGGACGAAACCGACCGCGCCCGGGCCTACGCCCGAACCGCCCGCGGCAGTGCCGGCGATGGTGTTGGACGAGGTGACGAACGGATAGGTGCCGTGGTCGATGTCGAGGAGCACGCCCTGTGCGCCCTCGAACAGGATGCGCTTGCCCGCCGATCGCGCGTCGTTGAGCATCCGCCACACGGGTGCCGCGAAGGGCAGGACGAAGCCGGCGATTTCGCGCAGTTCGGCCACCAGCGCCTCGCGGTCGATTGGCGGCTCGCCAAACCCGGCGCGGAGCGCATCGTGATGCGCGGTCAGCCGGTCGAGCTGCGGCCCCAGATCGTCGAGATGGGCGAGGTCGCAAACGCGGATCGCGCGGCGACCGACCTTGTCCTCGTACGCCGGGCCGATGCCGCGGCGGGTGGTGCCGATCTTGCCCGCGCCGCTTGCATCCTCGCGCAGTCCGTCGAGGTCGCGGTGGAAGGGGAGGATGAGCGCACAGGTGTCGGCGATCATCAGCGTGTCGGGCGTCGCCTCCACCCCCTGCTCGCGCAGCCGCTCGACCTCTGCCTTCAAGGCCCAGGGGTCGAGGACGACGCCGTTGCCGATGACGCTCGGCGTGCCGCGGACGATGCCCGAGGGGAGGAGCGACAGCTTGTAGGTCTTGTCGCCGACGACCAGCGTGTGGCCGGCATTGTGCCCACCCTGGAAGCGGACGACGACGTCGGCGCGCTCCGCCAGCCAGTCGACGATCTTGCCCTTGCCCTCGTCGCCCCATTGGGCGCCGATCACCGCCACGTTCGCCACTCAGCCCATCCGATGCTGTTTGAAGAGAAGCCGCCGCCCTATCGCGAGGGGGGCGGTTCGTCCACCCGTGGTGGGATCAGCGGTCGAGCGCCTCGCGCACGCGGTCGGCCAGTTGCTGGAGGTTGAACGGCTTGGGCAGGAGTGGTGGGCCGCCTGCGACCCCCTCGGCCCGCTGCTCGCGGGTATAGCCGCTGGTGAACAGGACGCGCAGTTCCGGCACGCGTCGGCGCGCGGCATCGGCCAGCTCGCGGCCGGTCATGTCGGGCATCACCATGTCGGTGAAGAGCAGGCTGGGTCGCAGCCCCGCGTCGATCACCGCCAGCGCCTCCGGCCCGCTCGCTGCAGCATCGACGCCGTAGCCGAGGTCGCGCAGCGCCTCGACCGAGAAGCTGCGGACGCGCTCCTCGTCCTCGACCACCAGCACGCGCTCGCCCGGCCGCGCGCGCGGCGGCTCGCGATCGGCCGCCGCGCGATCGCGCGGGGCCGTCGCTTCGGCCGCGGCGCAGGGGAGGTAGAGGTGCACCGACGTCCCCTCGCCCGGCGTCGAATCGATCCGGACATGCCCCCCCGACTGACGCACGAAGCCGAATACCTGGCTGAGGCCTAGGCCCGTGCCCTTGCCCACCGCCTTGGTGGTGAAGAACGGCTCGAACGCGCGGCGGACCACGTCGGGCGGCATGCCCGCGCCGGTATCCGCGACGCAGAGGCGCAGGAAATCGCCGGGGGCGACGCCGTAGCGTTCGGCCTCCTCCCCCTCGACGCGGTGCTGGCTGGTCGCGATCGTCAGCGTGCCGCCGCCGGCCATCGCGTCGCGCGCGTTGACGGCAAGGTTGAGGACCACGTTTTCGAGCTGGCTGGGGTCGGCGACCGCGGGGCGCAGGTCGCCGGCCAGATGCGTCTCGACCCGGATATCGTCGCCGATCGTGCGGACGAGCAGGTCGAGCATCCCCTTCACCATCGCGTCGAGGTCGATCGGCCGCGGCGCCAGCGGCGTCTGGCGCGCAAAGGCGAGCAGCCGCTGCGTCAGCCCTGCCGCCCGCGTCGCGCCATCGCGCGCCGCGGTCAGATAGCGGGCGATATCGGTCGATCCCTGCGCCACCCGCCGCTCGAGCAGGTCGAGCGCGCCGATGACGACGGCGAGCATGTTGTTGAAGTCGTGCGCGATGCCGCCGGTCAACTGGCCGACCGCCTCCATCTTCTGCGCCTGACGCAGCTGTTCTTCCGCGGCCATCAACTGGCGGGTCCGTTCCTCGACCGCGCGTTCCAGATCCTCGCGCGAGCGGGCGAGGACGTCGCGCGCCTCGACCACGGTCTGAATATCGGTCGTAGTGCCGAACCAGCGGGTGACGCGCCCGTCGCTGTCGCGCACCGCCGCCGCGCGGCCCATCGCCCAGCGATAGCTGCCACTCGGCGCGTGCCAGATGCGGTATTCGCGCTGATAGTCGTGGCCGGTTTCGACCGCCTCGCCCCAGGCGGCGAACGCGCCGTCACGGTCGTCGGGGTGGAGCACACGGTCCCAGGCATCGCCATCGGTGCTGCCCGGGGCGCTGCCGGTATATTCGTACCAGCGCGCATTGTAATAATCGATTGCGCCGTCGGGTGTCGCGGCCCAGACCATGTGGTCGATCGAATCGGTGATCGCGCGGAACTGCGCCTCGCTCTCGCGCAGCGCGGCGACGGCGTTGGCGCGCTCGACCGCATCCCAGGAGATTTCGGCCACCGCCTCGACGAAGGCGATATCCTCCGGGTTCCAGGCGCGCGGTTCCGCCTGATTGACGTAGAGGGTGGCAAGCCAGCGCCCCTGTCGCAGCAGGGGCACGCCGATGACTGCGGCGGTCAGCCGGCTGACCGCGCTGCCCGCGACGCATTCGTCGCTGGCACAATCGGCGCTGACGAGCGTCCGACCCTCGCGATAGGCCTCGGTCATGGGCAGACCGAGTTCGTCCGCCGACAGGGACCCGCGCATCAGCGGCAGGCGCCCGCTGGTCCAGCCAGGACCGAACCAGGCGCTGCCGTCCGCGGCGATGCGGTAGAAGCCGACGCGGTCGAGCTCCATCCGCCGGCCCAGCGCCGCCGCGGTCAGGCGCATGATCGCATCGGGAGTGTCGAGCCCACGTTGCCGTTCGGCGAGCGAGTAGATGAACGCCTGCGTCTCGGTCGCCTGGCGCAGTTCCTCGGTCGTCGCCCGCGCCGCTTCCTCAGCGGCCTTGCGCTGGGTGATGTCGAAAGTGATGCCGGGGAAGCGCACCATCGCGCCGCCCTCGCCGCGCATCGCCCGCCCCTCAGCCATCACCCAGCGGATCGAGCCGTCGGGCTGGACGAGGCGGTATTCCTCGGAGAACGCGGTGCCGTGGAGCAAGGTTGCGTCGATCGAGGCACGGACCCGCTCGGCATCGTCGGGATGGATCGCGGCGAAAAAGTCTTCGAGCGGCGCGCCTTCGGCCGGATCGCCGCCCTCCGCACCGTAAAGCCGCGCGAAGCTGCCATCGGCGGTCACGCGGTCGTTGACCACGTCCCAGTCCCAGACGCCGACGCCCTGTGCCGCCTGTAGCGCGAGTTCGAGGCGTGCCTGACTCTCTTCAAGCGCGCGTTCGGCGACGGCGCGGTCGGTAACGTCGGTCGCCTCGATGAAGATGCGCGCGACCTCGCCCGTGCCGTCACGGATCGGCTGATAGACGAAATCGACGATCCGTTCCTCGAGCGGCGCGCTGCCGCCGCGTGCCAGCATGATCCGCGCGCCCCACGCGCGATAGGTCTTGCCGGTTAGGCGCACATTGTCGAGCAGGTCGGCGAAGCCCTGCTCGACCACTTCGGGCACGACCTCTCGCACCGCACGGCCGATCACGTCGCGCCGGCCGATCAGTTCGAGGTACGTGTCGTTCGCCATCTCGAACCGATGGTCCGGACCCGCGACCAGCGCGACGGCGCCCGGCGATTGCTGGAACAATTCGTTCAGCCGCTCGATCTCGGCCCGACTCTCGCGCTCGGCGAGCACGAAGCGCGTCGTCTCGTTGCCTTGGTTGAGCACACCGGCGACGTGGCCGAACTCGTCGCGGATCGGCGTGCCCGAATAATTCCAGTAGGTCTCCTGCGGAACGCCGTCCCGCTCCATCATCAGAAGCTGGTCGAAACTGGCGAACGGAGTGCCGTCGCGCATCGCCGTGTCGAACGCCGGGCCGACCACGTCCCAGATGTCGGCCCAGACCTCCGCCCCCGGCCGCCCCAGCGCCCAGGGGTGCCGGTCGGCCGGGATCGCCGACCACGCGTCGTTATAGAGGAGGTGGAAGTCCGGCCCCCAATAGATCGCCATCGGGAAGGACGAGGCTAGACAGAGATTGAGGCTGAATCGCAGCGCCTGCGGCCACGTCTCCGGCGGGCCGAGCGGATGGCCGCGCCAGTCCTTTTCGCGGATGCGCGCCGCCATCTCGCCCGGATGGTCCAGAAAGCGCAGCCCCGAATGCATGCGTCAGCGATGACGGGGATTTCAGGGACTTGTCAATCACCCACGCAGGGTCGCTCGACATGGGGCGAGAGCGGGCTAAGGATGGGGCAGAGGATGTGGAGAGACATATGAAACTGGCAAGCCTGAAAGCGGGACGCGACGGTCGTCTGGTGGTCGTGTCGAGCGACCTTGCCTGGTACGCCGATGCCAGCCAGATCGCGCCCACGCTGCAGGCGGCGCTCGACGACTGGGACCGCGTGTCGGGCGATCTTCAGAACCTGGCAACCGACCTCGATCACGAAGTCATCCCGCGCGAGCGGTTCCACGAGCGCGACGCCGCCTCGCCGCTGCCGCGCGCGTATCAGTGGGCGGACGGCTCCGCGTACGTGAACCATGTCGCGCTGGTGCGGCAGGCGCGCGGGGCGGAGATGCCCGAGAGCTTCTGGCACGATCCGCTGATGTATCAGGGCGGCTCGGACGGTTTCCTCGCCCCCCGCGATCCGATCCCGCTGGCCGACGAAAGCTGGGGCTGTGATCTCGAGGCCGAGGTCGTCGTCGTGACCGGCGACGTGGCGCAGGGCGCGAACCGGGAGGAGGCGCTGGCCGCCGTTCGCCTCGTCGGGCTAACCAACGACGTGTCGCTGCGCGGGCTGATCCCCGGCGAACTCGCCAAGGGGTTCGGCTTCTTTCAGTCCAAGCCTGCCAGCGCATTTTCGCCGGTGTTCGTGACGCCCGAATCACTGGGCGACTGGTGGCAGGACGGCAAGCTCCACCGCCGCCTGAACGTCGACCTCAACGGCCAGCCCTTCGGCCGGGCGGAGGCGGGCCAGGACATGACCTTCGACTTCGGCACGCTGATCGCGCACGCGGCCAGGACGCGCGCGCTGGGGGCTGGGACGATCATCGGGTCGGGCACCGTCTCGAACCGCGACGCCGATGGCGGGCCGGGCAAGCCCATTGCCGAGGGCGGCGTCGGCTATTCCTGCATTGCCGAGATCCGCACGGTCGAGACGATCAAGGGCGGCGCGGCGACGACGCCGTTCCTGAAGGCTGGCGACACCGTCCGCATCTGGGCCGAGGACGACAGGCACCACTCGATCTTCGGCGCGATCGAGCAGGCGGTGGTGGCGGGCTGAACGATCAGGCGGCGCCGTCCTCGCGCAGCGCCGCCGCCAGCCAATTGGGGACGAGGGCATCGCCCAGCCCCTCCACCCGGCGATGCTCGACCATCAGGCCGAGGTCGGGGTAGGTCGCCCGCGTCCGTGGTCCCGGCTCGCCCAGCGGTGCGACGACCAGCCGGCGATTGACCTTCGCGCGGTGGTGCATCCGGGCGGTATTCTCCTGCCCGACATAACATCCCTTGGTGAAGCTCACGCCGTTCAGCTCGCGCGCATTCGCCTCCAGCCACAGCGTCTCGGCGTCGCCGAGTTCGCCAACCCCCTCGGTCACGCCGAGTGACAGGCGATGCGCGCGCCACGCGTCGCTGGCATCCGCCCCGGCCTCTTCCGACAGCCAGCGATGGCCGAGAGCCGCCAGCCGCGGATCGGCGGGCTGGTCGAGCCCCGCGGGCGACCAGTGGACGAAACGCGCAGGCTCAATCTGAATCGTGATCGCGCGGCGCAAGCGATAGAGGGTCAGCCGCTTCGCCAGCGCCTCGGCCCGCGCCGCCTCGGCATCGACCAGCACGTCGTCGCCCTCGGCCCAGAGGATGAAGTCGAAAAGCGCCTTGCCCTGCGGACTGAGCAGCGCGGTCCAGACCGGGTGGCCCTCCACGAGCTCGCGCACGTCGTGGGTGACGAGGCCCTGGAGGTAGCCGCGCACGTCCTCCCCCGACAGGCGGATGATCGAACGGTCGGCAAGGTGGGTGGCATCGCTCATGGTCAGGACGTAAGAGGTCCGCGACGACAGCGAAAGAGGCGGCCATGACCTACGACCTGAAGCTTTCCGGCGGCACCGTGCATCTGCCCGGCGGGCCGGCGCAGGTCGACGTGTTCGTGCGCGAGGGCCGGATCGCGGCGATCGGCGGGAGCGGCGACGCGGGCGCCACGATCGACGTCACCGGCCTCGACGTGCTGCCCGGTGTCATCGACAGCCAAGTCCATTTCCGCGAGCCCGGCCTCGAGCACAAGGAAGACCTCGAAAGCGGCAGTGTCGCCGCCGTGATGGGCGGCGTGACCGCGGTGTTCGAGATGCCGAACACCAACCCCAATACCGACAATGAGGGCGCGATCCTCGACAAGCTCGCGCGTGCGCATCATCGCATGTGGTGCGACCACGCCTTCTATGTCGGCGCGACCGGCCAGAATGCCGAGGAACTGCGCGCGCTGGAGCGGATGCCGGGCACCGCGGGGGTCAAGATCTTCATGGGCTCCTCCACCGGCAACCTCCTGGTCGCGGAGGACGAGGCGCTGTCGCGCGTCCTCGCCTCCGGCACCCGCCGCGTCGCGATCCATGCCGAGGACGAGGCGCGGATGAACGAGCGCGCGGCAGAGCACCGCATCAACGGCGACCCCGCATCGCACCCCGTCTGGCGCGACGACGAGAGCGCGATGCTGGCGACGCGCCGCATCCTGCGGCTGGCGCGGGAAGCCAAGCGGCGCATCCACGTCCTCCACATCTCGACGCCGGCCGAACTCGAACTGCTCGCCCAGCACAAGGACATCGCGACGTGCGAGGTGACGCCCCAACACCTGACGCTGGCGGGCGAGGAAGCCTATGCGCGGATCGGCACCTATGCGCAGATGAACCCGCCGATCCGATCGGGCGCACACCGTGACGGCCTGTGGCACTGGATGGGGCAGGGGGTGCCCGACGTCATCGGCTCCGACCACGCGCCGCATACGATCGCGGAGAAGGAACGCGCCTACCCCGCCAGCCCCAGCGGCATGCCCGGCGTACAGACGCTGCTACCGCTGATGCTCAACCATGTGGCGGAGGGGCGGCTGACGCTCCAGCGGCTGATCGACCTGACCAGCGCGGGGCCGCAGCGCATCTTCGGCTTGGTGCGGAAGGGCCGGATCGCGATGGGCTATGACGCCGACTTCACCGTCGTCGACCTGAAGCGCCGCTGGACGGTGAGCGCCGACTGGCTCGCGTCGCGCTGCGGCTGGTCTCCGTTCGAGGGCTGGGACCTGACTGGCAAGCCGATCGGCACGATCATCCGCGGGCAGACGGCGATGTGGGAGGATGCGTTGGTGGGAACGGCACAGGGCGAGCCGCTGAAGTTCGAGGGGACGGAATTCAACTGATCCTCTCCCCTCCCTGGAAGGGAGGGGAGGTAGAAGGCCCCCCCCATTGCCCCGTCCCCGCTTCGTTCTCATATCTCGGCCATGGCGATCCAGATCCGCACCAGCCTGGCCGAGCCCGAAACCGGGCAGAGCTTCGTCCCTCACCGCCCCGCGCGGCCGCCTAAGGCGGAAGGGGGCAAAAGGTTCAAGCTCGTCAGCGAATACACCCCCTCCGGCGACCAGCCGACCGCGATCAAGGAGTTGGTCGAGCAGGCGGAGGCAGGGGAGCGGGATCAGGTGCTGCTCGGTGTCACGGGCTCGGGCAAGACCTTCACCATGGCCAAGGTGATCGAGGCGGTGCAGCGCCCCGCGCTGATCCTTGCCCCCAACAAGATCCTCGCCGCGCAGCTCTACGGCGAGTTCAAGTCGTTTTTTCCCGACAACGCGGTCGAATATTTCGTCAGCTATTACGACTATTATCAGCCCGAAGCCTATGTGCCGCGGTCGGACACGTACATCGAGAAGGAAAGCTCGATCAACGAGGCGATCGACCGGATGCGCCACTCGGCCACCCGGTCCTTGCTCGAACGCGACGACGTGCTGATCGTTGCCTCGGTGTCGTGCCTTTACGGCATCGGCTCGGTCGAGACCTATTCGGCGATGATCTTCGACCTGAAAAAGGGCGAGACGCACGACCAGCGCGAGATCATCCGCAAGCTTGTCGCGCTCCAGTACAAGCGCAACGACGCCGCGTTCCAGCGCGGTGCGTTCCGGGTGCGCGGCGACAGCCTCGAACTCTTCCCCTCGCACTATGAGGACAGCGCCTGGCGGATCAGCTTCTTCGGCGACGAGATCGAGGAGATCACCGAGTTCGATCCGCTGACCGGGCAGAAGGTCGCCAGCCTCAATTCGATCCGCATCTATGCCAACAGCCACTATGTGACGCCCGGCCCCACGATGAAGCAGGCCACGCACGCGATCCGGCACGAGCTGGAGGAGCGGCTGAAGGAGTTGCAGGCGGAGGGCAAGCTCCTCGAGGCACAGCGGCTGGAGCAGCGGACGAACTTCGACCTCGAGATGATCGCCGCCACGGGGTCGTGCGCGGGGATCGAGAATTACAGCCGCTTCCTGACCGGCCGCCTGCCCGGCGAGCCGCCGCCGACGCTGTTCGAATATCTGCCCGAAAACGCGATGCTGTTCGTCGACGAGAGCCACCAGACGATCGGCCAGATCAGCGCGATGGCGCGCGGCGATCACCGGCGCAAGATCACGCTGGCGGAGTATGGCTTCCGCCTGCCGTCGTGCATCGACAACCGGCCGCTGCGCTTCAACGAATGGGACGCGATGCGGCCGCAGACCGTCTGCGTCTCCGCGACGCCCGGCGGGTGGGAGATGGAGCAGACCGGCGGCGTCTTCGTCGAACAGGTCATCCGCCCCACCGGCCTCATCGACCCGCCGGTCGAGATCAAGCCTGTCGAGGAGCAGGTGCAGGACCTGATCGTCGAGGCGCGCAAGACGACCGAGGCCGGCTATCGCACGCTCGTCACCACGCTCACCAAGCGGATGGCCGAGGACCTGACCGAATATATGCACGAGGCGGGGATCAAGGTCCGCTACATGCACTCCGACGTCGAGACGCTGGAGCGCATCGAGCTGATCCGCGACCTGCGCATGGGCGTGTACGACGTGCTGATCGGCATCAACCTGCTGCGCGAGGGGCTCGATATCCCCGAATGCGGGCTAGTCGCGATCCTCGATGCCGACAAGGAAGGGTTCCTCCGCTCCGAAACGTCGCTGATCCAGACGATCGGCCGCGCAGCGCGCAACGTCGACGGGCGCGTGATCCTCTATGCCGACCGCATGACGGGATCGATGGAGCGCGCGCTCAACGAAACTGGCCGCCGGCGCGAGAAGCAGGAGGCGTACAACGCCGAGCACGGCATCACGCCGCAGACGATCCGCCGCGACATCGGCGACATCATCAAGCACGTGTCGCAGCAGGACCAGGTCACGGTCGAGATCGGCGACGACCGCCCGCACATGGTCGGCCACAACCTGCGCGCGTACATCGAGGAGCTCGAAAAGAAGATGCGCAAGGCCGCATCAGACCTCGAGTTCGAGGAAGCCGGCCGCATCCGCGACGAAATCCGCTCGCTAGAGGCGGAGGAACTGGGGCTACCGGATCATGAGAAGAAGGCGCCGATCATGGGGCGGTCGAACGAGGGCAAGCCGGGAACGAGGAAGGACCGGTTCGGGAAGACGAAGCGGAAGTGGGGCGGGGCGCGTTAGGCCGCGTGCCAATCCCGGCGCAGGTGCTTGATCGCCAGCGCCATCAGTCCAGCCGCCACGAGATAGAAGCCTAGCGCCGCGATCGCTGCCCAGCGCAGCGCATCGTCGCCGAGGCTCGCCTTCATCGAATCGGCCATCGCGCCCATGATCCATGAGCCGAGGCCGAGGCCCACGAGGTTGTTGATGAGCAGGAACGACGCGCTTGCCGTCGCGCGCATCGGCGGGGGGACGAGGCCCTGTACCGCGGTCGTCACCGGCCCCAGCCACAGGATGTTGAACCCGTTGGGGATGAGGAGCAGCGCCCAGGCGAGCCGGGGCGATCCGCTCGCCAGCAGCCCGCCCGCGAACAAGGGCACGGTGATGAGCCACGCGATCATCGGCAGCTTGGCATAGACGCCCTTGTCGGCCCCTAGCTTGTCGGCAAGCACGCCGCCGAGCAGCACGCCCGCACTGCCGCCCACCAGCAGCACCGACCCCATGTAAAGCGCCGCGTCGAACAGCTCGAACCCGAAGCTGCGGATGAGGACCGAGGGCATCCAATAGGCGAGGCCGTAGCCGCACATCGAACTGAACCCCGCCGCGAAGCCCATCAGCCAGAAGCTCGGCTTCTTCGCGAGGATCGCGAAGACGCGGCCGACTGGCACGCGCTCGGTCGCGGGGGGCACGGGATCGCTCATGCCCCGCGCCGGCTCGCGCACGATCAGGCGGAAGATCGGCGCGATGACGACGCCCGCCACGCCGACGACGAGGAACGCGGTCCGCCAGTCGACCGTCGCGGCGATGTATCCGCCGAGGATCGACCCGCCCGCCAGCCCGATCGGGATGCCGAGCGAGTAGATGGCCAGCGCCTTGGCGCGGCGGTTGGGCGGGAAATAGTCGGAGATCATCGCATAGGAGGGGGCGACGCCGCCCGCCTCGCCCACGCCCACGCCGATGCGGAAGGCGAAGAGCTGCCAGAAACTGGTCGCCATGCCGCACAGCGCCGTGAACGCGCTCCAGATGCCGAGCGAGATGGTGATGACCCAGCTGCGGCTCGTCCGGTCGGCGATCAGCGCAAGCGGGATGGCAAGCGTCGAATAGAGCATGGCAAAGGCGATGCCGCCGAGCGCGCCGAGCTGCGTGTCGGTGAGGCCAAGTTCGGCCTTGATCGGCTGGACGAGGATGCCGAGAATCTGTCGGTCGAGGAAGTTGAAGGTGTAGACGACCAGCAGCATCGCGAGAACCAGCGCGCGATAGCCGGGCGTCACCTCCGTCAACCGGCCCCGTGCGTCCACTGCGCTGCTCGCCATACCCGATCCTCGAATGTTTGGGCAGAGCTTACGCGAACCGCGCGCGATGCCAAGCGTCTTGAAACAAAACGGGCGAACGGCCGAAGCCGCCCGCCCATTCCCCCTTTTAGAACTTGAGCCCGAGCGTCACGTAGAACTGGCGCGGATTGCCGTAGAAGGCGGTCGCCACCCCCTCACGCCCCAGCGACGGGGTGATGCCGCCCGCCGGGGTGATGATCGGCAAGCCGGTCTGCGGGTTCGACACGGCAAAGAGGTAGCCCGAGGTGATGTACCGCTCGTCGGTCAGGTTCTTGCCATGCAGGCCGATCGAGTAGCGATTGTCGGGGCCGAAGCGATAGTTGATGCTAGCATCCCACAGCGCATAGCCCGGCTGGTCGAGGAACGGATTTGGCACCTCGAACTGCGTCGTGTCGCTGCGATAGCTGACGGTGGTCGAGGCGTTGAGCTCGCCCGGCCCAATCGGCAGGATCGTACCGAGCGTGCCCGACACCGTCCAGTCGGGCGTGTTCTGGATGCGGCGGAAATCGGCGACCTGATTGCCCGCCGGGCCGATGAAGCTGTCATACTTGGCGTCGATATAGCCGAGCGTGCCCGACAGCGTGACTTGGCTGCCCGCGCCGGCGAAATCGCGGGCGAGGCGGGCGAAGAGCTCCGCCTCGATACCCTTCAGCGTCGCGGCGGCGGCGTTGGTGGTGACGCCGGCGAATCCCTCGAAGATGCCGTCGCCATTGGCGTCGACGCCGACCGATCCCGGAACCTGCACGTTTTTGTAGTCCGCGTAGAAGCCCGTCACCGCATAGGTGAAGGCGCGGTCGAACAACGAACCCTTCACGCCCACTTCATAGCTGTTCACCTCTTCGGGATCGAAAAGGAAGAAGTCGTAGATATCGTCATACTGGATGCCGGGCACGCCGTTGTTGTTGGGCGCGATGTTGGCCGATCCGCGCGGGTCGAAGCCGCCGCCCTTGAACCCCTTGGAGTAGGAGGCATAGGCGAGGAAGGTGTCGCTGGGCGTCACCGTGACGACCGCGCGGGGCGTCCATTTCTCGAACGTCGCCTCGCCGGTGAAGTTGGTGATCGGATTGCCGAGGTTGCGGCCCGCGCCGCCGAACTGCGGGTCCGCGCCGCCCAGGCGGTTGGCCTTGAAGATCGTCGATTTGCGCGTGTCGCTGGTGTACCGGATGCCGCCCGTCACTGCGAGCCAGTCGGTCACGTCAAAGGTGAAGTCGGCAAAGCCCGACCAGGTATCGGTCCGCACGTCGCCCGCGGTCTGCTGCCCGAACCCGGCCGAGACAGGCAGGCCGAGCGCCGGGCCGGTCGTCGCAAGGATCACGTCGAACCGGGTCGAGGCGCGCGCGTCGAGATAGTAGAAGCCGACAAGGCCCTTCAGCCGGTCGCTTTCATAGGCGAGCTGGAATTCCTGGCTCAGCTGCTCGTTGCGATAGACCGCAGGCACATCGACATCGACCGAAGGCAGCGCATCGAAGTCGATCGGCGTCAGGCTGCGGTCCTGGCGCCACGCACTGATGCTGCGCAGCGTCAGGCCGGTGGCGATCTCCGCACTGATGTTCATGGCGAGGCCGCCCGCCTCGATATCGTTCTTCGGAAAAGCGAGGCCGGCGCGGGTGTCGTACACATTCTCGAGCACCGGCGCGCCCGACAGGAGGCCGGGGAGCAGGCGATGGCCGTTGCGCGCGTTCGACTTGTCGTGCGTGTAGTCGCCGGATAGGCGGACGAACAGCCGGCTGTCGGGCGTCTCGAACTCGATCGTGCCGCGGCCGGCCCACACGTCCTTGTTGTAGTTCTCGATGCCGAGCGTCGTGTTCTCGCCGAACCCGCCGCGCGACATGCGGGCGCCCGCGACGCCGACGCGGATGCCGTCGGTCAGCGGTGCGGAGATGCTGAGCACGCCGTCGGCCTGATCGTAGCTGCCATAGGTGGCGCGGGCATTGACCGAGAAGTCATTGGGCAGGCGGCGGGTCACATACTTGATCGCCCCGCCGATCGTGTTGCGGCCGTAAAGCGTCCCCTGCGGGCCGCGCAGCACCTCGATCCGCTCGACGTCGTAGATGTCGAGCAAAGCCGCCTGCGGCCGGTTGAGATACACGTCGTCGAGATAGAGGCCGACGCCGCTCTCGAAGCCGGGCACCGGGTCTTGTTGCCCGACGCCGCGGATGAAGGCGGTGAGCGTCGAGTTGGTGCCGCGCGACGGCTCCAGCGTCACGTTGGGCGTCGTGTCGCCGATATCGGACAGGTCGGTCGCGCCCTGCGCCTCCAGCGCCTCGCCCGAATAGGCGGTGACGGCGATCGGCACGCGCAGCAGCGATTCGGACCGGCGCTGGGCCGTCACGACGATGTCCTGGTCGCCGATCGCGGCGGAGCCGGCCTCGGTCGCGGCGGCCTGCGCCTCGGGCTCGGCGGGCACGTCCTGCGCGTGGGCGGGCATGGCGAAGAGCGCGGCGGGCGCCGCGGTGAGCGTCAGAAACTGGACGAAACGCGTGTTCAGGCGAGCCATCGGCCTTATCCCCTCCCTATGTCGCATCCCGCCTATTGCCGGCGGGTTGTGCGTGGTTCGCTTTGGCTATACTGAAACCTGAACCGGGTTTCAACTTGGGAAAATGGGGGAGGCGATGGAAGAGGCGGAGGCCGCGAGCGAGGGTAAGGTGCCGCGTACCGAGCGGGGCCGGCGGACACTGCGCGCGATCCTCGACGCCGCCGCCGCCGAGTTCGGCGAGAAGGGCTTTCACGACGGGTCGATCAGCGGGATCACCCGGCGGGCGGGCGTGGCGCTGGGCAGCTTCTACACCTATTTCGACTCGAAGGACGCGGTGTTCCGCGCGCTGGTGCGCGACATGTCGGCGCAGGTGCGCGACCACGTCGCCCCCGCGATCCGCGCCGCGCCCGACGGCATCGCCGCCGAACAGGCGGGGCTCAGCCATTTCATCGACTTCGTGCGTGCACACAAGGAAATCTACCGCATCATCGACGAGGCCGAGTTCGTCGATGCCGAGAGCTTCCGCCTGCACTACGCCGTCACCGCCGAGCGGATCGAGGCGCGGCTGCGCGCCGCCGCCGACCGGGGCGAGGTGCGCGCCGACGTGGGAGCGGCGCATGCCTGGGCGATCATGGGGATGAACGTGTTCCTCGGCCTGCGCTTCGGCGTGTGGGAGGAGGATCGTCCGGCAGCGGCCATCGCATCCGAGATGGCGGACTTTCTGCGCCACGGTCTCGCTCCCAGATAAACAGAGGCGCTGAACGTCTCGGCAAGACGGGCGTTACGATACCCGAACGAAAGTGTTACGTGCGTATCGTCGCGGCGTCGTTGCGAGTTACCGCTCGCAGGCGCTATGTCACCCAACCCTTTCCGCCGCGGTGGCAGGGGCGAGGAAGGATACCGAATGCTCTACGACGCCTATGAGATGCAACGCTCGATGCTGGCCGGGGCCAGCGCGTTTGCCAATTTCAGCGCAGGGCTGCTCAACAATCCAGCGAACCCGTTTTCCTATTTCGGCGGCGGCCCGGTGCTCGCCTCGGCGCTCGAGGTGTTCGCCCACGCCGCCGCACCGCGCGGCAAGCCCGAGTTCGGGCTGACGACCACCACCATCGAAGGCCGCGAGGTGGCGGTCCACGAGGAGATCGTCGCGCGCAAGCCGTTCGGCCAGCTCAAGCATTTCGTGCGAGAGGGGGTGACCGGCGGTCCGAAGCTGCTGATCGTCGCGCCGATGTCGGGTCACTATGCCACGCTCCTGCGCGGCACGGTCGAGCGGATGCTGCCGGTCGCCGACGTCTACATCACCGACTGGCGCGATGCGAAGCTGGTGCCGATGGCGGACGGGCGCTTCGACCTCGACGACTATATCGATTACGTCACCGACTGGTGCGCCGTGATCGGCGCGGAGGGCGACGCCCGCCCGCACATGCTGGCGGTCTGCCAGCCCTCGGTTCCCTGCTACGCCGCGGTCGCGCTGATGAGTGCGGACAAGCATCCCAACCGCCCGCGCACGCTCACCATGATGGGCGGGCCGATCGACACGCGCGAGGCGCCGACCGCGGTCAACACGCTCGCGACCGAGCGGCCGCATGCCTGGTTCGCGCAGAACGTGATCGCGACCGTGCCGTCGCTCTATGCCGGCGCCGGCCGCCGCGTCTATCCGGGCTTCCTCCAGCTGGCCGGTTTCATGACCATGAACCTCGGCAACCACCTCATCTCGCACTGGGAGATGTTCAAGCATCTGGTGCAGGGCGACGGCGAGAGCGCGGGTGCAACGATGCGCTTCTACGACGAATATCGCGCGGTCTGTGATATGACCGCCGAGTTCTATCTCCAGACGATCGACGTGGTGTTCCAGCAGCATTCGCTGCCCATGGGGACGATGACGCATCGCGGGCGGCCAGTCGATGCCGGCGCGATCACCGACGTCGGCATCCTCGCTATTGAGGGCGAGCGCGACGATATCTCGGGCATCGGCCAGACCAAGGCGGCGCTGACGATCGCGACCAACCTGCCCGACGCGCACAAGCGATATCTGCTGGCCGAGGGCGTCGGCCATTACGGCATCTTCAACGGGTCGAAGTGGCGCACGCGCATCGCGCCCGTCGTCGAGGAATGGATGGCGGCGCACGCCGAATGAGCGAGGAACCCGCGCCCGCGCACCTCGACCCGGGCGAGCGGGAGGCCGTGGCCGAACGCGAGACGGGTTCCGCCGTCGTCATCTACGAAGTCATTCGTAAAGCCGGGGATGAAGAGCTCGAGCGCCCGGCGAGCGGCTTGTTCTTCTCTGGGCTCGCGGCAGGCATTGCCGTCTGCGCATCGCTGATCGCGGTGGCGACGATCCGCGCCGATTTGCCCGAAGCCAAATGGACCGAACTGGTCGTGGCGATGGGCTACACGATCGGCTTCATCATCGTCGTGCTCGGCAATTTGCAGCTCTTTACCGAGGCGACCGTTACCGCCGTCGTCCCGGTCGTGGCCGAACCGAGCCCGCGCAATTTCTGGCGGCTGGGCCGCCTATGGGGAATCGTGCTGGTCGGCAACTTGATCGGGACGCTGGTCGTCGCGGCGATGATCGCGCAAGGGTGGATCGTCGATGGCGAGACGCTGGAGGGCGCGATCGCCTTCTCGTCGCACCTGATGGAGAACAGCTTCGGGCGCACGCTGGTGCTCGGCATTCCTGCGGGCTTCCTGATCGCCAGCCTCGCCTGGGTGCTGCCCAATGCGCGCGAGAATGCGTTGTGGGTGGTGGTCGCGATCACTTGGCTCGTCTCGGCGGGCGGGTTTGCGCATGTCGTGGTGGGGTCGGCGGAGGCGTGGCTGCTGTGGCTTTCGGGCCGGGCGAGCCTCGCCTGGGTCGCATTCGGCTTCGTGCTGCCCGCGTTCCTCGGCAACGTGATCGGGGGCAGCGGCTTGTTCGCGCTGATCGCGCACGGACAGGTCAAGGAAGAGATCGAGGGCGGCGGCGCGGACTGAATCCGCGCCGCCGTTCGATTCAGAGGCTCACTTCGGCGTGCGATCCGGCTTCCTGCGGACGGATCGTGTGGCCGGTCAGCATCTTGAGCTTCCCGGTCAGCGACATGTCGGCTTCCCAGATCTCGGCGTCCTTGAGGTCGAAGCGCAGCATCATGACGTTGGGATCGTCCTTGCCACCCTCGAACCATGCCTCGACCGGCTTCGACCAGTATTTGTCGAAGATTTCGGGGCGCGTTTCCTCGGTCAGGGTCCCGTGGATGCAGGCGAACAGGTCGTGGCCTTTGGCGACGAACTGCACCATCGCCTCGCCGCCCTTCGCCACGCGGTTGTCGCGGTTGCAATAGAACCAGAACTCGCTGTTGGCATCCTCGTCGAGCTGCGCGGTCATCGGTTCCGAATGCTCGTGGCTGCCGACCAAGCCGACCATCACGAACGGGCTTTTCGCCATCGCCTTCCACATGTCTTCGCGGATCCGGGTATCTTCCTGCTGATCGACCTGCATCGTGCATCCTCCATTGGGTAGGCCTCGACAACGGCCCGCGCTCCCGTGGGTTGCGTCACCCGGCCTTTAGGCGGAGTGCACTGCACAGGAGGGCAAGCGCGGAGAAGCACGCGGCGACGATCAGGGGCACGGGGCCGAGACCAAGGCCGAGCGCCAGCATCACGCCCACCACCGACGCGCCGAGCGTCTGGCCGAGCAGTCGTCCGGTCGACAGCAGGCCCCCCGCCGCCGCCGCCCGGTCGCGCGGCGCGCTGCCGATGATGAGCCGCGAATTAGGCGCGAAGAACAGGCCGAAGCCGCAGGCGGTGAGCGACAGCCGCCAGGCGATGTGCGGCCAGGCGAGATCCGCGGGCATCGTCGCGATCAGGATGAAACCGGTGATAGCAATGACGCACCCGCCAATGCCGAGGAACGAAGGCTTCACCCGGTCCGACAGCCACCCCGCCAGCGGCGCGACGAACAGGAGCGTGAGCGGCACCGGCAGGATCAGCAACCCCACCTGTTCGGGCGAATAACCCATCCCCTGCTCGAACCGGAAGGGGAGCAGGACGATCAGCGAGGCGGAGGCGAGGAAGCCGCTGATCGCGCCCAGCACCGACAGGCCGATCACCGGCTGTCCGAGGAGATCGACGGGCAGCACCGGCCGCGTCCGCGCGCGCTCACGCCGGACGAGCAGGATCGCGGAAATCACCCCCGCCGCGATCAGCACGCCGCCCGGTACCGCGGCACTATGCGCGGCCAGCTCGATCCCGCCGATGATCGCGCCGATCGTGGCGGCACTCCACACCCCGCCGGTCCAGTCAAAATGACCGGGAACGGGCTTCGGATCGGGCAGCGCGCGGCCGAGCAGGATCGACAGGAGCGCGAACGGCACCGCGGCGCAGAACACCCAGCGCCAGTCGGCATGCCCGACGATGAAGCCGCCCAATGTCGGCGCAAGCGCATTGGCCGAGGCGACGATCACGCTGTTGATGCCGAGGCCCGAACCGAGGCGCTTGGCGGGATAGATCGACCGCAGCATCGCCGCCGACACGCTGAGCGCCATGCCGGCGCCCAGCGCCTGACCCACGCGCACCGCCAGCAGCGAGGCAAAGCCGGTGACGAGCAGGCTCATGGCCGAGGCGACGAGGAAGATCACCTGCCCGATCTGATACAGCCGCCGATGCCCCAGCCGGTCGCCCAGATTGGCGAAGGGAAGTAGGCCCATGACGAGCACAAGCTGATAGAGCGTGACAACCGCGACGACCGATCCCGGCCCGACGCCGGTGTCGCGCGCGATCGTCGGCAGCGCGACATTGGCGATCGCCCCGTCGATGACGAACAGCGCGGTGCCGAACGAGATCGCCGCGATCGCGACCGCGCGGCGCGGCATCGGCAGGCCGTCGGCGGCGGGTTCGGGGCGCGTGGCGGGGGGGGCGGCGTCGGCTGGCTGAAAAATGACGGGCGACCTTGAACGTGGATGGCGTGCGAACGCGTCAGCGCACGCGGCGTTCAATGCGCCTTTGGATCAGGGGTCAGGCTATTCGAACGTCGCCCGGCGCGGCGGCCGGGCGACGATACTGAGCTCAATCCTCGCGCTTGGCGTCGGCCTCGGACTGCGAGTTGAGCTGGACGTAGTTCTGGATGCCCATGCGCGCGATCATGTCGAACTGACGCTCCAGCGTGTCGAGATGCTCTTCCTCGCTGTCGAGGATGCGGCGGAACAGGTCGCGGCTGACATAGTCGCGCACCTTCTCGCAATGTTCGATCGCATCGCGCAGCAACGGGATCGCTTCTTCTTCGAGCGCGAGATCGCCCTTCAGCACTTCCTCGACCGTCTCGCCGATGCGCAGGCGGCCGAGCAGCTGGAAATTGGGCAGCCCGTCGAGGAACAGGATGCGCTCCGACAGCCAGTCGGCGTGCTCCATCTCCTCGATCGATTCCTTCCGCTCGAACTGGGCGAGCTTGTAGACGCCCCAATGGTCGAGCAGGCGATAGTGCAGCCAATACTGGTTGATCGCGGTCAGCTCGTTCTTGAGCGCGGTGTTCAGAAACTCGATGACCTTGGGGTCGCCCTTCATGCGCGCGGCCTTTTACCGTGATGGAAACAGGCGGCTAGGATAGCCCGAAGTGGCCTTGGGCGATAGCCGGAAACGGCTGAAATCCTCGACTTTGCGCTGTTGCGAGTGTCAGGCAGCCGCGCGTTCGGCGTCGATAATGGCTCGCGCGAACGGGACGCACTGGCCGCATTTCGCCTGGCATCCCAGCGCGCGATACGCCTGGCAAGCGCTCATCGCGCCACCACGGGCGGCTTCGCGGACCTCACGCTCACGTAGGGCATTGCAGACGCAGACGACCATCGGCTTCCTCGCTATTGCGACTCGTTCTAACTACGCCGGACGGGCTGCGCAAGCCCTATTGCGTCGCGTTCGCAATTCTGGCGGCGAGCAGCCGCCACAGCCGCTCGAGGGGCCCGATGCCGAACCGCGCAAGCCACCAGGGCGATACGGTCAGCATGATCGCCCACATCCCCGCCACGAACAGATAGAGCTCGGCGCGCCCGACCCGGCCGAACAGCGCGAGGCCATAGCCATAGAAGATCGTCGTCATCACAAAGCTGGTGAGGAGGTAGTGGGTGAACGCCATCCGCCCGACGGCAGCGATCCGCCGCACGATCGGTCGGTCCGCGAACCGCCGCGCCAGCCACAGGATCAGCGCCAGATGCGCAAGCGCGGTCGCGGCGCGGAACGGGATCGACCAAGCGAGGAAATTGCCCATGAGGACGATCGGATCGAAGCGGCTGGCGAACGCCCAGATCGTCAGGCCGGCGATGACGGGCAGGCCGATGCCGTATCCCCAGACCATCATCCGCCGCAGGCCGCGCTCGCTCCACCCGCCGGTCAACATTCCCGCGCGGGCCAGCGCCATGCCGATCAGCATATAGCCTAGCGTCTCTCCGCCCGCGAGTTCGAGCAGGCGAAGCGGCGTACTGCCGCGCACGTTCACGCGATAGTCGGTGATGGTCAGCCAGTCGCCGCGATAGGCGGCAAGGTCCGCGGCGGCGACCGCGCTACCCGGCTGCGGAAACGTCGCCAGCATCGCGCGATAGCTCGCGACCAGCGATGCGGGGGCATCCGGTGCGGTGGCCGCTGCCTGCAAGCCGAGTAGCCCGGCGAATTGCAGGCTTAGCAGCGCGGAAAAGACGAGCAGCACGATGATCCCTGCGCGCGCCAGCCGCCCCTCCGACCAGTCCCACGCGATCGGCAACAGGCAGCCGAGGATCGCGTAATGGAGCAGGATATCCCCGTTCCAGACGAGATAGCCATGCGCGAGGCCGAACAGCGCCAGCACCGCCATCCGCGCATAATGTCGCCGCAGCCGATGCTCGGCCCGCGCCGCGCCGAGGATGACGCCCGCGCCGAACAGCAGCGCGAGCAGCCCGCGCATCCGTCCTTCGAAGAGCAACTGGTTGATCGCCCAGACGGCGAGGTCGACCGGCCGACCCGATCCCCATGCCAGCGGATTGATGTACGCATCCCCCGGCATCGCGAACGAGACGATGTTGAGCAGGAGGATGCCCATCACCGCCGCCCCCCGCGCGACGTCGAGGCCGGGGACGCGTGCAGCGGCGTTATGCGTCAGGCGGCGACCTCGCCCTGCATCAGCTTCGGGAAGAACCCCTCATGCGCCGACCGCAGCGCGTCGAGCGTGACCGCATAGTCGCCGTCCTCGGTCTCGAACACCAGCCGGTCCTTGATCGTGCGGCCGAGCAGGTCGGCGGGCACGTCGGCGCGCTCGGCATCGGCCATGAAGTCGGCCATGCACTGGTCGCAGACGGTGACGACGTAGAGCCCCTGATCCTCGCCGAAGAAGCTCTCGGCCAGCCCGAACGGCTGCACCGAATCGATCAGCGCGCCGATGCCGCTCGCCAGCGCCATCTCGGCGACCGCGACCGCCAGGCCGCCGTCCGCCACGTCGTGGCAAGCGCGGATCGCGCCCTTCTGGATCTGTGCGCGGATGAAGTCGCCGGTGCGGCGCTCGGCCTTGAGGTCGACGGCCGGCGGCGGGCCGTCCTCGCGTCCGTGCAGCTCGCGCAGCCACAGCGACTGGCCGAGATGGCCAGCGCGCTCGCCCACCAGCATGATCGCGTCGCCGGTACGGCGAAAGCCGATGCCGACCGACTTCTGCCAGTCCTGCATCAGGCCCACGCCGCCGATCGCGGGGGTGGGGAGGATCGCCGAGCCGCCGCCCGTCGCCTTCGATTCATTGTAGAGCGACACGTTGCCGCTGACGATCGGGAAGTCGAGCGCGCGGCAGGCATCGCCCATCCCCTCGAGGCAGCCGACGATCTGGCCCATGATCTCGGGGCGCTGCGGGTTGGCAAAGTTGAGGCAGTTGGTGATGGCGAGCGGCGTCGCGCCGACCGCGGTCAGGTTGCGCCATGCCTCCGCCACCGCCTGTTTCCCCCCTTCCACGGGATCGGCGAAGCAATAGCGCGGCGTGCAGTCGGTGGTGATCGCCAGCGCCTTGTCGGTGCCGTGGACGCGCACCACCGCGGCATCGCCGCCGGGGCGCTGGACGGTGTCGGCGCCGACCATGTGGTCGTACTGCTCCCAGATCCAGCGCCGGCTGGCGAGGTCGGGCGTGCCCATCAGCTTGAGGAGGTCGGCGGCGACGTCAGTGCTTTCCGGCGCATCTTCGAGCTCGGCGGGCTTGGGCGTCGGCACGTGCGGGCGGTCATAGAGCGGCGCCTCGTCGGCGAGCGGGGCGAGGGGGATGTCGGCGACGGTCTCGCCCTGCCACTTCAGCACCATGCGGCCCGTATCGGTGACGGTGCCGATGACCGCGAAGTCGAGCTCCCATTTGCGGAAAATCGCCTCGGCCTCGCCCTCGCGGCCGGGCTTCAGCACCATGAGCATGCGCTCCTGGCTCTCCGACAGCATCATCTCGTACGGGGTCATCCCCGTTTCGCGCTGCGGCACATTGTCCATGACGAGTTCGATGCCGACGCCGCCCTTCGACGCCATCTCGACGCTGGAGCTGGTCAGGCCCGCGGCGCCCATGTCCTGGATCGCGACGATCGCGTCGGAGGCCATGAGTTCGAGGCACGCCTCGATCAGCAGCTTTTCGGTGAAGGGGTCGCCGACTTGCACCGTGGGCCGTTTCTCGTCCGACTTCTCGTCGAAATCGGCCGAGGCCATCGTCGCGCCGTGGATGCCGTCGCGGCCGGTCTTGGACCCTACATAAACCACCGGATTGCCGATGCCCGCGGCGGCGGAATAGAAGATCTTGTCCTGCTGCGCGACGCCCACCGTCATCGCGTTGACGAGGATGTTGCCATCATAGGCGGGGTGGAAATTGACCTCGCCGCCGACGGTGGGCACGCCGACGCAATTGCCGTAGCCGCCGATGCCATGGACGACACCGGCGATCAGGTGGCGCATCTTCGGGTGATCGGGCCGGCCGAAGCGCAGCGCGTTCATGTTGGCGACCGGCCGCGCGCCCATCGTGAACACGTCGCGCAGGATGCCGCCGACGCCCGTCGCCGCGCCCTGATAGGGCTCGATGTAGGACGGGTGGTTGTGCGACTCCATCTTGAAGATCGCGGCCTGGTTGTCGCCGATGTCGATCACGCCGGCATTCTCGCCGGGGCCGCAAATGACCCATGGCGCCTCGGTCGGCAGTTTCTTCAGGTGGATGCGGCTGGATTTATAGCTGCAATGCTCGGACCACATGACCGAGAAGATGCCGAGTTCGGTGAGGTTCGGCTCGCGGCCGAGCGCCTTCAGGACGCGCGCATATTCTTCCGCGGACAGGCCGTGCTCGGCGACGACTTCAGGCGTGATCTGGGTCATGCGCGCGCTCTAGCGCCGCACGATCCTTTCGTCATCCCCGGATGCGCGCTGGATTGCCGACGACGGTGGCGCCCGGCGGCACGTCGCGCGTGACGACCGCCCCCGCGCCGACGATCGCGCCGTCGCCCACGGTGACGCCGGGGCACAGGATCGCGCCGCCGCCGATCCACACGTCCGCGCCGATCGTCACCGGCCGCCCGAACTCGATCCCCGCCGCGCGGCTGGCCACGTCGCGCGGGTGGTCAGCGGCATAGATCTGCACCTTCGGCCCGATCTGCGTCCGGTCGCCGATGACGACGGGACACACGTCGAGGATCACGCAGTCGAAATTGAGGAACACGCGCTCGCCGAGACGCACGTTGACGCCGTAATCGACGAAGAAGGGCGGGCGGACGACGCAGCCCGCGCCGACCGCGCCCAGCCCCTCGCGCAGCAGCGCCTCGCGCACATCGCTGGGCTGGGTATAGCTGGCGTTGTAGCGCGCCATCCACTCGCCGGCGCGGGCGAGCGCCGCGGCAATGTCGGGCGCGAACGGGTCGTAGCGTTCGCCGGCGACCATGCGCCCGAACTCACCGGCAACCTCGCTCACAGGATCTCGCGCACCTTGTCCTGCGGGCGGCACAGCTTCACGCCCTTGTCGGTCTCGACCAGCGGCCGCTCGATCAGGATCGGGTGCGCCATCATTGCGTCGAGGATGGTGGCATCGTCGGCGTTGAGCAGGCCCATCTCCGCCGCCAGCGGTTCCTTGGCACGCAGTCCGTCCCGCGGGGTCATGCCGGCCCGCGCATAGAGGCGCAGCAGTTCCTCGCGCGTCGGCGGGGTCTTGAGATACTCGATCACGCTCACCTCGACGCCCGGCGTCTCCTCGAGGATCGCCAGCGTCTTTCGCGAGGTGCCGCAGCGCGGATTGTGCCAGATCATCGCCTTCATGGCGCTGCCCGTTACAGGCCCTGGTCTCGCCTGGCCAGCGCATCGCGCAGCCGCTGCACGTCGCGGTTGAGCGCGGCGAGACGGTCGGGCGTCATTCCCGCCCGCGCGGCCAGCGCCTCGCCCAGGCACCCGCATGCCTCGCGCATATCGCGGCCCTTCGGCGTCAGGCGAACGAGGACGCGGCGTTCGTCCGCCACGCTCCGCTCGCGCATCACAAACCCTGCCGCCTCCAGCCGCTTCACCAGCGGCGTGATCGTGCTCGATTCGAGCGCCAGACGGTCGGCGATCGCGCCAATCGTGCGGCCGTCCTCTTCCCACAGCGCATGGAGGACGAGATATTGCGGATAGGTGAGCCCGAGCGCGTCGAGCATCGGCTTGTACGCGCGCGAAACCGCCATCGACGCCGAATAGAGCGCGAAGCAGAGCTGGTCGTCGAGGGGGAGGGCGGCTGGCATTTCCGGGGCTTAGCATGAAATCCCATATCGCGATAACGTTTCCGCTTTACGGGGCTCTCGATATTCGTTATCGCGATAACGAGTTCAACCAAATCCGAGGAGCATCCCATGGCAGTCGATGTGAAATACACCACCAAGGCGACCGCGACCGGCGGGCGTGACGGCACGGCGAAGTCGGCGGACGGCGCGCTCGACGTGTCGCTGTCGACGCCCAAGGAACTGGGCGGCGCGGGCGGCGAGGGGACCAACCCCGAACAGCTGTTCGCCGCGGGTTATTCGGCATGCTTCATCGGCGCGCTCAAGGTCGCGGGCCAGCAGCTCAAGCTCAAGGTGCCCGCCGAGACCAACGTCACCGCCACGGTGGGCATCGGCCCGCGGTCGGAGGGCGGGTTCGGCATCACTGCCGACCTCGTCGTCGACCTGCCCGGCCTCGACCGCGCGGATGCCGAGCGGCTGGTCGAGCTTGCGCACCAGACCTGCCCCTATTCGAATGCGACGCGCGGCAATGTCGATGTCGGCGTGACGGTCGCCTAACCCTAGCCACCGCGCCGGAGCGTTACTGCGGCGAGCAGCCCGCCCGCCGACGCATCGCCGAGGGTGAGCGTGCCGCCGTGCAGCTCGGCGATCTCGCGCGCGATGCCGATGCCGAAGCCGTGGCCGTCGCCCCGCTCGTCGAGGCGGCTGCCCGGCGCGGCGGCGCGGGCGCGGTCGGCGGCGGGGATGCCGGGCCCGTCGTCGGCGACGATCAGCCGGATCATCCGGCCCTCCGCCGCCGCCGAGACGTGCACCTGGCCGCGGGCATGGCGGGTAGCGTTGTCGATCAGGTTGCCCGCGAGCTCGTCGAGGTCCTGCGCGCCGATCGCCGCGGTCAGGTCCGCCGGCACGTCGACCGTGATCGCCACCCGGCGCTGGTGAATCTCGCCGATCGCGGCGGCTAGGTCGGTCAGCGCAGGGGCAAGCAGCGTCGCTGCCCGCCGATCCGCCGCCGCCGCCCGCGCGCGGCCGAGATGGTGGCGCAACACCGCGTCGATCCGCGCAAGCTGCGCGGTCGCGGCGGGATCGTCGCGCAGGTGCAGCGCCAGCGTCGCCACTGGCGTCTTGAGCGCATGCGCGAGGTTCGCCGCCGACTGCCGCGCGCCCGCGAGCGCCGAGGCGGTCTCGGTCGCCAGCGCATCGAGCTCCTGCGCCAGCGGCGCAAGCTCGTCGGGAAGCCGCTCTGGCACCGGCGCGCGCTCGCCGCGTCGGATCGCCTCGACCGCGGCCTGAAGGTCGCGCAACGGGCGCAGGCCGAGTCGAAGCTGCACCAGCGCCGCGCCGCCGAGCGCAAGCCCCAGGATCGCGAGCGAGGCGGCGAGCGGCGCGAGCGCGGCGAGCACCGGGCGGTCGATCTCGCGGCGCGGCACCGCGGCGCTCACGCGCACCGGGCCGGCATCGGTGTCCACCACGGCGCTCAGGCCATGCACACGCTCGTCGCCGCGCCAGCCCTCGAACGGCTCGCCGCCGCGCGGGCGGTCGAGGGGACCGGGGGGAAATGGCGGGCGGGGACGCTCGACCTCGATCCGAAGCGCGGCGGTGCCGATGGTCGCGCCGCCGGGCAGGTCGATCCGCCACGGCGCGTCGCCCTCGATCCGGGCACTCACCTGCTCCAGTTGCGCCCGGTCGAGCGTTCCGTCGGCGCGCACCGCGCTTTGCAGGGCAGCGACCCGGTCCGACAGCCGGCCGTCGATCCCTGCCGTCACGAATCGCTGCATCACCCCGCCGATCGCCACCCCCGCCAGCACGAGCGCGGCGAGCGTCGCCAGCAGCGACGAGGCGAACAGCCGCCCGAACAGCGAGCGCGGGACGAGCCTCATGCGCCCCCCGCGGTCAGGCGATAGCCACGCCCGCGCACCGTCTCGATCAGATGCGCGCCGATCTTCTTGCGCAGGCGGCCGACGATCACCTCCAGGCTGTTCGAATCCGTGTCGGCGTCGCCCTCATAGACTTTCTCGAGCAGGTCGAGCCGCTCGATAACCGCTTCGCGGCGGAGCATCAGCGCCGACAGCACCCGCCATTCGAGCGCGGTCAGCCGGAGCGGCAGGCCGTCGAGCTCGAACTGGCCCGTCTGCACCTCGAACGCCAGCGGCCCGCAGTCGAGCCGCGATGCCGCGTGCCCCGCCGCGCGGCGGACCAGCGCGCGCAGGCGCATGAGCAGTTCCTCGATGCGAAACGGCTTGACCAGATAGTCGTCGGCGCCCGCCTTGAACCCCGCCACCTTGTCCGACCACGCCTCTCGCGCGGTCAGGATCAGGACGGGCAGGTCGCGGCCCGCCGCCCGCCACTCGCGCAGCACGGTGACGCCGTCGACCGCGGGCAGGCCGAGGTCGAGGACCGCGGCGTCATAGGCCTCGGTCGCGCCGGCATGGCCGCCGTCGATCCCGTTCGCGAACAGGTCGACCGCGCATTGCTCGGCCCTCAGCGCCCGGGCGATGGCAGGGCCGAGGTCAGGGTCGTCCTCGATCAACAGGATGCGCATGCGTGTCGGCTACCTCCCCTGCCTAAACCCAAACTGAACCGCCGGGTTCAGCGGGGCGGGGGCGGCGGGGGCGTAGAGACTCGCCATCGACAAGCAAAGGAGCAGATCGATGGTCGATTTCTCGAAGTGGAAGAACAGCCGGACCGCGCTCGGTATCGGCGCGGCGGTGCTGCTGGGCGTCGGCGCGGCCGGCGGCGCCGGCGCGGTGCAGGCGACGCGGCCGAGCGTCGAGATGGCGCCGACCGTCGCCACCCCGATCGCGCGCCTGTCGGCGACAAGCGGCGTGGTGACGGTGAAGGGCCGCGTGGCGGAGGTCTATGGCGACCGTTTCGTCGTCCAGGATACGAGCGGCCGGGCGATGGTCGCCGCGGGGCGTGAGGGTCGCGGTGCGGTGGGCGTGGGCCAGCCGGTTACGGTACAGGGCCATTTCGACGAAGGGCAGCTGCGCGCAAGCTATATCGTCGATGCCGGCGGACAGGTCGCCACGGTCGGCCCGCGCGGACCCGAACCGGGCGGCGTGGGTCCGCATCGCGGTCCCGGCCGTGCCGGTCCCCCGCCGCCGCCGCCCGGTTGCGGCCCCGCCCCCGCCGGCCCCGCCGGTCCGGGTGCGCCCCCGCCGCCTCCGCCCCCGCCGCCGGGCGTCGCCGGTGCGCCGGCGGCCGGTCCCGAAGGAGCGCCGCCGCCGCCGCCCGCCCCGGCACCCGCCCCCACGCCCGGGGCGACACGCCGCTAAGCCATCCCGGCACTCAGGGGCCGCGGGGACCGAGCGTTCCCGCGGCCTTTGCGTGACCGACCGCACCTTGCTGGATTGTCTCACATGTGAAATATGCTGCGTATGTGAGAGGTGCGGGAGACAGTGCGATGGCGGACGAGCGGCGCGGGCGACTGGCGGGAAAGCGGGCGCTCGTCACCGCCGCGGGGCAGGGGATCGGCCGTGCGACCGCCGAACTGTTCGTGCGCGAGGGGGCGTCGGTGATCGCCGTCGACCTCAACGCGGCGGCGCTGGCGACGCTGTCGGGCTGCCAGACGCGTGTCATAGATCTGCTCGACGGGACGGCGATCGCGGCGCTCGCCGCGGACATCGGCCCGGTCGACATCCTGTTCAACTGCGCCGGTTATGTCGATGCGGGGGCGTTGCTCGAAACCGGCGAGGCCGGGTTCGACCTGTCGTTCGATCTCAACGTCCGTTCGACCACGCGGATGATCGCGGCGTTCCTGCCCGCGATGATCGCGCGCGGCGGCGGGTCGATCGTCAACATGGCCTCGGTTGCGGGGGCGATGATCGGCGTCGCCAACCGATATGCCTATTGCGCGTCGAAGGCGGCGGTGGCGGGGCTCACCCGCTCGATCGCGGTCGATTATGTGGCCCAGGGCATCCGCTGCAACGCGATCTGTCCGGGCACCGTCCAGTCGCCGTCGCTCGACGCGCGGCTGGCGGCGACGGGCGATGCGGATGCGGCACGCGCCGCGTTCATCGCGCGCCAGCCGATGGGGCGGATCGGCCGACCGGAAGAAGTCGCCGCGCTCGCGCTCTACCTTGCGTCGGACGAGAGCGCGTACACGACCGGCGGGCTGCACGCGATCGACGGCGGGTGGACGATGGCATGACGCATCGCCGCTGCTTCGCGCTCGACCTCGTCGCCGACGCTGACCTCGTCGCCGCGTATGAGGCGGCGCATGCCCCCGGCGCTGTCTGGCCGCAGGTGATCGCCGGCATTCGCGCCTCGGGCGTCCTCGACATGGAGATCTGGCGCACCGCCGATCGCCTGTTCATGATCGCGGAGGTGGAGGCCGACTACCCCCGCCCGATCGCCCCCGAACTCGCCGCGGTCGACGCGCACTGGCAGGCGGCGATGGACCGCTTCCAGCGCCGCCTGTCGAGCGCGGGGGACGAGAAATGGGCGCCGATGACCCGCATCTTCGCGCTGGCCGAACAGGTCGGCGCATCGCCTGAAGGAAACACGAAATGAAGCTTTGCCGTATCGGCGCACCGGGTCAGGAGCGGCCCGCGCTGGTGGACGCCGACGGGGGCCTGCGCGACCTGTCCGGTCATGTCGACGATCTCGGCCCCGCGGCATTGTCGCGCGAGGGGCTGGCGCGGCTGGCGGCAATCGACCCCGCCGGGCTGCCGCTGATCGAGGGCGAGGTCCGCTATGGCCCGTGCGTCACCGGCACGCGGCAGTTCGTGGCGATCGGCACCAATTTCGCCGACCACGCCGCCGAATCGAACCTGCCGGTCCCCGACGAGCCCGTCGTCTTCAACAAATGGGTCAGCTGCATCCAGGGGCCGGACGATGACGTCGTCATCCCCGCGGGCTCGACCAAGACCGACTGGGAAGTCGAACTGGGCGTCGTCATCGGCACGGCCGCGTCGAACGTGGCCGAGGCGGACGCGCTCCATCATGTCGCCGGCTATTGCGTCGTGCACGACGTGTCGGAGCGGCACTGGCAGCTCGAGCGCGGCATGACCTGGGACAATGGCAAGGGGTTTCCGACCTTCGGCCCCATCGGCCCCTGGCTCGTCACGCCCGACGAGGTGGGCGACCCGCAGGCGCTCGACATGTGGCTCGACGTGAACGGCGAGCGGATGCAGACGGGCAACAGCCGGACGATGATCTTCGGCGTCGCGGCGATCGTCGCCTATTGCTCGGGGTTCATGACGCTGCTGCCCGGCGACGTCATCACGACGGGGACGCCGCCGGGCGTCGGCCTGGGGCAGAAGCCCGAACCGCGCTATCTCAAGGCCGGCGACGTCGTCGAGCTCGGGATCGAGAAGCTCGGTCGCCAGCGCCAGCGCTTCGTCGCGGCGGATCGGTGAGCGCACCGCACGCCTTCGTCGATGCGCACCTGCACCTGTGGGACCGGGGGCAGCTACGCTACCCCTGGCTCGAAGCGGCGGAGACGGCGGCGATCGCGGGCGGTTATGGCGTGCCCGACTATTGCGCGGAGGCGGCGGGCTGGCGCCCCGTCGCCGCGGTGCATGTCGATGCCGGCGCGCATCCCGAGGACGGCGAGGCGGAGACGCTGTGGCTGGAGGGCGAGGCGATACGCCGCGGCCTGCCGACCGCGATCGTGGCGCGCGTCGAACTGCATGATGCGGAGGTCGATGCACGCCTCGCTTGGCAGGCGGCGCGGCCGCTGGTGCGCGGCATCCGCCACCTTATCAACTGGCATCCGGCCGATCCCGGCGGCTCGGCCTATCCCGACGACCTGACGCGCGATGCGGCGTGGCAGCGGGGCTATGCGCGGCTCGGCGATCATGGACTGAGCTTCGACTTCCACGGCCACCCGCCGCAACTCGCCGGGCTCGCCGCGCTGGCCGAGCGGCATCCGGGCACGCCGCTTGCGATCAATCACCTCGGGCTGCCGCGGCCGGCCGAGGGGCTGGCGACGTGGCGCGTGGGGATGCGCGCGCTCGCCGCGATGCCGCATGTCGCGGTCAAGCTGTCGGGCGCGGGCTTCATCGCCAGCCCCTTCGACCCCGCCGCCTTTGCCGATATCGTCGCGGAAGTGATCGATGTCTTCGGCCCCGACCGCGTGATGATCGCCACCAATTTTCCCACCGACCGCCTGTTCGCGTCGATGGACGCGACGCTTACCGCCTATCGTGCGCTGCTCGATCCGCTGCCGGCGGCGGCGCAGCGCGCGATCTGGGGCGGCACCGCCAATTGTTTCTATCGACTGGGGCTGAAGCTGTGACGACGATCGACACGCGGACGATGGGGCGGACGGGCCTTGCCCTCACGACTTTGGGCTTCGGCGCGGCCTCGCTCGGTAATCTCTACAAGCCCGTCGACGACGCGGCGGCGCATGGCGCGGTGGCGGCGGCGCTGGCGGCGGGGATCCGCTATTTCGACACCGCCCCGCATTACGGCCGCGGCCTTAGCGAACGGCGGCTGGGCGACGCGCTGCGCGGGGCGGGCGATGTCGTCGTCTCGACCAAGGTCGGGCGGCTGATGGTCCCCGACGACAGCGTGACCGACGACCGCGAGCGCGATGGCTTCCGCTCGGCCATGCCGTTCCGCGCGGTGTACGATTACACGCATGACGGCATCCTGCGCAGCCATGAGGCGAGCCTGCACCGCCTGGGCCTGGCGAAGGTCGATATCCTCTTCGTCCACGATATCGGCGGGCTGACGCATGGCGATGCGGCCGCGCATTACTGGGCGCAGCTGACCGACGGCGGCGGCTTTCGCGCGCTGGAGCGGCTGCGCCACGAGGGGGTGATCCGCGGCTTCGGCCTCGGCGTCAACGAGGTCGAGGTGTGCCTCGATGCGATGCGGGTCGCCGAACTCGACGTGATCCTGCTCGCCGGGCGCTATTCGCTGCTTGACCAGCAGGCGCTCGACGCGTTCTTCCCCGCCTGCATCGCCGCGCGGACCGCGGTGGTGATCGGCGGGCCCTATAACAGCGGCATCCTCGCGACAGGCGTGCGATCGGGCCGGCCGCTCCACTACGATTATGCCGCGCCGTCCGCCGAGGTGGTCGAACGCACCGCCCGAATCGAGGCGATCGCCGACACGCACGGCATTCCGCTCCCCGCCGCCGCGCTCGCCTTCGTCCTCGCGCACCCGGCGGTGGCGAGCGTCATTCCCGGCATGGGCAGCGCCGCGCGGGTCGAGGCGACGGCGGCGTTGGCGGCGCATCCGATCCCGGCCGGCTTCTGGTCCGACCTGCGCGCCAGCGGCCTCGTCCGCGCCGAGGCGCCGCTGCCCGGAGAGCTCGCATGACCGTTGCCGCTATCGTCCTGTCCCCTGCGGACAACGTCGCGGTCTGTTGCCGGACGGTCGAAGCAGGGGAGACGATCGAGCTTGCCGGCCGCACGCTCATCATCGCCGAGCGGGTGGCGCTGGGCCACAAGATCGCGCTCATGGCGCTGTCGCCGGGCGACAAGGTCGTCAAATACGGGATGCCGATCGGCTCCATGACCGCGCCCGTGCAGGCGGGCGGCTGGGTGCACATGCACAATATGAAGAGCGACTATATCGCCGCGCACTTGCGCGACGCGGTGGGAGAGAGCGCATGATCCAGGGATATCTCCGCGCCGATGGCCGCAAGGGCATTCGCGACGCGATCGTCGTCGTGTACCTTGTCGAGTGCGCGCATCACGTCGCGCGCCGGATCGTCGAGGCAGCAGGCGATCCGCGCGTCCAGCTGATCGGCTTTCCCGGCTGCTACCCCAACGACTATGCGCTTTCGATGATGAAGGCGCTGACGACGCATCCCAATGTCGGCGGCGTCGTGCTGGTGTCGCTGGGGTGCGAGAGCTTCAACCGGGAGGCACTGGCCGCCAACGCCGCCGCCGCCGGGCGTCCGGTCGAGACGGTGGTGATCCAGCAGGCGGGCGGCACGCGCCCGTCGATCGCCGCGGGCGTCGAGGCGGTCCGCCGCGTGCGCGATGCGGCGGATGCTGGGGTGCGGCGGGTGCCGATGGCGCTGTCCGAACTGGTCGTCGGCACGATCTGCGGCGGGTCCGACGGGACGAGCGGCATCACCGCGAACCCCGCGGTCGGCCGCGTCTTCGATGCGCTGGTCGATGCCGGCGCGACCTGCATCTTCGAGGAGACGGGCGAGATGGTCGGGTGCGAGGGGCACATGGCCGAGCGCGCTGCCACCCCCGCCGTCGCCGATGCGCTGATCGCCTCGGTCGAGCATGCCGAACGATACTATCGCGCGATGGGCTATGGCAGCTTCGCACCCGGCAATGCCGAGGGCGGGCTGTCGAGCCAGGAGGAGAAATCGGCGGGCGCCTATGCCAAGTCGGGCAGCCGGCCGATCGACGGCGTGATCCTGCCGGCCGAGATGCCGCGGGGACCGGGTCTCTACCTCCTCGACGTGGTGCCGCCGGGCGACCCGAAGTTCGGCTTCCCCAACATCGTCGACAATGCCGAAATCGGCGAACTGATGGCGTGCGGCGCGCACGTCACGCTGTTCACCACCGGCCGGGGATCGGTCGTCGGATCGGCGATCGCGCCGGTGATCAAGATCTGCGCCAATCCCGAAACCTACGCCCGCATGAAGGGCGACATGGACGTCGACGCCGGCCGCATCCTGGTCGGCGAGGCGACGATCGACGGCATCGCGCAGGAGATCGTCGCGCTGATCGAGGCGGTGGCCGCGGGCGCGCAGACCTGTTCAGAGGCGCTCGGCCATCAGGAGTTCGTCCTGACCTACAAGGCAAGCGGCCCCGCGGGCCCCGCCTGCCTCGCGGCATGAGCCGGCCACGGCTGTTCGTCACTCGCCGCCTGCCCGAAGCGGTCGGGGCGCGGTTGGCCGAGCGGTACGAGGCAACGTTCCAACTGGGCGAGGATGCGGCCGATCCCCCGGCGCTGGCGGCGGCGATGGCGGATCATGACGCGATCCTGCCGACGATCACCGACCGGATCGACGCCGCGCTGCTGGAGGCATCACCCCGCCGTGCGCGCATCGTCGCCAATTTCGGCGCGGGGGTGGATCATGTCGACCTGACCGCCGCGCGCGACGCGGGCATCGTCGTCACCAACACGCCGGGCGCACTGACGGAGGCGACGGCCGAACTCGCGCTCACGCTGATGCTGATGACACTGCGCCGCGCGGGCGAGGGTGAGCGCGAGCTTCGCGCCGGTCGCTGGACGGGCTGGCGGCCGACGCACCTAATGGGCGCAACGCTGGGCGGCAGGACGCTGGGGCTGGTGGGCTTTGGCCGGATCGCGCAGGCGACGGCACGGCGCGCGCGGGCGATGGGGATGCACATCCGCTATCATAGCCGCTCGCCCGTCGCGCCGGAGGTCGAGCGCGAGGTTGCGGCGACCCGCGCGCCCTCGCTCGCGGCGCTGGCGGCGTCGTCCGACGTCCTCTCGCTGCACGTGCCCGGCGGGGCTGCGACGCATCACCTCGTCGACGCGGCGCTGCTGGCGGCGATGCCGGTGCACGCGATCCTCATCAACACTGCGCGCGGATCGGTGGTGGACGAGGCGGCGCTCGCCGCCGCGCTGGCCGAGGGGCGGACGGCCTAGACGTGTACGAGCACGAACCGGCGGTGCATCCCGGCCTGATCACCAGCGAGCGCGCGGTGCTGCTCCCGCATCTGGGCAGCGCCACGGTCGAGGCGCGTACCGCGATGGGAATGCAGGCGGCGGACAATCTCGACGCCTTTTTCGACGGCCGCGAGTCGCCCGACCGTGTCGCCTGAAGCGATCCTGACACCGCTCGTCGCCGATGTGCTGGCCGCTGCCGAGGGGCGCCCGCTCGTCGTCGGGATTTGCGGGGCGCAGGGCAGCGGCAAGTCGACGCTGGCCGCGGCGCTTTCGGCGCGGTTCGAAGATGCGCCGGTGCTGTCGATCGACGACCTCTATCTCTGCCGCGCCGAGCGGCGGCGATTGGCGGCAGAAGTGCATCCGCTCTTCGCCACGCGCGGGGTGCCGGGGACGCACGACGTCGCGCTCGGCCTCGACCTGATCGCAGGCTTTCGCCGGGGCCAGGCGCTGTCGCTGCCGCGGTTCGACAAGGCGACCGACGACCGCGCGGACGGGGCTGAGCCGGTGCCCGCCGGCGCGAAGCTGCTGCTGTTCGAGGGCTGGTGCCTCGGCGCGGAGCCGGCACCGGCGGACGCGCCGATCAATTCGCTGGAGCGGGACGAGGACCCCGATGGCCGCTGGCGTGCGCGGGTGGAGGCGTCGCTCGCCGGTCCCTATGCCGCGCTGTTCGGCGAAATCGACCTGCTGATCTTCCTCGCCGCACCGTCGTTCGAAACCGTCGCCGACTGGCGCTGGCAGCAGGAAGCGGCGCTCGCCCGTGCGCTTCCGGGGGCTGCGGCAGTGATGAGCCGCGGCGAGATCGACCGCTTCGTGGCGCATTACGAGCGGATCACGCGCCGGCTGCTGCGCGATCTGCCCGCCCGTGCCGACGTGACGCTATGGCTGGACGCGGACCGTCGCTGTGTGCGTATTCGGAGGCACGGCGAGACAGCGCGGGAGGATGCGGACAGTGACGGCGGAAGCGGATGAGGGGAAGGGGCGCGACCTGTATCGGGCGCCCGCACTGGAAAAGGGGCTCGACGTGCTCGAGGCGCTGTCGGGCATTCGCGAGCCGCTGACCGCGACGGCGATCGTCCAGCGGCTCGGCCGGTCGACGGGCGAGCTTTTCCGCATCATTCAGGTGCTCGAACGGCGCGGCTACATCACCCAGGGGCGCGGCGGCTATGTGCTCAGCCCACGCCTGTTCGAGGTCGGCATCGCGCGCGCGCCCGTCCGCGACCTCACCGAAACCGCGTTGCCGATCATGCGCGACCTGGCCGAGCGGGTGCGCCAGTCGTGCCATCTCGCCATCGCGATCGGCGGCGACATGGTCGTGCTCGCGCGCGTCGAATCGCCCGAGCAGCTCGGCTTCTCCGTCCGGGTCGGCTATCGCCGGCCGCTCCACCGTAGCACCTCGGGGCTGTGCCTCTACGCCTTTCAGCCGCCCGCGCGGCGCGCCGAATGGGCGGCGTTGTTCGATCCCGCACCCGACGCGGCCGAGCGCGCCCGGCTGGCCGAGCTAGCCGACGCGATCGTCGCGCAGGGCTATGCCGACCAGCCCAGCCGCTATACCGAGGGGGTGCGCGACCTCGCCGCGCCGATTCGCCGCGGCGATGCGGTGGAGGCGGCACTGGCGATGCCCTTCCTCAAACCGCGCGACCGCGACGATGCGGACGCGGCGATCGCCGAACTGCGCATCGCCGCCGCCGCGATCTCCCGCGCGCTGCTCGGCTCCGACCAGTCGGCCTGAAGCCTTCGGATCGTCAGCCTCGGTCGTCCAGCCAGTCGGCGCCGATCCTGCCCCATTGCCCCGCCGGCGCGAGCGCGCTGCGCAGGGCCTCGAGCAGCGGCGGCAGATCCTGCACGAACGCATAGGGCGGGTTGACGATGAACAGCCCCGCGCCGTTGTAGAGGCCGGGGCGATCGACGTCGTACAGCCAATGCTCGACGACCAGGACCTTCGGGATGCCCAGCCGGCGCAGCTTGCCCTTCCACTGCTGGTGCGCGGCGCGGTCCTTCAGCGGGTACCAGATTACCGTGACGCCGTGCGCCCATTTGCGGTGTGCCGCGGCGAGCGTGGCGACGATGCGGTCGCGCTCGTCGAGCTGCTCGTACGGCGGATCGACGACCACCACGCCGCGCGGGGTGCGGGTCGGCAGCATCGCCAGCCAGAGCTCATACGCGTCGCGCTCGTGCACCGCCGCGGGCGTGCCGCGCATCGCGCCGCGCAGCGCGCGCGCATCCTCGGGGTGCTTTTCGTTGAGGATCAGCACGTCCTGCGGGCGCAGCAACTGCGCGAGGAACTGCGGCGAGCCGGGATAGAGATCCGGCGCCGGGCCGGCATTCACCGATCGTACGGCAGCGCGATAATCGTCGAGCAACGGGTTCGTATCGGCAAAGGCCCGCACGACCCCCTCCGCCGCTTCCCCGGTGCGCTGCGCCTGCTCGCCGCCCAGGTCGTAGAGTCCGCAGCCGGCATGCGTGTCGATCAGCGTCAGTGCACCCGGCTTCTGCTGCAACGCCCGGACGAGCGCGATCAGCAGGCTGTGCTTCACCACATCGGCGCTGTTGCCGGCGTGGAAGGAGTGGCGGTAATTCATCGAAGTCGGGAAACCCTGCGGATGGAGCGACGCCTCAAATCAAGTTTCGCGGCCGGCGGCAACCGCATCGAGGCCGGACCGCGTCTCGAACCGTCCCGGCGCAATCGTCGCGACCGACCAGTCGCCGATCGACCAGCGGACCAGCCGCAGCGTCGGCAGACCCACCGCCGCGGTCATGCGGCGCACCTGGCGGTTGCGCCCCTCGCGGATCGTGATGCTGAGCCAGGCGTCGGGCACCGCCTTGCGCACGCGGATCGGCGGATCGCGCGGCCACAGGTCGGGCGGGTCGATGCGCGCGATTTCGGCCGGCAGCGTCATGCCGTCCTTCAGCCGGACGCCGCGGCGCAACTGGTCTAACGCCGGCGCATCCGGGTTGCCCTCGACCTGCACGAGATAGGTCTTGGGCATCTTGAACCGCGGATCGGCGATGCGCGCCTGCAACCGCCCGTCGTCGCACAGCAGCAACAGGCCCTCGCTGTCGCGATCGAGCCGGCCGGCGGGATAGACGCCCTTCACCTCGATGAAGTCCGACAGCGTCGCGCGCACCGTCGGCGATCCGCGGTCGGTGAATTGCGACAGCACGCCATAAGGCTTGTTGAACAGGAGCAGGCGAGACATCCCCGACCCATATCGCCCGGCCGCGGCGCTGTCTCGCGGCGCGCCTAGTCTTCAGCTCATCTGCCCGCGAAGGAAGGCGACAAGCTTCGGATCGCTGCGCGTCCGTTCGAGGATGGGCAGGATCACCCGCCAGCCATTGTCGCTGTTGGTCAGGATGACGATCCCGTCGCCACTCGTCCGGTTGATCGCGGCGAAGGTGAAGGCACCGGCGTCTTTGCCGGTGTGCAGCATCGTCGTTTCCCCGGGAAAGCCGAGCAGCTGCCAGCCGAGGCCGAAACCGGTCCAGGGCGGACAGCTCGCCGATTTCGCGCCCGCGCACGCCTGCGGCGTCAGGTCCGCCTGCGACCGGCTTCGCTCCGCCGCCACCGCGGGGGTCAGGCGGCGATCGCCCCGCACCTCGATCAGGAAGCGGGCATAGTCGCTTGCGGTCGCGTGAGCGAGGTCGGCGGCGTTGTAGTGCGTCACCGCCTCGACCGGCAGCGGTTTCCCCGACGCGTCGTACGGCACCGCGAGCGGCTTCGCCGCGCCCTGCGCCGAGACATAGCCCGACGCGCGCATCCGCGCCGGGGCGAACAGCCAGCGCTGCGCCAGCGTCTCGAACGCGGTTCCGGTACGACGCTCGGCATAGCGCGCTGCATATTGATAGCCCTCGCCCGAATAGCCGGTCGTCGTGCCGGGGTCGTGATCGAACGACAGACCCTTTGCGTCGCGCCAGTTGGGAAAGCCGGTCCGATGGCTGAGCGCCATGCGCGGCGTCAGCAGCGCGCGGCGGGGGTCATGCGCCAGATCGGGATCGCTCCAATACGCGTCCATCACTTCGTCGAGTGACAGCCTGCCCGCCGACACCAGCCGCAGCACCACTTCCGCCGTCAACGGCTTGGTCAGCGAGGCGAGGTTGTAGGGCGTGGCGGCGGTCGCTTGCCGGTTCGGACCGGCTGCGCCCCATGCCGCCGCCGCGACGATCCGGCCGCCGCGGACCAGTGCGACCGATGCGCTTTCGACCCGCTGCTCGCGCAGGATAGCGGTCATGTCCGGCAGCGCCGCCCGCGATCCGGCCTTTGCAACCGGGGCGAAGGCAAGGAGCGCGAGCAGGGCGCCCGCCACGATCCGGCCGAAACGGCCGAGAACTGTATTAGTCATATACGACAGCTAGCGTCTGTGTCCGTCGGCGGCAATACACTTGCCCGCATCGTTCATGAGGAAGGGCATTTCTAAACGCCGCGGCGGCGGCTACGGCCAGGGGCGAGCGTTGCTGTAGGAGTGGGGATGAGCGCCGGGCTGCCCGCGGTCTTTGCCGAGGAGCGCGCCGCGCTGCGCCGTTTCCTTGTCGCGCGCACCGGCAGCGCGGACGACGCCGACGACGTGCTCCAGGCCGATCGAGGATCAGGGGACCGATCGCCTCCGCCTCGGCTACGCCGTCAATCTGATCGCGCCGACGGTCCTGAGCGCGGCGATGGTGCCGCAGATGCGGCTGCGCGGCGATGGACAGATCGTCAATATCGGCTCGATGATGGGGGCGGTCCCCTATCCCTATTTTACGGCCTGTTCGAGCGCAAAGGCGGGGCTTAAGGGCTTCAGCCAGGCGCTTCGCCGCGAGGTCGCCGGGTCGGGCATCGCCGTCACCCATGTCGCGCCGCGGGCGATGCGCACGCCGCTCAATACCGAGGCGATCCAGCGGTTCATGGTCGCAACGAAGATGCACGCCGACGATCCCGACTGAGTCGCTGGCCGCATCCTGTCGGCGATCGAACGGCGCGCGGGCGACGTGTTGGTCGGCATCGCCGAGCGCCTGTTCGCACAGCTCAACGCCATCGCCCCGCGCCTGGTCGACCGCGGCATCGCCGGACAGGTCGATGCCGCGCGCGCCCTTTTCCGACCCAGCCCAACAGGAGCCCAATCGTGATCCGTATGCTCATCGCCGGCCTCGCCCTCTTCGCCGCCGCCGCGCCCGCGGTCGCCAGCGACAACCCGGCCATGGATGCCGCAGTGAAGCGCATCAACGACCAGTGGGCGCACATCCGCTACGAAGTGCCCAATCGCGAGGACCAGTACCGCCAGCTGTCCGCGCTGGAGGGACAGGCGGCACAGGTCGCCGCGCGCTATCCCGGCCGCGCCGAACCGCTGCTGTGGGAAGGGATCGTCGTCAGCGAGTAGGCGGCGCGAGCGACGCTGTTGAAGCAGCTCGGCCTCGCGACGCGGGCGCGCGATATCCTGGCACAGGCATACACCATCAATCCGAAGGTCGCCGATGGCGGCGCGGCGATGAGCCTCGGCGTCCTCTATTACCGCGTCCCCGGCTTCCCGATCGGCTTCGGCAGCACCAAGCGGGCGCGCACCTATTTCCAGCAGGCGCTGGTGCAGGAGCCGGCCGGCCTCGACAACAATTTCTTCTACGGCGATTTCCTCCACTCGACGGGCAACGACAAGGGCGCGCGTCTTCCTCCAGCGCGCGCTGAAGGCACCCGTCGATCCGAAGCGGCCGGTGTGGGACGCGGGTCGCCGCGCCGAGATCCGCGACCTCCTTGCCAAGATCGGCTACGGTGGCTGATCGCGCCGCGTTTGCCCGCCAGCTCGCGCGGCCGAGCGGCCGGGCGGGCGGCGTCGTCGCGGCGGCGATGGACCTCGCCAACCGAAGGGCGGTGGCCGCATCGATCGCCGCGCTCGCGCCGCAACCGGGGGAGCATGTGCTTGACCTCGGCTGCGGCACGGGCAGGGCGGCCGCATCGATCGCGCGGACGGGCGCGCGGGTGACCGGCATCGACCACAGCCCGCTGATGGTCGAGATCGCCCGTCGCCGCTGCGGCGACCGCGCGACGATCGCGGCGGCGCGGTTCGACCGGCTGCCGCTGAACGACGCCGGCGTCGATGCCGTGTTGGCCTGCAACACGCTTTATTTCTGGCATGACGAGGCGGCGATCCTCGGCGAGCTTCGCCGTGTGCTGCGCCCGGACGGACGCTTCGTCGCTTATGTCACCGCGGGCAGCGCGATTGCGAAGCTGTTCGGCGGCAAGTCGGAAACGCACCGGTCGTTCGGCGAGGCCGAGCTGATGGCGCTCGTGCCGGCTTTCGGCTTGCGGACCCCGAGTGTCTCGATTCGCGCCGCTGGCGACGTTCGGGGTCAGGGGGGTCGTGATCGCCATCGAGGGTACGTCGCAACCTCACGCGTGACGCGCGACACTCGCGCTTGCGCGCCGCCACCGAACCGCACACCAATGGCGCCGGGAGAACATCATGCGCCACTTGCCGATTATCGTCGCCGCCACCGCCACCGCCACTGCTTTCGTCCCTGCCGCCGCTACTGCTCAGGACACGCCGACCACGCCCGCCGGCAAGGAAGCGCTGACGCTGCTGACCAAGGGGATCGCCTTCCAGACCGTCGCCGGCCGAGGCCAGGTGCCCGCCTATTCCGCCTATCTGAAGCAGCAGCTCGTCGCCGCCGGCTTTGCCGAGGCCGACGTGACGTTCGTTCCGATCGGCGAGACCGGGTATCTGACCGCGCGCTATCCGGGGCGCGATCGAAAGGCGAAGCCGACCGTCGTGCTGGCGCACATGGACGTGGTGGAGGCCGATCCGAAGGACTGGACCCGCGATCCGTTCACGCCCGTGGTCGAGAACGGCTATGTCTATGGCCGCGGCAGCCTCGACAACAAGGCGGGGCTGTCGCTGGCGGTCGCGACGCTGATGAAGCTGAAGCGCGAGCGCTGGGTGCCGCAGCGGGACCTCGTGCTCGTCCTGACCGGCGACGAAGAGACCAGCATGAAGACGACGCAGGCCGCGGCCGAGGCGTTCAAGGGCGCGGGGCTGGTCCTGAACGCCGATGCCGGCGGCGGGGCGCTCGGCGACGATGGCAAGCCGATCGCCTATGGCCTTCAGGCCGCCGAAAAGGTCTATGGCGACTGGCACCTCACGATCACCGATCCCGGCGGCCATTCGAGCCGCCCTGGCCCGACCAATGCGATCGTCAGCCTGGCGGCGGCGGTCGGGCGGATCGCCGCCTATCGCTTCCCCCCGCAGCAGAACGAGATCACCAGGGCATCGCTCGCCGGCACCGCCGCCGGCACGCCGGGCCCGCTCGGCGCGGCGATGAAGGCGTTCGCGGCCAACCCGCGCGATCAGGCGGCAGCGGACACGATCTCCGCCGACCCGCGCTATATCGGACAGGTGCGGACGACCTGCGTCACGACGATGTTCAACGGCGGCCACGCGCCCAACGCGCTGCCCCAGCGCGCGATGGCGAACGTCAATTGCCGCATCTTCCCCGGCACCCCCCGCGCGGAGATCGAAAAGAAGCTGACCGCTCTGGTCGCCGATCCGAAGATCAAGGTGAGCTTTGCCGACAACGGCACGATCGAGGCCGGCGCCTCACCGCTCGACCCGAAGGTGCTGGCGGCGGTGAAGGCCGCCGCCGCGAAGCGGTCGCCGGGCCTTCAGGTGCTGCCGCAGCAGGAAGCGGGGGCGACCGATTCGATGCATTTCCGCGCGCACGGCATCCCCAGTTTCGGCGTCGGGCCGGTCTTTATGAAGCCGGGCGAAATCTTCGCGCACGGGCTGAACGAGCGGGTGCCGGTCGCGACGATCGATCCGGGCGTCGTCTGGTGGGAGGACTTGCTGCGGTCGCTGGGGTGAGCGGCGCGACCGGGCTTCCCGCGATCGGATTTGCCGGACGCGGGATGCTGAACGCGAGTTTAGACAACCTCGCGCGCGGTCGAACGTATCTGTCACGACCACAGGCGACGTGAGGGATCGCCCCCGACGAGAGGACAGCCCGTGCGCCTTTTCCTGCCGATGTTCCGATCGCCGGCGGCGGGGCCTCGGTTTCGGGTCCCGGCGTCGATCGTGCTGGCGGCGTCGGTGCTGGGCGGATGCGTGCCGGCCGGGCATCTCACCACGCTGCGGGCGCCGTCGCCGGTGTTCGACCCCATCGTGTTCTTCGCCGGGGCCACGAGGGGCGACGGCGTATTGAAGGTGCTGACGCGGCTGCGCGAGGCGATCACGGTCGCCGGGCGAGGGACCGTCACCGCCGACGGGACCATCGTGCTGGAGCAGGACGTCCGCCGCACCCGCGGGCGATCGAAACACCGCATCTGGCACCTGCGCCGCACTGCGCCGGGCCGTTACGCCGGCACGCTCAGCGACGCGGCGGGTCCCGTCGTCGGCGAGGTCGCTGGCAACCGCCTGCATCTGGCGTTCGCCATGGCCGGCGGCCTGCGCGCGCAGCAATGGCTCTATCTGCTGCCCGGGGGCCATGTCGCGCGGAACCGGATGGTCGTCACCAAATTCGGGATCGCCGTCGCCAGCCTCGACGAGACGATCCGGCGAGTGCCTGCATGACCGCGACGGCGGCGAGCGTCGCTGGTCCGCAGCGACCGGTCGATCCGGCGGCGCACCCCGGAGGTGCCGAGCCTGTGTCGGCGGCGACGCTGGCGCGGCTTCACCTGACCTATCTGTGGCGGCACGCCCGCCGCCTGTCGCTGCGCGATCCGCAATGCTTCACCGAACTGGTACAGCGGCGCAAGCTGATCGATCGCGATCCGCGCATGGCGGGCCTGATCGACAAGCTGTCGGTCAAGACGTTCGTCGCCGACCGGCTCGGCCCGCAATGGACGACGCCGACGCTGTGGTCCGGCACCATCCTGCCCGACCGGCCGCCCTGCGCGCCGCCGTTCGTGGTCAAGTCGCGCCACGGTTGCCGCCAGATGCGCATCGTGCGCAGCGACCGCGACGACTGGAAGGCGATATGTCGCGCATCGGCCCGCTGGGTCAGGTCCCCCTATGGCGGTTGGCTCGACGAATGGGCCTATCGCGACGTCCCGCGCGGCCTGCTGATCGAGCCGCTCATCGGCGATGGCCGGACGCTGCCGATCGACTACAAGCTCTATGTCTTCCACGGCCGCGTGGCTGCGATCCAGGTCCATCTCGATCGCGCGACCGCGCATCGCTGGACATTGTACGACCGAAGCTGGCGTCGGCTGTCGGCGGCGGCGGGCGGCGACATTCGGCCGCCCGCCACGCTGGCCCGGATGATCGAGGGGGCCGAAATCCTGGGCGCGGGGTTCGACTTCGTTCGCGTGGACCTGTACGATATCGCCGGCACGCCCCGCTTCGGCGAGCTGACCTTCTATCCCGGTTCCGGCCTAGACCGCTTCGATCCGCCGTCGCTCGATCGCCTGCTGGGCCGGCTCTGGCTCGGCGATATCGGCATGTGACGGCGAAATGCGCGCCGTCACCGGGGCGATCGAAGCGCCTTGGCGTCCGTGCGCGACCGACTAGCTCGTGCGCTCGAACACCACGTCGTCGACATCGAGGGTCTGGCCGCCCGAGCCGATCGACGTGAAGGCGACCGTCGCGTTGCCGCTGGTGACGGCGATGTCGTTGATCGCGATCTGCGTCCAAGCGGCCTGCGTGCCGATCGCCTGCGACCGCCTCCGGCGCCGTCTGGGGAGGATTTAGATCGGCTTGGGCAAAATTTCTGTCATGAAAAGATCATGGGGAACGCGCTGCGCTGTCCGCAACACATTTGTTTCGGGAAAAGGATTTGATTGCGCTCAAACCGCAGCACAGGTCGCAACGAAACCACTGCAAGACCTCCCGATTGTGTGACGAAATGTTGGTCGCAAGCAGCCCACGCGCCGGAAAGGCCTGTAAATCGAGCCTTTTAGCAAAGGCTTGGCGGAGCGGGAGGGATTCGAACCCTCGATACGGTTTTGCCGTATACTCACTTTCCAGGCGAGCGCCTTCGACCACTCGGCCACCGCTCCGCATCGCTGGAATGCGGCGCTTAGGCGAGGCGGGGCGCGCCCGCAAGTGCGGGGATTGCGCGAAGATGCAACCGCGTGCCACGCTGCGGCGATGACCATTGCCGCCGCATTGCTGATGGGCCTGATCCAGGCCGCTGCCGCCGCCCCGCAAACACCCGAGCCGCCGACGCCCGCCTCGATCGTCGCGGGTGCGCCGCGCTCAGACTGGCGCTCGATCCCGGCGGGCGACCTGCTCGTCATGGATCTCGCGCCGGAAGGCGGCAAGCCGCGCCGCGTCGTCATCCAGCTCGTCCCCGCGCCGTTCGCGTCGGGCTGGACCGCGAACATGCGGCGGCTGGCGGCGGCGCACTGGTGGGACGGGACCGCGGTCGTGCGCGTGCAGGACAATTACGTGACGCAATGGGGCGACCCGACCGAGAAGAAGCCAATGCCCCCCGGGATCGAGCCGGTGCCCGAAAGCGCCTATGTCACGCCGCTCGACACGGTCGCGGATGCGCGCCCGTCGATCGAGGCACGCGACCTGGCCGACGTGGATGCACGGGCGAGGCGCCTGTTGGACACGGCGATCCGCGGCACCGTCACGCCACGGGCGCCGCAAGGCTGGCATGAGCGAGATAGTTATGCCGAATGGGTCGAACTACTCGACGGCTGGCCGATCGCTGCGGACAAATCGAGCGCGTGGATGCCGCATTGCTACGGCATGGTCGGCGTCGGCCGGAACCTGTCGCCCGACACGGGGACGGGGGCGGAGCTCTACACGGTGATCGGCCAAGCGCCCCGCCACCTCGATCGCAATATCGCGATCGTCGGTCGGGTGATATCGGGGATGGAATATCTTTCCAGCCTAAAGCGCGGCACCGGCGATCTCGGCTTCTACAAGACGCCGGGCGAGCGGACCCCGATTGTAAGCGTCAGGCTGGGCAGCGACCTGCCGGCGGGCCAGCGGCCGGCGTTCGAATATCTGGCGACCGACAGCGACAGCTTCGCCGCCTATGCCGCGGCCCGCGCCAACCGCCGGGATGCGTTCTTTAACCGGCCTGCGGGCGGGGTCGACATCTGCAACCTGACGGTGCCGATCCGCGCGATGAAATAGGCTTTCGATCCGCTCACGCGGATAGACGGCGCTGGCCCGCTCCCCCACCCGGCCACCCAATCAGGATACGCTGTGGAAGGCGGGTGGGGGAGCGGGCTGGTGCCGCCCGCTTTCAAAGCGCGCCGGCGACGATGTTCACCGTGATCGCCAGCACGCCCAGGTTGAAGAAGAAGGCGATCAGGCCGTGGACCGTGCTCGCGCGGCGGATGCGCGGGCCGGTGATCTCGATATCCGCGGTCTGGCAGGTCATGCCGATGACCAGCGCGAAGCTGGCGAAATCGGCGAAGCCCGGCTCCGCCCCGCCGGGCAGCGCGATGCCGCCATGGTCGCCGCCATCCTCGTCGCGGTCGTAATAGAGCCGTGCATAGTGGAACGCGTAGACGAGGTTGGCGAAGCCCCAGGCGATCACCTCGGTCGCGATCGCCAGCGGCTCGGCCCCCGGAATGACGCGGCGATGCGTGCCGAGCAGGCCGACGACGCAGACCAGCACCGCGATCGCAATGACGCCGGCGAGGAGCAGCAGGAATCCCCGCCCGCCATCGTCGCGCTCCGATCGCTCGCGCAGGGCGGCGGTGTTCGTCCCTATCCGCCAAAGCGGCAGCGTGCCGGCGATGAACGTGAGCGCCGCCAGATCGAACGCCGCAACGAACGCGATGCGCAGCGGCAGGCCCGCCAACGCACCGCCGACGAAGCCGGCGACCAGGATGCCGAGAAAGGTGAGGAACCGCGGATGCGGCAGGCGGGTGTGCATCAGCGCGCCGGGTCGGGCGGGCAGGGGCCGTAGAGCTCATCCATCCGCGCCGCATTCTCTGCGATCGTGTCGAGGCCGGCGGTCTTGCGCAGCCGGTCGGTCGCCGCGTCGTCCTGCGTCAGCGGAAGCGGTTTGCGCTTGCCCGCCGCGCAGGTCCACTGCGTGCCGTATCGCTGCCTGCCCGACAGCTTGAGCTCGACGCGATCGGTGAGCATCGCGAATTGCTGCGAATCGACTTCCTTCTGCGCGACCAGCGGGGTCATCAGGTACAGCGCCTTCAGCTGGAAGGCCGGATCGTTGTCGGCGTGCTGCGCAAGCAGCCAGGCGGCGTTGGCGGCGTTCTGCCCTACCTTCGACCGTTTCGGCCAGCCCTCGAGCGCCACGATCTTGGCCAGCCATTCGGTGTTGACCTGATCGCGGGCCGTCATCGCGCGGGTGACGATGCCGTCGTAGATCGTCCGCTCGAGCGGCGAATAGCCGGCGGTAACCCCCTCATGCTTGCCGCTCTCGATCCAGGCGAAGCGCAGTGCCTGCTCGCCGACGGTTCGCGTCGCCAGCTGGTCGGCGAGCGATCCCTTTTCGAGCAGCTGATCCTCGGCAAGCGCGACGCCGCGAACCACGCCGAGCGCATAGGGGCGCACCTTGTCGAGCGCGGCGCTGAAGGCAGGCCAAGTCACATCGGGGCCGACGCCGAGCTGCATGAACTGCTGGCATCGCTTCGGTGCGGCGTAGAAGCCGTCGAGCACGACCGCCCTCGTGCCCAGCGCGGCGAGGTTCGTTTGCACTGCCGCCGTCGACCATGCCTCGCACGCGCGGTTGAAGCGGTCGGCGGCGGCGAAGGCCTCGACCTCGGCCGGGGTCGCGCCGGGGAAGCGGCCGCGCAGCCAGCGATAGTCGCCCGCGGGGACCTCGCCATTGACCAGATAAGGCGTCAGCGCCGCCGGGACGGGCGGCGCATCCGCCACTTGTGCGCTGATAGCGAGGAGGGCGGCGACCCACATCAACGAAGGGTCGCCGCCGGTCCGTTACCGGCCGACCCAGTCGGCGACCTCGGTCGCGACCTGATTCGCCGCCTGGTTGAGCCCGGTCGCCGCGTTCGCCGCGTCGATCGCGCTCACGGGCACGCGCGCCTCGAACCGGCGCTTGTCGAACGTGGTCGCGCCCTTGCGCAGCAGCGACGCGTCATAGGTGACGACCGCGCTGTTGCTCGCCGCATCCAGGCCGAAGCTGCGCAGTTCGCCGGTAAGCTGCGCGCCCGGATCGACGTTCGACTGCCGGTTCGACAGGACGACATAGCCCGTCCGCGCCTGTACCGTATCGGACAGCAGGCGGGCGAAGAGCCGTGCGGGCGGCTCGATCCACTGCGCATCCTTGACGTAGGCGATGCTGGTGTCGGTCGCGCGGACTGGCACGCGCGTCACGGCGATCTCCTGCGGCGTCGATGGCACGCGGATCGTGATGTTGCGCGCCTGGCCGCTGTTGGCGGCGGCGCCCACCGGCACCGGCGAGGCGGGCGACAGCGTCATCAGCGACGGCGGCGGCTTGGCGCCGAAGCTGATGCAGGCCGAGAGCGGGATCGTCAGCAGGATGGCTAGCTTCTTCATCATGACGCTCCCTTATTTGCCCTTGTAGTCCGGCAGCTTGGGCGAACCCACCAGCGATCCGGCGCCACCGCGATTGACCTTTTCCGCCACGTCGGCGAGCGATTCGGTCAGCGTGCGCAGGTCGGAAACGAGCTGGCCGACCTCCGGGATCGTCTGCTTCGAGAAGCTTTGCAGGCCCGGCCGCGCGTCGCCGATCGCCGCATCCAGCGTCTCCGCGCTCTTCTGGGCCGCGCCGATCGCCTTGTTGAGGTTGGCCATGGCGGGCTTCACGTCCTGCGCCAGCACGCCGTTCGTGGTCTGGGCAAGGTCGCCGATCTGCTGCGCGGCGACGCCCGCCTTCTGGATGGCGATGCGCGTCTCGGCCATCGTCGCGGCGATTTCCGGCCCGCGATCGGCAAGCGCATCGGTCAGCCGCTGCGTGTTGGCGAGGATGCCCGCGATCGAGTTCTGGTTGCGGTCGGAAAGCAGCTCGGTCAGCCGCTCGGTCAGCGTCGAGATACGCTCCAGCAACTGCGGCGCGGAATTGAGGATCGCGCCAAGCCCACCCTGCCGCGTCGGGATGACGGGTACGCCGAACGGGCACGCCTGGGTCGACCCGCCCGGCGGACAGCCGATCGCCGGCGCCCCCTTGACCGCGCCGTCGAGGCTCACCTGGCTGACGCCGGTAAAGCCGATGCCCTGGATCGTCGCGGTCGTCCCCTCGAGGATCGGCACGTCGTCGTTGACGCGGATGCGCACGCGCACGAACTGCGGATCGGGCTTGAACAGCGCGATGTCGGTGACCTGGCCTGAGGGCACGCCCGAGAAGCTGACCGGCGACCCCTTGTTCACGCCGTCGACCGCCTGCTTGAAGAAGATGTCATACTCCTTCTCGTTCCCGCCCGACAGCCGGGCAAGCCAGACGGTGAACAAGGCGAGCATCGCCAGCAGGATCAGGACGACCGCGCCGACAAGGACATGGTTGGAGCGAGTTTCCATGACTTACCTCGGTTCCGCTGGCGCGGGGGAAGGAGTGGGTTGACCGGCGGCGACGCGGTCGGCGCTGTCGACGGCGGCTCTGCCGCGGGGGCCGTTGAAATATTCCTGGATCCACGGATGGTCGAGCGCGAGCAGCTCGGGGATCGTGCCGACCGCGATCACCTTTTTATCGGCCAGCACCGCCACGCGGTCACAGATCGCGTGGAGCGTGTCGAGGTCGTGGGTGATGAGGAAGACGGTGAGGCCGAGCGAGCGCTGGAGCGAGCGCGTCAGTTCGTCGAACGCCGCCGCGCCGATCGGGTCGAGGCCGGCGGTCGGCTCGTCAAGGAACAGCAGCTCGGGGTCGAGCGCCAGCGCGCGGGCGAGGCCGGCGCGCTTCTTCATGCCGCCCGACAGTTCGGCGGGATATTTCGGGCCGGCCTCTGCCGGCAGCCCCGTCATCACCACCTTGTAATTGGCGATCTCGGCCATCAGCGCCGGCGACAGGTCGCGATAGAACTCGCGCAGCGGCACCTGCACATTCTCCGCGACGGTCAGGGTCGAGAACAGCGCGCCGCCCTGGAACAGCACGCCCCAGCGCTTGCGCACGTCGACCGCCTCGGTTTCCTCGCGGCCGATGGTGGGCTCGCCGAAGACGTGGATCTGCCCGGCGTCGGGGGTCTGGAGCCCGACGATCGAGCGCATCAGCACCGACTTGCCCGTGCCCGACCCGCCGACGACGCCAAGGATCTCGCCGCGCCGCACCTCGAGGTCGAGATTCTCGTGGACGACCTGATCGCCGAACACGTTGCGCAGGCCCTCGACCCGGATGATCGGCTCGCCCTCGCGGCCGGGTGCGACGTCGCTCATATCCAGCCGATCCAGGTGAAGAAGACCGCGAAGAACGCGTCGAGGACGATGACGAGGAAGATCGCCTGCACGACGGCGCTGGTCGTGCGCAGGCCGACCTGTTCGGCGTCGCTCTCGACCAGCATCCCCTGGAAACAGCCCGACATGGCGATGATCGCGCCGAACACGGGCGCCTTGACGAGCCCGACATACAGGTCGGTGATCGGCACCACTTCGCGGATGCGCTGGATGAAGGTGATCGGCGGGATGTCGAGGCTGGCCCAGCACAAGAGCCCGCCGCCGATGATCGCGACGAGCGAGGCATAGAAGCCGAGGAGCGGCATCAAGAGCACTGCCGACAGGACGCGCGGCAGCACCAGCGCCTCCATCGGGCTGACGCCGATCGTGCGCATCGCGTCGATCTCTTCGGTCAGCTTCATCGTCCCCAGCTGCGCGGCGAACGCGGAGCCGGAGCGGCCGGCGACCATGATCGCAGTCATGAGCACGCCAAGCTCGCGCAGGGTAATGCGGCCGATCAGGTTGATCGTGAACACTTCCGCCCCGAACTGGCGAAGCTGCACCGCGCCCTGTTGTGCGATGACGATGCCGATCAGGAAGCTCATCAGCCCGACGATGCCGAGCGCGGACACGCCGACGACCTCGAACCGGTGGACCGTCGCGTTGAAGCGGAAGCGCTTGGGATGGCGCACGACGTTCGCGAAGGCGATCGCCGTCGCGCCCATGAAGCCCAGCAGACCGTAGAGCGTGCGTCCCGCGACCGCCACCGCCTCGCCGATCTCGTCGAGGATGCGCAGGCCCGAGGGGAGGGGGCGCGGCGGCACGGCGACGGGGGCGTCGGCATGGACGACCTGCGCCATCAGCCGCTCGCCATCCTCGCTGAGGCCGGTGATCTTCGCGTCATGGTCGCGCGCGAAACGGTGCACGACCCAGGCGCCGACGGTGTCGATCCGCTCCACGCCCGACAGGTCGAGCGTGCGGGCGCCCGCTCCCTCGACATCGAGCCGGTCGGGCAGGTTGCCGAGCCGCGCGAGCGACAGGTCGCCCGAAAAGCGGATGGTTTCGCCGCCCGCGCCGTCGCGAGCGAAATCGGCTTGCCCCGTCATCGCCCGCTTCCATCGTTGATTTGCACTGGATCGGCAAGCGCAGAGCCGTATGGACCGCGCTTATGGTCCGCATCGCCATCTATGACATGGACAAGACGATCACCCGCGCGCCGACCTGGACGCGATTCCTGGTCACGGGCGCGAAGCGGCGGGCGCCGTGGCGGCTGGCCCTGTTGCCACTGGTCGGGCTGGTCGCGCTCGGCCACCCGCTGCGCCTGATCGACCGCGCGCGGCTGAAGGGGATCACGCAGGCGATGATGCTCGGCCGCCGGATGACCGGGGCGGAGGTCGCCGAACTGGTCGAAGCGTTCGCCGCGACGATCGACAGCGACGATGTGATGGCCAAGGCACGCGATCGCATCGCCGCCGATCGCGCCGCGGGCTACCGCCTCGTCCTCGCCACCGCATCCTATCGTTATTATGCCGAGGCGATCGCCGCGCGGCTGGGCTTCGACGCGGTGGTCGCGACCGAGGTGCGCCGCGACGCGTCGGGCGACGTGCTGAGCGGCGTGGCGGGCGAGAATTGCTATGGCCCCGCCAAGCGGCGGATGGTCGAGGCGTGGCTGGCAAGCGAGGGCATCGACCGCGCGGACACGCACATCCGCTTCTACAGTGACCATGTCAGCGACGTGCCGATGCTGGAGGCGGCGGACGAGGCGTTCGCGGTCAACCCGCACCCGCCGCTCCGCCGGCTGGCGACCGAGCGCGGCTGGCCAGTGTTCGACTGGTCTTGACCTGTATTCCCGCGAAAGCGGGAATCCAGAGCCACGGGCGCGGCGTTCGGGGCTCTGGGCTCCCGCTTTCGCGGGAGCACGGCATATTGGTTTCATACGGAGGCGCGGAGGTCGCGGAGGCTGTCCATGCCCGGGTTGCGCGAAGCGCTCTCCAAGGGATGGCAAAGGCGCTTCGCGCGCGATGGGCATGACTGCCTTTGCGCCCTCCGCGCCTCCGCGTGGGTCAAAAAGCTTCACAGCGCGCCCTCGATCGCGTGCAGGAGGACGCCGACCGAGCCGCCGACAAGGGTTCCGTTGATGCGGATGTACTGAAGGTCGCGGCCGACGGCGTTTTCCAGCCTGAGCGTAATCGTCGCCGCGTCCCAGCCGCGGATCGTGTCGCTGACCAGCCGGACGATCGCGTCGCCGTAATCCGACACCGCCCCAACTGCCGCGCGCCGCGCGAAGCGATTGATCGTGCGGCCGAGCAGCGGATCGGCCTGTAGCGTCGTCCCGAGCTGCGCCATCGCCTCGCCCAGCTTGCCGCCGAGCAGCGCGTCGGGATCGCGGACCGCGCGCAGCATGCGGCCGCGCATCCGCTCCCACACCCCTTGCCACCAGTCGGTGAGGGCCGGGTTGTCGAGTAGCTCGTCCTTGAACGCCGCGACCTTCGCCTGTGTCTCGGAATCGTGCTGCAGGTCGTGGGCGAGGTTCGCCAACCCCTCCTCTGCCTTGGCGCGCAGTGGATGACCGGGATCCTCGGCCATGTCCCGGATCAGCTTTTCGAGGCCGTCGATGATCTTGTTCGACAGCGTCTCGTCGAGGCCGGTCCAGCGCATCATCGCGCCCGACCGCTCGTGCACCATCGCGCGCACCAGATGCTCGTTCGCCTCGAGGATCTTCGCGGCCCAGCGGATGATCCCGTCGAGAAGCGGCACGTGCCGCTCGTCCGCCATCGCCGCCTCCAGCGCCTGACCGAGCAAAGGCGCGACGTCGAGCCGGCGCAACTGACCCGACAGCGCGCCGCGCACCATGCCGCCCAGACGCTCCTGATCCAGCGATTCAAGCACGTCCGCGGCCAGCCGCGACGCACCGTAGCGCAGCCGCGTCGCGCGCGCCGCGCCCGCGGGTTCGGCGAGCCAGCGGCCGGCCGCGGCGGCGATGTCGATCCCGCGCATCCGCCGCGCCACGACAGCAGGGGTGAGGAAGTTGGTGCGCAGGAACACCGCCAGCGTGTCGCCGATCCGGTCCTTGTTCCGCGGCACGATCGCCGTGTGCGGGATGGGCAAGCCGAGCGGGTGGCGGAACAGCGCGGTCACCGCGAACCAGTCGGCCAGCCCGCCGACCATCGCCGCCTCGGCAAAGGCCTGGACATAGCCCCAGACGGGGTGAGCGCCGCCTTGCGTCCGCGCGAACAGGAACAGCGCCGCCATCGCAACCAACAGGCCGGTGGCGACGCGCCTCATGCGCGTGAGAGCGATCGGGGCCACGTCACCTGCCCCGGGGACGCGCTGCGGACGATTCATGTCCGCAACAATCCCCGAGCACGGCGAAGGTTCAAGCGGACGTCTCATTCGAATGGAGGCAAAGCGCTCAGCCGGGGTGCGAGCGCTCGCCGTGCTCCCGCTTTCGCGGGAGCACGATCCTACTCGGCCGGCTGCGAGCCCTCGTCGCCGCGATAGCCGATGCGTCCGCCCGGCTGGTGGTCGATGACGTGCGGCCCGTCGCCATGGTCGTCGCCGGGGCGATAAGTCAGCAGCCGCTTGGACAGGCGCGGGCCGATCCAGCGTTCGACCGCGACCGACAGGCTGAAGGTGGCGGGCACGATCAGAAGCGTCAGGATCGTCGACAGCGTGAGGCCGCCGATCACGGTGATGCCCATCGGTGCGCGCCACGATCCGTCGCCCGAGATCGACAGCGCGGTCGGGACCATGCCGGCGACCATCGCGACGGTGGTCATCACGATCGGCTGCGCCCGCTTGTGCCCGGCGTCGATGATCGCAGTCATCTTGTCGACGCCCTTGTGCATCTCCTCCAGCGCGAAATCGATCAGCAGGATCGAGTTCTTGGCGACGATGCCGAGCAGCATGAGCAGGCCGATATAGACCGGCATCGAGATCGGCTGGCCCGTGACCCAGAGCGCGAGCAGCCCGCCGAGCGGCGCCAGCAGCAACGATCCCATGTTCACGAACGGCGGCATCACCCGCTTGTAGAGCAGCACCAGCACCGCGAGGACGAGGAGGATGCCCGACACCACCGCGATGATGAAGTTGGCGATCATCTCGTTCTGGAACTTGCTCTGACCCAGCGTCAGGCGGTTCACGCCGATCGGCAGGTTCTTCATCGTCGGCAGTTCGTCGATCTGCTTCATCGCGGTGCCGCTGACGACGCCGGGGGCAAGGTCGGCACCGATGTTCAGGCGGCGCTGCTGGTTGACGCGGTCGATACGCGTGGGACCCGCGCCGAAGCCGATGTCGGCGACGACCGACAGCGGCACCGATCCGCCCGACTGGGTCGAGACGGGCAGGTTCTGGATCGTCGACAGACGTTCGCGCGCATTCTCGTCCAGCGCGACGCGGATCGGGATCTGCCGGTCGTTCAGGCTGAAGCGCGCGCTGTTCTGGTCGATGTCGCCAAGCGTGGCGATGCGGATCGCGCTCGACAGCGCGGAGGTCGTCACGCCGAGGCTGGCGGCCAGGTCCATGCGCGGTCGGATGACGATTTCGGGCCGCTGGAGGTCGCCCTGCACGCGCGGCGCGACGACGCTGGGCAGGCGGCCCATTTCCTCCATGATCTTGTTCGCCGTCTGGGCGAGCAGGACCGGGTCCTCGCCGCCCAGCGTGATGGTGAGGTCGCGACCCGAGCCGCCCCAGCCGCCCTGCGCACGGAAATTGACGCGCGCATCGGGGATCGCGGCGAGGACCGGGGTCAGCCGCCGCTCGAACTCGTTGCTCTTTTCCTTGCGGCCGTCCTGAAGCATCGCGGTCACGCGGCCGTTGCCGACGAAGCTGCGGGCATAGGTGTCGGTGACGATGCTTTCCTTGGCCAGGATCTGCTGCACCTTCTGCACCACGGCATCGGTCTGGGCGAGGGTGGTGCCCGGCACCATCTCGACCAGCGCGGTCACGTCGTCGGCGTCCTGCGTCGGCTGGAACGTCTGCGGCAGGACGGTGAACATGAAGAGCGTGAGCGCCAACGCGAAGAAGCCCGCGCCCACCACCCACACGCGGTGGTCGAATACCGGGGCCATCAGCTTTCGCCACCAGCCGCGCTTCGCCGCGAACGCCTTTGCGCGCTCATGGCGCAGGGACCAGCGCAGCACGCCGACATAGGCGTCCATGATCGGGCCCTCGCCATGTTCGGCATGACCCTTGGCCTTCAGGAAATAGGCCGCGATCATCGGCGTGATGAGCCGCGCGACGGCGAGGCTGACGAGCACCGCGGCAACGACAGTCAGGCCGAAATTCTTGAAATACTGGCCCGAAATGCCCGGCATCAGGCCGACGGGCAGGAACACCGCGACGATCGCCATCGTCGTCGCCAGCACGGCGAGCCCGATCTCGTCGGCGGCGTCGATCGATGCCTGGTAGGCCGACTTGCCCATCCGCATGTGCCGGACGATGTTTTCGATTTCCACGATCGCATCGTCGACCAGCACGCCGGCGACCAGGCTCAGCGCCAGCAGCGTCATCTGATTGAGCGTGAAGCCCAGCATGTCCATGAACCAGAAGGCCGGGATCGCCGACAGCGGGATCGCCAGCGCCGAGATCGCGGTCGCCCGCCAGTCGCGCAGGAAGAAGAAGACGACGACGACGGCGAGCACCGCGCCCTCGACCATCGCCATCAGCGCGCTGTGATACTGGTCCTCGACATATTTGACGTTGTTGAACAGCTTTTCGAAGCGGACCTTGGGGTTGCGCTCCTGCAACGCCTTCAGCTTTTCGACCGCGCCGTAATAGACGTTGACGTCGGACGCGCCCTTGGCACGCTTGATGTCGAAGGCGACGATCTGGCGCTTGTTGTATTCGGCCTTCGAGCGGACCTCGGCATTGCCGTCGATCACGCGGGCGATGTCGGACAGGCGCACGGTGCGCCCGTTGCCGAGCGCGATCTGCTGCTGGCCGAGGCTGAAGGCGGTTTCGGCGTTGCCGAGCACGCGCACCGCCTGTTCCGACCCGGCGATCTCCGCGCGGCCGCCGGCTGCATTGAGATTGACCTGGCGAAGCTGGTTGTTGACCTGCGTTGCGGTCAGGCCGAGCGCCTGGAGCTTGACGGGGTCGAGCACCACGCGAACCTCGCGCTGGACGCCGCCGATCCGCTCGACCGTCGACAGGCCGGGGACCGACAGCAGTTCCTTGGCGACGGTGTTGTCGACATACCAGGACAGCTGCTCGATCGTCATGTCGGGGGCGATCGCGGTGAAGCTCGCCAGGTCGTTGTCGGTGGTGTTGGCGCGATAGATCTGCGGCTCGAGGATGCCGTCGGGCAACTCGCTCCTGATCTGGGTGATCGCCTCTCGCACGTCCTGCACTGCGCGGTCGATCGGCGTGCCGATGGCGAGCTGCACGACCGTGGTCGAAGAGCCTTCCTGCACGTTCGACGAAATCTCGTCGATGCCCTGGAGCGAGCGGACGGCGGATTCGACGCGCTGGGTCACCTGCGTCTCGAGCTCGGTCGGCGCGGCGCCGGGCTGGCTGACGACGACGATCGCGATCGGAAACTCGACGTCGGGCTCGTTGTTCACGTCCATGCGCATGAAGCTGACGAGGCCGGCGATGGTCAGCGCGGCGAACAGCACCAGCGACGGTACCGGATTGCGGATCGACCAGGCCGAGATGTTGCGGAAGTTCATCGCGATCGTCCTTCCCTGCCTCAGCGCTCGATCTTGACGAGCGTCGGCTTGACCTTCTGACCCGGCGCGAGGAACCCGCCCGCCGAGAGGACGACGCGCTCGGTCCCGTCGAGGCCGCTGGCGATCGACACGCCGCCGTCGGACACCTCGCCGATGCGGACATCGCGGCGCTGCACCTGGTTCTTGGCATCGACGACGTACACGAAATTGCCCTTCGTGTCGCTCAGCACCGCCGATTCGGGTAGCTGCGGGGCGACCGCGGCACCCGCCACGATCTGTGCCGCGGCGAAACCGCCGGGCCGCAGGCTCTGACTGTAGGGCAGGGCGATGCGGGCGATGCCTTGGCGCGTCTGCGGGTCGATGATCGGCGACACCTGCCACACCTCGCCCTTAACCGGCGTGGTCGAGCCGACCGGCGTTACTTCGGCCGGGGCACCGGTACGGATGCGGGCGAGATCGCTTTCGGCGAGCTGCGCGCGCATTTCCATCTGGCCGCCCATGGCGATGCGGAACAGCACCGCCTGGCCGCCACCGACGATCTGGCCCGGCTCGACCGCGCGGGCGAGGACAAGGCCGTCGGCGGGCGCGCGGATGTCGAGGCGGCGGTTGCGCGCGCGCGTCTCGCCAAGCTGCGCCTCGGCGACCGAGACGCGGGCGCGGGCGGCGTCGCGGGTCGCGGTGCGGCGCTCGACATCGGCCTTCGAGATGAAGCCGCGATCGACGAGTTGCTGCGCGCGCTTCAGCTCGCTGTCGGCGATCTGCGCGTCGGCGCGCGCGACGCGCACCTGCGCGGCCAGTGCCTCGGCCGATTCGGTCTGGACCGAGCGGTCGACGCTCGCCAGCACCTGGCCCGCGCGCACCCAGCTGCCCGGTTCGACGAGCACCGCGGTGACGAGCCCGCCTTCGCCGACGACGCCGATCGGCATCTCGCGCCGCGCCGCCAGGCTGCCGGTGCCCGAGATGATCGTGCGCACGGTGTCGCGGCCCGGGACTGCGACGCTGATCGAGGGAATCTGGGTCGAGCGCGCGCCGTCGCCCTTCAGAGGGTCGACCTCGGCGGGCTTGGGCCGCATGAGGTACCAGGCGAGCAATCCGCCGAGCAGCACCAGCACGCCGATCACGATCCAGCGCCGACGGCGCGAGGGCGGGGGCGGCGTGCCGTCGGTCAGGAGGCGGCCATCGGCATCGATCGTCGAAGTCTCGTAGTTCATCCTGCACCCTTTGCCGCCCGTCACCCCCCAGTTGGCGCAGGCTTCACGCTCGTTCGTTCAAGCTGTGTTATCTGAATAAATCACCGACCTCAAGCCGGCTTCGTTGCGGACATGCTCGATTCCGCTACGACGCGCAAGGAAATGCTATAGGAAACAAGCCATTTCCGCCGCTTTTCGTTCAGGCGGCGTTGAGGTTATGGGTGCGAAACGGTCGTCGCCCGACCGGGGCAGGAGGACGACGAACCGATGATGAGGATGATGACCGCGACGCTGGTCGCTGCCGCTGCCGCGCTGCCGACCATGGCGATCGCACAGCAGCAGGTGCAGGGGCCGATCCTGACCGACGGCACGCTGCTCGACGTGGTGGCGGAGGGGCGGACGGTGCGCCAGCCCGACCTGGCGACGATCGACGCGGGCGTCGTCACCCAGGCGGCAAGCGCGGCCGAGGCGCTTTCGGCGAACGCCGCGCGGATGGAGCGGGTACTCGCGGCGCTGAAGCGCGCGGGCGTCGCTGACCGCGACGTGCGCACCGCGACGATCAGCCTGCAGCCGCAATATCGCTATGGCGAGAACGTGCCGCCGGTTATCACCGGCTATCAGGCGTCGAACCGCGTGTCGGTGCGCTTCCGCGACGTGGCGCGCAGCGGCACGGTCCTCGATGCGCTGGTCAAGGAAGGCGCCAACCAGATCGACGGCCCGACGCTCGGCCTCGCCAACCCCGATGCGGCGCTGGACGAGGCGCGGACCGATGCGATCGCCCGCGCGCGGGCACGGGCCGAACTCTATGCGAAGGCGGCGGGGCTGCGCGTCGAGCGGATCGTCGCGATCGGCGAGAGCGGGTCGAGCATGCCCCAGCCGCCGATGCCCGTCGTCATGATGGCGCGGATGGAAGCGGCGCCCCGGACGCAGATCGCCGCGGGCGAGCAGGACGTGACTGCCACGGTAAATGTCCGGTTCCTGCTGAAGTAGCCAAATTTGCTTCGTCACCCCGGATCAAGTCCGGGGTGACGGCGAAGCACAACGGAAAAGGGCCGCCGGATCGAACCGGCGGCCCTTCTTTTCCTTGCCCGAAGGCGCAGTCCTTAGCGGACGCGGCCGCGACGGACGAGGTTGACGATCGCCAGCAGGATGATCGCGCCGACCAGCGAGCTGATGAAGGTGTAGAGCGTCACGCCCGCGTTGATCGAGCCGCCGAAGAGCAGGCCGCCGACGAACGCGCCGACGATGCCGACGACGATGTTGAGCAGGATGCCCTGCTGCGCATCGGTGCGCATGACCATGCTGGCGAGCCAGCCCACGACACCACCGACGACCAGCCAGATGATAAGACCCACGAGATCCATTTTCCGTCCCTCCGTTACGCCCGCTCACGCCGGGCTTCTGGAATGACACGACTCGTTACGGAAAAGATTGTTCCGTAACTGATTTGATTTGTGTCAAGGGAACTTTTCGGCACTTTAGCGATGAAATGGCGACGAAAAAGGGCGGCCCACCGTGATGGACCGCCCCAGGTGCGTCGGCTGTTCCGGGCCGAGTCTCAGTATTTCTGCTGCCGCTCGTAGAGTGAGCGATAATGTTGGATGCGGGTGACGCGCAGCCCCGGCATGCCCGACCGGTCGATCGCGCGCTGCCAGCCGGCGAACTCCTCGACCGTCAGGCCGTAGCGCTCGCAAACCTCGTCAACGGACAAGAGGCCGCCATTGACCGCGGCCACCACTTCCGCCTTGCGACGCACGACCCAGCGCGTCGTTTCTGGGGGCGGCAGCGTGTCGAGCGTCAGCGGCTCGCCGAGCGGCCCGATGACTTTTGCCGGCCTGATTTTCTGGTTCTCGATCATTCTCGTACCTCGATCGGGGCGGGGGCCCCCTCTCACGCTACCTTCATTAATGCGACCCGTTTGAAGAACCGCTAAAATCCCAAGGTAAACATCACCTTCATCCCTGCCCCATCAGGCGCAGCATCGTCGCGGTTTCGCGCTCGAACGCACCAAAGTTGCGACCGACGCCGTTGCCAGCGGCCAGCCGTGCGGCGAGCCGAGCGGTCGGCGTCGCCGCCTGTCGCCCCGCCGCACTGGCCAGCAGCATCGAAAGCGATGCGAAGCCCGGCGGCGCAAGCACCGCCGGGGCGAAGCGCGATCCACTCAGGTCCATCGTACGACGCCATCAACAACACCAGTCATGGGGACGGGCTTAGGGGCGATTGCTGAAGGTCCCGTAAAAGCCCGCGGATTTTGCATCGCGGGCCCGTGCGCCTTATGTGGGCGCCATCATGATCGTCCCGGATTTCCAGTTGCCCGCGCCCTTGTCGGCGAAGCGGATCGTCGTCGCCATGTCTGGCGGCGTCGACAGTTCGGTCGTCGCCGCGCTTGCCGCACGCTCGGGCGCCGAGACGGTGGGCGTGACGCTCCAGCTCTACGACCATGGCGAGGCGGTGGGCCGCGCGGGCGCGTGCTGCGCCGGTCGCGACATCCGCGATGCGCGCGCGGTCTGCGACAAGCTTGGCATCGCGCATTACGTCTTCGACCACGAGACGAGCTTCCGCGCCCAAGTGATCGACGACTTCGCCGACGAGTATCTGGCCGGGCGCACCCCGATCCCCTGCGTGAAGTGCAACATGGGGCCGAAGTTCACCGACCTGTTCGCGCTCGCCCGCCAGCTCGGCGCCGATTGCCTCGCCACCGGCCATTACGTCCGCCGGGTGGAGGGGGCGAACGGTGCCGAACTCCACCGCGCGGTCGATCCGGCGCGCGACCAGAGCTATTTCCTGTTCGCGACGACGCGCGGCCAGCTCGACTTCCTGCGCTTCCCGCTGGGCGGCCTGCCCAAGGCCGATGTGCGCGCGCTGGCCGCCGAACTCGGACTCGGCGTGGCGGGCAAGCCCGACAGCCAGGATATCTGCTTCGTCCCCGACGGCGACTATGCCGGCCTCGTGCGCAAGTTGCGGCCGGAAGCGGGCGAGGGGGGCGAGATCGTCCATGTCGACGGCCGCGTGCTCGGCCGGCACCCGGGGCTGGTCGGTTACACCGTCGGCCAGCGCCGCGGGCTGGAGATCGGCGGCCTGTCGGAGCCGCTCTATGTCGTCCGCCTCGATCCCGCGACCAAGCGAGTCATCGTCGGCCCGCGCGCGGCGCTCGCCGTGTCGGCCGCACGGATCGAGGGGGTGAACTGGCTGGGCGAGGGCGCGGCGCTGGACGACGTGACGGTGAAGGTCCGCTCGCTCGCCAGGCCCGTGCCCGCCCGGCTTGAGGGCGACCGGGTGGTCTTCGCCGCGCCCGAATATGGCGTCGCGCCGGGGCAGGCGGCGGTCCTCTACGAAGGCGACCGCGTGCTCGGCGGCGGCTGGATTGCCGAGACCGAAGCGGCGGCGCTGGTGGCGGCCGCCTGAGCCCCGTCGTCACCCCGGACTTGTTCCGGGGTCCACCTCGCGGCAATCAAGGCGGATGGATCGAGAGCGCGTCCCGTGCATCTACATCATGGCGAGTGCGACAAATGGCGTTCTCTACGTCGGAGTGACGTCCGACTTGCTTGCCCGTATCGTCCAGCACCGAAGCGGTACATTGGACGGGTTCACAAAACGATACGGCGTGAAGCGGCTGGTCTGGTACGAAACGGCGGCCACGATGGAAGCGGCGATAGCGCGCGAGAAGCAATTGAAGCGTTGGCGACGGGACTGGAAGCGCAACCTGATCGAGCGCGACAATCCCGATTGGAACGATCTTCCGGTCGGGCTCGGCCTGCCGCCGCTTACGTCAGCGCCATTAGGACCGGTGGACCCCGGAACAAGTCCGGGGTGACGAAAGGGCTTACCCCCGCCGCCCCTTGAACCCTGCGGCCACGACGAACCACTCCACCGATCCCTTGCGGCTCGATGGCGGCTTGGCGTGTTTCACGCTAGCGAAATTGCGCTTCATTTCGGCGACCATCGCGCTGTCGCCGCCGCCGGCGAACACCTTGGCGACGAAGGTGCCGCCCTCGCGCAGTATTTCGCAGGCAAACAGGTGCGCCGCCTCGACCAGCGCGGCGGTGCGCAGCGCATCGGTCTGCGGGTGACCGACGGTGTTGGCGGCCATGTCGGACAGGACGAGGTCGGCCTCGCCGCCCAGTTCCTCGCGCAGCCGGTCGGGGGCGGCGTCGGACAGGAAATCCATCTGGAGGATCGTCACCCCCTCGATCGGATCGACGGGGAGCAGGTCGATGCCGACGACGCTGGCGTTCGGCAGGCGGCGCTTGACCACCTGGCTCCAGCCGCCGGGCGCGAGGCCGAGGTCGACCACGCGCTTCGCCCCGCGCAGGAACGCGAACTTCTCGTCGAGCTCGATCAGCTTGTAGGCCGCGCGGCTGCGATACCCTTCGGCCTTGGCGCGTTTGACGTACGGATCGTTGAGCTGGCGCTCCAGCCACCGCGTCGATTGCGCGGTGCGGTTGCGCGCGGTCTTGACGCGGACTCGCCCGCCGGGACCGCGGCTCATGCCGCGCTCGCCATCAGGCGGCGGAGGATCCCCTCGCGGATGCCGCGATCGGCGATGCCGAGGCGTTCGGCCGGCCACAGGTCGAGGATCGCCTCGAGGATCGCGCAGCCCGCGACCACCAGATCGGCCCGCTCGCTGCCGATGCACGGCACCTTCGAACGCTGCGCCAGGTCGAGGCCGGCGAGCCGTCCGCTCACCTCGCGCATCGCCGCGGCCGGCACGATCAGGCCATCGATCGCCGAGCGGTCATAGGCAGAAAGGCCCAGATGCACGCTGGCCAGCGTCGTCACCGTGCCGCTGGTGCCGAGCAGGCGCGGCGTTCCCGTGGGCCGCCCGACGCGGCCGGCGAATGGCGCAAAGGCGGTCGCGACTGCGCCTTTCATCCGCGCATAATGATCGAGCAGGGGCTCGTCGGGGCGCGCGGCCACCCCCTCGGTCAACGAGACGACGCCCCAGGGCGCGCTGTGCCAGTCGAGCACGCGCGGCGCGGGTTCGGAATTGTTGACGAGGACAAGTTCGGTCGACCCCCCGCCGATGTCGAAGACCAGCGCCGGCCCGTCGCCCGGCTCCAGCAGCGCATGACAGCCGAGCACGGCGAGCCGCGCTTCCTCTTCGGCGGAAATGATATCGAGCATGATCCCCGTTTCGGCGCGGACGCGCGCAATGAACTCCGGCCCGTTGCTGGCCCTTCGGCACGCCTCGGTCGCGACCGACCGGGCAAGCGTGACGTTGCGGCGCTTCAGCTTGTCGGCACAGATGCGAAGCGCCGCGATCGTCCGCTCGATCGCGGCATCGGATAGCCGGCCGCTGGCCGCCAGCCCCTCGCCCAGCCGGACGATGCGCGAGAACGCGTCGATGACCGCGAACCCGCCCCCTTGCGGCCGCGCGATCAGGAGCCGGCAATTGTTGGTGCCAAGGTCGAGCGCGGCATAATGCCGCGCCTCGCCGCCATGATGGCGACGCTTGCCGGGCGGGTCGGCCGAACGGGCAGGCGCCGGTCCGGGTCGGCGCCGCTTCGGCGACTGGGCGGATGGATCCCCCATGCCGTATCTCGCTTTATGTTCTATCCGTCACGGCAAAGATTGCCGCCGGTGCTTGGGTGCCAAGCTAACGCAGCGCGCCCCTTGCGACAAGGGCCGCACTTTCGTGGGTTGACCGCCCCGAAACCGCATCTTATGTGGCGCGCCTTGCCGACATTGCCCTGTCGTCTAATGGTAAGACTACGGACTCTGACTCCGTCAATCGTGGTTCGAATCCACGCGGGGCATCCATCTCTCGGCGGCGTATGCATACCCGCATTGATCGCGATGATTTGACACGCGGATAGCGCACCCGCCGTGGCGATCGATCAGGCAGCGCCGCGCAATAGGGCGACGACGCGGTCGCATTCACTCTGGAGCGCCTGCGTGCGCGAGCGGACCGCCGCGCTGATCGATCGCGTTTCCCGCGCGGCGGCTTCGGTCCGCTCGAACGTGTCGATTAGTGCGCGGAACGTCTGGCGCAGCGACGTGGTGCTCGTCTCGATCGCGCCGATCGTGCCGCGGATGTCGGCGCTGGTGCGATGCTGCTGCGTCGCCGAGTGGACGGTTTGCGAGGCGGAGGCCGCGAGCGTGTCGAGTGCGGCGTTCAGCGCATCGCTCATCCGCACGGCGGCATGCGTCGCGGTACCGATCTCGGCCACGCGTGCGGCGATCTCTCGCGTCGTGACGGCGGTCGCCTGCGAGAAATTGCGGACTTCCTGCGCGACCACGGCGAAGCCGCGCCCGTTCTCGCCCGCGCGCGCCGCCTCGAGCGCGGCATTCAGGGCGAGCAGGTTCGTCGCCTGGCTGAGCGTCGCGATCCGGTCCGACGACTCCTCGATCAGCGCGACCGTCCGCACCAGCGCCGCGTTGGCGCTCTGGACGGTGGCGGAATGGCCCGCCGCCTCAATCGTCGCCTCTGCCGAGCGTTCGGCCTCACTGGCGATCAGTTCGGCATCGGCGGCCAGGATGCGCATCCCGTCGAGCAGCGACGCGGTGGCTTCGGAGGCGTCGGCGGCAACGGCATCCGCGGCCTCGGCCCGCTGCTGCTGGTCGACCACGGTGAGCAGCGTCTGGTCGGCACTGTCGTCGAGCGCGTCGGCGACTTCGCGCAGGGAGCCGATCAGCGCGCCGATCGTACGTTCGAGCTGGTCGGCGATCAGCGTGGTCGATCGCGCAAGCTCGCTGCGGTGGCGAAGTGCGTCGGCGAGGCGGCGCTCGGCCTCCCGCTCACCCGCTCGCCGGGCGGCCTCGGCCGCGTGCAGCGCCCGTTCGGCCGCATCCTGCGCCGCCTCGGCCGCGACGCGCGCGGCCTGCTCCCCGTCGGCGGCGGCAAGCGCGGCGGCGGTCCGTTCGGCCAGCCGATCGTTGAGCCGGCGCACGCGGCGGATCACAGCCGCGCCGATCGCCACGAAGGCGAACAGGCAAAGCGCCAGCACCGGCAGCATCGAGCGAAGCGCGATGATCGCGGGCACCAGCCGCTGCCAAACGATGACGCCCAGCAGCCGGCCCCGCCAATCGCGGATCAGCGTCGAGGCATCGTCGTCCGCCGACGCCCCGGCCTCACGCCAGCCGAGTCCCTTCAGCCCGAAACCCTGCGACCATTCGGCCAGCACCGCGTCGTCGAGCGCGCGGACGTCGACGAAGATCCGGTAGATTCGACGGTCGAGGCGGACGGGGCCCTTCTCGCGCACGATCGGCGAGAAGCCGATCAGCGCCGGCCGGCCGCCGAAGCGCCCGATCAGCACCTGTGCATCGCGCCGCGCCCGCACCTCCGCCTCGGTCGCAGGCAGCCGCGCGAGCAGCGTCTTCAGCATCGCCGGCTCAATCATCCGGTCGAGGGGCGGGGCGGGGCCTTCCGGGATATGGCCGAACAGCGTTCGCCCGGCGGCGTCGATGACATAGCCGCGCCCGATCGGCGTGCCCCATTGCGACTGGACCCAGCGCGCGTCCATCGCGCCGTAAGCGTGGTCGGCCGCGTCGTCCCAGACGGCGTTAATATAGGTCTCGTTGCTGATCCGCGACCGCTCGCGATCGATCGCGCCGGCGACCGTCGCGGCGGCGATCCGGTTGGCGTCGCGATCCGCCTGCCAAGTGAGGAAGGTCGTGGCGATCACCGCGGTGACGATGGCGAGGGCGATGAGGGCGTAGAGCAGGGCCGTGATAGTGGCCGACACGTCGGCGTCGGGTGCCGACCCCGATCGCAACCATCGCCGTAGGTCGAGGCCCGCCCCTTTCATTCGCCGATATCTACGCGCCGTTCGATAAGCCAAAGTTAAGGCGGCATACCGAGGTCGTCGATCTTAGATCGTTATTAAGGGTCAGTGTCGGCACTACTTGAAATGGCTGCCGGGTTCTGCGGTCAGCGCGGGCGCATCATCCGGAAGAGCGCGTCCTCGCGGATCTCGAAATAGTCGCCCGGCCCGCCGCCGCGCGTGATCGGTCGCGCGCGTGCCGTCTGGTAGACGCCGTCCTCCAGCATCGCGCGGTCGATATGGATGCCGACCGCCTCGCCGATCACCAGCCACTGGTCGAGCGCGCGATGCTCCTTCGTCTGAAGCTGCACCACCTGCGTGACGATGCATTCGAACGACACGGGGCTGGCCGCCACGCGATCGGGCCGGACGAGGCGGGAGGGCAGGGCGTCGATCCCGGCGAGCGCGAACTCGTCGACGTCGCTGGCCACCATCGCCGACGTTGCGTTCATCTGCTCGGCGAGCGCGCGGGTCACGAGGTTCCAGACGAAGTCGCCCGTCGCCTGCGCATTGGCGACGCTGTCCTTTCGCCCGACCGAGGAAAAGGCGATCAGCGGCGGCTGGTAGTTGATTAGGTTGAAGAAGCTGTACGGCGCCAGGTTGCGCGTGCCGTCCGCTGATACGGTGCTGATCCAGCCGATCGGCCGCGGTGCGACGATCGCGTTCAGCGGATCATGCGGTAGCCGATGGCCCTCCGCCGGGCGATAGAAGTGCCAGTCGGTCATCGGCCCGCGATGCGCAGCGCCGCGCCGATCGTCAATATCCGCGTGGCGGCTCCGCCGGCGGTTTCGTCGACTGAGGGGGGCGGGACGATGGTGGGTCCGCCGGGGCTCGAACCCGGGACCTCTCGATTAAAAGTCGCTTGCTCTACCAACTGAGCTACGGACCCCTACCATCGATGCGCGGACCTAGGGATGGAGCAGCGCGCGGTCAACCGGGTGCGAAGCTGGCGAAGCGTGAGGCCGGTGACCGGATCGCGCCAGTCGGGGGCGATGGCGACGGCGGGGGTCAGCACGAAATCGCGCGTGCGGAACGCGGCATGCGGGATCGTCAGCGGGCGCGTTCGCCAGCGGCCGCCGCCCCAGAGAATGATGTCGAGGTCGAGCGTCCGCGCGCCCCAGCGTCGTCCACGCCGCCGCCCGAAATCGCGCTCGATCGCCTTGAGCGCGGCCAGCATCGCCGGGGGCGACAGCTCGCTGTCGAGGAGCGCGGCGGCATTGGCGTAGCGGCGCAGCGACGGGCCGATAGGGGCGCTCGGCAGGACCGGCGATCGCGCGGCCACCTGGCCGGGCAGCGCCGCGAACGCCGCCGCCAGCGTCGCCGCCGGGCCGCCATGACGAGACGGCCGGTTCGATCCGAGCGCGATCAGATAGGTTGTTGCCGTCGCCACGATCCCCCGCCTATGCCGGGCCGATGTTCGCGCCAAGCCCCCTGCCCGATACCGAACCCCCGCGCGACTGCCCGCGCTGCCCCCGCCTGGTCGCATTCCGCGAGGCGTTACGGGTCGAATACCCGGACTGGTGGAATTCGCCGGTCAATGCGTTCGGCGATCCCGATGCGTGGCTGGCGATCGTCGGCCTCGCCCCCGGCAAGCATGGCGCCAACCGCACCGGCCGGCCCTTTACCGGCGACCATGCCGGTGTGCTGCTGTTCGACACGCTCGGCAAGTACGGGCTGGCCGAGGGGACGTACGAGGCGAAGCCCGACGATACGCTCGCGCTCAAGGGCGCGATCATCATCAATGCGGTCAAGTGCCTGCCGCCCGAGAACAAGCCGACGCCCGAGGAAATCCGCACCTGTCGCCCGTTCCTCGAGGGACAGATCGCCGCACTTCCTGCTCCCCGCGTGTTCGTGGCGCTAGGCCAGATCGCGCATCAGTCGGCGGTCAAGGTGCTGGGCGGCAAGCTGCCCAAGGCCAAGTTCGGGCATCTGGCCGAGCACCGGATGCCGGGCGGGCAGGTGCTGATCGATAGCTATCACTGCTCGCGCTACAACCAGAACACCGGCCGCCTGACGCCCGAGATGTTCGAAGCGGTGTTCGCACGGGCGCTAGAGGTGAAGGCGGAACTGGGCGCGGGCTAGGCGGCGGCGAGGGGGCGGCGCATCCACCGCGCCGCCTTGCCATAGCCGGCGACCTTGGCGGAAAGCGCGGGCGTCGTGGTTGCTTCCACGAATCCGAGCAGTTGCCAGTAACCGGCCGCGCCCTCGACCGCGATGAGTTCGGCTTCGGTCAACCCGTCCCGCCGCGCCGCTTCCAGCGCCGCCGCGACCAGCCGCTCGCCGACGCGCAGGCCGCGGGCGGCGGGGGCGAGCGCGAGGTCGTGGAGGAACAGCACTTCGCGCGCTGCGCCCGGATCGAGGATCGTGCCGACCGCGGGCGGCGATCCGCGCGGCCAGCCATGGGCGAGGATGTAGCCGATCAGTTCGCCCGCCCGCCGCGCGGCGAGGCAATAGCCGGCCGGATGGTCGATCCGGCTGACGAACGCGTCGGCGGGCTCAATCAGGAACGGCGGATAGGCCGCGGCCTGGATCGTAAGCGCCGCGGGCAGGTCCGCGCGGGCCAGCCGGTCGATCGCGACGTCGGTCAGAGCGCCTCGTCGCCCTGATAGCGGATCTGGAGATACCGCCCGCGCGTCGCGAGCAGGTCGAGGTCGCCCTGCGCGAGTTGGGCGGTCATGGTGGCGATTTCCTGGTCGATCACCTTCAGCCCCTCGACCAGCTGCGCGTCGGGCGTCGCGCCGTTGCGCTCGGTGCGGCGGAGGGGTTCGGGGACCTGCTGATAGCTCTTCACCAGTTCGGGGAGCTGCTCGGCGACGAGCTTGCGTACCTCGGCGGCGGCGGGCTCGCGCTCGTCGAGGCGGGCGAGCTGGGGCGAGAGCGTCTCCAGCTTCACGCCGATCGAATCGACCAGCGTGCGCGCGGGGGCGGGCAGGGCGAGGCGCTGGCCCTCCAGCCATTGCTCGGTCTGGAGCGGCAATGCCTTCAGCGGGGTTTCGGCCAGCTTCTCCGGCGTCGGCGCGGCGTCGGTGCGGGCGAAGGCGATGACGAGCGTCGTCGCGATCAACAGGCCCATGACGATCATCGCGCCCAGCGTGCCGAGCGGCGTTACCATGCCAATCATCAGCGCGATCGCGATGATGAGCCCGTCCGCCAGCGCGATCGCGCCAACGCGGCGGATGACCGTGCCCTCGCGCCGCCGACCCGCTCGACGCGACAGGCTGGACCGGCGCTCCCGCGCGCGCTCCAGCGCTTCGCTCGCGCGCGCGATCTGGGCGTCGACCTCGCTCACAGCGCCTCCAGCTTGAAGGTCTGGCCGCCGCTTGCGCCATTCTGCGCGGCGCCCTCGGCGCGGGCGATATAGCCCTTCGACTTCTCGACCTCGTTGCCCAGCGTCGTCACCGTCGTCTTCATGCTGTCGAGGGCCTTCAGCTTGAACGTGTCGATCGCGTCCATCGTGTCGTAGATGTTCTGGAACGCGCGTTGGAGCGTCTCGAGCGGGATGGTCGAGGACGCCGACTGCTCGTGGATCCGCGCGGTCTGCGACTTGAGGAGCGCGCCGGTCGAATCGATCAGGCCCGCGGTCGTGGTGTTGAGCGCCGTGATCTGTTCGAGCACCAGCTTCTGGTTGGTCAGCGCCTGCGCCACGGTAACGGCGGTGCGCAGCGCCGAGACGGTGGTGGTGCTCGCGCGATCGACGCCCTTCACCAGCTCGACGTTGTTCTTCTTGACCAGGTCGAGCGCGAGATAGCCCTGCACCGTCACCGCCATCTGGGTCAGCAGGTCCTGCGTGCGCTGGCGCGTGTAGAAGAGCGCGGTCTCGCGGATCGCCTTGGCTTTGGCCGGATCGCTGTGGTCGAGCTCGTTGGCCTTGTCCTCCAGCCGGGCGTCCATCGCCTTGGACAGGTGGATCATCTGTTCGAGCCGGCCCATCGCCGCCCACAGGTTTGCGCGCTCGGTGTCGATCGCGGCATTGTCCATCAAGAGCTCGTCCTTGCCGGAGGCAAGGCGCTTCAGGATCGCGGCGATATGGCTCTGCGCGGACTGATAGCCGTCGAAATAGTCGCGCATCTTGTCGCCGAAGGGCAGGATGCCGAACAGTTTCTTCTTGGTGAACAGGTCGCCCTTCTTGCCGGGATCGAGATCCTCGACCGTGCGGCGGAGCGCCAGGAGGTCGGCGCCGACGCCGCTTTCCTGGTCCATCGCGCGGACCGGGCGGTCGAGGAAGCGGTTCGACTGGCCCGCCGCGTCGCGGATTTCCTTGTTCCCCATCGCGCTGATCGCATCGACGCGCTTGCCGAACTCGGGCGAGTTCACGTCCTGTGCCACCAGATCGTCGATGAAAGCATCGACGCGCTGTTCGAGCTCGGACTTCTTGGCCGCATCGACGGGGACGAGGCCGGCGGCCTGCGTCGGTGCGACCGCGGGCACGGGATCGGGCGGGGTCAGCTTCAGTGCGGGTTCGGCAGTCGTCGTCTCGGTCGCCATTCCATCCTCCGTCCGGTGCCCGCGACGATGGCCGCGATCGGCACCGGCTTCAACCGTATTAGATAATCAATACACCTGTCGCCGCAAGTTTGGCGAGTGTCATGGCGCACGCTAGCGTGACGGCGATCCCGGAGGAACCCCGATGCCGATGCTCGCCGCGCTGTTGATGCTCCAGACCGCCGCCTGTCCCGCCGGGGCGGAGCCGGTTCCGGCCGCGCTGTCCGCATGGGGGCAGGGGGCGCCGGTTTCGGCCGCCGCCGACGCGAACGCGCCGACGATCGCTATCGGCACGCCTGTCGAGGTGGCGCTGCATCCCGCCGCGCACCTGAAGCTGCCCGCGCCGCCGCAAAAGGCAGCGGCGGCGGACAGCCATGGCGGCCTCGTCGCCTTCGACACGGCCCGCGCGGGCAAGGTCCGCGTGGCGCTGTCGGCGCCCGCGTGGATCGAGCTGGTTTCGGGCGGCAAGGCCGTCGCCTCGATCGGACACGGCCATGGCCCGCGCTGTTCGGGGATGCGCAAGATCGTCGATTTCGAGCTGCCCGCCGGCCGCCATCTGATCCAGTTGTCGGGCAGCCCCGACGCATCGGTACGGCTGATGGTCGTACCCGGCGCCTGAAGCCATTGCGAACCGTCGCGCGCCCGCCCAGATAGCGCGCGCATGACCGTCGTCGCCGCCACCCTCTATCGCGCCGGCAAATGCGTCGGTCCCGTCTCGATCGACGCGATGCCCGAATGCCACGGCGACGACGAGTTCGTGTGGATCGGCCTCTATGAGCCGAGCGAGGAGGAATTGCGCACGATCGCCGATCGCTATCACCTGCACCCGCTGGCGGTGGAGGATGCGATCAACGGCAAGCAATTGCCCAAGCTCGACATTTACGGCGAGCAGCTGTTCGTCGTCGCGCGCACCGCGCATCTCGACGGCGATCACATCCGCTATGGCGAGACGGCGATCTTCGTCGGCAAGCATCACGTCGTGACCGTCCGCCACGGATCGGCGCGCGCGCACACCGAGTTGCGTAAGGAGCTCGAAACCTCGCCCGCGCTGCTCAGGCGCGGGACCGATTATGTGCTCCACGCGATCCTCGACTTCATCGTCGACGGGTATCAGCCGATCATCGACCAGATCGAGGAACAGGTTCTCGAGATCGAGCAGTCGACGCTCGACAGCTTCCTGACCCGCGAACAGACCGCGCGGCTGTTCACGTTCCGCCGACAGCTGATCCGGTTCCAGCGGGTGACGGTGACGATGAGCGAGCTGGTCGCCAAGCTCGTCAACCTCGACGTGCCCTGCATCGACCGCGACATCCGACCCTATTTCAAGGACGTGCTCGACCATCTGCGCCGCACCGAATCGACGACGGCGACGCTGCGCGAAGTGCTGGGGCAGGTGTTCGAAGTCTCCAACCTGCTCGAACAGCAGCGGACGGGCGCGATCACGCGGCAGCTGGCGGCATGGGCGGCGATCCTGGCGGTGCCGACCGCGATCGCCGGCATCTATGGCATGAACTTCGACTACATGCCCGAGCTGAAGGTGAAGGGCGCCTATTTCGTCGTGCTCGGCGTCATCGCGACTCTGTGCACGATCCTCTATCTGCGATTCAAGGCGCTCAAGTGGCTGTAACGGCGCGGATCGCACGCGGGGTGGGCGAGATCGCCGCCGCCGACTGGGATGCGTGCGCGGGGGGCGACAATCCGTTTCTCAGCCACGCGTTCCTGTCGCTGCTCGAACGCTCGGGTTCGGTCGGCGGGCGGAGCGGCTGGACGCCGCTGCCGATCGTGGTCGACGGGGCGGACGGACGGCCCGCGGCGATCGCCCCCGCCTATGCCAAGACGCACAGCCAGGGCGAATATGTGTTCGACCATGGCTGGGCCGATGCGTGGGAGCGGGCGGGGGGGAGCTACTATCCCAAGCTTCAGGTCGCCGTCCCGTTCACGCCGGTGCCCGGCCCGCGCCTGCTCCTGCGTGAGGGGGCCGAGCCCGCACCGCTGATCGCCGCGATCGAGGCGGTTGTGGACCAGAACGGCCTGTCGTCGGCGCACGCGACCTTCGTTGAGGCCGAACAAATCCCCGCGTTCGAGGCGGCGGGGTGGCTGGTGCGCGAGGGGGTGCAGTTCCACTGGGCCAATCGCGATTATTCGAGCTTCGACGATTTCCTCGCCGACCTCGCCAGCCGCAAGCGCAAGAACCTGCGCAAGGAGCGCGCCGCCGCCACTGAGGGCCTGACGATCCGGCACCTGACCGGGGCGGAGATCACCGAGTCGCACTGGGATGCGTTTTGGCTCTTCTATCAGGATACGGGCAGCCGCAAATGGGGGCGGCCATACCTGACCCGCGCCTTCTTCTCGATGCTGGGCGAGGCGATGGGCGACCGGGTGCTGCTGATCCTGGCCGAGCGGGACGGGATGGCCGTAGCCGGGGCGCTCAACCTGATCGGCGCCGACGCGCTCTACGGCCGCTACTGGGGGTGCAGCGAGGACGTGCCGTTCCTCCATTTCGAGCTTTGCTACTATCAGGCGATCGATGCGGCGATCGCGCGCGGCCTCGCTCGGGTCGAGGCGGGGGCGCAGGGGGAGCACAAGCTGGCGCGCGGCTATGCGCCCGTCGCCACGTGGTCCGCGCACTACATCCCCGATCCGTCGTTCCGCCGCGCGGTCGCCGATTTCGTCGAGCGGGAACGGCTGGCGGTGGAGCGCGAGGCCGAATATCTCGGCGAGCTCACGCCGTTCAGGAAGCCCGGTTCGCCCGGTTGATCGCTTCCATCCGCGTCTTCATCTCCGGCCCGTAGGGGCCGAGGTCCTGCATCATCAGTTGCGGCGCCCGCGCGGCGTCGTCGACGCGGAACAGTGCACTGGTGCCGTTCCGCCAGACGGGGATCAGCCCCGCCTCCAGCCGGCGGTCGTATTTCGGCGGCTGGACGATCCAGACATAGTCGTAGGTCTGGCGCGGGAAGCGGGCGAGGCTGACGGCGATCGGTCGCCACCATTCGCGCGCGCATTTGACGTCGGTCACGATCTGCGACGGGTCGTGGTTGAACCCGCGCGCGCCCTGCAGCTTGACGGTGAGAAGCTGCGCCCCCGCCATCGACCACTGGTCGTTGGCATAGGCAAGCTTGCGCTCGAGCGCGATGCCGGGGAGATGCTCCAGCCGCGACATCTTCCATTCGTAGCGGCACGTCTCACCGATGAAGGTGATGAGGCGCGCGCCCTGGGGCAGCTTGTCGAGCGCGGCCAGTTCGCGGTCGTAGCTCTTGTCATAGAGCCAGAAGCTGTAGGTGGTGGCGGCGATCCGTACCCCGAAAAAGGCGAGGCCCGCCGCCGCCAAGAGCGCGGCATTGCGCATCGGGATGCCGGGCTTGGGCCGGAGCGCCAGCAGCGCGATGCCGAGCGCGAAGGGCGCCAGCCGCATGTCGGCATAGGCCGAGCCGAAGACGATGCGCGGCAGCAGCACATAGACCGCGACGAGGAAGAGCGCCGAGATGCTGAGGTGCCGCGAATACTGGATATTGGGGTCGCGCAGTCCCTTCAGCAGCACCAGGAACAGCGTGGCGAGCGTCGCCATGTCGAACAATTCCCAGCGATCGCGAAAGATCATCGTGACCCACTGCATCTTCGCGCGCCAGTTGAACCAGTCGGCGGTCTGGCCGCCGACGTGCCCCCCCGATCGCCAAGCGAGCATCAGCACTGCGGGCGGGAACAGCGAAAGGCAGTGGATACCCGCCCAGAACGGCGCCTTCCACTTTTCCGACCAGCCGGGGTGGCGGTCCCATTGCCGGATCAGCTCGCCGGCAAAGGCGAGCACGCCGAGCAGCCCCCAGCCATAGGTATGGCAGACCCACAGGATCAGCCCGATCGGCACGAAGAGGACGGCGCGCAGCTTCAACCGGCCCAGCCGCGCGAGCCGCAGCCACAGCGCGAAGGCGTTGAGCGCCAACGCCATCGCCAGCGCGAAATTAACGAAGCCGAAATGGAAGGGGAAGCTGTAGACGATCGGGAGCGCGAACAGCGCGGTCGCGGGGATGCGGCCATGCACCTCGCGCGCGATCCAGAGCAGGCCGGTCGCGGTCAGCACCGGCGTCATCAGCACGATCAGCTTGACCGCGAGCTCGAGCCCCATGATCGGCTCGAGCGGGACGATCAGCAGGTCGATGCCCAGATTGCCGATCAGCTGCCAGTCGAAATTATACCAGTCGCCCAGCCACGGCACCTGTCCGTGCGCGAGCTGAACGCGGTACCGGCCCATATGGCCGGGGAGGTCGACCAGCGGCGGGATGTCTGGCCAGATCAGCGGCACTGCCGCCAGCAGCGCCATCGCCGCCACGAACCAGCGCGTCTGCCACCACCGAAGCGGTTCCTGCCCCGCGCCCTCACCGTGCCCCTGCATCGCGCGTCCTTAGCGGGTGGGGGCGGGGTGCGACAAGCGGTTCACCGCACGCCCTGTCGCAATGCGGTAAAGCGTTGACGGGCCGTCGCTCGCCACCCGGATCACGTTGGGGGCAAGGCTTGGGCGGGCGGGAAACCCGATGGTCCAGACGTGCGTGAACACGCGGCGATCGGCATCGCGCACCGCCGCGGCAAAGTCCGTGGGCGCATATTCGCACGCCTTCCGATAGACGAGCTGCGACGGGTCGCGGTCATAAGGGGCGGCAAGCGGATGGCGGTGGGCGAGCAATTGCTGCCCGGCGATCGTCCACTGGCCGTTGTCAAAGATGTCGCGCCGCACCTCCGCGATGCCCGCCAGATGACCCAGCCGGTCGGACGACCAATCGGACGCGCAGGGTTCGTTCACCAGCACGAGCACCGCCGCGCCGCGCGGAATGGCGGGGACAATATGGAGTGCCGCCTGCTGCCGTTGTGCCACGATCGCGAAGCTCGCGGTCGTCGCACCCGTGCGGACGATGAGGAAGGCGAGCCCGAATAGCAGCAGCCGGGCGGTGAGCCGCGGCTCGGCCACGCGCACCGCGATCAGCGCTACGGCAAGCGCCGGCGCCAGCATCCGCATGTCTACATAGGCCCCGCCGAGCGCGAGCCGCGGCAGCATGGCGAACGCCGCGACGAGGATCGCCGCGACCGCGCCCAGCACCGGATCGAAGCGGAACGCGCGGTGGCGGATCGCCGTCCAGAGCAGCCCGGCGATCAGGATCGCGCTGGCGACGTCGAACCATTTCCACCGGTCGCGCAGCAGCCCGGCGACCCAGACCGCCTTTGCCCGCCAGTCCCAGGCCAGCGGCTGCGCCTCCCCGCCATGGCCGCTCACCATTGCGAGGATCGGGAGCGCGAGGGGCAGGCAGCTCATGCCCGCCTCGATCAGCGCACGCGGCCATGGGCGCCCCCGTTCGCGCCGCAGCGCGGTGTCGGCGGCAAAGGCGGCGAGCCCGAACAGCCCCCATCCGAAGCTGTGCGCGACCCACAGGGCACAGGCCGCGGGAGTCAGCAGCATCAGACGGAGCGTCGGCCGCGGCGCCAGCGCGATCCACGTCGCCAGCGCCCACAGCGCGAGCGCCGCGGCGAGCGCGAAGTTGACGAAGCCGAGCTGGAACGCCTGTCCGTACGCCAGCGTCGCGGCAAACCCGATCAGCGGCGGCACGCGCAACCGGCGGGCTCGCGTGAGCATCATCAGCCCGCCGACGAACAGCGCGGGGATCAGGATGACGATCGCCTTCGCCGCTGCCTCCGCCCCGATCACGCGCGCCAGCGCGATCGCAGGCAGGTCGACGCCGAGATTGCCTACCAGCGCCCATTCGTAGCGCCAGTGCGCCTGAAGCGCGGGCGACTGGGCGAGCGTGGCGGCGATGTGATAGCGCCCGATATGGCCGGGCAGGTCGTTGAGCGGCGGGATCGCCGGCCAGAGCAACGGCGCGACCGCGCATGCGAGCAGCAGGAACGCGATCCGCCGGGTCGGTATGTCTGTCACCGGACCCGCCAGACGTTCGCCACGCCGGTCGGCCACAGCCATGCTGGCGTATTCCCCCCGACCAGCGCCGGACCGAAGCCATGATCGATCCGCATCGACGAAAGGGCAGCGGGACAGGCGACGACATAATCGACGCGCAGGTCTTGGACGGTCGCCCGCGCCTCGCTTTCGCTACCCGCGAACAGGCGATAGCTGGCGAGATTACCCGCGGCATTGCGGTGATAGGGCGCGGCGATCGCGTGATGGCGCGTCGCAACGAGCAGCCACGGGCCGAGGTCGACCGGGCCCAGCACGCGGCCCGGTGCCAGCGCAGCCATCGCGCGCGCCGGTTCGATCCTGTCGCAGGGCGGGCCGGCGGCGGGCGCTTGCGCCACGGGCAGCGCGGCGGCGGCGATCGGCCAGACGATACCCGCCCCCGCCACCCAGATCGGCAGCGCGGCCAGCGGCGACACACCCCGCGCGCGATCGAGCGCCAATGCGATCAGTGGGGGCGCCAGCGCCGCCGCGGTATAGGCGCCGCGCAGCTGCAAAAACGCGATGCCAAGGCCCGCGGCGACCAGCGCCGCGATCGTCAGCGCCGGGCGGTGGCGCGCGGTCAGGGCGGCGGCGATCAGGCCTACGACCCCGATCCCGACATAGCCGATCGCCCAGCGCGGGTCGGTGGCGAGCATCGGCTGCGCCTCTCCCACCTCAGTCAGCCAGACCCTCGCCAGCGCCGGATCGACCGCGCCATAGGGCGAGAGGCAGGCGGGCACGAGCCAAGCGATGCCGGCCACCGCCGCGCTGCCTGCTGCCAGCGCGGCGATGATGCGCGCTTGCGGCGTGGGCAGGCCTGTCTTGCAAAGCGCAAGTAGCAGCAGCGCCGCCGCGCCGATCGACCCCGCCCGCCAACTTGCGCGCGCAAAGCCGTCGCACGGCGCGCTGGCCCAGTCGCCGGGCGCGACGACCATCGCCAGCAGCGCGAGGCCGAGGAACAGTGCGACCGCCAGCGCAGGAAGCTGTGGGCCGGGCGCGCGCGTCCAGTGCAGCACCGCGACGCCGATCCCGACCGCCAGAACGGGCGCGGTTTCCATGCCGATGCCGAGCGACAGCGCCGCCGCCACGCCCGCGACGATGCCGCCCGCTCGCTCCCGCCGCGTGACGAGACCGAGTGCGAACAGCGCCAGCAGCACCATCTGAAGCCCGTGATGATCGATCCGCCCCGGCGAGAATAGCGTCGTCGCCGGATAGGCGAGCGCGGCAATAATCGCGGCATCCACAGGCCGCGCCCCGACCGCGCGCGCCAGCCGGGCAGTGACGAACAGGAAGCCGGCGAACAGGAGCGCGGGCCAGAGGACCAGCATGACCGCCTCGCCCATCCCCGCCCGCAACATCGCCGCGGGGATCAGGTCGGGCAGCCGCGACCAGTGCATCGCGACGCCGTCGACGCCGATCCGGTACTGACTCAAATCGCCGAACGCCTGTCCGGCCAGCCAGTCGCGGATCTGCTGCAACCGTACCGCGTCGTCGCCATCGGGCAGCGCGAGCCGCGACAGATCGGCGCGGCGCACCCACCACCAGCCGAGCGTCATCACGCCCGCCAGCCCGCTCGCCCACGTCAGGTCGCGCGCGATCGGCGCCGGTGTATCCATGCGCCCCCGGGTAAGGGGCGCATGGTTAATTCCGCGTATCGAAGCCTATCGACGCTCGTCGGCCATCCGCTCGATCGGCATGTCGCCGATCGGCCCGGGCGAGACGTCGGCGTCGCGGTGCGCGAACAGCCAGCGACCGGCAAGGCCCGCCACCACCGCACCCGCGATCGGCGCGACCCAGAACAGCCAGAGCTGCTGCAGCGCCCAGCCGCCGACGAACAGCGCCGGCCCGGTGCTGCGCGCCGGGTTGACCGAGGTGTTGGTGACCGGAATCGAGACGAGGTGAATGAGCGCCAGTGCCAGCCCGATCGCCAGCGGCGCGAACGGCATCGGCGACCGCTCGTCGGTGGCGCCGAGGATGACGATCAGGAACCCGGCGGTCAGCAGCGCCTCGGTCACGAAGCTTGCCGCCAGCGAATAGCCGCCGGGCGAGTGCGCGCCATAGCCGTTGGCGGCAAAGCCGCTGGCGACGAGCTCGAACCCCGGATGCCCGCCCGCGATCACAGCCAGCACGCCCGCACCCGCGGTCGCGCCGACCAGCTGCGCGGCGACATAGCCGGGCACGTCGCGCGCCGGGAAGCGGCCGGCGACGGCCAGGCCGATGCTGACCGCCGGGTTGAAATGCCCGCCCGAGATGAAGCCGACCGCGAACGCCATCGTGAACACGGTAAGACCGAAGGCGAGCGACACGCCGACCAGCCCGATCGACCCCGGCACGTCGGCGCCCGCCGCCAGTACCGCGGCACCGCAGCCGCCCAGCACCAGCCAGAACGCGCCCGTCGCCTCTGCCGCCAGTCGCCGTGCCGCCGCGATCGGGCGGGGGCGCGGGTTGAGTTCGCTTGCCATCCATTTCCTCCGTTTCCGCCCGCTTGGCGGGCATCGAAGATTGCGGCCGGCCTAACCCATGTTACCGCCCCACCGTTCCTGGTATCTTTGCAGGGGGAGCATGGTAGCGACCGACCTGGCGGCGTGCCGGTGGACGCGGCCCCGGCGCTCGATTAGCCTCGGGCGATGCCGTTGCCCCTCCTGCTCGCGCTTGCCCTGTCACAGGAAGCCGCACCGCCGCCCGCCGAACCCGTCGCCGGTGCACGCGTCGTGGTCGCGGGGGACAAGGTCGTCGCGGCACAGGCGGCGGGGTTTGCCGACCCGGCGGCCGGGCGCCGGGCGACCCCCGACGATCCGGTCCGCGTCGCGTCGATCTCGAAGCTGGTCGTCGCGATCGGGGTGATGCGGCTGGTCGAGGCGGGGAAGCTCGACCTCGATGCGGACGTATCCACGCTGCTCGGCTGGCGGCTGCGGCATCCGCAATTCCTGGACACGCCGATCACGCTCCGGCTGCTGCTGTCGCACCGATCGGGCCTCGCCGACGGGATCGACTATGTGTTGCCGCTCGACGCCGACCTGCGCACCGCGCTCGCCGATCCGAAGGCGTGGGGAGCTCATGCGCCGGGCGGCTACTTCCGCTACGCCAATATCGGCTTCCCGGTCATCGCGTCGGTGATGGAGCGGGCGACGGGCGAGCGGTTCGACCGGCTGATGGACCGGCTGGTGCTGAAGCCGCTCGGCATCGCCGGCTGCTATCAGTGGGAAGCGTGCGATGCCGCGACCGCGGCGCGCGCAGTGGTGCTGGTCGAGCCCGATGGCACGCCCGTCCGCGACGACAATCGCGGCACCAAGCCCGCCTGTTCGGTCACGCCCGCGCGCAACGGATCGTGCGCGCTCACCGGCTGGGAAGCGGGGCGCAACGGCGCGATCTTCTCCCCACAAGGCGGGCTGCGCATCTCGGCACAGGGGCTGGCTAAGATCGGGCGGCTGATCGTCGGCGGCGGCAGCGTCGACGGCGTACGGCTGCTCTCGCCCGCGTCGGTACGTGCGATGACGACGCCCGCCTGGACCTTCGACGGCAAGAATGGCGAGACCGAAGGCGGGCTCTACTGCCGCTACGGCCTTGCCGTCATGTTCACGGGAAGCGGGATCGCCGGCTGCCCCGACGACCTCTTCGGCGACGGTCGTTCGCGCATCGGCCATGCGGGGGAGGCCTATCGCCTGCGCTCGGGCCTGTGGGTCGAGCCGGGCGGCGGGGTCACCGCCTATTGGGCGACGGGGGTGGCGCAGGACGCGCCCCTCGGCACCTCGGGCTATTCGGCGATCGAGGAACGACTGGCGCGCGGCAAATGAGCGCGATCCCGACGCCGTACCTGCTCTACCTCGGCGCGGCGACCGACTTTCTGGGGCTCAAGACCGCGCGCGGGCTGGCGACGTTCGCGCCCGAGAAGTGCGTCGGCGAGTGGCGGCACGATGACTGCCCCTACTCGGTCGGCCTCGACCGGGTGACGCTGGACGAGGGGGTCGTGCGGGGCGCGCGCACGCTTGTCATCGGCATCGCCAATCCCGGCGGTCGGATGGACGCGCGCGTGGTCGCCGATGCGGTGGCAGCGGCGCGCGCGGGCTTGAACGTCGCCGCCGGGCTGCACCAGCGGCTGCGCGGTGAGCCCGATCTGGTCGCTGCAGCGGAAGCGGCGGGGGTGCAGTTGTTCGACGTGCGCGATCCGCCCGCCGATCTGCCTGTCGGCAACGGCCGCCCGCGCGCCGGGCGCAGGTTGCTGACGGTCGGCACCGATTGTTCGGTGGGCAAAATGTACGCGGCGCTGGCGCTGACCCGCGCGATGCAGGCGCGCGGCCACGCGGCCGATTTTCGCGCCACGGGACAGACGGGCATCCTCGTCGCCGGCTCGGGAATCGCGATCGATGCGGTGGTCGCCGACTTCATCGCCGGCGCGGTCGAGACGCTGTCGCCACCGCGCGAGGATGGCGGCTGGGACCTGATCGAGGGGCAGGGTTCGCTCTTCCATCCGAGCTTCGCGGGCGTGTCGACGGGCCTTCTCCACGGCGCGCAAGCCGATGCGCTGGTGCTGTGCCATGAGGTGGGGCGCGAGACCCTGCGCGGGCTTTCCCACTCCCGCGTGCCGGGGCTGGCCGAGTGTCTCGACGCGAATCTGCGCGCCGCCCGGCTGACCTCGCCCGATGTGCGCGCGGTCGGCGTGTGCCTCAACACCGCGTCGCTCGACGAAGCGGCGGCGCGGGCGGCGTGTGCGGCGGTCGAGGGGGAACTCGGCCTACCCGTGACCGACCCCTATCGCTTCGGCGCGGCCCCGATCGTCGCGGAGATCGAACGCTGCTTCGCCGCCTGACCGCCGAAGCGCGCGCCTTTCCCCTGAGCGCGCCGTTCCGCATCGCGCGCGGCGTGAAGACGGTGGCCGAGGTGGTCGAGGTACGTCTCGTCGAAGCTGGCATCGTCGGCCGCGGGGAGGGCGTGCCCTATCCACGCTACGGCGAGAGCGTCGCGGGCGCCCTGGCGGCGGTCGAGGCGGTGCGCGGCGCGGTGGAGGCGGGGGCGGATCGCCATGATCTCCTGTCGCTGATGCCCGCGGGCGCGGCGCGAAACGCGGTGGATGCGGCGCTGTGGGATCTTGACGTAAAGCTCGGTAGCGTGTCGCTGCCCCGCGCGGTGCCGACCGAGACAGCGGTGACGGTGGGCATCGACACGCTGGCCGCGATGCATGCGGCCGCACTCGCGCTCGGTCCGGTGCCGCTGGTCAAGGTCAAGGTCGATAGCGAGGCGGTGGCGGATCGGGTCGGCGCCGTCCGCCGCGCGCTCCCCGCCGCGCGAATGATCGTCGATGCAAACGAAAGCTGGACGCTGGGCACGCTGCGCGCCGTGACGCCCGCGCTGGTCGAGGCGCGCGTCGAACTGGTCGAACAGCCATTACCCGTCGATGCCGACGATGCTCTGGTCGGGTTCGAGGCGCCGTTCGCGATCGCCGCGGACGAATCGGCGCACGGAATCGACGACATCGACCGGCTACGCGGGCGCTACAGCCACATTAACATCAAGCTGGACAAGACCGGCGGGCTGACTGCGGCGCTGGCGCTCGCCGATGCGGCCGAACGCGCGGGGGTGGGGGTGATGCTCGGCTGTATGGTGGCGAGCTCGCTCGGCATCGCGCCGGCGCTGCGGCTGGCGGGGCGGGCGTCGTTCGTCGACCTCGACGGGCCGTGGTGGCTGGCGGCAGATCGCGCGGGCGGGGTGCGGATCGAGCAGGGCGTGATGACCCCGCCCGAGCCGGGCTTCTGGGCATGAGGGCCGCGATCCTTGCCGCGCTGGCGCTGCTCGGCGCCGCGCCGGTGCCAGCCGACCTGCTGATCCGCGGCGGCACCATCGTCACCGGCCAGCGCGCGCCGTTCGTTGGCGACGTGGCGGTGCGCGGCGACCGAATCGTCGCGGTCGGCCCGCGCCTGTCGATGCGTGCGACGCGCACGGTCGAGGCGAAGGGGCTGGTCGTCGCCCCCGGCTTCATCGACCCGCATAGCCATGTCGAGACGCTGCTGCTCGGCCCCAATGCACGCGCGCGGCGGGTCGAGCGGTTCCTGATGCAGGGGGTGACGACCGCCTTCATCGGCAATGACGGCGGTGGCGCGATCGACGTGAAGGCAGTGCTGGCGAGCGCGGCGACGCGGCCGGTCGGGATCAACTATGCCGCTTATGTCGGCTTCGGCAGCATCCGCGGCGCGGTGCTGGGCGAGACCGATCGCGTGCCCACGCCCGCCGAGCTCGCGCGGATGAAGGCGCTCGCCGCCCGTGCGATGTGCGACGGTGCGCTCGGCGTGTCCAGCGGGCTGTTCTACGCGCCGCAGCGGTTCGCGAAGACAGAGGAGGTCGCGGCCATCGCGGCGGAGGCGGGCCGGCGCGGCGGCTTCTATGACACGCATCTGCGCGACGAATCCTCCTATTCGATCGGGCTCGAGGCGGCGGTCGAGGAAGCGCTGGCGATCGGCCGCGCATCGGGTGCGGCGGTGCACATCGCGCATATCAAGGCGCTCGGTGCCGATGTCGAAGGGCGCGCACCCGCCGTGATCGCCCGGATCGAGGCAGCGCGGGCGAAGGGTCAGCGCGTGACCGCCGATCAGTATCCGTGGGACGCCTCCGGCACCAGCCTCGTCGCCGCGCTGGTGCCGGGGTGGGCGCAGGCGGACGGCCGCGCGGCGATGATCGCGCGGCTGGGCGATGCGCACGCGGTTACAGAGATGCGCGAAAATCTGCGGCGGCGGGGCGGCGCGGAGAAACTGCTCCTCACCAGCGGGCCGTTTCGCGGGCAAACGCTGGCGCAGGTTGCGGCGGGCGGCGATCCAGTGGCCGCTGCGATCCGGGTCATCCAGGGCGAGGACCCCGCCGTCGCGAACTTCAACCAGTCGGAGCGCGACATCCGCGCCTTCATGACCCGCCCCTGGGTGATGACGGGCAGCGACGCCTCGACTGGGCACCCGCGCAGCTTCGGCAGCTTCGCGCGCAAATATGCGGTCTATGTGCGCGAGCGGCACGTGCTCGACCTGCCGACGTTCGTTTCTCGCAGCGCGACGCTGCCCGCCGACACCTTCGGCCTGACGGATCGCGGGCGGATCGCGCCGGGGGCGTTCGCCGACCTCGTGTTGTTCGATCCCACCACCTATGCCGCGCGCGCGACCTACTCTGATCCCGAGCGGACGGCGGCGGGGGTGCGGATGGTGCTCGTTAACGGGCGGATCGCGGTCGAGGGCGGGCGGCTGACCGGCGCGGCGGCGGGGCGCGCCCTGCCACGCGTGCCGGCCAAGGGCATGTGCCCGGCATGATCGCGCGCTGGCTCGCCATTCCGCTCTGGGTGCGCGTGCTCGGCGGGCTGGCGCTCGGGGTGTTGCTGGGTCTGGTCTGGCCCGCCGGTGCGGCGAAGGTCGCGCTGGTCGGCGAGTGGTTCGTGCGAGCGATCCGGATGCTCGTCGCGCCGATCGTGCTGGTGACGATCGCCGCGGGCATCGCCGGCATGGCCGAACCCTCGAAGCTCGGATGGCTGGGCCTGCGCACAATCGGCCTGTTCGCTGCAACGACGCTGGCGGCGGTCGCGATCGGCATGGCCGTGGCGGCGTTGGTGCAGCCGGGCGCCGGCGCGCCGCTGGCGGGCGTGGCGGCACAGGCGCTGGGCGAACCGCGCAGCCTCTACGACACCGTCGCGGGGATCGTCCCGCTCAACATCGTCGAGGCGCTGGGCAAGGGCGACATGCTCGCGCTCATCTTCACCGCGATCCTGATCGGCGTCGGTACGGTGGCGGCGGGCGAGGCGGGGCGGCCGTTCGCGCGCGGGCTCCAGTCCCTGTCGGCGGTGCTGCTGTCGGTCGTACGGCTGGTGATGGAGGCGACGCCGTTCGGCGTGTTCGCGCTGATCGCCAATGCCGTGGCGTCGAGCGGAGTCGAGGTCTTCGCGCGCATCGGCTGGCTTGCGCTCGCCGTCGTCATCGGGTCGGCGGCGCAGATGGCGCTGGTCCATGCGCCGCTGCTGGTTATCATCGCGCGCCGATCGCCGCTCCGCTTCTGGAAGGATAGTGTCGAGGCGCTGGCGATCGCCTTTTCCACCGCGTCGAGTTCGGCGGTGCTGCCCGTTGCGATCCGGCTGGCGGAGACGCGGCACCGGATCGCGCGCCACGTCGCGCAGACGGTGCTGCCGCTCGGTGCGTCGATCGGCAAGGACGGGACGGCGATGTATGTCGGCTTGCTCAGTGTTTTCAGCCTTCAGGCGCTCGGCCACCCGATCGCGCTTGCCGAATGGGGGGTCATCCTTGCGACCGGTGCGCTTGCGGCGTTCGGGACCGCGCCGGTGCCCTCGGCCTCGCTGTTCATGCTGGCGGCGGTGCTGGCGGCAGTGGGCGTGGGGCCGGGCGATACCGCGCTGATCGTCGGGCTGGTCTTGCCCTTCGACCGCCTGCTCGACATGACGCGGACCGTGCCGAGCGCGTCGGCCAACCTCACCGTGGCGGCGTGCGTCGATCGGCTGGAGCGTCGGGAATGAAGCGTGCCGTCCTCCTGCTGGTCGCTATCGCCGTACCGGCCCGCGCCGATGGGCCGGTGCTGGCCGATCGGGTGCGTGCGATCCTGTCGGCGCCCGATCTTGCCGGCACGCGATGGGGGCTGCTCGTCGTGGACGATGCCGGGCGTCAGGTGGTGGCGATCGACCCGGACGCGCGCTTCCTCCCCGCCTCGAACAGCAAGCTGCCGAGCGTGCTGGCCGACATGGCCGCGCCCACGCCGGTCGAGGGGACGGGCGTCGCGATTGAGGGCGAGGACGTGGTGCTCATCGGGGCGGGCGATCCGTGGCTGTCGGGAGCGAGCGACTGCGCGCGCGATTGCCTGTCGACGCTCGCCGACGCCGTTGCCGCTCGCACAAAGCGCGTGCGCGACGTGATCGGCGACGACCGGCGCTGGGTCGACGAGCGCTGGGGACAGGGGTGGAGCTGGAACAACCTGCCGACGCGATCGGGTGCGGCGGTGTCGGCGCTCAGCCTCGACGAGAATGTCGTTACGGTGACTGTGACGCCCGATGGCGCGGTCGCCGAACCGACCGGCTGGTACCGGATCGAGGATCGTGTCGAACCGGGCGCGGCGACCTCGCTCGGCGTCGAGCGTCTGCCCGGTGAGCGGACACTGGTCGTGCGCGGAACGATTGCGGGGCCAGTGTCGGTGACGATCGCGCATCCCGTCGACGATCCCGCCGCCTATGCCGCGCACCGCTTCGCCGCGATGCTGCGCGCGCGCGGGGTAAAGGTGGGCGGCGAGGCGAAGGCGCGGCATCGTCGGCCGGGGGAGGCTGCGGCCGTGCTGCCACAAGCCATTGCCCGGCTGACGCCGCGGCCGCTGATCGAGACCTGGGCGCGGACGCTGAAGGCGAGCCAGAACCTGTTCGCCGAAATGCTGCTGCGCCGCGACATGGCCGAGGGAACGGCGGCGGCGGGGCTCGCCCGCTACGACGCGCTGTTCGCGGGGGCGGGGGCACCTCGCCGCGGATGGGACTTCGCCGACGGGTCGGGCATGTCGAGCTACAACCGGCTGTCCCCGCGTGCCTCGGTCGCGCTGCTCCGCTGGGCGGCGAGCCAGCCCTTTGCCGCGACGTTCCGGGCGTCGCTGCCGATCGCGGGCGTCGACGGCACGCTCGCCGCGCGGTTCAAGGGGACGGCGCTGGAGGGCAGGTTGTTCGCAAAGACCGGCTCGCTGAGCGGGGCGTCGGCGCTGTCGGGCTATCTGACCGCCAGGAGCGGGCGGACGCTGACCTTCGCGTTCTTCGCCAACGACATGGCCAGCGCCGCGCCGCCGGTCACGCCGACCATGGACCGGGTGTTGGTCGAAATCGCCGCGGCGAACTGACCTTTGCAGGCTCGTCAGTCCGGCTCAAGGCCGGGTGACGACGATCGGTGGCCGGGCCCTACGCCTTTTCCAGCGTGCATTGGAGCGGGTGCTGGTTCTCGCGTGCGAAGTCCATGACCTGGCTGACCTTGGTCTCGGCGACTTCGTAGCTGAACACGCCGCAGACGCCCACGCCCTTCTGGTGGACGTGCAGCATCACCTGCGTCGCCTGCTCCATGTTCATGCGGAAGAAGCGCTGGAGGACGAGGACGACGAACTCCATCGGCGTATAGTCGTCGTTGAGCATCAGCACGCGATAGGGCGTGGGCTTCTTCGTCTTGGCGCGGGTGCGCGTGGCGATGCCGACCGACGTGCCATTGCCGCCGGTCCCGCCCTGCTCGTCTTCGTCGGTCATGTGGGGGCTGAAACGCTGCATCGCCGCTGAAAATAGGGGATGCCCCCCCATCGGGGCAAGGGCCGTTTGGCCGTAGGCCCAACGAAAAGGGGCGGCCGCATCGCGACCGCCCCCTTGGTTCGATCCGTTCCCGCCGGAGCGGGGCGCGGATTACGCCACGACCTTCACCTTCTCGGCGGCGACGGCCATGCGGTTCGACAGCGGCTGCATCGCGTCGCTCGACAGCTTCAGCATGTGCTCGGTCGCCTTCGACGCTTCGGCGACATAGGCGTCGAACGCCGAGCGGACATAGTCGCTCTGGAGCTTGAACAGCTCGGTCGGCGACTTGACCGACGCCATGCTCTTCATCGCGGCGGTCGCGTGCTCGAACGACTTGCGGCCGTACTCGGCGGCTTCCTGGCCCAGCGTCTCGACGCCCTTGGCGGCGATGCGGCCGCTCTCGACCATCGCCTCGAGGTTGCCCTTGGCGAAGTCGTTCATCTCTTCGGCCATCTTGCTGCTCTTTTCCATCGCGGCCTTGGCGCGATCGTTCATGTCGCCGAACATGGCCTGCGCCTTGTGGGTCGCGGTGTCGGCAGCGGTTTTGAGGTCGGTCATCGGAGCGGTTTCCTTCTGCACGGTCTGGGCGGTGGGCGCCGCCGCAGCCGCAACGGCCTTGGCGGTCTTGGTCGCGGCCTCGACGATCGTCTCGGCGGCCTTGGCGACCGGGGCGGCGACATTCTGGGCGGTCGCCTTGGCGGTGTCGGCGACCTTTTCGGCGGCCTCGACCACGGGTTTGAGAACGGGGGGTTTCAGGACAGGCGGCTTTGACGCGGGCGCAGCCTCGACCGGCGCGGCGACAATCGCCGATGCCGGAATCGCGGGCTTGGGGGGGACGGCCTTGGCGCGCGGCGCGGTGCCGCGCGGCGTGCTGGACTTCGGACCCTTGATCGCCATCACTCGCCTCTCGCAAAAGATGTTGCGGTGCAGCGATTACTCGATTCGGCAAGTCGCCGCAAGGGAAATGTTGCGGTGCAACAAAGTCACGATGCGGCGAAACTTGTTAGCGTTCTCAACGGGTTCGAACGTACGCCCCGGGCGCATCTTCGAGCGCCGGAAGCGCACCTTCGCCGGGAATTCGCGCACCCTTGGCCGGCACCGTTTCGCCGTCGAGCGCGGCGATCCACTGGCGCCAGTCGGGCCACCAGCTTCCCTTTACCTCGCGCGCCCCGGCAACAAAGGCGGCCAGGCTGTCCGCGCCGTCCTCGTTGATCCAGTACTGGTATTTGCCGGCCGAGGGCGGGTTGACGACGCCCGCGATATGCCCCGACCCGGCGAGGACGAATCGCAGCGGCCCGGTGAAGTAATGCGTGATCTTCCACACGCTTTCGGCCGGAGCAATGTGATCCTCGCGCCCCGCCTGGACATAGGTGGGCGTGGCCACGCGCGTGAGGTCGATCGGCGTCCCCGCCACCGCGATCGCGCCGGGCGTCACCAGCTTGTTGTCGCGATACAGGTCGGCGAGATAGCTCTGGTGCCACTTGGCGGGCAGGTTGGTGACGTCGCTGTTCCAATGGAGCAGGTCGAACGGCGTATATTCGGCGCCCATCAGATAGTTGTTGGCGACATAGTTCCAGATGAGGTCGCGCCCGCGCAGCAGGTTGAACGTCGCGGCCATGTACCGCCCGTCGAGGAAGCCGTCGGGCGACAGCGCCTCGATCAGCTTCATCTGCTCATCATCGACGAACATCTGAAGGTCGCCGGCCTGGGTGAAATCGACCTGCGCGGTGAAGAAAGTGGCCGAGGCGACCTTGTCCGCCTGCCCTCTCGCGGTCAGCAGCGCCAGCGTCGCGGCGAGCGTCGTGCCCGCCACGCAATAGCCGATCGTGTGCAACGCGGGCACGTCCAGCAGCTCGCGCACCGTGTCGATCGCGTCGATCTGTCCGCGCTCGATGAAATCGTCCCAGACCACGTCCTTCATCGACGCGTCCGCCGATTTCCAGGAGACGACGAATACGCTCAGCCCCTGTTCGACCGCCCAGCGGATGAAGCTCTTTTCGGGCGTCAGGTCGAGGATGTAGAAGCGGTTGATCCACGGCGGAAAGATCAGGAGCGGGATCTTCGACACGCTTTCGGTCGTCGGCGCATAGTGGATCAACTCGTACATCGGCGTCCGCTTGACCACCTTGCCCGGCGTCACCGCGATGTTGCGGCCGAGCTCGAACGCCCCCTCGCTCGTCTGCGTCATCTGGCCCTTGGCCATGTCGGCGAGCATGTTCTGAAGGCCCTTGAGCAGGCTCTCGCCGCGCGTCTCGATCGCTTTTTCGAGCACGACCGGGTTGGTCGCTGGGAAGTTGGTCGGGCTCATCGCGTCGATGAAGCCGCGCGTGGCGAAGCGGATCTGCTCCTTCTGCTTGGGGTCCACCCCCTCGATCGCGTCGACGCCCTTCACCAGGTGCTCGGCGATCAGGAAATAGCTCTGGCGGATGAAGTCGAAGACCGGGTCCTCGCGCCATTGCGGCGCCTTGAACCGCTTGTCGCGCGCCTGTTCGGGCGTCTCCTCGGGCGGGGCGGCGTTCGCGGGGTCGAGGAAGCGCTGCCACAGCTTCATTGTGTCGCCCCAGAATTCGGCCTGCGCACGGATGACGGGCGTCGGATCGAACGGCGAGCCGCTCAAGGGCTGCGGCGCGGCGTCGATCAGGTCGAGGCCGTGCTCCATCATCATCTGCTGCATCCGGCCCATCACCCAGGTCCAGTGCTGGATATCCTTCAGGTCGGGCGTGGGCGTCGCGGTCGCGCCGTCGGGTTGGTCGGCCATGGTCCTCTCCTCTGGCAGTCGCCTGTCCGCGCCCGTATAGCGGGGTTGCCGCATCGGCGAAATCGCCCGCGGCCACTCAGGAGCAACGGCAATGTCCGACGAATTCTACCGCATCAAGCGCTTGCCCCCCTATGTCATCGCCGAAGTGAACGCGATGCGGGCAGCGGCGCGTGCGGCGGGAGAGGACATTATCGACCTCGGCATGGGCAATCCCGACCTGCCGCCGCCGCCGCACGTGCTCGAGAAGCTGTGCGAAGTGGCGATGAAGCCTGACGCGCACGGCTATTCGCAGTCGAAGGGTATCCCCGGCCTTCGCCGCGCGCAGGCCAATTACTATGGCCGCCGCTTCGGCGTCGATGTCGATCCCGAGACCGAGGTCGTGGTAACGATGGGATCGAAGGAGGGGCTGGCCAGCCTCGCCACCGCGATCACCGCGCCCGGCGACGTGGTGCTGGCGCCCAACCCCAGCTATCCGATCCACACCTTCGGCTTCATCATCGCGGGGGCGACGATCCGCAGCGTGCCGACGACCCCGAATGAGGAATATTGGGCCAGCCTCGACCGCGCGATGGCGTTCACCGTGCCGCGACCGAGCATCCTCGTCGTCAACTATCCGTCGAACCCGACCGCCGAGACCGTCGATCTCGCTTTCTATGAGCGGCTGGTCGCCTGGGCGAAGGCGAACCAGGTCTGGGTGCTGTCCGATCTTGCCTATTCGGAGTTGTATTTCGACGGCCAGCCGACGCGCTCGATCCTCGAGGTGCCGGGGGCCAAGGATGTGGCGATCGAGTTCACCTCGCTGTCCAAGACCTATTCGATGGCTGGCTGGCGGATGGGCTTCGCGGTCGGCAACAAGAAGCTGATCGCGGCGATGACGCGGGTGAAGTCGTATCTCGACTATGGCGCGTTCACGCCGATTCAGGCGGCGGCGTGCGCGGCGCTCAACGGCCCGCAGGATATCGTCGAGCGCAACCGCCAGCTCTACCACAAGCGCCGCGACGTGATGGTCGAGGCGTTCGGCCGCGCGGGCTGGGATATCCCCGCGCCCAAGGCGTCGATGTTCGCCTGGGCACCGCTGCCCCCCGCGCTCAAGCATCTGGGCAGCCTCGAATTCTCCAAGCAGCTTCTCACCCACGCCAAGGTCGCGGTGGCGCCGGGCGTCGGCTACGGCGAGGACGGCGAAGGCTATGTCCGCATCGCGATGGTCGAGAACGAGCAGCGGCTGCGCCAGGCGGCGCGCAACGTGAAGCGCTACCTCCAGTCGATGGGAGTCAACACGCCGGCACAGGCGAGCAACGGGTAAGCTGTCGTACCAACGCCCCTCGCGAACGGGCGCGAAGGTCGGCTGCGGCTGCGCGGTGATCTTCGCGTTCGTCGCCTTTGCCAGTTTGACGGCTCAGTCATGCGCGGCTGGGAGTTGCCGGTCGGCGGGGGCGGCGGATTGTCCGCCCGATCAAGGCTGGATGGTGTGGCTGATCTATCCGGCCGGTTTCGCGATCGTGTGGATCGCGAACGAACTGTGGCTTTGGTTTCGCAACAGCGGCGACCGATAACGATCCAGCGTCTCGGAATACCGCACTTAACCCCTGTCACCGTCTCTCCGGGCATGGCAAAGGCCGCTCGTAACCAGCGAGGACGCGCATGAACCGGATCGGCATCTACGGCAGCCTGGGGCGGATGGGGCAGGCGATCGTCGCGGCGATGCCGGCGCTGGACGCGGTGCACGCCGGCGGCGTCGATGCGGGCGAGGATCCCGGCCCGCTCGCCGGCCAGTGCGACGTGCTGGTCGATTTCTCCGCCCCCGCCGCGCTCGACGCGCATCTGGCGGCGGCGATCGCGGCGGGCACGCCGATCGTCATCGGCACCACCGGCCTGTCGCCGCATCACCACGACGCGATCGATGAAGCGGCGGAGCGGATCGCGGTGCTTCAGACCGGCAACACCTCGGTCGGCGTCGGCCTGCTCATGGCACTCGTCCGCGATGCGGCGCGCAAGCTGGGGCAGGAGTGGGACATCGAGATCGTCGAGATGCATCATCGAGACAAGGTCGATGCCCCCTCGGGCACCGCGTTGATGCTGGGAGAGGCGGCGGCGGCGGGGCGCGAGACGACGATCGCCGAGACCGGCGTGCAGGGTCGCGCGGGGCTCGTCGGGGCGCGGGCGCGCGGGACGATCGGTTTTTCCAGCCTTCGCGGCGGCACCGTCGTCGGCGATCATAATGTCGTCTTTGCCGGCAATGGCGAGCGGATCGAGATCGGCCATTACGCACAGGATCGCGCGATCTTCGCCGCCGGCGCGGTCAGGGCGGCGCTGTGGCTCGCGGGCCGCGCGCCGGGCCGCTACCGGATGGACCAGGTGCTCGGTCTTTGAAGAAGGCCGATATTTTCGAGTTCTTCCGCCGGCTGGCCGAGGCCAATCCGGCGCCCGAGACCGAACTTGAATCGGTCAACGTCTATACGCTGCTCGTCGCCGTCGTCCTGTCGGCGCAGGCCACCGATGCGGGCGTCAACCGCGCCACCCGCGCGCTGTTCGCCGAGGTCGACACCCCCGAGAAGATGGTGGCGCTGGGCGAAGCGGGGCTGAAGCGGCACATCAAGACGATCGGGCTGTTCAACACCAAGGCCAAGAACGTCATCGCGCTCAGTCAGGCGCTGATCGACCAGCATGGCGGCGAGGTCCCCGCCGACCGCGCCGCGCTGGAGGCGCTGCCCGGGGTAGGGCGAAAGACCGCCAACGTCGTGATGAATGTCGCTTTCGGGCATGAGACGTTCGCGGTCGACACGCACCTGTTCCGGGTTGGCAATCGCACGGGCCTTGCCCCCGGCAAGACGCCGCTGGCGGTCGAATTGAAGCTCGAGAAGGCCGTGCCGCAGCCCTTTCGCCTGCACGCGCATCACTGGCTGATCCTGCACGGGCGCTATGTGTGCAAGGCGCGGACGCCCGACTGCTGGAAATGTCCGGTCGCGGACCTCTGCCGCTACAAGCCCAAGACGCCGCCGCCCAAGGCAAAAGCCGCCGACTCGATAAAGCCCGCCTGACTTCCTATGTGAGCGACCGTTTCGTTCACGAGGTTGCTTATGCTCATGTCCCTGATCGCGAGCACGATGCTCGCCGCAGCGCCCGCGCCGGCACAGAACGCCCCCGACTGGACGGGCGTGTGGCGCAACGGATCGAACAGCGTCCATATCCGCGCCAGCCGATGCGGCCCCGCGATGTGCGGCACCGTCATCTGGGCGAGCGAGCAGGCCAAGGCTGATGCCGCGGCCGGCGGCACCGACCGGCTGGTCGGCACGCGCATCTTCGACGGGTTCACGCCCGAGGATGGCGAGTGGGTGGGCGAAGTCTATGTCCCCGACCTTGCTAAGAGCTTTTCGGGCTCGATCTGGATGGAGGGGCGCAACACGCTGGTCGGGCGCGGTTGCCTGTTCGGTAATTTCGGCTGCCGCGAACAGCGCTGGACGCGCGTCGCCGACACCGCCCGCCCCGTGCCGAAGCGCCGCCGCTGATGGCGGCGACGCCCGCCTGGCCGCCCGACTCCACGCCCCGCCTGTTCGTCGAGACGCCGTTGTCCGACGCTGCGGCGGTGGCGATCGACGGCGGGCAGGCGCATTATCTGGCCGGGGTCATGCGGCTGAAGGTCGGTGATCCCGTCCTGCTCTTCGACGACAAAACCGGCGAGTGGCTGGCCGAGGCGAGCGAGGTGCGCAAACGCGACCTCACCCTGACCGTCGCGCACCGGATGCGCGAGCGCGAGGCGGTGCCCGACCTGTGGCTGTGCGCCGCGCCGATCAAGAAGGGGCGGATCGACTGGGTCGCGGAAAAGGCGTGCGAGCTGGGCGTCGACCGGCTGGTGCCGGTGCTGACGCAGCGGACGATCGTCGACCGCCCGAACCTCGACCGCCTGCGCGCGCACATGATCGAGGCGGCGGAGCAATGCGGGCGCACCGCGCTCCCCTCGCTCGCCGAGCCGGTGAAGCTGGCGGCGCTGCTCGCCGACTGGCCTGCCGAACGGGCGCTGTTCTTCGCCGACGAGAGCGGCGGCGTGCCCGCGGCGGAGGCGATGCGCGCGCGGCCCGGCCCGGCGGCGATCCTGGTGGGGCCGGAGGGCGGCTTCACCCCCGCCGAGCGCGAGGTGATCCGGGCGTGTCCGGCGGCAGTCGGGATCACCCTCGGCCCCCGCATCCTGCGCGCCGAGACCGCGGCGGCGGCGGCAACGGCCGTATGGATGGCCGCCGCGGGCGACTGGTAAAGGTTCGACCGGAGCGCCAGCGGGGAGGGGACCGCGGCGCTCCGGTCCGGGTGAGGGCGACGCCGGCGTTGGAGCTACCGCCGCCACCCTGTCCGATCTCTAAATCCCGACCCTGTCAGACCAGCACGGGCTCCGGCCGCTCCACCGCGTCGAGCCGCGTCGCCGCGTCGATCGTCATCAGCGGCTTCAGCACCCCGTCGCGCAGGTCATAGACCCAGCCGTGCAGCATCAATTCCTGCCCCCGCTCGAACGCCGCCTGCACCAGCGGCACGCGGGCAAGGCGGACGAGCTGGTCGCGGACGTTGAGCTCGACCATGCGGTTGAGCCGCTGCCCCTCGGGCAGGGCGTCGACCTCTTCGGCATGCTCGGCATAGACGTCGTGGACGCCCGCCACCCACTCGCCGACCGCGCCGGTCCCCTCGCGCTTCCATCCCTGCGCCACCCCGCCGCAGCCATAATGGCCGCACAGGATGATGTGGCGCACGCGCGTCCGCTCGACCGCGGTCTGGAGCACCGCCATCAGGTTGAGATCGTCCTCGTAGACCAGATTGGCGACGTTGCGGTGGATCGACATCACGCCGGGGGGCGAGTTGGTGATCTGATCGGGCGCCACGCGGCTGTCCGAACAGCCGATCCAGAGGAAGTTCGGCTTCTGCTCCTCCGCCTGGCGCGCGAAATAGTCGGGGCGCTCCTCGCGAAGCTGTTCGGCCCAAGCCTTGTTGGCGAGGAGCAGCATCTTGGTGTCGTTCATAGGTGGACGAGCTCCCGGCGCGGCGCGTTGACCAGCGGCGCGCTCTTTTCGGCGATGTCGCCGCGGACGGAGACGCGGATGTCGCGGAACGGCGCCCCGCGGACGAAGGCGTTGAGGACGTCGATATTGTCGAGATCGACGTATGACGTGGACGACAGGTCGACGAGCAGGTCGGCGCCGTTCGGCACGCGATTGAGCGCTTTCTGCAGCTCGTACTTGTGAATGAAGTAGAGGTTGCGGCGCGCGCGGATCATGCAGCTGTTGCCGTCGCACACGAAGCTGACCGCGGGGCGGAAGTTGCGCGCGACGACAAAGACGAAGCCGATGACCAGCCCGATCGCAATCCCCTTGAGCAGGTCGGTGAACAGGATCGCCGCGATCGTTGCGACGAACGGCACGAACTGCGTATAGCCCTGCTTCCAGCGCTTCACGAACAGCGCGGGCTTGGTGAGCTTGTAGCCGGTCTGGATGAGGACCGCGGCGAGCGCGGCGAGCGGGATCAGGTTGAGGATCGCGGGCATCAGCACGACGCTGAGCAACAGCCAGCTGCCGTGCATGATCGTCGACAGCTTGCTTGACGCGCCCGAATCGACGTTCGCCGACGACCGCACGATGACCGAGGTGACGGGCAAGCCGCCGATCAGGCCCGAGATCAGGTTGCCGCCCCCTTGCGCGAACAGCTCGTGATTCTTGTCGGTCGTGCGACGCTGGGGATCGAGGTCGTCGACCGCGGTGACGCTGAGCAGCGATTCGAGGCTGGCGACGATCGCCAGCGTGATCGCCACGGTCCAGACGGTCGCATTGCCGACCTGGCCGAAGTCCGGAAGCGAGAACAGACCGACGAAGCCCGAGAAGCCGTCGGCGATCGGTACGGAGACCAGATGCTCGCGCTGAAGCTGGAGCGCGGGGGCGATCACGCCGAACAGCGCGTTCATGCCCACCGCGCCCGCAACGACGACGAGCGGGCCGGGCAGCAGCTTGAGCGCGCCTTCCTTCGGCCGGTTGGCGTCCCACCAGAACAGGAAAGCGATCGAGACGACGGAGATGACGACGGCGCCCATCGTCAGCTTGTCGGTGAAAGAGAACCACAGCGTCGACAGCGTGTTCATGCCGTCAGTCTGGGTAAAGGCAAACTCGCCCGAGGGGTCGCCGTCATAGCCGACTGCGTGCGGTACCTGCTTCAGGATGAGAATGAGGCCGATCGCGGCGAGCATGCCGGTGATGACCGAACTCGGCACGAACTCGGCGAGCACACCCGAGCGGCTGAACGAGAAGATCATCTGCATCGCGCCCGCCAGCACGACGGCGAGCGTGAACGCCTGGAAACTCGGCAGCGACTGGATCGCGTCGAAGACGATGACGGTCAGGCCCGCGGCCGGTCCGCTGACCGATAGGGGCGACTTGGACAGTGCGCCGATGACGATCCCGCCGACGATCCCCGCGATAAGCCCCGAAAAGAGCGGCGCGCCCGACGCGAGCGCCACGCCGAGGCAGAGCGGCAGCGCGACCAGCGCAACGACGATCGAGGCGGGCAGGTCCTGCTTCCACGTGGCAAAGCTGGGCATCAGGCCGGCTTTCGCGGCGGCGGGCGGCGGGGCGGCGATCGCGGCGTGGGCGTTCATGCCGCGCCTCCGCTTTCGATTTCGACGCTTGCCCGCATGACACCCTCCCACGACGCGGGCGCAACCGGCGCACCGCACCTGTCGGAATAGCCGCGCGCATCTTTCCCGTTGGGGACGCCGTGTAACGAATGATTGCTGGGTGGGGGTGACGCCTCCTCTCCCTGGAAGGGGGGGCTGGGGGTGGGTTGGCCCGTTCGTCGCGGTCGGGTGGCCTCGAGCAGGCCAACCCACCCCAACCCCTCCCTTGTCAGGGAGGGGCTCAACGGCTCACCCCGGCAACGCGATCGTGGCGCGCAGGCCGCCTTCGGCGCGGTTGGTGAGGTCGAGGGTACCGCCCTCCGCCGCCGCTGCCCGGGCGACGATCGACAGGCCGAGGCCGAAGCCCGCGGTGTCGCGCCCGCGCGCATTGTCGAGCCGGACGAACGGCTCAAGGACGAGCGCCAGCGACTCCTCGGGAATGCCCGGCCCGTCATCCTCGACATGCAGACAGACATGGCCGGGCCGCTTTTCGAGCCGCACCACCACTTCCCGCCCGTAATGCACGCCATTGTCGACGAGATTGGTGACCGCACGCCGGAAACTCGACGGTCGGACGGAATGTTCGAGGTGCGACGGCCCCTCGTAGCGCACGGCGTGGCCGTGGTCGCTCGCATCGTCGGCGAGGCTGGCGCAGAGGACGGCGATATCGACGCGGCGCGGCTTCTCCGGATCGGCCTCGCCGCCCAAGAAAGCGAGGAGCGAGTTCACCATCGCCTCCATCCCCTCGATATCGGCGGCGACCTCCCGCCGCAGCCCCTCGTCGGGGATCGCTTCGGTCCGCAGTTGCAGCCGCGCGAGGGGCGTGCGCAGGTCGTGGCCGACCGCGGCAAGCGCGCGTGTCCGCTCGTCGATCAGCCGGCGGATGCGCGCCTGCATCGTGTTGAATGCGGCGATCAACCGGCGGATTTCGACCGGCCCCGCCTCGTCCAGTTCGGGCAGCGCCTCGCCCGGCGTATAGCGCTCGACCGCGCCGGTCAGGCCGCGAATGGGTTTCAGCGTGCGGCGGATGAGCAGGCCGCCGAGCAGCATCACCACGAACACCGGGATCAGCGCGGCGATCATCCGCTCGACCGGCACCCCCGCGGAGCGGACGGGCTCGACCGTGCGGAAATAGACCCAGCTTCGATCGGGCAGCCGCATCGTGCCGGTGATGACCGACTTGGTCCCGACGCGCAGCAGCGCTAGCCGTACCTGCTGGTTCTCGAGGCCGGGTTCCCAGGCGATGACCTGATCGCGGATCTGGTTCGGGGCGGGGCCGTTCTGCGGCAGCGTCGGTTCGGCCGCGCTCCAGCGGACGATGTAGCGGTCGGTGGTCAGTTCGTCGGCATAGCGCGCGCGGGCGGGCGGCGGCGACTGGCCGACCAGCCGGCGAACGATGACCAGATGCTCGGCCAGCCGCCGCGCCTCGTCATCGCGGACCGAGAATTCGGTGGCGCGTTCGTAAAGCAGCGTGCTGGCGACAAACTCGAGCGCGAGCGCGAAGAGCAGGATCGCGACCAGCCGCCCGATCAGGCCCATCGCCGGCCAGTGCGGGCGCATCATTCGCGCGTGACCGGCGCACTCAGCATATAGCCGACGCCGCGCACGGTGACGATCGGCGCGGGCCGCTCCTCGGTCGACAGCTTGCGGCGCAGGCGGCTGATGAGCACGTCGATCGAGCGATCCGATGAATCGCCGATGCGCGTACGAGACAATTCGATCAGCCGCTCGCGCGCGATCACGCGCTGCGCATGGTCGACGAGGACGGCGAGCAGGTCGAACTCGGCCCCGGTCAGGTCAACCACCGCGTCGGTCGGGGAGCGGAGTTCACGGCGGGGCAGGTCGATCGTCCATCCCTCGAACGTCGCGATTCCCTTCGACCGCTCGTCCTCGCCGCCGCCGCCGCGCGATTCCCAGCGGCGCAGGACGGCGCGGACGCGGGCGATCAGCTCGCGCGTGCCGAACGGCTTGGGCAGGTAGTCGTCGGCACCGAGTTCGAGGCCGATGACGCGGTCGACCTCACTGCCCTTGGCGCTGATGAAGATGATGGGGACGTCGCTTTGCTGGCGGATGCGGCGGCACAGGTCGATGCCGCTGGTGCCCGGCAGCATGATGTCGAGCAGGACGAGCTCGACATCGCCGCCCTCGAACGCCTGCCAGAATTCGGGCGCGGCTGCGCAGGCGCGCACCTGATAGCCGTTTTCCTGAAGCGCGCGGGCGGTAAGGACGCGCAGCGCCGGATCGTCTTCGACAAGCAGGATCATGGGCGGGGATGTAACGATCCCCGCCCGATCAATCCAGCCGGGTTAGTCGAGGCGGCGCGCCAGTTCCTTGTTGAGGCCGAGCGCCACCAGCGTGCCGATCGCGCCGGACAAAAGGTAACCGCCCGCCGCCGCGAGCCCGAAATAATGGGTGAGCGCCAGCGCCGCGAGCGGGGCGAAGCCCGCGCCGAACAGCCAGGCCAGGTCGCTGGTGAGCGCCGCGCCGGTATAGCGCGCGCGCTTCGGAAAGTTGCTGGTGACGGCACCCGACGACTGGCCGAACGACAGGCCGAGCAGGATGAAGCCCGAGATCATGAAAACCGATTCGCCGACCGCGCCGCCGCGCAGCAGCTGCGGCGCGAAGCCCGAGAACACCGCGATCGCCGCGGCGGTATAGCCCAGCACCGAACGGCGGCCGATCCGATCCGCCAGCCACCCCGACGCGACGATCGAGGCGAGGCCGAAGCCCGCGCCCACCATCTCGATCACGAGGAAGCGGGTGATGCTCTCGCCGGTGTAGACATAGACCCAGGAGAGCGGGAACACCGTCACCATGTGGAACAGCGCGAAGCTGGCGAGCGGGGCGAAGGCGCCGATGACGATGTTGCGCCACTGCGCCTTGATCGTCGGGGCGACGCGCGAGGGGGTGAGCTCGCGGGTCTTGAACAGGTCGGCATATTCCGCGGTCACGACCATCCGCAGCCGCGCGAACAGCGCGACGACATTGAGCGCGAAGGCGACGAAGAACGGATAGCGCCAGCCCCAGGCGAAGAAGTCCTTCGCCCCGATCGTGCCGAGCAGGAAGGCGAACAGGCCGCTCGCCACGAGCAGGCCGAGCGGCGCGCCGAGCTGCGGCACCATCGCCCACCAGCCGCGCTTGCCGTCGGGCGCGTTGAGCGCGAGGAGCGAGGAAAGGCCGTCCCATGCGCCGCCCAGCGCAATACCCTGACCGATGCGCAGGATGGCGAGGATCACCGCAGCCCAGATCCCCGCCGCCTGATAGCTCGGCAGGAAGCCCACCGACACCGTCGAGGTGCCGAGCAGGAACAGCGCGATGGTGAGCTTGGTCCCGCGGCCATGCCGCCGGTCGATCGCCATGAAGATCTGCGTGCCGATCGGCCGTGCGACGAACGCGAGCGGGAACAAAGCGAAGGACAGAAGCGTCGCGGTCACGCGATCCGCGAACGGAAAGATCAGCTCGGGAAACACGATCACGCTGGCGATCGCATAGACGAAGAAATCGAAGAATTCGGAGGTGCGCCCGATGATGACGCCGATCGCGATCTCACCCGGCCGGACATGTTCGTCGGCATGGAGGGCGCGGGCATCGCGCTCGAGCGAACTGGAATCGGCGACGGCTTCGGCCATGACGGGCATATCCTTTGGGCGGGGCCTTTGGGCGAGCAACCCGCGAGCCGCGATTCCGGTCCCTTACGCGCTTCGTGCCTTGCGCGGCATAGGACATTTTGTCCTATTTCGCGCGGGCCCGCGCAAGCCTAGCTCCATCCCATGCTGACTTGTCCGTGCGCCCCGGCCACCCGTCTCGCGACCCTCGCTGCCGCCTCGCTGGCGCTCGGCGGCTGCGACATGGTCGTCATGAACCCCTCGGGCGACGTCGCGCGTCAGCAGGCCGACCTGATCCTGTGGTCGACGGGCCTGATGTTGCTCATCATCGTCCCCGTGATGGTGCTGACGGTCGTGTTCGCGTGGCGATACCGCGCGAGCAACGAGGAGGCCGAATATGCGCCCGAGTGGAACCACTCGACGGGCCTCGAACTCATCATCTGGTCCGCGCCGCTCTTGATCGTCATCGCGCTCGGCGCGCTCACTTGGGTCGCGACGCACACGCTCGACCCCTATCGCCCGATCGGCCGGATCGCGGCGGGCAAGCCCGTCCCCGCGACGCAGCGCCCGCTGGAGGTGCAGGTCGTCTCGCTCGACTGGAAATGGCTGTTCATCTATCCCGAGCAGGGCGTGGCGAGCGTCAACGAGCTGGTCGTCCCCGTCGACCGTCAGGTCCGCTTCCGCCTCTCCTCGTCGAGCGTGATGAACACCTTCTACGTCCCGGCGATGGCGGGCATGATCTATACGATGCCAGGCATGGAGACGAAGCTCCATGCCGTCCTCAACAAGACCGGCGATTTCGAGGGCATGTCCGCGCATTACAGCGGCGCGGGCTTCTCGAAGATGCGCTTCCGCACCTATTCGGTGGACGAGGCCGGGTTCGAGAAGTGGGTCTCCAGGGCCAAGGGCGCGCAGGGTCGGCTCGATGCCAAGACCTATCTCCAGCTCGAACAGCCGAGCGAGGACGATACGCCGCGCCAGTTCGCCGGGGTCGAGCAGGGCATCTTCAGCCGCATCGTCAACATGTGCGTGCGTCCCAACCAGCCGTGCATGACCGAATCGATGCACGGCATGCACGCCAATTCGGGCCTGCCGCAGCCGACCAACAACGCGGTTCGTCCGCGCACCCCGCCGGCCTTCGACCGCGCGCCGGGTGAGGACGTGCCGAGCCCGCGCACCGACGCGGCGGGCAAGGGCGCGAGCTCGCCCGCCCGCACCGGCAGCGGTGCCGCCGCCAATCGCGAAACACCCACGCAGAAGGGTGAGTGAGGAAGTCATGTCCGACGCAGTCTATCAGATGATCTTCGGTCGCCTGACGCTCGACGCGCTGCCGCTGCACGAACCGATCGTCGTCGCGACGTTCGGCGTCGTGGCGCTGGGCGGCCTCGCGCTCCTCGGCCTTATCACCAAGTACAAGCTCTGGGGCTATCTCTGGAGCGAGTGGTTCACCACGGTCGATCACAAGAAGATCGGGATCATGTACATGATCCTCGGCACCGTCATGCTGCTGCGCGGGTTTGCCGACGCGATCATGATGCGGTTGCAGCAGGCGATGGCCTTCAACGGGTCCGAAGGGTATCTGGACGCCCACCATTACGACCAGATCTTCACCGCGCACGGCGTCATCATGATCTTCTTCGTGGCGATGCCGTTCGTCACGGGGCTGATGAACTATGTCGTCCCGCTCCAGATCGGCGCGCGCGACGTGAGCTTCCCGTTCCTCAACAATTTCAGCTTCTGGATGACCGCCGCGGGCGCCGGCCTCGTCATGGCGAGCCTGTTCGTGGGCGAGTTCGCCAAGACCGGCTGGCTGGCGATGGCGCCGCTCTCGGGGCTCGATTACTCGCCCGATGTCGGTGTCGACTATTATATCTGGGCGTTGCAGATCGCCGGCGTCGGTACGTTGCTATCCGGCGTCAACCTGATCGCGACCATCGTCAAGATGCGCGCGCCGGGCATGAGCCTGATGAAGATGCCGGTGTTCACCTGGTCGGCGCTCGTCACCAACGTGCTGATCGTCGCGGCCTTCCCCGTGCTGACCGCGGTGCTCGCCTTCCTCAGCCTCGACCGTTATGTCGGCACCAACTTCTTCACGAACACGCTGGGCGGCAACCCGATGATGTACGTGAACATGATCTGGATCTGGGGCCACCCGGAAGTCTACATCCTGATCCTGCCCGCGTTCGGTGTGTTCAGCGAGGTCGTGTCGACCTTCTCGGGCAAGCGTCTGTTCGGCTACACCTCGATGATCTACGCGCTGATCGTCATCTGCATCCTCGCCTATCTCGTCTGGCTGCACCACTTCTTCACGATGGGGTCGGGGGCGAGCGTCAACAGCTTCTTCGGCATCACGACGATGATCATCTCGATCCCGACGGGTGCGAAGATCTTCAACTGGCTGTTCACGATGTACAAGGGGCGCATCCGCTACGAACTGCCGATGATGTGGGCGATCGCGTTCATGCTGACCTTTACCGTGGGTGGCATGACGGGCGTGCTGCTGGCGGTCCCGCCGGCGGACTTCGTCCTCCACAACTCGCTGTTCCTTGTCGCGCACTTCCACAACGTCATCATCGGCGGCGTGCTGTTCGGGATGTTCGCGGGCATCAACTACTGGTGGCCCAAGGCGTTCGGGTTCAAGCTCGACAGGAAGTGGGGGCTCGTCAGCTTCTGGGCGTGGGTCGTCGGCTTCTGGACCGCGTTCACCCCGCTCTATGTGCTCGGCCTGATGGGCGTCACCCGGCGCCTGCGCACCTTCGACGATCCCAGCCTGCAGATCTGGTTCGTCATCGCCGGGATCGGCGCGGCGATCGTCGCGGTGGGCATCGCCGCCTTCCTGATCCAGATCGCGGTCAGCATCCTAAACCGCGACAAGCTGCGCGACGAGACCGGCGATCCGTGGGGTGGCCGCACGCTCGAATGGGCGACCACCTCGCCGCCGCCGCACTATAATTTCGCGTTCACCCCGGTGGTCCACGACCTTGACGCGTGGCACGACATGAAGTCGCGCGGCGGCAAGGTTCCGGCCGAGGGCTACATGGACATCCACATGCCCCGGTACACGGGTGCGGGCGTCATCCTCGCCGGCCTGTCGCTGGTCTCCGGCTTCGGCCTGGTCTGGCACATCTGGTGGATGGCGGGCGGTGCGCTGCTCGGCGTGGTGGGCTACGCGATCTGGCACAGCTTCGACTATGACCGCGATTACTACGTCACCGCGGACGAAGTCGCCGAAACCGAACGCGCCGGGCGCGTGATGGCAGGGGCCTGAGGCGATGGCGAACCACACCGCAACCACCGCTGACGCGCCCCATTTCTGGGAGACGGAGCCGCATCATCACGAGGCGGGGTCGAGCACGATGCTCGGCTTCTGGCTCTATCTGATGAGCGACTGCCTCATCTTCGCGATGCTGTTCGCGGGCTGGGGCGTCTATGGCCAGAGCGCCGCGGGCGGCCCCACCGCACCCGAACTGTTCGACTTGAAGCTCGTCGCGCTCAACACCGCGATGCTGTTGTTCAGCTCGATCACCTACGGCTTCGCGATGATCGCGGCGCAGGAGGACAATAAGCGTGCGACACTCGGCTGGCTGGCCGTCACCGGCCTGTTCGGCGCTGCGTTCCTCGGCATCGAGATGTACGAGTTCGCGCACCTGATCCACGAGGGCGCGGGGCCGCAGCGGTCGGCGTTCCTGTCGAGCTTCTTTGCGCTGGTCGGCACCCACGGGCTGCACGTCTTCTTCGGCATGATCTGGCTGACCGTGCTGATGGTGCAGGTGGCGAAGAAGGGCCTGATCGCGGCGAACACCCGCCGGCTCGCTTGCCTCAGCCTGTTCTGGCACTTCCTCGACGTCGTGTGGATCGGCGTCTTCACCTTCGTGTACCTGCTGGGGTCGATGCAATGAGCCACGACGCACACGCCGCGCATGACGGCCATCATGGCGAGGGCGGGGCGGCGCACGCCACGCGCAAGGGTTATGTCACCGGCTTTCTCCTGTCGGTCGTGCTCACCGCGATCCCGTTCGGGCTGGTGATGGGCGGGGTCATCGACGACATGCGGATCACCGCGGGCATCGTCATGGCGCTCGCGATCGTCCAGATCGTCGTCCACATGATCTACTTCCTCCACATGGATACCAAGTCGGAGGGCGGCTGGACGCTGATGGCGCTGATCTTCACCGCGGTCATCGTGGTTATCACCATTGCCGGCTCGCTGTGGGTAATGGTCAACATGAACCGCTACATGATGCCGCCGATGCCGCCCGCGTCCGCCGCGGCGCCGATGTCGGACATGAGCGGCATGTGAAGCGCGCCGCCGCCCGGATCGGCGTCCTTTCCCTCATCGTCCTGTTCGTCGGGCTGGGGATCTGGCAGCTCGAGCGGCGGGCGTGGAAGCTCGACCTGATCGCGCGGGTCGAGGCACGGCTGAAGGCGCCGCCGGTGCCCCCGCCGTCGCGGGGTGAGGAATATACCCGCGTCGCGGCGACGGGCCGCTGGGTGCAGGGGCGCGATACCTATACGCAGGCGGTGACGGAGCTTGGCGGCGGCTTCTGGGTGATGACGCCGCTCGACACGCCGCAAGGCCGGCTACTCGTCAATCGCGGGTTCGTCACGGCGGCGCGGCGCGGACGGACGCCGCCGCCCGCCGGGCCGGTGCGGGTCGAGGGGCTGCTGCGCCTGACCGAGCCAGGGGGCGGCTTCCTGCGCGCCAACGACCCTGCAGCCGATCGCTGGTATTCGCGCGACGTGGCGGCGATCGCGGCGGCGCGGCGGCTGGGGCCAGTGCTGCCCTGGTTCCTCGATGCCGGCGCGAACGGCGACGGCTGGCCACGCGGCGGGCTGACGGTCGTGACGTTCCGCAACGCTCACCTGCAATATGCGCTGACCTGGTTCGCGATGGCGGGGCTGCTCGCCTTCCTCGCGTGGCGCGTTACGATCCGGCGATGACCACGCTGTCGCCGGAAGATGCGGGCCGCCGCAACCTGCTGCTCCTCGTTCAGCTGCGCTGGCTGGCGGTGGCGGGCCAGATGGCGACGATCCTGGGCGTGCAGTTCGGGCTGGGGGTCGCGCTGCCGATCCTGCCGATGTTCGCGACATTGGGCCTGCTGATCGGCCTCAACCTCGTACAGCTCCTGTCGGAGCGCCGGCGGGCGGTCACCAACAACCAGTTGTTCGCAGCGCTGCTGATCGACGTAGGCGCACTGACCATCCAGCTCTATCTGTCGGGCGGCGCGACCAATCCGTTCGTCGGCCTGTTCTTGCTCCAGGTCGTGCTCGGCGCGATCCTGTTGAAGCCGATTACCAGCTGGGCGATGGTGGCGGTGACGAGCGGGGCGTTTGCGGGGCTGACGGTCGATTATCACCGCCTCGACCTGCCGCCGATGATGGCGAGCAACCATTCGCTGCCGTACCTCATCGGCAACTGGTTCAACTTCACGCTGGCCGCCGTGCTGATCGTGCTGTTCGTTACACGGATTGCGCGCAACCTGTCCGAACGCGACGCGCGGCTGGCGGCGCTGCGCCAGCAATCGGCGGAGACCGAGCATATCGTCCGCATGGGCCTGCTCGCCAGCGGCGCGGCGCACGAGCTCGGCACGCCGCTCTCGACCGTCGCGGTGGCGCTGGGCGACTGGGCACGCGATCCGGCGATCGCCGGCGACCCCGCGCGGGCCGAGGAACTCGCCGACATGACCGCGGAGATCGCGCGGTGCAAGGCGATCCTGTCCGGCATCCTTCTGGCCGCGGGCGAGGTGACGGGCGACGCGCCCGAGCGGACGACGCTGCGCCGCTTCCTGGCCGGCATCGTCGCGCGCTGGGACGAGGGGCATCCGGGCCTCGTCCGGTTCGAGGATCGCCTCGGCCCCGACCGTGCGATCGTCGCCGACCGCGCGCTGTCGCAGGCGCTGGTCAACGTCCTCGACAACGCCGCCGAAGCGGGCGCGCGCGCGATCGAGGTGACGGCGACGGTCAAGGACGGGGAGCTCGTCCTGAGCGTGATCGACGACGGGCGCGGGGTGCCCCCGGGCATCCTCGCGCATCTGGGAAAACCCTATCAGTCGAGCAAGAATCGGCGCGGCGCGGGGCTTGGGCTGTTTCTCGCGGTCAACGTGCTGCGCGTCCTTGGCGGCACGCTGTCGGTCGCCAACCGCAAGCTGGAGGGGGCGGAGGTCGTGTTCCGCCTGCCGCTCGCGGCGCTCACGCTGGAGGACGCGCGATGATCGGACGGCGGCTCCTGATCGTCGAGGACGACGCGGTGTTCGCGCGCACGCTCGCCCGCTCGTTCGAGCGCCGCGGCGATGCGGTGCGCGTGCTGAACGGGCCGGAGGGGCTGAAGGCCGCGGCGCGCGAGCATGGTGCGACCCACGCGGTCGTCGACCTCAGGCTGGGCGGCGCGTCGGGGCTTGCCTGTGTCGAGGAACTGCACGCGCTCAATCCGGCGATGCGGATCGTCGTGCTGACCGGCTTCGCCAGCATCGCGACCGCGGTCGAGGCGATCAAGCTCGGCGCCACCAACTACCTCACCAAGCCCGCCAACACCGACGATATCGAGGCAGCCTTCGAGCGGGTGGAGGGCGACGCGGAGGCGGATCTCACTGCCGCGCCCACGTCGCTGCGCACGCTCGAATGGGAGCATATCCATCAGGTGCTCGCCGACACCGGCTTCAACGTGTCCGAAGCCGCGCGGCGGCTCGGGATGCACCGGCGCACGCTCGCACGGAAGCTGGAGAAGCGGCACTTGTGACGTCGGCTGCCCCAACGCCGCCGTCATCCCGGACTTGATCCGGGATCCCGCTTCTTGTTCTCGACCGTCGAGAAGGCAGCGGAACCCCGGATCAAGTCCGGGGAGACGTGAACCTCAGATCCGGTGCTCGCCCTTGACCCAGCGCACCGTGCCGGAGCTCGCGCGCATCACCACGCTCTCGGTCGTCATGATCCGCCCCTTTCGCTTGACGCCCGCGAGCAGCGAGCCGTCGGTGACGCCGGTCGCAGCGAAGATGCAGTCGCCGCTCGCGAGTTCGTCGAGGGTATAGACCTTGTCGAGATCCTCGATCCCCCAGCGGTGCGCGCGTGCCCTCTCGTCGTCGTTGCGGAACAGGAGGCGCCCCTGGAACTGGCCGCCGACGCAGCGCAGCGCCGCGCAGGCGAGCACACCCTCCGGCGCGCCGCCCGAGCCCATGTAGATATCGATCGTCGTGTCGGGATCGGTGGTCGCGATCACGCCCGCCACGTCGCCGTCGCCGATCAGCATGACGCCGCAGCCGATCGACCGCAGCTCGGCGATCAGCTTTTCGTGGCGCGGACGGTCGAGGACACAGGCGATGATCTCGTGCGGTTCGACGCCCTTGGCCGCGGCGACCGCGCGGACGTTTTCGGTGGCCGACTTTTCGAGGTCGATGACGCCCGCCGGATAGCCGGGGCCGACCGCGATCTTGTCCATGTAGACGTCGGGCGCGTTGAGCAGACACCCTTCCTCGGCGATCGCCAGCACCGCCAGCGCGTTGGGGCCGGCCTTGGCCGTGATCGTCGTCCCTTCCAGCGGGTCGAGCGCGATGTCGATCTTCGGCCCCTTGCCGGGTGCCGAGCCGACCTTCTCGCCGATATAGAGCATCGGCGCCTCGTCACGCTCGCCCTCGCCGATGACGACGGTGCCGTCCATGTAGAGTTCGTTGAGCGCGGCGCGCATCGCCTCGACCGCGGCGGCATCGGCGGCCTTTTCGTCGCCGCGCCCGACCAGCGTCGAGGCGGCGATCGCCGCCGCTTCGGTCACGCGGACCATTTCGAGGACAAGCACGCGGTCGAGATTCTGGCTGGCCGATTGCGTCACGTCGAAATCCCCTTGGTCGATTTTGCTTTGGGCGGGCGATAGGCGGGCGGGGGCGTTTGGGCAATGGACGAACCGCGCCGGACGTGATTGGATCGCGGCCGGGCGACCGGGAGAAGCGCGATGCTGGCGTTGTGGCTGATGATGCAGGCGGTGCCGATCGATGCCGCGCGGCTGGTGGCCGACGTCGGCGCGCTGACCCGCGCGACGGTCGAATGCCGGCAGGAGCGGGCCGCGGATGCGATCACCGTCTGTGCCCGCCGCGATGCCGACAAATGGCGCGTCCCCTTCGTCACCCCCGATCCCGGCGCGATCGACCCCGACGACGTGCCGACCGAGCGATCGAAGCTGATCGCCCGGCCCAACAACTGCGCCGAAATGAAGCTGATGGCGGTCGAGTGCGGGATGGTCGGCGTGTCGATGACGTCGGGCGGCCGCGGCACCCGGTTCGAGGCACCGCGCCCGCTCGCGCCCTGAGGCCCTTTCACCGCCACCGCGCCGATGGCATGGGGGCGGGATGACCGCACAGCCGATCGTCCCCGACAGCGAGCACAAGGGCCTCGTCGCGCGCCTGCCGACAAAGGCGCGGGCATTCGCGCTCCTTGCCCGCTTCGACCGGCCGATCGGCTGGTGGTTGCTGTTCTGGCCCGGCGCCTGGGCGATCGCGCTGTCCGGCGGATTGCCCGCGCGCTGGGACCTGCTTCTCTGGTTCCTCCTCGGCAGCATCGCGATGCGCGGGGCGGGGTGTGTCTATAACGACATCGTCGACCGCGACCTCGACGCCGCGGTCGAGCGGACGCGCAGCCGCCCGTTGCCCAGCGGCATCGTCAGTTTGAAGGCGGCATGGGTGTGGCTGGTCGCGCTGTCGCTGATCGGCCTCGTCGTGCTCCTGCAACTGCGGGTCGAGGCACAGGTCGTCGCACTCGCGAGCCTGGCACTCGTCGCCGCCTATCCGTTCATGAAGCGGATCACCTGGTGGCCGCAGGCGTGGCTCGGCATGGTCTTTTCTTGGGCTGCGCCGGTCGGCTGGGTCGAGGTGACGGGGGCAGCGTCCTGGACCTTCGCGCTGCTCTATGCCGGGTCGATCGCGTGGGTGATCGGCTACGACACGATCTACGCGCTCCAGGATATCGAGGACGACGCGATGGTCGGCGTCAAATCCTCCGCGCGGGCGATGGGCCGGCATGTGCGGGCGGGGACGGCGATCTTCTATGCGATCGCGGTCGGATGCTGGGCGGCGGCGTTCTGGCGGACGTTCGCCGATCCGCTGGCGCTGCTGGCGCTCGCGCCCGTCGCGGGGCATTTCGCGTGGCAGGTGGCGACGTTGAAGCCCGCCGACGGCGAGGGTGCGCTGGCGCGGTTCCGGTCGAACCGGATGGCGGGGTTCCTCATGTTCCTCGCCTGCGCCGTCGTCGGGACCGCCGCCGCCCTTTGACGGGGGGCATCCCGCACCCTAACTGCGGATGATGCTCAGCGTTTCCGAAGCCGTCGCCATCGCCCAGGCCGCCGTCGACAGGGCGCGCGCCGCCGGGGCCGATGCGGTCGATGCCAGCGTCAGTGCCGACCAGTCGACGGGCGTCGGCGTGCGCCTCGGCCATCTGGAAGAGATCGACCGGTCGGAGGGCGAGTCGCTGGCCCTGCGCGCGTTCGTCGGCCGCCGCGTGGCGAGCGTGACCAGCTCGCGCTTCGCGCCCGCCGACCTCGATCGCCTCGCCGAGCGCGTGGTGGCGATGGCGAAGGCCGCGCCCGAGGACCTCTATGCCGGCCTCGCGCCCGAACACCGGCTGATGCACGGCACTGCGCCCGATCTCGACCTGCATGACGATGCCGCGGTCGAGCCCGATCGCCTGCGCGACCTCGCCATGGCGTGCGAGGATGCGGCGCGCGGGGTCGAGGGGATCACCAACAGTGACGGCGCGGGCGCGTCGGCGCGTGCGGCGGTGTCGGCGCTCGCCACCAGCCATGGCTTCGCCGGCGGCTATGAGACGACTAGCTACAGCCTGTCCGCCAGCGTCATCGCCGGCACGGGCGAGCGGATGCAGGGCGGCGACGCCAGCCACTCGGCGCGCTACTTCGCCCAGCTGGAGGCCGCAGAAGCGATCGGCCGCCGCGCGGGTGAGCGGGCGGTCGAGCGGCTCGATCCTGTCCAGGTCGAAAGCGGGACGATGCCGATCGTCTTCGACCGGCGGGTCAGCGCCAGCCTGATCGGCCATTTCACCGCCGCGATCGCCGGCGGCGCCGTCGCGCGCGGGACGAGCTTTCTCAAGGACAGGCTCGGCAAGCCCGTATTTGCCGAGGGCGTGACGATCACCGACGATCCTCACCGGCCGCGCGGGCTGCGCTCGCGGCCGTTCGATGGGGAGGGGCTGCCGGTCTCCCCGGTCGATCTGGTCGAGCATGGCGTGCTCCAGACCTGGCTGCTCGACAGCGCGGCGGCGCGGCAGCTGCATCTGGAGCCCACCGGTCACGCCGCGCGCGGCGGCGGGACGGCGACGACCAACGTCCACATGGCCGCGGGCAACGTGCCGTTCGAAACGCTGCTTGGCGAGGTGACGCGCGGCATCTACGTCACCGAGCTGATCGGGCAGGGGGTGAACGGCGTGACCGGCGACTACAGCCGCGGGGCGGCCGGCTTCCTGATCGAGAATGGCGAGCTTGTCCGCCCGGTCGCGGGGATCACCATCGCGGGCAACCTCATCGACATGTACCGGGCGCTGGTGCCCGCCAGCGATCTCGAGTTCCGGTACGGCACCAATGCGCCCACCATCCGCATCGACGGGATGACCGTCGCCGGTGGCTGACGCTCTCGCCGACCGGGTGAGCGCCATTGCGGCGGAGGCGGGCGCGCTCGCCATGGCGCGCTTCGGCGGGGACGTGAAGCGGTGGGAGAAGGCACCAGGGCATCCGGTGTGCGAGGTCGATCTCGCGGTCGACGCCCTGCTGCGCGATCGATTGTCGGTGCTGCTGCCCGACGCGGGCTGGCTGTCGGAGGAGACGGTGGACAGCCGCGAACGCCTGGGCGGCCGGCGCGTCTGGGTGGTCGATCCGATCGACGGCACGCGCGACTATCTGCGCGGGCGGCCCGGCTGGGCAGTGTCGATCGCGCTGGTCGAGGACGGGCAGCCGGTGATCGCCGTACTCGACGCCCCCGCGCGCGGCGAGCATTGGCGCGCGGTCGTGGGCGAGGGCGCGTTTCGCGGCACCGAACGTCTGCATGCGAGCGACCGCAACGAGCTGGCCGGCGCGCGCGTCCCCGCCGATGCGCTCGCCAAGGCGGACCGCGATTTCGTGACCGTGGCCAAGCCTAACTCGATCGCGCTGCGAATGGCGATGGTCGCGGCGGGCGAGGCCGACCTGATCGCCACGCTGCGCTGGGGCCACGAATGGGACATCGCCGCCGCCGTGCTCATTGCACGCGAAGGCGGCGCGGCGGTCAGCGACGCGCTCGGCCAGCCGCTCTCTTTCAACACCCCGCGGGCCGAGGCGTTCGGCGTGCTGGCGACCGCGCCCGCGATCTACGCAGCGGCGGTGGCGAGGCTGGCGGAGCGGGCGAAGGCGGCGATCGGGCGGGATTTACGCTGATCGCGATCCACGTTGTTGATCCGACTATGGATTATTAGCCCTTACAGGGGTTTGGCGTAGATCGGGAGCGCTTACACGGCTATCCTTGCGTGTGATGTCGATGGATTTCCCTGCGCTTGCCGATCGACGCGTGGAAGAGCGGTCTGCGGTCGATGCTGGCGTCTTTGCCGATCAGATCGCGGCCGCGGAAGCGCCGGTCATTCTGCGTGGACAGGCGTCTAGCTGGCAGGCCGTCGAACAGGCCCGGCAGGGTGATCGCGCGATCGCGACTTACCTGTCGCGGTTCGGCGGAGGGAAGCCGCTGGACGTCTTGGTCGGGCTGCCACAGATTGGGGGTAGGTTCTTTTATCGCGACGACCTGAGTGGCATGAATTTTCGCCGCGAGCGGGTGCCACTCGGCAATCTGCTCGGACTGCTGCTCAAGTTTGCCGAGGAGCGGGTCGAGGCACCGCCAGCCCTCTATGCCAGCGCCGCCGCCGCTCCGGATCACCTGCCGGGCTGGGACCGGGCCAATCCGATGGACCTGGCGCCGGCAGACGCCGTGCCCCGATTGTGGATCGGCAACGCGACGCAGGTGGCGACGCATTTCGACGCCTCGCCCAATCTGGCCGTGTGCGTTGCGGGGCGGCGGCGATTCACACTGTTTCCGCCGGAGCAGGTCGCCAATCTCTATCTGGGCCCGCTCGACAACACGCTGGCCGGCCCCCCCAGTTCGATGGTCGACCCCGACGCGCCCGATCTGGCCCGCTATCCGCGCTTCACCGACGCGATACCACATGCGCAGGTGGCCGAGTTGGCACCGGGCGATGCGCTCTTCATCCCGGCGCTCTGGTGGCATCATGTCCGGGCGTTCGATCGGCTGAACGTCCTCGTCAACTACTGGTGGGCCTATGACCGGTCGGGCACGCCCTTTACCGCGCTTATCCACGCGATGATGAGCGTGCGTGATTTGCCTTCGGCGCAGAAGCGGGCCTGGCGCGCGTGGTTCGATCATCTAGTTTTCGGCGACGATACCGCCGACGCCGCAGCGCACCTGCCCGAGCATGCGAGGGGCGTGATGGGGCCGCCCGGGACCGAGCGGACCGAGCGGATGCGCCACTATCTGCTGACGATCCTGAGCGGCCGAGGCTAGTCGCGCACCATCGCGGCGCGCGTGTCGTCGAACGCCATCTCGACCAGCACGCGCATTGCCTTGTCCGCCGCCTCGACATCGCCCGCGGCGATCGCGTCGGCGACGCGGATGTGGTCGGGGACGGGGTCGCGGGGGAGGGCGCGGGCGCGCTGCTTGTATTGCGTCGTCCAGTTGACCGCGGCGCCGATGCCAGCGCTCAGCGCCACCAGCGCGTCGTTGCGGGTCGCGCGAAGGATCGCGTCGTGGAACTCGCGGTCGGCGATGCGGCCGGGTTCGGTCGCCAGCGTGAAGCGGCGCATCGCCGCCAGCGCGTCGCGCATCGCCTTCACGTCCGCCTTCTCGCGCCGCTCCGCGGCAAGCCGTGCGGCGGCGGGCTCGACGATCGCGCGCAGCTCGAACAGGTCGCGCACGACGTTCATGTCGGGCTCCTTTGCGAACGCCCAGGCCAGCACTTCGGGATCGAGCAGGTTCCAGCGGCTGCGCGGCAGGACGCGGGTGCCCGCCTTGGGCCGGCTTTCGACCAGGCCCTTGGCGGTCAGCACCTGCACCGCCTCGCGGTATGCGCTGCGCGATACGTCGAGCGCCTCGGCATTCGCGACCTCGCCCGACAGCCGCTCGCCAGGCGCGATCTCGCCCGTGACGATCGCGGTGCCGAGATAGTTCGCCACCGCCCCGCGCAGCCGGCGCCCGGTGCCGCGTGGCTTTCTGGCCTGTTCTTCCACCCGTTCGGTCCCCTCGTTTCAGGCTTGACGGTAATCGTCCGCGCGGCGGCGGGCAAATCCAACGTTGCCAAATCCGGGGTAGCGTAATAAGTCGGAGTAAATAAATCGAGAGGCTCAAGATGCGATTGGTGCAGATTCGCGGGGACCAGGGGCGACAGGTCGTGGCGGCGGACGAGGGCGGCGCCTTCGTGGTGACGGGCGTGGCAAGCGTGCGCGTGCTTGCCGGCAGGGCGATCGCGGCGGGCCAGTCGCTGGCCGCGGCGGTCGAGGCGGCGGGGCGCGGCGCGGCGGTCGATCTGGCGGCTGCGGCCAGCGAAGGCCGGCTGCTTGCGCCGATCGACCATGACGATCCCGCACACCTGATCCTGTCGGGCACCGGCCTCACGCATCTCGGCTCGGCCGAGGGACGCGACAAGATGCACCGCGCGGCGGCGGAGGCGGCGCATCAGACCGACTCGATGCGGATGTTCCTCGAAGGGGTCGAGGGCGGGAAGCCCGCCGCCGGCACTGCGGGGCAGCAGCCCGAATGGTTCTACAAGGGTGACGGCAGCCAGCTCGTCGGGCCCGGCGAGGCGCTGTCGATGCCGGGCTTTGCAAAGGACGGCGGCGAGGAGCCGGAGCTCGCGGGCATCTATCTGATCGGGCCGGACGGGACGCCGCACCGGATCGGCATCGCCCTTGCCAACGAGTTCAGCGACCATGTGACCGAGCGGCACAATTACCTGTGGCTTGCGCACTCCAAGCTGCGCCAGGCGGCGCTGGGGCCGGAGATCCTGACCGGCACGCCCCCCGCCGACGTGCGCGGGACCAGCCGCATCCGCCGCGACGGTGAGACGGTGTGGGAAAAGCCGTTCCTGTCGGGCGAGGCGAACATGTCGCACACGCTCGCCAATCTCGAGCACCACCACTTCAAATACGACCTGTTCCGCCGGCCGGGCGATATCCACGTCCACTTCTTCGGCACCGCCACCCTGTCGTTCAGCGACGGCTTTACGACGCAGGAGGGTGACGTGTTCGAGATCGAGGCGGCGCCGTTCGCGCTGCCGCTCGCCAACCCGCTCGCACGCGCGGCGGGGGGGGAGGGGGGGACGGGGGTGAAGGTTCTCTGACGCCTCGGGCCGTCACCCCGGCACGAGGCCGGGGTAACGATTAGAGCTTACTCGACCGCCAGCATCGTTACGGACGCGGGCGGCAGCGTCACCGTGATCGCACCGTTCGCGACGGTCGCCGCGATCGCCCGCGGCTTCACCACGTCAGGCGCGGCGAAGCTGTTCAGGCTGTTGACCGCCGGCCCCGTCAAGACCTCGCCCGCCGCGCGGGTGGGCGACACGCCCGCCACCTTCGCCTCGATCGTCGCTGGCCGGGTGGGATCGAGATTGACGAGCGACAGATAGAGCTTCCCGTCGGTCGCCCGCGCCGCCACCGCATCGACCCGCGGCATGGCGAGGTCGCCGTAGCGATAGACGCCCGCGCCCACGTCCACCGGCACGACCGTCGCGTCCTGGAACGGCAGGTACAGCTTGTGGACCCAGTAGGTGGGCGTCAGCACCATCTTCGCGCCGTCGGTGAGGATCATCGACTGGAGCACGTTGACCATCTGCGCGATGTTGGCGACGCGCACCCGGTCGGCATGGCGCGCGAAGATGTTGAAGTTGAGCGCGGCGATCACCGCGTCGCGCACCGTGTTCTGCTGCTGGAGGAAGCCGGGATTGGTTCCCGGCATCGGCGCGGCCCACACGCCCCATTCGTCGACGACGAGTGCGACCTCCTTTTTGGGATCGTAGCGGTCCATCACCTCGCTGTGCTTGGCAATCAGCCCGTCCATGCCGAGCGTTTCCTTGACGAGGGTCGCATATTCCTTCTCGCCGAAATCGGTTGAGGAATAGCTGACCGGCCAGCCGCCCGTCGTATAGTTGTGGAGCGACAGCCCCTCGATGTTCCACGCCCAGTCGTGGGTCTTCCACGCCTTCATCACTGCCTCGGTATAGGCGGTGTCGCCGGTGCCGGGGCCGACGGCGATGCGCCGCATCGCGCCCGGCATTTTCTCGCGCTGGTCGGGGTGATAGTTGCGGATGAAGCGGGCGTAGAGCTTCATCTGGTCGGTGTAGAAATCGGGCGTCATCGCGCCGCCGCACGACCAGCTTTCGTTGCCGATGCCGAGGAACTTGACTTTCCACGGCGCCTTGCGGCCGTTGGCGGCACGCTCTGCACCGGCACTGGTCGTCGCGGCGTCGCCGGTCATGTATTCGACCCAATCGACCGCTTCCTTGACGGTACCAGAGCCGATGTTGACCGAGACATAGGCCTCCGCCCCCACCTGCTGCGCGAAGTCCATGAACTCGTGCGTGCCGAAGGCATTGGGTTCGGGCGCATTGCCCCAGGCGGCGTTGACCTTGCGCGTGCGCTTGGCCTGCGGGCCGATGCCGTCGCGCCAGTGATATTCGTCGGCATAGCAGCCGCCCGGCCAGCGGACATTGGGCACGCGGATCGCCTTCAGTGCGGCAACCACGTCGCTCCGGATGCCGCGCACATTCGGGATCTTGGAATTGCCGCCGACCCAGATGCCGCCATAGATGCCGGTGCCCAGATGCTCGGCGAACTGGCCGAACACGTCGCGCTCGATCTTCGCGCCGGGCCGGTCGGCCTGGACGGTGACGGGGACCGCCGCTTCCTGCGCCGCGAGCGGCCACGCACACACCATCGCGCAGGCGGCAAGGCCCGCGCGCAACATTGCCTTGGTCATCGTCGCTCTCCCTTTACGGCCCGCCGTGGCAAGCCGGCGCGGCGCGCATCCCAACCCCCGCCGGGACGCGCACCGCGACGAAGGTCAATGGCTGTCGCGCGGCAGTCCCTTGGTCTGGGCGATCCGCTGGAACTGTTCCGCCCCTTCGAGGATCGCGCCGGTGGATAGCTGGCCGACCAGATCGCGCTGGATTGCCTGCCACGGCGTCTGCGACGCCGGGTACTGGTAGCCACCCTCGGCCTCCAGCGCGCGGCGGCGCTCGGCGAGTTCCTCGGCGGGCAGCAGGATGTCGGCGGTGAACTTGCGAAGGTCGATCCGCACCCGGTCGCCGGTGCGCAGCAGGGCAAGGCCGCCCATCGCCGCCGCCTCGGGGCTGGCGTTGAGGATCGAGGGGCTGCCGCTCGTCCCCGACTGACGCCCGTCACCGATGCAGGGCAGGCTGTTGACCCCGTCGGCGATCAAATAAGCGGGCGGACGCATATTCACGACCTCCGCCGCGCCGGGATAGCCGATCGGGCCGGCGCCGCGCATGATGAGCAAGGTCTCGGGCGTGATGCCGAGCGCGGGGTCGTCGATCGAGTGGTGGTACTGCTCCGGCCCGTCGAACACGACGACCGGGCCTTCGAATGCGTCGGGATCGTCGGGGTTGGAGAGGTAACGCTGGCGGAACTCGTCGGAGATGACGCTGAGCTTCATGATCGCCGCGTCGAACAGGTTGCCGCTGAGCACCGCGAACCCGGCCTTTTCGAGCAGCGGCGCGTCGAAGCGGCGGATGACCTTGTCGTCCTCGATCACCGCATCGCGGCAATTGTCGCCGATCGACTTGCCGTTGACGGTCAGCGCGCCCTCTTCGATCAGGCCCTGGCCCATCAGCTGCGCGACCACCGCGGGGACGCCGCCCGCACGGTAATAATCCTCGCCCAGATATTCGCCCGCGGGCTGGAGGTTGACGAGCAGCGGCAGGTCGAGGCCGTAAGCCTGCCAATCCTCGATCGGCAGGTCGACGCCGATATGCCGCGCGATCGCCGCCAAGTGGATCGGCGCGTTGGTCGAGCCGCCGATCGCGGTGTTGACGCGGATCGCGTTGACGAAGGCTTCCTTGGTGAGGATGTCGGAGGGCTTGAGGTCCTCATTGACCATCTCGACGATGCGGCGGCCGGTGCGCCACGCGCATTCCTGCCGGTCGCGATAAGGGGCGGGGATCGCCGCCGAACCGGGCAGCGACATGCCCAGCGCCTCGGTCAGCGAGTTCATCGTCGTCGCCGTGCCCATCGTGTTGCAATAGCCGGTCGAGGGGGCCGACGACGCCACCAGCTTGATGAACTGCTCGTCGTCGATCTCGCCCGCCGCGAGCAGCTGGCGCGCCTTCCAGACAATCGTGCCGGAGCCGGTGCGCTCGCCCTTGAACCAGCCGTTGAGCATCGGGCCGACCGACAGCGCGATCGCCGGGATGTTGACGGTGGCGGCGGCCATCAGCGCGGCGGGCGTCGTCTTGTCGCAGCCGATCGTCAGCACGACGCCGTCCATCGGATAGCCGTAGATCGCCTCGACCATGCCCAGATAGGCAAGGTTGCGGTCGAGGCCCGGCGTCGGCCGCTTGCCCGTTTCTTGGATCGGGTGGACGGGAAACTCGAGCGGGATGCCGCCCATCTCGATGATGCCCGCCCGCACCCGCTCGGCGAGGACGAGGTGGTGGCGGTTGCACGGGCTGAGGTCGCTGCCCGTCTGCGCGATGCCGATGATCGGCTTGCCCGACCGCAGTTCCTCGAGGCTCAGCCCGTAGTTGAGGTACCGCTCCAGATAGAGCGCGGTCATGTCGACATTCTCGGGATTGTCGAACCAGGCGCGCGAGCGCAGCTTGCGGGTGTTGGGATCGGTCATGGGTCTGGCTGTCACTTCCGGGTGGTCAGGCGATAGATCATCACGTGGCGATAGGGCTTGCCCGGATCGACGCGCGGCGAGGCGAAATCGGGCTTGTTCGGCGCATCGGGAAACTTCTGCGGCTCCAGCGCGATGCCGTCGCCCTGGCGATAGGCGTGGCCGTTCTTGCCTGCGACGGACCCGTCGAGGAAATTGCCGGTGTAGAACTGAACGCCCGGTTCGGTCGTCAGCACCTCCAGCACGCGGCCCGATTTCGGATCCTCCAGCCGGGCGGCGAGCTTGGGCGTTGGCGTCAGGCCGGCATCGAGCGCGAAATTATGGTCGTAGCCGGTGCCGAGGCGGATCTGCTCGTCGCGCATGTCGCGAAGCCCCTCGGCGATCAGGCGCGGGCGGGTGAAGTCGAACACGCCGCCGGCAACCGCGCGCCGCTCGCCCGCCGGGATCAGCGTCGCATCGACCGGCGTGTACGCTTTGGCCGGGATCGTCAGCACATGGTCCGACGTACCCTGCGCCGCGCCTTCGCCCGCCAGGTTGAACAGCGCGTGGTTGGTCATGTTGGCGATGGTGGGCTTGGTCGTGGCGAGGTCGTAGGCGATCGTCAGGTTGCTCGCCTCGTCCAGCGTGTAGGTGACGGTCACGTCCGCCTTGCCCGGATAGCCCTGGTCGCCGTCGGGGCTGGTGAGCGCCAGGACGAGCTTGGCGGTCGGGCCGCTCGCGACCGACACGATCCGCCAATTACGCTTGTCGAACCCCTTGGTCCCGCCGTGCAGCGAATTGGTCTTGTCGTTGAGCGTGAGCTGGTAACGCTTGCCGTCGAGCGCGAACTGCCCGCCCTTGATGCGATTGGCATAGCGGCCGACCGTCACCCCGAAATAATTGGGCTTCTGCTCGTACATTTCGGCGGTGTCGTAGCCGAGCGTCACGTCGGCCCGCTTGCCCGCGCGGTCGGGGCCGATCAGCGCCTGGAGCGTCGCGCCATAGGTGATGATCCTTGCCTCCACCCCGCGCTTGTTCTTCAGCGACACGATCTCGACCGCGCTGCCGTCGGCAAGCTTGCCGAAGGGCTTGCGCTCGGCATCGGCGGCAAGGGCGGGCACCGCCGCGGCGGTGAGCAGGAGCGCGACTCCCAGACGGATCATCATGTTCGTTTCCCTCCCGCGCGGCGAACGCCGTACCTTAGCTTATAAGTCGGACAATAGATCGGGCAAGCGCTTCCCGCAATCAGCGTGTGTAGGCGAACGGCCCGACGACGGTGCCGACGAACCCGCCCGCGCGGTTGGTGCTGAGGAAGCGCGCGTTTAGGTCGTCTTTCAGCGTCCGCTTCGCCGACCCGGTGCCATAATCGAACGCCATCGTGCCGCCGTTCGCGCGGATCGTCAGCGTGACGGGCTTGCGCGGATCGACGGGGGTGGCGGCGACCAGCGTCTCGTCGCCCTTGTCGCGGGTATAGAGCGCGACCTGCGGCTTGCCGGCGATGCGCGTCACCCCGAAGAATAGGTTGGACTGGTCGCTCTGGATCGCGGCAAGCCCGGCGCGGTCGCCATCCTTCGTCGGCGTGAAGGCGACGGTCGTCGTGACGGTCGCGACGTGATGCTGCTGCCGGCGGCCGAGAAACGCGGGGACGCCCTTCTGGTCGCCGAGCGCCGCGCCGCCCTTGAGGACCAGATCGCCGCCGTCCAGCCGCCAGAACTTTGCGTTCGGCGTCCGCACGCCGATCCACTGCATCCCGAGCTTCGGCGCATTGAAGCTGTCGACATAGCCGAAGTCGCCGCTGGTCGGCAGCTTCGGCGCGGGACCGGCGGGCAAGCGTGGCTTCACCCCGACATGCGGGATCGGCTTGCCGGGATCGAGGATGACGGGCCCGCCGTCCTTCCACGTCACCGGCAGGAGAAACGTCTCGCGCCCGATATTGTAGAAATCGCCCTCATAGGGCCGCGTCGCGAGGAACGTTGCCCACCAGTCGCCGGCCTGCGTCTGGACGAGCGTCGCATGCCCCGCCGAGGTGATTGGATCGGGCCGCGCGGGGTCGAGATCGCGCTGCGTCAGGATCGGGTTCTTGTCCCACGGCGTGTAGGGGCCGGTCAGCGACTTCGATCGGAAAACCACCTGCGAGTGATTGACGCTGGTTCCGCCCTCCGCCGCGGTCAGATAGTACCAGCCATCCTTTTTGAAAATGTGCGGCCCCTCGATCCAGACGGGCTTCTTGGAGAGATCGACGCCGCCGTTGACGAGCTCGGTCGACGGGCCGACCATCTTGCCCGCGCGCCAGTCATATTCCTGGATCCAGATCGCGCGGTGGCCGTCGTAGCGCGCGGGTTCGCTCGGCGCGCGGTTGTTGACGATATACGCGCGGTCGCCCTCCCAGGTGATCGACGGGTCGATCCCCTCGAACGGCAGCCAGATAGGATCGGACCACGGCCCCGCCGGGTCCTTTGCCGTGATGACGAAATTGCCCTTACAGTCGACGCAGGTGTTGACGATGTAGAACGTCCCCGCGTGGTACGAGATGTCGGGCGCGAACACGCCGCGGGAGACCGCCAGCCCCGAAAAGTCGAGCTGCCCCGGCCGGTCGATCGCGTTGCCGATCTGGGTCCAGTTGACGAGGTCGCGCGACTTGAAGATCGGCAGGCCCGGATAGTGGGTGAAGGACGACAGGACGAGGTAGTAATCCTCGCCCACCCGCGTGATCGAGGGGTCGGGGTAGTAGCCCGACAGGATCGGATTGCGATACTCGCCGGCCTTCGGCACCGCGCGCTCGATCGAGCGGCCTTCGTAGCGGAAGTCGGCGAAGCGCGCTTCCTGCGCGGCGGCGGGGGTGGCGCCGACGAGCGCGGCAAGCAAAAGAGCGCGGGCGCGCATCGGCGATCCTTTCGGCAAATGAAAAGGGGCCGCGGTGGTTACCGCGGCCCCGAACGCCTCAGACGAAGCGGTTGATGAGGTTTTCCAGCCGCTCCTGCTGGCCCGACTTGTGCGCGGGCTTCAGGTCGCGTTCCACGGCCAGATCGGCGATGCCGGCGAGGTCGAGATTGGCGATCTCGCCGCCAAGGCCATCGGTCCAGCCGGCATAGCGCTTGGCCTTGATGCCGTCGATGCGGCCGTCCTCAATGATCGCGGCTGCGTTGAGCAGGCCCTTCGCCACGGTGTCGATGCCGCCGATATGGCCGTAGAACAGGTCGACCGCATCGACCGACTGGCGGCGCACCTTGGCATCGAAGTTGAAGCCGCCCGTCGTGAAGCCGCCCGCGCGGATCACTTCGAGCATCGCCAGCGTCAGTTCCTCGACCGAGTTGGGAAACTGGTCGGTGTCCCAGCCATTCTGATGGTCGCCGCGATTGGCGTCGATCGACCCGAAGATGCCGAGCGCCGACGCCATCGCCAACTCATGCTCGAACGTGTGGCCCGACAGCGTCGCGTGGTTGGCCTCGATATTCACGGCCACTTCGTTCTCGAGGCCGAAGCGCTTCAGGAAGCCGTACACGGTGGCGGTGTCGAAGTCGTACTGGTGCTTGGTCGGCTCGTGCGGCTTGGGTTCGATCAGGATCGTGCCCTTGAAGCCGATCTTGTGCTTGTGCTCGACCACGAGGGTCAGGAAGCGGCCGAAATTGTCCATTTCGCGCTTGAGGTCGGTGTTGAGCAGCGTCTCATACCCCTCACGCCCGCCCCACAGGACGTAGTTCTCGCCGCCGAGGCGATGCGTCGCCTCAAGCACGTCGCGGACCTGCATCGCGGCGAAGGCGTAGACCTCCGGGTCGGGGCTGGTCGCGGCGCCCGCGGCGAAGCGCGGGTGGCTGAACAGGTTGGCGGTGCCCCACAGCAGCTTGCGCCCGCTCGATCCCTGAAGCTGCTCCAGGTGGTCGACTGCCTCGGCGAGGTGGCGGCGGTGGCTGGTCACGTCGTGTGCGTCGGCCATCACGTCGACGTCGTGGAAGCAGTAATAGGGCACGTCCATCTTCGTGAAGAAGTCGAACGCCGCTTCACGCTTCATCGCCGCCGCTGCGCTGTCGTTGGCGCCGGCATGCCAAGGGCGATTGAAGGTGCCGCCGCCGAACACGTCGCTGCCCGGCCAGCAGAAAGTGTGCCAGAAGCACAGCGCGAAGCGGAGATGGTCCTCCATCCGCTTGCCGAGGACGACGCGGTCCTTGTCGTAGAAGCGGAAGGCGAGTTCGTTGTCGCTGTCCGGGCCTTCATATTTGATCGTCGGAATGTCGGCGAAGAAGTCGGTGGCCATTAGCTGCTCCTGGGCGTGATGCGGGGATAGGCGGCGCGGAAGGCCGCGAGCTTGGGGGCGAAGCGCTCGACGAGGGTCGGGTCGGGCGCGATGCTGTGGCTGGTGGTCAGCTTGGTGCAGACGCTCGCCGGATCGCCGCCGTCGACCGCAAGCTGCGCGAGCCGTGCCGCACCGAGCGCGGGACCGACCTCGCCGCCCTGCGCATAGACCAGCTCGACATTGAGCGCCGCGGCCAGCGTCTGGCCCCAGTAGCGCGAGCGCGCACCGCCGCCGATCACCGACAGGCGGGTGAGGTCGGTGCCCGCCTCGCGCAGCACCTCGACACCATCGGCGAGCGCGAAAGCGACACCCTCGAGCACCGCCTGCGCCAGCCGCTCGGGCGTGGTGTCGTGGTCGAGGCCGAGGAAGCCGCCGCGAACCTCCGCATCGTTGTGCGGCGTCCGCTCGCCCGACAGATAGGGGAGGAAGAGTTCGGGGCCGCTGGCGGGGCCAACGCTCTCGGCGCGCGCGAACAGCTCGGCCGCGCCCGACGTGCCGGTCAGGCGCGCGACCCAGTCGATGCACGCGGCCGCCGACAGGTGCACCGCCATCTGGTGCCACATGCCGGGCAGACAGTGACAAAAGGCGTGGACCGCACGCGCCGGGTTGGGGCGGAAGTCCTTCGTTGCGACGAAGATGACGCCCGAGGTGCCGAGCGAGAGCAGCGCATCGCCATCCTCGACCACGCCGACGCCCGCCGCGCCCGCGGCATTGTCGCCACCGCCGCCCGCGACGGGCACGCGCTCCATGCCCCAAGCCTCGGCCACCTCGGCGCGCAGGGTGCCCGAGACCTCGGACCCCTCGACCAGCCGCGGCATGTGGTCGCGGGTGAGGCCGGTGGCCGCGAGGATGGCGTCGGACCAGTCGCGCGCGGCCACGTCGAGCCACAGCGTGCCGGCTGAATCGGACATGTCCGACACCTTCTCGCCGGTCATGCGCAGACGCACGTCGTCCTTCGGCAACAGGACGGTGCGGGTCGCGGCGAACGTCTCCGGCTCGTGATCGCGCACCCACATCAGCTTGGGCGCGGTGAAGCCCGGCATGGCGAGGTTGCCGGCGATGGCGTGCAGGTTCGGGACTGCGGCCTCCAGCGCCTTGCACTCCGCCTCGCTGCGCCCGTCGTTCCACAGGATCGCGGGGCGGAGCGGGCGGTCGTCCTCGCCCAGCAGCGTCGCGCCGTGCATCTGGCCAGCGATGCCGATGCCGCGAACCGCGCGGCGGACGGCGGGATCGATCGCGCGCACCGCCGCCTGCGTCGCGTCCCACCAGGCGTCAGGATGCTGCTCCGACCACAGGGGATGCGGGCGCTGGACGGTGAGCGCCGCCACCCCGGTCGCCACGACGCCGCCGCGCTCGTCGAGCGCGACGGCCTTGACCCCCGAGGTGCCGATATCGATGCCGAGGAACATGGGTGCCCTTACTTCACGAACGGGTCGATGGTCTGGATCGACCCGTCGGGATTGTATTTGAGCTCGGTCATCTTGACGTTGCGCAGCCGCGTGTCGCCCGACAATTGGACGTCGTGGTAGAACAGCCACCACTTGCCCTTCCATTCGACGATCGAATGGTGGCTGGTCCAGCCGTTGACGGGCTTCAGCACCACGCCGCGATAGGTGTAGGGGCCATAGACGTTGTCGCTGGTCGCATAGACGATGTTGTGCGTGTCGCCGGTCGAATAGCTCAGATAATATTTGCCGTTGTACTTGTGCAGCCACGACCCCTCGAAGAAGCGGCGCTGCGTATCGCCGCCGAGCAGTGGCTTGCCCGCCTCGTCGACGATCTTCACGTCGCGCGGGGCCTCGGCGAATTCCATGAGGTCGCCGTTCATCTTCGCGATCTTCGGCGAAAGCGCGGGCTCGTTCGGCTTTTCGAGGTCGGTCTTCGATCCATTCGGATCGTATTTGCCCGTGACGTTGCGCTGAAGCTGTCCGCCCCAGATGCCGCCGAAGATCAGATAGCTTTCGCCGCCCTGATCCATGAACAGCGTCGGGTCCATCGAGAAGCTGCCCTTGATGGGCTCGGGGTTCGCCTTGAACGGGCCGACGGGCGACTTCGACGTCGCGACGCCGATGCGGAATGCGCCCTCCTTATCCTTGGCCGGGAAATAGAGGTAATAGGTGCCGTTCTTGAATGCGGCGTCCGGCGCCCACATCTGCTGGCTGGCCCAGGGCACGTCCTTCACGTCGAGCGCGACGGGGTGGACGGTGGTCTTGCCGCCCGGCTCGTCCATGCTCAGCACACGATAGTCGCGCATCTCGAAATGGCTGCCGAGGTCGTCCTCTTTGGCCGGACCGTCAATGTCGTGGCTGCCATAGACGTAGAGCTTGCCGTCCCCCCAGACATGGGCGGAGGGGTCGGCGGTGAAGATCTCGGTCGTCAGCGGCTGCGACAGATATTTGCGGCCATCGGGGCCGGTCGCGTCGGCGCTGGCGTTGGTCGTCGGCACCTCGCCCGCGGCGGCATTGTCGGCGGCGGCGGTGTCGTTGCCCGCTTGCGGCGCGGCGCCCGAGCAGGCGACGAGGGCAAGCGCGACGGCGCTCACGGCAAGGCTAAGGGGGGCTCGCATCATTCATCCTCTCCTGTCTTGCGGTCGCTGCCGCATCGCGCCATCGATAGCGCTAACATGGGCGTCGCGCCAGTGCGTTTCGGTGGCGGCTCAACGAACCCTGGCGTCCGCCGGGGCAGGGGCGGTCACGCCCGCGACGGTGTGCGGTACCCGCTTCAACGTACCGTCCGCGTTGTAGCGCAGGTACTCGGCGGTCACTGCGCGCCGACCGATCGAGCCGTTCTGATCGCCGATCGCGAGCGCGGCGTTGTGCATGAAGATATACCAGTTCCCCTTGAACGCGGTGATGCCCGGATGGATCGTGAAGCTGTACTTGCCCGAATCGGCGAGCTCGCCGCGATAGGTCCATGGCCCCTTGATCGACGGCGCGGTCGAATAGGAGATGCGCTCGTCCCGATGCTTCGACCGGTCGAGCGAGGCATAGGTCAGGTAGTAGAGCTTGCCGCGCTTATGCAGCCACGGCCCTTCCTCGAAATGCGGGGGCGTGATCTCTGTGATCTCGCCGTCGATCTCGATCATGTTGGGCTTGAGCTTCGCGATATAGGCCTGGCGGTTGCCCCAGGCGATGTAGGTCGCGCCGTCGTCGTCGGTGAAGACGGTGGGGTCGATATCCTCCCAGCTATGTGTGCCCTTGGGCGTCATCTGATTGGTGATAAGCGCCGATCCCTTGGCATCGCTGAACGGGCCGGTCGGCCTGTCGGACACGGCGACCGCGATCGCCTTGCCCGGCGCCGTGTCGTCATGCTCGACCGCGGCATAGAACCAGAACTTGCCGTGCTTTTGGATGGTCTGCGCGGCCCAGGCGTCCTTCTTGGCCCATTTGAAGTCCTTGACGTTCATGATCGCGGGATGCGCCTGCCACGTTTTCATGTCCTTGGTGGACCAGACGAGCCATTCCTGCATGTTGAACATCTCGTCGCGCTGGGCGACGTCGTGGCCGGTATAAAGATAGAGCGTGTCGCCGACGACCAGCGGCGCGGGATCGGCGGTGAAGACCGTGCGAAACAGCGGGTTCGATCCCGGCACGGTGCCCATCCGGTCCTGCGCAAGGAGCGGCGTCGTCAGGCAGGCAAGCGCGGCGATCGCGACGCGGACGGACATTCGGACCTCTCCCCCGATATTCGATAGGATCGTCACTCTAGTCCGACAATTGCCGCCGTCAACGACGCAGCCATTGCATCACCATCGCGCGGATGCGGCCGCGATTTTCGGCGAGCGGGCCCAGGATGCCGTGTCGTTCGGGCGGCAGGTGGTCGAGCGGATGGCGGTCGGGCCGAAAGATATAATGGTCGAAGAACGCCCGCCACGCCTCCCGCTCCGGCAATGGGCGCTCGGCGATCGTCGTCATCGCCAGCAGCATTGCGGTGAACGGATCGTCGGGGCCGGACGGATGCGCATCCCACCAGTAATTGACCAGCAGGTTGAGGTCGCCCGTCGCCTCCACCTGATGCCACCAGAGCTTGGGCAGGTAGAGCGCATCGCCGGGTTTGAGTTCGGCCACCAGCGCGCGATCCCGCCAAGCCTCGAACCGCGGCCATTGCGGATCGCCGGGCGAGGAGCCGACCGCCAGACCCACCGGCTGGCCCGCCATCGTGTTGTCGATCGGCCCGACATAGAGGTCGCCGATCGCCTCCGGCGGGAACAGCGTGAAGCGTCGGCGCCCGGCGACGCAGACCGCCAGATTGTCCAGGCGATCGTGATGACAGGCGACGGTCGAGGCGGTGCCGAGCCAGAGGCGCGGACCGGCCCGCTCGGGCAGCCAAGGCATCGGATGCGCGGCGGCGAAGGCGGGGAAGCCGACCTCTGCCGGGATGGAGCCGAGGTAGAAACTGGTACCATCCACCGCCTCGCTGCCGATCGCGGCGATGGCCTGCGGCAGCGGCATCGAGCGGCGCTCGAAATTGAAGCCGTCGAGGCCGGGGGCGTAGAAATAGCGGCCGGCGATCTCGGGCGTGCCCACGAAAAGCTCGGCGGAGACCGGCGCGGCGAATTCCGCAAGTGCCTCGATCAACGCCGAATTACCCGCTGCGGATGCCTTCAGCACCGGCCCGTCGGCAACCGCGCCGCGCAGCACGACCGGGCGACACGGAGCGACGACCGCCGCCTCGAACGCGGCCCGATCGGCCAGCGTCCCCGCGTCGATCGCGGCGACTCCCTCGCTCATCCCGCCGTCAGTCGGGCGTTGCGGATGCGCGCGAGGCGGCCGAGCTGGCGCACCGATTGCGCCATAGTGAAGGCGGCCTGAAGGTGCCCGGCGCGCAGCAGCGACAGCGCCGCGGCATCGTCCAGCTCGCCGATCGCATCGAGGCTGACGGTATAGAGCCCGGCCAGCGTCAGCCGCTCGCCATCGTCGAACTTCAGGTCGACGTCGATGGGCTCGATAAGCTTGTGCGACAGGCAGGCGTCGATGAACGCGCGAGTCGCATCGAGCCCCACCTTCAGCCGGCCGAGCGACTGCGCCATGCCGGCCAGCGCGGGGGAGGGGGCGCCGTCGCTGCCGAACATCGGCTCGCCGGCGGCGTCTGCGAAGCGCGGATCGGCGGGGTCGATCGCCACCTGTTCGTCCACCACGTGAAAGCCGCGGCGCTTCCAGTCGAGCGGCTCGAACAGGCCGGCCAGGTCGTCGCGGGTGACGAGCGGCGGCTCCTCCGGCTTCAGCCCCAGGATCGCGCCGGCATAAAATTCGCCGGTCGATTCGGCGCGAGTGACGAAGATCGGGGCCAGCGTCGCGGCGCTGGCGAACTCGTCCAGCACGATCTGAACGAAGGGCGGCGGTGCCCCCTCGACCGGCCCCAGGTGCAGCCCGGCATGGTCGTTGGCATTGAGCAGTTCCAGACGCTGCGCGGTCATTCCAATCCCTCTCCCCCGCCGTCCTTCGGATCGGCGGCGATGATTTAGACCGACAATTGCGATTGTCGCCAGCCAAAAAAGCCTATAGGATCGCGTTGTCCGACCCTCATGTCGGGCCGTGGGTCCGATCCGGTGAACGAGCGGACGGCCCCGCTAGATAGATGCGCGACGGGAGAGGACAGCATGAAGGGATTTGCCGAGTCGGCGTTTGTTACCGGTATCAGTGGCGGCGCGATGCGCCGCCTGCTCACCGGCGGCGCCAGCATCGCCGCGATCGCGTGCGCGACGCCGCTTTGGGCGCAGGATCAGCAGGTTGGCAGCGAGACGACGGCCCCCGCCCAGGGTGAGGCCGTGCCCGACGCGGACGCCAATGCCGAGGACATCATTGTTACCGGTATCCGCGGTTCGCTCCAGCGCAACCTCGACATCAAGCGGACGTCGCCAGGCGTCGTCGACGTGATCTCGGCCGAGGATATCGGCAAGTTCCCGGATTCGAACGTCGCCGCTTCGCTACAGCGTCTGCCGGGCGTGTCGATCAACCGTTCGGGCAATCGCGGCGAGCCTCAGGGCATCACCGTTCGCGGCTTCGGCGGCGATTTCAACGAAACGCTGATCGACGGCCGCCGCCTGTCGACCGCATCGGGCGGTCGCTCGGTCGACTTCACCACGGTCGGCGCGGACTTCGTCGGCCAGCTCGCGGTCTACAAGACGCCCGACGTCACCGTGTCGTCGAGCTCGATCGGCGCGACCGTCAACATCAGCTACCCCAAGCCGTTCGACAAGATGGGTGAGCGCATCGCGATCACCGCGGGCGGCTCGCTTCAGGACAAGGCGGGCACCTTCGTCCCCACCGTCGGCGCGCTGTTCAGCAAGACGTTCGCCAACGACACGATCGGCATCCTCGGCAGCGCGATCTACACCCGCCGCGATACCGAGACGAACCGCGTGTTCGTGTCGGGTTGGCAGGGCGGCTTCTACGCGCCGTGCCAGTTGGCCGGATCGACCGCCGCGGTGTGTCAGCCGACCGCCGACCAGAACTCGGCCGCATGGGCGACCCCGACCAACCGCCGCAACATCACCGGCTGGTATCAGCAGCAATACGGCGCCGACCAGCGCTACACGAAGGACGAGCGGCTCGACGGGCGTCTCGCGCTCCAGTGGCAGCCGTCGGATGCGGTGCTGCTGACGATCGACGACAACTATTCGCGGCAGACGGTCAACACGAACATCGCCGGGTTCGGCATGTGGTTCAACCAGGACCAGCTGCGCAACGTCACGCTCGACGAGAACGGCACGACGGTCGACTTCCGTCAGGCGGGGACGCCGACCGACTTCACCGGCGCGATCGACAGCTCGCTGCTCGAGACCAACCAGGTCGGCGCCAACCTGAAGCTTCAGGCGACGCCCAGCCTGCGCTTCGAATTCGACGCCAGCTACTCGCTGTCGAAGCTCAACCCCGATGGCCGGATCAGCAGCGACAATGCCGATGTGGGCTATGGTGGCCTGCTCGGCACGACGCTGGGCGTCGCGGTGACGGGGGACAGCAAGAACAGCTTCCCGGTGCTCAACACCTTCGGCCCCAGCGGCAATACCGCGCGCTGGACCGACACGTCGGTGATCGGGAGCCACGTCACCGTCCGCACGGCGCAGCAGAACCGCGACGAGGTGGTACAGTTCCGCGCCAACGTCGTCTGGGATCGCGACCAGTTTAGCCTGAAGGCAGGCGGCATGTACCTCGAGGATCAGTACAGCCTCGCCGGTCGCAACACGTTCGTGAACAACTATTGGCAGGCTTATGCCGGCTACGGCGCGCCTTCGGGTCAGGGCGGCGGTGTGCTGATCCCGGCCAATCTGCTGGCGAACCGCATCCCCACGGGCAACTGGATCCCCGGTTTCGAAGGCTCGCTGCCGCCCGAGCTGATCGCGATCAACCCGTTCCTCTACCAGAAGTATCTGGAAGGGCTCGGCAATCCGCAGACGCAGAATATTCCGGGCTTCAACAACGGCTGCTGCACGCCGCCGTTCACGGGAACGTTCGACCTTGCACTCGACCCGGGCCGGCAGAACATCCAGGAAAAGACCTATGCGGCCTATATCCGCGGCGATCTGAAGGGCGATCTGGGTGGGATGGCGTTCCGCCTGAATGCGGGTCTGCGCTATGAAAAGACCGACATTGCCTCGTCGGGCTTCGGTCGCTTGCCGACTTCGATCGTCACCAGCACGACCGATCCGACGCTGCTGACGGTGATCTTCACGCCGGAACAGTCGGTGACGACCAACAGCAGCTACGACTATTTCCTGCCGAGCCTCGATGCGAAGCTGGAACTGACCGACACGCTGCACATCCGCGGCGACGTGTCGCGGACGCTGACGCGGCCCTCGCTCAACGTGCTGACCCCGGTGCTCAACATCGGTGTCGGCCAGCGCCGCGGCGCGCTGACCGCGACGGGCGGCAACCCGGCGCTCCAGCCGTTCCTGTCGTGGAACTACGATGCCGCGGTCGAATGGTATTACGCCCGCAACTCGTACTTCGCGGTCAACGGCTTCATCAAGGACGTGTCGAACTTCAACGTCGCCGGCGCGCAGCAGCAGACGATCAACGGCGTGATCGACCCGACCACCGGCAACCCGGCGGTGTTCGTCGTGTCGCAGCGCGTCAACGGACCGAGCGCGACGGTGCGCGGCGTCGAAATCGCGTGGCAGCAGGTGTTCGGCGATTCGGGCTTCGGCTTCAACGCCAACGCGACCTTCGTCGACACGAACAAGCCGTATGACGAGACCGACCTATCGACGACCGGTTTCGCCGTGACGGGCCTTGCCAACTCGGCCAACTTCGTCGGCTTCTACGACAAGAACGGGTTCCAGATCCGCGCCGCGGTCAACTGGCGCGACAAGTATCTGTCGCAGTTCGGCCAGGCGCAAAACAACTCGGCCTTCGGCGCGGAGCCCACCTTCGTCAACGAGGCGATCCAGGTCGACCTGTCGTCGAGCTGGGATATCACGAAGAACTACAGCGTGTTCGTCGAGGCGCTGAACGTGTTCGACGAGGTGCAGAGCACGCACGGCCGGTTCTCGAACCAGCTCCTCGACGTGTTCGCCTATGGCCGCCGCTTCACCGGGGGCGTCCGCTTCCGCTTCTGATCCCCTACTGGGGCCGGGCATCACGGCTTGCCCGGCCCCATCTTTTTCCAGAGAATGGGTCATGGCCGGACCGATCCGAAACATCGTCATCGTCGGCGGCGGCACTGCCGGATGGCTGACCGCGGGCGTGATCGCCGCGCGGCACCGGCCACGCATCGAAGCGGGGACGTTCAGCGTGACGCTGGTCGAATCGCCCAACGTGCCGATCATCGGCGTGGGCGAGGGGACGTGGCCGACGCTGCGCTCGACGCTCGCCAAGATGGGCGTGAGCGAAACCGACTTCTTCCGCGAATGCGACGCCGCCTTCAAGCAGGGCGCGAAGTTCCAGCGGTGGACGACGGGTGCGGAGGGCGACGCCTATTACCACCCGCTGATGCTGCCGACCAATTTCCAGCATCTCAATCTCGTGCCGCACTGGCTGGCGGCGAATGACGACGAGAGTTTCTGCGACGCGGTCTGTCCGCAGGGGCGAATCTGCGACGACGGCCTCGCGCCCAAGACGATTACGACGCGCGAATGGGATGCGGTCGCCAATTACGCCTATCACCTCGATGCGGGGAAGTTCGCCGATTTCCTGACGCGGCACTGCACCGGCAAGCTGGGCGTGCGCCATGTGCTCGCCGACGTGCAACAGGTGGTTCAGGCCGAGGATGGCGACGTCACGCACCTCGTCACCGAACAGGCGGGGACGATCGAGGGCAATCTGTTCGTCGATTGCACCGGGTTCAAGGCGCTGTTGATCGGAGAGGCGATGGGCGTGCCGTTCCGGCCGCTGAAGGACGTGTTGTTCTGCGACACCGCGATGGCGGTGCAGGTGCCGCACGAGACGCCCGATGCGCCGATCGCCTCGCATACCGTCTCCACCGCGCAGTCAGCGGGCTGGATCTGGGATATCGGCCTGCCGACGCGGCGCGGCACCGGCCATGTCTATTCGAGCGCGCATGTCGACGACGAGACGGCGGAGCGGGAGCTTCGCGCCTATCTCGGGTCCGCTGCCGACGGGCTGTCGGTGCGCAAAATCCCGATCCGCGCGGGGCACCGCGAGGTGTTCTGGAAGCGCAACGTCGTCGCCGTCGGGCTGGCGGCGGGATTTCTCGAACCGCTCGAGGCATCGGCGATCGTGCTGATCGAATTGTCGGCCAAGCTGATCGCGGAACAGATGCCCGCGCGGCGCGAGGTGATGGACACGATCGCCCGCCGCTTCAACGAGACGACGAGCTATCGCTGGGGCCGGATCGTCGATTTCCTCAAGCTGCATTACGTGCTGACCAAGCGGACCGACACCGACTTCTGGCGCGACAATGTGCGCAGCGAGAGTATTCCCGACCGGTTGGCGCACCTGCTCGAGCTGTGGCGCTGGCAGTCGCCCTGGTTCAACGACGAGTTCGACCGGGTGGACGAGGTGTTTCCCGCGGCGAGCTATCAATACGTCCTGTACGGCATGGGTTTCCGGACCGAGGTCGAGCCGGTGACGCTGGGCACCGACGCGCGGCTGGCCGAACGCGCGCGGCGCGAGAATCGCGTGCAGACCGAAAGGCTGCGCGCCGGCCTACCGCGGCATCGCGACCTGATCGACCGGATCAAGGCGCAGGGGCTGAGCGCGATATGATCTAATAGCGCCGTACCCCGGCCTTCGCCGGGGTGCGGCGCGGCGGCCTTAAGCGAAATCCCGCGCCGTCAGTCGCACCGCACGCCCCGGCGTCAGGCGCACCGTCTTCGCCTTGTCGCCCAACATCACCCGCCGCTCGCCCGCGATTTCGCTGCGCAGCAAGGCGCTCGCTAGCCGGCCGCCGCGCCAGGTGAGGTCGAGTATCCCGCGGCCCTTCAGCCGCACGCCGCTGACCGAACCCTGCGGCCACGCACTCGGCAATGCGGGGAGCAGGAACAGCGTGTCGCCGCGATCCTGCACCAGCATTTCGAGCATCCCCGACGCGCCGCCGAAATTGCCGTCGATCTGGAACGGCGGGTGCGCGTCGAACATATTCGGGTATGTCCGGTCCGGCCCTAGCAGGAAGCGCAGGATGCGATGCGCATGGTCGCCGTCGCGCAGCCGCGCCCACAGGTTGATGCGCCACGCCGTCGCCCACCCCGTCGCCTCGTCCCCGCGCAGTTCGAGCGTCCGCTTGGCCGCCGCGGCGAGGGCGGGCGTGGTGTCGGGCGCGATCTGGTGGCTGGGATAGAGCGCGTAGAGGTGCGAGTGATGGCGGTGCTTGGGCTCGGGCACCTCCATGTCCCAATCTTCCGCCCATTCCTGCAACTGCCCGGCCTTGCCCACCTTGTCGGGCGAGAGGCGCGCGCGTGCCGCCGCCATCGCCCGGGTGCTCTCGTCCTCGCGGCCGAGGATGCGCGCGGCCTCGCCGACATGGTCGAACAGGTCGCGCAGCAGTTGGTTGTCCATCGCCGGCCCGGCGCAGACCGCGGCGCCAAACGGGTGCTGGTTCTCCGGGCTCATCGACGGATTGGTCACGAGGTGCCCCAACTTCGGATCGCGCTGGAGCGTGTCGAGGAAGAACAGCGCCGCGCCGTGGATGACCGGATAAACGCGCGCCAGATACGCACGGTCCTGCCCATATTCCCAGCGATACCAGAGGTGCATCGACAGCCACGCGCCGCCGGTCGGCCACAGCCCCCATTGCGGCCCGTCGATCGGCGCCGACGCCCGCCAGATGTCGGTATTGTGGTGACAGACCCATCCGCGCGCGCCGTACATCTCGCGCGCCGTCCGAGCGCCCGTCACGGCGAGTTCCTCGACCATCCGGATCAGGGGTTCGGTTAGTTCGGGCAGGCCCGTGGGCTCGGCCGGCCAGTAGTTCATCTCGGTATTGATGTTGACGGTGTATTTGCTCTCCCACGGCGGGGTGGGCAGGTCGTTCCAGATGCCCTGAAGGTTCGCAGGCTGCGTCCCCGGCCGCGATGAGCCGATCAGCAGGTAGCGGGCGTAATCGAAATAGAGCGCGGCGAGCGCCGGGTCGTCCCCCGTCCGCATCGCCTCAATCCGCTTGTCGGTGGGCAGGGCGGGGCCATCGCCGAGGTCGAGGCGCACGCGGTCGAACAGCCGGCGATGCTCGGTGGTCGAGGCACGCTCGATCGCGGCGAAGGGCTTGGCGGCGGCGCTCGCAATCTGGGCCTTGGTGAGCGCGGTGGGATCGGCCGTGAGGTCGTCGAAGCGGCGGAAATTGGTGGCGATCGCGATCAGCAGCGTGACCGCATTCGCGCCCGACAGCATCAGCGCGTCGCCCGCCGCCTCGACCCGTCCGCCCTCGTTCAGGACATGCAGCCGCGCCTCGAACCGGATCGCGCCCGGCCTCCCGTCATGCGGGTCGCCGGTGCCCGACAGGACTAGCGTGTCGCGCCCCTCCGCCGCGACCCTCCACGTCTTGAGCGGGCAGGTGAAGCCCAGCCGCGCGGCGATCGCGCCGGGCAGGTCGGCCTCGATCCGCACCGCGATCACCTGATCGATCGGAGAGGCGAGCACGCGGCGGCGATAGGTCACGCCGCCCGCGGTCCAGCGCGTCTCCGCCACCGCTGTGCCGAGGTCGAGGCTGCGGCGATAGCCGGTCACCTGCGTGTCGGCGCCGGCCATGTCGATCATCAGGCTGCCCGCGGTCTGATAGGGCGGCTGCTTGAGCGGGATCGCCATCACGTCGGCGGAGGCAAGCTTTTCCGCCTCGGCGTACTTGCCCGCGAAGATGAGTTCGCGGACCTTTGGCAGCGCCCCTTTCGCGCGCGGATTGACCGGGTCCTGTGCCGCGCCGGCCCAGATGGTGTCCTCGTTCAGTTGCAGCCGCTCGCTCGCGGTCCCGCCGAACACCATCGCGCCGAGCCGGCCGTTGCCGACTGGCAGCGCCTCGGTCCATTTCGTCGCCGGGGCGGTGTACCAGAGCTCGCGCGGGTTCGGTTTTGCCGGCCGCTGCGCCGCCGCCGGCAGCGCGAGCGCCGTCGTGGCGGTCGCGGTCAGCCCGAGCGCGCCGCGCCGGGTAAAGCCTTGCGCGTCCTTCGCCATTTTCGTCCTCTCCCCGGCGCTTGTTGGCGCCCTGGGGCCATGATAGCGATATCAGAACTTAAAAGAAGAGAGGGTGAGGGATGAAGAGGTTCCTGGCGCGGACGGGCGTTGCGGCGGTGCTGCTGGCGGGCGCGGGGGCGGCATGGGCCGATCCCGTCATCCTCACGCCGATGAGCGATCACGCCGTCCTTCAGCGCGGCGCGCCGATCACCGTCACCGGCCGCGCCGACCCGGGCGAGGCGATCACCGTGCGGCTGGGCAATGCCCGCGCGTTCGCGAAGGCGGGCCGCGACGGCCAGTGGCGCGCGGTGCTGCCGGCGATGAAGGCGGGCGGGCCCTACACGCTGACCGCGACGGGCAAGGTGACTACCGCCACCATGGCCGACCTGCTGATCGGCGACGTCTGGCTCTGCTCGGGCCAGTCGAACATGGAGTTCGAGACCCACAAGACGCTGAACGGCGACGGCATCATCGGCGGCTCGGCCGACGACCGCATCCGCCTGTTGTCGATGGAGCACAAAGTCGCGTTCTCGCCCGACACGTCGCTGACCCCGCGCCCCGCCTGGGTCGCGGCGGCGCCCGACAGCGTCAGGGACTTCTCCGCCGCCTGCTACCTGATGGTCAAGCAGCTCGCCGCCGATCGCAAGGTGCCGATGGGCGCGATCGATTCGAGCTGGGGCGGGACGCAGATCCGCCCGTGGATCGCCAGCGCCGATGCCGCCCCGCTGCCCGGCAATGCCGAGGATGCCGCGCTGCTCGAGCTTTACCAGCGCGATCCGGCGGCGGGGGCGGGGCACTTCGCCGAACGTTGGGGGACGTGGTGGCGTGGGCTGAGCGGCGACGCGGCGGGGCAGGAGCCGTGGAACGCCCCCGACCGCCGCCAGTGGAAGCCGGTGCCAAAGGCAAGCTTCTGGGAGGAGTGGGGCGTGCCCGACCTCGCAAGCTTCAACGGCACCGTCTGGTTCCGGAAGACCGTCGACCTGCCCGCGGTGGGCGGCGACGCGGTGCTCGACCTTGGCGGAATCGACGAGCTCGATACCGTCTGGGTCAACGGCGTGGCGGTGGGATCGAGCTTCGGCTGGGGCAGCCCGCGACGCTATCCGGTTCCGGCGCGGGCGCTGAAGGCGGGGCGGAACGAGATCGTCGTCGCGGTCACCGACACCTATGGCCCCGGCGGCATGAACGGCCCGGCCGCGGCGATGACGCTGACCCCCGCGGGCGGCGCGGCGATCCCGATCGGCAGTGGCTGGCGCTATAGCATCGCGACCGAGCCCGGGGCGGGCAGTCCGCCGCGCACCCCTTGGGAAAGCCATGCTGGCCTCGCCACACTCTACAACGGCATGATCGCGCCGCTCGGCCCGATCGCATTGAAGGGCGTCGCCTGGTACCAGGGCGAGAGCGACGTGGGCAAACCCGGCTACGACAAGCGCATGGCCGCGCTGATGGCGGGGTGGCGGCGCCAGTTCGCCTCGCCCGACCTGCCGTTCCTGATCGTCGGCCTCGCCGACTATGGCGCACCGCGGCTTGCCCCCGCCGACAGCGGCTGGGGCGTCGTGCGCAACGAGCAGCGGCTGGCGGCGAAGAACGACGCGCACGCCGCGATCGTCACCGCGATCGACATCGGCGAGCGGACCGACATCCACCCGGCGAACAAGAACACGCTCGCGCAGCGCCTGGTCCGCGCCGCCAATGTCGTGGCGTACGGCGACAAGGGCGCGGCGTCCGGCCCGCTGATCGAAAGCGCGGCGATGCAGGGCAGCGATGTGGTCGTCCGCTTCACCGGCGTCACTGGCGGCCTTCATGCGTGGAGCGCGGCGGGGCCGATCGGGTTCGAGCTGTGCGGCGGCGGCGCCTGTCGCTTCGCTGAGGGCCGAGTCGAGGGCGACCGCGTCATCCTGCGGGGCGACGGCAAGCCAGTGACGAAGGTCCGCTACGCCTTTGCCGACGCGCCCGTCGTCAACACCTTCGACGAGGCGCCCTTGCCCGTCGTGCCGTTCGAGATCGAGTTGGGAGCGACGCCATGACGAACGACACCACCCGGCGCGAGGCGCTGATCGGCATCGGCGCCGCCGCGGGCCTCGCGCTGCTGCCGCAGGCCGCATGTGCGCAGCCGGCGCGCAAGATCGGCTATGCGATCGTCGGCCTCGGCAATTACGCCACCAACCAGATCATGCCCGCCTTCGCCAACTGCAAAGACGCGCGGATCACCGCGCTGGTCAGCGGCACGCCCGAAAAGCTGGCGAAGTACGGCGCGCAGTACGGCGTGCCCGACAAGAACCGCTACAGCTACGCCACCTTCGACCGGATCGCAGACAACCCGGACGTCGACGTGGTCTACGTCATCCTGCCGGTCGCGATGCATCCCGAATACTCGATCCGCGCAAGTCGCGCCGGCAAGCACGTCATGTGCGAGAAGCCGATGGCGCCCACGTCGCGCGAGTGCGAAGCGATGATCGCCGCGGCGGCAAAGGCGGGCAGGAAGCTGATGATCGGCTATCGCAGCCGCTTCCAGCCGCACAACGTCGCCGCGATCGACTTGTGCCGGACGAAGGCGATCGGCGACCTCCGGATGATCCGCACCGCCCACGGCTTTCCGATCCAGCCGAACCAGTGGCGGCTCGACCGGAAGATGTCGGGCGGCGGGTCGATGATGGATATCGGCATCTACAGCCTTCAGGCCGCGCGCTATCTGGCGGGGGCCGAGCCCGTCGAGGTGACGGCGGTGGAAAGCACCGATCGCCGCGATCCCCGTTTCGCCACGGTCGAGGATCGGGTGGACTTCACGCTCCGCTTCCCCTCGGGCCTGCTGGCGAGCTGCATCTCCAGCTACAATTCGAACCACAACGAATATCGCGCGATCGGAAGCGAGGGCTGGGTCGAGCTCGAACCCGCCACCGCCTATCGCGGGCAGGCGATGCGCGTCCGCAAGGGCGGGGAGACTAGCACTCCCAATATCGACACCAGCGGCCCCGACCAGTTCGCGGGCCAGCTCGACCATTTCGCGCGATGCGTCCGCGACAACCGCATGCCGATCGTACCCGGCGAGGAGGGGCTTCGCGATATCCGCATCATCGAGGCAATCTATCGTTCGATGCGGGAGAAGCGTGCGGTATCGCTCGCCTGATCGACAGTAACAGTTGATACGGTTATCCTCCCCCTGCCGCCCAAGCGGCGCGGGAGAGGGAGGCGGCATTGGTCGCGAGCGTTTTCGACCTGTTCAAGATTGGCGTCGGGCCGTCCTCCTCGCACACGATGGGGCCGATGACCGCGGCATGCGATTTCGTCGAGGCGCTGGATGGCGCGCCGGTCACGCGGCTGGTGGTCGATCTCTACGGCTCGCTCGCGCTGACGGGGCGGGGGCACGCGACCGACCGCGCGGTAATGCTGGGGCTGTCGGGCTGTCGTCCCGCGACGGTCGATCCCGACGCGATCGACGGCATCGTGGCAAAGGTCGAGGTCGATCGGACGATCGTCCTGCCCGATGGCCGCGTGGCGGCGTTCGATCCGGCGAGCGACCTCGGCTGGCGGATGTTCGAGCGGCTGGACTTCCATTCCAACGCAATGCGCCTTGCCGCCTATGACGCCGAAGGCGCGCTGATCGAGGAGCGCACCGTCTATTCGATCGGCGGCGGCGCGGTGATCGAGGCGGATGCGGTGCGCGGCAATGCGGCGCCCGCGATGATGGACGACCCGCCGCACCCCTATTGCTCGGGCGTCGAACTGCTCGTGCGCGCAAAGGAACTGGGTTCGATCGCCGAGGTGCAGCGCGCCAACGAACTGGCGGCGATCGGTGAGGATGAACTGTCCGAACGGCTGGACCGGATCGCGCAGGCGATGCGCGACTGCATCGACCGGGGGATGCGCACGCACGGCATCCTGCCCGGTGGCCTCAAGGTCAAGCGGCGCGCGGCGGCGGGGTTCGAGCGGCTGATGGCGCGGCGCGAGATGATGCTCGCCGATCCGCTGTCGGTCATCGACTGGGTCAACCTCTGGGCGCTGGCGGTGAACGAGGAGAATGCCGCGGGCGGCCGCGTCGTCACCGCGCCCACCAACGGCGCGGCGGGGATCGTGCCCGCGGTGCTGCGCTATTATGAGCGGATGGTGCCCGGCGCGAGCCCACGCGGAACCGAGGATTTCCTCCTCACCGCCTCTGCCATCGGCAGCCTGTTCAAGGAAAACGCCTCGATCTCCGGCGCGGAAGTCGGCTGTCAGGGCGAGGTCGGCGTCGCCTGTTCGATGGCCGCCGCGGGCCTTTGCGCGGTGCTCGGCGGCACGCCCGAGCAGGTCGAGAATGCGGCCGAGATCGGCATGGAGCATAATCTCGGCCTCACCTGCGACCCCGTCGGCGGGCTGGTGCAGGTGCCGTGCATCGAACGCAACGCGGTCGGCGCGATCAAGGCGATCGAGGCGGCGCGGCTCGCGCTGCTCGGCGACGGCACCCATCGCGTCAGCCTGGACGAAGTGATCGAGACGATGCGCAAGACCGGCCTCGACATGGGCGAGAAGTACAAGGAGACTGCGCAGGGCGGGCTCGCGGCGAATGTGGTGGAGTGTTGAGCCTCTGATCCTCCCGGCTACGGGGAGGTGGCAGCCGCAGGCTGACAGAGGGGGCGGGCCGCGAGCGCGGCGCCTGGTGCAATTCCCCCTCCACCGCCTACGGCGGTCCCCCTCCCCCTGACGGGGGAGGATTCTAGGCCAAAGTAAACTCGCCCGACACGCCCTCCGTCTCGGCAGAGGGGGCGATCCACACGCGGAACCTGCCCGGCTCGACTATGGGTTTCAGGTCGGTGCCGATGAAGGTCAGGTCGGCGCGTTTCAGGGTGAAGGCCACGCGCTGCGAGGCGCCGGGGGCGAGGCGGACCTTGCGGAACGCCTTGAGCTGCCGCACCGGCCGGGTGATGCTGGCGGTGACGTCGCGGATATAGAGCTGGACGACCTCCTCGGCCTCGCGCGTCCCCGAATTGGTGATCGTCGCCGCGACCTCGATCTGGCCGCCGGCGCTCAGCGTCGTACCGCGGCCCTCCAGCCCCGCATAGGCGATCTTTCCATAGGTGAGCCCGTGCCCGAACGGGAAGCGCGCGCGGTTCAGCGTCTCGCGGAAATGCGCCTTGTACGGCTCGGGCTTGTCGCCGGGATTGGGGCGGCCGGTCGACTTGTGCGCGTAATAATAGGGCGACTGGCCGCTCTCGACCGGGAAGCTGACGGGCAGGCGCGCCGACGGGCTTTGCACCCCGAACAGGATGTCGGCGGTCGCCGACCCGCTTTCGGAGCCGAGGAACCACGCCGCCAGGATCGCCGGCGCGTCGAGCACCGCGCCGTGCAGCGCCAGGCCGCGGCCGTGACGCAGGACGACGACGATCGGCTTGCCCGTCTTCGCGACGGCTTCGGCGAGCGCCATCTGCGCGGGCGGTACGACGATATCGGTACGCGACTGCGCCTCGCCCGACATGTTTTGCGCCTCTCCCACGGCTAGCACGACCACGTCGGCCGCATTGGCCGCCGCGACCGCCGCCTCGATCCCGCCGGGCAGCGGCTCGGTGATTCCCGAGCCGTCGACCGCGGTGACGAGCGACGCGTCCGAAACCGACGCGCGCACGCCGGTCAGCAGGTCGGTCGCCTCGGCATCGGTGCCATAGACGTTCCACGGGCCGATCAGCTCGCGCTGGCCCTGTACGAACGGGCCGATCAGCGCGATCCGCTTGCCGCTGCGGGGGAGGGGCAGGAGGTCGCCGTCGTTCTTCAGAAGGACGATCGACTTCGCCGCCGCCTCGCGCGCCAGCGCCAGATGCGCTTTCGTGCGGATGCGCGTCTTCTCGCGCCGCGGGTCGATGCGGCGGAAGGGGTCGTCGAACAGGCCAAGCTTTTCCTTGAGCGCCAGCACCCGGCCCGCCGCCTCGTCCAGCCGCGTCATCGGCACCTCGCCCTTGGCCACCAGGTCGGGCAGGTGGCGGATGTAGAAGCCCGACTGCATCGACATGTCGACCCCGGCAAGGAAGGCGAGCTTCGCCGCTTCCCGCTCGTCCGCGGCATAGCCGTGGTCGATCAGCTCCATGTCGCCGGTATAGTCGGAGACGACGAGCCCGCCCCAGTTCCACTCGCGGCGGAGCAGGTCGGTCAGCAGCCACTTGTTGGCGGTGGCGGGCACGCCCGACAGTTCGTTGAAGCTCGCCATCGTCGTCGCCGCGCCGGCAGCGAACGCCGCCTCGAACGGGGGGAAATAGATGTCGCGTAGCGTCCGTTCGGACACGTCGACGCTGTTATAGTCGAGGCCGGACTCCGCCGCGCCGTAGGCGGCGAAATGCTTGGCACAGGCGGCCATCGCATCGTCGGCGGTGAGGCCCCTGTCCCCCTGGAACCCGCGCACCCGCGCGGCGGCCATCAGCCGGCCGAGCAGAACGTCCTCGCCCGCGCCCTCGATACCCCGGCCCCAGCGCTGGTCGCGGGCGATGTCGACCATCGGCGCGAAGTTCCAGTCGATGCCCGCCGCCGACGCCTCGACCGCCGCCGCGCGCGCGGTACGGCGGGCGAGGTCGGGGTCGAAGCTGCCCGCCTCGGCCAGCGGCATGGGGAAGACGGTGCGAAAGCCGTGGATCACGTCGGCGGCAAAGATCAGCGGCACCTTGAGCCGTGATTCGCGCACCGCCGCGGTCTGCATCCGCTTCGCCATCGTCGCGCCGTTGCCGTTGAACACGCCGCCCAGCCGGCCCTTGCGCGTCTCTTCGAGCTGGCCCTCGAAGTTGCTGCTGGCACCCGCGGGGTTGAGCGTCGTCGCCGCACCGCCGGCCCAGGCGGCGGCCATCAGCGTCACCTGACCCGCCTTTTCCTCGACCGTCATCTTCTCGATCAGGTCGCGGACGCGCGCGGAAATGCCGCCCTCGGTCGCCTGCATCATCAATGCGCGCGCGGGCGAGGACGCCCATGCCGCCGCCGCGCCCGCGCCGATCATCAGGGTGCGGCGGGACAGGGTAAGTGCTTGGCGCAAGGCGCATCTCCTCTCGTTTCGGGCGGCCGCTAACACAGGATAGCGCGCCCGCTGAATCAATCTTGCACCGGCTCTTAGAGTCTTGTAACCGGTTTCAGCAAGAGGGGCGGACGAACGGGTCCGCGTCCAAATGCCAAACAAGGGTTCGGGAAGAGGATCGCCGCCGAAATGGCCAACGCCACCATCCGCGATGTCGCGCGGGTCGCCGATGTGTCGGTGGCCTCGGCGTCGCGTGCGTTGAACGGCCGCGACAATGTCCGCCCCGAATTGCGTGCCCGTGTCGAGGCTGCTGCCGCGCAGCTCGGCTACGTCCCCCATGCCGGCGCGCGCAGCCTTAGCCTGTCGCGGACCGGCACGATCGGCGTCGTCCTTCCCGATCTTCACGGCGAGTTCTTTTCCGAGTTCGTGCGCGGCATGGACCGCGAGGTGTCGTCGCGCGGGCTGCACCTGCTGCTCTCAAACATGCACGCCGATCCGCAGCAGGGGATCGAGGCGCTCCGTGCGATGCGCGGCCGGGTCGACGGCCTCGTCGTCATGGCGCCGCAGGTCGATGCCGATGCGCTGGGCAGTCACCTGCCCGCCAGCGTGCCCGCGATCCTCGTCAACTGCGCGCCTAATCAACAGCAGCGTGCCGAACTGCGCGTCGACAATGCCGCGGGCGCGGCGGCGATGGTCGAGCATCTGGTGGCCGGCGGCCGCCGCGCGATCGTCCATATCGCCGGCCCCGGCGGCAACATCGACGCCGAGGGGCGCCGCCGCGGCTATGTCGAGGCGATGGCGCGCGCCGGGCTCGAGCCGCGGGTGGTCGAAGGGACGTTCGAGCAGCCGTCGGGTGCCGCCGCGGTCCAGACGCTGCTGGGGCAGGGCGATCGGTGCGACGCGATCTTTGCCGGCAACGACATGATGGCGATCGGCGCGCTGGTCGCGCTTCGCGAAACCGGGATCGACGTGCCGGGCGAAATCGCGCTTGCCGGTTTCGACGACGTTCCGCTCGCCGGCCTGGTCAGCCCGGCGCTGACGACGCTGCGCATCGGCATCGCCGAAGTGGGCGCGCGGGCGATCGTCCGGCTCGCCGACCTGATCGACGGGGTCGAGGATCATTCCGTCGAAGAAATGGTTCCGCGATTGGTGGTCCGCGAAAGCACCGCCAAGTCAAGAAACGTGAAACGCCTCCATCAAGAGGGGCAAGGTTCAGGGGAAACGACATCATGATGAATCATCGGGCATTCCGCATCCTGCTCGGCAGCGCGACCGCGCTCGCCAGCACCGCCGTCCTCGTCGCGCCCGCCGCGGCGCAGACCACCACCGCGAGCCTGCGCGGCATCGTCCGTTCGGGCGGCGCCCCCGTCGGCGGGGCGACCGTGACCGTCGTCGCACAGGCGACGAACCGGACGCAGACGACAACCACCGCGGCCAACGGCGCCTATGTCCTCAACGGCCTGCGCCCCGGCAGCTACACGCTGACGGTCGAGGCGAACGGCCAGCGGTTCGAGCGCGTCGTGACCGTCGCGATCGGCCAGTCGGCGACGTTCGACGTGGCGCTCGGCGCCGCCGTCCCGGCCCCGGCGGAAGGGGCCGCCCCCGCACCTGGCGAGGCACCGGCCGAGGGTGAGGTCGTCGGCGGCACGACCGAAAGCTCGGGCGAGGATATCGTCGTCACCGGCTCGGCCCTTCGCGAGGTCAAGACCAGCGAAGTCGCCACTAACGTCAGCCAGGCGCAGATCCGCATCCTGCCGCAGACCGACCGCAACTTCCTGAGCTTCGCCGCGCTCGCGCCGGGCGTGCGCTATGTCGATAGCGAAACCGACAAGGGCTTCCGCTCGGGCGCATCGACCGCCAGCCAGGTCAACGTCTTCATCGACGGCGTCAGCCTGAAGAACAAGCTGCGCGAGGGCGGCGTCGCCGGCCAGCAGAACAGCCGCGGCAATCCCTTCGGCCAGCTCGCCGTGCAGGAGTTCCGCGTCCTGACGCAGAACTACAAGGCCGAGTACGAGCAGGCGGGCAGCGCCATCATCACCTCGGTCACCAAGTCGGGCACCAACGAGTTCCACGGCGAAGCGTTCGGCCAGTATACCGACAAGTCGCTGACACAGAAGAGCTATCTCGATGTCCGCAACGGCAACCCGGAGCCCGCGTTCGAGCGCAAGCAGTACGGCGTGTCGCTGGGCGGCCCGATCATCAAGGACCGGCTGTTCTTCTTCCTCGCCTATGAGGGCAATGACCAGGATCGCGCGTTCAACGTTGATTCGACCGGTTCGGCCGCCGCGATCCAGGAGTTCGAGCAGTTCTCCGGCCGCCGCCTGTCGGAGTTCGAGGGCGCGTTCGTCAGCCCGTTCCGCGGCGACTTCTACTTCGGCAAGTTGACGCTGACTCCGGACGACAACCAGACGTTCGACCTGTCGTTCAGCCGCCGTCAGGAAACCGACATCCAGGGCTTCGGCGGTAACACCGCCTACAGCTATGCCGAGAACAAGCGGAACAAGGTCGACACCTACCTCTTCAAATGGACCTATAACGGCGAGAACTTCATCAACGAGTTCAACGCCAACTATCTGAACTACGAGTTCAATCCCTCGTCGCTCAATCCCGACCTGCCGGCGTTCGACTATGATTCGGTGATCCTGTTCGGCGGCAAGGATTCGACCCGGCGCGAGCTTCAGTCGGGCTACACGATCCGCAACGATACGACGTTCAGCGGGCTCGAGAACCACGTCTTCAAATGGGGCGTGCGCGTCGAGGTCACCGACATCAGCTTCGACAACCAGGCCTATATCCAGCCGCGCTACACCTTCCGTCGCGAGGCGCAGAACAACCTCAACTTCAGCTTCCCGGCCGAAGCGCGCCTGGGCCTCGGCAGCGGGCTCGTGCTTGGTTCGAACACGCAGTTCGGCGTCTACGCGCAGGACGACTGGGACGTGACCGACCGGCTCCAGCTCAATCTCGGCGTCCGCTGGGATTACGAAACCAATGCGGTCAACAACAACTACGTGACGCCCGCCAATGCCGCGGCGGCGCTGCGAGCCTATCCCAAGACCGACTATTTCGATCCCGAGAACTACATCTCGACGGGCAACAACCGCAAGCCGTTCACCGGCGCGATCGCACCGCGCCTCGGCTTCTCGTGGGATATCAACGGCGACGAATCGACGGTGATCTTCGGCGGGGCGGGCCGCTATTACGACCGCAACAACTTCAACAACACCGTCGACGAGCTGTCGCGCCGGATCAACCCGATTGGCGTGTTCCGCTTCTCGGCCGACGGTGCGCCGCGCTCGGGCCTGCCGACGACGCGGTGGGACCCGGCCTATCTGACGCGCGACGGGCTGTTGACGCTGCTCAACACCAATCCCGAGACCGGCCTGCCGGAGCTGTTCGCGGTCAAGAACGATGCCAAGCCGCCGGTCAACGACCAGATCTCGCTCGGCGTGCGCCAGCGGATCGGCATCTTCCGCGCCTCGCTCAGCGCCTCGTACCAGCGGGGGCGCAACGGCTATACCAACCTGTTCGCGACGCGGCAGAACAACGGCCTAGGCAATTGCTGCAATACCGATGCGGCGCGCGCCAACGGCTATTCGAACATCCTGATCGGCTATGACGGGCTCGACACCCGATACAAGGCGCTCTTCTTCACGCTCGACAAGGATTACACCAAGACCTCGGGCTGGGGCGTCAACATCGCCTATACCTTCGGCAAGGCCGAGCAGAATGGCGGCGACCTGTTCAGCCTCGACGGGCTGACGCCCGACGCCTATGGCTGGCGTCCGACGCGCGGCGACGAGCGTCACCGCATCACCTTCTCAGGGATCGCCGACCTGCCGGCCGGGTTCCAGCTGTCGACGCTGAGCACCTTCGGCTCGGGCGCCGCCTATCAGGTGACCGACGCCACCAACGGGTTCGACACCGGCGCGCTGCGGTTCACCGCCGCATACCCGGAAAAGAACTGCATCAAGGGCGTCTTCGCCTTCTGCGAAGTCAATCTGACGCTGGCGAACAAGCTCAAGCTGTTCGGCGACAAACACGAGCTGGAGGTCGCGGTGGACCTGCTCAACGCCTTCAACAACAAGAACTTCAGCGGCTTCGACGAGTTCTTCAGCGCCACCGATCCGCTCGATCCCGCCGGGATCGGCAACGCGCTGCTGACGCTCCCGCGCCGTGTCCAGTTCAGGGTCGGCTATCGCTTCTGATGCCGGTCCTTGCCGGGGCGGTCCCCTCTCCCCCCTGATGTCCGCCCCGGCAACATCGTACGCGTAATCAAGAGGAGGTCGCCTTGCTCGACCGACGCCGTTTCTTCCACGCCGCGGGCACCGGGCTCGCGGCGACGGTCGGCGCCTGCGCCGCGCCCCGGCGGGGCGAGGACCCGCTGATCGCCAGCCACCCGCCGCGCGCCGATACCGCGACCGCGCCGCTGATCGACGACATCCAACAGCGTGCGTTCCGCTTCTTTTGGGACACCACCGAGACCGAGCGCGGTCTTGCGCCCGATCGCTGGCCGACGCCCAGTTTCGCGTCGATCGCGGCGATGGGCTTCGCGCTCACCGCCTTCCCGATCGGCGAGAGCCATGGCTGGGTGACGCGCGCCGCGGGGCTCCAGCGCACGTTGGCGATGCTGCGGTTCCTCACCGGCGCACCGATGGGGCCGGAGCCGACGCGCCGAAGCGGGCACAAGGGCTTCTTCTACCACTTCCTCGGCGTGACCGAGGGGTGGCGGTTCGCACGCTGCGAACTGTCGACGATCGACACCGCGCTGCTGATGGGCGGCGTCCTCTTCGCGCAAAGCTGGTACGACCGCGACGACCCGGGCGAGGCGGAGGTGCGCGCGCTGGCCGACCGGCTCTATCGTGCGATCGAATGGGACTGGATCACCCCGCGCCCGCCTTTCGTGTCGATGGGCTGGCATCCCGAGAGCGGCTTCATCCCCAGCGACTGGAACATCTATAACGAGGGGATGATCCTCTACGTGCTCGGCCTCGGTTCGCCGACGCACCCGCTGGCGGACGGAACGTGGGCCGCGCTGACCGACCGCTTCGAGGCAAGCTGGGGCACGCATTGGGGGCAGGAGTATCTGCACTTCGCGCCGATGTTCGGACATCAGTACAGCCATGTCTGGATCGATTTCAAAGGCATCCGCGATCCCCTGATGGCCGAGAAGGGCATCGACTATTTCGAGAACAGCCGCCGCGCGACCTATGCCCAGCGGCAGTACGCGATCGAGAATGCCGGCGGCTGGGCGGGGTACGGCGCCAATGTGTGGGGCCTGACCGCGTGCGACGGGCCGGGCGATTTCAAGCTGAACGGGCGCGATTATTTTAGCTATTCCGCGCGCGGGCCGGGCGAGCGCGACGACGGTACGCTGGCGCCGACCGCCTTGCTTGGCAGCTATCCCTTCGCGCCCGAAATCGTCGAGCCGGCGGTGAGCGCGATCTATCGCCGGTTCGGGACGGGTACGTACGGAAAATACGGTTTCCTCGATTCGTTCAACCCCACGATCCGGTCGCGCCCGCCCGAACCGTTCAAGCATGGCGAACTACGGCCAGGGACGGGCTGGGTCGACAAGGATTGGCTGGGCATCGATCAGGGACCGATCGTCGCGATGATCGAGAATCACCGCACGGGGCTCGTGTGGAAGACGATGCGCAAGAACCCGTACATCCGTCGCGGGCTGGAGCGGGCGGGGTTCAAGGGGGGCTGGCTGGGGTAGGGCGGCGTCGGTCGGGGCCGGAGTCGCGAGGGTCGCACGACTGGACCCCGGCCGTCGCCGGGGTACGTGGTTAAGGCCAAGCGCGCCCGCCTGTGCCGTGCACCGGCGAAGGCTTGGGTCCAGTTTGGGGGGGGCACCGGTACCTCCCACCCCGGACTTGTTCCGGGGTTCACCGCCGTTCGCAATCATCGGCCGCTTGTCGCGTGGCACGGTGGACCCCGGAACAAGTCCGGGGGTGACGATGACGCGATCTCGCGCCCAGATCGGGGAAAGTCCGGGGGGATTCTGTTGCTCGGCCCCCCCGGCGGCCGCCGTAACGCTTCTGTTGCCCGGTGCGTCCAACCGCGCTTTTGTCAATCTAACCTAGACCGTGAGGTCTTGGGTTAGGCCGCAATCGCGAGCGCCTCGTTATCGTTGGCACTTGTGAGATGGGCCGTTGCGGTGGTCCCATTCCGGGCGAAAGCAGCGCTTTTCAACACACGTCGATCCTGGTTCGGCCCCGTCAGAAACGGTGTCCAGATACACCACCATTTCTGGTGGAGCCGCCGGGTACTGCCCCCGGGTCCGCTGCGCCTATGACACGCTACATTTTATCGCCATAGCCGGACAAGCCGGCACCGATCGATATAGGCCGCCGGGAAATAAAGAAAAGCCCCGACCGACAGGCAAACTCCGATCGGAAATAGGGTCTTTCCCCGAAGCCCAAGCGGTGGCATGGGAAATCGATCATGTTAACGCAGCGTTCGCGGTACGCGCTCCGCGCGATGATCTTTCTGGCTGGCCAGCCGATCAACGGCGCCCCCGTGCCGATGACCCGCATCGCGGGTGAGGCGAACGTGCCGCGCAAGTTCCTCGAGCTGATCCTGGCGGATCTGCGCGAATCGGGTTTCCTCTTCTCGACCCGCGGCAAGGCCGGGGGCTATCGCCTCGCGCGCCCCGCGCATCTCATCTCGCTCGGCGAGATCATCCGTACGATCGAGGGGCCGCTGGCGCTCGTCCCCTGCGTCAGCCGCACCGCCTATCGCCCCTGCACCGACTGCAAGGACGAGGCGTCGTGCTCGATCCGCATCGCGATGGCGCGCGTCCGCGACGAGACCGCACGCATCCTCGACGGCACCAGCCTCGCCGACACCAAGGCCGACGCACTGGCTGCGTGAGCGCCTCCCCCGCGCGGGCGGGGGAGGATAACTCGTCGGTCAGGCGTCCGCGCGCTCCAATGCCGGATAGTCGGTATACCCCTCCGGCCCGCGGCTGTACCACGTCGCCATGTCGTCCTTCGCCAGCGGCGCGCCCGTGCGCAGACGCTCCACCAGATCGGGATTGGCGATGTAGGGCCGGCCGAACGCGATGCCGTCGGCGTGCCCCTCTGCCACCGCCGCCTCTGCCTTGGCCTTGTCGTAATCCTGGTTGAGGATCAGCGGGCCGGTCCAGTGCTTGCGGAACGCGGGCGAGATCGCGGCCTGCGTCGTCGATCCGAAGGTGCCGTCCGGCCCGGGCTCGCGCAGTTCGACAAAGGCGATCTTCTTGCCCTCCAGATAATCGGCGATCGGCAGGAACACCGCTTCCGGATTCGCATCGATCACGCCCTGCGTGTCGCCGTTGGGCGAGAAGCGCACGCCGGTGCGGTCGCCACCCGCCACCTCGACGATCCGGTCGATCGCCTCGCGCAGCAGGCGGCCGCGATTTTCCGGGCTGCCGCCGTAATCGTCGTCGCGGTGGTTGGCGCCATCGCGCAGGAACTGGTCGATCAGGTAGCCATTGGCGGCATGAAGCTGCACGCCGTCGAACCCGGCGGCCAGCGCGTTGCGCGTCGCCGTCTCGTAATCGTCGAGCACGCGCTTGATATCGTCGATCGTCGCGGCGCGCGCCTGTTCATAGGGCTTCTTCTCGCCGTTCGAGAGATAGGTCCGCACGCTGCCCGGCGCGGTCGTGGCCGAGGAGGAGAGGGGCGCCTCGCCGCCCAGGAAGTCGGGATGGACGATCCGGCCCATGTGCCAGAGCTGGGCGACGATGCGCCCGCCCGCCTGATGCACGCGCTCGACCACGGGCTTCCACCCCTCGACCTGCTCGTCGGTCCAGAGGCCGGGGGCATAGGCCCAGCCCAGACCCTCGCGGCTGATGCCCGTCGCCTCGGTGATGATGAGGCCGGCGGTCGCGCGCTGGGCGTAATAGTCGCCCATGATCGCGGTCGGGACGTGCCCCTCGGTCGCGCGGCCGCGGGTCAGGGGGGACATGAGGATGCGGTTCGGCGCCTCGATCGCGCCGAGGCGGATCGGGTCGTAAAGCGATGCCATTCGTGGAACTCCATTGTTGGCAGGACAGGCGGAAGGTAGGGCGCTAAGGGGCGCCATGCATCGCCCCCTGCCCCAAAGGATAACTACGCCGCCCCCAAGCTGGGTCCCCGTCGCCGCGGTGATCGCCGCCAACGTGTTCCTGGCCACCGGGCCGCTGTTCGTGCGGCTGGCCGATACCGGGCCGGTCGCGGCAGCGTTCTGGCGGATCGCGCTCGCCGCGCCGGTCTTGCTGACCGTCGCGGCGGCATTGGGCGAGTGGCCGGTGCGCGCGGCGAGGGGGCTGTGGGGCGTCATCGCGCTCGCCGGCCTCGCCTTCGCCGCCGATCTGGGGAGCTGGCATATCGGCATCCGCGGGACGACGCTCGCCAACTCGACGCTGTTCGGCAATTCGGCGACGCTGATCTATCCCATCTACGGCTTCATCGTCGCGCGCGCATGGCCGACGCGGACGCAAGGGGGGGCGCTGGCGCTGGCGGCACTGGGCGGCGGGCTGCTGCTCGGCCGGTCGGCGGAGCTGTCGCCGCAGAATGTCGTCGGCGATCTGTTCTGCCTGCTCGCGGGCGTGCTCTATGCCGCCTATTTCATCCTGATGGCGCGCGTGCGGTCCACGATGGCGCCGATGTCCGCCCTCGGCCTCTCGACCGCGGCGAGCGTGCTGCCGCTGCTAGCCCTCGCGCTGCTGCTGGGCGAGCGGGTGATGCCGGGCGACTGGACGCCGCTGATCCTGCTGACGGTGTGCAGCCAACTGATCGGGCAGGGGCTGATGATCTATGCGATCGGCCACCTGACGCCGCTCGTCGTCGGCCTTGCGCTGCTCATCCAGCCGGTGGTTTCGGCGGCGATCGGTTGGGTCTGGTTCGACGAGCGGCTGGGGCTGCCCGATATCGCCGGCGCGGTGCTGATCGCCGCGGCGCTGGTCCTGGTCCGAAAGCCCGATACGAAGGCGCTTGCGCCTGACCCTGCGGACCCTAGATCGGTGGCGTGAGACTGGAGCCGATGCGATGACCGACCTGCCGCCCGATCCGACCCTCGACGAGATGCGTGAGGCGCTGGCCCCGCTGGTGGCGAGCAACGCGGCGTTTGACGGGTGGAAACCGGCCGCGGTTGATGCCGCCGCCGATGCGCTGGGCATCGATCGCGACGTGGCGCGCATCGCCTTTCCGGGCGGGCCGGTCGACATGATCGACGCCTGGTTCGCGCATGTCGATGCCGAAATGCTGCGCCGCCTGCCGCCCGAGGTGCTCGGCGCGATGAAGATCCGCCAGAAGATCGCCGCCCTGGTCGAGGCGCGACTGGATATCGTCGCCCCGGATCGGGAGGCGCTGCGCCGCGCGCTCGCCGTCCTCGCGCGGCCGCAGAATGTCGCGCGGGGCGTGAAGCTCGGCTGGCGCGCCGCCGACGTGATGTGGCGCGCGGCGGGCGACACTGCGACCGACTATAACCACTATACCAAGCGCACGCTGCTCGCGGGTATCTATGCCGCGGCGGTGACGGTGTTCCTCGACGACGAGAGCGAGGCGCAGGCGGACACGCGCGCGTTCCTCGCCCGCCGGATCGACGACGTGATGCGGTTCGAGACGGCGAAGGCGAAGTGGACCGGCGGCACCCCGCGGCTCAGCCTGTCGCGCTTCGTCGGTCGCCTGCGCTACCCGCCCGCCGCCTGAAGCCGCACGGCGGCGCGGTCGCGGCCGATCAGCGGCAGCAGCGTCGCCATGTCGGGACCGTGCGCCTGTCCGGTCAGCGCGAGGCGCAGTGGCAGGAACAGCGACTTGCCCTTGCGCCCCGTCGCCTCCTTGAGCGTCCCGGTTAGCGCGTGCCAAGGATCGCCGGTCCAGTCGATTTCGCCCGCGACGCGCGCCGCCTCGGCCAGATAGGCGCGGTCGCCTTCTTCGATCGCGGGCGCGTCGATCGGCCCCTCGATCACCTGCCACCAGTCCTTCGCCTCGGCGACACGCGACAGGTTGGGGCGCGCCGCTTCCCAAGCCTCCGCGCCCATACCGGCGGGCAGGTGATCCGCCACCGCTGCGTGATCCAGTTGGTGCACGATCCGCGCATTGACCGCCGCCAGTTCCCCTTCGTCGAACCGCGCGGGTGCCCGGCCGAAGCGTGAAAAATCGAACGCCGCGGCAAGCGTCAGCGGATCGACCACCGGCTCCACCGGATCGCTGGTCCCGATCCGCGCGAGCAGCGCGATCAGCGCCTGCGGCTCGATGCCCTCGTCGCGGAAATGTTCGACACCCAGCGAGCCGAGCCGCTTCGACAGCTTGCCCTCGCTGCCGGTCAGCAGCGCGGCGTGCGCGAAGGTTGGCGGCGTCGCGCCGAGCGCGGCGAACATCTGCACCTGTGTCGCGGTGTTCGACACATGGTCCTCGCCGCGCACCACATGGGTCACGCCCATGTCGATATCGTCGATGACGCTGGGAAGGAGGTAGAGCCAGCTCCCGTCCGCACGCCGCACGACGGGATCGCTGATTGCCGCTGGATCAAACCGCTGGGCCCCGCGGATCGCGTCGTCCCACTCGATCGCTGCGTCGTGATCGAGCCGGAACCGCCAGTGCGGCCGCCGCCCCTCCGCCTTGAACGCCGCGCGCTCTGCATCGGTTAGCGCCAGCGCGGCGCGGTCATAGATCGGCGGCAACCCGCGCCCCAGCAGGATCTTGCGGCGAAGGTCGAGTTCCTCGGGCGTCTCGTAACAGGGATAAAGCCGCTCCGCCGCGACCAATGCCTCGAACCGCGCCTCATATGCATCCAGCCGCGCCGATTGCCGTTCCTCGCCATCGGGATCGAGGCCCAGCCAGGCGAGGTCGCGGCGGATCGCCTCGACGAACCGTTCTTCGCTGCGCGCCGTATCGGTATCGTCGAGGCGCAGCAGGAACCGCCCGCCCGCGCCCCGCGCGAGCAACCAGTTGAGGATCGCGGTGCGCAGGTTGCCGACATGGAGCAGCCCGGTGGGGCTCGGCGCGAAACGGGTAACGACGGTCATCCGCGCGCTCTATGCGGTAAGCGGACGATCGTCCATCGCGTCACACGTCTTTCACATTCCGCGATGCCGCTCTAAAGGGCGCGCGAGCATCCATCATCGACAGGCGATCGCATGAAACTCCTCGCGGGCAATTCGAACCATCCGCTGTCGCGCGCGATCGGCGATTATCTCGAAATCCCGCTGACCAAGGCGAATGTGCGCCGCTTCGCCGACGAGGAGATCTTCGTCGAGGTGCTGGAGAATGTCCGCGGCGAGGACGTGTTCGTGATCCAGTCGACGGCGTTCCCCGCCAACGACAACCTCATGGAACTGCTCATCATGATCGACGCGCTGAAGCGCGCGTCGGCCAAGCGGATCACCGCGGTGCTCCCCTATTTCGGCTATGCCCGCCAGGATCGGAAGCCGGGCCCGCGCACGCCGATCTCGGCGAAGCTGGTCGCCAACCTCATCACCACCGCGGGTGCCGACCGGGTGCTGTCGGTCGATCTGCACGCCGGGCAGATCCAGGGCTTCTTCGATATCCCGACCGACAATCTCTATGCCGCGCCGGTCATGTCGACCGACATCCTGACGCGGTTCGGCGACCGCAACCTGATGGTCGTGTCGCCCGACGTCGGCGGCGTGGTGCGCGCCCGTTCGCTCGCCAAGCGGCTCGACAACGCGCCGCTTGCCATCGTCGACAAGCGGCGCGAGCGGCCGGGCGAATCGGAAGTGATGAACATCATCGGCGAGGTCGAGGGCCGTTTCTGCATCCTCATCGACGATATCGTCGATTCGGCCGGCACGCTCTGCAACGCGGCCGCCGCGCTCAAGTCGGCGGGGGCCGAGGGCGTCGTCGCCTATTGCACGCATGGCGTCCTGTCGGGCGGCGCAGTGGCCCGCGTGGAGGCATCGGCGCTCGAGGAGCTGGTCATCACCGATTCGATCGGCAACCACGACGTGATCGCGGAGGCGAAGCGCATCCGCCACCTGACGATCGCGCCGCTCGTCGCCGAAGCGATCAAGCGGATCGCCGACGAGGCATCGGTGTCGAGCCTGTTCGACTGAGGGGCGTCATCCCAGCGAAAGCTGGGATCGCTCGCGACTAGAGCCGAAAGCGGCCCCAGCGTTCGCTGGGGCGACGCTCGTGTTCGGGGGCCGCCTTATTGATACCCGCCCTCTTCCTCGCGCTCGTGCGCAGCCTCTTCCTGCGCCTCCTCAAGCTCGCCTTCTCCGGCGTCCTCCTCGGTCGTGTGCTCGGATGTGTTCGTCTTTGTCGGATCGAGTTCGTTCACGTCGTGCTCGAAACCGGGATCTTCCTGTTCGGGATGCTGCGCCATGATCGGTTCTCCTTGGGAAGGGACAACGATCGGCGCGGCTTCCGGGCTCAATCGCGGTCGGCGATTTTGGACAGCGCCGAGGCGATACGCAGCAGCACGACGAGCCCCGCCGCGGCGAACCCCGCCAGCGCCGTCAGCGCATAGCTGATCGCGCGCAGCCAGCGTTCGAAGTCGCGATCGCGGGCAGGGGCGGGCGCGGTCGCAACTTGCCGGCTGGTTCGCGCGGGGACGACTTCACCCGGCGCGACCTCGACGACCGGGCCGGGCCGAGTGACGCCTGCGATCTGCGGGGTCGGGCCGGTATTTGCGGTCTCCGCAATCGCGCCGATCAGGCTCAGCGTCGCGCTCCCGCTCAGAACGAGCAGCGCGATCCGGCCGATCGATCGGCCGACGCTCAAGCCATCTCGCGCGGGGCGCGCACGCCCGCATTCCCGCGGCGCTTCAATTCGGCCTTCAGCTCCTCGGGCTTGGGTGCGATCAGGAAGCCGAAGCTGACCGTCCCGTCCTTCGTCTCGACCGCGTGATGCAGGCGGTGGGCGGAGACGATCCGCTTCATGTAGCGCGACTTGGGCAGGTAGCGCGACGGCACCCGGCGGTGGACGATGATGTCGTGAAAGCCGAGATAGATCGCGCCGTACGCCGCGATCCCCGCGCCGATCCAGATCGTCGCCGGATGCCAACCGGCATAGGTGCCGCCGACGAGCAGCGTGATCGACGGCGCGGCGAAGATCACGAAATACAGGTCGTTGGCTTCCCAGAAGCCAGTGCGCGGGCGGTGATGGCTCTTGTGCAGGAACCAGCCCGGTCCGTGCATGATCCAGCGATGTGCGCCGTACGCCACGCCCTCCATCACAGCGACGGTGGCGATCAGGATCAGCAGGCCAGTCAGCACGTTCATGGCGCCCATATAGTCGGCGCGCGTGCGACTGAAAACCGGGGCGTTGGACCGTGCCCTATTGCAACTGAGACGCAACTGCCCGAACGATCTGGCGGCCGCGTTTCGGAGGGGGTGGATTCCGGCGCGCGGCTGTGCTTAGGGCGTCCCGTTTCGCGCCCGCGATGCGGCGCCCCTGCGAGGAAGGATACCCGCGCGATGAACATTCACGAATATCAGGCGAAAGAGCTGCTGGCCAAGTTCGGCGTTCCCGTTCCCGCCGGCTTTGCCGCGCTGAGCGTCGAGGAAGCCGTCGAGGCATCGAAGAAGCTGCCCGGACCGCTCTATGTCGTGAAGGCGCAGATCCATGCCGGCGGCCGCGGCAAGGGCAAGTTCAAGGAACTGGGCCCCGACGCCAAGGGCGGCGTCCGCCTGGCCAAGACCGAGGACGAGGTTCGCGCGGCCGCGACCGACATGCTCGGCAACACGCTGGTGACGATCCAGACCGGCGACGCGGGCAAGCAGGTCAACCGCCTTTACGTCACCGACGGCGTCGACATCGCCAAGGAATTCTACCTCGCGCTCGTCGTCGACCGTGCGACCGGCCGCATCGGCTATGTCGTCTCGACCGAGGGCGGCATGGATATCGAGACCGTGGCGCACGACACGCCGGAGAAGATCCACAGCTTCTCGGTCGATCCCGCGACCGGCTTCCAGCCGCATCACGGCCGCGCCGTCGCCGCTGCGCTCGGCCTGTCGGGCGACCTCGCCAAGCAGGCCGCGAACGTCGCCGCCAAGCTCTATGACGCGTTCCTCGGCACCGACGCCGAGCAGATCGAGATCAACCCGCTCGCCGTCACCGACGACGGCAAGCTGATGGTCCTCGATGCCAAGGTCGGCTTCGACGGCAATGCGATGTTCCGTCACAAGGACCTGATGGAACTGCGCGACACCACCGAAGAGGACGCGATGGAGCTGGAGGCGTCGAAGTACGACCTCGCCTACATCAAGCTCGACGGCGATATCGGCTGCATGGTCAACGGCGCGGGCCTCGCCATGGCGACGATGGACATCATCAAGCTGAACGGCATGTTCCCCGCCAACTTCCTCGACGTCGGCGGCGGCGCCTCGAAGGAGAAGGTGACGGCGGCGTTCAAGATCATCCTCTCCGATCCGGCGGTGAAGGGCATTCTCGTCAACATCTTCGGCGGGATCATGAAGTGCGACATCATCGCCGACGGCATCGTCGCCGCAGCGAAGGAAGTGAACCTGTCGGTCCCGCTGGTCGTCCGTCTCGAAGGCACGAACGTCGAGCAGGGCAAGCAGATCCTCGCCAATTCGGGCCTCGCCATCGTGCCGGCGAACGACCTGGGCGATGCGGCGAAGAAGATCGTCGCCGAGGTGCAGAAGGCGGCCTGAACCCTTCTGCCCGAATCGCGTTGAACGGGGGCTGGGGCGGCGACGCCCCGGCCCCTTTCGTTTGACGCTACGGCAACCCGGTCCAGCCGTACCGGACTTGCGAAACGGCGTCGGAATGGCCAGAAACGGTCGTAACCCGAAACTCGAAAACACGTATTTCAGGAAGTGGAGCCACCGGTGAAAGTCATCGTGCCCGTCAAGCGCGTGCTTGACTACAACGTGAAGCCGCGGGTGAAGGCGGACGGGTCGGGCGTCGACCTAGCCAACGTCAAGATGAGCATGAACCCGTTCGACGAGATCGCGGTCGAGGAAGCGATCCGCCTGAAGGAAAAGGGCGTCGTGAGTGAAATCGTCGCGGTGTCGATCGGTGTTCCCAAGGCGCAGGACACGCTGCGCACCGCGCTTGCCATGGGTGCCGACCGCGCGATCCTGGTGACGGCCGAGACCGAGGTAGAGCCGCTCGCCGTCGCCAAGATCCTCAAGGCGATCGTCGACGAGGAAGCGCCGCAGTTGGTCATCCTCGGCAAGCAGGCGATCGACGACGATTCGAACCAGACCGGCCAGATGCTCGCCGCGCTGACCGGGTGGGCGCAGGGCACCTTCGCCAGCAAGGTCGAGGTCGAAGGCGACACGGCCAAGGTCACGCGCGAGGTCGATGGCGGGCTGGAGACGGTGAGCCTCAAGCTCCCCGCGATCGTCACCACCGACCTTCGCCTCAACGAGCCGCGCTATGCGACGCTGCCGAACATCATGAAGGCCAAGTCCAAGCCGCTCGCGACCAAGACGCCCGCCGACTACGGCGTCGACATCGCCCCGCGCCTGACGATCGTCTCGGTCGCCGAGCCCGCCAAGCGCCAGGCCGGCGCCAAGGTCGCCAATGTCGACGAGCTGGTCATGAAGCTCAAGGCGATGGGCGTCGCCAAGTAAGCCTGCCGGCACAACGGATCAGAGGAACATCGAAATGAAGACCTTGGTTTGGGTCGAGCATGACGGTCAGGCCGTCAAGGATGCCACGCTCTCGGCGGTAACCGCCGCGGCCAAGCTGGGCGAAGTCCACCTCCTCGTCGCGGGCGAGAATGTCGGCGGCGTCGCCGAGGCGGCGGCGAAGATCGCTGGCGTGGACAAGGTGCACGTCGCCGACGGCGCGCCGTTCGCGCACGCGCTCGCCGAGAACGTCGCGCCGCTGGTGGCGGACCTGATGGACAGCCACGACGCGTTCGTCGCGCCGGCGACCACCACGGGCAAGAACATCGCCCCGCGCGTCGCCGCGCTGCTCGACGTGATGCAGCTGTCCGACATCCTGTCGGTCGAGGGGCCGGATACGTTCACACGGCCGATCTATGCCGGCAACGCGATCGCGACGGTCAAGACCGCCGACAAGAAGCTCGTTGTCACCGTGCGCGGCACCGCGTTCGAGAAGGCGGCGGCCGAGGGCGGGTCGGGCACGATCGAGGCGGTCGGCGGTGGCGCGGATGCCGGCGTGTCGAGCTTCGTCGGCGCCGAGATCGCGCAGTCCTCGCGGCCCGAGCTCACCAGCGCCAAGATCATCGTCTCGGGCGGCCGGGCGCTCGGCTCGTCGGACGAGTTCCACAAGCTGATCGACCCGCTCGCCGACAAGCTCGGTGCCGGCGTCGGCGCGAGCCGTGCGGCGGTCGATGCGGGCTATGCCCCCAACGACTATCAGGTCGGCCAGACGGGCAAGATCGTCGCCCCCGAAGTCTATGTCGCGGTCGGCATCTCGGGCGCGATCCAGCATCTGGCCGGCATGAAGGATTCGAAGGTCATCGTCGCGATCAACAAGGACGAGGACGCCCCGATCTTCCAGGTCGCCGACCTCGGCCTCGTCGGCGACCTGTTCAAGGTCGTGCCGGAACTGACCGAAAAACTGTAACTGAATGGCCGGGAGGGCGGTTAGTCCTCCCGGTCCTCCGGTCGTCCCGCGATCGGCGGTACCACCGGCGGCGAGACGGCGGCGAAGAATTTGCGACGCGGCCGATCGCGTTGTCTAAACGGCGCGGGTGCTTCCTCCCGCCGTTCGAGGATGGCCCTTCCGGCTTCGATGGCCAAATCCATGACGCGCGCTTCGCTACGGATCGTCTCGATCATCTCACTCGCGGGCGCGATGCCGAAACTGACGCCGGGACGAAAAATCAGCACCTCTGTCGATGATTTCGCAAAATTGATGAAACGAAGAAATCGGTGGGCCTCCCTGCGGTTCAGGAGCCCGATACTCGGAATAAGCTTGTCGAACGCGGCTAAGTAGTCGTTGTTGGCGGGAATCTGGGGGAAGTAGACCTTGCGATGTCCGTCGCCGCGCCGGATGACGTCCTCAAGCTCTTGCGCGCTATTATCAAGGTGCCGTCGAACACCCCGCGCTTCGACTACATCAAGCAAGGCGGTCAACGCCCCGCGCAGTCCAGATCGGAGTGCGCGCCGTTCCCGCCAGCGCTGCGCTTGGTCCCTTGCAATCGTCAGGCCGCCACCCAACGCGACGCCTAGCAGGCTGAAGAGTGCGGCGTTGCCAGTCGAGATGTCCATTGAGACATTGTAGTGCGCAAATTGCGCAACTCGATGATGAGAACGATCCGTTTCAGACTATGTCTGTGTTTATTGTGCGGAAGTGAACCGGTTCGGAGCTTTAACCGTCGCCAGCACTATAAAGCCCGCCAGCGCCGACACCACCGACCCCGCCAGCACGCCTATCTTTACCTCGTCCACTAGCAGTTCGTTACCGGGGAAGGCGAGGCCGCCGATGAATAGGCTCATCGTGAACCCGATGCCCGCGAGCATCGACACGCCCCAGATCTGACGCCAGCTGCAGTGCGGCCGCGCGGCGAAGCCGGTGTGATCGGCGACCCAGATCGCCGAGAAGATGCCGACCTGCTTGCCGACGAACAACCCTAGCAGGATGGCGAGCGGCAGCGGCTTCAGCAGCACCGCCGGCGACAGTCCCGCGAACGATACGCCTGCGTTGGCAAAGCCGAACAACGGCACGATGACGAACGCGACCGGCGTGTGCAGCTCATGCTCCAGCCGGTGGAGCGGCGAATCGACCGCATCGGGCGCGGCGGGCGACTTGACGATCGGGATCGCCATCGCCGCCAGCACGCCCGCCACCGTCGCATGGACGCCCGAATTGAACACGAACAGCCAGAGCGGCAGCGTGAGGATCAGATAGGGCCAGAGCGCCAGCACCCCGCGCCGGTTGAGCGCCATCATCACCGCCAGCACGCCCGCCGCCGCCGCCAGCCACCCCCAGCCGATGCCGGCGGTATAGGCGATCGCGATGACCACCACCGCGCCCATGTCGTCGACGATCGCGACCGTGGTCAGGAACAGTTTCAGCGAGGCGGGCGCCTTCTTGCCGAGCAGCGCCAGCACCCCGATCGCAAAGGCGATGTCGGTCGCCGCCGGGATCGCCCAGCCCGCGGTCAGCGCCGGGTCGCCGCGCGTCGTCGCGAGATATACGATCGCGGGCACGATCATCCCCGCCGCCGCCGCGACGACGGGTAGCCGCCGCCGCTCCCAGTTCGCCAGCCGTCCGTCGACCATCTCGCGCTTGATCTCGAGCCCGACGAGCAGGAAGAATACCGCCATCAGCGCGTCGTTGATCCACAGATGCACCGTCATCGGCCCGTATTTGGGACTGATGACCGGGCCGGTTTCATGATGCAGCAGGTGGAAATAGGCCTCGCGCGTCGCAGGCAGGTTGGCGGCGACCAGCGCCAGCACCGCCGCGACGATCAGGACGATCCCGCCCGTCGCCTCGCTGTGCAGAAAACGCCGCAGCGCCGACGCCGAGGGTCGGACCAGCTTGACCGCCATTGTTCGTCCCCTTTGTTCGGCCTGCTTACCCGTCCCTATGCACTGGTCGTCGTGCGGCAAAGCCCCTAACGGTCGACACATGTCGGTTTCCGCTCGTCGTCGCCCGTCGTTGCTTGCCATTCGCCGCTGGTGGCGCGCGCATGTCCGCCGCGACGTCGATCACGAAAGCGTGCTGGCGCAGGTGCGCGACGATGCCGGGTGGAACGGGCGCTATGCGTTCATGATCCTCATGTCGGCGGGGATCGCGGTGCTCGGCCTGCTCCTGTCGTCGCCGGCGGTGGTCATCGGCGCGATGCTGATCTCGCCGCTGATGGGGCCGATCATCGGTCTGGGCTTTGGCCTCGCCACGTTCGACTGGCCCGAAATCCGGGCGAGCTTTGCCGCGTTGATCCTCGGCACGGTGCTGGCGGTGGGCTTTACCGCGCTCGTCGTCGCGCTGTCGCCGCTTCAGAATGTGACCGACGAGATCGCGGCGCGCACTCGGCCCAACCTGTTCGATCTCGTCGTCGCACTCTTTTCGGCGCTCGCCGGCGCCTATGCAGTCATTCACGGGCGGGCGGGGACAGTGGTCGGCGTCGCCATCGCCACCGCGTTGATGCCGCCGCTCGCGGTGGTAGGCTTCGGCCTTGCAACGCAGAACTGGACGGTGTTCGGCGGTGCGCTTCTCCTGTTCGTCACGAACCTGATGACGATCGCGCTGTCGGCGGCGATGATCGCGCGGCTGCACGGCTTCGGCTCGCACCTGTCGCCGCAGCATACGCTGGTGCAGACGGTGCTGGTTTTCGGCTCGCTCGCCGCGCTGGCACTGCCGCTCGGCGTATCGCTGCGCCAGATCGCCTGGGAATCGCTGTTCACCCGGCAGGCGCGTGAAGTGTTGACCGCCGAATTCGGGGCCGACGCACGCCTCAGCCAAGTCGATATCGTCTACGCCGCCGACCGCATCAGTATCGATGCGACGGTGCTGACGCCGAAGCTGAACCCCGCGGCCGAGAAGCACGCCGCCACCGTGCTCGGTCAGCGCACCGACCGGCCCGTGACCGTCACGATCGACCAGTACCGCGTCGGTACCGGGGCAGAGGCCGAGCAGGCACAGATCGCCAACGCCGCCGGCCGCTTGGGCGACCGCACGGCCGAGCGTTTGATCGAGCAACTTGCGCTCGTATCGGGTGCGCCGCGCGAGTCGATCCTGATCGATGCCGAGCAGCGCCATGCGGTCGTGCGGGCTCAGCCGTTGGAGGGGGCGACGCTGGCCGCCTATCGCACACTAGAGGCGCGCGTCGCGACGATTGCGCCGGGCTGGCGCGTCGAACTCGTGCCACCGCTGACCGCGTTGCCCGGCGTGCCGCTGGCGGAAGGCGTGCCTGACGCAACAGGGCTCGCATTGCTTGCGTGGGCAGGCACGCGAACTGGTGTGCCGATCACGCTCAGCGGTCCTCAGCCAGCGGTCGAGGCCGCTGTAAATACGCTGACCGGCGCGGGCGTCATGGCAACGGCGGGAACGGTGCGCAACGGCGACACGCTGACGGCGACATGGGCGACCGCCGCGCCATAAGGCGTCAGCCGCGCGAACGACCGCCGGTCTTTGCCATCCGCAGGCCCTGCTGCTGACAGGCGCCGGTGATCTCGGGGAAGGACAGGTCCGAATTGCGTGCCAGCACGCCGGGCATCGCCGCCTGGCATTCGAGCGCGGTGCGATAGCGGACCGGCTCGACCCGTGCCTGCTCGCACGCGGCGCCGGCATCGCCGCAGCCCATGATCGCCATCACGAAATAGAGCGGTTCCATCGGTCCTTCCTTTCGCCTTCTCCAACGCAAGTCACGGCGAACGGTTGCGTTTTTCACCTGTGTTGCATCGCCGGGCGCTTGACCCCAGATACGAGGCCGCATGCCACCCATCGACACCACCGGTTCGACCGTCGAGCGCCCGCTGATCCCGACGGTCCGACGCTTTCTGCCCTATCTCTGGCCCAAGGGATCGCCGCGGCTGAAGGCGCGCATCATCGTCGCGATGGTCTTCGTTCTCGCATCGAAGCTGGTGCAGGTCTACGGCGCGCCCTTCGCGTTGCAGGGCGCGGTCGACGGGATGGCGAGCGGGGATCGCAGCGCGGCGACGCTGATCGTGCTGCTCGTCATTGGCTATGCCGCCGCGCGGCTCGGCACCGTCCTCTTCGACAACCTCCGCAATGCGGTGTTCGAGCGGGTGGGACAGGACGCGACCCGGCGGCTGGCGGCGGCGGTGTTCCGGCACCTCCACCAATTGTCGCTGCGTTTCCATCTGGAGCGGCGCACGGGCGCGATCACCAAGGTGGTCGAGCGGGGGACCAAGAGCATCGACACGATGCTCTATTTCCTGTTGTTCAACATCGCGCCGACGATCCTCGAACTCGGCATGGTGCTCCAGATCTTCGGCTCGCGGTTCGGCTGGTGGCTCGTCGCCTCGACGCTGGCGATGGTGGTGATCTACATCGCCTTCACGCGGATCGTCACCGACTGGCGCCAGAAGCTGCGCGAGGCGATGAACGACCTCGACACCGGCGCGGTCGCGCACGCGGTCGACTCGCTCCTCAATTTCGAGACGGTGAAATATTTCAATGCCGAACGGCGCGAGGCCGAGCGGTACGAGCGCGCGGTCAACGCCTATGCCAACGCCGCGACCAAGAGCGAGAACAGCCTCGCCTGGCTCAACATCGGCCAGTCGGTCATCACCAACGGGATGCTGGCGATCGGCATGGGCGTGATCGCCTGGGGCTGGTCCACCGGGCGGTTCACGCCGGGCGACGTGGTGCTGGTGTCGACGCTGCTCAGCCAGCTGTTCCGTCCGCTCGACATGCTCGGCTGGGTGTATCGTACCATCCGGCAGGGGGTGATCGACATGGGCGCGATGTTCGACCTGCTTGATACCGGGGCGGAGGTGCGCGACGTGGCGGGCGCGCCGCCGCTGGTCGTCGGCGATGCGGGCGTGCGGTTCGAGAATGTCGTGTTCGGCTACGAGCCCGACCGCGCGATCCTGAAGGGCATCGACCTCGACGTACCCGCTGGCGCGACGGTCGCCATCGTCGGCCATTCGGGGGCGGGCAAGTCGACGATCGCGCGGCTGATGTTCCGCTTCTACGACGTGCAGTCGGGCCGCATCCTGATCGACGGACAGGATATCGCGCGGGTCCAGCAGGAGACGCTGCGCGCCGCGATCGGCATTGTGCCGCAGGATACGGTGCTGTTCAACGACACCATCGGCTACAACATCGCCTATGGCCGCGAGGGCGCGACCGAGGAGGAGATCGCCAACGCCGCCCGGGGCGCGGCGATCGGCGACTTCATCGAGAGCCTGACCGACGGTTACCAGACCCGTGTCGGCGAGCGCGGCCTGAAGCTGTCGGGCGGCGAGAAGCAGCGGGTGGCGATCGCCCGCACATTGCTCAAGAACCCGCCGATCCTGATCCTCGACGAGGCGACCAGCGCACTCGACAGCCGGACCGAGGCGGAGATTCAGGCGACGCTCGAGGCGATCGAACGCGGGCGTACGACGATCGTCATCGCCCACCGCCTGTCGACCGTCGTCCATGCCGACCGTATCGTCGTGCTGGAGGAAGGGAGGGTTGCCGAACAGGGCACCCACGCGCAATTGCTGCGCGCGAACGGCATCTATGCCGAGATGTGGACGCGCCAGGCGCGCGAGCGCGAGGAAGCGCTCGCCGCCGAATGAGGGAGCACGTGATGGCCGAGAAGCAGCGCACCAACCCCTGGGGCATCGCCGCGATCGCCGCGGGCGCGATCGGCGGCGGCCTTGCGCTCTGGTCGGCGCTCGGCGCGCGCGCGGCGGAGCGGGCGGTGCCCGCGGACGGCAAGTTCGTTGAGGTCGAGGGCGCACGCATCCATTATGTCGATCTCGGGCCCCGCGACGCGCCGGTGCTACTGATGGTCCACGGCCTGATGGGTCAGCTTCGCAACTTCACATATGCGCTGACCGACAAGCTCGCCGCCGACTATCGCATCGTCGCGATCGACCGGCCGGGTTGGGGCCATTCGGTGCTGACCGGGCGGCGGCCCAACATCCTCGAACAGGGGCGAACGGTCGTCGCGGTCGCCGATGCGCTGGAGTTGGAGCAGCCACTGCTGGTCGGCCATTCGCTGGGCGGCGCGGTGAGCCTCGCCGCCGCGCTCGCCGCGCCGGGCCGCTTCGCCGGCCTCGCGCTGATCGCGCCGCTGACCCAGCCGGTCGAGACCGCGCCGCCGCAGTTCGCCGGCCTCGTCTCGCCCCCCGGCGTGCGCGAGGTCCTGTCCTGGACGCTCGCGGTGCCGAGCGCCACGCTGACCGGGCCTACAGTCGCGAAGATGGTGTTCGCGCCCGATGCCGTCCCCGACGATTTCGTGACGAAGGGCGGCGGCGCGCTGTCCGCCCGCCCGCAAAGCTATCGCGCCGGATCGTTCGAGGTGATGAACGCCAAGCCCGAAGTCGCCTGGATGGCCGCGCACTACGGCGAACTATCGCTGCCGAGCGCGATCCTGTTCGGCCGCGGCGACGCGGTGCTCGACCCCGAGATGCACGGGCGGGCGACGGCGGCGACGATCCCCGGCTGCCGGCTGGAACTGGTCGACGGCGGCCACATGCTGCCGGTGACGCATGCGGAGGTGACGGCGGCGTTCGTGCGGGGGGTGGTGGGATAGCGCAAAGCTTCAGAAAACAGCGAAACCTGTTTCCGGCTATACAATATGGCCCGCTTCGTAAGGGCCTAAGTCCGAGAGAATCGTGAGAGACGCACCGTCGTCAAACCTAAACGTTAGACAAAGCTCATCCCGCTCGACTGCAACGATCGCCTTGTATAAGAGCCGGTGAAGAACCAGCGGCGGGCCGCCGGCTGCTTCGCAAGAATACACCCAACACGTGCCATCCGCTTCTTGATGTTCGAGACGAAGTTCGGCTGTCAGATGGCGTTGGCTTTTGAAACGAAATTGGACTGCGAACGGATCAAGCCAGACTTGGGCGATCGAGTCGCCAACGAATCCTTGAAGCTGGTCACTGGGCGGAAATGGATGCATCCACCCACCCTAACAGTATCTTTGCAGAGTCTCGCTAGTCGTTTTGATAAGCCGCTGGTGTTTCGCCGGGGCCGCGGACCCGTTCCCCCCGCGCCAATCCTTGCTAAGGGCACGCCATGCCCGACCCCCTCGACGTCCTCCATGCCACGTTCGGCTTCACCCAGTTTCGCGGTGTGCAGGCCGAGGTGGTGGGCCGCGTGCTCGCGGGACAGCGGACGCTGGCGGTGATGCCGACCGGGGCGGGCAAGTCGCTGACCTATCAGTTGCCGAGCGTGATGCTCCCCGGCACCTGCGTCGTCGTCAGCCCGCTGATCGCGCTGATGCACGACCAGCTTCGCGCGGCCGAAGCCGTGGGTATCCGCGCGGCGACGCTGACCAGCGCCGACAGCAACCGCGCCGAGACGATCGACCGTTTCCGCGCCGGCGCGCTCGACCTGCTCTACATCGCCCCCGAACGCGCCTCGACCGGGCATTTCCGCGAATTGCTGGGCAGCGCGCCGCTCTGCCTGTTCGCCATCGACGAGGCGCATTGCGTCAGCGAATGGGGGCACGACTTCCGCCCCGACTATCGCCTGCTGAAACCCCTGCTCGACCAGTTTCCGCAGGTGCCGCGCCTCGCGCTCACCGCCACCGCCGACGCGCATACGCGCGCCGACATCCTCGACCAGCTCGGCATCCCGCAGGAGGGCCTGATCGTCGCCGGCTTCGACCGGCCGAACATCCGCTACGCCATCACCCCGCGCGACAACACGACGCGCCAGATCATGGACGTGATCGCCGAGGCGGACGGGCCGGGCATCGTCTATGCGCAGACGCGCGCCGGGACGGAGAAGCTGGCCGAGGCGCTCGCCGCCTCGGGCCGCCCGACGCGCGCCTATCATGCCGGGCTCGACCCCGCGGTGCGCGCCGCCAACCAGGCGGCGTTCGTGGCATCCGAGGACATGGTGATGGCCGCCACCGTCGCGTTCGGCATGGGGATCGACAAGCCCGACGTGCGCTTCGTGGCCCACGCGGGGCTGCCGAAGTCGATCGAGGCCTATTATCAGGAAACCGGCCGTGCGGGCCGTGACGGCGATCCGGCGGTCGCGCACCTGTTCTGGGGCGCCGACGACCTCGCCCGCGCCCGCCAGCGCATCGCCGAGGTCGAGCCGCATCGCCGCGCGGGCGAACAGGCGCGGCTGGCGGCGCTCGCCGGCCTCGTCGAAACCGCGGAGTGCCGCCGCGCCGTCCTCCTCCGCTATTTCGGCGAGGATCCGCCCGCGCATTGCGGCAATTGCGACAACTGCCTCACGCCCCCCGCGACCGTCGACGCCACCGTCGTCGCGCAGAAATATCTGTCGGCGGTGTTCCGCACCGGCCAGATGTTCGGCACCGGCTATATCGAGCAGGTGCTGACGGGCAAGTCGACCGACCGCAGCCTGACGAGCGGGCACGAGCGCCTGTCGGTCTGGGGCATCGTCGAGGGGGAGGAGGTCGCGCTCCTCAAGCCCGTCGGCCGTGCCCTGATGCTGCGTGACGCGATCCGCGCCAACCCGCATGGCGGTCTGGAGTTCGGCCCCGGCGCGCGCGCGATCCTGAAGGGGGAGGCCGAGCTGCGCCTGATCGTGCCCCCCAAGCGCGAGCGCAAGGGCCGGCGCGGGAGCACGGGCGCGACCGCGAACCCGGTGGGCCATCCGCTGTTCGAGGCATTGCGCGCCCGCCGGCGCGAGATCGCGCAGGAAACCGGCCTGCCGCCTTACGTGATCTTCCACGATTCGACGCTGCGCGACATGGCGATGGCGAAGCCCGCCACGCTGACCGAAATGAGCCGCATCACCGGCATCGGCGCGCGCAAGCTCGACGCCTATGGCCCCGCCTTCCTTGAGGTGATCGCCGCGCACGCATAGATGCGGGGGCAAAGGAGACTCCCATGCCCGACATCCGCCGTATCGACGACCAGGTGAGCGTCGCCCCGCAACTCTTCCCCGAGGAACTGGCCGACATCGCGGCATTGGGCTTCAAGGCGGTGGTCAACAACCGCCCCGACGACGAGGAGCCCGGCCAGCCGAGCGACGCCGACATGCGCGCGGCGGCGGAGGCGGCGGGGCTGGCCTACACCTCGATCCCGATCACGCATGCCGGGTTCAGCCACCCGCAGATCGACGCGATGGCCGACGCGCTCCGGTCAGCGGACGGCCCCGTCCTCGCCTATTGCCGCTCGGGCACGCGCTCCTGCAACCTGTGGGCGCTGACGCAGGCGAAGGCGGGTGGCGACCCGGATGCGATCACTGAAAGTGGTGCAGGGGCGGGGTACAACCTTTCCGGCCTGCGCCCGATGCTCGACGCGCTGTCGGGCCGCGCATGAGCTGGCAGATGCTCGCCGGGTCGCTGGTCGCGGTGCTCGCGCTCGCCGCGATCGCCCGGCATTTGCGGCTCGGTGACATCGACATTTCCGATCCGGCGACGGCGATGCGTCTCGCCGAACAGCATCTGGTCGGGTTCCAGGCGCGCCATGCACTGGTCGGCGGCAATGGCGAGGGCGCGCTGGTTGCGGGCAACGGCACGCTCGCGCTGCTGAAGCGCCACGGCGCGCGCGTCGCGGTCCGCCGCCTTATCCCGCCGCTCACCCTCGCGCCCGCGGTCGAGGGGGTGGCGATCGACAGCGGCGAGGCGATGTTCGGCCGCGTCGCGCTGTTCGGCGTCACCGACGATCAGGTGAGACAGGCCGAAGCGCTGGCGCAGCGGCCGACCGTGCATTGAGCCGCCGCTGACAGCGGTGTAAGTAATCCGGCGATGGCACCGCACTTGCCCGATCCCGTCACGCTCGCGATCCCCGGCTTCGTCGTACTCGTGCTGATCGAGATGCTGATCGCCAAGCGGCGCGACGCTACCCGCTATTGCCCGCGCGACACGTTGACCTCGCTGCTCTTAGGGCTCGGCAGCACCGTCGCGGGGGTGCTCGCGGGCGGGGCGGTGTTTGCCATCGCGACATGGGTCCACGGCTTCCGCCTCTTCGACATCGGCTGGGCATGGTACTGGTTCGTCGTCGCCTTCGTCCTCGACGACCTCGCCTATTACGTCTTTCACCGCTCGGCGCATCGCGTGCGGCTGTTCTGGGCTAGCCATGTCGTCCACCACTCCAGCCAGCACTACAACCTGTCGACCGCACTCCGGCAGACATGGACGGGGTTCTTCAGCCTCGGCTTCCTGTTCCGGCTGCCGCTGTTCCTGGTTGGCTTCCCGCCGGCGATGATCTTCTTCGTGGCGGGCCTCAACCTCGTCTACCAGTTCTGGATCCATACGGAGGCGGTGGGCCGGATGCCCCGGTGGTTCGAGGCGGTGATGAACACGCCCAGCCACCACCGCGTCCACCACGGCGCGAACCCGCGCTATCTAGACCGCAACTATGCCGGCGTGTTTATCGTCTGGGACCGCCTGTTCGGGACGTTCGAGCCGGAGCATGAGGGCGAGCGCGTGCGCTACGGCCTCGTCCACGATCTCGGCAGCTTCAACGTTCTGTGGGCCGCGTTCCACGAATGGGCGGGGATCGCCCGCGACATGTGGCGCGCACCGTGGGGATCGAAGCTCGGCTATCTGCTCCGCGAACCCGGCTGGAGCCACGACGGTAGCCGCGAGACATCGGACATGATCCGCGCGGCCGTCACGCGTCGGGACGGCTCCACATCCAACTGAGCGTCACCATCGCGATCAGCGCGGGAGTGGGGCTGTAAGGCCAGGGCACGAACGCGAACCCCAGCGCTGCACTGCCCGCAAGCCCGATCGTCGCGGCCCATTTGCCCCGCCGCGGGATCGCGCCGCGCTCCCGCCACGCCACCACCGGCGGGCCGAAGGTCGGGTGCGCGAGCAGCCACGCCTCGAACCGCGGACTGCCGCGCGTGAAGCAGAAGGCGGCGAGGATCAGGAACGGCACCGTCGGCATGATCGGCAGGAACACGCCGATGAAGCCCAGCAGGATCGCGATGCCACCGCCCAGATTCCAAAGGTGCCGGATCATCCGTTCCGACCCCTTTTGTACGAAAATGAACATTCGCGGTTCGTTAACCGTCCGCTTGCCCATTTCTGCGTAATCGGCGGGGGAGGGGAGAGGTCCATTGGCGATCCGGTTCGGTGGCAAGGCGGTGTGGCAGGCGATCCTGAAGAGCCAGGCGATCGTCGAGTTCACCCCGACGGGCGAGATCGTCGACGCCAACGACAAGTTCCTCAGGCTGACCGGCTATACGCGTGAAAGCGTCATCGGGCGCCATCACCGCATCTTCTGTACCGCCGCGGAGGCGGCATCGCCCGACTATGCCGCCTTCTGGCGCAAGCTCGGCTCGGGCGAATATGACAGCGGGACCTATCGCCGGGTCGACGCGGCCGGGCGCGAATTGTGGCTGCACGCGACCTACAATCCGATCCTGGGGCGCGAGGGGCAGCCGATCGGCGTGCTCAAGATGGCGACCGACGTGACGCGTCAGGTGCAGCTCGAACGCACCGTGTCGTCTCAGCTGGCCGAGGCGGAACGGCTGCAGGCGGCGCTGGCGGATCGCGATGCCGAGCGCGAGAAGATGCTGGATGAACTGCGCCAGACCGTGATCGCGATCGAGGGGATCGCGCGCCAGACCAACATGCTGGCGCTCAATGCCGCGATCGAGGCGGCAAAGGCCGGGGACGCGGGGCGCGGCTTCGGCGTGGTCGCGGCCGAGGTGAAGCGGCTGGCGGGCGACACCGCCGCCGCCACGCGCCGCGCCGCCGACATGCTGGGGACGCACGAGGCGGCCTGACGCCCGCGCCATTGCCGAGCGCATCGGCTGCGTGCGATAAGCGCGATTGCGTCCAGTGTGTTGGCGCGGTAATACAGTATTTCCGATGCGCATCGACAGCTACGACGCCTGGGGCCAGCCGCCCGCCCCGCCCGAACCCGCCGGTCCTGCACCTGCGGGGTTCGACACCACGGGCACCGGCGGCCCGCCGCCCCCGCTGCCGCCCGGCTGGCGGCCGAGCCCGATGCGCTGGGTGGCGCGCGGGCTGGGCGTCGTCATCGTGCTCATCGTCATCGCGATCATTTGGCTGGCGATCACCGCGCCCCTGTCCAAATCGCTCGAACCGCCGGTCCCGCCCTCGATCACGTTGTTGTCGGCAGAGGGCGAGCCGATCGCGCGCCACGGGGCGGAGATCGGCAAGCCGGTCGATGCGACGAAGCTGCCCGCGCACGTGACCGGCGCGTTCCTCGCGATCGAGGACCGCCGCTTCCGCAGCCACCTGGGCGTCGATCCGCGCGGTATCCTGCGTGCGTTCGTCAACAACACCTTCACCTCGAACAGCTCGCAGGGCGGCAGCACGATCACGCAGCAGCTGGCGAAGAACGCGTTCCTCAGCAGCGACCGGACGCTCGCGCGCAAGCTGCGTGAGGTGATGATCGCCTTCTGGCTGGAGGCATGGCTGTCGAAGGACGAAATCCTCTCGCGCTATCTCTCGAACGTCTATTTTGGCGACAATGTGTACGGGCTTCAGGCGGCGGCACGGCACTATTTCAGCCGCGACGCCGACGAACTGACGACCGGACAGGCGGCGATGCTCGCGGGGCTGGTCAAGGCGCCCAGCCGCCTCGCCCCGACGCAGAACCTGAAGGGCGCGCGCGACCGGCAGGAAATCGTCGTCGCCGCGATGGAGGACGCCGGCTACCTGACCGCGGGCGAGGCGCGGGCGGTCCAACCCGCGCGGCTCAAGGTCGCGCGGTCGAAGCGGCTGCCGACCGGCACCTATTTCGCCGACTGGGTGCTGCCGCAGGCCCGCGATCAGGCCGGTGCGATCGGCGCGGACCAGACGGTCAAGACCACGCTCGAAATGCGGCTCCAGCGCGCGGCGATCCGCGCGGTCGGCTCGGCGGGGCTGCGGCAGGCGCAGGTGGCGCTCGTCTCGATGCGCCCCGACGGCCGCATCGTCGCGATGGTCGGCGGAAAGGATTATGCGAACAGCCCGTTCAACCGCGCGACGCAGGCGCGGCGACAGGCGGGTTCGACCTTCAAGCTGTTCGTCTATCTCGCCGCCTTGCGCGCGGGGATGACTCCCGACGACACGGTCGAGGACAAGCCGGTGACGATCGGCAACTGGAGCCCGAAGAACAGCGACGGCCGCTATCTGGGCGAGATCAGCCTCTCCCAGGCGTTCGCGCGGTCGAGCAACGTCGCCTCCGCCCGGCTGACGCAGCAGGTGGGGCCGAAGGCGGTCATCAAGGCGGCGCGCGACCTCGGCATCTCCACTCCGATCCCCAACGAGGCGACGATCGCGCTCGGAACCTCGTCGGTATCACTCCTCGAACTGACCGCCGCCTATGCCGCGGTCGCGGCGGGCGAGGCGCCCGTGCGCCCGCGCGGGCTTGCCCAGCCGCCCGAGGGGAGCTGGCTCGAAAAGCTCGGCCTGGACACGCGCAAGATTCCCGCCGACCAGCTTGCCGGGCTGCGCACGCTGCTCGCCGCCTCGATCCGCGAGGGGACGGGGCGGCAGGCGAACCTGTCGGTCGAGGCGTTCGGCAAGACCGGGACGACCCAGGACAATCGCGATGCGCTGTTCATCGGCTATGCCGACGGGATCGTCACCGGCGTCTGGGTCGGCAACGACGACAATACGCCCAATGCCGGCCTGTCGGGCGGCGGCCTGCCCGCGCGGATCTGGCGCGACTATATGATGCGCGCGACCGGCGCGAGCGCGGCGGGGCGGCCCGACCCGGTGATCGAAGACGTGATCGAGGATGCGGGCGACGATGTCGGCAACCTGATCGACGCGATCGGCAACGGCGTCGACACGCTGCCGGGCGAGGTGCAGCGCCAGCTCGACGACCTGGGCGTCCGCGTCGGCCGCGACGGCGCGGTCGAGATCGACCGCGACCGCTTCCTCCCCGACCGCCGCCGCCCCGAGGACGAGGAACCGCTGCCGCCGGAGGGCGAAGGGCCATAATCCTCATCCGTCACCCCGGACTTGTTCCGGGGGTCACCTTTCAAATCGCGCTGTTGCCGATGCTGGCACGGTGGACCCCGGAACATGTCCGGGGTGACGGCTTCCGGGTCTGAACCACGTTGCCCTTTCGATCGCACCCCGTTAGGGGCCGTGCTTTCCCGTTCGGGGGCGAGAAAAGACTGTGAGCCAACCGCTCGTCGGCATCATCATGGGCAGCACGTCGGACTGGGAAACCATGTCGCGCGCCGCCGAAATGCTCGAAACGCTGGGGATCGCGCACGAGACGCGCGTCGTCTCCGCCCACCGCACGCCCGACCGGCTGGTCGCCTATGCGCGCGAGGCCGAGGGGCGCGGCATCCGCGTGATCGTCGCGGGGGCCGGGGGCGCGGCGCACCTGCCCGGCATGGTCGCGGCGATGACGCACCTGCCGGTGCTCGGCGTGCCCGTCCGGTCGAAGTCGCTCTCGGGCCTCGATAGCCTGCTTTCCATCGTCCAGATGCCCGCCGGCATCCCCGTCGGCACGCTGGCGATCGGCGAGGCGGGGGCCGCGAATGCCGGGCTGATGGCTGCCTCGATCCTCGCGCTGAACGACGAGGGGCTGCGCGACCGGCTGGTCGCGTGGCGGCAGGCACAGACCGACAAGGTGCCCGACAGCCCGCAATGACCGAAACGCTGCCCCCCGGATCGACCATCGGCATCCTCGGCTCGGGCCAGCTCGGGCGAATGATTGCCATCGCCGCCGCGCAGCTCGGCTATCGCTGCCACATCTATGCGCCCGAAACCGGCCCCGCGAACGACGTGGCCCCCGCCTTCACCCAGGGGGCCTATGACGACGACGCGGCGCTGGCGGCGTTCGCCGCCCAGGTCGACGTCGTCACCTACGAGTTCGAGAATGTCGAGGCGGCGCCGATCGAGCGGCTGGGCGACCTCGTCCCCGTCCGGCCGTCGCCCAAGTCGCTGAAGGTCGCGCAGGACCGCGTCTCCGAAAAGCGGTTCGTCGAGGATCTTGGCGGTCGCCCCGCGCGCTGGGCGGAGGTGCCCGATCGTGCGGCGCTCGACACCGCGATCGCCGCCATCGGCTGCCCCGCGATCCTCAAGACCACGCGCTTCGGCTATGACGGCAAGGGGCAGGCGCGGCTCGCCTCGCCCGCCGATGCCGATGCCGCGTGGGATGCGATCGGCGGTGGGCCCGCGATCCTCGAGGGGTTCGTCGACTTCGAGCACGAATTCTCGATCGTCATCGCCCGCGGTCTGGACGGCCGCACCGTCAGCTACCCGCCGCCGCGCAACGTCCACAAGGACGGGATCCTCGACACCTCGACGCTCCCCGCGCCCGCCGAAATCGCCGCGCAATGGACCGAGGCGGCGACGCTCGCCGGCCGCGTGGCCGAGGCGCTCGGCCATGTCGGCGTGCTGACGCTGGAGTTCTTTGCCGGCAGCGATGGCCCGGTGTTCAACGAGATGGCGCCGCGGGTTCACAATTCAGGGCACTGGACGATCGAGGGGGCGGAGACCTCGCAGTTCGAGAACCATGCGCGCGCGATCCTCGGCCTGCCGCTCGGCCCCACGCGGCTGACGGGGACGGCGGTGAGCATGACCAACCTGATCGGCGACGACGCCGCGCGGTGGGCGGCGCTGGCGGCGGAGCCCGGCCTCCACCTCCACCTCTACGGCAAGCACGAGGCGCGGCCGGGCCGCAAGATGGGGCATGTGACGCGGGTGGTGCGGTAGAAGCCAGTAGGAGCAGGAAGAAGCGGGACCCCGGGTCGAGCCCGGGGTGACGGACTTGGTTGGAGGATGCGCTCGCCGATCCCGTCATCCCGGACTTGATCCGGGATCCCGCTTCTTCTTCTGACTTACTTCCGGACCAGCGTAATGATCGATAACCCCGGCGGCAGCGGCACGCGGCCGACCAGGTGCCGCTCCAGCCGGAACACCGCCTCCAGCGCCTTGTTGACGGGCGCGGCGGGCGGCGAATCGTCGCTGTCGTCCTTGCCGGTCAGCTTGCCCGCCACGCGTGCCGCGACCGCGACCGGGAACAGCAGCGAGTTGAAATAGCGCAGCCCGTTATGGCGCAGCCCCGCGTCGCGGATCGCCTTGTCCAGCGTTCCCTTCGAGTAACGCCGGTGATGATGGTTCACCGTGTCGTGCGCCGACCACATCCACGGATGCGCGGGCACGGTGACAAGGATCGCGCCGCCGGGCTTCAGCACCTCGGCCATACCCTTCAGCGCCGCCACGTCGTCCTCGACATGCTCGACCACGTCGAGGACGGCGACGAGGTCGTAAGCGCTACGCTCGACCCCGGTGAGCGCGGGGAGGGGGGCGTCGCCCACCGGCTTGCCCAGCCGTTCGGCCGCGAACCCGCGCGCGGCGGGATCGATCTCGATCGCATCCACCTCGCCGAACCCCGCCAGCATCGGCAGGTTGTGCCCGGTGCCGCAGCCGATCTCGAGGATGCGCGCACCCTTCGGCAGCGCCGCTTCCCGCGTCAGATAGTCGGCGAGGATCTCGCGGCGCGCGCGATACCACCAGTGGGTGGTGTCGTGGGCCGCCATGCGGTCGTAGACGATGCGATCCATGGCTTAGCGAAACACCCACTGACGGTTGAGGAAGAAAGTGACGAGGGGGACGAGGATCAGCCCCGGGATCAGCGGCGCCCAGGCGGGCATACCGAGGCGATCGGTCACGAACCAGGTGATCGCCGCGTGCATGAGGAGGCCCGATGCCTGCACCCCGACGAACTTCGCTCGTTGCCCCGGCCCTTCCGACCGCGTCCCGTGCCCCTTGAAGCTCCAGTTGCTGTGCAGCCAGAACCCCGCCGTCACCGCGACGGCAAAGGCGAACGGCACCGCCAATACCGCGCGCTCGCGCCCGAACACCCACATCGCGAGCGGCAGGTAAACCGCGGTATAGAGGACCGTCGTGATTCCTCCGGCAACGAGGAAGCGCATCAGCTGCCCGACGATCGGCGCTTCCCTCAATCGTTCGATGCCGCCCGCCACGCCTGTCACCTACTTGCCCCCACGCACTTGCCCTTTACGCACTTCGGAGTAGGGGCCGCCCTATCGTCCCACGCTCCCCGAGAAAAGCCCGACATGCAGCGCGACTTCCTTGACGTCCAACTCCGCCATCATTGGCTGCGCTGGACGCTGCTCGCCTGGGGTGTGTTCGCGGGCTGGTTCCTGTGGCAGCGTTGGGGCGGCATCTACTGGCTCGCGCTGTCCGACACCGACGACAATATGCGCCTGATGCAGGTGCGCGCGTGGATGAATGGACAGGGCTGGTACGACCTCACGCAATACCGGCTCAATCCGCCGGGCGGGTTCAATATCCACTGGAGCCGGATCGTCGACCTGCCGATCGCGGGGCTGATCCTGTTCTTCCGGCTGTTCACGACGCCGGCCTGGGCAGAGCGGCTGGCGGTGGGCATTGCGCCGCTTCTGCCCTTCTCGATCGCGATGACCGCGGTCGCCGTCGCCGCCCGGCGGCTGATCGACGCGCGCGCGTGGCCGCTGGCGCTGGTGTTCCTGTTCGGCTGTTCGGCGACGCTGCTCATGTACATGCCGACGCGCATCGACCATCACGGCTGGCAGCTTGCCGCGCTTGCCGTCACGGTCGCGGCGCTCGCCGACCCGAAAAAGGCGCGGGGCGGCGCGATCGTCGGCGGCGCCAGTGCCTTTTCGCTGTCGATCGGGCTGGAGATGCTGCCCTATGCCGTGGGCGCCGGCGGCATCCTGGCCCTCCGCTGGGTGTGGGACCGGGCAGAGGCGCCGCGCATGGCCGCATACGGCGCGGCGCTCGCGGGCGGCAGCGCGATCGGCTTCGTCCTGTTCGCCTCCAACGCCAATTATGCGATGCGCTGCGACGCGCTGACGCCGGTGTGGCTGTCGGCGACGGTCGCGGGCGGGGCGCTGCTCCTCGCGCTCGCGGTGGTCAACCCGGCGCGGCGCGAACTGCGGCTGGTGCTCGCGCTGATCGCCGGCGGGCTGCTGGCGGGGGCGTTCGCCAGCCTGTTCCCGCAATGCCTGTCGCGGCCGGAGGGGGTGTCGGAGGAACTGGCGCGCACCTGGCTCAACAACGTCCGCGAAGCGCGACCGATCTACAAGCATCCGCTGCGCACCGCTTTCCCGATCGCGGCGCTGCCCGTCGTCGGCCTCATCGGCGCGATTTTCGCCACGTGGCGCGCGCGCGGCGATGCGGCGCGGCTGGCCGGTTGGGTGCCGGTGATGCTGTTCACCGCGCTCGCTTGTGGCCTCCTCCTCTGGCAGGTGCGCGCGGGACCGGCAGCGCAGTTGTTGGCGGTGCCCGGCGCCACCGCGCTCGGTTGGGTGATCTTTCCGTGGCTGCTCCATCACCGGCTGATGCCCGTGCGCGTGATCGGCACGGTTGGCGGCTTCCTGATCGTGTCGGGGCTGTTCGCCGGTCTCATGATCCGCTGGCTGCCGATCGACCGGCCCAATGCGATGCAGCAGCGCGTGGGCAAGGCGAACCAGCGGTGCGCGACGATCCCGGCGATGCGCCCGCTCGACCGCCTGCCGCCGCAGACGGTGTTCACGCATGTCGACCTGGGGCCGCGGCTCATCACGCTGACGCACCACAATGCGATCGCCGGGCCTTACCATCGCAACGGCGACGCGATCCTCGACGTGCATCACGCGTTCCAGGGATCGCCCGCGACCTTCTATCGCATCGCGAAGGCGCATGGCGCGACGTTGCTCCTCACCTGTCCCAACATGGCGGAGACGACGGTCTATCGCGCGCGGTCGAAGAACGGTTTCTATGCGCAGATCGCGCGCGGCCAGTTGCTCCCGTTCCTCGAGCCGATCCTGCTCCCGCCGACCTCGCCGCTCAGGCTTTATCGAATCAAGTAAGCGCCATTGCCGCGGGGCGGGGGACGGCCTAACTCCTTCGCCATGCTCGATGCCCTGAACGCCCCCATTGCCCCCCGTGCGGTCCGCCGCGCCGATTACCGCGCGCCCGAATGGCAGGTGCCGCGCATCGCGCTCGACTTCGACCTCGACCCTGCCGCGACACGCGTGCGCGCGGTGCTGGAGGTGGAGCGAAGCGGCGACCACAATGCGCCGTTGCAGCTGGACGGCGACGGGCTGGAGCCGCTGTCGATCACCGTCGACGGCCAGCCCGCGGAGTGGCAGGCGACCGACCGCGGCATTGCGATCGCGCTGACCGGCGAGCGGCACCGCGTCGAGACCGAGGTACTGATCCACCCCGAGCGCAATACCCAGCTGATGGGCCTCTACGCTTCGGGCGGCCTCCTTTGCACGCAGTGCGAGGCGGAGGGCTTTCGCCGCATCACCTATTTTCCCGACCGGCCCGACGTGCTCACCCGCTATTCGGTGCGGATGAGCGCGGACAAGGCGCGCTTCCCCGTGCTGCTGGCGAACGGCGATCCGGTCGGCGCGGGCGATCTGGACGGCGGACGCCACTTCGCCGAGTGGGACGATCCGTTCCCGAAGCCCTGCTACCTCTTCGCGCTGGTGGCCGGCGACCTCGTCGCCAATCGCGACACCTTCGTCACCCGCTCGGGCCGCGCGGTCGAACTCGGCATCTGGGTGCGTTCGCCCGATCTTGCCAAGACCGACCATGCGCTGGCGGCGCTCAAGACCTCGATGCGGTGGGACGAGGATGTCTATGGCCGCGAATACGATCTCGACGTGTTCAACATCGTCGCGGTCGACGACTTCAACTTCGGTGCGATGGAGAACAAGGGGCTGAACATCTTCAACAGCCGCTACATCCTCGCCGATCCCGACACCGCGACCGATTACGATTACGACGCGGTGGCCGCGGTCGTCGCGCACGAATATTTCCACAACTGGTCGGGCAACCGCGTCACCTGCCGCGACTGGTTTCAGCTTTCCCTCAAAGAGGGCTTCACCGTCTATCGCGACCAGAGCTTCTCCGCCGATCAGGGATCGGCCGCGGTCAAGCGAATCGAGGATGTGCGGTCTTTGCGCGCCGCGCAGTTTCCCGAGGATGCCGGGCCGCTGGCGCACCCCGTCCGCCCCGACGCCTATCTCGAAATCTCGAACTTCTACACCGCTACGATCTACAACAAGGGCGCCGAGGTCATCCGCATGATGGCCACGATCCTGGGCCCCGAGAAGTTTCGCGCGGGCAGCGACCTCTATTTCGATCGCCATGACGGCACCGCCGCGACGGTCGAGGATTTCGTGTGCGCGATGGAGGATGCCGGCGGCGTCGACCTGTCGCAGTTCCGCCTGTGGTATTCGCAGGCCGGCACCCCCCGCGTCTCGGCGCGGCTGGAGCATGAGGTCGGCAGCGGCCGCGCGCACCTCTATCTGCGCCAGACCGTCCCGCCTACGCCGGGTCAGCCGGCCAAGGACCCGATGGTCCTGCCGCTCCGCCTCAAGCTGTTCGGCAGCGAGACCGCGAGCGCGCTCGGCACCGAGCAGCTCGTCCTCCTCAAGGACGGCGAGGCCGAGGTCGCGTTCGAGACGGTGACCGAGCCGCCCGTCCTGTCGATCAACCGCGGCTTCTCCGCCCCCGTGATCGTCGAGACCGACCGCAGCGCGGCCGAACTCGCCTTCCTCTCCGCGCACGACGACGATCCGTTCGCGCGTTACGAGGCGATGCAGCAGTTGATGCTCGACACGCTCGTCGCAGCCGTTCGCCACGGCCGCGCCGATCATGCGCCGGTGGTGGAGGCGGTGCGCAACACGCTGACCGACCCGAACCTAGATCCCGCGTTCGTGGCGGAGGCGGTGCTGCTGCCCTCAGACAGCTTCATCGGCGATCAGCTGGCGGTCGTCGACCCGGAGGCGATCTACCAGGCGCGCGAAGCCTTGCGCGGCGAGCTTGGCCGCACGCTCGCCGACCATTGGCGCACCGCGTACGAGGGCGCGCAGGACGACCGCTTCGAATATTCGCCTGCCGCCAAGGGGCGCCGCCGCGTGCGCACGGTCTCGCTAGGCTATATCGCCGCTTCCGGCGCGGCCGACGCCAGCAGCCTTGCCTTTCGCCAGTTCGAGGCGGCGGACAACATGTCCGACCGGCAGGGCGCGCTGACGACGCTCGTCAATTCCGCCGACGACGAGGCGCGGGAAGCCGCGCTCGACATCTTCTACAATCGCTACGCCGGCAACGCGCTCGTCCTCGACAAATGGTTCTCGACGCAGGCGCTGTCGTCGCGGCCGGAAACGCTGGCGCGGGTGGTCGAACTGTCGCACCACCGCGACTTCACGCTTGCCAATCCCAATCGCGCGCGTTCGCTCGTCGGCGCGTTTAGCGTCAACCAGCGCGCGTTCAACGCGGCCGACGGTGCGGGCTATCGCTTCGTCGCCGACCAGCTGATCGCCCTCGACAAGCTCAACCCGCAGACCGCCGCGAAGCTCGTCCCGCCGCTCGGCCGCTGGCGTCGCTTCGACGAGGGGCGCGCAAAGCTGATGCGCGCCGAGCTCGAGCGGATCATGCGCACGCCCGGCCTGTCGAAGGACATGGCCGAGCAGGTCGGCAAAAGCCTCGACTGAGCCGGCGATGATCGCGCATCTGAAGGGCGTGCTGACCGCCGCCGGGCTCGACCATGCGGTGATCGACGTGGGCGGCGTCGGCTATCTGGTCGGGGCCTCGACCAAGACGCTCGCCTCGCTAGGGCCAATCGGCACCACTGCCGTCCTCCACACGCAGATGCTGGTGGCGGAGGATTTCATCCGCCTCGTCGGCTTTGCCAGCCCGGAGGAGCGCGACTGGTTCGGATACCTGACCGCGGTGCAGGGGGTGGGCGCGCGGGTGGCGCTCGCTATCTTGTCGGTGCTGTCCCCTGATGAGCTGTCGACGGCAATCGCGCGCGGGGACAAGGCGATGGTCGGCCGCGCCAACGGCGTCGGGCCGAAGCTCGCCGAACGGATCGTGCGCGAACTGAAAGACAAGGGCACGATCGCGATCGGCCCGGCGGGCCCGGTCGGCCCGCTCGGCGGCCAGGCGCAGGATGCGGTCGCCGCGCTCCTCAACCTGGGCTTCCGGCCCGCCGAGGCCAGCACGGCCGTACGCGCGGCGGAGGATGCGCTGGGCGAAGCCGCCCCCTTCGACGCGCTGGTGCGAGAGGCACTGAAGCGCGCGGCTAAATAGCGGTTACGTATTCATGCGGGCACCCAAGCGATTGGGATTGCCGGCTTGTGTCCATCCTATAGCATCCGCCCCGTCGACCGGGGAAACACCCGGCGGCGGGGGTGGCACCATAGCCGTGCTACGAGGATGAGAGGATATGACAGGCTATTCGCGGCGCCAGACGCTGGCGTTCGCCGGCGCGCTCGGGCTGACGGCGTGCAGCGGCAGTAGCGGTAACAGCGAGACTCCGGCCCCGACACCAGCCCCCACGCCAACACCGACACCGACCCCTACGCCCACACCGTCGCCATCACCGAGCTCGACGACGACGACGCTCGGTGCCGCGGCGGCGGCCAAGGGCATGCGGTTCGGCACCACCTTCGCTTGGGCGGCGCCCGGCGCGGACGCAGCGTCGTTCAACAATCCGGCCTATGCCGCGCTGATCGAGCGCGACTGCCAGCTCGTCGTTCCCGAGAACGAGATGAAGTGGGAGTATCAGTCGAGCGCCGAGAACGTCTATGACTGGACCCGCGCCGACGCGATGCTGAATTACGCCGAAAGCAAGGGCCTCCAGATGCGCGGGCACGTGATGCTCTGGTACCTGCAGGATCGCTTGCCCGCATGGCTGCGCACCTACGACATGGGCACGAACCCGCGTGCGACGGCCGAGCGGATCACCCGCAGCCATGTCCAGAACGTCGCCCGCCATTTCGGCACCCGGATCAAGAGCTGGGACGTGGTGAACGAGGCGATCGAGCCCGCGACCGGCGCGATCCGGCGTAACATCCTGGGCGATGCGACTGGCGGCGGTGCGGACATCATGGACCTTGCCTTCAGGACCGCGCGAGAGGAACTGCCGGGTGCCGAACTGGTCTACAACGACTATATGGACTGGGGCTCGACGACGCACCGCAATGGCGTGCTCAACCTGCTGCGCGGCTTTCGCGACCGGAACGTGCCGGTCGACACGCTCGGTATCCAGTCGCACATCGGCTTCTATTCGTCGGGCACCGCCCAATCGATTGCCGATGCGCAGATCCCGCAGATGCGCGCCTGGCTCGATCAGGTGACGGGACTCGGCTACAAGCTCATCATCACCGAATTCGACGTGAGCGACCAGAACCGGACCGGCACAATCGAACAACGCGACGCCGACGTGGCCACCTATGGCAAGGCGTGGCTGGACCTGCTCTTCAGCTATCCACAGCTCAAGGACGTGCTCGCCTGGGGGCTCAACGACAAGTACAGCTGGCTGCAAAGTTTCCAGAAGCGCCCCGACGGGTTGCCCGTGCGCCCGTGCCCCTATGACGCGTCGGCCCAGCCCAAGCCGCTATACGACGCGATCCGGCAGTCGTTCGCGGCGACGAGCGTGCGGAGCTAGCTTGCCTTCGCGGGGGCCGCGTCCTTGCGCCAGCGGATGCGGACCTCGCGGGTCGAGGCGACGGGCTTGCCGTCCTCCAGCTTGGGCTTGAACCGGCCCTTGGTGGCGAGCGTGCGGCACGTCGCCTCGTTGACGTTCTGCGGCGCCTCGCTCTTCTCGATCGCGCAGTTGGTGATGCGCCCGGCCACGTCGATCTCGACCTTGGCGACGATCGTCAGTTCTTCGCCGGGGGCAGGGGCGGCGGCCTGGAGCGCGAGGACAAGCATCAGCATGGTTACGTTCTAGCCGCCCGACCGGCGACCTCCAATCTCGTCCCCTCGCGTCCTGCTTTCGTTCCGCCGCGCACGCGGCTAAGCGTGGGCGCGTGACCGACACCGACCGCATCCTGACCCCCGCACGCCGCCCCGAAGACGTCGATGCGGCGCTCCGCCCGCGGCACCTCGACGAGTTCGTGGGGCAAAAGGCCGCGCGCGAGAATCTGCGCGTGTTCATCGAGGCGGCGCGCGCGCGCGGCGAGGCGCTGGACCATGTCCTGTTCTTCGGCCCCCCGGGGCTCGGCAAGACGACGCTGGCACAGATCATCGCGCGCGAAATGGGGACGGGTTTCCGCGCCACCAGCGGCCCGGTGATCGCGCGCTCGGGCGACCTCGCCGCGCTGCTGACCAACCTCGAGGACGGCGACGTCCTGTTCATCGACGAGATTCACCGCCTCGCCCCCGCGGTCGAGGAAGTGCTGTATCCCGCGATGGAGGACCGCGCGCTCGACCTGATGATCGGGGAGGGGCCGTCGGCGCGCAGCGTGCGGATCGACCTGCCGCGCTTTACGCTGGTCGGCGCGACGACGCGGCAGGGGCTGCTGACGACGCCGCTGCGCGATCGGTTCGGCATCCCGGTGCGGCTGCAATTCTATACGGTCGAGGAACTGACGCGGGTGGTGACGCGCGCGGCGGGGCTGCTCGGTCTCGCCATCGCGCCCGACGGCGCCACCGAGGTCGCACGCCGCTCGCGGGGCACCCCGCGCATCGCCGGGCGGCTGCTGCGCCGCGTGCGCGACTTCGCCGACGTGGCGGGGGCGCCGGTCGTGGATGCCGACGTGGCCGACCGCGCGCTCAACCGGATGGAGGTCGACCGCCTCGGCCTCGACGCGATGGATCGCCGCTACCTGACGATGATCGCCGACATCTATCGCGGCGGCCCGGTGGGGGTGGAGACGCTGGCCGCCGGCCTGTCCGAACCGCGCGACACGATCGAGGAGGTGATCGAGCCCTACCTCATCCAGATCGGCATGGTGGCCCGCACCGCCCGCGGCCGCTGCCTGAACGCCGCCGGCTGGAAGCACCTCGGCATCGAACCGCCGGCGGGATCGCAGGACGGATTGTTCGACTAAGCGGCCCTAACGCTTTGACCCCCCGGACAACCGCCGATAAAGCCGCGAGGGCATGACGTCAGACGTCCTTCCCGCCTCCGGCCATTTCGAAGGTCCCGACCACCGCTTCCCGGTGCGGGTCTATTTCGAGGATACCGACCTGTCGGGCGTCGTCTATCACGCCAATTACCTGCGCTACATGGAGCGCGCCCGCTCCGACATGCTGCGCGTCGCCGGAATCGACCAGCGTGCGGCCTTCGAGGCAGGAGAGGGCGTCTATGCGGTGCGCGACGTGTCGCTCCGCTTCGCTGCGCCCGCGCGCCTCGACGACGACCTCGTCGTCGTCAGCCGGCTGACGGGGTTCCGCCCCGCATCCGCCACCATTCAGCAACGAGTAATGAAGGGGACGGCCATTCTGGTCGAGGCCAGCGTCGAGGCGGTGTTCATCACCCCTTCGGGCCGCCCGCGCCGCCAGCCGCCCCAGTGGCTCGACATCTTCGCCCGCCTTTTGCCTCAAGGGAACTGAGCCCGCATGGACGCCGCCTTCGTCAGTACCGATGCCGCCACGCTGTCGCCCATCGCGCTGTTTATTCAGGCCGATTTCGTCGTGAAGGGGGTGATGCTGGGCCTGCTCCTCGCCAGCATCTGGACCTGGGCGATCATCATCGGCTTTCGCGTGAAGGTCGGCCGCACGAAGAAGGCGATCGACACGTTCGAGGCCGACTATCGCCGCGCCGACGACGTGGACGCCTTCCACCGCAAGCATGCCGAGAGCGACCTGCCGATCGCGCGCGTCTTTTCCGCCGGGGTCGCCGAATGGCGCCGCTCGACGGCGGGCAAGACGATCGACCGGGAGGGGACGCGCGAGCGGCTTGGCACCGCGATGGGCGCGGCGGTGGCGGCGGAGATCGACCGGCTTGGCGACCGGCTCAACATCCTCGCCACGATCGGCTCGGTCGCGCCGTTCGTCGGGCTGTTCGGCACCGTCTGGGGCATCATGCGCAGCTTCACCAGCATCGCCGCCGAGCAGAACTCTAGCCTCGCCGTCGTCGCGCCGGGCATTGCCGAGGCGCTGTTCGCGACCGCCATCGGCCTGTTCGCGGCGATCCCTGCGGTGATCGCATACAACCGCTTTAGCCACGCGATCGACCGGATCGAGGCGCGGCTCAACCGCTTCGCCGACGGCTTCCACGCGACGCTCAGCCGCCAGCTCGAGCTCGCCTGATGGGGGCGAACCTTCCCTCCCGCCGGGGGCGCGGGCGGCGCGCGCCGATGGCGGACATCAACGTCACCCCGCTGGTCGACGTGATGTTGGTGCTGCTCATCATCTTCATGGTGACCGCGCCGCTGCTGACCGCGGGCGTGCCGGTGAACCTGCCCGAGAGCCGCGCCAAGGCGCTGGATCAGGAGCAGGAGCCGGTACAGGTCGCGATCGACGATTCCGGCCGCATCTTCGTCAACGACCGCGAACTGACCGAGGCGCAGTTGCCCGACGCGCTGGCCGAGATCGCGCGCGCCAATGCGACGGGCGAGCCGCCCGCGATCCTTGTCCGCGCCGACCGGACGACCAATTACGGCAAGTTCATGAGCGTGATGGGCGAGTTGAACCGCGCCGGGCTGAACCGCGTGTCGCTGGTGACGCTCGGCTCGAACGAGCGCTGAGCCAGCGATGGATCGCGCCGAACGCATTGGCCTTGGCGTCGCCGTTGTCGGCCATGTCGTGCTGTTCGGCCTGCTCTCGGTCGGGTTCCTCGCGACGCCCAATCCGACCGAATTGAAGCCCGTGCCGATCGACGTCAGCCTCGTCGACGAGGTGGGGCTTGAGGCGCAGGCGCCCGCCTCGATCGAGCCGCCCGCCACCTCGATCGCGCCCGAACAGGGCCCGCCCGAAGACGCCGCGCCGCCCGAACCCGCCGCGCAGCCCGAACCCGAGCCGCAGCCCCAGCCCGAACCTGCACCGCCCGAGCCTGCCCCCGAGCCACGCCCGGCGCCCAGGCCCGCCCCGCCGCAACCCGCGCCAAAGCCGCGCCCGGCGCCCAAGCCCGTGCCTAAGGCGCAGCCGCAGCCGAAGAAACCGGCCGAAGCGCCGGCCGAAAAGGCCAAGGCCGAGCCGAAGCCGGCTGCCAAGGCGGCGGCAAAGCCCGCGCCCAAGGCAGCCCCCGCGCCGAAGGCCGCGGCGAAACCGGCGGCGACCAAGGGAGCGGGCAGCGACGTCGCTGCCAAGGCCAGCCGCCCGCGCGGCTCGCGCCTCGGCGACGATTTCCTCAAGGGCCTGTCGGACACGCCGAGCGAGAGCAAGGCGACCAATCCGCCCGGTGCGGCGAAGATCGACGCGCGCGCGCTCGCCGGCATCCGCGACGCGATCCGGCGCCAGATCCAGCCCTGTGCCGACAAGCAGGTCAATCCGGGGCCGGGGGCGAACAACATCGTCACCGTCCTCAACCTGCGCCTCAACCGCGACGGCACGCTGGCGGGCAATCCGAAGATGGTGCGCCAGTCGGGCATCTCGGGTGAGAACGAGCGGTACGCCCAGCGCGTCGTCGACCTCGGCATCGCGGCGTTCCGCGCCTGCACGCCGCTCAAGCTGCCGGCCGAATATTACCAGACCGCCAATGGCGGCTGGGGCAATATCAACTATAACTGGCAGCTCCGTTGAGCCGGCCATCCCATGTTCGAGAGGAGCGTTCGATGCTGAAACTGCGGATGACGATCGCGATGTCGGGCTGCCTCGCGCTCGGCCCGCTCGCCGCGCAGGAAGCGCCGCCGCCCGCACCGCTGGACGTGCCGCAGGTGGCGACGCCCGGCGCGCCCGCCGGACAGGATGCGCCGCCGCTGGAGGTCGACGTGACCGGCGGCATTTCGGCGCCGATGCCGATCGCCATCCCCTACATGCCGACTCCGGCGGTGCAGTCGACGCCGGCCGGGTCGACCGACGACCTCGGCCGGCAGCTTGCCGAGATCGTGACCGCGGACCTCAAGAACTCGGGCTTGTTCACCCCGCTTCAGCCGGGTCAGCTTCGCGCGGTGGTCTTCCCCGAAGTCACCGCGCCCGCCTACGACTATTGGGGCGGCACGGGCGCGCAGGCGCTGGTGCAAGGGTTCGTTCGCTCGAACGGCGACGGCACGCTGACCGTCGGCTGCTACCTCTACGACGTGTTCTCCAAGATCGAGCTGGCGCGGCAGGGCTTCGTCGTCCAGCCGTCCGACTGGCGGCGCGCGGCGCATAAGTGCGCCGACACGGTCTATACCCGCCTGACCGGCGAGGGGCCGTATTTCGACAGCCGCATCGTCTATGTCAGCGAGACGGGGCCGAAGAACAAGCGGATCAAGCGCCTTGCGATCATGGATCAGGACGGCGCCAATCACCGCTTTCTGACCAACGGCCAGTCGATCGTGCTGACCCCGCGGTTCGCGCCCAACCAGCAGTCGATCGTCTATATGAGCTATGTCGGCGACCAGCCGGCGATCTATGTCTACGACCTCGCCAGCGGGCGGCAGCGCAAGGTGGTGCAGGGCGTCAGCCTGACCTTCGCCCCGCGCTTCTCGCCAGACGGGCGGTCGATCCTGTTCTCGATGGCGCAGAACGGCAACACCGACCTCTATCGCGTGTCGGCACAGGGGGGCAGTCCGCAGCGGCTGACCAACTCGCCCGGCATCGACACCGGCGGCAGCTATTCGCCCGACGGCAGCCGCATCGTCTTCGAAAGCGATCGCGGCGGCTCGCAGCAGCTCTATGTCATGAACGCCGACGGATCGAACCAGCGGCGGATCAGCTTCGGCGGCGGGCGTTACGGCACGCCGGTGTGGAGCCCGCGCGGCGACCTCGTTGCCTTCACGCGCATCCAGGGCGGGTTCAAGATCGGGATCATGAGCCCCGATGGCGGCGGCGAGAAATTGCTCACCGACGCCTGGGGCGACGAGGGGCCGAGCTGGTCGCCGAACGGCCGCGTGCTGACCTTCCTGCGGTCGGCGCAGGGCTCGGGCCGGTCGCAGGTGTGGTCGGTCGACCTCACCGGCGTCAACGAACGGCGCATCGGCACCCCGCTCGACGGATCGGACCCGAGCTGGGGACCGGTCAGGCCCTGACCCCGAAACGAAAACTGCTTTGAACGGTTCGTCGTGACGACGGACCCGCATTTCCAAGGAGGAGACCGACATGGCCAACCGTACCGCCGCCCTCATGATGGGCGTCGCACTGATCGCCGTCGCCGGCTGCGCCAAGAAGCGTCCGCCCGTCCTGCCGCCCGCACCGGGTGAGAGCACGACTGCCCCCGGCACCGGCGGCGAGGGATCGGGCCAGGTCGGCAACGGCGCGCTCCCCGGCTCGGCCGCGGACTTCAAGCGCACCGTCCGGTCGGACACGGTCAACTTCGCGCTCGACAGCTACGATATCGACCCGGAGGCGCGGGCGATCCTCGACACGCAGGCGCAGTGGCTGACGCAGTATCCGAACGTCCGCGTCACGATCGAGGGCCATTGCGACGAGCGCGGCACCCGCGAATACAATCTCGCGCTCGGCGACCGGCGCGCCAATTCGGCCAAGAACTATCTCGTCGCGCGCGGCATCGACGCCGGGCGGATCACGACGATCAGCTACGGCAAGGAACGCCCGCTGGCGGTCGGATCGGACGAGGGCGCCTATGCCCAGAACCGCCGCGCGGTGACGGTGGTGATTTCCTGACCGGGCAGAAGAAGAAGCGGGATCCCGGGTCAAGCCCGGGATGACGGAAGTTGGACGGGGCAGCCCTTCCCTAACATCGTCACCCCGGGCTTGACCCGGGATACCGCTTCTTCTGCGGCCTCACCCCCCGCGATACGGCGGCTTCTTTTCCGGCACGAACGCCTTGGCCGGATCCAGCGCCTCGTCCAGCATCCGCGCCAGCCTGAGCCCCGCGCGCTCGATCTGTAGCCGCTGCGCCGGCACCATCTTCTCGATCGCTTCCGGCGTCACCGTGACCGGTCTCGCCGGCTTCGGCCCGCATGCATCGCCCAGCGCCAGACCGTAGGCGGCGTCACGGCTCGCTTCCCAGCTCTGCCGGCTCCAGTCCTCGACACTGCCGCTTCCCAGCGCCGCACGCTCCTCCGGCGAATACACCCGAAACGGGGAGGGCGGGGTCGTCACCGCGCGCTCGGCGAGCGGTGAGTCCCAGATCGAATGGAGGTTGAGCCACTTCGCCGTCACCGGGCCATAGCTCGCCTTCACGTCGTTGCCGCCGCGATCGCCGCGGTCGCCGCCGTGCGGGGGCGCGTGCAGGTCGCCGACGAAGTGGATGAGGAAGACCAGCGCCATCGCCTTTTCGCGAGCCGGCACGGTGCGGTTCTGGATCAGCTTCACCTGCCGCTCGATCTGCGCCGACACGCAATTGCCGTCCTTGCACGCGGTCTTGAGGTCGAAGGGCTTGCAGATATCGACGTTCTGATAGTGCCAGCTCGCGGTATAGCTGAACCGCTCACCCAGATTGCGGACGCAGTCGGGCCAGGTTGCCGCCTGCTCGGGCGTGGCCACCTTGCATTCGGGCGTCTGGAGGAGCGGCGGGGCGCCGCGCAGCATCGCGCGCACCATTCGCGCCGTTTCCGGGCGCACGTTCATGAGCGCGATCCGCGCGATCGCCTCATGCGTGAAGAAGCCGTACGCCTGCGCGCTCGCCGGCGCGAACAGCAGTGCGAGCGCGAGGATCAGGCGGCGGATCACTTCTCGTCCCCATAGATGGCGACGACGCGCTCGCCGCCTGCGCTCACTCGGCCGCGATACATGCCGGGGGTGTTGAAGCTCCACGCCATCTCGCCGGTCGGCCCGGTGACGATGACGCCGCCGGTGCCGCCGAGCGCCTTCGTCTCCGCCATCACCGTGTCGGCGGCGACCTTGAGGCTCTCGCCCTTGAAGCGGACGCGCGCGCAGATTTCGTGCGCCACGCCCTCGCGGATGAAGAACTCGCCCGCACCGGTGGCGGAGATCGCACAGGCGCGATCGTCGGCATAGGTACCCGCACCGATCAGCGGCGAATCGCCGATCCGGCCCCAGCGCTTGCCCGTGACGCCCCCGGTCGAGGTGGCGGCGGCGACATGCCCCTTCGCGTCGCGCGCGACCGCGCCGACTGTGCCGTATTTCATGTCGATGTCGAATGCATCGGCCTTGCGCGACTTCAGCTCGTCAAGCTGGCGGCGGCGCTCCTCGGTCCCGAACCAGTCGGGGCCGGCCTGCTCAAGCCCCTCTTCCTTCGAAAAGGCATCGGCCCCCGCGCCCGCCAGCATCACGTGCGGGCTGTTCTCCATCACCCGGCGGGCAAGGCCGATCGGGTTCTTCGTCGCGGTGACGCCTGCGACCGCACCCGCCTTGCGGGTCGCCCCCTCCATGATCGCTGCGTCGAGCTCGTTCTTCCCCTCATAGGTGAAGACCGCGCCGCGCCCGGCGTTGAAGCTCGGATCGTCCTCCAGCACGCGCACCGCCGCCTCGACCGCATCGAGCGCGCTGCCGCCGCCGGCCAGCACCTTCTGTCCCGCGGTAAGCGCGGCATCGAGGCCCGCGCGCGCCGCTTCCTCCCGCTCGCGCGTCATCCGCTCGCGCTCGATCACGCCGGCGCCGCCATGGATGACGAGGGTCCAGCCGATCTTGTCGTCGGCATGGGCAGGGGCGGCGGTCATGGCGAGCACTCCGGCAAGGGCGAGGAAGCGGATGGACATGGCGAACCTCGGAATCGTGGATGCCCGCGCCCTTGCCAGAAACGCGCGCCGCTTGCACGCCCCGGCAGGCCCGCTATCGTCACAATCGAAACTGCCGAGAGGGCCTTGAATCCGTGCGTTCTTTCCTGATGATCGGTGCCGCGCTGTCGGCGCTTTCGACCCCGCTTCTCGCCCGCCCCGCCGATCCGGCCCCCGCGCCCGTCGCCGACCTCATCAAGTCGGTCGACATTCCATACGAGACCTTCACGCTGAAGAACGGCCTGCGCGTCCTCGTCCACACCGACCGCAAGGCGCCCGTCGTCGCAGTGTCGGTCTGGTACGACGTGGGGTCGAAGCACGAGCCCAAGGGTAAGACCGGCTTCGCGCACCTGTTCGAGCATCTGATGTTTAACGGGACCGAGAACTCGCCCGGCGACTTCTTCGATCCCCTGCGCTCAGCGGGCGCGACCGACTTCAACGGCACGACGAGCTTCGACCGCACAAATTATTTCGAGACGGTGCCGCGCGCGGCGCTCGACCGGGTGCTGTTCATGGAAAGCGACCGCATGGGCTATCTGCTCGGCGCGGTGACGCAAGGGGTGCTCGATGAGCAGCGCGGCGTCGTCCAGAACGAGAAGCGACAGGGCGACAACCAGCCCTATGGCCTCGTCCGCTACAAGTCGGTCGAGGGGCTGTTTCCCGTCGGCCACCCTTATCACCACTCGACGATCGGTTCGATGGCGGACCTGTCGGCCGCCAGCCTTGCCGACGTGAAGACGTGGTTTCGGAGCTATTACGGCCCCAACAATGCCGTCGTCGCGCTGGCGGGCGATATCGACGTGGCGACCGCCCGCCCGCTGATGGAGAAATATTTCGGCGGCATCCCCGCCGGACCAAAGGTCGTCGCGCCCGACGCGCCTGTCCCGACGCTGCCCGCGCCGGTCAGCGAGACGATCACCGATCGCGTCGCGACCACGCGGCTCTATCGCTATTGGGCGGTGCCGGGCCTTCGCGACGGCGATTCCGCGCTGCTCGACGTGGCGGCGGGGGCACTGGGCGGCCTCGCCAGCTCGCGGCTCGATACCGAACTGGTCCGCAAGCAGAAGGTGGCGGTCAGCGTTTCGGCCTATAATCAGTCGTTCACGCAGGTCGGCATCTTCGGCGTGACGATGGACGTGGCGCCGGGCACGGACCGGAAGGTGGCAGAGGCGGCGCTCGACAAGGCGATCGCCGATTACCTCGCCACTGGTCCGACCGCGGACGAGGTGAAGCGCATCGCCACCACCGCGATCGCCGGGCGGCTTGCCGGGCTGGAGTCGGTCGGCGGCGGCGGGGGCAAGGCGGGAACGCTCGCCTCCGGCCTCATCTTCGCGGGCGATCCGGACTATTACAAGAAGGAGCTGGCCGAACTCGCAGCGGCGACGCCCGCGGCGGTGAAGGCAGTTACGACCAAATGGCTGTCCCGCCCTGTCTATTCGCTCGCCGTCGTGCCGGGCAAGCGGGAGGCCTATGCCGAGGTCGGCGGCGCCCCCGCTGCGACGCCGGGCAACAATGCCGCGCCGCAGCCCGCCAATGCCGAGGGTCCCGCCAAGGGTACGCGCGGCGCGCTGCCCGCGGTCGGCGAGGTCCGCGACATCGCCTTCCCCAAGGTCGAGCGCACTCGCCTGTCGAACGGCATCGAGCTCGTCTATGCGCGTCAGGCGGCGCTGCCGGTCACGCGCGCGGTGATGAGCTTCGACGCGGGCATCGTTGCCGATCCGGCGGACAAGCTCGGCCTCGGCAGCCTCACCCTCGCCTTGATGGACGAGGGGACGAAAACCCGCGACGCGCTGGCGCTGGCAGAGGCGCAGGAGCGGCTCGGCGCGCAGATTTCCACCTCCAACGACGCCGACCGTGCGCGCGTCGGCGTGTTCGCGCCGAGCGTGAACCTCAAGGGCGCCGTTGCGCTGATGGGCGACGTGGTGCGCAATCCCGCCTTCGCGCCTACCGAGATCGAGCGCGTGCGCGGCCAGACGCTGGCGCGCATCGCCGCCGAGACGACGAGCCCGCAGGGGCTGTCCGCGCGCGCGCTGCCGCCGCTCGTCTACGGCACGGCGTCGCCTTATGCGAAGCTCGCGGCCGGCACCGGCGATCCGGCGGCGGTGAAGGCGGCGACGCGCGCCGACCTTATCGCCTATCAGCAGGCGTGGCTGAGGCCCGACAAGGCCAAGGTCTTCGTCGTCAGCGATCGCCCGCTGCCTGAGGTGAAGGCGGCGTTCGACGCCGCGTTCGGCGACTGGCGTGCGGGCGGCCCGGCGGGGACCAAGCCGGCGGTCGCGGCTGGGGCCACCGCCACCCCGCGCATCGTCCTGATCGACCGGCCCGATTCGCCGCAGTCGCTGATCGCCGCGGGGCAGCTGACCCCGCTGGACGCGCGCGCCGACCTACTCCCCGTGCTGACGGCCAACGAGGTGCTGGGGTCGGGCTTCCTCAGCCGCATCAACATGGACCTGCGCGAGGCGAAGGGCTGGTCCTATGGCGTGCGCGGTGGCTTCTCGCGGATGGAGGGGGCGGTCCCCTACACGATCAATGCGCCGGTACAGGCCGACAAGACGGGGCCGGCGATCGCGGCGCTGCGCGACCAGATCGGCGGGTTCCTGACGACCAAGGGCGTGACGCCGGTGGAGTTCACGCGCACGATCGACGGCGAGACGCGCGAGCTGGCCGGCACGTTCGAGACCAGCGCGAGCGTGCTGACCGCGATGGAGACCAACGACCTCTATGGCCGGCCCGACGATTATTACGACACGATCGCGCAAAAATATCGCGCGCTGACCGCGCCGCAACTTGACGCTGCGGCAAGGCGGGCGATCGACCCCAACCGCTTCGTCTGGGTCGTCGTCGGCGACGCCGCCAAGGTGCGCGGCCAGCTTGACAGCCTCGGCCTGCCTGTCGAGGTGGTAGAGAGCGGCGCCGCCCCGGCGCGCGCCGCGGCCAATTAAGGAGTGGATGAGATGGCGAACGTCGACGGCAAGTGGAACGTGACGGTCAAGTCGCCGCTGGGCGACCAGCAGGCGACGCTCGACGTGCAGAGCGCGGGCGACAATTTCTCGGGCACCTTTTCGGGCGGAATGGGCACCAGCCAGGTCAACGGCGCGCTCTCGGGCGACACGCTGACGTGGAAGATGGACATCACCGTGCCGATGCCGATGACCCTCGATTGCGAGGCGCAGGTGTCGGGCGACAATCTGGACGGCAAGGTGACCGCAGGGGCCTTCGGCAGCTTCCCGCTGACCGGCACGCGCGCGTAAACCTGTCTCGTCACCCCGGGCTTGACCCGGGGTCCCGCTTCTTCTCCCACGTCGCAGAAGAAGTGGGACCCCGGATCAAGTCCGGGGTGACGGTTTACCGGTTGGTCTTCAGAGCCTCACCCGCGCGCGGGTTTTCCGGCGGCCCCTCGACCGCGTCGGGCACCAGTTCGCCCCCGCCGAGCGAGCGATAGAGCTCGACCAGATTGGTCGCGCGCACCAGCCGCGCCGACGCCAGCGCGCGCCGCGCCGAATAGAGCGTCCGCTGCGCATCCAGCGTGTTGAGGAACGGGTCGATCCCCTCGCGATAGCGCGCCTCCGACAGCCGCAGCGTGTCCGCTGCCGCTTCGTAGAGTCCCTGCTGCGCCCTGAACTGGTCGGCGATGACCGCGCGCCTTGCCAACGCATCGGCGACCTCGCGGAACGCGGTCTGGATCGTCTGGCGATAGGTCGCCGTCGCCGCATCGCGCCGCGCGCGCACGCTTTCCAGATTGCCGGTCAGCGCGCCGCCCTGAAAGATCGGCGCATTCACGTCGGCACCGGCGTTCCAGATCAGCGTGTTGCCCGTGAACAGCGAGGTGAGCGCATTGCTGGCGAATCCGACAAGGCCCGTCAGGCTGATCGTCGGGAAAAAGGCAGCGCGCGCCGCGCCGATCCGCGCATTGGCGGCGCGCAGCGTATATTCGGCCTGCACCACGTCGGGCCGGGCGAGCAGTACGCGCGAATCGAGATTGGCGGGTACATCGGCGATCAGCGGCTCGGCGCTTTCGATCGCGGCGGGCAGCTCGGCATCGGTGACGGGCGCCCCCACCAGCAGTTGCAGCGCGTTGCGATCTTGCTGGACCAGCGCGGTCAGGTCGGCGCGATCGGCCTCCGCCTGACGCAGCACCGTCTCCGCCTGGCGAAGGTCGGTGCGTGCGATGATCCCGCCGGTCAGCCGCGCGCGGGTAAGCGCGACCGTGCGCTCGGCGCTCTTCACCGTCTCCTCGGCGATGGCGAGGAGGCTGCGGTCGCTCGCCAGCGTGTAATAGGCGGTCGCGGTTTCGGCGACGAGCGTCAGCCGGGCGGCGCGCACGCCCGCGACGGTGCCCAGATACTCGGCAAGCGCGGCGTTGGACTGGGAGCGGATGCGGCCGAACAGATCGATCTCGAACGCGCTGAGCCCGATCGAGGCGTTGTACTGTTCGCTGACGCTGCCGCCGTTCGCGCCCAGCCCCTGCGCCGCGCCGCGATTGCGTGCGATCGAGGCGCCGGCGGTGGCGTCGATCTGCGGCAGGAACTCGGCCCGCGCGACGCGAAGCTGCCCGCGCGCCTCGCGCACGTTCGCCAGCGACACCTGCAGGTTCTGATTGTTGGCGATCGCCCGGTCGATGACGGCGATCAACCGCGGGTCGCGAAAGATCTCGCGATAGCCGACCGGCCGCGCACCGCTGGCGGGCAGCGGCGGCTGGTCGCCGCCCGGAACGACCGGGAAGGCGCTGGGCACCGCGGGGGAGGGGCGCTCGTACGCGGGCTCGAGGCTGCATGCCGCGAGCGCCAGCGGCGGCAGGGTAAGGAAAGTCAGGCGGCGGATCATAGCGTGGGTTCACCCTCGGTCCCGCGTTCGCGCTGGTCGCGGCGATGCGCTTCTTCCTCGTCGGCGCCGTGCACCTTGCCGCCGAAGAGCTTGCGCACGAGCACGTAGAATAGCGGCACGAAGAAGATGGCGAGCACGGTCGCGGCGATCATGCCGCCGATCACCGCGGTGCCGATGGCGACGCGGCTGGCGGCACCCGCGCCGGTCGAGATCGCCAGCGGCACGACGCCGAAGATGAACGCGAAGCTGGTCATCAGGATCGGGCGCAGACGAAGGCGTGCCGCCTCAAGCGAAGCCTCGACGGGGCTCATCCCCTCGCGCTCGGACTGTTCCGCGAATTCGACGATCAGGATCGCGTTCTTGGCGGACAGGCCCATGGTGGTGAGCAGCCCGACCTGGAAATAGACGTCGTTCTCAAGGCCCCGCAGCCACACCGCGATCGCCGCGCCGAGCAGGCCGAGCGGCACCACCAGCAGGACCGAGAACGGCACCGACCAGCTTTCGTAGAGTGCGGCAAGGCACAGGAACACGACGAGGATCGACAGCCCGTAGAGTAGCGGCGCCTGGCCGCCCGACAGCCGCTCCTGATAGGAGAGGTCGGACCAGGCGACACTGACGCCCTGCATCTGGCCGACCAGTTCCTCCATCTTGTCCATCGCCGCGCCGGAGCTTTCGCCAGCGGCCGGCTCGCCCTGGATCTGATAGGCGGGCTGGCCCTGGAAGCGGGCGAGGACGGTGGGGGCGACGCCCCATTCGGCCCTGGCGAAGCTGGTGAAGGGGGCCATCTGGCCGCTTGATCCGCGAACGAACCAGTTGGACAGGTCCTCGGGCCGCGAGCGATAGCCGGCATCGCCCTGGACATAGACTCGCTTCACGCGGCCGCGGTCGACGAAATCGTTAACATAGACGCCGCCCCAAGCCGCCGACAGCGTCTGGTCGACCTGCGTGGCGCTGAGGCCGAGTGCGCCGAGCTTGGCCTGATCCATCTCGATCTGGAGCGTCGGCACGTCGGGCAACTCGTTCTGGCGGACGTTCGACAGCGCCGGATCGGCCGACGCCTTGGCCAGCAGCTCGTCACGCCGCGCCTTGAACGTCTCGCGGTCGAGACCGCCGGTGTTGAGCAATTGCAGCGTGAAGCCGCCCGCCTGGCCGAGGCCCCGGACTGGCGGCGGGTTGAGTGCGAAGAACTGCACGTCGCGAAGTCCGCGCAGCGCCTGTGTCGCTTGGCGCGTGATCGCCTGCGCGCTGTTCTCCGCGCCCTCGCGCTGGTCCCAGGGGGCAAGCGCGACGAAGCCGCGGCCGGCATTCTGTCCCGCGCCGCCCGGACCCGATCCGCTGATCGTGTAGACGATCGAGACATTGTTCTTGGCCGGGCCGAGGAAATATTTCTCGATCGCCTGCGCGGCGGCGAGCGTGCGTTCCTGCGTCGCACCGGCGGGAAGCGTATACTGGATCTGCGCGCGCCCCTGATCCTCGCTCGGCAGGAAGCTGGTCGGCAGGCCGATAAAGACGAGGACGAAGAGCGCGCAAAGCCCGGCATAGACGGCAAGCGCCAGCACGCGCCTGCCGAACACCCACTTCACCGTGTCGCGATACTTCTCCGACGTCCGCTCGAACCCGCGGTTGAACTTCTCGCCGAATTTCTCGACCAACTGGCCGACCTTGTTCTTCGGCTTCTTCTTGTCCGCCGGACGCTTGAGCAGCGTGGCGGTCAGCGCCGGCGACAGGACGAGCGCGACGATCACCGACAGGATCATCGAGGAGATGACGGTGATCGAGAACTGACGATAGATTTCGCCGACCGACCCGCCGAAGAACGCCATCGGCGCGAACACCGCGGACAGAACGAGCGCGATGGCGATCAATGCGATCTGGATCTCGCCCATCGAGATGATCGTCGCCTCCTTGGGCGACATCTCGGGATTTTCCTCCATCACGCGCTCGACATTCTCGACGACAACGATCGCGTCGTCGACGAGCAGGCCGATCGAGAGGACGAGGCCGAACAGCGTCAGCGTGTTGATCGTGAACCCGGCGATGGCGAGGATCGCAAAGGTGCCGAGCAGCACCACCGGCACCGCGATCGCCGGGATCAGCGTCGCACGCCAGCTTTGCAGGAAGACGAACATGACGATGACGACGAGAATGATCGCCTCGATCAGCGTCTTCACGACTTCCTCGACCGACAGCTTGATGAAGGCGGTGGAGTCGTTCGGATAGGCGTATTTGTAACCCGGCGGGAAGGACGCCGCCTGGCTCTCGACCTCGGCCTTGACCAGTTCGGCAGTCTTCAGCGCGTCGGCGCCCGGCGCCAGCTGGATCGCGATACCCGCGCCCGGATGGCCGTTCAGCCGGCTGATCGTCGTGTAGTTCTCCGCGCCGAGCTCGACGCGCGCGACGTCGGACAGGAGCACGCGGCTGCCGTTGGTCTGCGTCTTGACGATGATGTTCTTGAATTGCTCGGGCGTCTGGAGGCGCGATTTGGCGGTCACGGTCGCGTTGAGCATCTGGCCCGGCGGGGCGGGCTGCTGGCCGATCTGGCCGGCGGCGACCTGCGTGTTCTGCGCCTCGATCGCGGCCGTTACGTCGCTGGGCATGAGTTGGTAGGACGACAGCGCATAGGGATTGAGCCAGATGCGCATCGCGTACTGCGTGCCGAACACGTTGACGTCGCCGACCCCGGTGACGCGGCCCAGCCGATCCTGAAGGTTCGAGACGAGGAAGTCGGCGACGTCGATCGCGGTCGTCTTGTCGCTTTCGTCATAGACCGACACGACCATCAGGAAGTCGGCGTTCGACTTGGTGACGGTCAGGCCCTGCTGCTGCACCTGCGCCGGCAGGCGGGGGAGCGCCTGCTGCACCTTGTTCTGGACCTGCACCTGCGCGATGTCGGGGTCGGTGCCCTTCTCGAACGTCACCGTCACCGTGACCGAGCCCGCCGAGCTCGACTGCGACGAGAAGTAGATCAGGCCGTCGATGCCGGTGAGCTGCTGCTCGATCACCTGCGTGACCGAACTTTCGAGGATCTCCGCCGACGCGCCGGGATAATTGGCGCGCACGTTGATCTGCGGCGGGGCGATGTCGGGATATTGCTCGATCGGCAGCGTCAGGATCGCGCCGACGCCCGCCAGCATGATAACGATCGCGATGACCCAGGCGAAGATCGGCCGATCGATGAAGATCCGTGAAATCACGAGGGGTTAGCGCCCGCTCTTGGCGGCGTCGCCGCTGGGCTTGGGCTGCTGGCGGGGCGGCGAGCCGGCGGGGACCGGGCGCACCGCGGTGCCGGGCTTCACGTTCGCCAGCCCCTCGGTAATCACCTTCTCGCCGGCTCGGAGCCCCGCGGTGACCAGCCACTTGTCGCCGATCGTTCGCGTCGCGCGCACCTTGCGTTGCACCGCCTTGTTGTCCGCGCCGATGACGAAGACGGTGGCGTTGCCGCGCGCGTCGCGGGCGACGCCCGCCTGCGGCACGAGGATTGCCTCCTCGGCCGTCGCCTGGCTGAAGCGGGCGCGGACATACATGCCGGGCAGGAGGATGCCCTGCGGATTGGGGAATCGCGCGCGCAGCGTGACGGCGCCGGTGGTGGCATCGACCATCGCCTCGGCGAACTGGAGCGTCCCGACCTGACCATAGTCGCTGCCGTCCTCAAGGCTGAGCCGCACTTCGGCGGTCGACGGGATCACGCCGTCGGTCGCGAGCGCGCGGCGAAGCTGGAGCAGCTCGGTCGAGCTTTGCTGTATATCGACGAAGATCGGGTCGAGCCGCTGGATCATCGCCAGCGGATCGGCCTGGTTCGCGGTGACCAGCGCGCCGGTCGTGAACAGGCTGCGGCCGATGCGCCCGGTGATCGGCGCGGGCACGTCGGTGAAGCGAAGATTGATGCGCGCGGTGTCGAGCTGGGCGCGGCCCTGCTGCACCTGCGCCGCGGCCTGGCGCGCGGCGGCGACGGCGTCGGTGTAATCCTGCTTGGCGACGGCCTCGATCTCGGCCAGCGGGCGGAACCGCTCCGCCTTGGCGGTGGTCGCGACGCGGTTCGCCTCTGCATTGGCGACGTTCGCCGCCGCCTCGTTCACCGCGGCCCGGTAGAGGCGGGGGTCGATGCGATAGAGCGTCTGGCCCTTGCGAACGACGCTGCCCTCGGTGAACAACCGTGCTTGGATGACGCCGGACACCTGCGGCCGCACTTCGCTCGTCTCATACGCCGCGGTGCGACCGGCGAGTTCGTTGACGAGCGGCACCGCCTCGCTCTTCATCACGACATAGCCGACTTCGGGCGGGCCGCTCGGCCCCTTGCCCTTCGCCTTTTCCTGATCCTTGCCGCCCCCCGAGCAGGCGGCGATCATCAGCACGACGGGGAGCAGGAGCGCTAGGACGGGTCGCAAGGCGGGCCTTCCGAAGATTGCAGGCATGACAGGGCACCGCAGCATGCTGCGGTGAAACGCCGACCGGAACGGACCATCAACGATTTGGGTTCCAACGGACTTTGGACCATGTCGCCGCTTTCGCCGCAGTGCGCAACGACGCGTTTGTCGCAAAGTTTGTCAGCGGCGGCGGGCGCGCCACTCGGCCGCCGTCTGGCCCCAGGCGTGGACGGCCAGATCGTCAAGCGGCGGGGGCAGCGCGACCGGCCCGCGATCGCGCGATCCCAGCCGCTCGGCGAGCGCGATCGAGCGGGTGTTTTCGGGCGCGATCGTGTGGATCACATCGTCCCAGCCGAGCAGGTCGAATGCGAAGTCGATGCAGGCGAACGCCGCCTCATGCGCGTAACCGCGCCTGGCAAAGGCGGGGTGGACGCCCCAGCCGACTTCGGTCCCCGGCCACCCCTCGGGCTGCCACGGGCCGATCCGGCCGACCCAGGCGCCGGTCGCGCGCTCGATCACCGAGAACATCGAGAAGCCCCGCACGTCCCATGCACCGCGGCGCAGCGCAAAGTCGCGCCACGCCTCCTCCCGCCCGCGCGCCCCGCCGAGGAATCGCATCGTCTCGGGATCGGCGGCCATCTCGGCCCAACTGTCGAGGTCCTGCGGTTCCGGCAGGCGAAGGAGGAGCCGGTCGGTGAAGAGGACCGGCCCAGTCGTCACGCGAAGCGTTCGCGCAGTGCCATCAGCGCGAGCGCGGCCTTCGCCGCCTCGCCGCCCTTGTCCTTTTGGGCCGGGTCGGCGCGGACGATCGCCTGTTCCTCGTTCTCGGTCGTCAGGATGCCGTTGCCGATGGCGAGGCCGTCCATCGTCATGGCCAGGATGCCGCGCGCGCTCTCGCCCGCGACGATCTCGAAATGATAGGTTTCGCCGCGGATGACGACGCCGATCGCGACATAGCCGTCATAGAGCCCGCTCTGATCGGCAAGCGCGATCGCGGCGGGAATCTCGAGCGCGCCGGGCACCGTCACCGTCTCCGACGTGTGGCCCGCGGCCTTGATCGCGGCGCGGGCGCCCGCGATCAGCATGTCGTTCAAATGGTCGTAGAAGCGCGCCTCGACGATCAACAGCTTGCCCATCAGGCGGCGTCCTCTTCCAGGGTGATCGGCCGCTCGCCGACGATCGACAGGCCATAGCCCTCGAGCCCGACGAGCGTGTGGTGGGTGTTGGTGAGGAGCGTCATCTCCTCGACGCCGAGTTCGGTCAGGATCATCGCGCCTACGCCATAGTCGCGCAGTTCGTCCATGTCCGCGGGCGCGAGCTTGCCCTCGCGCGCCATCAGCGCGGTGGTGAAGGCGTCGCTGCGCGGCTTGTTGATGACGACGATGACGCCCGCGCCCTCTTCGCCGATGATCTCCATCGAGCGGCGGAGAAGCGAGCCGCGCTGCCCCGCCTCGCCGAACAGGTCGGGCAGGGGAGAAAGCGCGTGCATACGGACGAGGGTGGGCTTGGTCGGGTCGATCCGGCCCTTGACCAGCGCGATCTGCTCGGTCCCCTGCGCGCGATTCCAATAGGTGATCGCCCGCCACTCGCCGCCCCAGGCGCTGTCGAAGCGGGTCTCCGCGCGCTTCTCGACCAGATGGTCGTAGCGGCGGCGATAGGCGATCAGGTCGCGGATCGTGCCGATCTTGAGGTTGTGGAACTGCGCAAAGGAGACGAGGTCGTCGAGGCGGGCCATCGTCCCGTCCTCCTTCATGATCTCGCAGATGACGCCCGAGGGGTTGAGCCCGGCGAGCCGCGACACGTCCACCGCCGCCTCGGTATGGCCGGCGCGGACCAGCACGCCGCCCTCACGCGCGACCAGCGGGAAGACGTGGCCGGGGGTGGTGATTTCCTCCGGCCCCTTCGACGCGTCGATCGCGACCGAGATGGTGCGTGCGCGGTCGGCGGCGGAAATGCCGGTCGTCACGCCCTTCACCGCCTCGATCGAGACGGTGAAGGCGGTCTGGTGCCGGGTGCCGTTGGCCGCACTCATCAGCGGCAGGCCGAGTTGATCGGTCCGCGCCTTGGTCATGGCGAGACAGATCAGGCCGCGGCCGTGCGTCGCCATGAAGTTGATCGCGGCGGGCGTCGCCATCTGAGCCGGGATGACGAGGTCGCCCTCATTCTCCCGATCCTCGTCGTCGACGAGGATGAACATGCGCCCGTTGCGCGCCTCGTCGATGATCTCCTCGGGGCTGGAGAGGAAAGCGTGGCGGAGACGGGAGACTTCAGGTTGCGGCACGCGCCTGTTCCATGCGCTGGAGGTAGCGGGCGAGCACGTCGATCTCGAGATTGACGGCGCGGCCCGGCTTGAGATCGGCAAAGGTCGTGACCTCGGCCGTGTGAGGGATGATGTTCAGGCCGAAGCGGACGGCGTCGGCCGTGTCCTCGACCGAATTGACGGTCAGCGAGATGCCGTCGACGGTGATCGAACCCTTGGCCGCCACATAGGGGGCGAGATCGCGCGGCGCCTGGATCGTGACGCGCAGGCTCCCGCCCTCGGGCACGACCGCGGCGACGGTGCCGACCGCATCGACATGGCCGGTGACGATATGCCCGCCCAGTTCGTCGCCCAGCCGCAGCGCGCGTTCGAGGTTGAGCGCGCGCCCCTCGGTCCACATGCCGTCGGCGGTGCGCGACACGCTTTCGGCCGACACGTCGAAGGAAAGGCGGCCGGGCGCCTTGTCGACCACGGTCAGGCAGACGCCCGAGCACATGACCGACGCGCCGAGGTCGATCGCGGCAGTGTCATAGGCGGTGGAGACGATGACGCGCAGGTCGCCCTGCGTTTCGACGGCCTCGATCCGGCCGACATCGGTGACGATTCCGGTAAACATCAGGCGCGCCCGTACACCTCAAGCGTATCGACGCCAAGCGTCCGCCGGTCGGACAGCCGCCAGCGCCCATGCGCCTGCCCCAAATCCCTAAGCCCGATATCGCCGAGCGTCCGCGCCGCCCCGATCAAAATCGGCGCGCGGTAGATCAGGAGCCGGTCGACAAGGCCGGCCGCGAGAAAGGCGGCGGCGGCAACCGCGCCGCCCTCGATCAGCAACAGGTCGCCCGGCAACTCGGCAATTGAAGCCGGGTCGCGGACCGTCAGCCAGCCATCGGGCGCGTCCAGACCGCGGCTGAGCAGGACGCGCCGCGGCGCACGATCCTCAACGCCCAGCAAACGCACATCGAGGCGAGGCGTGTCGGCGGCGAGCGTGCCCGCGCCGACGAGAATCAGGTCGTGGCGGCTCCGCTCCAGATGCGTGTGCGCGCGCGCCTCCGCGCCGGTAATCCACTGGCTCCGTCCGTCGCCCATCGCGACGCCGCCATCGAGCGAGAGCGCAAGCTTCAGCGTGACATGCGGGCGGTCCTGCGTCCGGCGGGTGAGGAAACCGGCCATCGTATCCCGCGCCTCTGCCGCGCGCACGTTGCAGCAAGTCTCGATTCCCGCGGCGGCGAGGCGAGCGAGCCCCGCGCCGTCGGTGCGCGGATCGGGGTCGCGGATGGCGGCGACCACGCGGGCGATACCCGATTCAGCAAGCAGGTCGGCGCATGCCGGCCCGCGCACCGACCGGTGGGCGCAAGGCTCCAGGGTTACATAGGCCGTTGCGCCGCTCGCTGCGTCGCGCGCCATGGCAAGCGCCATCGCCTCCGCGTGGGGACGACCGCCGGGCTGGGTCCAGCCACGGCCGACGACGCGCCCGTCTTTCACGATCACGCATCCGACGCTGGGATTGGGCGACGTGCGCCCGACGCCGCGCGATGCCAGCGCGAGCGCCGCCCCCATCCAGCGCTCGTCGTCGGTCAAAGGCCCCAGCGCTCCAGCTTGTCATTGAGGCGCTTGAATTCGGCCTTTCGCTCTTCCTGCTTGGCTTTGAGCTCGGCCATCAGCTTTTCCTTCTTGGCCTGGTCGATCGCCTGCTGCGCTTTGATCTGCGCGTCGGTCCGGTTGGCGGGCCAGCTTTCGAAATAGGTGATCTCGGGCGGCTTGTACGGCTTCTCGATCTTCGAATCGACGTAGAAGGCGGCGATGACGACCGTCGTCACGATGATCGCCAGCGCGAGGAAGATCAGCTCATAGGGCTGCCGGTACGACAGGAACAGGCGCAGGTCGCGCCACGCGCGCAGCGGCGAGAGACGTTCGAGGAAGGTCATTGAGTGAAGATAGGGCGTCGGGCCGCGACAGGCCAGCCCCGCTGCCCGCCTCGCCCGGCGGCGGCGTCGTCGTCGTTCGTACAATTAACGCTGGCGCTCGCGCGCTTCTATTGATAATCGCTCGCAATGCTTTCGCCGACGCTCAGCCTCGTCCAGTTGTCGCGCGACGCCCGCGCGGTCGTGCAGGCGGTCGACTGGCAGTCGCTTTCGCTGCCGGAGGCGCGGCGGCTGCGCGAACTCGGGCTCGACGAAGGGGTGGCGGTCGAGATGGTGCACCGCTCGACGCTTGGCGGCGGGCCGATCGCCTGCCGCATCGGCCGCATGACCATCGCCATCCGCCGCCACGTGGCGCGCGCGATTCACGTCGCGCCCGCAACCTAGTGCATTCCGCCCCCCTGATCGCGCTGGTCGGCAATCCCAATGCCGGCAAGTCGGCGCTGTTCAACGCCCTCACTGGCGCGCGGCAGAAGGTGGGCAACTATCCCGGCGTCACGGTCGAGCGGCATACCGGCCGTCTGTCGCTTGCCGACGGGCGCCCGGCCGAACTCATCGACCTGCCCGGCACCTACAGCCTCGATCCGTCGAGCCCCGACGAGCGCGTGACGCGCGACGTGGTGCTCGGAAAGCTGGCGGGCGAGCGGCGGCCCGACGCGCTGCTCGTCGTCGTCGACGCGGGCAATCTCGACAACCACCTGCGCTTCGTCCTTCAGTTGAAGGCGCTGGGGATGCCGATCGTCGTGGCGCTCAACATGATCGACCTCGCCGAGCGTGACGGCCTGACGCTCGATCCGGAGCGGCTGTCGCAGGCGCTGGGCTTGCCCGTCGTGCCCACCGTCGCGGTCCGCCGCCGCGGCCTCGACGCGCTTCGCGAGGCGCTGGTCGAGGCGCTGCGCCACGTCTCCGACACGCCCGCCGAGCCGGTGCTGCTCGACATCGCCATGCTCCAGCGCGAGGCGCGCCAGCTCGCCGCCGCCGCGACGGTCAGCGAGACGCGCTCGCGCCGGCTCGCGCACCGGCTGGACGGTGTGTTGCTCCATCCGGTCTGGGGGATGGCGGTGCTGCTGGCGCTGCTGTTCGTCATCTTCCAGTCGGTTTTCGCTTGGTCGGCGGTGCCGGTCGGCTGGATCGAGGACGGTATGGCTGCGCTGAGCAGCGCCGTCTCGGCGACGCTGCCCGAGGGGTTCGTCCGCTCGCTAATCGTGGATGGCATCATCGCCGGTGTCGGTGCGGTGATCGTGTTCCTGCCGCCGATCCTGATCCTGTTCGGCTTCATCCTGCTGCTCGAGGCGTCGGGCTACATGGTCCGCGCCGCGTTCCTGATGGACCGGCTGATGGCGAGCGTCGGGCTGTCGGGGCGGGCGTTCATCCCGCTGCTGTCCAGCTTCGCCTGCGCGGTGCCGGGGATCATGGCGACGCGGACGATCGACGATGAAAAGGACCGGCTGACGACGATTCTGATCGCGCCGCTCATGACCTGTTCGGCGCGGCTGCCGGTCTACACGATCATCATCGGCGCGTTCATCCCCGACCGCGCGGTGCTGCCGGGCGTGGGGCTTCAGGGGATCGTCCTGTTCGGGCTCTATATCGCCGGGATCGCGGGGGCGTTCGTCGCCGCGCTGGCGCTGCGCCGCTCGGTGACGAAGGGGGCGTCTTCGGGCTTCATGCTCGAGATGCCGCGCTACCAGATGCCCAACCTGCGCGACTTCGCGCTCGGCCTGTGGAGCCGCGCGGTGGCGTTCCTGAAGCGGGCGGGGACGATCATCCTCCTCACCACCGTGATCCTCTGGGCGCTCCTCAGCTTCCCCAAGGCGCCGCCGGGTGTGCCGCAGACCGAATATTCAGTCGCCGGCCGGATCGCGAGCGGGCTGGAGGTGATCGTCCGCCCAATCGGCTTCAACCACGACATTGCGCTGGCGCTGATCCCCGCGATGGCCGCGCGCGAGGTCGCGGTGGCGGCGATCGGTACCGTCTATGCCGTCGACGATGCCGAGGGGGACAAGGGACAGGCGACGATCCGCGAGCAGCTTCAGAAGCGCTGGAGCCTCGCCACCGCGCTCGCCTTCCTCGCGTGGTTCGTGTTCGCGCCGCAGTGCATCTCGACGATCGCGGTGACGCGGCGCGAGACCAATGGCTGGAAATGGCCGCTGTTCATGGTCGGCTACCTGTTCGCAGTGGCGTACGTCGCGGCGGGGATCACCTACTGGATCGCGGTGGCGGCGGGGCTGGGCTAGCCGTCCGCGCCAGTAGCTCGACCAGATCCTTTTCCCAGAACCGCGCCCAGGTGTGCGTGCCGTGCCCGCGCGTTTCGGGTGTCTCGGCGATCATCCGGAACCTTGCGGTCGGCATCCGCTTCAGCGCCTCGGCCGGATAAGGCAGCCCGCGCGGGTTGATGAAATCGTCGGCCGAATTGATCCACGTCATCGGCGTGCGGATCGCCTCCAGCCGCGGCCACGGATCGTAGTTCCGGCTGGCGTCGAGCTGATAGATGAGGTCGTTGGCATCCAGCCCCGCGATCGAGGCGGCGACCCGCTCCTGCGCATAGGCACTTGCCTTCGTCCGCGTCGGATAGGTGGCCTGAAGATAGAGCGGGGCGCCGCCCGCGACGAACAACAGGCTCGCCGCGGTGCGCAGTCCCGCCGCCGGCTGCGCCTTGTAATCGCCGCCCGCCCAGACCGGATCGGCCTTGATCCCGTCGATCGCGAGTTGCCGCCACATCCGGTTGAGCCCCGCGATTGCCACCGGCTCGCACGCCATCGGCATCAGCGCGCGGGCGAAATCGGGATGCCGCTCCGCCATCACGAAGCCGTGCATGCAGCCCATCGAGGTGCCGAAGACGAGGCGCGGATGCGCGACGCCCAGCCCCTTGGTCATTAGCGCGACCTGTGCATCGACCATGTCGTCATAGTCATAAGCGGGAAAGCGCATGTGCAGCCCGTCCGACGGCTTCGACGACTCGCCATGGCCGATATTGTCGGGCAGGATGATCCAGTATCTGGCGATGTCGAGCGGCTGGCCGGGGCCATAGAGCCGGTCGGCGAATTGCGGCTGGAGGAACTGCGCGCCCGTGCCGCCGGTGCCGTGAAGCACCATCACCGCATTGTCGATCGCACCCGAGGCGTCCCGATGCGGCTTGCCGAGCGTGCGGTAGTGCATCCGCAACGCGGGCAATCGCCCGCCGCTCTGAAAGGCGAAGTCGCGGATGACATAGTTGCCTTCCTTTACAGGCCAGCGCGTCGGGGCCGGGGCGGGGGCGGTGCTCGCCGCGGCGGGCGGCGGCGCGGCGGTCTGCGCGAAGGCGGGCGCAGCGAAGAAGGCGGCGGCGAGCAGGGCGGCTTTCATTCGGCCTCCTCGCGCTTGGCGCCCGTCAGCAGCCGCTCGGCCCGCGCCTTGTCGATCGCGGCGGCGTCCTTTTCGGCCTTTGTCCGGCCGAAGCGGAGGCGGTTCGCGTCGGCAATCGCGGTACGCGCGGCCTTTGCCTTGGCTTTGCGCGCGCGGTTCAGGTTTATCAGGTCGCCCATCAACGGCTCTCCGCAGTTCGCCGGCATCTTGGCGGGCCGCGGCGGCGAAGTCATCCTCGTTTCGCGCCGCCGCTAGCCCGCCAGCAACTGCGGCGTTTCGCAGATGATCTCCTCCCACGTGCGCGGGCGGCTGAGATAATAGCCCTGGACGAAATCGATGCCAATCAGCCCGGCCTCGAGGAGATGGGCCTCCAATTCGATCCCCTCGAGCACGCATTGCAGCGACAGCGACTGCGCCAGGCCGCGGATCGCGCCGATCAGCTTGCGCCCCTCGGCATCCGACAGGCGGGCGGTGAAGCTGCGGTCGATCTTCACATATTGGAACGGCAGCTGGTGCAGCGACGACAGGCTCGAATAGCCCGTCCCGAAATCGTCGAGCGCCAGCATGCAGCCACCCTCGCGCAACCGGCGCAGCGATCGGCCCGCGGCCTCCATGTCGGTGATGAGCGAGGATTCGGTCAGCTCGAAGACGACCTTCGACGGGTCGACGTTCGCGCGCGCGATCTTTCGCAGCAGCGCCTCGACCGTGGGATCGCTGACGAGGTCGAGCGCCGACAGGTTGAAGTTGATCCGCTTGCCCGGCGGCAGCGCGCCCAGCACCGACAGCGACTTGTCGAACAGCTCGAGCGTCAGGCGGTTCATCATTCCCGTCCGCTCGGCCGCGGCGATAAGGATGTCGGCGGGCACCATGCCGATCCGGGGCGAATGCCACCGTGCCAGCGCCTCGTAGCCGACGATGTCGAGGCTTCGCGCCGCGTAGATCGGCTGGAAGACGACGCTCAGTTCCTGCGTCAGGTCGGCGGTCTGGAGTGCAGCGTCGACCAGCTTGCCCGTTTGCAGCACCTGGTCGAGTTCGCGTGTATACGACACCCAGCCGCCGCGCCGGTTCTCCTTGGCGTGATAGAGTGCGGCGTCGGCATGGTCGAACAGGTCGTGGGCGGTCCGCCCGCCCTCCGGGAACGAGGCTAGACCGAGCGAGCAGCCGACCGACAGGCGGGTGTCGCCCGCCCGGATCGGGTCGTTGATCGCCGCACACACCGCCTCGGCGATCCCGGCGACCCGGTCGGTGCCGCCGCTGACGAGAAGGCCGAACTCGTCACCGCCCAGCCGCGCGATCATCACGTCGGGCGACACCAGCGTGCGCAGCCGCTCCCCGATCGCCTGGAGCAGTCGGTCGCCCTGCGTGTGGCCGTAGATGTCGTTGATCGGCTTGAACCGGTCGAGGTCGACGACGCCGACCGTCAGCCCGGCGCCGTCGACCGTGAGCAGCCGGTCGAGCTCGCTGAAGAACAGCCGCCGGTTCGGCAGGCCCGTCAGCGCGTCGGTATGTGCGAGCACCTTGTTCTGCTCGCTGAGGCGGTTGGCCTGCTGCCGCTCCCGGCTCAGTTCGGCCTGCGACTGTTCGAGCTTCAGGAAAGAGGAGAAGGAATCGTTCAGCACCTTGATGATGACCGCGCTGACCAGCGCGATGTTGATCGCCACCGCGACCAGCACCTCCGTTCCCTTGATGAGGCAGTAGACGAGGAAGGTGCCGATCACGAGCACGCAGACAAGCTCGGCCGCCCGCGGCAGATAGGTGAGGCAGAAGACGCAGCCGAGCACGGTGACCGCGATGAACATCGCGACATGGCCGTGTTCGTACGGGCCGCCATATTGGTCGAGCTTCAGCGCCCAGGTGACGAACCCCGCGGCAAGGACGACGGCAAGCCGCGTGGTCCGACGCATCTGCGCGGTCGCGGCCTCGACGGTCAGCCGCGCCGGGTCGACCGGCAGCGTCCAGGCCAGCAGCCGGACGACGCAGGCGGCGACGAGCACCCCGGCGACGCCGATCGTCAGCCACGCGGGCGCAAGATGGCGATGGGTAAAGGCAAGCGCGGAAGCATTGACCGCGAGCAGCGCGTAGAGCGGGGGAATCTGCCGACGCAGATGGAGCAACTGCGCAACCTGTACCGGAAGCCGTTCCAAATACCGATCCTCGTCCCACGTTTCCCGCTGTCGCTGAGTACGATCCGGTACTGACGCATTACGGATAAGAATTGCCTAACCCGTCGCACCCGTAACATTACGGGGGCGTGCGCGGCCGGGATCCCGGGTCGTGACCGGAAGGCGTGACGCCGCCGAAAACGGGCATTATATACGCAGCAGCTGCGGCCGAGCGTGACGCCTATCCAGACTGTCTTGGTGGGGAGAAACGACGCGAACGCGTTGAATTTAAGATAAAGAAGGGAACAAGACATGGCAGGTTCGGTGAACAAGGTGATCCTCGTCGGCAACCTTGGCCGCGATCCCGAATCGCGCAGCTTCTCGAACGGCGGCAAGGTCGTGAACCTGCGCATCGCGACATCGGAAAGCTGGAAGGACCGCAATACCGGCGAGAAGAAGGAAAAGACCGAGTGGCACTCGGTCGCGATCTTCAACGAAGGGCTGGCGAACGTCGCCGAGCGGTTCCTGCGCAAGGGATCGAAGGTGTATATCGAGGGCCAGCTCCAGACCCGGAAGTGGCAGGACCAGAACGGCCAGGACAAGTACAGCACCGAGGTGGTCCTGCAGGGGTTCAACAGCGTTCTGACGATGCTCGACGGTCCGGGCGGCGGCCAGGGCGGCGGTGGCGCCGGCTCGCGCGGCGGTGACGATTTCGGCGGCGGCGGCGATTTCGCGGGCCAGTCGTCGGGCCGCAGCGGCGGCGGGTCGCGCGGCGGCGCGGGCGGGTCGGGCGGTGGCCGCTCGAACGACTATGGCGGCTTCCCCGACGATCTGGACGACGACGTGCCGTTCTGACCGCCGAGGTTATCGCGATTTCCAGGGGCTCGCGGGCATCGGTCCGCGGGCCCTTTTCGTGTCGGCGCCCCGCCACTTGGGGTCAGTCGTCCGCTTCGCGCGGAGCCTTTCCGGGGCGATCGCGTATAGCGGGCGATCGGGAGGTGCGATTCGTTGAAGGTTGCGGCAGTTCAGTTGGGCGAAAACGGATTCTCGGTGGAGCAGGTCGCCGAACAGCTCGCCGCGATGCACGAGGCGTCGCCGATCGCGCTGGCGATGCTCGACCTCGACCTTCGCTATCTTTGGGTCAACGACCGGCTCGCCGCGCTCAACGGTATCGAGCCCGCCGCGCATCTCGGCCGCACGATCGACCAGATCGTGCCTGACCTTGCCGAACAGGCGCGCACGATCTTCGCAAGGATGATGGCGGGCGAGGCCGTACGCGGCGTCGAGCTGGTGGGTGCGACGGGCGGCAGTCCCGACCGCACCAGCGTCTGGCGCCAGCACTGGATGCCGATCCGCGACGCGAACGGGCGCATGGTCGCGGTCGGCGTCGCGTCGGAGGACGTGACCGAGGAACGCCGCGCCCAGCGCGCGGTCGAGGCGCTCAACCGCATCAACACCGCGCTCGCCGCCGAGCATGATGTCGAGCGACTGGTGCAGATGGTGACCGATGCCGGGGTCGAGCTGACCGGCGCGTCGATCGGCGCCTATTTCCACAACGTCATGGACGAAAGCGGCGAGCGGCTGCACCTGTTCACGCTCGCGGGGCACGAGCGCGAGGATTTCGTGCGCCTCGGCCGCCCGCGCGCGACCGATTTGTTCGAGCCGATCTTCCGCAACGTCGTCATCCGGTCCGACGACATCACCCGGGATCCGCGATACGGCGGCAACGCGCCGTTCAATGGGATGCCGCCGGGCCATCCCGACGTCGCAAGCTACCTCGCGGTGCCGGTGGTGTCGGGGCAGGGCCGGGTGCTCGGCGGGCTGCTGTTCGGGCATCCGCGGCCCGGCGTCTTCACCGCGCGGCACGAGGCGTTGATCGTCGGCCTCGCCGCCCAGACCGCGGTGGCGATCGAGAATGCCCGGCTGCTGACCGCCGTCACCGCCGCCAACGAGACGCTGGAGCGGCGCGTGGCCGAACGGACGGCCGAGCTCGACCGCGTGTGGACGATGTCACGCGACCTGCTCGTGGTTCTCGGCCTCGACGGGGTGTTCCGCACCGTCAATCCAGCCTGGACCGCGATCCTCGGCCACCGGCCGGACGAGGTGGTCGGGCGCAGCTATCTCGACTTCCTGCATCCCGATGACGCCGAACTGACCCGCGCGGCGGTGGCGGGCGGCGTGGGGCAGGTGCCGGTGTTCGAGAACCGCTATCTCGCCGCCGACGGCACGATCCGCTGGATATCGTGGCTGACCGCGATCGACGGCGACCTCATCTATGCCTCGGGCCGCGACGTGACCGAGAGCCGGGAAAAGGACGAGGCGCTGCGCCGGACCGAGGGGGCACTGCGCCAGAGCCAGAAGATGGAGGCGATGGGCCAGCTGACCGGCGGCGTCGCGCATGATTTCAACAACCTTCTCACCCCGATCCTCGGCGGCCTCGACCTGCTGCGTCGCAAGTCGGAGGGGGACACGCGCAACCTTCGCCTGATCGACGGCGCGATCCAGTCGGCGGAGCGGGCGCGCACGCTGGTCCAGCGGCTGCTCGCCTTTGCCCGGCGCCAGCCCTTGCAGCCCGATGCGGTCGATCTGGCGGCGATGATGCACGACATGTCGGCGCTGCTCGCGACGACGCTCGGGCCGCAGGTGAGGCTGGTGCTGGCGGCGGAGACGGGCCTGCCGCCCGCGGTGGTGGATCGCAACCAGCTCGAAATGGCGCTGCTCAACCTTGCCGTGAACGCGCGCGATGCGATGCCGGAGGGCGGCGAGCTCAAGATCGCGCTGTCGCTGCGCGACGTGGCGGCGACGCCCGGCGGGCCGGCGGCGGGGCGCTATATCTGTCTGTCGGTGGCCGACACCGGCACCGGCATGAATGCCGAGACGACGGCGCGGGCGGTCGAGCCGTTCTTCTCGACCAAGGGGGTGGGGCGCGGCAGCGGCCTTGGTCTATCGATGGTCCACGGTCTGGCCCGCCAGCTTGGCGGCGCGCTCGAGCTTGAAAGCGCGCCCGGCGTGGGCACCACCGCGCGGCTGCTGCTCCCCGCCAGCGCCGCGCCCGTGACCGTCGCCGACACCCCGGCGGTGCAGGCCGCCCCCGTCATCCTCGGCCGCGTGCTGCTGGTCGATGACGAGGAGGCGGTGCGCGGTGCCGCCGCGCAGATGCTGAGCGAGATCGGTTACGACGTGATCGAGGCCGATGGCGCGGCGGCGGCGATCGCACTGGTCGAGGAAGGGCTGGCGCCCGACCTGCTCGTTTCCGACCATCTGATGCCCGGCATGACCGGGACCGAGCTTGCCCGGCACCTGCGCGGGCGGCTGCCGGCGATGGGGGTGCTGATCGTGTCGGGCTATGCCGACGTCGCAACGCTGTCGCCCGACCTTGCCCACCTGCCCAAGCCGTTTCGCGCGACCGACCTGTCGGCGGCGCTGGCGGGGGCAAAGGTGTTTCCGGTGGCGACCGTCGACGTCATCGCGCTCGATCCGCAATAGCGCCGCCGCCCCGAGTCTGCGAATTGCGTCCGCCCGCGCGCGGGTGCATCACGCGGCGCGTTACAGTGATGGAGTTCCCATGCGCGTTCTTGCCGCTACCGCCACGATCCTGCTGATGTCGACCTCTGCGCTTGCCCAGACCCCGCCCCGCGCGGCCGAAGCGCCATCGGGCCTGCCCGCCGCCAATCCCTTTGCACAGGCGAGCACGCTGCCGCTTCAGGCACCGCCCTTCGACCGGATCAAGAGCACCGATTACGGCCCCGCGCTGATCGCCGGCATGGCCGCGCAGCGCGCCGAGATCAACGCGATCACGCGCGCGCGCTCGGCGCCGACGTTCGACAACACGATCGCCGCGCTGGAGAAGTCGGGCCGGCTGTTGGAGCGTGCGGCGCTTGCCTTTTACGGCGTGGTCGGCGCGAACACCGACGACACGCTGCAAAAGACGCAGGCCGACCTCGCGCCCAAGTTCGCCGCGCATCAGGACGCGATCAACCTCGACCCCGCGCTGTTCGCGCGGGTGAAGACGCTCTACGACAAGCGCACGTCGCTGGGCCTGAACCCCGAGCAGCTTCAGGTGCTGACGCTCACCTACGACAACATGGTCCGTGCCGGTGCGAAGCTGTCGCCCGTCGACAAGGCGACGCTGAGCAAGTACAACGCCGAGCTGTCGACGCTCGAGACCGCGTTCCAGCAGAAGCTGCTGGCGGCAGCAAAAGCCGGTGCGCTGGTCGTCGACGACAAGGCCAAGCTCGCCGGCCTGTCAGAGGCGGAGATCGCCGCCGCCGCCGATGCGGCCAAGGCGCGCGGCCTGCCCGGCAAATATGTCCTGACGCTCCAGAACACGACGCAGCAGCCGGAACTCGCGACACTCAAGGACCGCGCGACGCGCGAGGCGCTGTTCAACGCCAGCTGGACGCGCGCGGTAAAGGGCGACGCCAACGATACCCGCGCGACGATCGCCGAGATCGCCGCACTGCGCGCGAAGAAGGCCAAGCTGCTCGGCTTCCCCACCTGGGCCGATTACGTCCTTCAGGACCAGATGGCGAAGAACCCGAAGACGGCGCTCGGCTTCATGCAGCAGCTCGGCACGCCGGTCGCCGCCGAACAGCGCCGCGAGGCCGCCGAGCTTCAGGCGCAGATCAAGGCGACGGGCGGCAATTTCCAGCTCAAGCCGTGGGACTGGGATTTCTATTCAGAGCAGGTGCGCAAGGCGAAGTACGACCTCAACCAGGACGAGCTGAAGCCCTATTTCGAGATCAACAAGGTGCTGACCGACGGCGTGTTCTACGCCGCCAACCAGCTCTACGGCCTCACCTTCAAGCGCCGTACCGACATTCCCGTCTATCACCCCGACGTGATGGTGTTCGAGGTGAACGAGGAGAATGGCGCGCCCGTCGGCCTCATGTATTTCGACTTCTGGAAGCGCGACAACAAGAATGGCGGCGCGTGGATGTCGAACTTCGTCAATCAGTCGAAGCTGATCGGGACGAAGCCTGTCATCTACAACGTCTCGAACTTCACGAAGCCGGCGGCGGGCCAGCCCGCGCTCATCAGCTTCGATGATGTGACGACGATGTTCCACGAGTTCGGCCACGCGCTGCACGGCCTGTTCGCGAACCAGACCTATCCGAGCGTGTCGGGCACCAACACCGCGCGCGACTTCGTCGAGTTCCCGTCGCAGTTCAACGAGCATTGGGCGCTCGATCCCAAGGTGCTGCCGCACTATGCCGTGAACTACAAGGACGGGTCGGTGATCCCGCAGGCGCTGGTCGACAAGATCAAGCGGGCGGGGACGTTCAACTCGGGCTATTCCTTCGGCGAGGCGCTGGCCGCGGCCGAGATGGACATGAGCTGGCACTCGCTTTCGGAAGCGGACGGCAAGCAGGACCCCGACGCGTTCGAGGCAAAGGCGCTGGCCGCCACCGGCCTCGACGTGACCGACGTGCCGCCGCGCTATCGGTCGAGCTATTTCCTCCACATCTGGGGCAATGGCTATTCGGCGGGTTATTACGCCTATAGCTGGACCAAGATGCTGAGCGCCAATGCGTTCAACTGGTTCGAGCAGCATGGCGGGATGACGCGCGCCAACGGCCAGCGCTTCCGCGACATGATCCTGTCGAAGGGGCATACGGAGGATTACGCGCCGATGTTCCGCGCCTTCAACGGTGCCGATCCTCAGGTCGGCCCGCTGCTCAAGGACCTCGGCCTCAACGCCGACGGCACGCGTATCGCCGCCGAGCCGGCGGGCGCAGCGGTCAGCGACGGGACGGCGCAGCCGGCGGCGGCGACACCCGCCAAGTAACGGAAGGACCCGCCCTGTCGCTTCGGCGGCGGGGCGGGTGTTTCCTCAGGCCTTTGGCGTCACCCAGACCGAGACGGGGACGACGACCTTGCCCGGCGCAGGCTTGCCCACGTCGACGCGGTCGGCCTTGACCAGTTCGCCGCTTTCGAGCGTGAAGGACGCCCAGGGCTTGGGCATCCGCCCGAACGACATCTTCTGGATGGGCTGGCCCGTGGTCGAGTTCATGATGGTCGCGATGATCGGCATGGCCGCCTGATATCCAGCCGCGGCCCCGCCTGTCCACCGCGCGGGCGCAGCAATCTGTGGGTAACTATCGCGGTGCGGGGCCTCGACCCTTCGATGCGCCTGCGAGCGCGCCGAAATGGCGGGCGCTCGGCTTCGGGGTGCGCCGAAAGGTCGCGCGGTCGACCGCGACGAGGCCGAATTTGGGGCGATAGCCGCTGTTCCACTCGAAATTGTCGAGCAGCGACCAGTGAATATAGCCGCGCACGTCGACCCCCTCCGCCATCGCTCCGCGCAGCGCCGACAGCGCGCGGTCGATATAGACGATGCGGCGGGCGTCGTCCTCGGTCGCGATGCCGTTCTCGGTGACGATGACGGGGCGGCCGGTCATCCGCGCGGCGAGCCGTACGGTGGCGCCCAGCGCCTCGGGCGAAAAGGTCATGCCCGTCTGCGTCGTTTCGGTACCCGGCGGCGGCGGCAGGTCGGCATCGGCACCGACCAGTGTGCGGCCATAGGTCTGGACGCCGATGAAGTCGTCGGCTCGGGCCGCCTCGAACCAGGGCTGATGTACCTCGGCGATCTTGGCCTTCACGCCGCTGTCGGGACCGCCGGGTTGTTCGTCGTTGAGCGCCAGGCTGAGCCCCACGGGCAGGTCGGGACGCACGCTTTTGATCGCTTCCCGCGCGCGGCGATGCGCCTCGAGCTGGACGGGCAGCGCGCGGCGGACGTCGAAGGTGGGGGTCGAGACGAAGCGGTCGGCACCGATCGCGCGGGCGGCGGCGGCATTGGCTGCAGCAAACCCTGGCGCCATCCGGCGATAAAACGGCATCCAGCGCAGCTGCGCGGCGATATTGGGTTCGTTGAATGTCAGCGCATGGCCGATCCCGTCACCCAGCGCGCGGGTGGCGGTTTCGCAGAAGCGCACGAACGCATCGACGTTCGCCATCTCCTCCCACCCGCCCGCCCCCGCGAACCAGCGCGGCACGGTGAAATGGGAATAAATGACGAAGGGGTGCAGACCCGCGGCATGGCAGGCGTCGATCATCCGGCGATAATGATCCAGTGCGGCGCGCGAAATCTCGCCGCGCTCGGGCTCGATCCGCGACCATTCGATGCCGAAGCGATAGGTGTTGAGCCCTATCGCCCGCACGATCGCGATATCCTCCGCATAGCGGTGATAGCTGTCGCACGCGTCGCCGGATGGCTCGGCAAAGGCACCGGGCTTCACATGTTCGGCGACCCAGCTGTCGCTGTTGACGTTGCCGCCCTCGACCTGATGCCCCGCCGTCGCCGCGCCCCACAGGAAGCCGGGGGGCGGCGCACGGCGCGGTGCCCGTGCCGACACGAGCGCCGGCAGCGCGGCCCCCGCCGCGGCGCCGGCCAGCAGCGCGCGGCGCGAGGTCAAAACGCGAAGCCCAGGTTGAGGCCGATCGTCCGCACCGAATCGAGCCCGAACTGCTGGAGATAGCTGAGCTTCGGCGTCGCCTGTCCACGGTTGTTGCGGGCGTTGGCGTCGCCCGAATCGATGCCGATCGCGGTCGGATAGATCTCGTTCGTGCAGTTCTTGCAGAACAACGCGACCCGAACGCCGCCCACCTTGGCACCGATGCTCGCCCCGAACACGTCCAGCCCGCCGACGCGGGTGCCCGGCGCCTGGTTGACGGTGTAGAAGATCGACGAGCGGTGATACCAGTCGCCCTGGACGAACGGGCGCACGCCGCCGCCGGCATCGAACTGATACAGGACTTCCAGCGAGGACGTGAACTCGGGCGCGGCGGGCAGCGTCAGGCCGGCGGCGTTGAAGGTCGATACCGTCGCCGAGCAACCGCGCGTCGCCTGCGTCGGATAGCATTGCGCGCCGGGGAAATCGTCGAACTTCGATCGCAGCGCAGAGGCCGAGCCGGTCAGCGTCAGCCCGGTGACGGGCGCCAGGATGACCGTCGCCTCGATCCCCTTGGACGTCACGCTGGCGGCATTCTGGACCTGGAACGACACCGTGGTCGGGTTGAACGACTGGACCTGGAAATTGTCGAACTTGGTGTGGAAGGCCGAGACGTTGACGGTCAGCAGCCGGTCGAGAAACGACGATTTTACGCCGATTTCCGCGGTCCTCGACGTCTCCTCGCGCACCACCACGTCGGCGGTCGCGGTCGGGAAGCCGTCGTTGAAGCCCGGTCCCTTGTAGCCGCGGCCGTAGAAGCCGTACGCCATGATCGTCGGCGTCGCCTGATACTGCGCGCCCAGCTTCCAGCTGAAATCGGTGTTGTCGTAGTCCGAGCTATAGCTGCCGCGCGGGCCGCCCAGCGCGCTGAAATAGTTGCGCTGGTTCTGCGTCAGGCGAAGATCGATTTCGTCACGGGTAACGCGCCCGCCGGCGATCACCTTGAGCGCGTCGGTCAGGTCGTAGGTGAGCTGGCCGAACGCGGCATAGCTTTGCGTGTTGAGGCGGTAGGTCGCGTCGCCGCCGATCTGTGCGACGTTGCTGACCGCGCAGACGGGCGGGCGCGCGCCCGGCACCGCGATCGCGCCGATGCAGAACGGATAGCCGCTCGCCGCGCCCCCGGTCAGATAGTTGTTGCCGCCGAGCTGACGCGCGATGTCGAGCACCGACTTGAAATAATAAAGGCCGACCTGGCCGCTCAGGCGGTTGCCCGCGGGCAGCGCGATGCGGAATTCGTTCGAATACTGGTCATAGTGCCCCTGGGTCGCATTCTGGCTGAACGCGTTCTGCGACAGATAGTCGGCATCGACCGACTGGTCCTGATCGTAGAAGCGCCATGCGAAAAGGTTGCTGATCTCGAACCCCGAGCCCAGCGTATAGGCGACGCGCGCCTGTGCGCCGCCGGTCGTGATGTCGCGGAACTGGTTGGCTTCGCCGCCGAACTTCAGATTGTCGGGCGCCGGGCGCAGCCCCTCGGCGGCGATGGCGGCGGTGCTGACGCTGGTCGGGTCGATCTGGCGATAGGTGTTGTCGAAGATGCCGGCGATGCCGTGGTTCTCGTTATAGTCGCCGATGACGTAGAGTTCGAGCGCGTCCGCCTGGAGCAGATACTTGCCCTTGATCGAATAGGTGCGCAGGTTGAGGTCGTGGCGCGTGCCGGGATTGGGGCGCCCGACATAGGTCGTCCCCGGTTCCTGATACGAATAGAGCCCGCTCACCCGCAGCGCCGAATTGGCCGACACCGGGATATTGACGGTTTCGCGTACGATGATGCTGGGCGCGTTGCGGTCGGCGCCGGGGGTTTCGCGCGCGGCGGCCTCGATATTCGTCACGCTCGAATATTCGCCGATCGCCGGCCGGGTGGTGACGATGTTGAGGAGGCCAGCCGAGGCGTTCTTGCCGAACAGGAGCCCTTGCGGTCCGTTCAGCACCTCGACCCGCTGAAGATCGTTGAGAAGCGGGCTGTTGAGGAGCGGGCGCCCGAGATTCACCTCGTCGATCGCCAGCGCGACGCTGCTGTCGATCGTCCCGGCGAAGCTGAGCGTGCCGACGCCGCGGACGGCGAAGGTGTTGTCGATGCCGACCTGCAGCGTCGGCGCGGCGCGCGCGACCTGGGTCAGGTCGTTGAGATTGCGGTTGGCGATCGTGTCGCCGCTGACCGCGGTCAGGCTGACCGGCACGCGCTGCAAGCTTTCGCTGCGACGCTGGGCGGTGACGATGATGTCGCCGGGCGCCGCCTCTTCCCCTTGCGCGGGGTCGGCTTGCTGGCCGTTCGGCGTCGCTGTCGAAGCGGCCTGATCGTTGCTCTGCGCAAGCGCCGCGGGCGCGTGGAAGATGGTGGCCGCCAGCAGCAGTGATGCAAAAGTCGTGCGCATGGCGCCCCTCCGTAATTTGCCTGATTGCAGGTCTCTAAGAGGCCTGACCAAGCCTCATGGCGGGGGCTTATCAACCGGCGTTGAATCGGCAAAACCAATTGAATTGATGGTGGATAATCGATTGGATTTGTAGATGGTCGTGCCGTAAGTGCATGCCAGTGCACAGAAGAGCCTGGGACATTTTGGGGTTGCTCGCCGTCGCAAACTGGCTTTACCAATATGGAAACATCGTCAGGCAGCCTGACTCGATCGGCAGAGGATAACCTGGAAATGCGCGCATCGACCCTTGCCATCATGGCCGCTGTGACGGCCACGCCCGCCGCCGCGCAGGACGTCCGTTCGACGCAGGTGCTGGGCGAGGGCTGGGTGTTCGCCAAGGGGGCCGAGGCACCGGCGACCGGCTCGTCCGACTGGGTGCGGGTTTCGGTCCCGCACAGCTGGAACCGCGTCGGTCACTATACCAACCCCGGCGTTCACCCGAACCGGCCGGAGACGCTCGACGACTATCAGGGGGTCGGCTGGTACCGATTGTCGTTCTCCGGCCCGCGCGACCTCGATCGAAAGCGCGTCTATCTTCAGTTCGACGCGGCCAGCCGCACGGCCGAGGTGTGGCTGAACGGCAAACGGCTGGGCAGCCACGCGGGCGGCTTTTCGCGCTTCCGCCTCGACGCTACCGCGGCGCTGAAGCCCGGTGCGGCGAACACGCTGCTGGTCAAGGTCGACAACACCGCGCCAGATGTGGGTACCGCGACTGCCGATGTGCTGCCGCTGGCGGGCGATTTCTTCGTCCATGGCGGGCTGTATCGGCCGGTCAGCCTGATCGTCACCGACGACGTGCATCTCGACCTGCTCGATCACGGCGGTAGCGGGGTCTATGCGACGACCCGCTCGATCGCCGGCGGGCGCGCGACGATCGACGTGACGTGGCGCGCGCGGAACGATGCGGCACGTCCGGTGCGGGTCGAGGCGATCGTCCGCCTGATCGATGCGGCCGGCGCGGTGAAGGCCGAGCAGCGCCGCTCGATGACGCTGGCAGGAGCGGCCGGCGGCGAGGCGTCGGCGACACTCGATGTGGCCGACCCGCACCTCTGGAACGGCGTCGCCGATCCCTATCTCCATCGCCTGTCGGTGGAGCTGGTCGCTTCCGGTGGCCGCGTCCTCGACCGGGTCGAGCAGTCGTTCGGCATCCGCGAGGTGAGGATCGATCCCGAGCGCGGGCTGTTGCTCAATCGCAAGCCGCTGCGCCTGCACGGCGTCGGCTATCACCAGGATCGCGAGGGCAAGGGCTGGGCGGTGAGCGAGGCCGACATCGCCGGCGACGTGGCGATCATGCGCGAGATGGGCGTGAACTCGATCCGGCTGACGCACTATCAGCATGGCCAGCCGATCCACGACCTGGCCGACCGCTATGGCCTGCTCGTCTGGGACGAGATTCCGCTGGTGTCGCGCTGGACGATGGGTGCCTCGACGACGGCGAGTGACGGGCTGCGCGCCGATGCTGCGCAGCAGATGCGCGAGCTGATCCGCCAGAACATGAACCACCCGTCGGTCGTCACCTGGGGCATCGCCAATGAGGTCGATTTCGGCAAGTCGATCCCGATCTTCATCACCAACAAGGACGGCCCCGCGCCCGACCCGATGCCGCTGCTCGCCGAACTGAACGGCATCGCCAAGGCGGAGGATCCAACGCGCCCGACCGCGATCGCGACCTGTTGCGAGGGGCGGCTGCTCGGCGATGCGGAGGTGCCGATCACCGCGGGTGCGGCGGACGTGAGCGGCGCGAACCGCTATTTCGGCTGGTATTATGGCGATCCCTCGGGGCTGGGACCGCATCTCGACGCGCTGCGCGCCGCTCGCCCGAACCAGCCGCTGTCGGTCACCGAATATGGCGCGGGCGGTGCGACCAGCATCCATACCGACAATGTGCTGGGCGGCGATGTCGACCAGCGCGGGCGCAACCAGCCCGAGGAGTATGAAAGCTACATCCACGAAACCGCCTGGGCGACGCTGTCGGGCAAGCCCTATCTGTGGGCGACGTGGCTGTGGAACTCGTTCGATTTCGCGACGACGCGGCGGCGCGAGGGCGATGCGATCGACATCAATACCAAGGGGCTGGTCACCTATGACCGCGCGATCCGCAAGGACGCCTGGTATTTCTACAAGGCGAACTGGTCGGACGCGCCGACGGTCCACATCAACGGTCGCCGCTATGTCGACCGCGCCTATCCGTTCGCCGACGTGCGGGTGTACAGCAATGCGCCCGAGACCGAGCTGATCGTCGGCGGCAAGTCGCTGGGCACGATGAAGGATTGCCCGCAGCGCATCTGCGTCTGGTCCAAGGTGGCGCTGGCGGACGGCGGCAACAGCGTCGTGGCGCGCGGCCGCTTCGCCGGCGGGGTGACCGAGGACCGGATCGAATGGCGCCTCTCGCCAGAGGCGGCACGGACGATCCGCATCGACAGCGGCGCGCTCGTCGCTGGAGCAAAGAGCTTCGGTTCGGACGATTTCTTCGACGGCGGGGAAGCGGGCGACGTGAACGCCTCGACCGGCTATGGCAAGCCGCCGCCGCCCAAGGTCGTGACCGGCACCGACGCGGCCCTCGTCGCGCAGACGTACCGCGAGGGCGACTTCGCCTATCGCGTGCCGCTGCCGCGGGGGCGCTACACAGTGACGCTGGCCTTTGCCGAACCGTCGCTGGAGTCGGGCAAGCGCCGCTTCGACGTGACCGCGAACGGGCGGCGCGTCATCACCGGTCTCGACGTCGCGAAGGAAGCGGGCGGCCCGCTCAAGGCGATCACCCGCCGCTTCATGGTGTCGGTGGGCAACGAGGGCCTCGACCTGCGCTTCGTCGGGCGGACGGGCAAGGCGATCGTCTCGGCCGTCGAGATCGCGCGCTGAGCGTCAGGGCAGGGGTCTGCGCGGCTCCTGCCCCGACAGAACCCAGGCGCGCGCTTCGTCATAGCTGTTCGCGATCCGCGTGAACGGCTGGTCGAAGATGCGCTGCAACTGCAACCGGACGAGCATCGAGCCTGCGACGACCGCCACCGCGCGGGCGTTCTTCATGCCGCCCAGATGCCCGCGCATCGCCGCGATCATGTCCTGCGCCTGCACCGGGCAGCGCGAGACGTCGATGATGAGCGCGTAGCTGCTCATTCGCTCGGCGGTGATGCGGGCGATCAGGTCGGCGACGAGCCGGTCGGCCTCGGCCGGCGACAGCATGCCTTCCATGTCCAGCCTGATCAGCGAATGCGTCCGGTCGACGACGATCTTGTACACCGGTCCCTCCTTCGGGCCGGTCATAGCGCGACAGGGTTGACGCTTCGCTAGCGCGGGCGGCGACAATCAGGCGTGGGCGCGCCGGTGACGGTCGAGCGCAGGGCGGACATGGTCGAGCGCGCCCAGCATCTCCGCGCGCCAGCCGCCCGGCTCGAGACGCCGGACCGCCGAATGCGCGGCGCAGACGATCCGCGTGTCCGCCCAGCGATCGGCCAGATCGCGCGCCCACGCGGCATATTCGTCCGCCGCGCCGCGTCGAGCCTGGAGCGCGCGGGCAAGCATCGGATGGAAGCGCAGGCGCGGCTCAGGCAGCACGGCCTTCAGGAGCGACGGCGGCGCCAGGACGTTGATCGTGTCGTCGACATGGACGATCCCGCTCGCCCGGTGGCGGACGACGACCGAGGCGACATGCACCTTGTCGTCCGGGCAGACGAAATCGACACCCGCCGGGATCGAGAAGTCGAGCGTGTCGGCGAACCCCGCCTGCGTCCCCGCATCCTCTATCACGCCCTCCGCCCAGGGCAGGTCCGGCGCCTGTCGCCGGTGCCGTGCGGTGCCGATCAGGGCTACGCCCGGCAGCAGCGCATGCATCGCGGCGCAGTGCAGCGTGTGGAACGGATGGACGTTGACGATCGCATCGATCGCCGCGCCATTGTCGGTCAGCGACATCAGCCGGGCGCGGTCCTCGCCTTCCAGATCATAGCTGTCGAGCACCAGGAACCGCCCGTCCGGCCGTCGCACCAGCGACAGGTGCGTGCCGACATTGACGACACCCGCGATGCGAAAGTCGCCGCGGAAGTTCCAGAAATCATCGTGCAACTGCGTCATCGCGGGGGCGGGGCCTTTCGGGGGAGCGGCACGCTGAACCCGGCGGCATCGCCCGCGGTTCCTGATCGCGGCTGCCGGGCCACCGCGCTCAGTTCGTCCGAAGCTTGCCGTCGCCGTCCTGCAACAGCCAGAAACGGCTCCACCGCTGGAGTCGCGGCAGGATGACCCACTGGAGCACCGCGGTCAGGATCAGCGACGACGGAAGCAACTGGAGCGCGGGGGGCAGGCCGGCGAGCAACCAGCGCATCACGCTGCTGATCGCGAGCAGGACGGGGAACACCGCGATCCAGGTGGTGACGAAACGCTTCCACCCGACCGCGGCGTTGTCGTTCGGCGCCTCGAACCGCACCGGATCGCCGGCCTGCATCTGATCCAGCCCGGCGGAGAAATCGTCCGCCGCCGCGGCAAGCGCGCGGAAGCGATCGCCTTCGCGCCACGCCCGTGCATCGGTCTCCCGCTCGAACCGGAAGACGAGGTGCTGGAGCCCCTGCGTCTGGCGTAGCTGGATCGCGCCGAGATAGCCGGCCGCGTCCCGCGCCGCGGCTTGAAGCTCGTCGGCCCAACGCTCGAACCGCGCCTCTGCGCCGGCCTGGATCGCGCGGCTGGCTATGACGGTTCCGGGCGGGGCATCTCGATCGGGCATGGCGCCAGAACTCGGCACCCCCGCAATCGGGTCCCGCCGCGGGCTAAGGGAAAAGGGCCATTGGCCGGGCGGTCACAGACCCGCCCGCTCGATCGCCGCGGTAATTTCCGGATCGATCGCTGCGCCCTGCTGCGCCGTGAGCCGGCCGAGCGCGGTCTGAACGCGCTTCTGTGCGACCTGGAGCGTCTTGTGCCGCACTTCGCGCAGCACATTCGTCCGCCGCGACGAACTCTCGCCAAGCAGCGCCGCCCATTTGGCCTCCTCGGCGGCGAGGATGGAGAGCGCAAGCCGCAGGCCGTCCCGCCGGCCATGGTCATAATCCTCCGACATCGATCTCCCCGGCTCTCGAAGCACCCGGCCGGTGCCGCTGGGTCGCAGATATGGGGAGATTGCCATCCATGCGCCACCGCTGGTTCGGCAGTGGTGACCCCTACGGGAATCGAACCCGTGCTTCAGCCGTGAAAGGGCCGCGTCCTAACCGCTAGACGAAGGGGCCGTGAGGCAGGCCGCGCGGATAGGGGAGGGCGGGGCGGCGGTCAAGCCCGTTTGGTGGGAAATCAGTCGGCCCAGGCTGCGTCCTCGACATGCAGTTCGGCGACGGCACGCCCGCTCCAGTCGTCGCGCTTCGCCCGGCCGGCCAGCCACAGGCGGCGATGCGGGGGCGCGCCGAGCAGGGCGGCGCCGAGATCGGTGTCCGCCATGCGGAAGGCCATCGCCTTGAGGCTGCGACCGTCCTCGCCCGCGACGATCGCGCGGACATGGCCGTTGCCGACGCGGTCGGCGCGGACGATGCGGACCGGACCGGCGGCGACGCGCGGGCTCGGCCAGCCCATGCCATAGGGGCCGCCCGCCTCCATCGCGTCGACGAGATCCGCCGACACGCCGCCGGGCGCGAGCACCGCGTCGAGCAGCAGCGCGCGATCCTCCCGCGCGCGGGCGACATTGCCGGCGAGTTTTTCCTCGAGAAACACAGCGAGCGCGGGGACGCCGCCCGGCGCGACGGTAACGCCAGCCGCCGCGGCATGACCGCCGCCCGCGACGATCAGCCCGGCTTCCTTGGCCGCCAGCACCGCGGCGCCGAGGTCGACCCCGGGGATCGAGCGGCCCGATCCCTTGCCCACGCCATCCTCGCCGATCGCGATGACGAGGCTGGGGCGGCCGAGGCGTTCCTTGAGTCGCCCGGCGACGATGCCGATGACGCCGGGGTGCCAGCCCTCGCCCGAAACGACGGCGACGCTGCAATCCTCGCGGGTCATGGCCTCTGCGGCAGCCTGGACCTCGCCCTCGATCGCGCGGCGTTCCTCGTTCAGGCGGTCGAGTTCCTCGGCGATCGCCCTCGCCTCGGCGGGGTCGCGGGTGGTGAGCAGGCGGACGCCGAGGTCGGCGCGCCCCACCCGCCCGCCTGCGTTTATGCGCGGTCCGAGCGCGAAGCCGAGGTCGGTACAGGTGGGCGCGCGGGTCAGCCGGGCGGCGTCGGCGAGCGCGGCGAGGCCAGGATTGGCGCGGCGGGCCATCACCTTCAGCCCCTGCGCCACGAACGCGCGGTTGAGGCCGCGCAGCGCCGCCACGTCGGCGACGGTGCCGAGGGCCACGAGGTCGAGCCGGTCGAGCAGTTTCGGCTCGGTTCGGCCCGCGAAGAAATTGCGCGCACGAAGCTCGCGGATCAGTGCGGCGGACAGCAGGAAAGCGACGCCAACCGCGGCGAGGTGGCCGTGCGCCGCCGCATCCTCGATCTCGTCGAGGCGGTTGGGATTCACCACTGCGTGCGCTTCGGGCAGCAGGCTGGTGCATTTATGATGGTCGACAACGACGACGTCGGTGCCGGCGGCGCGCGCACTCGCCAGCGCCTCGAACGCTTGCGCGCCGCAATCGACGGTGACGATCAGGCTCGCGCCCTCGTGCGCCAGCCGGCCGAGCGCGGCGACGGTGGGGCCGTAACCTTCCTTCATCCGGTCGGGGATATAGGCGCGTGCTTCCAATCCGAGGTCGCGCAGCACGAGGATCATGAGCGCTGCCGAGGTGGCGCCGTCGACGTCGTAATCGCCGAAGATCGCGACCTGCTCACCGGACTGTACCGCGTCGGCGAGGCGGCGGGCGGCGGTGTCCATGTCGCGAAAGATCGACGGGTCGGGCATGAACCCGCGGATCGAGGGGGTGCGGTGAAGCTCCAGCGCCTCGCGCGGGCAGCCGCGGGCGAGGAGCAGGCGCGTCACCAGGTCGTCGGCAACGAACCCGTCATCGATCGTGTCGCCCGACAGCCCGCGCCAATGCCATGGCTGGCCGAGGATCGAGCGGGACACATTGCAGACGGGGGACATTCCCCGCCGATTAGCGCGCCCGGCGCCGGTGGGCTAGAGGGGGTGGCTAGAGGGGCAGGGCCGGCGGGGTGATCGCCGGCCCTGCCGAACCGGCCTCACTTCGCGACCGGATCGACGCCCTGCTTGGCCACCCATTCGCCGCGCGTCTGGCAGACGGTGCGCGCGATGCGCGAGCCGGTGATCTCGACCTTGGCACAGACGCGGTTATCGGCGGGGGCGGTCGCGGCCTTGACGGGGGCGGCAGCGGCGGCGGTGACTTCCTCGGCGCTGGCGACACCGGCGCAGAAGGTGGTGCCGGCGACCAGGCTGAGGGCGGCGAAGGCGGTCGTGGTGGCGATCGAACGGATGGTCATGGTGCTTCTCCCTGCATGTTCAGGCTGTCTGCCTGGTTGCGGGATGCGTTGCAGCCAGCGTGCCAAGTTCGAAGAATGGCGGATTTCTGGGGATATTAAGAAGAGGCTAGGTGTGGCATCGCAATCTGCGCCTAGTGAGCCGCCATTCATTGGCGGATTTTGCGATGCGGGTCGTCCGGTATCGGCCGCCGGCGTTCGGAAGCGGACATTTGCGGGACTGGCGGGTAAAGACGACCGGTGATGAAGCGATATCTCTTCGTGTGCAGCCAGAACCGGCTGCGTAGCCCAACCGCCGAACAGATTTTCGCGCAGCGCCCCGGTGTCGAGGTCGCGTCGGCGGGCACGAACCAAGGTGCGGACGGACCGCTTACCGACGAGCTCGTCGAATGGGCGGATTGCATCGGCGTGATGGAGCGGGTGCACCGGACCAAGGTGCAGCGCGATTTTCGCCGCGCGCTGGGCGGGCGCAGGATGGTCTACCTCGATATCCCGGACGACTATGCGTTCATGTCGCCCGACCTGATTGCGCTCCTGGAAGCGCGGATGCGCCGGCACTGGCCGGATTGAGTCCGCCCGGTCAGTCCGCCGTCTTCAGCCAGCGGTTCTCGCGAAACCATTTGGTGAAGATGTATTTGGTGCCCGTCACCACTGCCATCCCCTCGTGCAGTGTCGCGTCGTTGGGGGCGCCGTCGGCGGCCATGTTGTTCCAGATCAACAGCATCCGCTTGCGCGGCGGGATGCGGATGCCGGCGAGCGGGAACCAGGTGGCGCCGCCCTCCTCGACTTCGTTCAGATAGGCCATCGCGGTCCAGGTGCGCTGGCCGCCCTGGCCCTGCATCGCCGCCCAATAGGGCTCGCTTTCGTGGAAATAATCGTGGTGCGCGCGGAATTGCTGGCTGGGGGCGTAGCGCTGGCCCTGCATCGTCTCGCCGTGCGCGGGCTCCAGGCCGAGCAGGTCGGCCACCCGCTCGTCGATCGGGCGGATGATCGGCGAATAGCGGTCCATGTCGCAGCTCTCGCTGGTGCGAAAGCCGGGCTCGGCCGATTGGCTGAGCAGGGTCGAGGGGCGGCGACCGGCGTCGATCACCTCGATCAGGACGGCGCATTCCTCGTCGGTGAGGAAGTCGAGACAGTAATAGACCTCAGCCTGCTCGATCGGCACGCGGGTGATGCGCGGATCGCCTTCCAGCCGCGCTGCGACAGAGCGGCCGATCGCGGCGCGGTGGGCAGAGGGGCGGCCGGGGGATTTCGCTGCGCTTGCCATGGCTTCCTCCTGCCGCGCGGGTCCGCAAAAGCCAAGGGGCCGGCGCGTCGCCGCACCGTCCCCCGGTTTCAGGTCGCCGCGATCACCAGAAGATGTCGTACTCGACGTCGACCACTTCGCCGGTCTCCAGATCGACGAGCAGCGCGTCGTTGTAATAGCGCACCCAGCGATACGGGCCGTACGCGTCGGGCAGGCGATAGTTGTACGGATCGTCGATCCAGTAATCTTGCCCGAACAGGATGCTGCTCAGCGTGAAGCCGATCCCGAACCGGCGATACCCGCCATAATAGCCCTGCGGCGCGTAATAGCGGGGCAGGCGATAGACGTTGCGGTTCGTCTGGCGATAACCGCGCCAATCGTAGCGGCGGTCGCGCCGCCAGTCGCGGTTCCAGTCGCGCCGGTCATATCCGCCGCGGTCGTTCCAGCCATCGCGATCGCGCCCGACGCGCCAGTCGTTGCCGCCGTTCCAGCGCTGGTCGCGCTCGTTCCACTGGCCCCCGTTCCGGCGGTCGAACCGATCGTCGTCGCGGCGACGATCCCGCTCGATCCGGTCGCGGCGCTCGTTGAAATAGCGGTCGCGCTCGGCCGCGGCGCCGGGGCGCTGCCAGTTGCCGTCCGGGCGCTGTCCGCCCACGCCCGGCCGCTGCCAGTCGCCGCGCGGGCGATCGGGCCGCTGGAACCCGCCGTCCGGGCGCTGACCCTCCGGCCGCTGGAAACCGCCGCCCTGCGGACGGTCGGGACGCTGCCACCCACCCTCGGGACGGGGCCGGTCGGGTCGCTGGAAATCGCCGCCCTGCGGACGGTCCGGGCGCTGGAAGCCACCCCCCCGCGGGCGATCGGGGCGCTGCCAGCCGCCGGTCTGGCCCTCGGGCCGCTGAAAACCGCCGCGGCGGAAATCGCCGCCCTCGGCGCGCGGGGGCGGGGCGGGGCGCTCGGCGCGGGCGCCGATCGACACGCCGCTGTCGCGTGCGGCCTCGGCACGGGCCGCGGCGCGCGAGCCGGCGTCCATGCTGCGCCCGGGCCGTCCGCGACCCTCTTCTTCCTGTGCAAAGGCGGCCGCCGGCAACATCGCCGTGGCGGTGGCAAGCGCGAGCATCCACTTACGCTTCATCGTAATCCCTCCAGCGGCATCCCGAAGAGCCGGGGATCGCCGCATGCCACACGAACTATGCCAGACGGGTTGAGCCGTTCCTGAATTGCGTTGACAGCAAATTGTCAGCTTCTCGGAAGCCGTTTCGGGGCGGCGAGCGCGGGCACGTCCTTCGCCGCGTCGCGCGCGTCGATATCGGGGGAGGCGACGGGGGCGACCGTCTCGTCCCCGCGCTCGATCGCGGCGGCGCGGCGGACCGCCTCGACCAGCCGCGGCTGAATGCCGCAGCGGCAATGATGCGACATGGCGCGGCGGATCGCCGCCTCGTCGGGGTCGCGCACCTCCCGGATCAGCACCGCGGCGGCCATGACGAGGCCAGGGATGCAATAGCCGCATTGCGAGACGTTGCCGGCGAGGAACGCCTGCTGCACCGGATGGTCCCGATCGCGCGCCAGCCCCTCGATCGTCGTGACGAAGCTGCCCTCCACCGACGCGATCGTGACGGCGCACGACCGCACCGCGCGCCCGTCGATATCGACGGTGCAGGCGCCGCATTCGCCGTTCGAGCAGGCGATCTTGGTGCCGGTGAGGTTCGAGGCGTCGCGCAGCGCCACCGCCAGCGGCGTTTCGGGCGACAACGCGTACTGGATCGGCTGATTGTTGACGGTCAGACGGGTCATGAAGCGGCTCTAGCGCAGCCGCACCGGCCCCGAAAGTGCGACATAAAGTTGCTTGGCGGCTTGCGATCTGGCAGCAAAGAGTTAAACGCGCCCGCCATGGCCAGCAATCCGCGCACGCTTTACGAAAAGATCTGGGCCGACCATGTGGTCGAGCGCCGGGACGACGGCACCTGCCTCATCTATATCGACCGCCACCTCGTTCATGAGGTGACCAGCCCGCAGGCGTTCGCCGGGCTTCGCGCCGCCGGGCGCCCGGTGCGCCGGCCCGAGCTGACGCTGGCGGTCCCCGACCACAACCTGCCGACGACCGCGCGCGTCGACGCGGCGGGCCACCGCCTGCCGATCGCCGATCCAGACAGCGCCCAGCAGCTCGAGATGCTCGAGCGCAACACCGCCGAATTCGGCATCCGTTATATCGGCGCGACCGATGCGGCACAGGGCATCGTTCATGTCGTGGGGCCGGAACAGGGCTTCACGCTGCCCGGCACGACGCTCGTCTGCGGCGACAGCCACACGTCCGCACACGGGGCTCTCGGCGCGCTCGCCTTTGGCATCGGGACGAGCGAGGTCGAGCATGTGCTCGCCACGCAGACGCTGCTGCTCCAGCAGTCCAAGACGATGGAAGTCCGCGTCGACGGGACGCTCGGCTTCGGCGTCAGCGCCAAGGACGTGATCCTCGCGATCATCGGCCGCATCGGCGCGGCCGGGGGCACGGGCCATGTCATCGAATATACCGGCGAAGTGATCCGCGCGCTCTCGGTCGAGGGGCGCCTCACCATCAGCAACATGTCGATCGAGGGCGGCGCGCGCGCCGGCCTGATCGCGCCGGACGAGACGACCTTTGCCTATCTCAAGGGCCGGCCGATGGCGCCGGCGGGCGAGGATTGGGAGCGGGCGGTCGCCTATTGGAGGACGCTGCCGACCGATCCGGGCGCGACCTATGACAAGCGCGTGGTGCTGGACGGCAGCGCGATCGCGCCGTCGCTGACCTGGGGGACGAGCCCCGAGGACGTGGTGCCGATCACCGGCGCGGTGCCCGAGCCGGAAAGCTTCGCCGACCCGTCGAAGCAGGCAGCGGCGCGCAAGTCGCTCGATTATATGGGCCTGACGCCGGGCACGCGGATGCAGGACGTCGGCATCGAGCACGTCTTCATCGGCAGCTGCACCAACAGCCGGATCGAGGACCTGCGCGCCGCGGCGAAGGTGGTCGAGGGACGCCGCGTCGCCGACCGGATCAGACAGGCCCTGGTCGTGCCCGGCTCCGGCCTCGTCAAGCGGCAGGCGGAGGCCGAGGGGCTCGACCGCATCTTTACCGAGGCGGGGTTCGAGTGGCGCGAGCCGGGCTGCTCGATGTGCCTGGCCATGAATCCCGACAAGGTGCCGGCGGGCGAACGTTGTGCTTCCACTTCGAATCGGAATTTCGTAGGGCGTCAGGGACCGGGCGCGCGCACGCACCTGGTCTCGCCCGCGATGGCGGCGGCGGCGGCGGTCACGGGGCGCTTGACCGACGTGCGTGAGCTGGTCGCGGGGTCATGAGGGCCGGCAACCATGCCGGGGAGGGTCGTGTTGATGCGTCGAGTAATGGTCCTGCTGATCGCCGGTACCGTGATGAGCGGCCTCGCCGCCGCCTATGCCTCGTCGGGCAAGGTGCGGCAGAAGGGGTCAGCCCCCGTCCAGCAGGCGAGCGTCACTGTCGCCGAGGGCTGAAAGCCCGCAGTGACAGCGGGTTGATCCTCAGGCAGCATCGTCCCCAACCAACAGGGGAATTGATGCCATGCGCCTGATCGCCGCTTCGCTCGTCGCGCTCGCCACCACCGGCGCCGCGCCGCCGGTCCAGGCACCCGCCAGCGTCCGCATCGCCGCGTTCGAGTGCGGTCGGCTGGTCCAGCCCGATCTCGGGCGGTTCAACGACACGATGCTGTTCGCGGGCGAGCGGCGCGAGTTCGTCGCGGGCTGTTTCCTGATCCGCCACCCCAAGGGCGTGCTGCTCTGGGATACCGGGCTGTCGGTGGAGATGGCGGCGAAGTCGCCCGACCGGATGAAGGCGGGGATCGCGATCGCCGACCGATTGAAGGCGCTGGGCCTGACCTCCGCCGACGTCAAATATATCGGTATCAGCCATTATCACGCCGACCATACGGGCGGCGCCAAGGCCTTTCCCGATGCCGAATTGCTGATCGGCGCCAAGGACTGGGCGGCGGTACAGGCGATGGGCGGCGACGATCCGCAGCGCGCCGCGCTCCGCCCATGGATCGACGGCCCGGCCAAGGTCACGCCGGTGGCGGGCGACCGCGACGTGTTCGGCGACGGCAGCGTGATGATGCTGACCATGCCCGGCCACACGCCCGGTCATTCGGCGCTGCTCGTCCGCACCGCGAAGAACGGCCCCGTCCTTATTTCCGGCGACGAATATCATTTCCGCGAGAACCGGCCCGTTCGCGGCGTCCCCACCTTCAACACCAGCCGCGCCGAGACGCTGGCGAGCCACGACCGGTTCGAGGGGATCGCGAAGAACCTCAAGGCGCGTGTCGTCATCCAGCACGATCCGCGCGACATCGCCGCCATGCCCGCTTTCCCCAAGGAACTCGACTGACCATGCGAGCCGTCACCCGCGTCGAAGGGCGCGCCTATCCCTTCGGTGCGAAGAACATCGACACCGACATCATCATCCCCGCCCACTGGCTCAAGACCGTGACGCGCGAGGGACTGGGCAAGGGCGCGTTCGAGGCGCTGCGGCGCGAGGATGGCAATGTGTTCGACGACCCGGCCTATGCCGGCAGTCCGATCCTGATCGCCGGCGAGAATTTCGGCTGCGGATCGAGCCGGGAGCATGCCGCTTGGGCGCTGGACGACATGGGCGTGCGCGCGGTGATCGCGCCGAGCTATTCTGACATCTTCTCGGGCAACGCGGTCAAGAACGGGATCGTCCCCGTCCTGCTGCCGCAGGAGGCGATCGATCGGCTGCTCGAGGTCGCGCGGGAAGGGGCGGCAATCACCGTCGACCTCGAGAGCATGAGCGTCACCACGCTCTATCAGGATCGGTTCGTCTTCGAGATGGACGGTTTTCGTCGGCAGTGCCTGATGGAGGGGCTGGACGAGATCGGCATGACGCTGGCACAGGATACCGCGATTTCGAAATACGAGGCGGCCGTCGGTTCGGACCGCCCGTGGATCGCGGGAGGAAGCCGGAATGAAGGCATTGCTGTCGAGGGCGCCGGGCGGACCTGAAGCTCTAGAGCTCGCCGACCTGCCCGATCCCGTCCCCGCCGCGGGGCAGGTGATCGTCGCGGTGAGGGCGTGCGCGATCAACTATCCAGACGTCCTCATCATCGAGGACAAGTACCAGTTCAAGCCGCCGCGCCCGTTCGCGCCGGGCGGCGAGATCGCCGGCGTGGTCGAGGCGGTGGGCGAGGGCGTGACAGGCTGGGCACCCGGCGACCGGGTGATCGCGGTGATCGGCAATGGCGGGCTGGTCGAAAAGGTCGCGGTGTCCGGCGCACAGCTCCACCGCTTGCCCGACGGCCGCGATTTTGCCGAGGGCGCGGCGCTCCTCCTCACCTATGCCACCACCATCCACGCGCTCGCCGATCGCGGCCGGCTGGCCGAGGGGCAGACGCTGCTGGTGCTCGGCGCGGCGGGCGGGGTGGGGCTCGCGGCGATCGAGCTCGGCAAGGCGATGGGCGCACGCGTGATCGGCGCAGTGTCGTCGGAGGAAAAGGCGGCGGCGGTGCGAGCGGCGGGGGCGGACGACGTGATCGTCTATCCGCGCGGGCCGTTCGACAAGGACGCGTCGAAGGCGCTGGCCGAGCAGTTCAAGGCGGCGGTCGGGCCGAAGGGCGCCGACGTGATCTATGACCCGGTCGGCGGCGATTATGCCGAGCCGGCGCTCCGCTCCGTCGCGTGGGAGGGGCGGTATCTGGTCGTCGGGTTCCCGGCCGGCATCCCGAAGCTGCCGCTCAATCTGACGCTGCTGAAGAGCTGCGACGTGTGCGGCGTCTTCTGGGGCGCGTTCGCCGCGCGCGATCCGAAGGCGAATGCGGCCAATGTCGAGCGGCTGTTCGCGCTCTGGCAAGCGGGGCGGATCTCCCCGCGCGTGACGCAGCGTTTTCCGCTGGCGCGCGGCGGTGAGGCGATCGCGGCGCTGACGACGCGCGAGGTGATCGGCAAGGTCGTCGTCGAAATGGACTGAAATCGCGGCCCGTTGCGCTGCCGCAACCGCCCCCCTATCTCGCTGGTCACGAAATTTGACGAAGGGGCCGGGAACCAATGACCACGTTCGACGATCGCGAGCGCGCGTTCGAGGCGAAGTTCGCACGCGACGAGGAGATGCTGTTCCGCGTCGTCGCGCGCCGCAATCGTCTGCTCGGGCAGTGGGCTGCCGGCCTGATGAAGCTGACCCCGGAAGAGACCGAGGCCTATGCCAAGGCGGTGGTCCAGGCCGAGTTCGAGGAAGCGGGCGACGAGGACGTGGTCCGCAAGCTTTACGGCGACCTGATCGCCGCCAATGTCGATGTCGACGAGAGCGCGGTCCGCAAGGCGCTGGACGAGCAGACCGTCGAGGCGCGACGCCAGCTTATTGAGGCGCCCTGACCCATGCCGATGGCTGCCGAAGAGATCGAGGCGCTGATCCGCGCCGAACTGCCAGATGCCGAGGTGACGATCACCGACCTGGCGGGCGACGGCGATCATTATGCCGCGCACGTCGTATCGGGCGCGTTCAAGGGGCTGAGCCGCGTCAAGCAGCACCAGACCGTCTATGCGGCGCTGGGTGGCCGGATGGGGGGCGTGCTGCACGCGCTCCAACTGACGACCGCCGCGCCCAAGGAGTAAGTAGAATGACTGACGAAAGCCAGACGCGCATCCGCGAGATCGTCGATGCCAACGACGTCGTCCTGTTCATGAAGGGCAGCCCGCTGTTTCCGCAGTGCGGCTTCTCCAGCCGGGCAGTCGCGATCCTCAATCATCTGGGCGCCGACTTCGAGAGTGTCGACGTGCTTCAGGATCAAGGGATACGTCAGGGCATCAAGGCGTTCAGCGACTGGCCGACTATTCCTCAATTGTACGTGAAGGGCGAGTTCATCGGCGGTTCGGACATCATGATGGAAATGTACGAATCTGGTGAACTCAAGACCTTGATTGACGAAACCGGCGCGGCGCAGGCCTGAATAAAGGGGCCCGCGCCCCGCCCATAGATACGAAAGGGGCGTCATGCTCCAGCAGACCGGCGCCGCGTTCGCGGCGGAGGCTCGTTCGCGCGCGAACAAGCCGATGATCCTGTGCGATCTTACGCAAAGCTATTCGCCGGCCGGCGGTGGCGGCATCAGCACATACCTGCGCGAAAAGCGCGACTATGTGCTGCGCGAGACGCCGCACCATTTGCTTCAGATCGTGCCGGGGCCCGAGGACCGGGTGACGGTGAACGGCCGCCACATCTTTGCCGAGGTCGGCGCAGACCCCGTGCACGGCAGCCCGAACTATCGCTTCATCCTGCGCACCGGGGTCGTTCGAGACCTGCTCGCGCAGTATCGGCCCGACGTGATCGAATCGCTGTGTCCGTGGGTGCTGCCCTGGACGGCGATCCATCATCGCCGCGCGTTTCCCGACACGACGCTGATCGCGGGCTATCGCACCGACTTCCCCAACGCTCACGTCTATCGCGTCGGGGCCGAGAAGCTGGGCGAGACGATCGGCCGCGGGCTTCGCTGGCTGTCCTATGGCTATGCCGAGATCACCTATCGCGAGTTCGACTGGGTCTATACGCTGAGCGAAGCCGCTCGCGAGCCGCTGGGCAAGCGCGGCATCCACCAGACCTCGGTCCTGCCGCTGGGCGTCGATACCACGTTGTTCAACCCGGGTCGGCGCGATCCGGGCTATCGTGCGGAACTCGGCCTGCCGGGTGACGGGCCGCTGCTCGTCTATGCGGGCCGCATCGACAACGAGAAGCGCGCTGATCGGCTGGTCGACATGTTCCGCCGCCTGCCGAGATCGCTGGGCGCCGCGCTGGTGATGATTGGCGACGGCAAGCTGCGCGAGCCGCTGGCGGCGGCCGCAGCCGATCTGCCGATCGCCTTCACCGGGTTCGAAAAGGACCGCGCCGAACTCGCCCGCGCGCTCGCCTCGTCGGACATCTATGTCTCGGCGATGGCGGACGAGACGTTCGGCGTCTCCGTGCTCGAGGCGCAGGCGGCCGGGCTGCCCGTCGTCGGCGTGACCGGCGGGGCGATGCCCGACCGCGTGCCGGCGGGGCTGGGGATGCTCGGTCCCGTCGACGACGTGGCGGCGATGGCGCGCAACGTCGAGGCGGTGTGGGCGGGCGACGCCGCCGGCATGGGCCGCGCCGCGCGCGACGTGGTGGTGGCCGGTTTCGGCTGGGACCGGACGTTCGAGCGGCTGCTGGGCGAGATCTATCCGGCCGCGATGGCGGTTAGTGCCGATCGCGTCGCGCGCCGGACCGCTAATCGCTTCGCCTCGGCGCGGCCGTCGCTGCCCGCGGGTCTGGTGACTGCCTGAAGGAAATCCGGGTGGGCGAGCCGCCTTGGACGGGGCGGCTCGCCCGGGTTTGAAGCGTCGGACTGACGTTCGTCGGATGCGCAGATGTATAAGCACCTGGCGTGCCAGTTACGCCAACCCGCGAAAATGCAGCGTTTCTTTCGTTAACGGCTCTTCACCTCGATCGCTGGTTGTAAGCTGTTCCGACAGTCGGTCCAACCGCTTGACTACATCTGTAATCGCTGCGATTACATCCGTAGTCGAAAGGGCGTGTGATGACCGAGCGAATCAGCGATGCCGAACATGCGGTGATGGAGGTGCTGTGGGATGAGAGTCCGCTCACCGCGCAGGAAGTGGCCGAGCGGGTGCCCGTCGATCGCGACTGGAGCGTCAACACCGTCAAGACGCTGCTGGGCCGGCTGCTCGGCAAGAGCATCATCGCGCATGAGGAGGATGGCCGGCGCTATCGATACCGTCCGCTCGTCGCGCGCGAGGATTATGTCTCGGGCGAGTCGAAGAAGCTGATCGACCGGCTGTTCGGTGGCCGCCTGACGCCGCTGGTCGCGCATCTGGCCGAGCGCGATGAACTGAGCCGCGACGACATCGCCGAGATCGAGGCGTTGCTCCGGGAGCTCAAGCAATGATCGCCTGGGCTATTGAGACGGTCGTCGCCACCACGCTCCTGATGGCGTTGGTTCTGGTGATCCGCGCGCCGGTGCGACGCTGGGTAGGGCCACAAATCGCCTATGCTTTATGGGCGATCCCGTTGCTGCGGATGGTGCTGCCGCCGATGCCCGCCGAATGGCGCGGGCGGATGGTGCCGACCCTGCCGGTTCCCGAGGATATCGTCATCTCGCTGGGCCATCCCGTCGCGGTGCTGCCCGCGGTGCCCGAGACGGGCATCGGTTGGCCGACAGCAGTGATTGGCATCTGGGCGATCGGCGCGATCGGGTTCGCCGGCTGGCACCTTATCGTCTATTCGCGCTTCTGCGCACGGATCAAGGCAGGCGGGCGGCGGCGCGCCGCGCTGGTCGATGGGCGTGTCGCGATGATCGAGAGCAATGCCGCCGCCGGGCCGCTCGCCTTCGGCATCTGGCGCAAATATGTCGCGTTCCCGGCGGATTTCGCCGAACGCTATGACGAGATGGAGCGCGACCTCGCGCTCGCACACGAGCTTGGCCATCATGCCCGCGGCGACCTTGCCGCCAACTGGGCGGCGCTGGCGATGCTCGCGTTCCACTGGTTCAATCCGGTCGCGTGGCGCGCGTTTCGTGCCTTTCGCGCCGATCAAGAAATGGCCTGCGATGCGCTCGTGCTTGCCGGTCGTCACCCGGCGCTGCGCCATGCCTATGGTCGCGCCATCGTCAAGAGCGCGCATGGGGGCGCGGTCTCGGCAGCTTGTCACCTGCACACGATCAACGAGATCAAAGGGAGGCTCCGCATGTTGACCCACCACCAGAAACCGACCCGTCGTACCACCCGCGTCGGGCTTGCCGGCATCACCGCCCTCGCGCTCACGGGCCTCGCGCTCACCGCGTCGGGGACCCGCGCGGCCGAGAACCTGAAGGCCAAGGTCGAGGATCGCATCGGCGTGCGCATCGCCGATATCGAGCTGCCGCAGCTGCCCGAACCGCCGGCACCGCCAGCCCCGGCCGAAGCAGCGGAGGCGCCCGCCGCGGCGGCCGCGCCCGACGCGCCCGACGCGCCCGGTGCGCCGCCCGCACACCGGGTGCATGTATACAAGGTCAAGGACGGCAAGCGCACGATCGTCGTTCGCCGCGGCGACCCTGTCGATCCCGCCGAGATGGCGCGCCTGTCGGCTGATACCGAGCGTCTCGCCGCCGACGCAGAGCGCATGGCTGCGACGATCCGCGTGCCAGAGATCAAGGAAATGCGCTGTGGTGGTGCCGGCCCGACGAGCTACAGCGTCGCGACCGCCGGCGGCCGTTCGATCAGCCGCACGGTGATCTGCACCGACCGGATCGAGCGCGCAGCGAGTGAGGGCGCGCGTGCCGCTGCCAAAGCCGGGCAGACGCGGGCGTTTGCGATGGCGACGGCCCGCGCCTCGATCCAGAGCGCTCGCGCCCACATCCAGGCCGAACCCAGCCGGAGCGATGCCGATCGGCGCGAGGCACTGGCCGGTCTCGACGAGGCGATGGCCGAGGTCGAGCGCCAGACGGGCGAGTAAGTCGCCGGCCGCCGGAGGGGATCAGCCCTTCCGGCGGCTGCCGCGGTTCGAATAGATGAGCGCCGCGGCCAGCGCCGCCGAGCCGATGCCGACCCCCGCGACGGTCGCGATCTGCCACTTCTTGCCCTCGCTGGGCAGCGGCGGATTGGCGCCGGTGGCGGAACGGCGATCCTTGACCGCGCGCGCATGCTTGGCCGCGGCCAAAATCTCGTTTTCGGGCAAATCGTCGCTGTCGGCCATTTGGGCTCCTCTCCTCAAGCTTTCGAAACGCCTGCCGCTGCTGGTCGCTCCGCATAGTAATTCGTACGGAACGTCGCGGCAAAGTCCGCTAGCGTTCCCGCACCGATCGCGGCGCGAAGGTCCGCCATCAGCGTCTGGTAGAACCAGAGGTTATGCTCGGTCATCAGCATCGCGCCCAGGATCTCGCCGGCGCGGACGAGATGGTGGAGATACGCCCGGCTCCACGTGCCGCAGACGGGGCAGGGGCAGGCGGGGTCGAGCGGCCCCTGATCCTCGGCAAAGCGGGCGTTGCGGATGTTGATCGGTCCGCCGCGCGTGAACGCCTGGCCGGTGCGGCCCGATCGGGTGGGCAGCACGCAGTCGAACATGTCGATGCCGCGCTCGACCGCGCCGACGATGTCATCGGGCTTGCCGACACCCATCAGGTATCGCGGCTTGGCGGGGTCGAGCTGGCCCGGCGCATAGTCGAGCACGCCGAACATCGCCTCCTGCCCCTCACCGACGGCAAGGCCGCCGACCGCATAGCCGTCGAAGCCGATATGCTTGAGCGCGTCGGCGGACTCGCGGCGCAGCCCCTCGTCGAGCGCGCCTTGCTGGATGCCGAATAGCGCCGCGCGTTCGGCATGGTCGCCGCCTGCGTCGAAGCCCTCGCGGCTGCGCTGCGCCCAGCGCATCGATCGTTCCATCGCCGCGGCCTGCACCTCTCGCGTCGAGGTCGTCGGGACGAGCTCGTCGAACGCCATGACGATATCGCTGCCGAGCAGGCGCTGGATCTCCATCGACCGCTCAGGGCTGATGAGGTGGCGGGAGCCGTCGAGGTGGCTCTTGAAGGCGACGCCCTCCTCGCTGCGCTTGGTCAGTTCGGCGAGGCTCATCACCTGATAGCCGCCGCTGTCGGTCAGGATCGGGCGGTCCCAGCCCATGAAGCCGTGCAGCCCGCCCAGCCGGTTCACCCGCTCGGCAGTGGGGCGCAGCATCAAGTGATAGGTGTTGCCGAGCAGGATGTCGGCGCCCGAAGCGCGCACGTCGGCGGGCTTCATCGCCTTGACCGTGGCGGCGGTGCCGACGGGCATGAAGGCGGGCGTGCGGATCGTGCCGCGACGCATCGCGATCTCGCCGAGCCGCGCACGGCCGTCGGTAGCCTGGATGGTGAAGGAGAAACGGGGTGGGGTCATGGGGCGCTTCCCATGCCGCGCCGCGCCGCGCTTGCCAACCCGGCAGGGAGCCGGCGGCCCCCCGCTTCGTTCGATGCGCATCCAAAGGAGACGATGCGATGGACAATCCACTGCGCCCCGGCGACCAGGCCGAACCCGGCACCCCCGGCACCGGCGAGAATCTTTGCCGCGATTGCGGCGGGTCGGGACAGGTGGACGGGGGCGACTGCCCGACCTGTGACGGGACGGGCCGGGTGATCGAGGGGATCGGCGGCGGCTGATCCCCCGCACGTCACCGGATGTTCTTGCGCTCGATCGTCAGGCGCGGGTCGCGGCAGAGGCCGCAGTCCGGCCCCGTGAAACGCCGCGCGGCTGCCTTGTCGCCGAACAGCCGCCATTCGAGCCACGCGCCCACGACCTCTGCCGCGATGCCGCCATTGGGCTGCATGTAGGTGCCGCCATGGCCGACGGGGATGTTGACGACGGCGGCGGGGATCGTGCCGATCCGCCGGAAATCGTCCATGCCGTTGGCATAAGCGATGTCGGTCGGCCCGCCGAGGACGTAGAGCGCGGACCCGTGCAGCCGCCCGATCGCATCCTTGCCGACGCGGATGCCCTCGATCGGGCCGGGCCCGTCGTTGAAGACGCCGCTGTTCATGACGACGATCGTCTTCACGCGGGGATCGTCGGCGTTCATCAGCGCCTGCAGTCCGCCGCAGCTGAAGCCGGATATCGCGATGCGGGCGGGGTCGATGCGACCTTTCAGCGGGCTGCCGGTGCGGCCGTTCTCCGCGATCGCCCAGTCGATCGCTTGCCGGAGCGCCGAGGCTGGAGTCGCGGCGGTCAGCCTGCCCGGCGGGCCGGTCCGCGGCGCCGCCGGGGCCGCACCGGGGATCGTCCCCGGCGCGATCGCCAGATAGCCGCGCGAGGCGATGTCGAGCAGGTGGTTGCGCGAACTCGTCCCGTCGGCGCTGCACCCGCCATTGCCGAAGACATAGATGCCGAGCTTGCGACGGCCGAGCCCGGACAGGTCGCGCGGGCGATAGACGACATGCGCGGGCAGGGCGGGGACTGCCTCGAACAAGGCCGGCCAGTTGCCCGACCCCGGCGTGGTCGCGGGCTCGGGCTTCGGCGCGTTCTGCGCGGCGAGCGGTGCGGCGGCGAGCGCCGCTAGGGCGAACAGCCGCTTCATGCGAGCAGCAGCCGGCGCACGTCGCCCTCGGGATCGTCGACCATGCGGCTGCGGTCGTCGAACACCATCGTCTGGCAACGGGTCGGATCGGTGGGTGCCCAGGCAAGCCCCGGCTGGCTCGGATCGCCGGTCCGCGCGAAATTGGCGAACGATCGCGCGCACTTCGTGGCGAGTGCCCGCGCCTCGCGCGTGTCGCCGGTTCCCTGTTCGCATCGCTTCGTATTGTCGAAGAAGAAGGCGAGCTCGGCGGTGTGCCACGCGCCGGCGACGCCATCGAGCTGAGGCGACTGCCACTGGAAGTGGTATTGATAGACCGGCGCACCGCCCTGGTCGTGCTTCAGCTTGACCATCCGCTGGACGTTGTTGCGCATTGTGAGTCCCTGTACGCCGTAGCTGAGCGTGCGGATCGCTTTTTCAGGATGCGCCGTCTTCATGGCATCCACCAGTGCGTTGGCGCGGGTCCCACCCATCGTCGTCGCCAGTTGCGCACGCCATTCGGCCTCGGTCGGGTTCTGGCTGAAGCGCATGCCCTCCTCGCTGGTCCCGCCGATGATGACGGGCACGTTGCGCGAGGCGTCGGGCGCGGCGTCGAAATAACTGCGCAGCGTGATGAGGCGGCCGTCCATCGTCGGTCCCCAGCCGACGCGCGGTGTGGCGGGGGGCGGCGCGCCGGGGCCGGGCAGGCCGCGGGCAGGGCCGTTGATCTCGCCCGCCACCGCGTTGCCCGCCTCGATCAGCCGGCTCCACTCCATCTTCTGCAACGCTTCGAGCGCCGCGCGCCCGGTACCGATGTCCAGCCGCTTGATCACTGCGCGGGCGAAGTCGCGCGACTGCTCGCCGCTCGGGATATTGCCGCCGCCGCCGGACATGATCGCGGCGCGCCCGAACTGGCCCCTGGCGCTTTCCATGCCGAGCAGCGTCGTCACCTTCGACCCGCCGCCCGACTGCCCATAGATCATCACCAGAGCCGGATCGCCGCCGAACTGGGCGATATTCTCCTGCACCCAGGCGAGCGCGGCGGTCAGGTCGGTCATGCCGACATTGACGCTGTCGGCATAGGCCTCACCCCCGAGCTCGGCCACGTCGAAGAAGCCGAGGACATTGAGCCGATGGTTGACCGACACCTGCACCACGTCGTGGTTGCGCGCCATCTGCGCCCCCTCGTGGCTGGGCAGCTCATAGGCCGAGCCGAAGGCGAAGCCGCCGCCGTGGAAATAGACCATCACCGGCCGCTTGCCCGACAGCGACGGGGTCCAGACGTTGAGCTTGAGCATATCCTCGCCGAGGAAGCCGTCGTCCCAGTCCTGAAGGAAGGTATGCTCGATCGCGCGCCAGCTGTGCAGCGTCTGCGGACAGTTGGCGCCGTAGACGAGCGCCATGTACGGGTCGGTCCACGGTCGGGGCGGCTTGGCGGGCAGCCAGCGGTTCGCGCCGCCGGTATCGTCGCCGTAAGGGATGCCCTTGAAATGGAAGACGTCGCCCGCGACGAAGCCGCGGACGGGGCCGTAGCGCGTCCGGGCGATCGCCGATTTCGGCGTCGAGCAGCCGCCCGGGCCGCTATGTGCGCCGGTCTTGACGCTGTCCGACGCCGCCGCATCGCTGCCGCCCGCGAGCATCAGGCCCGCCGGTGCCGCGCCGAGCAGCGCCCGCCGATCGAGGTTCAAGCCCTTCATCTCGCTCTCCCGTTCCATATCCTATAGGATCAATGTGCACGATGCCGCCACCGGGTCCAGAAAAAAGGGTGGCGGCGCCGAAGCGCTGCCACCCTCCAAGGTTCGCCGTGCGGCGGGGGCTCAGAATTTGAAGCGGACGCCGACCCGGTACGTGCGGCCAAGCGCATCGTAGAGGGCAGGGTTCGAGAAGAAGGGCGACAGCGCCGGATCCTCGTCGAACAGGTTGTCGACCTTGAAATAGGCGGTGACCTCTTCGGTCAGGTTATACGTGCCGCCCACGTCCATGTAGAAGGCGCCGGGGACGAAATTGTCCTGGGGGCTGATCGTCTGGTTGACGGGCGTCGAGACCGGGCAGCTGCCGGGTTCGCACTCGACATAGTTGTTGTTGATCTTGCCGCTCGTGAACCAGCGCTCCTGAAGGAGGAGCGAGAACTGGTCGTTCGAATAGCTTTGCGTGACCAGCCACTTCCAGTTCGGCGTCGCGCCGAAGTTCTGGCCGGCGGAGTCGCCGGGAATGGTCCCGGGCAGGCCGGTGTCGCTGACGTACTTGGCGACGTGCGTGGCCAGGCCTCGCAGCACGAACTGACCCGGCAGGCCCAGCGGATTGCGCCACTGATAGCTCGCCTCGATGTCGAAGCCCTCGGTCTCGATCGACGCGAAGTTGAACGACTGGACGTTGATGAAGTTGGGGCCGTTGGGGTTGTTCAGGTTGAACGCGTTGCACGTCTGCGGAAGGATGTTGCCGAAGCAGTAGTTGACGATGTCGCCCGCCCCCAGGCTGCCGATCACGTCGTCGATTTTGATCTTGTACCAGTCGAACGATGCGCTGAAGCCGCGGAACCAGGACGGGTTCGACAGCGCGATGCCCGCCGTCGTGTTGCGCGCCAGTTCCGGCGTCAGCGCCGGGTTGCCCGTGGTGTACTGGAGCGCGAGCACGTTGCGGTTGTTGAAGGGGTCGAAGAAGTTGGGCAGCGTCGTCGTGACGGGTGCTGCGAAGAGCTCCGACAGGTTGGGCGCGCGGATATCGCGCGACGTCACGCCGCGGATGCGCAGGCCGTCGATCGGCAGCTCCCACGTGCCGCCGATCTTCCACGCCCAGACGGTGCCCGAGGTCGAATAGTCGGTGACGCGCACCGCGCCGTTCAGGTTTGCGCGGCCGAGCGCGTCCGAGTTGATGATCGGCAGGTCGACTTCGACGAACCCCTCGACCACGCTATAGGCGCCAGTGCCGGGATAGTAGTTGCCGGCGTACCAGTTGGCCCCGCCCGGTAGCAGCACCGGATCAACGGGATAGTTCGCGTTGGCCGGCGCATCGACGACACCGCCGCCATAGGGATCGCCGTAAACCCGGTAATATTCGTGCCGCGCCTCACCGCCGAACGCGAAGGAAACCGGCCCGGCCCACGACTCGAACGGCTGTCCGGAGAAGTTCAGGCTGACCACGTCCTGCGTCTGTCGCGTCCGCTGGAACGGGCCGTTCTCCGGCTGGACGTAGCGGATCGCCGCCTCGGACGGATTGCCGCCGATGATGTTGAGCGGCTGGCACCCGTTCGCCCGCGCGACGGGATCGCGGCAGACGATCGTGCCGTCAAGGCTGATCGCGTCGATCGCCTGATTGAAGCGGCGCGACAGGTGGATGTTGCTGACGTCGATGTCGGAATAGTTCGTGCCGTGCTCGAAATAGATGTCGTAGTTCCAGTCGGTCCCGAACACCGGCGTCTTGCCCTTGGCGCCGACGACGAAGCGGTACTGGCGGCGGTCGGTATGGACCTGCGTGCTGCCGAGCGCGGCGTTGCTGGTGCCGTAGCGGAAGCTGGTGATGCCCGCCGCTGCGCACTGGTTCCGGACGATCTGCGGCACGAAGGGATTTGCGCACTGGATCGTCAGGTTCGGGCGGTTCTGGCCGTTGATCGGCTGATTCTGGGTCTTCACCTGGCCGATATTGGCGCTGAAATAGAGCTCGTTGCCCGGCGCGAAGTCCCAGCCCAGACGGGTGTAGGTATTGAGGCGCTCGATGCTCGACTTGATCGAGCGACCCGAGTCGACGTTGCCCGACACGTCGCCGCCCTGGCAGAAGCCGAAGTCGCAACCGCGCACGGTGCCCGCCGCGTCACGCACCGGCACGCCGTTCGAGCCGTACTGGAACTGGAACGGATTGCCCGCCTGGTCGAAGGCGATGCCCTGAAGCGGGCCGGCGGTGATGAGGCCGTATTTGGTGAACCCGATCGACTGGGCGAAGTCGCGCAGGACGAGCTGCGGGTTGCCGTCGTTGGTGATGTTGCGATTGACCAGCGTTCGCTGCGTGAACCAGTCACGCCCGCCGGCAAGACCGATGCCATAGGGTCCGGGGCCGACACCCGCCTCGTTCCCATATTCAGTGCTGACGACGAAATGGACCGTGTCGTTGAGGAAGCTCTTGCCGGCGGCCAGCTGGACGAGGACGGTCTCGTCATCGGCATAGTCGGTGATGCTGCCAAGGACGTTGCCCTTGATCCCCTCGAACCGGGTGTCGGTGATGAAGTTGACGACGCCGCCGACCGCATCAGAGCCGTAGGACGCCGAGGCACCGCCGTTGACCACGTCGACGCGCTTGATGAGAAGCTGCGGGAACAGGCTGACGTCGGGCACGCCGGTGACGTTCGCGCCGACGACGCGCTGCCCGTCGAGCAGCGTCAGGGTGCGGATCGCGCCGACGCCGCGCAGCGAGAAGGAGCTGAGGCCCTGCTGGCCCGACGAGGTCGAGAAGGTGTTGGTCTGCGTGCCGCTCGACCCCTGAAGCGAGGGGAGCTGGGCGATCGTGGTGAAGACGTTGGGCTGCGCGTTGGCGGCGATCTGTTCCTCGCCGATCACTGTCGTCGGCGTGGGCGCGTTGAAGCCGCTCGACTGGATGCGCGAGCCGGTGACGACGATGTCCTGCGCGCGATCGTCGGCCTGGTCCGAGGGCGGGGTCGCCTGCGGCTCGGGCAGCGGGGCGGTATCCTGCGCCATGGCGGGCGCGGCGAGCATGCAGGTGGCGAGCGCCGCAAGGCTGGCAACGCCGGCGCGGCGCCACGATCGCGCGGACAAGGTGTAATCGCTTCCAGACATCTCTCTCTCCCTGAACCCCGAAAGGCTTGTCTTGCGGGACCAGTCCCCCGGACCCGGGCGCCGCTTTTCGCGGTCACTCATGATCATATACTATATGATCTATGCCGATGCCAAGCGATCGTTTCCCTACGGGTGCGCGAGAGGCACTCATTCCGGCCGTTGTCGCTTCGTATCAAACTCGATAGATAACGCTACCATCCGCTTCATGCGAGAGTCGTTTCCGCTTGTCAATACTACGACTATAAGCGTAATCGAAAATAGCGTCGTCACGGGTGGCGAGCGATAAAAGCCAGCCTTTACAGGCAAGGGTTACGTCGAGAGCGAATCGCCGCGCTCGGTTTCGGCCGCAAGCGAATCGATGTTGACGTTAACGGGAGGGGTGATGAAGGTCGGGCGGATTCCCAAACTTCGCTGGACGATCATCGGGCTGTTCGTCGGCGCGATGGTCATCAACTATCTGGCGCGATCGGTGCTGGGCGTCGCCGCGCCGGTCATCCTGACCGAGCAGAAGATATCGAACGAGCAATATGGCTGGATCACCGGCGCCTTTCAGATCGGCGTGATGTTCCAGCCGCTGGCCGGCTACGTCCTCGACGCGATCGGGCTGCGGACGGGTTTCGCGATGTTCGTCGCGGTGTGGTCGCTCATCACCGCGGCGCACGCCTTTGCCAGCGGCTGGATGGGCTTTGCGGTGCTGCGCGGTGCGCTGGGACTTGCAGAAGGATCGGCGCAGCCGGCTGGTCAGAAGCTGATCGCCGAGTGGTTTCCCGCCAAGGAGCGCGGGGTTGCCGGCGGCATCTACAATATCGGCGCCTCGTTCGGAGCGGTGTTCGCGCCGCCGCTGGTCGCATGGGCGGTGATGACGCAGAGCTGGCGGCTCGCCTTCGTCGTCGCGGGCGGCATCGGCCTCGTCTGGGCGGTGCTCTGGTTCGCGTGGTTCCGCACGCCGCAGCGCCACTTCGCCCTGGGCGCCGCCGAGCGCGACTATATCCTTTCGGGCCAGGAAGCGCGGCTGGCCGCCACCGCCGAGCGGCCGCGGATCGCCGCGATGCTTCGCCGCCGCGACCTGTGGGGCATCGCGCTGCCGCGGATGCTCGCCGATCCGGTCTGGGGCATGCTCAGCTTCTGGATGCCGCTCTACCTCGCGCGCGAGCGGGGTTTCGATCTGGCGGCGATCGCGCTGTTCGCGTGGCTGCCGTTTCTCGCCGCCGACCTCGGCTGTCTCTTCGGGCCGGCGATCGTGGCTGCGCTTCAGCGGCGGGGCATCGACCTCATTGACGCGCGCCGCGCCGCGTTCACGGTCGGCGCGCTCCTGATGACGGGCATGGCGTTCGTCGGTATCGTGACCAACCCCTATGCCGCGATCGCGCTCCTGTGCCTGGGCGGGTTCGCGCACCAGACGCTGTCGGTGACGGTCATCACGATGGCGAGCGACCTGTTCCGCCGCAACGAGGTGGCGACCGCAGCCGGGCTGGCGGGGTTCGCCGGTAACCTTGGCGTGCTGGTCTTCTCGCTCCTCCTCGGCAAGATGGTCGACGATGTCGGCTACGAGCCCTTTTTCGTCATCCTCGGCGTGCTCGACCTGATCGGCGCGCTGCTCCTCTGGACGCTGGTACGCAAGCCGCGATGAGCCTGATCCGCAATCCCATCCTGCCGGGCTTCAATCCCGATCCCTCGATCGTGCGCGTCGGCGCGGATTTCTATATCGCCACCTCGACGTTCGAGTGGTTTCCGGGCGTGCAGATCCATCACAGCCGGGACCTTATCCACTGGCGGCTGGCGGGCCGGCCGCTGGTCCGGCCCGCACAGCTCGACATGCGCGGCGATCCGGATTCGTGCGGGGTGTGGGCGCCCGATCTCACGCACGCGCATGGCCGCTTCTGGCTCGTCTATACCGACGTCAAGCGATACGGGACGACGACGGTCGACGGCGCGACCGGCGTGTCGCTGCGCGATTTCCGCAATTACCTCGTCACGTGCGAGACCGTGGACGGCGAGTGGTCGGACCCGGTGTTCCTCAATGCCAGCGGGTTCGATCCGGCGCTGTTCCACGACGATGACGGGCGGACATGGCTCGTCAACATGCTGTGGGACCATCGCCCCGGCCATGGCCGCTTCGCCGGGATCGTCGTGCAGGAGTACGATCATGCGACCGGCGCGCTGGTGGGCGAGCCCCGCAACATCTTCCCCGGCACCGACCGCGGCTTCACCGAGGCGCCGCATCTCTACAAGCGTGACGGCTGGTACCACCTGCTCGTGGCCGAGGGGGGCACGGGCTGGAACCACGCCGCGGTGATGGCGCGCTCGCGCAACCTGTTCGGCCCATACGAGGTGCACCCCGACGGCGCGGTGCTGACCGCGGGCGGCCGACGCGAGGGGGCGCTGACGCGGGCGGGCCACGCCGATATCGTCCACCTCGAGGACGGGACGCCGTGGATGGCGTATCTTTGCGGTCGGCCGGTGGGGGACAGCGAACGCTGCACGCTGGGGCGCGAGACCGCGATCCAGCCGATGGCGTGGGGTGCCGACGGCTGGCTGCGCACGGTGGCGGGCGATGCCGTGCCCGATCCCGCGCCGCAATCGCCGCTTCCGCCCGCACCGTGGGACGAGGCAGGGTGGGACGGCGGCTTCGACGGCCCCGACCTGCCGGCGCCGCTGCAATGGCTGCGCAGTCCGTATCCCGAGCGGCTGTTAAGCCTGACCGAGCGGCCGGGGTTCCTGCGCCTCCATGGCCGCGACACGGTGGGCAGCCTGTTCGAGCAGGCGCTGGTCGCCCGCCGCCAAACCGACTTCGCCTATCGCGCCGAAACGCGCGTCGAGTTCGAGCCGCGCGACTTTCAGGCGGCGGCGGGGCTGATCTGCTACTACAACAGCACCAAGTTCCATTACCTGCACCTGAGCCGCGACGGCGACGCGCGCGTGCTCCAGCGCATGACCGCCAGCCCCGAAAGCGGCGCGGTCGAGATGGTCGTGCTGGGCGAACTCCCCGCCGGCCCGATCGAATTGGCGGTCGAGGTCAACGGCGTGACCCTCCGCTTCTTCTGGCGCGCCGACGGGGGCGAATGGCAGGCGGCGGGCGAGCCGCTTGACGCCAGCATCCTGTCGGACGAGGCGACGCTGCCGGGCCTGCCCAACTTCACCGGCACGTTCGTTGGGATGGCGTGCCAGGACATGAGCGGGCGGGGGACGCCGGCGGATTTCGCGTGGTTCCGGTATGCGGGGCGGGGGTAGGGGCGATTGGCGGTGAGCTGAAGCGCCGCGGAGAGGCTGAAATGTCGGCTTTGGGCTGAAGAGCGGACCAATGCCAACGGTCAGAGCCGAGGGCGCCAAGTATCGTTAGGATATTTGCGTATTCGATCGAGCCACTGCCAAAGAACGAAAGCCAGCCCAAGTCCGCATACGATGACAGCTGCAAACCAGCCGCGATTGCGGGCTGTGAAGAAGCCCATAATCACCAACCCGACCACAGGAACGCTTAGGGCAAACCAGTCGCGCGTTACAATTTTTTGCATGGTCAGCAGCCTAGTCGAATACGCCGGGTCTGCAATTGGGGCAAAGCCGACTTGGCCGAAGCAATCCCTTCACCTCCGCGGCGCTGCCACCGACTGCCGTTCGACGATCGCATGGTCGAGGATGCAATCCCCCGGCTCGCCATGTCCCAGCACGCGCGCCAGCGCTTCGGCCGCCAGCCGATGGACCGGCTGGTGGATCGTCGTCAGCGGGGGCCAGAGCGTGACCGCCGCCGTCGTGTCGTCGAAGCCCGCGACCGACAATTCGCCCGGCACGTCGAGGTGGCGGCGGTGCGCGACCGAGACGACGGCGGCGGCCATGTCGTCGTTGCTCGCGAAGATCGCCGTCGGCGGGTTGTCGGCGGCCAGCAGTTGCTCGCCCGCGGCGAGGCCCGAGGCATAGCTGAAATCGCCCTGCGCCACGCGGACCTCGACCCCGCCGGCCTCTCGCACGGCAGCGTAGAAGCCGGCCATGCGCTCGGCACTCGCGGCCTGGTCCGGGTTGCCGAGGATGAAGCCCAGCCGGCGATGGCCGAGGGCCAGCAGGTGCCGCGTCATCTCGTACGCCGCCAGCCGGTCGTCGATGCGGACGCAGGTCGCGCCGGCGACGCCGTGCGCGCCGACCGCGGCGATCGGCACGCCCGCGGCGCGCAGGATCGAGAGGACGGGCAGCGCCTCACCCAGCGGCGGGGTGACGACGACTCCGGCTAGGCCCGAGGCCACCAGCTCCTCGATCGCGGACAAGGGCGGCGGGTGACCGTTCTCACCGCGCAGGAGGATCAGGCGCGCGCCGCGGGTTGAGGCTTCCTCGAACACGCCGGTCAGGAACTCGCTCATGAACGCGCGGCTGGGGTTGGAATAGAGGATGCCGACGCGCAGCTCGGACGAGGTGACGAGGCTGCGGGCGGCGACATTGGGGGTATAGTCCAGCGCCTCGATCGCGCGCTGGACGGCTGCGCGGGTGTCGGCGGCGACGCCGCTCTTGCCGTTGATGACGCGGCTGACCGTCATCGGCGACACCCCCGCCGCCGCCGCCACGTCGATGATCGTCGCGCCCCGCGCGCCGCGTGCCCCATTCTTCACGGATTGGGTCTATCTTTTGTTTGCTGGACGCGAAAGTGGCCCCGGTCTCAAGCCCCTCCCTTCCAGGGAGGGGAGAAGAAACTTACCGCTTCGGCGCAAGATAGCCGTGCATGGCCATCCAGCGGGTGAAGGCGTCGAACCAGCCGGTGCTCGTCGTCGACTTCGGATACATGCCGAAGCCGTGTCCGCCCTGTTCATAGAGATGGAACTCGACCGGGCGCTTGGCATTTCGCCACGCGTCGATCAGCCCGTATTGTGGCTCGCCGAACAGAGGATCGTCGGCGGCGAGCGCGACGAACATCGGCGGCGCGTCGGCCGGCGCGGGCATCGCGCCGAGCGGACCGTATATGTTGCCAATGAAGGCGGGCTTGGCATCCCCGCCGTTCAGCGTCGTCGCCATCGTCAGCATCGCGCCGGCGGAGAATCCGACCATGCCGATGCGGTCGGGATCGACGCGCCATTCCCTGGCTCGCGATCGAATGAGCGCGAAGGCGGCGCGTGCGTCAGCGATCTGCGGCGCGAGGTTCGCCATCATCGCCGCCGGGTCGGGCCGGCGCAGCGGGTGCCCGGCACCCGGCGGCGCGGGGGGGGCGGCGAAGGTGGCGAGGTCGGCGGGCGTCTGGTTCAGCCGGTACTTCAGCACGAACGCCGCGATCCCGCGCGCGTTCAGCGCCTTGGCAACGTCCCAGCCCTCATTCTCCATCGACAGCGTGCGAAAGCCGCCGCCGGGTGTCACCACCACCGCCGCGCCTGTGGCCTTGGCCGGATCGGGCAGGAACGGCGTCAGCGTCGCGACCGTCACGTTGCGCGCGAAGACGCTGCCATATTGGCTGTGCCAGCTTTCCTTGACCGGGGCGTTGGGCAGTTCGCCGGTGTTAAGCGTGATCGCAGTGGGCTGCGCCGGGATCGGTATCGGCGCCATCTTGTCGTTTTGGGCATGGGCCGGTGTGACCGCTACCATCGCGAGTCCTGTCGCCATCAGGCGCAGCTTTCGCCATCCTCCCGTCATCGTCGCTCTCCTATAGGATTTGCGGCTATACTCCTAAAAAGCGGCATGCGGCTTGTCACGAGCCGATTGCATTGCGGCGGACCGTTCGCCGTGAGACGGTGCAGCGCGTTGGGGGAGGCGGGGCGATGCGGCGGCGGACATTGTTGACCGGCATGGGCGTGGCGGGACTGGGCGCGGCCGTTTCGGTCCCCGTGTGGGCGGGGCAGTCGCCGCGCCTCAGCCCCGCGGCGATGCAAAGCGACGCCGCGCTGCTGCGCCGGGCCTACGAGACGTTGCACCCCGGCCTCCTCCGCTACCAGACCGCGGGTCAGGCGACCGCGCGGTTCGACGCGCTGGCTGCCGCGCAGCCGCTGGCGACGGGCGACTTCTATCTGGCGCTCGCCCGCTGCCTGAGCGCGGTGCGCTGCGGGCACAGCTACGCCAATTTCTACAACCAATCCGATGCGATCCCCGCCGCCCTATTCGACGCGCGTCCGCGCCTGCCGCTCCACTTCGTGTGGCTGGGCGAGCGGATGATCGTCACCGCCGATCCGCACGGCACGGGCATCGCGCGGGGAACGGAGGTCGTCGCGATCGACGGGCATCCGGCACGCGCGATCCTCGCGGCGCTGATCCCGCTGACGCGCGCCGACGGGCATAACGACGGCAAGCGGCGGCAGCTGCTGTCGGTGGGCGGCGAGGACGGGTACGAGACGTTCGACGTCTTGTACGGCCTGCGCTTCAGCGGCGGCCCGCGCTACACGCTCGACCTGCGTGCGCCAGACGGCCGGACGCGGCGCGCGGTGGTCGAGGGGATCGACCTCAAGACGCGGCGATCGGTCGCGACGCCGACGAACGACACCGACAATCCCGGCTGGCGTGTCGAGCGGCGCGGCCGTGCGGCGGTGATGACGATGCCGGGCTGGGGCCTCTACAATTCCAAATGGGACTGGCGAGACTGGATCGACGACGAGATGGACCGGCTAATCGCCGACCGCGTCCCCGCGCTGATCGTCGACATCCGCGCCAACGAGGGCGGCGAGGATTGCGGCGACGTGCTGCTGGAGCGCATCGTCGAACGGGGCGTCACCGCCGATCCGGCACGGCGGCTGGTCCGCTATCGCGAACTGCCCGCGGATCTGCGCCCCTATTGCGATACCTGGGACCGCAGCTTCGACAAGTTGGGGGTGAACGCCAGGCGCTACGACGACCGCTTCCTCGAACTCACCGGCACCGATCGCGATGCCGCCGTTATCGCCCCGCGGGGCAAGCGCTATGACGGCAAGCTGATCGTGCTGACCGGGCCGGAGAACAGCTCGGCCACCTTCGCCTTCATCCAGACGGTGCAGCGCGAGAAGCTGGGCACGCTGGTGGGGGAGCCGACCGGCGGCAACCGGCGCGGGATCAACGGCGGCTGCTTCTATTTCCTGCGGCTGCCGGAAACGGGGTTGGAGGTCGACCTTCCGCTGATCGGCACCTTCCCGCGGGTAATGCCGCCGGATGCCGGGATCGTCCCCGACGTGGCGGCACCGCGCACCCCTCGCTCGATCGCCGAGGGCGGCGATCCGGCGATGGCGGCGGCGCTGGCGCTGGTCCGGTCCTAATCCTCAATAAAAGCGTGCGGCGTCGTCCGGGTCGGCGGGCGGGGTGTCGGTCGGCGCCATCACGAACCTCACCCGGTCGATGCAGCCGCTCTGACCCTGCGCGCTCGGTTTCAGCCGCGCGCCGCGAAGGATTCGGACCGCCTGCTGCCCGAACTCGGCGGTCGGCTCGGCCGCGACGACGGTCGGGTTGCCGATCTCGCCCCAGGGCGCGACGTCATAGCGAACGACCGCCCATCCCTCGATCCGGCGGCGGCCATAAGGCTCGGGGAAGGTGAGCGTCGGCGTCTTTGCCCAGTCGCGGCCGTCCGGGCAGGTTGGCGAGGGCGCGCCCATGCCGGCGGGCACGGGCGGCGCGGGCAACGTATCGGGCGCGCGCCAATAGGGATAGACGCAGCCCGTCCGCGCGCCGCCCGAAAAGCGCGAGGCACGCATCGCCCGGATCGCCGCGGCGTCGAGTGCGCGGTTGCTCGTCCCGTCGACCGCACGGACGTTGACGGGCTTGCCGCGCGCGTCGGTATCATAGGCGATGAGCGACCAGTCCCGCACCCCCGGCGTGCCCGCGACCTTTGGAAAGTCGGGCATCACCCGCACGAGCGCAGCCGGGCGCGGCGCGTCGGCGCAGGTGCCGGCGGGGCGGATGCGATCCCAGCCAATGCGCGGGAGCCGACCCGAGCGCGGATTCATCGTGTAGGAGACGAGATCGGCGACCGGCACCTCGGCCAGCGGTGTCTGGACCGGGGTGTAGGTGACCGAGCAGTCGGTCCGCGCGCGCGCCGGAAAACGGCTGGCGGCAAGCGCGGGCATCAGGTCGTCGGGGCGATAGAGCTGGCTCTCCGTTGCCGGCTCGATCGACAGCGGGCGACCATCCGCGGCGATGCGGAAGCGCAGCGTCGCTGGTTGCAGCGGCGCCGGGATCTGGGTGTAGCGCAGCGTGTTGCCCGGCCGGCGGATCGGATCGGCGGCGACCGGCCCGTCGGCGCACTGCACCGCACCCGGCATCCACCGCACCATCGTGGAGGGAAGTACGATGTTCCCCGGCCCTTCGACGATCGGCGGGGGCAACGACGGGGCAGGGGGCGCGGGGGGCATCGACGGGGCCGCCTGGCCGATGGCGAGCGTGGTCGCCGCGACGAAGATCACCGGATTGGACATGCACGCTCCCGATTCGCTTCCGCTTCGGGCGGCAAGGCTAATCGGTTGCTATGTCATTGGCGAGAGGGCGCTTTCAGACCCGGCCCTTGAGCGCCTTCTTCAGCCGGGCATGGGCGCTCGCCTTGATCTGGCAGACCCGCGCCGAGCCGACGCCGAGCACCTGGCCAATTTCCTCGAGATTGAGTTCCTCGACATAATAAAGCTGGATCACCAGCGCCTCACGTTCGGGCAGGTCGGCGATCGCGCGGGCGAGCGCGTCGCGGGTGCCCGCCTCGGCCAGCGCGGAAAAGGCGTCGGCGCTGTCGTCGGCGAACCAGGATGCCTCGTCCGAATACACCTCGTCGATCGAATCAAAGCGGACCGCCTCGGCCGTCGTGTATTCGGTACGCAGCTTCTCGATCGTGATGCCGAGCTTGCCCGCGACCTCCTCCTCGGTCGGTGCGCGGCCGAGCGTGTGGGTGAGCGCGGCCAGCGTGTCCTGATACCGCCGCCGCCGCTTCATCGCACCGCGGGTCAGCGTCGCCTGTCGGCGCAGTTCGTCGATCATGGCGCCGCGCACGCGCGTCATCGCGAAGTTGCGAAAGCTCGTCTCGCCGCGATCGACGAAGCTGCGCGCCGCCTCGACCAATGCGACCATGCCGATCTGGATCAGGTCCTCGATGTCGATCAGGCTGCTCATGCTGCCATGGACGTGCCAGGCGACGCGGCGGACCATCGGCAGTTCGGCGCGGACCTGTGCCTCGACATCGCGGACCGCGGGCGTGGTCGGGCGATAGGTAAGGCCGGCGGCGAAAGGCGTCATGTCGGTCATGCCGGCAGCGCCCCCGGCGCGCCGATGACGGCGACGACCTCGACCGCCTTGTCCTCGGGCACCTCGAAGAAGCTCATCACCGGCGTATCAGGCAGGCAGGAGCGCACGAGCTTGCGGATCGCGAGCCGGATCGAGGGCTGGACGACGAGCGCGAAGGGCTTGGCTTCTGCCATCAAGGGCTGGGCGGCGTGCTGGAGCGCGTCGACGATGCGGCGGCCGAGATCGGGTTCGATCGTGTGGCGGCGGTGCATGTCGGCGCGCATTGCCTGACCCAGCAAGGCCTCGAGCTGCCCCTCCAGCGTCATCACGCGCAGCGGCTCGCGCACGCCGCACAGTTTCTGGACGATCAGGGGCCCAAGTTCGGGGCGGATCGCCTCGATCAGTTCCTCGGCGTCGAGCGTGCGCTGCGCGGCGACGGCGATCGCGGCGGCGATGCGGCGGAATTCCTTGAGCGGGATGTTCTCGGCAAGCAGCCCGCGCAGCACCTGCGTCAGCGTGGTGAGCGGCAGCGGCGCGGGACAGAGCGCGGCGACCAAGGCGCCGGCGCGTTCCTTGAGGCCGTCGAGCAGCGACTGTACTTCATCCGGGCCGAGCAGATCGGCGGCATGCTGGACGAGCTGGTGATTGAGGTGGGTGGCGATGACCGTGCCCGGATCGACCACCAGATAACCCATGCCGGTCGCCGCATCGGCATCGCCCGCGGCGATCCATGTGGCGTCGAGACCGAAAGTCGGGTCCTTGGCGCTCTTGCCGCGAAGCTGGCCGACGCCGGTGCCGGTATTAAGCGCGAGCATTTCCTCCGGGCTCACCTGATCCTCTCCGACGACGACGCCGCCGACGACGATGCGATAGGTGAAGGGGGCGAGATTGATGTCGTCGCGAACGCGCACCTGCGGCACGACGAAGCCCAGATCCTTCGACAGCTGGCGGCGCACGCCGGTGATCCGGCTCATGAGCGGCGACCCCTTGCGCTCGTCGACCAAGGGGACGAGGCCGTAGCCGATGTCGAGCATCACCTGCATCCCGTCGGTCACTTCCTCCCAGCCAATGCGCGACAGGTCGGGCGCGGGCGGCGCCGGTTCCGGCGGGGGCGGGCGGTCGGCAGCCTTTTTGAGGCGCCAGGCGCCATAGCCCGCGGCGGCGGCGGCGGGCAGGATCACCATCGCCGGCATCCCCGGCAGCAGCGCGAGCAGGCCGAGGATCGCCGCGACCGGCGTCCAGGTGCGGTGCGAGGCGAACTGGCTGCCAATCTGGCCCGACAGGTCGTGGGCAGAGGTGACGCGGGTGACGATCGCGGCGGCGGCGATCGAGAGCATCAGCGCCGGGATCTGCGCGACCAGCGCGTCGCCGATCGCCAGCAGGATATAGTGCGACGCCGCGTCCTTGAACGACAGCGCGTGGCTGACCACGCCGATGATGACGCCGCCGACGATGTTGATCGCGAGGATCAGCAGGCCCGCGACCGCGTCGCCCTTCACGAACTTCGACGAACCGTCCATCGATCCGTAGAAATCGGCCTCGGTCGACACCTCGACGCGGCGCGCGCGCGCTTCGTCGGGGGTGATGAGGCCGGCGTTGAGGTCGGCATCGATCGCCATCTGCTTGCCGGGCAAGGCGTCGAGGGTGAAGCGCGCGGAAACTTCCGACACGCGGCCCGCGCCCTTGGTCACGACGATCATGTTGATGATCATCAGGATCGCGAAGACGAGGATGCCGACGACATAGTCGCCGCCGATCAGGAAGGTGCCGAACGCCTCGATCACATGCCCCGCTGCCGCCTCGCCCTCATGCCCGTGCACCAGCACGACGCGCGTCGAGGCGACGTTGAGGCCGAGGCGGAACAGGGTGACGAAGAGGAGGACGGTGGGAAAGGACGAGAAGTCGAGCGGCTTCTGTGCGTTCAGGGCCACCATCAGCACCGCGAGGCTGAGCATGATGTTGGCGATGAAGAACACGTCGAGCAAAGCGGCCGGAATCGGCACCACCATCAGCACGACAAGGAGCAAGATCGCGCCGGGCAGCGCCATCGACCGCGAGGCGCCGGCAAGGCCGCCCTTGGAAAGCGAAGCGAACATCAGGCCCCCAGATTGGCGAGCATGAGATAGGCGAGACGCGCGGTTTCGGGCGTCGGGCGATAGGGGCTGACGCCGTCGACGCGCCCGGGCTTCTGCCCGCGCACCACGTTGAGGTTGGCGAGCGTGGTTTCGAGCCACGCATCGTCCCCGCCCTGCGCCTCGCTGCCCAGGATCACGTCGATGCCGGGGATGCGCGGGGCGGCGGTGTCGGCGATGGCGAACTGCATCCCCTCGGGCAGCGCGCGCGCGGCGGTTTCGGCACCGCGATCCAGCTTGCCGGCGAAGCGGTCGTAGATTTCGGACAGGCTGCGCGGGCGCCCGCCCTCGGCAAAGAAGATGCTCGAATTGGCGCGCGCGGCGGCGGGGAACATGCCCGCGGCGCTACGGCCGGGGTTGGCCTGCATCTGCGACAGGAACTTCTTGGCGCCGCCGATCCCCAGGAAGTGCGCCATGTAAAGGTCGGTTCCCGTCGCTTCGCGGCCCAGCATCCCTTCGAGCTCGGCCTTGTTGTCAGCGGCGTGCTCGGCGGCCATCAGGCTGGCGGCGCGGGGATCGGTACGCAGGCCGAGGATCGCCTGACGGGCATTGGGGTCGGTGACGTAGTAGCGCCCGTTGCCGCCGCGCTGGATGCGGTCGGCGGCCCAGCCCATGCCGTGCTCGGCGCCATGCTCCTTCATGACGCCCAGCCAGCTCTGTTCGATGAACTGATAGAGACCCGTCGCCGAGGAGGTGCGGGCGCGGGCGCCGCTGCGCATCCCGCTTTCGATCTGCGCCTGGCCGAGGAGATAGCCGAAGTCGATGCCAGTGCGCCGGCTCGCCTCGGCGATCGCCGAGTGCGGGCTCGATGCCATCATCGGTATGTCTGCCGCGGCTGCGGCGCGCATGTTCATTGCAGTCAGGCCCCCGTATTCGGAGGCGCAGCAGCAAGGGGCGTGCCAACTATATCCGTCATCCCAGCGAATGCTGGGGTCGCTTGCTTTCAGTGCGGGGCATCACTGCGAGCAATCCCAGCTTCCGCTGGGCTGACGTGAGGGTCAGGCGTAGGCGCCGGCCCGGTATGGGGCGACGGCAGTGCCGGCAAGCGATTGCAGCCGGCGGCGGACATTTGCCGCCATCAGGTTGACGTAGATGCGCGCGGTCTCATTGAGCCGCTGCGCCTCGTGCGCCAGCGCGCGGGTTTCGTCGGTCAGCGCCTCGCCCTCGCAGGCGGCGACTGCCTCGATATGGCGGAGCTTGGCAGCGGTGGCGCGTTCGAGCGCACGGGTGTCGTTGGCCTTCAGTGCCGCGATCTCGGCATGGAGGCAGTCGATCACCTGAACCAGTGCGTCACGCCGCGTCATCGGGTTTCCAGTTGAGCTTGAAGGCGATCAGGCGGTCGGCAATGGTGGCGGGGACGATCGGAAAACGCCCGTCCTCCACGGCCTTGCGGATCTTGGCCACGCGTTCATCATCGACGGGTGGCTTGGCGGCCATCTCGCGCGTCATCGATACCATTGACGAGCGCGCGGTCTCGCTCGCCTGCGGCGAGGCGGCCGTGCTGATGCGCGCCGCCGGAGAGGTCGGGGCGATCGGCGCGAGGCCGAGCTTGGCAATGGGTTTCGAACCGATCGGGTCCATGGCGGCGTCCACTATCCACGAGGGGTGACACAGCGAGTAACGACCGACGGCGATACGGCTTTAGGAATTTTTTCATCTGCCGCCTTCGGCCCGGAAATGGCGGTTCTGCGTTGTCGGTCCGAACGACAAGGGAGAAGCGGGGCATGGCCGACGACCTGATCGGGGCACAGATCGCAGAGGCGGCGCCCGACGCTTTCGAACGCAAGGCGGAGGAGCCGGTGGGGCGCATGGCGCTGCTCGCGGTGCTGGCCGGCGCGTTCATCGCGTTCGGGTCGATCGCATATCTCGTCGTACAGGCGGGCGGGCCGGCATCGGGCGCCAAGCAGATCGCCTCCGGCCTCGCCTTTTCGGTGGGCCTGATCCTCGTCACGCTGACGGGGGCGGAGCTGTTCACCGGCAATGCGATGTTCGTGCTCGCGGCCGAGCGGGGCGAGATTGGGGTGGGGCGGATGCTCGGCTCCTGGGTCGTCGTGTGGTTGGGTAACCTCGTCGGCAGCGTCGCCATCGCCGCATTGTTCGTTGCGGCGGGCGGCGGGCACGGGGTCGAGGACGGCGTGGCGAAGGCCGCGGTCGCGACCGCGACGCTCAAGACCGGCAAGGGCGCGCTGGCGCTCTTCGCCTCGTCGATGCTTGCCAACATGCTCGTCTGCCTTGCGGTCTGGATGGCGATCGGAGGCAAGTCGATCCCGTCGAAGGTGGTGGCGATCGTCGGTCCCGTGGCGGTGTTCGTGGCGGCGGGGTTCGAGCATTCGATCGCCAACCAGTCGCTCTTGTCGATCGGCTGGCTGCTGCAGTCGGGGCAGGCGATCGGGATCGACGGGATCGGCCGCAACCTGGCGCTCACGACGCTCGGCAACCTCATCGGCGGGATGGTGGTCGCGCTGGCGCTCGGCCATGCGCAGCTCAAGCCGCACCGCGCGGAGGCGTCACCAGCCGGGTAGCGTCACCCGGCCCATGTCGACCGCCACCGCCTGGATCGGCGGCTTCTGCGGATCGACCTTGACCAACAGCCGCGCACCCTTTGCCGCGTCGCCCATCGCGATGCCGTCGCGGGTGATCGAGAAGCCGGCGGCACCCGCCTCGACCGTGACCGGATCGCCGCGTTTCACGACGATCTCCGGCTTGGGCGCGGGCGCGATCGGCACGGGCGCGGCGGCGGGCGCCATCTTCACCGGCACATAGATCTTCCAGACCGGCGACATGCAGCTGACGACGACGGCGTCCTTGTTGCTGCCCCGCCATTCGAACTGCGGCATCGGACAGGCGGCGAGCTTCAGCCGCGCATCGACGCGGGTAACGGCGCCGCCCTCCTCGCCGATCGCGCGGCCGGTGAATTGCTGGACGGCGGTGTCGATCAGCGCGGTCGACTGGAAATCGGATGCGCCGGCGAGCGCCAGCAGCAGGAGGGCAGGGGTCATCGGGCTACTCCGGGAAGTGCGGCAACCGGCAATTGCCGGGCGGCAATCGCTTGCCGCCCGCCGGCAAAGCCGACCGAGAGAAGGACGTGGCGGCCATTGGCGCCCGCGTCGGTGGAAATGGCGATGCGATCGCGCGAAACGGCACCCGCGCGGACGAGCGCGGCAGCGACGGCGCGCGCGCGATCGGCGGCGAGGATGGGGGCCGAGAGCGTCAGCGGGTCGCGATCCGCCTCGCTCCCCTCGGTCGATCCGGTGACGGTGATCGTGGTACGCGGATCGGCCGCGGCCTCGCGCGCCCAATCGATCAGGTGCCCGATCGGCGGCAGGCCGGCGTCTGCGACCGCGAAGCCGCGCACCGCCGCACGCTCCAGCGTGATCGGCTCCGCCTCGGGCAGGGGGGCGTCGAAGCCCTTGCGGATCGCGGCGGCAAGCTGTTGCTTGTCGAGCTGCGTCGCCTGAACGAACACGAAGAAGCCGACGAGCAGCAGACAGAGGTCGGCGAGCGTCACCAGCCAGAGCGGGCGGCCGCGCTCGATGTCGTCGAAACGGGTCATGCCGCGACGCTCGCGCGCGGGCGCTCGCGCCGGGCGAGCGCGACCAGCGGCGCCTCAAGCCGCTCGCGCTCGAACGCCTCGACGCGGGCGAGGCGGCGCAGTCGGCCGGCGATCGGCTGGGCGATGAGGTTGCCGATCACCGCGCCGTAGAGTGTGGCGAGGAGGGCGACGGCCATTGCCGGGCCGATCACCGACGGGTCCTGCATCGCGGTGAACATGCGGACGAGGCCGACGATCGTGCCGATCAGGCCGAAGGCGGGCGCCGCCTCGGCGATGCTCGACCAGACCTCGACCACGGCGAGGTGGCGCTCGATCCGGGCCTCGCGCGCGCGGACGATCGCAGCCTGCACCGCTTCGGCCGGGTCGGCATCGACGATCATCCGGACCGCCAGCGAGACGTCGGGATCGTCGATCACCGACCGGTCGAGCGCCATCGGCCCGTGCTTTCGCGCGATGCGGGCGAGCGCGGCGATCTGCTCGACCTCGACGTCCATCCGCGGTGCGCGTCGGGCGAGCACGCGAAGCGCGCCGACCGCACGCAAGAGCAGCGCGGACGGGAAGCGGACGAGACTGGCGACCGCGACACCGCCCAGCACGATGGCGGCGGCGACGGGATCGGCAAAGGTCGCGAGCGGGTTCATGCGCGTCGGTGCAGCAAGAGCCGTGCCATTGCCGGCGCGTTGCCGGTTTGCCGCTTTTGCCGGCCCGGCGGCAAATCGTTGCCGGTTTGGCTGCTGAAAACTCGTCGACGATGACCTCGCCAAAACTGGCACGCCCCTTGCTGATAACCCGCCGACGAAACCCGCGAACCACGAAAGGAGGCGGACCATGGCGAATGAAGGACTGTTCGGCGTACACGGCACCGCCCTCCAGTTGCGGTCGCAGCGGATGGGGACGCTGGCGTCGAACATCGCCAATGCCTCGACCCCCGGCTATCAGGCCAAGGACATCGACTTCCAGGCGGCGCTGCGCGGGGCGGAGGCACCGGGCGGGCGGCTCGACATGGCGGTGACCGCCGCGACCAAGTACCGCGTGCCGCTTCAGGCGTCGATCGACGGCAACACCGTCGAGCTCTCGACCGAGCAGACCGCCTTTGCCGAGAACGCCGTCGCCTATCAGACGACGCTGGCGTTCCTCAACGGCCGCATCAACACCATCACCCGCGCGCTGAAGGGCGAATGACGATGGCGCTTCCCGGCAGCAATCCGATGAACATCTTCCAGGTCTCGGGCCGCGCCATGTCGGCGCAGCTCGTGCGGATGAACACCACCGCCTCCAACCTCGCCAATGCGGGCGCCGTCTCCTCGAGCGAGGCGGCCGCCTATCGCACGATGAAGCCGGTCTTCCGCACGCATTTCGATGCGGCGAGCCAGATGGCGACCGTCGACGTCGAGCAGGTCAAGACCGCGGGCGAGGCGCCGACCAAGCGCTACGATCCCGGCAACCCGCTGGCCGATGCCGAGGGCAATGTCTGGGAAAGCGCGGTCGACGAGACGCGCGAGCTTGTCGACATGATGGAGGCGGCGCGCAGCTATCAGAACAATGTCGAGGTGATGCAGACGGCCAAGTCGCTCATCACCGAAACCCTCCGGCTGGGACGCTAAATCATGGCGACGACCTTCGACAGCACGCTTGCCGGTCTTGGCATCAACCGCACTGGCACGACCGATGTGAAAACGATCACCCGCGCCGACCAGCAGAAGATGGGGCAGGACGACTTCCTCCAGCTGATGACCGCGCAGCTCAAGAACCAGGATCCGTTCTCGCCCGTCGACAACACCCAGATGGTCGCGCAGATGGCGCAGTTCTCGTCGCTCGCCGGCATCACCGAGATGTCGTCGACGCTGAAGGCGATCGCCGACAAGCTCGGCGGCACGACGATGGGCGACGCGCTCGGCTGGGCGGGCAAGACGGTGCTGACCGAAGGGTCGGTCGCCTTCCCGCGAGCCACCGGCGGGCTGGAGGGCGGGGTCGAGCTCGACAAGCCGGCGAGCGACGTCACCGTCACGATCAGCGACATGAACGGCGGCGTCCTCAAGACGATCAGCCTCGGCGCGCAAAAGGCGGGCACCGCCAATTTCGACTGGGACGGCAAGACCGAGGCGGGCGACGCCGCCGGCAACGGCCCGTTCAAGGTGTCGGTAGCCGCCAGCGACGGCGCCGCCCCGGTCACCGCGCGCGGCCTCGTCTGGTCGCCGGTCGCGTCGGTTTCGCTTTCGAACGGGGAGCCGATGCTGACGCTCCCCGGCATCGGTCAAATCAAGACAAGCGCCGTCCGCTCGGTCGGCTGAACCCGTTTCAAAAAGGAAGAAGCACATGTCCTTTTACACCTCGCTCAGCGGGCTTCAGGCCAGCCAGAAGGAAATGTCGACGATCAGCCACAACCTGGCGAACGTCGCGACCGACGGCTTCAAGAAGAGCCGCGTCGAGTTCGCCGACGTCATCGCCTCCAGCGTGACGGTCAGCCCCAACGCCCAGGTCGGCTCGGGCGTCGTGACCAAGGCGATCCGCCAGCAGTTCGGGCAGGGCAACCTCATCCAGACCGGCGGGGCGTTCGACCTGGTCGTATCGGGTGACGGCTTCTTCATGACCAAGCCCGCCAGCGAAGGCAGCCAGACCACCTACACGCGCAACGGCGGCTTCAACGTCGATAACGAGCGTTACGTCGTCGACGGCAACGGCAGCCGGCTTCAGGTCTATCCGGTCGACGGGTCGGGTGCGGTGATCGCCAGCGGGATCGACGGCCTCGTCAACCTGCGCCTGCCGGAATCGAGCGGCACGCCGAAGGCGACAGGAAATGTCGGCCTCGACCTCAACCTCAACGCCGGTGCATCGCTGCCGGCCAAGGCGTTCGATCGCCTCGATGCCTCGACCTACAACCAGTCGACGCAGACGACGATCTATGACGGCAACGGCAATCCCGTGACGATGACCAACTACATGGTCCGCACCAAGGCGCCGACCGTCGCCGATCCCACCAGCGAGTGGAAGGTGTACAGCTTCGTCGGCGACACGCAGCTCGGCACCGATCCCGCCAATCCGCAGCCGGTCACACTCTCCTTCGACAGCACGGGTGTCATGACTGCGCCGACCGCGGCGACGCAATTCGGTGCTTTCACGCCGGCCGGGTCGAGCGCCGAGCAGACGCTGAGTCTCAATTTCGCCGGCACCGCGCAGTCGGCCTCGCCCTTCTCGGTCGTCAACCGCAGCCAGGACGGCTCGGCGGTGGGCAAGATTCAATCGGTCGCGGTCGACGAGGCGGGCACCGTGCGCGCCACCTTCTCGAACGGCGATACCAAGGCGCTGGGCAAGGTCGCGCTCGCCAATTTCTCGAACCCCACCGGCCTGCGCCAGATGGGCAACAGTAACTGGGCGGCGACCGGCGTCTCCGGCCAGCCGACGCTGGGCGAGGCGGGATCGAGCGGCTTCGGCGGGCTGATGAGCGGCATCGTCGAAGGCTCGAACGTCGACATCACCGAGGAGCTGGTCGCGCTGATCGCGGCGCAGCGCAATTTCCAGGCGAATGCGAAGGCGCTCGATACGTCGAGCCAGATTTCGCAGACGATCTTCAACATCCGTTCGTAAGCGAAGACGGGGGCAGGGGCTTAGGCGATGGACAAGATGGTCTATACGGCGCTGTCGGGGCTGAAGAGCCAGATGGCCGCGCAGGGCGTGATCGCCAACAACATCGCCAACGCCTCGACCATCGGATACCGGCAGGACCGGGTCAGTTTCGAGCGGCTGATGCTCAAGGGCCAGGCGCTCGAGACCCGCTCGCCTGCGGCGGAGGAAGTCGCCGATTTCGACCGGCGCTCGGGCGCGATCGTGTCGACGGGCCGCAACCTCGACGTCGCGGTCACCAGCGACAGCTGGATCGCGGTGCAGGCGGTGGACGGGACCGAGGCCTATACCCGTCGCGGCGACATGAAGGTCGCGCTGTCGGGGGTGCTCGAAACCGGCGACGGCTTTCCGGTGATGGGCGAGAACGGGCCGATCACGATCCCGCCGCACGACCGCATCATGATTTCCGACGACGGGTCGATCACGATCCAGCCCAAAGGCGCCGAACCCGGCGCGCCGATGCAGGAGGTGGGTCGTCTCAAGTTGGTAAGCGCAGAAGGGTCGAAAACCAAGAAGGGTCTCGACAATCTGCTCCACGTCGAAAACGGCGGCGTGCTGCCGACCGACATGGCGGCGCGCGTCGCCTCCGGCAGCCTCGAACAGTCGAACGTGAACCTGACGCAATCGCTGGTCGACATGATCGAGAACCAGCGCGGTTACGAGGTGCAGGCCAACCTGCTCGCCGAAGCCAAGAAGATGGACGAACAGAGCGCATCGCTGATGCGCATCCAGGGTTAAGGAGACGCCCCGATGGGTAACGCCGCCATGCACATCGCACGCACCGGGCTCGATGCCCAGGACATGCGGATGCGCGTCATCTCGAACAACCTCGCCAACGTGAACACCACGGGCTTCAAGCGCGACCGGGCGAGCTTCGAGACGCTGGCCTATCAGGTCGTGACCGCCGCCGGGTCGGCGAGCACATCGGAGACGCGCTATGCCACCGGCCTCAACCTCGGCACCGGCGTGCGGGTACAGGGCACCGCGCGCATCAATACGCAAGGGTCGCTCCAGACGACGGGCAACAGCCTCGACATGGCGCTGGACGGCGACGGCTTCTTCCAGGTCCAGATGCCGGGCGGCCAGCTCGGCTACACCCGCGCAGGCAATTTCTCGCGCTCGGCCGAAGGCCTTCTGGTCACTTCCGAGGGGTATCAGGTGATGCCCGGCATCACGATCCCGGAGGGCGCGACGTCGATTACGATTGGCGGCGACGGCACCGTGTCGGCGACCGTGCCGGGCCAGACCGACGCCGCGCAGATCGGTCAGATCCAGATCGCGACTTTCCCCAATGCCGCCGGGCTTCAGGCCGCGGGCGACAATTACCTGACGGAGAATGCCGCGAGTGGTCCCGTCAACCTCGGCATCGCCGGCCAGGACGGCCGCGGCCAGATCCGCCAGGGGATGCTCGAGGGATCGAACGTCAACGTCGTCGAGGAACTCGTCGACATGATCGAGACGCAGCGCGCCTATGAGGTCAATTCCAAGATGATCTCGGCCACGGACGAGATGCTGAAATATGTCAACCAGAACCTCTGAAGTGCGCACCGTGATCGTTCGCCGTCGTCCGGCGCCGTCGAAGTCGGGCTGGGTCGAGTTCGTCGCCGGGCTCGCGCTCGGCACCGCGGCGCTGGCGATGATCGGCCTCGGCGCCGCGCCCGCGCATGCGCAAATCTTCGGCAAGAAGGGCCCGCGCGAGGATTATTCGGCGACGATGCCCGCCGCCCAGCCGGCGCGTGCGCCCAATGGATCGATCTTTCAGGCCAGCGACGGCTATGCCGCGCTGTACGAGGGGCAGCGCGCGCGCCGCGTCGGCGATCCGCTGACGATCGTGCTGGTCGAGCGGACCGCGGCGTCGAAGTCGGCGACCTCGAATCTCGACAGCAAGGGCGGCTTCGGCATCACCCCGCCGTCGACCGGCGCGCTCAACCTGTTCAACCAGACCGACGCCAGCGTCAGCGGCAATCGCGGCTTCAAGGGGCAGGGCAGCAGCGACCAATCGAACGCGCTGTCGGGCGAGGTCAGCGTGACCGTCGCCGAAGTCTATCCCAACGGTACGATGCTGGTGCAGGGGCAGAAGCGCGTGACGCTCAATCGCGGCGACGAGTTCGTGCAGATCAAGGGGATCGTGCGCACGATCGACGTCGATGCGAGCAACCGCGTCGCCTCCACCCGCGTCGCCGATGCCAAGATCAGCTACACCGGCAAGGGCGACGTCGCCCGCGCCAGCCGCCAGGGCTGGCTCAGCCGCTTCTTCCAGGTCGTGAGCCCCTTCTGATGATGGACCTGCCCGCCATGCTTCGACGCCTGTTCCCCGCGCGGCCGGTGCCGCTGTGGACGCTGATCGCGCTCGCCTTCGTCTCGGCGCTGGCCGCACCTGCGCATGCGGAGCGGATCAAGGACCTCGGCACCTTTCAGGGCATCCGCGCCAACCAGCTGACGGGCTACGGCATCGTCGTCGGGCTGCCGGGCACGGGCGACGACAACCTCGAATACACCGTCCAGTCGATGAAGGGTGTCACGTCGCGCTTCGGCTTTCAGCTGCCACCGGGGATCAATCCGGCGCTGAAGAACGCGGCGGTCGTCATGATTACCGCCGAGCTGCCGGCCTTTTCCAAGCCCGGCCAGCGGATCGACATCACCGTCGCCTCGATGGGCAAGGCCAAAAGCCTGCGCGGCGGCGCGCTGATCCTGACGCCGCTCTACGGCGCGGACGGCCAGATCTACGCGATGGCGCAGGGCAATCTGGCAGTCGGCGGCCTCGGCGTCGACGGCGCGGACGGGTCGAAGATCGTCGTCAACATTCCCTCCTCGGGCCGCATTCCCGATGGTGCCACCGTCGAGCGCGCGGTCGAGACCGGATTCGACACCGCGCCGCAGCTGACCTTCAACCTCGCCCGCGCCGACTTCACCACGGCGCAGCGCGTGGCCGCGGCGATCAACGGCCGCTTCGGCATGATGACCGCGCGCGCGACCGATGCCGTGTCGGTCAGCGTCGCCGCCCCGCCGGGCGCGGACCTGCGCACGCAGATGATGAGCCAGATCGAGAACCTGCCGGTGGAGGCAGCGGAAGCGGCGGCGCGCGTCATCGTCAACGCCCGCACCGGCACCGTCGTCATTAACTCGGCCGTGCGCGTCGCGCCCGCCGCGGTAACACACGGTAAACTAACTGTGCGTATCGACGAGGCTCAGCAGGTGGTCCAGCCCGCGCCATTCAGCCAGGGTCAGACCGCGGTCGAACAGCGCAGCAACGTGGGGGTGCAGGAAGAAGTGAAGCCGATGTTCCTCCTCGATCCGGGCCCGAAGCTGGCCGACGTGGTCAAGGCGGTGAACGCGATCGGCGCTTCGCCCGCGGATCTTGTCGCCATTCTCGAGGCACTTAAGGAGGCTGGCGCGCTCAAGGCGGAGCTGGTGGTGCTGTGAGCGATCTTCCCAATCTTCCCGGCGTGAACCTGTCCGGCGTGTCGTCCGACACGTCGCGACTGGGCACGAAGGCCAATCTCGACTCGGCGGGCAAGAAGTTCGAATCGATCTTCACCGGCATGATGCTGGGGGCGATGCGGAAGACCAAGCTGGCCGACGGCCTGTTCGAATCGAACGCGCTGACGCAGTTTCGCGACATGCAGGACCAGCAGCTCTCTAAATCGATGGCCGAGCATGCGCCGCTCGGCATCGGCAAGGCGATGACCGAGTTCCTGTCCAAGAACGCCGGAAGCACGCTCAAATGAGCGACCTGCTCGCCATCGGTGCGAGCGGCGTGCGTGCCTATCAGGGCGCGCTCGCGACGACGTCGGACAACATCGCCAATGCGGGCACCGTCGGCTATGTCCGGCGCACGCCCACATTGCGCGAAGTCGTATCGAGCGGCGCCGTCAACGGCGAGACCCATGCGGGCGTGGCGCTCGGCCTGGTGGACCGCGCCGCCGACGCGTTCCGATCCAATGCGGTCCGTACCAGCAGTGCCGAACTGTCGCGCAGCAAGACCGGCATGGTCTGGCTCGACCGGATCGAACAGACGCTGGACGGCAGTCAGCTTTCCGCCCGGATGGGCGACTTCTTCAACGCCGCGCAGAGCCTTGCCGCCAACCCCGCCGCACCCGCACCGCGCGCGGTGATGCTGGAGCAGGCGAGCGCGGTGGCGGCGGCGTTCCGTTCGACCGGCGCGTCGCTTGATGCGGCAGAGGCTGAGATCGCCACGTCGGCGCAGGGCGCGGCGAACGAACTGACCGGACAGGCAGCAGCGCTGGCCAAGATCAATGGCGCGCTCGGCAAGTCGGGGGGCAGGCCTTCGCCGGCGTTGCTCGACGAGCGCGACCGCATCCTCGAATCGATGTCGGCGATGGTCGACGTGTCGGTAAGCTTCGATGCCGCCGGCCGCGCGACGGTGAAGGCGGGGACCGCGGGCGGTCCGACCCTGGTGACCGGCGACCAGGCCGCCACGGTGGGCGTCTCGCTCAACGGACAGGGCGCGATCCAATTCCATCTTTCGCTGAACGGCGAGGCGGCGGTGATTCCCGCGCAGGGCGGTACCCTTGCGGGCATCGTCGACGGCGCGCAGCAGGTGGCGGCATCACGCGCCTCGCTCGACGATCTCGCCACTGACTTTGCCGAAGCGGTGAACGCGGTGCAGGCGGGCGGACAGGATCTGAACGGCGCGAGCGGCACGGCGATGTTCGGCGCGGCGAGCGCCGCGACGATGACCATGACGCTGACCGATGGCGCGCAGATCGCCGCCTCGACCCCCGGCGCTGGCAAGCAGGGCAACGGCAACCTCGCCATGCTGGCGGCGGTGCGCAAGTCGGGCGGGTTCGAGGACCGGCTGACGACGCTGCAAAGCGCGACCGGCGCGGCGATCGCGGCGAAGCGCAACGTCATCGACGCACAGGGCTCGATCCACGAGAACGCCGTGGCCGCGCGTGATTCGGTAAGCGGCGTCAACCTCGACGAGGAAGCGGTGAACCTCCTCAAGTTCCAGCAGGCCTATCAGGCGTCGGCCCGCGTCATCCAGGTCGCGCGCGAAACGCTCGACACGATCTTCCAGATCCGGTGAGCCTCATGGACCGCGTCTCCACTAGCCAGTTCTATTCGCGCAGCCTGACCCAGATGTCGGGCCTGAACGTCCAGGCCGACAAGCTCCAGACGCAGATTTCGACCAACAAGAAGCTGACCGTCGCGTCCGACGATGCGGCGGGTTTCACCCGGCTCGCGACGCTGAAGCGCGATGCGTCGGCGGATAAGGCCGCGAAAGGCAATCTCGATCTCGCCGCTGGCATCCTGGCGCAGTCGGACACCGCGCTTGCCGGCATCACCGACCAGCTCCAGCGCGCCAAGGAACTGGCGGTGCAGGCCAACAGCGGGACACTGACCGCCGATCAGCGCGCGACGATCGCGGGCCAGCTCGACGGCATCCTCCAGGATGTCGCCAGCCTCGCCAATCAGACCGACGCGCGCGGCGTGCCGATCTTCGGGGGCGGCGGGGACGCGGCATTCGCAACTGACGGTAACGGGCGCGTTACCTATGTCGGCGGGACGAAGCCCGGAGTGATCCCCACCGGCAACGACACGACGGTCCAGGTGACCGAAGACGGGACGACGCTTCAGGCGATGTTCGACACGCTTTCGGCGCTGTCGACCGCGGTCAAGAGCGGCAAGGGCATCGGCGAGGCCGGCGACCAGGTCACGACCGCGATCGACACAGTATCGGGGATGCGCGGCAGCATCGGCGCGCGCGCGATGCGGCTCGACATGGAGATGGAGCGGCTGAGCGACGTGGGCGTCGGTCGCGAGGAAGCGCGCTCGGCGATCGAGGATACCGACGTCACCGCCGCGATCACCGAGCTGCAAAAGACGCTGACGATCCTGTCGGCGACGCAGGCGAGCTTTTCGAAGCTGACGAGCCTCAATCTCTTCCAGCAGCTGCGCTAACGCCTGGCGCCGCATCGGCGCGGCGCCAATCCCTCCGTATTTCCCGCAGCATAAAGTGGAAGCACGGTAACCATTTCTCGACGCTTCGGCGTCACAACATGGGACAGGGCCGCCGTTGCGGCCATGTGTGAACCCCGGGGGCCCAACGTCGATGTTTCCTGCGATCGGTTTCGTCGTCCTCATCGCGATGGTGTTCGGCGGTTTCGTCTTCACCGGCGGTGCGCTCGGCCCGGTGCTGCACGCGCTCCCGCACGAGATGCTCATCATCGGCGGCGCGGCGCTCGGCGCGCTCATCATCGGCAATTCTGGCCGCGAGCTCAAGGCGATGGGCGGCGGGGTGATGAAGGTCATCAAGGGCCCGAAATACAAGAAGCAGGATTATCTCGACGTCATCTTCCTCGTCTCGAAGCTGATGAAGATGCTGCGCGTCGAAGGGCCGATCGCGCTGGAGCCGCATGTGGAGGACCCCAAGTCCTCCGCGCTATTCGCCGAATATCCCCGCATCCTGGCCGATCACGCGCTGACCGGCCTGATCGCTGATACGCTGCGCCTCGTCGTCGTCTCGTCGGGCACGCTCGACGTGCATGCGGTCGAGGAGGTGATGGACAATTCGATCAAGACCCACCACCACGAGGTGCAGGGGCCGCAGACCACGCTTCAGGGGCTGGCCGACGCGCTGCCCGCACTCGGGATCGTCGCCGCGGTGTTGGGCGTCGTGAAGACGATGGGCTCGATCGACAAGCCGCCGTCGATCCTGGGCGCGATGATCGGCTCGGCGCTGGTCGGCACGTTCCTCGGCGTGCTGCTCGCCTATGGCATCGTTGGCCCGCTCGCGACCCGGCTTCAGCAGGTGATCGACGCGGACGCCGCGATCTATCATACGGTCAAGCAGATCATCATCGCCTCGCTCCATGGCCATCCGCAGCCGCTGGTGATCGAGGCCGCGCGCAGCGGCATCGCGCATCACAACCAGCCGGGCTTCGCCGAGGTCTTCGACGGGCTGAGGGGAAGGTAAGGTGGCCGCCGCACGGGCACCGCACGGCAACAACCAGCCGCCCAAGATCATCGTCAAGAAGATCTATATCGAGGGTCATGGCGGCCATCACGGCGGCGCGTGGAAGGTCGCCTATGCCGATTTCGTGACGGCGATGATGGCTTTCTTTCTCCTCATGTGGCTCCTGGGCGCGACCAACGAGAAGCAGCGAAAGGCGCTGGCCGACTATTTCGCGCCGACGCTGATCGAGCTGAAGCAGAATTCCGCCGGCTCCTACGGGCCGTTCGGCGGCGCGTCGCTGACCGATGTCGACAGCTATCCCAACCGGGCCGGCCAGACCGGCACGCGCGCGCTGACGGTGCCGGCGAGCGCCGAGGGCGGCACCAATGTGGGTTCCGGCGAGAAGGGGTCGCTGAAGGAAACGCAGCGCATGGCGGAGGATCGCCGGAACTTCAGCCGGATGCGCGCGACGCTTCAGGCCAAGATGAAGCAGGACGGCAAGATGGCGAAGCTCGCCAAGCATGTCCGCTTCGTCCAGACGCGCGACGGGATGCGGATCGACCTGGTCGACGATGCCAATTACTCGATGTTCGACCTCGGCACCACGGTACTGGTGCCGGAGGCGGATCAGCTGATCGGCCTGATCGCCGAGAGCATTTCGGGGATGGAGAACCCGATCATGATCCGCGGGCATACCGACTCGCTCGGCTATGACGATCCGCTCCGCATGAACAACTGGATCCTGTCGAGCGGCCGGGCCGAGGCGACTCGCCGCCGCCTGGCGCGCGGCGGCGTGGGCGAGGGGCGCTTCGAGCGGATCGAGGGCGTGGCCGACCGCCAGCCGATGATCGCCGAAAATCCCGGCGACCCGCGCAACCGGCGCGTGGCGATCACGCTCCTCTATCGCCGCGCCGGCTTCGGCGAGGACGCGCCCGCCGGGCCGATCAAGGCGCTGGATCAGCGGGCGGATCAGAAGATCTTGCGCAGCTCCAGCCGTACCGACCGCCCGATGGGGTCGAGCAAGGCGGGCTGAAGCCCCGGCGGCGTCTCGCCCGTCCCGTCGGTCACGCGAACTCGCTGGTCGAGTAGATTGTCGAGCCGCAGCGACACCCGCGCGCCGCGCAGCCATTCGGTCCGCCGCGCCACCTGGCCCAGATCGGCGAACGCGCGCAGGTTGAGCGTGAACAGGCTGCCGAAGCGCAGGTCGTCGGCGGCGGTGACGCCGTTCACCCGCGTCGGTGACTGCCAGTCGGCATTGACGCGCAGGCCCAGGCCATCCTTCGTGAAGCCGCTCCGCACCTCGACCTGATGCCGCGGCTGTCCGCCGCGCCCGCCGATCGCGTCGCCGCCGAGCAGGTCGAGTTCGGGCAGGCCGTCGCGGATCAGCACGCGATCCTCCAGCCGGACGGTGTGGAACATCGCGAACTGGAAGCGCCCGCCGCCGCCGAAGCCCCCGCCACCGCCACCGCGACCCCCGCCGCCGCCGAAGCGGCGCGCGCCGCCCTCGCCGCCGCCGCGCGCGCCCTCGCCGCGTTCGGGACGCGGGCCTTCGCCCTCGGGCCGTGGTCGCCGCTGGCCGGCGCGGTCTCCGAATGCCTCGCGCAGGATCGCGCGCGAGTCCTCGCCCGCCTCGCGCGCAGCGCGGATGCGGCGCTGGAGCGTGCCGGTGACGGGCAGCGACAGGTTGAAGCCCCAGCGGAACTGCGACCGCTCCGTCCGCGCGAAATTGATCGGGCGGGTGTCGATCTGCACCAGCCGGCCCCCGTCGCCGCGCACAAACCGGTCTGGAAACGCCGCCTGGATCGCGGCGGTCGCGGCGGGGAAGCTGGCGATCGCGCCGTCGATCGTGTTGGCGGTATAATCGGCGCGCAGGTCGAGATCGAGGGCGGCGACGGGCCGATAGCTCGCGCCGAGCTTCAGCGCGTCGCGCCGGTCGGAGCGGAGGCCCGGATTGCCCCCCTCGATCGCGGTTACGTCCACCGTTGTGCCGAGCACATAGTCGAAGGTGCGCACGTTCGGCGTCAGCAGGAACGGCGCGCCTAGTTGCTGCGGTGTCGGTGCCCCCTCCTCATGCGTGCGCGAGGCGATGAGGCGAAGCCGCGGGGTGGGAGACCAGTTGGCACCATAGCCCAGCGTCGTCAGCGTACCAAAGTCCGATAATTGCTCGACCGCGCCGTTCACATTGAGCGTGAGGTCGCCGAGCGCACCCAGCACGTCGCGCCGCCGGCTGGCGATCGGCAGGTCGAGATTGACCTGCGCATTGGCGCTCCGCCGGGTGATATCGCTCGCCGTCGCGCCCGCCAGCCTTTGTGCGTGCGAATCGAGGTCGCGGCTGCCGATGCCGACGCGCAGCGTCGCTGCCACGTCGCCCGCGGGCAGCTTGAACAGGTCGCCATTGGCGATGCCGTTGAGGTCGGCGGTATTGCTGACCGACCGCGCGGTATCGGGCGCGGCGAGTGCCAGCGACGGCAGCGGGGCGAACGGGTTCAGCGTGCCGGCAGTGATGCCCGCCTGATAAGCGCCGAGGTCGAGACGGCGTTCGGTTTCGGTGTCGCTCGCCGAATAGCTGTACGCGCCGGTGAGCGTCCAGCGCCACTTGCCCGCCTCGCCATTGGCGCTGAACCCGGCATCGGCACCGCGCGCCCGCGTCTCGCGCGTGAGCGCCCCGAGCGCGCCGTCGTAGCGCAGCACCCGCACGTCGCTGTCGAAGGGGGAGAAGGGACTGGCGCCCGGCAGCATCACGTCGACGACGGGCAGGCCGACCAGCGCCTGACTGTCGCTGAGGTTGAAGCCGAGATTCGCGGTCGCGGCGACGTCGCCGAGGATCGTGCGCGAATAGACGGCATTGCCGTCGACCGCGCGGGTGCGCGGGCGGAGCGTTCGGAAGGGGGCAAGATCGGTGGTGCCGGGCTGATTGGCGCCTGCGGCGAAATCGGCGAGCGTGGGATTGGCGGACGGCACCGGCGCGGCGGTGACGAGCTGACCGGCAAGCGCCGACAGCGCCGGATCGACCTCACCCCCCGGCCGGATGCCGAGGATGTTGCCGGCCAGCGAGGTGGGCAGGCCGGAGGGGTTCGGCGCGAGGTTGCGCTCCGCCTCGGTCAGGGCGCTTTCGCCCGATACGCCGAGCTTGACGTTCAGCCGGCCGTCGCGGCGGATGCGCAGATAGTTGACGTCCGCCCCGCCCTGCGCGCTGCCGCCCGCGGTCGGGCCGCCGCCTTCGACCTCGGCCGTGATCGCGCGGAAGCGGCGGCGCAGGACGATGTTCACGACGCGGCTGTCGGCGGGGTAGCCGTATTTCAGCGCAACTTCCTCCGGCAGGATCTCGACCCGCGCGATCGCCTCGGTCGGAATGTCGCGGATTTCGCGCAGGCTTGAGATGCGCCGTCCTTCGAGCAGCACGACCGGTGCCTCGCCGCCACGGCCCCGCCCGCTGCCCGTCTGGGGCGCAAGCTCGGTCAGGAGCTCGGCGATGCTGTTGACGCCGTAGGCGCGCACGTCGGCAGGGGTCAGCGTCTGTTCTGGGGTGATGTCGCCCCGCACCGATCCGCGCGGACGCTGGCCGGTGACGACGATCTCGCCGGTATCGGCCGCCTCTGCCTCGTCCGCGGATGCATCGGCGGGAGTGCCGGCGGATTGCGCCTGCGCGAGCGCGGGCGCGGCAAAGGCGATGAGGGGCAGGGCAAGGATACGCATGGTCACTCCGGCGAACGCTTCACCGGCGACTAGGCCCCGCTTGTCGCAGAACTATGTCAGGGTTTTTTGCGACGCGCCTCTCGACGCGTGTGGCGGTACCGGCCCGCTCCCCCACCCGGCCACCCATAGCGTATCCTGATTGGGTGGCCGGGTGGGGGAGCGGGCCGGTACCGCAACTCTAATCAAAGCCCGCGCACGAGGCGGATGGCGAGGCCGAGCCAGGGCGGGTCGGCGATCACGATCTGGCGCGCGCCATGGCCCGTGGGCAGCAGGTGGAGCTTCCCCCCGTCGCGGTCGATCAGCCGCCCGAACGCGAAGCGGCCCGCCGGGCGCGGGACCAGCACATCGCGGTTGAGCGCGCGGGCGAAGCGGTCGCGGGCGAGGCGCTCGCACCAGATCTCGTCGCCCGTCCGATAGTCGCCGATGCCGGCGACGACGCGCACCGCGATCAGACCGGGGGCAAGCGCGGGCGGTACCAAATGCTCGGGCCGCTGCGGCGCGCGGGCGCCTTCGCTGCCCAAAAGCGTCGCGACCGGCAGGTCGGGCCGCTCGGGCAGGCGGACGAGGGCCGATGCCTCCACGCCTAGCGCGGCGGCGATACGATTGAGCCAGCCCACGGAGACGGTGCGCGTTCCCGTTTCCAGCCGGCCGATCGTCTGCGCCGTGGTCGGCGGCACACAGGCGCGCGCCACGTCGTCGAGGGTCATGCCCTTAGCCCGGCGGACTTCGCGGATCGCAGTAATCATCGGCTGCCCTTTTCTAACCGGATCGGTTCGTCGTCTGTCCTACAATCGCGCCGTTGTGGCAAGCGCCGGCTTCAGCGACGGGAGGCAGGATGCGCGAACTGGCGGAGCGGGGATTCGAGGACGGGCAGCTGACGGGCAAGGCACCGACGCGCGGGCGGCGGGCGGTGACGGTAAACCTCGCCGAATCGCCGCTCGGCTGGCTCGCCGCGCGCGGGCTGTTGAGTGCGCGACAGGTCGAGGCTGGGGAGCGGCTGCGCACGGACTACGAACGCGCGCAGATGGCCCCTTCATTGACGATGCGCTGGGATGCCGCGCCGACCGGGCGGCATGCGCGCGCCGCGGCGCTCGACCCCTCGAGCGCGCAGATCGCGGCCAAGCGCCGCTTCGATGCGGCGATCGCGGGGGTGGGGCCGGGGCTGTCCGACATCCTCTGGCGCGTGGTCTGTGCGTGCGAGGGGGTGCCGGCGGCGGAGCGGGCGCTCGGCTGGCCGGCGCGGGCGGGGCGGGTGGTGCTGGACCTCGCGCTGGACCGACTGGCGGATCATTACGCGCTGGGCTGAGCGGGTGAGTCTTTTGTTCGGCTCACGCCGAGGGACCGGTGCCGCTGGCCTGCTCGGCAGGCGTCTTCAGGAACCGCGTATAGGCCCAACTGATCGCGATCAGCGTGACGCCGATGCCGAGGAACGAGACGACGCGCAGGATACCGTCGAGCGCAATGTCGATTGTGAACACCTTGAGCGCGACGATCATCGCAAGGCCAAGCCCGGCGAAGCGCAGGTCGCGCGCGCCGCCGATCAGGCCGCGCCACAGCCAGACGAGGCCGAGCGCGAGCATCGCGGCGGAATAGCCCCAGTTCTCGCCCGTGCCGACCGGACCGGTCAGGATGCTGCCGTGCGCGCCCTGTCGCACCGCGGCGAGCGCGGCGACGAGCATCAGCGCGAGCGCGGGGATGCGCCAGCGTCGCTCGCCCCAGGTCCAAAGGATCGCGGCCGCGACGGCGGGGAGGAGGACGGCGGCGTTCAATAGCGGGATCGCGCCGACCGCTTGCGGCGCGAACACCGGCGATAGCAGCAGGAGGTCGAACCAGACGATCCGGGCGAGCGCCAAGATTGCGAGGGCGCGTGCGGCAAGCGGGGCACGGGTCCTCAAAACCCATCCGGTCCCAAGCGCGACCAGCGTGATGACCGCGCGCTCGACAAAGCCCCAGGTCATGAACGTCCCGGCGTCGGCGATGGCGAGCGGCCGTTTCATCAGCACATAGGCCGTCGCAGCGGCGAGCACGCCAGCGACGATCGCGGCGGGGCGGCGCCAGTGCCCATAGCCTTCGGCGGTGCGGAGCGGCACGAGTGCGGCAAGCGCGAGCGGGAGCAGGCGCATGAGGATCGCCGCAAGTGGCGGCAGCGCGGGGTAGATGAGTTCCTCCCCGGGCAGCGAACGGGCCAGCGCCTCGATCAGCGCGCCGACCTCGCGATGCGCGGCGATCAGGCCGAGCGCGAGCGGCACGATCGCCGCGCCGGCCAGCGAACGCGCGCCGAGGCGGCGGGCGGCCTCCGCCACGGCGACGATCGCGGCGGCGAGCGCAAGGCCGGCGGCATCTTCGCCGAACAACGCCATCGCGCCGAGGACGACAGCGCCCACCGCGGCGAGCGTGCCGCCGACGAGCCCGGCGTCGCGTCCCTCGATCCGGTCGCGGTGCCGCCACGCTAGCCAGCCAGCGGCGGCGGCGATGACGAGACCGAACGGTGCCCAGGCGGCGCGCGGCAGCAGTTGCGGCGTGCCGAGTTGCAGGACGGCGAGCGGCCCGATTAGTCCCGCGATCGCCAGCAGCGCCCAGTCGCGATGGACGCGCGACCGCGCAAGGCCCGCGCCGCCGAGGATCAGCGTCGCGACGACCGCCGCGATCCCCGTCGAGGCACGCGCGGGGGCGAGTGCGAAGAGCGCGAGTAGCAGCCCGGCGGCGATCAGCGGCGCGGGCGACAGGCTCGGCTCGCGCCACGCCAGCACGACCGCGGCGGCGGCGAGGACGAGATAAAAGGCCCAGCCGAGCGGGGAGAAGTCGAGCGTCGGGGCGAGCGCGAACAACTGGATCAGGCCGAGTGCGAGCGGAGCGACGCGCAGCGGTTGCGACCGGGTGCCGCTGGCGGGCAGCGCGAGCGCGGCGCCGATCGACAGGAAGACGACGAAGCCGCCGACGATCGGCCGGTCCCCCGCGTCCAGCATCACCGCGAGGAAGGCGGTCCAGCCGAACCCGGCTGCCGCGCTCGCCAGTGCCAGCCAGCCCCAGCCGCGCCGCACCGACAGTACGAACAGGCCCGCGAGCAGGAGCGCGAGATAGACGAGCAACGGCGCGGTTCCCGCCGCGTCGTAACCCGCGACCAGCGGCGCGAGGAAGCCGCCGGTGAGCGCCATGATCGCGGTCGGCGGCCCTTGCCTGAGCGACAGCGCGAGGCCCGCACCGGTGATCGCCAGCAAGAGCACGAACGCGGGCAGCGGCGCGACGAGGTGATAGAGCGCGGCGGCGAGGTAGAGCGTCGCATAGAGGCTGGCGACGCCCGCGCCCGCCAGCGCCTGTCCGATGCGCGGATCGTCGCGCGTCGCGGGCAGGCGTCGCGCGGCCTCGCTCGCGGCGATCAGGACGAAGGCGAGCAGGCAGGCAAGCAGCGTGCGCGCGCCCGGCCCGAACCAGCCCGCGTCGATCGCCGCGCGCACGAGGAAGAAGCCCGCGAGCACCAGCGCCGCGCCGCCGATCCAGACAGGCAGCCGTCCGCCGATCAGGCTTTCGAGATCGAAACCACGCGGCGCCGGGGTGGGTTCGGACATGGCGGGCGGCGGTTCGTCCGCTTCGCGCGTCGTGACGGGGGGTGGGGCCACAGGGGGCGGGGCGAAGGGGGGCGGGCGGCGGCGCACGACCACTTCGAGATCGGCCTCGCGCGGGGCGAAATTCTTGGGCTCCGGCGCGGTCGTCCGGACAAGGAGCGCGCGAATCTCGCCTTCGGCACGGATCAGGCGGCGGCGCAGATTCGCGACGATGAGGCCCAGCCCGATGACGGCGATCAGCAGCAACAGCTCCAACGATACGCTCCGACCCTCGCGCGCGGTGCGCGCCGAGCGCAAGGCATAGCGGGCGTGCGGCGAAAGTCGAACCTTTCGCGGCCGTTCGGTGGGGGGGCAACGCGTTGCCCGACCATCGACCTATCCCGGCGGAGGCCAGGGTGCGGAGCGGAATAGCCGGGCTTCTGCGCCCGCAATTATCCGGCCGCTGGTATCCGCGGGCGAGGACGCCTAGGTCGCGCCCATGCGCTTCGATTTCATCCATTGCCACGGCTCCGGCAACGACTTCCCGCTGATCGACGCCCGCGCTTTGTCGTTGAGCAATGCCGAGTGGGCGGCGGTCGCCCGCGCGCTTGCCGACCGGACCGGGCCGGTCGGGGGCGACGGGCTGCTGCTGCTCGTCCCCGGCCGCGGCGAGACGGCGTTCGGGCAGCGGATGTTCAACCCCGACGGCAGCGAGGCCGAGACCTGCCTCAACGGCCTGCGCTGCACCGCGCGCGCGGGGTTCGAGGCGACGGGGCTCGACCACGCGCTGGTCGGCCTGCCGAAGAGCGACGCGCTCGCCGCACGCGTGCCCGACATTGCACCGGGCGTCGTCACGATCGAGACGCGCGTGACCTCGATCGACGATTCGCCAGCGGGGGTCGGACTGACGGTGGGTGACGAGCCCTTCGTCGATGCGACGATCCCCGGCCTGGCGAGCGACCGGCGCTTTACCGCGCTGGCGATGCCCAACCCGCATCTCGTCACCTTCGTCGAGACGATCGACGAGGCCGAACTGGTCGCGCTGGGCGATTGGTGCGAGGCGGCGCCCGCGCTGATCCCCGGCCGCGCCAATGTGAGCTTCGTGACGGCCGGGTCGGCGGGCCTCTACGTGCGCACCTACGAGCGCGGGGTCGGCCTGACCGACAGTTGCGGCAGCGCGATGGCGGCGTCGACCGTGGCGGCGGCGCGCACCGGGCGGATCGGCTGGGGCGAGGACGTTGTCGTGCGCAACCGCGGCGGCATGGTCCGCGCCCGTACCGAGCGCGGAGCGGACGGGGTCGAAGCCGTCGCGATCGCGGGCAACGCCACCTTCACCCATGAAGGTATCGCGGAGGTCGACCTGGCCACCGGGACGCTCGTGTCCGCGGCGGTGACCGCCAAGCGAAGCGACGAAATCGACGCTTGGGCCTCGCTGATCGCCGCGTTGTAAAAAGGTCCGTTAACCTCGCGCTGCTAGCCGTTGGGCATGGCGCGTAGCGATGTTCGTTCATTGACGGGAACCGGCCCCCTGCTGCTGTTCGGCGCGGGCTATGCCGCGGCGATCGGCGTGTCGCTGCTGACCCGATTCGGCGGCGGCGTGGCGTGCATGTGGCTCGCCATGGGTGTCCTGTCGCCCTATCTGGCGAAGGTGCCGGTGCGCGACTGGTGGCGCGTCGCGATCGTTGCGATCGGCGTCAGTGCGGTGCTCACCGCCGTCGCGGGCCTCGGCCCCGTCGCGGCCATCCCGCTCGCGCCGCTCAACTTCATCGAAGCGTCGATCCTCGCGCTGCTGCTGCGCCGGTTCGCCCCCGTCGACGACGGTGCGCTGCGTAGCATCGGCCAAGTCGCGGTGGTGATCGGCGGCGGGATACTGGCGGCCGGACTGACCGCGTTTCCGGCGTCGTTCGTCGCCGCCCATGTCACCCAGACGGGCTTCTGGCACAACTGGACCAACTGGACGACGGGTCACGCGCTGGGGACGATCGCGCTGGCGCCTATCGGGCTGCTGCTGCTCAGCGGCGATCTCGGCCACTGGTGGACGGGCGCGACCCGCGGCGAGCGGATTGAGGCGGGCGTCCATGCCGCGTTCGTGACATTGGTGTCGGCGGGAACCTTTGCCCAGTCGGTGCTGCCGCTGTCGTTCCTGCCGATCCTGCCGGTCACGCTCGCCACGTTCCGGCTCGGGCGGATCGGCGCGGCGGTCTCGACGCTGATCCTGTCGATGATCGCGATCTTCTTTTCGCTGCGCGGGGTGGGGCCGGTGACGCTGATGCCGCCCGATCCGTCGCTGCGCATCCACCTCGTACAGTTCTACCTCGCGACCGTCGTCATCACGGTGCTGCCCGCCGCGGCCGATCTGCGCCGGCGAAAGGACGTGCTGCGCCGGCTGGCGGCGAGCGAGGCGCGCTATCGGCTGGTTACGGAGAATGCGTCGGACGTCGTGCTGACGCTCGATGCCGAAGGACGCATCCGGTTCGTCTCGCCCTCGATCGAGGGGCTGGGCGACTACCGCGTCGCCGCACTGCTCGGCACGCCGGCGGGCAACCTCCTGGCGCCCGAGCATCGCCCCGCGGCGGCGCGCGCGCATCTTGACGCGCTGCGCGATCCCGGAACCTCGCAGGTGGTGGAGGTTGAGACCCGACCCGATGCCGAGGGCGCCCAGCGCTGGATCGAGATGCGAATGCGCGCGATCGAGGGCGGGCCGGCGGGCACGACGATCGAGCTCGTTTGTGCGATCCGCGACATTTCCAAGCGCAAGTCGGTGGAGGCCGAGTTGCAGCGCGCGGCGCGCACCGACCCGCTCACCGGCCTCGCCAACCGGCGGCTGTTCAACGACGCGCTCGACCTCGTTCTCGAGCGCGTGGCGCGGGACGAGCGGGCGAAGGCGTGCATCGCGATCTTCGATATCGACCATTTCAAGCGGGTCAATGATGCCTTCGGCCATGATGCAGGCGACCGCGTGCTCGCGCGCTTCGCACAGATCGCTCAGGGCGTGACGCGCGCGAAGGATCTGGTCGCACGGTTGGGCGGCGAGGAATTCGGCCTCGTCCTGCCCGGCGCAGGCCGCGAAGAGGCACAAGCGATCTGCGAGCGGCTGCGCGCCGAGTTCGCGGGCGCAGCGTTGGTGCTGGAGGACGGCAGCCATGTCTGGACGACGGTCAGCGCGGGGATCGCCGCGATCGGCGGTGAGGACAGCCGCGCCGACGTCATGCGCATCGCCGACGCCGCGCTCTATGCCGCCAAGCGGGCGGGGCGCGACCGGCTCGTGCTGGCGGCGTGACGGCAAGCGACCAAAGGACAATCGTCACCGCGGACTTGAACCGGTGTGATGCTGCCTTGGAAGAAGGAAGAAGCGTCACCCCGGATCAACTCCGGGATGACTGACGATGTTTGGAAAGCGTCGCGGGGTAGCGTCAACCGCTGCCCTCGGATCGGATCAGTTCGCGCGGCCGCCTGAAGCTCGGGCGCGATATGATGCGGACCCGCTATGCTGTGCTTTATGCCGGCGAGTTGGCGGTTACCGGCTCGAGCCGGCGGTGTGGACTCGCGCGAAAGGAATCAGATGTTTTGCAACGCGACACGTCACCCTGGACTTGATCCGGGGTCCCGCTGCCTTGGAAGAAGGAAGAAGCGGGACCCCGGATCAAGTCCGGGGTGACGGAAGATGTTTGGAAAGCGTCGCGGGGCAGCGTCAACTGCTGCCCTCGGGTCGGATCAGTTCGCGCGGCCGGTCTGAAGCCAGGCGCGTGCCGCCTTTTGCGCGGCGGCGATTTCGGGCGCGCTCATCTCGTCGGCCACTTCGGCGCGGCACGCCTGGGCGGCGCTGCTGCCCGACATGGCGGCAAGGTTGAACCATTTATGTGCCTCGATCAGGTCGACGATCGCGCCCTGCGCGCCGCTCGCGTAGACCATTCCGAGGTCGTAGAGCGCGTCGGCATCGCCGCGCGCGGCTTCGCGCATCCTGCTCTCGATCAGGAATTGCGCGCTCTTGAGACTGTTGCCCATGTCGCATTCACCCCTTTTGCCCCCTTTTCGGGCAAGGTCAGGATGCGATGCGAAGGCCCAACAAATGGTTAACGCCGCTCATACTATCGGGTGATGACCGGAATGTTGTCGATCAGGCGGGTCGAGCCGATCTTTGCGGCGGCCAGCAGGCGCATCGGCCGGCCGGGCTCGATCGCTTCGGACAGCGTTTCGGCATCGACCAGCGTCACATAGTCCACGGCGAAGCCCGCCGCCGCGAGTGCCGCCCGCGCCTGTGCCAGCGCGGCCGCCGGATCGCCGCCCTTTCCGATCGCCCCGGCCGCCACGCCGAGCGCACGCGGCAGCGCAACCGCGGCCGCGCGATCCTCGGGCGCGAGATAGAGGTTGCGCGAGGAGAGGGCGAGGCCGTCGTCGTCGCGCTGCGTCGGCACGCCGACGATCTCGATCCCCATGTCCAGGTCGGCGACCATCCGGCGGATGACCGCCAGTTGCTGGAAATCCTTTTCGCCGAACAGCGCGACGTCGGCGCGCACCTGATTGAACAGCTTGGTGACGACCGTCGCCACGCCGTCGAAATGGCCCGGCCGCGCCGCGCCGTCGAGGCCGTCGCTGACGCCCGCGATTGATACCGTGGTCGAAAAGCCCGCCGGGTACATCGCCTCCACCGGCGGCAGCCACAGCAGGTCGACGCCGGCGTCGGCCAGCATCCGGCTGTCCGCCTGTTCGCGGCGCGGATAGCGCTCGAGATCCTCGCCGGCCCCGAACTGCATCGGGTTGACGAAGATCGACACCGCGACTCGGGGTGCGCGCCGCCGCGCCTCGGCCACCAGCGCCATGTGGCCGGCGTGGAGCGCGCCCATCGTCGGCACGAGCGCGATCCGATCCCCCGCCGATTTCCACGAGTCGATGAGGGCGGCGAGCGCGGCCTTGTCACGGATGGTTTGCACGGCCGGTCCCTTGCGATAATGACCCTTGGGGCGCGCGTTCTATGTGGGGGGACGTGGCCGATCAACAGGGGAAGTACGCGTCTTGGCCAGCCACGCCGACGGCTTGCACGTCATTGTCTTTGCCAACGAAAAGGGCGGCACGGGCAAGTCCACCACCGCCGTCCACGTCGCCATCGCGCTCGCCGCGAAGGGCGCGCGCGTGGCCGCGCTCGACCTCGACCATCGCCAGCGGACGCTGGGGCGCTATCTCGACAACCGCGCCGCGACGATGAAGCGGATGGGGCGCGACCTGCCGATGCCGCGCCACGCGACGCATGACGGGGAAAGCCAGGCGCGGTTCGACGAGCTGCTCGGCGAAATGAGCGCCGGGTCCGACTTCCTCGTCATCGACACGCCGGGCCGCGACGATCCGTTCGCGCGGATCGCGGTCACCAACGCCGACACGCTCGTCACCCCCATGAACGACAGCTTCGTCGACTTCGACCTGATCGGTCAGGTCGATCCCGACGATTTCAGGGTGACGCGGCCAAGCTTCTATTCCGAGCTCATCTGGGAATCGCGCAAGAAGCGGGCGCGTGCCGATGGCGCGACGATCGACTGGGTAGTCCTGCGCAACCGCCTTCAGCATATCGAGGCGCGCAACATGCGCCGCGTGTCGGAGGCGATCCAGCAACTGTCGCGCCGCGTCGGGTTCCGTGTCGTCCCCGGCCTTTCCGAGCGCGTCATCTATCGCGAGTTGTTTCCGCAGGGGCTGACGATGCTCGACTCGCGCGAGTTCGGCGAGATGGCGCTGAGCCACGTCGCCGCGCGGCAGGAACTGCGCGAGATGATGGCCGGCCTCGCCCTGCCTGATACCGCCGCGCTGCCCGTCTCCGCCTGATGGGCAAGCTTCTTTTTGCGCTCGCCCTCATGGCGGCGATCTGGTGGCTGCTCAAAAAGGGCAAGCCGCCCCGCCGCCCCGCCTTGTCGGAGGCGGAGGCGCGGGCGGTGCTCGGCGTCGATGCCGGCGCGGATGCCGAGGCGATCCGCGCCGCGCATCGCCGGCTGGTGACCGCAGTACATCCTGACAAGGGCGGCTCGGCCGACCTCACGCGGCGCATCAATGCCGCGCGGGATATCCTGCTGCGTACGCGCTGACCGATTTTTGTTGCACCTGCGAAAGAATGCAACTTTCGCATCCTACGAGGATTATCGGCGCTACGCCTGAATCTGGGGGACCGACATGACGCACAACTTCGACCCGACTTCGCTTCGCGAATACGACATCCGCGGGATCGTCGGAAAAACACTGCATCCCGCCGATGCGGAGGCGATCGGGCGCGGGTTCGGTACCCGCGTGCGCCGCGCGGGCGGCACGCGCGTCGTCGTCGGGCGCGACGGGCGGATGAGCTCGATCGACATGGAAACCGCGCTGGTAGCCGGCCTGACGGCATCGGGCGTCGACGTGGTGCGCGTCGGCCTCGGCCCCACGCCGATGCTCTACTACGCCGAAGCGACGCTAGAGGTAGATGGCGGCATCCAGATAACCGGCAGCCATAATCCCGCCGATTACAACGGCTTCAAGATGGTGCTGCAGCACAAGCCGTTTTTCGGCGCCGATATTCAGGATATCGGCAAGCTGGCGGCCGAGGGCGACTGGGAAGAGGGCGAGGGGACGGTCAGCGATCACGATATCGTCGACGATTATGTCGGCCGGCTGATGGCGGGCTATTCGGGCGGCACGTACAAGATCGGCTGGGATGCGGGCAACGGCGCCGCCGGCCCGATCATCGAAAAGCTGGTGCAACTCATTCCGGGTGAGCATCACACGCTCTACACCGATGTGGACGGCAATTTTCCCAATCATCATCCCGATCCCACCGAGGAAAAGAACCTCGTCGATCTGAAGGCGCTCGTCGCCGAGAAGCAGCTCGATTTCGGACTGGCCTTCGACGGTGACGGCGACCGGATAGGCGCGATCGACGGGCAGGGCCGGGTGATCTGGGGCGATCAGCTTCTGTCCATTCTGGCGGAACCTGTGCTGCGCGAAGTGCCCGGCGCGACGATCATCGCCGATGTGAAGGCGAGCCAGGCGCTCTACGACCGGATCGCCGAGCTTGGCGGCCACCCCTTGATGTGGAAGACCGGCCACAGCCTCATCAAGACCAAGATGAAGGAAACCGGCTCGCCGCTGGCCGGCGAGATGTCGGGGCACATCTTCTTCGCGCACAATTACTACGGCTTCGACGACGCGCTCTATGCCGCGATCCAACTGATCCGGTCGGCGCACGTCATCGGCAAGTCGATCACCGAGCTGCGCGGCGAAATGCCGGCGATGGTGAACACGCCCGAGATGCGTTTTCAGGTCGATGAGAGCCGCAAGTTCGCGGTCGTGACCGAAGTGCTCGAGCGGCTGAAGCACGAGGGCGCGGAGGTCAACGACACCGACGGCGCCCGCGTCAATACGCCCGACGGCTGGTGGCTGCTGCGCGCCTCGAACACGCAGGACGTGCTCGTCGCGCGGGCCGAGGCGAAGGACCAAGCGGGTCTTGATCGCCTGATGGGCATGATCGACGCGCAGCTTGCCGCCAGCGGGCTGGAGCGCGGGCCGCAGGCGGGGCACTGAGGAACTGACATGGGAGCGTCGATTGCCCGTCGACGCTTCCGTCCCTCGCTTTTCCAAGCACGGATCGCCACATAGGCATCATGCCTCCCAAGCCGCAGCCCAGCATCGTTCGCGTTATCGATCTCGAGACCACCGGCAATGCGCCGCCCGCGCATGCGGTGGTCGAGATCGGGTGGCAGGACGTGGCGCTGGGTGAGGACGGGCGCTGGGAACTGATGGGCGAGGGGGGCGCGCGGTTCGTCAATCCGGGCCGCCCCATCCCGCCGATCACACAGGCGGTGCATCACATCCTTGAGGAACAGGTCGCCGATGCGCCCTTCTTCCACGACCTTGCCCGCCCGATCCTCGACCCCTGGCCGCGCCGTGTCGCGCTCGCCGCGCACCGGGCGAGCTTCGAGCAGCAATTCTGCACCGCGTCGCTGACGCGCGGGGCCGACTGGATCTGCACCTGGAAGTGCGCGCTCCGGCTCTGGCCCGATTCCCCGAGCTTTTCCAACCAGTCGCTGCGCTACTGGCGCAAGCCCGACGGCCTGATCCACGAGCGCGGCCTCCCCGCTCACCGGGCGTTTCCCGACAGCTATGTCACCGCGCACCACCTGCGCGACATGCTGAACGAGGCGAGCGTCGCGCAGCTTGTCCAGTGGTCGAAGGAGCCCGGCCTGTTGCCGCGCGTCCGCTATGGCCCCGATCGCGGCAAGGAATGGCGCGAGATCGACAATGAATCGCTGGCCAAGTTCCTGACCGACCGCGATGAGGACGTCCGCTTCACCGCGCAGACCGAGCTGACCCGCCGGCGCGGTGGCGGCGCAGTGGGGCGTGATGCGGCGGATTGGCTGCTGCTCTGATCCGCGCTAGCCTTCGCCAAAACGGGGAGGGCGGGCGATGCGGTCGATGCTGGCACTGGCACTGATGGGCGTACCGGCGGCGGCACAGGCGCCGAACCCGCTGGCTGGCCGCTGGACCGTCGACCTGTCGACCGATCCGGCCAAGCCCTATACCAAGACGATGGTCCTGACCCTCGCGCCCGATGGCGGGGTGACGGGCACCTTCTACGACAGTGAGATTCAGGCCGGCCGATGGAAGACCGATCGCGGCCGCACCTGTGTCAGTTTCCGTACGACCGACGGCGCCGGCCCGTATCACTCTGCTGCCTGCCTGCGCGGGGACCGGGTGGAGGGCCAGACCTGGGCCGAGCACCGCAATTTCCTGTTCAACTGGAACGCGGTCCGCGCCGATTGAGCGGCCCTTGCGGCGGCTCGTGCCGCTGCTATCGTCGCTGCTGCAACTTCTTTCCGGGACTTCACACCGCATGCGCATGACCTTTGCCGCCATTCTTGGCGCCGGACTGCTCTCGACCTCGGCGCTGGCGCAGACCGCGGCGGATTTCTCCGCCGACCGGGTAAAGGCCGATGTGACGTGGCTTGCCGACGACGCGCGGCAGGGACGCGATGCGGGCAAGCCCGGTTATGACGCGGCGGCGAAGTACGTCGCCGACCGCTTCGCCGAACTGGGGCTGACGCCGGCCAACAATGGCCAGTGGTATCAGCAGGTGCCGTTCGTCACCGTCACCGCCGATCCAAAGGCGCCGCGCCGGCTGACCATCGGCGGCAAGGTCTTTCCGCACAAGGCCGATGCGATGGCGACGCTCTACGGCTCGGGCAAGGTGCCGGTCGAGACGCAGACGGTGTTCGTCGGTCGCGGCGTGGTCGACCAGGCACGCGGGCTGGATGATTATGCGGGTGTCGACGTGAAGGGCAAGACGGTCGTGATGTTCTACGGCGTGCCCAAGGGCCTGCCGAGCGATGTCGCCGCCGCGCTCAACAACCGCAAGGCCAAGATTGCCGAGGAGCACGGCGCGGTGGGCGTCATCACCGTGCTGGACAGCGAGACAGCCAAGCGCTTTCCGTGGAAGGAGATCGCCGACCACGGCGACGATCCCTATATGAGCTGGGCGACCGAGAACGGCGAACCCTATCGCACCGCCGCGGGCGTCAAGGCGTCGGGCATCGTCCGCGGCACTGCTGCCGAGGCGTTGTTTGCCGGCGCGCCGCAAAGCTATGCAGAGACGCTGGCCGCGATCGACAAGGGCGATAAGGTCAAGGCGTTCGCGCTGAAGCCCACCGTGAAGTTCGAGGCCACCTCGACCGCCGAGCGGTTCACCAGCCCCAATGTCGTCGCGATGATCCCCGGCAGCGATCCGGCGCTGAAGGGCGAGGCGGTGCTGTTGATGGCCCATCTCGATCACGTGGGCGTCGATCCCAAGGCCAAGGGCGAGGACAAGATCTTCAACGGCGCGATGGACAATGCCGCCGGCGTCGCGACGATGCTGGAGGCGGCGCGCGCCTTTACCAAGTCCAATCCCAAGCCAAAGCGCACGGTCATCTTCGCGGCGGTGACGGCGGAGGAGGACGGGCTGCTCGGCTCGCAATATCTCGCAAAGCATCCGCTGCCCGGTGCCAAGGTGACGAGCGTCGTAAATCTCGACATGCCGGTGCTGCTCTACGACTTCACCGACGTCGTCGCGTTCGGGGCCGAGCATTCGACGATGGGGCCGGTCGTCGCCAAGGCGACCGGCGACATGGGCATCAAGCTGTCGCCCGATCCGATGCCGGAGGAGAATCTGTTCACCCGCTCCGACCATTATCGCTTCGTGACCGAAGGGGTGCCGTCGGTGTTCCTCGTCACCGGCTTCGCCAATGGCGGGGAAAAGGCGTTCAAGGACTTCCTCGCGACGCATTACCACAAGCCGAGCGACCAAGTGACGCTGCCGATCAACTGGAATGCGGGCGCCAAGTTCGCGCGGGTGAACTACAACATCGCCCGTGCGCTGGCGGACGCGCCGGAGGCGCCGCGCTGGTACAAGGATTCGAGCTTCGGCCAGCTCTTCGCGCCGACCGCGCCCAAGGCCGACCGGCCGGCGGGGCAGGCGGCACCGGCGCAGTAAGCGGTTATCGGCACCCCGGTTATTGCCGGGGTGCCGATAGCTACGTCAGAACCCCGTCTTCAGCGTCACGAAGAACTGCTGCGGCGCGCCGGCGAGGAGCGTCTGGTTGTCGCCGCGATTGCCGAAGCCGTTGGAGCCGATCGTCGCGACGTACCGCTCGTTGAACAGGTTGGTGGCATTCCCCTGCACCTCGAACCCGCGATCGCCGTCGAGGCGGACGCGCACGCCGATCGACGCGTCGACCAGCACGCGGCCGTCGACGAACTGGTCGTTCTCGTACGTAAAGTAGCGGCGCGACATGTAGTTTGCGCCGACCCGGCCGAAGAACATCTCGCCGTCATAGGTGACCTCGCCCTTCACCAGATGCTGGGGCGTATCGACGACCTGCTTGTCGGCGGTGCGGGCGATCAATGCGCCGGCGCGGTTGAAGACGTCGTCCTGATAGGTCGAGTCGGTATAGCTGTACGACGCGAATGCGCCGAACCCCATCGGCAGCTTCACTTCCGCCGCCGCCTCGAACCCCAGCGACCGGACCGAGCCGACATTCTGGAGGATCGCCGGATTGCCTTGGATCCCCGCGCCCACCGACTGCGCGATCAGGCGGTTGCGGAAGTCGACGAGGTAGCCGGCAAGGCTGAGGTTGAAGCCGCGCCCGCGCAGCCGCCCGCCGACCTCGTACGTGTCCGATTCCTCGGGCTTCAGGCCGCCCAGATTGTCGAACCCGGCCTGTGTCGTCGCGAACGGGCCGGTGGTGGCGGAAGCGGTGAAGGCGCGCTTTACCTGCGTGAACCCGCCGAACAGCTCGGCATTGTCATCGAGCGCGAGGGCGACGCCGGCGTGCGGCTGGAACCAGTCGCGCACCTTGATCCGCCCGGCGGCAAAGCCGCCGCGCACGTTCGGATCGGCCTCGTTCGTGACCTCGAACCCCTTCCAGCCGAGATTGACGGTGAGCGCGCCGAGCGTGAGCTTGTCGCGGACGTAATACTGCACCGTCTCGGTCGTGTAGTCGAAGTCCCACTGCGTCGCGAACGGCAATGCCTGGAAGTCGAGGCTGTCGCGCGTCGGATAGAGCCGGCTCGACAGCGCGTAGAAGCGACGCGCCTGGCGGAAGTCGTTGCGCTCGTACCAGCCGCCGACCGTCAGTTCGTTGAAGCCCAGATCGCCCGTCACCGACCCGAACACACCCTTTCGCTTGATGTCGTATTCGGTCGTGCGGATCGAGATCGGCACGCCGGTGGGCGCGGAAAAGACATAGGGGGTGTACCAGACACCCTGACCACGATTGTTATGGTAATAGCCGGTCAGCGTGTAGCGAAGCGGCGCGTCACCGGTGCTGCGGATGCCGACCGAGGCGAGATAATCGACGCGAAGGCCCGCGGCATCGTAATAGGCGTCGTCGATGGTCGCGAACGGCGCGGGATAGGTCGTCCCCGCCGCCGGATTGAACCGCGGCTGGCCCGTGTCGCCGCGATTGGCGGCAATGTCGGCAAGGCGGATGGCGAGGGGATAGTCGCCCGAGATATTGTCCCAGTCATAGCCCAGCCGCCCGATCATCTCGAGCGACAGGTCCTGATAGTCGTTCTCGCGCCGGTCGGAGAAGTTGAAGGTGCCGAACAGCTCGGCATTGGGCGCGACCGGGGCGACCGCCTTGAAATTGGCCTGGTGCTGGCGCTGGGACCCCACGCCCTTCCACTTGTCCATGTCGAGATAGCCGTAGGAGAAGTACGCGCGCGGGCCGTTGTCGCCGAGCGATCCGGTGTCGAACCGGAAGAAGCCGCGGACGGTGTTCTCGCTGCCATAGGTGCCGTTGGCGGTGACGAGCGGCGTGTCGCTGGGATCGCGCGAGAAGAACTCGATCGTGCCGCCGAGGTTGTTCGTCGCCTGCGTCCCGATCGCGCCCGCGCCCTGCGACACCTGCGTCAGGCCGATATTCTCGGACGAGATCGCGCGGCTGACGTGCAGGCCGTTGGTGTTGCCATAGCTGCCGTCGCCCAGCGGGATGCCGTCGAGCGTAAAGCCGATCTGGTTCTGGTTGAACCCGCGGATCGACACGCGCTGCGACCATTCGTACGCGCCGAAGGGATCGGCCGCCTGGAAATTGACGCTCGGCAGCTTCTCGATCGCCTTGAGCGGGCTGGTGCCCGGCGTCAGCAGCGCGAAGTCGCGTTCCGAGAGCTGCTGGACCTGCCGCGTCTCGCCCTTGCCGATGATGATGATGTCGTCCTGCGGGTCTTCGGTCGTCGGATCCTCGGCGGCGGTCGACGCCGCGGCGACGCGATCGTCGGCATGAGCGACGACGGGCAGTGCGAATATGGTGCCGGCAAGCAAGGCAGCGCAACGCTTCATGATGGTTTCCCCCGCACCCGCCGCTACGATGGCGGTCGGGTTCGACGGGCGGCGCTAGCGCTTTGGCATGTCACGACGGTGCCGAAGCGATGACGCACGCGTGACCGAACGAAGATCAGAGTGTGACATGGCTTGTGTGGCCGAAAGGCAACACTATCTCTTTGCCATCATCCGACAGGGGACAACATGAACCTCGAAAAATTCACCGACCGCGCCAAGGGCTTCCTGCAATCGGCGCAGACCGTCGCGATCCGCAACAGCCACCAGCGGATCAGCCCGGAGCATCTGTTGAAGGCGCTGCTCGAAGATGAGCAGGGCATGGCCTCAGGCCTGATCGGCGCGGCGGGCGGCGATGCGCGGCGGGCGCTCGCCGAGACCGACGCGGCGCTCGCCAAGGTGCCGAGCGTCAGCGGGTCGGGGGCACAGTCGACGCCGGGCCTCGACAACGACGCCGTGCGCGTCCTCGACCAGGCCGAACAGGTCGCGCAAAAGGCGGGCGACAGTTTCGTGACCGTCGAGCGCCTGCTGCTGGCGCTGGTGCTGGCGCAGAACACCGCCGCGGGTCGCGCACTGGCGGCGGCGGGGGTGAAGGCCGAGGCGCTCAATGCCGCGATCAACCAGCTTCGCGGCGGGCGCACCGCCGATACCGCGGGGGCCGAGGACCGCTATGACGCGCTCAAGAAGTTCGCGCGCGACCTGACGCAGGCGGCTAAGGACGGCAAGCTCGATCCCGTGATCGGCCGCGACGAGGAGATCCGCCGCACGATTCAGATTCTCGCGCGGCGGACCAAGAACAACCCCGTCCTGATCGGCGAACCCGGCGTCGGCAAGACCGCGATCGCCGAGGGCCTCGCGCTGCGCATCGCAAACGGCGACGTGCCCGACACGCTCAAGGATCGCACGCTCATGTCGCTCGACATGGGGTCGCTGATCGCGGGCGCGAAATATCGCGGCGAGTTCGAGGAGCGGCTGAAGGGTGTGCTCGACGAGGTGAAGGCGGGCGAGGGCGACATCATCCTCTTCATCGACGAGATGCACACGCTGATCGGCGCGGGCAAGTCGGAGGGGGCGATGGATGCGGGCAATCTGCTCAAGCCCGCGCTCGCCCGCGGCGAGCTGCACTGCATCGGTGCGACGACGCTCGACGAGTATCGCAAATATGTCGAAAAGGACCCTGCGCTCCAGCGGCGGTTCCAGCCCGTGTTCGTCGGCGAGCCCACCGTCGAGGACACGATCTCGATCCTGCGCGGATTGAAGGAGAAGTACGAGCTGCATCACGGCGTCCGGATCACCGACGGCGCGATCGTCGCCGCCTCGACGCTCTCCAACCGCTACATCACCGACCGCTTCCTGCCCGACAAGGCGATCGACCTGATGGACGAGGCCGCCAGCCGCTTGCGGATGGAGGTCGAATCGAAGCCCGAGGAGATCGAGAACCTCGACCGCCGCATCATCCAGCTCAAGATCGAGGCGGAGGCGCTGCGCAAGGAAAGCGACGCGGGTTCGCGCGACCGGCTGGAGCGGCTGAACGGGGAACTCGACGATCTGGAGGCGCAGTCGGCCGAGCTGACCGAGCGGTGGCAGGCAGAAAAGGTGAAGCTCCAGTCCGCGACCTCGCTGAAGGGCGAGCTGGATGCCGCGCGCACCGCGCTCGAACAGGCGCAGCGCGAGGGCGACCTCGCGAAGATGGCGGAGCTTTCCTACGGCACCATCCCCGCGCTCGAGAAGCGGATGGCGGAGGCCGAGCAGGCATCCGAAAGCGCGATGCTGCGCGAGGAAGTCACCGCCGATGACATCGCCGCGGTGGTCGGCCGCTGGACGGGCATCCCCGTCGAGCGGATGTTGACCGGCGAGCGCGAGAAGTTGCTTCAAATGGAGGCGCAGCTTGGTCGCCGCGTGATCGGCCAGGCCGACGCCGTGCGTGCGGTCGCGACTGCCGTGCGACGTTCACGCGCGGGCTTGCAGGATCCGAACCGGCCGCTGGGCTCGTTCCTGTTCCTCGGCCCCACGGGCGTCGGCAAGACCGAGCTGACCAAGGCGCTCGCCGAGTTCCTGTTCGACGATCCCAACGCGATGGTCCGGATCGACATGAGCGAGTTCATGGAGAAGCACGCCGTCGCCCGGCTGATCGGCGCGCCGCCGGGCTATGTCGGGTACGAGGAGGGCGGCGTCCTGACCGAAGCCGTCCGGCGCCGCCCCTATCAGGTGGTACTGTTCGACGAGGTGGAAAAGGCGCATGGCGACGTGTTCAACGTGCTGCTCCAGCTGCTCGACGACGGGCGGCTGACCGACGGGCAGGGGCGCACGGTCGACTTCTCGAACACGATCGTCATCCTGACCTCGAACCTCGGCAGCCAGTATCTGACGGCCCTGGGCGACGGCGAAAACGTCGAAAGCGTCGAGCCGCAGGTGATGGACGTGGTGCGCAGCCACTTCCGGCCCGAGTTCCTCAACCGGCTGGACGAGATCATCCTGTTCCACCGGCTGGCGGCCGACCACATGGCACCGATCGTCGATATCCAGGTGGCACGCGTCGCAAAGCTGCTGGCGGATCGCAAGATTGCGATCGAGCTGACCGATGCGGCGCGGGAGTGGCTGGGGCGGGTCGGATACGATCCCGTTTACGGCGCACGGCCGCTGAAGCGTGCGGTGCAGCGTTATCTGCAGGATCCGCTCGCCGACCTCATCCTGCGCGGCGACGTGAAGGACGGGCAGACGGTCCATGTCGACGAGGGCGACGGCGCACTGACGTTGAGCGTCGCCTGAAAAGAAGGAGGCGGGCGTTCAGGGCGCCCGCCTCCCCGTAACGACGCCTTAGAAGCCCACGCGCAACTGGATGCGGGCCGAACGCGGCGTCTGGTAGCCGAGCGGCGCACGATAGTTCGGGTTGGGCGAGCCGTTGCCCGCCTCGCCGAACTCGTCGAACTCGAGCGCCGACTTCGAATTGAAGACGTTGAACACGTCGAACCGGACCGAGGCATCGACCCCGTCGACGGGCACGCGAACCTGTGCGGTCAGGTTGATCTCCTTGCGCCAGTCGCTCTGGAAGGCGGTGCCGCGGTCGACCTGCTGGCCGTTACAGAAATTGCCCGCCGCGCCATAGAGCGCCGCGACCGGATCGACGGTATCGGGCACGACGCCGATGCAGCCGAACTTGCGCGGCGACTGGATGAAGGCGTTGGCACCGATCGTGAAGGCGTCGCTGATCGTGTAGCTGCCGAACAGCTTGAACGTGTGGCGACGATGCCCCGGCAGGAAGCCGTAGGAGCCGACGGTCAGGCCCGGGCTGTCGAAGTCCTGGGTCAAGCCGCTGTCGGTCTGGCCGATGTCGGACTTCACGCCGCCCTCGAGATTCCCCTTGAGGTTGGCCCAGGTGTACGAGCCCTGGAGCGACCAGACGCCGTCATATTCGCGCTCGAACTCGAACGTGACCGCGTCGTAGGTCCGCCGCGCCGCCGGATAGCCGAGCTGGTCGGCGGTCAGCGTCACGGTGCGTCGCTCGGTCTCGCCCGGTAGCGGCGTGTCGAGCAGGATCTGTGCATCCTCGCCCGGGTTGAGCAACACATATTGGTGGAAGCCGATCCAGATGTTCTCGCAGCCCGCGATCCCCTCTGCCGCGCACAGGTCGCGCACGGCGAGATCGATCGCGCTGTCCTCCAGCGAACGGTTGAGCTTGCGGTGGGTGTAGTTGATGCCCACGCGCCAGCGATCGCCCAATCGCTGCTCGGCGCCGATGATGTACTCGTCGAGGCTCTGTGGCTTTAGGTTCTGCGCGACCACCGTCGACGGATCGGCGGCAGTCCCGTCGGCGATCAGCGTGCAGTTGTTGCCCGTGCCGTCGGGGCAGGCGACGGCATTGTCGACGCCGTTCACCGGTGCGCCGAGGACCGGCACGCCGTCGTTGATGCCGTTCAGGATGAAATAGGAGCTATAGTCGAGCTCGGCACCCGCCAGGCGGATATTGGTATTGGTCGGGATCGGCAGGAAGTAGCGGCCGAAATTGGCGTAGAGCTTCGTCCGCTTGTCCCCGAACACGTCGAACGATACGCCGAGGCGCGGCCCCCACTGATCGCCCGATTCGTAGAAGGGCAGGCCGTCGGCGGTCCGGTTGAGGAAGCGGTCGTTACGGATGCCGAGCTGGAGGTTCACGCGGTCGTTGAACAGCGTCCAGTTGTCCTGGATGTAGAACGCCTCGTTCTTGGTCTTGAACACACCGCCATTCTCGAAATAGCGGCGCTGGGCATATTGCGTACCCGCGGCCAGGTTCGAGATGTCGTTCGCGCCAGTCGAAGTGAACAGTTCGTAAGAGCCGTCGCCGGTCGGCGTCGAAATCTGCGTCGAGGTCAGATTTTCCTGGTCATAACCGAACCGGATATGGTGGGAGCCGAGCAGGCTGAAATAAAGGTCGGCGTCGACGCGATAGAATTCGCGCTTATCCTCGTTCGTCGTCAACGACGAAACCGGATTGCTGCCCGCCAGGAAGATCGGCGTACCGCTGCGCGTGTCCTGGACGAACGGCCGCGTCGTGTCGGCCGGAATCGTCGTGTTCTGGTTCTTGTTGACGCCGTAAGCCGCCGACAGGGTGAACCAGTCGGTGAACGTGCCGGTATATCGACCGACATAGTTTTCACCGCCGGTGCGGTTACGCGACTCGTCGAGATATGCCCCGAACGTGTTGTCGTCGGGATTGTACTCGTAGAAGCGCGACGTCGTCGTCGACGTGCTGTTGAAATAGGTGAATTCGAGCCGCTGCCCGTCGAACGGCACGGCATCGACCTTGAAGGCGTAGAACGGGTCGTCCGTGCTCTGGAACGTGCCGGTGCCGCTGTTCGCGCTGCCGTCGAACGAGGTTACCTTGCGGTTGTTGTAGAGCGCGAAGAAGAACAGCTTGTCCTTGATGATCGGCCCCGACAGCGTGGCGACCATGTCGAGCCGCTCGGAGCGGTCGCCGTCATTGTCCGCTTCGTAGGTGTTCGGCGCATTCGAGCGGAGCGCATCCGGTTCCCAGTTGAACAGGACGCTGCCCGAAAACTCGTTGCCGCCCGACTTGGTGATGGCGTTGACGACGCCGCCCGTTGCGCGGCCGAACTCGGCCTGGAAGCCGCCGGTCTTGACCTCGATCGTCTGGTAGAAGTCGAACGGCACGTTCGACGGCGAGAAGCCCTGGCGGAATTCGGTGACGTTCAGGCCATTGATGTAATAGGCGTTCTCGCTGAAGGACGAGCCGCCGATCTGCGCCTGGTTGGCGAAACGGGTGTTCTGCGAGGACGATCCCTGCGTCGTGCCGGGGGCCAGCAGGATGACGTCGCGCAGCGAACGCTGGACCGGGACGCGGGTGGCCAGATCGCCGATGTCGATAACTGCGCCGGTCGTCGTTCGCTCGAAATCGGCGACCTTCACGCGGCCGGCGGTCACGACGATCTCGCCATCCTCGCCCGCTTCGGCGGTGGTGTTGCCGCGATTGCCGCCCGTGCCCGCAGGCGCCAGCGCGAACTGGTTGCCCGCCGCGTCGGTGGACAGGACCACGCTTTCATCGGTGAAGGTGTCGAACCCGTCGGCGGTGATGGTGAAGGTATAGGGGCCGGTCGGTACCTGCGGAATGCGATAGGCGCCCGACGCATTGGTCGTGGCGGTGCGCGAGAAGCCCTGCTCGTTCGAGCGGATCGTCACCGTCGCGCCGGCGACGGGTTTGCCGTCGGTCGAGATGATACGGCCCGAGGCGGTGACGTTCTGATAGTCCTGCGCATGGGCAGGGGCGGCGATGGCGGCGGCCGCGACGATCGCGGCGCCGGTCAGGGGAAGGGCGCTCCCGGAATGCAGCAACGCCCGCGCAATTCGGCTCATCGTTCGCATCTATGTTCCCTCTTTTCGGCTGGCCGCGCTCGTGGCGGCCTTGGCGACCGGATCGAAAAGTGCCCGGTTGAGAGAAGTTGCGTACCAAAGATGCGCTTGTAACTAGTTTTTTGACCCTTTGGGGTGATTAGCCGATTTGTGTCGCATTTATGTCACGAACGTTGCGGTGGGTTTCTTCAGGGAAGGATCAACCCCGCCAGCGCCGCCGACATGAGGTTGGCGAGGCTGCCGGCCAGCAGCGCACGCACGCCCAGCCGGGCGATCATCGGCCGCTGATTGGGCGCCAGGCTGCCGGTCGCGGCCATCTGGATCGCGATCGAGCTGAAATTGGCGAAACCGCAGAGGGCAAAGGTGATGATCGCATGCGTCCGCACGCTCAGCACGTCGTTCATCTTGCCCAGTTCGATGAAGGCGACGAATTCGTTGAGGACGAGCTTGGTCCCGAACAGGCCGCCGGCGCGCCCCGCCTCGTCCCAGGGAATGTTGAGGAGGAACATCACCGGCTGAAAGACGCTGCCGATCAGCATCTGGAAGCTCAGCTCTGGGTGTCCGAACCAGCCGCCGACGACGCCGAGCAGGCCGTTCGCCATCGCGACGAGCGCGACGAAGGCGAGCACCATCGCGCCGACCGCGACGGCGATCTTGACGCCGGTCTGCGCACCCATGGCGGCGGCCATGATGATGTTGGCGGCCCGCTCGTCCTCCGGATCGGGTTCGGCTACGGCGAGGACGGCGGCTTCCTCGACGCCCTCGGCCTGGAGCACGGGCTCGGGCGCGACGTCGGGCATGATGATCTTGGCCATCAGGATGCCACCCGGCGCGGCCATGAAGCTGGCGGCGAGCAGATAGGGCAGCGATTGCGGCCCCAGGAACGAGGCGTACGCGGCGAGGATCGTGCCTGCGACGCCCGCCATGCCGACCGACATCACCGCGAAGAGCTGGCTGGGGGTGAGGCTGGCGAGATAGGGGCGGATGACCAGCGGCGACTCGGACTGGCCGACGAAGATGTTGGCCGCCGCGCACAGCGACTCGACCTTGCTGATGCCAATCACCTTCTCGATCGCGCCGCCGACCCAGCGGATCACGAACTGCATGATGCGAAGGTGGTAGAGCACCGAGACGAGGCTGGCGAAGAAGATGATGACCGGAAGCGCCGAGATGGCGAAGCTCTGCCCCCCCATGGTCGGGCTGGCGAGCGGGCCGAAGATGAAGTCGGTGCCCGCCTTGGCATAGCCCAGCAATGCGGTGACGCCGGTCGCCATCGTCCGGATCGCCGCCTGGCCCGCGGGGACGTAGAGGACGAGAAAGGCGATGCCCGCCTGAAGCGCGAACGCCGATCCGACCACGCGCAGCCGGATGGCGCGGCGATTGGTCGACAGCGCAAAGGCGAAGCCGAGGATGACGGCGATACCGGCAAGGCCGATCAGGAAACGGGTCAGCAAGATGATGGGCTTTCCATGGCAGGCCGATCGCGGCCCGGACGCATGGCCGTGCGAGGTGGCACAGCATGGGCTTCGTTTCCAGTGCCTATGTGCGGGGTGGGGCTGGGCCTTTCCCCCGCGGGCGCCTTCCGCTAACCGCCGCCGATGGACTCCGCCACGCCCGCGCCGATCTCCCGCTCGCTCTTCGCGCTCGCCATCTTCTATGGCGGCATGGTCTGCATCGCCGGCGTGCTCGGCAACAAGCAGGTTGCGCTGGGGCCGCTCGCCGTGGAGGCGGGGATCTTCGCCTTCCTGCTGCTGGTCGTCGTGTCGTCGTCCGTCGCCGAGCTGCACGGGCGCGCGGTCGCCAACCGGCTGGTGCTGATCGGCTTCGTGCCGCTGCTCGTGTCGATGGCGTTGTCGTGGATCGTCGTGCAGCTCCCCTCGGCACCCAGCATGGAGCCCGCGCGGATCGAGGCGTTCACGCTGATGATGAGCAGCACGTGGCGCATCTGGGCGGGCGGCATCGCCGCATACGGCCTGTCGCAGATCCTGAACGTCACGATTTTCGACGCGCTGAAGCGGCAGGGGGGCAAGCTCCTGTGGCTGCGCGCGGGGATTTCGAGCGTGCTGAGCCAGGTGCTCGACACTTTCATCTTCGTCACCGTGGCGTTCTACGGCGTGTTCCCGGTTGGCCAGCTGATCGTCGGACAGATGATCGCCAAGGTGACGCTGTCGATCGTCCTCGTGCCCGCATTGATCTATGTCTTCGTCGGGCTGGGCCGAAAGCTCGACGGCAAGGAGGCGCTGGCATGACCGACTATCGCCCGCCCGCCGCGCTCCTCGCCAAGGCGGAGACGCTGACCGAGGCGCTGCCCTACCTCCAGCGTTATGCCGGGAAGACGTTCGTCATCAAGTACGGCGGCCATGCGATGGGCGACGCCGAACTCGCGCGCGACTTCGCCGAGGATGTGGTCTTGCTGAAGGCGGTGGGCATCAACCCCGTCGTCGTCCATGGTGGCGGGCCGCAGATCGGCGCGATGCTCAAGCGCCTCGGCGTCGAGTCCCAGTTCGTCGGCGGCCTGCGCGTCACCGATGCCGCCACCGCCGAAGTCGCGGAGATGGTGCTGGCGGGCAAGATCAACAAGGAAATCGTCGCCTGGATCGACGCGGCCGGCGGTCGCGCGATCGGCATTTCGGGCAAGGACGCCCGCCTCGTCGTCGCCGAGAAGGTGCAGCGGACCGAACCCGACCGCAATTCGGGGATCGAGCGGCACGTGGACCTTGGCTTCGTCGGCGATCCGGTCGCGGTCGATCCCTCGATCCTGACGATGCTGGCGAGCCAGAACGTCATCCCCGTCGTGGCGCCCGTGGCGCTGGGGGTGGACGGCCACACGTACAACATCAACGCAGATACGATGGCTGGCGCGATCGCGGGCGCGCTTGGTGCGGCGCGGTTCTTCTTGCTGACCGACGTGGCGGGCGTGCTCGACAAGTCGGGCGAGCTCCAGAGCGACCTCGATCCCGCCCGCATCGCCGAGCTGACCGCCGACGGCACAATCTCCGGCGGGATGATCCCCAAGGTCGAGACGTGCGTCGCAGCGGTCGAGGCGGGGGTGGACGCCGCCGTCATCCTCGACGGCCGCGTGCCGCACGCGATGCTGCTGGAGATCTTCACCCGGCAGGGCGTGGGTACGCTGGTGCGGCGGTGAGCGACGGGGCGCTGGCAGCGGCGCCCGAAGCGGCGCTTCGACGCCTGACCGAAAACGAAAAGGTCTGCCTGCGCCGGCGGCTGGTCCCGCAGACGGCGAAGGAAATGGCGCTCGACCTCGGCATCTCGCCCCACGCGGTCGAAAAGCGGCTCAAGATGGCGCGGACCAAGCTGGGCGTCTCGTCGTCGCTGGCAGCGGCACGGCTGCTCGCGGAGTCGGAGGGGTACCAGCCGCTGGTACCCCATCCTTCGGAGCTCGTCGGCGCAGGATCGTCTGCCGATGGTAGCGACGGCGCAGCGGACCGTCCGGTGCGCCGCCCGCTTGCCAGAGGAATGATGATGATCGCTGCGTTCGCACTGCTTGCCATGCTTGCCCAGGACATGCCGTCGACTGCCCCCACCATGCGCAAGGTCGACATGAACGAGGCGGCGACGTTCCTTCGCGACGCGTTTCGCGCCGAAGACACCGATCGCTCGGGCGATCTCGATCCGCGCGAATTGTCGGCGCTCGAGCCAAGAGATGCGGCGCGCGACGCGACGTTGCCCCCGGCGCCGCCGGCGGGACAGGCTGATCCGGCCGCTGAACGGAAATGGCTCGCCAAGATGGACCGTAACGACGACGGCCGGGTCGGCGAGGCCGAGTATGTAGACTATATGCTGCCCTGGATCTTGTGGCAGGGCATCCCGACGCCGCGTTAGGGCTAGAGGCGGAACACCCCCTCGATCACCGTCACGCACTGCCCGCGCAGGATCACGCGGTCGCCGGCCAGCTCGCAATCGACCTGCCCGCCGCGTGCGCTCGCCTGGAACGCGGTGAAGCGGGGGCGGCCGAGGCGTGCCGCCCAATAGGGGGTGAGGACCGAGTGGGCGGAGCCCGTCACCGGGTCCTCGTCGATCCCCGCGGCGGGGGCGAAGACGCGGCTGACCACATCGGTGTCGGTGCCGGGCGCGGTGACGATGTTGAGCGTGTCGCCGATCGCGGCGAGCGCGCGATAGTCGGGGGTGAGCGCCCGGACCGCCGCTTCGTCCGCCAGCACGACAAGATCGTAGCCATTCGGATGGTGCAGCACCTCACCCTGCGTCGTGCCCAGCGCATCGAGCAGGCCGGGCACGTCGGCCGCTAAGGGTGGGTAGGCGGGGAGCGCCATTGCGTAGCCTTCGCCCTCGCGCGCCACCTCGAGGATACCTGCGCGACGGGTGCGGAACGTCACGCGCTTGGCCCCGTCACGGGTCAACAGGTGATGCCCGCTCGCCAGCGTCGCATGACCGCACAACGCGACCTCGACCGCGGGGGTGAACCAGCGCAATTCGTAATCCGCCGCGCCGCTCGCATCGCGAATAACGAACGCGGTCTCGGCGAGGTTGTTCTCCGCCGCGATCGCTTGCAGCACCGCGTCATCGAGCCAAGTGTCGAGCGGCATCACCGCCGCCGGATTGCCTGCGAACGCGCGGTCGGCGAAGGCGTCGATCTGGGCGAAGGGGATCGTCGTCACAGGCGCTTCCTGAACCAATGGGGGGTCACGTCCTCCTCCACCAGCGGGTCGTCGGTATCGCTATGCCCCTCGGGATCGAGGTGGATGAGGACCTCGACCTTCGGGAAGGCCTTGTGGAGCGCCATTTCGACCGCCTCGACCACGTCGTGTGCCTCGGCCACGGTGATGTCGCGGTCGACGTTCATGTGGAACTGCGCGAAGTCGCGGGTGCCCGATCGGCGGGTGCGAAAGTCGTGGATGCCGCGCACGTCGGGGTTGGCGACGGCGACCGCGATGTAGCGCTGGCGGTCGTCCTCGGGCCATTCCTTGTCCATCAGCTGGTCGATCGCCTGAGCCGACGCCTTGAACGCGCCGAAGCCCAGCCAGCCGGCGATGGCGATGCCGAACAGCGGATCGACGCCCGGCAGCCCGACATAGCGGTCGAGCACCAGCGCGGCGATCACCGACAGGTTGAGCAGCACGTCGCCCTGATAATGAAGGCTGTCGGCCTGCACCGCGACCGATCCTGTCGCGGCGATGATCCGCTTCTGATAGGCGACGAGCATGATCGTCGCGACGATCGCCGCGCCCGAGACGGCGATGCCAAGCTCGACATCGGCGACTGGCGCCGGATCGCCGAGCGCACTCACCCCGCGCCAGCCGATCGCCAGCGCCGAGGCGGTGACGAGCGCCACCTGGAACAGCGCCGCCAGCGCCTCCGCCTTGCCATGGCCGAAGCGGTGGTCGTGATCGGCGGGCGTCGCCGCCAGCCGCACGCCATAGAGCGTGACGAGCGAGGCGAGCAGGTCGAGGCCCGAGTCCGCAAGGCTGCCGAGCAACGCGACCGAACTGGTCGTGAGCGCTGCATAGCCCTTGAGGCAGATGAGGAAGATCGCCGTCGCGACACTCGCCAGCGCCGCGCGCGCGGCGACGTTATTAAGGAGGATGCGGCGCTTTTCGGTTTCGGTCACGGGAAAAGCGTGCCTTCGGTCCAGCCGTCATCGGTGCGGGTGAAGACGCGCCGTTCGTGCAAACGATGCGCACGGTCCTGCCAGAATTCGATGACGCGCGGGGTGACGCGATAGCCGCCCCAGTGCGGCGGGCGGGGCACGTCGCCGCCCTCGAACCGCGCCTTCATCGCCTCGAACCGCGCCTCGAACGTCTCGCGCGCGTCGAGGGCGCGCGACTGGTCGCTGGCCCAGGCACCGAGCTGCGAATCGCGGCTGCGCGTCGCGAAATAGGCGTCGCTTTCGGCATCGGTGGCGAGGCCGACGGTGCCCTCGATGCGGATCTGGCGGCGCAGCGACTTCCAGTGGAAAAGGAGAGCGACGTCGCGGTTCTCGGCCAGCTCGCTCGCCTTGCGGCTCTCGCGGTTGGTGTAGAAGACGAAGCCGTCGGGGCCGTGCCCCTTGAGCAGCACCATGCGTACCGACGGACGCCCCTCGGCATCGGCGGTGGCGAGCGCCATCGCGTTCGAATCGTTGATTTCCTGTTCGCGTGCCTCGGCAAACCAGGTGTCGAACAGGGTGAAAGGGTCTTGGCCGGCCATGCCCGCGACATAAGCGTGGGGGCGTTGACTGTCGAGGAACGAGTCCCCGCCTCATGCTTTGAATCGGCTCCGCAACAAAGGGGAATGGCGATGGCCGCGCGCGCCTATTGGCAGGGACAGATCCGGTTGGCGCTGGTGTCGATCCCGGTCGAGATCTATTCGGCGACGAGGAGCGGCGCGAGCGTCAGCTTCCGGCAGATCCACGAACCCACCGGCAAGCCCATCCATTACGAAAAGGCCGTCACTGGCGTCGGCCCCGTCGATGCCGAGGACATCATGAAGGGATACGAGTTCGAGAAGGGCAGCTACGTGCTGCTCGACTCCGAAGAGATCGAGGCGGTGAAGCTCGAATCGAAGAAGACGCTGGAGCTCACCCAGTTCGTCGATGCCGACGAGATCGACGTGCTCTATTACGAAAAGCCCTATTTCGTCGTCCCTGCCGACGATCTGGCCGAGGAGGCGTTCATCGTGCTGCGCGAGGCGCTGCGCCGCACGAAGAAGGTGGGGCTGGGGCAGCTCGCCATGCGCGGGCGCGAATATGTCGTGAGCCTAAAGCCCTGCGGCCGCGGCATGGTCCTGGAAACGCTGCGCTACGCCGACGAAGTGCACAAGGCGCAGGGCTATTTCCGCGACATTCCCGACGACGAGCCTGACGCCGACCTGCTCGACCTGGCCGAAACGCTGATCGGCAAGAAGGCGGGGAAGTTCGATCCAAAGGTGTTCCACGACCGCTATGTCGATGCGTTGAAGGGTCTGATCGAGCGCAAGAAGAAGGCGAAGGGCGGCGGCCGGATCATCGAGGATGATGGCAGCGCTGCCGAGCGGCGCGGGTCGAACGTCGTCGACCTAATGGCGGCGCTGAAGAAGAGCCTAGAGAAGCCGGGCGAGGGGGCGGCGAAGAAGCCCGAGACGAAGAAGGCGCCGGCGAAGAAGGCCGCGACCAAGGCGACGCCCGCAAGGAAGCCGGCGGCGAGGAAGCGGGCGTGACTTCCGTCCGTCACCCCGGACTTGTTCCGTGGTTCACAGTGCCGCCAAGAAAGCCGACCGCGGCGCTTGCGGGTCAGTGGACCCCGGAACGAGTCCGGGGTGAGGGTGAGGGTGACGGGAGGGCTTAGTGGCCAAGCGCTCCGACCTCCTAGCGACCTACAACGCCAAGCGCGACTTCACGCGCACTGCCGAACCCGCGGGCACGCTCGCGCCCGGGCACGGCAACGCCTTCGTTGTCCAGAAGCACGACGCGACCCGCCTCCACTGGGACTTCCGCCTCGAAATCGACGGCGTGCTGAAAAGCTGGGCGGTGACGCGGGGTCCTAGCCTCGACCCCGGCGAGAAGCGGCTGGCGGTGCGGACCGAGGATCACCCGCTCGACTATGCCGGGTTCGAGGGGACGATCCCCGCCAAGGAATATGGCGGCGGCACCGTGATGCTGTGGGACCGCGGTACCTGGGCGCCGATCGAGGGCAAGTCGGCGAAGGACCTCGACAAGGGCCATCTCCACTTTGTTCTCGACGGCGAGCGGATGAAGGGGGAGTGGCTGCTGATCCGGCTGAAACCGCGGGGCAAGGAGACGCGCGAGAACTGGCTGCTGCGTAAGATCGACGATGCGCATGCGGGCGGGGCCGACACGCTGGTCGAAGCCGCGCTGACCAGCATCGACACCGGCCGGACGATGGACGAGATCGCCGAGGGCAAGCGACCGGCGCGCAAGGCCGCCCGGCCGCGAAAGGGCACCCGGCCGAAGGCGCAGGACGTTCAACTGGCGACGCTGGTCGACGCGGTGCCGGCGGGCAATGGCTGGCTGCACGAGGTCAAATATGACGGCTATCGCGCGCTGGTCGCGGTGGGCGGCGGCGCGGCGCGGGTGTTCACGCGCTCCGGCCTCGACTGGACGGACAGGTTCCCCGGCATCGCCGAGGCGGCTGCGGCGATCCAAGGCCCCGCGCTGATCGACGGCGAGATCGTCGCGATGAAGGACGGTAAGCCCGATTTCTCGACGCTTCAGGACGCGATTTCGAACGGCGGCGAGATGGTGCTCTTCGCCTTCGACCTGCTGGCGGCGGGCGAGGATCTGCGACCCCTCCCGCTGGTCGAGCGCAAGCAGCGGCTCGCCGCGCTGCTGCCACCCGGCGAGCTTGGCCTCCAGTTCGCCGAGCATGTCGTGGGGAGCGGCGAGAAGCTGTTCGACGCGATGTGCGCCGAGGGGCTGGAGGGCATCGTCTCCAAGCGGATCGACGCCCCTTATCGCGCGGGCCGGACGAAGGCGTGGCTCAAGGTCAAATGCACGCACCGGCAGGAGTTCGTGATTATCGGCTGGCTGCCGTCGAGCGCGAAGGGGCGGGGGCTGCGCTCGCTGCTGCTCGGGCTCAACGAGGACGGCAAGCTGCGCTATGCGGGCAAGGTCGGCACGGGGTTCGACGCCGATACGCAAGCGACGCTGGTGAACAGGCTGGAGAAGCTGGCCCGCAAGACCGCGCCGGTCGAGGTGCCCCGCGCCGCGGCCAAGGGCGCGATGTGGGTGCGGCCGACGCTGGTGGCGGAAGTCGCGTTTGCCGAGTTCACCGCCGAAAACGTCGTCCGGCACGCCAGCTTCATTGGCCTGCGCGGCGATAAGCCGGCAAAGGCTGTGGTCGCCGAAACGCCTACCGCCCCGCCGCCGGCCTCCACCGTGAAGATCAGCAGCCGCGAGCGCGTGGTGTTTCCGGGCGACGGCATTACCAAGGGCGAGCTGGCCGATTATTACGGGGCGATGGCAGGCGTCATGCTGCCCTGGCTGGGCCGGCGCCCGATCAGCCTGGTCCGCTGTCCGCAGGGGCGGGCGAAGCAATGCTTTTTCCAGAAGCACGATGCCGGCAGTTTCGGCGAGCAGGTGCACCACGTCGACATCCGCGAGAAGGACGGCGGCACCGAACCCTATCTCTATGTCGAGGATGCTGCAGGGATGCTCGCCTGCGTCCAGATGGGGACGATCGAGTTTCACGGCTGGGGCGCGCGGGTCGAGGATGTGGAGAAGCCCGACCGCCTCGTCTTCGACCTCGATCCCGACGAGGGGCTGGACTTCGACGACGTGAAACGCGCGGCCGAGCAGATCAAGACCGTCCTTGCCGACATGGGGCTGACCAGTTTTCCGATGCTGTCGGGGGGCAAGGGCGTGCACGTGATCGTGCCGCTGACTCCGCACGCCGAGTGGCCCGCGGTCAAGTCGTTCGCCGACCGCTTCGCCCGCGCGCTCGCCGCCGACGACCCCGACCGCTTCGTCGCGACCGCGACCAAGGCGAAGCGCAAGGGCCGCATCTTCATCGACTGGCTGCGCAATCAGCGGGGGGCGACAGCGGTGCTCCCCTACGTGGTGCGTGCGCGACCCGGCGCGCCCGTGGCGGCGCCGGTCGCGTGGAGCGAGTTCAAGCGCCTCGACACCGCCGGGCGATGGACGCTGAGGGATACCGACGAATTGATCGAGCGGGCCGAAAGCCGCTTGCTGAAGGGGTGGGGGATCGCGGATCAGGTGCTGCCCGAAATCTGAGGGGAGCAGGGTTGGCGAAGCGGCACGATTTCACGGCGGCAATCGAATGGACCGGCAACCGGGGGGCGGGCACCAGCGGCTATCGCGCCTATGACCGCACGTGGCGCGTGACCACGCCCGGCAAGCCCGTCATCCATTGCTCCAACGACCCCGCGCTCGGCGGCGATCCGGGGCTGCACAATCCCGAGGATATGCTGCTGTCGGCGCTGTCGGCGTGCCACATGCTGTGGTTCCTGCACCTGGCCAGCGATGCGGGGATCACCGTCACCGGCTATCGCGACGAACCGCTGGGGATCGGCGAGAGCGAGGCGTCGGGGGCGGGCCGCTTCGTCGCCGCGGTGCTGCGGCCGACGATCACGCTGGCCGATCCGGGCGATGCGGACCGCGCCGACCGGCTCCATGGCGAGATTCACAAGGTCTGCTTTATCGCGCGGTCGGTCACCTTCCCGGTGAGCGTCGAGGCGACCTACGCGTGACCGAGCAGCAGCCGGACCACCGCATCGGGGCTTTCGAAGCCGAAATCCGGGCTGACCGCCGCCAGCGCCTCGCGGTGCGCATAGCCCCAATGAACCGCGCCCGATCGGATGCCGCAACGCTGCGCCGCCTCGATATCGCGGGTCTCGTCGCCGATCGCGAGTGCCTGCGCGGCGCTGACGCCGGCCGCCTTCAGCACCCGGCGGAACCGCGGCGCCTTGCCGTAGAGCGAGGAGGCGCATTCCCAGATCGTGAACCGCCGGGCATTGTCGGGGCCGAGGATGCGGCGCGCGTTGATCTCCGCATTCGAGCTCACCAGCGCCAGCTGCACCCCCGCCGCCTCCAGCCGTTCGAGCATGTCGGTCACGCCGTCGAACAGATGAACCTCGTGCGTGTGCAGCGCAAAGAGCGTGCGGACGTAGCGGGCGATGAAGGGCAGCTTCCATGCGGGAATGCGCAGGTGGCGGATGACGTCGCGCGTCGGCAGACCGCGCAAGGCCTCGACCTCCCCCGCCTCGACCGTGCGGAAGCGGTATCGCTGGGCAAGGTGATCGACGATGCCGAGAAACCAGTGCCCGCTATCGGACAGCGTCCCGTCGAAGTCGAAGATGACGAGGCGGATCGGGGGCGGGGGCGGCGGCACGGGCGGGATGATTGGCCGAGGGGCGGCGCGCTGGCAAGCCGCCCGGCACAGGCCGGAAACTCAAGCTTCGTAAAATCGAAGCGTGATTACAAGACTTGTTCTGCGGCCCCGCATGACTCATGTATCGGGGGTGGCAGATGCCACACTCGTTCTTCAACCAGCGAAAGGAGGTGATCCGATGTCTCATGGTTCAGCAGTGAGGTCGGTTCAGTTCGTTCGGGAGACGCGCCGCTAAGGCTTGTCGGCCCGCCGGCGGGGAATATTCCTTCCCAATCAACGCCGGCGCTGACGCCAAGCCGCGCGGCCCGCATGGTCTCCCGCGTCGGAACATCCGGCCGCTGACCATGTCGGAGGCTGCCGGGCCCTTGGGAAAGGGTCCGGCAGCCTCTTTCATTTTTGGAGAATGTGAGCGTGGCGAAGCTGCTGGTTTTCTATGGATCCTACCGGCGGGACCGGATGGGCATCCGGCTGGCCGACTATCTGGTGGCGGGGTTCGCCGCGCGCGGGCACGATGTCGAACTGATCGACGCGCAAGCTGCCGGGCTGCCGATGCTCGACCGGATGTACAAGGAATATGCAAAGGGCGAGGCGCCCGCGGCGATGCAGGCGCTGGCGGACAAGATCGTCGCCGCCGACGGCTTCGTGTTCGTCACCGGCGAATACAACTGGGGCGTGCAGCCCGGCCTCAAGAACCTGACCGACCATTTCCTCGAGGAATGGTATTGGCGGCCCGCGGCGATCGCCAGCTATTCGGCCGGAAGGCTGGGCGGTGCGCGTGCGGCGACAGCGTGGCACGGGATGCTGTCGGAAATGGGGATGGTCGTCACGTCGAGCACGATCGGCGTCGGGCAGATCGGCGCGGCGCTTGACGAAGGGGCGCAGCCACTGGGCGAAGGCGGTGCGGCGCTGACGAGGAGCTTCCCGCGGTTCGCCGCCGACCTCGAATGGTGGGTCGAGGCGGCGATGGCGCAGCGGGCGAAGGTCGCGCCGCCTTATTGAGGGGGTAGAAGAAGGAAGAAGCGAGATCCCGGATCAAGTGCGGGATGACGGTTTCGGTGGGTTGCCACCTTTCCAAATATCGTCACCCCGGCCTCCGAGCCGGGGTCCCGCTTCTTCTTACTTTCCGGAAGCCTCGATCAGCACCCGCCCCTCGCGCCGGGGATCGTAGCCGCCGTCGATCCGGCCGTCGCGCACCAGCACCGCGTGGACGCCCGAATCCTCGCCCTGGCCGGGCTTCAGCGTCATGCCCCGGGCCGCCAGACCCCCGACCACGCCGGGCGCGAACTTGCCGACCTCGCCGCTGATCGATTGTCCGCGCGCGACGAGGTTGGGGAGCGCCAGCGCCTGCTGCATCGGGAGCTTCCACCACACCGACGCGATCAGCGACTTGCCGACATAGGGCAGGATCGCATTGCCCCCCGCCGACCCGATCGCGCCGGCGAAGCGGCCCTGCGCGTCGAGCAGGATCATCGGTGTCATCGACGATCGCGGCCGCTTGCCTGCTGCGACCGCATTGGCGGCGGGAGCGCCGTCCGGTTCGATCGGTGAGAAGCTGAAATCGGTGAGCTGGTTGTTGAGGAAGAAGCCGTCGACCATCCGCCCGGTGCCGAAGATCGATTCGACTGTCGTCGTCATCGACACGACGTTGCCCGCCGCGTCGCCGACGATGAAGTGGGTGGTGCCCGCCGGTTCCTTCGTCGCGTCGGCACCGCGCGCGGGCGCGCCGGGAGGGCTGCCGAAGGTCGGATTGCCCGCCCGCTCGCCGATCAGCTTCGCGCGCGCGTCGAGATAGGCAGGATCGAGCAGGCCCTTGACCGGCACGCGCACGAACGCCGGATCGCCGACATAGCGATCGCGGTCGGCGAACATCACTCGGCTCGCCTCGGCAAATGCGAACCACGCCTGCGGGTCGGTCGGCCCGCGCGCGGCGATGTCGGTGCGTTCGAGGAGCTTGAGCAGCATCAGCATGCCCACGCCCGACGAGGGCGGCGGCGGGACGCAGGCGCGGTAGCCGGCCCAGGCGTCGCACAAGGCCTCGCGCTCGACCGGCCGGTAGGCGGCGAGGTCGGCGAGCGTCATCGTCCCCTCCAGCGGGGCGGCGCGCGTCTTCTGCACGATCCGCGCGGCGGTTTGGCCCTTGTAGAGCGCGTCGGGGCCTTGCGCGGCGAGGCGGGTGAGAAAGTCGGCGTAGAGCGGATTGGTCAGCCGGTCGCCGGGACCGACGAGGCCGCCGCCGGGCTTGGTGAAATAGGCGCGGGCGTCGGGCGACTGGAGCTGTGGGAAGCTGCCGCCGAGGAACCTGCCGAGGCGGGGGGAGACGGTGAACCCCTCGCGCGCGGTCCGCTCGGCATCGCCGAACAGCGCGGCCCAGGGCAGCCGGCCATGCTGACGGTGGGCAAGGGCGAGCATCGCGACCGCGCCCGGCACGCCCGTCGCGCGGCCCGACACGACCGCTTGGCCGAAGGGCAGGGGCCTGCCGTCGTTGCCGATGAACATCGACGGGGTGGCGCCGGCGGGCGCGACCTCCCGCCCGTCATAGACGCGCACCTTGCCGGCGGCGGCGTCGAGATAGGTCATGAACGCGCCGCCACCGATGCCCGAACTTTGCGGCTCAACCAGCGACAGCATCGCCTGCACCGCCACCGCCGCATCGACTGCGCTGCCGCCCTTGCGCAGCACCGCCATCCCCGCCTCCGCCGCCAGTGGGTTCGCGGCGACGACGAACATTTCGCGCGCGGCGGGAGCGGCCGTCTGCGCAGGGCTGGCCGCGCGCGGGGCGGGGGCACAGGCCGACAGCGTGGCGGCTGCAATTAAAGCGGCGATGCGCATCCAGGGGGCTCCAGAACCGTTGATCCCTGGCGATAGCCGAGCATAGGCGCCTGTCCAACCACCCGAGGGTTTGCCCCGGCGAACGATCGCACTAGAAGGCTGGGTCACGCCACAGCGCGCGACGATGATGCGCGTGCGGGCAGGAGAAGGACGACGAATGGCGCGCAAGCTCGAACATTTCCCCAATCTCGTCACGATGTTCTTCGTGCGCGCCAAGGAGCGCGGCGACCGCCCGTTCCTGTGGGCGAAGAGCAATGGGAAATGGGTGTCGACGAGCTGGGCCGAGGCGGCGCGCCAGGTCGCGGCGCTGGCGACCGCGCTGAAGAAGCTGGGGCTGGAGCGCGGCGACCGGGTGATGCTGGTGAGCGAGAACCGGCCGGAATGGTGCATCAGCGACCTTGCCATCATGGCGGCGGGCTGCGTCACGGTGCCGACCTACACCACCAATACCGAGCGCGATCACCAGCACATCATCGAGAATTCGGGCGCGCGCGCGATCATCGTATCGAACGCGCGGCTGGCCAAGACGCTGCTGCCGGCCGCGATCCGCACCGGCACGGCGCAGATCGTGATCGGCATCGACGAGCTGCGCGGCGGGCAGCAGGGCGCGCTCGAATATCACCAGTATCAGGCGCTGATCGCCGCACACCCGACCGAACCCGATACGATGGCGGCGCATGCGTTCTTCAAGCGCGAGGACCTTGCCTGCATCATCTACACCAGCGGCACCGGCGGTAGCCCGCGGGGGGTGATGCAGCACCACGGCGCGATCCTGCACAACGTCAATGGCTGCTGCACCGTCATCTCGGAGGATTTCGGGTGGGAGGACGAGGTGTTCCTGTCCTTCCTGCCGCTCAGCCACGCCTATGAGCATACCGGCGGGCAGCATTTCCCGATCGGGCTGGGCGCGGAGATCTATTACAGCGAGGGCCTCGACAAGCTGGCGTCCAACATCGAGGAGACGCGGCCGACGATCATGGTCGTCGTCCCCCGCCTGTTCGAGGTGCTGCGCCAGCGCATTTCCAAGACGATCGAAAAGCAGGGCAAGGTACCGAACTGGCTGCTCGACCGCGCGGTCGCGATCGAGGGCCGGCGCGCGGCGAGCGGGCGCACGGCGCTCCTCGACATGCCCGCCAGCCTTGCGGTCGCGCGGCTGCTGAAGCCCAAGATCGCCAAGCGGTTCGGCGGGCGGATGAAGGCGATGGTGTCGGGCGGCGCGCCGCTCAATCCGGAAGTCGGCAATTTCTTTCAGGCATTGGGCCTCACCTTTCTGCAAGGCTATGGCCAGACCGAAGCGGCGCCCGTCATCTCGTGCAACCGCCCCTCGGCGGGGCTCAAGATGGACACGGTCGGCCCGCCGCTGGCGAACACCGAGGTGCGGATCGCCGAGGATGGCGAGATCCTGGTTCGCGGCGAACTGGTCATGCACGGCTATTGGCGCAACGAGGCCGAGACGGCGCGGGTGCTCAAGGACGGGTGGCTGCACACCGGCGATATCGGCCTGATCGACGACAAGGGCCGGATCAAGATCACCGACCGCAAGAAGGACATTATCGTCAACGACAAGGGCGACAACGTCGCGCCGCAGAAGATTGAGGGTATGCTGACGCTCCAGTCGGAGATCGTGCAGGCGATGGTCTATGGCGACCGCAAGCCGTACATGGTCGCGGTGCTCGTCCCCGACCCTGAATGGACGCAGGAATTCTGCGCGAAGGGCGGGGCGAGCTGCGACTTCGCCGCGTTGTCGCGCAATCCCGACTATCGCGCGGCGCTGTCGGCGGCGGTCGAGCGAGTGAACAAGGACCTGTCGCAGATCGAGCGCGTCCGCCGCTTCATCATCGCCGACGCGCCCTTCGCGATCGAGAACGAGCAGCTCACACCGAGTCTCAAGATCCGCCGCCATGTGCTGAAGGCGGCGTATGGGGAGCGGCTGGACGCACTGTACAAGGGTTAGGTAGTCATCGGACGAACGGGGGCGCGGCACGGTTGATCGATCGGCCGCGCGCACATCTTGAGGTGAGGGTTCGCCGTAAGGGGTTGACAAAAAGCGGTTTCGTGCCTGCGCCCCAATCCCGGTCGCATCTAACCTGAACCCTCGATAAAGGAACGCCGTCCGCTCGCTTCCCGTTCTGCCCCTCGAACGAAAGAGGAGCCGAGACGATGTTCAAGCCGATCTTTACCGCCGCTGCCGCACTTGCCGCGATCACCACTGCCCCCGCCGCGTTTGCGGGCGACAAGTATGAGGGTGTGTTCGACGACAGCAACTCGCACTATCTCGATTACAAGACCGACCTGTCCGAGGCGCGTCGCGAACTGAAGAACGATTTGGAGGGCGCGAGCACGCCGGCCGACCGGGCGGAGGTCATTGCCGAGTTCGAGCGCGAGGTCGCCGATGCCGAGAGCGACTTCATCAAGGAAATGGCCGAGGACGGCGTGGTCCTGCGCCGCGGGACGGTAACGGTCGAGCCGGAGATCGCCGCGCTGGTCGCGGTCCCCCGTTACTGAGGTCCGCCAAGGGCGACAGGGCAGGAGAGGTCGCGCGCGCGGCCTCCCCTTTGCGCATCCGCTGTGGCATGGGCGGGGGATGACGAGCCTGCGCCCCTTCCACCTCGCCTTTCCCGTCCACGACCTCGCCGCCGCGCGCGCCTTTTACGGCGACGTGCTGGGCTGCCGGGAGGGGCGGTCGAGCGATCGGTGGATCGACTTCGACTTTCAGGGGCATCAGATCGTCGCGCATCTCGACCCGGCGGCGAGGCCCGCGGGCGTCACTAACCCCGTCGACGGTCACGACGTGCCCGTCCCGCATTTCGGAATCGTCCTGACGATGCCCGACTGGCAGGCGCTGGCGGCACGGGTGGAGGCGGCGGGCATTTCCTTCGGCATCGCGCCGCATATCCGCTTCGAGGGGCAGCCGGGCGAGCAGGCGACGATGTTCTTTCGCGACCCCAGCGGCAACGCGCTGGAGTTCAAGGCGTTTGCCGACGACGCGCAATTGTTTGCCACGGAGTAGGATGATGAGCGAACCCGTCACCGTCGAGGTCCCCCACAACCTCTCCAACGACGACCTGCACGGCCGCATCGACCGCGGCATCGGCAAGCTTGGCTCGATGATCCCCGGCGGCGAGGTGTGCGAGCATCACTGGGAGAACGACCGGCTAATGACCTTCACGCTCCAGGCGATGGGCCAGCGGGTGGGCGCGAAGATCGAACTGCTGGAGGGGCGGGTGCGCGCCGAACTCGCGCTGCCGCCGATGCTCGCGATGTTCGCCGGCAAGATCAAGGCGAAGCTGGCCGAGACCGCGCCGACGCTGTTGAAGTAACGCGCGGGGAACCGGTACGAAAGCGGACGGTTGTGCGATCATCGAGGGAGATGGTCACATGATCCGCACGCTTCGCCTGCTCATGATGGTCGCGATGCCGGGCGTCATTCTCGGCGTGCCCGCTGGCTATGCACTGGGGGCATTCGCGACGGGCGAGACGCTTTACAGCTACAATTCGGGCACGATGCTGCCGGAGGAGGGCGCGAACCTGCGCTCGGCCGACAATGCGGATGCGATCCAGCCGGCCGCGGTCGCATATGCGCAGCAGGACCGCTATGCCGACGCGGCGGCGCACTGGATTAACTGACGCTTTCGCATGGCATCGCCCGCGCCTATCTGGCGGGGCATGTACAGTTTCGACATCGCCGCCGGCAGCAAGGCCGAGCTTTACCGCGACCTTCACGCCGCGCTCGACGCGCTGACCGCGGGCGAGCCCGACGCGATCGCCAACATGGCCAATGCCGCCGCGCTGATCGGCCAGTATCTGCCCGATCTCAACTGGTCGGGCTTCTATCGCATGGTCGGCAGCGAGCTCGTGCTGGGACCGTTCCAGGGCAAGGCGGCGTGCATCCGCATTCCGCTGGGCAAGGGCGTGTGCGGGACGGCCGCCGAAACCCGTGAGACGCAGCTGGTCGAGGACGTGCACGCCTTTCCCGGCCATATCGCCTGCGACGCCGCCAGCCGTTCCGAACTCGTGGTGCCGATCGTCGTCGACGGGCGGCTGATCGGCGTGCTCGATCTGGACAGCCCCAAGCCCGCGCGCTTCGATGCGGAGGATGCAGAGGGGTGCGAGGCGCTGATGGCGCTGCTCGGCCCGCGGATCGCCGCCTGACCTGACCCGCAGCGGGACAGTTCGCGCCGCCCCCCGGATTCGCGACTCGTTTCGCGATGGGTTAAGAAACCATGAACCATCTGCGCCGTTCAGCGCAGGAACATGGCGACTTAACAGGGAGGCCGCGGGGCCGATGCGAACGATGCTGATCCTGGCGCTGGCGGCGACGACCGCCGCCACGCCGCTTTCGATGGCCGGGGCGCAGGTCGCCGTCCGCAGCGGGCATATGGGCGGCGGGATGCAGCGGCCGATGATGCGCCCCGGCGGCTGGCAGCATCGCCCGATGGTCCGTCCCGGCGGCAACTGGCAGCGGCCGGGCGGCCAGTGGGCCGGCGGCGGTCACTGGAATAACGGCAAGCGCTGGGGCTATCGCTTCAACAATCGCTGGGTCGGCGGCTGGCGCGCGCCGGGCGGATGGGGCGCGTATCGCCAGGCGTATCGCGGCTGGACGCTGCCGCAATACTGGATCGCGCCGAGCTTCTTCATCTCCGACTTCGGTGCCTATGGGCTTTCGGCGCCGCAGCCGGGCTATGGCTGGTATCGCTATTACGACGATGCGGTGATGATCGACAATTACGGGCGCGTCTATGACAGCGTGCGCGGGGTCGATTGGGATCGCGGCGGCGATGCCTATTACGATTATGACGACGATTACCGCCCCGACCTGTACGATCAGGGCTATTACGATCGCGATTATGCCGAACGCCGCCGCGACAACGGTGTCGGCGGTGCCGTGATCGGCGGTGCGGCGGGTGCGGTCGCGGGCGCGGCGATCGCCGGCCGCGGCAATCGCCTGCCCGGCGCGCTGATCGGCGGCGGGGTCGGCGCGGTTGCGGGCGCAGCCATCGACCGGGCCGAGGACGATCGCCGCGGTCCGCCGCCGCCTCCGCCAGGCTATGACGGCCGCGGCGCACCCTACGCCCCGCCGCGCGAGGTGGTGCAGGCGGTGCCGGGCGACGACGGCTATTACGACGACCGCGGCTATGACGAGCGCGAGGTGCGCACTGTGCGCCATCACGGCGGCGGCTACACCACCTATGCACCGGGCGGGACGACGGTGACGACCACCGGCGGCGGCTATGTCGCGGGCGGCTGGTATTATCCGCCGGCCCAGACGACGGTGGTGACGGTCAATTCGGTGCCGGTCACGACGACGACAGTGACGGAGGAATACGTCACCTATCGCGCGCCCGCGCGAAAGGTCGTGAAGCGCAAGTGGCACGCGGCGAAGCGCTGCTACTGCCGGTGAGGTGAGGGGGCGGCGGCACCGGCCGTTGGCGCTGCCGCCCCGCTTCGCGAAACAGCGTGCGCCAATGCCAGCTACGTCGCCCCAGCGAAGGCTGGGCCGCTGACCTTTTAGGCGCGCTATCCCTCAGCGATCCCAACCTTCGCTGGGACGACGGGTGTGGTGCGCTAGCCGTTCAGCGCCGCTAGCAATCGCGCTTGCAGCCACGCCTTGTCGTCCGAACGGTGAAAGCTGTGGCTGTCGGTATCGAGGATTTCAGGCTCGATCCGGTCGCGAAGGGCGGCGTAGGCCGGCGTCTGCCATGCCTCGGCAAAGGCGATGGCGGTATTGTCGCGTTTTGCGATCAGGATCGTCGCGCGCTTGTCCGCTAGACCCGCGGCGACGCGCGCGGCCAAGCCCTCGGGCGCTGCCGCTTCGCCGCCGCTGATCTTCGACAGGCCGCCGGCGAGCTTCCTCAGGTTCACGCCGCCTGTGAGCAACCGCGCCCACGCCCTTGGATCGCGCAGCCGCTCGGCATAGCGCGCACGGATCGCGCTGGCGGGGGGCAGCGCGTCGGCGGTCGGCTCGATCACCCAGGGGTTAGCCAGGACGAGTGCGTCGATCCCGCTTATGTCCTGAAGTGCAAGCGCGCTTGCCGCATCACAATTGCCGAACGCGACGATCCGGGTGAGGGCGGGGACCGCCGTTCGGAATGCGGCGACCGCAGCGGCGATGTCGGGGCCGCTTTCCTCGAAACCGCGGTTCACGCCCGTCGAATCGCCGATCCCGCGCCGGTCGAAGCGAAAGACGGGATGCCCCGCCGCGGCCAGCCGCTGCGCCATCAGCGCCATGCCGCGGTGCGCGCCGATGCGTAGCTCGTTGCCCCCCGACACGATCAGCAGACCGCGTGTCGACGGCGCGCGATCGAGCGTGCCGACCAGCGCGTCGCCCGCACAGGGAAAGGCGATCAGCTCGCGCACTGCTTCACCCAGTCGGCGAGGTCGGCGGCGAGCTCGCGCGCCATCGCGGGGTTGTTGTCGGGCTCGGCCCGGCGCCAGAGCGGGCGGGCGACGATCTTCCGATCGGCGGGCGCGGCGTCGGTGTCGAGGCGGAGCGTGCGCAGCCCCGGCCCGGCATAGGGCACCGCGCCCTGCAGGTCGGTCAGCATCGCGCGCGCGATCAGGTTGCCGGCGAGCTCGACCGGCGGGCCGTCGCCGGCAATCGCCTTTGCATCGAACGCCTCGCCCGATTCCTTCGCCGCCGCCTGTCGCGCGCGGACCATGTCGCGGACGAGCGCGGCCCCGGTGACGGGGGCGAAGTGCCAGCGCGACTGGCAATTGGCGCGCCCGTCGTAGAGCGTGCCGCCGCGCATTGCGGCGATGTGGACGCGCGCACCCTCGCGCGTCAGCTTTTCCTCCGCGGCGGCGAAGGCATCGCGCCAGTCGTCGAGCGCGGCATCCTCGGTCGGGCGCAGGCTCTCGCCCTGGCCCGGTATGTCGGGCAGCGCCGCGCCGATGCCGTGGTCGCCGAGCGCGCGAAGCAGCGTGACGAAGAAGGCGCGCAAGCGGTTGGCCTCCTCGAACGGCGGCATCGCGGCCAGCACGACCTCGCGCGACTGCGGCCCGAAGCGCAGCATCGGCTCGCGCCCGCCGCCCCAGGCATAGTCGTCGATCAGGACGAGACCTTGCCCACCGCGAAGCGGGTGAGCGAACCGAAGGTTTCCAGCGTATCGCCGTCGATGTCGTCGTCGTCGATGACGATGCCGAGCCGGTCTTCCAATTCGGTCAGCACGCCGGCGACCGCCATCGAGTCGAGTTCGGGCAGCGCGCCGAACAGCGGCGTCGTCGGATCGAAGCCCTCGACCTGTGCGTCGGACAGGCCGAGCACGTCGCGCAGGACCGCGCGGACGGTCGCCTCGATCTCACCATGCTGTTCGGAAATCATGCACTATCCCCAGATCGTTTTGCGCGCGCGTAGCGGCCCGCCGTGCCGCGGACAAGCGCCCCCATTGCACGCCGACCGATCATCGCGAGGCCGATCGGGTGGCGCGGGTTCGACGCCTCGATCCGCCAGAGCGGGTGGGGCGTGTCCATCCAGTCGGCCTTGTACGGCTGATCGCCGGTGCCGTAGTCGATGAGCGCGGGGCGGTCGTGCTCGATCACATGGCGGAACATCGCGTGGCTCAGGATCGAGCCCGGCGACAGCGCCTTCGCATCCTCGCGGTACGCCAGCTTGTGGATCGTCGCGCGGCCGTGCTCGACGGTCCAGAGCTGCGCGGCGAGCGGTTGCCCGCCCTTCGACGCGATGCCGAGGCGGAGCGTGCCCGCCGCACCCTCGTTTTCGGCCATCGCGCGCAGGAACGGCCATGAACCTTCCTCGCCTTTCCAGCTTGCGGCGTAGATTTCCTCATACGCGGTCCAGGCTTCCGGCGCGAACGCGCGGTGGATGGCGATGTCGAGCTTTGCCTTTTTGCCCTTGCGTTCGACGGTCGAGCGCAGCTTGCCGGGACGCGCGGCCCAGAAGGCGGCGAAGTCGGGGCCGGGGACGATGCGCCAGTTGACGCTCATCGGCGTGACCGACAAGCGCCAGCCCGCGGCGCGAAAGGCGCCCGCCAGCGCATCGGGCGCCTCGACCGGCGACAGTTCGACATGGCCGATACCCTTGAGCGCGCCGGAAAGGGCGGCGACCGGGGCCTCGCCCGTCGTCACAGCGTCGAAGGCGAGCGTGTACCAGCTTGCCAGCGCCTGTGCCCGCGCGCCGCGGCGGGAGAGGAACAGCCATGCCGTGCCCTTCGCATCCCGCGCGCGGGCCACCAGCGGCGTGCCGGGGGGCGGGCAATGCGCCGCGGTCCGCGCGAACCAGTCGAGGCGATCGTACAGGCGCGGCTGGCGGGCGCGGGTCAGCGCGTCGCCCGCATCGCGCGCGACTGCCTCCAGATTGGTGAAAAGAGCGCAGTCGGCGCGCACGCGGCCCCTCGTAATCGGCTTGTTTACCGTGCAGGCTTATGGCCAGCACCGATGAGCATCCCGTTAAACCCCGATCCGCGCCCGCTCGACCATCTGACGATGATGGGCGCGGCAGACGCGCCCGCGCTCAACGACAAGGGTGGCAGCTGGACCTATGCCGAGCTGGAGGGCGCGGTCGGTGCGGCGGCGGCGTGGCTGGCGGCAAAGGGCCTGTCGCCCGGCGACCGGGTGGCGAGCTGGCTTGCGAAGACGCGCGCGGCCTGTGTCTTGCCGCTGGCGGCGGTGCGGGCGGGGCTGGTGCATGTCCCGGTCAACCCGCTGCTGAAGCGTGCGCAGGTCGCGCACATCCTGTCCGATAGCGGCGCGCGGTTGCTGATCGCGGGTGGCCCGCGGCTGGCGACGCTGGAGGCGGGGGACGTCCTCGCAGCGTGCCGGACGATCGAGGAGAGCGAACTGCCGCTCGCGGGCGGCGGCCTTGCGCCATCGGATGCCAATCCGCAGGCGCTGGCCGCGATCCTCTATACCTCGGGCTCGACGGGGCGGCCCAAGGGGGTGATGCTGAGCCACGCCAACCTCTGGCTCGGCGCGATCAGCGTGGCGCATTATCTGGACGTGACGCCCGCCGACCGCGTGTTGGGGGTGCTGCCCTTGAGCTTCGACTATGGCCAGAACCAGCTGCTTTCGACCTGGGCGGCGGGGGGATCGGTGATCCCGCTCGACTATCTGACCGCGCGCGACGTCATCAAGGCAATCGACCGGTTCGAGGCGACGAGCCTTGCCGGCGTGCCGCCGCTCTGGGTGCAGCTGCTCGACGCCGACTGGCCGGCCGACACGGCGGCGCGGCTGAAGCGGCTCACCAATTCGGGCGGCGCGCTGACGCCGCGGCTGGTGCGGGGCTTGCGCGAGCGGTTCCCGGCGGCGCGACTGTTCCCGATGTACGGCCTGACCGAGGCGTTCCGGTCGACCTACCTCGATCCCGATCTGGTCGACGCGCACCCGGACTCGATCGGCCGCGCGATCCCCTTTGCCGAGGTGTCGGTGGTCCGCCCCGACGGCAGCCGCGCGGACGCCGACGAGCCGGGCGAACTCGTCCATGCCGGGCCGCTGGTCGCGCAAGGCTATTGGCAGGACCCGGAGCGGACGTCGATCCGCTTCAAGCCGGCGCCGGCCTTCTCCGCCTATCCGGGTATGGCGGTGTGGTCGGGGGATACCGTCGTTGCCGACCGCGAAGGGCTGCTCCGCTTCGTCGGGCGCGACGACGAGATGATAAAGTCGAGCGGCAACCGCATCAGCCCGACCGAGGTCGAGGAAGCGGTGCTGGCCGGCGGCGAGGCGGGAGAGGCCGTGGCGATGGGCGTGCCCGACGAGCGACTGGGACAGGCGATCGTCGTTGTCGTGAGCGCAAAGGGCGACGCCGTGGAGGTGGAGGCACGGCTGCGCAACCGGCTGAAGCGCGAGCTGCCCGGCTTCATGCAGCCGCATCGTTACGTGTGGCGTGAGGCGCTCCCGCGCAACGCCAATGGCAAGCTCGACCGATCGGGGCTGAAGGCGGAGGTGCTGTCATGAAGCCGATGGGGCCGATCCCGCCGCATTTCGCCGGGCGCGAGACGCTGACGATCGCGGGGCAGGACGCCGAGCACTGGATCGCCGAGGCCGGCGACACGCCGCTGTTCGTCTATGACATGGGCGAGGTGCGCGCGCGGCTAGCCCGGTTGCGCGCGGCGATGCCGGCGCGGCTCGACATTCACTATGCGATCAAGGCCAATCCGCACCCTCAGGTGCTGGCGGCGATCGCGCCGCTGGTCGACGGGTTCGACCTGGCCTCGGGCGGGGAACTGGTCAAGGCGCTGGCGGTCAAGGATGCCGCGCTCGTCAGCTTCGCCGGACCGGGCAAGCGCGACGACGAGCTCGAACTGGCGATCCGCGAGGGCGCGACGCTCAACCTCGAGTCCGAGGGGGAGGCGCGGCGGGCGCTGGCGATCGGCGAGCGGCTGGGCAAGCGACCACGGCTGGCGGTGCGGGTCAATCCCGACTTCGACCTCAAAGGGTCGGGAATGAAGATGGGCGGGAGGGCGTCGCCCTTCGGCGTCGATGCCGCTCGCGTGCCGGCGCTGGTGCGCGAGATCGTCGCCAGCGGCGCCGACTGGCGCGGTTTCCACATCTATGCCGGGTCGCAGGCGCTGTCGGCCGCGGCGATCATCGAGACGCAGGCCGCGACCGTGGCCCTCGCGCGAAGGCTGGCGGACGAGGCGGGGGCGGCGGCGCCACACGTCAATCTGGGCGGCGGCTTCGGCATCCCCTATTTCACGGGCGACGAGCCCGTCGATGTGGAGGCGGTCGGCGCGGCGCTGGCCGAAACGCTGGACCGCGACGGCGTGGGCGAGACGCAATATGCGATCGAACTCGGCCGCTGGATCGTGGGCGAATGCGGGGTTTACCTGACCCGCGTCGTCGACGTGAAGGAAAGCCAGGGCGAACGCTTCGTCGTTGTCGACGGGGGGATGCACCATCAACTCGCCGCCAGCGGCAATTTCGGGACGGTCGTGCGTCGCAATTACCCGATCGCGGTCGCGGGGCGGATGACGGGCGAGCTTGCCGAGGTTTCGGTGGTCGGCAGCCTCTGCACCCCGCTCGACCGGCTGGGCGACAAGGTGGGGTTGCCCCCGATCGAGGTCGGCGACGTGATCGCGGTGTTTCTCGCCGGGGCGTACGGGCTCACGGCGAGCCCAGGGCTGTTCCTGGGGCACCCGGCGGCACGGGAGCTGGTGGTCAACGCCTGAGCGTGCGGCCCGCCAGCCATAGGTGAAGCTGCTGGATCGCCAGCATCGTCACGCCGATGGCAACAAATGTCGGCAGGACCATGCCGGCCTGACCCGGCTTGGGTTCGAGGTGCCGGTCGGCCATCAGCAGACCGAAGAGAGCCAGGACAGCAATCGCGGGGATCAGCGCCAACCCGATCCGCCGCGGCGCCCACCAGTTCACCGCTCCGGAAAATCCCCATTGCATCGGGATCATCGGTGCAGGGGCAAATCGACTTTCCGCACGGACGGCCACCAAGACAAGCATTGCAGCGAGAAAAAGCGCGATGACGATTGAGGCCATGGCATGAGTCCGTCGTTCTGATCGCCCTTATTGTATCGCGGAAGCGCCCGGCCAGGAAGTGAGATCGGCCTCACCCCTTCCCCGACGCCCGCCGCCATGCCGCCTGTACCCGGTCGTTGAGCCCCATTACCGCATTGCCGCCGATCAGCCGCAGCCGCGGCTGCGGCTTGTCGTCGAGTTCCAGGCCCTGCGCCTGCATCGTCCACAGGCGGCGGAACTCGCCGTCCTCGCGCATCAGCAGGTGCTGCGGCGCGCCGTCCTCGACGATGCGGCCGCGCTCGACCACCAGCACGCGGTCGAACTCGGCGATGGTCGACAGCCGGTGCGCGACGGCGAGGACGGTGCGCCCGACCATCAGCCGCTCCAGCCCCGCCTGCACCGCCAGTTCCGATTCGGTGTCGAGGGCGCTGGTCGCCTCGTCGAGCAGCACGATCCGCGCGTCCTTCAGGAACGCGCGCGCGATGCCGATCCGCTGGCGCTGCCCGCCCGAGAGCGAGGTGCCGCGCTCGCCGACGATGCTGTCGTAACCTTGTGGAAGGTCGGCGATGAATTCGGCGCAGCCCGCCGCCTCCGCCGCACGCTGCACGTCGGCGTCGCTGGCGTCCGGGCGGGCAAAGCGGATATTCTCCATGACGCTGCGGTGGAAGAGCAGCACCTCCTGCGGCACCATCGCGATCGCCTGGTTGAGGCTTTCTTGCGTGACGCCCGCCGCCGGCTGACCATCGATCAGCACGCGACCCGCCTGCGCGTCGTAGAAGCGCTGGACGAGCTGGAGGATCGACGACTTGCCCGCGCCCGACGGGCCGACGATGCCGACCTTCTGCCCGGCAGGCACGTCGAAGCTCAGGTCGTGGAGGATCGGGCGTGCCTTGTCATAGCCGAAGCTCACTCCCTCGAACCGCACCGTGCCCGCGCCCGGCACCAGCGCGGGCGCATCGGGGGCATCGGTCAGCGTATGGGGCACGCCGACGATTTCCAGCGTCTCGTCCAGATAGCTGAACTGCTGGCTGGTATCGATCAGCGCCATGGCAAGGTCGCGCGCGCCGTGGAGCATCCGGAAGGTCAGTGTCGTGATGACGACGACGTCGCCCGTCGTCACCGCGCCCGCCGACCAGCGGCCGATCGCCCAGATCAGCGTCCCCGCGACCATCGCCGCCATCGCGATGTCGTAGAGCCCGCGCACCCGCTCGACGAAGAACCAGCCCTTGCGCTGTGCCTTCGCCTCGTCCTCTAGGATGCCGCCGAGGCGATCGAGCTCGCGCCGGCGCGCGGCAAAGGCCTTGAGCACCCAGATATTGCCGATCAGATCGACCAGCTCGCCGCCGACGACGCCCGCCTTCTGCGCGAAGGCGCGGTGGTGGACGTGGCCCTTCAGCCCATGCCGCACGAGTATCGCGGTGACGGCGAGGAAAATGAGGCCCAGCACCGCCGCCATCCGCGCATCGATCGTGAAGAAGATGATGAGCGCGCCTACGAAGGCGACGATCGGCGGCGTCACCTCCATCACCAGCCGGTGGACGAGCGCGCCGAAATTGCCCGCCAGCGACCCGATCCGGTGGCCGAGCGAGCCCGCGCGCTGCTGCTGAAAGAAGGGCATCTGGTGCCCGGTCAGATAGTCGAACATGTCGAGCCGGATCTGGATACCCGACTTGACGGTCAGGTGCCCAAGCAGGAACGCCGCCGCCCGCTGAAGCAGGCTTTCGGCGACGACCAGGCCGATGAACAGCGCGAGGCTGGCGTAGACGAGGTTGAGCGCCGACCGCATCGTCATGGCATCGACGAGCAGCTTCATCGCATATTGGGTGCCGATCGACCCCGCGCTTGCCGCCACGACGATCATGCCGAGGAGCAGAAAGCTCCACGGTCGCTCGGCCAGGTAATGCAGAAGGAACCGCGCGGGACTGTGGAGGAAGCGCACGGCGTTCGTTCCTTTGAGTATTCGCATGATGGTGCGATGCAGCATGAGCCAACACATGAAAGCGCTTTTGGGTGCATCGGGCCAAATGCGCGGGGAATCGTTACGCGGCCGGCGGCATACGGTTCCCGTTCCACTCTTGTTCTCATCGAACGAATCGGGTACAGGGAGATCAGCGCGTTGAACGCCGCGCGCGGTTGCTCTAGCGAGGAAAGCGGAAAATGGCAGCGCAGCTCAAGGTGATCGGGAACGACATGGCAACCGCGAATACGGACCGGCAGAAGGCGCTCGACGCCGCATTGGCGCAGATCGACCGGGCTTTCGGCAAGGGATCGGCGATGCGGCTGGGGCAGAAGGAGACGATGCAGGTCGAGGCGATCTCGACCGGGTCGCTCGGGCTCGACATCGCGCTCGGCGTTGGCGGTCTGCCGCGCGGTCGCGTGATCGAGGTCTATGGGCCGGAAAGCTCGGGCAAGACGACGCTGGCGCTGCACTGCATCGCCGAGGCGCAGAAGATGGGTGGCACAGCCGCGTTCGTCGATGCCGAGCACGCGCTTGACCCCGTCTATGCCAAGAAGCTGGGCGTCAACATCGACGAACTGATCGTCTCGCAGCCCGATACCGGCGAGCAGGCGTTGGAGATCGTCGACACGCTGGTCCGCTCGAACGCGATCGACGTGCTGGTGGTAGACTCGGTCGCCGCGCTGGTGCCGCGTGCGGAGATCGAGGGCGAGATGGGCGACAGCCATGTCGGCCTTCAGGCGCGCCTCATGTCGCAGTCGCTGCGCAAGCTGACGGGTTCGATCAGCCGCTCGCGATGCATGGTGATCTTCATCAACCAACTGCGCATGAAGATCGGCGTGATGTACGGCAACCCGGAGACGACGACGGGCGGCAATGCGCTCAAATTCTACGCCTCGGTCCGTCTCGACATCCGCCGCACCGGCGCGATCAAGGATCGCGACGAGGTGACGGGCAACTCGACGCGCGTGAAGGTGGTCAAGAACAAGGTCGCACCGCCGTTCAAGCAGGTCGAGTTCGACATCATGTACGGCGAGGGCATCTCGAAGATCGGCGAGATCCTCGACCTCGGCGTCAAGGCCGGGCTGGTCGAGAAATCGGGCGCATGGTTCAGCTATGACAGCATCCGCATCGGCCAGGGTCGCGAGAACTCCAAGAACTTCCTGCGCGAAAATCCCGAGATCACCCAGCGCCTCGAAGCCGCGATCCGTGCGCGGACCGCGCAGGTGGCCGACGAACTGATGGTCGGCGAGGGGCCGGACGACGACGTCTGATCCGCGGGCAAGCTGCCGATCGAACGACCCCGCTGCGAGAAATCGCGGCGGGGTTTTTCGTGATCCGCCGGTCCCACCGCAGCCGAATGGCAACGAACGCCCGCCACCGCATCTCGGACGACAGGAGGTTATACGTACCCGACCGGATGGTGGTGGCGACTTACCCCTCCCCCTTGCCGGATCGCGCGCGGATCACGTCGGCATCCGCCGCATTGCAGGGGCTTCGACGAGATCGCCGTCCCGACCCGAACGGCCGCGCGACGAAACCCTAAAGCGGCCCGCGGCGAGGCGTCCTCCGCACGCACGTCACCACGGCATCGGGGTCCCTAAGAAGTGGGCTTAGCGGTAATAGACTATGCGTTTCCGACAGCGCCGTCGGCACGAGCGCGGTGACCTCGCCATCCGGCGCAGGGCTGGGCATCCGCGCTGTGCGTCACGAGCAGCAGGCCGCGTCGATTGCTTCGCAGCGCTTGCCATGTGTGGAAGAGGTGCGACGATCACTACTCGCCCTCCCGGAGCCAGTTTGCCCCGGACGCGGCATCTATCGCTGTGTGCTCCGCAGCGCCTCTGAACCCGCCCGGGCGTGCCAACAGGCTGCAAGCGATGCTTGATTCCCGCCGCCGCACCGCGGCGCATGGTCTCTAGCTATTTCGAAATGGCTCCCACCCTTCAGCTCGAGCGCTGAAACTCCTAGATCGGGATCATGCACACGCGCCCGTTTCCCGTCCTTCCCGTCGCCGCGGCGATCGCTGCGCTGGCGGGGTTCGTCGATGCCTATGCCTTCATCCGCCTCGGCAATTTCTTCGTCTCTTTCATGAGCGGAAATGCGACGCGCGGCGGCGTGGTGCTGAGCGGTGGTTTCGGTGGGGGCGGGGGACTCGCCTTCTCGCTGGTGCTGGCGTTCCTGGCCGGCGTCATCTTGGCGAGTATCGTGTCGCGCCGGTTCGAGCGTGGGGCGGCGGCGGCGGTCATGGGGCTGACGACGCTGCTGATCGTCAGCGCGGCGCTGGCGACGATGGCATCGTCCCTGCTCGCGATGCCGCTGCTCGCCGCGGCGATGGGGGCGATGAACGGCGTGCTGCTGCGCGAGGAGGGGGGCGCGGTCGGGTTGACCTATATGACCGGCAACCTGGTCAAGCTGGGGCAGGGGCTGGCCGATGCGCTGATGGGAACGGCGCCGCCCTGGCGCTGGGTGCCGTATCTGCTGCTATGGCTCACCTTTGTCGGCGGTGCGGTGGGCGGGGCGATCGTCGAGCGAGCGCTGGGCGACTACACGCTTTGGTATGCTGCGCTGGTGGCGGCATGGCTCGCGCTGTTGCTGGCGGGGCGGGCGCGGCGAGTCTCACCCCCGTCACCCCGGACTTGATCCGGGGCCCGCTCCGTCTGCAATTTCCGACGGAAGAAAAAGAAAGAAGCGGGATCCTGGATCAAGTCCGGGATGACGTGGAAGGGGGGCGACATTCGCCGCCCCCCTAACGATCAGATGTGGATCGGCTTGCCGCGCACGGCCATCGCGGCTTCCTTCAGTGCCTCCGAATGCGTCGGGTGCGCGTGACAGGTATAGGCGATGTCCTCCGCCGTCGCGCCGAACTCCATCGCCTGCGTCGCCTGCGCGATCATCGTGCCGGCGAGCGAGGTGATGATCCAGACGCCGAGCACGCGGTCGGTTTCGGCATCCGAGATGACCTTCACGAAGCCGTCCGGCTCGTGGTTGGTCTTGGCGCGGCTGTTGCCCGCCATCGGGAACTTGCCGATCTTGACCTCGCCCTTCTCGCGCGCGGCCTCTTCGGTGAGGCCGATGCCGGCGATTTCGGGCATCGTGTAGACGACCGACGGGATCAGGTCGTGGTTCACAATGCCGGTCTGGCCGGCGATGTTCTCTGCGACCGCGATTCCCTCATCCTCGGCCTTGTGCGCGAGCATCGGGCCGGGCGTCACGTCGCCGATCGCCCAGATGCCGTCCACCTTGGTCGCAAAGTCGTGATCGACCTCGATCTGGTGCCGCTGGTTGAGCGCGACGCCTGCCGCCTCGAGGTTCAGCCCCTCGGTATTCGGGCGGCGGCCGATTGCGACGAGGACGTTGTCGGCCTCGATCGTCTCCGCCGCGCCGCCCTTGGCGGGCTCGACGGTGATCGTCGCCTTCGTCCCGTTGACGACGACGCCCGTCACCTTGGTACCCGTCTTGAACTCGATGCCCTGCTTTTTGAAGAGCTTGGCGCTCTCCTTTCGCACGTCGCCGTCGAAGCCGGGGAGGATCTGGTCGAGATACTCGATGACGGTGACCTTGGCGCCCAGCCGCTTCCAGACGCTGCCCAGTTCCAGCCCGATCACGCCGCCGCCGATGACGACGAGGTGTCCGGGGACGTGATCGAGCTCGAGTGCGCCGGTCGAATCGACGACCACCTTCTGGTCGACCTCCACGCCGGGCAGCGGCGTTACCGACGAGCCGGTGGCGATGACGATGTCGCGCGCGGTCACCTGCCGCTCGCCGACCTTGACCGTGGTCGAATCGACGAAGCTCGCGCGGCCCTTCAGCCACTCGACCTTGTTCTTCTTGAAGAGGTACTCGATCCCGCCGGTCAGGCCCTTCACCGCTTCCAGCCGCTGCGCGTGCATGGCGTCGAGGTCGAGGCTGACGCTGTCGAACTTGACGCCGAGCTTGGCGAGCGCGCCGCCCGCGGCCTCCTGATACAGTTCGGAGGCGTGGAGCAGTGCCTTGGACGGGATGCAGCCGACGTTGAGGCAGGTGCCGCCCAGCGTCTCGCGGCTCTCCGCGCAAGCAACGGAAAGACCGAGCTGCGCCGCCCGGATCGCCGCGACATAGCCGCCGGGGCCGGCACCGATCACCAGAACGTCGAAGTCGTATTCAGCCATTTTACTCACTCCGAAGCCTTGTCGGGCACCGTACCCCGGCGACGGCCGGGGTCCAGTCGGGGAACATGGGTGGGAGAGAGCAGGCCTTGTTACAACCGCCTTCCCAATCGGACCCCGGCTTTCGCCGGGGTACCGGGTTGCTTACAGATCGATCAGCAGACGCGTCGGGTCCTCGATTGCGTTCTTCAATGCGACGAGGAAGGTCACCGCCTCACGCCCGTCGATCAGGCGGTGGTCGTACGACAGCGCCAGATACATCATCGGGCGGACGACGACCTGGCCGTCGCGGACCACCGGACGGTCCTCGATGCGGTGGAGGCCGAGCACCGCCGACTGCGGCGGGTTGATGATCGGCGTCGACATGAGCGACCCGAACACGCCGCCGTTCGAGATGGTGAAGGTACCGCCCTTCATCTCGTCCATCTTGAGCGTGCCGTCCTTGGCGCGCTTGCCGAAGTCGCCGATCGTCTTCTCGATGCCGGCGACCGACAGGCTCTCGGCATTGCGGATGACGGGAACGACCAGGCCCTGCGGCGCGGACACCGCGACCGAGATGTCGGCATAGTCGCGATAGACGATCTCGTCGCCCTCGATGCTGGCGTTGACGGCGGGAATGTCGCGCAGCGCCATCGTCGCGGCCTTCACGAAGAAGCCCATGAAGCCGAGGCGGACGCCGTGCTTCTTCTCGAACAGGTCCTTGTACTTGGCGCGCGCCTCGATCACCGCGGTCATGTCGACGTCGTTGAACGTGGTGAGGAGCGCGGCGGTGTCCTGCGCGTCCTTCAGCCGCTTGGCGATCGTCTGGCGCAGGCGCGTCATGCGGACGCGCTCCTCGCGGCGGTTGTCGCCAGCGGCAGGCGCGGCGGCAGCGGCGGGCGCGGCGGCCGGGGCCGGCGCGGCAGCGGGCGCGCTCGACTTCGCCGAAGCGGCGGCGACCACGTCCTCCTTGGTGATGCGGCCGTCCTTGCCCGACCCCTTGATCGTCGCGGGGTCGACGCCGTGCTCGAGGATCGCGCGGCGAACCGAGGGCGACAGCGCGGCGGCGTCGACATGCTCGGCGGGGGCGGGCGCCTGCTGCGCGGCTTCGGCCGGGGCCGGGGCCGGGGCGGGCGTTGGCGCGGCGGCGGGGGCCGCCTCGGCCTTGGGCGCGGCGGCGGCGCCGTCGCCGGCCTCGATCGTGCCGATCATCGCGCCGACATTGACGGTGTCGCCGGGCTGCACCGCGTGCTGGCCCATCACGCCGGCGGCGGGGGCGGGCACTTCGACCGAGACCTTGTCAGTCTCGAGGCTGGCGACGGGTTCGTCGGCGGCGACCGCCTCACCCGGCTGCTTCAGCCATTCGCCGAGCGTCGCTTCGGTGATCGATTCGCCCAGCACGGGGACGAGGATTTCGGTGGCCATTTCGATACGTCCTTCTTCAGGCTTCGATCACGCCCCGGCCTTGCCGGACGCATTGTTGGTTTCGGACTGGCGGGTGCGACGGATTTCCTCGCGCACGCTGTGGCCGAGCGCGTCGGCGACGAGCGCACCCTGCTCGGCCTGGTGCCGCTTCATCAGGCCCGTGGCGGGCGAGGCGGAAGCGGCGCGGCCCGCATAGCGCGCGCGCTGTACCCGCGACCCGGCGGCGGCGAGCGATTCCTCGATCAGCGGCTCGACCAGGAACCAGGCGCCGTTGTTCTTCGGCTCTTCCTGCGCCCAGACCACGTCCTCGAGGTTGGGCATCCGCGACAGACGCGCCGCCAGCGGCTCGCCGGGGAACGGATAGAGTTGCTCGACGCGGATGATCTGCGTGGCGGTGTCGCCGGCGGCATCGCGCGCCTCGATCAGGTCGTACGCGACCTTGCCCGAGCAGAGCACCACGCGGCGCGTCGCCTCGTCCGCCGGAGCCGAGGGATCGGAGAGCAGCCGCTGGAAATGGCTGGTGCCGACAAAATCCTCCGCCTTCGACACCGCCATCTTGTGGCGGAGCAGCGACTTGGGCGTGAATACGACTAGGGGCTTGCGGAAGTTGCGGTGCATCTGCCGACGCAGCAGGTGGAAATAGTTGGCCGGCGTGGTGCAGTTCGCGACCTGCATATTGTCCTGCGCACACAACTGCAGGAAGCGTTCGAGCCGTGCCGACGAGTGCTCCGGCCCCTGGCCCTCATAGCCGTGCGGCAGCAGGAGGACGAGGCCGTTGGCGCGCAGCCACTTGGCTTCGCCCGACGCGATGAACTGGTCGATCATGATCTGCGCGCCGTTGGCGAAGTCGCCGAACTGCGCTTCCCACAGCACCAGCGTCTTGGGATCAGCGAGCGCGAAGCCGTATTCGAAACCGAGCACGCCATATTCGGACAGCGGGCTGTCGAGCACCTCGAACCGGCCGTGCGGGATCTCGGCGAGCGGCACGTAGCGGCGCTCGTCATTCTGGTCGACCCAGACGGCGTGACGCTGGCTGAACGTGCCGCGGCCCGAATCCTGGCCCGACAGGCGGACGCCGTACCCCTCGGACAGGAGCGAGCCAAACGCCAGCGCCTCGCCCGTCGCCCAGTCGAAGCCGGTGCCCGACCGGAACATCTCGCGCTTGGCATCGAGGACGCGGCCGAGCGTCTTGTGAAGCTCGTACCCCTCGGGCGCCTCGGTCAGCGTGCGGCCGAGCGAGTCGAACAGCTTCTGCTCGATGCCGGTGTCGACGCTGCGGCGCGTCGTCTCGGCATCGACGGGCGCGTGCAGGCCCGACCAGCGACCGGCGAACCAGTCGGCCTTGTTGGGCTTGTACCCCTTGGCGCCGTCGAAGGATTCTTCCAGCGTCTGGGTGAAGCTGTCGATCTTGGCCTTGACGAAGCCGTCGTCGATGACGCCCTCGGCCACCAGCCGCTTGCCGTAGATCTCGCTGACCGGCGGATGCTGGCGGATCGACTTGTACATGATCGGCTGAGTGAAGCTCGGCTCGTCACCCTCGTTGTGGCCGAAGCGGCGATAGCACCACATGTCGATGACGACATCGCGCTTGAACGTCTGGCGGAACTCGGTCGCGACCTTGCAGGCGAAGGTGACGGCTTCGGGATCGTCGCCGTTGACGTGCAGGATCGGCGCCTGGACGCCCTTGGCGACGTCCGACGGATAGGGCGACGAACGCGCGAATTGCGGGCTGGTCGTAAAGCCGATCTGGTTGTTGATGACGAAATGGACGCAGCCGCCGGTATTGTACCCGCGAATGCCCGAAAAGCCGAGGCATTCCCAGACGATGCCCTGGCCCGCGAACGCCGCGTCGCCGTGGATCAGCACGGGCAGCACCTGCTCGTGCTTGTCGAGGTCCTGGCGGAAGGTCTGCTGCGCGCGCACCTTACCCAGAACCACGGGGTTCACCGCCTCGAGATGGCTGGGGTTCGCAACCAGCGACATGTGGACGTTGACGCCATCGAACTCACGATCGGTCGAGGTGCCGAGATGGTACTTCACGTCGCCCGAGCCGCCGATATCGTCGGGGTTGGCCGAGCCGCCCGCGAACTCGTGAAAGATCACGCGATAGGGCTTGGCCATCACGTTGGCGAGGACGTTGAGCCGGCCGCGATGCGCCATGCCATAGACGATCTCGCGCACGCCCGTCGCGCCGCCATATTTGATGACCGCTTCGAGCGCGGGGATCATCGATTCGCCGCCGTCGAGGCCGAAGCGCTTGGTGCCGACATACTTGCGGCCGAGGAACTTCTCCCACTGCTCGGCCTCGATCACCTTGGACAGGATCGCCTTCTTGCCCTCGGTGGTGAACTCGATCGCCTTGTCCTGGCCTTCCATCCGGTCCTGAAGGAAGCGGCGCTCCTCCACGTCGGCGATGTGCATGTATTCGAGGCCGACATTGCCGCAGTAATTCTTGCGCAGCGTGTCGACGACCTGGCGGATCGTCGCGGTCTCGAAGCCGAGCGCGCCGCCGAGGTACACGGGGCGGTCGATCTCGCTGTCGTGGAAGCCGTGATATTCGGTCTTCAAATCCTCGGGCATCTCGCGCTTGGAGAGGCCGAGCGGATCGAGATTGGCGGCCAGGTGCCCGCGCACGCGATAAGTGCGGATGAGCATCATCGCGCGGATCGAATCCTGCGCGGCGCGCTGGATATCGGCGGTCGAGGGGGCAGGGGCCGCAGCCTTGGCTGCGGGGGCCGGCGCGCCGCCGCCCTTGGCCGGCTTGGGCGCGGGCTCCATCTGGGTCGGGTCGAGCGCGGCGGTCAGTGCGTCGGTGTCGCTGAGCGGCCAGTTCTTGCGCGCCCAGCTGGGGCCGGTCACCACATTCTCGAGCCCGTCGAAGAAGGCGCGCCAGCCATCCTCGACCGAGGCCGGATCGGCCTTGTACCGGGCATAGAGCGTATCGATGAACGCCGGGCTGACGCCGCCCGCCACATCCGCGAAATCCTGACCTTCGTAACCCATCATGCACCTCGACCCCGCTCGATCGAGACGGGACTGTCAGTGGCCAGCGTTGGCAACGCCGGCCAATTGCCGCTCCCGAACGCCGGGAGCGGCCAAAAGGATCAACCCTTCAGAACCTCGACGAGCGTCTCGCCGAGCAGGCTGGGGCTGGCCGACACCTTGATGCCCGCCGCTTCCATCGCCGCGATCTTGCTCTCGGCGTCGCCCTTGCCGCCCGACACGATCGCGCCGGCATGGCCCATGCGGCGGCCCGGAGGCGCGGTGCGGCCCGCGATGAAGCCGGCCATCGGCTTCTTGCGGCCGCGCTTGGCCTCGTCGATCAGGAACTGCGCGGCCTGCTCCTCGGCATCGCCGCCGATCTCGCCGATCATGATGATCGACTTGGTCTCGTCGTCCGCCAGGAACAGCTCGAGCACGTCGATGAAGTTGGTGCCGTTGACCGGGTCACCGCCGATGCCGACCGCGGTGGTCTGGCCAAGGCCCGCATTGGTCGTCTGGAACACCGCCTCATAGGTGAGCGTGCCCGAGCGGCTGACGACGCCGACCGACCCCTTGGAAAAGATCGAGCCGGGCATGATGCCGATCTTGCACTCGCCCGGCGTCAGCACGCCGGGGCAGTTCGGGCCGATCAGCCGCGACTTCGAGCCCGACAGCGCGCGCTTGACCTTGACCATGTCGAGCACCGGAATGCCCTCGGTGATCGCGACGATCAGCGGCACCTGCGCGTCGATCGCCTCGAGGATCGAGTCCGCGGCGAAGGCTGGCGGCACGTACACGACGCTGGCGGTCGCACCCGTCGTGTCCACCGCCTCGGCGACGGTATTGAAGACGGGCAGGCCGATATGGCTCGTGCCGCCCTTGCCGGGCGTGACGCCGCCGACCATCTGCGTACCGTAGGCCAGCGCCTGCTCGGTATGGAAGGTGCCGGTGGCGCCCGTCATGCCCTGGACGATGACCTTGGTGTTCTTGTCGACGAGGATGCTCATCGGAATTCCCTGAAAGTGGCGGCCGGGGGGCCGAACGAAAACGAAAGCGGCGCCCGGCTGGGCCGGGCGCGCTGGATCAGTTCAGGCTCTCGTCGATGCCCTTGCACGCGACGAGCAGTTCCTTGACCGCATCGACGCTGACCTGGAGGTTGCCCTTGGCCTCCTCGGACAGGTTGATCTCGATCACCTTCTCGACGCCGCCCGCACCGATCACCACGGGCACGCCGACATAGAGGTCGTCGATGCCATACTGGCCGGTCAGGTGCGCCGCCGCGGGCAGGACGCGCTTCTTGTCGTAGAGATAGGCTTCGGCCATCGCGATGCCGCTGGTCGCGGGGGCGTAATAGGCCGAGCCGGTCTTCAGAAGGCCGACGATCTCGCCGCCGCCCGAACGCGTGCGCTGGACGATCGCGTCGATGCGCTCCTGCGTCGAGAAGCCCATCGCGATCAGGTCGCTGACGGGAATGCCGCTGACGGTCGAATATTCGAGGACGGGGACCATCGTGTCGCCGTGGCCGCCGAGGACGAAGCTGTTCACGTCCTTCACCGACACCTTGAACTCGTCGGCGAGGAAGTGGCTGAAGCGCGCCGAGTCGAGGACGCCGGCCATGCCGACGACCTTGTTGTGCGGCAGGCCCGAGAATTCGCGCAACGCCCAGACCATCGCGTCGAGCGGGTTGGTGATGCAGATGACGAAGGCGTCGGGGGCGTTGGCGGCGATACCCTCGCCCACGGCCTTCATGACCTTCAGGTTGATGCCGAGCAGATCGTCGCGGCTCATGCCCGGCTTGCGGGCGACACCGGCGGTGACGATGATGACGTCGGCGCCGGCGATGTCCTTGTAATCGTTGGACCCGGTGATGGTCGCGTCGAAGCCCTCGACCGGGCCGCACTGGCTGAGGTCGAGCGCCTTGCCCTGGGGAATCCCCTCGGCCACGTCGAACAGGACGATGTCGCCCAGCCCCTTGAGGGCGGCGAGGTGCGCGAGCGTGCCGCCGATGTTGCCGGCGCCGATCAGCGCGATCTTCTTGCGAGCCATGGATCCTCCCTAGACGGACCTAAAACGGCGGACGCACGCAGGAGCGCCCGCGAGAACGGGGGCGACTTAAGCCTTTTGGACCGAGGGGACAACCGCCTATCGACACCGGCGACAAACTATCTTTGCGACTTGTTCGCAAGTGCATTAAGGCGCCAGCGCGACCCTGGCGGCGGCGTCGACCTCGACCTCGCCGGGTTGCACGCCGGTGTAGAGCACGAACTGTTCGCGCCCCTGCAACACCAGCACGGCGTCACCGGTGATGACCCGTTTGCCCAGATCGCGGGCGGCGCGGATCAGCGGCGTCTCGGGCGGAATGGCGACCACGTCGAAGACGATCTCCGACGCGGCGATGGACTGAAGGGGAAAGGGCAGGGCGTCTGCCTCCGTGCCGCCGGCCATGCCGATCGGGGTGGCGTTGACGAGCATCTGCGTGCCTTCGCGCGCCTCGTCGGCATGCGCGATGCCGAGCTTGTCGGCGAGATCGCGACGCTTTCCGACATTGCGCGCGACGATCGTGCCGTTCGCATAGCCATAGTCGACGAGGGCCGAGGCGACCGCCTTCGCCATCCCGCCCGCACCGGTCAGCGCCCAGCGCGTCTCGGTCGGGACCGCATGACGCTGCATCAACTGCACCACCGCCAGATAGTCGGTGTTGTAGCCCTTGAGGTGGCCATCGGTGTTCACGATCGTGTTGACTGCGCCGATCGACGCCGCGGACGGATCGAGTTCGTCGATCAGCGGGATCACCGCCTCCTTGAACGGCATCGACACCGCGCAGCCGCGGATGCCGAGCGCGCGGATGCCGCGCACCGCCCCCTCGATATCGGTGGTCGTGAACGCCTTGTAGACATAGTCGAGGCCCAGCGCCTCGAAGAGGTGGTTCTGGAACCGCGTGCCGAAATTGCCCGGCCGCGCCGACAGCGACATGCAGAGCCGGGTGTTGCGGTTGATGCGCGCGGTCATGCGGGCTCTCCCTTGCCATGGCCGAGCGCCAGATACTCGTCGGACCGCATTTCGTTCAACCGGCTGACGGTCCGTTCGAACTCGAACGCGCCGTCGCCCTTCTCGTAAAGCTGTTCGGGGGCCGCATCGGCGGCGGCGAGCAGCTTGACCTTGTGCTCATAGAGCGCGTCGATCAGCGTGACGAAGCGCGCCGCCTCGTTGCGGTTGTCCGGGCCGAGCCGGGGGATGCCGACGAGGATGACGGTGTGGAATCGCCGCGCGACCGCGAGGTAATCGGGCGCGCCGCGTGCCTCGCCGCACAGGCGCTTGAAGCTGAACACGGCGACGCCCTTCAGGCACTTGGGCACGTGCAACGTCCGGCCGCCGAGGTCGAGGTCGCAGGTCGGCACATGCGCCTTATCCTCGACCGGATAGTCGGTGAGGCGGAAGAAGGCGTCGGAGAGCGTCTTCGTCGCCTCGGCCCCGTTGGGCACCAGCCAGGTCTCGATACTGCCCAGCCGGTCGCGGCGATAATCGACCGGGCCGTTGAGCGATAGCACGTCCATCTTTTCGCGAATCAGGCCGATGAAGGGCAGGAAATGCTCCCGGTTGAGCCCGTCCTTGTAGAGATCCTCGGGCACGCGGTTCGAGGTCGCGACGACGGTCAGGCCGTGCTCCATCATCGCGGTGAACAGCCGCGACAGGATCATCGCGTCGGCCGAATTGTTGATGACCATCTCGTCGAAGGCGAGCAGGCGCGTCTCGCCCACCATCGCCGCGGCGACGGGTGGGATGGGGTCGCCGCTTTCCTTCGCCCGCTCCTTGTGCAGGCGGGCATGCACCTCGATCATGAAGGCGTGGAAATGGACGCGGCGCTTTCGGCGGATGGGGAGCTGGTCGAAGAACAGGTCCATCAGCATCGACTTGCCGCGCCCGACCCCGCCCCACAGGTAGACGCCGCGCGGCGGCGCGGGGGCACGGCCGAGCATCTTCCACAGCACGCTGCCGCGCTTCGGTACTGCGGTCAGTTCGGCGGCGAGCGTGTCGAGGCGCGCGGCGGCCGCCTCCTGATCCGCGTCGGGCTTGAGTTCGCCGCGCTGGACGAGGGCGCGATAGGCGTTGAGGACATCGGTCATTTGCGCGCGGTCGCGGTGAAGCTGACGCACGGGCGGCCATTCTGCACGATCAGCCCGCGGACGAAGAAGAGGCGGCCGGTTTCGCGGAGCAATTCGACTTCCGCCTCGACCGGGTGCGCCGCGTCGGCACCGTCGATGAATTGCGCGGACAGATCGACGGTCGAGGCGAAGCCCTCGTCGGCGATGCCGAGTATTCGGGCAGCAGCGAACACCGCCACATCGGCGAAACCCAACAGTGCGCCGCCATGGACGTGGTCGCGAAGGTTCGAATGAACGCGCTGCGGCACCATCCGCACGCAGGCACAGCCCTCACGCTCGACCCGAACCGACAGGGGGGCAAGAAACGTGTTGTAGCGAGTAGGATCGGCCATTTCCCAGCGATGCCAGCCGGGAAGATCGGGATCGGGGAAGAAACGGAAGGGGGGCGGCGCGTCGTCCGCGGCCGCCCCGGTTTGGTCGGGCATCAGACGATGCGCTCGACTTCCATCTTCTTGATCTCCGCGATCGCCTTGGCCGGGTTGAGACCCTTGGGACAGACGTTCGCGCAGTTCATGATCGTATGGCAGCGATAGAGGCGGAACGGGTCCTCGAGGTCGTCGAGCCGCTCGCCCGTCATCTCGTCGCGGCTGTCGGCGAGCCAGCGATACGCCTGAAGCAGGATCGCCGGCCCGAGGAACTTGTCGCTGTTCCACCAATAGCTGGGGCACGAGGTCGAGCAGCAGGCGCACAGGATGCACTCGTAGAGGCCGTCGAGCTTCGCGCGATCCTCCGGCGACTGGAGCCGCTCCTTGCCCGAGGGCGGCGGCGTCACCGTCTGAAGCCACGGCTTGATCGAGGCGTACTGCGCATAGAAATGCGTGAAGTCGGGGACGAGATCCTTGATGACGTCCATGTGCGGCAGCGGCGTGATGCGGATATCGCCCTTGATATCCTCGATCGCGGTCGTGCAGGCGAGGCCGTTCTTGCCCGCGATGTTCATCGAGCACGAGCCGCAAATCCCCTCGCGGCACGAGCGGCGGAAGGTGAGACTGGGGTCCTGCTCGCCCTTCATCTTGATGAGCGCGTCGAGCACCATCGGGCCGCAATCGTCGAGATCGATCTCGAACGTGTCGTAGCGCGGATTGGCGCCGGCATCGGGATCGTAGCGATAGATCTTGAAGCGTTTGATCCGCTTGGCACCCGCGGGCGCGCGGTGGACGTGCCCTTCCTTCTTGATGACGCTGTTCTTGGGGAGGGTGAAGGTCGCCATGATCCGTCTCAATCGCTGTTGCCATCCGAGGTAGCGTCCGGGACGCCGCCTTCAAGGCCGAAACCGCCGATACAGGACCCGTGCTGCATTGCAAACCCGGACCGTTGGCCGGGTTTAACGCCGCACGTCGCGTGCGCCCGCCTGAAACGCGGCGAGGTCGGCGCGGGTGAAGCGGGAGAAGTCGCCGGGCAGGCTGTGCTTGAGCGCAGCGAGCGCCAGCCCCGCCTCGACCGTCTCTTGCGGCGTCAGGCCGGCATGGAGGCCGTGGAGGATGCCCGCCGCGAACGCATCGCCGCCGCCGATCCGGTCGACGATGCCGGTGACCGCGATCTCCTCGGTTTCGTACGCGGCGTCCGGCGTATCGAATCGCGCGGACAGGCGGTGGTGGTCGGCGTCGATGACCGTCCGCGCGGTCGAAGCGATGACGGTGAGGTTGGGGAAGGCCGCGAACGCCACCTCTGCCGCCGCGCGCGCCTCGCGCACGTTGCGGCCGGTCAGCAGCGCCACGTCGCGGTGGTTGCCGAAGAACAGATCGGCCTGCGCCACCAATTCGGTCAGCACGCCGCGCGGGTCGCTGGCCCAGCTTTCCCACAAGCGCGCGCGGTAATTGCCGTCGAACGAGACGGGCACACCTGCTGCCCGAGCTGCACGTGCTGCCGCCAGCGCGTGCGCGGCGCTAGCCTGGCCGAGCGCGGGGGTGATCCCCGACAGATGCAGGCGCGCCGCTCCCTCGAGCAAGGCGGGCCAGTCGTAGTCGCTCGCCTCTACGAACGCCGATCCGGCGCGGTCGTAAACGATGTCGGCGGCGCGCACGCCCGCGCCCGGGGAAAGGAAATAGAGACCCATCCGCCCCGGCCCGGTCGTCACGCGCGCGGTATCGACCCCCGCCGCGCGCATCGCCGCGACCGCGCCGCGGCCCAGCGCATTGTCGGGCAGGGTGCTGACCAGCGCGGTCGGGTGATCGAGCGCGGCGAGACCCGCAGCCACGTTCGCCTCCGCCCCGCCGACGACGATATCGAGTCGGGGCGACTGCATCAGCAATTCGCGGCCCGGCGCGGACAGGCGGAGCAGCAATTCGCCGAAGCAGACGATCGGTCCTGACATACCCTCTCCCTACGCGCTGGCCTTGCCGATCGCTAGTCCGTTGCCAGCGCTGGCACAAGCGGCTATCGCAATGGCGAGGAGAGGAAGATGCGTCCCCTTAAGCTCGATCCCGATCGCCTGTTTCCCGCCGAGCCGCGAACCCGCGACATCGCCCGCGCGCTCTATACCGAAATCGGCGGACTGCCGATCGTCAGCCCGCACGGGCACACCGACCCAGCCTGGTTCGCGACCGACGCGCCCTTCGCCAATGCGACCGAGCTGTTGCTGGCGCCCGACCATTACATCTTCCGGATGCTCTATTCGCAGGGCGTGTCGCTCGACGCGCTCGGCGTGCGCAGCCGCGCGGGCACGCCGGCGACCGACCCGCGCGAGGCGTGGCGAACCTTCGCCGCGCACTATCACCTGTTCCGCGGCACGCCGTCGCGGCTGTGGCTCGACCATGTGTTCGCCGAGGTGCTGGGGATCGAGGTTGCGCTCGACCCCGCCAGCGCCGACCATTATTTCGATACGATCAATACGGCGCTGGCGACCCCCGGCTATCGCCCCCGCGCGCTGTTCGAGCGGTTCGGGATCGAGTTCCTCGCCACCACCGAGGGGGCGGACGATCCGCTCGACCACCACAAGAGGATCCGCGAGTCGGGCTGGGGCGGACGGGTCGTCTCGACCTATCGCCCCGATGCGGTGATCGACGCGGAGCATGAGGGCTTCGCCGCCGCGCTCGAGCGGTTCGGGGCGCTGACCGGCGAGGACGTGATGACGTGGGACGGCTATCTCGCCGCGCACCGCCGCCGCCGCGCCGATTTCCGCGCGCTGGGCGCGACCGCGACCGACCATGGCCATGCCAGCGCACGGACGGCGAACCTGTCGCGCGCCGAGAGTGCGGCGCTGTTCGACCGCATCGTCACGGGCCGGTTCGAGGCGGGCGAGTCCGAGCTGTTCCGCGCGCAGATGCTGACCGAAATGGCGAAGATGAGCGTCGAGGACGGGATGGTGATGCAGATCCACCCCGGCTCATTCCGCAACCACAATGCCGCACTGTTCGCCAGTCACGGGCGCGACAAGGGCGCCGACATTCCGATGCGCGCTGATTTCGTGGGCGCGCTGAAGCCGATGCTGGACGTGGTGGGCAACGAGCGCGACCTGACGATCATCCTCTTCACGCTCGACGAGACGACGTACGCGCGCGAACTGGCGCCGCTGGCGGGGCATTATCCCTGCCTGCGCCTGGGGCCGGCTTGGTGGTTCCATGACAGTCCCGAGGGGATGCGCCGCTTCCGCGAGATGACGACCGAGACGGCGGGCTTCTACAATACGGTAGGGTTCAACGACGATACACGCGCGTTCCTGTCGATTCCGGCGCGGCACGACGTCGCACGGCGCGTCGACTGCGCGTTCCTCGCCCGGCTGGTGGCGGAGGGGCAGATTGCCGACTGGGAAGCGGCCGAGCTCGCGCACGAACTGACGGTGGGGCTGGTGCGGCGCGCGTACAAGCTGGGCGAGCCGGCATGACGCGGCTGTCGCAGGCGGCGCTGCCGCTTCCCAACGGCCCGCGCTACGACCGGGCGACCTTGCGCAGCGGCATCGTCCATTTCGGGCCGGGGGCATTCCACCGCGCGCATCAGGTGCCGGTGTACGACGCGCTCAACGCCGTCGATCCGCGCTGGGGCGTGGTCGGGGTGAGCCTCAATTCTGCATCGGTGGCGAACGCGCTCAATCCGCAGGACGGGCTCTACACGCTGGCGCTGCTCGATGCGGCGCCGTCGTTCGAGGTGGTGGGCGCGCTTCGTCACGTGCTGACCGCGGGCGAGGGGGCGGCGATCCTCGACACGATCGCGGCGTCCGACACGCGGGTGCTGAGCGCGACGGTGACCGAGAAGGGCTATTGCTACGCCGCCGACGGCAGCCTCGACATGGATCATCCCGCAATCGTCCACGACCGTGCGGGCGAAGGGGCACCCAGGTCGCTGGTCGGCTGGATCGTCGCAGGCCTTGCCGCGCGGCGGGCAGCGGGGGTGGGCGGGCTGACCGTCCTGTCGTGCGACAACCTCGCCGACAACGGTGCCAAGCTCGGCCGTGCGGTGGCGGCGCTGGCGGCGACGCGGGGCGACGACCTTGCCGACTGGATCGCGGGGGCGGTGCGCTTTCCCTCGACGATGGTCGATGCGATCACGCCCGCCACCGACGATGCGCTGCGGGCGCGGGTGGCCGAGGCGACCGGGCTGGAGGATGCGTGGCCGGTCCAGCGCGAGCGGTTCTGGCAATGGGTGGTCGAGGACGATTTCGCCCCCGGCGAGCGGCCCGACCTTGCCGCCGCGGGCGTGACGCTGACGCACGATGTGCGCGGATACGAACTGGCGAAGCTCCGGCTGCTCAACGGCGCGCATTCGTCGCTCGCCTATCTCGGGCTGGAACGTGGGCACGCGACCGTGGCGGAGGCGATGCGCGATCCGGCGCTCGCGTCGTTCGCCGAGCGGCTGATGCGCGAGGATATCGCAGCCTCGCTGACGCCGCCCGCCGGGCTGGACGTGGATGCCTACGTCACCACGATCCTCGACCGCTTTGCCAATCCCGCGATCGCGCACCAATTGATCCAGATTGCCGCCGATGGGTCCCAGAAGCTGCCCTATCGCCTGCTCGACACGGTGCGCACCGCTCAGGCGGCAGGGCGACCGATCGACCGGCTGGCGGTGCCGGTCGCCGCATGGCTGCGCTTCGTCGAGCGCGGGAAAGGCGTCGCCGATCCGCTGGCGGCGCGGCTGGTGGGCAGGCTCGCGCGCGAGGTACTGGGCTTGCGCGAGGTGTTCGGCGATCTGGTCGACGATCCGGCCTTCGTCGCGGCGGTGCTGGCGGCGCGGCCGATCTAGGCCGGGCCGGTCGACTCGGCGATCTGGAGGGTGAGCGTGGCGGCAAGGTCGCCGTCCGCAGCCTCGCCCTCGATCGCGTCGATCAGACGTTCGGCGGCGCGCGCGGCCATGTCGCCGAGCGGGCGGGCGACGGTGGTCAGCGCGGGCGTCAGCATCGTTGCGAGCGCGCTGCCGTCGAAGCCCGCGACCGAAAGGTCGGCGGGGACCGCGATGTTCATCCGCGCCGCAACCTTCAGCACGCCCGCCGCCATCACATCGTTCGATGCGAAGATCGCGGTCGGGCGGTCGTTGCCGGCCAGCAGCGCCTCGCCTGCCGCCACGCCGCCCGCGAATCGATAGTCGCCGACGACGACCAGCGCGGGGTCGAGCGGCGCGCCGGCCGCGGCGAGTGCTTCGGCGAACCCCGCGCGCCGCTCGCTTGCCGACAAGAGTCCCGGCGGGCCGCTGACGAAGCCGATCCGGCGATGCCCGAGCGACAACAGGTGCCGCGCCACTTCACCGGCCGCCTCGCGCTCGTCGGACACCAGCATCGTCGCATAGCCGGCGATGCGCGCGGCGGCGAAGGCGATGGTCGGGATCGAGAGGCTTTCGGCCAGCCCCGCCGCCTCGCACACCGGGGGCAGCACGATCAGCCCGTCGACGCGTGTCCGCCGGGCGAAGGCGGCGATATCCTCGACCGCGGCGTCGCCCCCCGCCGGGTGCACCACCATCTCGTACCCGCGGGCGGAGGCGGCGGCGACGATGCCGCGCTGCACGGCGTCGAGGACGAGGGCGTTGGGATCGTCATGGACGAGGCCGATCAGGAACGACCGCCCCGTCGCGAGCGCCCGCGCGCGCAGGCTGGGCGAGAAGCCCAGCGCCGCGATCGCCGCGTCGATCCGCGCCCGCGTCTCGCTATTGACCTTGGTCGAGCGGTTGAGGACGCGCGACACGGTGCGGATCGAAACACCCGCACGCGCCGCGACGTCGTGGATGGTGGGCGGCTGGCTCATCTGCCAGCGCTAGCAAGGATTGGCGGCCCTCGAAAAGCCCTCAGGCCGCCGACTGGTCGATGCCAAGCTCGCCGAGCTTTCGATAGAGCGTCGAGCGGCCGATGCCGAGCCGGCGTGCCACCTCCGTCATCCGGCCGCGATAATGGCCGATGGCAAGGCGGATGACGTCGGCCTCGATCTCTTCCAGTGCGCGCAGATTGCCGTCAGGGCGGAACAGCGTGACCCCGCCCGAGGGGGCCGGCCCCTGGACTGCCGACGCGCCGCCATTCGCCGCCATGTGCGCGATCTGCGGAAAATCGCCGCGGGTCAGCGCGTCGCCGTCGCACAGCACCGCGGCGCGGAACAGCGCGTTTTGAAGCTGGCGGACATTGCCCGGCCAATCGTAGCTGCCGAGCAAGGCCAGCGCGTCGTCGGTGATGCCGAGCGGGCGCAGCCCCGGCTGTTCGGCGATCCGCGCAAGCAGGTGGCGCGCAAGTGGCGCGACGTCGCCGGGTCGATCGCGCAAAGGCGGGATCGTCACCTGGACGACGTTGAGTCGGTAGTAGAGGTCCTCGCGGAAGCGGCCGGCCTCGACCTCTTCGGTCAGCGTCTTGTTGGTGGCAGCGACGACGCGCACGTCGACTTCGCGGGCGTGGCGCGCGCCGATCGGCTGGAGTTCGCCCGACTGGAGGACGCGCAGCAGCTTGACCTGCGCCTCGAGCGGCATTTCGCCGATCTCATCGAGGAACAGCGTGCCGCCGTCCGCCTCCTGGAAGCGGCCGATCTTGCGCTCGAACGCGCCGGTGAAGGCGCCCTTTTCGTGGCCGAACAGTTCCGATTCAACGAGGTTGCCGGGGATCGCGCCGCAATTGACGCGGACCAGCGGCTTTTTCGCGCGGGGGCTGGCGGCGTGGATCGCCTCGGCCACGACCTCCTTGCCGACGCCGCTTTCGCCCTCGATCAGCACGGGGATGCGCGCGCGCGCCGCCTTGGCCGCGATGGCGAGCGCGGCGCGGAATTGCGGCGCGGAGCCGACGATCTCGTCGAAGGCGAGCGGCATCGACAGCTTTTCGGTAAGCGGGCGCAATTCGCCCGCCGCCTTGCCCGCGACCGCCGCTTCCAGCGCAGAGAGCAGGCGCTCGGCGGCCAGCGGCTTGGTTAGGAAATCGGTCGCCCCTGCGCGCATCGCATCGACCGCGCTCGCCACCGATCCGTTGGCGGTGAGCATCAGGATGGGAAGCGCTGGGCGGTTGCGGCGCAATTCCGCGATCAGGCTGGTCGCGTCGCAATCGGGCGCCCAATGATCGAGCACGATGGCGTCGAGGCTCATGCCGTCCTGCGTGCCAAGCATCGCAAGTGCGGTCTCGTGATCCCCGGCAAAGATCGTGCGCCATCCCCGGCGCGAAGCGATCGCCGCGATGAGGCGGCGCTGGGCCGGCTCCTCGTCGATCAGCATGAGCAGGCGCTGTCCGTTCCGTGTCATCGCGAAATCTTTGTCCCCGTCGTCCCGCTTTCAGACAGGGTGGATAGCGAAGAAGCGTAAAGCCCGGCTTAAGCGCATCGATGGTTCCGGCCCTTGCCGAGACCGGCGACCGCTGGCTAAGGATGGGAGCAAGACGTTATTCAAACGGGGATCACATGGCCGACCAAACCCAGACGCCGCTGCGCGAGGATACCTATTCGAGCTTTATCGGCATGGTGAAGGTGGGATCGATCGTCGTCGCGATCGCCGCCGCCGTCGTCGTCGGCCTGATCGCCAGCTGATCCCATGAAGATCGCCGTCCTCCGCGAAACTGCCCCCGGTGAAGCCCGCGTGGCGGCGACGCCGGAGACGGTGAAGAAGTTCATCGCCCTCGGCGCGACCATCGCGGTCGAGGCCGGGGCGGGCGAGCATGCCTCGATTGCCGACGCCGCCTTTGCGGAGGCTGGCGCCAGCGTCGGCGACCGCGCCGCGACGCTGTCGGGCGCGGAGATCGTGCTCGGCGTGCAGGGACCGGCGCCGGAAGGGCTGCCACGCGGCGCGTGGGTCGCGGCGGGGCTCAATCCGTTCAGCGAGCGCGCGCGCGTCGATGCCTATGCCGCCGCGGGGGTCGAGGCGCTGGCGATGGAGTTCATGCCGCGCATCACCCGCGCGCAGTCGATGGACATCCTGTCCTCGCAATCCAACCTGTCGGGGTACAAGGCGGTGCTCGACGCCGCCGCCGAATATGGTCGCGCCTTCCCGATGATGATGACCGCGGCGGGCACGGTCAGCGCCGCGCGTGTGTTCGTGATGGGCGTCGGTGTGGCGGGGCTTCAGGCGATCGCGACCGCTCGCCGGCTGGGGGCGCAGGTGTCCGCCACCGACGTGCGCGCCGCAACCAAGGAGCAGATCCTGTCGCTCGGCGCCAAGCCGATCTTCGTCGAGGCGGTGAAGGGCATCGAGGGCGAGGGCACCGGCGGCTATGCCACCGAGATGAGCGACGAGTACAAGGTCGCGCAGGCCGAACTGGTGTCGTCGCACATCGCCAAGCAGGACATCGTGATCACCACCGCGCTGATCCCCGGTCGGCCCGCGCCGCGGCTGGTCAGCGATGCGCAGGTCGCCTCGATGCGGCCGGGTAGCGTCATCGTCGACCTGGCGGTCGAGCAGGGCGGCAATGTCGAGGGTGCGGTTGCGGGCGAGGTGGTCGTGCGCCACGGCGTTAAGATCGTCGGCCATCGCAACGTGCCTTCGCGGCTGGCGGCGGACGCGTCGGCGTTGTTCGCCCGCAACCTGTTCAACTTCCTCTCCGCCTTCTGGGACAAGGAGGCCGGGCGCCCGGTGCTGGATGCCGAGATCGGCGATGCGATCCGGCTGACCAAGGACGGGCAGGTGGTGAACCCGCGGCTGACCGGCGCCGCCTGATGGGCCTTTTCAACGCGACCGAGACAAATGCCGAGACGGTCGCGCGCGACTATGCGCCCGTACTGATCGAGGGCGAGCGCGTGCTGATCGCGTTCAAGACGATGCGCGACCTCGTCTTCCTGACGAACTACCGCCTGTGCACCGTCAACGTGCAGGGGCTGACCGGGCGCAAGGTCGAGATCGAGAGCATTCCCTACAAGTCGATCACCCGCTGGGCGATCGAGCGAGCGGGGACGTTCGACATGGACGCCGACCTCACCATCTGGGTCTCCGGCAGCGATGAACCGCTCGAGGTCAAGGTGGCGGCAAGCGCCAATATCGTCGGCGTACAGCAGGTGCTGGCGCGCGCCATTCTGGGAGGGGGCCGCTGATGGACTTCGTTTCGATCCTGTCGATCTTCGTCATGGCGTGCTTCGTCGGCTATTATGTCGTCTGGTCGGTGACGCCGGCGCTGCACACGCCGTTGATGGCGGTCACCAACGCGATCTCGTCGGTCATCATCGTCGGGGCCTTGGTCGCCAGCGCGGCGGCGGGGTTCGCGGTGTCGAAGTGGCTGGGCCTTGCCGCGGTCGTGCTGGCGAGCATCAACATCTTCGGCGGCTTCGCGGTCACGCAGCGGATGCTGGCGATGTACAAGAAGAAGGAGCGGCCGGCGGCACCGGCCAAGCAGTAGCACCGTCACCCCGGACTTGATCCGGGGTCCCGCTTACTTTCGGCGGGTCGAGAAGAAGAAGCGGGACCCCGGATCAAGTCCGGGGTGACGAGACAAGGGGTTGGGGATGGAGCACGTAACCGCCGGCAATTCGTTCGCGGCGCTCGCCTATCTGGTGGCTGGCGTGTGCTTCATCCTGGCGCTGCGTGGGCTGTCGTCGCCGGCGACCAGCCAGCAGGGCAACCGCTTCGGCATGATCGGCATGGCGATCGCCGTGGTGACGACGCTGGTGACGCATATTCCGCTTCTGAGCGGCGACGTTGGCTTGGACGGCGACCGGATTGCCAGTGTTAGCGCGTTCAGCATCGATTGGATCGCCTTTCTCGAAATCCTCGCCGCGATCGGCGTCGGCGCCATCATCGGCGTCACCATCGCCAAGCGCATCGCGATGACGGCGATGCCGCAGCTGGTCGCCGCGTTCCACAGCCTCGTCGGCTTGGCGGCAGTGCTCGTCGCAGTCGCGGCCTATCTCAACCCGATGGCGTTCGGGATCGCGCAGATGGTGATCCCGATGATCGGCGACCCCTTCGCAGTCATCAACCCGGTGAGCAAGGTCGAGATGGGGTTGGGCGCCGCGATCGGTGCGATCACCTTTTCGGGCTCGGTCATCGCGTTCCTGAAGCTGAACGGCAACATGTCGGGCAAGCCGATCCTGCTGCCCGGCCGCCATGCGATCAACCTGGCCGTGCTCGCGACGATCCTGCTGCTCGTCGCGCAGTTCGCGCATTCGCAGGACGCGTGGCCGTTCTGGACGCTGCTGGCGCTCAGCTTCGTGATCGGCTTCCTGCTGATCGTGCCGATCGGCGGGGCGGACATGCCGGTCGTGGTGTCGATGCTGAACAGCTATTCGGGCTGGGCGGCGGCGGCGATGGGCTTCACGCTCCACAATACCGCGATGATCATCACGGGTGCGCTCGTCGGCAGCTCGGGCGCGATCCTGTCCTACATCATGTGCCGCGCGATGAACCGCAGCTTCCTGTCCGTCATCGCTGGCGGCTTCGGCGCGGAGGCCAGCGGGGGCGCCGGCGGGGAGGCGAAGGAGCAGCGGCCGTGGAAGCGCGGCTCCGCCGACGACGCCGCCTTCCTGATGCAGCAGGCCGAGCAGGTCATCATCGTCCCCGGCTACGGCATGGCGGTCGCGCAGGCGCAGCACGTCCTGCGCGAGATGACCGACAAATTGAAGGAGCACGGCGTCCGGGTGAAGTTCGCGATCCATCCGGTCGCGGGGCGGATGCCGGGGCACATGAACGTGCTGCTGGCAGAGGCGAACGTCCCCTATGACGAGGTGTTCGAGCTCGAGGACATCAACTCCGAGTTCGCGCAGACCGACGTCGCCTTCGTCATCGGCGCCAACGACGTGACCAACCCGGCGGCCAAGACCGACAAGTCCTCGCCCATCTACGGCATGCCGGTGCTCGACGTCGAAAAGGCCAAGACCGTGCTGTTCGTGAAGCGGTCGATGGGCGGCGTCGGCTATGCCGGTGTCGACAACGACGTGTTCTACATGGACAACACGATGATGCTGCTCGCCGACGCCAAGAAGATGGTCGAGGAGATCGTGAAGGCGCTGGATTGACGCGCCGTCAGTGTGGGACGGCGCCGAGCTCGAAGCCGGTCTTGTCGTGCATGGCGAAGCGATCGACGATGTCGGCGCTGGCGCGGTTGTAGCCCACGACGTCGACAGACGCGCCGCCCTGGCGCAGGCGCGCGACGATCTTGTCGAGCGCGCCGACCCCTGAAATGTCCCAGAAGTGCGCGGCGGACACATCGATCGTCACGTCGGCCGCGCCCTCGGCCCGGAACGCGCGGGTGAAGCGGTCGACCGAGGCGAAGAAGATTTCGCCCGACACGGCATAGGTGACGCGGCCGCCGTCATCGCGCCGCTCGACCGCGAACATCCGCTGCACCTTGGCGGCGAAGAAGATGCCCGACAGCAGCACCCCCGCCGCAACGCCCAGCGACAGGTCGTGCGTCGCGACCACCACCACGACCGTCGTCAGCATGACGATCGAGGAGGTCGGCGGATGGCGGCGCAGATTGGGGATCGAGTTCCAGCTAAACGTCCCGATCGATACCATCACCATGACCGCGACCAGCGCGGGCATCGGCACGCGCCCGACATACGGCCCGAGCGCGGCGAGCAGCACCAGCAGGAACGCCCCCGCGACGAAGGTCGACAGCCGCCCGCGCCCGCCGGAGGTGACGTTGATGACCGACTGGCCGATCATCGCGCAGCCGCCCATGCCGCCCATCAGCGCGGCGACGATGTTCGCGCCGCCCTGGCCCGCGCACTCCACGCGCTTGTCGCTGTCGGTGTCGGTCATGTCGTCGACGATCTGAGCGGTCAGCAGCGATTCGAGCAGGCCCACCGCTGCCATCGTCAGCGAGTAGGGGAGGATGATGCGCAGCGTCTCGAGGTTCAGTGGCACGCTCGGCCACGCGAAGCTCGGCAGGCCGTCGGGCAGCTGCCCCATGTCGCTGACGGTGTTGACGGGCAGGCCGAGGGCGATGCTGACGGTGCTGAGGACAAGGATCGCGACGAGCGGCGAGGGGACCGCCGTCGTCAGGCGGGGCAGCAGGTAGATGATCGCAAGGCCCCCCGCGACCATTGCATAGGTGTGCCACGTGACGCCGGTCAGCTGCGGCAGCTGCGCCATGAAGATCAGGATCGCGAGCGCGTTGACGAAGCCGGTGATGACCGACCGCGACACGAACTGCATCACGAGGTCGAGCCGCGCCAGCCCCGCCGCGATCTGGATCAGACCCATCAGGATCGTCGCGGCGAACAGGTATTCGACACCGTGGTCGCGCACCAGCGGCACGACCAGCACGGCGACCGCGGCGGTGGCGGCGGAGATCATCCCCGGCCGCCCGCCGATCAGCGAGATGACGATCGCGATCGCGACCGAGGCATAAAGGCCGACGCGCGGATCGACGCCCGCGATGATCGAGAAGCCGATCGCCTCCGGGATCAGCGCGAGCGCGACGACGATGCCGGCGAGCACGTCGCGGCGGGCGGCGGCGCCGGTGGTGAACCACTGGCGGCGATAGGCGGTGAGGTCGAATTTCATTGATTTTCCACAACAGGGCACGGGCGCGGCGAGCGCGCTTCGAGAATATCGGTGCGTTGTGTTGTCCGGCGGATCGGCGGCCGGAATAGCCACCCGGAATTGCACCGGGTCCTTGCGAATGCGCGCCCCTTAGTCGCGCGACGGGGCGGTTGGCAACCGCTGGCACATTTGACCGCCGCGCGCTTTTGGCCGAAATGGCGACCCTAGGAGGATGCCATGACTGCAATGACGCGCTTCGATTACGCCGATGCGCTTCGGCTCGATGCCGAACTCACTGACGACGAGCGGATGATCCGCGACGCCGCCCACGCTTTTGCGCAGGACCGGCTGCAGCCGCGCGTCGCCGATGCGTTCGAGCGCGAGCATACCGACCCCGCGATCTTTCGCGAAATGGGCGAGCAGGGGCTGCTGGGCGTCACGATCCCCGAGCAGTTCGGCGGCGCGGGCGCGGGTTATGTCGCCTATGGCCTCGTCGCGCGCGAGGTCGAGCGGGTCGATTCGGGCTATCGCTCGATGATGAGCGTGCAGTCGAGCCTCGTGATGTATCCGATCCACGCCTATGGCTCCGACGAGCAGCGGGCGAAGTATCTGCCCGGCCTGGCCCGCGGCGAGCTGATCGGCTGTTTCGGCCTGACCGAGCCCGATGCGGGCTCCGATCCCGGTGGCATGCGCACGCGCGCGAAGAAGGTCGATGGCGGTTATGTGATTTCGGGCGCCAAGACCTGGATCAGCAACGCGCCGATCGCCGACGTGTTCGTAGTCTGGGCCAAGTCCGACGCGCATGACGGCAAGATCCGCGGCTTCATCCTCGAAAAGGGGATGAAGGGCCTGTCGGCACCCAAGATCGAGGGCAAGATTTCGCTGCGCGCGTCGATCACCGGCATGATCCAGATGGACGAGGTGTTCGTTCCCGAAGACGGCCTGCTGCCCGGCGTCGAGGGGCTCAAGGGGCCGTTCGGCTGTCTCAACCGCGCGCGCTATGGCATTTCGTGGGGTGTGATGGGCGCGGCGGAGTTCTGCTACCACGCCGCGCGCCAGTATGGCCTCGACCGGCAGCAGTTCGGCCGACCGCTGGCGGCGACGCAGCTCTATCAGAAGAAGCTCGCCGACATGGCGACCGAGATCGCACTCGGCCTTCAGGCCAGCCTACAGGTCGGCCGGCTGATGGACGAGGGGCGGTTCGCGCCCGAGATGATCTCCCTCGTCAAGCGCAACAATTGCGGCAAGGCGCTCGATATCGCGCGGCAAGCCCGTGACATGCACGGCGGCAACGGGATTTCGGGCGAGTATCACGTCATCCGCCACATGGTGAACCTTGAGACGGTGAACACCTATGAGGGGACGCACGACGTCCATGCGCTGATCCTCGGGCGCGCGATCACCGGCCACGCTGCCTTCTGATGAGCGGACCGCTTGCCGGGGTGCGCGTCGTCGAGCTGGCGCGCATCCTCGCCGGCCCGTGGGCGGGACAGGTGCTCGCCGATCTGGGCGCGGAGGTGGTCAAGGTCGAGAGCCCCGAGGGCGACGATACGCGCCGCTGGGGGCCGCCCTTCGTCGACAATCCCGACGGGAGCCGCGACGCGGCCTATTTCCACGCGGCCAATCGCGGCAAGCGGTCGGTCGTCGCGGACTTCTCGACCGAGGAAGGCCGCGCCACCGTCCGCGCGCTGATCGCCGATGCCGATGTGGTGATCGAGAACTTCAAGGTCGGCGGGCTGGCGAAGTACGGGCTCGATTACGCCACCCTGTCGGCCGATCATCTCGGCCTCGTCTATTGCTCGATCACCGGGTTCGGGCAGGACGGGCCCTATGCCGCCCGGGCCGGCTACGATTTCATCGTCCAGGGCATGGGCGGGATCATGAGCCTGACCGGCGAGCCGGATGGCGCACCGCAGAAGATCGGCGTCGCCTATGCCGATATCCTCACCGGCCTCTACGCCGTGATCGGCATCCAGGCCGCGCTGGCCGAGCGGGCGCGGACGGGGCGGGGTGCGCATGTCGACATGGCGCTGTTCGACGTGATGGTGGGGACGCTCGCCAATCAGGCGATGAACTATCTCGTCTCCGGCATCGCGCCCACGCGGCTTGGCAATGCGCATCCCAATATCGCGCCCTACGCGGCCTATCCGACTGCGGACGGGTGGATCATCCTGGCGGTGGGCAACGATCGCCAGTTCGAGCGCGCATGCGAGGTGCTACGCCTGCATTGCGACGAGACCTTTGCCACCAATGCGCTTCGGGTCGCGCAGCGATCGATCCTCGACCCGCTGGTCGCCGGCGCCACCCGCGCCTGGCAGCGCGACACATTGCTGGCGGCCCTCGAGGCGGCGGGCGTGCCGGCGGGGCCGATCAACGATGTCGAGCAGGCTTTCGCGGATCCGCAGATCGTTCATCGCGGGATGCGCATCGAGGCGCGTCGACCCGACGATACCGTCGTGCCCGGTGTTGCGCTACCCATTCGCTTCATTGGCCATGATCGGGAAGTAAGCGGTGCCGCCCCTGTTCTTCCTACGCCACGCGTTGGTGCTAATTAGTCGGTTGCGGGCCTATTGATACACAATCTTCGCATAATACCTCCAATTTGAGGGAAATCTCCTCAGTAAATATCTGTTTAATTTACGTAAGTTGTGGAGCGCTGGGTCGCCCTTATCCTAAGCTAAGCTGTCTTAGGGAAGGGTCATGCCAATGGTTCATCCTTTCGGGTCCGATCGCCGCGGTACCGCATTGGTCGAGTTTGCGCTGCTATCGCCAATCCTGATCGCGCTCCTCTTCGGAATGCTCGGTTACGGCCAGTATTTCCTGACCGCACATACGCTTCAACAGCTCGCCAACGACGCCGCGCGTGCCGCGATCGTCGGCCAGACCGCAGCCGAACGCGTGACGCTCGCCCGCGCCAGCGTGACGCAGGGGCTGGCCAATGCCGCCGTCGCCAAGCCGGGAGAGGTTTCGAGCGCGGTGGCGGAGGCGGATGGCCGCGTCACCGTCACGCTGGCGGTCGACACGCGCGCCCTGTCGCTGCTGCGGTCGGGGCTGGTCCCCATGCCCGAGCCGGTGATCGAGCGGCGGGCCGTAGCCGAAGTGGCGGACTTCTGATGAAGCGGCTGCTGCGCGAGCGCCGGGGTGCCGCCGCGGTGCTGGTCGCAGGCGCGCTGCCGATGCTGTTCGGCGTCGCCGCGCTGGCGGTCGACCTCGGCATGGTCGAGCTGGAGCGCCGCCGCATTCAGGGCGTCGCCGATGCGGCTGCCCTCGCGGCCGCGCGCGACACGGGACAGGCGGCGGCGCTTGCCGCCACGATGGTCGCGGCCAGCCCCGGCCGTTATCCGCTGACGACAGGGACGACGACGGGGCGATACCGGGCGGAGGCGGCGCCCGATGCGCGCTTCGTCGCGGGCGCGGCCGACCCCGATGCGGTGCGCGTGACCGTGCGCAGCGAGGTGCCGACGGTATTCGCCGCGATCTTCGGCACGCCCAGCGTCGCGGTCGAGCGACGGGCCACTGCGCGGCGGCTGGACCTCGCCAGTTTCGCGGTCGGTTCGCGGCTCGCCAGCCTAGACGGCGGGGTTGCCAATGCGCTGCTGTCGGGGCTGACCGGTGGCAAGGTCGCGCTGTCGGTGATGGATTACAACGCGCTGGCCACGGCGAAGGTCGATCTGGTGCCGTGGCTCAAGGTGCTGGGCGCCGATGCGAAGATCGAGGTGGCGCGGTTCGACGACCTGCTGAAGGCCGAGGTTCCCGCCTCGACGATCCTTGGCAGCCTGTCGCGGCAGGTGGCCGATCCCGTGGCGCGCGCCGCGCTCGCCAGCCTCGCTAGCGCGGCCAAGGGGACGATCCGGCTCGCCGACCTCATCGACCTGGGCGAGATGGGACGACAGGGGGACGGGGGTGCGGGACTGCTGCGCATCGACACGCTCGATCTTGCCAGCAACGTCATCCAGGGGAGCGCGAGCGGGCGGCAGGTGGCGATCGACCTCGGCGCGCAGGTGCCGGGCATCGCGCGCACCCGGCTGTGGGTGGCGATCGGCGAGCGGCCCAACCGGGCGCCGTGGATCGCGGTGACGCGCGACCGGTCGCCGGTCATCCGCACCGCGCAGACGCGGATCTATCTCGAAACGCAGCTCGCCGCCCAGCCGCTGCCCGGCATCAGCCTCGCCTCGGTCGAGCTGCCGCTGTTCGTCGAACTGGCGAGTGCGGAGGCGCGGCTGGAGGCGATCGAGTGCCGGCCGAATGCGGTCACGCTGGCCGGACGGCCGGCGCCGGGGCAGGTGACGATCGCACGGGCCGACCCGGCGGCGCTTCCCGATTTCAAGACGCCGGTGGCGCTGGCCGATGCGCGGCTTTTGGAAACGCTGCTGGTGCGGGTGGAGGGGCGCGCGGCAATCGACCTCGGCGCCAACGAAAGCTTCCAGACCCGCCGCTTCGATGCCAGCGCGATCGACGCGGCTAGCGTGCAGACGATCCGCAGCTCGACCCCGGTCGGCGGCATCGCCACCAGCCTGGTGCAAAAGGTCGACCTGAGGGCGCGGCTGCTCGGCTTCCTGCCGCTGCCGCTCGACCCGATCGTGCGCGGGGTGGGCGGGCAATTGTCGCTGATCGCGCCGGTGCTCGACCCGGTGCTGATGTCGGTGACAGGCGTGCTGGGCGTCGGCGTAGGGGAAGCGGACCTGTGGGTCACGGGCATCCGGTGCGGCCAGCCGGTGCTGATCGAATAAGAAAATCCCGCCGCCCCGAGAGGGGGGCGGCGGGATGGTACGCAACGCTACTGAGTTACTGGATCCGTGCGATCTTAGAAGCGGATCGCCGCCGTCGCGCGGATCGAATGGAAGCGGAAACGCTCGTCATCGCGCTGGATGTCGGTGCCGCCCGCGCCGCCCAGCAGGAACGGGTTGGTCGCCGGCGCGGTACCCTGACCGACGCGAACCGACGCGAAGTCGTCCTGATACTGGTTGTACATATACTCGAGGCCGACCGAGAAGTTCTTGGTGATCGACTGCTCGACACCGCCGCCGGCAGTGAAGCCCCAGCTGTTGTACTTCTGGTTGCGCACGGTGAACGAGTTCGCGGCGTTCGACGTCGTGAAGCTCGTGTTGATGCGCGCATAGGCCGGACCGCCCGCTGCGTAGAACAGCGTCTTGCCGCCCGCGGCATAACCGGCGCGCGCACGGATGCTCGAGTTCCAGTCGAAGCTGCGGCCGAACTGGTAGAAGGCCGGCGTCGTGCTGTAACCGGTCGCATAGTCCTTTGCTTCGCTCTTGCCGAACTCGCCGACCACGCCGACGACGACGTTGCCGAACTGCTTGTCGGCGCCGACGCGAGCGAAATACTCGATATCGTCCTTGTCGTTGAAGCAGCCGCCCGCCGGGGTCGCGCCGCGCGCGCCGCCGTTGCAGAAGCCGGGCGAGAAGGCGTTGGCGCCCGCCGCGGTGGTGATCTGGTCACCGAAGCGGCCGTCCAGGTTGCGGTCGAAGATCAGGCTTTCGCCGACATCGTTGCCCTGGACGCTGACACCGGCCGAACCGCCGACATAAACGCCGTCGAAGCGCTTTTCGCCATCGGCGGTCTGCGCGAGCGCGGGCGCCGCGGCGAGGAGGGCGGTGGCACCGATGAGGGCGCGGGTAAGAGTACGCTGACGCATACGAACATGCTCCTTGATACGCATTTGACTTGAACTACGGCCCGCCCAACGCCCTTGATCCGGGTTAGCTGCATTGCGGCAAAATTAAGATCCGGATCTGTTGCCCCGATGCAACACCGCCGGCCGTGTGGCTCCGCTTTGTTCCGCCGCCCCCTCGCGCTATAGATCGCGCATGTCCGAAGACCTGTTCGCGAGCGCCGCGCCCCAGCCGACCGAATACAACGCCGCCTCGATCGAGGTGCTGGAGGGGCTGGAGCCCGTCCGGCGGCGGCCGGGCATGTATATCGGCGGTACCGACGAGCGTGCGCTTCACCACCTCGCCGCCGAGGTGCTCGACAATGCGATGGACGAGGCGGTGGCGGGGTACGCCACCCGGATCGAGATCACGCTGGCCGAGGGCAACCGCCTGACCATCGTCGACAACGGCCGCGGGATGCCCGTCGACCCGCACCCGCGCTTTCCGGACAAGTCGGCGCTGGAGGTCATCCTGTCGATGCTTCATTCGGGCGGCAAGTTTTCGGGCAAGGCCTATGCGACGTCGGGCGGATTGCACGGCGTCGGCGTCAGCGTCGTCAACGCGCTGTCGATCGACACGGTGATCGAGGTGGCGCGCGACCGCCAGCTTTATCGCCAGCGGTTCAGCCAGGGGCAGACGCTGGGGCCGCTCGAGCATCTGGGCAGCACGCCCAACCGGCGCGGCACCTCGGTCAGCTTCACGCCCGATCCGGAGATCTTCGGGCCAGAAATGCACTTCAAGCCCGCGCGCCTCTACAAGCTCGCGCGGTCGAAGGCGTATCTGTTCGCCGGCGTCGAGATCCGCTGGAAATGCGCACCCGGCCTCGCGAGCGAGGATGTGCCGGCCGAGGCGGTGTTCCAGTTCCCCGGCGGGCTTGCCGATCACCTGAAGGAACAGGTGGGCGCCCGGGAATGCGCCACCGCCGATTTCTTTTCGGGCACGCAGGAGTTCGCCGACGGCGCGGGCAAGGTCGAGTGGGCGGTCGCCTGGCCGCTGTGGAGCGACGGGTCGTACAGCTGGTACTGCAACACGATCCCGACCCCCGACGGCGGCACGCACGAGCAGGGGCTGCGACAGGCGCTGGTCCGCGGCCTTCGCGCGTTCGGCGATCTGGTGGGACAGAAAAAGGCCAAGGACCTGACCCCCGACGACGTGATGGTCGGGTCCGAGCTGATGCTGTCGGTCTTCATCCGCGAACCACAGTTCCAGAGCCAGACCAAGGACCGACTGACGAGCCCGGAGGCCGCCAGCCTCGTCGAAAAGGCGGTGCGCGACCATTTCGACCATTACCTCTCCGACCGGATGGACCGGGGCAAGGCGCTGCTCGGCTATGTCCTCGAACGGATGGACGAACGGCTGAAGCGCAAGGCCGAGCGGGAAGTGAAGCGCAAGACCGCGACCTCTTCGCGCAAGCTGCGCCTGCCCGGCAAGCTGACCGACTGCGCCGCCGACAGCCCCGAGGGAACCGAGCTGTTCATCGTCGAGGGCGACTCCGCGGGCGGTTCGGCCAAGCAGGCGCGCGACCGCAAGACGCAGGCGATCCTGCCGATCCGCGGCAAGATCCTGAACGTGGCGAGCGCGACGAGCGCCAAGATCCTTGCCAATCAGGAGATCGCCGACCTGATCCAGGCATTGGGCTGCGGGACGCGCAAGGACTGCCTGCCCGACAATCTCCGCTACGAGCGGGTGGTCATCATGACGGACGCCGATGTCGACGGCGCGCATATCGCGACGCTGCTGATGACGTTCTTCTTCCAGGAGATGCCCGAGCTCGTCCGGCGCGGGCACCTCTATCTGGCGCAGCCGCCGCTCTATCGCCTGACGGTGGGGGCCAAGTCGCTCTACGCCCGCGACGATGCGCACCGCGCGGAGATCGAGCGGACCGCCTTCCGCGGCAAGAAGGTGGACGTCGCCCGCTTCAAGGGGCTGGGCGAGATGAACCCCGGCCAGCTTCGCGAAACCACCATGGCCCCCTCGACACGCAGCCTGATTCGGATCACTCTGCCGCAAGAATACGAGGAAAGAGCGGGGGTTAAGGATCTGGTCGACCGGTTGATGGGCAACAACCCCGCTCACCGGTTCGCCTTCATCCAGGAAAACGCCGCTCGGTTGGAGGCGGAGGAACTCGATGCGTAGGCGCGTTGTGCTGGGCAGTGTGGCCGGGTTGCTGTTGTCGGGCGGCGTCGCCCATGCCGAAACCTTCGACGTCAGTGCCGAGCAGGCCAGCTGTACCGTCTATCGACAGGCCGATGCGGGTGCATCGACGCCGTCGCTGGTCGGGGTGCGTCACTTCATCGGGGCACCCGGCGCGACGCTGTTGATCGCGGTGCCGCCGAGCGCCGCGATCCCCATGGCGACGACGCGCGCCGCGCTGTCCCCGGCGGGGCCGGCGATCGGCCAGGTCGAGGTGGCGAAGACCGCGGCGGGCGCGCAGGTATTTCTCGTCCCGGTCGATCCGCGCGGCGGCGGGCCGCTCACCGGGCGTGCGACGCTGTCGGGCCTGTCGACCACACCGGCCGAGATCGATTTCGATCAGGTCGGCCGCATGATCCGCGCGGGCGAGGGGTGCGAGCGCGGACTGCTCGCCAATTGGGGCTTCGGCGGGGACGCAGCGATGCGCGTCGCGAGGCTGCCGGTGCCCGCCAAGGCCGGCTGGCCCGGCATCGACGATGTGCCACAGCGTGACATGGACAGCGTCAACGGCCGGTTCACGACGGTCGCATGGCGCGTCGGCCCCGATGCGCGGATCACCGATTGCCGGGTCGTCGAGACCTCGGGCCTCGCGCGACTCGACACGCTCGGCTGCGCGGTGCTGCGCCGCAAGCTGAGCTATCGGGAAGCCGCGCGCGATGCGCAGGGGCGGCCGATCGAGGCCGTGATGGTCCGCCGCATCCGCTGGGGCCCGATCGACTGAGGATCAGAACCGGGAGAGTGCCGATGTCGCGTGCGTACCTGTTGCTTGCCGCCACCGCATTGTCCGCTGCGGGGAACGCCGCCGCCCAGACGCCGGGCGCTCAGGTTCCGGCGGCCCAGGTCCCGCCGTCGATCACCGTCGTCGGCCCCCGCCTCGATGAAAGCGAGCGACGTCTGCGCGCGTGCATCGCGCGGGGCTGCTCCCCGAACGAGGAAATCGACGCAACGCTCGCGCATGCCGAGGCGCAGTTCGTCGCCGGAAACTATCGCGATGCGCGCGCGACGGTGCGCAGCGGCGTGGCGCGCAACCGCCGCTTCGCGAAGACCGCGCCCGAGCCCGTCGCCGACCTACTGCGCGCAGACGCGCGGATCGCCGCGCATCTGGGCTTCAGCGAGAAGGCGCGGCAGGGGATGATGGCGAGCGAAGGCGTGCTGCGCGACGCGTTCGGCGAAACCGACGCCCGTTCGATCGCGGGGCGGATCGCGATTGCCGACGCGTGGCTGTCGCAGCGCCGGTTCCAGGCCGCGCTCGAAGGCTATCGAGCCGCCGAACATCTGGCGAAGCGGTCGGGCAATGCCCGGCTGGAGGGGCTGGCGCTCCTGCGCCGCGCTTCGCTCGACGCGCAGCTCTCGATCGCGCGGAGCGGCGATGGACGGCCCGAAAGCCTCGAGCAATTGCTCGACCGGCGTGAGCCCGAGTTGCGCATGTTCGTCAACGCCGCGCGCGTCGTCGATGCGCGGCTTCAATTGCGCCGCGGCAAGCCCGACGCGATGGAAGCGGTGATCGCCGCCGCCCGGCAGGATGCGGGCGCCGAGCCGCTCCTGCTCCATATGCCCGTCATCGTCCTCGACGAGACGGGCGACCGGGTCGTCGACAAGCTTTCCGGGCGGCGGGCCGCCCCGCTGCCGAGCGCGCAATCGTCGCTGCTCAAGGTTGCGGTCGAGGACAATTGGGCTGATTTCGGGTTCTGGGTCGGCCCGGACGGCCGCGTGCGTGAGCCCGAGCTGCTGCGCGGCGGCTCGCGGCTGTCGGGTGAGTGGCCGAAGCTCGTCATCGCCTCGCTTGCCGGGCGGCGCTATGCGCCGACGACGCTGCCCGCCGACGATCCGGGATTCTACCGCGTCGAGCGCTTCACGATGACGTCGGACTTCGTGCAGGGAATCAAATCGCGCATCCGGGAGCGCTCGGCCCAGCGCAAGCTCGTCCGCCTCGACCTCACCGCCCCGTCCAAGGCTGTCGCTGCGCGCTAGTCGTTGCCGCCGATGAAGTCGCCGAAGCTGCCGAGCACCGATCCTTCGCCGCGGTTGCCGCCGCGTCCGCCCGCCGCCGCCATCATCCGCCCGGCGAGGCGGGCGAAGGGGAGCGACTGGATCCACACCTTTCCCGGCCCGCGCAGCCGCGCAAAGAACGCGCCTTCGCCGGCCGAGAACATCGTGCGGATGCCGCCGACCGTCACCAGGTCGAAATCGACGCTCGGGGTATAGGCGGCAAGGCAGCCGGTATCGACGTGCAGCTCCTCACCGGCGCGCAGCTCGCGCTCGACCACGGTGCCGCCCATCTGGACGAACACCCAGCCGTCGCCGTCGAGCTTTTGCATGACGAAGCCCTCGCCGCCGAACAGGCCGGTCATCACCTTGCGCTGGAACGCGACGCCGATCGACACGCCCTTCGCCGCGGCGAGAAAGCTGTCCTTCTGACAGATCAGCGTGCCGCCGAGCTGGTCGAGCCGGATCGGCAGGATCGAGCCGGGGGTGGGGCTGGCGAACGCGACGCGCGCCTTGCCCGATCCGTTGTGCGTGAAGACGGTGGTGAACAGGCTCTCGCCCGTCACCAGCCGCTTGCCCGCGCCGAGCAGTTTGCCCATGAAGCCGCCGTCCGCGCCGCCCGATCCGTCGCCGAACACCGTCGTCATCCCGATCGCGGCGTCCTTCCAGACCAGCGCGCCGGCCTCCGCCACCGCGCTTTCGCCGGGGTCGAGCTCTATCTCGACGAACTGGAGCTCCTGTCCCTTGATCTCGAAGTCGATGTCGTCGGCGATGCCGGCGCGGCGCTGGTGGCTCCAGGGGCTGGTGTTCATGGCGTCTTCTCCCGTCAGATCGTCTTGCCCGCGCGGCCGGCGAGCTCGGTGACATAATGCCAGGCGACCCGGCCCGATCGGCTGCCGCGCTGCGTCGCCCATTGGATCGCGTCGGCCGGCTCGAACGTGAGGCCATGCGCGGCGGCATAGCCCGCGACGATCGCCAGATAGCCGTCCTGATCGAGCGCATGGAAGCCGAGCGACAGGCCGAAGCGGTCGGCGAGCGCGAGCTGGTCGTCGATCGAGTCGCGCGGGTTGATCGCGCTGTCCTGCTCGGCGATGTCGCGCGGCATCAGGTGGCGGCGGTTCGAGGTGACGACGAGGCGCGCATTCGCCGGCCGCGCCTCCGCCCCGCCCTCCAGCAGCGAGCGCAAGGCCCGCGCCTCGCCCGCGGCGTCGAAGCCCAGGTCGTCGAGGAAGATCGCGTAGGCGCGGGGCTGGTCGGCGATCCGCGCGAACAAGCGGGGGAGGGTGTCGAGGCGGTCGGTCACGACCTCGATCAGGGCGATCGCCTGGCCCTCTGCCTGGAGCGCGCCGACCACGCTCTTCACCAGTGCCGACTTGCCGGTCCCGCGCGCGCCCCAGAGCAGTGCGTCCTGCGCGGCGACGCCAGAGGCAAGACGCGCGAAATTATCGTGGAGCACCGCCTTGTTCCGGTCGATGCCTTTCAGCCGGTCGAGCGGCTGGGGAGCGAAGGCGCGGACGGGGCGAAGGCTGGTCCCATCCCAGACATAGGCCGGATGCGCCATCGGATCGGCGGCGGGCGGGGGCGGCGGGGCCAGCCGGTCGAGCGCGTCGGCGATGCGGGCGAGGGGATCGGTCATGCCCGCGCTGACTGCCGCTGGGGCGGGCGCGCGGTCAAGCGAATAGCCACGTCCGGTTCAGGCTGGCCGTGGCATCAGGCGAGACAGGGAGAGGACGAGAGGGGAGGGCGCCGGGCATCAGCTCCCGCCCGGCGCCCAGCCTTCATTCGCTTCGCGAAACCGTCAGATGCGCGACCGCGGGGACGGCGGACAAGCGCGAGCGGATCGTGTCGCTGCTCGCCAGCCCCTCGGTCTCGACGATCGCGGCGTGCGCCTGTGGCCCAACGCGCCAGACGTGGAGGTCGACGATGCGCGCGTCGCCGGGTGCCTCGACCGCAGCGCGGATCGTTTCGGCCAGCCCCGGTTCTGCGCGGTCGAGCAGCACGCGCGCGGTATCCTTGAGCAGCCCCCACGACCAGCGCGCGATGACGATCGCGCCGAGCACGCCGACCACCGAGTCGAGCCAGCCCCAGCCGAGATACGCCCCTGCCAGCAGCGCCGCGATCGCGAGGACCGAGGTGAGCGCGTCGGCGAGCACATGGAAATAGGCCGAGCGCAGATTGTTGTCGTGCGCGTGGCCATGCCCGTTGCCATGGTCGTGGCCGGCGTGATCGTGACCGACGCCGAGCAGCGCGACACTGGCGATATTGACGGCCAGGCCGATGACCGCGACCAGTGTCGCCTCGCCGAACGCCACGGTGCCCGGCTCGATGATCCGGCGCACGCTCTCCACCCCGATGCCGATCGCGAACAGCGCGAGGACGAGCGCGGAGGCGAAGCCGGCGAGGTCGCCGACCTTGCCGGTGCCGAAGGTGTAGCTCGGATCGCGCGCATGGACGCGGGCATAGCGATAGGCGAGCGCCGCGACGCCGAGCGCGCCGGCGTGCGTCGCCATGTGGAACCCGTCGGCGAGCAGCGCCATCGAGCCGGTCCAGTAGCCCGCCGCGATCTCGACCACCATCGTCGCGGCGGTCAGCCAGACGACCCAGACGGTGCGCCGCGCGTTCGCCTCATGCCCGTCGCCCAGATATTCGTGGGTGCGTGAGCAAGGATGGCCGGCATCGCGGACCGACGCGGCGGCGGGCGCGTGGCCGTGGCTGTGCGAATGGCCGTGGCTGTGCGAATGGCCGTGGTGATGGTGGTGGCCGGCATGGGGAGGCATGGAACCCGCTCCTTTCAGCGGAAGTGGCGGCGAAGCACGGTCGCCAGTTCGTCGGCGCCCGCGGCGCGCTGTTCGGGCGTCAGTGCGTCGGCGGCGACATGTTCTCGCAGATGCTCCTCGACCAGCTCGTCCATCAGCCCCGCGACCGCGCCGCGCACCGCGGCGGCGAGGTGCAGCGTCTCCGCACAAGGCGCCCCCGCCTCGATCGCGCGCTCGATCGCGCCGACCTGTCCGGCGATGCGGCGGACGCGGCCGAGTAGTTTCTTCGAATCCTGGTGGAGATGCGGCATAGGATAGGGGGGTACCCTATCTAGGCGTGGTGATCAACCGGGCTCGAACGGCAGGATCCCGCGATACTGGTCGAGCGGCGGCGCGCCCGGCACCACCCGGTTGCTGCGCAGGAGGAAGACGTGGCGCACGATCTCCGCCTGCTGCTCCAACCCGTAGCGGTGGAGCCGCCAGCCGGGTTTCAGGCTGTAGTCGTAGCGGCAGAAGGGGTGGCGCTTCAGCGGCAGGAAGATGCCCTGCTGGTGCTGCCAGACATGCACCATCTCGTGGATGAAGAGGCCCTGCGCGTCGGGGTGCGTGCAGGCGAAATCGTCGCAGTAGAGGCCGCCCTTGGGGTGGAAATGAATGTTGCCGCGCGGGGCCATCGTGACGTTGCGCGGCTGGAAGAACGCCCATTTGCGGTTCTCGACACCTACTGCCGCATAATCGATCGCGTCGCCGAACACGGTGCGGGCGAGCGCGACCTCGCCCTCCGTCAGCGGCCGGCCGCGCATCAGGGGGCGCTGCCGCCCGGTGCGACCAGCTTGGCTTCCAGCTCGATCGCGGGGGCGTGGTCGAACATCAGCGTCATCTTGGTCGTGCCGCCGGCCTTGAGCGCCGGTTCGAGGTCGAACAGCATCGCATGATCGCCGCCGGGCGCGAGCTTCACCGTGCCGCCCGCGGGCACGTCGATCGCATCGACGGGGTCCATCGACATCATGCCCCCCTTCGCGCTGGTGCGATGCAGTTCGACGAGGCGCGCGGCGGGCACCTGCATCGTCTTGAGCTGCGTCGCCTCGCGGCCGCCGGTGATCGTCACATAGGCGGCGGCCGGGCGGCCGGCGACCGCGGGCAGGCGGATCCAGGCATCGTTGGCGCGCGGCTCGCCCGGACTGCCGCTACAGCCAGCGAGCATCAGCCCCGTTGCTACTACCGCCGAAATCCTGTCTCGCATCGTCATTCCCCCCGTGGGACAAGGGCCACGCTCTCGCTATGCGCCTAAACCGCCGCCAATCTTGCGGCAAGGCGAACCCCCACTATATCCCGTTTCGCATAGGGTTCCGTCGCCGATTTCGCGGGGCGGGACCGTCATTTGAACACCTAGAACCCGGGGGCCAAACGAGGGACCATGGCTAAAGTAATCGGTATCGATCTCGGCACGACCAACAGCTGCGTTGCAGTGATGGAGGGCGGCAAGCCCAAGGTGATCGAGAATGCGGAGGGCGCGCGTACGACGCCCTCGATCGTCGCCTTCGCCAAGGATGGGGAGCGACTGATCGGCCAGCCGGCCAAGCGCCAGGCAGTGACCAATCCCGACAATACGATCTTTGCGGTGAAGCGCCTGATCGGCCGCCGCTTCGACGATCCCGTGACGCGCAAGGACACCGAACTGGTGCCCTACACGATCGCACGCGGTCCGAACGGCGATGCGTGGGTGACCGCGGGCGGGCAGGACTATTCGCCATCGCAGATCAGCGCCTTCACGCTCCAGAAGATGAAGGAAACCGCCGAGGCGTATCTGGGCGAGACCGTCAGCCAGGCGGTCATCACCGTCCCGGCCTACTTCAACGACGCCCAGCGTCAGGCGACCAAGGACGCAGGCAAGATCGCCGGTCTCGAGGTGCTGCGCATCATCAACGAGCCGACGGCGGCGGCGCTCGCTTACGGCCTCGACAAGAACGAGAACAAGACGATCGCGGTCTATGACCTTGGCGGCGGTACGTTCGACATCTCGATTCTCGAAGTCGGTGACGGCGTGTTCGAGGTGAAGTCGACCAATGGCGATACCTTCCTCGGCGGCGAGGATTTCGACGCCAAGCTCGTCCAGTATCTCGCCGGCGAGTTCCAGAAGGCCGAGGGCATCGACCTCACCAAGGACAAGCTGGCGCTACAGCGTCTGAAGGAAGCGGCGGAGAAGGCCAAGATCGAGCTTTCGTCGGCGCAGACGACCGAGGTCAACCTGCCCTTCATCACCGCCGACCAGAACGGGCCGAAGCATCTGGTCAAGTCGATCAACCGTGCCGAGCTGGAGCGGCTGGTCGACGACCTGATCCAGCGCACGCTGGAGCCGCTGAAGAAGGCGATGGCCGACGCGGGCGTGAAGAATGACGGGATCGACGAGGTCGTGCTCGTCGGCGGCATGACGCGCATGCCCAAGGTGCGCGAAGTCGTGAAGTCGTTCTTCGGCGGCAAGGAGCCGCACACCGGCGTCAACCCCGACGAGGTGGTGGCGATCGGCGCGGCGATCCAGGCCGGCGTCCTCCAGGGCGACGTCAAGGACGTGCTGCTGCTCGACGTGACCCCGCTCTCGCTGGGCATCGAGACGCTGGGCGGCGTGTTCACGCGCATGATCGACCGCAACACGACGATCCCGACCAAGAAGAGCCAGGTCTATTCGACCGCCGACGACAACCAGGGCGCGGTGACGATCCGCGTGTTCCAGGGCGAGCGCGAAATGGCGGCGGACAACAAGATGCTGGGCCAGTTCGACCTGGTCGGCATCCCGCCGGCGCCGCGCGGCGTGCCGCAGATCGAGGTCACGTTCGACATCGACGCCAACGGCATCGTCAACGTCTCGGCCAAGGACAAGGGCACCGGAAAGGAGCAGCAGATCCGCATCCAGGCCTCGGGCGGTCTCAGCGACGCCGACATCGAGGGCATGGTCCGCGATGCCGAAAAGTTCGCCGACGAGGACAAGAAGCGCCGCGCGGCGGCCGAAGCGAAGAACAACGCCGAGAGCCTGATCCACACGACCGAGCGCCAGCTCGCCGACAATGGCGACAAGGTGGACGCTTCGCTCAAGTCCGAGATCGAGGCCAAGATCGCTGAGGCGAAGTCGGCGGTCGAGGGGGGCGACGCGGATGCGATGCAGGCCAAGACCCAGGAACTCGCGCAGGTCGCGATGAAGCTGGGTCAGGCGATCTACGAGAAGCAGCAGGCGAGCGAAGCCTCGCCCGGCGGCGATGCGGCGGGTTCGGCGAAGGACGACGATGTCGTCGACGCCGAATTCTCCGAGGTGGACGACGGCCACAAGGCGTAAGGCAATGTGCCTGAACCGTCATGCCAGCGCAGGCTGGCATCGCTCCCAAGGGGGCGACCCCGGCTTTCGCTGGGGTGACGGTGCCGGGTGCAGGGGGCGGGTATGACCACCGAAGTCGACTATTACGAAGTGCTGGGCTGCGCCCGCGATGCCGACGGCGCGACGCTCAAGTCGTCCTATCGCAAGCTCGCCATGCAGTATCACCCCGACAAGAACGGGGGCTGCAAGGACCACGAAGCCAAGTTCAAGGCGATCAGCGAAGCCTATGAGGTCCTGAAGGACCCGCAGAAACGCGCTGCCTATGACCGCTACGGCCATGCCGCGTTCCGCAATGGCGGCGCGGGGGGGGCGGGGGGTCATGCCGACTTCTCGGGCTTTTCCGACATCTTCGAGAGCGTGTTCGGCGAGTTCATGGGCGGCCAGCGTGGCGGGCGGCAGCCGCGGCGCGGCGCGGACCTTCGCTACGACCTGGAAATCAGCCTCGAGGAGGCGTTTCACGGCAAGGCGACGGAGATCACCGTCGACGTGTCCGCCGCCTGCGACACCTGCGACGGCAGCGGGGCGAAGCCCGGCACGATGGCGCGCGCCTGCAGCACCTGCGGCGGGGCGGGCAAGGTCCGTGCGCAGCAGGGCTTCTTCGTCGTCGAGCGGACGTGTCCCACCTGCATGGGCGCTGGCGAGATCATCGCCGATCCGTGCGGCACCTGCCGCGGCGACGGTCGCGTGGACAAGACCAAGACGCTGTCGGTCAACGTGCCGCCCGGCGTCGACGAGGGCACCCGCATCCGCCTGACCGGCGAGGGCGAGGCGGGACCGCGCGGGGCGCCGGCGGGTGACCTCTACATCTTCCTCCACGTCGCGCGCCATCCGGTGTTCCAGCGCGAGGGGACGACGCTCCACGCGCGCGCGCCGATCAGCTTTGCGACCGCGGCGCTCGGCGGCGAGTTCAGCATTGCCGGTCCCGATGGCGAGACGCACACCGTCCGCATCGCGCCTGGCACGCAGTCGGGCCGCGAAATCCGTCAGCGCGGCGCGGGCATGCCCGTGCTGCAAGGCCGCGGCCGCGGCGACATGGTCATCCATGTCGATGTGCAGGTGCCGACCAGGCTGTCGGCCCGCCAGCGCGAACTTCTCGAGGCGCTCCGCGAGGCGGAGGGCGAGGCGGCCGAGGAGGACCCCGGCTTCTTTTCCAAGATGAAGGCCGCGTTCGGCGGATAAGGTGGCGGCCGGATCGATCCGGCCGTCCGCCTATTCGCCGGGCGATCCCATCGCATCGCCCAGGACGCGCCGCATGCCGAGTGCCGTGTAGGGCTTCTTCAGCACGCCGCGATCGTCGAGTTCGGCGGGCAGCACGAGTTGCTCGCCATAGCCGGTCGCGAAGACGAACGGGATGCCGCGCTTCGCGAGTTCGAGCGCGACAGGCAAACTGGTTTCCGACCCCAGGTTGAAGTCGAGCACCGCGACCGCAATCGGCTCGCGATCGATCTCGGCCATCGCCTGTGCGACGCCGTTCGCCGTCACCACGCGCTCAGCGCCCAGCGAGATCAAGATATCCTCCGCATCCATCGCGATGATGAGGCTGTCTTCGACCAGCAGCGCGACGCCGGCGATCGTCGATGCCTCTCGCGGGCTGGCGGTGTCGCGCGGGTCGGCGACCGGCGCTGCAAGCTGTACCGCGTCGGCCTCCCTGCCGAGGCTGACGTGACGGGCGGGGATGACGAAATCGGCCTCTAGCCCGGCCAGTGCGTAGCGGATCGCTGCCCGCCCGCCGAGGTCGTAAGGGACCGACCGCTGAATGATCGTGGTGCCGAAACCCTGCCGCGTCGGCGCTTGCACCGCGGGGCCGCCGCGCTCGCGCCATTCGATGCACAGATCGCCCATGGTGTCGACATGCCAGTCGACCGACACGGTGCCGCTGTCCGACAATGCGCCGTATTTGGCCGAGTTGGTCATCAATTCGTGCAGCACCAGCGCCAGCGTCGAGAACGCCTGCGGGCTGAGCAGCGCTGCCTCGCCGCTGGTCGACAGGCGATTGGCGCGCCCGCCGAGATAGGCGGCGGCCTCGGTCTCGATCAGGCGCTTCAGAGGGGCGGGCGACCAATTGTCCTGCGTGATCTGGTCGTGCGCGCGCGCCAGCGATTCCACGCGCCCTTCCAACATCCGCATATACGTGTCGGCATCGGCCGCGGGGTCGCGCGACTGGCGCACGAGGCCGCGGATCAGCGACAGGATGTTGCGAACGCGGTGGTTGAGCTCTGCGATCAGCAGTTCCTGCCGCTCGTTCGCGCGCCGGCGCTCTTCCTGCGCATCGTCGGACAGGCGCAGCACCACCTCGATCAGCGAGGCGCGCAGCATTTCCGCGACGCGCATCTCCGCCTCGTTAAAGGGTTCGGAGCGGCCGCGCACTTCCTCGCGCCATGCCTCGAAGCTCTTGCGGGGGGACAGGCGTGCGCCGTTCGGACCCCAGGTCGCCGGCTTGTGCGGATCGCCGCCCCAGGTGACCGCGCGCACCCGCTCCTCGCGGAACAGCATCACGTAATCGCGCGGCGTGCGAGAGAGCGGCAGCGCGAGCAGGCCGGCGCCGAGATCGGCCCAGCGCTCCGCCTGCGGTAGCACGCTCGCCAGATGATCGGTCGCAAAAATGTGGCCCGGCGTCATCGCGTTGAGGCGGCGGGCGATCACCGGGATGGCCTCTGCCGGGGGCGTGCGCCCCGACAGGGCGACACGCCCGTCGAGCCAGATGGCGATGCCGTCGCACGCGATCGTCGTGCGCAGCATCTCGCCGAGGTAATCGGGGTTGTCGAGCAGCTCCTTGTTCCCCGCGATCGCGGCGAGTAGCCGGTCGGAGGCGGCGCGGGCGGCGATCTCGTACGCCGCCATCGTCTTTCGCTCGCGGCTTTCGAGCTTGAACGCGAACATCTGGCCGAACAGCTCGGCGATCGAGCGGCGCTCGAACCCCGGCCGCCGCGCGCCGTAATGATGGCAGGCGAACAGCCCCCACAGCTTGCCCTCGACGATGATCGAGATCGACAGCGACGCGCCGACGCCCATGTTCGACAGATATTCGACATGGATCGGGCTGACCGAGCGCAGCACCGAGAGCGACAGGTCGAGTGCCTCGCCGCGCTCGTCCAATTGCGGCAGCACGGGCGAGGGTTCGGCGGCGATGTCGGCGATGATGCGGAACGGGGTTCGCAGGTATAGTGCTCGTGCCTGCTTCGGAATGTCCGAGGCGGGATAGCGCAGGTCCATGAAGCTGCCGATGCCGCCGCGCACCGCCTCCGCCACCACGGTGCCGCTGCCGTCATTGTCGAAGCGATAGACCATGACGCGGTCGAAGCCGGTCAGCGCGCGAACCTGGCGCGCGCCCTCGCGGAAGAAGGCGGCGAGGTTGTCGGTCGCGTCGAGCCGGCCGATCATCGCGCGGATCGTGCTGGCGGTATCGCCGACGCCCATGTCGTCGCTCGGCTCGCCCTCGACGACGATATCGCTGCCCGAGACGTGCATTGCGAAGTCGAAGCGGCCCGCCTTCGTCGCGACGCCGAACACGCGCTCGACCGCGTCGGCGCCGCGCAGCAACGTCATGCGATTGCGCAGGAGGTGGACGGCATCTTCGCCGAACAGGTCGGTCGCCGACAGGCCCAGCGCTGCCTCGGCAGTGAGGCCCAGAAACTCGGTCAGATTGGCGCTCGCCCGCCGGACGATCCAGTCGGCGGACAGCGCGACGAGAAAGCCGAAGGGCTGGATCGCGCCGAGCAGGTGGATCGGTTCCCGATCGCAATTACCAAGGTCGACCGGGACGGTTTCCTGCATCTACGCCTTCATCCACAGACGACCCGCTTGCCCGAACAGGTCGAATACCCTGAGCGCAGACCGCGTTGCGGCTGCCTCAGCCTCCGGCTGGTAGAGGATAGCGTCGATCCGGTCGAGCAATTTGGCCCAGCTTCCCGGCGCCTGTTCCGAATCGAGAAAGGCGGTGGGGAGCGCGTCGGGCACCTGTTTGCGCAGGAAACGGGCGCCGTGCCGTGATCCCTCGACGACATAGAGTGCGCCGGCGATCTCAGCGTGATCCGAAAGAGACGGAGGGTCGAGCCGCATCGGCTCGATCCCCAATGTAGCGGCGTCGTTGCGCAGCGCATCGCCCCGCCGCCGCTCGGGCCAGTTGTCGATCACGTCGGCCGCGCCGGCGGCGTCGAGCGCCGCCTCGACCGCGATCATCGCGCTCGCCTGCGCACCGACGAAGCGGGCATAGCCCTCTCGCGTCGACAGGTCGAAGCCGCCGAACAGCGCGTCGAGCCGCTCGTGCGGCTCACGCGTGGCCTCACGCAGCAGGCGGTGCGCGTCCCTCAAGACGGGAACACGCGCGCGAAGATCGTGTCGACGTGCTTGAAGTGATAGTCGAGGTCGAAGCGCGCCTCGATCTCCTCGGCCGGCAGCGCGGCGGTGACCTCGGGGTCGGCCTTGAGCAACTCGAGCAGCGACAGCTCGCCGTCCGATTCCCAGACCTTCATCGCGTTGCGCTGGACGAGGCGGTAGGAATCCTCGCGGCTCACCCCGGCCTGCGTCAGCGCCAGCAGCACCCGCTGCGAGTGGACGAGGCCGCCCATGCGGTCGAGATTCTTCTGCATCCGCGCAGGGTACACGACGAGCTTCTCGACCACGCCGGTCAGGCGGGCAAGCGCGAAGTCGAGCGTGATCGTCGCATCCGGGCCGATATAGCGTTCGACCGACGAATGGCTGATGTCGCGCTCATGCCACAGCGCGACATTCTCGAGCGCGGGTGTGACATAGCCGCGGACCATGCGGGCAAGGCCGGTCAGGTTCTCGGTCAGCACCGGATTGCGCTTGTGCGGCATCGCCGACGAACCCTTCTGCCCCGGCGAGAAATATTCCTCCGCTTCCAGCACTTCGGTGCGCTGGAGGTGCCGGATCTCGGTCGCCAGCCGCTCGATCGAACCGGCGATGACGCCGAGCGTCGCAAAGAACATCGCGTGGCGGTCGCGCGGGATCACCTGGGTCGAGACGGGCTCGACCGAAAGGCCGAGCTTTTCGGCGACATGTTCCTCGACCCGCGGGTCGATATTGGCGAAGGTGCCGACCGCGCCGGAGATCGCGCAGGTGGCGATATCGGCACGCGCGGCGACCAGCCGCTCGCGGTTGCGGGCGAACTCGGCATAGGCTTGCGCGAGCTTCAGCCCGAAGGTGACGGGTTCGGCATGGATGCCGTGGCTGCGCCCGATCGTCGGCGTGTAGCGATGCTCCTGCGCGCGGCTTTTGATCGCCGCCAGCAGCGTGTCAAGGTCGGCGATCAGGATATCGGCGGCACGCGCCAGCTGGACCGCAAGCGCGGTGTCGAGCACGTCGCTGCTGGTCATGCCCTGATGCATAAAGCGCGCTTCCGGCCCCACCTGTTCGGCGACCCAGGTGAGGAAGGCGATCACGTCGTGCTTGGTCACCGCCTCGATCGCGTCGATCGCGGCGACGTCGATCGGCGCCTCGCCATCGGGACTGGCGGCCTTGACGCCGTCGTACCAGCGCCAGAGCGCCGCGGCGGCATCCTTGGGCACCACGCCCAGCTCGGCGAGCGCATCGGTCGCGTGCGCCTCGATCTCGAACCAGATGCGCAGCCGCGTCTCGGGCGACCAGATCGCCGTCATCGGCGCGCGGGCGTAGCGGGGGACCATGTTCTTCCTCTTGGCTGGCCGGAATCGGTTCGTCGCGAAAGGCTCACGCAACTGCGACGAGCCGTGCGCTAGCAAAGGATGAACGGGCAGGCAAACGCAACGATATCGGGAACGTGAACGCAGTACAACGTATTGGATGTTTGCAATTTAGCGCGGCAATCCCATTTAAGATGCCGCGCACAGCGATGTGAACAACTAGGAGAAAACCGATGTTGAAGCCCATTCTTCTGGCGAGTGCGATGATTATTTCGGCGCCTGTGCTTGCGCAGGACAAGAACGCGCAGCCCGCAACGCCGGCAGAGACGCAGACGACTGCACCGGCTCAAGACGGGACTGCCGCTCAGAGCGTGCCCGCCGACTCGACCGCGCAGGATTCGACCGCCGCTGCCGAGGCGGATGCTAAGATGATGCAGCAGCCGGCGCAGACGGCCGAGGCCGCCCCGGCGCAGGGTGGCGCGCAGCCGCAGCAGGCCAGCGCCACGCAGATCGCCCAGATCGTCGAGACCGAGTTTCCGACCTATGACGGCGACAAGGACGGTCAGATCACCAAGGATGAGTTCGGCAAGTGGATGGTCGCGCTTCGCAGCGCGAGCGAGCCGGGCGTGAAGGCCGAAAGCGCCGAGGTGAAGACATGGATCGGTAACGCGTTCGCCACCGCCGACGCCGACAAGTCGGCCAAGGTGTCGAAGACCGAACTGACGAGCTTCCTGTCGAAGGGCGCTTCGTAACAAGCTTGGCCGCTAAGGCTACAGGGCGCGGCCGCCGGTCCCCACGGGATCGGCGGCCGTTGCCGTTTCTACATCAGCCCCATCGCGCGCAGGCTGGCGTGTCCCTCGGTCCCGATGACGAGGTGGTCGTGGACCGCGATGCCCAGCGGCTTGCCCGCGGCGACGATCGTGCGCGTGAGCTCGATGTCGGCGCGGCTCGGCTGCGGATCGCCCGAGGGGTGGTTGTGGACGAGGATGATCGAGGCGGCGTTCATTTCCAGCGCACGCTTGATGACCTCGCGCGGGTGGAGCGTCGCCTGGTCGACGGTGCCCTCGCTCATCTTGTCGTCGAGGATCAGCATGTTGCGACTGTTGAGGTGAAGCACGCGCACGCACTCGGTCGCGCGGTGTGCCATGTCGGCGCGCAGATAGTCGAGCAGCGCCTGCCAGTTGGACAGGACCGGCCGCGCCGAAACCTCGCCCGACACCAGCCGGATCGCGGCGGCATGGGCGACCTTGATCGCCGCGGCCGAGGTGTCGCCCATCCCATCGATCCGGGCTAGCGCGGCCGGGTCGGCGGTCAGCACGCCGCCCAGCCCGCCGAATTCGCGCAGCAGGCGGTAGGCCAGCGGCTTGGTATCGCGGCGCGGGATCGCGACGGCGAGCAGATATTCGATGAGCTCATGATCCAGCAGCGCGTCACCGCCCTGGCCGAGCAGGCGCGAGCGCAGGCGTGCGCGGTGCCCGGCGGCGTCGTTCGGCTCGTCCCCCATCGGCCGAGGGGTAGCAGAGGCGCGGGGGGACGCAAGCGCCGGGCTTGACCCGATAGGGCCGCGCGCGCAACGATTTGGCCGGTCGGCGGTTCGAGGGTGTGTGACGGCAGAAGGGGAAGAAGCGCCGGGGGCCGCGCCCGTTCGGTTCCGGCGGCGATGGATCGCCCTGCCGCGGCGTGGTCGCGTGCCGTTCGTCATCGCCATCGTCCTGATCGTCGTGCTGTCGATCCTGTGGCTCCAGCGCCGCCCGCTGGCCGAAGGATTCATCGACCGCGAACTGGCGAAGCGCGGCATCCGTGCCAGCTACGAAGTCGCCGAGATCGGCACGTCGAGCCAGACGCTGCGCAATCTCGTCATCGGCGATCCTGCCGCGCCCGACCTGGTGGCGGACGAGATTGTCGTGCGCACGCGGATCGGCTTTGGCGTGCCCGAGGTGACGGGGATTGAGGCCGGCCGCGTCCGGCTGCGCGCTCGGGTGGTGGACGGGCGGCTGTCGCTGGGATCGCTCGACAAGCTGCTGCCGCCGCCCTCTGGCAAGCCCTTCGCATTGCCCGAATTGCGCTTTGCGATCGAGGACGGCCGGGCGCGGGTGGAAACGCCTGCCGGCGTGGTCGGCGCGCGGTTGAGTGGGCAGGGGCGGCTGGACGACGGGTTTCGCGGGCGGCTGGCGCTGGTGTCGGACCGGCTATCGGCAGGCGATTGCACGGCGACGGGGTCGCAGGCGGCGCTTGGGCTGTCGATCGACAAGCGGGTGATCCGCGTGACCGGCCCGATCCGCGCCGCCACGGGCGGTTGCGGCCCACAGCGCGCGCGCGGTTTCGCGGCGACCGTCGACGCGCGGGTGCCGGAAGCACTCGATCGCTGGTCGGGCAGCGCGAAGCTCGCGCTGACGGCGTTCGAGAGTCCGGCGGCGCGGGTGTCCGGCCTGTCAGGGATGATCGGGTTCGCCGGCAACGCTGCGAAGACCGAGGGAAGGGTGGCGTTCGCCGCCGATCGTGCAACCGGTGCGCCGGGCGCGGCGGCGGGGCTCGGCTTCAACGGACGCTATCGGATCGCGGGCAGCGACATCCGGTTTGCCGGGCGGGCGAGCGTTGCCAGGGCACGACCGCGGATCGGCGCGATCGACCTCCGGCTGCCCGCGGGCACGCCGGGGGCTTCACTGGCGGCGGCGCTGAATGCGGCGGTTCGGAATGCGACGCGGTCGGTTGGGGGCAATGCCGATCTCGCGCTGCGGATCGTGGGGGCGCGCGGCGCGCTGGTGGTGCGGGCCGCGTCGCTGACGGCGGAGAGCGGCGCGGCGCTGTCGTTTGCGGGAACGCGCGGCTTTGGGTTCGGCTGGCCGGGCAACCGGGTGATGCTGGACGGGAGCTTGCGTGGGCAGGGCGGCGGGCTGCCCGCCTTCGCGCTGTCGCTGGCGCAGGCGCGGCCGGGCGCGCCGATTGAAGGGCGGCTGGTCGCGCAGCGTTACGCGGTGGGCGGCGAGGCACTGGCGCTCGCGCCCGTACGGTTCATGCGCGCGGATGACGGTCGCACGCATATCGTCGGCGGCGCGACTGCCGACCTCTCGCTGCCGGGCGGACGCATCGACGGACTGAAGCTGCCGTTCGACCTCACTTGGGACGGCGGACAGCGGCTGGTGCTCGCGCCTGGCTGTACGCCGCTGACCGCCGATCGCCTCCTCATCTCGAGCCTCGACCTCCGGCGCGTCGCGCTGCGGCTGTGCCCGACCGGCGATCGATTGTTCACGAAGGGACCCGGCGGTTTCCGGCTCGGCACGCGGATCGCCGCGCCGCGGCTGGCGGGCACGCTGGGCGGGTCGCCGATCGCGATCGCAGCCGAGGGGGCGACGGTGCAGGTCGGACGCGCGACCGACTTCGCGCTCGACGACACCGAGGTGCGGCTGGGCACGCCCGAGCGCCTGTCGCGCCTGTCGATCGCCCGGCTGACCGGCGGCGTGGTGCCCGGCGGCGCCGAGGGACGGTTCGAGGGGGCGGCGGGTGCGATCGGCAACGTGCCGATCGACCTGACGCAAGGGTCGGGTGCTTGGCGGTTCGTCGGCGGGCGCCTGAGCCTGAAGGGCGAGACGCTGCGCGTCGCCGATGCGGCGTCGGAGGCGCGGTACGAGCCGCTCGATGCCAACGATTTCATCCTGACGCTGGCGGGCGGGCGGATCGACGCGACCGGCACACTGACCGCCCCGGCCAGCGGCGCGCGGGTTGCGGGGGTGAAGATCGAGCATATGCTTGCCAGCGGAACCGGCGACGCGGTGCTGTCGGTCGACAACCTCAGCTTCGGCGACAAGGTCCAGCCCGATGCGCTCACCAAGCTCGTATTCGGCGTGGTCGCCGATGTGAAGGGCAGCGTATCGGGCACGGGCAACATCCGTTGGTCGCCGGCAGGCGTCACCAGCGACGGGGTGTTTCGCACCGCGGGCACCGACCTGGCCGCCGCGTTCGGGCCGGTGACGGGGCTGTCGGGCGAAATCCGCTTCACCGACCTGCTCGGCCTCAAGACCGAAAGCGCGGTCGGCACGATCGCCAGCATCAATCCGGGCATTCCGGTCGAGAACGGTCAGGTCCGCTATCAACTGATCGGCGAGCAGCGCGTCGCGGTCGAGGGCGGGCGATGGCCGTTCGCGGGTGGAGCGCTGATCCTCGACCCCACGGTGCTCGACCTGTCGACGGGCAAGGAACGCCGGCTGACGTTCCGCGTCGAGGGGGTCGATGCCGCCGGCTTTCTCCAGCAGTTCGACTTCAGCAATCTGAACGCCACCGGCACCTTCGACGGCACGCTGCCGATGATCTTCGACGAGAAGGGCGGTCGGATCGAGAATGGCCGGCTGACGGTGCGAGAGGGCGGCGGGACGCTCGCCTATGTGGGCGAGGTGTCGAAGGAGAATCTCGGCACCTGGGGCAATTTCGCGTTCGGCGCGCTCAGGTCGCTGCGCTACGAGCAGCTGAACCTGACGCTCAACGGTCCGCTCGACGGCGAGATGGTGACCGAGATCAAGTTCGCCGGGGTCAGCCAGGGGCAGGGGGCGAGGAGCAATTTCCTGATCCGACGGCTGGCGCGGCTGCCGCTCGTCTTCAACGTGACGGTACGCGCGCCCTTCCGCCAGCTCATCGATTCGGTGCAGTCCTATTACGACCCCAAGCGGCTGATCGAACGCAACCTGCCCGCGCTGCTGGAAGAGCAGAGGAAGCGCGGCGTTCAGCCTCCCGCAAGCGAGACCATGCCATGAGCGAAACAACAGGATTGATGGGCCCCGTGAAACGCGCGACGCTGCTTCCTATGTATAGGCTCGCGATGATTGCGGCGGTCGGCCTTGGCGGATGCGTGAACGTGAGCGCGCCCGACAAGCCGATCGTCATCAACCTCAACATCAACATCACGCAGGAAGTGGTTTACAAGCTGGACGGCGAGGCGAAATCGCTGATCCAGAACAACCCGGGGATCTTCTGACGATGCGGTATGGACTTGGCGCTCTCATCCTTTCGGTCGGCGTGATCGCGTCGGGCGCCGCCTATGCGCAGCGCGATCCGGCCTATGCCGCCGCGCGCGCGGCGGGGCAGGTGGGCGAACAGACCGACGGCTATCTCGGCATCGTCGGCGCGGCGACTCCCGACCTTCGCGCGCTGGTCAACAAGATCAACATCCAGCGCAAGGCCGCCTACACGCAGGGCGCACAGGCTGGATCGACGGTCGAGCAGTTCGCTTTCGTCTCCGGGTGCAACCTCATCGCGCGGACGCAGGCGGGCGAGATGTATCAGGCCCCAGACGGCAGCTGGAAGAAGCGCGGCGGCGGCGCACCGGAACGCGACCCGCGGTGCGTGTGAGGTTGAGATTTTCGGCGATTGTGCTATTTAGGTTATGCAGTCTCTAATTCAGAGATCACTTCCGAACCCCGGTCGTTCCAGCGGCCGGGGTTCTTTGCGTTTGGGGGCTGGTTCCAGCCAGCCCCCGCCCGTCGCTCTTACGAACGAGCCACTTCGATGATTTTAAGCATCAGGGTGGCGAAGGCGATCACCAGCATCGCGATGCCGATGACCAGATTTGCAGTCTCTTTCTTCAGGAGTACCACCCCCTTCTGCGCTCTCGATTTCGGCAGAGCCGAAGAACGCCTTGGCAACATAGCGGAGCGGCTGGCCTCGTCCACCCGCCCGGTTGACTTGGCCCGCCCCCACCCGTAAGCGGCACCTGCCTTGGCGGGCTCGCCGCTTGGCGTATGACTGGCCCCGCCGGACGGAGGGGAGAGACATGGCTGAACAAGAGCCCGGACCGGACCCCTTGCCCGAGGATGCGCGGCTCGAATCGCTCGACGAGCGATTGCGGCGCGCGACTTCGCAGGAGGCACGGCGATCGGGCGAGGGGGCTTCCGCATCGTCGGAGGGCTATCGCCTGGGTAATCGCGTGCTTGCCGAGTTGATCGGCGGAATGGTCGGCGGTGCGGTGATCGGGGGAACGCTCGATTACTTTTTCGGCACCTCGCCATGGCTCCTGCTCGTGCTGCTTGCCCTCGGCATCGTCAGCGCGTTCAGGAACATCATTCGGATTTCTGGCAAGCGCCCGGAGTAAACTTCGGGCGCTTTGGTCAAATGGGAACGGCAGTGGCGGCTGAAGGACAAGGCACCATCGATCCGATGCACCAGTTCGAGGTGCAGTCGATCGCCGACATGTTCACCGTGGGTGGGCACACGATCGCCTTCACCAACTCGGCGCTCTACATGGTCGCCGCGCTGGTGGCGCTGTGGGCGTTCATGCTGATGGGCATGAAGCGCGAGCTCGTCCCCGGTCGCGGCCAGATGATGGTCGAGGGGTTCGTCGGTTTCATCGACAAGCTCTTGGCCCAGAACATCGGCCATGCCGGGCGCAAGTACGTGCCCTATGTGTTCACGCTGTTCATGTTCATCCTGCTCGGCAACCTGATCGGCCTGATGCCGCTCGGCCTGTTCAAGCTGCACCCGTTCACCTTCACCAGCCACTTCACGGTGACGGGCGTGCTGGCGATCATGAGCTTCTCGATCGTGCTGATCGTCGGCTTCGCCAAGCACGGCCTGCGCTTCTTCAGCCTGTTCGCACCTAAGGGCACGCCGATCCCGGTGCTGCTGCTGGTCGCGCCGATCGAGTTCGTCTCGTTCATGGTGCGTCCGTTCAGCCTGGCGCTGCGGCTGTTCGTGGCGATGACCGCGGGGCACATCCTTCTGAAGGTGCTGGCGAGCTTCGTCGTCAACGCCGCCAATGCGGGCGCGGGTATCGGCCTGGCGGTCGGCATTCCCAGCTTTGCGCTGATGATCGGCGTGTCGGCGCTCGAGGTGCTGGTCGCCGGCGTCCAGGCCTATGTCTTCGCGCTGCTCACGTCGCTGTACATCAACGACGCCGAGCATCTGCACGATCACCACTGATTTCTCACCTAACTACTGATTTCCCAAGGAGTTGAACAATGGAAGCTGACGCAATCAAGCTGCTGGGTGCCGGTCTTGCGGCGATCGGTGCGGGCCTGGCCGCGCTGGGCGTGGGCAACGTCTTCGCCGCCTTCCTCGAGGGCGCGCTGCGCAACCCGTCGGCCGCTGCCGGCCAGCAGGGCAACATGTTCATCGGCTTCGCCGCCGCCGAGCTTCTGGGCCTGCTCGCGTTCGTCGTCGCCGTGCTGCTGATCTTCGTCGCCTAACAGCGAATGGAAGACGGGGACCGGCACGTCGCCGGTCCCGGCAGCTGACAGGGACGTCCAATGCCTCAGATCGAACAAGTCGCCGCGACCTATGCGTCGCAGATCTTCTGGTTGGTCCTGACCTTCGGTCTGGCCTTCCTCATCGTCGGCCGCGGTATGGTGCCGCGTGTGCAGTCGACGATGGATATGCGCGACAATCAGGTTGCCGCCGATCTGAAGGCGGCGGAGGCTGCGCGTGCCGCCGCCGACGCCGACGAGGCCAAGTGGCGCGCCGACGAGAATGCCGCGCGTGAAAAGGCGCGCGCCACGCTCGCCGCCGCCAAGGAAGCCGCGACCCGCGACAGCGAAGCGCGGCTTGCCGCCTCGGACGCCGAGCATCAGGCGCGCATCGACGCGGCCGAGGCCCGCATCGCCGAGGCGAGCGGTGCCGCCACCGCCGAGATCGAGACCGTCGCCGCCGACGCGGCGCGCGATATCGTCGCCCGTTTGTCGACCGCCTCGGTGACCGAGGACGAGGCACGCGGCGCGGTGAAGGCGGTGCTCCATGGCTAATCCGGTGCACAGCGACCCCGTCGTTCAGACGACCCCGGAGAGCGGCGTGAACGAGAACTACCAGGCCGAACTCAATGCCGCTGCCAAGGGCAAGGGCATGGGGATGCCCGAGACGGGCAAGGCCGCGATCGAGACGCATGGCGAGGCGGTGCCGCACAGCGACCCGACCGCTTTGTTCCTTGACCCCACCGGCTGGGTGTCGGCGGCGATGGCCGTCTTCATCCTGATCCTCCTGGTCAAGGGCGTGCCGAAGCTGATCGGGCGAATGCTCGACGGCCAGATCGCTGCGATCCGCAGCCGCCTGGACGAGGCCAAGCAGCTTCGCGCCGAGGCGGAGGCGCTCAAGGCCGAGTATCAGAAGAAGCTGGCAAGCGCTGAGGCGGATGCGGCCGCGATGGTCGCGCATGCCGAGGAAGAGGCCAAGGCGCTGCGCGTCAAGGCCGAGGCCGACGCCGCCGAGCTGGTCCAGCGCCGCGCCAAGATGGCCGAGGACAAGATCGCCGCTGCCGAGCGTCAGGCGATCGCCGACATCCGCGTCAAGACCGCCGACGCCGCCGCCAAGGCCGCTGCCGCGATCCTGGCGGAAAAGCACGACGCCGCCGCCGACCGCGCGCTGGTGGATCGCACGATCGCAGGGCTCGTCCGCCCGAACTGATCTGCCGACGTTTGAAAAGGCCGGTGGAGGTGGCGAGGGCCGCTTCCGCCGGCCTTTTCGTGTCTGCGGTCAATCGGCAGCGTGGAACGTGCCGTCCTCGCCGCGCTGGAAGGCCGAGCCGGTGGGCGCGTCGATCAGGTGCAACCAGCGATCGTCCTGATTGAGGACCTTGCCGAGCGCGATGTACTCGGGACCGCCCTCATCCCTTTCGATCGCGTCCGGCGCGGCGCGGATGCGCCAGCCGCTGTCGGGGTAGCGGTCACCTTTCCAGGTCATGTCGGGTTCTTCGCGATAGAGATAGTCGACGGGCTCACTCGCGAGGATGCAGCCGCCCACCATGCAGCGATCCCAATACTCGCGCCGCGGCGTCGGCGGTGGCGCGCGATCGGGTTTCGCCCAGTCGATGTCGATCAGCATCGCGCGGTCGAAGGTCACGGTGTCGCCGTGCTTCACGGTTGCGCTTGACTCTGCCTGGTCTTTGTCCAGCGTCCCGGTCAGCGTCGCACCGGCGACCGCCGATATCGTGACCCACATGCGCTCGACCGCCCATTTCTCGACCGGCACATGACATTCGGAGATCAGTTTCACCGCGTCGCTGATGCCGACGGCGGCAATCTGCGCATCGTTGGGAAGGTAGAAGGTATAGGATGCCTCCTCGGCGATCGGGCGCGGATCGGTGAGCGCATAGCTGGCCGAGCCCATTTCAGCTGCCGCCCATCGTCCACGGGTCGATCGGCGCGCCGCGGATCCAGCGGGTCGCGAGCAGCTTGTGCCCCTCGATCACGGGCAGGCCGGCATGTTCGGCATCCGGGTCCGGGCGGCCATCGGGCAGCGTGTTGCCGAAGACCAGCGCGTCGCCGCCGCGCCCCTCGATCGTCAGGCCGCTCCGGGTGAAGCGCGTCGCGCCACCGGCATAGCCCTGGTTCAGGTAGAGGAGGACCGTCGCGATCCGCTGATTGGCAAGGCCGGGGATCGCATCATGGTGCGGGCGATATTCCTGCCCCGGGCGATAGTCGAGGAGCGTCAGCGGCTCGCCCTGTTCGACGCCCGTATCGGACAGGAGCGCGATGCGCCGCAGGATCGCCTGGATCGGCAGCGTCTCGCGCGTGGGGCCGATGGCGGCGCTGCGCGAGGTGCGGATGGGGTGTGGAACCTGTCGGCCGGTGCGGGGATCTACCACCATCGACGGTTCGAGCAGCTCAGCGGCCGCTTCGACGATGTGGCGCCCCTCTGCGGCGGTCAGGAAGCCGTGGGCGATGCCGATGCGCGGTGCGGTGCTGAGCGGGCGCAGCTCGGGCAGGCGGCGGGGCAGGCCGTCCGCATCGAGGTCCATGGCGGTCAGCAGCGCCAGATGCGCCTGTGCGACGCGGTCGCGCCGGGCGGCCGCTTCGAGGAGAGTGACGGCCCCCCGCCAGTCGCGCGGCGCGCCGGTGCCGTTGGCGGTCAGCGCGACCTCCATCAACGCGGCATCGGGGTCGCCGGCGATCCGCGCAGCGGCGAGCGCGGCCCGCGCACCTGGCAGGTCGCGCGCGATCCGATCGCCGGTCAGCCGCAGGATCGCCAGCCTGAACCACGCCCGGCCGTCTCCGCCTCGGCCCGCTGCCGTGAGCGCGGCGATGGCGGCTTCGGTCTGCCCGCGGGCGAGGAGGGCGTCGGCGTCGTCGCGTGTCATCGCGCCAGTATTGCGGGTGCGGCGCACAAAAGAAAAGGGGCCGGGCGACATGCGCCCGGCCCCCTGAAAGGTTGATATTCGAAGCGATCAGAACTTCGCGACGAAGCCCACATAGCCGTAGCGGCCACGCACGTCGTAGATGCCCGAGCCGGCGCCGACGCCGGTCAGGCCGAGCGGCGGCAGCTGGTTGGTGACGTTGTCGATGCCGAGATACAGGTTGAACTTGTCGTTCACGTCCACGTCGGCGCGGATGTTGTGATACCAGACGTCCGGATAGAACTGGAACGGCGCATAGTCCGGGTTCTCGGGCGGACGACCCTGGAGCGAATTGAAGTCCTCGTAGGTGTTGAGGTACATCTTGTCGATCCAGCGCAGCTCGTAGCCGAAGCGGACATTGCCGATCCCGACGCGGGCATTGACGTTGACCTGATCGCGCGGGTTGCCCAGCTCATAGAGCAGCCGGTTGATGCGGTTCGGGTCGGTCGGGTTGGTGAAGCTGTCACGCTGCAGCACGCGGGTCCAGATGCCCGAGAGCATCACGTTGCCCCAGTCGAAGTTCTTGCGATAGCTGACGTTCGTATCGATGCCGCGCGCCTTGAGCTTCGCAAAGTTCAGCGTCGACTGAAGGAGCGAACCCTCGACGATGCGGAACGCTTCTTCGCCGTTCGGACCGCCACCGGCACCCGCACGCTGGAACAGCGAGCAGAACTGGTTGTCGAGCGTCGCCAGGTCATAGCACTGGTTGACGATCGTCTGCGCCGCGACCGAGGTGATAACGTCCTTCACCGCGACATCGTAGTAATCGACCGAGATCGAGAAGCCGGGGAAGAAGGTCGGCTCGAACACGCCGCCGATGGTGTACGAGATACCCTCTTCCTGACGCAGGTCCGGGTTGCCGCCGCTGACGATCTCGAGCGACTGCACATAGACGAAGTCGTAGTTGGCCGGACGGCCCGCGGCGGCGCAGTTGGCGGCGCGGGTGTTCGAACCCGTGCCGATGTTACGCGCCGAGCACGGATCGCTGAAGCCCGGGGCGAAGTTCTGGCTCTGCGTCGAGAACAGCTCCGACAGGTTCGGCGAACGGATCGACTTCGAGTAGCTGCCGCGGAAGCGCAGGTCGGGGACCGGCGCGTAGTCGACGCCCGCGCTCCACGCGAAGACGGTGCCGACGGCGTTGTTGTAGTCCGCGACGCGGCCCGAGCCCGTGATCGTCAGGGCATGCGCGAACGGCAGGTCCTTGAGGATCGGGATCGACAGCTCGCCGAACACTTCCTTCACCTCGAACGCGGGCGCCGTGAACTCGGGGATCGCGTTGTAGAAGGCGTAGCCCTGCTGCGTCAGGTCGTCGAGATCGTAAAAGTTGGTCTCGCGGCGATACTCGGCACCGACCGAGAACGCGACTGGACCGCCCGGCAGCTCGAACAGCTGGCTGAGATCGCCCGACACGAAGCCCGAAGCGACGAACTGCGTGATCTTGCCCTCGGCCGAAGAGTTAACCGTCACGTAATCGCGCGCGGCCTGCGACGAGGAGCCCTGTCCGAACGGATTGATCGGCACGCAGGCGGCGACGTCCTGCGCAAGGACGGCGGCGCCGGGGACGTACGCGATCGCCGCGGCGGGATCGACCTGCGAGCGGCACACGATCTGGCCGGCGGCGTTGCGCGTGGTGTCGAGGCCGAGCAGGTAGCGCTGGAGATTGACGTTGCCAGCAATCTCGTTGCGCTCGTTATGCTCGCCGTAGTTCAGCGAGAGTTCGTAGTTCCAGTCGTCGTTGAAGTCACCGCGGACACCGCCGACGATACGGAAGGTTTCACGCGTGATCTCTTCGTCGCGGATGCCGAATTCGACCCAGTTCTTGCGCAGCGCGAACCGCGTCGTGCCGACCGGCGCGGTCGATCCGGCGGCGAGACGGGCGGCGGTGAGGACACCGCGCGCCTGGTCGGTCAGGTACGGGTTGTCGAAGCGGATCTGCTCGCGCGGATCGGCGCCGAGCGTGCTGCCCTGCGAGAAGAACGGACCCGACTGCGAACCGAAGGCGCGCGTGCGCGAGTACTTCGCCTCGTAGAAGGGCACGAACGCCGGCGACACTTCGAAGTGGCCGAGCGAGTTGACCGAGACGCGCTCGAGATCCGGCGTCAGCGTCAACAGCTGGCCCTCGCGGCTGTTCGAGCCGTTGCCACCAATGAAGTTGCCGTTGGGCGCCAGGCCGACTCGCTGCCCGGTCTGCGGGACGAGCGTGCCATCGGGCTGGAACAGATAGCCGCAGGTGAACGCGGCGCCGAGCGCATCGCGACCGCAAGCCCCGGTCGGGCTGGCGAAGGCGACCTGCCCGCCGAGCGAGATCGTCGCCGCGCGGATGTCGCGGAAGAACTGACGGTCGGGGGTGTTGTCGAAGTTGGCGCCGACGTCGGTGTCGACCACCACGAACCCGTTGTTGTTGCGGAACGCCGGGCGGCCCGAACCGAAATAGTTCGACTGGTGCGAATATTCGACGTTCAGCGCGACGTTGCCGCGCCCTTCGGCGAAGTTCTTGCCGACGAGCGCCGACACATACTGGTTGCCCGCGTCGCCATAGTCGACGTTGACGCCGGCCTGGCCACGGATCTGGATGCCTTCGTAATTGTCCTTGAGGACGAAGTTCACGACGCCTGCGATCGCATCGGAGCCATAGATCGACGAGCTGCCGCCCGTGGTGATGTCGACGCGCTCGATCAGGTCGGTCGGAATGGTGTTCACGTCGGGCGACACGCCGTTGACGAGAATGTCGCCCGCGACGTGACGGCGACCGTTCTGCAGCACGAGCGTGCGCTGCGTGCCGAGGTTACGCAGGTCGAGCAGGCTGATGCCGCGCGTGCCGAGGAAGCGGGTCGAGTTCTGCTGGCTGTAGGTGTTGGCAAGCTGCGGCAGGTCGTTGAGGATGTCGCCAACCGAGACCTGACCGGTCTCGAAGAACTCCTCGCCCGACACCGACGTGATCGGCACGGTCGATTCAAGGTTGGGCTGGCGGATGCGCGTGCCCGTCACCACGATCTGACCCGAGCTTTCGCCCTCGGTCTGGCCGGCATCTGCCTGCTCTTCCTGAGCAACGGCCGGCGGCACGGTCGCCTGCGCGTGCGCCACGCTCGGCGCGAATGCTGCCGCACCGGCAAGTGCCGTCGCGGACAACCAACGGTTGGTACGCATCTCTGTCCCCTTTTTCGTATTCTGAAAGCTTGATTGACGGATCAAAGCGACTCAGGCGAACGGGGGCAAGACGTCGATCGTACGCAGTGAAACTTCATGAAGCGGATGTGATAAAACTGTCACATCCGCTTCATACTGTCGTCAGCCCGGCGTTCAGGGGCGCTCGACGCACATGGCGATGCCCATGCCGCCGCCGATGCACAGCGTCGCCAAGCCCTTCTTCGCATCGCGGCGCTGCATCTCGTAGAGGAGCGTCGTCAGCACCCGCGCGCCCGACGCGCCGATCGGGTGGCCGATCGCGATCGCGCCGCCGTTGACGTTCACCTTGTCGATCGGCCAGCCCATGTCCTTGCCGACCGCCAGCGCCTGTGCCGCGAACGCCTCGTTCGCTTCGATGAGATCGAGGTCGTCGACGGTCCAGCCCGCCTTTTCCAGCGCGCGGCGGCTGGCGGGGACGGGGCCGATGCCCATGATCGAGGGATCGACGCCCGCGCTCGCGAAGCTCCTGATCGTCGCGAGCGGCTCGATCCCGCGCTTGTTGGCTTCCTCGCGGCTCATCAGGACGAGGGCGGCGGCGCCGTCGTTCAGGCCGCTGGCATTGGCGGCGGTGACGGTGCCGTCCTTCTTGAAGGCGGGACGCAGGCCCGACACGCCCTCCACCGTCGCGCCGGCGCGGATGTACTCGTCGTCGGCGACGACGGTGTCTCCCTTGCGGCCCTTGATCGTGACCGGCGCGATCTCAGCGGCGAAGCGGCCGTCGGCGCGGGCGCGTTCGGCCAGGTTCTGGCTGCGGACGGCGAACTCGTCCTGGTCGCCGCGCGTCACCTGATACTGCTCGGCCAGATTCTCGGCAGTGATGCCCATGTGATAGCCGTTGAAGACGTCGGTCAGGCCGTCCTTGATCATCGTGTCGACGAGGCTGGCGTCGCCCATCTTGGTGCCCGCGCGAAGCGGCACGGCATGCGCGGCGAGCGACATGGATTCCTGGCCGCCGGCAACGACGATCGTCGCGTCGCCGTTGGCGATCGCCTGAGCCCCCAGCGCGACGGCGCGCAGGCCCGAGCCGCAGACCTGGTTGACGCCCCAGGCGGGCACTTCCTTGGGCACGCCGGCGGCCATCGATGCCTGGCGCGCGGGATTCTGGCCCTGCGCGGCGGTCAGCACCTGGCCGAGGATGACTTCGGACACCTCCTCGCCCTTCACGCCCGCCTGCTCCAGCGCCGCCTCGATCGCGGTGCGGCCGAGTTCGTGAGCGGGGGTGGCGGCGAACGCGCCGAGGAAGCTGCCGACGGGGGTGCGCTTGGCGGCGGCGATGACGATCTCGGTCATGGGGCTTTACGGCTCCTTGGGGTTCGGGTCGCGCGCGTCTTAGCGGGCGCAAGCGCGCTTAACCAGTCGTCGAGCGGTGCCCAGAGCTGTTCGTGCGCGCGCGACCCCACGACCATGCCGACATGCCCTGCGCCGAGCACCCGCCGGTCGGGCAGCATCGCGCTGGACGCGGCGGGGACGATGCGATCGCCGGCGGAAACGAACTCGACCGCTGGACAGGTGAGCGCGGCCGGGTCGATCGCCCGGCCGCCGACGCGCCAGCGGCCGGTGCCGGGCAGGTCGGCGTCGTAGAAATCGTCGAACAGTTCGCGCCCGGCGGCATAGGTGAGCGGCGCGCCCTGGTTCGACCAGTCCTCCAGCGCAACGAACGCCGCCGCGGCGTCGCTGTCGGCATCGAGCGCGGCGAAGCGCGCGTATTTGTCCAGCGTGCGCTGCGGATCGAGCCGCCAGAAGCCGGTCTGAAGCACCTCCATCGGCACGAGGCCGAGCCGGTCGCAGGCGGGTTCCGCCGCGGTCCAAAGGTCGGCGATATCGCCGCGGGCGGCATCGGAGAAGCCGGAAAACCGCCACGGCGCGGCGATCAGCGCGAGGCCCGCCACGGGGGCAAGCTGTGCCGCCGCCATCGCCATCGTGGCCCCCAGGCAATAGCCGACCAGCACCGGCGGCTCGGGCAGCGCGGCGATCAGCGGCAGCAGGCGGTCGGTGACATGACCGCCGATATCGAGGTGGCGGTCGGTTGGTGCCGGCTCACCCCAGTCGACCAACAGCGGCCAATGCCCCCGTGCCGCCAGCCAGCCGACCAGCGAATTGCCAGGCGACAGGTCGAGGACGCGGGGCGGGTTGATGAGCGACGGCACGAAGACGATCGGCGGCCCTGCGCTTGCCGGCCCGCAATGGTTGCGAAGCGCCGCTCCGGCGGCGCTTGCCACGACCGGGCGCGGGGGCGGGGCGGGCGCGCGCGGTGCCTGCTGATACGCCGCCAGCCCCGCCATTATTGCAGCGCGGCGTTGGGGGGATGCTGCGCCATCTTCGCGCAACATCGAGAGAAAAAGCGGCAGCGGGCGCGGGCCGTGTTGCGGCGCGTCAACAAAGGATGTTACGGTCGCGTCACTCAAAACGATGGGGTCCGTAGCGATGAAGAAGGCCAATCCGGGGAATGGCCCCGTCATCATCAAGAAATACGCCAATCGTCGGCTCTACAATACCGAAACCTCTTCCTACATCACACTCGACCATCTCGCCGCGATGACGCGCGAGGGGCGCGACTTCAAGGTCGTCGACGCGCGCACCGACGAGGACATCACCCATAACGTCCTGACGCAGATCATCATGGAAGAAGAGGCGCGCGGCGGGCAGACGATGCTGCCGGTCAGCTTCCTGCGTCAGCTCATCAGCCTCTATGGCGACAGCATGCAGGCGATGGTCCCGGGCTATCTGGAGGCGTCGATGGACAGCTTCCGCCGCAACCAGGAACAGTTCAAGTCGGCGGTCGAGGGGGCGTTCGCGCATTCGCCCTTCGCCGAGATGGCCAAGCGCAACATGGAGATGTTCGAGGCCGCGACCGCGGCCTTCAAGCCCAAGGCGGCGGCACCGGCGACGGCCAGCGCGGCGCCGCATGCCAAGGACGAGGAGATCGCCGCGCTGAAGGCGCAGCTTGCCGATCTTCAGTCCAAGGTAGAGAAGCTCGGCTGAGCGGATCGCTCAGCCGGTCGGGGGCGATGCGGCGGCGGCGGTTGTGCGGGTGATGTCGAGCGTTTCGACAGCCTGATAGCCGGCAGGCTGTTTAATGAGCGACCCCCTCGGCACTTCGCGCTCGGCCCGCCAGGTCAGGCGTTCGACGCGATAAAGTCCGGGGATGCCCGGCTCGAGCTTCAGCGGCGCATAGCGCCTCCCCTCGACCGCTTTGATAAAGGGCTTGAGCCAAGTCTGGCTACGGGTTCCCCGCAAGATCTCCACATCTGAAACGCTGCCATCGGGGTTCACCATGAAGCCGAGATCGGCCCAATGGATATAAGCCGTCGCCGCGTCGCGTAAGGGTAGCGCGCCGCCCGTTCCCAAACTATTCGGGTCTGACACCGGCGCGACACGTGCAAGCACGGCGTTAGCCATATTGGTCGCCGTGTCCGCGACCGGGGGCTGATAGACAAGCACGGGGGCCTGATCCGGGCCGGTGCGCAGCGCCTCGAAAAGCGCGTCGGTCGACTCCTTCTTGCCGCGCGCCCGATCGATCCGCGCTTGCAGGATCGTCGCGTTCAGCACCACGTCGCTGTCGCCCGCTGCGGGGGAGCGGCGCGTGGTGGCGATCTCGCGCTCTGCGGCGCTCAGGTCGCCCATTTGCGCCTCGATCGCGGCGCCGCGAAGTCGGGTGAGCGCGGCGAGGCGATGTTCGCCGCGGCCGGTATAACCCTCCGCCGCGGCGCGGTATTGCAGCCGGGCATTGTGCGGCTGGCGCAGCTTCGCCCAGAAATCGCCCAGCCGGATCGCATTGACCAGCACCTGCGGATCGTTCGCGGGCAGGTTTTCGGTGAGCGTCCGGCTCTGCCCGATCGTCATCGTGCGATAGTCTTCCATGTCCCCCATGTGCAGGTTCACGGTCGCGTTCGCTTCGTAGAGTGCCGACACCGCGCGGGGGAAGGCGGCGGCATTGCCGCGCTGACGCGATAGCGCGCGGTCGAGCGTGGCGCGCGCGTCGAAATACTTGCCCTGCGCGAACAACGCCTCGGCATGGGCGATCGATATCCGGGCGTCGTCGGGCGTCGAGCAGCGGCGGGCGATGCACGCGGCGAGCGCGTCACCGGTCCGCTTGCCGAGAATGACGATATCGTCGGCGGCCGGCGCGACAGGGGCCTGGGACAGGAGCAGGGCGACGAGCAGGGACATGGCAGACTCCGCAACGGTCAAGCCACGAATGTCAGGGGGTTGCAGGCCGGCGTCAATGGCTTAGTCACGGCGGCAACAAAATGATGCGAGGAGTCGCCATGCGCCGCCGCCAGTTCCTTTCGACCGCCGGCATCGCCGCCGCGACCGCCGCCGTGCCCGTCGCCGCACGCGCGCAGGGTTCGCCCGACGCGGACCTGCGCGCGCTGCTCGACCGCTTCTTCTACGCCCGGCTGGCCGACAATCCGGAGGGGGCGACCTCGCTCGGCCTCGATAGCGGCGCGCGGGCAGCATTGAAGTCGAAACTCGCCGATACTTCGCGCGCCAGCGAAGCGAAGCAGTTCGCGCGGGCGCGGCAGGAGCTGGCGGCGCTGAAGGCGATCCCGCGCGACAAGCTGGGTGAGGCGGCACGGCTCGATTACGAGATCGTCGAATACAGCCTGTCGCGCACGATCGCGGGCGAACGCTTCGGCTACGGGTCGAGCGCGGGGCGGTACGCGCCCTATGTGCTGACGCAGTTGACGGGCGCGTATCGCGACGTGCCCGACTTCCTCGCCAACCAGCACCGGGTGAAGGACGCGGTCGACGCCGACGCCTATGTCGCGCGGGTGGGCGCGTTCGCGGGAGCGATCGATGCCGAGACGCAGCGCCAGCGCGAGGATGCGGGCAAGGGCGTGTTCGCGCCCGACTATATCCTCGACACCGTGCTGAAGCAGCTCGCCGCCGCGCGCGACGTTGCGCCGGCGGCCAGCGGGCCGGTCACCGACCTCACCGCCAAGCTCAAGGCCGCGAACCTGCCGCCTGAGCGGGCGCGCCAGGTCGAGGCGCTGATGCGGGACAGGGTGTTCCCCGCGATGGACCGCCAGCGCGCGCTCGTCACCGAGCTTCGGGCAAAGGCGAGCCACGATGCGGGCGTCTGGCGCCTGCCCGACGGCGAGGCTTACTACGCCGCCGCCGCCAGCGCCGCGACGACGACGGAGATGAGCGGCGACGAGATCCACCGGCTCGGCCTGGAGCAGGTGGCGCAGATCGGGGCGCGGATCGACGGCATCCTGAAGAAGCAGGGCATGGCGCAGGGGACGGTCGGCGAACGGCTGGTCGCGCTCAACAAGCGGCCCGACCAGCTTTATCCCAACACCGATCCGGGGCGAGAGGCGCTGCTGGAGCAACTGCGCGCGCAGGTCGCGGCGATGACGAAGCGGCTGCCCGAGCAGTTCGCGGTGCTGCCCAAGGCGCCGGTCGAGGTCCGCCGCGTGCCCCCCGCGATTCAGGCGGGGGCACCGGGCGGCTATTACCAGTCCGCCTCGCTCGACGGGTCGCGGCCGGCGATCTACTTCATCAACCTGCGCGACACGTTCGACCGGCCGAAGTTCGGGCTGGCGACGCTGAGCTATCACGAGGGCGTGCCGGGCCATCACCTTCAGGTCATGTCGGCGTTGGAGAGCGAGGACATTCCCCTGATCCGCCGCCGCGGCGGCTATTCGGGCTATTCGGAGGGGTGGGCGCTTTATTCCGAACAGCTGGCCGACGAGATGGGGATGTACGACGGCGATCCGCTGGGTCAGGTCGGCTATCTACAGTCGCTGCTGTTCCGCGCCACGCGCCTCGTCGTCGACAGCGGCATGCATGCCAAGCGCTGGAGCCGCGAGAAGGCGACCGACTACCTGATCGCCACCACCGGCATCGCCCGCGGGCGCAGCCAAGGTGAGATCGACCGCTACACCGTCTGGCCGGGGCAGGCGTGCAGCTACAAGATCGGCCACACCGTCTGGGTCCGCCTGCGCGACGAAGCGCGGGCGAAGGCGGGCGCGAACTGGGACCCCAAGGTGTTCCACAAGGTACTGACGCTGGGCGCGATGCCGCTCACCGTGCTGGAGCGCGTGGCGCAGGCGCGGATGGGCTGATGCAGGTCGAGGGCGATTACCGCGCGGACGGGGCGGCGCTGGTTCGCGGCCTTGTCCCGCCGGAGATCTGTAATGCGCTGCTCCGCCAGTTCCAGCGCGAGCTCGATCCGGACGAGGCGGGGCTGGACGCGCCGCGCACCGGGTCGCCGCTGCTCGTCCGCGACGTGCCGGAGGTATACGGCTTCGCCTGGTCCCCGCTCGTCACCTTCCTCTGGGGGCTGACGCCGGCGGTCCGGTCGATCACCGGCCTCGATCTGGTGCCGAGCTACGATTATCTTCGCATCTATCGTGAGGGCGACCTGTGCCGCGTCCACAGCGACCGCCCGTCGTGCGAGCACAGCCTGTCGCTGACGCTCGACTATTCGGACGGCGAGGTCTGGCCGCTCGAGGTGGGGGCAACGACGCTGCCCGAGCCGGTGAAACACGTGACCGATGATTTCGAGGGCGACGCCGTCCTCAGCTTCGCGATGCAGCCAGGGGACGCGGTGCTCTATAACGGCGTCCATCGCCGGCACGGGCGGACGACCCCGAACCCAAATGGCTGGTCGGCGCACCTGTTCATGCACTGGGTCGAGCGCGGCGGGGCGTTTGCCGAGCACGCGTTCGACGCGCGTGCCGACTATCGCCGCCCGGTCAATTTCCGCTTCGCCGGTTGACTTGTGCTCAATAACTCGGACTAATTCTCGAAACAGGGGAGAGGTTCGATGAAGGTCGCATGGCTGATGGCGGCATTGCTGCCCGTCGCCGCATCGGCGCAGGTCCAGACCGGCGCGCCCGCCGCCGTCGCCGGCGCGAAGCCCGTGACGGTCGAGCGGATCAAGATCCATTCGCGCGCGATCGAGGGCAATCTGGAGGGCGACAGCGCCGATCGCGACGTCATCGTCCTCCTGCCGCCGGGCTATGCCGCGAACAAGCGCCAGCGCTATCCGGTGGTCTATGCGCTGCACGGCTATTCGATCGGCGCGGAGCAATGGGCGAAGGAGATTCACGTTCCCGGTTCGATCGAAGGTGCCTTTGCCAGGGGCGCGCGGCCGATGATCGTCGTGATGCCCGACAGCAAGACGGTGCATAACGGATCGATGTATTCGCGCTCGCCGACGACGGGCGACTTCGAGACGTTCGTCTCGCGCGATCTGGTCGCGGCGATCGACGCGAGATACCGGACGCTGGCGAAGCGCGAAAGCCGCGGCCTTGTCGGTCATTCGATGGGCGGATACGGCGCATCGCGGATCGGTATGAATCACGCGGACGTGTTCGGCGCGCTCTACATGATGAGCCCGTGCTGCATGTCGGCACGCACCGCACAGGGCCTGGATGCCAAGGCCGAGGCGGCGTTCGCGGGGGTCAGGACGGTCGAGGACGCGCAGAAGCTCGGCTGGCTGCAACGCGCGACGCTGGCCGCCGCGGCGGCGTGGTCGCCCAATCCGGCAAAGGCGCCGCTCTATCTCGACCTGCCCTTCGGCGACGAAGCGCATCGCGCGGATGTGCTCGCCCGCTGGGCGGCGAATGCGCCGCTGGCGTTCGTCGACCAGCATGTCGCCGACCTGAAGCGCTATGCCGCGATCGGGCTCGACGTGGGCGACAAGGACGGGCTGGCCGCGGACACCGCGACGCTGCACGCCAAGCTGGCGTCGTACGGCATCGCGCACGACTACGAGGTCTATGATGGCGACCACGTCAACCGCGTCGCGATGCGGATGCAGGAGAAGGTCATCCCGTTCTTCAGCCGGCACCTGGCGTTTCGATAAGTCACCGCTTCACCGCCGCCGCCGGAATCCCTAGATCAGCGGCGATGTCCGTCCGTACCCCCGACCGCTTCAACGAAGACGCCGCCACCTATGCCGTGAAGGGCAGCGACGCGCCCGACCTGCAGACTGGGGTCGCGGCGATCCGCAACGTCGTGCAGACGCTGCCCGTCCGGCCCGGCGTCTACCGGATGCAGGATGCGCGCGGCGACGTGCTGTATGTCGGCAAGGCGAAGGCGCTGAAGAACCGCGTCGGCAACTATACGCAGGTCAGCCGCCTGTCGAAGCGGTTGCAGCGGATGGTCGGTCAGACGCGCAGCATGACGGTGGTGACGACCAACAGCGAGGCGGAGGCGCTGCTGCTGGAGGCGCAGCTCATCAAGCGCTATCGCCCGCCGTACAACGTGCTGCTGCGCGACGACAAATCTTTCCCCTTCATCCTGATCCGTGCCGACCACGACTATCCGCGGGTCCAGCTCCATCGCGGTGCGCGGCGGGCGAAGGGGGATTATTACGGTCCGTTCGCGGGCGCGGGACAGGTGCGCAAGACGCTGAACGCGCTGCAAAAGCTGTTCCTGCTGCGGTCCTGCACCGACGGGTTCTTCAACACCCGCGACCGGCCGTGCCTGCTCTACCAGATCAAGCGCTGCTCGGCGCCCTGCGTCGATCGCATCAGTGCGCCCGACTATGCCGAGCTGGTTGCCGACTCCAAACGCTTCCTCGAGGGCAAGTCGACCGAGGTGCAGGCCAAGCTCGGTGCGCAGATGCAGGATGCAGCGGAGAAGATGGACTTCGAGCTGGCCGCCGTCCTGCGCGACCGGCTGAAGGCGCTGACCTTCATCCAGGGAACCCAGGCGATCAATGCCGAGGGCGTGGGCGACGCCGACGTGTTCGCGATGGCGGAGAAGGAGGGGCAGGTGGGCATCCAGGCCTTTTTCATCCGGGGCGGGCAGAATTGGGGGCACCGCGCCTTCTTTCCCGCGCACGTCGCCGACGTGCCCGAGGACGAGGTGTTCAGCCAGTTCCTGATGCAATTCTACGAAGAGGTGCCGCCGGCGCGCAACGTGCTGATCGACCGCGACCTGGCCGAATGCGAGTTGCTGGCCGAGGCGATGAGCGAGCGTGCGGGGTACAAGGTGGCGCTGTCGGTGCCGCAGCGGTCGGCGCGGCGGCGGCTGATCGAGCAGGCCAAGCGCAACGCGGTCGAGGCGCTCGACCGGCGGCTGGCCGAATCGACGACACAGGCGCGGCTGCTGCGCGAGGTGGCGGAGCTGTTCGGCCTGTCCGACCCGCCGCAGCGGATCGAGGTCTACGACAACAGCCATATCCAGGGGACCAATGCGCTCGGCGCGATGATCGTCGCCGGGCCGGAGGGGTATCGCAAGGGCCAGTATCGCAAGTTCAACATCAAGCGCGCGGAAACCGCCCCCGGCGACGATTTCGCGATGATGCGCGAGGTGCTGACCCGCCGGTTCAAGCGCGCGCAGGACGAGGACCCCGATCGCGAAGGCGACCGGAATGGGGGCGGCTGGCCCGACCTGGTGCTGGTCGATGGCGGGCGCGGGCAACTCGGCGTCGCGATGCAGGTGCTGGAGGAACTGGGGATCGAGGACGTGACCGTCGTCGGCATCGCCAAGGGGCCGCATCACGGGCGCGAGGGGCGCGAGGTGTTCCACATGATGGACGGCCGCGAGTTCCAGCTGCCGGTCAATTCGCCGGTCCTCTTCTATCTCCAGCGCCTGCGCGACGAGGTGCACCGCTTCGCGATCGGCGCGCACCGCGAAAAGCGCGCGAAGGCGATGGGCGCGAGCCCGCTGGACGAGGTGCCCGGCATCGGCCCGGCGCGCAAGAAGGCGCTCCTGATGCACTTCGGCACGGCCAAGGCGGTGCGTGGCGCCAGCCTGGAGGACCTGCAAAAGGCGCCGGGCGTGTCGAAGGGGACCGCGCAGCAGGTCTACGACTTCTATCACGCGCGCTGATTACGCCTGCGACGAACCGAGTTCGCCCCACTATCCAGTGTATTGAACGCACGGTAGCCTGCCCGCCGGGGACAAGTTTCGGGGGTTTTGAATGTCGCGTTTCGCCGTTTTGACCGCGTGCCTGTTGGCAGGCGCTGCACCCGTTTGGGCCAGCGACACGCCGCTCTATCAGCCAACGCCCGACTGGGTGAAGCAGGCGCCGGCGCCCGACGCGGCGAAGCTGCCGACGCCGCGGCCGCAAGTGCTGATCTTCGACCAGCAGCAGCGGATCGAGGACGGGCGGCTGTCGAGCTACCTGCGCACCGCCAACGTCATCGACAGCCCGGCGATGCTCAACCAGGCCGGCACGATCAGCGTCGAATGGCAGCCCGATCACGGCGACGTCATTGTCCACCACGCCCGCCTGCTGCGCGCAGGCGAGACGATCGACCTGCTGGCGAAGGGCGAGCGGTTCAACGTGCTGAAGCGGGAGCTCGGCATGGAGCAGCGGATGCTGACGGGCATCCTGACCGCGACGCTGGAGGTCGAGGGAGCGCGGGTGGGCGACGTGCTTGACGTCGCCTATACCGTGACGACGCGCGACCCGGCGCTGAAGGGCAATGTGGATGCGCTGATGCCCGTCATCACGAAGCCTGCAACCGCCGGTCTTGCACGCAACCGGATCAGCTGGCGCAAGGATACCGACCTGAAGCTGCGCGGCTATCTGGACGGCTTGCCGCTGACCCCCGCCGAGGTGGGCGGGTATCGGGAGGTCGAGCTGATCGGTCCCGCCGCCAAGCCCGCCGACATGCCGAACGACGCGCCGCTGCGCTTTCGCCCGCTGCCGATGATGGAGGCGAGCAGCTTTGCCGACTGGGGTGCGGTGTCGCGGACCTTTGCCCCGCTCTATTCGACCGAAGGCGCGATCCCCGCCGGTTCGCCGCTGGCGGCGGAGGTCGCGCGCATCCGCACCGCGGGCAAGACCCCGCGCGAGCGCGCCGCGCTGGCGCTCCAGTCGGTGCAGACCGAAGTGCGCTACCTGTTCAAGGGGATGGCCGGCGGCAACTACACGCCGCAGACGCCCGTGCGGACGTGGGAGGCGCGTTACGGCGATTGCAAGGCCAAGACGCTGCTGCTGCTGGCGATGCTGCGTGCGCTGGATGTCGAGGCGGAGCCGGTGCTCGCCAATATCGACGGCGGCGATTACGTGCCGAAGCGGCTCCCCGGCGCGGCGGCGTTCGACCATGTGCTGGTCCGTGCGACGATCGACGGCCAGGACCTGTGGCTCGACGGGACGGCGCAGGGTGCGCGGCTTGCCGATCTCGACGACACGCCGCCGTTTCGCTGGGTGCTGCCGCTCAGGACGGCGGGCAGCGACCTTATCCCGCTGCCGATCCGGGCAAGCGCCCGGCCCGATACAATCGTGGCGATCGAGATCGACGAGCGGGCCGGGTTCCGCCTGCCGACGCCGTTCAAGTTCAGCATGACGATGCGCGGCGGCGCGGCCGAGATGCTGCGCGTCGTCCAGTCGAGCGGAACGCCCGAACAGGTCGAGCAGATGGCGACGCAGGTCGTCGGCAATTTCATCGACAACACCCGCGTCCTGTCGCAGCGGATCACGTTCGACAAGGCGGCGAACAGCGGATCGGTCGAGATCGAGGGGATCGCGCAGGCCGGCTGGGACTTCGCGAACGGCCGTTATCGCCGCGACACGGAGATCGTGATGCGGAAGACCAACTTCGCCCCCGACCGCAGCCGCACCGCGTGGAAGGCGATCCCGGTCGCGACGAATGCGACGGGGACCAATGTCATCACCCAGCGCTTCCTGCTGCCCGACGGCGGCAAGGGTTTCGCGATCGACGGGGCGGAAACGCTACCGCCGTCGCTCGCCGGGCTGGCGCTGTCGCGGCGGGCGAGCCTGTCGAACGGCGTGCTGACGATCGAGGACAAGATGGTGTCGACCGCCGCGGAAATCCCGCCCGAGCGCGTCCCGGCGGAGCGCAGCGCCTTTGCCGCGGTGAAGGCGCGCCCGCTGCGCATCGTCGCGCCCACCGACGCGCCGCTCGACGCAGTGGTGCGGCGTCAGGCGATCCGCAGCGGCCAGATCAAGCCGCTGATGGCGCTGTACGACAAGGCGGTGGCCGATGCCGAGGCCGACGATCCGACCGCGCTCGACGCGCGCTTCAATTTTCGTTGGGGGATCGGCGACCAGAAGGGGGCGCTGGCCGACATCGAAAAGGCGATTGCGATCGAGGGAAGCGCATCGCGGCAGGCGCAGCGATCCTCGACCCTCTACAACCTGAACCGGGAAACGGAGGCGCTGGACGCCGCCAAGGCAGCGTACGAGGCGGATTCCAGCATATCCTACGCGGCTTTCTATGCCGACGCCCTTTCGCGCGCAGGCCGCGCCGACGAGGCGCTCGAACTGCTCGACCCGTTCATCGCGCGCGGTGGCGACGACATGCGGAGCGCGCTGCAGAGCCGCGCCGACGTGCTGGCGCGCAAGGGTGACGTCGCTGAAGCGACCGCTGCGCTCGATCGCGCGCTCGCCGACAAGCCCAACGATCCCGACCTCTACAACGCGCGCTGCTGGCTTCGCGGCACGATGAACGTCGAGTTGGAGGCAGGCCTGGCGGACTGCGATCGCTCGATCGCGCTCGGCATCAGCACCGCCGCGGCCCTCGACAGCCGGGCGCTGATCCACCTTCGGGCGGGCCGGCTGGACAAGGCGCGGGCGGATCTCGACCAGGCACTAGGCCTTGCGCCGGAGATGAATGGTTCGCTCTATCTTCGCGGGATCGTCCGCAAGCGGCAGGGGGATGTGGCGGGCGGTGCGGCCGATATCGAGGCGGCATCCTTCGAATCGCCCCGGATCGCCGACGATTACAAGCGGTGGGGCGTGACGGGCTGAGCGCGCATCCACGTTTTCTTCACGGGCGGCGGGTTAGGGCCGGGCAATGACCCCCGTGTTCCTGACCGTCGATACCGAGCTGATTTGGCGGCACCACTGCGCGCGCCTGCCGCTGGGCGAGCAGGTCGCGCGCTCGATCGAGCCCGCGGGTGTGGGGGTGGCCTATCAGCTCGACATGCTGGCGAGGCATGGGTTGAAGGCGTGCTTTTTCGTCGATCCGATGCCCGCGGCCGTTCACGGTGTCGAGGTGGTGCGGCGGATCGTCGAGCCGATCCTGGCGGCGGGGCAGGAAGTGCAGCTCCATTTGCATCCGAACTGGATGGGCGCGGTCGCCGGCGACGGTGGCGCGGCTCACGGCGTGTTCGAGCTGGTCGACCTCGACCGGGACGCGCAGCAGGCGATGCTGGCCCGAGCGATCAACTGGCTGGTCGAGGCGGGGTGCGATCGGCCGATCGCCTATCGCGCGGGCAGCTATGCCGCCAATGACGACACGATCGACGCGTTGGCGGCGCTGGGGATCGATTACGACAGCAGCCACAATGGCTCAGCGCATCCGTGGCCGAGCGGGCTCAGCCTGCCGCCCACGCGGATCGCGCCGACCCGGCATCGCGGGCTGATCGAATGCCCGGTGACGCTGATCGAGGAAGCGCCGGGGCGGCTCCGCCATTTCCAGATATGTGCGCTGTCGGTGGGCGAGATGCGCGCGGCGCTCGACCATGCCGCGCGCGAGGATCACGCGGCAGTGACGATCGTCAGCCACGGCTTCGAGCTTGCCAACCGCAGCGGTACAGCGGTGAACGCGGTGCATGTGCGCCGGTTCGAGGCGCTGTGCGCGATGCTGGCCGAGCGGCGCGCGGACCTGTCGACGACATGGTATCGCGACCGCCCGGCGCTCCGGCTGGGGCAGGACGACCGGCCGCTTCCCGCCGATCGCCTGCGCACCGCGCGGCGGCGGGCGGAGCAGCTCTGGTCGAACCTGATCGCCGAACGCGCGGCATGAGCGCGGCGCTCGACCTGCCGATCGCGTTCCGGGTGGGGACGCGGACGCTGCTGTCGCTCCGGCGGCGGCTGGTGCGCGTGGCGGTCAGCCTAGAGGACGCAATGGCGGGGCAGGTGCCGCCGCTGCCCGCTTTGCCGGCGGGGGCGGACGGATACTCGCTGCTGTCGGTGCCGCTGGCGGCGGTCGAGGGCCTCGACACGCGTGGTCTGATCGTCGCGGAACGGCAGCGGTATCGGCGCTGGTATGCCGACCTGTCGATGGGCTGGGACGCCTATCTTGCCGGGCTGTCGCGCAATCTGCGCTCGACGCTGAAGCGCAAGGGTAAGAAGATCGCCGAGGCGAACGGCGGCGCGATCGACATCCGCCGCTATCGCTCGCCCGAGGAACTGGCGGCGTTCCACGCGATCGCCCGGCCGCTGGCGGCGGGGACCTATCAGGAGAAGCTGCTGGGCATGGGCCTGCCCGGCGATCCCGCCTGGGTGGAGTCGATGCTGCGCGCCGCCGCCGCCGATGCCGCGCGGGGGTGGCTGTTGTTCCTGGGGGGTGAGGCGGTGGCCTATCTCTATTGCCCGATCGAGCGCGGTACGGTGGTCTACGAATATGTCGGCCACGACGAACGCTTCGATGCACTGTCGCCGGGGACGGTGCTGATGGCCGCGGCGCTCAGGGACCTGATGGACGAGGGGGCCCATGCCCGCTTCGACTTCACCGAGGGCGAGGGGCAGCACAAGCGCCAGTTCGCGACCGGCCACGTCGAGGCGTGCGACCTGTTCCTGCTGCGCCCGACGATTGCCAATCGCACGGCGATGGCGGCGCTGAACCGCTTCGACCGGGCGGTCGCGTGGGCGAAGCGGCGGCTCAGGCCCTGAACAGGAAGAACGCGCCGCCCGCGATCAGCGCGAAACCGATCAGGTGGTTGGGCGTGATCTTCTGCCCCAGATACAGGATCGAGAAGATCGCGAAGATGCTGAGCGTGATGACTTCCTGCATCCCCTTCAGCTGCGCCGCCGAATAGACGCCGCTGCCGATCCGGTTGGCGGGCACGGCGAGCATGTATTCGGGGAGCGCGATCAGCCAGCTGACGAGGATGACGGCCCACAGCGCCGCGCCCTTGTGCTTCAGATGGCCGTACCAGGCAAAGGTCATGAAGATGTTCGAGCCGATCAGCATGACGATCGGCAGGATGCGCGATGCTTCCAGATTCATCCGGCGATCCCTCGGTGCGCGACGATTTCGACGATGACGTCGCCGGGCTGGATCGCCGCGGCTTCGTCATCGAAGAAGCCGAACGGTTTGCCGCCGCGATAGATGCGCACGCCGAGCCCGGTACGGATCGAGGACAAGGGCTGACCAATCTCCTCCGCCCGCGCCGCGCGTTCGGCCAGCTGCACGCGCCCGTCGTAGCTCGCCAGGTCCATCATGTAATCGGCGACATGGCTGCCGCTGCACGAGCTTGCCAGCAACAGCCCGGCGAAGCTGACGGGATTGATGACCGTCGTCGCGCCGGCCGCGCGGGCGGGCACCTCGTTGTCCTCGGCCTTGACGATGACGCTGATTGGCAGGTCGGGGGCGAGGTGGCGGGCGGTCAGGGTGATAAGGATCGAGGTATCGTCGCGCCCTGCTGCTACGATCAGCGAGCAGGCGTCGGCGATGCGCAGGTCGATCAGGGTGCGGTCGCGTGTCGCGTCGCCGACCATGATCGCGCAGCCCAGTGCCTCGGCCACCGCCAGCCGCTCGGCCGATCCGTCGACGACGACGATCGTTGCGGCATCGCGGCCGCGGGCGATGAGTTCGTCGACGGCTTCGGAGCCGGTCTGGCCGAAGCCGGCGACGACGATATGGCCGGTCAGTTCGCGCTGGATGCGTGCCATGCGCCACTTCTCCCATGTGCGCTTCAGAACGAAGTCGTAGGTCGTGCCGATGAAGAGCAGCACGACGAAGACGCGGATCGGCGTGACGATCAGCGCGTCGAACAATCGCGCCCGCTCGGTCACCGGGGCAATGTCGCCGTAGCCGGTCGTGGTGATCGAGATGAAGGTGAAATAGACGACGTCGACGAAACTGATCTTGCCGTCGTAATTGTCGCGAAGCCCGTCGCGGTCGAGCCAGTGGACGCCGATCGCGATGGCGAGCAGCCCGAGGACGGCTGCCACGCGCCAGCTGATCGACAGCCAGACCGGCCGGCGCGATTTGCGAAAGAGCGTGCCGGCGGTGATCCGCCCCCTCATCGCCGCGGCAGGCGGGTCAGCGGATCGACGGGGGTACGGCCGTCGCGGATCTCGAAATGGAGTTCGGGCTGGTTCGCGGCGCCGGTATCGCCGGACAGTGCGATCGTCTGGCCGCGCTTTACCGCCTGTCCGCGCTGGACGAGCAGCTGGCCGGCATGGCCGTAGACCGAGGTGAGGCGGCTGCCGTGCTTCAGGATGACGAGGCCGCCCAATGAGGGAATGTCGCTGCCGGCATAGGCGACGACGCCGTCGGCGGCGGCGGTGACCGGGGTCTGGAGCGGCACCGCGATCTTGATGCCGTCGTTGCGCTCGCCGCTGGCGCCGGGACCGAAGCGGCGCAGGATCCGGCCGCCCGCGACGGGCCATTGGAAGCCGCCGCTGATGCGCGTCGGTTCGGCGACCGCGGCCGTCGAAGGAAGCACGCGCTTCGCCGTGGCCACGGGTTTGGCGGGCGCGGCATTTTCGGCGATCGCCGGCTGGCTGCCGGTGACGAGGTCGTCGATGTCGAGGCGGAAGGCGGCGGCGCGCTCCGCCCGGCTGGGGCCGCGCGCGGCATCGCCGGGGATCAGCACGCGCTGGCCGGTGCGCAGGATATAGGGTTCGGTGAGGCGGTTCGCGTCGACGATCCGCGACCATTCGACGCCGTAAGCGCGGGCGATGGCGATGCCCGTCTGCCCCTCTCGCACCAGATGCCAGCGCCCGCCGGGGATCGACAGGCGCTGGCCCGCGAAGATCGTGTAGGGGGCGGCAAGGTCGTTCTCGCGCGCGATCGCCTCGCTCGCCGCGCCGGTGCGGTCGGCGATGCGGCGGAGGTTGTCGCCGGGCTGGACGGTGTAGGTCGAGGACGGGATCGTCCGCGCATCGGGCGTGACCGGACGCGCGACCCAGGCGGGGGGCGGCGCGGGAAGCGTGCGGACATTCTCGTCCACGTCGCGGCGGACGGGTTCCTCGACCTGCCGCGGCGCGGGCGGCGGGGGCGGGGCGGCGTAGTCGTCACGCCCACCGGGGATCAGGCACCCGCCGAGCAGCAGCGCCGGCAGTACCGCGCTCGTGCCGCGCCTCAATGCCCCCATCTCGATCCCCCTCAGTCGCGATACGCTGCGATCAGCCTATTCATCGACTCCGCGTGCGTCAGGTCAAGATGCAGCGGCGTCACCGCGACGAAACCGTCCTGCACCGCTTCGAGGTCGGTGGCGTGCGCGGGCGTCGGAACGCCGACGGCGCCGAGGCCGAACCAGTGATACTCGTATCCGCGCGGGTCGCGGTTGGTGATGATCTGGAGCCGGCCGTAATCGCGCAAGCCCTGAGCGACGACGCGCACGCCCTTGACCTGATCGGCGGGTAGCGCGGGGAAGTTGACGTTGACCAGCGTCCGCGGTGCCCAGTCGAGGTCGATCAGCGGCGCGAGCACCTTTGCCCCCCAGGCGATCGCCGCGTCGAACGGCACGGTGTCGCCCATCCCCTGCCGCGCATAGACCTGGCTGAGCGCGATCGAGCGGACGCCGGCCAGCGCGCCCTCCATTGCCGCCGACACGGTGCCCGAATAGGTCACGTCCTCGGCAAGGTTCGCGCCGCGGTTGACGCCCGACAGGATCAGGTCGGGGGGCGTGTCCTTCATCAGCTTGGCGAGCGCCATCATCACCGCGTCGGTGGGCGTGCCGCTGACGGCAAACCGCTTCTCGCCGAAGCGGCGGACGCGCAAGGGACGGGTGAGGGTCAGCGAATGGCCCGCGCCCGATTGCTCGTCGGCGGGGGCGACGACCCACACATCGTCGCTGAAGTGCGCGGCGATGTCCTCCAACACCTTGAGGCCGGGGGCGTGATAGCCGTCGTCGTTGGTGACGAGGATGCGCATCAGCGAGCCGCCAGCCGCTCGGTGCCGCCCATGTACGGCCGCAGCACTTCGGGCACGGTGACGCTGCCGTCCGCCTCCTGATAATTCTCGATCACCGCCACTAAGGTACGCCCGACCGCGAGGCCGGAGCCGTTGAGCGTGTGGACGAACTCGGTCTTCTTCTGCTCGCCGGCGACGCGGTAGCGGGTGTTCATGCGCCGCGCCTGGAACGCGCCGGTATTGGAGCACGAGCTGATCTCGCGCCACGCACCCTGGCCGGGTAGCCAGACTTCGAGGTCGTAGGTCTTGCGCGCCCCGAAGCCCATGTCGCCGGTGCAAAGGAGGAGCTTGCGATAGGGCAGGTTCAGGCGTTCGAGGATCGTTTCGGCCGCGCGGGTCATGCGATCATGTTCGGCCTCGCTGTCCTCGGGCCGGACGATGCTGACAAGCTCGCACTTCTCGAACTGGTGCTGGCGGATGAAACCGCGCGTGTCGCGCCCCGCCGCGCCCGCCTCCGACCGGAAGCAGAGCGTGAGCGCGGTGAGGCGAAGCGGTAGGACGCTCTCGTCGAGTAGCTCGCCCATGACGCTGGCGGTAAGGCTGACTTCGCTGGTGGGGATCAGCCAGCGCTGGTCGGTAGTGCCGAAGCTGTCCTCGGCGAACTTCGGCAGCTTGTCGGTGCCGTACATCGCCTCGTCCTTAACCAGGACGGGCGGGTTGCATTCCTCGTATCCGTGCTCGCGCGTCTGCACGTCGAGCATGAACTGGCCGAGCGCACGGTGGAGGCGGGCCATAGGCCCACGCAGGAAGGTGAAGCGCGCGCCTGAAAGTCGGGCGCCGGTCTCGAAATCCATGCCGAGCGCGGGGGCGAGATCGGCGTGTTCCTTGGGCGCGAAGTCGAATGCGCGCGGGGTGCCCCAGCGGGCGACCTCGACATTTTCCGCCTCACCGCCGCCGACCGGCACGTCGTCGGCGGGCAGGTTGGGGATGACCTCCAGTGCGGCCTTGAGCCGGCCGGCGACGTCGCGCTCCTCGACTTCCAGTTCGGGCAGGCGGGTCTTGAGCGCGGCGACCTCTGCCTTCAGCGCGTCGGCGGCGGCGTGGTCCTGGCGCGCCATCGCCGCGCCGATCGCCTTCGACGCTTCATTGCGGCGCGCCTGTCCCAGCTGAAGCTCGGTCACGATCGCCCGGCGGCGCTCGTCCAGAGCGACGAGGTCGGCGGCCTGCGGCGACAGGCCGCGGCGGGCGAGGGCGGCGTCGAAGGCGGCGGGGTCGTCGCGGATCAGGCGGATGTCGTGCATCGCCGCGCTATGGCCCGGCAGCGCCCCCCTGTGCAAGCCGCTCGCAACCCGCGTGGCGGGCGGGCGTTCACCCTGTCCAACAACGATAAGGAGAAACGCGATGCAGGTCCCGCACGATGCCGTCGTGGTGGTTGCCGATGGGCGCAAGATGCTCTTCCTGCGCAACGACGGGGATGCCGAGCATCCCAACCTGATCGTCGAGCGCAAGCGCGAGCAGGACAACCCCGCGGACGGCGACCAGAAGACCGACCGGCCGGGCCGCGCGGCATCCTCGGGCACCGGCACCGCGGGCAGCGCGTTCAGCGAAGTCGATTTCCACCAGCTGGAGGAAGACCGCTTCGCCGCTGAGACCGCCGAGCTCCTGAAGAAGCGGGCGCTGCGCAACGATTTCGAATCGCTCATCATCGTTGCCCCGCCCAGGACGCTGGGCGAGCTTCGCAAGCATTACCACAAGGAGGTCGAGCAGCGGCTGCTGGGCGAGCTCGACAAGGACCTGACCGGCCACCCGGTCGACCAGATCGAAAAGGCGCTGAGCGCGGCCTGAGGCACCAAAAGAAAAGCCCCTCCCGTTGGCGGGAGGGGCAGGGAGTGTTTCGGAGGCGGGTCGGTCGAACGGCCCGCCGATTTCGTGTCAGGCGGCCTTGCGCTTCTTGAAGCGACCACGCGCGACGAGCGCGGCGGCGCCGGCCCCGAACAGGAGCAGCATCGGCGGCGCGGGCACCGGCGTCGGCGGCGTGCCGCCCGACGAACCGGAGGAGCTGGCGCTCGACGCCGACGACGCGCTGGAGGCCGAGCTGGCGCTCGATGCCGACGAGCCGCTGGAGCCCGACGAGGTGCTCGACCAGCCGCCCGAAGTCGACCAGCCGCTCGACCCGCTCGACCCCGACGAGGCCGAGGACGCGCTGGAGGCTGAGCTGGCGCTTGATGCGCTAGAGCCGGACGACCCGCTGGAACCCGAGGACCCGCTGGACCCCGACGAACCGCTTGACCCCGAAGACCCGCTCGATCCCGACGAGCTCGGATGATCGGGCTTGCCCGGCTTGCCGCCCGACGAACCGCCCGACGAGGCGGAGGACGCCGACGACGCGCTGGAGGCCGAGGAGGCCGACGACGAGGAAGAGGACGACGACACGTTGCCGCTCGACGAACTGGTCGAGGAGACGTTGCCGCTCGAGGTCGAGCTGGTCGACGACACGCCGCCGGTGGAAGTCGACGAGCCGCCCGACGCCGACGAGGTGGAGCCGCCGCTGGTGCTGGTCGACCCGCCCGACGAGGTCGAGGAAATGACGATCGAGCCGCCACCGCCGCCGCCCGCGAAACCGCCGCCGAAAAAGCCGCCGCCGAACCCGCCGCCAAAGCCGCCCGAGCCGCCGACGAAGACCGGACCGCCGCCGCCGCCGCCCGAGATCACGGGCTGCGCGTCGAAGGCGGGGGGCACGGGGATCGGCGCGCCCTGCGTCGTGACCGTCACGGTCTGCGGCTGGCACTGCGCCGTCTTGGTGATGGTGCGGCGGACGAGCTTCTTGCCCGACCCGGCATAGGCGCGCTGGGCGGCCACGCGTTTTTCGACGACGCGCTTCGTCACGACGCGCTCGGTACGGGCGGTTTCGGCAACGTGAACCGCGCCGCCACCGACGATGGCGCCGCCGCAAGTGCAGGCGCAAAGTTTCGCCAAGGCCATCTTTACCGACATACCGACATCTCTTCTCGTTACCGACACCCGGCGGGCCGTTCATCGGATGAAGCAGCCCTCGAGCCGCCGATGAGCCCACAGTGCAGAACAAAGAATTAAGTTCAACGACGTTAACCCTGTTCGCGGCGTCCCGGCGCAGGATTCCGCACGCCCCGTCGCGGGAATTATGGTTAACGTCCGCATACGGGACAGAATGTGCGGACATTACCGGGCGATCGGCGCGGGTTACGGTGAAGGGTCCGTTCACGCCGGCGCAAGCCCGTCGCGGCTACGCCTCGATTCGCCGATGGGCAGATCGGATTTTGCGCACTTGTAGCGACCCTTAGCCGCTTCTATAGGCGCAGCCCAAGGCAAGAGGTCCCGGGCGTAAGCGGCATGGGGGTGTCGCACCGGCTCCCGGTCGTGGAGAGTGGCATGGCGACTGCGTTGGATCGATATGAGAGCGCTGCGGTTCCGGCGGCGAATGACCTGATGGGCGGCTATCGGCCGAGCGCCGACGAACCGTTCATGAACGAAAAGCAGCAGGCCTATTTCCGGGCCAAGCTGCTCGCATGGAAAGAAGCGATCCTGCGCGAGGCGCAGGTGACGCTCGGCCAGCTCCAGATCGATTCGCTGCGCGAGGCGGACCTGACCGACCGCGCGTCGAGCGAGACCGACTGGTCGATCGAACTGCGCACCCGCGACCGCCAGCGCAAGCTCATCTCCAAGATCGAGGCGGCGCTGCGCCGCATCGACGAGGGCGAATACGGCTATTGCGAAGTGACCGGCGAGCCGATCAGCCTGGCTCGGCTGGAGGCGCGGCCGATCGCGACGATGACCGTCGAGGCGCAGGAGCGGCACGAGCGCAACGAGAAGGTCTCGCGCGAGGAATAAGCCCCGGCGGCCGCGCGCCGGGTTAACGCTTTGGATACCCGGCGGCGCGCAAATGTCCGGGCGATTTGCACCCTTTGCCGAGCCCGCCATGGACCGTTCGCCTGACCGTCCCGTCGTCGATGCAGCTGCCCTGTTGAGCGGCCACGGACGTCACGCGTCCCGCGACAGCCTGCTCCTGACCGCCAAGCTGCGCATCGGCGATCACGAGGCGGACGTGCGCATCCGCAACCTGTCGGCGGGCGGCCTGATGGCCGAATATCCGCGGGCGGTGTCGCTGGGCGAGCGGCTGGAAATCGACGTGCGCGGGGTCGGGCCAGTGGCGGGTCGGATTGCCTGGGCGACCGACGGGCGCATCGGCATCGCATTCAACGAGCCGATCGATCCCATGCTCGCGCGAAAACCCGTGGCGACGCGAAAGCCCGGCGACGAGAACAAGGGGTGGCTGCACGTCTATCCGGCAGCGACGCCGCCGCGCCTCAAGCGCTGAGCGGGTTCCGGGCGGGCCGTTTGGTCCGCTGGTTCGTTGATAACGGAATGGGGTTAGCAAGTGGCCGCGCCGCCCCTAGCGGCGCGGCAGGTCGCGCGATCAGATCGCGGCGATCTCTTCCTTCACGCGGAGCTTACGACGCTTCAGGTCGGCCAACAGCGCCTGGTCGGGAAGCGGCCGCTTGACCTCTGCCGAGATCCGGCGATCGAGGGTGGCGTGCTTGGCTTCCAGTGCGGTCAGGTGCGAGGTCTGCATTGCTGCGGTCTCCTTGGCTCTGGTTTGGGGGAGGCGGAGTAAACCACCGATCGCCCCGGTTGTCGCGATCCAATCGGCGTGCGACACGCCGATGCGAGCGATTTTTCGCGCCCGGCGGTTCGTCGCATGGCCGAGCCGGGGCAGGATGGGGACGAAGCGCCGATGGACGACGCCGAACTGGGCCGCCGACTCGAGCTGTTGCGCGTCGAGCATCGCGATCTCGACGACTCGATCACCGCGCTGCGCGAGGCGGGGAGCGTCGACCAGCTCCAACTCGCCCGGCTGAAGAAGCGCAAGCTCCGGCTGCGCGACGAAATCGCGATGATCGAGGACGAGCTGATCCCCGACATCATCGCCTGACGGGAGCGGCGCTCGCGGGCCGAGCGCCAGTTCGGGACATTGCGCGTTTCTGACCCGAATCGGACATTTTCTCGAACGCTCAGCTATGGCATCGAGGGCAAATGCAGGGGGAAGCCGCCGTCCGTTTCGAACGCCGTCTGATCGACTCGCTCTATACCGAGGCGATGGTGCTGGCCGACGAGGCGCGTGACTATTTCGACGAATCCGGGCGCGCCGATCGCGACGGCCTCGCGCCGCTGACGCGCGTCGCCTTTTCGTGCGAGTCGCTCAAGATCACGACGCGGCTGATGCACGTCATCGCCTGGCTGCTGACGCAGCGAGCGGTGATGGCGGGCGAGATGTCGCTGGGCGATGCGCTCGACGGCTCGAGGCGGCTGGGCGACGCGCCGGCGAGCGAGGGGGGGGTGATCGAGACGCTGCCTTCGCGCGCGCAGACACTCGTCGCCTCGAGCAGCCGCCTGCATGCGCGAGTCGCGCAACTCGACCGTGCGCAGGCCGGCGCGATGCCTGCCGCCAGCCCCGCACGCATGATGTTCGAGCGGCTGTCGAGCGCGTTCTAGGCGCCGGATTACAGGCTTAGACGTTCGCCCGTGGACCGACATATCGTGTAATTACGGAGGGATAGGCGAGCCGCCTATTCATGACTTGGCAAGGACGATCCAGCAAATCCGGACGTCGAAAGGACCAGGTCGTGAAGAGACTTTTCAGGGATACGAAGGCCGCGACTGCGATCGAATACGGCCTGATCGCCGCGTTGATTGCGGTTGCGGCGATTGCAGCGATGCAAGGTCTTGGCAATTCGCTCAAGGCGACGTTCGACAACGTGGCGTCGAACATGAAGACGACATGATTTACGAGCTACCTTAGGCCTTCCGGGTCGATGAACGTCAGGGATGCTGCATTCGGGTAGCGGCTTCGCTATCGCGGCGCTTCGAACCCGACCCGGAGCGACGATGACGATCACCCTCTACGGCATTCCCAATTGCGACACCGTCAAGAAGGCGCGGGCTTGGCTCAATGCCGCCGGGATCGCGTACGACTTTCACGACTACAAGAAGGCGGGGGCCGATCCCGATCGCCTGCGCGGCTGGGTGAAGCGGGTCGGGTGGGAGAAGCTCGTCAACCGCGCCGGCACCACGTTCCGCAAGCTGCCCGAGGGCGAGCGCGCGATCGCCGATGCCGATGCGGCAGTCGCGCTGATGGCGGCGCATCCGTCGCTCATCAAGCGGCCGGTGGTCGAGCATGACGGCGGGCTGCTGGTCGGGTTCAGGCCCGACGAGTGGCAGGCGGCGCTGGCTTAACGCGCATCCTCGGCCGGGAGCCCGCGGATCTCGTTTTCCAGCACCGATCCCTTGGTCTTTTCGGGAACGTTGTGGTTTTCCGCCGACGGGTCCTTAGCCCAGAGCTGTTCGCCGGTCAGGCCGATCACCGTCACCCGGCCGGGATTGAGCGGGATCAGTGACAGCGTGAAGCTGCGCGGCTTCTTCATGAGCTTGCGATCCTCGACGACCGTAAGGCCGGCGCGGCGGGCGACCTCCGCCACGAAATGCACGCAGTTGCGCTTGTTGAGGCTCCAGCGCGCGTCGTTCCAATCGGCGGCCTGGTCGACGATCGCCTGATATTGCGCGTCGCTGATCTCGAGCTCGAACTGCGCGGTGCTGGGGCGCATATATTGCTTCGAGGTGATGTCGACATGCGCCGGGACCGCCGCGAACAGCGCGATCGGCGAGACGCTGTTCAGCGTGAAGCCGTAGCTGGTGTCGACCGGCGCGCCGGTGGCGTCGAGCGTGCCCTTCAGCGTCACGAACGCATGGGGAAAGTATTTCCCCGAATCGCGCGACCAGAAGAACAGTCGCACCTTCGCCTCGGCCGCGACCGGGACAAGGGTGAGAAGCAGTGCGAGCGCCAGACCGATCGTTTTCGCAAGTCGAGCCACGGACACGCCCCCATACCAAAGCTGTACCATCCGCACCGATGGACTAGTCTGTACCCGTACGTCGCCCCGCCGGGTGCTGCAATCGGATAGGGCGGGGGTACGCGGACGGGCGCTGGGAGCGAGGGAGGACCGATTGGCAAGCTATATTCGACAGGCGCCGCCGCGCTGGCTGACGATCGTCGCGGCGCTGCTCCTGCTGTTCGGCGCGGCCGGGCTGTTCGCCTTTTACGGCGACGTGACAATGAACGAGTCGCGGCTGGCGGCGATGCCGGCCTGGGATCGCACATTCTTCGCGACTCGGCCGGGCTGGTTCATATGGGTTTACGGCACGGCGGTATGGACAGGCTTCTTCGGCGCGATCGCGCTGCTGCTCCGACGGCGGATCGCGCGGCCGCTCTATATCGTCTCGCTAGTCGCGGTGGTGGTGCAGTTCGGGTGGGTGTTCGCGGCGACCGATCTGATTGCAGTGAAGGGCGCGGCGACAGTGGTGCCGTTTCCGATCGTAATCCTCGGCGTGACGATCCTCGGCCTCGGCATCGCGACGCGCGGCATCCGGCGGGGCTGGCTTCGGTAAGCGGGCTTTCCACGCGGGCGCCGCGGGGGTAGAGCGCGCGCCCATGTCCACGACGTTCACGCTCGATACGGCGACGAGCCGCGCCAACCCGACGCCCGCGCCGATGCGACGGCTGACGGTGCCCGCGATCCAGCGGCGCAAGGGCGGCGAGCCGATCGTGATGCTGACGGCGTACACGGCGCGGATGGCGCAGCTGCTCGACGCGCATTGCGACATGCTGCTGGTCGGCGACAGCCTGGGGCAGGTGATCTACGGCCTGCCGTCCACGCTGTCGGTCACGCTCGACATGATGATCGCGCACGGCGCCGCGGTGGTGCGCGGCAGCTATCACGCGGTGGTCGTCATCGACATGCCCTTCGGCAGCTACGAGGCCTCGCCCCAGGCGGCGTTCGCGAGCGCGGCTCGGGTCATGGCGGAAACCGGCGCGGCGGCGGTGAAGCTCGAGGGGGGCGAGGCGATGGCCGAGACCGTCGCGTTCCTCACCCGGCGCGGCATCCCCGTCGTCGGCCATGTCGGCCTGACGCCGCAGGCGGTCAACGCGCTCGGTGGCTATGGCGCGCGCGGCAAGAGCGAGGCCGAGCAGGCCAAGATCCTCGCCGATGCAAAGGCGATCGCCGATGCCGGCGCCTTCGCGCTGGTGGTCGAGGGGGTGGTCGAGCCGCTGGCCCAAGCGATCACTGCCGCGGTCGCCTGCCCGGTCATCGGCATCGGCGCGTCCGCCGACTGCGACGGTCAGGTGCTCGTGACCGAGGACATGCTCGGCCTGTTTGACCGCACCGCGCGGTTCGTGAAGAAGTACGACGACATGGCCGGCCGCATTTCCGCCGCGGTGGAAACGTACGCGGACGAAGTGCGGTCGCGGGCGTTTCCGGGGTCGGACCAACTCTATCCGGCCGAGGTGGCGAAGACGCAGACCTGACAGGCCTTTTCCTTCACCCCGGACTTGATCCGGGGTCCCGCTGCCTTGGAAGAAGGAAGAAGCGGGACCCCGGATCAAGTCCGGGGTGACGAATAGGATGGATGTTCCTTTCCACCCCATTTCGTTTCACGCGCGTCGCCGCTAAGGTCCGCCGCCGCACGATCCCACGGAGTTTCACTTGGCGCTTACCCCCGAGAACAATGCGGTCTTCATGCGCGAGGTCGACGAGGAGCTGCGCCGTGAGCGGCTGACCAGCTTCTGGACGCGCTACGGCCGGTGGCTGATCGTCGCGATCGTGCTGGCGCTCGTCGCGCTTGGCGGCTGGTTCTACTGGCAGCACCGTCAGACCGTGAAGGCGGGCGAAGAGGGCGTCGCCTATGCCAAGGCGCTCGAGGATCTGGGCGCCAACAAGCCGACCGCAGCGAAGGCGGCGCTCGCCGAACTCGCCAAGAGCGACAGCGAGGGCTATGCGGCGATGGCCCGCTTCGTCGAGGGCGACGTGGCGCTCCAGGCCAACGACCTGAAGGGTGCGGCCGCCAAGTTCGCGGCGATCGCCGCCGACACCAGGCTCGACCAGCCCTATCGTGACCTGGCGCTCGTCCGCCAGACCGCGGCCGAATACGACACGCTTCCGCCCGCCAAGGTGGTCGAGCGGCTCGGCGGCCTCGCGACCAAGGATAGCCCGTGGTTCGGCAGCGCCGGCGAGATGGTCGGCGTCGCCTATATCCGCATGAACAAGCGCGCCGAGGCGGGGCGCCTGTTCGGCGAGATCGCCGGCACCGAAAGCGTGCCGCAGACCATTCGTCAACGCGCGGTTCAGCTCGCAGGCGTACTCGGCGTCGATGCCGTGACCCAGGACCAGGAAAAGAAGAAAGCCGAATGAACAAGAAGCTGACGCTGCCGCTCGCGGCGCTGGCGCTGACCGCCCTTGGCGGCTGCGGCATCTTCAAGGGCGGCGACAAGAAGACGCCGGTCGTCGGCAACCGCGTGCCGATCCTTGTCGCCGAAAGCGGCACCGACGTCGATCCGGCGCTGGCCGGGCAGGACGTCCTGCTGCCCGCCGCCGCGCCCAACGACAGCTGGAGCCAGCCCGGCGGCAGCGCGTCGAAGGCGATGGGCCATCTGGCGCTCGCCGACCAGCCGACGCGCGCGTGGAGTGTGAAGATCCCGGGCGGCAACACCCGCGTTCGGCTGGGCGCCGCGCCCGTCGTCGCGGGCGGCCGCCTCTATGTCGTCGATGTCGAGGGCGTGGTGCACGCGTTCGACGCCGCCACCGGCGCGGCCGTGTGGAAGTCGCCGACCGCCAAGGGCGAGGACAAGCAGCCCGCGCGCTTCGGCGGCGGCGTCAGCGTCGAGGGCGACCGCGTGTTTGCGACCAACGGCCTCGGCGAAGTGGTGGCGTTCAATGCCGCGGACGGGGCCGAGCTGTGGCGTGCGAAGCCGGGCGGGCCGCTGCGCGGCGCGCCGGGCGTGGGCCTGGGTGACATCTTCGTCCTCAGCCAGGACAATCAGCTGTTCGCTCTCAACGCCGCCGACGGCAAGACGGTGTGGACGCAGTCGGGCAGCCTCGAGGCGCAGGGCGTGTTCGGCGTGGCCGCACCGGCGATCGCGCAGGGCACCGTCGTCGCGGGCTTCAGCTCGGGCGAGCTCAACGCCTATCGCTACGAGAATGGCCGTACGCTGTGGGGCGACAGCCTGTCGCGCACCAGCATGTCGACCTCGGTCTCGGCACTCGCCGACATCGATGCCGAGCCGGTAATCGATCAGGGTCGCGTGTTCGCGGTCGGGCAGGGCGGCCGCATGGTCAGCCTCGAGATCGTCAGCGGCCAGCGGATCTGGGAACAGAATATCGCTGGCATTTCGACCCCGTGGCTGGCGGGCGAATGGCTGTTCGTCGTCGACAGCGAGGCGCGGCTGTTCGCGATGGCGCGCGGCACCGGGCGCGTGCGCTGGATCGGCAACCTCGGCCGCTGGCGCAACGAAAAGAAGAAGAAGGGGCCGATCGGCTGGGTCGGCCCGGTGCTGGCGGGCAACCGGCTGTGGGCGCTGAGCTCGCAGGGGACGATCGCGGCGGTCAATCCCGCCGACGGCAGCGTCGCCGCGCGGATCGAGACCAAGGGCAGCTTCACCCTGCCGCCGGTGGTCGCCAATTCCACGCTCTACACGCTCAGCGACGACGGCGAGCTCAGCGCCTATCGTTAAACGCCTGTCGCATCCGCGTCGGATGCGCTAGGACAAGTGATCCGTGCTCCCGCGAAAGCGGGGGCCTAGAGCCGCAGGCGACCCGCTTGTGACCCTGGGCTCCCGCGTTCGCGGGAGCACTCGTTTTTGACCGAAAGCCACTCATGCCGCTTCCCACCGTCGCCATCATCGGGCGCCCCAATGTCGGCAAGTCGACGCTGTTCAACCGGCTGGTCGGCAAGAAGCTGGCGCTGGTCGACGATCAGCCGGGCGTGACGCGCGACCGGCGTGAGGGGGACGCGACGCTGCTCGGCTGCGATTTCCGCGTCATCGACACCGCCGGGTTCGAGGATGAGGACGCCGCGACGCTGCCCGGCCGGATGCGCCAGCAGACCGAGGCGGCACTGCGCGAGGCGGACGTGGCGCTGTTCCTGGTCGATGCGCGCCAGGGCCTGACACCGCTGGACGAGGAGGTCGCCCGCTGGCTGCGCGTCGCCGACGTGCCCGTCATCCTCGCCGCCAACAAGGCCGAAGGCCGGCTCGCCGAATCGAGCATCTATGAGGCGATGGCGCTGGGCTTCGAGGACCCGATTGCGCTGTCGGCCGAGCATGGCGAGGGGATCGCCGACCTGTTCGATGCACTGCGTCCCTATATCGATCGCCCCGACCTGGAGGCGGAGATCGAGGATCCCGAGAGCCCCGACGCGCCGTTGAAGCTGGCGATCGTCGGACGCCCGAACGCCGGCAAGTCGACGCTCATCAATACGCTCTTGGGCGAAAACCGGCTCATCACCGGGCCGGAAGCAGGGATCACGCGCGATTCGATCGCGATCGACTGGGAATGGCAGGGCCGGCGCGTCCGCCTGATCGACACCGCGGGGATGCGCAAGCGTGCCAAGGTGCAGGAAAAGCTGGAAAAGCTCTCCGTCGCCGATGCGCTGCGCGCGATCGACTTCGCCGAGGTGGTCGTCATCCTGCTCGACGCCACCAAGGGACTGGAGGGCCAGGACCTCAAAATCGCCGACAAGGTGATTTCGGAGGGCCGCGCGATCATGATCGTCCTCAACAAGTGGGACGTGGCGGAAAACGCCTCCTACCTGTTCAACGGCGTCAAGCAGGCGCTGGACGACGGCCTGGCGCAGGTGAAGGGCGTGCCGCTGCTCACCACCTCGGGCGCGACGGGCAAGGGCCTCGACACGATGCTGAAGGTGGCGTTCGAGACGCGCGAGGCGTGGAGCCGCCGCGTGTCGACGGGCGCGCTCAATCGCTGGTTCGAGCGGGCGATCGAGGCGAACCCGCCGCCCGCGCCCGGCGGCAAGCGGATCAAGCCGCGCTACATCACCCAGAACACGACACGGCCGCCGACCTTCGTCCTGTTCGGGACGCGCGTCGACCTGCTCCCCGAAAGCTACAAGCGCTACCTCGTAAACAGCCTGCGCCGCGAGTTCGACTTCGGCGCGGTGCCGGTGCGCCTCAACCTGCGCGCGCCGAAGAATCCGTTCGATCCGTGACGCGGGTCGATGCGCGGGGGCTGAAATGCCCGTGGCCGGCGCTCCGCGCAGCGCGAGCGCTGCGCGAGACGAAGGCGGTCGAGATCCTCGCCGACGACCCCGCCGCGGCGCGCGAGTTGGCGGCGCTGGCGGCGGCGCAAGGGCTTGGTTTCGAAGCGATTGCGCCTGCCACATTCCGCATCGGCGCGCCCGGATCGTAACCCCTCCTTTACCGCGCGGGGGCTAGATCAAAGGCCAACGAGCCCGTGGTCGCGGGGGTAGGAGGCGCGAAGATGACGACATCGGTCGACGACCGATCGCTGGTGAACTGGCCGAGCTATACGCAGGCGCGTAGCGAGCTGGGCGCCAATTTCGTGCGCATTCTCGGTTATTTCCGCGAGGACGGGCTGAAATCCGTCGACGCGATCGAAGCGGCGATGCGCGCCCGCTCGGCCGCGGGCCTGGTGGTGCCGGCGCACACGCTGAAGGGCGAATCGCGCCAGTTCGGGGCCGATCCGCTCGCCGATCTGGCCGAGACGATTGAGGTCGCCGCGCGCGACTGCGTCGAGCGGCACGACGCGCCGGATTTCATCCTGGAACAGGTGGTGCAGCTTCGCCCGCTGTTCGAAAAGACGCTGACGCTGCTGGAGCGCGAGGCGAACCCGCTGGTGATGCGCAAGCCCGGCGGCGGGTTCGGACGCCGCGTCGCGGTCTGAGGCCGTTCAGCCCTCTCCCTGGAATGGCGCCCCGGCCGAAACCGGGGCGCTTTTTTTATATCAGAGGACCTCGAACAGCCCGGCCGCACCCATGCCGCCGCCGACGCACATCGTCACGACGACGTACTTCGCGCCGCGGCGCTTGCCCTCGATCAGCGCGTGGCCGGTCATCCGCGCGCCCGACATGCCATAGGGGTGGCCGATCGAGATCGCGCCGCCATTGACGTTCAGAAGCTCGTTCGGGATGCCGAGCTTGTCGCGGCAATAGAGCACCTGCACCGCGAACGCCTCGTTTAGCTCCCAGAGGCCGATATCGTCCATCTTGAGGTTGAAGCGCTCGAGCAGCTTGGGGATCGCATAGACGGGACCGATGCCCATCTCGTCGGGCTCGGTGCCCGCCACCGCCATGCCGACATAGCGGCCGAGCGGGGTAAGGCCGTGGCGGGCCGCCACGCTCTCCTCCATCAGCACGCTCGCCGACGAGCCATCCGACAACTGGCTGGCGTTGCCCGCGGTGATGACGCCGCCCGGCAGCACCGCCTGGAGCGAGGCAAGTCCCTCGGCCGAGGTGTCGGGACGGTTGCCCTCATCCTTCGACAGCGTGACTTCCTTCTGGGACACTTCCTTCGTCGCCTTGTCGACCACGTTCATCGTCGCGGTCACGGGGACGATCTCGTCGTCGAACTTGCCCGCGGCCTGCGCGGCGGCGGTGCGCTGCTGCGACTGGAGGCCGTATTCGTCCTGCGCCTCGCGGCTGATGCCGTAGCGCTTGGCGACCGTCTCGGCGGTCTGGAGCATCGGCATGTACACGTCCTTGTGCATCGCCAGCAGCTCGGGATCGGGGGCGATGCGCATCTGCGGCGTCTGGACGAGGCTGATCGATTCGACGCCGCCGCCGACGACCACGTCCATGTTGTCGACGACGATCTGCTTGGCGGCGGTAGCGATCGCCATCAGGCCCGAGGCGCACTGGCGGTCGAGCGTCATGCCAGCGACGCTGACGGGCAGGCCGGCGCGCAGCAGGATCTGGCGCGCAACGTTGGTCGACTGGTGCCCCTGCTGTAGCGCGGCGCCGATGATGACGTCGTCGACCTGCGCGCCCTCGATCCCGGCGCGCTGGACCGCGGCCTCGACCGACTTGGCGCCCAGCGACTGCGCGGGCAGGTTGTTGAACGCACCGCGATAGGCGCGGCCGATCGGCGTGCGGGCGGTGGAGACGATGACGGCGGAGCGCATGGCTGTTCCTTCTGGTCGTTCAAACGAAGATCTGGCTGATCCATTCGGCGATGAGCGCGGGCTTGTCCTCGCCCTCGATCTCGACGGTGAATTCGGTGGTGTGCTGCCACTGGCCCGGCCGCTTTTCGGCAAGCTCCAGCAGCTTGAAACGCCCGCGGACGCGTTTCCCAGAGCGGACCGGCGTCAGGAAGCGGACGCGGTTGCCGCCGTAGTTCACGCCCATCTTCGCGTCGGCGATCTCCAGCCCCTCGGTCCGCTCGGCCAGTAGCGGCATCAGCGAGAGGGTCAGGAACCCGTGCGCGATCGTGCCGCCGAACGGGGTTTCAGCGGCGCGTTCGGGGTCGATATGGATGAACTGGCGGTCGCCGGTCGCCTCGGCAAAGGCGTCGATCATCGCCTGATCCACGCGCACCCAGTCGGACGTGCGGACCGTCCCAACCTCTTTGGCGCGTTCTTGGATGGCGACGGGCATTCCCTCTCCGCAGGCTTTGGCGCATATCGCGCGCCATCATCTAGTGGCGAGGCGGGCGTGCTCGCAAGCCCAAAGAAACCGGAAACACGAAAATGCAGATGGCCCTAACGTCACCCGCCCGAGATGCGCTGGCAAAGCTGCACCGCGCGAGCGAACCCGATGTTCTAAAACCGCTGCTCGACCGCGCGCGGCTGTCGCCCGATTCGCGCGAGCGGGTGCTGGGCCACGCCGCCGGGCTGATCGCCGACCTGCGCGCGGCACAGACCAAGGGGTGGGTGAACCAGTTCCTGCAGGAATATCGCCTGAATTCGTCGGAGGGCGTGGCGCTCTTGAGCCTCGCCGAGGCGTTCCTGCGCGTGCCCGACCCCGAGACCGCCGATCTCCTGATCGCCGACAAGCTGGGCGATGCCGACTGGCGCGCGCACACCGGCAAGTCGAACTCGGCGCTGGTCAATTCCGCGACCTGGGGGCTGGTCGTCGGCCGCGCGCTGGTGGGCGAGGGGGCGGCAGGTGCGCTGAAGCGCCTCATCGCCCGTGCGGGCGAGCCGTTCGTGCGCCAGGCCGTGGGCGCGGCGATGCGGATGATGGGCGAGGTGTTCGTGATGGGCCGCACCATCGACGAAGCCGCCCGCCGCATGAAGAAGCCCGAGAACCGCGGCTTCACCGCCAGCTTCGACATGCTAGGCGAGGCCGCACGGACGAAGGCGGATGCCGAGCGCTACTTCGAGGCCTATGTGGGCGCGATCCGTGCGGTCGGCAGTGATCCGGCGGCGGGGCATTCGGTCAGCGTCAAGTTGTCCGCGCTCCACCCCCGCTACGAAGTCGGCCAGTGGGACACCTGCGTCCCCGAGCTGACCGACATGCTGGCGCAGCTCGCGAGCGAGGCGGCGGGGCGCGGCATCGCGCTGACCGTCGATGCCGAGGAGAGCGAGCGCCTCGAAATGAGCCTCGAGATCATTGGCGCGGTCGCCCGCCGGCCCGAGCTCGCCGGCTGGGACGGCTATGGCATGGCGGTGCAGGCCTATGGCAAGCGCGCCCGCGCCGTCATCCGCTGGGCAGACGCGCTGGGCCGGGTGATGAACGTCCGACTGGTCAAGGGCGCGTACTGGGACAGCGAGATCAAGCGGACGCAGGTCGAGGGGCTGAGCGACTATCCGCTGTTCACGCGCAAGGCGGCGACCGACGTCTCCTATCTCGCCTGCGCGCGCGACATGCTCGACGCGGTGCATATCCGCCCGGCCTTTGCGAGCCACAATGCGCTGACCGTCGCGACCATCCTCGAATGGGCGGGCGACAGCCGCGACTTCGAGTTCCAGCGGCTGCACGGCATGGGCGAGGGCCTCTATGAGCGGCTGGTGCGCGAACAGGGCTATCACTGCCGCATCTATGCGCCGGTGGGCGGGCATCGCGACCTGCTCGCCTATCTGGTCCGCCGGCTGCTGGAGAACGGTGCCAATTCCAGCTTCGTCCACCAGCTTGCCGACGAGCATCTGACCGACGAGGAACTGCTCGCCGATCCGGTCGAGAAGATCGCCGAGGTGGGCGGGACGCGCCATCCGTCGATCCCGCTGCCGAAGGACCTGTTCGGCGCATGGGGCAACAGCGGCGGCATCGACCTGTTCGACCGCGCGATCCTGAAGGCGACGAGCGACGCGATCGCCGCCGCGCCGGTGCCGCATGTCGGCAAGGCGGCGGGCAGCGATGTTGGCCTCGCCATCGCCAAGGCACAGGCGGCGTTCCCGGCGTGGAACGCGCGCGCGCCCGAGGAGCGCGCCGCGATCCTCGAACGCTATGCCGACCTGCTCGAAGCCAACCGGATCGAGCTGATGGCTTATGCGGTGAAGGAGGCGTTCAAGACGATCCCTGACGCGCTCGGCGAAATCCGTGAGGCGGCCGATTTCTGTCGCTACTACGCGATGCAGGCGCGGGGCATCCTCGCGCCGCGCGTGCTGCCGGGGCCGACCGGCGAGCGCAACGAACTGCGCATGGGCGGGCGGGGTATCTGGGCGACGATCGCGCCGTGGAACTTCCCGCTGGCGATCTTCACCGGCCAGAACGTCGCCGCATTGGTGACAGGCAACACCGTCGTCGCCAAGCCCGCACCGCAGACGCCGGGCATCGCCGCGCGCGCGGTCGAGCTGGCGCACGAAGCGGGCGTGCCCGCGGATGCGCTGATCCTCGTCACCGGCGGGCCTGAGGTCGGTGCGGCGCTGACGACCGACGAGCGGATTGCCGGCGTCGCCTTCACCGGCTCCACCCCGACCGCCAAGAAGATCGCGCGCTCGCTGCTGGAGGGCGACGACCGCGCCATCGTGCCGCTGATCGCCGAGACCGGCGGCGTCAACGCGATGATCGTCGATTCGACCGCGCTGCCCGAACAGGTGGTGGCGGACGTGGTGACCAGCGCCTTCCGCTCGGCGGGCCAGCGTTGCTCGGCGCTGCGCCTGCTGATCCTTCAGGAGGAGATCGCCGAACCGATCCTCGAGATGCTGAAGGGTGCGATGCAGTTGCTGCGCGTCGGCGATCCCGCCGATCCGCGCACCGATGTGGGGCCGGTGATCGACGATGCTGCGTACGAGAAGCTGATGGCATATCGCGAGAGTATGCGCGGCCGCTGGATCGGCACGATCGGCGTGCCCGCCGAGGGGCGGTTCGTGCCGCCCACCGCGATCCGCATCGACCGGATCGAGGACCTGAATGCCGAATGGTTCGGGCCGTTGCTCCACGTCGCGACCTGGCCGGCGGGCGAGCTCACCAAGACGATCGAGCACGTCAACGCCAAGCGGTTCGGGCTGACGATGGGCCTGCACAGCCGCATCGCCCGATCAGCCGAGATCGCCGAGGCGCGGGCGCATGTCGGCAATCTCTACATCAACCGCTCGATGATCGGCGCGGTCGTCGGCAGCCAGCCGTTCGGCGGTGAGGGGTTGTCGGGGACGGGGCCGAAGGCGGGCGGACCGAACTATCTGCCGCGCTTTTGCGCCGAGCGGGCAGTGTCGGTGGATACCACCAGCGCGGGCGGCAATGCGTCGCTGCTGAGTTTGGACGAAGGGGGGATCTGAGTTCCAGGCCGTACCCCGGCGGAGGCCGGGGTCAAGTTACCGGACGCGGGGAAAGATCCGCCACTTTTCCCAACTGGACCCCGGCCTTCGCCGGGGTACGGCTCAGGGGCAGCGGTTGCTCACGTCACCCCGGACTAGTTCCGGGTCCACCTGCTGGCGCTGCCGCCTGAACCTCTATTGGCCTCGCGGGCCGCGAGGTGGACCCCGGAACAAGTCCGGGGTGACGGGAAGGGATTCAACCCTCGCCGCGCCGCCCCAGCAGCCGCAACCGCAGGGCGTTCAGCTTGATGAACCCCGCCGCGTCGCGCTGGTCGTAAGCGCCGGCATCGTCCTCGAACGTCACGACCTTTTCGCTGTAGAGCGTGTTCGGCGACTTGCGGCCGACGACGTACACGCCGCCCTTGTAGAGCTTCAGCCGCACCGTCCCCGCGACCTTTTCCTGGCTGTGGTCGATCGCGGCCTGCAGCATCTCGCGCTCGGGCGCGAACCAGAAGCCGTTGTAGATGAGCTCGGCATAGCGCGGCATCAGCTCGTCCTTCAGATGCGCGGCGCCGCGGTCGAGGGTGATCTGCTCGATCCCCCGGTGGGCAAGGGCGTAGATGGTGCCGCCCGGCGTCTCGTACATGCCGCGCGACTTCATGCCGACGAAGCGGTTCTCGACGAGGTCGAGGCGGCCGATGCCGTGCTTGCGGCCGAGCTCGTTAAGCGCCGCCAGCAGCGTGGCGGGGCTCATCGCCTCGCCATTCAGTGCCACGCCGTCGCCGCGCTCGAAATCCAGGGTGATGAATTCCGGCGCGTCAGGCGCGTCCTCGGGGTTCACCGTGCGCGAATAGACATAATCGGGCACCTCGTCCCACGGATCCTCGAGCACCTTGCCCTCGGACGAGGTGTGAAGAAGGTTGGCGTCGGTCGAGAAGGGGCTCTCGCCGCGCTTGTCCTTCGGCACCGGGATCTGGTGCGCTTCGGCAAAGGCGATGAGGGCGGTGCGGCTGGTGAGGTCCCATTCGCGCCACGGCGCGATGACCTTGATGTCGGGGTTCAGCGCATAGGCGGACAGCTCGAAGCGGACCTGATCGTTGCCCTTGCCCGTGGCGCCGTGTGCGACCGCGTCGGCGCCCACTTCGGCGGCGATCTCGATCAACCGCTTCGAAATGAGCGGCCGCGCGATCGAGGTGCCGAGCAGGTAAAGCCCCTCGTACAGCGCATTGGCGCGCATCATCGGGAAGACGAAGTCGCGGACGAACTCCTCGCGCAGGTCGTCGATATAGATGTGCTCGGGCCGGACGCCCATCAGCTCGGCCTTGGCGCGCGCGGGCTCCAGCTCCTCGCCCTGGCCCAGGTCGGCGGTGAAGGTCACGACCTCGCAATTATAGGTCTGTTGGAGCCATTTGAGGATCACGCTGGTGTCGAGGCCGCCGGAATAGGCGAGGACGACGCGCTTGATCGGGTCGGACATGGGGGCAGGCTCCGCAACGTTCAGTGATCAGTGGTGCCCCGAGAGAGACTCGAACTCCCGACCTGCGGTTTAGGAAACCGTTGCTCTGTCCTGCTGAGCTATCGGGGCACGCGCGCCCGCCCTATGGCAGCGAGGCGGCGGAATCAATTGCGCGTCTCCGGCGGCACCACCGGGAAGGGCAGGGGGGCGATCGGCACGCCCTCCTCCGCCAGTGCTTTTGCCTCTGCAAGGCTGGCCTGGCCGTGGATCGGGGTTTCGGGCGCGTCGCCGAGGTGCATCGCGCGCGCCTTGTCGGCAAAGGCGGTGCCGACCCATTGCGATTTTTCCAGCGCCTTCGCCTGTGCGGCGGCCATCGCCGCGAGCGCCGCCTTGATCGCAGCGGGCGAGGGCGTTTCGTCGGCCTTGGCAGGGACGGCGGCGCGCTGGTTGCCCTTGGCGCCGACATTGGGAGCCATCACCGCCTTTTCGATCTCGGCCGAGCCGCAGAGCGGGCAGGCGACGAGGCCGCCGGCGCGCTGTTCCTCATAGGCAGCGCTGCTGCCGAACCACGCCTCGAACACATGCCCGGTGCCACAGCGCAGGTCGAAGACGATCACCGCGCAACCTCGACCGCGGGGATCGGCCGGGCGTGGTCGAGCACGGGGATGCGCGCGCGCACCTCGGCCACGCGTTCGGGCTCAATCTCGGCAAAGCCGAGCCCGGGCGCCTCGCCCATGTCCAGCAGCACTTCGCCCCAGGGATCGACGACGAGCGAGTGGCCATAGGTCGTGCGGCCGTCCTCATGCTCGCCGGTCTGCGCGGCGGCGATGACGAAGCAGCCCGTTTCGACCGCGCGGGCGCGCAGGAGGAGGTGCCAGTGCGCCTCACCCGTGGGGCGCGTGAATGCGGCGGGCACCGACAGGATCTGTGCCCCCGCTGCGCTCAGCGCGTGATAGAGCGCGGCGAAGCGCAGGTCGTAGCAGATGGAAAGGCCCATCAGCCCGATCGGCGCCTCCGCCAGCACCGCGCGCTGGCCCGGCGCATAGACCGCGGATTCACGCCAGCGGTCGCCGATGCCCACGTTGACGTCGAACAGATGCAGCTTGTCGTAGCGCGCGCGAACCTCGCCGCCCGCGTCGATGACGAAGGTGCGGTTGGCGAACCGTCCGTCCGCCTGTCGCACCGCGAGCGAGCCGAGGCTGACCCACAGGCCATGCGCTTTCGCCGCCGCCTGGACCGCGGCCAGCACGGGCTCCGCCGCCTCACCGACGATGCTCGCCGCCGCCCGCTCGCGGTCGCGGTCGATCAGGTTCGACATTTCGGGCGTGAACAGCATCGCGGCGCCGCCGGCCTTCGCCTCGGCCACGGCATCGACGATCGTCGCGGCATTGGCCGCGGGGTCGATGCCCGCGGTCATCTGGAGAAGGGCGAACTTCACGCCGACAGCAGTGCGTCGAGCCGCCCCTCGCGCTCCAGCGCGGCAAGGTCGTCGGAGCCGCCGACATGCGCGCCGTCGATGAACACCTGCGGCACCGTCGTTCGGCCGTTCGCGCGGTCGATCATCTCGGCGCGCTTCGGCCCGCCCATGGTGATGTCATATTCCTCGAACGCGGCGCCCTTCTGCGAAAGGAGCCGCTTGGCGCGCGTGCAATAGGGGCACCACGCCTTGGTATAGATTTCGACATTGGCCATGGGAGCGAGGTGGAAAGCGCGGGCGCGCTTGTCAATCGTCGGAACCGGCCAGAACGCGCGCGAAGACCAGCGTGGTCACGCGTGCGCCCGCCGCTTCAAGCACGGACGCACAGCCGCCGGTGGTCGCGCCGGTGGTGAACACGTCGTCGATCAGGACGACGTGACGGCCGGCCAGCGCCGCCGGGTCGATGACGGCGAACGCCCCGGCCACCGCGCGCCGCCGCGCGGCAAGGCCGAGGCCGCGCAGCACCGGCGTCGCGCGGGTGCGGACCAGCAGGTCGTGGCGCACCGCCACGCCGCTCGAACGCGCGAGCGACCCGGCGATCAGCCCCGCCTGATTATAGCCGCGCGACCAGAGCCGCCAGCGGGCGAGGGGCACGGGAACAATCAGCTCGGCATCCGCCGGCATCAGCCGCCGCATTGCCGCCGCGATGGGCTCGGCATGGCCGAGTCGGCGGGCATATTTGAGCTTGAGCAGCACGTCCCTCGCGACGCTGCCATAGGCGACGGCGGCGCGGACCGGCCCGCCCTCGTCGGGCAAGAAATCGAGCCCCTGCCAGCAGGGCGCGCAGAAGCGATGCGCCTCGCCCGTCACCGCGGCACAGGCCGGGCATCGCGGCGGCAGCGCATAGTCGATGGCCGCGCGGCCGAGCGTGGTGACGATCCCCCTCACGCCCCTCTTGTGCGGCCCGCCGGCCCGGCGCACAAGCGCGGGCGATGGCGACCACCCCGCCCCCCGAACCCTTTTCGCGATCGGCCCGGCGCCTGCGCCGCGACCGCGCCCAGCCCGGTTATGCCGGCCACGATTTCCTGCGCGCGGCGATGCTGGAGGGAATCGAGGAACGGCTGGCGGCGGTGCAGCGGCCGCTCAAGGACTTCCTCGACCTCGGCAGTTTCGATGGGGCGTTCGTGCCCCCGCCGGGCGCGCGGGTGGCGCGGCTGGATCCGGGCTTCGCCTTTGCGCGGGCGACCGGGGGCGTGCAGGGGGACGAGGATCGGCTGCCCTTCGCCGATGCCAGCTTCGACTGCGTCGTGTCGGCGGGCGTGCTCGATCAGGTCAACGACGTGCCCGGCGCACTGGCACTGGCGCGGCGGGTGCTGCGGCCCGACGGGCTGTTCCTCGCCGCGTTCGTCGGGGCCGGCAGCCTGCCGGTGCTGCGCGCCGCGCTGCTTGAGGGAGAATCGCCGCGGGCGGTTGCGCGCGTGCATCCGCAGATCGACGTGCGCTCGGCCGGCGACTTGCTGTCGCGCGCGGGCCTGACGCTGCCGGTCGCCGATATCGAGCCGCTGGCGGTGCGTTATGCGGGGATCGGGCGGCTGATCGAGGACTTGCGCGGGATGGGCGCGACCAACCTCCTGAAGGACACGCCGCCGCTGACCCGAACCGCGCTGGCCCGCGCAGCTGAGGCATTCGCCGCACGCGCCGATGCCGATGGCCGTGTGACCGAGCGGTTCCAGATCGTCTTCCTGACCGGCTGGGCGCCCGATCCCAGCCAGCCCAAGCCCGCGCGGCGCGGCAGCGGCAGGGCCAGCCTCGCCGACGCACTCCGTCCCGAAGGACCCGCATGATCCGTTCGCTGATCCCGCTCGCGGCGCTCGTCGCCGCGCCGCTCGCCGCGCAGGAGGCCGTTCGCGACGCGACGGCGGCGCAGATGCCGGCGCTCACCGCGCTCTACCGCGCTCTCCACGCCAATCCCGAACTCGCATTTCAGGAGAAGCGTTCGGCGAAACTGATGGCGGACGCGGCGCGCAAGGCGGGCTTCACCGTGACCGAGGGGGTGGGCCAGACCGGCGTCGTCGCGGTGATGAAGAACGGCCCCGGCCCGACGCTGCTGATCCGCACCGACATGGACGGCCTGCCCGTGGCCGAGGCGACCGGGCTGCCCTTCGCGTCGAAGGCGCGGGCGACGACGGCCGAGGGGAACGAGACCGCGGTGATGCACGCCTGCGGCCACGACACGCACATGGCCGGCTGGGTGGGGACGCTGAACAACCTTGCCCGCATGAAGGATCGATGGTCGGGCACGCTGATCATGATCGCGCAGCCCGCCGAGGAACGCGGGCTGGGGGCCAAGGCGATGCTCGACGACGGGCTCTACACCCGGTTTCCAAAGCCCGACGTGGCGCTCGCCTTTCACGACAGCGCCTCGCTGCCCGCGGGCACGATCGGGGTGCGGCCGGGCTTCGCGCTGGCGACGGTCGATTCGGTCGATCTTACCGTGCGCGGGGTGGGCGGACACGGCGCCTATCCCAGCGGCACGCGCGATCCCGTGGTGCTGGGCGCCAAGATCGTGATGGCGCTCCAGACGCTGGTCAGCCGCGAGAACGATCCGCAATCGCCCGCGGTGGTGACGGTCGGCAGCTTCCGTGCCGGCACCAGCCACAACGTCATCGGCGACGAGGCGACGCTGCTCATCACCGTCCGCAGTTACGAGGAAAAGACGCGAAAGCTCCTTCTCGACGGCATCGCCCGGATCGCCCGTGGTGAGGCGATCGCCAGCGGCGTGCCGGAGGACCGGATGCCGGTGATGACCGTCCGCCCGAACTCGACCCCCGCGACGTTCAACACCGATCCGCTCACCGGGCGCATCCGCTCGGTCTTCGAGACGCGCTTCGGCAAGGCGCGCGTCGCCGACGTGCCCGCGGCAATGGTGGGCGAGGATTTCAGCCGCTATTACCTCGCCGACAAGGCAGGCGTGCAGAGCCTGCTCTTCTGGGTCGGCGGCGTGCCTCAAGCGAAGTGGGATGCGGCGCAGGCAGCGGGCGCGTCGCTCCCCTCGCTGCACAGCCCCGCCTGGGCACCCGATGCCGAGACGGTGTTCGCGACCGCCGCGGAGGCGATGACCGCCGCGGCGCTCGACGTGCTGAAAAAGGGCTAGGCGCCCGCCAGCGGCGTGCCCGACCGCTCGCAGACATAGCGCGCCAGTTCCTCGCGCAGCGGCATGCCGTGGATCGAGCGGAGCGGGCCGTCATGCGCGACGTCGCTTTCCACCCGCCCGCGGGTGGGGGCGACGCCGACGACGTGGAATAGGCGCTTCCCGCAATCGACCTCGGTCCGGGCATAGGCGACGCGGTCGTCATGCTCCTGCCGGATGATCGCGATGCTGGTGCCCGCCAGCGTCGAGCGGTGGCGAAGCAGGTAATAATCGGAGCGCTTGTCCGACGGCGTGGGGATCAGGTCGCCGACGATATCGAGCTTCGCCGGCTTGAGCGCCGCCACCTCGGTCTCGGCTAGGTTGCGCAGCACCACGGTGCCGCCGTCGTTGCTCGATGCGTCGCTCGTCCCGCACGCGCCCAGCATCAATGCCCCGGTCATCACCCCCATCGCCATCATCGTCCGCATACCGGCATCTCTCCTCAAAAAGGGGGCGCTCAGCGTGGTCGCAGAAGCTCGACGGCGACGCCGAGCCCCAGCGCGATGGCGACAATCAACGCGCTGGCGGCATCGTTCCACGTGGGTCCGAGGTCGATCAGGCGGGTCGAAAGGTCGTTGAAGTCGAACACGTTGAGCCGTCCCCTTGGGTCAGCGCGGCGGGCGCCGCGTCGAGGGAACAGCTAAGCGCGTGCGCGTTGCGTTACTCGCACCGCACCGCAACAAATTATTGCTGACGAAAGTTAGCCTGGGCGGGTGCGGCGATAGACCGCACCCGCCCGGAAATCAGCGCCCGAGAAGGACGCGGGCCTGCCCGGCGATCTGCGCGAGCATCGCCGCGCTCGGGCTGGGCGCCCGGCGCGCACGTGCCACGAGCGAGGCGAACTGCTCGACGCGCGGGCGATTCGTCGCCAGCCACGCATCGACCGCCGCCTGCGGATCGCGCCCGTCCTGCCGCGACAGGAAGTCGAGGCGGAGCTGCTGGAAATCGCGCGCAAGGCCCGCGATCAGCAGCCGCTCCCACGGATCGCCCGAGGCGACGCGCGCGGCATTCGCCTGTGCCCAGTCGAGGCCGAGCGCATGGCCCAGATGCGTGAACGCGCGCGTCAGCACCGCCTCCTCGGTTCCGAGCCGCTGGCTGAGATCGGCCAGGCCCACCGCGCCGTCGAGTTCGAAGATGCGGACGACCTTCTTCACCAGCGCGGCGGGTGCGCCTGCTGCCTCCAGCCGGTCGGCGATCCGCGCCGACTGCGCGCTTGCCTCTTCGAGCAACAGGTCGCGGGTCTGACGGTCGAGGCTGGCGATGCCGGGCTTCAGCCGGGCGATGACTTCGCCCGGCCGCGTGCCGGGTGCGGCGATGCGGAGCAGGTCGGCGATCTGCGACCGGGTGGCGACCGCCACTTCCTCGAGCAGCGCAAGCCGCGCGCCCTCGGGCATGTCGGTCGTCTCGATCGCTTCCCAGAGCGCGGGGAGGCCGAACAGCCGCTCGGCCACGACGAACATGCCGGCGATGTCGGCCATGCCGGCGCCTTCCTCTTCGGCAAGCTCGAAGGGGTGGAGGACGCCAAGGCGATTGACGACGCGGTTGGCGAGCTTCGTCGCGACGATCTCGTTGCGAAGGCGATGCTGGCGGATCGCGTCGGCGAACTTCTTCTGCATCGGCCGGGGGAAAGCGGCCATCAGGTCGGGCTCGAGTTCGGGGTCCTGTCCCAGCTCGGCCTGTTCGATCGCATCCTGTAGCGCCAGCTTGGCGCTCGCCAGCAGTACCGCGAGCTCGGGCCGGGTGAGGCCGCGGCCCTCCTGCGCGACGCGGAGCATGTCCTCGTTGGTGCCCAGCCCCTCGACCGTGCGGTCGAGCCGGCCGTTCGCCTCGAGGATCTCGATCACGCGGACATAGCTCGGCACCGCGACCGACCCGTCATTCTCCATGAACGACAGCGCAAGCGTCTGGAGGCGATTGTCCTCCAGCACCAGCTCCGACACCTCGTCGGTCATCGACACGAGCAGGTCGTCGCGCTTGGCGAGCTTCAACCGGCCCTCGGTCACTTCGCGGTTGAGCGCGATCTTGATGTTGACCTCGTTGTCCGAGCAATCGACGCCCGCCGAATTGTCGATGAAGTCGGTGTTGATGCGCCCGCCCTTCGTCGCGAACGCGATGCGCGCGGCCTGCGTGACGCCCAGATTCGCGCCCTCGCCGATCGCCTTCGCGCGCACCTGTTCGGCATTGACGCGCAGGCGGTCGTTGGCAGGGTCGCCGACCTCGGCGTTATTTTCGTGTCCCGCCTTGATGTAGGTGCCGATGCCACCAAACCAGATGAGGTCCACGGGCGCTTTCAGGATCGCACCGATCAGGCTGGTGGGGTCGAGCTCGGTTGCGTCCACGCCCAGCAGCTCGCGGACCTGTTTCGAGAGCTTGATCGACTTTTCGGTGCGCGCGAACACGCCGCCGCCCTTGGAAATCAGCGAGGGGTCGTAGTCCGCCCAGCTCGACCGCGGCAGCGCAAACAGCCTGTCGCGCTCCGCCCAGCTCGCCGACGGATCGGGATCGGGGTCGAGGAAGATGTGGCGATGGTCGAATGCGGCGCGCAGGCGGATCGCCTTGGACAGCAGCATGCCGTTACCGAACACGTCGCCCGACATGTCGCCGCAACCGACGACGTCGATCGGCTGCGTCTGCACGTCGACGCCCATTTCGAGGAAATGGCGCTGCACCGACACCCAGCCGCCCTTGGCGGTGATGCCCATCGCCTTGTGGTCGTAGCCCTTCGACCCGCCGCTGGCGAAGGCGTCGCCCAGCCAGAAGCCGCGTTCCTGCGCGATCGCGTTGGCGACGTCGCTGAAGCTCGCCGTGCCCTTGTCGGCAGCGACGACGAAATAGGGGTCCTCGCCGTCGTGGATCACGACGCTGTCGGGATGCACCACGGCGCCGTCGACGATGTTGTCGGTGATCGACAGGAGCGAGCGGATGAAGATGCGATAGCTCTCCGTCCCCTCGGCCAGCCACGCCTCACGATCCGACGACGGCGGCAGTTGCTTGGGATAGAAGCCACCCTTCGCGCCGGTCGGCACGATGACTGCGTTCTTCACGCGCTGCGCCTTCATCAGGCCGAGGATCTCGGTGCGGAAATCGTCGCGCCGGTCCGACCAGCGAAGGCCGCCGCGCGCGACCGGGCCGGCACGCAGATGGATACCCTCCACCCGCGGCGAATAGACGAAGATCTCGCGCCAGGGGAGGGGCAGGGGCAGGCCCGGTACCTTGGCCGAATCGAGCTTGAACGCCAGCGCCTCGTCCGCGGCGGGCGCAAAGGCGTTGGTGCGCAGCGTCGCCGCGACGACGCCGCGAAGCGCGCGCAGGATGCGGTCGTCGTCGATTGCGGAGACGGCGTCGAGGCCGCTCTCGATCGCCTTCGCCGCCTTCTCGATCGCCGCGTCGCGCCCGTCGGCGCGCGACGGATCGTGCGCGGCCGAGAAATGCGCGATCAGCCCCGCCGCGACCTTCGGCGCGCGGCGCAGCGCATCGACGACGGTACCGAGGCCGTAAGCCAGACCCGTCTGGCGCAGATAGCGGAACCACGCGCGATAGAGGACGACCGACAGCGGCGACGTGCCCGCCTCGACCACCAGCCGGTTAAAGGCGTCGTTCTCCGCGCGGTTCTCCAGCACCGCCTGGATCGCCGCCTCGACCATCGGGTGGTCCAGGTGCTTCTCGGCATGCGGAGCGCCCGGCACCTCGACATAGAAATCGTGGATGACGATCTCGCCCTCGCCGTCGAGCAGGGTCGGCAGCTCGGCGATGACGCGAAAGCCGAAATTCTCGAGCGCGGGGACCGCGTCCGACAAGGGCAGCGCGCCGCCGCGGCGATAGATCTTGATGCGGAAGCGGCCGTCGTCGGGATTGTCGTCGGCGAGGATCCGAACCTGCCGGTCGTTCGCCTCTTCCAGTTCAGCGATGCGCAGCACGTCCTGTGCCGCTTCCTCCGGCGTGAAGGCGTTGCGGTAATTGACCGGGAAGCTGCTGGCATGGCGCAGCGCCAGCCGCGCCGCGCGGCCCGCGCCGGCCAGATCGACCAGCGCCGCCTCCACCGCCGCGGACCAGCCGCGCATCATGCGGACAAGGCGGTCGTCCAGCGCCTCGGCATCGGGCATCCGGCCCGCGCCGCGCAGGTCGAGCGTGTAGCGGATCAGCGCCGTCTCGCCGTCTTCGAGGCTGATCGACCAGCTGAGCAGCGAGGCGTTCGCCGCCTCCGCCAGCATCGTGCCGATCGCCTCGCGCCGGCCCGTCGTCAGCTCGTCGCGCGGCAGCCAGACGAAGCCGAACAGGTGCCGGCCGAGTACCGACTTCACCAGCACCAGCTTGGGTCGCGGGCGATCGGCGATCGACATCGCGGTGAGGACCAGTGTTTCCAGCGCATCCTGATCGAACGCGGTGGTCAGGTCGTGCGGCAGTTCGGTCAGCGAATGCGCCATCGCCTTGCCGGTGTGGCCGCGCGGGTCGAAGCCGAACTTGGCGGTCAGCGCCTTGAGGCTGCGGCGGAGCAGCGGCACCTCGTGCGGCGGCGAATGCAGCGCCGCACTGGTCCACAGGCCGGCATGAATCGACAGGCCGGTGACCCGCTCACCCTTCAGGATCGGCAGCAGCACGAGATCGAGCGGCACGCGGCGATGGACGGTCGAGATGCAGTTCGACTTGAGGAGCAGCGGCGCGCGGCCACCCTTGGCGAAATACTCGGCGGCAAGGCCGCGCGACGCTTCGGCCAGCAGCGGCGTCTCCAGTGGTTCGGCGGCGATGCCGATCGCATCGCGCACGCCGCCCTCGACGTCCCAGCACTCGTGGCCGAGCAGCGTCATGTGCCCGTCAAGGAACCAGCGGAGCAGCGCCGCGCCCTCGTCATCCTCGGTCCGGTCGGCATCGGCCGACAGCGCCGCCTGAAGCTGCGGCCAGTCGGCGACCGCGCGGCGGACATGGCCAAGATTGCGCTCGAGATCCTCGACCACTTCGCGCCGTTCCTTGGCGTCCAGCCGATCCATCTCGATATAGACCATCGATTCGGGGGCGCCGGCGTCGTCGTCGATCGCGGTCAGCGCGCCGCTCTTGTCGCGCACGACGCGCAGGACCGGATGGACCAGCCGCTCGATCGGGGCGCCCGCCGCGCCGATCGTCGCGGCGATCGAATCGACCAGGAACGGCATGTCGTCGTTGATGACAGCGAGGCGCATCCGCCGCCGCTCGTCACGAGCAAAGGTGTCGATGGCGATCGCGGGGCGGCCGGGCGGGCGCGTCGCCGCCGCCTCCGCCACGAAGCCCGCCGCATCGGCGCGCTCGGCCTTGTCGAGGCCCTCAGTCTCTCCCGGAAGCGCTCCATCGAAGAAGCGCGCTGCGATCGCCTTGGCCGGCGTCGTGCCTTTCTTGCTCAGCATGGGCGGGCCTATGCGCCCAATGCCCGATAGTCTCAAGCCATACGATCGGGCCGTACGATCAGCCGCCGGCGGAGCGGATCGCCTTTTCGGTGAGCGCCGCCTCACCCTCGACCCGGGCGACCACCTCGAGCATCCCGTTCAGGCCCGCGCGCGCTACCAGAAGGACGAATTCCTCGTCCCCCGCAGCGATCGGCAGCGAGGCGATCGGCGCCTTTGCCCGCAGCATATCGGCGGCGGCGGCAAAGCCATCGGGCCTTGTCGCCGGCCGGCGCACGGCGCGCTCGGCGGCGACGATCCCCTTGATCCCGCCCTCGGCGCCCGACAGGAACGCCGCGAATCCCTCGACTGCGATCCCCTGGCGACGAGCGTGCGTCAGCACGGCGGCATATTCGGTCAGCCGCGTCTTGTCTTGGCCCACACCGAAGACGAGCTTGACGATTGGCGTCATCGGCGCGCGCGCCTGCGGCTTGAGTCCCGCATCGTCGAGCAGTTCGGCATAACCCTCAGGATCGCCCGCCGCGGCCTCTGCAAAGGCATAGGCGCGATCGAGCGCGCGATACAGCGCGGCGCGGGTCCGCTTGTCGGCTTGGCCCACATCGTCGGCGCAGGCGCGTGCATTGTCGAGCAGGTCGGCAAGCCCGGCATCGGCATCGAGGAAATCTGGCGCCACCGGCGCTTCGTCTACCGGCGGCTCGGCAAACACCGCCGAGGGGCCGTCGGCCCAGGCCGGTGCCACCGCCACCTCGATCCGCGGCAACTCGCGGCGCGCCGCCTCTACCTCCGCGGCCAGACGTGCCTGCATCTCGTCGTCGACGGTCACCTTCCAGTTGATGACGCCGTAGATGAAGTCGATCGTGTCGTCATCGGAGGAGAAGGGCATCAGGATGCCGCGATAGAGCGTGTTCTGTCCCTTCTGGCCGACGAACTCCGCCTCGAACCCGATCGGCGCGCGGTTGGCGATGATCTGGAGATAATGGTCGGTCAGCCGCGACAGCAGCGAGCGGGCGGGCACTTCGCTGATCTGGCGGATGCTCGCCTCGACCCCGCATTCCTCGCGCAGTGACCGGCCGAGATAGGCGACCGCCGGATCCTCGACCCCATGCGAGAAATCGAGGAGCACGCTGTTCGCGCCGAAATCGGCGATGTTCGTGGGATCGAGATCCTCGATCGAGGGATAGGCGCGCCCGCCGAGCAGCGAGACCCAGTAATTATAGGCGCGGACGTGCATCCGGCGCTCGTCGGTGCCGATGTCGAGCGGGTGCCCCGCGCCGCCGGTCTTTGCGGTCGCCTCGCCCTCTGCGCCCTTCACCATGTTCATGCCGCCATCCTCGCTCGGGCACGAAGCGCCCCTTGGTCCTTGGGCGCCGTTTTGCACGCTGCTTGGTAAACGATGTGTAAAGCCGCCGGGCGGACGCGATCGCGCTCAAGCCCGCTTGTCAGCTCGCCCGACCCCTGCTAAGCGCCCCGCCTCGACGCCGTTTCGGCGCCCGGAGCCGCCTTAGCTCAGTTGGTAGAGCATCGCATTCGTAATGCGGGGGTCACAGGTTCGAGTCCTGTAGGCGGCACCACCACTTTCAGCAGGGGAATTCGGCGGCGTCCAAGCGAACGTGCGTTCGGCTGGGTCGGCGTTTGGGTACTACGTGGGACGCTTTGGGGTAGGAAGCGCGGCCAAATCCAGCTGACGCTCTTCTGAGGCCTGAGGCGTCTGCTGTCGGGCCGGTTCAGGATTGACAGCTTTCAGCTGCGCGGCTCACCAGATCGGTCGGTGCAGATTGTCGACGGTGCGTGGGGCTTTCAGTCGTGAACTACCCCACAGCTATCGGCCGATCAGGCGAAAAGTCCTTACGACGGATTGTCGCGTTGCCCGATTGGGGTTTAACCGCCCTCCATACCCTCTAACCGCCCGCGAGGTATCAGCTTGTCGCTCGCTCAAGGGCTGGCTAGCTGATGCCCATGTTCGAAAACGCATTCAACAGCGTCGATCGCGCGATGCGCAATGACGAGGGCCTGGCGTCGGAGCTCGAGTATGCCGAGCAGACCAGCTGGATCCTGTTCCTGAAATACCTCGACGATCTCGAATCCGCGCAGGAAGATGAGGCCGAACTCGAGGGTCGCGAGTACCAACCGATCCTGGAACCTGAATATCGATGGGATGTGTGGGCCGCACCGAAGCGGTATGATGGCGAGATTGATCATCAGATCGCCATGACGGGTCAGGACCTGATCGATTTCGTCAATGGAAAGCTGTTCCCCTATCTGAAGGGCTTCAGCAAATCTGCCAGCGATGCCGAAACCATCGAATACAAGATCGGCGAAATTTTCACTGAGATCATCAACCGCTTCCGCTCCGGCTACTCCCTGCGCGAGGTAATCGACATCGTCGACACGCTCGATTTCGGCAGTAGCAAGGCCAAGCACGAGCTGTCCGATCTCTACGAGACCCGTATCAAGCGCATGGGGAACGCCGGGCGCAATGGCGGCGAATATTACACCCCGCGGCCGCTCATTCGCGCCATGATCAAGGTCGTTGACCCCACGATCGGCGAGACCATCTACGACGGTGCGGCTGGTTCGGCCGGGTTTCTTTGCGAGGCGTTCGAATACCTGCGCCGGCCGGACCTGTCCGCTGCCGAGTGGGACATTCTACAGCGTAAGACCTTCTACGGGCAGGAGAAGAAATCACTCGCCTATGTGCTGGGCGTGATGAACATGATCCTGCACGGGATCGAGGCGCCGCAGATCCGCCACACCAACACGCTCACCGAGAACGTGATGGACATCCAGCAGGCCGACCGTCACGACATCGTGCTGGCCAACCCGCCCTTCGGCGGCGGTGAGCGCAAGGAGGTGCAGCAGAACTTCCCGATCAAGTCTGGGGAGACCGCCTACCTCTTTATGCAGCACTTCATCCGCAAGCTGAAAGCCGGCGGGCGCGCGGCGGTGGTGATCAAGAACACCTTTCTCAGCAACACCGACAACGCCAGCGTCGAACTGCGCAAGGAATTGCTGACCAGCTGCAACCTCCATACCGTGCTCGATTGCCCCGGCGGCACGTTCCAGGGCGCAGGCGTGAAGACGGTGGTGCTGTTCTTCGAGAAGGGCGCGCCCACCCGGCAGGTCTGGTATTACCAGCTCGATCCGGGCCGCTCGCTCGGCAAGACCAATGCGCTAAATGACGACGACCTTGCCGAGTTCGTCGCCCTTCAGTCGGACAAGGCGGACAGCGCCAAGAGCTGGACGGTGGATGTCGGCGATCTCGACAAGGCGACATGGGATCTGTCGGTCCGCAATCCTACCGCACCCGAGGAAGCGCCGCTGCGCGCACCCGAGCAGATAATCGCCGACATGCTCGCCCGCGACGACGAGACGCGGCAAATCCTTGAAGAGATCCGGGGGATGCTGTGACAGCCATCGCCAAAGCTTCCGACAAAGCATTTGGATGGCGGCGGCTTCCATTGGAGGATTGCTGCACGTTCCACAACGGGCTCTGGACCGGGAAGAAGCCGCCTTTCGAAACAGCGACCGTCATCCGAAACACCAACTTCACTGCCGACGGATTGATCGATCTCTCGGACGTGGCGGTGCTGCAAGTCGAAGCCAACCAGCTTAGTAAGCGCCGCCTCCAAAAGGGCGACATCATCATCGAGAAGTCAGGCGGCGGCCCCAAGCAGCCCGTTGGCCGTGTTGTGCTGTTCGACATCGATGAAGGCGTTTACTCCTTCAGCAACTTCACAAGCGCAATACGAGTCAAAGACCAGAACCAGCTTGACCCCCGATACCTCCACCGCGTTTTGTATTGGTGGTATGTGGACGGGCGGACGGAGCCACTCCAGCGACGATCAACCGGTATCCGAAATCTGGACTTCAGCGCATATCAACGCCTCGAGGTGCCGATACCGCCGCTGGAAGAGCAGAAGCGGATTGTTGCGGTGCTGGATCAGGCCTTCGACGCCCTCGACCGCGCCCACGCCCGAGCCGAAGCCAATCTGGCGGATGCCGAAGGCTTCTTTGCATCGTTCATCGAAGCCGAGCTCGAGAAATCTGGCGGTGCCGTTTTGACGCTGCAGCAGATGCTGGATGCTGGCATGATTCTCAGTCATCTCGACGGCAATCACGGAGAGAACTATCCCCGCAAAGAAGAGTTCGTTGACGAAGGTGTCCCGTATGTGTCGGCCAACTGCATCAAAGATGGGCGAATCGATCTAACACTTGCGAAATTTCTTTCAGAGGATCGCGCCGCCGTCTTTAGAAAGGGCGTGGCCCAAGACGGCGACGTCATCTTCGCACACAACGCCACGGTAGGGCCTGTCGCAACCCTCAGAACAGAAAATTCCAAGGTCATTTTGAGCACATCGGTGACCTATTATCGTCCTTTTTTGGAAAGGGTTCTCCCTGAGTTTCTCATGTATGAGATGCGTAGCTCGGCATTCAAAAAACAATACGAGGCGGTCATGAAGCAGGCTACTCGAAATCAGGTTCCGATCACCGCTCAGCGAAGACTCACCCACACCATACCCGATTTGCCTGTCCAAAGGCGGGTTATTGCTGCAGCTATTGAACTTGAAGGAAAATCGCGAAGCCTTAACGATCTTTATTCTGGGCAGATCTCGGACATCAACGAAATGAGAGCATCCCTCCTAAAAAAAGCCTTCGCCGGGGAGCTGACCTGAGCCGATGCAGGAAACTGAAGCTGATACCCGCGCCAATCGCATCGATCCTATTCTGCGTGATGCCGGCTGGGGAGTGGTCGAGGGCGCGCAAATCCGGCGGGAGGCGATCTGCCCCGGCCGCATCATGCCCGGTGGGCAGCGCGGGGCACCGCTCTCGGCCGATTACGTCTTTGAATATCGCGGGCATAAGCTCGCTACGATGGAGGCCAAGCGCCACGGCAAGGGTGCAGGCGCGGGCGTCGGTCAGGCCAAGGATTACTCGACCCGCCTGAAGGCGCGCTTCGCCTATGCCTCCGACGGGGCCCAGTGGTATGAGGTCGACATGCACACGGGCAAGGAAGGGGCCATCGCCCCGCCTTTCCCGACGCCCGACGAGTTGTGGCAACGGTGCTTCCCGACCGGCAATGCATGGCGCGAACGCTTCGGTGCGGTGCCCTTTGAGACCGGCGGCGGCAAGTGGCAGCCGCGCTATTATCAGCACAACGCCGTCACCGCCGTGCTGGAGGCGATTGCCAAGGATCAGCAGCGCATCCTGCTGACGCTCGCCACGGGCACGGGCAAGACCTCGATCGCATTCCAGATCGCGTGGAAGCTGTTTCAGTCGCGCTGGAACCTGACCCGCGAGCCAACCCGCCGCCCGCGCATCCTGTTTCTCGCCGATCGCAACATCCTCGCGGATCAGGCCTACAACGCCTTCAGCGCCTTCCCGCCCGACGCGCTGTGCCGCATCAGCCCGGAGGAAATCCGCAAGCAGGGCAAGGTGCCCACCAATGCGAGCGTGTTCTTCACGATCTTCCAGACCTTCATGACCGGCGACGATGAGTTCCGGTTCGAGGGGTATGAGCCGGACTTCTTCGACTTCATCGTGATCGACGAATGCCACCGCGGCGGCGCGCGGGACGAAAGCACGTGGCGCGGGATCCTCGAATACTTCGCGCCCGCCGTGCAGCTTGGCCTCACCGCCACGCCCAAGCGGGACGTGAACGCCGACACCTACCGCTATTTCGGCGACCCGGTTTATACCTATGCGCTGAAGGAAGGGATCGGCGACGGCTTCCTCACGCCGTTCAAGGTGCGCCAGATGGCGAGCACCATGGACACCTATACCTTCAGCGATGAGGACGAGGTGGTGAGCGGGGAGATCGACCCGGACAAGGAATACACCGAGGCCGATTTCAACACGAAGCTGATCATCGACGAGCGCGAGATGAGCCGGGTGTGCGAGTTCATGGACCAGATCGACCAGCGCCAGAAGACGTTGGTGTTCTGCGCGACGCAGGATCACGCCGCCCGGGTGCGCAACTTCATCAACCAGGTGAAGACCAACCCCGACCCGCACTACTGCGAGCGGGTGACGGCGGACGACGGCAAGCTGGGCGAACAGCACCTGCGCGAGTTCCAGGACAACGAAAAGACCCTGCCGACGATCCTCACCACATCGCAGAAGCTCTCGACGGGGGTGGACGCGCGCAATGTGCGCAACATCGTGCTGTTGCGCCCGGTGAAGTCGATGATCGAGTTCAAGCAGATCATCGGCCGGGGCACGCGCACGTTCGACGGGAAGGACTTCTTCACAATTTACGACTTTGTGAAGGCCTATCAACACTTCAAGGATCCGGCGTGGGACGGCGAGCCCGAAGAGCCAGTAACAGGACCGGGTGGGCCGAAGCCGCCGCGGCCGCCCGAGCCGCCCGACGGTGGTGACGATCCGGTCGAGCCCACGCCTCCGGGTGAAAAGGTGGTGGTGAAGCTCGCCGACGGCAAAGAACGCAAGATCCGGTATGTCGCCGAGACGACCTATTGGTTCAACGGCCGACAGATCACCGCGAAGGAGTTCATGGAGCAGCTGTTTGGCGATCTTGGCACCATGGTTGGCAGCGCCGATGAGCTTCGCGCGATCTGGACGGATCCCGACCGCCGAACTGTATTCATCCGGCGGCTCGAAGAAATGGGCTATGATCACGATCGCATGGACGACATGCGCCGACTGATCGATGCTCCCAATAGCGATATTTTCGATGTGCTCGCTTACGTGCGTTTTATGCTCAGTCCGCGTTCGCGCTCAACACGGGTTGAGGGCGCAAAGGCAACAGGGCTGTCTGGCTATGAGGCCGAAATGCGGGAGTTCCTGACCTATATCCTGCAGGCTTACGAAATGCAGGGAATCCAAGAGCTCGCCCCGCACCGGATCAGCGATTTTCTGCAGATTAGGTATGGCGGCACCAATGATGCAAAACGAGCGCTTGGATCGATCCCGCAGATCAGGAGCGCCTTCATCAATATCCAGAGGCACCTCTTTATCCAAGGATAGAACGGCTCTTCCTGGGCTGGTTGCTGACTCACAACTTTCGGGAGGTCGATCGAGGAAAGCTGCCACAGCCGGCCTTTGGCCGCGCACGATAGCTTCGGCCAAAGTCAGTCGTCAGCGCCGGCCGATCGACTGCCAGCTCGCGGCCGATGCGGCCCTTGAGACCGATCGAAGCTGACGAATTGCCCAGCGAGCGACGCTGAGGGTTAGGAGGGCCTCGTGTATACTCTCCTCACGAGCTTCGGCCAGCTCCTGGGGAAAGGGCCCCTCCCTGGTCCTTGGTCTTGGATGCCGGATGCTTTCATTCGCCCGACAGGCGAACGCCGGACCTACCTTGCTTTACCAGCTCGTGAAGAGGAACATGGCATAAGGGACTTCGAGGGGGCGCATGTGATCCGCAAGGTATCGCTAATCAATTTCAAGAAATTCAAGAATACCGAGTTCGAGCTCCATCCTGCTGGGCTTTCGTTCTTAGCTGGAGGTAACAACTCCGGGAAGTCGACACTTCTGCAGGCAATGGCCGTCTGGGACTTCTGCCGGACCGTCTTGGAGATGGAGCGAGGCCGAGAGAGCCTCTATCCCGGTTACGGAAGGCAGGGCCTAGGCCTATCGGATGATGAATTCTCACCACTTGCGTTGCCGAGTCTGAAGCACCTTTGGACGAATCTGACTACTCAGCAGCCAGGTGCAGATGGTTACTCATTATCGATTCGCTGCGACTGGACCGACGTGGCGGGTGCAGACAAACATCTGACTTTGGTATTGGCCCTAGCGAATGACCGGCTCTTCTTAAAAGCGTCCAGCACAAACCTCGCAGACGGCGATCTGCTGCCTCCCCTGGCTTACCTACCGCCATTCGCAGGCATCAGCAGTCGTGAAAACTACATGTCGGGAGCTGAACGGAGAGCCATGATCGGTCGCGGACTCGCCGGCGGCGTGATCCGAAACCTGTTGCACGACCTTCACGGGGAGAATGAGAGAAGACGTGCCGAGCTCAAGGAGGGACGGACAAAGATCAAAAATTCGGACCTCGAACGCCTTCGGGCCGAGGATCCCTGGGAGGTCCTGCAGCAAACCATGGCGGAAGTTTTCGGTCTTCAGCTTGACGTGGCGCCCTTCAATGACCTGTATCACACCTACATCAAAGTGAGCACGATCAAGGGCCGATTAGACGGCCGCAAGTTCACGCGCCACAGCGGCTATAAAGCGCGGGATTTGATGGCGGAGGGAAGTGGGTTTTTGCAGTGGCTGAGCGTGTACGCGCTGGCTGTTTCGCCCTCCGTTCGGACGCTCCTTCTTGATGAGCCGGATGCGCACCTGCATCCCTCTTTGCAGTCGCAGCTAGTCGAAAAGCTCGAAAGCATCGCTCAACGAAGTGGGAAGCAGGTGTTGCTTGCCACGCACAGCACCGAGATCCTGCGGTGGGCCGATCACTCGCAGGTCCTCCGCTTTTCCGGGTCGGGAGCCAAATACCTCCAGGAGGCTGACCAAAAGGTTGGCTTGTTCCTCGGGCTTGGAAGTGATTATGCGCCAAAGCTCGACCCCCTTAGGCGTGCCCGTCGGCTGCTCATCATTGAGAATCTGAGTGACGCGCGCTTGCTAAAGGCTTGGGCCAAGCAGCTCGGCACTGCTTGGCCAAAGAACCTGGTAGAGTGGCCTTGGACCGGTGGCAGCGGGGAGCGCAAGCAGCTATTCCTCCAGTTGCAGAAGGAGATCCCAGAGCTGAAGGCACTTAGCATTCGCGATAGAGACGATCAGGAGCTGAACCAAGTAGATTCTAATTCGCTTTGCGACAAATCCTTCAGCGCTGCTCACGACAATCTTTTGCTGCGCGTGTGGCGGAGGCGGCACATTGAGAACTACTTGTTGTTGCCGGCCGCCATCGCGCGCGCGAGTGGCCAGCCTGTCGAAGTTGTTGAGGCTTTGATGGCGGAGCATGCCTTGGTGGTGCCTGAGAACTTTGTCGCTCGTGACGTCGCGTTCGCGATGATTGATGCTCGAGGAAAGGAAATAACTCAGAAGGGGCATCAATCAATTATGACCGTGTGCGCCGTCTCGCCTTTTCAGATCGCTTCGGCGATGAAGGCGGATGAGATCCCGGAGGATGTCAGGGAGCTGTTGGCGCAAATAGTCGCCCTGTGTGCGGACTGAGGGGCTTTGACGCGGCTACTTGGAACAGTCCTTGGAAAGTCTGACTTGGAGCGGGCCTCTCGGGCCTGCGTTCGGCCCATCTCCATCGATTGACAAGATCATGAAACGACAGGTTCCGAGATCTCGCCGGGTTACGCTGAACGGCCGAGATGGCGCGCGCGAATTCGCCCATCTTATATGAAGGCTTTTTCAGCCTTCGGTCCGCTCCGCGCAAACGCCTATTGCGTGCGCTGTCGAGCCTGACCATGATCGCTGCGCCCCTCGTGAAAGCCGGGGGGCGGGGCGTAGGAACCCCAGCCACTAGGCTCGGTCGCGGACGAAAATCCGAGGCCGGGTGGCATGCGCGCATGTCCAGCCGGTCCGCCGGTAAAGGCGCATGCGCCTGCTCTAGTGGCTAGGTTCCTAACATCCGGCTTCGGCCGCCGCTCCCGAGAGGTACATAGGGGCGGCACGAGGGTCTAAGCCGAAGGTCGCTCCCCGTTAGGGCGACATCACCGTGCGGCAAACACAACGAAAGTCGGCGCAATCCAGCCCCGGCGCGACGCCGCGCGTCCATCTAAGGAGAATAGCATGCATCAGCATAACGCCGCGATCGCGGTGATGATTTCGCTCGCCCTTTCGGCTTGCACGAAGCCGGCCGACGTTTCCCGCCCGCTGAGCGAGGGCGCAGACAAAAACGCCAAGATCGAGGTGAAGGACACCGCAGACGGCTTCACAGTCGACGTCCGTTATTCCCGTTACCAGTTCGTGCCCGAGGCCGGCCCACTGCTGACAGCCTGCCGCTCGATCGCCACCGGCCGGATCAACGAGGAAGCCAAGCGGCGCGGTCGCGAAATTTTGCCTTTGGACGAACAGCAGATTCGCGTCTCCACCGGCCGCAACATCGTCAACGCCCGCACTTCCTGTCGCGCCTTCGCGGAGGTTCGTTGGAAATGAACGGCGCCGTCCCGCTCCTGATCGTGTCGCACCTCGCCGTGGCGAGCGGGGTGTACGCGTTGACCGACCGACGCCCCGTCGACACCGAAGTGAAAAACGAGGGCTTCTTCCGCGTCGACACAACCCGTGTGCTGGCGGCGACCGTCGAAAGCCTGCGCACCGACAACAAACTGGTCGTCTTCAGCTACAAGGGGACTGCGAAGGTCGAGGCGCAACGCACGCTCTGGTGGATACTCGGTGGCACGCAGGAGCTCAGCGTGCCGGCCGTCGTGCCCTACCACCTCGACCTCTCCAACCTCAGCCTCGGCGACGTCACCTACAACGATACGGCGAAGCTGGTCACCGTGCGGCTGCCCAAGGTGACGTTGGGCGACATCGCGTTTCAACCCGAGAACGCCACCACCATCAACGGCGGCATTCTCAGCTGGAGCGAAGGCCAGGTCGAAGCCCTCGGAAAGCTCAACTATCGCAACGCACGCCGAGCGATGGTCGCGCAGGCCCAACAGCCGGGGTTGCTCGACACCGCCCGCAAGCAGGCCATCACCAACATCCAGAGCTATTTCGAAATCCCGCTCCGCATCGCCGGGCGACCCGACGTGAGGGTCGTCGCGACTTTCCGCTGACTCTGACTCCCCCCTCAACCATTGGCCCCGTGGAGCAATCCGCGGGGCTTTTTCTTTGGAGAAAGCACCATGCTTCTGATCCGCAGCTCGGCCGACATGGCGCGGGCGCTTGCGTTCGGCCTTGAGCCGCTGCTTCACAACCTGCTGGCGGAACGCCGCTCGCAACTGCTTCGCGACCTGCCCGGCACCGATCTGAGCGAGCTCGCTCACTTCATCGTCGCGCTGCCGAGCGATCCCATCCACCTGATCGAGCAAGTGGCGGGCATTCCGCTGGCGACCAACCTCATCGACGGCAGCCGCTTGGGCGAGCCCGACTTCACGCCGTCCTTTGAGTTCGTTGAGCGCCACAGCGGCTGGATCGAGGCGGGCCTGATCCTCAACGACGACGGCTTCGCGCTGGTGCTGCTTGTCCCCGACGTCGACTGCGATCTGCGGCGCCTCGTCACCGCCTGAGTCAACCCCCTGTCCATGCAAGCGTCCAGGCACCCGCCTCGGGCGCTTTTTCTATGCCCGAAAGGAACGACAGCAATGCTGCACTTCTACGATCGCGCCACCATGGCGGCCGCCCTGACGATGGACCTGGAGCCGCGGCTAAAGGCGCTTCTCACCGCCCGCATCGAGGCGCTGCCGCCCGAGCTGATCGACTGGACCGAATACGTGGTCGTCGAAGAGGGTGACACCGAAGCGGATATCGTCGCCGCCGTCGGCTTCTCGCCGCTCGTCGAGCCAATCGAGGGCGTGAGGTATGGTCAACCGGGCTTTGAACCGTTCTGGGACCTGCTGATCCAGCGCGACGGCTGGTCTGAGATGGTCGTCACGTTCGGAAGCACGTTCGCGTGCGTCCTTCTGATTGAGAGGGGGTGCCATGCCCCCCGCCAGCTGGACGAGCTTTGCAGCAGGTACGGGTCGAGCAACCGCTAACCCACCCGTCGGCATTGCCCGATCATCTCAAGCTCAAAGTGCCTTAATCAAGGCAGCAGGTTTGCTCCAAGCCAAAACGCCTTCCGGCTTAGCCTGCTCACGGACGCTTGTTTAAGCCACATAAATTCAGTTAGTATTTTCCCTCCTTCAAATCGATCGAAGCACATTCAAAATATTTTTTGCCTTCTTTAAGTGCCTCAAAAAGGAGAATTGCTAAATTGACTCGCGTCAACGCGAAGTCGCCCCTTGAATGAGTTGCGGCCAATCTCCTTCTTAACTCAAGCCGAAGGCTTGATGCTCTCGGGTCTGCGCCTCAACCGCGGAAGGGCGGTTTAGGCATTTCGATGCTGAGCTAAGGAGGATCTAATGACCAGCTCTATTGTTACCCACGTCGAACGTAATGCGCCACATATCATTCGCAGCTTGAAGGACTTTCATCGCCTGCCGTTTGATCTTTCTCGGTTTTCGATCGAAGATCTGGTAGTCTTCATGTATGCCTTGATCAGGACCAGTACGCTAGATGCCGATGGCTTATATGAGAAAGTAGTCGAGAATCGCGGAAGTATTAGGCGCGAGACCTTCAACTTCATTCTCGATACGTTCGACGGCGACGACCCGCAATTTCACCTTTGGCGATGCGAGATGGGGGAATTTTATATCCCGCTACCTGAGGACATGTTTGATATGTCGGAAGAGCGACCCGGTCATCGCCACTATCGCTATGCTGGCGAATAACCGATCCCGTCTGGGAGCCGAAAGCTGAAAACTAAATTCTGGGCCGGCGGCGACGTGCCGCCGCCCCCCCCCCTTTTCCCGACCGCCCCAAGCGCGGTCATTCGATTATCACGAGGTACATATGTCCAACACCCCGCGCCTGAAGGCGCCCACTAAGGCGGTAAATCCGTCGATCGCTCGCTTCTCATTGAGGGGCAAAGCCGCCGAGCTCGAAGCAAGGGCGATCGCGGAAGTGCCGCTGCTGGGCGGCTTCTCCCTGAAAGGCCAAGTTACCGTCCTCGCCGCGCCGCCCAACGCCGGCAAGACGCTCATCACTCTCGCGTCGCTCATCAAGGCTGTTGAAGACGGGCACGTCGATCCCGAGCGCGTGATCTACGTCAATTCGGACGACACCACCTCCGGGGTCGCCACGAAGGTTCAGCTGCTCGACGAGTATGGCGCTCACATGGTTGCGGAGGGCTATTTTGGGTTTCGATCGCAGATGCTTTCGGACGTGCTGGAGGAAATGATTGCTGGCGGATCTGCGCACGGTGCTGTCCTCATCCTCGACACGCTCAAAAAGTTTACGCAGGTGATGGATAAGGCAGCCACCGTCAGATTCACCCAGGTGATGCGGCGGTTCACGGCGGCCGGCGGGTCGATCATCTGCCTGGCTCACACCAACAAGGCGCCCAACGCTTCGGGGCAAAACGTCTTTGCCGGCGTTGCCGACATCCGTGATGACGTCGATGCCATGTACGTCTTCCAGCCGAAGCCCGATATGGATGGCAAGCGGATCGTTGAACTCGAGAACGTGAAGCGCCGGGGCAACCTTCCTGACAGGCTGCTCTACGCGTACACCGCTGACCCGGCCATGAGCTACGTCGAGCGCCTCAGCGGCGTGCATATCACCGACGCTTACGCTGGCGGTGATGACGAAGGCCTCGACCCGCTCACGCCTGACGAGGAAGTGCTTCAGACGCTCTGCCTGTTTATCCAGCACGGGCCGGATCGTGGAAAGATGGAGCTGGTGAAACTCGCCGCCGAGCAGGCGAAAGTGTCGAAGATGCGCGTCGCGAGGCTTCTCGAAGCATACACTGGTGATGACCCCAGCCAACACCGATGGAAGCGGGTTGTGAGAGCGCATGGCAAGTTTGCCTACGTGCCGTTGCAGGACTGCTGCGAGCTCGCGCTCGCCGCCTGAACCCAGATCTTAGCTTTCCAGATTTTACCCCGGTCTGTCGTCAGAGGGCCGGCCGGGGTCTCCTTGGAAAGCATCGTCTTCTGGCGTTTTCCGAGCCCCCCCGCCTTCGCCCGCCAAACTGCCACGTCTGCCATTTCCAGAAGGCCACGGCTCGCCGCAGCGCGACCCGGCCCCCTCATCCCGCGCGCCGACCGCCGCCTCCCTCGCGAGGCCCGCTATCGGCCGCAAACAAGGAACACCATCATGCCCAAGCTCAAACTCGATCACGCATCGGCCATGTCGGCTGTATGCCTGCCGGGCCGCAAAAAGACCGACTACTGGGACGAGCACATTCGCGGCTTCGTCCTCGAGGTCCGCTCCACCGGCGGCCGCACCTTCTACCTCCGCTATCAGGACCAGCACGGTCGCCAGCGGCAGCACAAGATTTGCGCATTCGGCGACCTGACGATGGACAAGGTTCGCAAGGAGGCGCAGCGGCTCCGTTCCGAGGTGGTGCTCGGCGGCGATCCCGCGGCGACCAAGGAGGACGTGAAGGCCGTCCCCACCTACGCCGCACTCGCGCAGCAACACCTCGATCACGCCAAGACCTATCAGCGCAGCTGGGACACCACAGAAGCGTACCTGCGCCGGCACATCATCCCTCGTTGGGGCAAACTGCGGTTGACCGAAATACGCCAGCCGGACGTCGCTCGGTGGCTGGCGGAGAAGGGGGACGAGGGTCTCGCGCCCGCGACCGTCGAGAAGATTCGCGTCATCATGGGCCGATCGTTCGAGCTGGCGAAGCGTTGGGGCATACCGGGGTCGGGTGACAATCCGGTTCGGGGTATTCCGCGCAAACCGATCTCGAACGCGCGCGAACGCTTCCTCAACCCCGCCGAAGCCAAGCGACTGATGGCGGCGGTGGAGGCGTCCAGAAACACGCAGCTGCCGCACATTGTGGCACTGCTGCTTCTGACTGGCGCGCGGGTGTCCGAGCTGCTGCACGCGGAATGGCGTCACATCGACATCGAGCGGCGGGCGTGGCTCATTCCCACGTCGAAAACCGGCAAGCCTCGGCACGTCCCGTTGTCTCAGGCGGCGATCGATGTGCTGGCCGCCGTGCCTCGCTTCGCCGGCTGCCCCTACGTGCTGCCCAATCCCGAGACGTTGAAGCCCTTCGTGTCCATCAAGCACGGCTGGCAGAAGGCCCGGGACGACGCCTACCTGCCGGAGCTGCGCCTCCACGACCTTCGTCATGCGGCAGCGTCTTTTATGATCAATGCGGGTGTCGACTTGTTCGCCGTCGGCCGGGTGCTCGGTCACGCCGATCACAAGAGCACGATGCGGTATTCACATCTCGCCAACGACACGCTCCTAGCCGCGGTGGAAGCCGGGGCGAAGCGAATGGGCGGCAGCACGACCTGATCCGGAACCCCACCCGTGCGTTGGCTTAGCGGCCGGCGTGCGGGTTGGGGGGTCTGGCGCAGCCGCCATCTTTTTTGGCCCGACGGTCAACTTATCCTTAGCGTATACTAGGCGTTGCCTGCCGCTTAGACGCCAAATAATATGTTGAATTTCTCAGGCGTAGCGCATCAATAAAGCATTAGATGATATTTATTTTGAAGAATTTGATAAACATACTCACCTAGCTTTGTTGGCCGATAGTAGGTTCCACGATACTTTCCTTTATAAGGCCCTTCCAAAAAGTACTCTTTTATCCTAGTGCATAGTATATCTAATGGTGATGAGGATGCCGTGAAGACGCGGAGAGACCTTGATAGGGCGCTAACCGCATTTCTCAGATCTGAGTCAGGCTCGCCTCCTTGGTTTAAAAAGGTGTCATGCCCCGTAAAAACAACTTGGAGGGCTTTTAGCCTTGCTGGCTGATTTCCTTTTGGTGCAATGTGCGCAGCGATTTTCTGCGCGAACTCTTTTAATTCATACTCTGGTACCTGGCTATCCGGAGTCGGCTGTGCTGCGAATAGCTTCGGCTGGCCAATCAAAAATGGCGCTATCGCATTGATGGCGGCTGCGGCCGCCTCTTCGCGCAACTCCACAAACAAAAACATCCTCGTTCTCCTCTGCTAAGGAGAGTTGCACGAAACGCTGCGCGGCTGCAAGGATTAAGCCGGCGGCTTGCGAGAAGCGGTTTCACAGGCCATCGTAGGGACGATGCGCCACATGTATCCGTTACTTACGTTCGTTGTAATTGCTGCTTGCGCCTCAGAACCGAGCCCCGAGGAGCAAGCCCGCATCAGCGGAGACGAACTAGCTCGCCAGTTTGCCCTCAAGGATACCGCTGGCACGCCAATCGCCGAAAAGTGTCGATTGATGAAGGCAATGGCTGAGACGTATGCCAAGGGCGGCAACGCCAACGTCTACAGCGCCAATCAATCGGCCTTGCAGCGGGACGCGTTCTGCTCGACAAAGCCCGACACGAAACTCGCGAAGGTGGCGGCAGAAGAATTGCGGCGGTTCAACAACGATCCTGCAACTGACACCCGCAATCGTTGCGCCCAGCATTCTCTCGTAGCGATGGCTTACAGGGAAGCGGGTGACGGCCCCAATTACGATTCTTGGCGCTTAAAGACGCGAGCGTATTGCGATCAGGCTGGCTGGCGACATGGCGGCGTTTAATAGTCGCGGTTGATCGACTTGATTTCCTGCCGGGTGGTCGCAGGAAGCGATCGATATCCGGGCCGACGTTCCGCGCCTCAACGGATGCCCCCCTATGTCCTAACCACAAAAGCACGACGCGGTATTCAAGCTCCCCCAATGACACACGCCTCGCCGCGGTGGAAGCCGGGGCGAAGCGAATGGGCGGCATCACGACCTAATTTAAAACCCCACCCGTGCGTTGGCTTTGCGGCCGGCGTGCGGGTGGGGATCTGGCGCAACCGCCATTTTTTTTGCGCCTCGACGCCAGTTCCGCCAGCTGTCCTACTGAGAACAAAGACGGTACAGCAAGGGCGAAAGGATGCCAACGATGATCATCATCGATGCCCAACTGCTGATCGCGTTCGCCGCGTTGCTGAGCAGCCTTGCCGCCCTCATTCGCGTTTGCCGCCCCCGACGAGGCACCGAGCGGGATGGGGAATGATGTCGAGCGTCGCCGCAAGCAGTCGTGTCATGTAACCCGATGTTGATGCTGCCCTTCCTATTCCTGTCCCTTGTCGACGTGGTCCCGGCCGGCACGACCTTCGCCTGCACGCCCGATAGGGTGTGGGACGGGGATGGCCCGCTATGGTGCAAGGAGGGACCTCGCGTCCGCTTGGCCGGGATCGCCGCTCGAGAAATGGGCGGTGACTGTCGATCGAACCAGCCGTGCCCCGCCGCATCGGCCGAACGGGCGCGCGATGCGCTGGTGCAGTTGGTGGGGCGACCCGTTCGGCGGTCTCGGGAGGGGCACGTGATTGTCGCCGGGCCTAAGCTGACGTGTCGATCGGACGGCGACGGACGCGGCAATCGGACCGCCGCTTGGTGCACGTCCCCGAAGGTGGGCGACCTGTCGTGCGCGATGCTGAAAACTCGAACGGTGTTGAAGTGGACGCGCTATTGGCGGAAGCATCGCTGTGACGCCTGACGAGGAACGTTGGGCAGAGGCGCTGATGGTAGAGCGTCAGCACGGCGATAGGGCGGGCGAGCATATTGCGGAGCGCATCACCGCGCTGGCGCTTGCTGGAGACGATGCGGGGGTGGCTAGATGGCTTGAGATCGCGGCGCGGCTGGACGCGCTCGATCAGCATCCTAAGCGACTGACGTGAGGCGTCCAAGCCTGCTAAAGATCAAAGCTTGGCTGTTTAGTGTGCTGGTTTTCGCCAGCTTCCTTTCCGGTGTTGCCGATCCCGGCGGTTGAATAGTCATTCTAATCTACCGACGTCGGCTTTATGAAAGAGGTTCCTTCAGGGCGGCTTTCTCGAGATCGAAACGCACGCTGATCACTGCGTTGTGGGGGAGCGCCGTCGAAGCGCTCCCCTCTTTGCACTAGAGGCCGAAATTGGCATCAACCTTCGAATACGTCAGTTCCCATGACGCTTTTGCAAGGCCGCCACCGCCAAAGATTCCGTTTTCATACTTTTTGAATCGCATTGCGACGCCGTCCGGGCGGCTCCAAATCGCAACCTTTCCTTGACGAGCAAGAATGCTGCCGCCGTTGCCGTCCCAATTCGCGGGCTGGCCGTATTTTGCAGACAAGGCGGTCATGACCTCGTTAGAACAGCGCCCACCCATGCTGGGGTTTCCGGCAATCATGACCTCTTTGACAATGCCTGCATCATCGAAGCGAATATTTGCCTCTGCGTCACACTTGCCCATGATGTTGACGTTGCTAATTTCGATCGCAGCCTTTTGGTATTCGGTATCAGGCCCTTTGGGATAGAGCGCCTCGACTTGCGCGCGTGTCATACCAAATTCGACCTTGCCCCAAACAGGCTCCGCCGACGCGGAGGTGGCAACTGACCCTAAGAACGCGGCTGCAAAGATACGGTAAACCATTAGAAATCCCCCTAGTCCGGTCGTTCCCTCGATCGGATGCAATTCCGTTACGGTATTGATACCTCCGTTTGCAATCAGAGACTTGCGGATTGGTCCGGTTTGGCCGAACCCTCAATCTCACGATTTCAACGCTGTCACCTGATGGGCTGCCGCCGCGTCACAACCCTAAGCGGTCTCTGTCAGCCGCTTTCATTTTTCATCCGCTCATGCTTAGCTTGGAGCCTCTCCTGCTAAAGCACCATCTTTGCTCGATGATAGGCAAGATATTGCGCTTGCGACGGCTTGAAGGTGCCGACGTTGGTCACGGCGCTAAAGCCCCAGGCCGTCCAAACTGCGTCGGAAAGCTGGGACGATCGTAAGACCATTCCATCGTCATCGAAGCTTATAAATCCGCGGTCGAACAGACGGTCCGCATGAGGCGAAAGGAGAAGGCCGTTGCTACCATCCAGCTTTTCTGCATCAGTACTATCACGCCAGGGCTTAATATGGCTAGCAACCAGAAAACGCGGATCGCTGATGCCGGTCAAACGACAATGATTTTCATTCAATCGTACGTTGGCGCGAAACACACCCTGACCGCGACGTGAGAGCGTAAGCTGCTGCTTGTGGGTTTCGCCAATATCGACCCGTCCGCGCAACGAGTCCTCCGCCGCGTCGTCTTCAGCCAAAATAACAGGCTCAGGTGGGTTGATAAGGGTTGGGGCACTGATCCCCAGCTTTGCAAGTAAAACGGCGGCAAATCCGGCTGAAATCTCGGTCAAATAGACGCCTTGATTGCCATTCCCATTCGACTGCAATGGGGCATATTTTACACCCATGTGGGGGGTAAGCTCGGCAATAAAGCTTTTGGGCTGCACGGGCGTCGCGGCTTGCGTGAACTCGACTGGTACGAGCCAGCCCTCGTTATCCCATTGGTCACCAACTGAGCCGAAGTTGGGTTTGACAGCAGCCTGCGCTGCGCCTTGAGCCACGCCCACCGCTTGGATCTTTGTGTCACAGAATGAGAAGATAAGGTGCCCCGCGCGGACCTGCTCCATGGTGTCGTAGAAGGGATTGCGCGCGCCACCGCGATTTCGCTGCGGCGACCAAAGGAACCCGCCCTCGGTCTCGTGGCGATAAGTTTGGTTCTGATTGACCCACCAATAGCGCATCGCTCTCTCCCTCGTGCTGAGCGTCGCTATGCGCCTCTTCCACGCAATCGTTGCCGGCATCTATCCTACACGGGTGCTCGCCGCGGTAAAGGTTGGTGCGAAACGCATCAGCGGCACTAACCCGACCTCCCATCGAGCGCGTTCGCTCGCCGCCAATAGGTCTGATCAAGGTTCGTGCGCCTCGCTCAAGCCAAACGAACTACCTTCACCCAACCGGAGTTTGGCAAAACACGCGTTGTTGAGCCCAAAGGCGTCTCTTGCCGAACATGTTGTAGGCTGCTCTTGTCGCCCAGAAAGCGAGATTTGGCATGCCGTTGTATCGCATTACGGGACAGACGTTGGAGCGGGTAGCCGAGACGACGTTCGCAGCAGAAAGCATCAGAGAGCGCGGTGATATCCAGCGGCTGCTGAGGGCCGATATTACGGTGCTTAGCCCTGATCTGATGGTTGTGGCGGAGGAATTTGGCGACTGGGCCGACAGCCAGCGTCGGATCGACCTGCTATGCGTCGACAAGGACGCCAATCTTGTCGTTGTCGAGCTGAAGCGCACCGAAGATGGCGGCCACATGGAGCTGCAGGCGATTAGGTATGCAGCGATGGTATCAAGCATGACCTTTGAGCGGCTCGTAGCTGCGCATGCGCGCTACATCGGCGGGATCGAAGCCGTCCCGCGTGCCGAGGCTGCCTTGCTGGACTTTCTGGATTGGGAGACGCCGAGTGACGGTGCACTATCCGACACCGTTCGCATCGTTTTGCTGTCCGCTGACTTTTCCACCGAACTCACGACCGCGGTTATGTGGCTTAACAAGCGCGGACTAGACGTCAGCTGTTTCCGTCTTAAACCGCATCGGCTCGGCGCCGACGTGCTGATAGACATTCAGCAGATTATCCCTCTTCCTGAAGCGGCCGAGTACGAAGTTAAGGTCCGAGCGCAAAGGCAGGAGGCCGAGCGCGCCGTGTCCGCCCGCGGTGCAATCTTCGAGCGTTTCTGGTCGCAGCTTATAGATCGTAGCCGCTCGCGCACAGGGGTGGTCGCTAACCGTTCGACCAGCCGCGACCATTGGCTCACCGGATCAATCGGAAAAGCCGGATTCCAACCTACTTTCACGATGAAGCAGCACGATAGCCGCGTCGAAATGTATATCGATCTAGGCAAAGGCGGCGAGCAGCGGACAAAAGCCTCATTTCAAGCCTTATACGATCAAAAAGAAGCGATCGAACGCGAGTACGGCGCGAAATTGGAATGGCAGCCGCTTCCGGAGAAGCGGGGCTGCCGAATCTATGGGTTCGTCGATGGTGGTTGGAAGACCCCCGAAGACGAGTGGCCCGATCTTCAAAGCCGGCTAATTGACGCGATGGTCCAGTTGGAACGCGCGTTCAGAACGCCCGTGGGTCTACTCACAGTATGAACTGGCGCCTTAAATGCGCTTGCCCTGACATCCATGTCACGCGGCCCTTTGCATTTCAGTAAGCTTCTGGAATTCAGCCAAAATGTCAGCGTGATGCTGTGCCAGGTAGCGAACCACCCGGGCGTTGCCGAGCAAGCGGTTAACATAGCCAGCCGCAAGCATGAGATCGAGCTGATCGGCGCTGTAGGACTGTTCAACAGCGCGAAGCTGACGGTCTACGTTTTCGCTCTCGCGTTGCATGGTCGCGACCTGGTCATCGGTGAGGCCCGGCACTCGTCGGGGTTTGCCGGCGACAAGCTGATCGTCGGGCGTAGAGGCAACAAGTGAGCGGGCATAGCTTACCGTGAAGCGATTCATCGTGATCATCGCCAAGGTTGCTTCAACTTGGCGTACAGGCTTCATAAAGCGCAACTCGGTGAAGACCTGAATGGGGACGTGCCGATCCTTTAATAGGTCAACCACTTCGGGACAGATGCCCACCAATAGGTTTCGCTTCTTGCGGATGCTGGCGATATCGACGTTGAGGGCGCGCGCCATTCGTTCTTCTGACACGCCTTTCCTAACCGCGTTCAGAATCATCCTGTGCTCTTGGATGGTCGCTATTCGGCTTATCCGCTTGTTATAGGTGAAGGCCTCGTCATCGGTAGCAACCAGACAGACAATTTCCGTGCTGCCGCGCTCTCGCTCGATTTCGACCCGAAGATGCCCATCTAGGAGATGAAAGCTGGTGGGGTCGGCCGCGTCTCTTGCGACTACCGGCGGTTCGATGATGCCGACCTCAGCGATCGAGGCGGCAATCTGACCGTACTTCACCGACTTTTTTACCGCAGACGATACTGCGCGTAAGGGCATGATGCGGTCGATCGGAATGCGTAGACTGGCTTCCTCGAAACCGAGTTTGACTGAAGTGCTCTGCGACCGGATGATCATCATATAACCCTTATGCGATCAAGCCGCATCGCAAGGTTCTCGGGTAGCGTGGCGAGATTTTCGTCTTCGATTAAAGCTGTAAACTGGTCGTTCGAGCGCAATCGGCGCAGCGCCTCTGTGACCAGCAGCAGCTTGTCGCGCGCCGCATTCGCGCGCCGAATCAGGGCTCGCTTTCGATCGACATCCTCCTGGTAGGCACGGAGCAGGGAGGCAGGCGAAAGCGTTTGCCCAGGCGTTTTGCTAGCGTTCTGCTGCTTTAGGTGCTTACCCCGCCGCCGCCGGTCTTCAACGATCCGCTTAGCGGCCAGCAATTTTCGACCACGCAATGTGCCTTTCTCATAGGCAAGCTGCAGGGCACGTTGCACTTGATGATCCTCGGCATCGGCTATCTCAACGGCAACACTCAAGGGGATCGCTCTCGCCTCCACCGATCGGAGGAGTCGCTGCTCGCCTTTTTCGATCAGACGCGCGACCCCGCTCACGTATTCAAGAGTGAGCCCAGTCTTGCGGGAGATCTCAGGCAGGCTGTGCCCGCGCTCCCGCATGCCACTGATGTCTTGCAGTAGGTCGATCGCGTTGTGTTGGCGCCTAGCACAATTTTCGACGAGACTTGCGATAAGGCAGTCCTCTGGATCAGCCGACACAACAAGCGCTGGTACCTCCGCCTGCCCCAAAGCCTGGTAAGCCTCGAGCCGTCCTTGACCGCAGACTAGATCATAGAATGGCCCATCCGCTTCCACTCTTCGCGTAACGGTGATGGGTCGCTTCAGCCCGATCTGGGCAATGTTATCTACGATCTCCTTGAACACCTTTTTGTTACGAGTTCGCGGATTCACAACCGTGATCCGCTCAAGGGGAATCCACTCTATACGTTGCGCTGGCTTGGGCATGTTCATGCGGCGGCCCTCCATGGGCGTCTTGCTGCAAGATGGTGGAAAGCCGACAGGTCGTCGAACCGGTACGCGTCTAAGGACAGGCCGTTGTGCTCGCAGAGGCGCAGCACCGCGTCCGCCATATCGAGCCTTGGTAAAAGGTAGTAATCGCGAGGTGCCACGTTGCCCGGTGCCATCCTGATTACGACCGTCACATCGGGCTTCAGCATTGTGTCGAGCCGGACTTTCCAACGCAGCGATCCAGAAGTGTTCTGAACGCAGCGCACGACAACCATCGACGCGGTGAATTCGCCGTTTATGGCCAAAAGGTCGGTTTCGGCATCTCGAACCACCTTGCCGCCAGATCGCTCCAGCGCGAGCATCGTTTCAGCGACGATCTCCGGATGGAGCGCTCTGAGCTTGCGATTGATTTCAAGATAACGATAGTCGCGATCAGGTGCGAAGCCGACCAGCTCATAGGCCCGGAGCAAACTTCCGAAGCGGTTTCGGTACGCACTGCTCGAGGGCACACCTTCCGCTTCGTCGATAATCAAACCTGTAAGCATGCCCTTCGCGCCGAGAACGGACGACAGCAACTCCAGCATCACCTGGTCGCTCAGCCGCTCTGAACGTGCATCGATGATGGCGCGCGCTTGATTGAATACGCGCCGATCTACGAGGGCGCCGAAGGCACCCTTTGCTCTGATCCAGTCTTCCTCGGCGTTCTGGACATGTTGCCGCTTCAGCTTGAATGAGGTGCGTGCCCAAACATTGTCACCGACATACTTCTCATTGATCAGGAGTTGGTGGATTGTTCCTCTAGACCATGGGCGCCCGAGATCGGTCACAAGGCCGCGCTTGTTAAGGCGATCCGCGATCTCGCGCTCTGGCATCTCCGCATCGGTGAATAGCCGGTAAACCTCCTGGACCACTGCTATCTCCTCGGGCGGGCCAGGCACCAAAATAACCCTATCAGTGGCGATGCTTTTGTGCTCGCCGCGTCCGAGTTCCCCCTTGGGCTCCCCATTCACGTCAACTAGCAACCGCCGCAGGCCATAGCCGGCAGCACCGCCTTGCCGAAAGCCGCGCCGAATCAAATTGGCCTGGCCCGCGAAGACCTTCACCGATAGCTCCCGGCTGTATTCAGCCGCCATGGTGCGCTTGACTGTTTTGATAATCGACGAGCTGATCGAGCCGTCGTTCTTGAACTGCTCGGCGCAATACTCGACTTGGATGCCGGCCGCGCGAATGCGCAACTCGTGGGTGGCAGCCTCGTCCGGATCTTGGAACCGCCCAAGCCGACTTACATCGTAAACGAGCAGCGCCTCAAAGTCCGTGTTGTCGGCGTCGATGTCGGAGAGCAGCAGCTTGAGACCTGACCTCCCTGAGAGGTTGAGGCCGCTCTTGCCATCATCCTTGTAGGTGCGGACGATCTCGTAGCCATTTGCTTCGGCGTAGCGCCGGATCGCGGTAGACTGGTTGTCGGTCGAATATTGCTGATGCTCGGTCGACATGCGCACGTATTCGGCCGCGCGCACCCGGGGTGGAGGCGGCTGTGGCTGCTCTGGGTCCGCAGTTGTGTTCCAATTGATGACCATCGGCGGCCTTCGAACAAGAGGTGCGTGCTCCCGATCCGGCCACTAACGTAAAAGGGGCGGAAACATGTTTCCAAAGACCGGCAACGAGTTTCTCAGGGCAGCCGGGAGGCTTAGCGAGGCTGACTACGTTAAAGCCATAAGCGATGCCCTTGGTGCTGAATTTGAAAGCGGTCGAAACGCCGCCAAGCAGATTCAACGCTGGACCGATGTAACAGATCGGACTGCGCGCAATTGGCTGAACGGCATCGTAGGCCCGAATGGGCACCACCTAGTCAGTCTGGCCCGGCATTCCGATGCCGTGCTTTTCGCCATGATAGAAATGGCGGGAAGGCCGGAGCTAATGCTCGGCGCGGACATCCATGCCGTTGAGGTGGCGCTTGCGAAGGCAAGCGGAGCTCTGGAAGTCCTGCGCCGACAGGGACGATCGACTCACGGAAGAGCAGGCGGTCACACATAGGACGGGGCAACGGGAGCAACGCCCGCTTCCTCTGCCCATTGCAGGCGCTGGGACCGATCGGCGCGAGGGCCGGAAGTGAAGGGCTATCTATGCCCATAACCGAGCACGAGAGCGTTGATCTGACCAAGCTGATCAGCGATGTTGCGGTCCAATTTACGGGGTGAGCTGATGGGGACAGCGATTGGTTTTGTAGTGCTCTTCGTAGGCGCTGCGGTTGCCGCGGCTATAATCAACCTTTCTAAGGCAACTGGGGCAGCCAATCGAGGCGTTCTTGAACTCCGAACCAGGATCAATGATTTAGCGCGTGATCAGGGGCTTGTAGACGCGGTGGGCGGCGCCAATTTTGTAATTGGCGTTAATGAAAGTCGAGCTTTGCTCGTCATATCCGATGCGAAGGAGACGCGTTGGATAAAATACTCGTCAATTCGATCTGTGGAGGTTAGGCCAGTAAAATCGATCATTAACGAGACAAATGGAAAAACCAGTACAAGTCTGGGTAGCGTTCTCTTAAGGGCTGCAGCAGGCGGGATGGTGGCCGGTCCGGTGGGCGCAGTGATTGGTGGTGCAACAGCTCAAGGCACAGTCCAAACGACTACAACGAGTTCGGAAACGCTCTCAGCGTTGAAAATTACCATTCGAGTAAATTCGATTGAGACGCCGCTGTTTGAACTCGATGTCTGCGAACCATCGATGATTGGTACAGTCGTGCCGAACGATGTGAGTGCTCGTGTGGCTAACTTGGTTGCGCGCATCCAGAACGGAATTGAGCGCGAAAGATCGGTGGCCACGCCGCACCCGGAAGCGGCTGGACCAATCCAAATCGTTGGTGACGACCTAAAGACCGCGCCCGGCAAAGGGTGGTGGCAACGGACTTTTGGTTCGGAATAAAGGCGGATGCCGCATCTTCCGCTTTCTTGCCCAAAGCGGACTCCAGGGGCAGCTCGGCGCGATGGCCAAAAGCGGACGGACAGCTCATTCCCCCTCTACTTCCGCGACTTGTGCTCGCCTCCAAGCGGTATAGGGTAGGTCGAGAAGCGGAACGCCACCAGCGCAACGCGCGCTAGCTTCGACATCGCCGATTGAGCGGTGCTTTTGCGTTTGGGATGTCTTTGGGTGAGCGCGGCTCGGCACAGTTAGATTGCGCATAAGGTGTTGTATTTGTTGAAAGAACGCTCTGGCGTCAGTAGCCTTCGTAATGCGGGGGTCACAGGTTCGAGTCCTGTAGGCGGCACCATCCGACAGCCCTTGCCGCTGAGCCACGGGGCAGCCACATGAGAGCGATGGCAAAGTATCCGGTCGGCGTTGCTGTGCCGCTTGGCCCGCTGGTGACGCGGGTGCTGGCGGGGAACGCCTCGCCCTATACGCATACCGGCACGCAGACGCATCTGGTCGGGACGGGCGCGCTTGCCGTGGTCGATCCGGGGCCGGACGAGCCGGCGCATCTGGACGCGCTCAAGCGGGTCATCGCGGGGCGGCCGGTCGCGGCGATCCTCGTCACGCACACGCATCGCGACCACAGCCCGCTGGCGGCAAGGCTGCGCGATCTTACGGGCGCGCCGGTGATCGGCTGCGCCCCGCTGACGATGGACGATGAAGGGCCGCGTGCCGATGCGGCGTTCGATACCGACTATGCGCCAGACCGCGTGCTGGCCGATGGCGAGCGGATCGAGGGCGATGGCTGGACGATCGAGGCGGTGGGGACGCCTGGGCATACTTCGAACCATATGGCCTTTGCCCTGCCCGAGGCACAGGCGCTGTTCAGCGGCGACCATGTGATGGGCTGGTCGACGAGCATCGTCTCGCCCCCCGACGGCGACATGGGCGACTATATGGCGAGCCTCGAGAAGCTGCTTGGGCGTTCGGAGACGGTCTATTATCCCGGACATGGAGAGGCGGTGGACAATCCGCAGCGGCTGGTGCGCGGGATGCTCGGCCATAGGAAGCAGCGCGAGGGGCAGATCGTCCGTCTGCTCGCGCGCGGCACGCAACGTATCGAGGCGATGGTCGAGGCGATGTATGTCGGCCTCGACGCGCGGTTGAAGCCCGCGGCGGCGCGGTCCGTTCTGGCGCACCTGATCGAATTGCAGAAGCGCGGCCTGGCGGTCGCGGGAGAGGGGGGCGCATGGCACGCCGTCTAGGGCGCGGCAGCGAGCCGTGGCGGCTGATCGTCGCGGGCGCGCTGCTGCTCGCGGTGGTCGGCGGGCTGCTGCTCGCCTGGAGCGACTATCGCGACAGGCATGTCGTCACCAAGCCCGCCGAGGCGCCCGAGGGGCCGGCGGTCACGCAGATCGTCACCGCGCGGATCGCGGGGATGAGCCAGCTTCGCGTCGCGCGGCTGTCGGGCATCGTCCAGGCATCGGCCAGCGACACGCGCTGGGGCGGATTCCTGAAATCGGGTCGGGTCGCCAAGATGCCCTATGCGGTCGACTATACGGTGGATCTGTCGGGCCTGTCGCCGCGCGACATGGCCTGGGACCCCGAGACGCGCACGCTGATCGTCGATGCGCCCGACGTAACCGCCGACACGCCCAACATCGACGAGGGCGAGGGCGTGGTCGTCGAGCGGAGCGGCGTGCTGGTGACGCGCGAGGCGGGCGAGGCGCTCGGCACCCGCGTGTCGCGCGCCGCCCGCCGCGCCGCGACGCGCGAGGCGACGAGTCCCGAGCGGCTGGCGCAGGCGCGCGAGTTGGCCCGCGGCGCGATCGCCCGGACGATGGGCGCGCCGCTGGAGGCCGCGGGGCAGAGCGGCGCGCGGGTCATCGTCACCTTCCCCGCCGAACGCGGGCGGAGCCGCGAACGCTGGGACCAGTCGAAGACGCCGGCCGAGGTTCTTGGGAACCGCCAATAGCCCCCCGTCACCCCGGACTTGATCCGGGGTCCCGCTTCTTCTTTTCTCGCCCGAATTTGAAGAAGAAAGAAGCGGGATTTCGGATCAAGTCCGGGATGACTGGCCAGTGAAGGTATAGTCGTAATTGACCATCGCCTGTGGTAATCTGCCCGCCGCAACGGGATGCGGGGGCATGACCATGGCGACGATCTTTCCGGGTGAAGTACGCGCGCGGCGCGACGATCGTTTTTTCGTGACGAGTGCGTTCGTGATGGCGGCGGTGGTCGTCGCCGGCTTCGGGCTTCAGTTCGCGATGGGCCGGTCGACGCTTGCCGCGCCGCCGCTGGTCCACCTTCATGCGATTGTCTTCATGGGCTGGGTAGCGATCTACGTCGCGCAGAACTGGCTGGCGGCGACCGGGCATCTCGAGGGGCACAAGACGCTGGGCTGGGTGGCCTCGGTCTGGGCGATCGCGATGGTGGTGCTCGGCATCCTCGTCACCGTGCTGATGGTGCGGCGGGGCGGGGCGCCGTTCTTTTTCCAGCCGGCCTATTTCCTCGTCATGAACCCCGCCTCGATCCTGACGTTCGCGGCGCTCACCGGGGCGGCGATCGTCAACCGGCGGCGGACGGCGTGGCACAAGCGCCTGCATTTTTGCGGGATGGCGGTGCTGCTGGGGCCGGCAATCGGGCGGCTGCTGCCGATGCCGCTGCTCATCCCGCACGCGGGCGAGTGGGTGTTCGCGGTGCTGATCCTCTTCCCGTTCGCCGGAATGCTCGCCGACCGGCGGCGGCAGGGCCGGGTGCACCGTGCGTGGTTCTACGGACTTGGCGCAATCACGGCGATGATGGTGGCGATCAACCTCGTGACGTTCAGCCCGGTGGGCGCTGCGCTGTATGAGGTCGTGACCGCGGGCGCGCCGGGGGCCGCCGTCGACCCCTATGCCTTCCCGCTGCCGCCGCCGATGGGTTGATTAGGCGGCCGCCGCGGGCCATGTGGCGCGCGAACGGGTAAGGAACTGGGTATGGACGCGCGCAACGGCATCGGCGGGTCGCTTTCGGGCGTCGACCTTCTGGCGGAAATCGACCGGCTGAAGCGCGAGCGCAACGCCGTCATCCTCGCGCACTATTATCAGAAGCCGGAGATCCAGGACCTCGCGGACTTCGTCGGCGACAGCCTGGAGCTGAGCCGCAAGGCGGCCGAAACCGACGCCGACGTCATCGCGTTCTGCGGCGTCCGCTTCATGGCGGAGACGGCGAAGATCCTGAGCCCGCAAAAGACGGTGATCCTGCCCGACATGGATGCCGGTTGCAGCCTGGAGGATAGCTGCCCGCCCGACCAGTTCGCCGCGTTCCGTGCGCAGCATCCCGATCACATCGCGCTTACCTACATCAACAGCTCGATGGAGGTGAAGGCACTGAGCGACATCATCGTTACCTCGTCTTCGGCCGAAAAGATCATCGCGCAGATTCCGGAGAGTCAGAAGATCATCTTCGGCCCCGACAAGCATCTGGGTGGCTATCTGTCGCGCAAGTTCGGGCGCGACATGCTGCTCTGGCCGGGCGTGTGCATCGTGCACGAGGCGTTCAGCGAGACCGAGCTCGTCAAGCTGAAGGCCGAGCATCCCGGTGCGCCGGTCGCCGCGCACCCGGAGTGCCCTGCGCACATCGTCGACCATGCGGACTATGTCGGCTCGACCAGCGGCATCCTCGACTATGCCAAGACGATGCCCGGCGACACGCTGATCGTCGCGACCGAACCGCATATCATCCACCAGATGCAGAAGGCGGTCCCGCACAAGCTGTTCATCGGCGCGCCGGGTGCGGACGGGAACTGCAACTGCAACATCTGCCCGTACATGGCGATGAACACGCTCGAGAAGCTGTATGTGGCGCTCCGCGACCTGTCTCCCCGGATCGAGGTGGACGAGGATCTGCGGCTGAAGGCAAAGGCGAGCCTCGACCGGATGCTGGAGATGGCGACGGCGAGCGTGGGGCAGGGCGATCTGGGGCCGCGCGTGACGGGCGACTGATCGCTGCGTACCCCGGCGAAGGCCGGGGTCCAGGTGGGCAATGTCGGCGACTCCATCGGGGCGTTCCGCAACTGGGCCCCGGCCTTCGCCGGGGTACGGCAGCGATGCGGTCGGCCAGCTGTAGCAACGACGGGAAGGACGATCCGGTGCCGCGCATGGCCGCGGACTGATAAGCTTGGCGACGACCCGCAGCCACAAGGTCGTCGCCCCAGCGGAGGCTGGGGCCACTAGCCTATGGGGCACGCCGTTCTACCGAACGATCCCAGCCTTCGCTGGGATGACGAGGATGTGGCGGATCGGCGGTGGGTCAGTCGCCCACGCGCACCAGTTGCCGGATGCGCGTCGCCAGCGCGTCGATCGCGAAGGGCTTGGTCAGCACCGCCATGCCGGGTTCGAGCTGGCCGTTGTTGAGGAGCGCATTCTCGGCAAAGCCGGTGATGAAGAGGACGTGGAGGTCCGGTCGCCCGGCACGCGCCGCATCGGCGAGCTGACGGCCGTTCATGCCGCCGGGCAGGCCGACGTCGGTGACGAGCAGGTCGATCCGCGCCCCGCTGTCGAGGACGCGCATGCCGGCCGCGCCGTCCGCCGCCTCGATCGCGGCATAGCCGAGTTCGTGCAGCACATCGACGATCAGCAGCCGGACCGAGGGTTCGTCGTCAACGACCAGCACCGTCTCGCCCGCGCCCGCCTGCGCCGCGACGGCGGGTTCGAGCGCGGGGAGTTCCGGCTCGTCCTCGCCCAGATGTCGGGGGAGGTAGATGCAGACCATCGTGCCCTGATCGGGCTCCGAATAGATGCGGACCTGTCCGCCCGACTGCTTGGCGAAGCCGTAGATCATCGACAGGCCCAAGCCGGTGCCCTCGCCGATCGGCTTGGTGGTGAAGAACGGGTCGAAGGCGCGGGCGCGCACTTCCGGCGTCATGCCGGTGCCGGTGTCGCTGACGCAGAGCGACAGATACTGCCCCTCGGGCATGTCGAGCTGGCGACTGCCCGCCGCATCGATCCAGCGGTTGCACGTCTCGATCGTGATCCGCCCGCCGCCGGGCATCGCGTCGCGCGCGTTGATGCACAAATTGAGGAGCGCGTTCTCGAGCTGCGAGGCATCGACATGTGCGGTCCATAGCCCGGTCGCGGCGACATTCTCGATCGCGATGCCGGGGCCCACGGTGCGCTGGATCAGTTCGATCATGCCCGCCACCAGCCGGTTGACGTTGACCGGCCGGGGCAGCAACGTCTGGCGGCGAGCGAACGCCAGCAGGCGATGGGTCAGCGCTGCCGCCCGCCGCGTCGCCCCCTGTGCGGTCAGCAGATACTTCTCGACGTCGCCGAGCCGCCCCTGGTTGATGCGCATCTGCGCCAGTTCGAGCGAGCCCGAAATGCCCGCGAGCAGATTGTTGAAATCGTGCGCGAGCCCGCCGGTCAGCTGGCCCACCGCCTCCATCTTCTGGCTCTGGCGCAGCGCCTCCTCGATCTGCGCGCGTTCCTCAACAGCGGCGGCGATCCGCGCTTCGAGCGTTTCGTTGAGACGGCGCAGCTCGGTTTCGGCCTTTGCCCGGTCGCTCACATCCTTGAACAGCACCGCGACCTGGCGGAGCGTCACGGGCTCGAGGCGGAAGGACGACACTTCCAGATGGCGCCCGGTCGCGACGAGTTCGCGCTGGAAGCGGATCGGCGTCCCGGTGCGCAGGACGCTGCCATAGAGCTCCACCCAGCCATCGGCCTCGTCGGGCACCATTTCGCGCAGCTTCTGGCCGACGACGTTGGGGATGCCGGCGTTGCGCTCATAGGCCGGGTTGGCGAGCACGTGGACGTAATCGCTGTCCGGCCCGTGCGGCCCGTCGAAGAACTCGATGACGCAGAACCCCTCGTCCATCGTCTCGAAGAGAGCGCGATAGCGTTCTAGCTCAACGGCGTGCTGGGGCTGGGGCTGGGGACTCATTCACTCGGATCCTGATGCGCTATCGCGGTGATCTTATCCTGCATCAATCCCAATCAGCGGCGACGCATAAGGTTTCGTCGCAAAATGGAAATCTTCAGACATCGGTTTCGATCGCGCGCACGGCCTGCACCTGCGGATAGGGCATGACGAGCGTGCCGTCGGGCGCGGCGGTAAAGGTCGTCTGCGTCGGATAGGCGATTTCGATCCCCTCGGCATTGAAGCGGCGCAGGATCTCGATCCCGATCGCGGTGCGCGTGTCGTAGAAGGCGACATAGTCGGGGCCGGGGCTGTCGAACTCGACCTCGAAATCGAGGCTCGACGCGCCGAAATTGACGAAGCCCGAGCGGATGAAGATCCGGTCGTGCGCCTCGACGATCTCCTTCAGGATGCCGGGAATGCGTGCGCACACCTCCGGCGGAGTCTGATAGGTGACGCCGAGCGCGAACTTGGCCCGGCGATGCACGCGCTGCGTGTTGTTCTGAATTTCCTTTTCGAGGAGGTTCTTGTTCGAGATGATCCGCTCCTCGCCCTGAAAGCTGCGGATCCGCGTCGACTTGAGGCCGATCGCCTCGATATTCCCTTGCGTGGTGTCGTAGGTGATGCTGTCGCCCTTGCGGAACGGCTTGTCGAAGATGATCGACAGCGCGGCGAACAGGTCGGCGAAGATGCCCTGTGCAGCCAAACCGATGGCGATGCCGCCGACGCCGAGGCCGGCGACGAGGCCGGTGACGTTGACGTTGAGGTTGTCGAGCACGACGATCAGCGCGATCGCAAACACGACGAAAGTGACGAGCAGGCGGATGAGGCCGAGCGCGGTGCCCAGCGCCTCGCTGCCGCGGTGGTCGGTCTGCGTCCGCGCCTCGACCAGGCCGAGGATGACCTCGCGCACCCAGATGGCGGCCTGGAAGGTGGCGGCGACGGTGAAGAGGAAGTCGGTCGTCTTGACGATCGCGCTTGGCGCGTCGGCGACGCCTACGACCAGCTTGGCCGCGATCATCCACATGAAGAAACGGTTGGTGCGCGAGATCGCCCGGCCGAAGATCCCCGACCAGCCGGTAACGACGGGCTGGCGCTCGCAATAGCGCCGGCCCCAGCGCTTCACCCAGTCGAGCGCGAGGACGATGAGCGCGGCAAAGCCCACCGCCACGCCGATCTGGATCCAGTGGTCGCCGATCCAGACGACGCCGTCGCGGACCAGGCCATGGACCTGGCGCTGGGCGCCTTCGGGATCGAACTTGATGATCGCGGCGCTGCTGTTCGCCGCAGTGGTGTTGCTCATGCCGGCTCCGTCGTCACGCCGCGCGGGCGGGGGCGCTCGTTTGGTCGCACTCGCCGAGAAAGGCGATAAGCCCCCGCTCGGCACGCGTCAGATGACGCTTGGCGCGCGGTAGCTTGAGGCGCTGCCTGAGGGCAAGCTGCGCGGCCTTGTCCTTGGCAAGCTCGATCAGCTCGGGGTGGACATAGCTCTTGCGCGCGATCGCGGGCGTGTTGCCCAGCGCCTCGACCACCGGCTCGAGCATCGTCTTCAGGCCGATCGGTTCGGGCGCGGTCGCCAGCGCCTCGAACGCGATGGCGCTCGCGCCCCAGGTGCGGAAATGCTTGGCGGTGAAGGGGGCGCCCATCGCCTCGCGGATATAGTCGTTGACGTCGCCGGAGGTGACGGGCCGTGCCTCGCCCGCCTCGTCAAGATACCCGAACAGGTGCTGGCCGGGCAGGTCCTGGCATTTCTTGACGAAGCGGATCAACGAATTGTCGGTAATCGTCAGCACCCGCTGCTTGCCCGACTTGGCGGTGTATTGAAGGCGCAGGCGCGTGCCCGTCAGCTTGGCATGGCGGCGGCGCAGCGTCGTCGCACCGAAGCTCTTGTTCGCCTTGGCATAGCTTTCATTGCCCACGCGCAGTCTACCCAGGTCGAGCAAGCGCACGACCGCGGCGACGGCGCGCTCGCGCGTCAGCTTGCGGGCGCGAAGGTCCTTTTCGACCTGTTTTCGAAGGCGGGGCAGGCGTTCGCCGAACTCGCTGCACCGCGAGTATTTCGCCGCCTCCTGCGCCTCGCGGAAGTCGGTGTGATAGCGATACTGCTTGCGGCCCTTCTCGTCCCAGCCGACCGCCTGGATATGGCCGTTGGGATGGGGGCAGAACCACGCATCGCGATAGGCGGGGGGCAGGCCGATCTTGTTCAGCCGGTCGATCTCGTCGCGGTCGGTGATCCGCTCGCCCTTCGGCGACCAATAACCCCATCCGTGCCGCATCTTGCGGCGGGTGATGCCGGGCTTGCTGTCGTCGCAGTAGCGGATGGTGTCGGCCATGGGTCCAAGTCGTTGTTCGCAGGGCCGATCAATGCGTCTCTACGGGCTTTCGTTCCGCCGCGCATGCAGGGAACAAGCGTGGACGGGTGCCGGTTCAGGACGCGAACCCCAAGCGAACTGGAGTGCCCCCCATGGCCGATCTTAAAGCAAGCCGCGTGCTGATCCTCGCCACCGACGGTTTCGAGCATGACGAACTTTTCGCGCCGCGACAGGCGCTGCTCGAAGCCGGTGCCGAAGTCACGCTCGCCTCGATCAAGACCGACCCGATCCAGGGCGTGAAGAACGACAGCGACCCGACCGAGACGATCACCCCCGACCTGACGCTCGATCAGGTCGATCCCGACGATTATCACGCGCTCCTGCTGCCCGGCGGCGTCGGCAATCCCGACAAGATGCGGCTGGAGGAAAAGGCGATCGACATCGTCGAGGCGTTCATGGACGACGACAAGATCGTCGCCGCCATCTGTCACGCCCCGTGGCTGCTGGTCGAGGCGGACGTGGTCGACGGGCGCCGCGTGACGAGCTGGCCGTCGGTGCGCACCGACCTCGAGAATGCCGGCGGCGACGTGGTGGACGAGGAGGTCGTGGTCGACGGCAACCTCATCACCAGCCGCAACCCGGGCGACATCCCGGCGTTCAACAAGGCGCTGATCGAGGCGCTGGAAAAGGTGGGCGAGGACGCCTGACGCTTCAGGCGGGGGCGCGGGTGCGCGCTCCCGCCTTTGCCGGGCTGCGGTTGATCCACGCCTGTGCCGGCAGCTCGACGAAGCGATAGAGCAGCGCAGAGGCGGCCAGCACGATCGCCAGGTAGAGCGCGATCAGCGGCCACCCGACCGGGCCGGGCGCGTGGACGAAGGTGAGCTTGAACGCCTTCCACATCAGGAAGTGGGATAGATAGGTCGCATAGCTCCACTCGCCGAGGTGGTGGAGGATCGGGTGGCCCAACGCGCACGGGTCGCGGCTGGCGAGCCCCAGCACGAGGCCGGCAAAGACCAGCGGCACCGCCAGCGCCTCGGGCGCCGAGCCGAATGCCCACCCCAGCGAAGCGAGCAGTGCGATGCCGCCGAGCGCCACCATGCCGCTGCGGCTCGACCATAGCGAATGGACGATCATGCCGATGCCGAACCCCGCGAGGCAGCGGATCGCGCCGAAATGCGCGATATCGACGTTGAGCCCGGCCGCGCCGCGCATCGCGTTGGTCAGCGCGAGCGCCGCCGCGATCCCGGCGATCGCCGCGACCCTCGGGATGCGCTGCCCGGCGAACGCGAGGACGAACGCTGGGAAGGCGAGATAGGCGGCGAACTCGGCCGAGATCGACCAGGCCGGGTCGTTCCAGCTGAGCGAGGGCGTCAGGCCCCAGTTCTGGATCAGCAGATAGTGGAGCGGCAGCTCGGCAAAGGGAAAATCGTCCGGCACGTGCCGCCCGGTCGCCCATAGCGCCGCCGCCATCGCGACGCCGCCCGTCAGCACGAAGGCGTGAAGCGGCCAGACCCGCGCGAACCGGCGCTTCAGGAACGACGGCACCGCCGCCCAGCCGCGCTGCTCGATCCGGTCGCGCCACGACAGCGCGATGACGAAGCCCGACAGCACGAAGAAGAAATCGACCGCCAGATAGCCCCTGGCGACGACCGCTGCGACGGCGTCGGGGAGCGGTGGCAGCGACAGGCGCAGATGGTAGAAGACCACCAGCCACGCCGCGATCCCCCGCGCGCCCGTCAGTGCGCGCAGCTCGCCCGTCCGGCTCACGGCTTTCGCCGGGCGGCAAAGCCCTTCGGCGCGTCGCCGTCCTCGCGGTCGAGATCGGGGCGCGACAACAGGCGCCATGCCGCGAACAGCATCAGCCCGTGCGTAATGAGGATCGAAAAGCCGTCGACCATGGGCCGGGCATAAACGCGAGCCGTTGCCGGGCGGTTAAGCGCCGATCCGGCGTGATTGACGCGGCGTTAAACCCTGTCGTGGCAGGAACACGTCATGCGTATCCTCCACGTCCTCGACCACGGGCTGCCGCTCCACAGCGGCTATAGTTTCCGCACGCGCGCGATCCTGAAGGCACAGGTGGCGCGCGGCTGGGCGGTCGCGGGCGTGACCGGCCCGCGCTACAACGTCGTCGATGCGCCGGTCGAGACGTTCGACGGCCTCGATTTTCACCGGAGCTCGATGCGCCCTGCCGGCCCCCCGCCGCTAGGCGAATGGCGCGAGATCGGCGTGTTCGCCCGCGCGATCGAGCGGGCGGTCGATGCCTTTCGCCCCGACATTCTCCACGCGCATTCGCCTGTCATGGGGGCGTTGGCGGCGCTGCGCGTCGCAAAGAAGCGCGGTCTGCCGCTGCTCTACGAAATCCGCGCCTTCTGGGAAGATGCGGCGGTCGGCAACGGGACGGGGCGGGAGGGATCGGCCAAGTACCGCGTCACCCGCGCGCTCGAAACCTGGGCGTGCCGACGCGTCGATGCGGTGGGCGTCATTTGCGAGGGGCTGCGCGGCGACCTGATCGCGCGCGGCATTCCCGGGACCAAGATCATGGTCAGCCCCAACGGCGTCGACCTGTCGCTGTTCGGCGAGCCGCCGGCGCGCGATGAACGGCTGGCGGCCGAACTGGGGATGGGGGACGAGGTCGTCGGCTATGTCGGCAGCTTCTATGATTATGAGGGGCTGGACGATCTGATCGCCGCGATACCCGCGCTGGTCGCGAAGCGGCCGCAGGCGCAGCTTTTGATGGTGGGCGGCGGGCCGATGGAGCCACAGCTTCGCGCCGCAGCCGAAGCCTCGCCCGTCGCCAGCCGCATCCGCTTCGTCGGGCGCGTGCCGCATAACGTGGTCGAGCGTTATTACAGCCTGATCGACGTGCTGGCCTATCCGCGCAAGCATATGCGGCTGACCGATCTCGTCACGCCGCTGAAACCGCTGGAGGCGATGGCGCAGGGCAAGCTGGTCGCCGCTTCGAATGTCGGCGGGCATCGCGAACTGATCGAGGACGGGGTGACGGGCACGTTGTTCGGGCCCGACGATCCCGCCGCGATCGCGACGGCGCTGGCCGACCTGTTCGAGAACCGCGCCGGCTGGGATGCGCGGCGAGCGCGGGCGCGTGCGTTCGTCGAGCGCGAGCGTAACTGGTCGTCAAATATTTCCCGCTACCAGCCTGTTTACCAACGGCTTGCACAGGCCGCAGCAACGGACGGAACATGGTCGCGCTTACCGCCAGTCAACGCATGAAAGCCGATCCGAAATGGGCTGCCACGGGCATTGTCGCGCTATTCGCGGGGCTGGTTGCGGCATTGCTGCCCGCCTGGCGGATCGAGTCGCTGGTAACGGATATCGGGCTGCCCGCGCTGCTGCCTGCCGCGGCGCCGCCGCTGGGCACGACGTTTCGCATCGGCCTGATCCTCGCGGCGATGGCCGGGGCGGGTGCGGCGACCTGGGCCGCGGTCGGCCGGTTCGCGCCGACCCGCCGCGTCGTCCGCACCGTCACCCGCCGCGCCGACCGCCATTCCGATGCGCCGGTGCGCGAGCCGGTGATGGCGATGCGCGACCTGGGCACGCCGTTTCTCGACGTGGGTGTGAGACCGCCTGAGCAGGACATTCCGCGCGACCTCGACCTGCCGCTCGCCGCCTTTGATCCCACGGCGATCCCGGAAACGCCGCTGACGCCGAGCGAGCCGGTCAAACCGCTCTACCGGGCCGAGCCGGCGATCGATGCCGCGCCGCCGGTCCCGGCCGATCCGCCGCTCCCCGATCCCGAGCCCGATCCCGATCCCGATCCCGTCATCGAGCATGTGCGCATCGAAACCTTCGAGGTGACGCCGAGTTATCGCCAGCCGGTCTTGGCCGCGGTGCCCGACATCGACGACGCGCCGGCGATCACCGCGCCCGAGACCGAGGCGACGATCCACGCGCTGCTCGATCGGCTGGAGCGCGGGGTGCGCCGTCGCGGCGGCGGCCCCGCGCTCGTCGAGCGGGCCCATTCGGACGACCTCGACGAGGCGCTCGCCACACTTCGACGCTTCGCCGGGCGCTAAGTGGTCTCGACCGTCAGCGCCTCGATCCGGGCGCTGATCGAGGCGGGGTTGGTCCGCGTCGCAACGACGGTGCAGTCCGCGAGCAATTGTCCACGCATTGGCAAGTCCATCTCGCCGAGGTTGCCGAGCCACGCCCGCGACGCGCGGTCCGTCCCGACCTGCAGGTCGAGGACATGACGCGCGCCGGCAAAGGTCGCGCTGGCCCAGCGCGTCGCGCTTGCCTCGACGATCCGCATCGGCACCCCGGCCCCCGCCGCGGAAAGAGTGAGCGCGCGCTCGATCAGCGCGCCAGCATCGGGTCCGCGCGCCATCAGTTGGCACCTTCGGCCAGATAGGCCTCGATCCGCCGGCGCATCGACGGTCCCGGCTCGCGCCCGCGACGCATGTCGAGGACGAGGCGCGGATCGCGCGCGACTCGCCGTCCGAACAACGTGACCGGCGTGCCCGTCGCCTTCAGATGTGCCTCGATCCGCGGCAGCAATTCCATCTCGCATCTCCCGTTCCCGACTCATTTGTTCTATTTCTGTTCTCATTTCCAACTTGTCTAGGAAAAATCCTATGCCTATGGGTCGGTCATGATGATCGAGGATCCGAGGGCGGCGCTGGCGCGGATCGCTGGGGAGCGGGGGGTGAGCCTGTCGCGGCTGTCGCGGCTGATCGGGCGCAATGCGGCCTATATCCAGCAGCACGTGACGCGCGGATCGCCGCGGCGATTGGACGAGCGGGACCGCGAGACGATCGCAGCATTCCTCGGCATCGAGGAGGCGGCGCTGGGCGGGCGGGGTCCCGGAACGGTCGCGGTCGCGCGCTTCGACCTTGCCGCATCGGCGGGGCCGGGGGGCATTGCCGAGATCGAGGCGCCGCGAGCCGCGCTGATGCTGCCGCCCGAAACGCTCGCGGGGCTGGGGGTGCGGGCCGCCGACGCCTCGATGATCCGGGTCGCGGGCGACTCGATGGTGCCGACGTTATGGCCGGGCGACGACATCCTCGTCGATGCGGGCCAGACGGCGGTGCGGGGGAAGGGCGGGGTCTATGTCCTGCGCCTCGATGACGTGCTGATGGTCAAGCGCGTCGCGCGTGACGCTGGCGGGCTGGTCGTCACCAGCGACAACCCGGAGGCCCCGTCGCCGGGCGAAGTGGCGGCGGATCGCGCGGCGATTATCGGCCGCGTCGTCTGGGTCAGCCGGACGTTATGACCGGCGGTCGCGCCGCCAGATGAGTAGCGAGATGACCGCGCCGACGACGATACCACCGATAAGGCCGAGCGACGGCTGACGCAGCGCGACACCGATCGCCGACCCACCAAGGATCGTCAGCGCGAGGATGCCACCGCCCGCCACGGGGCCGCGATTTCGTCGGGGATCAGCCATGGCGAGCGCCTTGCCACGTCCCGCCGCGGGACGCCACCCGTCCCGCCCCGGCACGGCGGTCCCGGCGGGGGACGGGGCCATCTGAGCCGTTAACTTTCGTATCGCGCGCGTAACCGTCGTGGCTGGTGGTTGGCACGCGTCTTGGTATGTGGCGAGCATGACGAGCTTTTACCTGCCCGATGCGGCCGCGCTTCGCGATGCCGAACAATTGATCGCGAGCCTGGGCGGGGATGCCGAAAACGAAGCCAATGCGCGGGCCGCGCGCAGCCGCGACATCGGCAATCACATCGCCTTTTGCCGGTGGCGCCAGATCGGCCGGCTGATCGCGTTCCTGGGCGACGACGGCGCGGAAGCCCCGACGCTTCACTGAGCCGCGGGGCGGTCCAGATAAGCCGCCACCCAGACCAGCGGCGCGTTCCAGTTCACCGCGACCTCGTTCCAGGCAAAGGCGCGCACGTCGTCGGCATAGCAACGCTGCGCCGCGCACTTGCCCTCGCTCTGCCTGGCGACCGGGTCGGCAAAGGCGGTGTTGTTCGCGCCGCCCGACAGCGTCCCCGGCGGCGGGCCGGGTAGCGAAGGGTCGAGGCTGGGCGCCCAGAAGCGGTGGTGCGGGTTGGCGAGCGGCTTCCACCCGAAGCCGGCGACGTAGCTCTGGTTGATCGGGTTGCGACCGAGCACATAGTCGGCCGCGTCGATCATGCCCGCCCGGTACTTCGCGTCGCCCGTCACCTTATGCGCGGCGCCCAGCACCACCCCGCGGTTGAGGATCGCGCCGTTCGATCCCCACGGATAGCGCGTGCCGCCATATGGCAGGCGATAGCCCGCCCGGTCGCGGTCGGCGAGGAAGCGGTCGGCGAGCGCGGTGATGCGCGTCCGCTCGTGAGTGCCGATTGCCGGGTCGATGCCGGGCAGCGTCGCCAGCGTGATCGTGCCGAGCGTGGCGGTGCCGCCCCAACTCGGCTCGCGGTCGGGCGTGTCGTTCCAGTGTGGCGACCGAGTGAGGGCAGTGCGATAGGCCGGGTCGCCGGTGGTCGCGAACAGCTCCGCCGCAGTCCAGAACAGCTCGTCCGACACGTCGCCGTCGCCGTAACTGCCGCTGCCGGTAAAGGCGGTGGCGGCATAGACCTCCGGGTTTCGCTCGGCCGCGGCGAAGGCGCGCTTGGCGGCGTCGAGGCATTTCGCGGCGAAGGCGGGGTCGATCTTGGCCCAGATGCGCGCGCCCTGTGCCGCGACGGCGGCGAGGTTGAGCGTGGCCGCAGTGCTCGGCGGATAGAGGAGCCGCGCCTCGCGATCGTCGGCGGGGCGCATCGGCAGGCCGGTCCAGTTGGCGTCGGCGATCTTGTGATGCGCCATGCCGCCGGCATCGACCATCGTCGGGTTCATCGCGCCGCCGCCGCGCTGGTGCCCGATCGGCAGCGGCGTCCGCGTCCCCTCCGGCACCTGCATCTTCAGGAGGAACTCCAGTTCATAGCGCGCTTCGTCGAGCAGGTCGGAGACGCCGTTTCCCGCCTCTGGCAGCGCGGCGCTCTTGTCGGGAAACGCGCCGGTGACTTCGTGGAGATTCAGGAGCGTCCAGACCGCGATGCCGCCGTTGACGACGTATTTGCCGTGGTCGCCCGCGTCGTACCAGCCGCCGGTCACGTCGACTGGATCGGCGCAGCCCGGCCAGTCGGTGCCGCGCGGATCCCTGCCCTTGAAGCACGTGGCCACCTCACGCGGATGCCCGGCGGGACGCGCCCAGCGATCGCCGCCGGCATAGCGCGCCTCGATCGGGACCCCGGCGCGCTGCTGGTAGAAGAAGTTGAGTGCGCCCTTCGCCAGCGGCCCGTACAGGCCGGGCCGGATCGCGAAGGAGCGGCTTTCCGCTCCGGCGATGGCGAGGCGGTATTCGCCGGGTGCGGCAAGCGTGCTGAAATCGACGATCTGGACGCGGTCGCCCGAGGCTTCGTCCGTGCCGCCGGGCTGGGTGCGGCCGCTGGCCACGACCTTGCCCGCGGTATCGACGACGCGCCAGTCGAGTGGGGCATCGCTGTTGGTCGCGACGATCGCGCGCTTGGGACCGTCGGGCAGAAAGCCGATCTGATTGAGATGGATCGCAGGCGGCGGAGATTGTGCCGCTACCGCTAACAGAGCAATGCTCGCGAACGGGATCATTGGCAATCGCTCCTCAGGTGGGTTGGGTCAGCTGGTGGGCCAGTGTCTGGCGGATGCGCGCGGCCAGCTCGTCGTCGATGTCGCCGAGGACGCCGCGCACGTTCTCCGGCAGATGCGCGGCCGGATCGCGGTCGGGGCGGAAGACGAGATGGTCGAACATCGTCCGCCACGCCGCACGCTGGTCGTCCGGCAGCGAGCCGAGCGCGAGCAGCGAATGGAGAAGCGCGTCATAGGCGGCGGCGGGCGGCTTCGCGGCCGAGCTCCACCACCAGTTCATCAGGATGTTGACCGGCCCCAGCGAGTCGACAGCGTGCCACCAGTGAAAGGGGATGTAGATCGCATCGCCCGGCTCCAGCGTCGCAACCCTCGCGGTCCGCGCCGCCTCGGCAAAGCGCGGGAAGCGGTCGAGGTCGGGGGCGGCCGGATCGACCAGGCTGACGGGCGTACCCGCGGGCGTCAGTTCGAGCGGCCCCATATAGAGGTTCGCGACCTGTTCGGGTGGGAACAGCGTGAACCGGCGGCGGCCGGCGACGACGACGCCGACATTCTCCTGCAAATCGTAATGCGTCGCCACGCGGATCGCGTTACCCAGCCACAGCCGCGGCACGACCGACGCATCGACCAGATCGTGCCCGTTCTCGCGCTCGAACCCCGGCACCAGATCGGCGGCGGGGATCGACTGGACCGCCATCGCATAGGGGCGGGGGTGCTCCCGGTCCCGCAGCAGCCGGTCAAGGAACGGGGCAAGCGGCGACTGGCCGCGGTTGAAGTTGAGCGCGGTGAGGTCGTCGGTATAGCCGAACCGCCCCTCGATCTCGGGCGCGCCGACGATCGCGTTGACGGGCCGCTCGTGGCTGAACCGCTTGAGATAGGCGACCAGCGCCTCGTCCCCCGCCCGCGCCGCGTGCACCACCGGCCAGTCGCCGCCGAGCCCGCGGATGACCACCGGCTCGCCTGCGGGCCGCACCTCGGCATCGAACGCCGAGCGCGTCAGCCCCGCGACCTCGCTGATCGGCGCGGGCGTGGGCAGGGCGGTCACGACGCGCGCCGGAGCGGCGTCAGGTCGCAGCCGATGCGGCGCAGGAACCCCTCATGCTCGGGCATCGCCGCCGCGGTCTGTGCCACCACCTCGCGGATGTGGCGAAGGCGATCGAGCGTCTCGGCATCGGGAAACAGATCGGCGACGGGGTGATAGCCCTGCGGCTCGATCCCCTGGCCCGCCATCACCGACAGCCAGCTCGTCTCGGTGAACAGCTCCTCATGCTCGCGAAAGATGCGGCCGTTCCGCCGGAACATGTCGAGCTTGTAGGCGAGCCCCTCGGGCGGGGTCAGCGTGCGGCAATAGTCCCAGAACGGCGTGTCGTCGCGCTCGGTCGCGGTATAATGAAGGATCAGGAAGTCGCGGATATCGACATATTCCTGCGCCGTCTCCGCATTGAACCGCGCAATCTCGACCGGATCGAAGGCCTTCGTCGGCCACAGCGTCATCAGCCGCGCGATGCCCGACTGGACGAGGTGGATGCTGGTCGATTCGAGCGGTTCGAGGAACCCGCCGGCCAGCCCGAGCGAGACGACGTTTCCCTTCCACGCCTCGCGCCGGTGGCCCGCCTTGAAGCGGAGCGGGCGCGGTTCGGCGAGCGGGGCGCCGTCGAGATTGGCGAGCAGTGTCGCCGCCGCCTCGTCATCCGACACATGCGCGCTCGAATAGACGTAGCCGTTGCCGGTGCGGTGCTGGAGCGGGATGCGCCATTGCCAGCCCGCGGGGCGCGCGGTGGCGCGGGTGATCGGCAGGCGGTCGCCGCTCGACTCGCACGGGACAGCCAGTGCGCGGTCGCAGGGGAGCCAGCTCGACCAATCCTCGAACCCCGCGCCCATCGCGCCGTCGATAAGGAGCCCGCGAAAGCCGGAGCTGTCGACGAACAACTCGCCCTCGACCCGGCGGCCATCGGCGAGGACGACGGCGGTGACGTGGCCGCTTGTCCCATCCTTCACCACATCGACGATCCGCCCCTCGGTGCGTTTGACGCCCCAGCGCTCCGCGAGCTTGCGTAGGTAGCGGGCATAGAGCGCAGCATCGAACTGGAACGCGTAGCCGATCTTCGACAAGGGCGAATTGGGCTGGTCGGGGCGGGGATGCGCGAACTTGCCCGCCTGTCCCGCGACGCAGCTCAGCGAATAGGCGTCGAGCGGCGTGCGGTCGCCCAGCATCCGCGCCTTCAGCCAGTGATGGTGGAACTGGATGCCGCCCATGTCGATGCCGTAGAAGCCGAATGGGTGGACGTATCGGTGGCCGATCCGCGTCCAGTCGACGAACTCGATGCCGAGCTTGTAGGTCGCGTGCGTTTCGCGCACGAACTCGGCCTCGTCGAAGCCGAGCATCGCGTTGTAGAGGCAGATCTGCGGGATCGTCGCCTCGCCCACGCCGACGGTGCCGATCTCCTCCGATTCGACCAGCTCGATCTCAAGGCCCGGCAGTTCGCCCACGACGCGCGAGATGCCCGCCGCGGTCATCCAGCCCGCGGTGCCGCCGCCGACGATCACGACCTTGCGGATCGCCTCGTCCCTCACAGGCTGAAGTTCCGGTCGGCAAACGGGGTCTCGTTCTCGAACGAAAAGGTCGGGAGCGCGGGTTCGACGGGCTTAGGCGCGGCGAGCGGGGAGGCGGCGCCGCTCTTTTCGATGAACTCGGCATGGGTGGGCAGGCGCTGGGCCACGGCTTGATATTCCTCGTACATTTGCGCCAGCGCCGCGGCGACCTTCTCCTCGTCAAGGGCGTCGGCGGCGGGCTCGTGCGTTTCGGGCACGATATGCTGGCCCAGGCATACGGCAACCCAGCTCGTCGTCGCAAACAGCTCCTGCCCCTCGCGGAACAGCCGGCCCTTGGCGCCGAACAGGTCGATCTTGCGGTTGAGGCTGTCGGGCACGTCCATCGTGCGGCAATGGTTCCAGAAGGGCGTGTCGCTGCGCCGCGTCGCTTTGTAGTGCAGCACCACGAAATCGCGCACGTCCTCATACAGGTCGCGCATCTGGCGGTTGTATTCGTCGCGTTCGATGGGGTCGAAGCGCAGGTCGGGGAACAGCGCGATCAGCCGCGCGATGCCCGACTGGATGAAATGGATCGAGGTGGATTCCAGCGGCTCGATGAACCCGCTCGACAGGCCGAGCGCGACGACGTTCCGGTTCCAGCATTGCCGCCGCCGCCCGGTGGTGAAGCGGATGCGGCGCGGGTCTGCAAGCGGCTCGCCCTCCAGGTTGGCCAGCAGTTCCGCCTCCGCCGCGTCGTCGTCCATGAACTTGCTCGAATAGACGAGGCCGTTGCCCATCCGGTGCTGGAGCGGGATGCGCCATTGCCAGCCCGACCCGCGGGCGGTGGCGCGCGTGAAGGGATCGGGCTCGCCCGGCAGCGCGCATGGCACCGCGACGGCGCGATCGGCGGGCAGCCAGCGCGTCCAGTCGTCATATCCGGTGCCGAGCGCCTCCTCGATCAGCAGCCCGCGAAAGCCCGAACAATCGACGAACAGATCGCCCTCGATCCGCTGGCCGTCCGCCAGCGTCACCGACGCGACATGGCCGTCGGCGGGCCGCGTCTCGACCGCCTCGATCTTCCCCTCGATCCGGGTGACGCCGCCGCGCTCGGCATAGCGGCGCAGGAACGCGGCATAGCGACCCGCGTCGAAGTGGAAGGCGTAGAGCAGTTCCTTGACCGCCGACTTCGCATCGGGCGACGGGCGGCCGAACTTCCCCGCGCCCGCCGCGACCGCGCTCATCGACCAGGCCGAAATGTCAGGGATCTGCCGGCGCGCCCGCTCGCGCAGCCAGAGCTGATGGAAATGCACGCCCTGAAGGTCGCGGCCGTGGAAACCGAAGGGATGGAAATAGCGCTCGCCGAGGCCACCCCAGTCGACGAACTCGATGCCCAGCTTGAACGTGCCCGCGGTTTCGCGAAGGAACTCGCCCTCATCGATGCCGAGCATCCGGTTGAAGGTGAGGATCGGCGGGATCGTCGCCTCGCCCACGCCCACGGTGCCGATCTCGTCCGATTCGACCAGCGTGATCCGCGTGACGCCGTTGGCGAGAAAGCGCGAGAACGCCGCCGCCGCCATCCAGCCGGCGGTGCCGCCGCCGACGATGACGACGTTGCGGATGGTATGCTCGTTCATGAAAGGACCTGTCGGTGGAGCGCCTGAAGGAAGGCGGCATGCGTGGGGGCGCGCGCGGCGGCGGCGGCCAGGGCGTCGCGATGGCGGGCCATGCCGGCCGCGATCGGTGCGGGGTCGATTGCCTCGACCATCGGGTCGATCCGGCGCGGACGCACGCCTTGCCCGAGCAGCACCGCAAGCCATGAGTCGCGCGCGAACGTCTCCTCCTCATAGAAGGGCAGGCGGCCGCGCTCGGCGAACTGCGTCAGCGTGTGCGCGAGCGTGTCGGGCAGCTCGACCGCCGCCATGTCGCGCCAGAACGGCTCGGGCCGGCGTGTGGTGACGTAATGGAGGAGAAGGAAGTCGCGGACCCGCGCCGCCTCGTCGCGCGCCTGCCGGTTGAACTCGGCGATCTCGACCGGCGCGCAGTCTCGGCCCGGCATCATCGTCACCAGCCGGTCGATGCCGCTCAGCGCCAGATGGAGGTTGGTCCATTCGAGCGGCTCAACCATCGTCGCCGCATCGCCGATCGCGACGACGTTCTTCGCCCAGGGCTCGGCATGGCTGCCCGCGGCAAAGGCGATGCCGCCGGGGCGGGGATCATGCGCGCTCGACCAGCAGGCGCCGGTGGTGGTCTGCACGGCGCCCTCGATGCGGAAGCGCCAGCCCGCATCGATGGCCTCGACCATATCGAGCGAGGCCGGCGGCGCCGCCGTCGGTGCTGCATCAATCGCCAGCCGGTCGCAGGGCAGCCAGCGTTGCCAGTCGGTGCGGTCTCCCCCGACCGCCGAGCGTAGCGTCGCGGCGGGCCCGGTCGCATCGACGAACAGGTCGGCGACAAGCGGCCCGGCGCCGGTCTCGATCGCCTCGACGAAGCCGTCCGCGCGGTGACGCACGCTTCTCAGTTCGCTCACCGCCTCTCGCACGCCGAGGTGCCGGGCAAAGGCACGCAGCATCGCGGCCTGAGCGGACAGGTCGAGGACGAGGCCGTATTCATACAAGTCCACCGGCGGCTCGCCGGGCAGCAGGAAGCGCCCCTCGCGCCCCAGCGCCGCGGCGGGGGCGTAGCGATCGAACGGCGCGTCGCCGGTGCGCAGCCAGTGCTGGTGAAAGGCCGACCCCGCGATCGCCTGTCCGTGCGCGCCATAGCTGTGGACATAGTCGGGCAGCCCCTCGGCCCAGCCGACGAAGCGCGTCCCCAGCCTGAACGCCGCGCGCGTGCGGACGATCGCGTCCGCCTCCGACAGGCCGAGGTCGCCGTGAAAGGCGAGCACGGACGGCAGCGTCGCCGGCAGCCGGTCGGCAAAGGCATCCGCAGGCGGCTGGATCGGCAGCACCGTAACGTCCAGATGCGGCAGACACCGCTTTAGTGCCGCCGCCGCCGCCCAGCCGGTGATGCCGCCCCCCGCAACGACGACCGACTGCATCGGCTCGCCGCTCACGCCGCTTCCGCCATCGGGCAATAGCGGTGTATGAAATCGAGATGCCCCGGCATCGCCGCCGCGGTCGCCGAAACCTCCTGCCTGAGCGCGGCCATGCTGCGCAGCAAATCAGCGTCGGTGGGTAGCCCGGCGCGCGGATCGAACCCCTCGGGCACAACGCGCTGGCCGAGATAGACCGCGACCCAACTGGCATCGAGGAACACGCCCTCGCGATACTTCACGATGCGCCCACGGCGGCGAAACAGCTCGATCTTCTCGGCAAGGCTGTCGGGGATCGGCATCGTGCGGACATAGTTCCAGAAGTCCGAATCGTCCCGCTCGGTCGCGTGATAATGGAGGATCAGGAAGTCACGGATCCGGTCATATTCGAGGTCGATGATCCGGTTGAACTCGTCCCGGTCGGCATCGGCAATATCGTTCTCCGGCCACAGTTCGACCAGCGCGGTGATCGCCTGCTGGACGAGGTAGATGCTCGTCGACTCAAGCGGCTCCAGGAACCCGCTCGCCAGCCCGACCGCGACGCAGTTGCGCACCCAGCTGCGCTCGCGCCGCCCCGCGCGGAAACGGAGGAGGCGGGGGGAGGCCATCGGCTCGCCCTCGACCGCCGCCTCGATCGCGGATGCGGCCTCGTCGTCCGACACGAACGCGCTCGAATAGACATAGCCGTTGCCGGTGCGGTGCTGGAGCGGGATGCGCCAGCGCCAGCCCGCGGGCATCGCGATCGCGCTGGTATAGGGCGTCACGTCGGTGCGTGTCCGGCACGGCATCGCCGCCGCCCGGTCGGCGGGCAGCCAGCGCGACCAGTCCTGGAACGGCTCGCCGAGCGCCTCGCCCAGGAGAAGCGAGCGAAAGCCCGAGCAGTCGACGAACAGGTCGCCCTCGATCCGATTGCCCCCCTCCAGCACAACCGCGCGGATATCGCCACGCTCGCCGTCGAGCTCGACGTCGACCACGCGGCCCTCCGTCCGCGTCGCACCCATCCCCTCGGCGATCGCGCGCAGATAGGGGGCGAAGAGCACCGCATCGAACTGATAGGCATAGCCGAAGGTGCCGGCGAGGCTCGCGGGATCGCCGGGCGGCGCGAACTTGCCCATCCGCGCCATCATGCACGCGACCGAGAATTGCTCGAGCGGCGGCACGTCGCGCCCCTCCAGCCGGGCGCGCGTCCAATAGTGGTGGAAATCGACCTCGCCATGCCCGCGCCCGAACGTGCCGAACGGGTGGACATAGCTGTCGCCGACCCGCCCCCAGTCGCGAAACTCGATGCCGAGTTTGAACGTCGCGCGGGTCCAGCGCATGAAGTCGGCTTCGGCGATCCCCAGCCGTTCGTTGAAATGGCGGATGTGCGGCAGCGTCGCCTCGCCCACGCCGACGATCCCGATCGCTTCAGATTCGACGAGGTGGATTGAGCAGCGTTTCGGCAGCAGGCGCGCGAGTGCCGCCGCCGCCATCCAGCCCGATGTACCGCCCCCCACGATCACGACTCGCTGCGCGCGTCCGTCGGTCATTGCCGCTGCCTCAACGCCCTTCTCCCGCCACCTTGGCTCGACGATCATGCTGCGCGCGTCAAGCCGCGGCAAACGGCTGCATGTTGCATGATGGCAACATCATTTTCATGATTTCGTATGCAGGCTCGCGAAGATGTTACCGCAAACAAATTTGCTTGCTCAAGACCCGAAATGACGATTACTGTTGCATTCAAGGCATGGCCAACATGTCAGGTGCTAACGGGGGGAGAGGATCATGGCCTTTACTGGCTCTGAGACGCTGCGCGGAATGAAGACGCGCGAAATCGGCAAGTTGTTGAAGTGTGGCGTTTCCGTGGGTGCGGTCTGCACCTTCGCGCTTGCCATGCCAGCGCAGGCACAAACCGGCGCGGCGACTGGTCAGGGGACCGCGGGCAACGCGACTCCGGCCGCCCAGCCGCAGGACGGCGCCACGACGCAGCCGACGATCGACTCGCCGCAGGGTCAGTCGGCGACGACCGCGACCACGGACGAGCCGGGCGCTCAGGACATCGTCGTCACCGGCATCCGCCAGAGCCTCGCCAACGCGCAGAACATCAAGCGTAACGCCGACACCGTCGTCGACGCGATCACCGCGCAGGACATCGGCGCGCTGCCCGATCGTTCGGTGACCGAGGCGCTTCAGCGCGTGCCGGGCGTCTCGATCAACCGCTTCGCCGGGTCGAACGATCCCGACCACTTCTCGGTCGAGGGTTCGGGCGTCGTCGTGCGCGGTCTGAATTTCGTCCGCTCCGAGTTCAACGGCCGCAGCGCGTTCGCGGCGGGCATCGGCGGCCAGGCGCTCAATTTCGCCGACGTGCCGTCCGAACTGCTCGGCTCGGTCGAGATCTACAAGAACGCGACCGCCGACCTGATCGAGGGCGGTCTGGCCGGCACGGTCAACCTCAACACGCGCAAGCCCTTCGACAATCGCGGCTTCCACATCGGCGGCGGCGTCGAGGCGAATTACGGCGACTTCCGCAAGAAGTGGACGCCCACCGCCTCGCTGCTCGTCAGCGACACGTTCGAGACGGGTATCGGTACGTTTGGTATCCTCGCCAACCTGTCCTATTCGCGGATCAAGAGCCGCGCCGACGGCATCCAGATCACCAACATCCAGACGCGCGACGGCGGCAGCGCGCAGGGCGCCAACGGCGGCGGCGTCCAGTGCCGCAATCCACTGCCCGGAACGGGCGATTCGCAGACGCTGCCGCCGGCCGGCACGTGCGGCTTCGGCGGCACGGCGGCGGGCGCCGACGGGTTCCTCGATCTGGCGGCGGGGCCGCTCTATGCGCCGATTGGCGGCCAGTTCCGCACGCAGGACTTCGACCGCAAGCGCGACGGCCAGGCGCTGGCGCTCCAGTGGGAAAGCACCGACAAGCGCACGCAGATCGCCGCGCAGTTCCTGCGCTCGCACTCGACCAATGCCTGGGGCGAGCGCACGTTCGAGAGCGCGCCCGACCTGTCCGAATACAACACCTATCCCTATGGCTGTCTTCAGAACACCAACGGGCCGAACGGCGGCACGCGCGCCGAGTGCCCGACGGGCACGACGCAGAACTATCAGTTCGGCGACGACGGCCTGTTCCAGAAGGGGTATATCACGCTGCCCGGTACCGGCTGGCGCTCGGCGTCCAGTGGGTCGGCCACCACGACGGTCCCCACCGGCGGCATCCAGCAGTCACTGTCGCGTCGTCAGATCTTCGAGGAGAATGAGGTTCGCGACTTCGGCTTCAACCTGAAGCACGAGCTGACCGAAAAGCTGTCGATGAACCTCGACGTCGACTACACCTATGCGCGTCGTGAAAACCTCGACGTCAGCGTGTTCGGCTCGACCTTTGCCGACCAGGAGCTCGACCTGACGGGCAACACGCCGGTCGTCATCCCGCACAAGCCGCTGACGCTGGCGGCAAGCTGGGCGACGCCGAATCCCGCGATGGTCGCGGCTAGCGACGCGCAGTATTTCCAGAACCGCGATTTCCAGTTCTGGCGCGCGGCGATGGATCACCTCGAGGATTCGCGCGGGTCGGAGTATCAGATCAAGGGCGACTTCACGTACAAGTTCGACGACGGCTCGTTCCTGAACCGCGTCAAGTTCGGTGCGCGCTATTCGGAGCGCAACCAGACGGTGAAGTATTCTGCCTATAACTGGGGCGCGATCAGCGAAGTCTGGTCGGGGGCGCCGGTGACGTTCAACCAGGGCGACACTTCGAAGTCGGACTTCTTCGCGTTCCCGAACTTCTTCCGTGGTGCGACGCCGGGCCCGGTGGGTGGCTATTATTACAACGGCGACCTCATCAACGACTATCAGGGGTCGGCGACGTTCTTCAAGGCGCAGAACGACATCTGGCGTGGCACCAACGGCGCCACGGCGACCAACCGCTGGGTGCCCGCCAACGAGCGGCCCAACGCGATCCCCGGCTCGCCCTATCTGCCCGACGAAATCCAGCCGGTGAACCAGCAGGATGCGGCGGCCTATGCCATGCTGAACTTCGGGTCCGACGATCCGCTGTTCGGCAACATCCGGCTGTCGGGCAATATCGGCGTTCGCTACGTTTCGACGAACATCCGCTCCGAAGGACGGATCGGCGTGCCGACGCAGCAGGCGCTGGGTATCGTCGATCCCTTCACGCGGACGGAGATCGATCCGGTCACCGGCCAGACGATCTTCACAGGACGCTGCGATCCGCGCGTGCCGGAAGGCGCTCCGGCGGGTACCCCGCCGTCGCGACCGGGCGGCATCTGTAATCTGGGTGCTGCGGCCTATGCCCAGCTCCAGCAGTTCGCGACCGGCCAAACGGTCAGCGACGTGGCGCGCAACGACTATGATTACTTCCTGCCCAGCTTCAACCTGAAGCTCGGCCTGTCGCGCGATCTCGTCGCCCGGTTCGCGGTGTCGAAGGTGCTGACGCGCCCCGACCTTGCGAATATCCGCAACTTCATCGGCGTGACCACCGACCCCAATTCGGGTGCGGCCACGGCGACGGCGGGCAATCCGTTCCTGAAGCCGGCCACTGCCTGGCAGTTCGACGCGACCCTCGAATGGTATTTCGCGCGGGTCGGTTCGATCACCGTCAACGGCTTCTACAAGGCGGTCGACAACTTCTTCTATTCGTCGCTCATCACCCGCAACATCACCAGCAACGGCGTGACCATCCCGGTGCTGATCCGCGGTCCCGCCAATTTCGACGGAACGGGCAAGATCAAGGGTGTCGAGGTTTCGTACCAGCAGACGTTCGACTTCCTGCCCGGCTTGCTCAGCGGCCTCGGCTTCAACGGCAACTATTCGTATATCGAAAGCCAGGGCTTGCCCAATTCGTTCCTGAACGGGGGCACGCCGTCGAACGCGTCGCCGATCACGCCGGGCAACCTGCCGCTGGAGGGGCTTTCGAAGCACAACGTCAACGCGACGGTGTTCTACGAAAAGGGGCCGGTGTCGCTGCGCGCGGCGTATAACTGGCGCTCGCGCTTCCTGCTGACGGCGGCCGACGTGATCTTCCCGTATACGTCGATCTACAATGACGAGACGGGCCAGCTCGACGCGTCGGCGTTCATCAACGTCAACAAGTATATCAAGCTCGGCGTGCAGGGCGTGAACCTGACCAACGAATCGACCCGCACGCTCCAGGCGTACACGGGCAATCCGGACCAGCTGGCGCCGCGGTCCTACTTCATCAACGACCGTCGCTTCTCGTTCATCCTGCGCGGCAATTTCTAAAGGGGGGCGGGGGTGGTCCTTCGGGACCGCTCCCGATGCCGCGCGAAAGAAGGGGCGCGTCCGGCAATCCGGGCGCGCCCCTTTTCGTATCTGCCGTCACCGCGGACCTGCTCCGGAGTCCACCGCACCGTCACCCAGGAACCAGTTCGGGGTGACGGTGCGGTCGCTTGCGGTCGATCAGCTCACTTCGGACAGACCGCACCCTCGGGATCGGTCACGAGCCGCGCATCGGCGATGGCAATCGCGAACGGGCCGGTCGCCGACAGCGCCAGCGGCACATCGACCTTCGTCATGTCGCTTCCCGCCGCGGCGAAGCATTTGAGCGGGATGCGCGCGGTCTTCCACCCGCTGCCCGCGGCGAACAGCGCGGCCGCATTCACGCTCCCGCTGCCCAGCGACAGGCGGACCGGACCCGCAGCTGCGGCCTCAACCTTGTACTGGAGCTGGAGCAGCACGTCGGCATTGGTCTCGCGCGTTAGGTCGAGCTGCGGACCGGCAATCCGCGCCGTCCCTTGGCGACCGCGCGCGAAGGTAAGGCGCGAGGCACCCTCCTGCGTCCGCGCGGAATCCACAGCCTCAGCCGTAACGCCGTCGAGCTTCCACGCGAACGGGGCGGGCGTGCGGCCGAGCGTGTAGAACAGGCTGGTGTTGGCAAGGCTGGCGTCGATGCCCGCGACCTCGCCCAGCTTCGGCACGCGGCCTGGCTTGGCATAGGACAGGCCATAGCCGAGCGCGAACAGCGGATCATAGCCGGGCGCGCCCTTATTCAGCGTGAACTGGCCCGCAGTCTTGGGCCAGCTGTACGACAGCCGCCCGGTAAAGTCGGTGCGCGGCTTGCCCGCCGCATCGCCGACCAGCACGTCGGCGATCCCACCGCCCTCCGACCCCGGCAGCCAGGCCGCGACGAAGGCGTCGGACTGGTTCAGCTCCGGGTTCACCCAGAGCGGGCGGCCCGACAGGAACACCGACACCACCTTGATCCCCGCCGCCTTCAGCCGCTTCAGCGTCGCCAGCGCCTGCTTGTCGCCCGCCTGGAACTCCAGCGTGCGGGTGTCGCCGCGCATCTCGGCATAGGGCATCTCGCCGAACACCACGACCGCGACGTCGGGCTTCGTCGTGAACCGGCCTTCGACGTTCAGTTCGGTGATGCCGCCGCCCTTCCGAACCGCCTCGGCGATGCCTGAATAGATCGACTGGGCGTTGGGGAAGTCGGCGGGCTTGTTGCCGTCGCCCTGCCAGCTCAGCGTCCAGCCGCCGGCCTGAAGCCCCACATCGTCTGCATGCGTCCCCGCGACGAGGATGCGCGCGGAGGCCTTGAGCGGCAGCACGCCGTCGTTCTTGAGGAGGACGAGCGACTTGCGCACCGCCTCGCGCGCGATCGCGCGGTGGGCGGTGCTGCCGATCACGCCGGCACGATTCTCGTACGGGCGCGCGGCGTCGAACAGGCCGAGCTTGAACTTCACGCGCAGGATGCGGCGGACCGCGTCGTCGATGCGCGCCATCGGGATCACGCCGCTGCGCGCCTGTTTGACGGTGTTGTCGAACAGGCCCTTCCAGCTGTCCGGGGCCATCGCCATGTCGAGCCCGGCGTTGAACGTCTGCGCGCAGTCCTCCTTGGTACAGCCGGGGATCTGGCCATGGCCGTTCCAGTCGCCGACGACGAACCCGTCAAAGCCCATCCGCCCCTTGAGCACGTCGGTCAGCAGGCTCTTGTTGCCGTGCATCTTCCTGCCCTGCCACGAGCTGTACGATGCCATAACCGTCATCGTGCCCGCGTCGATCGCGGGCGGATACCCCGCCGAATGGATGCCGATCAGCGTCTTCTCGTCGATCTCGTCATTGCCCTGGTCGATGCCGTCCTTGGTCCCGCCGTCGCCGAGGAAGTGCTTGGCGCTCGCGGCGACATGGCCGTCCTGGATGCGGCCGCGACCGGGTGCCCCCTGTAGTCCCTCGATCATGGGCGCGGCATAGCTGCGCACGATCCCCGGATCCTCCGAATAGCCCTCGTACGTGCGGCCCCAGCGATCGTCTTGCGGCACCGCCAGCGTCGGGCCGAATGCCCAGGTGATGCCCGCGGCGGCGGTTTCCTTCGCCGTCGCATCGCCAATGCGGCGGATGAGGTCGGGGTCGTGCGCCGCCCCCAGTGCGATGTTGTGCGGGAAGAGCGTAGCGCCGACGACGTTGTTGTTGCCGTGGACGGCATCGACGCCGAAGATCAGCGGGATCGCGGTGTGGCCGGCGCGCTTCTCCATCGCCACCGCGTCGAACGCGCGGCCGGTCGCGGCCCAGTCGGCGCCCGGCGAACGGTCGGGCTTGCCGAGCGGCGGCGAGCTGCCGCCCGCCAGGATCGAGCCGAGCGGGTACTGCCTGAGGTCCTCTGGCTTGATCGCGCCGATATCGGCCTGGATCATCTGCCCGACTTTCTCCTCCAGCGTCATCTTCGCCATCAGTGCGGTGATCTTCGCCTCGGTCGCGGCGTCGATCAGACCCTGGCTCTTGGCGGTCGGCCACGCTTGCGGATGCGCGACGCCCTGCGTGCCCGCATCCTGCGCAAGGGCGGTCGTGGCGAGCAGCGCGGAAAGCGCGGCTGCGGCAGTCTTCTTCATCATATCCCCCGTCTTTTCTTTGTTTTGGTCGTCAGCGTTTGGGCGCCGCCGCCAGCGCGGCGGCAACCGCGGCGTGTAGCGGCTTTGGTTTGAACTCGCGGTCGTACAGCGTCGGGCGACGCAGCGCCTTGTCGGCGCGCGGCTCGAACCCCTCGATCCAGCTGTAACGGTCGGTCATGCCCCAGGCGAGTATCTCGCGAAGCTGGGGATAGCCGAGCGTCACGTCGAGATAGGCGCGGGCATAGTCCGCAACCGCGCGGTCGCGCGCGGCCGGGTCGGCGGGCAGGCCGTTGTCGCGCACGTCGAACTCGGTGACGACCAGCTTGTAGCCCATCGCCGTCACGGCATCGAGGAAGCGGCGCCACTCCGCCTGCTGCGCGGTCAACGAACCGCCGGGCTGCGTGACGAGGTGCGACTGGACGCCAAGCGCGTCGACGGGCGTGCCGCGGGTGCGGAACCCCTCGAGCAGCTTGAGCACGCCCGCACGGTGCCGGGCGTTGTCGGGCTCCCAGCTCATATAGTCGTTGTAGACGAGCTGCGCGCCGGGCGCCGCTGCGCGTGCCGTGCGGAACGCGAGGTCAAGCGTCGCCTCCGCCCCGCCGATCGCGCGCGAGAGCGCCGTTTCGTAAAGCCCGCTGCCGTCGGGATTGACCGCTTCGTTGACGACGTCCCAGCTCGTCACGCGCGGGGCGTAGCGGCCGACCACGATCTGAATGTGGTTCGTCAGCATCGCCGCGCCTGTGGGGGAGGGGCGGGGGCCGAAATCGTGGTTCGCCTCCCATCGCGGCATCCACTTCGTCTGGTGCCAGAGCAGCGTGTGGCCGCGCATCGCCATGCCCTTCGCCTTTGCATAGGCGGCGATGGCGTCGGCGCGCTCGAAGTCGAAGGTCGTGGGCGTGGGGCGCAGCCGCTGCCACTTCATCTCGTTCTCGGCGACGAGGATGCCGCAGTCGCGCTCCAGCAGCGCAGTGTAACGCGGGTTGCCGACGCCGCCGCGATCCGCGCCCGGCGGGCACCAGGCCACGGCCGAGCCGAACCGCAGCCCGCGCTTGCCCGCAATCGAGTTCAGGCCGGTGCCGGGGGCGGCCGCGGCGGGCATCGCCGCAACGATCGCGGCGCCGGCCGACAGCACCAGGGCCTCGCGCCGGGTCGCACCATGCCCATTCAATTCGTTCCGCGTTGCCATCATCGCCCCTCCCGCCCGAACCATGCCGATCGTTCGCCGGCATTGCCGCCGACAATTCACTAGAACGCGGCCTATTGGTAGCGGTAAAATACGTATGCTGGCGCAGTCAGCCGTTGCCGGGCGGATCATGGGTTTCGGTCAGCTCCACCACCTCGAACACATGGCTCGCCCAGCCGCGCTGGCGCGCCGCCTCGTCCAGCGCGGCGCGCTTGCCCGTCGCCTCTTTGAGCGACTTGGCATGGCCCCAGAAGACCTCGGTCCGGCCACCGCCCAGATCGGCGACGATCCGCCAGTAATGGGTGAAGGGCGCGGCGGTCGGCCCGATCGTCTTGACGTAACCATCGGGCATCGTCGCGGTCAGGTATCGCCGCCGCTTCGCCACCGGCTTCAGCCCGTCCGCGGGCGGGCGAGCCAGATTATGTGCGACGCGCCCTTGCCGTTCTCCCGCGCTTTCACGCGCACTTCCTCGGTCGCGAAGCCGGCCTTGAGAAGCCGGCGGGTGAACGCGGGATCGGGCGCAGCGGACCAGACGGCGAGAACGCCCCCCGGCCGCAGCGCGCGCCGCGCGGCGGCAAGGCCGGCCGGCGCGTAAAGCCCCTCGTTGGCCTCACGAGTCAGCCCGTCGGGACCGTTGTCGACGTCGAGCAGGATCGCGTCGAACCGCCCCGCGCCTTCGCGCATCACCTCGCCCACGTCGCGCATCTGCAGGTCGACGCGCGCGTCGTCGAGGCAGCCCGCGGTCAGCGCCGCCATCGGCCCGCGTGCCCATTCGATGATGCCGGGCACGAGCTCCGCCACCACGACTTCCGCCTTCGCGCCCAACGGGCCGAGCACGGCGCGCAGCGTAAAGCCCATGCCGTAGCCGCCGATCAGCACGCGCGGGGCGGGGTGGGCGGCGAGCGGCTCGCACGTCAGCGTGCCGAGCGCGACCTCGGACCCGCTCATGCGCGTGCTCATCAGCTCGTTGCGGTCAAGGACGATCATGAAATCGTCGTTCCGCCGGAACAGGCGAAGCGGCGGGCCGCCCGGCACCTCGGCGGTGCCGATCAGCTCGCGCGGGGTCACTTGCCCTTGCGTGCCTTGCGCGCGGCGTAACGCGCGTCGCGCGCTGCCTTCTGCTCCTCGGGGGTCAGCGGCGCCTTCTGATTGGCCTTCGCCTCGGCGGCGGCTTCGCGCGCGGCGATCCGGGCGGCCTTGTCCGCCTCGATCTTGGCGCGGTGCGCAGCGCGGCGCTCTTCGGCGGCGATCTCTCGCGACGACTTGGCGTCGGGGTCGGCCGGGGCGGCGGGAGCGGTCGTTTCGGCCTTGGCCTTGCGCAGCTTGGCGAGCGCTTCGAGCTTGGCGGCCTGCGACGCCTTGCGGCGGTCGTCGAAATCGGGGAGTTTGAAACCTGTCATATGTCGCGCCCCCTACCAGGCCGCGCGGCGAAACGCACCCCCTAGATGACACGGCTGTCCTCCTTGAAGAAGCCTGCGCCGCTTCAGGAGAGCGCCCGTAAGTTTCACAACAAGTCCGTTTTCACAAGACTGCGCCGCTCCTGCTTTCCGTGCATAGTTGCGTTATCGAGACAGCTTCCATCGTGCCGCATCGGCGCTTCGACGCGCGAATGACCGTGGCGATGGGGCAAGCACGATGGTCTGCTACTGGGACTTTGATGCCGTTCCTGCCCAACTAGCTAAACGTCGGTTTTCGACAAAAGCCGACGGACGCGCGCACGGCGGGTTAAGATCGGCGTTCGGCGAGCACCAGCCTACCCGCTCCTGGCGCAATGACCCATGACACGACATCCAGCTGTCGTTTCGCGCTCCCTACCTTCGGACATTCATTCATATTCGCCCGGCGCCTCGACCAGCGATAGCGGAAATGGCGAAAAGGAGGACAAAGCCGCCATTCCCAAATTGCGGCCTGACCGTGAGGTCTTGCGACGAGCCGACATTCAGCGTGCGCCGGAGCGGCTTCCGACAGCGGCCGCAACTAAGCCCGTAACGGACTGGCAGCTACCAGAGAATCGACACGGAAATAGGCCAAGCGTGCCTTGCGCGAACCATGCTCCCATCGCATCGATGTAAGCAGGGGAGCGCGATGAACTACTATGAAATTCTCGGCGCGGATCGCGGAGCGGAGCAGGAGGTTATTGACGCTGCCTTCCGCGCGATGATGCGCCGCTACCATCCGGACACTTTTGCCGGGCCCAAGGATGAGGCCGAGCGCCGCGCCAAGCAGCTGAACGAAGCCTATTCAGTGCTGCGATCCAACACGTCGCCGCGCCTATGATGAGACGCTGGGGCCGGTCGCGCCGCCTCCCGCCGCAGCCTACCGGCCGTTGCCCAACCCGGACGCACCGCGCTCGTCGATCCGCCGCCTGGCAGCGTTTGGAGTGGGGGCGGCCGCGATCGCCATAAGCCTGTTCTTCTCCACGCGGCCAGACAGTCCGCCACCGCGCGCGCTAAGCGATTCGGCGAAGGCGCAGCCCGTGCCTGTGCCGGCTCAGCCAGTCCCGACACCGCCCCCGCCGCCTTTGCCTTCGCCGACGCCTACAAATCTCGCGGACTGCCGGGGCATGGATTGCCGCGTGATGACGCCGTTCGGCTGGGGCGGGATCGAGGCCGGGGTATCCACCGACAGCGCCCAGGCCGGATCTGGCATGAAGATCCGCGATGGTGGCCACCATACCGAGGCTGGCGATGGATCGTGCCTCGCCTTCGAAGTGATCGGCGGACCCAAGAACCTGCAGATGCTGGTCGAGAGCGGAGAAGTCACCACGGTAGAGGCCTACCTCGATCCCAAGGCACCCATTTTCATGACCGATCGCGGCGTCAAGCTCGGCGATCCGGAGGCCGCGGTGCGCAAGGCGTATAAGGAGCTCAAGCAATTGCCTGACATCTACTCCGAGCCGCCCGACAAGAAGCTGTTTCACTATGAGCCCGGCGGCGAACGCGGGATCAAATTCTCGATCAACGGCGGCAAGGTCACCGGCATTTCGGTGGGGACTCGCAGCATCGAATATGTCGAGGGGTGCCTGTGAAAAGCGGCAATGGCGGGTCAGAAGTGGTTGGGCTGTTTCTCCGACCGTATCATCGTCAGCCATTCGCTAAGCTTAGGCCGGTCCACGGCCTCAATCGGGTAGGCTGATCAATCAGCAGCAAAGCGGCCGCAAACGGCTCGATTGAATAAGCTGGAAAAACGGCTGGCGAGGATTACGTGGCTACCCAGAATGCGAAAGCGCTACGGCAGCAGACTGACTTATCTCTTGCAGAACGCCTGCAGTCGATCCTGATTAATGCAGCTGACGGCCGGCGGAGCATCAGCGATGACGGTCAATATCCCAAGCTGCGCCGTGAGCTGCTGCGGCGCGAGCATGCTATGAACCCCACTCTCTTAGGGTCAGGACCCATTGATGTGAGGGTCGCGATCTGATTCAGGCTCCGCAAGGAGACCAGAATGAGTGACCTGTTTTGGCTGACGGACGAGCAGATCGAGCGGCTGCGGCCGTTCTTTCCCAAGAGCCACGGCAAGCCTCGTGTGGATGACCGGCGGGTGTTGAGCGGCATCGTGTTCGTCAATCGCAACGGGCTGCGCTGGCGAGATGCGCCCAGCGCTTATGGTCCCCACAAGACGCTGTACAATCGATGGAAGCGCTGGGGCGAGCGAGGCGTGTTCACGCGCATGATGGAGGGGCTGGCTGCGGGCGATGCAGAGCCGAGGACGGTGAGGATCGACGCGACCTACCTGAAGGCGCACCGCACGGCATCAAGCCTGCGGGTAAAAAAGGGGATCTCGGCCGCCTGATCGGACGCACCAAAGGCGGCATGAACACGAAGCTCCATGCCGTCGCGGATGAGAATGGCCGCCCCTTGAGCTTCTTCATGACCGCGGGTCAGGTCAGCGACTACACCGGCGCGGCTGCCCTGCTGGACGACCTGCCAAACGCACAATGGCTGCTCGGCGACCGCGGCTACGACGCCGACTGGTTCAGGGACGCTCTCCAGGCCAAGGGCATACAGCCATGCATCCCGGGCCGACGATCGCGCAACGAGCCGGTCAGATACGACAAACGCCGCTACCGGCGCCGCAGCCGCATCGAGATCATGTTCGGCCGCCTCAAGGACTGGCGACGCGTTGCCACCCGCTACGATCGCTGCCCCACGGCCTTCTTCGCTGCCATCGCCCTCGCTGCAACCGTCATCTTCTGGCTGTGATCAACGAGTCCTGACCCTAGCACGGGCAGCCGTGGAGGGGATGATCGCTGCTTTGTCTGATACGGGGGGCAACGGCGCACCGCCTCTCGATGAGAAAGAAGCAGCTATTGAGCATCTCCGCAGCCTCCATGGGGCGCTTGGCGAACTGCTAAAGGCCGCCGATCACGGCCACTTAGATGACGAATTGGGCCAAGGCTTTGCCGCTGAGGCTGCCAGATATGCAAGAAGGGCAGCTCATGCGCTTCGAGATGATCCCATGCCTTATGTCGCGTCAGCGCTACTGCATGGAGTATTGACTGCGTGTGGCCTACCCACCTTGGGAAGCTTCCTAGGCGGCATAGCGCAGAACATTCAGAGAACCGCCAAACGCTAGTGTCAAAGGCGTTCCCTCGCCCCCGGTTGGACGGAACGACCCAGTTGCGGTCATCCACGGCCGGTTTTCACGTTCCCAACTTCTGCCATTCGTTCATGTCGACCTTCCGGCACCATCAGCGCGTGGCGCGGTGGCCGGAAAGGTCGCAGCTGCTATTGGTGTAGCACTCAGCGGGCTAGATTGATGGTGCCAGCCGACCTCAAGCCGGCTGAAGCACTTCGTCAAATCTGCGCCAGGCCACCGTCGGTAAACAGCTCGCTGCCCGTCATAAAGCTACTGTCTGATGATGCCAGGAAGGCAGCAGCAGCCGCGACTTCTGACGGCTGGCCAACATGTCCGATCGGCGTCGTCGCCCCCATCTCGATCATGGCATCACGGCCAACGACCTCGGCGGCAAGCTCGGTCAAAGTCGGCCCCGGTGACAGGACATTGACCCGGATACCCGTGCCCCGCAGATCCTGCGCCCAGCTCCGCGCCAGGTTGCGGACTGCCGCCTTGGAGGCGCTGTAGACGCTGAATGCCGGAGTCCCCATGACGCCTGTGGTCGAGCCGGTGAGGATGACCGAACCGCCGGCCTCCATCAGCTTTAGGCCTTTTTGAACCGTGAAGATCGTGCCCTTCACATTGACGTCAAACGTCGCGTCGACGTGGTCGGGCGTGATTTCGGACAAGGGCAACAATGCCCCCGTGCCGGCATTGGCGAACAGGATGTCAAGCTTGCCGTGCTCCTTCTTTACCGTGTCGTACAGCCGGTCGAGATCTTCAGCATCGGTAACCGATCCTGGCACCGCCCGTGCATTACCGCCGAGCGTCGCCACAGCTGCTTCCAGCTTATCTGCCCTGCGTCCGAACAGGTACACGAACGCCCCTTCGGCGATGAACCGCTTCGCTGACGCCAAGCCAATCCCCGTGCCACCCCCGGTAATAACAGCGATCTTCCCGTCCAGTCTGGTCACAAGTGCCTCCATTCATTGGTTGCACACAGGTGGCTGGCGACCTACCTACAGACAAGTATGCACCTTTTAGTAAGTACTCATAATGTCTGAAATGCCACTGGTCGACGATCACGCCGTTGCCCCCATCGCGCCTGCTTTCACCTGCGGGCTTGACGCCACGCTCAAGGTCATCTCGGGAAAGTGGAAGCCGCTGATCCTGTACTTTCTGCTGCGCGGCCCCACCCGCTATGGGGAACTGAAGCGCGCCATCCGCGACGTCAGTGACAAGGTGCTGATCCAGCAGCTCAAGGAACTCGAAGCGGACGGCGTCCTGCGCCGGAACGACTACAAGGAGGTGCCGCCGCGGGTCGACTACACGCTGACCGCACTTGGCCAGAGTCTCGCCCGGGCGCTTGAGCCGTTATGCCAGTGGGGCACCGACAACATGGTCGTAATGCAGAAGCTATTCGCTGAGCGTGACGGATGGGGACGTGGGCGCAATTGAACGGCAGGCCATTGGGCCTGAATAGATGAGCATCGCGCCCATCGCTTCTGGATCAGCCTGACCCACAATCGGCCATTCGGCGGCCTCTAAAGGCGTCCCCAAATCGGTCGGTCCTTCATCGCGCCGAAGCGCGGCGATTGGCACCGTTTGGATATCCGAATGTTGCTATGGGCAGGGGGCGGACATTTAGCGATTGGTCTAAACAATTTGGGCTACGAAACCAGAAAGCAGCGCTGCTCCTGGCCTTTTAAGCGTACGCCAAGCGAGCATGATCACCGAGGTTATCTGCCCGGTCCCGGCGCTGAAATTCATGCCCACGATCGAGATGAAGTGGCCAAAGCATGTCGCAACAAGTAACACGATGCGCCGATAAGCACCGGCCGGCTATGGCATTGGCACAGCACCTCTTCAAGCGCTACGGTCGCCAGCCGCTGCCTGCAGCGGGACGTGAGCCAACCGGCTCGCTGAAATCATCGATTGTCAAGCTTTCCATCCTGAGCGGCACGTATCGAGCCCACCGCTGGCGGTGCGAAGTTGAGGCTGCATCCGTGCAGGAATGCCTCCACCCCGCGGTCGTCGTGGAAGTCGACGTCGCGCCGCCGCGGCTGGCTCACCGGGGGGAACGCGCCATAGCCGGCAAGCAGGCAGTGCCACGACAGGCGGCCGAAATGGCTGCGCCGGCCCTGCCGCGCCAGTTCCTCGGTCATGTCGCCGCGCCGGAACCAGCGGTCGAGCAGGTGGAGCAGCGGCTCGGACAGCGCCATGTTGGCGGCGTTCGCCCGCCAGTATTCGGTGTCGGTGCGCGTGTTCAGCTTGTAGTGCGCGACGATGTAGTCGCGAACCCCCGCCATCCGCTCGTCGACGACGGCGTTGAAGGCATCGCGGTGGCGATCGGTGCCGCCGCCGTCGCCGAAATGCCGGATGAACTGCTCGACGGTGCCGAGGACGAGGTGGAGCGCGGTCGCCTCCAGCGGCTCGATGAACCCCTGCGACAGGCCGACCGCGAGGCAGTTGCGCTCCCACGCACGCGCCGCCTGTCCCACCCGGAACTTCAGGTGCCGCGCGGGCAGGTCGTCGCCGACACTGAGCGCGCGGCGCAGCTCTGCCTCGGCCGCATCGGGCGACTGGAACGCGCTCGAATAGACATAGCCGTTGCCGAACCGATGCTCGAGCGGGATCGACCAGCGCCAGCCGTTGGACATCGCCGTCGCCACCGTCTCGACCGGCGGTACGCCCGTCATCGGCGTCGCCAATACCACCGCGGCGTCGTTGAACAGGTTGTCGGCATAGGGCACGAACGGCACGCCTAGCGTCTGCTCGATCAAGAGGCTGGCAAAGCCGCTGCAATCGACGAAAAAGTCGCCCTCGATCCGCTCGTCGCCCTCGATCGCCAGCGCGGCGATATCGCCGTTCGCGGCGCGCTCGGCCCCGGCGACGCGCCCCTGCCGGTGAGCGACGCCGCGCGCGACGGCAAGGTCGCGCAGATACGCGCCGAGAAGCCCGGCATCGAAATGATAGCCATACTCGATCTTGAACGGAAAGCTGGGCGGCGCGACGGGCGTCAGTCCCCGCGCCGACAGGACGCCGTTCAGCAGGAACCGGTCGGGCAATGTCGGCACGTCATAGCCGAGGCGCCGGTTGCGGCAGTTGAGGACGAACGCGTCCTCGGTATGCACGTCGACCTGCGTGGTGAAGGGATGGCGATAGCCGGGCCAGGGCGCCGCCGGGCTCCACCCGTCGAAGCGGATCCCCGCCTTGTACGTCGCGCCGCAGCGGGGCATCCACTCGCCCTCGTCCGCGCCGATCAGCTCGAAGAAGCGCTTGAGCGTCGGCGTCGATCCTTCGCCGACGCCGATCGTGCCGATCTCCGGTGATTCCACCAACGTAACGGCGCTGTCGGCGAACGCGCGCTTCAACAGGTGCGCGGCGATCCAGCCGGCGGTGCCGCCGCCGAGGATGACGAAACGTCGCGGTGCGATCATGCCGCGGTGCCGCCGAACGCCCTCAGCCACTGGTCGTGCGCGGGCATGTTGGGCACCGGTTCGCGCTTCATCGCCGCGAGCTGATCGAGCTGCGCAGTGAGTTCGCCGAGGTCGGTCTCGTCGGCGAGCGGGTGATAGTCCGCCGCCTCGATCCCCTGCCCCATCAGTACCTGAACCCAGGACGGCTCCATGAAGATGTCGAGCGGGTCCTGCGTCAGCGCACCGGTCGCGCGGAACAGCTCGATTTTGGCGGCAAGGCGATCGGGCAGCGTCGCGGCGCGCACGTCGCGCCAGAAGGGGGAATCGTTGCGGCTTGTAGCGTGATAATGGAGGATGATGAAGTCGCGGACGGTCTCGAACTCGATCCGCGACTGGCGGTTATATTCGGCGACCGCGGCCGGCTGGATCCCGGCGTGCGGGAAATGGTGGAGCAGCCGGACGATTGCCGACTGGATGAGGTAGATGCTCGTCGATTCGAGCGGTTCGAGAAAGCCGCTCGACAGCCCCACCGCGACGACGTTGCGATCCCATTGCCGCCGCGCGCGGCCGGTGCGGAACGGGATGATGCGCGGGTCGCCGAGCACCTTCCCATCCAGATTGCCGAGCAGCAGCTCCGCCGCCGCGTCGTCCGACAGATGCCGGCTGGAATAGACGAGGCCATTGCCCACCCGGTGCTGGAGCGGGATGCGCCACTGCCACCCGGCGGTGCGCGCGGTCGAACGCGTATAGGGCGGCGTCGCGTCGTGTCGCGCGGTCGGCACCGCCATCGCCCGGTCGCACGGCAGCCAGTGGCTCCAGTCCTCATACCCCACGTTGAGCTGGCGCTGGATCAGCAGGCCGCGCGCGCCCGAACAGTCGACGAACAGGTCGCCCGCGACCTCCCGCCCGTCCTTCAGGACCAGCGCGGCGATGTCGCCGTTGTCGTGGCGGCGCACGTCGGCGACCATCCCCTCGATCCGGGTGACGCCTGCCCGCTCGCTGTAGCGGCGCAGATACTGGCCGTAGAGGCTCGAATCGAAGTGATAGGCATAGGGGAGCTGCCACATCGGGTCGCCGACCTGGATCTTGGCGAACTTGCCCTCGCGCGCCGCCAGATAATTGAGGTCGTAGTCCCAGTAACCGGCGGCGACGCCCGCGCGGCGCGCGCGTGCCCAGTAATGATGGAATGAGCAGAAAGCGGTGTTGCGCCCCGCCGCCCCGAACGTGTGGTAATAGCTTTGCCCGAGCGCGCGCCAGTCGTCGAAGCGGATGGCGAGCTTGATCGTGCCGCGCGTCTCGCGAAGAAACTCGGCCTCGTCGAGCCCAAGCACTGCGTTGACGTGCTGGATCGGCGGGATCGTCGCCTCGCCCACGCCGACGATACCGATCTCCTCCGATTCGACCAGCGTCACGGTGACGCGCGGGCCGATCACGCGCGCGATCAGCGCCGCCGCCATCCAGCCCGCGGTGCCGCCGCCGACGATGACGACCCGGTCGATCGTCGCCTTCATGTCCTCGTCCTCATGTCCTTGTCGGGAATATCCCCGCCGGCAAATACCGGCGAGGACATTCTCATGCCGATCAGAAGATCGCGTAGGTCAGGTTCACGAGGAAGTTGCGCCCGAACGTCTCACGCCGCGTGGTCAGCCCGCTGGCCGCGTCGGTATAGACGTCGCGCTGGTTGGTCAGGTTCTGCGCCTGGAACGACAGGCGCAGATGGTCGAGATAGTCGATGTTGGTATTGGCGAAGTCGAAGCCGATCTGCGCATCGACCAGCGTCTGGCCCGAACGGTTGGCCGGCGAGATCGAGTTGCTGCCGCCGCGATCCTCCGACAGCCAGGACGAGCGGTTGTTGGCGGAGACGCGCGCCGAGAAGCCCGACTTCTCGAAATACGCCGTCCCCTGGAACACCCGCGCAGACAGGCCCGGGATGCGCGAACCGTCGTCGAGCTTGCCGTCGGTGAACGCCGCGCCGCCGGTCAGGCCGAACCCGTCGAGCGCGCTGACGAAGCGGCCGAACGGCAGCGACGCCTGAAGCTCGATCCCCTTCACCTTGCCCTTCAGCCCGCCGACATAGGTCGTGTTCAGCCCCTGGAACGTCGCAGGGGTGTAGATGGTCTGGCCGTCGCTGCTGACCGCCTGGTGATAGCCGGGAATGTAGAATTCGCGGAAATCACGGATGGTCGTGGTCTGGACGTTCCAGTTCTTCAGATCCTTGTAGAAGGCCGAGATCGACACGAACCCGTCGCTGGCGAAATAATATTCGTAGCTGAGGTCGGCCTGATCGGCCTCGTAGGGACGAAGCTGCGCATTACCTGAACGCGAGGTCCAAGGGCCAAGTTCGGGATTGGTGTTGGTAACGTTGGCGACGTTGTTCGAGAACTTCACCGAAGAGCCGGGGTTCAGGAAGTCGATGCGCGGCCGGCTGACGACTTTTGCCAGCGCGAAGCGGATCGTGTGGCCGCCGCCCAGATCGAAATTGGTGTTCAGGCTGGGCAGGACGCGCGTGTACTTGGCGCCGTCCTCGACCGGGTTGGCGCGGACGCGCAGGTTGGAGACGACGAGCGCGTCGAAGCCTGTCGCGCGCTGGTTGGTGATAAGGCCCTGAACGCCGACATTGCCGAACATGCGAACCCCGCCGAGGTCGCTTTCGAACTCGGCCTTCACCGACGGCTGCCAGACGGTTTCCTTGATCGAATAGGTATCGCCAAGGCGGTCGGGCTCGAGCGCGCCGGCATCCCAGCGGCGATAGAAGTCGCTGTTGATGAGGCCGAGCGCGTCATAGGCGACGACGTTGCCGAGGCCGGCCCAGTTGAGATCGGCAAGGCCGTTGCGCGAATCCTCGGGCACCGGGCCGTCCGACGGATAGGTCTGGGCAGTGAGGAAGAAGCCCTGGTTGACCTTGGACTTCTTGTGATCCGAATAGCGGAGCGCGACGTTGATCGACTTCAGGAAGCCGCCGTCGAAGCGGTACGCCGCCTCGAGCCGCGCGGCGTTCAGATATTCGTCGAAGCGCGCGGTGTTGACGAAGCCGTCCTGCGCCTGTGCGAAGCCGATGCCGGCCGCGCGCGCGGCGGGGGTGTTGAGTTCGGTGATCGGCGCGAGGCTGCCGCCCCACGACTGTGGGCCGGCGAGCTTGACGCGGTTATAGTCGTCGAAGCTCTGGCTGTTGTTCGAGAAGAGCAGCCCCTCGTCGGTATAGGTCCAGGTGCGGATGTTGTTCGCGCCCTGCGTCGCGAGGCCCGCACGGCCAAGGCCGGCATAGCTTTCCGCGCGGGTGTCGCTCTTCTTGCTTTCCGAACGCGACACGTCGAGCGTGAGGTCGAGGTTCGACGACGCCTTCCACGCCAGGTTGCCGCCGAACACCTTGAGGTCGCCGGTCTTGTCGAGCGGATCGCTGCGGATGACCGAGTTGAAGCCGGTCGTGCGCGCCGAGGTGACGGTCGTGCTGTTGGAGGCGAGCACGCCGCTGCCGTCGGCGGCCACCGGCAGCGCCTCGATGAAGCCGCGCGAAATGCCCTGGTCGGCGAAATTGATGTAGAGGGCGTCGAACGTCGCGGTGAACGCATCGCTCGGCCGGTACTGGAACACGCCGGCGATGGTATCGCGCTTCAGCACGCGCGAGCGCGAGGAGATGTCGATGCCCTGCGCCACGTACTTGCCGGCATTGGGGCCGGACGTGATCGCGTTCTTGTCATAGCCCCAGACGCTGAAGAAATCGTCCTGTACCGGCGAAGAAGTCGTCGCCGCGGTCAGCGCGATGCCGATCGTGTCGTCGGCGAACTTGTCGGTATAGGAGAGGGCAAAGCGATAGCCCTGGTCGTCGAAGTCGGGATTCTTCGACTTCATCCCGTTCTTTTCATAGGTGCCGTTGACGATCAGCGCGCGCGACCGCTCGAGCGGGCGAACGGTGCGGATGTCGACGGTGCCGCCGACGCCCATCGCAGTCAGGCCCGCATCGGGCGTCTTGTAGACGACGGCGGCGCTGACAATCTCGGCCGGGTAGAGGTCGTATTCGACGCCGCGATTGTCGCCGATGCCGATCAGCTCTCGCCCGTTGAGCGTGGTGCCGACAAAATCCTCGCGAAAACCGCGGACCGAGATGCCGCTGATGCGACCCGACCGGCGCTCGCCCGCCAGCCCGGCGAGGCGGCCGAGCGAATCGGCGACGCTCGACTGCGGCAGCTTGCCGATGTCCTCGGCCGACACGGCCTCAACCACCGAGCTGTTGTTGCGCTTGAGCGTCTGCGCGCGCTCGAGGCTGGCGCGAAGGCCGGTGACGACGATGTCCTGCGACGGATCGGGCGCGGCGGCGGCATCGGCGGCCTGGGTATCGCCGACCGGGGGCTGCGTCACCGGCGCGGCCGGGTCGACGGGCGGCACGACGGTGCCAGTTGCGGTCTGTGCGTGAAGCGGTGCAGCCGCCAGCAGCGCGATGGCCGCGGTCGAGCAAGCAAGCAGGTGCCGTGAAGTCATCGATCCCCTCCCCATGGCGGCGTGCGCTCTCCGGCGGTGCCGCATCCGAGGATGGCATACGCAACGAAACAATCGATTGCAATACCCGCCTGTGGTGCATACGTATACCCAAAGTCAGGGGAGGAATTGATGCGTATCATGCGCGCGCCGGGCGTTGCTCTTGCAGCCGCCGCAATCGTTTGCCAGCCGGCGATCGCCGGCCCCGGTTCGTCTCTGGGCCCCGCCGCGCGGGCGACACCCGCGCCCTGGTGGCAGCATGCGGTCATCTACGAAATCTATCCGCGCAGTTTCCAGGACAGCGACGGCGACGGGGTGGGCGACCTTCGCGGCATCACCAGCCGGCTCGACTATCTGAAGTCGTTGGGGCTCGACGCGATCTGGATCACGCCGTTCTTCAAGTCGCCGAACGCCGATTTCGGATATGACGTCTCCGACTATACCGCGATCGACCCTCAATATGGGACGATGGCCGACTGGGACGAGCTGGTGGCCGAGGCGCGCAAGCGCGGCATCCGGGTGATGGTCGACCTGGTCGTCAACCACAGCTCGGCCGACCATGCGTGGTTCAAGGAGTCGCGCAGCTCACGCACCAATGCGAAGGCCGACTGGTACGTCTGGCGCGACGGCACGCCCGACACGCCGCCGACCAACTGGAAGTCGATCTTCGGCGGCCCGGCGTGGACCTGGGACCCGGGTCGCAAGCAGTGGTACTACCACATCTTCCTGCCCCAGCAGCCGGACCTCAACTGGCAGAACCCGGGCCTGAAGCAGGCGATGTTCGACGTGGTGCGCTTCTGGCTCGACCACGGGGCGGCGGGCTTCCGCCTCGACGCCACGCCCTATCTGTTCGAGGATACGAGCTGGCCGCAGGACAAGGATCCCGACGCCGATCCGGTCTGGCTGAAGCCCTATAACTCGCAGCTTCCCGGCACCAATCAGGTGCTGCGCGAGCTGCGCAAGGCCGTCGACGGCTATCCCGGCAACCCGGTGCTGCTCGGCGAAAGCTCGACCCGCTCGATCGAGCAGCTGCGCGCCGTCTATGGCCGGGACAAGGACGAGATCCACCTGCCGATGAACTTCCTCGTCGGCAACATGACGAGACTGGATGCTGCCGAACTGAAACGGCGGTACGACGAGGCAGCGACGAAGCTGGACGGGCTGACACCGGTGTCGTTCTTCAGTAACCACGACCAGTCGCGCCAGTGGAGCGAGTTCGGCGACGGACGGAACAACGACCGCATCGCCAAGATGTCGGCGGCGCTCACCATGCTAAATCCGGGCGTCGCGCTCCTCTATTACGGCGAGGAGATCGGCATGGGCGACGCCGACAAGGCGACGCTGGCCAAGGCGCCGATCGGGCCCAAGCGCCCGCGCACCGACGATCGCGATCGCGCGCGCACGCCGATGCAGTGGAATGCGGGCGTCAATGCCGGCTTCACGCGCGGCACGCCCTGGCTACCGGTCGCCACCGGCTATCAGGCGCGCAACGTCGCGGCGGAGGACGGGAAGCCGGACTCGCTTCTGAACTGGTACCGGATGCTGGCGAAGCTACGACGGACCGATCCGGCGTTCCGCACCGGCCGCTATGTGCCGCTCGACAGCGGCGACCCTTCGGTCTTCGCCTTCGCGCGCGTCAATCCCGACGGCAGCGGCGCGATGGTCCTTGCCAATGTTGGCGCCGATCGCCGTACCGCGCGCCCCTCGGGACTGGCCGGCGTGACTCCGCAGGGCGCGGGTGCGACCTGCGCCTCGGGCAAGGCATTGCGGGGGCTAACGCTCCAGCCGCACGAAACCTGCATCGTCCGCTTTGGGCAGGGAAAGCGGAACTTCGGCTTTTGGCGCCTGAAGCGGCTTAAACCGCCGTTCGATCTCTGATCGCCCCACAGCCACTGCGCGCCCTAAAGTCGGACGCTCAGCCGTAGATCGGCGCCACCGGTAAGCGAATAAAACTCATTCGGGTAGAGTCACGACCGACGAATAGTTCGAATTTTGCCCGTATCGGTAATGACGTGCTCCCCTAAGATTCCTCCAGTCTGAGCTAGAGTCCTTCATGAAGGAGGACGACGATGAAGCGCAGCAGGTTCACCGAGGAGCAGATCATTGCGATCCTGCGGGAGCAGGAAGCTGGATCGAAGACGGCGGATGTGTGCCGCAAGCACGGCGTTAGCAGTGCGACGTTCTACAAATGGAAGGCGGCTTATGGCGGCGTGGACGTGTCGCAGGCGCGCAAGCTGAAGGTGCTTGAGGACGAGAACGCGCGACTGAAGCGGCTGCTGGCAAGCATGCACCTGATCGATGGTGAACCGTGCCCCGTCTGCGGGAGCCCGGAACACCCTTCGCCCGCGCACGGTGATGGCGATCCGCGCGCGCTCGAAACGGAGATGCGCGCCGCGCGCGAGCGCCTGGACAGTGCCGTGCGGGCAGCCGATCTCGGCGAAGCCGCGGTCACGACCGCCGAGACAGCGTTGGATGAGCGCGTCGGCGAGCTTGCCGCCCTGACTCAGCCGAAGTCGTCGACGGCCGACGCGGCGGGCGAAGTCGCACGCCTTCAAGGCGAACTGGACGCGCTCGGGGAGATCGCCGCGCCGGCCGAGCTCGAGCGGCAGGCCGGAGAGGCGAAGGCGTCGTTCAGCATCGCCACAGACGAGGCGGAGAAGGCACGGGAGATCCTGCAGAAGGCGCGCACGGACGAGGCCGTCGCCGCCCGGGCGTACGAGGACGCCATCGCCGGCGTGCCGGAATCGCTCAGGAGCGAGGGCGCCTTGGAGCGGGAAGGGGCAGCCATCGCCGCGTCGATCCAGGCGCTGCGCGACGCGCTGGCCGGAGCCGAGGAACGCCTGCGGACGGCCGCGACCGATCGGGACACGACCGCTGCCCAGGTGCTTGGTGCAGTCGATGCAGTGGCCAAGGCCGAAGCCGAGGTCGCGAAGGGGCGGTCGGCCCTCGAGGCGCGCCTCGTCGAAGTTGGGCTCGAAAGGACATCCTACGAACTCGGGTGCGCGGACATTCCGCGGATCGCCGCGCTTGCGGAGCGGATCCGAGCCTTCCGGCACGACGTCGCCGTCGCCGAGGCACAGGCGAAGGCCGCTAGCGATGCCATCAAGGACGTTGAGCGACCCGATGTCGCCGCTCTGACCGTGGCGCGGGACGCGGCGCGCGCCGAGTGCCTGAGGAGCCGTCGGGCGGCGGCCGATGCCGACGCCGCCAGGAAGGTGCTCGACGACCTGCTGGCATCGCTTCGTGATCAGCTGGATCGGCTCGCCAGGCTCGAGGAGGAGACGGGACCGCTGCGCGGGCTCGCCGAGGCCTTCGCGGGCGAGAACCCGATGCGCACCCCGCTCGAGACGTTCGCCATCGGCGCCCTGTTCGACCACGTCCTCGACGCGGCGAACCTCAGGCTTGATCCGATGACCGCCGGACGCTACCGCTTCGAGCGCGACGCGCAGGCGGTCGGCGGCAGGACCAAGCGCGGCCTCGACATTCGCGTGCACGACATCCAGACTGGGCGTCCCCGCGAGATCAGCACGCTGTCGGGCGGCGAGACTTTCATCGCGGCGCTTTCGTTGGCGTTGGGTCTCTCCGACATCGTCGAAATGAGCCACGGGCGCATCCGGCTCGACACCATCTTCATCGACGAGGGCTTCGGCAGCCTCGACACCGAGAACGACAGCGGGACGCTCGATCTGGTCCTGCAGGTGCTTCAGGAGATTGTCGGGAAGAGCCGCGCCGCAGGCCTGATCTCGCACGTGCCGCTCGTCCAGCAGGCAGTGCCGAACGGCTTCTCCATCGTGAAGGGCGTCGGCGGCAGCCGCGTCGAGCAGAAGGCGGCCTGACCCATGATGACCGATCACGATCGATCAGCGGACGCTACGGATCACGACGCGCATGAAGGAGAACGGGACCTAGCATTGCGTGGAGCTGATCCTGCGATCACGCGCTCCAGGAGTCTACCCGAAGCTCGAAAATAGATGTGAAGGTAGGGTCGGATGTTGGTGAAAAAGTCTTGGCTGTCTGCGTCGACTAATAGGCGACGATATTGAAGGAGGGGATCAGATCCTCGACGCGAGGATCATTTCCGATCCAGTGGAAGCGTCACGTTGCGCTTATGGCTCAGGTGAGATCCCGTAGGCCTCCGACTGCTGGAGCATGGGCATGGCGAGGAATGTATAGAGCCGTCGCACCTGATGGTCGGGGTCGAGGCCGCCGATTGGATAGGGCGAGACGCTGATGACCGCCGTCGGCTTCGTGGCCCAGACGATCTCGCTCGGGGGGGGGGCGTGAGCCCACATCTTTGGCGATCTATAACGCTGCCGAAACCCCGCAATTGTATTCAGGCGCGCAGAGGATGACGCTGTCCATCCGTGCGATCTGCTTGCGGAGGCGGGTCCATTCGGGCCGGGAGAGTGGAATGGAGATCCTCGTTGTAGAGCGACAAGTCGGCAACTTTATCGATCTTGAGGTTGAGGCGGTCGCCGGTCAGCGCTGCGATGATTCTTGCAACCTTCAGGTTGATCCTTCCGGCGCGCAGGCTTGCTACAAGAATGGCTACGCGTAATTTATCCGAACTTCCGTCTATTGGGTGTATTCGAGCAGTTGAGGGATAATGGCGTTAGAGACATTGAAGCGGCCAATATTACCATGCCGACCGGTTGAAACCCGAGCATCCTGTAGACACCACGCTCAGAGAAGTGGATGTCGGTCATCAGCTTATCCATCGCAGCGTAGCGATCCAACGCTCGAGGCGGTTTTTTCCCAGCAGATCCTTCACCGCCAACACGTCGAGCATCAAGTTCGCCAGCAGCTTCTTCAGCCACCGGCTCTCGTCTTCCAACGTCCGTAAAGGCGTCGCCTCTGCCACGGTTATGCCGCCGTGCTTCGTCTTCCAACTATGGAACCCCGCATCGCTGATACCATGCTTGCGGCACAGCTCGACGGTCTTCACGCCGGCCTCATGCTCGCGCAGCACGCCAATGATCTGATCCGCGGCAAAACAGCCTCGCTGCGTCGCTCGTCACTATTGGCAGAATTAACTTGACAATGGCCTGAATGCCGGGGGCAGATCGTTTACAAGATAAATCAAATCCCGTTATACAAAATATTAATATCTCACCATTTTTACGCACCGACAGAACTATTAACCTTGAATAAGTGTTAGCAATAGCTTTCCCGCATTAGTTAATTTCGTACCTACGCTGCTAGAGTCGACGATAGAAACCTTAGAGCCGCTTTCGAATTTCGCGATCCGTTTTCGAAGCGTGGGAGCTGAGCACCCCAAGTGGCGAGCCGCCCGGGAGAGGCTTCCTTCTCGCGCGATCTCGTACAACAGTATGCTTAGAGACGGCGACATCAGGCTGTACATACCGGCTATGTCTGTCGTGCTATCCCCCGGTTGAACTTGATTCGTTGAGTGTTCCTCAAAATCTCGAGGCTGCGTTTTTCCAAACGCCAATACGCTTTCAAGGTGTGCGGTTGACGCCTCAGAAGTGGGGATCGGACTTTCTCGCCCACAGCTTTGCACCGTCTTCGCCGCGTTCCTCGCGTCTTCCTTTAGGATTCCCGTGGGCGGTTCCTCTAAAATCTGCTTCCGCTTCATTCCAACCGTCCCCTCGAGGCCCTTTTCGAGGTTCACGAGAATGAATGCACCGGGAATGACATAGTCATCGCACTTGCGATGCGGGGAGATCATGATCGACGGTGCGATGACCCCGCACCTGCCGATATCAAGCACGGTCCGTTCCGCATCGTTACCCCGAAACCAGCTTGGCTATGCAGGGGTATGGTGCTTCAAGGGCACGGAAGAATCTGCCAATGCGTTGGCGCTTAGCTGGGCACGCATCTCGATCAGCTTGCGACCCTGAACGTAGTCCTTGACGCTGTTGACCGCGTCGATCGCGATCAGCCGCCCGCTCTTCAGATAGGCGACGGCAAAGGATCGCGTCGCCGGGTCACCGCGCAGGACGGTGCGATCATGGCCGACCGACAGCCCGGCGGTCTGGAGCTTGAGGTCGTACTGGTTGGACCAGAACCAGGGGAGGGCGGCATAGGGCTGCGCGTCGCCGGTAATCGCGCGCGCGACGCAGGTGGCCTGGTCGTTGGCGTTCTGAACCGATTCGACGCGCATCCGCATGCCGTCGGCATGGTCGTTCTCGAACGCCGCGCAATCGCCGATCGCATAGATGTCGGGCAGCGAGGTGCGGCAATGGTCGTCCACATCGACGCCGTTGCCGCCCGCTGCGCCCGCCGCCAGCAGCGGCTCGACCGCGGGGACGATGCCGATGCCGACGATCACCGCGTCGGCGGGCAGGACGCTGCCGTCGGCCAGCTTCACGCCATCCACGCGGCCCGTGCCGATGAGGCAGTCGACCGCGACGCCGGTGCGCAGGTCGACGCCGTGGTCTCTATGCTCCTTTTCGTAGAAGGCGGAGAGTTCCGGGCCGGCGACGCGTGCGAGAACGCGTGACAGCGCCTCGAGCAGCGTCACCCGGCAGCCGAGCTTGGTCAGCACCGCTGCCGCCTCCAGCCCGATATAGCCGCCGCCGATCACGACGATGTTGCGGGCACCGCCGTCGATCTCGCCCATCAGCTGGTCGCAGTCGGCGCGGGTGCGGACGGCGTGGACCCCCGCCAAGGTCGCACCCGAACAGGTCAGCCGGCGCGGCTCGCCGCCGGTCGCCCAGACGAGCGTGCCGTAACCGACCGACCGCCCGTCCGAGAGCGTCAGGCGCTTCGCGGCGGGAGCGACCGCTGTCACGGCGACGCCAAGCAGCATCTCCACCGCCTTGTCCGCCCAGAAGGCGGCGGGGCGGATGTAGAGCCGCTCGAACGACTTCTCGCGCGCGAAATACTCCTTCGACAGCGGTGGCCGCTCATAGGGCAATTCGGGCTCGCGCCCTATCATCGCGATCGATCCGGCGAACCCCTGCTGCCGCAGCGCGATCGCGCATTGTGCGCCGCCATGGCCCGCGCCGACGATGACCACGTCATGGGCTTCTTCATTCGTCTGGGCAGGCATCACAGGTCCTCATGCTGGCAACCGCCGGGATCAAGCAATCGCGCCCGAACGGCAAGCGAAAGCCTCCCTATTCATCGCCGGTGCGATCGGTGGACCGGTCGCGGCCAAGGGCGCGACCCGACATCAGCAGCAGCGCCGCTGCAATCGGCGCGACGACGGCGTAGACGACGGCGATGCTCCAGCCGACCATGCGATCGTCGGCGAACACGAAGTCGGTGACAAAGGCGACCGCACTCGGCCCCACGCCGAAGCCCAGCAGGTTGAAGACGAACAGATAGACGGCGGATACCCGGCCGCGCAGGACCGGGACGGTGTTGATCTGAAGGATCGCCGCCGCGCCGCCGGTGAAGGAGGCGATGGTCGCCTGCACGAACAGGCAGGCAAGGAGTGCAGGGCCCGAGGCGACGCCGATCGCGAGCAGCACCGCGGCAAGCTGTACCAGCGCGGCGATCGCGAAGAAGAGGAGATGGGCGTCGCGCCGCCCGCTGGCGTACCAGCGATCGAGTAGCCAGCCGATCAGGACCGCCCCGGGCAGCGTTGCCAGCAGCGGCATCGTGCCCGCGAACGCCGCCGCCTGGCCGGAACTCCACCGCTCGACCCGCATGAGATAGGTCGGCAGCCAGCTCGATAGGCCGTAGTTCATCAGCGAGTAGCAGCCGAAGCCGAGGAAGTGGCCGATGTAGAAACGGCGCCGGGCGGCAAGGGCCGGCAGCAGCCGGGGCTCTGGCGCCGACGATCGGGCGGCCGTTGCCCCGCGCAGCGGCTCGGGCAGCGTCAGTACCAGCGGCGCCAGGAGCAGGCCGGGCACGCCGCTGAGCAGTAGTGCGACCTGCCAGCCCTGAAGCGTGCCGAGGAGCGGGACGGCGACGCCGCGGTCGGGCACGATCCCGATCACGACGGTGGCGAGGATCGCCGCGATTGACGTGCCCGCCGCCCCCCCGATTCCCATGATCGAGGTCGGCAGCGTCAGCTTTTCCTTCGGGAACAGGTCGGCCAGCAGCGAATAGGCCGCGGGCGACAGCGCGGCCTCGCCCGCGCCGACGCCCAGCCGGCCCAGGAGCAGGTGCCAGTAGCGAGTGGCGAGACCGCATGCCGAGGCCGCTACCGCCCAGACCACCACGCCGACAAGGATCACGCGCCGGCGCGGCAAGCGGTCGGCGGCAAGACCGAGCGGGATCCCGAAGGCCGTATAGAACAGCGCGAAGGCGATGCCCTGCAACAGGCTGAGCTGAAAGTCGCTGACCCCGAGCGACGTTCGGATCGGATCGATCATCAGGTTGAGGATCTGCCGGTCGACGAAGGCGAAGGAGTAAAGGAGGAACAGCACCGCTACCGACCACCAGGCCAGAACCGGGCGGGGCTGCGACGCGATCACCCTAGCGGACCGAGCCGAAATGCGCCTTGAACTCGACACCGAAATGGCGCGGCGCGCCGGGGAAGAAGCCGGTCAGACCTGTCGACGGATAGCTGCTGACCCCGCCGCTGAAGTAATGCTCGTCGGTTACGTTCTTGACGAAAACACGCAGGTCGAACGGTCGCCCCAGCACGTCCCGCCACTCGGCACCTGCGTCGAGCGTGCCATAGGCCGGGATCGGGATGTCGTTGATGTCGGTGACGAAGATGCTCGACTGATGGAACCAGTCGAGCCGGACGCTGAGCTCCCCCGATGCGTCGGGCATCGGCGCGATCAGCCGACCACCGAGCGTATAGACGAATTCGGGAGCAAACGCGAAGCGGTTGCCGGACAGATCGCCAAGCCCCGGTCCGGTAAAGCTGCCATATTCGTTCTTGCTGTACGCCGCCGTGGCGTTGAGTTCCAGCCAGTTGGCCGGGCGGACCATGAGATCGGCCTCGCCGCCCCAGATCTTGGCATCCGCAGCGTTGAGAACGACGGTTGTCAGCGGCGAGCCGAACGAAAGCGTCCGCTGGATGTCGCGATACTTGTCGTAATAGGCCGCAATGTTGAAGCGGACGCGTCGGTCGAGCAGTTCGGATTTCAGGCCAAGTTCGAAATTGTCCACGAACTCCGGCGCGAATGGCCGCGTTTCGGCGGGCAGATTGGCACGCAGCGGCAGGCCGCCCGAGCGATAGCCGCGGCTGTAGGTGCCGTAGAGCATCACATCCTCGACCGGACGCCACGACAGCGTGGCGAGCCATGTCGGCGCGCGGAAATCGACGGCCGTGTGACGGATGCACGGATCGAGCCGCTGCGCACCGGGACTGCCGACCGGCACGTTGTTCGCGGTCAGTCGGCATTGACCGTTCAGCCGGTTGAACGTGAAGAGCGACCGCTCGTCCCAGGTGTAGCGCGCACCCAGCGTCAGCGTGAGCGCCCGCGACAGCTTCCAGTCGCCCTGTGCGAAGACCGAATAGCTGGTGTTGTCGCCCAGCCCGTCATTGGCGCGTGTTCCGAACAGCACCGAGTTCTGCGTGTCCCGTCCGCGCTCGTTGAACCAGTAGGCACCGGTGATGAAGTCGATCGACGGCCCGATCTTGCCGAGCAGCTGAAACTCCTCGGTCCACTGCTCGGACGAAAAGTCGTTGCGCGATTCGAACAGCGTCACCGCCGAGGCGTCGAAGTCGAAGCTGCCGAACGTCTTGACGTTGCGATAACCGAAGATGTTCTTCAGCGTGACCTCGCCCAGCTTCAGCGTGCTGGTGTTCGATGCGCTGTAGCTTTCGATCCTGACGACGGGTTGCAGGTTGTTGGAGACCGTGCGATCGCCGCGGCGCTGTGCGGCTGCGAATTCGGCCTGATAGCCGGGGGTTGCCGCGGCGGCGCTTCCGGGGCGGACCGTATAGGGGAAAAAGCCGAGGCCGGCATCGTCCTCATGGAAATAGGTGCCGATCGTCAGCGAGGAAAAGCGGTCGTCGGGTTCCCATAGCAGCGAGACGCGGCCGCTTTCGGTACGCTGTGAATCGACCTTGAGACCGGTGGCGACGTTGTCGAAGAAGCCGTCGCGTCGGGTCAGGTTGCCCGCGACGCGCATTGCCAGTTTCGACGAGAGCGGCAAGTTGGCGATACCGGTCACGACGCATTGTCCGTAATCGCCGACGGTGATCGCGATCGAGGCGCCCGGATCGAAGACCGGCCTGGCCGGGGTGATGAGGACGGCGCCGCCTGTCGTGTTGCGCCCGAACAGCGTGCCCTGGGGGCCTTTCAGCACCTGAGCCGACGCGATGTCGTATAGCGAGACGTTGGTCCCCTGCGGCCGCTGTTGCACGATGTCGGCGAAGTAGATGCCGACCGAGGGATCCTGAGAGATGATCGATTCGAGCTGGCGCTGGGACCGGATCGTGTAGCCGGGCGACGCGGCGCCGAAGGGACTGGGTGATATGACCAGCGCGGGGACGGCGAAGCGAAGCCCCTCCACATTCGTGATCGCCCGGGATTGCAGCGTATCGCCGCTGACCGCCGAGATCGCGACGGGCACGTCCTGCAATCGCTCCTCGCGTCGACGTGCGGTGACGAGGATGTCGTCGCCCGCCGGTTGGGGGGCGGTCGATGAAGGCGCCTCGTCCTGCGGCGTCTTCGCGGCGTCGGCGGCCTGTGCTCGCGCCGCGGCAGGAATCATGAGCGCAAGCACCGGCAGTGCCGCGATCGTTGCAATACGTTTCATCGGATACCCCCCCCCGGACGTGCATGTCATTCTTTTGTTTGGGGACAGCGTGTCCTGGGAACCGATGCGCGTCGACCGATCCCGGCCGATATCGCCCTGCCGATGCAGCGGATCGCAGCGGCGATATGGCGTGCCGCCTCTCCCGCCCGCACCGCCGGCGGTGCTAGGGCATCGCGATACGAACGAAGCGAAGGACGACGATGTCGATCGATGTAGCGGTCAAGGACGGCGTGGCGGTCGTCACGATCAATCGACCCGAGCGCAAGAACGCGATCACCATGGCGATGCGCGGCCAGTTCCAGACGTTGTTCCAGCAGCTTCAGGATGATGACGAGGTTCGCGCGATCATCCTGACCGGCGCGGGCGGCGAGTTCGCGGCGGGTGCGGATGTCGGTGAGATGGGCACGGGCGGGGTGCGCGGCAACATGGTGAAGGCGCGTACGCTGCACCGCATGGTGCGCAGCGTTGCGCATACCCAAAAGCCGGTGATCGCGGCGGTCGAGGGCGTCTGCATCGGTGTCGCCTTCGCCCTCGCGCTCGCCTGCGACTTCGTGATCGCGGCGGAAAATGCGCGGTTCCAGTTCGCGTTCCGGCATATCGGCCTCGCGATGGACGGGGCCGCGGGCTGGCTGCTCGAGCGGCACGTCGGGGTGATGCGCGCCAAGGAGATCGCCTATTCGGGCCGCTTCGTCAGCGGTAGCGAGGCGGCTGCGCTCGGTTTCGCGCTGGAGGCGGTGCCGGCCGGCGGCGCGTTGGCGCGGGCAAGGGAGATGGCCGGGGGCTTCGCCACGGCGCCGACGCTGGCGTTGTCGCAGATCAAACGGCAGTTCTCGAACGCCCCTGGCCAATCACTCGATGATGCGCTCGAGTTCGAGGCGACGGTGCAGGCGCTCATGACGTGGACCGAGGACTTCCGCGAAGGCACGACCGCCTTCAAGGAAAAGCGCAAGCCGGCCTACCGGGGCGCATGATGCCGGTGCAGCCCGATCTCGACTATCACGCACACCTTGCCGAGGGGCGCTTCATGCTGCCCGCGGACTCGGACGGCGTGCCCTTCTATCCGCCTCGTGCGGTCGTGCCCGGGACCGCCGCCGACACCGTCCGCTGGATCAGGGCATCCGGGCGCGGCACGGTCTATTCCTCGACGACCGTTTACAAGAGGGCGCCGGAGCCGAGCTACAACGTGGCGCTGGTCGACCTTGCCGAAGGGCCTCGGATGATGAGCCGTATCGAGGGTATCGACCCGGCGGACGTCCGCATCGGCATGGCGGTCACCGCGCATATCCGCAAGAACGAGGCGGGCGAGCCCTTCATCGTGTTCGAGCCGGAGGCGAGCGCATGAGCGCGTTTCCGCGCGGCCGCACCGCGATCGTCGGAACCGGTACGTTCGGGACGGTGCGGGCGCCCGGTTACTCGGCGTCCGACCTTGCCGCCATCGCGGCCCACCGCGCGCTGGCGGAAGCGGGGCTGGCGTTGTCGGAAGTCGACGGCCTGTTCTTCTGCCACGGCACCGACACGCTCGGGGGTTTGAGCTTCGCGCAATATCTCGGTATCCATCCCAAGGTGGTCGACAACAACCGCACCGGCGGTTCGGCTTTTCAGACGATGGTCGAGAATGCCGCCTGGCTGCTGGATGCGGGCGCGATCGATTGCGCGCTCATCGCCTATGGCTCGAACCAGGCATCGGCGGCGGGCAAGCTCGTCAACACGGTCATGCCCAATCCCTATGAAGCGCCGTATCGCCCGATGACGCCGCTGACCTCCTATGCACTGGCGGCGCAGCGCTACCTGCACCAGTTCGGCGCGACCAAGGCGCAACTGGGCGAGGTCGCGCTAGCCGCCCGAAAATGGGCGCAGCTCAATCCCGAGGCGGCGGTTCGCGACGATCTGTCGATGGACGACTATCTTGCGGCGCGGCTCATCAACGACCCGTTCGGCAAATATGACTGTTGCCTGGTCACCGACGGCGGCGCGGCGATCGTGATGACGCGCACCGACCGTGCTCGCGATCTCAAGGCTAGACCCGTCCGCGTCCTCGGTGCGGCGGCCGAAACCTCGCACCGGGAGATCATGTGCATGGCCGACCTGACCGTGACCGCCGCTGCCGAAAGCGGGCGGCGTGCCTATGCCGCGGCGGGTGTCGCGCCCGCCGACATCGACGTCGTGATGGTCTACGACGCCTTCACGATCAACACGATCCTGTTCCTGGAGGATCTGGGCTTCTGCCCCAAGGGCGAGGGTGCCCGCTTCGTCGAGGGGGGACGCATCGCGCCCGGCGGCGATCTGGCGGTCAACACGAATGGCGGCGGCCTTTCGTGCACACATCCGGGCATGTATGGTCTGTTCACACTGATCGAAGCGACGCGGCAGCTTCGCGGCGAATGCGGCGAGCGGCAGGTCGCCGGTGCCGAGCTGGCGATCGCGCACGGCAATGGCGGCGTGCTGTCGAGCCAGGCGACCGTGGTCCTCGGCCGATGAACCAGCAGGAAGCCGAGACGTGGGTTAGGGAGGCGATGACGGCTCCCTACGCCCACGAGCTTTTCCAGCTCGAGGTGCTGTCGATCGAACCCGGCGCGGTGACGCTCGCGCTGCCGCATCGGCGCGCATACGAACATCAGCCCGGCTGGTTTCAGGGTGCGATCACCACCGCGCTTGGCGAATATGCCGCAAGCTATGCCGCCGCGACCGGCGCCGAACCGGGATCGGCGAACCTGACGCTCAGCCAGGCCATCCATTTCATCGGCCCCGCCCGCGGCGAGCGGCTGATCGCGGAGGCGAGGGTGATCGAACCCGGGCGGACGATCACGCACGCGCGGGCCGATATCCATGTCGAGGCGGACGGCGAGCGCCGGCTTTGCGCCACGCTGACGCTGACCATGCGGCACGTCCAGCCACGCAAATGACCGAGCGCTACGACGCGATCGTCGTCGGGGCAGGGGTCGTCGGGCTGGCGATCGCACGTGCGCTGTCGCTGGCGGGCAAGCCGCCGCTGATCGTCGAGGGCGAACCGCACTTCGGATCGTGGACCAGCAGCCGCAACAGCGAAGTGATCCACGCCGGCATCTACTACCCGCTGGGCTCGATGAAAGCCGATCTGTGCGTCGCCGGCCGCGAACGCCTCTACGCCTTTTGCGCCGAGCGGGGCGTGGCGCATCGGCGGACCGGGAAGCTCGTTTTTGCGCACGATACCGGCCAACTGCCCGAGCTCGAAGCAATCCAGACGCATGCACGCAATGCCGGGGTCGAGGACCTTCGCCTGATCGACGCCGCGGGCGTACGCGCGCTGGAGCCGGCCCTCGAATGCGCGGGGGCGCTGTTGTCCCCATCGACCGGCATCATCGACAGCCATGCGCTGATGCTGGCGCTGCTGGGCGAGGCCGAGGCGAACGGGGCGATGCTCGTGCCGTCCAGCCGGGTGACGCGCGTGACCCGTAAGGACAAGCTGTGGGCCATCCACCTCGACGACGAGAGTGGTCCCGTCGTCGCCGCGCCCATCCTGGTCAACGCCGCCGGCCTCGACGCACAGCGGCTGGCCGCGGCGATCGAGGGGCTCGAGCCGCGGTACGTGCCGCCCCTGTTTCTGGCCCGCGGTGTCTATTTCACCTATTCGGGCCGCACACCGTTCTCGCGCCTCATCTATCCGGTGCCCGAGCCCGGTGGCCTCGGCACGCATCTGACGCTGGATCTTGCCGGGCAAGTGCGCTTCGGGCCCGATGTCGAATGGATCGACCATGTCGACTATACCGTCGATCCTGCCCGGCACGGCAAGTTCCTCGCCGCGGCACGCCGTATCTGGCCCGCGATCGAGGGCGAGCGCCTGCAGCCCGGCTATGCCGGCATCCGGCCCAAGGTGACCGGACCGGGCCAACCCGCCGGCGACTTCGTGATCGACGGTCCCGACACGCACGGGCTGGAGGGGCTGGTCAGCCTGTTCGGAATCGAATCGCCGGGGCTTACCGCCTCGCTTGCGATCGGCGATCTGGTCGTGGAGCGGTTGCGTTGAGCTACGACTACATCGTCGTCGGCGCGGGCAGCGCCGGCTGTGTGGTGGCCGCCCGGCTGAGCGAAGATCCGACGGTCCGCGTCCTGTTGCTGGAGGCCGGGCCGCCCGACACCAATCCGTGGATCCACGTGCCGCTCGGCTATGGCAAGCTGTTCGACCATCCGGTGCTCAACTGGCGGTACAAGACCGAGCCCGAACCGCACATGCATGATCGCCGGATATCGCAGCCGCGTGGCCGCGTGCTCGGCGGGTCGTCGTCGATCAACGGCCTCGTCTATGTTCGCGGACAGCGCGAGGATTTCGACGCGTGGGCCGCCGTCGGCAATGCGGGCTGGGGCTATGACGACCTGCTCCCCTATTTCCGCCGTGCCGAGGATCAGCAGCGCGGGGCCGATGAATGGCATGGGGCGGGCGGGCCGCTCGCGGTTTCCGACGCGACCGGGCCGCATCCGCTGTGCGATGCCTTCATCGCTGCCGCGGCACAGGCGGGCCATCCGGTGAACCCCGATTTCAACGGCGCGACGCAGGAGGGGGCGGGCTATTTCCAGACCACGTCCCGGCGCGGCCGCCGGTGCAGTGCGGCGGTCGCCTATCTGCGGCCGGCGCGCGGTCGCCGCAACCTGGAGATCGCGACCGACGCGCATGTCCGGCGAATCCTGTTCGAGGGGCGGCGCGCGGTCGGAGTCGAATGGATCGGCGACGGCACGACGCGCCGGTCGCAGGCGACGCGCGAGGTGATCCTGTCGGCCGGCGCGATCGGATCGCCGCAGCTGCTGCAATTGTCGGGCGTAGGCGACGCCGCGCATCTCGCCGCGCTCAATATCGCGCCCGTCCATCACAATCCGGAAGTCGGCGCCAATCTTCAGGATCATCTTCAGGTCCGCACCGTCTTTCGGTCGTCGCGCGCCAACACCTTCAACGACGACATGCGATCGCCGCTGCGGATGGCGAAGGTGGGGCTCGACTATGCGCTGCGCCGCAAGGGGCCGTTGACGGTATCGGCGGGCTATGCCGGGGGCTTTTTCCGCTTAGCGCGTGCGGGCGATGGAAGGCCGGACGTGCAGGTCCATTTCATCACCTTCAGCACCGACAGGATGGGCGACCGGCTGCATCCCTTCTCGGCGTTCACCGCCTCGGTCTGTCCCCTGCGGCCCGACAGCCGCGGGCATGTCCGCATCACGTCTCCCGATGCAGCAACGGCGCCCGAGATCCTGGTCAACTTCCTGTCGACGCCGAAGGACTGCGCCGACATCGTCGCCTCGCTCGAGCTCGTACGCCAGATCATGGCACAGCCGGCAATCGCGCCCTTCATCGCTGGCGAACTGTTGCCCGGCGTTGGGGTCGCGGACGCGGTGCAGCTTCTCGACTATGCGCGTGAGACCGGCGGGTCGATCTACCACCCGAGCTGCACCGCCGCGATGGGCCGCGTCGTCGACGCGTCGCTTCGGGTCAGTGGCGTCGAGGGCCTCCGCGTCATCGACGCCTCGATCATGCCGGCGGTCGTGTCGGGCAACACCAACGCCGCGGTCATCGCGATCGCGGAAAAGGGCGCCGAGCTGATCCGCCGCTCAGCGTAGCCGCATCAGCGCCTCCTGCGCGGTGCTCGCGATCAGGTCACCGGCGCGCGTATAGAGCGCCCCGCGGGCAAGGCCGCGCCCGTTGCCCGCCTGGGGGCTGTCGCAGTCGTAGAGCAGCCAGTCGTCGACACGGTGCGGCGCGTGAAACCACATCGCGTGGTCGAGGCTGGCCATGAACAGCTCCGGCCCCGCCATGCGGACGGGATGCGGGACGAGCGTGGTGCCGGCCAGCCAATAGTCCGAAAGATAGGCGAGCAGTTGCTGGTGGACGGCGGGGTCGGCGCTGTTCGCGGCGCTCGGTACGCGCACCCAGAAGCGGCGGCGCGCGGGCCGATCCTGACGCAGCAATTGCTCCGGATCGACAGGTCGCGCCTCGATCAGTCGCAGATGTTTGAGAATGCGCACCGTGCTCCCGGGCAACCGGTCGGCCATCATGTCCGCCGCTTCGGCCATCGTCGGCAAGTCGTCCGGCTGCGGCACGTCGAGCGGCGGCGGCTCCTGATGGTCGAAGCCCGGCTCGCCGCGGTGGAACGAGCATTCGAGGTGGAAGATCGGGATGCCGCTCTGCACCGCCACCACCCGCCGGGTCGCGAAGCTGCGCCCGTCGCGTGTGCGCTCGACATTGAAGATGATGCGCTGTCCGGCCGATCCGGCGCGCAGGAAATAGCCGTGCAGCGAATGGGCGACGCCGGCCTCGATCGTCGCGGTCGCGGCGGCCAGCGACTGTGCCATCACCTGTCCGCCGAACAGATGGTCGCTCCGCTCGTACTCACTGAACCGATTGCGGAACAGGTCGGTGTCGAGTTCCTCGAGCGCGACGAGCCGTGTGGCATCGCCCTCTGGGCCGCCCTCGGGCGGATTGTCGTGATTTCGTTCGGTCATGGCGCGTTGTGGAGCGCTTCGCGGGCTCGCGCAAACGCATCATCGCCACCGCGATCCTTGGGCCGCGGGGATGCGGATCGGTCGCGGCTTTGGCATGGCTCGACCTTCGCCCGACCGGGCCTAAGCTGGAGCTGAACATGCCGCGTCTGATAGTCGTGAACCGCGAAGGGGAAGAGCGCACGGTCGAGGGTGATGCCGGCCTGAGCGTGATGGAGGTGCTACGGGTGAACGGCTTCGACGAACTGCTGGCACTGTGTGGCGGCTGTTGCAGTTGTGCCACCTGTCACGTCCATGTCGATCCTTCGTTCGCGGGCGTCCTGCCGTCGATGGGCGAGGACGAGAATGATCTGCTCGATTCATCGGGGCATCGCGACGACACGTCGCGCCTGTCTTGCCAGATCCCGTTCAGCGATGCGCTCGACGGCCTGAAGGTTCGGATCGCCGAAGAGGATTGATCGGCGTCTCCCGAGGGCCCCGCCAGTTGGCGGGGTGCCCGGCCGATCAGGCCGTCTCGGGCGCTCCCGAGACCTTCTCGAGCAACTGGTGCAGCAGCGCCATCTCAGCCGGCGTCAGCCGTTCGTCGAGCTGCCGCTGCGTCGTTTCCGCTACCGTGACCAGTTCGGCCAACTGCGCGCGGCCTTGCGCGGTCAGATGAAGTCGATCGCCTTCGACCGCGACCTCGCCCCGCGCGACCAGCCGGTCGATCGCGTCCTCCGGCAAGACGACGCCGCCATTGCCAGCGCGTGAGACCAGACCGTCCCTCGTCAGCCCGTCGCCGAGACCCAATGAGGCGAGAACGGTATAGTCCGACCCGCGCAGCCCGCGTCGCCGGTATTCGCGCCGGATATCGGCGAAGGCGGCGTTATAGGCGAGGCCGAGCAGATGCCCGGTGAAGTAGCGCCCGAACTCACCGGCTTCGGCATCCTCGGGACGCGCAGGCCGCCGGCCGGCCGGCATCATCTGACCATATTGGCCACCGTGGAAGACGAGCGGCGCAGCGGTGTCGATCGACAGGTCGACGACCTCGCCCACGAAGATCGCATGGTCCCCGCCCTCATGCTCGAACGCGGCACGGCAGACGAATCGCGCGGCACATCCGTCCAGCAGCGGCACGCCGCCCGGCCCGGTCGTATAGTCGAGGCCGGCGAACTTGTCGGCCCCTCGGGAGGCGAAGCGCTGCGACAGATCGCGCTGGCCCGCAGCGAGGATATGGACCACCCAATAGCCAGCGTCGCGAAACGCGGGCAGGTTGAGGCTGTTCAGGGCAAGGCTCCAGAGCACCAGCGGCGGATCGAGCGACACCGAATTGAAGCTGTTGGCGGTGAGGCCGACGGGTCGGCCGTCGGGATCACGGGTCGTGACGATCGTCACGCCCGTCACGAACGAGCCGAGCGCCTGCCGGAACAGGCGCGGATCGATGGCGGCGGTCTGGGTCATGTCGTCTCCCCGTCGTGCGAAAGTCCAGGCCACGCCGCCCGCCCGCCCGCCCAGCCCTCGATCAGGGAACGAAGCGCGGCAACGAGCGCGTGCGGCTGATCGACCATCACGTGATGGCCGGCGCCGGGAATGTCGAAGAAGACCGATCCGGGCGGCGCCTGCCGTCTCTGTTCCTCGACATCCTCGTCGAGCAGGACGATCGAGTCCTCGCCGCGCACAAAGGCCAGGGGACAGGTTGCCTGCGCGACCTCTTCCCAGCCGCTCGTGAAGTCCAGCCGGGTGAAGAACTCGGGGTCGAAGCACCAGGTCCACCCGCCTCCCTCCTCGCGAAGGGCAGCGCGCGCGATGTCGTCGGCGACATAGGGGTGCCCGGCGTCCTGATCGGGCGCGAAGCGGAATCGCGAGAGCGCGTCGGCGAGGCTGGCGTAGTGGCGTTCACGATAGAGGCGGGGGTCGGGTCGCAACTCGTCGGCGACCAGCAGTGAATCGACGAAGATCGCGCCGGCCATCCGGTCGCCGTGTTCGGCGGCTAGCAGTGCACCGGCCTTGCTGCCGAAGCTGTGGCAGGCGATGACCGGCGGCGCATCGGCGGCAAACAGGGCGCCGGCGTGCATCGCGGCCCAGGCCTCTCGCGCGGTCTGCGCGACGGCGTAGCGCGGACGCCGTGCCGATCCGCCGGTGCCGGACCATGAAAAGGACGCGACGCGGTAGTCGCGTGCGAGCATCGGCGCGACCGGCCCCCACCAGCGCGCATGAGCGCCCGACCCATGGACCAGCAGGATGCCCGGCTTGCCGACCTTACCCCAGCAAAGCAGTTCGATCTCGGCGCCTTCGACCTCGATCCGGCGTTCCTCGACCGGCGCTGCCATCGCGGCCCTGTACCACCGAGGGGCGGGCGGCCGTTCTCCGCCGAACGCGGCAAGCGGCCAGGTCCGCCGCGCCGGATCGGACAGCCGGGCACGTGCGGCCGCTATCCCGGACAAAGCGCTCATCCCGCGTCCAGCGACGCGATCCGGCGAATGTGGAAGTCGATGTCGCCATAGGTTTTTTCGAGCGTCAGCAGCCGGCGATAATGATGGCTGACCTCATACTCATCGGTGACGCCATAGCCCCCGTGCAGCTGGATGGCGTTGCGTGAGACGAACTGCGATGTCTCTCCGATCGTGATCGCGGCGAGCGATACGGCGCGCGCGCGCGCCCGCCCGTCGCCGCCCGCGACGGAAAGGGACTGGTACAACGCCGAGCGCGCCTGATGCGCCGCGACGAACATGTCGGCCATGATGTGCTGTAGTGCCTGGAACTTGCCGATCGCCTGACCGAATTGGTGCCGCTCCTTGAGATAGGCGGCGCAGATGGAGAGGGTCGCCTCCATCGATCCGACCGCCTGCGCCATCAACGCGATCTTTCCGTGATCGAAGGATTTTTCGAGGACCACCTGGCCGTGTTCGGCCTGAACGAGGATGGCGTCCGCCGTCACGTCCACCGCGCCGAACCGGATGTCGGCGGCGACGGTGCCGTCGATCAGCGGATAGGCTTCGGCCGTGACGTTTGCCGCGTTTTTGTCGACCCGGACCAGTACGGTGCCGTCTTCGCCCTCGATACTGGCGGTGACGATCAGCGTGTCGGCCGATCCGGCATCGAGCACCAGCATCTTCTGACCGGTCAGCGCGAAGCCATTGCCGCGGCGGCTCAGACGCGTGAGGCGCGGTCCGCGGCCATAGCGTTCACCGGGCTCGTCATGCGCCAGCGCGACGCGCCGTTCGCCCGCGGCGATTTCAGCCAGCAGGCCGGCGTCCGGAGCGTCGGACAGGATGGCGGGCGCGATGACGGCGTTGCTGACCAGCGGATCGACCACGAGCCGGCCGCCGACCGCGGTCATCAGCACGGCGACATCGTCGAAGCTGCCGCCGAGGCCGCCCTTTTCCTCCGGCACGGCGAGTGCCAGCCAGCCAAGCTCGGCGAAGCTGGCCCAGGCACCCGCATCGAACCCGTCTTGGCGATCGCGCAGCGCACGCCGATGCTCGAGCGAGTAGCGGTCGCCCACCAGCCGCTCCGCACTGTCGAGCAGCATCCGCTGCATGTCGGAAAGATTGAAGTCCATATTCGTCCTTCAGAGCCCGAAGGCGAGTTTGGCGATGATCCCGCGCTGGATCTGAAGCGTACCGCCGAAGATCGTCGCCGCGCGGCTGCCCAGCGCCGTCGCGGTGCGTCCCGCGATATTCTCGGGCCACAGAGGCGTCGGGGTCTGGTGGGCGAGTTCGATCGGAAACTGGCGCATGGCCAGCGCGCCGTACAGATCGACCTGAAGCTCCGTGATCGCCTGTTGAAGCCGCGATCCCGAAACCTTGAGCGTCGAGGCGACCGCGGTGAGGTCGTAGGCGAACTCTTCGGCGGCGAGGACGCGGAGCACCGACCATTCGAGCGCGGCGACCTCGGCCTCCAGCCGGGCAAGGCGCGACTGGAATTGCGGCAACCGCGCCAGTGGCAGGCCGTCCAGCGTCTCCGCTTCGGCAATCGCGCGCACGCGGCGCAATTCCCGCTTGTTCCAATAGATGAAGGAACTCGTCGTCCGCTCATGGTCGAGCAGGAACTTGGCATAGGTCCAGCCCATGCCCGGTTCGCCGACGAGGTTCTCGGCGGGCACTTCGACATTGTCGAGGAAGACCTCGCAAAGATCGGCCTCGCCGTTAATCTCGGGGATCTGGCGGATGGTGATGCCGGGGCTCTTCAGATCGATCAGCAGAAACGAGATGCCGCGCTGCGCCTTCACCGCCGGATCGGTGCGAACGAGGAAGAACCCCCAGTCCGCGTCATGCGCGCCACTCGTCCAGATCTTCTGCCCGTTTACGATGTAGCGGTCGCCCTGAAGAACTGCGGCGGTTCGCAGGTTGGCGAGGTCGGACCCGTTGCCCGGCTCCGAAAACCCCTGGGCCCAATAGTAGCGGCCTGCGCGGATGTCGGGCAGGAAGCGCGCCTTCTGTTCCTCGGTGCCGAAGGTGTAGATGACCGGGCCGACCATGTGCGTCGCGCCCCAGTTGACGTCGGGCGCCCAGGCGCTGGCCAGTTCGTCCTCGAACACGAATTTCTGGAGCGGCGTCCAGTCCTGACCGCCATGTTCGACCGGCCAGTGCGGCACCGACCAGCCACGCTCGTTCAGGATCGCCGCCCATTTCAGCGCGTCCCTGTTCTCGCTTTGCAGGCCGCCGAACGCCCGTTGGCGCGCACGCATGTCGGGGGGCAGGTCCTGTGCCACCGCTGCGCGCACCATCTGCCGGAAATCGTCGAGCTCCCCGCCGGGCTTCAGGTCCATGTCCATCTCCGCGCGGGAGCCGATCCGCTCCGGCCGTGCCCGCATCCGACTAGAAGCAATCGCAGCGGCCACGATCAAGCCGCGCGGCTTCCCATCACGTATCCGATGCCCGCACCGCTCGCTCGACGCCTCATGAAGCGGCATGCATGGTCGAGAAGAGTTTCATTACAAGGAGAGCGCGCCGGTGGCCGCCTATATCGATACGCTGCCCCCGTGGCCCGAACAGGATTTTGCCGAGTTCGGCCCCGTTGAAGTCCGCAAGCTCGGTCGCATCCAGCAGCTTACCGCCAGCTTCCTCGGTCGGAACTGGGTCGCGATCCCGCACGTGACCCATCAGGACGAGGTCGACGTGACCGCGCTGGAGGGCGCGAGGAAGGCGTGGAACGCGGCCAATCCCGATGCGAAGGCGACGCTGCTCGTGCCGGTGGTAAAGGCGCTCGCCGCGGCGCTGCGTGCCTATCCGGTGTTCAACACGTCGCTGATGGCCGATGGCAAGTCGCTCGTCTGGAAGGATTACGTCCATATCGGCGTGGCGATTGACACGCCCGGCGGCCTATTGGTCGGTGTCGTGCGCGACTGCGATAGGAAGGCGCCGCCATTGATCGCAAAGGAGATCGCCGACCTGTCCGCGCGGGCGCGAGCCAAGGGGCTTTCGATGGCCGAGATGACGGGCGGCAGCATGACGATCTCGTCGCTCGGGCATATCGGCGGGACGGCCTTCACGCCCATCGTCAACGCGCCCGAGGTTGCCATCCTCGGCATGACGCGGCTTCAGTTGCGGCCGATGCCGGGGGAAGGGGACGCCATCGAGTGGCGTCAGATGCTGCCGCTGTCGCTCAGCTACGATCACCGCGTCATCAACGGCGCGGATGCGGCGCGTTTTGTCCGGCGTGTCGGCGACGAACTGGCAAGCTATCGCTTCGAATGACGGGGAAGGGGGCGCCTGGTGGGCTGTCTGCCCCGCTGCGCCACGCGGCGTTCCGACGCATCTGGTTGGCGAGCCTGTTCTCCAATTTCGGCCTGCTCATCAACGGTGTCGGTGCGGGCTGGGCGATGACGACGATGAGCGGGCGGGCGCAGGACGTGGCGCTCGTCCAGACCGCGTTGATGCTTCCCTACATGCTGTTTTCCATGGCGGCGGGGGCGATCGCCGACACCTACGACCGACGCCGGGTGGCACTGCTCATGCTGGCATTCACACTCGTCGCGTCGGCAGCGCTCGCGCTGACGGACTGGCGGGGCTGGCTAACCCCCACGCTGCTCATCGCCGCGTGCTTCGTCATCGGTACGACGAATGCCATGTTCGGCCCCTCTTGGCAGGCGTCGGTGGGGGAACAGGTGCCGGCGGCCGATCTGCCCTCGGCGGTCGCGCTTAATTCGGTCAGCTACAACATCGCTCGCAGCCTCGGCCCGGCGGTCGGCGGCGCCATCGTGGCGGCGGCCGGCTCCGTCGCGGCTTTCGCGGCGATGACGTTCTGCTACCTGCCGATGGTCGGTGCGATGGTGGCGTGGCGCCGCTGCGCCGATGAGCCGCGGCTGCCGCCGGAGCGTATCGGCTGGGCGATCCAGTCCGGCGTTCGCTACATCGTGCACTCGCCGCCTATCCGGACGGTGCTGCTCAGCTGCCTGACCGTCGGGATCGCGGGCGGCGCCGTCACGTCGCTGATGCCGCTCGTGTCGCGCGATCTGCTCGGCGGTGCGGCGGGGACGTATGGATTGCTGCTGGGGGCATTCGGCGTGGGCGCCGTTCTCGGCGCCGCGATGATCGGCCGCATGCGTAGGCGACTGGCGCCCGGAAGCGTGCTGGCGCTCAATGCCCTGGTGGCGGGCGGCGCGATCGGCGTGGTCGCGCTTTCGCGTCTGCAGCCGATCAGTCTCGCCGCGCTCGTCGTGGCGGGGGCCGCGTGGATGCAGTTGATGACCGGCTTCAACGTGGCGATCCAGACCCGCGCGCCGCGCTGGGTGGCGGGGCGGGCACTGGCCGGCTTTCAGGCTGCAGCGGCCGGCGGGCTCGCCATCGGCAGCCTGCTCTGGGGTGCGATCGCGGCGGCGCTAGGCACGGGGACCGCGTTCGGACTGTCGGGAGCGGCGCTTGCCGCCTGTTCCTTGCTGGCGAAGGCGTGGCCGGCGGAGGCCGAAGGGGCTGAACCGGGCGACGGGGCCATCGCATCGGGCGACATCGCCATCAACCTCGCGATCACCGGTCGCAGCGGACCGGTCGTGGTCGAGGTCGAGCACGACGTCGATCCGGCCGGTGCCCGAGCATTTTATGCGGCGATGATCGAGGTGAAGCGGATCCGGCATCGCAACGGCGCCTATGGCTGGTCGCTGTCGCGCGACATCGCCGACGAGAGGCGATGGGTCGAACGATTCACCGCGCCGACATGGAACGACTATCTGCGTCAGCGCGATCGGATGACGCAGGCCGAGCATGCGGCCCTGAGCGCCGCGATAGAGCAAGGCGGCGGCTCGGGGATCGTCGGCGTGCGCCGATTGCTCGAACGGCCGCTGGGCTCGGTCCGGTGGCAGGCTGAAACCCCCGACCGCGGCCTGACCCTGCCCGTCGCCGCCGGCACCGGCCCCTGACGAGATGAGATTTCGGGATCGCATCGGTGATCTTATGCCTCATGTGGTGGTCAAACGACCCGTGATGGCGAGAACTGTGACCGGGCCGGGGGACGAGATGATCGCGCACCAGAACCTTGGTTCGAGGGCGCCCGAGCAGTGGCTGCGCGGGAAGGGGTGTCTGATCGCCGGGCCGGTCCTCGACGTTCCGTGGCGGGCGGCGGTCTGTGCGGTCATGGCTGAAATATCGGTGGCGCGGACGGGCCCGTCCCGCCTCATGCAGGGAGCAGCGAATGACGATCGAACGGACCGAGCGGGGGCTGAAGATCTTCGGTGAGATGATGGGCGAGACCCGGGCGACTGAGATGCGCGCCGGCCTGTCCGGCGACCATTTCGGGGCCGCGATCGGTCAGCTTGCGGTCGATTACGCTTTTGGCGACGTCTGGGCTCGGGACGGTCTGGCGCGCAAGCAACGCAGCCTCGTCGTCATCGGCATCCTGATCGCGCAGCGGCAGATCGCCGAATTGAAGAATCACATCCGCATTGGCCTGGCCAACGGACTGACCGCGAGAGAGATCGAGGAGGCGCTGATCCAGGCCATCCCCTATACGGGCTTCCCCGCGGTCGCATCGGCAACGACCGCCGTCGTCGAGGTGCTGCGAGAGCAGGGCATCGATACGACCACGCGCACGTCTGAGGAACGTGGAATGCTCTGACGGCGGGGGCATCGCGGCTACGATGTCGATGCGTCGTGCTGTTGGCGGCAACGCCACACGGTTATGGTTGAGTCCGGCTTGGTTGGGGAGCGGGTGCGGTGACAGCGAACATCGGATCGACGGCGCGGCCGTCGCATGTTCCGGTCGAGCGGGTTGTCAACTTCGATGTCTACGACCTGCCGGGATCGGCGGAGGACGTTCAACTCGCGTATCGGGCGTTCCAGCAATCGGCTCCCGCCGTGTTCTGGACACCGCACAATGGCGGCCACTGGGTCGCCACCCGCGCCGAGCATATCGAAGCGATCCAGAAGGATACCGCGACCTTCTCGCACCAGCGGATCACGTTGCCCCGGCTGCCCGACGCCGTGCCCCGGCAGATCCCGCTCGAACTCGACCCGCCCGAGCACGCGCCCTATCGCCGTCCGCTGATGCAGGCGCTGCTTCCTAGGGTCGTGAACGCGATGGAGGCGGCGGTCCGTGCCCGCGCGGTGGAACTCATCGAGCCGCTGGTCGCGCAGGGCCGATGCGAATTCATCGACGAGTTCGCAGCGATCTTTCCCGTGTCGGTTTTCCTCGAACTGGTGAACATCCCGCAGAGCGATCGCGGCATGCTGCGTGAAATGGCCGAGCGATCGGTACGGGCGAGCGACAATGCGGTGCGGATGTCCTCGTTCGAGGATCTCGGTGCCTATCTGGCGCCGATCGTCTCGGCGCGGCGCGAGGCGCCGGGCAACGACCTGCTCAGCACGATCGTCAATGCGGAAATCGGCGGCGAGAAGATCGCCTTCGACAAGGCGATATCCTTCTCGATGCTGGTCATGTTCGGTGGCCTGGACACGGTCGCATCGATGCTCGGCTTCATCGCGCGGTTCCTCGCGACCCATGACGGGGTGCGGCGACAGATCGCGGCGCGGCTGGACGATGCGGCGTTCCTGCGGCATGCGACCGAGGAGTTGTTGCGCCGGCACGGCGTCGCGAACACGGCGCGGGTCCTGACGCGCGACGTCGAGTTGGACGGCGCGGTGCTGAAGGCGGGTGAGATGATCCTGCCGCCGAACATGCTCGTCGGCCTGGACGAACGGAAGGTGAGCGACCCGACGACCGTCGATCTCTCCCGCCCCTTTCCGATCCATCATGCCACGTTCGGCAACGGCGTGCACACCTGCCCCGGTGCGGTGCTTGCCCGCCGCGAGATACAGGTGTTCCTCGAAGAATGGCTTCGCCGAATCCCCGACTTCCGGATCCGGGCGGGCACCCGCCCGGTCATGGCGACGGGCATGGTGAACGGCGTCCTGAAGCTCGAACTGGAATGGGAAGCTGCTGCATGACCGCCGAAACGATCCTGATCGACACGCCGGAGGACGGTGTGCGACGCCTGACGCTCAACCGGCCGGAGGCGCTCAACGCCTTTACCTGGCCAATGTATCAGGCGTTGCTGGATGCGCTCGTCGCGATCGGCGACGATCCATCGGTGCGGGCGGTGATCCTGACGGGCAGCGGGCGCGGCTTCTGTTCGGGGCACGATTTGCGCGCAGCCGGGGTCAATCCGCACGCGCGCGAGGATCGCGGCCGGATCTATAACAACCGCCAGAGCGTGAGCGCGCTGGGACGCATCCCGATCGCGATGCGCGGCCTGCCACAGCCGATCATCTGTGCGGTGAACGGCGTGGTGGCGGGTGTCGGCTATACGCTGGCGCTGGCGTCGGACATGACCATCGCGGCGCGGTCGGCGAAGTTCGTCAACACGATCCACAATGCCGCGACGGGGGCCGAACTGGGCCTGTCCTACATGATGTCTCGCGCGGTCGGTAGCCAGCGCGCGGCGGAACTGCTGCTGACCGCGCGGCCGGTGCCAGCCGACGAGGCCGAGCGGATCGGCCTGATCCTGCGCGCGGTGGATGACGACCGGCTGATGGACGAGGCGCTGTCGATCGCGCGCGCCGTCGCGGCAAACGTGCCGATGGGCATCGCGCTGACGAAGCAGTCGCTCTGGCTCAATCAGAGTGCGGGCAGCCTCGAGGCGGCGATCGAACTGGAGGCTCGCGCGGTCCAGATCGCACAGTCGACCGCCGACGCTGCCGAGAAGCGCAGCGCGTTCATCGAAAAGCGCGCTCCCCGGTTCACCAGCGAATAGGGCAGCGGCGGGCCTGCGCCCGCCGCGTCCGGCACCTAGTCGAAGCGCACGTGGATTGCCTTTGGTCCGCGCAGTGCCATGCCGCACACTTCGGGCGGCGGAAAATCCCCATCCAGCCGCAGGCGCGGCAGGCGGTCGAGCAACGCATTGAGCGCGTTGACCATTTCAAGGCGGGCCAGGTGCTGGCCGATGCACATATGCGGTCCGTATCCGAACGCCGCATGGTTGCGGGTCGCGCGGCTGATGTCGAACGCATCGGGGCGCTCGAACGCCTTTTCGTCGCGATTTGCAGAGGCAAGGAAGACCATCATGTGGTCACCCGGATTGATCGTCACGCCGCCAAGCTCGACCGTCTCGACCGGCGTGCGCGAAATTCCGGGAACCGGGCAGTTCCAGCGTAGGCCTTCCTCGATCGCCTTGGGCACCAGCGTGCGATCGGCCTTGACCTGTTCGAACTGGTCCGGATGCGTGAGGAGCGCCGTCAGCACGCTGGAGAAGCCGTTGAAGCTCGTGTCACCGCCGGCATTCATCAACTGGCGGAAGAACGAGATGACGACATTGTCGGGCAACCGCTCTCCATCAACCTCGGCGGTGGCGATCGTCGACATGAAATCACCCTCGCGCGGATTGTCCCGGCGGTCGTGAACGACGGCCGTCAGATAATCCTTCAGCTTGGTGACGGCATCCATGCCGTGTTCCGTGTCGAAGGTGATCGCGATCTGGCCGAAGGCGAGCTTGTGGAACACTGCCCGATCCTCGATCGGCAGGCCCATCAGCTCATGAATGAAATGGAAAGGGAAATGCAGCGTGAACTCGCTGATGAGTTCGGCACGGCCTCTCCCTTCGAAGCCATCGATCAGGTCGTTGATCATGCGGGGAATCAGATGTTCGCCCCAGCTGGCGATCATCTTGGGCATGAAGGCCTTCTGAAAGAGCTGCCGGTACCTGGCGTGGTCCGGATTATCCATGATGGTGATCGAGTCGCCGAAGAACACACCCATATTGTGCCCGTAGACCGTGTTCGAATACAGTTTGGGGGCGAGCAGGACGTCCTTGACCTCCTTGTAGCCGAGGACCGCTACATGCCGCAGATGCGCCATCGTCAGATCGCCATGCAGTCCGAAATGCCGGCGGAGATCGCCATCGAAGACCGGGCTTAGGTCGCGGAGGCGCTTCAATTCCGGATAGAAGTCGCTGATCGATCCCTCACCCGCATCCTTCATGGCGGTGAACGGATTATAGTGGGGGTCGTTGAAATCCTGAATCTTGCTGATCGCCTTCATTCGATTCTACCTTTGGGAAGCAAAGTTCAATTCGGGTCAGCGCGCCTGCTGACCGCCGGCGACACAGATATTCTCGCCCGTCACCATCGCGGCGCCGGACGAACAGAGCCAGATCACGGCGTCGGCGACTTCCGACGGTTCGATGATGCGACCGATCGGCTGGGTTTGCGCGGCAAGCTCCTGCTGCTGCCTGGCGTCGAGGAAACGCTCGACCGCGGCGGTGCGGGTCAGGCCGGGGGAGACGCAATTGACGCGGATATGGTCGGCCGCGACCGCGTTGGCGGCGTAGCGCGTCATCTGGATCACGCCGGCCTTCGCCGCCGAATAGGCGATGTTGGCTTCGGGCGCATAGGCGACGCCGGCCATCGAGGCGGTGTTGACGATCGCGCCGCCGCCGCTTTCGCGCATCACGGGTAGCTCGTGTTTCATGCAGAGCCAGGGGGCCCGCATCGAAACCGCCACCGTGCGGTCCCAATCTTCCACCGTCAGATCGCCAATCCCGCGACCCCAGCTGAAGCCGACATTGTTGAAGGCGAGGTGGAGGCCACCAAAGGTCGATCGCGCGCGGGCGACGAGCGACACCACATCGGCTTCCGCCGTCGCATCGGCGCGCTGGAAACAGGCACGGCCGCCTGCCGCCTCGATCTCGGTCGCCAGCGCTTCGCCGGCCGTGTCGTCGATGTCGCTGACGAGGACCACCGCACCGCGTTCGGCAAACGCAAGCGCGGCCGCGCGGCCGATGCCGGCGGCGGCGCCGGTCACGAGGGCGACCTTGCCGTCGAAGGGACGATCGGTCATCGTCTCAGGCTGTCGCCATCGCGTCGTTGGCCGCACTGCGCGACGGCCGGGCTAGGTCCCCGCCCGGCTCGAACCGGCGCAGGTAGTCGACCATCCCCTTCGGCGTCCGCTTGCGTGCGGGATTGTACCACGGCAAGAAAACCTTGAGCAGTTGCGGCAGGGTGTGCCGCTTCTGAAAGTCCCTCAGCTCCTTGATGTCGCCGTCTAGCTTCGCCTTCTGCGCCCCGCTCATCGACAGACGGTCGATGTCCAGCATGTAGGCGAACATGCGGTCCATATAGCCGTTCAGATGCCGCATGGCGAAGATGGTGCCGTAGAGGCGGTAGAAATAGCCGTTCTTGATGGCGTTCCACAGACCGCGACCGAACATCGCGTGATAGAGGTTGAAGCAGACCTCGCGATGCTCGAACTCTTCGGCCATGTGCCATTTCCAGAGCGCGACGGCGTTGGGATGGGCGCCCTCGAGCATCCCGTCGCTCCGCTCGAACCAGACGCCGCCGGCGACGGCGCCGAGCGATTCGAACCCGTCGGCATAGGCCAGCAGGAACTTGAGCGACCGGTCGCGCAGAAAGCCGTTCAGATCGTCGGTCAACTGCTGCTCGAACTCGGCAAGCTTGGGATACCCCTGGGCGATGAGGACCTTGTTGAACAGGCGATGCTGGCGGAAATGCTGCGATTCCTGACCGATGAAGCCGCGGACATCCTCGCGCAGCGCGTCGTCTTCCGGTGGAAGATCCTCGATCGCGGCCTGAAGAATCTTGATGAGCCAGGGTTCGATCGGCGTCGGGATGAGGGAGGTCGCGTTCTGATACTGGGCGAACGCGACGTTGCGCGCCCAGTGCGGGCGCACGCCGGTGTAATCGACCTTGGGATAGCGGACCACCAGCGACATCCTCGCCTCTCCTCGCCTCTCACTTTGGCCCGGTATAGCATCGCAGGCCCGGTTTGGCGCATCGCGCCTGCGATGTGTGGCGCAGCGGCTGGTCGGCGGCAGCGAGCCGAAGGATCGTGGGGCGCAGGGAGACAATGATGACGTTGAGGATCGAAGAACCCGCATCCGGCGTGATGCTGCTGACACTGGATCGCCCGGCGCAGCGGAACGCGATCGACCTTGCGCTGGCCGATGCGCTGGCGGCGGCGCTGGCCGAGTTCGAGGCCGAGCCGCGCTGGCGGGCAGGGGTCGTGACGGGGGCGCCGCCGGCCTTTTGCGCGGGGCTCGATCTAAAGGCGTTTTCCGCGCCCGACGCGCCGCGCAACCGGGTGACCGAGGTGATCGTCGCCATCGCGGGCCGGCACAAGCCGATGATCGCTGCGGTCAATGGCGCGGCTTACACTGGCGGGCTGGAGATTGCGATCTCCTGCGATTTCATCATCGCGGCGGAAAGCGCGCGCTTCGCCGATACCCATGCCAAGATCGGTGCGCTGTCGGGAAGCGGCATGGGATCGCGCCTGCCACGTGCGGTCGGCGCGCGCTTCGCCCGTCAGATGATGCTTACCTGCGCGCCGATCGACGCGGCGACGGCGCTTCGCGTCGGTCTGGCAAACGAGGTCGTTGCCGACGACGCGCTGCTGCCCCGCGCGATCGAGCTGGCGGCGCTGATGGCGGGCCACGACCCGGAGATCGTCGGCATCGCCAAACAGGTCGTCGACCGCGGGACCGAGGCGACGTTGGCCGAAGCGATTGCGATCGAGCGTGAGGCGCTCGCCCGTCGCAAGGCGCAGGGGGCGATGACCTGGAAGCGCTGAGCAGCCAGCCGGTCAGCCGCCGGTGAAGATCGGGTCGCGCTTGTCGAGAAAGGCGTTCACCGCCTCCTGATGATCGGCGGTTTCGTGGGCGAGCGCCTGATAGGCGGCGGAAAGCTCGAGGATCTCCGACATGCGCTGGGTCTGTGCCTCGCGCAGCAGCCGCTTGGTCAGGCGCAAGGCGCGGGCGGGGTTGGCGGCGATCCGGCGGGCGAGGGCGAACGCCTCGTCCATCAGGGTCTCGTCGGGTACGACCCGACCCACCAGGCCAAGCGCCGCGGCCTCCTCGGCGGAATAGCGGTCGCCGGTGAAGAACATCTCGGCCGCGCGCGCATAGCCGACGACGCGCTGGAGCGACCAGGCGCCCCCGTCCCCGGGGACGATGCCGACCTTGATGAAGCTGGCGGAGAACTTCGCGCTCGCCGCGGCTAGTCGCATGTCGCACAGGCATGCCAGATCGCAGCCGAGGCCGACGGCATGGCCGTTGACCGCGGCGATCAGCGGCACCTCGCATGCCATGAACGCACTGGTGATCCGCTGGACGCCGCGGCGATAATTGTGACGCGTCGAGTCGGGCTGATCGAGCGGCCCGATCCCGTTGCGTTGCTGCATCGCTTTCAGGTTGCCGCCCGCGGAAAAGGCGCGGCCGTTGCCCGTGACGATACCGACCGAGATCGAGCGATCGTCGGTCAGCGCCTCGATCGCGCGGACGAGATCGTCGCAATCCTCGTGCGTCGCGACCGCGTTGAGCGTGTCCGGCCTGTTCAGGCGGATGACGGCAATCGGTCCCTCGACCGAAACTTCGACGAAATCACCCATGGCAATGCTCCCGTTTCTCAGCCGGCCGCGACCGGGTGCCAGGCCACCACGCTGACCTGTGACGTGTCGATCGCATCGGTAATCGGCATCGCGTCGGTACCCGCGCGGTTGCCGATCTCGGCCAGCGTCGCGCGGATGTCGTTGCTTTCGACCTCGTAGATCGCCAGGAACCGATAGGGGCCTTCACCCACGACGGTGAAGCGCTCGGCCGATACGAAACCCGGCACCGCGAGCATGTCGGGCATGTCGGGCATGTGCCGGTCATCGTACCATCGCTCGTAATCGGCCTCTCGCCCCGCGATGGCGTGGGAGTGAGCGACGAGTTTGTAGCGGGCCATGAGCGATCTCCTTGCCCGATTGCTATCAGGGCGCGGGCGGGGCAGAAACCGGCGGGTCGAGGCATCGTCGATGTGATACGGGCCGTGATCCGGCCGAATGCCTTGCATGGTTCGCAACGTTGCCGGATATGTTGTCCTGTCATGAAACTCGCGGCCGGCCCCATTCCGCTCTATCACCAGCTCGAACAGGATCTGGCGGCCCGTATCGTCGCCGGTGAATTCGCCGAGGGACAGGTCCTTCCGACCGAGGAGCAGATCTGCCGCGACTATGGCGTCAGCCGCATCACGGTGCGAAAGGCGCTCGACACGCTGATGTCGCAAGGCCTCATCCTGCGGCGGCGCGGTGTCGGATCGTTCGTCGCCGAGCGGCGGCGCGGCGTCCACGCGATTCATCTGAGCGGTTCGCTCGACGAATTCCTGTCGAGCGCGTCGCAGCTGCGGCCCAAGGTCCTGTCGCTTGGCATATGCCCGGCGCCCAGCGAGATCGCCGAGGATTTCGGCCTCTCGCCGCGCGGACATGTGCTGCGCCTCGAACTGCTCAGCCATGGCGAGGAGGGGCCATTGGCGCATGCCTGCTTCTATTTCCGGCAGGAGGTGGACGCTGTGCTGACGGCCGAGGATCTGAGTCACCAGGAGCCCGTGATCCGGACCGTCGAGCGAAAGCTGGGCGTGCGGATCGCGCGTGCTTCGCAAGTGATCGAGGCTGCCGCCGCCGAAGCCGAAACCGCGAAGCATCTGGGGCTGAAGGTCAACCGCCCGCTCTTGAAGACCAGCCGGCGTTACTACACCGCAGAGGGCGAGCTGATCGAGGTCGCGCAGCTCCTCTATCACCCCGAGCGCTACCGGTACGAGGTCGAGCTGCGCGCGGCACCCTTCGCCGTCTGAACGCCGCGGCAGGCGCGGATCAGCCCCGCCCCCGCACCCTCACGATACCGTCGCCATAGGGGGCGTCGCGGTTTTGCAGCGCGACCTTAAGGCCGTGCTCTTTCATATCCGCCTTGAACTGCGTGCGGCGCGGCCCGCTGGCCAGGTGACCGCGGGCGTCAAGCTCGGCGGCATAGCGTTGCAGGGTGCGGGCACCCATCTGCTCGAGCGCGAAGTCGACGACGCGCTTGTGACAGGCAAGCAATTCAGGATCGGTGGCGGCAATCCGTTGGGCTAGCGCCTTGACCTCGCGATCGAGTGTGTCGGCGGGCCAGGATTCGATGGCGAGGCCGATCTTCACGGCATCGAGGCCGCTCATCTTGTCGCCGGTAAACAGCATTCGCTTCGCCCATTGCGGACCGCAGTGATACAGCCACATGTGCGCTGGCGGCGTTCCGTTCGCCCGCGTCGCCGGGAAGCCGATCCGCGCGTCGTCGGCGACGATCACGAGATCGCAGGAAAGCGCGATGTCGGTGCCGCCGGCCAGGCAATTGCCGTGAACCTTCGCGATCACCGGCTTGTGAAGCTCGGCGACGATCAGCGAGAAAGCCTGCGTGCGCAGCAGCGACCAGACATCGTCGTCGAACCGCTTACCCGATTCCCGATACTTGTAATCGCCGAGTTCGGTGGTTTCGCCGCGACCGGCATAGGCCCCGGTCAGATCATAGCCCGCGCAGAAGTCCTTGCCCGCACCGGCAAGGATGATGACATTGATGTCGAGCCGGTCGTCGGCCTCGAGCATCGCGTCGCGCATCTCGCTCAGCATCGCGGGGCCGAGGGCATTGCGCTTGTCGGGCTGGTTGAAGGTGATCGTGGCGACGGGACCATCGACCTCGAAGAGGATGAAATCGGGCTCGTACAGCCACTTGCCGCGATAGTCCTTCATCCTATTTCCCTTCTATCGGTTGGCCGGTCAGTGCCGCGATGTCCTCGTCGCTGGAACGTGCCCAGAACGGTGCCCATGTCGGAAACGCGCCGGGCAGGTCGGGCAGACGATCGGCCCAGCGATCCCATTGCTGAAAGGGCGGGGCGGGCCGCTCGAGCACGTCGGACGAATACCAGTGCTTCTCGGCGCGTGTGACGAAATACCATTGGCCGTTCCGCCGCGCGTACCGATCGAAATAGACGATCGCCATCGCCACCCATCGATCGCCGTCCTCATGTTCCGCGCGACAATAGACGGTGCCGACGGCGTTGTCGGCATCCTCAAAATCCACGACCTGGCCGCAGACGAGATGGATCGAGCGATAAAAGGTCCGCACGCCCGGATCGATCCAGCTTCGCAGCGCCTCGTGCCCCTTGCCCCGCCGGCCGCAATCGACATCGTCGACGAACAGGCCGAGCCACGCGTCGATGTCGCGCGCATCGATCGCCCGGGCATAACGGGTTGGTAGCTCGCCGATCGCCTGACGCGATTCGATGCGGTCGATCCGGGCCAGAAGATCGGCCGCGTCGCTCATGTGAGCCTCGTCAGATTGGCGCTGTCGAACGGCAAAAAGGGTTCGCCGCGGATCGCCTTTCCGACCCAGTCGGGATCGTTGAGGAGCGATCGGCCAACCCCGATCAGGTCGAATTCCCCGCGCTCGAACCGCTCGACCAGCTTGCCGAGATTGTCCGACGCGCCCGATCCGCTGTCGATATGATGGTCGCGCTTGCCCTGGTCCAGGCCGACGCCGCCGACGACCATGCCGAGCTTTCCGGTCAGCTTCTTCGCCCATCCGCCGAGGTTGAGCGGCGATCCGTCGAACGCCGGCGTGTCGAAATAGCGCTGGCTGCCGTCGAAGATATCGACCCCCGCATCGGCGATCGGCCCCAGGATCGCCTCGAGCTCGGCCGGCGTGTCGGCCAGCCGTGCCAGATAGTCCTGCATCTTGAATTGCGAGAAGCGCAGCAGGATCGGCAAGCCGTCTCCGATCGCCGCGCGGATCGCGCGCACGACCTCGACCACGAAGGTGGTCCGCTGCACGGCATCGCCGCCCCAGCGATCGGTCCGCCGGTTGGTGCCCGCCCAGAGAAAATTGTCGAGCACATAGCCATGGCCGCCGTGGATCGCGATGCCGTCGAACCCCAGCTTGGCCGCATGACCGGCGCTCCGGGCATAGGCCGCGATGACGTCGGCGATGTCCTCCTCGGTCATCGGCGGCGTGTCTACGTTCAGTCGCACCAGATGGTCGTCGGCGAGGCTGACCTTGCCCAGTGGGCCGAGGATGCCGCTCGGCCGGCGGGGGCCGACATCGGGGTCGGGGCTCGTCGCCGCGTCGCGCATCGCGCCCTGATGCCAGAGCTGCGGCATGATCCGCCCACCGGCGGCGTCCACCTCGTCGATCACCCGACGCCAGCCGGCCAGCGGCGCATCGCCGTACATTGCTGGGACCGCCGCGGTGTCGACGGCCGCGGGATCGTCGATCGCGACCCCCTCCGTCACGATCAGGCCGACCTGCCCCGCTGCCCGCCGACGGTAATAGGCAGCGACGTCCTCGCCCGGCACGCGGCCCGGCGAATGTTCACGAGTCATCGGCGCCATGACGAAGCGGTTGGCGACGGTGAGATCACGTACCGTCAGCGGCGTCAGGAGCGGGGCAAGGCGATACCTCCCCGTCAGATTGTCCGTCATGACTCGACGCTATCCAATCCGGCGTCATGCGCCAATTCGGCGGGCTCGCGCATCGCGCCTGCGATCCGCCACGGCGTCGGGTCGGGGTGCATCAGGCGAGCTTGCGCAAGTCGACCTTCGACACCTTTCCGGTCGGATTGCGCGGCAGCGCATCGACGAAGGTGACGACGCGTGGCACCTTGTAGTTCGCCATCTCGGCACGGCACCAGGTGATAACGCCGGCTTCGTCGAGCACCGCATCGGCCCGCGGCACGATGAAGGCGCGGCCGACCTGACCCAACCGCGGATCGTCGATCCCGATCACGGCGGCCTCGGCCACGCCATCGATCCGGGCAAGCTGCTGCTCGATCTCCGCCGGATAGGTGTTGAACCCGCCGACGATGTACATGTCCTTGAGCCGGTCGGTGATCGCCAGATTGCCGGCCGCATCGAACACGCCGACATCGCCCGTGCGCAGATACCCGTCGGCGGTAAAGGCAGCCGCGGTCGCGGCGTCATCCTCGAAATAACCACGCATGACCTGCGGGCCCTTGATGACGATCTCACCGGGAGTGCCGGGCGGCACCGCTTGTCCGTCGCCGTCGATCAGCCGGACGTCGAGATTGTCGAGCGGGCGGCCGGTCGTCGTCGCGATGACGATCGCGCTGTCGCCGGGCCGGGTATGGCTGACCGAGCCTGCGGCCTCGGTCAGGCCATAGCCGGCGGACACCGCCGCCACGCCGAAAGTGGCTTGCATCTGTTCGATCAGGACGACGGGGATCGTCGTGGCACCGGTCATCGCCGACCGGAGCGAGGAGGTGTCGTACCGGGCAAAGTCGGGATGCTCGAGAATGCCCTGATACACGGTCGGGACCGCGGGCAGGACCGATACCCGGTCACGTTCGATCAAGGTCAGCAACGTATCCGCATCGAGGCTTTGCGCGATGACGAGCGTGATGCCGTAGAGGAAGGCGGCCTGCCATCCGGCACGATAGCCGGCATTGTGCGCGAAGGGATATGTGACCGCCAACACGTCGCCCGGTCCGAACCGGCTCACACAGGCCTGTTGCTGCTCACACGCGATTAGGCTCTGGGCGTTGGTTATCGGTACGCCCTTGGGGACGCCCGTGGTTCCCGATGTGAAGATGATGTCGGCCAGTCCGTCCGGATCGATCCCGGCGATGCGGGCGTCCAGCTCGGTCGCCGGGACGCCAGCTCCGGCCGCCACGAAGCGTGACCAGCTCGTTACCCGCCCATCTTCCGCATCGCCGCCGAAGACGATGATGCGGCGCAGGTCCGGCAGATCGAGGTCGAGGATGCCGCCAACGAAATCGGTCGATCCGAAGCCCGGATCGCAGAAGAGGAAGCGGACACGTGCCCGCGCGAGAACGTGCGACACCTCGCGAGGTTTGAGCCGCGTGCTCGCGGGGATGAGCGTCCCGCCCGCCGCCTGGATGGCGAGCGCGGCGACGATCCATTCGGACTGGTTCACCGCCCAGATCGCCGCGCAGTCGCCGGGCGCGAAGCCGGCGGCGATCAGGCCGCGCGTCGCCGCCCGAGCGGCATCGAGCACGTCGCCATAGGTGATTGTCCGGTCGCCCTCGCGGATCGCGACGGCGGCGGGCTGCCGATCGGCCATCGCGGCAAAGGCGTGGAAGGGGGAGGGGAAGGGGAGCGCTGGGTCGAACATGGTTCAGGATCCGGGCGAAAGCGTGTGGGGATGCTCAGCGGGCGGGGCGGCGGTCATCGCGGCAATCCGAGGAGCCGTTCGGCGATCACGTTCCGCATGATCTCGTTGCTGCCGCCGGCGATCGTCCAGCTATAGCTTTTGAGAAACGCATAGGTCGCGTCTTCGGGCGTCAGTCCCCCGCAGCGCAGCGGCTCGGTCTCGATCTGTCCGCCAAGGCCATCCAGCTGCGCGGTGAAGCCGGTATAATCCTGAAGCAGCGTCGCCCAGTAGAGCTTGATATAGGTCGCGATCTCTCCGCCGCCGTGCGGGTCGCGGTCGATCTGGGCCAGCAATTCGCCAACCATATGCTTCATCGCCCGTACGCGCGGATAGAAGGCGGCGAACGCCTCCCGCCGCGCCGGATCCCGCCGCAAAAGCTCGCGATGGCGAACGGCATCACGCTGGATCGCGTGGACCAGCCGCTCGCTGTTCTCGAAGATCAGCAGCCCGCGTTCGGCGGTCAGCGTCGACTGGGCGATCCGCCAGCCATCATTCTCCGCACCGATCAGGTTCGCGGCCGGAATCTCGACATCGTCGAAAAAGACTTCAGCGAACTCGGCCTCGCCGGTGATCTGCCGGATCGGCTTGATCGTCAGGCCCGGCGACTTCATGTCGAGGATGAAGTAGGAAATGCCGTCATGCTTGCGCGCCGCACCTGGATCGGTGCGTGCCAGCAGCAGGCAATAGTCAGCGAAGATGCCATAGGACGACCAGATCTTCTGCCCGTTGACGACATAGACGTCGCCGCGCCGTTCGGCGCGGGTCCGTAGCGACGCTAGGTCGGAGCCGGCACCCGGCTCTGAAAATCCCTGGCACCAGATGTCACCGCCGCTGCGCGCGCCCTCCAGATAGCGCTCGCGCTGATCGGCGGTGCCGTAGGCGAAGAGCGTGGCGGGCATGTGATAGAGCGAGATGGTGAACAGATCGGTGTTCGGCGCATCGGCGCGTGCCATTTCCTCGTACAGCACGACCTGCGCCGCCAGCGACAGGTCCGCGCCGCCCCATCCCTTGGGCCAATGCGCGGTGGCCAGCCCCGCCGCGGTCTGGGCGGCGTACCACTCGCGCTGAACGGCGAGATAGCCATGCTCGCCCTCCCGGTGGATGCGGCCCTTCCAGTCGGCGGGGATCGCGCCGGGGAGCCATTCGCGAAGGGCGGCGCGGAACGCGTCCAGGTCTCGTGCGGCGGCGAGCAGGTCGGTCATGCCGCGATCTCCAAGTCGAGCGCGCTTGCGGCCCGCGCAAGGTGAAGCGACCTGTCGCCAAACAACAGCTCGATCAGACGGGCTCGCTTGAGGAACAGGTGGCACGCCTGCTCGGCCGTAAAGCCGATCCCGCCGTGCAACTGGATCGCATCGCGCGCGAGTTCGGCATAGTTGGCGCAGGCAAGGGCCTTCGCCGCCGATGCCTCGCTCGGTGCGAGCCTGTCGTCCGCGGCGGCGAGTGCGGCGGCCGAGGCCAGCAGCAGGCGGTCGCCCTCGAGCCGGGTCTGGTGGTCGGCAACGCGGTGCTTGAGCGCCTGGAAAGAGCCGATCGGCTTTCCGAACTGCTGGCGCGTCTTCAGATAGTCGATCGTGAGCGGGAGCAGCGCCTGCGATCCGCCGACCGCCTCCGCCGCCAGCGCCAGCGAGGCATGAATGGCGAGCGCCTCCTCGACCTTTCCATTCGTGCCGAACACGGCCTCGGCGGATATCGGCCGGTCGCGATAGACGATGTCCGACAGCGTGTGACCGTGATCCCAGAGCGGGAGCCCCTCGACCTGCTCGGGCGAGAGCAGGACGCGACGAAGGCTGCCATCGGGCGCGACGGCCAGATGCAGCAAGCGATCGGCATCGGCGGCATCGAGCATGCGCGTCGTGCCGGAGAGGTGCCACCCGTCGACAGTGGGTGCGATCGTCAGGGTCGGCGGCTGAAGCGGGGCAGGGGGATCGATCGCGACGACCGCACCGGCGACGATCATCGGCAGCCAGTTGGCCTGCTGCGTCTCGCTTGCGCCGCGCGCGATCGCATCGGCGGCGAGCATCGTCGACAGGAGCGGCACCGGCGCGACCGCGCGGCCCGCCTCTTCGTAGAGAGCGACGAGCGCATCGATTCCCAGGCCGAGCCCGCCATGGGCCTCGGGCACTGAGAGTGCGGTCCAGCCGAGCCCGACGATCGTGTCCCACAGCGGTCGCGCCATCCCGCGGGCATGGTCGAAATGGGCGAGCACCGTATCGACGCTCGCCTCGACGCTGAGCACGTCGCGAAAACTCGCCTTCAGGCCGTCGACGTCGAGAAAATCATCCATCGTGCGCAGGTCCAGTTGTTCGTGCGGTCGCGGGGGTCGCCGGGACGAGGTCGGCTATCGCCTGCTTCTGTTCGGGCGTAAGCGCGACGGGGCGGCGCGTGTCGGGCGCGACGAAGACATGGGTGAAGTGGCCGACCGCAGCGGGGACCGCCTCTCCATCCCGGAACAGCGCGATCTCGTAGCGGAGGCTCTTGTCGCCGATGCGGCCGATGCGAACTCGCGCCTCGACGGTCTCGGGGAATTCGATCGATGCCAGAAACTCGCAGCCGCTGGCGATGCACAGGCCGATCGATGCGGCCGGACCGCGCAGGACGCCCCGCTCGATCGCCAATGTCGTCAGGGCGGTGTCGAACCAGCTATAGTAGATCGCGTTGTTGACGTGGCCATAGGCGTCGCAATCGGCCCAGCGGCTGGCGATCGCCAAGCCCCATCCATAATTTTCGCGGCGTTCCTCGCGAGCGTGCATCGATCCTCTTCCCGTTGTCGTCCGCCGCTTACGCTGCCGAGCGGGCGGACGGCGAGGGGCGACCCGCGATATCGGCACGGCGATACCCGCACCTCGCCGCTTTCCTCCGCCGATGCGCGCGCTATCGCCAAGCCGACTCCCTTTGGCTTCCAAGGATATTCGCATGTCGCAGGATCCCGACACCGCCGTCCGTTATGACGTGCATGGCGACGTCGCCGTGCTCACCATCGACTTTCCGCCGGTCAACGCGCTAGGCGCGGCGATGAAGGAGGGGATGGTCCGTCGGATGCGACAGGCGGCCGAGGATGACGCGGTCCATGCGATCGTCGTCATCGGCGACAACGACCGGTTCGTGGCCGGTGCCGACATCCGGGAATTCGGCAAGCCGCCGCGCGGGCCGACGCTGCTCGAGGTACAGGACCTCCTTGAATTCAGCGAGAAACCGGTGGTGTGCGCGATCGACGGCCATGCGCTGGGCGGCGGACTCGAGCTTGCGCTGGCGGCGCCATTCCGGGTCGCGGCGTCGCGCGCCAAGCTCGGCCTGCCCGAGGTCAATCTCGGCCTGCTCCCGGGCGGCGGTGGAACGCAGCGACTGACGCGCATCGCCGGGCCGGAGGTCGCGCTCGACCTGATCCTGAGCGGCAAGCATATCGGTGCCGCCAAGGCGAAGGAACTGGGGCTCGTCGACGAGGTGACGGACGCGGACCTCCTGACCGCGGCGATCGACTTCGCCCGGCGCAAGGCGGACGCGGGCGGGCCGTGGCCGCGTGCGATCGAACGAACCGACAAGGTGGCGACCGCCGATTCCGCGCTGTTCGAAAAGACCCGCAGCGCCAACGCCAAAAAGTGGGCCGGCACGATCGCGCCGTTCCGGATCGTCGATTGCGTCGAGGCGGCGTGCACCCGGTCGCCGCAGGACGGCCTCGAGTTCGAGAAGGCGGCGTTCAAGGAATGCCTCGAAGCGCCGAGCCGCGCCGCGCAGGTGCACCTGTTCTTTGCGGAGCGACAGGCCGCCAAGGTCGAGGGCCTCGATCCCGCCGCCAAGCCGCGCGACATCGCCAAGGTCGGCGTGATCGGTGCGGGCACGATGGGCGGCGGCATCGCGATGTCGGTGGTCAATGCAGGGATCGCCTGCGTCCTGCTGGAGGTCACGCAGGACGCGCTCGACGCCGGCCTCGAGAAGGTGCGCGGCAATTACGACATCTCGATCAAGCGCGGCTCGCGCAGCCAGGCGCAGGTGGACGCGGCCCTGGGGTTACTCACCTCTACCCTCGATTATGACGATCTGGCCGATTGCGACCTGGTGATCGAGGCGGTGTTCGAGAACATGGGCGTCAAGAAGGAGATTTTCGGGACGCTGGACCGGGTGACAAAGCCGGACGCAATCCTCGCCTCCAACACGTCCGCGCTCGACATCGACGAGATCGCCGCGGCGACCGGCCGTCCCGAAAACGTGATCGGGATGCACTTCTTCTCGCCCGCCAACGTCATGAAACTGTGCGAGAATGTCCGCGGCACCAAGTCGTCCGACACCACGATCGCGACGGTCATGGCCTTTGCCAAACGGATCGGCAAGGTGCCGGTGCTGGCCGGCAATTGCGAGGGGTTCATCGGCAACCGCATCCTCAAGATCTATGGCCAGGAGGCGGATCTGATCCTCGAGCAGGGAGCTGCGCCGTGGGACGTCGATCGCGCGCTCAAGGGCTTCGGCTTCCCGATGGGCCTTTACCTCATGCGTGACATGTCGGGCCTCGATGTCGGCTATCGGATGCGGCAGGGGCGGATCGAGGCGGGCACGCTCGACACGTCCAGCCCGGAATATTCGCCGCTCGCCGACCGGATCGTCGAAGCGGGGCGGCACGGACAGAAGACGGGTGCCGGATACTACAAGTACGAAGGCCGCGATGCGTCGCCGGATCCGGCGGTGCTCGACATGCTCCGGGACGTTGCAGCCGCCAAGCAGGTCCCCCAGCGCCGCTTCACCGACGAAGAGATCGTCGAGCAGATCCTGGCGGCGATGGCGAACGAAGGGGCCAAGATCCTCGAAGAGGGCATCGCGCAGCGGGCCAGCGATATCGACGTGACCTACGTCTATGGCTACGGCTTCCCGAAGCATGAAGGCGGCCCGATGTTCTGGGCGCAGCGCAAGGGCCTCGACAAGCTGCTCGAGATCGTTCGCGCCAATCACGCGAAGTTCGGCGATCGCTGGAAGCCCGCGGCGCTGCTGGAAGCGCGCGTCGCCGACGGAAAGGATTGGGACGGAAAGCCGATCGCCGGCGCAGGCTGAACGGCGCGCCCGGCGCGACGGCGCCGGGCGTCAGTCGATCCCGATCGTGCGCGGCGACGGCGGAGAGGCGTAGAGTTCCTCGACCACGTCGGCCCGGCGGGCCAGCACCGCGCGCGCCGCTGCCGTCGCCTTGTCGGTCAGTTCGCCGTTCGAAAGGCTCGGCAGCTCCGTTTCCAGAACGATCCGGACGATACGCTGCGAACTGCCGCCTGCCGTCCGGGCGAGGCCGGTCAGGCGTTCGGCGATCCAGTCGCGCAGCGCCGGGGCGGCGACCACCGTTTCGATGTCGGCATCGGCCGGGAGCCCGGCCATGCGGCGCGCGGCGGCATGATCGGGGAAGCCGATCGCGGTGACGCGGTCACGCTGCGCCCCGGCGATCACCGCATCCTTGAGCACCGGCGCCAGCGCCTCGAGAAGCTTGGCGCGCAGCGGCGCGACCGTGACCCAGGTGCCGGACGTGAGCTTGAAGTTTTCCGACGTGCGGCCGTGAAACAGGAAGCCCTCTTCGAGCCGGTCCGGGTCGATCGCCTTGATGAGATCGCCGGTCAGGAAGAAGCCTTCGTCGTCGAACGCCGCCGCGGTCAGGTCCGGCCGCTTCCAATAGCCCGGCGTGATGCTGTCGCCGGCGAACCGAAGTTCGAAGGCGTCCTCGAACGGCACCAGTTTGACGGTGACGCCGGGCACCGGCAGGCCGGTTTCGGGTTTGCGATGCTGCTCCCAACTCGATTGCATCGGCGTGGGGCCGCACTCGGTCGAGCCGAGGCCCGAAACCATCAGGACGCGCTGCCCGGTCTCCGCAACGGCAAGGTCGTCGAGCGCCGACCACAGATGTGTCGCGAGCGAAGCGGCGCCGTACTGGAGCAACTTCAGATTGGCGAAGAACGCTTGGCGGAGCTCCGCGTCGGTCTGAAGGTGCGGGATGAGCGCCTCGAACCCGCTCGGCGAGGTGATGTAGATATTGATCGGATAGCGCTTGAGGTTGGCGATCGTCGCGGCGACGCCGCCGGGCGTCGGCTTCCCCTCGTCGATGTGAAGCGTCCCGCCTGCCCACAGCGCGAAGCCGAAATTGTTGTTGCCGCCGAAGGTATGATGCCAGGGAAGCCAATCGACCAGCACCGGTGGCTCATCCTGCAGGAAGGCATAGACGAGCATGTTCTGCGCGCGGTTGTCGGCGAGCATTCGATGCGACAGCATGACCGGCTTGGGCGTGCCGCTCGATCCCGATGTAAAGAGGATCTTGGCGACTTGATCCATCGCAATCGACGCCTCGCGATCGCGCGACGAAGCGGTTGGTTCGGTCGCCAGAAGACCGGCGAGCGACAGCGTGTCGCGACCGGGCACGGGCCGCCCGCCCGAAATCACGGGCATGTCGGGCGGGACGGCGGCGGCGATCGCAGCGGCGTATCGCTCGCCATCCGCGACATAGATCGCGCCGGCTCCCAACGACGCGATCACCGAAGACAATTTGGCGAAGTCGTTGGCGAGCAGCGCATAGGCGGGTGAAATCGGGGCTGCCGGAATCCCGGCAAACATCGCCCCGAGGGTGATGCGTGCGCAGTCGATACTGTTCTCGGCGAGGATCGCGAGCGGCCGTTCGTCCGAAAGCGGCAATTCGGCCAGCGCCGCGGCGACTGCCCGTGCATCGGCCAGTGCCTCGCCGAACGACCAGCGTCGCCGGCCATCCTCGTACGCTTCGGTCAGGAACGTGCGATCGGGATGCGCCGTGGCCCACATTTCGAGCCGCTGATTCCAGTTCTGCACCACCGGCGCGGGCTCGGCGGCGTGCCGGACGAGCACCGAACCATCGGCCCGCCGGGTGACGATCGCTGCTTTCGCGCCCATCCGAACGGGTCGCACCGGGTAGGCGCTGCTGTCGATTCCGCGCGAGTCGCGTTCCTGGAGCTGGGTCATGGGGGTGTTTGAGCCGCCCGGCGCCCGCTTTGCAATTGTCCTGCCGCAGCATCGGATAGCCGATGGGATCACTTGTCGCGGCGCACCTTTTTGTCGCTGAGAATGAACCGTCGACCGTACATCTATTGTTATGACAACATGCCCACTTGACGCGTACGACATATCAGCAGACGATGCGTGCAGATCGGTACACCGGCGCATGGAGAGGACGGATGGCAACCCTGGACGTGAAGAAGATCAAGTCGGCCAAGCGCGTGCTGGAGATCTTCGAGTTCTTCAATTCGAAGCGTTCGGAAGCGACGGTCATGGAGATCGCCCGCGAATACGGTTATCCGCAATCAAGCACGTCGGAACTGCTCGGCTGTCTCGTCGAACTGGGTTTCCTGACCCGTGATCGGTATCGCCGGACCTATCGGCCGACGGCCAAAGTCGCGATGCTCGGCGCCTGGACGCATCCTCGCCTGTTCCGCCGCGGTCATCTGCTCACGCTGATGGACGATCTGGCTGCCGAGCTCGAGTGCTCGGTCGTGCTGACCGGCTGCGTCGGTCTGCGCACCGAGCATCTCGAGGTCGTCCACGGCGGCACCGACTTGCCCGGGATCGAAAATGCCGGGCCGCTCAGCCGTGGTCAGCTGGGCCGGCTGCTGCTGTCGGTTCACGACCGGATCGCGATCCGCAAGCTGGTGCATCGCATGAACAGCGAAGCCGCAGAGGATCAGCGCGTGCGTTGCGAGGACTTCCTTGTGGAGATCGACGATATCCGGACACAGGGTTTCGCGGTCAGCGCCGGGCTGTCGGAGGGCGCTGGCGGGATCGTTGCCGTGCGCCTGCCGCAGAGCGCGACCAACGAGAATCTCGCGCTCTCCGTGGTGGTCGGCGAGGGGGATCTGCGCGGCTGCGGCTTTTTCCTTCGGGCGTTGCGCGAAACCGTCGCGACGCTGGCAACGCCGGCACCTCTGACAGTGCGACACGGCGCATTGCAGGGTCAGACGCCGCTCTACGCCCGCGTCGGCTGAACGCCCGAAGCGACGTAAGCTTTCGCAAGGTGGTGCCGCCTCGCGGCGCCACCTTCGCATCATTGGGGGAATTTCGTGACCGACCAGATCCTGACGCGCAAGGACGGCGCGATCGGCCGTATCATCTTCAACAATCCCGGCAAGATGAACGCCATGTCGCTGGCGATGTGGGAAGGCATGGGCCAGGCGATGAAGGCGTTCGAGGCGGACGACGAAGTCCGCGTGGTCGTCTTCTCCGGTGAAGGGGGCAAGGCCTTCGTCGCCGGGGCCGACGTCTCCAAATATGCCGAGGAGCGCGGTGCCGCCGATGCGCAGGAGCATTACGCCAGGACCGGCGAGGATGCCCTGCAGGCGATCTACCGATCGAAGAAGGTGACGGTCGCGGCGATCGACGGCTATTGCATCGGCGGCGGCGTATCGGTCGCGCTGGTCTGTGACCTTCGCTATTGTTCGGCCAAATCGTCGTTCGGTCAGCCGGCGATGAATATCGGTATCGGTTACCGCTATTCATCGCTGCGGCGTATGGTCGACATCGTCGGCTATGGTGCGGCCAAGGATATGCTGCTCGGCGGCCTGCGCTTCGATGCGCAGGAGGCATATGCGAAGGGACTGGTCGGCCGGGTCGTGCCTGACAAGGAGTTCGATGGCTGGATCGAGAAGATCGTCGGCAACATCGCGATTGGCGCCCCCCTGACCGCCGAAGACATCAAATACACGCTCTGGACTTACGCGCAGGACGAATCGAAGCGCGACCTCGCCCGCTGCGAGGAGCTGTTCCAGATCTGCTACGCCTCGGAGGATTACAAGGAAGGTATTTCGGCCTTCGCCGAGAAGCGCAAGCCGGTCTTCACTGGCCGCTGATCGATGGACCTTCGCCCGACGCCCGAGGAAGCCGCGTTCCGCCGCGAGGTACGCGACTTCATCCGCGCGGAACTCGATCCCGCGACGCATCGCAAGATGCTCGATGGGCGATTGCCGAACCGGGACGAGGTGGTTGCCTGGCAGCGCGCGCTCAATGCGCGTGGCTGGGCGACGCCCGCCTGGCCGCGCGAGCATGGCGGACCGGGTTGGGGGCCGGTCGAGCGCGCAATCTTCCTCGACGAGCTGCATCAGGCGCCGGCGCCCGAGCCGGTGTCGTTCAACGTCGCGATGCTGGGGCCGGTGCTGATCCGCTACGGCACCGAAGCGCAGAAGAATCGGTTCCTCGGCCCGACCGCCAATCTCGACATCTGGTGGTGTCAGGGGTTTTCGGAGCCGGGCGCCGGGTCGGATCTGGCGGCGGTGCGCACGCGCGCGGTGCGTGACGGCGACGACTATGTCGTGACAGGCCACAAGATTTGGCAGGGTATGGCCCACCATGCCGATTGGATGTTCACGCTGGTCCGCACCGATCCAACCGCGGCGAAGCGGCAGGCGGGTCTGTCGTTCCTGCTGATCGACCTGCGCCTGCCCGGCGTGACGATCCGGCCGATCATCACGATCGATGGCCGGCACGAGGTGAACGAGGTCTTCCTCGATGAGGTGCGCGTTCCCGCCGACTGCCTGGTCGGCGCGGAAAACGATGGCTGGACCGTGACCAAGGCGCTCTTGTCAAGCGAGCGGACCAACATCGCCCGGATCGGCATGACCAAGCATATCCTGCGCCGGATCAAGACGCAGGCGGCGGGGGATGCCGGGCTGTTGGCCAAGGCGGCGGCGATCGAGGCCGAATTGCGCATGCTGGAGGTGACGCAGCTTCGTATCCTCGATGCCCAGCGTCGGTCCGACGGTGCCGATCCGCGATCGTCGGTGCTGAAGCTGAAGGGCGTCGAACTGAGACAAGCGGCGTCGGAGCTGCTGGTGCAGGCGATCGGCCCGGCGGCGCTCCGTGCCGATCCCGAAGGGCCCGAGGCGATCGAGGATGCGCAGGGCACCGCGCTTCCGAACTATGCGGTCCTGCGCGCGGCATCGATCTATGGCGGCGCGAGCGAGGTGCAGAAGACCATCCTTGCCAAGAACGTGCTGGGGCTCTGAGCGATGAATCTCGAACTGGATGACGACCAGCGCCTATTGAAGGAGATGGTCGACCGCTTCGCCGAAGACACCGGCGGCCTCGACTCGCATCGTGCTGCGGCCCGCACCGCCGCCGGCTGGAGCGAGAATGCCTGGCAGGGGATGGCGGATCTGGGCCTCACAGCGGTCATGGTATCGGAGCCCGCGGGTGGGCTGGGCGGCGGCGGGGCCGAGTTGATGATTCTTGGCGAAGCGATCGGACGCCATCTGCTTGCGGTGCCCTATCTCGACACCGCGATCCTGTGCGGCACAGCCCTGTCCGCCGCGCCGGCACCGCTTCGCGAGCGCGCCCTGGGGGAATTGCTAGACGGCAGTCGGCGCTATGCGCTGGTCACGGGCGCGATATCGGACGACGAGGGCACCTTAACGGGAAAGGCGCACGGCTTTTTCGGATGCGGGACGGCGGAGGCGTTCATCGTCGATACCGGCCACGCTTTCTATCTGGTTGATGCTGGCGCCCCCGGCCTGTCCCGGGCGGCCCGACCGCTGCACGGCGGCGGTACGGCCGCAGATGTGCGGCTGGACGGCGTCCGGGGCGAGCAGATTGCGGCTGGAGACGAGGCGGCTCGCCTGCGCCTTGAGTTGCGAGATCGGCGCGTCGCCTTTCTGGCGGCCGAGGCGCTTGGCGCCGCCGAAGGCGCGTTCGAGGCGACGTCGGACTATCTCAAGACGCGGGTCCAGTTCGGCAAGCCGCTCGCCAGCAACCAGGCGCTCCAGCATCGTGCGGCCGAGATGCTGGTCGAGATCGAGCAGTTGCGATCCGCGGCGATCCTTGCAGCCTGCTCGCTGGAAGAGCCCGTTGCTGACGAACGCGAGCGGATCATGGCGGCCGTCTCGATCGTCGCGGTCAAGACGGGTCGCTTCGTCGCGCAGCAGGCGGTGCAGTTGCACGGCGGCATCGGCGTGACCGAGGAGCATGCCGTCGGCCACTGGTTCCTGCGGCTGACCGCGATCGGCCTGCTGCTCGACGGGGTGTCGGCCACGCGCACGCTGGCGGGGCTTGGCGGGTTCGTTGCGGCGGCACCCTATTGGGAAGCCGCCGCGTGAATTCGCCTAGAGCGACTGGCCGTCGTCGAGCTCGAACCCACCGCCGGTGATCGCGCGCGAGGCGTCGGACAACAGGTAAAGCGTGATCCCGTCGAGGTCGGCGGGGACCATCACCCGGCGGCGCGGGAAGCTGCCGATCAGCTTCTCCCCGCTGGCGCTTTCGAGCCATTCGGTGTTGAGCTCGGTCTTGATCCAGCCGGGCAAGATCGTGTTGACGTTGATCCCGCGCGTCGCCCATTCGCGCGCTAAGCTCTTGCCCATCATCAACACGCCCGCCTTCGACGTCGAATAGGCGGTGAGGCCGGGCAGTACGCGATGCGATCCGACCGACCCGACCAGCACGATGCGTCCGTTGCCCTTTTCCTTCGATCCGCTGGCGATCATCCGCCGCGCACCCTCTCGCGCCGTCAGGAAAACCCCGCGCAGGTTGACCGACATGATCTGATCGAAATCGGCGGCAGTCAGGTCGATGGCGCTGCCGGGCACGTTGAGGCCGGCATTTGCGAGGACCGAATCGACAGGCCCCAGCGCCGCTTCAGCCGCGTCATAACCCGCGGCGACCGACGCCTCGTCGGCGACGTCCATCGTGATCGCTGCGGCGCGGCCGCCATCGCGGGTCAGGTCGGCAACCAGGTCGGCCAGGCGATCGGCACGTCGCGCCGCGAGCGCCACGGCGGCGCCGGCCGCGACGGCGGCGCGGGCGAAGTGGGCACCGAGGCCCGAAGAGGCGCCGGTGATGAGGAGGGTGCGACCGCGAAGGTCGGCGAGCGGACGTGTCGTGTCGGTCATGCGGCGATATCTATCGAACGGGCCGGCATGCGCGAGTATCCGCCCTGCGATATCGCGTGGACGCTGCTTGTCGCCCCGCCGCCGCCTGCCATGGTGCGTGCAGAGGAGAGCCCGCGATGACCGTTCGTCCGTTCGAGATCGCCGTGCCCGATGCCGTTCTCGATCGCATCTCGCGACAGGTCGGCGACGCGCGGATCGGCTACGCGCCCGCGGACGACCACGGCAGTTGGTCCTACGGCACCGATGCGGCGTATCTTGCGGAGCTGGTCGCCTATTGGCGCGAGCATTATGACTGGCGTGCACACGAACGCGCGCTCAACCGCTGGCCGCATTTCAAGGCCGAGATCGACGGCATCGACATCCATTTCCAGCACATACGCGGTTCGGGCGGTGGACGTCCGCTGATGCTGACCCACGGCTGGCCCGGCTCGATCGTCGAGTTCCAGGGGGTGATCGAGCGACTTGCCTTTCCCGAACGCTTCGGCGGCAGGGCGGAGGACGGGTTCGATCTCGTCATCCCGTCCTTGCCCGGTTTCGGTTGGTCCGGGCGTCCGCCAAAGCCGATAGGGCCAAAGGGCGTCGCCACGCTGTGGCGCCGGTTGATGACCGAGGAGCTGGGCTATCCGCGCTTTGCCGCCCAGGGCGGCGATTGGGGATCGGTGGTGACGGCCCGGCTCGGCGGCGAGCACAGCGACGTTGTCGCCGCGATCCACCTCAATTTTCTCGTCGGACCGCGAACGGATCCGGCGGACGCGGACGCGAACCAGGCATATTGGGCCGCGTACCAGCGCGTGCAGGCGACCGAAGGCGCGTATATGAGCGAGCAGGCAACGAAGCCGCAGACGATCGGCCTCGCGCTGTTCGACAACCCTGTCGGGACCGCCGCCTGGGTCATCGAGAAGTTCCACGGCTGGGGCGACACGGGCGGGGATATCGAGAGCCGCTTCAGCAAGGACGTGCTGCTGACGAACGTGATGAGCTACCTCGTCAACGACGCCATGCTGTCGTCATTCTGGGCCTATCGCTCGATCATGCGGGAGCGGCCGTTCGAAGGGCGTATCGCGGTACCAACAGGGGCCGCCCTGTTCCCCGGCGAATTCTATCCGATGCCCACCCGTGCCAATGCCGAGTGTGTCTACGACATCCGGTCTTGGACCGAGATGCCGAGCGGCGGGCATTTTGCCGCACTGGAGGAGCCCGCCCTGTTCAGCGAGGATGTTCGCACGTTCCTGCGCGACTTTATCTAGCAGCCGAGGTTTATCGGCAGGCTGGAGCGACCCCACATATTATAGCCGACGCTTCGTTCGGAAGGACCGGCGAGCGTCGCGGCGGGCAGATGCTTGACGAACAGCTGCATCACGACGGCAACTTCCATTCGCGATAGCGGCGCGCCGGGGCAGCCATGCGGCCCACCGCCAAAGGCGAGGTGCCGACGCGACAGATCGCGGGCGTCGCGATCGAGACGGAAGCTGTCGGGATCGTCGAACGCGGCCGGATCGCGATTGGCGGCGGCGAAATTGAGCATCAGCTTCTGCTTCGGGCCGATCTCGACGCCGGCGACCTCGACGGGGCACAGGGTCGTGCGGAACATCGCCTGCGCTGGCGAATCAAAGCGGAGGCTTTCCTCGATGGCGACGGGTATGAAGCGATCGGGATCGCTCCTCACTTGCTCCCAGCGCGAAGGCTCCTCGAGCAGCCGCCACATCAGGTTGGTTATGAGCGAGGTGGTCGTTTCATTTCCGCCGACGAGCAGCCCCATCAGCGCCATGCGCTGTTCGTCGCGGTTGAGCTTGCGGCCGAGATAATCGGCGCAGACGGCATCCGAGATCCAATCGTCCGGCAACACCGAACCGACATGTTCGGGAAGCGCCTCTTCGATTCCGGCCGCCGTCAGCATGTCGTATCGGGCATCCAGATGCTGGTCGAAGAAGGCGCAGATGCCCGCATACACCTTCAGAAAGCGCTCGTTGCTCTTGCCGAACGCATTCTCCATCAACTCGTCGGACCAATGCTTCAGCGTGACGAAATCGTCCCCCTGGATGCCGAGCAGCCACGAGATGACATGGACGGGCAGCGGCAGCGCGAAATCGTCGTGCAGATCGACGACGGGACCCTTGGCGATCATGTCGTCCAGCAAGCGCCGGGCCAACTCCGCGACGCGCGGCTGCAACGCGGCGATGCCTTCCGGGCTCAACCGCTTGCGGAAGATGGCGCGGAAATGCGTGTGCTCCTTTCCGTCGGCAAAGAAACCGATCGATTTCTGGAAGACGGGCGTCGGTCCGTAGCGGCTGGAGAACGCCTTGGGATCGAGCATCGCCGAGCGGACATCATCGTAACCGAACAATGCCCAGAACGGCATTCCCAGCGTTTCGCTATGTCCGATCGGGCATCCGCTTTGCCGTCGCCGATATTCGGCGAATGGATCGTCGATCACCTCCTTGGCCATGGGGTCATAGGGAAGGACGCCGGGCGGAAGATCGGTCATGGGGCTCACTCGTATCGGATGCTCATGCCGCCATCGGCGGCAATGGTCTGGCCGTTGACATAGCTGCCGGCCTCGCTCGCCAGCATCACCACCACGCCTGCGATCTCGTCCGGCTCGCCGACACGACCAACGGTCGAGCGGGAGAGTTCGCGGGCCAGCGTTTCGGGATTGTCGATCAGTCCGGCGGCCATGTCCGTTCGGACAAGACCCGGCGACACGGTATTGGCGCGCACGCCCGCCGCGCCATGCTCGACCGCGATGTTGCGGATATACTGCATCGCGAGGGTCTTGCTCAGCGTATAGCTCTGGTAGATCCCGCTGCCGAAGTGCGCGGCGATCGAGCCGATGTTGACGATCCGGCCCCAGCCGCGCTGCGTCATGGCGGGCAGCACACGCTGCGAAAGGATATGCAGCTGTCCGAAATTGCCGTCGATCGTCTTGGCTAGAACGGCGTCTGTCATCTCGGCGCTCGGCCCGACATGAATATGTAGGCCGGCATTGGCGACGAGGATGTCGATGGCGCCGAACGCCGCCTCGCCGGCATCGACCAACGCGGCCAATTCGTCGGCGCGGGTGACGTTCGCTGCGACGGCGATGGCAGAGCCGCCATCGGATCTGGCATTGATCGCGTTCGCGACATCCTGCGCCGGCCCGGGTTTGCGGCCGGAAACGATGACGTTCGCCCCGTGCTGCGCCAATCGCTGCGCGATCGCGCGACCGATGCCGCGGCTCGATCCGGTGACGAGCGCGGTCCGGCCCGTCAGGTCGAACAGCGTGCCGGTGAAACGGCCGCTCATCGTGGGCACCCCTCCTGCCGGCCGACGATCGCCTCGACAGCGCGCGCGTGGTCGGAGCCGCAGATCAGCCGCCGGCACCGCGCCGCTACGGGCTGTGAGAAGAAGACGACGCGGATCGAGCGATCGACGTACAGGTCCTCGGGCGTGTCGTGCATGGCGGTTCCTCGCTCGCGTGAACGCTATGATGGCAGAGCCGCCCCAGCCAGCCGGAGCGCCCGATATCGAGAGGGCGATCGATGAGGCCGCGTGACTGGCAAGGCTGGCGGACCTGCACCAAGCTTTCCCGTGTCGGCCCGTCGCGACCGCAGATAGAGACGCCATGCGACAGGCCCGTCGTCCGGAGACGAGTTCGCGAACCTGTCGAGCGCCCGGTGCGGGGCGTTTCCAGGGCCTCGCATCTCTCCCGAATGCGGCGTGTGGACCGATGCCCGGCGTCGCCGAACCACCAGGGGATTCATCGAATGACCGATCGCATCATCCTCGTCACCGGTGCGACGGGCGCACAGGGCGGCGCCACCGTCGACGCGCTGCTCGGCACGGGCTTTCGCGTGCGCGCATTGGTGCGTGATCCGTCGGCGCCGGGGGCGTCGGCGCTGGCGGCGCGCGGCGTAGAGCTGTACCAGGGCGACTTCGACGATCGTGAGACCCTAGCCGCAGCGGCGGACGGCGCATGGGGGGTATTTTCGGTTCAATTGCCGCCGACGCCCGGCGATCTGGAAAGCGAGGTCCGCACCGGTCGTCATCTGATCGAGGCCGCGCGGCAAGCCGGCGTCGAGGTGTTCGTCCACACCTCGGTCGCGCGCGCGGGCGAGCAGACGCAATTCGTCGACTGGGATGCGGGGCGCTGGTGGCCCGATTACTGGAACGCCAAGTCGGGCGTGAACGACCTCGTCCGGCAGGCGGGCTTTCCCCACTGGGTCATCCTGAAGCCTGCGTTCATGATGGACAACTTCATCAAGCCCAAGGCAGCGTACATGTTCCCCGGCCTGGCGCGGGGCGCGATGGAGACGGCGATGAAGCCGGACACGCGCCTCGACCTGATCGCCGCCACCGATATCGGCCGGTTCGCCGCCGCCGCCTTCGCCGATCCGGCGCGCTTCGATGGTCGGGAGATCGACCTCGCCGCCGAATCGCTGACGATGACCCAGGTGGCCGAGGTGCTGTCCGCGGCCAGCGGCAAGCCGGTGGTCGCGCGCTCGATGAAAGGTGCGGATGCGCGCGCCGCCGGGGTGATGCCGGGGCTGGTCGAAAGCCAGCAATGGGCGACCGTCGAAGGCTACAAGGTCGATCTGGACCGGGCTAACGGCCACGGCATCGCGCTCGAACGTTTCGCCGACTGGGCCGCGCGCCGCCGCGACCGCATCGAGATCGGCGCGGCCTGACCCGCCGGGCATCGCCCCGGCGATGGCGGAAGGTGCGGCTTGCCCGGTGCGAGTGCGCGCTGCACCGTCTGCCGAATCATCCGGGAGCAACGCCGTGTCCGAAGACCTGACCCTTTACGCTGCCTTCGAGCATCTTCGCTTCGAACGACCGGCGCCGTTCGTCCTGCGCGTCACGATCGACAACGCGGCGAAGATGAATGCCATCGGCGGCAAGCTGGGTCATGAGATCGAGGCGGTGTGGGCCGTCGTTGATGCCGATCCCGACACGCGCGTCGCAATCGTCACGGGGGCGGGGCGCGCCTTCTCAGCGGGCGGCTCCTTCGACGAGATGCCCAACGACGTGCAGCGCGACAGCCTTGAGCAGTTCTGTCACGATTTCGGCAATGCCCGGCGGCTGGTTCAAGCGCTGACGACGATGCGAAAGCCGCTGATCTCGGCGATCAACGGACCGGCAGTGGGGGCGGGGCTCGCGATCGCGCTGCTCGCCGACATTCCGATCGCCGCGAAGACCGCCAAGCTTTTCGACGGGCACCTCCGTGTCGGCGTCACGCCGGGGGATCATGCGGCGATGATCTGGCCGCTGCTGTGCGGGCTCGCCAAGGCGAAATACCATCTGCTGACCAACGAGCCGGTCACGGGCGAGCAGGCCGAGGCGATGAACCTGATCGCGCTGTCGGTCGAAGCAGAGGTGTTGCAGGACAGGGCGGTCGAGGTCGCGAGCAAGCTTGCCGCGACGGCGCCGAATGCGCTGCGGATGAGCAAATACGTGCTCAACCATTTTCTGCGGCAGAATCAGACTGTCTTCGATCTCTCCGCGGCGTTCGAGATGGTCAATTTCGGCAGCAGCGAGGCCAAGGAGGCGATGCGCGCGCTTCAGGCCCGGGAAACGCCCGTCTTCCAGCCCTCCGGCGAGGACTTTTACTGAGGCTTCGCGGCCTCCGGATCCATCCGGAGGCCGCGGCCGGTCAGGTCACAGGTTCCAGAGCTTCGCGGCGGTACCGCCGACGACCATCTTCGCCTTTTCGTCGCCCAGCGTCTCGAAGATCTTGCGGATCTCGCCGCGCGACTCGCCGAACACGCTCTCGCCATGCGGATAGTCGCACGACCAGAGCAGGTTGCCGGTCAGGTCGTAGTCCTTCGCCGCCTTCAGTCCGACATCGTCCTGCATGATCGCCGCATAGCACTGCCGACGGAAATAGAAGCTCGGGGGATTGGCGAGCTTCGGCTTCATCTCGCTCTCATAGACCTGATAGACGCGATCGGCGTCCTGCAGCGTCCACGGCACCCAGCCGAAGCCGCCCTCGCAGAACACGACCTTGAGCTCCGGATGCCGCTCGAGAATGCCCGAGAAGGCGAGGATCGACCAGAGCGGGCGATACGGCCCGAGATTCTTGGTCAGGTTGGCGCCGATCGCGCCCTTGCCCCGGAACTCCATATAGGCGCCGATGTGGAACATGACGGGGATGCCGCTCTCGGCGATCGCTTCCCAGAGCGGTTCCATCTTTGACGAGTTGTAGGGCACGTTCTTGGGCGCCGACGGGATTTCGAGCGCCTTGATGCCGAGCGCCTTCATCTTGGCGATATAGTCGCGCGTCGCTTCCGGCTCATAGATCGTCGGCAGGATTCCCACGCCGACGAGGCGGTCGGGCGCGATCGAACAATATTCGCCGAGCCACTCGTTATAGACGTCCATGCAACGGGTGAAGAACGCCTTGTCCTCCATCCGCACCAGCGACATCGCGCGCGAGTGGAAGAACAGCGAGGTGTCGATCCCCTCGGCGTCCATGTCCTTCAGGCGTTCGTCGCGGTCCCACATGCCCGGACGTCCCTCACCCACATCGGAATCGAGCCCTGGGACGTCGTAGCTCATCCCGTCGACTTCCATGTGGAACCGGCCGTCGTCGCCGCGCCACAGCTTGGGCGCGCGATCCTTGTCGGCTCCCTTCAGCCGGTTTTCCCACAGATGCATCTCCTCCATGCCGTGGTCGTCGACCGAGACGATGCGCGTGCCGGCAGGCGGCCGCCAGCCGTCGTCGCGCGAAACGCGGTGCATCGGCCAGTCGATGGCGTCGAGCGAGCCGGACCCGGCGGGGGTGTCTTGAAAGTCCATGGCAACCTCTCTATTCGCTATGTGAATAGCCCAATCGCTATGCAACTTGATATAACAACCGTGAGGCTCTGAGTCAAAGGGATGGTCGACCCTAGTCCTGCCGAAAATCGGCACTTCGTCACTGCGCTGGCCCGCGGTCTGTCGGTCCTGCGATGCTTCGATCGACCGCGGATCGAATTGACGACCGCCGAAATCGCGCGGCGTACGGGGCTGAGCCAGCCGACGGTCTGGCGCCTATGCTACACGCTGATCGAAAGCGGGTTCCTGGTCCGGGCGCCAGCGGGCGCGGGCCTTCGGATCGGCGCGCCGGCGCTGACGCTGGGCTATGCCGCCGCTAGGGGGCTCGATGCGCCTGCGCTGGCAATGCCGTACATGCAGCGGATCCTCGAGCGAACCGGGGGGAGCACGACGCTCAGCTTGCGCCAAGGAAGCGAGATGGTCGCGGTCGAGCAGTTGAACGGCGACTTCGTCGTTCGGGACCAGCCGGTCGGATGGCGCGCGCCCATCGATACGGTGTCCGCGGGGCTGGCCGTACTGGCCGCACTTCCGCCCGCCGCACGGGAGGCCGGGATCGCGGCGATCGACCATCCCGATGCGGCGCGGCGGGAACGGCATCGCGCCAGGATCGAAGCGGCGGTCGAGGCTCTGGCACGCGACGGGGCCGTGCGGCTCGGACAGATTCTCGACGGCCGGTACACTGCCGTGGCAGTGCCGCTATTCGAAACGGGGACCGAGCCGGCGACGCAATGGGCGCTTACCTGTGGCGGGTTGGCGGCAAGCTGGACCGCCGAGGACCTGGACCGGGCGGCAGCGGTGCTCGTGGAGACGCGAGCGCTGCTCGCACCGGCCTTCGCGGCGCTCGCCGGGTGATGCCGGGCCGCGAACGCTAGCGCGGTCGTGCCGGGTCATCGTCCCTGCGATGCGTCGTGCAGGTCGATTGCGCCTGAGGCGGCTTGATCTACCCTGTTGCGTCAAGATGCCGGGCACCCGGCGGCAGGCAGGGGAGTGACGATGGCTGAACCTGCTCCAGAACTCGTCCTGTATACCCATGGACTTGGCGAAAGCGGCCGCCTGCTCGCGGACGCGTTGCGCAGCCAGGGGGCGGGGGTGCGGGTCACGCGTTGCGAGACGGTATCGCGCACCAGTCTGCATGCGGCCTTTTCGGACACGCTGGGCGAAGCCCGCGTGGCGATCGTCGCGTTCGCCCCCGTGGATCGGGGGCTGGCGCGGCCGCTGCTCGAGTGGATGCCGGATGACTGGCGGCGCTGCGCCGACGAGCCGCAACTGCGGTTGCTCGAGATCCTGCAAGGGCTGCGCGATGCCCTGGCCGGGCGTCCGTGCTCGGTGGTGCTGCTCGGCGCCAGCATCGGCATGACCGGCGCGGCGAACCACGTGGCATTGGCCACGGCGACGGAGGGGCAGCGCGGTTTGATGAAGGCGCTGGCGCGGCAATGGGGCGAGAGCTGGCGGCTCAACTGGGTATCGGTGACGGCGCCCCTGATATTCCCCGACATTGGTTATGGCGACATTCCCGAACAGTGCGAGCTAGGCGACTACACGCCCCCGCTTGGTCGGCGACCTGACTGGGCGGATGTCGCCCGGACCGCCCTGATGCTGGCCGGGCAGGATGCCGGTGGCGTGACGGGCCAGACCGTGATCGTGGATGGCGGCGAATGGATGCTCCCTTGAACAAGCCTCTGGACGGACGGATCGCGCTCATCACCGGGGCGGGCGGGGGAATCGGCCGCGATCTCGCCCGTGCGCTCGCCGCGGCGGGCGCGCACGTCGGCATCGCGGTGCGCCGGCCGGAAACGGGCGAGGAAACGGCGCGGCTGATCGAGGCGGAGGGCGGCACCGGCGGCCTGGTCCTCTGCGTCGACGCGACCGACCGCGCTTCGGTGGCCGCCGGGATCGAGCGGCTCCACGCCGAATTCGGCGCGATCGACATCATCATTCACAACGCCGCCGCGCCCGACTCCGCCTATCCGATGCCGGCGGATTTGAGCGATGAAGCGGCCTGGCGGCGGCAGACGGACATCACCCTGGGCGGCGCGCTGTCCCTGGCGCAGGCTGGATATCCTCACCTGAAGGCGTCGGGTCGCGGCCGTTTCGTCGTGATGACGTCCAATTTCGGCTATCACGGCGCGGCGATGAACGCGATCTATTCGGCGTCGAAGGCGTCGCTGCGCGGCTTCATCAAGTCGCTGGCGCGCGAATGGGGGCCTGATTCGATCACCGTCAACTCGATCTCGCCCGCCGCGGCAACCGAGGCGACCCGCGCGTTCTTCGGCCAGTTCCCGGCGATGGAGACGGCGTACAAGCGCAAGTTCGCGCTGGGCGATCTTGGCGATCCGCGCCGCGACATCGGCGAGGGTGCGGTCGCGCTCTGCTCCGACTATCTGCGTTACATGACCGGGCAGACGCTGTTTCTGGACGGCGGGCTCTTTCCCTCGGCCTGACGGTCGGTCACCCGCGCCGTGCGGGGTCGATCGTCAGCGGACGCCAGTAGGAGGCGTCGTTGCGATCCAGCGTCTGCGGGCCGTTGCTCGTCAGCAGCCGACGATAATCCTCAGGCAAGGTGGCCGGCGAGATCTCGTTGACCGATTCGTTGAAGCAGAGGCGTGCGGCGATCGCCCATCGCCCCTCGCGGCGTTCGTGCCGGTCGACATAGCGGCCGAAGCACAATTGGGTCGGACCGCCGGGCACGGTGCCCATATAGGTGTAATAGCATTCCGAATGCGCCGTATCCCCGTCGAGGTCGATCGTCAGGTTGCTGATCGCGTGGTGGGTGACGCCGTTATGCGTGTCGTGAAACTCGATCGCCCAGTCGCAGAACGCCTCCGCTTCCAGGACGACGACGCCGTGATCGTCGATCGCGTCAGGATGATAGGCGGAAAGCATCAGCGCCTTGTCCCGCCGGTCGACCCCGCGGCAATAGCGCAGCAGCGCCGCCTCGATCTGCTGACGGTCGGCCAGCTCGCGGACGGTGGCTTCGAGCGAGGTATCCATGATGCAGCCTCCTTCACCAGACCAGCGGCAGATGCTCGACGCTGCCGTTCACGCCGGTGCGGATGCGCGGCGGGTCGGCCGGATCGAGCGCGAAATCCGGGATGCGCGGCAGCCATTCCTCGAGCAGGATCTTGATCTCCGCGCGGGCCAGCATCGATCCCGGACACACGTGCGGACCTGCGCCGAAGGTGGTCTTGGTGTTGGACTTGCGCGCGAAATCGATCGCCAGCGGATCGGGATAGTCGCGCGGGTCCAGCGCGCCGAACGGCGTCGCCAGCATGATCTTGTCGCCCGCGCGCATCCGAACGCCGTGAAAGTCGATGTCCGAAACCACGGTCCGACCCGGATTGGTCAGTGCGAACCGGCGCAGGAACTCTTCGGTCGCCGCCGCGGAAAGCCCGCGATCGGCGGCAAGCCGATGCCGGTCGCCGGGATGGTTCGCCAGATGCTGCATAATGTGCCCCATCATCGAGGCGACTGTATCGAGCCCGCCGATCAGCAGCAGCGTCGTCACGCCCACCGCCTCGTGCAGGGCGATCGGCCGCCCATCGATCTCGGCGGTTGCGATCTTGCTGATGAGGTCGTCTCCGGGATCGGCCGCCCGCTCGGCGACACGGCGCTCGGCATATTCGAACAGGAGGGCCAGCTTCTCGGCCTTCGGCGCGTCGGCCTGAACCTGCGCGGCGGCAAGCGGAAGCAGCGTCTCGCGGTCCGCTTCGGGCAGGTCGACCATGTTCATGAAGATGCGGATCGGCAGGTGCTGCGCAAACTCGGTCACGAACTCGCAGCGGCCCCGCGGCCTCAGCCCCTCGATCAGCTCGATCGCCAGTGCGCGTGCCTCGGCCTCGCGCGCCTTGAGGGCGGTCGCGACGAAGGCGGGAGAGAAGAGCTTGCGAAATGCCTGCTGGCGCGGTGGATCGGCCTCGATCGGGACGAGGCGCGGGCGATCCGGCGGCTCGATCGCGTCGACCGATGCGCCCTCGCTCGAGGTGAAGCGCAGCGGATCGCCGAATGCCTCCGCAAGGTAGGCGCGCCGGGCGAGGATCCAGTGGCCACCGTTATAGGGCGACCAGAAGATGTCGGGCACCCCGGCCTCGTGCAGCCGGGCATAGGGGCGGTGATAGCTGTCCTCGACGTCGGGGCGGTACCCGTCGAAATCGACGACGAGGCCGTCGGGGACGTGCGTGGGAACGGGCGAGCGGACGGCGGCGGCCATCTGGGTCTCCTGTGATCGCCGTCGAGCGTTCGCCCCCCGGCCGCGCAGGTCAACCATGCGTAGCGGCGGGCGTGTCAGGCATCGAGTGTGCGATGTGTGCCGCGGAATTGTGGCGATGCCGCGCGCGCCGTCGCAGGACAGGTGCGGCCCCCGCGTGCGAGGATAGCATGATCGACCTGGCTCAATTGTACGGCTTTCATGACCGAACCGTCCTGGTGACCGGGGGCGGGCGGGGGATTGGCCGCGCGGTATGCGAGCTGTTCACCGCGGCGGGTGCCCGCGTGGCGGTCAGCGACATCGATGCCGCAGGTGCAGGGGCGGTCGCGGCGATGCTGCCGGGCGCGGTCGCGTATCCATGCGACGTGTCGGACGAGGGTTCGGTGACGGCGACCACCGCGCAGGTCGTGCGCGACTTCGGCCGGCTCGATGCCGTCGTCCATGTTGCCGCGATCTTCCCCAAGCGCGACTTTCTCAGCATGACGGCGGCGCAGTGGGATGCGCTCCACGCGGTCAACACGCGCGGCACGTTCCTCGTCATGCGGGAAGCGATCAAGGCGATGAAGGCCGGGGCACGCGGCGGCGCGATCGTCAACGTCGCATCGACCAGCGGCGAGCGCGCATCGGTGACCAACAACGCGAACTACGGGGCTTCCAAGGCGGCTGTCATCAACCTCACCCGATCGATGGCGATCGAGACGGCGGGTGACGGCATCCGCATCAACGCGGTGCTGCCGGGCGGCGTCGCGACCGAGGGGGCGAAGGCCGCGACTGAGCAGATGAAGGCGGACGGCCTGTCGCTCGGCGGGCCGATGACGGGGCCGGGGCGAATGCCGCTCGGCCGCGTGGCGGACCCGCACGAGATCGCTGCCGCGTGTCTGTTCCTCGCTGCCGATGCAGCGTCGTACATCACCGGCGTCAGCCTGCCCGTCGATGGCGGCTTCCTCGTCAGCTGACCGGCAATTTTCACGCGTCAAGGACGATCGCATGTATACCGAACTCTTCCTTTGCATCGACGGTCGCTTCATCGGGTCGGGGCCGGGCCGCACGAGCGAGCCGGTGGAGAATCCGGCGACCGGCGCCGTGCTGGGCGAATTGCCCCATGCGACGACCGCGGAACTCGACGAGGCGGTCGCTGCCGCCACGCGCGCCTTTGCGGGCTGGGCGGCGACGGCGCCGTTCGAGCGGAGCGCGATCCTGCGCCGGACCGCAGGCATCCTGCGCGACCGGATCGATGCGATCGCGGCGATCATGACGCTCGAGCAGGGCAAGCCGCTCGCCGAGGCCAAGGGCGAATTGACCCACGCGATCGAGTTGTTCGAATGGCTGGCCGAGGAGGGGCGTCGCACCTATGGCCGCGTCGTGCCCTCGCGCGCGCCGGGGGCGCTCGAGCACCTCGTCCTGCGCGAGCCGGTGGGGGTTTGCGCCGCCTTCACGCCCTGGAACTTCCCGGCGCTGACGCCGGTACGCAAGCTTGGCGCGGCGCTTGCGGCCGGCTGCACCGTCATCCTCAAGGCGTCGGAGGAGACCCCCGGCTGCGCGGTCGAGATCATGCGCGCGCTGCACGAGGCGGGGCTGCCCGCCGGCTGCGCGCAGCTCGTCTTCGGCGTACCGGCCGACGTGTCTGAGCGGCTGATCGCCGCGCCCGATGTCCGCAAGATCAGCTTCACCGGATCGACCCCGGTGGGCAAGCATCTGATGGCGCTGGCAGCGGCTGGCGCCAAGCGCACGACGATGGAATTGGGCGGCAATGCGCCGGTGCTCGTCTTTTCCGACGCGGATTACGACGCGGCGCTTGCCGCGCTGACGGCCGCCAAGTTCCGCAATGCCGGTCAGGTCTGCGTCAGCCCGGCGCGGTTCTTCGTTCACGAAAGTCTCTACCAGCGCTTTGTCGCCGATGCGGCGGCACGGGCGCGGGCATTGCGGCTCGGCGACGGCCTCGATCCTCAGAGCCAGATGGGGCCGCTGGCGAACGCCCGCCGGGTCGAGGCGATGGAAGCGTTCGTCGCCGATGCCGAACGGGGCGGCGCGCGCATCGTCGGGGGCGGCAGGAGGCGCGGCGATACGGGCATGTTCTTCGAACCGACCGTCGTCGCCGCCGATGCCCCCGACATTCGCCTGTTCCGCGACGAATGCTTCGGTCCGATCCTGCCGGTGATGCCGTTCGGCACGCTGGACGAGGCGATCGAACTTGCCAACGGGACCGCCGCCGGCCTTGCGGGATACGCGTTCACGCAGGCGATCGGCAACCGTCAGGCGGCGATGCACCGGCTGCGTGTAGGAATGGTCGGGGTCAACACGCTCGCGATCTCCACGGCCGAGACGCCGTTCGGCGGGGTCGGCGAAAGCGGCTTCGGGTCGGAAGGCGGGTCGGAGGGCCTCGACGCTTATCTCCAGACCAAGCTCGCCTCGATCGCTGCCTGAAGGCGCGCAATCGCCGCTGCGATATGCGGGCGGGGGCGTCGATCTTCGCAGCAGGCCGGAGTAGGACGCGGCCCGGATGATCGTGCCGGGTGCCGGCCGGAGCGGAAGGTAGCGAATGAAAGTCATCGTGCCCGTCAAGCGCGTGCTTGACTACAACGTGAAGCCGCGGGTGAAGGCGGACGGGTCGGGGGTCGACCTGGCCAACGTCAAGATGAGCATGAACCCGTTCGACGAGATCGCGGTCGAGGAAGCCATCCGCCTGAAGGAAAAGGGCGTGGCGACCGAGATCGTCGCCGTGTCGATCGGGGTTGCCAAGGCGCAGGACACGCTGCGAACCGCGCTCGCCATGGGTGCCGACCGCGCGATCCTGGTAACCGCCGAGACCGAGGTAGAGCCGCTCGCCGTCGCCAAGATCCTCAAGGCGATCGTCGACGAGGAAACGCCGCAGCTGGTCATCCTCGGCAAGCAGGCGATCGATGACGATGCGAACCAGACCGGCCAGATGCTCGCCGCGCTGACCGGGTGGGCGCAGGGCACCTTTGCCTCGAAGGTCGAGGTCGAAGGCGACACCGCCAAGGTCACGCGCGAGGTCGATGGCGGGCTGGAGACGGTGAGCCTCAAGCTCCCCGCGATCGTCACCACCGACCTTCGCCTCAACGAGCCGCGCTATGCGACGCTGCCCAACATCATGAAGGCCAAGTCCAAGCCGCTCGCGAATAAGACGCCTGCCGACTACGGCGTCGACATCGCCCCGCGCCTGACGATCGTCTCGGTCGCCGAGCCCGCCAAGCGCCAGGCCGGCGCCAAGGTCGCCGACGTCGACGAACTGGTGATGAAGCTCAAGGCGATGGGCGTCGCCAAGTAAGCCTGCCGGCACAACGGATCAGAGGAACATCGAAATGAAGACCTTGGTTTGGGTCGAGCATGACGGTCAGGCCGTCAAGGACGCCACGCTGTCGGCGGTCACTGCCGCCAGCAAGCTGGGCGAAGTCCACCTCCTCGTCGCGGGCGAGAATGTCGGCGGCGTCGCCGAGGCGGCGGCAAAGATCGCGGGCGTCGACAAGGTGCATGTCGCCGACGGCGCGCCCTTCGCGCACGCGCTCGCCGAGAATGTCGCGCCGCTGGTGGCGGGGCTGATGGAGAGCCACGACGCCTTCGTCGCGCCGGCGACCACCACGGGCAAAAACATCGCCCCGCGCGTCGCCGCGCTGCTCGACGTGATGCAGCTGTCCGACATCCTCTCGGTCGAGGGGCCGGATACGTTCACGCGGCCGATCTATGCCGGCAACGCGATCGCGACGGTCAAGACCTCGGACGCCAAGCTCGTCGTCACCGTGCGCGGCACCGCGTTCGAGAAGGCAGCGGCCGAGGGCGGGTCGGGCACGATCGAGGCGGTCGGCGGTGGCGCGGACGCTGGCGTGTCGAGCTTCGTCGGCGCCGAGATCGCGCAGTCGTCGCGGCCTGAACTGACGAGTGCCAAGATCATCGTCTCGGGCGGCCGTGCGCTGGGCAGCTCGGACGAGTTCCACAAGCTGATCGACCCGCTCGCCGACAAGCTCGGTGCCGGCGTCGGCGCGAGCCGCGCGGCGGTCGATGCGGGCTATGCCCCCAACGACTATCAGGTCGGCCAGACGGGCAAGATTGTCGCCCCCGAAGTCTATGTCGCGGTCGGCATCTCGGGCGCGATCCAGCATCTGGCCGGCATGAAGGATTCGAAGGTCATCGTCGCGATCAACAAGGACGAGGACGCCCCGATCTTCCAGGTCGCCGATCTCGGCCTCGTCGGCGACCTGTTCAAGGTGGTGCCGGAACTGACCAAGAAGCTCTAGGCAGGTTCGCGCGCTTCACGCCGCCAGCGCGGTCGCGCTCGCCAGCCGCTGGCGGCACTCGGTGACGATGCGATGCACGAGCGTCGCGCAATCGGGTACGTCGTCGATCAGCCCGACGACCTGACCACCCCATACCAGCGCATCGTCCACCGCCCCGGTTTCGAGCGTCGCCCGGCCCCGCGCGCCGGACACGAGCGGGCGGACATCCTCGAAGGGGGCGCCGGCGCGCTCGGCCTCGATCACCTGTTCGGCGATCGGGTTGCGAAGGACGCGGCCGGTATTGCGATAGGTGCGAAAGACGAGGCGCGTGTCGCGCTCGGTCGCCTCGACCATCGCCTGCTTGACGGCATCGTGCACCGGCGCCTCGCGCGTGGCGCAGAAGCGGGTACCCATGTTGACGCCCTCGGCGCCGAGCGCCAGCGCCGCCGCCATGCCGCGCCCGTCCCCGATCCCGCCCGATGCGATGACGGGAATGCCAAGCGCGCGCGCCGCCGCGGGGATGAGGACCAGCCCGCCAATATCGTCCTCGCCCGGATGGCCCGCGCATTCGAACCCGTCGATCGAGACGATGTCGATCCCGTCACGCTCGGCCGACAGCGCGTGGCGGACCGAGGTGCATTTGTGGAGCACGAGGATGCCCGCGGCCTTGATGCGGGGCAGGAGGTCGCGGGGGCTTCGGCCGGCGGTTTCCATGACGGTCACGCCGCCTTCGATCACCGCCTCCACCAGTTCCGCATAGGGTGGCGGTGTGATCGACGGCAGGATGGTGAGGTTCACGCCGAACGGACGATCGGTCATGTCGCGGCAACGCGCGATCTCGGCGGCCAGAGCCTCCGGCGTCGGCTGTGTCAGCGCGGTCAGGATGCCGAGGCCACCGGCGTTCGAGACGGCCGAGGCAAGCTCTGCACGGCCGTACCACATCATCCCGCCCTGAATGATAGGGTAGTCGATGCCGAGCAATTCGGTCACGCGCGTGCGCATGGGCGGTGGCGGCATGCTCATTGGCGGGCAAATCCTTCGATCAAGACGATGTCGCGGTATCCCGACGAAGCGTCCGGAGCCGTCCCAACTTCGAACGGCCGGTTGTGTCGGAGCAAGCCCGGCCGGGGACATATCGCCAATTCGATAAGGCGGGCGGCGGCGTTGTGTCGCGTCCGGCTTTGGCGTCGAAGTCTGCTGCCTGACGGGCGGGAGAAGCAGATATGACGTTGCAAGCCCTGGAGGGGGTCAGGGTATTGGATCTCAGCCGCATCCTCGCGGCTCCGTTCGCCAGCCAGCTGCTGGCCGACCTGGGCGCCGAAGTCATCAAGGTCGAGCGCCCTGGCGTCGGCGACGACGCTCGGCAATACGGACCGCCGTTTCTGGCCGATGCGGACGGCAACGCGACTCGCGATGCGGGCTTCTACCTGTCGTGCAACCGCAACAAGCGCGCGATCACCGTCGATCACTCGACGGCTGAGGGCGCGGCGATCGTGCGCGAGCTGGCGGCGAAATCCGACGTGCTGATCGAGAATTTCCGGACCGGCGTCCTTGCCAAATACGGCCTTGACCATGCGTCGCTGAGGACAGCGAACCCCGGGCTCGTCTATTGCTCGATCACCGGTTACGGACAGGACGGACCCTATGCCAACCGGCCCGGCTATGACGGGGTGTTCCAGGCAATGTGCGGGATGATGAGCGTATCGGGTCTTCCCGATGGCGAGCCCGGCGGTGGACCGATGAAGGTCGGCGTGTCCATGGTCGACATCCTGACCGGCCTCTATGCCGCGAACGCGATTCAGGCGGCGCTGCGTCACCGCGATCGGACGGGCGAAGGGCAGCATATCGACCTGGCGCTGCTCGATTGCGGGCTCGCCTCGCTTTCGCACTTCGTCCAGAACTACCTCATCTCGGGCAAGGTGCCGGGCCGGCGGGGCAATGGCGGCTACGGCGGTATCCCGTCGCAGACCTTCCGCTGCGCCGATCGCGAGATCTTCGTCGTCGCGAGTACCAATCGCCAGTTCGGAGCGCTGACCCGTGCGCTCGGCCAGCCCGAGCTTGCCGTCGACCCGCGCTTCGACGAGGTCAGCCACCGGATCGAGAACCGGGAGGCGCTGCTCGCGATCCTGAGCGAAGCGTTCGCGCGGCGGCCGGCGGCCGAATGGCTGGCATCGCTGGAGGCAGCCGATGTGCCTGCAAGCCCGGTCAACGACGTGAAGACCGTTTTCGACAATCCCCAGATCCGCCACCGCGAGATGTTGTCGGCGGTGGATCATCCGGTCGCCGGTGCCATCCAGATGCTGCGCAATCCGATCCGGCTGTCGGAAACGCCGATCGGTCCCCCGCGCGCACCGCCGGTACTGGGGCAGGATAACGAGGCGGTGCTGCGCGACCTGCTCGGCCGCAGCGACGGGGAAATCGCTGATCTGCGAGCGCAAGGTGTCATTTGAGGTCGGGATGATCGCGATTGCGATCAAGCGCCCGATGCGCTTGAGCACGCCAGTGGGTGAGGGGCACCACCCCGGAACGCGACGGATCAGGATCGCAGGAGAGTAAACATGTCTGAGATGCCGGCGCTGCAATCCGAATACGACCTGATCGTCATCGGATCGGGGGGCGGGTCGATGGCGGCTGCGCTGACCGCCAAGACGCTCGGCAAGCGGGCGGTCATCCTCGAGAAGATGGACAAGGTCGGCGGTTCGACGAGCTTTTCGGGCGGCGTCTGGTGGATCCCGAACAGCTCGCTTCTACGCAAGGCGGGGATCGAGGACAGCTACGAGAAGTCGCGGCAATATTTCGACAGCGTCGTCACCTATCGCGGGCCCGGCGTGACGCCGGCGCGCCGCGACGCCTTTCTCAAAGGCGCGCCGCGGATGCTCGACTTCCTGATCGGGCTGGGCCTGAAGGTCCGGCGTCCGCATTTCGACTGGCCCGACTATTACGACGAGGTGCAGGGCGGCCTTCCCGAGGGCCGATCGATCATGCCCGCCAAGTTCAACCTGAAGGAGCTTGGCGCGTGGAAGGATAGGCTGGCGCTCTACGGCCCGTTGACCCACATGCCGATGGGATCGGACGAGTTTCCGGTGCTGTTCCTGCTGAAGCGGACCATGGCCGGCAAGCTGATGGCCGCCAAATTCGTGGCCACGATGCTGCGCGACAAGATCACCGGGCGGCAAACGGTGTCGAACGGTGCGGCGATCCAGGGGCGGATGCTCCAGATCGCGCTGCGCGAGGGTGTCGAACTGCATCGCTCGACCCCGGTCAGGCGCTTCATCGTCGAGAAGGATCGCGTCGTCGGCGTCGTCGCCGAACAGAACGGCCGCGAGATCGAGGTGCGTGCGCGTGACGGCGTGATCGCCAATGTCGGCGGTTTCTCGCGCAACAAGGAGATGCGCGAGCGGGTGATGGGCGGGCTGCCGACGTCGAACGAATGGACCAATGCCAATCCGGGCGACACCGGCGAAGTCATTCAGGCGATGATGGACATGGGCGCCGCGACCGATTGCCTCGACGCGGCCTGGTGGGTCGTCACGTCACGCAACACCGACGGCAGCTGGCCCGAGGGGGCGGTGTGGACCGACGGGACGGTGGTGCCCTTCATGCATCACCTCGATCTCAGCCAACCCTTTTCGATCATGGTCGATCAGGACGGCCGGCGCATCGCCGACGAGGCCGGCGCCTATATGGAGATCGGCGAGCGCATCTATCAGCGTCAGCGCGAGACCGGGCGGGCGGTGCCGGCATGGGTTATCTTCGACAAGCGACATCGTGAGCGGTACAATTGGGGCGCGTCGCAACCCGGTGTCACGCCCAAGTCGTGGCTCGAAAGCGGCTATATGAAAAAGGCCGATACGCTGGCCGCGCTTGCCGCGGCTTGCGGGATCGATGCCGCCGGGCTGGAAGCCGAGGTCGCGCGGTACAATCGGTTCTGCAAGACGGGCGTCGACGAGGATTACGGGCGCGGCAGTCGCGCCTTCGACAACGCCCATGGCGATCCCACGGTGAAGCCGAATCCCAATTTGGGCCCGATCGAGCAGGGGCCATTTTATGCCGTTGCGATCTATCCGGGCGATGTGGGCACGGCCGGCGGTGTCGTCGCCGACGAATATGCACGGGTGCTCCGCGAGGACGGGTCGGTCATCCCGGGCCTGTATGCGGTCGGCAACTCGACGGCCTCGGTGTTCGGTCGGTGTTATCCGGGTGCGGGCGCCAGTATCGGTGCATCCTTCACATTCGGCTATATCGCGGCCCATCACAGTGCGGGATCGAACGAGCTGTCGCGAATCCTGAGCTGACCGACCGGTCTTCGGTTCCGCGAGCATTTAGCGGAGCCGTCATTATCCATGCCCGAAGGGCGCGTGCCGCGAGCCTATGAGGCGCGCGCGCGTGGCCGTCGTGCCCGAGATGCCGACGCAAGCCATTTCCGACATCCACGACAGGATTTCGCGAATGCGATGGACGAACGGCCGGGAAAGCCTATCGACAAGGGTACTTGTCATTACATCCCGAAAGGCCGACATTCCCCCAAAGCGCTGAAGCGCGGCGTAAGGAGTTGGATATGGCAACCGTCGTCGACACACGTCCGCGGGACGTGATCCGGGTGTCCAAGCAGAATTACCTGTCGAAGGAATTCCTGGATAAGGAAAACGAGCATCTCTGGCCGCGCGTCTGGCAGGTCGCCTGCCGCGAGGAGGAAATTCCGAATCCCGGTGATTACAGCGTCTACGACGTCGCCGACGAGACGATCGTCGTGGTGCGCAATCGCGACGGCGGGTTCAACGCCTTTCACAATGTCTGCCCGCACCGCGGCCGGCAGATCATGGAAGGGTGCGGCCATGCCGTGAACTTCCGCTGCCAGTATCACAATTGGACATTCAATCTGAACGGCAAGAACGTCGCGGTGCAGGACCGCGATGACTGGGCCGGTACGCTGGACCGCGAAGGTATCGATCTCCAGAAGGTCAAGACCGCAACCTGGGGCGGCTTCGTCTGGATCAACATGGATTCCGACAGCGAAACGCTGGAGGAATATCTGGGCGTCGTCCCGGAATATCTCGATCCCTTCGAGTTCGAGAACATGCGGTACCGCTGGTCGCTGGAACTGCATTTGCCGTGTAACTGGAAGACGGCGCTCGAGGCCTTCATGGAAGGGTATCATGTCGCCGCTACGCATACCCAGCTGCTCGACGAACAGGGCGAGGATTATACGACCAGCTTCGCGCACGGGAAGCACAGCCATTTCGGCTACTGGAACTCGACCGCGATGCTCGGCACGCCGTCGCCGCGCCTGAAAAAGGCCACCCCGGCGGACGTGCGCCCCGGTGTCGTCGAGTTCTTCCGCAAGATGGAGGACACGTTCGGCGCAATCTTCACCGACCGCGACTACGAAGCGGCCAAGAGGATCATGGACGAGGTGCCCGCCGATGCCGATCCGATGACGGCATTCGGCATGGCGGTCGAGTTCGGCCGGCGCGCAGCGGAGGAGGATGGCTGCGGTTATCCGCCCAACCTGACGCCGGAGGCGATGTTCAAGGCCGGGACCGACTGGCACGTCTTTCCGAATTGCGTGACGTTGCCCTATTTCGACGGCGCCGTCTGGTACCGCGCTCGTCCCGACGGCAACGATCCCGACAAGTGCATCTTCAACATCTGGTCGCTCAAACGCTACGGCCCCGGCAAGGAGCCGAAGGTCGAGACGCGCGTGGTCAAGGACGTCAGCGGCCAGACCTTCGGCCAGATCGTCGACCAGGACGTGGCCAACATGGCAAAGGTGCAGAAGGGAATGAAGAGCCGCGCATTCCGCTACGCGCGCCCCAACCCGGTGCAGGAAGTCGAGATCATCAACTTCCACAAGCATCTGGAGGAATATGTCGAGGGCACGCCGGAAGCCTGAGGCGACACGCTAAGGGGGGGCGGGGACGTCGATCGCCGCCCCCCCCAAGCGTCGTGCGGCAGCCCTGGCGTCGACCTTGGACACCGACACTCGGGGTTTGAGCATCTCCTCACCCGGTGAGCCGGTGACACCCGCTCAGGAATAGACCCCTTGCGCCCGCGCGGCGCGCGCGACCGCGCCGAATTCGTCGTACACGGTCATCGGCTCGGACCAGTTCTCCATTCTCTCGATCTGATCGAAATGGGCACCGATGTCCTCGACCGTCGGCGGCGTCGTGCCCGCAGGCGCGACCCACCCTTCGACTGCGCAAATCCGCACCCTGGCGTAGCGGCCCGAATTGCTGGAATATAGTCCGTGCGTGGCGCTGCACGCTTCGCTGACGAGATAGAGCGCCAGCGGCACGTTGAAGGGGAGGACGACCCGCCCCTCGCTCGCGGCGAAGTCGGCGTTCCGGACTGCATCGGCGAACGCCGGAATTTCCATGAAGCCGGGGTCCATCTCGGCCGCCAGCCGCGAATCGGCGGTAGGGAGCAGCACGTTCGACTGAATGCCGTAAGCCGACCCTTCGAGCGCGACGACGTTGCTCAGGCCGACAAGGCCGCTCTTGGCGGCGCCGTAGTTCGCCTGCCACGCATGGCCGAAGACGCCCGACGCCGATGCCGTGAACAGCATCCGGCCATAGCCGCCGCGGCGCATCGCCCGATAGGCCGGCTGACCGACATAGAAGGCACCCTTGAGGTGCACGTCGAGGATCGCGTCGATCTGTTTATCGGTCAGATCCTCGAAACGGTTGTTGCGGAGGAAGCCGGCATTGTTGATGCAGATATCGACCCGGCCCCAGTTGTCGAGCGCCGCCGCGACGATCGCGGCGCCGCCGGCCCGGGTGGCGACGCTGTCATGGCTGGCGACCGCCTCGCCGCCCGCTGCCCTGATCTCGTCCACGACGCGATCGGCGGCGGTCGCCGACTGGCCGTGGCCGGAACCGGAACCGCCCAGGTCGTTGACCACCACCCGCGCCCCGCGCCGCGCCAGTTCGAGCGCATATTCGCGGCCGAGGCCGTTGCCGGCGCCGGTGACGATAGCGACGCGGTCATCGAAGCGAATGTCCACAGGGCCTCTCCAATCGAAAGCGCTACAAGGGTGGCCGGGGCCGACATCCCCGTCGAGATGCGCGTGCGAATATCGGGTCCGTGATACTGGCCGGCGGGATCGCACCACCCGTGCGCGTGCTGCTAGGATCGAGGCATCGACTGAACGAGGAAGCATCATGGCGATCGACAAGCGTACCGTCACCTTCACCAGCGAAGGCGTGCAATGCGAGGGTGACCTCTATCTTCCCGCCGGCTTCGATGAGCGTGGGAAGGCGCCCGCGCTGGTGATCGGTCACGGCTTCACCGTCGCGCGAACCAGTCTGGTTGAGGAAGGCCGGCTGTTCGCGGAGGCCGGCTATGTCACGCTGGCGATCGACTATCGCCACTTCGGCGGATCGGGCGGCGAGCCGCGTGGCCGGCTCTGGCCGCTTCAGGAGACCGAGGATTTCAAGGCGGCGATCGACTGGCTGGAGATCCAGCCCGGCGTCGATCCCGACAATATCGGTATCTGGGGAACGAGCTTTGGCGGGGGCGTGGTGACGCACGTCGCTGCACATGACATCCGCGTGCGTGCCTGCGTCGCGCAGGCACCGATCCTCGACGGGGATTTCTGGATCCGCTCCCTGAACCGCGAGAGCGATTATCTCTCGATCCGCAAGTATCTGCGCGATGCGCGGCGCGAGCGGGCGGTGGGCGGCGGCGATCCGGTCTTTCCGATGATGGTGCCGGCGGATGACGGCTTCGTCCCGATGCCCGCCGACCCGGCGATGATCGAGGACGTGACGAGCTGGTATGCCAAGACCGGCGACATGCTGATGCATTCCGCAAGCGAGATAACGATCGAAAGCTTCGAGCGGTTGATGGAGTTCGATGCGACCTATACCGCCCGCAAGATCGCGCCGCGTGCCTATTGCATCGTCCAGCTGACCGGGCACGACGTCTATCATCCCAACGAGCCGATCCAGACCGCGTATCGCGCGGCGGGCGAACCCAAGCGCCTCGTCTCGCTGCGCATGGATCAGCTCGACTGCTACAAACCGGGCTATCGGGAACAGACGATCGGCGCGGCGGCGGCCTTTTTCGACGAGTATCTGAAGTGAGCGAGGCGGCGTTCGACTATATCATCGTGGGCGCCGGGTCGGCGGGCTGCGTCCTTGCCGATCGCCTGACCGCCGACGGGCGATCGAAGGTGCTGCTGCTCGAGGCCGGCCCGACCGACGCGACGGCGCTCGTTTCGATGCCGAAGGGATTCGGCAAGCTGCTGACCGACCCGAAGCGCGTGCATTACATCCCGACCGCCGCGGATGGCGACATTCCGGGCGAGACCTGGATCCGCGGCAAGATGCTGGGCGGCTCCTCTTCGGTCAACGGCATGATGTATTTCCGTGGCCACCCCGAGGATTACGAGGAATGGGTGGCGCTGGGCGCAGCAGGCTGGGGGTGGGACGTGATGTCGCGCGCGTTTGCCGCGACAGAGCGCCAATTGCGGCCATCCGTGTGCCAGGATCACGGCGAACTGGGCGACCGGCTGATCGCCGCGGCGGGTGCGCTGGGCGTGCCGCGCGTCGAGAACCTCAATCACGACGAGCAGTTCGGCATCGGCTATGCGCCGCGCACGATCCGCGACGGTCGCCGCACGAGCGCTGCGTCGGCGTTCCTGAAGCCGGCGATGCGCCGCCACAATCTGCAGGTCGAGACCGGGGTATCGATCGATCGCATCCTGTTCGAGGGAACGCGGACGACCGGCGTGCGCGGTCGCCGCGGCGGCGCCCCGGTGGAATACGCTGCGCGCCGCGAAGTCATCGTCAGCACCGGCGGGCTGTTCAGTCCCCAGCTGCTCCAGCGGTCCGGCATCGGTCCGGCGGCATCGTTGGCGGCGCTCGGCATCCCGGTGGTCCACGACGCGCCGGGCGTCGGGGCCAACCTGCTCGAGCATCGGCTCCAGATGATGCACTATCGGCTGAATCGTCCGATCAGCGCGAACCCCCGCTTGCAGGGGCTCGGCCTGTTGCGCAGCGCGCTTCGTTATGCGCTCGGGCGCAAGGGGGTGCTTGCGGCAGGTTCCTATGACGTGGGTGCGTTCTTCAAGACCGACCCGGCGCTCGACCGGCCCGATTGCGAGCTGCTGATGGCGCCCTATGGCTATCTGTTCCAGCCCGATGGCTCGACCAAGGTTCCCGATTTTCCGAGCTTTCACATGTTCGGCTATCCGCTTCGATCGCGAAGCAAGGGAACGATCCGGTTGGCGAGTGCGGATCCCGATGTCCCGGCGGTCATCAAACCCAACTACCTGTCCGACCCTTACGATCGACAGGTGACGGTGGCGATGTTCCGCTTCATCCGCCGTCTGGTCGCGACATCGCCGCTGGCGGACGTGATCGTCGAGGAACTGGCGCCGGGTCGCCAGATCGAGAGCGATCAGGATATCGTCGAGCTCTATCGCACGCGCGGCCAGGCGGGCTATCATGCCTGCGGCACCGTCGCGATGGGTGGCGAGGATGCGCCACTCGATTCCGAACTGCGCGTGCGCGGGGTAAGTGGCCTTCGCGTGGTGGACGGTTCGGTGATGCCGACGATGCTGTCGGCCAATACCAACGGACCGATCATGGCCATCGGATGGCGCGCCGCCGAACTGATTCTGCGCCGCCGCAACTGAGGGTTCTGGGCAAACCGGCAGGTCCGCTCCACCTCGATCCGTTTCGACCCATCGACAATAAAAAGGGTGCCGGTCCGAAGACCGGCACCCAGAACGCTGACCGGCCCCTAGCGCCCGATCAGAACTTCGCCGACAGCTCGATCCCATAGGTCCGGGGCTCGCCGAATGTCGACGCCGAGAAGCCGGGGCCGCCCGACGGCGGAACACCGCCGACCGCTGGCCCGCCGCTGGCCAGGTAGAGGCCGCCCTGCATGTAATAGGTGTTGAAGATGTTGTTCGCGAACACGGCAACGCCGAAGTTGCTGCCCCCGATCCGACTGACGCCGACCCTTGCGTTGGCCAGCGCATAGCCAGGCTGGACGGCGCCCAGATCGAAATCGTCCAGCGGGGTGTCGCTGCGGTACGTGGCGTTGACGTTGGCATTCAGATCGCCGACGCCGTCGATATCGCGGTTGTAGGTGATGCCACCGCCCACCTGATGCTTCGGAATCGAGTTGAGCGCGATGGTTCCGTTGTCGCCCTCGATCACCTTGATATCGACATAGGAGTAGAAGAGGTTGAGGGAGAGACCATTGTCGAAGTTCAGATTGGCCTCGAATTCGCCACCATAGTTGTGCTGGACGCCGATATTGCTGACGATCGTCGCGATCTGCGCACCGACGACGATGTTCTGCTGGCGCTGTACGTTCTTATAGTCCTGGAAGAAGGCCGCCAGATTCGTGGTCAGCTTGCCCACGCCGAGATCGAAGCTGTTCTTGATGCCGGCTTCATATTCCTGAACCGTTTCGGGTTGAAACGGCCGAAACGCGACGTCCGACTGCGCACGCAGGTTGAAGCCGCCCGCCCGATAACCGCGACGCGCGGAAACATAGAGGTTGAGATCCGAATCCGTCTGGTATTGGAGCGTCGCATCCCAGGTCACGGCCTCGTTCTTGAGCCGACGCGTGAACGAGCAGTCGTTGAGCGGCACCGCGCCGAAGCCGTTGAACACGCAGAAACCCGTGCCGAAGCCGGGGATAACCAGATTGGGAACCGATGGGCCGACCGTGGCGCGGCGCAGGTCGTTGTTGTAGCGTACGCCGCCCGAAACCTTGAATTGATCGGTCAGGTTGTAGGTTCCCGACAGATAGAAGGCGTAGCTGCGCGCGAGACCTTCGCCTATCTGGCTCTGGTTGAAGGCATCGGCATTCTGCGTCAGGAAGACCCCGGCCAGGGCAGGAAAGCCAGAAGCATATCCGATCGACGTAAGTTGCGGGAACGTATTGGCGAAAGCGCCGTCCGTTCCCTTTTCCAGGAAGAAATAGCCACCCGTCGTGAGCTGAAACGCGTCGCCGAACGGCGTTCCCTGCATCTGGAACTCTTCGCTGTAATTCTCGGTATTCGAGAACTGGATCGGGAAGATCAGCGCATTCGGGCTTCCGTCATAGTCGGTGTGATTGACGTAATCGATCTTGCGATACCCGAAGATATTCTTGAACGTGACCGGGCCTGCGTCGAACGTCGTCTTGTTGATGATGCCGTAGTTTTTGATCCGGTTATAGGGAATGCCGGCCGCGCCATCGATTGTCGGGTTCGTTCCCACGCCGCCCGTATCGATGCGATAACGGCCCAGAGCGAGCGCGCGATTGAAATTGGCGACGAGATCCTGCGGCGGGGCGCCCGCTGCCAGCGGGAAGAAGGGCGATGCGCCAATCTGCTGGGCGATAACCGTCGGCTGGCCGTTCCGCGGGTCGACCAGATTGTAGCCGATCAGCTTCAGGCCCGTACCGTGTTCGTCCTGCTTCAGGTAATCGAAGGTCAGGAAATTCCGGAGCCGGCCCAGCTTGAGCTCGCCCGACACACGGAACGCGTAATAATGCTGGTCGTCGTAATCGCGTCCGGTGCTGACGTCGCGGGTGAAGCCGGTGCGGTCGCGATATTTGCCGGCCACGCGCAATGCGAACACGTCCTTGACGACGGGAATGTTGACCATCCCGGTGACGTCTTTGAGGTCGTAGTTTCCGTACTGCCCGGTAACCTCGGCATGATAATCGCTCAGATCGGGGTGATTGGGCTCGACCAGCACGGCACCGCCCGTCATGTTGCGCCCGAACAGCGTGCCCTGCACGCCCTTGAGCACCTGCACACTCTGGATATCGTAGAAGTTGCTGCCGAATCCGTAGGGGCGTGGCGCCACCACCTCGGCATAATAGGCGCCGACCGGCTGGTCGGTCAGCAACTGCGCTTCCTGCGTGCGCTGCCCACGGATCGCGTAGGCGACGCTGGTGCGGCTGGCGCCGTTCGCGGTGACCGAGAGCGATGGCGTCTGACTCTGGAGCCCGAACGCGTCGGTGACGCCGCGTTCGACAAGCGCTTCGCCCGAGACGGCCGTGATGGAGACCGGAACGTCCTGGATACGCTCCTCGCGGCGACGGGCGGTGACGAGGATGTCGCCGCCGCTGGCGCGGTCCGACGCCTGCGCGTCGGTCTCGCTGGCGTCCCCAGCGGTTTGCGCGGCGGGCGCTTCGGCCGGGGGCTGCGACGTGGCGGTCTGGGCGTTGGCGGTGGACGCCAGCGCGAGCTGGCTGACCGCGGCGATCAAATACGCAGCTTTCATGGATCCTCCCCAAATAGCGGTCACGACCGACATCGCGGTGCGTTGTCCCGGCCCGGAACCTCTTCCTCAATCGCCCGCCGCGCAATCCGGGACCGCCGCCCCGGGGCCAAGCATCACATTGGCGATGTCGCCCCCGCGCCCCTTGGGCGGCGGGTGAAAGCGCGTCAGGAAGCGGCGATGTCGTTGCCACCGCTGTCGCGAACGATCGTCGACGACGCCGTTTCGTGCCATCGGGGGACCGGCAACGTGCCGTGCGATTCAAGAGGTTCGTGATGACCAGCAACTACGCCCCCGACGCAGCCACGCAGCTCGAAATCTATCGCCGCGTCGCGCTGCTCAAGGCCAATGACGAGCGCAGCCGCAAGGTCATCAAGACCGGTCGCCTCGTCATGCCCTATTACAGTTATCGCGGGCAGGAGGTGATCCCCGCCGCGACGATGACCGCGCTGGAAGACACCGATTACCTCGTTACCATCTATCGCGGCATTCACGACATGCTGGCCAAAGGCATGCCGCTGAAGGATCTGTGGGCGGAGGTCGCGGGCCGCGTCGATGGGACCTGCAAGGGCAAGGGCGGGCCGATGCACCTGACCTATCCCGACAAGGGGATCATGGTGACGACGGGGATCGTCGGATCGTCGATGCCGATCGCGTGCGGCCTCGGCTGGGGATCGCAACTGTCGGGAGACGGGCGGATTGCGGTCGCCACGTTCGGCGACGGCGCCTCGAACATCGGTGCGTTTCACGAGAGCCTGAACCTGGCGGCAGTGTGGAAGCTGCCGGTGATTTTCCTCTGCCAGAACAACCTCTATGGCGAGCACACGACCTACGAGAAGGCGACGTCAGCGCCGCGGATCGCGGATCGGGCGGGCAGCTATGCGATTCCGGGTGTCCGCGTCGACGGCAACGATCCCATCGAGATGTACGCCGCCGCGCGCGAGGCGGTGGCCCGCGCACGGGCGGGGGAGGGGCCGACCCTGATCGAGGCGATGACCTTCCGCTTCCACGGCCACGTCTTTGGCGATGCCGATGGCTATATGGACAAGGCGCAGAAGGCCGCGGCGGTCGAGGCCGACCCGGTGCCCCGTTTCCGCGCCCGTCTGATCGCCGAGGGGATCGCGACCGAGGAGGAACTGGCCGCGGCCGAGGCCGGGATCGAGGCCGCGATCGACGAGGCCGTCGAGTTCGCGCTCGCCTCTCCGTTCCCCGAACTCGATGAACTGACCCGCGACGTCTACGGAGTTGCAGCATGACCACCGACCTCGCTGAATCGCCTGCGGCGGCGAAGGTGAAGCCTGTCACCATCCTCCAGGCGATCAACGCTGCGATCGCCGATGCGATGGAGGCCGACGAAAAGGTCGTCGTGCTGGGTGAGGATGTCGCCGATCCCGAGGAGGGCGGCGTCGTTGGGGTGACCAAGGGACTGTCGAGCCGGTTCGGCGAGCATCGCGTTCGTTCGACACCGATCGCCGAGCAGGCGATCATCGGCACCGCGATCGGCGCCAGCCTCGTCGGCTACAAGCCCGTGGCGGAGATCATGCTGATGAACTTCACGACGGTGGCGATGGACATGATCGTCAATCACGCCGCCAAATTGCGCTTCATGTCGGGCGGTCAGACGCATGTGCCGATCGTCATCCGCACCATGACGGGCACGGGCTTCTCCTCGGGCGGACAGCATTGCGACTATCTGGAAGCGTGGTTCGCGCATACCGCGGGCATGAAGGTGGTGGCGCCGTCCAACCCCGCCGACGCCTATGGCCTGATGCGCGCAGCGATCGATGATCCCGACCCCGTGCTCTACATCGAGAATCTGCCCGCCTACTGGAGCGGCGGCGAGGGGGCGCAGCCCGGCCATGTCGTGCCGCTCGGCAAGGCCCGGATCGCGCGAGAAGGCACCGACGTCACGATCGTAAGCTACTCGCGCGTCCTGAACGAAGCGGTCGCGGCCGCCGACGCGATCGAGGCGGCTGGCTTTTCGGCTGAGGTCATCGATCTGCGCACCATCTCGCCCTGGGATCGCGAGACGGTTCTCGCGTCGGTGCGCAAGACGGGACGCTGTCTCGTCACGCACGAGGCGGTGACGCAGTTCGGCGTCGGCGCGGAGGTTGCGGCGGTCCTTTCGGAGGAGCTGTTCGGCACGCTGAAGCGCCCTGTTGCCCGGCTTGGCGCACCCTATGCGCCCGTGCCTTTCTCCAAGCCACTCGAAGCCGCCTACGCGCCCGACGCCAGGCGGATCGCCGAGGCGGCAATCACGCTCTGCAAACAGGATAACTGACGATGGCGACCGAAGTACTGCTCCCCAAGCTCGGCTTTTCGATGAACGAGGGCGTGCTCGCCGAATGGCTGGTTGCCGACGGCGGGCAGGCGGTCGAGGGCGAGCCGCTTTTCGCGCTCGAAAGCGACAAATCGACCAACGAGGTCGAAAGCCCGGCCAGCGGCACGTTGAAGATCCTGAAGGAGCCGGGCGAAAGCTACGAGGTCGGGACGGTCCTGGGCATCATCGAATGACGGCCACGGCGCCCGTCGCGGGCGGGCGCCGGGCACCCATCATCGCGCGTCGCGCTTGATCTTCTTGGCCAGGCTCCAGCGATGGACCTCGCTCGGTCCGTCGTAGATGCGGAAGGCGCGGATTTCGCGGAACACCTGCTCGACGATCGTATCGCCGGTCACGCCGGTCCCGCCCATTACCTGCACGCAGCGATCGGCGACGCGCATCAGCGCTTCCGACACGGCGACCTTGGCGATCGAGCTCTGCGCGGTGCCGAGATCGCCGGTATCGAGGATACCCGCCGCCCAGTCGGTCATCAGCTCGGCCTGTTTGAGGTCGATAAGATTGTCGGCGAGCATGAAACCGACACCCTCGTGATCGATCAGCGGCTTGCCGAAGGCCTGTCGTTTTAGGGCATAGGCGGTCGCGATCTCGTTCGCGCGCGTCGCCGCGCCCAGCCAGCGCATGCAATGCGACAGCCGCGCGGGGCTGAGGCGGATCTGGGCATAGCGCAGGCCCTCGTCCGGTGCGCCGAGGACGGCATCGCCGTCAACGTGCAGATCGTCGATCGATAGGACCGAATGGCCGCCGGGCATCGAGCTGTCGATGGTGTCTAGCACGCGCTCGATCGTGATCGCCGGGTGGGGCAGGTCGATCAGAAACATCGTCGCGCGCACGGGCTCGCCCTCTGCCGAGGTGCGCGCCATGACGATGCCGACCTTCGCGCCGGCATAGCCGGTGATGAACGCCTTTCGCCCGTTGATCGTCCAGCCGTTGCCCGCTGGCGTGGCCGTCGTCCTCATCATCGACGGATCCGAACCCGCGCCGCCATCGACCGCTGGTTCGGTCATCAGGAAGGCCGAGCGCGCATCGCCGGCGATCAGGGGGGCGAGGAAGCGAGCCTTCTGCGCTTCGGTCGCGACCTTTCCCAGGAGGAACATGTTCCCCTCGTCGGGGGCCATGGTGTTGCAGGCAAGCGGGCCGAGCGGAGACAGGCCCGACTTGCGCAGCACGTACGCCGTTTCGCGCTGGGTCAGGTGCCCGCCGCCGGGCAGGATGTGCGGCGTCAGCACCCCGGCCTGGCGTGCCAGCCCGCGCAGCTCGTGGACGAGCGCGTCGGTCGGGCCATGGGCGTCGCGACGCGGATCGCGCTCGAACGGCGCGACGACATCGCGGACGAAGCGTTCGACCCGGTCGCCGATCTCGGCGGCGCGCGGCGTGACCGCTGGACTTTCATAGGTGGACATCAGCGGGTTCCCGTCTGTTCCCAGCCGATCCGCGCCAGTTTGGGCAGCGTGTCGACCAGCGATTGCGCCGTTGCGGAGGCGGCATTGCCGCGGATCAGCCGTCCCTTCACGCCGTGCAGGATAGCGGCGAAGCGGAACATGTTGAAGGCAAGGTAGAAGTCCAGCGCGTCGATGCCCCCGCGCCCCGTCCGCCGGCAATAGGCGGCGACATAGTCGGCTTCCTCCGGGATGCCCAGAGTGGCGAGTTCGGCCCCTGCAAAGCCGCCGAGCACGTCGGGCGGGAGGCGATACATCATCAGGTGATAGGTGAAGTCGCCGAGCGGATGGCCCAGCGTCGACAACTCCCAGTCGAGCACCGCGAGGACGCGCGGTCCGGCATCGTCGAACATGAAGTTGTCGCCGCGAAGGTCGCCATGGACCAGCGTCGTCTCGTCACCCGGCGGTGTATTCGCGCCCAGCCAGTCGATGAGCCTGTCGAGATGCTCGTTGCGCCCGGCATCGACGTCCTCGCGATACTGGCGCGACCAGCGGGCCAGTTGCCGCTCGAAGTAATTGCCGGGCTTGCCATAGCTCGACAGGCCGAGCGCATCGACATCCAGCGTGTGGAGCCGGGCGATCGTCGCGTTCATCGCGTCGAAATGCGCGGCGCGGTCGGCCGGATCGAGGCCCGGCATCGTCGAGTTCCAGAAGATGCGGCCCGGCACGAACGCCATGACGTAAAAGGGCGTGCCGATCACGCCCGCATCCTCGCAGAGCGCGAGCGGCCGGGCGACGGGAAAGTCCGCATCGGAAAGCGCCGCGATCACCCGGTACTCTCGCTCGACGGCGTGCGCGCCCGGCAGGATCGGCCCTGGCGGCTTTCGGCGCAGGACATAGCGGCGTCCAGGCGTGTCGAGGCGATAGGTCGGGTTCGACTGGCCGCCGTTGAACTGGGTCACCGTCGGCGGGCCGGCATAGCCGGGCAGGTTTGCGGTCAGCCACGCATCAAGCGCCTCGACGTCGAAGCCGTGACCCGCGCGGATCGCACCGGTGCCGCCGAACGCCTGTTGGTGGTCGATGCTCATACGATCTCGAACAGGCCGGCCGCGCCGATGCCGCCCGCCGCGCACATGGTGACGACGGCGTATTTCTCGCCGCGCCGCTTCGCCTCGATCAGGGCATGGCCGGTCATCCGCGATCCCGACATGCCGAACGGATGGCCGATCGCGATCGCGCCGCCGTCGAGGTTGAGCCGCGCCGGATCGATGCCGAGCGTGTCGCGGCAGTATAGGACCTGTACGGCGAACGCCTCGTTCAGCTCCCACAGGCCGATGTCGTCGATCCGGAGCCCGGCGCGTTCAAGCAGGCGCGGCACCGCGAAGACGGGACCGATCCCCATCTCGTCGGGCCCGCAGCCCGCGACCGCGAAGCCGCGGAAGATTCCGAGCGCGGCGAGCGACCGACGCTTCGCTTCATCCGCGCTCATGACCACGCAGACGCTGGCGCCGTCCGACAATTGGCTGGCATTGCCCGCGGTGATGCAGCCGCCCTCTACCACGGGTTTCAGCGCGGCGAGACCCTCGTAGCTCGTATCGGGCCGGTTGCCCTCATCCCGGTCGAGCGTCACGGTTTCCTCGCCGGTGACCTCGCCCGCCTTGTCCTTCAAAAGCTTGACGGCGGTCACGGGCACGATCTCGGCATCGAAGCGGCCGGCTGCCTGTCCCGCGGCGGTGCGCTGCTGGCTCTCCAGCGAATAGCGGTCCTGCGCTTCGCGATCGATGCCGTAGCGGCGGGCGACGGTCTCGGCGGTCTGGATCATCGAATCATAGGCGCCCGCGACGTTCGTCTTGAGCCATGGGTTGACCGCCCGGTCGCTGCGCGTGTTCGGTAAGGCCAGCGAGCAGCTGTCGAGACCGCCGGCGATATAGATGTCGCCCAGGCCCGCCATGACGCTCTGTGCGGCGATCGCGATCGTGTTGAGGCCCGAGGCGCATTTCCGATCCAGCGACACACCGGGCACGGACACGGGAAGTCCCGCACGCAAGGCGCTGGTCCGGCCGATATTGCCGCTCTGCGGCCCCTCCAGGCGCGCTGCGCCCAGGAGTACGTCGTCGATCTCCTCGCCCGAAAGGCCGGCGCGGCGCGCCGCCTCGGCGACGACGATACCGCCAAGCTCGGCCCCGTCGAGATTGTTGAGCGCCCCGCGCCCGGCACGACCGATCGGCGTGCGGGCGGTGGCGACGATGACGGCATCGCGCATCGGTATCTTCCTCGTCAGTCCGTAACGGCGGTCAGGTCCGCCCAGAATTGGTCGGCACCGCGCGCGCAGATCCGATCGCCCAGTACGCCCGACCAGTGGCTGTCGCCGCCGAATTCGGATCGCCAGGCCCAGAGCCGACGGGTCAGCGGATGCAGCGGGTATTCGTGCGTGAAGCCGATCGCGCCGTGCACCTGATGGGCGAGCGCGGTGCCCACGCCGACCGCCCGGTTGGCGCGCAGCTTGGCCGCGGCGATCGCATAGTCGCCGTCGCCGCGCCCCTGCGCCTGCGCGGCGCCCAGTGCGGCGCAATTCGCGGCCGCCGCCTCGCACGCAAAGGTCGCGAGGCTTTGCTGGACCGCCTGGAACTTGGCGAGGGGGCGCCCGAACTGCTTGCGCTCGTTCACATAGGCGACCGACATCGCAAGGCTGGCGTCGAGCGCACCGGCGATCTGCGCCGCTCGGGCGAGCGCGCCGAGCGCGAATATGTCGGCGGGAAGGCGCCTGGCCGTCGCGCCCTGGAACGCCAGGTTCGCGCGCGGTTCGCCCGCGATGTTGGCGGCGCCGCCGATCGAGGCCTGCGCCATGTCGAGGATCATCGATCCGCCCCCCGGTGCCGGGGCGACGACATAGGCTGCGCCCTCCGCCCAGGCAGCGCCGGTGATCGTGCCGTCGAAGCGATCTCCCGCCAGCGTCCCCTCGGCCGCGGGTGCGATCGTGCCGCGTCCGTCGAATGCCCCATCCGCGAGGGCCGCGGCGATCGTCGCCTCGACGACCGGCAGGGCAAGGGCGCGATAGCCCGCGAGGCGAAAGACGATCACCGCATCGCACCAGTTGCCGCCGAATCCGCCCCGGTCGGCGTCGACCATCAGCGATGGCAGCCCCACCGACTCGATGGCTTCCCATGACGAATCGGACGTCTTTCGCGCGCTCAGATCGGCGAACAGGTCATCCGCCATCTCGGCAATCATCTGCTGCTGTTCGTTCATCGAAGTCCCAGTCCGCGGGCAATGATACCCTTCAGGATTTCCCTCGTCCCGCCGCGCAACGAGAAGGAGGGCGACAGCTGAAGCAGATGCCCCAGCACCAGGCCGAGCGGCTCGGGGCCGGCGGGATCGACCTCGACCGCGGCCTGCACCAGTTCGGGGATGGCCTGTTCGAAGCTGTTGCCGAGGTCCTTGACCATCGTCGCCTCGAGCGCCGGATCCTCGCCGCGGGCGATCTTGACCGCGATGGACGCCGACATGAGGCGAAGCGTCCATGTCTCAGCCGCGAGCCGCCCGATGAGCGCGCGGACCGCCGTATCGGGATGCGCGCCGGCACGGCGGATCAGCTCGATCAGCAGCGCGGTCGACGACAGATAGCGCTCCGGCCCCGAGCGTTCGAGCGACAGTTCGGCCGTCACCTGCCGCCAGCCGTCACCCTCGACCCCGACCAGCGCGTTAGCGGGAAGGCGGACGCCGTCGAAGAACACCTCGTTGAAATCGTGCCCGCCGGTCAGGTCGATGATCGGCCGGATCGAGACGCCCGGCGCGTCCATGGGCACCAGGAACTGACTGAGGCCGGCGTTGCGTTCCGATCCTTCCTCGGTCCGCATCAACGCGATCATGACATGCGCGTGGTGAGCGTTGGTGGTCCACACCTTCTGCCCGTCGAGGATCCAGTCGTCGCCGTCGTGCCGTGCGGTCGCACGGACCGAGGCGAGATCAGATCCGGCATTGGGCTCCGACAGGCCGATACAGGCGTATATCTCGCCGCGGGCCATGCCGGGCACCCACCGCTCGCGCGCTTCCTCGGTGCCGTAGCGGATGAGCAGCGCGCCGGTCTGTCGGTCGGCGATCCAGTGGGCGCCCACCGGCGCCCCTGCCGCCAGCAATTCCTCCAGCACGACATAGCGTTCGAGCGGCGAGCGTTCATGCCCGCCATAGGATTGGGGCCAGGTCATGCCGATCAGCCCGGCCGCACCGAGTGCACGGCTGAACCGCGGATCAGGCACGGCCCAGCTGTTGGCGAGGCGACGCGGATCGCCGCGGTCGACATGCGCCGCTACCAGCGCGCGAACCTGGGCACGAAGCGCTGGTGCGGTGTCCGGCCACGTGATCGATTCGGGAACGAACGTCTGCAAAGCGACTCCCCTGAAGAGACGCGGATGCCTTGCGGCACTATTGCACCGCAACCAACAGGGCCGGCGCGATCATCACGGACACGATGACAGGGCCTGCTGACGCACAGGCATCGCGGTCATGATGGCTTCCGGGCCGGTTTGCCGCTGCACCGCAGCATTCGTACGCAGTGCCAACTGGCGTCACGAAGGGAGCGAAGCATGCACGATATCCTGATCCTTGCGGGCACGCGAACCGCGATCGGAGGGTTCGGCGGGGCGTTGAAGGACGTGCCGGCCGCACAACTCGGCGCGCTGGTGCTGCGCGAGGCGATGGCCCGCGCCGGGGTCGCACCGGCGGATGTCGGGCAGGTGGTGTTGGGCAATGTCATCCCCTCCACCCCCGCCGACGCGTATATCGCCCGTGTCGCGGCGTTGACAGCCGGCGTGCCGGTCGCTGCGCCTGCCCTGACCGTCAACCGGTTGTGCGGATCGGGACTGCAGGCGGTAATCTCCGCGGCGCAGGCGATCGCACTCGGCGAATGCGATGTCGCGCTGGCGGGCGGGGCGGAGAATATGAGCCGCGCGCCGCACTATGTCACGACGGCGCGCTTCGGCCAGCGCATGGGCGACGCGGTGATGCTCGACGCGTTGACGCGGACGCTCAGCGATCCTGTCGAAAACTACCATATGGGCATCACCGCCGAGAATGTCGCGCGTTCCGATGGTGTCGACCGCGCGACGCAGGATGCCGCGGCCGTGGAAAGCCACAGGCGAGCGGCACAGGCAATCGCGGAGGGCCGCTTTCGCGATCAGATCGTGCCGGTAGAGGTGAAGGGGCGCCGGGGGAGCGTCATCTTCGACGTGGACGAGCATGTCCGCCACGATGCCCGGATCGAGGACATGGCGGCGCTGAAGCCGGCCTTTGCAAAGGACGGCACGGTGACGGCCGGGAACGCGTCGGGGATCAACGACGGCGCGGCGGCGCTGGTGCTCGCCTCCCCTGCCGGCGCCGCACGTGCCGGCAAGCAGCCGGTCGCACGGATCGTCGGATGGGGTCTCGCCGGGGTGGAACCGTCGTTGATGGGGCTTGGCCCGGTCGAAGCGGTGCCGGTGGCACTGACACGCGCGGGCGTTGCTCTGGGCGACATCGACATCATCGAATCGAACGAAGCGTTCGCGGCACAGGCTTGCGCCGTCGCCAGCCGTCTGGGGTTCGATGCGGCACGGACCAATGTCAACGGGTCGGCGATTTCGCTCGGCCATCCGATCGGCGCGACCGGGGCGATCAACCTGGTGAAGTGCGTCTATGAACTGCAGCGCAGCGGTGGCCGCTACGGCCTGGTCACGATGTGCATCGGCGGCGGGCAAGGCATCGCCATGGTCGTGGAAGCGCTGTCCTGATCGGTACGCGACCAGCGGGCGCGATGCGCGCCCGTCGGTTGCGTCAGTTTGCGGCTTCGCCCGCTTCTTGAGCCTCGCCCACCGTCGCTAGAACCTGCCCGGCCAGCGCCTGCGGACAGATCAAGAGGTCGGGCAGATACACGTCTTCGCGATTGTATCGCAGCGGGGTGCCGTCGATCCGCGAGCAATGGAGCCCGTGGGCGAGCGCGACGGCGACGGGCGCCATCGAGTCCCATTCATACTGGCCGCCGGTGTGAAGGTAGATGTCGGCCTCGCCGCGGACGACTGCCATCGCCTTTGCCCCCGCCGATCCCATCGGGATCAGCGCGGCGCCGAGCCGTTCGGCGACGGCGACGGCTTCCGGGGCGGGGCGGGTGCGGCTGACGACCATGCGCAGGGGATCGGCTGGCGGAGGGAGCGGTTCGGCACGGTCGGAGCGGAGGACCACGCCCGCATCGGGCAGCGCCACCGCGCCGACCACCGGCTCGCCGTCGATGGCAAGGCCGACATGGACCGCCCAGTCGGCACGCGCCTCGCCATATTCGCGGGTGCCGTCGACGGGATCGATGATCCAGACGCGCGATCTGGTCAGGCGCGTACCGTCGCACTTCGCCTCTTCGGACAGCAGGCCGTCGTCAGGACGCGCCTCGCGCAACGCGTGGACGAGGAAGGCGTTGGCGGTCTGGTCCCCCGCCTTGCCAAGCGCCTTTGGCGAGAAGACGCCGCTCGCCCGAACGTCGCGCAGGATGCGGCCCGCGGTCTCGGCCAGATGCGCGGCGAGGTCGGCGTCGTCCATCGCGCTCATGGGATCAGCCTTTCGACGATCGCGTCGGCGGCCTCCTCGGCGGTCATGCCAGTCGTGTCGATGCGGATTTCGGGATCGTCGGGCGCCTCATAGGGGCTGTCGATACCGGTGAAGTTGGCGAGCTGGCCCGCGCGCGCCTTGGCATAAAGGCCCTTCACGTCGCGCGCCTCGGCATCGGCGAGGGGGGTGTCGATATGTACCTCCAGAAACTCGCCGGGCGCCATCATCCGGCGCACCATCTCGCGCTCGGCCTTGAACGGCGAGATGAAAGCGGTGATGACGATCAGGCCGGCATCGGTCATCAGCTTGGCGACCTCGCCCACCCGGCGGATATTCTCCACGCGGTCGGCATCGGTGAAGCCCAGGTCCTTGTTGAGGCCATGGCGGACATTGTCGCCGTCGAGGAGGAAGGTATGCCGGTTCATCCGCGCCAGCTTCTTCTCGACGAGGTTGGCGATCGTCGACTTGCCCGCCCCCGACAGGCCGGTGAACCAGAGGACGGCGGCCTTCTGGTTCTTGAGCGCGGCGTGATGCTCGCGGTCGAGGTCGACGGGCTGCCAATGGACGTTCTGCGACCGGCGCAGGCTGAAGTGCAGCATCCCCGCCGCCACGGTCGCGTTGGTCAGCTTGTCGATCAGCACGAACCCGCCGAGCGTGCGGTTGTCGCCGTAAGCCTCGAACACGATCGGCTTGTCGGTCGACAGGTTGGCGACACCGATCGCGTTCAGGTCGAACGTCTTGGCCGCCAGCTTCTCCATCGTGTTGACGGCGATCTGGTATTTGGGCGCCTGCACCGTCGCGCTCACGGTTTGCGTCGCGAGCTTCAGCCAATAGCTGCGCCCCGGCAGCATCGCCTCGTCCGCCATCCAGACGAAGGTCGCCTCGAACTGGTCGGCGGCCTGCGGGGGCGCGTCGGCGGCGGCGATCACGTCGCCGCGCGAACAGTCGATCTCGTCCGCAAGCGTCAGCGTCACCGACTGGCCCGCGACGGCCACGTCGAGGTCGCCGCCGAAGCTGACGATCCGCGCGACGCTGCTCATCTTGCCCGAGGGGAGCACGCGCACCTTGTCGCCCGGGCGCACCTCGCCGCCGGCGATCAGCCCGGCGAACCCGCGAAAGTCGAGGTCGGGGCGGTTGACCCACTGGACGGGCAGGCGGAACGGCCGGGCGCGATCCCGCTCGGCATCGATCTCGACGCGTTCCAGATGCTCGACAAGCGAGGGACCGGTGTACCAGGGCGTGTTGGGGGAGGGGGTAGTGATGTTGTCGCCCCTAAACCCCGAGATCGGCATCGCGGTGAAGGCGGCGATACCGATGCTCTCGGCGAACGCTCGATAATCGGCGACGATGTCGTCGAACTTTTGTTGGTCGTAGCCGACCAAGTCCATCTTGTTCACCGCCAGCACGACGTGGCGGATGCCGACGAGATGCGCGAGATAGCTGTGCCGCCGCGTTTGCGTCAGCACGCCCTTGCGCGCGTCGATCAGGATGACGGCGAGGTCGGCGGTGGACGCGCCGGTCACCATGTTGCGCGTATATTGCTCGTGCCCGGGCGTATCGGCGACAATGAACTTGCGCTTCTCGGTCGAAAAGAAGCGATAGGCGACGTCGATCGTGATCCCCTGCTCGCGCTCGGCGGCGAGGCCGTCGAC
>NZ_JACIJJ010000003.1 GCF_014199325.1 Sphingomonas yantingensis
CCACCCGCTACGACCGCTGCCCCACCGCGTTCTTCTCCGCCGTCGCCCTCGCTGCCACCGTCATCTTCTGGCTGTAATCAACGAGTCCTGACCCTAGTTATGATCGCAAAAAATTCGTTACACCGAGGTCAATCAGCCTGGCGCAGCGCTTCTCCTATATTGGCACGCAATCGAGTAATCCAGATCAGCGACAGGCTTGATGCAAATCCGATGCCGGCGAAGGCGAGCGCAAAATTTGCCGCCGGCGGCGACGCGTCTGAGCAGACAGAATTGTGCAGTAACCCGGCGGACAGCGAAACACCCAGGCTGATACTGAACTGCTGGGCCATCGTCAGGAGCACCGTGGCCTGGCCGATCGCACGGGGATCGAGATCGACATAGGCTATTGCTGTTGCCGGAATGAAGAATCCTGAGCGGACGACACCGACGATCGCAAGGCAGGCCGCGATAAGCCAGACTGGCGTGGTGCGGTCCACCGCTGCCAAAACGCCAGTGCCAATCGAAGCGCCGAGCGCGCATGCAGCCATCACTGCGCGGATGTCGAGCCTGTCGAGCAGCCAGGGTACGAAGAAGCGGGCCGCCAAGCCGCCGGTGGCCGACGCAATCAGCACCTTTCCAGCATCGAGCGGAGACATGTCCAGTGACTGTTGCAGCATTAGCGGGAGGAGAAACGGCAGACCACCGACTGCCAGCCGCTGCAAGCCCCCCGCCCAGAGGCTGACATGAAGAGTAGTTGCACGAAGGAGGCGAGGGCGAGGATTGGCGCCGCGACCCTGCGCGCATGATAGCGATAGGCGAGCCCGAGAGCCGCAACTACCCCGACGAGCGCCAGCCGGCCGCCTGATCGGACGCACAAAGGGCGGCATGAACACCAAGCTTCATGCCGCTGCCGATGCGAATGGCGGCCCATTGAGCTTCTTCCTGGCCGCCGGGTAGGTCAGCGATTATACCGGCGCGGCGGCGCTTCTAGACAATCAGCCAAAAACGCAGTGGCTGCTCATCGACCGCGGCGACAACGTCGACCCGTTCAGGGACGCTCTTCAGGCCAAGGGCATCCAGCCCCGCATCCCGGCCCGACGATCGCGCAACGAGCCGGTCAGATAAGGTAAGCGCTGGTACCGGCGTCGCGGCCGCATCAAGGTCATGTTCGGTCGCCTCGAAGACTGGCGACGCGTCGCCACACGCTACGATCGCTGCCCGGCGGTCCTCTTTTCTGCTGTTGCCCTCGCTGCCACGTAATCTTTTGGCTGTGATCAACGAGCCCTGACCCGTCGGCCATTAAAGCTGCTCGTTTTGCAAACATGAGCAGTTTGGCATGAAAATCGACAGGCAGATGGAGGCCCGAGCCGGAATCGAACCGGCGTGCAAGGATTTGCAGTCCTCTGCGTAACCACTCCGCCATCGGGCCTCGATGCGGTGAGCGGCGGCTATTGAAGCGCCGGGGCCCCGCTGTCAACGCTCACCGCTTGCGAACCAAGTTGCGCATCGCCGCGTCGAGGCCGGCGATGGTCAGCGGATACATGCGATCCGCCATCGCGTGGCGGACGAGGCCGATCGACTGGGTGTGGCCCCAATAGGCCTCCGGCACCGGGTTGAGCCAGGCCGCCGCGCCCCACGTATCGGTCATCCGTTTCAGCCAGACGAGCCCCGCTTCCTCGTTGAAATGCTCGACCGACCCGCCGGGCTGCGACAGCTCGTAGGGGCTCATCGACGCATCGCCGACGAAGATCAGGCGATAATCGGGGCCGAAGCGGTGGATGATCTCGCGCACCGGCGTGCGCTCGGCATGGCGGCGGCGATTGTCCTTCCACACGCCCTCGTACACGCAATTGTGGAAGTAGAAAAATTCCAGGTGCCGGAACTCGGCGGTGGCGGCGGAGAACAGCTCCTCGACCAGCCGGACGAACGGATCCATCGACCCGCCGACATCGAGGAATAGGAGCAGCTTGACCGCGTTGTGCCGCTCGGGCCGCATCCGGACGTCCAGCCACCCCTGCCGCGCGGTGCCGGCGATCGTTGCGTCGAGGTCGAGCTCGTCGGCGGCGCCTTCGCGCGCGAAGCGGCGCAGGCGGCGCAGCGCCACCTTGATGTTGCGGGTGCCGAGCTCGCGCGTGTTGTCGAGATTGGCGAACTCGCGCTTGTCCCAGACCTTGATCGCGCGCTTGTGCTTCGATTCGCCGCCGATCCGCACGCCCTCGGGATTGTAGCCCGAATTGCCATAGGGGCTGGTGCCGCCGGTGCCGATCCACTTGTTGCCGCCCTGATGCCGGCCTTCCTGTTCCTCCAGCCGCTTTTTTAGCGTCTCCATGATCTCGTCCCAGGAGCCGAGCGATTCGATCTTCGCCATCTCCTCGGGCGTCAGATACTTTTCGGCGACGGCACGCAGCCACTCTTCCGGGATCGCCGCCTGCTCGCCCGCGGGGGCGGTCAGGCCGCGAAAGACATGCGCGAACACCCGATCGAAGCGGTCGATCAGCGCCTCGTCCTTCACGAAGATGGCACGGGACAGATAGTAGAATTGCTCGGGCGTCCGCTCAATCACCTCGGCATCCAGCGCCTCGAGCAGCAGCAGATGCTCCTTGAGGCTGGCGGGCACCCCCGCGGCGCGCAGCGCCTCGACAAAGCCGATGAACATGGGGCCGGTGTGGCGACGCTTCAGCGCGCGCGCAAGTAGAGCTGCCAGTGATTGCCCGACAGCCCCGTCGTTCGCGCACCCGCAATCGCGGTGTAGGCGACGCCGCAGCGGCGCGGGCTGTCGGGGGAAGGGGCGTCGCCGTCGCGGGTGACGAAGAGGAAGTCGGCGGCGGGGCAGGGTGCCTCGACAAGGCGTGCGGCATAGCCGACCTGTGCGGCGGCCACGTCTATGACCGCCGAATCACGTGGCGCCTCCACCGCATAGGTCGCGCCACCCGGTCGCGCGCTTGCCATCGCGGCGATCGCCTGTCGCGGGTCGGCGCGCAGATTCTGGACGAGATCGAGATCGCCGAGGATGCTGCCGCCCAGGATCACGATCGACAGCGGCAACGCGGCGATCCGCGGCGCTTGCGCGATCGCCAGCAACAGGACCGCCGCAGCGATCAGATAGTAGCGTGCAAGCCCGCTGTTGCCGATGCCGAGCACCGCCACCGCGATCGGGAAGGCGAGCACGGTCAGCCCCGTGAGCGCCGCGCGGTGTTCGCGCGCGCCCGCCACCACCAGCGCCGCGGTCCCCGCGACGGTCAGGACGAGCAGCGTCGGCTTCGGCAGCCATCCGATCGCCAGCGTATAGCGCGCGAGTTCGCCGAGGCCGTCCGCCCAGGCGCTCACCGAAAAGGGCGTATAACTGCCGATCGCAAGGCCGCCCGCAAGGACGGCCGCGGCCGCGCCGCCCGACAGCACGACGCCCGGACCGAGCAGCCGAATCGTTGACGCCACAGGCCGTTCGCCCCGGTACGCCCACAGTGTCCACCCGATGAGCGCGGGCACCGCGAATAGCATCGTCAGCTGCGCCAGCGTGCCCACTATGAGGGCAAGCGCAATACCGATCGCCGGCTTCGGCTTGTCCGGCGCATCGATACTGCGGCCGATCAACAGGATGGCGATGAGCAGTGCGAGCAGCATCGGCGCGTAGCCGCGCGCTTCGGATCCATAGGTGACGAGCACGGGCGACAGCGCGAACAGCCATGCGCCAAGCATCGCCGCGCGTGGCCCCGTCCGCCCGGCGACCGCGGCCGCGACGGGCACGGCCGCGGTCCCGCACGCGATCGACACCGCCCGCATTGCGATCGGCGGCGCGCCCCAGCCGACAATCTGAAGCCACCAGCTATTGAGGATATGATTGTTGTCGTGCCCGATCCTGAGCACGCCGATCGCCGTGCTCGCGTCGCGCGCGAACACGGCGGACCAGGCCTCGTCCAACCACAGCCCGCCGCGGGCCGCGGCGACGCGCACGGACAGCGCAACCAGCGTCGCCGCGATGATCGAAATCCGAGTCGAGCGGGAGAGGGCCATCGCCCTGACCTGTAGCGCGCGGTGGTTAAGCCGCCGTAAGTGTTCCACATCACCCCCGGATCAAGTCCGGGGTGACGAGGTGGGTTGCTCAACGCGCGTACGCGTCGATCAACGATCCGACATAATCAGGCGCCGCGCTGCTCAGTTCAGGCAGCGCGCGCGCGGGCGGCGCGTCGCCACCGGCGGGGTAGATGAAGCCGTAGGTAGGATAGGTGCTGCCGCCCAGCCCACCATTGTCGCGATACCAGACGCGCACTCGGCTCCAGTCGCCGCGCTCGGAAACGTCGAACAGCGTGACGTCCTGCTCGGCCCTGCCCCGTTCGCCGGCGAATCGCGACCAGTTGGCGTGCGTCAGCATCACCACGCGATCCTCGACGATGCGGCTGACCACGGCGACGTGGCCGAGGCGAAGCTGGCCGGTCTGCGCAAAGACGAGCACCGCGCCGACGCGGGGCGCGTGGCCGCGTTCGTACTTACCCCTGGCCTGATCCCACCAGGTCCAGGCATCGCCCCAGATCTTAATGCCGGACACGGCGCGCGCAAAGGGCACGCACTGGCCATTATATTGCTCGATGATGTTCGCCTTGGCCTGCACGGCGGCCAACATCGCCGCCAGCACGCAAACCACGAACGTCAGGATACGCATCGCTTACCGACCCCTGTCTCGGACCGCGTGCACTCTATACAAGCGGTCCTCGCCATAGGGTTGCCCGGCTTGGTTAAACCTCGGTAAGCAATGTGATAATTCGGATGATCAGTCCGGTTCCGCTCAGCCCCCGCGGCGCGCCATGAACGCGAGGCGTTCGAACAGCATCACATCGGCCTCGTTCTTGATGAGCGCCCCGGCCAGCGGCGGGATCGCGCTGCGGCTGTCGCGCGATTGCAGAACATCGAGCGGCATGTCCTCAGCGAGCAGCAGCTTCAGCCAGTCGATCAGTTCGCTGGTCGACGGCTTCTTCTTGAGCCCTGGCACCTCGCGAAGCTCGTAGAAGATGTCGAGCGCGCGGTTGACGAGGATCTTCTGGATGCCCGGAAAATGCACGTCGAGGATCGACTGCATCGTCTCACGGTCCGGAAAGCGGATATAGTGGAAGAAGCAGCGGCGTAGGAACGCGTCGGGCAGCTCCTTCTCGTTGTTCGACGTGATGACGACGATCGGCCGCTCGGCCGCGGTCACCCGCTCGCCCGTCTCGTAGACGTCGAAGCTCATCCGATCGAGCTCCTGGAGCAGGTCGTTGGGAAATTCGATATCCGCCTTGTCGATCTCGTCGATCAACAGAACGGGGAGCTCGGGGCTGGTGAACGCGTCCCACAATTTGCCGCGGCGGATGTAGTTGCCGATTTCATGGACGCGCGGATCGCCGAGCTGGCCGTCGCGAAGCCGCGCGACCGCGTCGTATTCGTACAGGCCCTGCTGCGCCTTGGTCGTCGATTTGACGTGCCATTCAATCAGCGGTGCGCCGACCGCGCGGGCGATCTCGTGCGCGAGCACGGTCTTGCCCGTGCCCGGCTCGCCCTTGACGAGCAGCGGGCGGCGCAGCTTCACCGCGGCGTTGACCGCGACCTTCAGGTCGTCGGTGGCGACATAGTCGCTTGTGCCCTCGAAACGCATGGCGGTCCTTTCCTTATCGATGGACCGGTTATGGCCGCGCGCCGCGGGCGGCAAGCGCGTTCGTCGCGTTCAGCTCGCGTTGCGGGCGCTCGCGCGGGCCTCGAGCAGGTCCCATAGCCCGCGCTGCTGGGCGAGAAACTGCTGCGCGCCGAACAGCGCGGCACGTTCGGCCGCCGGGCCGCTCATGATGCTGTCGATGGCGATCGCGGTGGAGATGGGGTCGGGCAGCAGCGTCGGCTGGCGGTCCAGCCCCAGGCGATCGCCCGCCCGGTCGAGCAGCCGCCGGATCGCGCCCCAGTCCATCACCAGCGCGGCGGCGGCACCGATGGCGCAGCCTACGCGGTCCGACTGCACGAGCGTGTCGAGCGCGTGGCGTTGGCCGGAGACGGCGGCCTCGCTCTCGGCCTGTCCGGGCGTGCTGGGCAGCGGGCCGACCGCGGAAACGAGCGCGGCGATCCGCTCACGCTCGACCGCGAACGCGGCGGCGGCGTCCTCGAGCCACGGGATCACCGCGTCGGGCTGGCCGTGCGACAGCGCGTGGTCGTGGACGCCCGGATGCCGGCCGTGCAGCATACAGATGATGTGAAGCGCGTCGGCGACGTCGCGCATCGGCGCGGCCGGCGCGACGAGCGCGCGCCAGTGCGGGTGCGCCGCGCTGCCATCGGCGGCGACCAGTGCAGCGACGACGCCCGCGGTACCGCGCGTCTCGATCGCCCGAATCGTCTCCGCCGACATCGACACCCCTTTTGCCTGACCGAACCCAACCACCATTGGCGGTACGCAGGCGTACCCCGACGACCTATACCGAGAGGCGTAAAGACCTGGTTGATCGCGCGTTTACGATTTGTGGGGAGCGTGGACCGTTGCCAGCGCGATGGTCACCTGCTCCACCCCGCTGCGCCCGCGGACCGCGGCGAGGGACAGGTCGACCGCGATCGAGCCGCCGTCCCGCCGCTGAAGCCGGGCCGGGAGCTGTCGCGCCGCCCCGTCGCCGATTACCTCGTCGATCGTCTGCGCCACTGCGGCGCGGTCGCCCGCGTCGATCAGCGTAACGAAACGGACCGCCAGCAGCGTCGTGCGCTCGATCCCGGTCAGTGCAGCAAGGGACGCGCCGACCGCACCGATATAGCCGCGCAAATTGATCCGCGCCCATCCGATCCCCGGCAGCGCGTCGAACGCCGCACCCATCGCGCTCAGCCGAAGCGCGGCTTCCTCACCCTCGTCGTCGACGCTCACATCGTCGGCGACGATCAGCGCGCCGTCTCCGAACGGGACGATGACGATGCTGTACCGCCGATCCCGGAGCGCGATTTCCGCCAGCTCAGGCGCGCCCACCCGCCGCGACCGGTCGGCAAGATCCTGAAGGAAGCCGGCGACCGATTCGCCGAACAAGCGCGAAAGCGGCAGTCCCGCCGCCGCGCCGCCGCCGCCGAAGGCGACGCGCGCCGCCCGGTTGATCTCGCCCAGACGGCCCGCCCCGTCGACGACCAGCACGCTCTCGCGCATCGCATCCATCAGCAGCGTCGACAGCGCGGTGTCGGGCGCGGCGCTGTGCGGCGCGCAGAGCCGGCGCATCAGATCGAGCGAGGTGAGAACAAGGCTCGGCCTGCCGCGGCGCAGGACGAAGACAGGCTGCTGGAGCGCGCGCTCCTGCCACAGCCCGAACTGGCGGACGAGTTCGGACGCGGTGACGCACGCCTCGGTACCAGGGGTAAATTCGGCTGGATCGCTCATGGTCCGATGATGCGCGAAATGGTACGAATACGGAACAACGCCGGACCGAAACGGATGCACTGTTTCGGCAGTGGGGCACAACGGCTCCGTTGTGGACCGACTTCACCGTCCTGCGATCGCATCGGGCGGCATGATCCATGTCATAAATCGGTCATCAACAGCGCACAGGGCGAACCCATGGCTACCGCCGCCCTCGCGTCCGAAGACCCGCTCAGTCCCGCCGCGAGCGGCCCTGATCTGGATCGCCGTCACCACCCGCTCGCGCGGCTGTTGTTCCTGCTGCTGATCGCAGGCGGTTTCGCCTTTGCCTGTGCGAGCGTCGTGATCGACACGCAGCAGGTCGGCGAGACGCTGGCAGTCAGCGTATTCGCCTTCCTCGCGCTCGCGCTGGTGATCGCGCTCGGGTTCGAGTTCGTGAACGGTTTTCACGACACCGCCAACGCAGTCGCGACGGTGATCTACACCAATTCGCTGCCCGCGCATTTCGCGGTCGTCTGGTCGGGCTTCTTCAATTTCCTCGGCGTGATGCTGTCGTCGGGAGCCGTCGCCTATGCGATCATCACGCTCCTGCCGGTCGAGCTCATCATCAATGTCGGCTCGGCGGCGGGCTATGCGATGATCTTCGCGCTGCTGATCGCGGCGGTGCTCTGGAACCTCGCCACCTGGTATGTGGGACTGCCCAATTCGTCGAGCCACACGCTGATCGGATCTGTGCTGGGCGTCGGCCTTGCCAACCAGCTGATGGCGTCGGGTTCGCTTTCGGGGACCGCGGGCGTCGACTGGAGCCAGGCGCAGAAGGTCCTGAGCGGCCTGGCGATGGCGCCCGTGATCGGCTTCGTCGCGGCGTTCGTGCTTCTGTTCGCGATGCAGCGCGTGCTGCGCAGCAGGGCGCTGTACGAGGCGCCGCGCGGGGACGCCCCGCCGCCCGGCGGCATCCGGGCGCTCCTCATCTTCACCTGCACCGCGGTCTCGTTCAGCCACGGGTCGAACGACGGGCAGAAGGGGATGGGCCTCATCATGCTGATCCTGATCGGCTGTGCGCCCACCGCCTATGCGCTCAACCGCACGATGCCCGAGAGCGCGACGCCGGTGTTCATCCAGTCGGCCGAGCGTGCCGCGACGGTGTTTGCGGCAAGGGGCGGTTCGGCCCCGCTGCCGCCCGAAAACGCCCGCGCGATCCTGACCCGATCGCTTCAGACGCGCGCAGTGGGCACGCCCGAGGCCCAGGCGGCGATCGCGACGATCTCGCGCGACGTGGCAGACCGGGTGAGCGGCTACGGCGCGCTGGCGAAGGTGCCCGCCGCCGCCACGCGCAACCTGCGCGCCGACATGTACCTCGTCCTCGATTCAACCAGGCTGGCGCTCAAAGACAAGGCGACCGCGGCGCAGTTTTCCCCGGCCGAGAAGGCCGCGATCGAGGGGTATGGCAAGCAGCTGGAACAGAGCACCCGCTACATTCCGCTCTGGGTCAAGATCGCGGTGGCGCTGGCGCTGGGTCTCGGCACGATGGTCGGCTGGCGGCGGATCGTCGTCACCGTTGGTGAGAAGATCGGCAAGCAGCACCTGACCTATGGCATGGGCGCCTCGGCCGAGCTGGTGGCGGCGTGCACGATCCTGGCCGCCGATCGCTTCGGCCTTCCCGTGTCCACGACGCATATCCTGTCGTCGGGCGTCGCGGGTGCCGCGGTCGCCAACGGGCAGGGGCTTCAGGCGCGGACGATCCGCAACATGGCACTCGCCTGGTGCCTGACGCTGCCCGTGGCGATGGCGCTGTCGGGCGGGCTCTACTGGCTCTTGCTGACGATCGTCAGGCTCTTCGGCAACGCCTGATCGATTGCGGCGAGCGCGGGCGCGCTGTCGTTCCGGACATTGCTGACGACCGCAGCGATCTCGCGCTCGACATTGTCGAGATTGTGGGCCGAGGGTTCGGCCCAGGCGGTGAGGGCCCCTGCAAACGTCGCGGCGGCGACGGCAAGCGCCAGGCGGCCGGAGCGGCGGCGGTTATCGCGCATTTCTCTCTCCCTTCGCTGTTCGAAGAGCGAGCTATCGGGCGCTTGGTGACCCTTGGCTGAACGCCAGTCAGCTTTCGGCGCGAAGCAGCGTGAGCCGTGCCTTTCCGTGGACGCGCCACGCGTCGATGGCGAAGCCCTTGACCTCGACCGCCTCGTCCTTCGCCGTCTCGATGCTGACCCAGGTCGCCGGCCCGATCCAGCCGAGCCGGGTCAGTCGCTCCAGTGCAACCGATCCCGCCCCGGTGCCGTAGGGCGGGTCCATCATCACGATGTCGAGTGGTTGCTGCACCGGCCCCAGCGCCAGCACCGACTGCGCGCGGACGTCGAGCTTGCGCCCCAGCTTCACGCCATTGGCCTTGAGCGCGTCGAGGGCGCCCCGATCCTGCTCCACGAAGACGCAGCTTTCGGCGCCGCGCGACAGCGCTTCCAGCCCCAGCGCGCCGGAGCCGGCGAAAAGGTCGGCGACCGCCAGCCCCTCGAAGCTGCCGACGCGGCTGAGCAGCATCGAGAACAGCGCCTCTCGCACGCGGTCGGCGGTGGGGCGGGTGGCGTCACCCTTGGGCGCGATCAGCGGGCGGCCGCGATCGGTGCCGGCGATGATACGCATCAGCGGGGACCCTTTCGCGGGCCGCCCGGCTTCCCGCCGGGGCGGCGAGGCGGTCCGTCACCGCGCGGCGGGCGGGGGTTGGATGAGCGATCGCCGTCGGTGCGAGGCGAACGAGTTGTGCCGCTCCGTCGCGCTTCAGGTCGATCGCCCCGAGCCGGCCGCTCGCGATCGTCGCGCGGGGCTGGCGACGCGGCGTTGCGCGGCTTACCGGGCCGGTCGTTGCGCTGCGGCTTTGCCCAGCCAGTGCGGGGACCCGCAGCCCGATCGCCTTCGGCGCGCGGGCGCAGCGTGCCGGCGCTGCGATCCGTGTCGGCGGGACGGGCTGTCCGCTCCGACGGATTGCGCGGACGCTCGGCGCGGGGCGCGGGGTTGCCGAACTTGCTGTCGCTGGTGCGCCGCGGCTTGCCGCGCTGGTTGCGGATGGGCGCAGCGTCAGCCGGCGCATCCTCCCGCAGCGGACGGCTTCGCGGCGCGCCCCGACCCGCGGGGGCCGACCGACCGGCGGCGGCGTCGCGACCGGGCAGGCGGCGGCGGTCGGTTTCGAGAAGCTCCGGCTGCTCGCGCTTGCGCGGGGCGGCGGGGCGGGCGGCGGCCGGCGCGCGGCGCGGGCTGCGCTCGGCCGGTGCCGCTTCCTCGCGCTCGACCTTCACCGGGCGGGCGCGCGTGGCGAGCGGCGTGTCGCTGCGCTTTTCGGCGGGCAGCTTCAACTCGCGGCGGAACTGGATCAGGTCGTGCTGGCGCACCTCGTCCACCGCGCCGATCGGCATGTCGGCCAGCGGGATCGGGCCGTAGCTGGTGCGGATCAGGCGGCTGACGCGAAGGCCCAGATGCTCCAGCACGCGGCGGACCTCGCGGTTCTTGCCCTCGGTCAGCGTCATCTCGACCCAGACATTCGCGCCCGTCCGCCGCTCCAGATTGGCGTCGATCGAGCCGTAGCGGACGCCCTCGATCTCCACGCCCTCGATCAGATCCTCGAGCTGCGCCTGGCTGACTTCGCCGAACGCACGAGCACGATAGGTGCGCTTGACCTTGGTCGCCGGCAATTCGAGCGCGCGCTTCAGCTCGCCGTCGGTGGTGAGCAGCAGCAGCCCCTCGGTATTGAGGTCGAGGCGGCCGACCGGGACCACGCGCGGCATGTCGTGGGGCAGGATGTCGTAGATCGTCTTGCGGCCGGTGAAATCGCGCTCGGCGGTCAGCACGCCCGCGGGCTTGTGGAAGCGGAACAGGCGGGCGGGCGCGGGAGCGGCGACTGGCTGTCCGTCGACCGTGACGCCGCGCAGGTTTTCGAGGAGGGTGGCGGGGGTCTCGATCGGCACGCCGTCGATGGCGATGCGGCGATCCTCGATCATCCGCTCGATCTCTCGCCGCGACGCAATTCCGGCACGGGCGAGCAATTTTGCGATGCGATGCTGTTCTGTGGGCTTGGACACGGGGGCGGCTGATAGTGCAAGCGAGGCCCGGCGGCAAAAAATTCGTGCGCCGGGATCGTCTGTCTCGCGTAGGATGTTGTGCACGCCATGGTCCATGGGGCCGAGTCGCGTGAGGGATAACCAGTCAGGCCATGTTGTTCGGACGCAAGAAGCGGCGGATCACGCGCATCCTCATCGTCGAGGACGAGCCGCTGGTCGCGTTCGACACCGAGTATTTTCTCAGCGAATCGGGGTTCGAAGTCGTCGCCACGCTCGATCGCGTCGCCGACGCGACGTTGATTCTGTCGGGCGAGGGCGAGATCGACCTCGTGCTCGTCGATGTCGAACTGGCCGACGGCAGCGGTGTCACCGTCGCCGAACTGGCGCGGGGTCGCGGCGCGCTCGTCCTGTTCGTGACGGGCAACTGCCCGGGCGAGGCGCGGTCGCTGGCGGCGGGTTGCCTCGCCAAGCCCTATCCGCAGCGAGACCTCCTCACCGCGATCGACGCGATCGAGAAGACGCTCGCGGGCAAGGCGCCGAAGAAGCTGCCGCAAAGCTTTAGCCTGTTCGCGCAAGCGGCGTAGCGCCCCGTACTCCCGCGAAAGCGGGAGTCCAGCGCCGCCTACGGCAGCGCCCGCGGCTCTAGGCTCCCGCTTTCGCGGGAGCACAACTTAACTCCGATAATCGGCGTTGATGGCGATGTAGCCATGCGTCAGGTCGCAGGTCCAGACCGTCGCGCGGCCGTCGCCGAGCTTCAGGTCGACCGAAATCTCGATCTCGTCGCCCATCAGGTGCGCGGCGACCGGCGCCTCGTCATACCCCTCGACCACCAAGCCGTCGCGCGCGACCTCGATCCCGCCGAACGCGATGGAGAGCTTGTCGCGCTCGGCCGGCTCGCCCGCCTTGCCGACCGCCATGACGACGCGGCCCCAATTGGCGTCCTCGCCCGCGATCGCGGTCTTGACCAGCGGCGAGTTGGCGATGCTCATCGCAATGCGGTGGGCGCTGCGGTCGCTTTCGGCACCGTCCACGTCGATGCGGATGAACTTCGACGCACCCTCGCCGTCGCGCACCACGAGGTGCGCGAGCTGGCGGCAGACATCGGCGAGTGCCGCGCGGAAGGCGTCGGCGCCGGCATCGTCCTCGCGCCCGAGCGGCCGGTTGCCCGCATGGCCCGTCGCAAAGGCGAGCACCGTGTCGCTGGTCGAGGTGTCGCCATCGACAGTGATGCAGGAAAAGGTCGTCTCGTTCGCATCCTCCAGCGCCTTCTGAAGAAAGCCCGGCTCGACCGCGGCGTCCGTGAAGATGAAGCCGAGCATCGTCGCCATATCCGGCGCGATCATGCCGGACCCCTTGACGATGCCGCTGATCGTCACCGTGCGCCCGTCGACGATCGCGGTCGCCGACGCACCTTTCGCGAAGGTATCCGTGGTGGCGATGGCGTTCGCGGCACCCTCCCATGCGACCACCGGCGCGGCGAGTGCGGCGTCGAGCCCCGCCTCCGCCTTGTCGATCGGCAGGGGCACGCCGATCACCCCGGTCGAGGCGACGAACACGTCGGAGGGCTGGCACGCCAGCGCCCCCGCCACTCGCGCCGCGATCGCCTCCACCGCCGCCCGCCCGCGATTGCCGGTAAAGGCGTTGGCGTTCCCCGCATTGACCACCAGCGCGCGCGCGCGGCCCAGCACGAGGGCCCTGCGGCACCACTCTACCTCGGGCGAGGGGCAGCGGCTCTTCGTCGTCACGCCCGCGACGCTGGTGCCATCATCGAGGATCGCGAGCGTCAGGTCGGCGCGCTCCCACGCCTTGTACCCCGCACGCGCGGTGCGCAGCGAGACGCCGGCGATCGCGGGCAGGTCAGGAAAGGCGGCGGGGGCGAGGGGGGAGCGGTTCATGCCCAACGCCCTACGAACGCACCCGCGCGCACGCAAGCAGACGTATTCCCGGACCCCCGATGCCGCTACGGCGTTGCACCGATCGAAGGTTCGCGCCTATAGGCCGGCCAACCGTGTAGCTCCCCAAGGAACGAGGTTTCATCATCGTGGCCAAGTCACCGGCGCGCGCCGCCCAGAGCGACCCCCAGATCCCCAATCGTGAGCGGCCCGCCGAGCCCCAGCGTTACGAAGCCTCGAAAGAGGAACTGCTCGACTTCTACAAGCAGATGCTGCTGATCCGCCGGTTCGAGGAAAAGGCGGGCCAGCTCTATGGCCTCGGCCTGATCGGCGGCTTCTGTCACCTCTATATCGGTCAGGAAGCGGTCGCGGTCGGACTCCAGTCGGCGCTCGAGGTCGGCAAGGATTCGGTCATCACCGGCTATCGCGACCATGGCCACATGCTCGCCTATGGCATCGATCCCAAGGTCATCATGGCCGAGCTGACCGGCCGCGCGGCCGGCATCAGCAAGGGCAAGGGCGGGTCGATGCACATGTTCTCGACCGAGCATAAATTCTATGGCGGCCACGGCATCGTCGGCGCGCAGGTGTCGCTGGGCGCCGGCCTCGCCTTCAAGCACAAGTACGCCGACGATGGCGGCGTCTGCATGGCCTATTTCGGCGACGGCGCCGCGAATCAGGGTCAGGTGTACGAAGCGTTCAACATGGCCGAGCTCTGGAAGCTGCCGATCATCTTCGTGATCGAGAACAACCAGTACGCCATGGGCACGTCGGTCAACCGCGCCTCGTCCGAGGATCAGCTTTACAAGCGCGGCGAGAGCTTCCGTATCCCGGGCATCCAGGTCGACGGCATGGACGTGCTCGCCTGCCGCGGCGCGGCTGAGGAGGCACTGGCCTGGGTGCGCGGCGGCAAGGGGCCGATCATCCTCGAGATGAAGACCTATCGCTATCGCGGCCACTCGATGTCCGACCCCGCCAAATATCGCAGCCGCGACGAGGTGCAGGCCGTCCGCGACAAGTCCGACCCGATCGAGGCGGTGAAGCGCGAGCTCGAAGCGCTCGGCGTGACCGAGGCCGAGCTCAAGCCGCTGGAGCAGGAAATCCGCAAGGTGGTCGGCGAAGCCGCCGACTTCGCCGAGAACGCACCCGAGCCCGAGACGGGCGAGCTGTACACCGAAGTGCTGGTGGAGACCTATTGAGATGGCGATCGAACTGAAGATGCCGGCACTGTCGCCCACGATGGAAGAGGGCACGCTGGCCAAGTGGCTGGTGAAGGAAGGCGACACCGTGAAATCCGGCGACATCCTCGCCGAGATCGAGACCGACAAGGCGACGATGGAGTTCGAGGCCGTCGACGAGGGCACGATCGCGAAGATCGCCGTCGCCGAGGGCACCGACAACGTGAAGGTCGGCACCGTCATTGCGCTCCTCGCCGAAGAGGGTGAGGATGCCGGCAGCGTCGAGGCGCCGGCCGCCGCTGCCAAGGACGATACGCCTGCGCCCGAGGCGAGCGCGGACGCGAAGAAGGACGACAAGGTCGAGGATTCGGCCCACCCGTCGCAGGAAAAGGTCGACACCGGCACTCGCCAGCTGTTCGAGGCCGCCTCGAACGAGGGCGATGCCGCGCCCGAGGTTCCCGAGGGGACCGAGATGGTTAAGCAGACCGTGCGCGAAGCGCTGCGCGACGCCATGGCCGAGGAAATGCGCTCCGACGACCGTGTGTTCGTGATGGGCGAGGAAGTCGCGGAGTATCAGGGCGCGTACAAGGTGACGCAGGGCCTGCTCGACGAGTTCGGGTCCAAGCGCGTGATCGACACGCCGATCACCGAATATGGCTTTGCCGGCATCGGTACGGGCGCGGCGATGGGCGGCCTTCGCCCGATCGTCGAGTTCATGACGTTCAACTTCGCCATGCAGGCGATCGACCACATCATCAATTCGGCGGCCAAGACCAACTACATGTCGGGCGGTCAGATGCGCTGCCCGATCGTGTTCCGCGGCCCCAACGGCGCGGCGAGCCGCGTCGGCGCGCAGCACAGCCAGAACTATGGACCCTGGTACGCCAGTGTCCCCGGCCTGATCGTCATCGCGCCCTATGACGCGGCCGATGCCAAGGGCCTGCTCAAGGCCGCGATCCGGAGCGAGGACCCCGTCGTCTTCCTCGAGAACGAACTGATGTACGGCCGCAGCTTCGACGTCCCGAAGCTCGACGACTTCGTCCTGCCGATCGGCAAGGCGCGGGTGATGCGGCCGGGCAAGGACGTGACGATCGTCAGCTATTCGATCGGCGTGGGCGTCAGCCTGGAAGCCGCCGAGAAGCTGGCGGGCGAGGGCATCGACGCCGAGGTGATCGACCTGCGCACGCTGCGTCCGCTCGACACCGCGACCGTGCTCAAGAGCCTGAAGAAGACCAACCGCATGGTGGTGGTCGAGGAAGGCTGGCCGACCTGCTCGATCGCGAGCGAGATCGTCGCGGTGGCGATGGAGCAGGGCTTCGACGACCTCGATGCGCCGGTCCTGCGCGTCACCAACGAGGACGTGCCGCTTCCCTACGCCGCCAATCTCGAAAAGCTGGCGCTGGTCGACGCCGCCAAGGTGATCGAGGCGGTGAAGAAGGTGACCTACAAGGGCTAACCAGCCCTTCGTCATCCTATGGAAAAAGGGGCCGCGGATCATCTCCGTGGCCCCTTTTTCATGCCTGTCGCTCGATCAGGCCGTGAAGCGCTTCGTGAAGCCCTTGGCACTGCGCTCTTCATTGTCCGGCCGCGCGTCGATGGCGTCGACGCGGGCGAGCGCCGGGCCCGACCGGCACGCCTCGACGAACCGCTCCAGCGCTTCGTCGTCACCCGAGGCGAGCATCTCGACGCGGCCATCGCGCGTGTTCCGGACCCAGCCGGTCACGCCCAGCGCCTTGGCCTGCCGCACCGTGTAGTCGCGATAGCCGACGCCCTGCACCCGTCCCGACACGATCAACCGCTGCGTCGTCATTACCGTCATTCTCGATCCCGTACCTGAACCCGTTGCCGTCATTGCGGCATCGCGACCCTAGCAGCACAGGCTCGCAGTGCAGCATGGCCAAAATGCGGCCTGTCGCAGCGGGAGCCAGCTTGGTCGCACGGGGCCGCGCCTAGGCGTCGGGATAGGCGATCGACAGCACTTCATATTCGCGCGGCCCGGCGGGCAGTTCGACCGTGCGCAGGTCGCCGACCGCCGCCCCCTTCAATGCACGGGCGATCGGCGAGTGCCAGCCGATGCGGCCGGTGCCGGCATCCGCCTCGTCGTCGCCGACGATCGTCACGGTGCGCTGGTTGTCGTCCTCGTCCGCGATCGTGACCGTCGCGCCGAAGAAGACGCGTCCGCGATCTTCCGCGCGGGCGGGATCGACGACCTTCGCGGCCTTCATCCGCTTGGCGAGGAAGCCCAGCCGCCGGTCGATCTCGCGCATCCGCTTGCGACCGTAGAGGTAATCCCCGTTTTCCGAGCGATCGCCATTGCCCGCGGCCCAAGACACGACCTCTACGATCGCCGGACGCTCGGTGCCGAGCAGCTGGTCGTATTCGGCCTTGAGCGCAGCGTACCCCGCCGGGGTGATGTAGTTCGGACGCGGTTCCATCAGCCGGGGCGCGACTTGCCGAGATAGAAGGACAGGTTCGCCGGCCCCCGCGACCGCGCGCGGTCGGGGTAGAGCAGGTCGTACACCACCGCATTCTCCAGCACCCGCTGGACATAGCCGCGCGTCTCGCTGATCGGAATGTCCTCGACCCACTCGACGATATCGCGGCCTTGGCGCGGGTCGCCGTTCGCCGCCAGCCACTTGTTCACGTTGCCCGGGCCGGCATTGTAGGCGGCGACCGCCAGCGGATAGCTGCCGCCGTAATAATCGAGCATCCGCTGGAAATAGGCGGAGCCGAGCTGGACGTTGTAGCCCGGATCGCCAGTCAGTCCGGCAAGATTGTAGCCGAGGCCGAGTTTGCCCGACTGCTCCCGCGCGGTGCCGGGCATGAGCTGCATCAGCCCGCGCGCGCCCGCGCGGCTGACAGCATTGCGGTCGAACTGGCTCTCCTGCCGCGCGATCGCATGGACCATCGTGAAGTTGGCCGCGGCGGCGCCGTTGGTCGGCAGCGTCGGATATCCGGTGCCGACGAGTGCGACATGCCCGTTGAGCGAGGCGCTGCGCCCCACCATGACGCGCAGGTCGGGGCGGTTGATCTGGCCCGCCAGTTCGGCGGCGAGCGCGTGGTCCGACGCGCTCTTCGCGTCGTTGGCGATCTGGCGAACGAACAGCGACTGGTCCGCGGTGCGCCCGAGCTGTCCGAGCAGCCGCGTCGCCCGCACCACCTCGCGCCGGAAGAAGGCGTCTCGGACGGCGGGATCGACCGGGGCGGGCGCGCCCTCCGCCACGCGCGGGATCGCACGGCCCATCCGCTCGGACGCGAGCTGGCCGTAATAGAGGTCGGGCCACTGCGCGGCCTGTGCGTAATAATTCTGCGCCGCCGCTCCGTCCCCCGCCGCTTCGGACGCGCGGCCCGCCCAGTAAAAGCCCTTGGACTGCGTCTGCGGCGTCCGTGATCCGCCGGCATAACGTGCGTACATGTACGCCGCATCGCGGGGGCGGCTGAGGTTGCGGCGCGCCGTCTGCCCCGCCAGCCAGGCAAGCGAGGTATAGTCGTCACGCTCGCCATAGGGTCGCGTCGAGACGTCGGTGCCGCTTGGATACGCATCGTCGATCTGGCGCGCGATATCGTAGGCGACCTGATATTGCCGATCCGCCGCCGCGCCACGGGCATTGGCGAGCAGCACCTCGTACCACGCCTCGACATCGGCGGGCGGGGTCAGCGTCCGCCGCGGCTGCGCCAGATACGAGCGTGCCGCCGGGCTCGATCCGCCATTCCGCAACCACTGCGCGCGGTCGGCGATGTAGCCGGCATCGTCGCGATCGGCGGGCTGCACCGCCGCGTCGTAGCTCGACGCATCGACCGCCCGCGTGCGGAAAGCGAGGCGCGCGGCGTAGAGCGCGCGCCGTCCCGGCGACACCAGCGCCAGCTGCCGCTGCGCCGCGCTCGTCGCACCTTCCCACAGCAGCGCGTCCATCCGCGCGTCATGGTCGGCGGGGCCGATCGCACCGGGAAAGCCGGTGATGAGCTTGGCCTCGTCCGTCGGGCGAAGCGGCCCGCGCCGCCAGGCGAGCCGCGCCTGCTCCTGCGCCTCGCCGGTCCGGCCGAGCGCCATCAGCGCCTCGGCATAACGCGCTCGCCCAGCACCGGACGTGGGCGGAAACCGTTCGAAGAAGCGCGCCACCAGCGCGGGCGAGGTCGCGCCGCTGTCCAGCACCGCCTCTGCCGCCAGCCGCCGCCCGCTCTCGCCCGGCCAGCCCGGATGCGCGAGGAGGAAATTGGCATAGTCGAAGAAGGGCCAGCTGTCGGACTGTTGCAGCCGCTTCCACGTGTCGATGGTCGCCACCAGCGGGTCGTAGGTGGCCTGCGGCGTCGGCTGCGCCGTTTGCGGCGCAGTCTGGGTGGGGACCACCTGGTCGAGCCCGCGGGGCGGCCAGCTCTGACGTTGCGCAGGGTACGACTGGGGCAGGGGCTGCACCATCGTCTGTGCGGTCAGGGCGGCACCCGATACGCCGGCGCCGATCAGGACGAGCTTGGAAAACATAGCTGCCATGCTGGACAGGATATGCACGCCCGCCCTATCTGTCGCCCCCGAAAATCCTCTTGACGGGCAGTTTCCTCCACATGTTCTCGGGTTCGATTCCGGCGTTGGCCACGCCCTTTCGCGACGGCCGCTTCGATGAGGCTCAGTTTCGCGCGCTGATCGACTGGCAGATCGAGGAAGGATCGGCCGCGCTCGTCCCCTGTGGGACGACGGGGGAGGCGGCGACGATGTCGATCGCCGAGCACAACCACGTTCTCGCCGTCTGCATCGAGCAGGCTGCAGGCCGCGTGCCGGTGATCGCCGGTTGCGGGTCGAACGACACGGCGGTGGCGCTCGAACACATGCACGCCGCGCGCGATGCCGGGGCGGCGGCGGCATTGCTCGTGCCGCCCTATTACAACCGCCCCAACCAGGACGGCGTTTATGCGCATTTCGCCAAGCTGGCGGCTGAGGGCGGGCTTCCGATCGTGCTCTACAACGTGCCCGCGCGTACCGTGACCGACATCGCGGTCGAGACGATGGGGCGCTTGGTGGCCGATTTTCCCGGTGTGTTCGTCGGCGTGAAGGATGCGACGGGCGTGCTGGCACGCGTGTCGATGCAGCGTGCGGCGTGCGGCGAGGATTTCTGCCAGCTGTCGGGGAACGACGATACCGCGCTGGGCTTCGTCGCGATGGGCGGGCGCGGCTGCGTTTCGGTGACGGCGAACGTCGCGCCGCGGCTGTGCGCCGAGTTCCAGGCGGCGATCGCGGGCGGCGACCATGCGGGGGCGCTGGCGCTTCAGGACCGGCTGTTCCCGCTTCACATGGCGCTGTTCAGCGACGCCTCACCCGGCCCGATCAAGTATGCGTTGTCGAAGGTGCGCGCCGGCTTCTCGCCCGAACTGCGCCTGCCGATGACCGAGCCATCGGCGGCGTCGAAGGCGGCGGTCGACGCCGCGCTGGCCCATGCCGGGCTGATCTGAACGACCAGCCCGGCACGGGATTCGGCGATTACGGCATCAGTACGGTGTCGATCACGTGGATCACGCCGTTCTTCTGGCGAACATTGGCGATCGTGATGTTCGCCGTGTTCCCCTTGGCATCGCTGACGGTGTAGCCCTTGCCCGCCTTGGCAAAGGTCAGCGTGCCGCCCTGCACCGTGGTGTAGGTGGCGCTGCCGTCCTTGGCGATCTTCTTGGCGATGTCGGCGGCCATGATCCGGCCGGGGACGACGTGATAGGTGAGGATCCCGGTCAGGGTCGCCTTGTTCTCGGGCTTCACCAGCGTGTCGACGGTGCCGGCGGGCAGCTTGGCGAAGGCGGCGTTGGTGGGCGCGAAGACGGTGAACGGACCGGGGCCCTTCAGCGTCTCGACCAGGCCGGCGGCCTTCACCGCGGCGACGAGGGTCGTGTGATCCTTCGAATTGACGGCGTTGTCGACGATGTCCTTGGTCGAATACATGGCGGCACCGCCGACCATCGGGTTCTTCTGGGCCATCGCCGGCGACGCGGCGAGGGCGACCGACAGCATCAGAGCCGAAAAGCGAGCGTTCATCATCCAATCTCCTGATCGTGGCCCCATGAGGGGACGGGGCCGACGCGAACAGGTACGTGGTTCGTCGTCGACTGGACGACGACATGGACCAAAGATGAGGGTGCCAAGGGGCGGTACCGACGCCGCTCCCCGGCCGGATGGGGTCAGCGCTCGGGCCGCATCTGCGCCGCGACACGCGTCCACTCGGCCCGCGTGCGGCATTCGTTCTGCTTGCTGATCTTGTTGCGCAGGCAAATGGCCCGTTCGCTCGCCTTGGCATGGCCGTAGGTATTGGTCGGCTGGCCGATGGTCGAGACCGAACCGGCATCGCGCGCGCGTGCCTGTCCCGTAGGGTTGGCAGCGGCGAAAGTGAGGATCAGGATGGACGTCAGCATCGCGATCTCCTCGCACAGTGTGCCGATGATGCCTACTGGCGCCGTTCGTTGCAAGCCGCGCTTCCCTTTCGCGTCGCCCGCGCTTATCTCCCGCCCTCCCATGTCACGTCCGCGCCCCACCACATTCGACAAGAAGAAGATCGTCGCCGAGAATCGGCGCGCCCGCTTCGAATATTTCATCGAGGACGTGTATGAGGCGGGGCTGGCGCTCACCGGCACCGAGGTGAAGTCGCTGCGGTTCGGCGAGGGGTCGATCGCCGAAAGCTATGCCGAGGTACGCGACGAACAGGTGTGGCTCGTCAACGCTAACATCCCCGAGTTCAGCCACGGCAACCGGCACAATCACGTGCCCAAGCGGCCGCGTAAACTGCTGCTTCACGCGCGTGAGATAGCCAAGCTCCACGGCGCGGTCGCGCGCGAGGGGATGACCCTCGTGCCGCTCAGCATCTATTTCAATGGACGCGGGCGGGCCAAGGTCGAGCTGGCGCTCGCCAAGGGCAAGAAGGCGCATGACAAGCGCGAGACGATCAAGGAGCGCGACTGGAAGCGCGAGCAGCAGCGCCTGCTGCGCGACCGCGGCTGACGTGAAGCCCAAGAAGCGCAAGGACTGGCTGGCGCGCCAGATCGCGGCGAACGTGCCGACGCGCGAGCAACTGGAGCAGGTCCGCATCCTGCGCCCTGTCGCGCACCGCGTCCTTGCGCCCGAATTGTGGCGGTTCACCCGCCGGTCGGTGCCGCGCGGCACCGCGCTCGGCCTGTTCGTCGGCATCTTCCTAATGATCCCCGGCCTTCAGATCGCGGGGGCGGCGATGCTGGCGCTGCCGTTCCGGGCAAACATCCCGATCGCGGCGGGAATGACGTTCCTTAGCAACCCGCTGACCACGCCGTTCATCCTGCTCGCCTCGGCGTGGCTCGGCAATTTCCTGTTGAGGCGAAGCGCCGACGTATCGGGCTTCATGGCGCTGATCGAAACCAAGGCCAGCGTGTCGGAGTGGCTCGGCTGGCTGTTTTCGGAAGCTGCGCCGGCGATGCTGTTCGGACTGCTCGTCATTTCGGCGGTCAGCGCGCTCGTTGGCTATTTCGCTGCTGACTGGTTCTGGCGAGTGCGCACCGCCGCCAAATGGCGGCGGCGGCACCATCGCCACGAGGACTAGCCGCCCAGAAAGGTGAGCAGGTCCTTCGTCAGGCGATCGCTCTCGGTGGCGAACAGGCCGTGCGGCGCGCCGGCATATTCCACCAGCTGATTGCGGGCGATCCCGTCGACCGCCCGATGCGCAGTCGCTTGGATCGGCACCGTCGCATCGCCCGTGCCGTGGATGATGAGCGTCGGCACCTGAAATGCCGTGAGGTCCGGGGTGAAGTCGGTGAAGCCCCACGCCTTGGCCGCTTCCAGCGTCGCATGCAGGCTGGCCTGCATCGCGACGTTCCAGCTATCCTGAAGGAACGCGTCGCTCACCGGGTGGCTGACGAGGCCGACGCCGTAGAAGTCGCGGAAGAAGCCCTGGAAGAACTTCGCGCGATCCTTGGTGATCTGGCCGGCGATCTCGGCCAGCTGCGCCTCGGGCACGCCGTGCGGGTTGGCGTCGCTCTGGACGATACCCGGTACGACCGAACCGATCAGCGCGGCATGCGTCACGCCCGCGCCGCCATGCCGGCTCATGTACCGCGCGATCTCGCCGCCGCCCATCGAAAAGCCGACCAGGGCGACGCCCTCGGTCGCGCCCGCGGCTTCCAGCACCGCCTTCAGGTCGTCGGCATAAGTGTCATAGTCGTGCCCGCCCCAAGGCTGGCCCGACCGGCCGAACCCGCGCCGGTCATAGGCAATGGCGCGATACCCGGCCTCGGCCAGCGCAATCGCCTGCGGCTCCCAGCTGTCGGCGTTGAGCGGCCAGCCATGGATGAGCACGACCGGGCGGCCGCTGCCCCAGTCCTTGACGTACAGATCGGTTCCGTCCTGCGTCTTCACATAGGGCATGTCGTTAAACTCCTCGTTCAGGATAGCGCGAACGAGCCGGCGATAGCCGCGTTCCGTGACCGGACGATTGCGCCGGAGGGAACCGAGCTTGCGCGAACCGATTGTTGCTGCACCGCGGCAGAGGCGCTAGGCGGGCCTCGCTTTTGAAGCACAGGAATGCTCCCTTGACCCAGCCCGAAGGCCCCGCGCCGACCATTTTCGAAGCCATCGTCCGCAAGGCGTGCGTGGCGGCGACCTATAATCGCACTGACGTGTTGCTCGCCCCGCACGCGATCTGGACGCGGCATGGCGACATGTTCGTCGATGCCGTGACGGTGCGCCTAAACGGCAATCCGCCCCGTGAGACCAAGCTCGGCACGTTCAAGCTGATCGGTCTGTCGAACATCGGCCGCACCGACGAGCCGTTCGACGTGTTCCATGAATTCAACCCGCTCGACGACAAGTACGGCGGCGAGGTTGTTTTCGCGGTCGAGCGCTGATCTATTCGGCGGGTTGGGCCGCGCCGCGCGGGGCGGTCAGCCACCGGCGGAGCACGGCCGTTCTCGCCTCGGTCAGCCGGGAAAAGACGTGCGCGACGGCGATGGTCCCGGCAAGCACCGCGATCACCACCCCGATCGCCGCCATGCCCGGCGCCAGTCGTGCAGGGCCGACGATCAGCCCCGCCGCCAGCGTCATGATGGGAAAGTGGATCGCATAAAGCGAGAAGCTGCTCGACGCGCCGAAGCGGGCGATCGGGGCCAGGATCGCGGGAAAGCGCGGATCGCGCATCGCCAGCGCCGCGACGAACAGCGCGGCGGCGCTCGCGAGGATCAGGTCCTCGCCGAACCAGTCACCCATCCGCGCCCAGATCAGCGCGATCCCCAGGATGAACCCAAACGGCACCAGCGAGCGCGGCGAACTGCGCGTACGCAGGTGGTAGGCCGCGACGCCCGTCAGCCAGCAAAGGAAGCCATAGGCAAGCATCGGCGAGACGAACCCGAGCGCCAGCGTCAGCAGCAGCGGCTCGAATCGCCGTCGCCGGATCGCGAGCCAAAGCGCGGCGAACCAGATGTAGAACCAGAACTCGAACGCGACGCTCCACAAGGGGCCGTTCGAGCCGAGCGGGTGAAAGGCGATGTGCTGGAGAAAGACGAAGTTCCCCGCCAGCGCCTTCATCGTCAGCGCCGGGGATAGGTCGCTGGGCAGGAACCACACGTCGGTCTGGCCCAGATGGGTCGGCGTTCGCAGCCACCAGAGGCCGGCCGCGTCGATCAGCCCGCCGATCAGCAGCGCCGGATAGACCACGATCGCAAGACGGCTCCACCGATCGGACAGGAACACGCGCCACGACCAACCGCGCGCATTGAGCGAGGCGACGCTCTTGGCGATCCAGAACCCGCTCAGCACGAAGAATAGCATCACCGCCGGATGCGCGAAGCCGGCGAGGAAGAAGAACGGTCGCCCGACCAGCGCGTCACCCGGCCGGTGATCGGCGACGATCAGCCCCCAGCCATGCGAGAAGGCGACGGTGATCGCGAGGATGGCGCGCATCGCGTCCATCCAACGCGCCGCGTCGGCAGGCACGTGAGGGGCAGGTTGGGGAGGCGCGACCCTCTGGTTCATAACGGCCGCTTAACCCCGCGATCCTTACCTCCGCGTTTCGATTGAAGCTGATTTCGATCAACCGATCGAGACGAAGCTGTCCATCACGCGTTTGCGTCCGGCGTGCTCGAACTCGACCTCCAGCTTGTTGCCCTCGATCGCGTCGATCGTGCCGTAGCCGAATTTCTGGTGAAAGACGCGCATCCCGGTCGACAAGTCGTCGCGCCCCTTGTTGCCGAAGCTGATCGCCGACGCGCGCGCCTCGACCACCCGCGGGGCATCGCGGGTGAAGCCGCCGGCGGCCGCGCGCTGCCACCCCGGCCCGCGGCCGGTGCCGCGGCCGACATCGGCGAACGGGTCGGCGCGCTCGGACCAGTTGGCGCGCCACAGGCTCTCACCGCCGGACATGGTGGTCTCGACCTCGACATGCTCGGGCGGCAATTCGCCGACGAAACGGCTGGGCAGCGAACTGGTCCACTGCCCGTAGATGCGGCGATTGGCCGCGTGCAGGATCGTCGCCCGCTGCCGCGCGCGCGTGATCGCGACATAGGCGAGGCGGCGCTCCTCCTCCAGGCTGGCGGTCCCGCCCTCGTCCAGCGCGCGCTGTGAGGGGAACAGCCCTTCCTCCCACCCGGCGAGGAAGACGGTGTCGAACTCCAGCCCCTTGGCGGCGTGGATCGTCATGATCGTCACCTCGGGCTGGCGCACGCCGCCCTCGCGCTCCATCACCAGGCTGACATGCTCGAGAAACGCGCCGAGGCTCTCATACTCCTCCATCGCGCGGACGAGCTCGGACAGATTCTCGAGCCGCCCCGCCGCCTCCGCCGACTTCTCGTTCTGGAGCATGGCGGTGTAGCCGCTCTCGTCGAGGATCTGGCGAGCGAGTTCGGGGTGGGGAAGCGTCTGGCCCATCTGGCGCCAGCGGGCGATATCGCCGACGAAATTGCCCAGCGACCGCCGTGCCTGCGGCGTCAGCTCGTCAGTATCGAGGATGCGTGCCGCCGCGCTCGTCAGCGGCAGTCCTTCGGCGCGGGCAAGCTGGTGCACCTTCTGCACCGCCTTGTCGCCGAGGCCGCGCTTGGGCACGTTGACGATCCGCTCAAAGGCGAGGTCGTCGGCAGGCTGCGACACCACGCGGAGATAGGCGAGCGCGTCGCGGATCTCGGCACGCTCATAGAAGCGGAAGCCGCCGACGATGCGGTACGGCATCCCGATCGAGATGAAGCGGTCCTCGAACTCGCGTGTCTGGTGCTGCGCCCGCACGAGGATGGCGACGTCGTCGAGAGATAGACCACGCCGCTGCTGGCTCTCGATCTCCTCGCCGACGCGGCGCGCTTCCTCCGGCCCGTCCCACACGCCGAGCACGCGCACCTTCTCGCCCGCATCGAGTTCGGTCCACAGCGTCTTACCGAGCCGCCCGCCATTGTTGGCGATGACCCCGCCCGCCGCGCCCAGGATATGCGGGGTCGAGCGGTAATTCTGCTCGAGCCGGATCACCGTCGCGCCGGGAAAGTCGCGCTCGAACCGCAGGATGTTCTCCACCTGCGCGCCGCGCCACGAATAGATCGACTGGTCGTCGTCGCCGACACAGCACAGGTTGCGGCGCTGCTGCGCCAGCAGGCGCAGCCACAGATACTGGACGCTGTTGGTGTCCTGATACTCGTCCACCATGATGTATTTGAACCGCTGCTGATACTGCTCCAGCACCTCGCGGTGCTTGCGCAAGAGCGTCAGCGCGTGGAGCAGCAGGTCGCCAAAGTCGCAGGCGTTCACCGCGAGCAGCCGCGCCTGATATTGCTGGTACAGCTCCTGTCCGCGCCCGTTCGCGTAACGCTCGCTCTCGCCCGCATCGACATCAGCGGGGGTCAGCCCCTTGTTCTTCCACTCGTCGATCAGCCCGGCGAGGGCACGCGCGGGCCATCGTTTCTCGTCGAGATCGGCAGCGGTGATGAGCTGCTTGAGCAGCCGCAACTGGTCATCGGTGTCGAGGATCGTAAAGTTCGATTGCAGCCCGATCAGCTCGGCATGGCGGCGCAACATCTTCGCGCCGATCGAGTGGAAGGTGCCGAGCCACGGCATCCCCTCCACCGCGTCGCCGATCAGCCGGCCGACGCGCTCGCGCATCTCGCGCGCCGCCTTGTTGGTGAAGGTGACGGCGAGGATTTCCGACGGCCATGCCTTGCGGGTATAGATCAGGTGCGCGAGCCGGGCTGTGAGCGCTGCGGTCTTGCCCGTTCCCGCGCCCGCGAGCACCAGCACCGGGCCGTCGGTGGTCAGCACCGCCTGACGCTGCGGCTCGTTCAGGCTCTTGAGATAGGGCGCGTCGGTAAGGGCGTTTCGCGGATCGGTCATCGGCTCGCACGTAAGGTCGGGGCAGGGGGGCGGCAAGTTAGGCGCTTGCGGCGCCACGGATTGCGTGAGAACATACATCGAACAATAGGCGGGAGGAAGTCTCATGACGATGACGGGCGGATGCCGATGCGGCGCGGTGCGGTACGAGGCGATCGGCGAGCCCGAGCATCACGCTATCTGTCACTGCGCCGATTGCCGCCGCTCGGCGGGCGCCCCGATGGTCGGCTGGATCGCCTTCAAGGAGGATCAGGTGACGGTCAGCGGCACGCCCACCGATTACGAATCCTCGCCAGGCGCGATGCGCGCCTTTTGCGGCACCTGCGGCACGGGGCTTTTCTACCGCAACGCGGCGGTCCTGCCTGGCATCGTCGATATCCAGTCGGCGACGCTCGATGCGCCGGAAGCCGCGCCGCCGGGCGCGGAGATCATGGTGCGCGATCGGTTGCCGTGGATGGACAGCATCGGCTCGCTCCCCCGGTTCGAGATGTATCCGGGCATGGACTGACCTGAACGAACCGGGACGGCCGGGGACGGTTTGCGACAATTTCGGGCGGCCCCCGCGAAACCTTCGCGACAGCCGATGGTCATAACCCTCCCCATCGGCCGCCCCCGGCCGGTTCTGGAGGAGACAGATCATGAAGAAGTTTTCGCTGATGCTCGCCGGCCTCGCCGTCGCCGCCACCTCGGTTCCGATGGCCGCCAATGCGCAGGCGTGGCAGAACATCAACGCCCGGCAGGCGCGGCTGGAGCAGCGGATCAATCAGGGCATCCGCTCGGGCGCGCTCAACCGGAACGAGGCGGTGCGGCTTCGCGCGCAGTTCCGCGACCTGACGGTCTTGGAGAACCGCTATCGCCGGTCGGGCGGCGGGCTCTCGCTTCAGGAGCGCCGCGACCTCGACCGCCGCTTCGATGCGCTGTCGGCGCGGATCAAGGTGCAGAAGAACGACCGCCAGTATCGGCGCTGATGGATGGGGTGGCTTCGCGAAGGAGCCACCCCTTCTTTCGTCATCTCGGCAGGGCTCACCGGATCGGCTTGCCGCTGTCCTTCCACTTGTCGAGCACCTGCGACTCGTCCGCCTTCGCGACGGCGGTGCCGCTTTCCGCATACGCCGCCTGGACCTGCTGCGGCGGGGTGACGAGTGCCGCGGCCGGCGCACTAGGCGGGCCTGCGACAACCGGCGCTGCTACTGGCGCAGGCGATGCCGCCCCGCCCGACACGACGCTCGCGAAGTTCAGCGCTGGGCGAAGCGGCCCCGGCATCGGCTCGCCGCCGAAATAGCGGTCGCGAAAGGCCGCGGCGGTGCCCCAATAGCCTTTCCACCGATGGAAGAAATGCGCGCCCTCCGCATCGGTCATCACCAGCCCGCGGTTCCACGCGGGCGTCACCGCGTAGGTGTGATAGTGCGTCGCCAAGCCCACCGGCGCGAACACCTGACCGTTGAGCGCCGCCGCCGCGACCCGCTGCGCGCGCTCCCACCAGCGGCGCATCGGCACGCGCGCCATCGCCCCGTCGCACGCGAAGCTGAACTGGCACCCGCGCTTGTCCGACCCCTGATAGACGACGCCGCAGACGGTTGCCGGAAAGGCCGGGTGGCGAACGCGATTGAGGATCACCTGTGCGACCGCGCGCTGCCCGGCATCGGGCTCGCTCGCCGCCTCGTAATAGATCGCCGTCGTCAGGCAGTTGAGCGCGCGCGACTGGTCGATCGCCGACCCGCGCAGGCGAAAGGGCTGCGCCGCGACGATGCCCGCCGATCCGGTATAGACCGCGCTCGTCGGGATGGGCAGGTCGGGCAGCGGCATCGTGCCCGTCGTGCCCGGGGCAGGCGCCGCATTGTCGGCGACCGCCAGTTCGAGCGCGGCACCGGGAAAATGCTCGGCCGCGTCGTAACCGTCGGCGAGGATGGGTGCGGGCTGCTCGACCTGCTCGCGGCTGGCGATCGTGGCATGCGCACCGAACGCGCCGACCAGCGCGAGCGCGATCGCGCCCGCCGCCCACCGTCCGTTGATCCGCCGCCACTGCATCGCCGCGCCATATAGGAAAGCGCGGGCGGGCAGCAGGGGTCGATTTGCGCCTGTCCGATGATGGGACGGAACCCGCGACCGGTAACATCCGCAACCGCGCGATTGACAGTCGCCGCGCGCGCGCCACAACTCCGCGCTTCCGTCTGCCGGAGTGACCGATGCCCCGTTTCGCCGCCATCCTGCTCGCCGCGACCCTGCTTTCGCCCGTTCCCGCGCTGGCGCAGGCGGACCGCCCCGCCGCCACCCGCGTCGAGCCGATCGCCTTTACCCAGCGCACGCTGCCAAACGGCCTGCGCGTCTATGCCATCCGCGATACCAAGACGGCGAACGTGTCGGTGCAGGTCTGGTACGATGTGGGGTCGAAGGACGATCCCGCCGGCCGGTCGGGGTTCGCGCACATGTTCGAGCATCTGATGTTCAAGGGCACGCGCAACCTGGTCGACGAGCAGCTCGACCGCCTGACCGAGGATGTCGGCGGCTACAACAACGCCTCCACCGACGACGACTATACCAACTATTACGAAGTGGTGCCCGCCAATCACCTCGAACGGCTGCTGTTCGCCGAGGCCGACCGGATGGCGACGCTGGTGGTCGACCCCAAGGTCTTCGCCTCCGAACGCGACGTGGTGAAGGAGGAGCTGCGCAGCCGCGTGCTGGCCCAGCCCTATGGCAAGCTCTTCTACCTCTATCGCCCGATGGCGGCGTACACCGTGCATCCCTATGCGCGCCCCGGCATCGGCAGCATCGAGGATCTGGACGCCGCGACGGTCGAGGACATCCGCGCCTTTCACGCGACCTATTACCGGCCCGACAATGCGGTGCTGGTCGTGGCGGGTAATTTCGACCCGAAGCAGCTGGATGCCTGGGTCGACAAGTATTTCGCCGGCATCAAGAAGCCCGACCGCCCGATCCCCCGCGTGACCGTGGCGGAGCCCGAGCCGACCGCGGCGAAGCGCTATACGGTGTACGAGCCGAACACGCCGCTGCCCGCCGTCCTCGTCAGCTATCCGATCCCGCCGGCGAACAGCCCGGACGCCGCGGCGCTGTCGGTGCTAAACACCGTGCTGGCGGGCGGCGAAAACTCGCGGCTCTATCAGAGCCTCGTCTACCGCGATCAGACTGCAGCACAGGCGGCGAGCTTCTACGATTCAAAGCAGGGCACCGGCTTGTTCAGCGTCTATGCGATCCTCGCCGGCGGCAAGACCGCGGCCGAGGGTGAGGCGGGGCTGACCGCCGAGATCGCGCGGCTGCGCGATGCACCCGTCACCGCCGCCGAACTGGCCGAGGCCAAGAACGAACTGCTGACCGAGGCGCTGCAGAGCCGCGAGACGGCCGAGGGCAAGGCATCGCAACTGGCGCAGGGGGTGATCGTCGAGCGCGACCCCGCCGCCGCGGACAAGCGGCTCGCCGCGATCGCCGCGGTCACGCCCGCCGACGTCCAGCGCGTCGCCCGCCGCTATCTGACGCCGCAGCGGTCCTCGACCGTGCTTTATAACTCGGCCGATGCGGCAAAGGGCGCGAAGGGCGACACGATCGCCATCGCCTCCACGGTCCGCGCGACACCGCTGACTGTGCCGCCCGGCATCGTCGTCCATACCCAGGCCGCCGCCGCCGACCGCATCGCGCCGCCCGCGCCGGGTGCCGCGGTGGTGCCGGTATTGCCGAAGCCGGTCGAGACTCGTTTGGCCAACGGGATGCGCGTCATCGTCGTCGACCGACCCGGCCTGCCGCTCGTCTCGGCACAGCTCGTCGCCGATGGCGGCGCGGCGCTCGATCCGTCGGGCAAGGCGGGGCTGGCGGGCATGACCGCCGGGCTGCTGACCAAGGGAACGAAGACACGCAGTGCGACGCAGATCGCACAGGCGGTCGAGTCGCTAGGCGGATCGATCGGTAGCGACGCCGATTGGGACGGGTCGGCGGTCACGCTGTCGGTGAAGTCGGACCAGTTCGCGCCCGCGATGACGATCCTGGCGGACGTCGCGCGCAACCCGGCCTTCGCCGCCGAAGAACTCGACCGCGCGCGGGCACAGACGATCGACGGCCTCACGGTGCAGCTCAAGGACCCGGGCGCGCTGTCGCAGCTGGTCGCCGCGCGCGCGGTCTATGGTGCCGCGCCCTATGGCAATCCCGAAAGCGGGACGCCCGCCAGCCTGAAGTCGATCACGCCCGCCGATCTGACCGCGGCTTATCGCGCGAGTTGGCGGCCCGAGCGCAGCACGCTGATCCTCGTCGGCGACGTGCGCGCCGATGCGGGGCGCGCGCTGGCGCAGCGCCTGTTCGGCGACTGGAAGGGGCAGGGCGCGGCCGCCCCTGCGGCCAGGGTCGAGACCGCCGCCGCTGCGCCGCGCGTGATCGTCGTCGACCTGCCTGATGCGGGGCAGGCGGGCGTCGTCGTCGCGCGGCCCGGCCTCGCGCGGTCGGACCCGCAATATTATGCGGGGCAGGTGGCGAACGCGACGCTCGGCGTCGGCTTCACCTCGCGGCTCAATCAGGAGATTCGTATCAAACGCGGCCTTGCCTATGGAGCGCGATCGGGCCTCGACGCGCGGCGCGGGGTGGGGCCGTTCACCGCCTCGACCCAGACCAAGAACCCGTCCGCGCCCGACGTCGTGTCGATCATCACCGCCGAGATGCAGCGCCTCGGCATGCAGCCCGCACCGGCGAGCGAACTTGCCACGCGCAAGGCCGTGCTCGTCGGCAGCTTCGGCCGGACGATCGAGACCAATGCGGGGATCGCCGGGCTGGTCGGTGACTATGTCGTCGAGCAAGTGGGGATCGACGAACTCGGCCGCTTCATCCCCTCGGTCGAGGGGGTCGATCCGGCAGCGGTACGGGCCGCGGCGGCGCGGCTGTTCGATACGAAGGGAACGAGCATCGTCGTGGTCGGCGACGCCAAGAGCTTCGTCGAGCCGCTGCGGAAGGCCTATCCGAATCTCGAAGTACTGCCGGCGAGCGCGCTCAACCTCGACTCGCCGACGCTGAAATAGAAGATCCTCCCCTCCCTGAAAGGGAGGGGCCGGGGGTGGGTAGGCCCGTGATGGGCGAGCCAATCGCCACGAACAAGCCGACCCACCCCAACCCCTTCCCTGTCAGGGAGGGGCTTCGTTGCCGTCACGCCATGCGGCGCAGGACGTTGTCCTTGAGGACAAAATGGTGGCGCAGCGCCGCCGCGATGTGCAGGACGATCAGCGCGAGGAACACCCAGCCGAGGATCTCGTGCCCCTCATGCGCCGCGCCGACGATCGGATCGCCCTTGGTGAAGGGCAGTTTGGGCACGTCGAACAGGCCGTAGAAGCTCAGCGGCCACTTGCCCGCCGAGCTGAAGATCCAGCCGGTCAGCGGCATGACGAGCATCAGCGCATAGAGGCCGGCGTGCGCCGCCTGCGCCGCGGTCCGCTCCAGCCCGTGCACATGGCCGGGCAGCGGCGGCGGGCGATTGGTCAGCCGCCAGACGATCCGAAAGACGGTGAGTGCAAGGATCAGCAGCCCCGTCGCCTTGTGGATCGGCATGACCTCGACCACGCCTTCCAGCGCGTCATGGAGCAGCCCACCCGCCAGATTGCCGATAATGAGGATGGCGAGGATCCAGTGCAGCGCCCGGGCGACGCTGTTATATCGCTGCACCTGTCCGTCGTAGATCGTCGCCATGCCTTGCTCCCCGAAAACACACTGATCGAGGTTGTGCGCCGCGGCGCGGGCGGTGACAAGCGACCTTAGGTGCTGGCGCGGACGACCAGCCGGACGGGGACCCGGCTCGATCCGACGGGCGCGCCGGCGATGTTGCGCAGAAGCGCGTCGACCAGCGCACGGCCCGCGGCGGGCGCATCCTGTGCCACCGTCGTCAGCGCCGGATCGCAGTGGCGGACACCCTGGATGCCGTCGAAGCCGACGACCGCCACATCGCCCGGCACCGACAGCCCCGCTTCGCGCAGCGCCCGCAACGCGCCGAGCGCGACGAGATCGCTGGCGGCGAACAGTGCATCGGCGCGCGGATCGGTGTCGATCAGGCCGGCGATCGCCGCTGCTCCTTGTGCCTCGCGCTCGCCGATGCTCGCACCGGACACGTCGATGGGGTCGAGCCCGACGGCGGCCAGCGCGGCCAGATAGCCCTCGCGCCGCTCGGCGTAGGCGGCGTGCCGTTCCCAGCCGGGTCCGGCAAAGGCGATGCGGCGGCGACCGCGGGCATGGAGGTGCTCGACCGCCTGGCGCGCGCCGTCGCGATTGTCGGCACGGACGGTGGGCAGGTCGTCGTGCGGCGAGCCCCAGGCGACGACGCGCCGCCCCTGTGCGGCAGCGCGGGTGAAGTGCGCCCAGCCGGCCGCGTTGGTCGCGCTGCCGACGACGATCATGCCGTCGGCCTCTCGCCGCTGCTCGAACTCGGCATCGAAGCCCGTTTCCTCGTCCTGGAACGAGAGCAGGATGCGGCGACCGTCGACCGCGGCCGCCCCCTCGATTGCGGCGACGAGGTCGTAATAGAAGGGATTGAGCGTCGCCCGGTCGAGCCCCGCAGGCACGATCAGGACCAGCGCGATACACCCCGTCGTCGCCTGTCGCAGGCGGGCGGCGCGCAGGTCGGGCAGATAGCCGAGCTGCGCCGCCGCCTCGAGCACCCGCTCGCGCGTCTCGGCGCTGACGCTGTCGAGGTTGCGGAGCGCGCGCGAGACCGTCGATTGCGACACCCCCGCCGCCGCGGCCACATCGAACGACGTGACGATCGCACGGCCCGTTGCGGGATCGATTTCGGGAGGGGGGACGCTGCGCGACATCGGTCCTGCTGTTACCATGCCCCGCGCCAAAGGAAAGGCGGGCGATGGGACAGGGGGCTCAGTCCCCGAACCGGACCGATGCGCGCCCGCCCGCCCGGTCGACCCGGACCGGCATGTCGTAGAGCGCGCCGAGCGTCGGTTCGGTCAGGACTGCTTCGGCGGGGCCGCTCGCATGCAGGCGGCCATCCTTCAGCGCGACGACATCGTCGGCGATGCGGCTGACGAGATCGAGATCGTGGAGCGCGACGACGACCGCACACCCGTCGTCCGCCAGCGCCCGCAACTGGCGCGCGGCCTCATGCGCGTGGCGTGGATCGAGCCCGGCGCTCGGTTCGTCGACGATCAGCACCCGCGGCTCGCCCACCACCGCGCGCGCGAGCATCGCGCGGGCAAGCTCGCCGCCCGACAGCCGCGTCGCCGGGCGATCACGCAGCGCGATCAGGTCGAACCGCGCCAGCGCACCGCTGACCGCCAACCGCCAGCGCCCCGGCAACGGACCGAAGACGGGCAGATGTTGCGACAGGCCGAGCGCGACCAGCCGCTCGACGCGGACGGGCCATTCCGCGCGCGGCGATTGCGGCAGATAGGCCCGGACCGCGGCGAGCTCGCGTGGCGGGATGGCCCGGATCGCCCGTTCGTCGAGCGTGATGGTTCCGGCGTCAGGGCGCAGCAGCCCGGCGGCGATCGCGAGCAGCGTCGACTTGCCCGCGCCGTTGGGACCGATGACCGCGGTCAGCCGCCCGCTCTCGAACGCCGCATCGACGCCGGCGAGCACCGTGCGCGCACCCCGTCGATGCGTGATGCCGCCGAGCGCAAGCCGCGTCACGGCGCCACCTGTCGCACACGCAGGACCAGCCACAGGAAGAAAGGCGCGCCGACCACCGCGATCAGCACCCCGAGCTTGAGGTCGAGCGCCGGCCCGGCGATCTTTGTCGCGACGTCGGCCGCAAGGACGAGCGCGGCGCCGATCAACGCCGCCGGCGCCAGCGCGGCGCCGGGCCGATGCCCCACCAGCGGCCGGGCGAGATGCGGCGCGATCAGTCCGACAAAGCCCACCGCGCCCGTCACCGCCGTTGCCGCGCCGACGCCGGCAGCGGTGCCGATCAGCGCCAGCAGCCGCAGTCGGCTCACGTCGACGCCAAGGCTCTCCGCCTGTCGTTCGCCGAGCGTAAGGGCATCGAGTCCGCGCGCGGTGAATGCGAGAAGCGTCGCCCCGAGCGCGATGAATGGCGCGGCCAGGGTCACATGGTCCCAGCTCCGGTCGGCGAGCGACCCCATCAGCCACGTGACGATCTCGTATGCGGCGAACGGATTGGGTGCGAGGTTGAGCGCCAGGCTGACCCCCGCCGACGCCAGCGTGGAAACCGCGACTCCGGCAAGGATCAGCGACAGCGTGCCCCCCGTCCGCGACAGCGCAAAGGCGATGCCCACCGCCACCAGCGCGCCGACGAGCGCGAAGATCGGCGTCGCCAGCCCGGCGCTGGCGGCGAACCCGTAATAGATGGCGATCACCGCGCCCAGCGACGCGCCCGACGATGCGCCCAGCAGCCCCGGCTCGGCCAGCGGATTGCGCAGTAGCCCCTGCAACACCGCGCCCGCGAGTCCGAGGATCGCCCCGACCATCAGCGAAAGCACGAGGCGCGGCAGCCGCACCTCGACGATCAGCAGCCGGGCAAGCGAGGGCTGCGGATCGGCAAGCGCCGCCGCGACTGTCGCGGGCGACAGCCAGACGGGTCCGGCGAGCAGCGATGCGGCCGCCAGCGCGAGGATCGCGAGCGTCAGCAACGGCAGGACCAGCCGCCTCACGCCGCCATCTCCGCCTGCAGTCGCAGCACCGCCTCGCCGATCATCGGTGTGCCACAGACATAATAGGCCTGCGGGATGCGAAGCGTCCTACCTTTCCACCGTTCGCGCACGACGCGGTGGTTGGTGATCTCGTCGCCCAAGCTGCCGCCCGCGCGGACGGCGGCGCCCTGTACGATCAGGTCTGGGGCGAGCTTGAGCAATGTCTCGATGTCGGGCCGGCCATAACTGTAGCCGCCCATTTCGCGCACAACGTTGCGGGCGCCAGCGGCGGTCAGCACCGCGTCGTAAAGCGTCCCCGACGCGGCGCCAAAGCCGCTGCCGTCCCACGCCGCGACTCGCGGGTGGTGGACCGACCGCCGCGCCGCCTCCGCCAGCCGGGCGTCCATCCCCGCGATCAGCGCCTCACCGCGCGCGGGTTCGCCGACTGCGGCGGCGACCTGTCGCACGGTGCGGCGGATATCGTCGAAGCTGCTGGAGTGATCGACCTCGATCATCGGCCAACCGATGCGCTTGAGCATGCCGCGCAGCGCCGGGGTGGTGAAGCTGCCGGCGACAACGAGATCAGGGGCCTCGGCCAGCACTTCCTCGGCTTGGCCGTGATTGACCGGCACGCGGTTTGCCGCCCCCGCCATCAGCGAGCCGGCCGGATCGCGTGACAGCCAACTGACCGACGCGATCCGCTCGGGCGGCAGCAGCGCGAGGACGATCTGGTCGGTGCACTGGTTGACACTCATGACGCGTAGCGGTTTCGCGGATGCGGCAGGCACCGCGGCCGGGCGCGAACACCCGGCCGCCAGCAGCAGCACCAGCGATGCCGCCGCCCGCCGCATCAGAAGCGCGCGCGCACGCCGCCATAGGCGGCACGGCCATTGCCGACGAAGCTGAACACCTGCTCGTTCCGCTCGCCGACGAGGTTCTCGACCCGGCCGAACAACGAGAGCCGATCGGTCAGCTTGTAGTCGGCGGCGAGGTTGACGATCACGAACTCCTCCAGCGACACGGTGACGGGGACGAAGCTGGGGTCGATGAACGCCAGATCGTCCTGCCGCCCGTTGTAGCGTGCGGTAAAGGTGCCCGAGAAGCGCTTGTCGGCGCTGAACGCGGTCACGTTGACGCTGCCGATATGGCGGGGACGCCGCACCTCGCGCACGCCGTTCTCGGTAGCGTCAGTGTAGGTGTAGGCGAGGTCGATCTTGAGCTGCTCGACCGGCCGCGCCGACACGAACGCCTCGACCCCGTGCTGCTTCGACCGCGTGGCGCGGTTCGACGGCGTCGCGACGAAATCGGGCGCGGGATAGGTGACGAAGATCTCGTCCTTCAGCCGGTTGTCGAAATATGTCGCGCCGAACGTCGCGCGGTCGCCGATCTGCTGATCGAGCCCGGCTTCCCAACCCTCCGACTTTTCGGGGCGCAGGTTCGGGTTGCCGATGTACCGCCCGTCCGAATAGCCGAACAAGTCGAAATAGCCGGGGTTCTTGACGCCCGTGCCATAGGCGCCGCGTACGCGCAGGCCGAAGGGCAGGCGATATCCCGCCTGCGCCCGCCACGTCGTCGCGTCGGCGAAGCGATTGTTGGCGTCATGGCGGATGCTTGCCCCCGCCGACAGCGCCTCGCCCACCGTTAGTTCGTACTGGCCGACGAAGCCCCAGTTCTCGGTCGTGCGCCGACCCTGAAACGCGAAGGGGGAGGGGGTGGTCGTCCGATATGCCTCATGCTCGTAATCGACTGCGGCGGACAGGCGGTGGCCGACGCGATCGTCGCCGAGGCGCAGGCCCGTTTCGTAGCTGCCCTTCCAGCGGCGACCCTTGTTGCCATAATCGAGGCCGGCGGGGGTCAGCCCCTGCCGAACGGTGTCGGCGACCTGCCCGGTCAGCGCATGCGTCCAGCGGCCATCCAGCAGCGAGAGGTCGCCGCGGACGAGGCCATAGGCGCCGTCGATTCTCGTGCGCACGCCGGGGCTATCGACGGTGTAGCCGAAGGTCGGGCTCGCCGGGTCGCCGTCGCTGTTGTTGGTCAGCGCGTCGGTATAGCTGTAGCGGCCGACCGCGGTCAGGCGGAGATTGTCGGCGGGCGTCCAGCTCGCCTTCGCGCTGCCCGAGGCGCTGGTGACGCCGACGTTGCGGACGCCGCCGCGCGCGGTCGGCTGGCCGTCGGTGCGGTAGACCGTGCCCGTCAGCGCATAGTCGATCGTGTCGCCCGCGCCAGCGATCCGGGCATTGCCCGCCAGCGTATCGAACGACCCGCCCTCCGCCCGGATCGAGACGCCCGGCGCCTCGCGTCCGGTCGCGGTGATGTAGTGAATGACGCCGCCGATCGCGTCGGAGCCGTAGAGCGACGATTGCTGCCCGCGCAGCACCTCGATCCGCGCGCCGTCGTCGGCGGCCAGCGTGTTCCAGTCGAACTCGCCCTGATACGGGTCCGACACCTCGATCCCGTCGACGAGGACGAGGACGTGGTTGCTCTCGGACCCACGGATGCGCACCTGGGTCAGGCCGCCGCGCCCGCCGGTCTGGCTGACCGCGATGCCGGGCACGTCGCGCAGCGCGTCGCTGACGACCCGCACCTGTCGTTCCTGAAGGTCGTCGGCGGACAGGATGGTGAGCGAGGCGGGCACCTTCGACGCTTCGACCGCGCCGGCCGAGCGGGTGGCGGTGACGACGATCTCGTTGCCCTCGGCGTCGCGCGCCGGCTGGCTCGGATCGGTCTGTGCGGCGGCAGGTGCGGCAAACGCGGCTGTCGCGGCAAGCGCGATCAGCGAAATCTGGCTGGTATTCATCGGTAACAAGTTCCCCCGCGTTGCTCCAAAGGACACGGGTTCGGGGGCTGTTCGCGGACGAACGACGGCGCACAGGCGCAGCGGGAGCGAACGCGATGCCCCCGGGCGACCGGCACCGTTCACGACCCCCAAAGGCCGCGCGGCTTCGTCGCTCGAACGGAAGCATGTCCCGCGCCATGGCCATCCCCTGGACCGCAGCGATGAGCGACAGCGCCGGCAGGTCTCCTGGCTCGCGGGTCAAGGCTCGGCGGGCGCCTTCCCAGGTTTCCCCAGTGGCTGTGCCCGGCCATGCCGGACACGTGCTCGCCTCGCTCGCCGCTTACAGTTGCAGGGACAGCTGCGGATTAGGGCCGATCGGGCCCGCACCGCATTCCCTTTGAAGCCCTTTCGGGCACCGGCGCGATCTTTGCCGTCCGGGCTGGCCCGGCCGACGCGCCGGCCTTTAGCGCAAGCGCGGGCGTCCGCAAGCGCAATCGGCGTACGGGCTCAGACCTCGAGCACGTCGCGGATCTTGCGCGCCAGGCTTTCGTAGGTGAACGGCTTGGCGATCAGTTCGACGCCGGGCTCCAGCCGCCCGCCCTGCATTATCGCGTTGCGGGTATAGCCGCTGGCATAGAGTACCTTGAGCTCCGCTTTCAGCTCGCGGGCGCGCTCGACCAGTTCGCTGCCCGACATGCCGGGCATCACCACGTCGGTGAACAGCAGGTCGATCGCCGTTTCGCGCCGTTCGAGCAGGCGCAGCGCGGTCATCCCGTCATGCGCCTCGAGCACGCGATAGCCGAGCTCGCGCAGCACCTCGACCGTATAGGCGCGAACGTCGTCGTCATCCTCGACGACCATGATCGTCTCGTCCTGACGCGACGGGGCGGCGGCGAGCGCAATCGCTTCGTCCTCCGGCGCCTCCCCCTCGCGGTGGAGTCGCGGCAGGTAGATGCGTACCGTCGTGCCGACATGCTCCTGCGAAAAGATCTTCACCTGCCCGCCCGACTGCCGGACGAAGCCATAGACCTGGCTGAGCCCCAGGCCAGTGCCGCGGCCGACGTCCTTGGTGGTGAAGAAGGGTTCGAACACGCGCCCCAGCGTGTCGCGCGACATGCCGGTGCCGGTGTCGGTCACCGCGACCATGACATAATCGCCCGGCGCCACCTCTGCCGCGTCGCCCGGCTCGACCCGGGCGTTGCGCGTCTCGATGACCAAGCGGCCACCCTCCGGCATCGCGTCACGCGCGTTGACGGCCAGGTTGAGGATCGCGTTCTCGAGCTGGTTGGGATCGGCCTCGACCCGCCATAGCGCAGGATCGCCGACGACCTCGAGCGAGACCGTCTCGCCCAGCGCGCGGTTGACGAGGTCGAGCATCCCGTCGACCAACCGGCCAACATCGAGCGGCTTGGGATCGAGCGGCTGGCGGCGGGAAAAGGCGAGCAAGCGCTGGGTCAGCGCCGCGGCCCGCTCCGCGCCTTTCTGCGCATTGCCCATCGCGCGGGTCGCGCGCATCGCGTCGCCGACGCCCAGCGCGCGGCGGGCGATATCGACACTGCCGATGACGATCGTCAGCAGGTTGTTGAAGTCGTGGGCGATGCCGCCGGTCAACTGGCCGACCGCCTCCATCTTCTGCGCCTGACGCAGCGCCTCCTCGGCGACGAGCAGCTCGCGGCTGCGCTCGGCGACGCGCGCCTCCAGGCTGGCATTGAGTTCGGCCAGCTCACGCGCGGCGCTGACCCGCTCGATATGTGCCCAGGATCGCTCGGCGACGGCGGCGACCAGCGCGACCTCTTCGTCGGTCCATGCGTGCGGCACGTCGTCGTGGACCGCCATCATCGCGACGAACCGGCCGTGGCGGATCAGCGGGACGCAGACTGTCGCCGCGACCTGAAGGCTGTCCGCCTTCGCCGCCGCGCCGCCGGTCAGTTCGTTGGGAATGTCGGACAGGACGACGGTGCGGCCCGCGTGAAGCGCCCCGGAGATTTCCTCGCCATAGTCCGACAGCCGGTAATGACCGACCAGCGAATGCGCCGCGTTCCGCGACCAGTCGCCGCGGATCGTGAAGCCGTCGCCATCCGGATCGATATCGGCATAGGCGCAGTTGGCCACGCGCATCCGTTCGGCCATCATGCGCGTGGTCGTCGCCATGATCGCGTCGGGCACGCTCGCCTCCGCCGTCGCGCGGCCCAGGTCGTCGAGGAATTGCAACCGCGCCTGGCTCTCGCGAAGCGCCGCCTGCTGCTCGCGGCGTTCGGTCACGTCGGTGTGGATGCCTACCCATTCGAGCAGCGAACCGTCCTCGCCGATCATCGGCACTGCGCGCGTTGCGAACCGCCGCCATTCGCCCCTCGCGGTCCGGACCCGATGCTCGTGCGCGTACATGCCCCGCGTGGCGAGTGCCGCTTTCCACGCGGCGATCGAGGGTTCGACATCCTCCGGGTGAACCGCCGCGGTCCAGCCATAGCCCGAATATTCGGCTTCGCTCTGGCCGGTCAGCGCGTGCCAGCCAGGCTGGTCGCCGTGCATCTCGCCCTCGGGCGTATTGGTCCAGACATAGCCGTCGATCGCATCGACCGCCGCCCGGAACCGCGCGTTGCTGGCGCGCAGCTCCGCCTCGTGCGCCCGCCGCTCGGTCAGGTCGAGCATCGCGCCGACCATGCGGACCGCGCGCCCGCTCTCGTCGCGCAGGATCGACCCGCGGTCGTAGACCGGCGCATAGGTGCCATCGGCCCGCACGAAGCGATAGTCAGCGGCCCAGCCCGCGTCGCCGCGTGCGATCGCTGCCTCGATACTGCGCGCCACATGGCCGCGATCGTCGGGGTGGACGCGGCTCAGCCACCAGTCGCCCTCGGTCTCGGCAGCGTCGAGATGGTGGCCATAGGCGGTCTCGAGCGCGGCATTCCACTGGACGCGATCGGTCAGGAGGTCCCAGTCCCAGATCGCGTCGGTCGTCGCGCTTGCGGCGAGCTGGTAGCGCGCCTCGACGGCCTGCCGCTCTTCGCGTCGCGAGCGCGCATCGTCGATCGCCCGGCGCAGCTCGATCTGGGCGACGACTTGGCGCGCGAGCAGCTCGAGGAGGCGTCGCTGCGCAGAGGTCACGCCCGCCGGCCGGGCCACGCGGTCGATAACGCAAAGGGTGCCGAGCGGGAGCCCCTGCTTTCCATAGAGGACGGCGCCGCAATAGAAACGGATGCCGTCGGGCGCCGCGACCAGCGGATTGTCGACGAAACGCGGATCAGCGGTCAGGTCGGGCACGACCAGGAAACCGTCGCCTCGAAGCGCATGGGCGCACACCGAGGAACCGATCGGCGTCTCTCGCTCGCCGAACCCAACCTCGGACTTGAACCACTGGCGATCGCGAGAGACGAGGCTGACCAGCGCGATCGGCGCCTCCAGCGCGTCGGCGGCGAGTTGCGCGATCTCGTCGAAATCGGCCTCGGCAGGAGTGTCGAGGATGCCATAGTCGTCGAGCGCCTCGATACGCTCGGCCTCGGTCCAGTCGCGCAGGGGCGGGCTGCGGAGCGGGGCGTCTGGCGGCGTCATCAGTCCGCCCTAGCAGGAGCGGGCAGGCGAGGGCACCTGCTTTCTAGCCTATGTTGGTGATCCAAAATAATCACACGCCAGGTCGGATGCAGTCGATGGCGACGCGGCGCGATTAAGCGCCGCTCCCCTCGCATCTTCAGACATTTCCCCAATCATGTTTACGTATGCTGCTGCGCTCGCCGCCGAGGTAAATCATGCTTGAAACCGCGACGCCATCGCACAGGGCGATCATTCTTTTTACTGTTCTCAAAATTGGTTGGAGCCGTATCTTGAGAAGAATTGCGAAGCCCGGAGAGCGTTCACATTTTCTGCGGCGGCCGCATTGTAACCCTTTACACGTCGCCATCGCCTGCATACCCCTGTCACCGGAGCAAAGCGGGCAACCCGCGCTGGGGAGGACGAGCGGATGGCCGCTGCGGAAGGTATCTATTCGGGCGCGGCGCGACCGGCGTCGGGCATGCTGACGGTGCGCCTCAGCGCATTGATGTTCATGCAGTTCTTTGTCTGGGGCGCGGGTGCGGTGACGCTCGGCCTGGTCATGCAGACGGTGGGCATCGGCGACCTCATTGCCAACGCCTTTTCGGTAGGGCCGATCGCTTCGATCGTCGGCTCCTTCCTGCTCGGCATGGCCGCCACGCGCTTCCTCAGCCCCAAGATGCTGATGGTGATCCTGCATCTGGTCGGCGGCGTGCTGCTCTTCATCCTCCCGGGGTTCATCAATCCGGAGGGTGGCAGTACCTTCGTCTGGCTGCTGCTTTGCTACATGATCCTCTACATGCCGACCGTGGGCCTCGCGAACACGATCGCGCTCAAGAGCTTCGGCGAGCGGGTCGATCGCTTTCCCTTCGTCCGCGCCTTCGGCACCATCGGTTGGATCGCCGCCGGCCTCATCATCGGCTGGGCGGGGCTATCGGCCAGCCCCGAGATTTTTCGCGTCGCCGCGGTCGTGTCGCTCGCGCTCGGCTTCTACAGCCTGACGCTTCCCAACGTAGAGGCCGATGCGCCGCAGGGTGGGAGCATCGTCCGCCAGGTACTGTGCGTCGAGGCGTTCGGGCTGCTCAAGCAGCGCTCGTTCCTGATCTTCGTCACCTGCGCCACGCTGATCTCGATCCCGCTTGCCATGTATTATGCCTATGCGTCGCCCTATGTCGGCGCGGCGGGGATCGAGAATGTCGGCGGCACGCTCGCCATCGGGCAGATGTCCGAGCTCGTCTTCATGTTCTCGATGCCGTTCCTCTATCGCCGCTTCGGCGTGAAGCCGCTGCTGCTCGTCGGCATGGCCGCCTGGGCGATCCGCTACGCGCTGTTCGCGATCGGTGACGGCGGGGCGGGGCTGTGGGCGGTCTATCTGGGCGTCGCGCTACACGGCATCTGCTACGACTTCTTCTTCGTCGCCGGTGCGATCTATACGCAAACGATTGCCGCGCCCAAGGGCGTGAACGCGCAGGCGCAGGGGATGCTGACGCTGTTCACCTACGGCGTGGGCATGCTGCTCGGCTCGCAGATCGGCGGCATCCTCTATGCGCAGCTGCCCGCCAACCCGACCATTGCCGACTGGCAGGGGATGTGGGTCGCCCCCGCCATCGCCGCGGCGTTGATCGCGCTCATCTTCCAGTTCAGCTTCCGCGACAACAGCCGCGGCGGCATGCAGCCGTGAGGGTCACTCGCCGCAGCCTGATCGCCGCTGCGGCGGCGACACCGCTGGTCGCCGGGGCGGCCTGTGCCGAGGCGCCGCAGTCGAACGCCGCGCACTTCTCAATGAAGTTCGCGCCGCACGAGGGCAGCTTCGCGAGCCGCGGCGGGCGGATCGAACAGATCGCCTATGCCGCCGACCAGGGCTTCACCGCGTGGGAGGATAACGAGGCGGCGGGCCGCACCGTCGCCGAACAGACCGCGATGGCGAAGGCACTGGCGAGCCGCGGCATGACGATGGGCGTGTTTGTCGCCTCGATGCCGAAGTGGGGCGAGAGCCGTCCCCGCTTTGGCGCCGGCGACGCGGCCGAGCGCGACGCGTTCCTTGCCGACATCCGCGCCTCGCTCGACGTGGCCAAGCGCCTGAACGCCAGCCGCGCGACGATCGTTACGGGCTTTCTCGATCCCAAGCTGCCGCTCGACATTCAGACCGCGCGCGTCGTCGACACGATGCGGCGCGCGGGCGATATCGTCACCAATTCGGGCCTGACGCTGGTGATGGAGCCGCTCAATACCCGAACCGATCATCCCGGCGTGTTCATGCAGACGATCGCGCAAGGCTTTGCGGTGGCGACCGCGGTCGACCGGCCGGGGATCAAGGTGCTGGCGGACTGCTATCACGAGCAGATCCAGTCGGGGAACCTGATCCCGTCGCTCGGCAACGCCTGGGACCAGATTGCCTATATCCAGTTCGGCGACAATCCCGGCCGCAAGGAGCCGGGGTCGGGCGAGGTGAATTACGGCAACATCGTCAAATGGCTCAAGTCGAAGCGCTATGACGGCGTGATCGGTATGGAGCATGGCAATTCGATCGACGGCCGCGCGGGGGAGGATCGGCTGATCGCCGCCTATCGCGCCGCCGATAAGGTGTGAGGGGAGTGAGAGTGAAAGCCATCCGTCTGGCCGCGATCGCGGCGGTGGGGCTGGCCGGCGCGGCGACTGCGCAGGACAAGCCCGGGTTCAAGGACACGCCCGTCCTGCCGAACAATCAGTGGCGCGTCCACGACGCCGACCGCCCCTATCCGACCGTCGTGACGCCCGCCGCGCAGCCCGGCGGTGCCCCCGCGGATGCGGTCGTCCTGTTCGACGGCAAGTCGCTCGACGCCTGGAAAGCGGACAAGGCACCGTGGACGGTCGCCGACGGCGCGATGACCATTCCCAAGGGTGCCGGGCCGCTCACCACGAAGCAGAGCTTCGGCGACGTCCAGCTCCACCTCGAGTTCCGCAGCCCCAACCCGCCGACCAAGACGTCGCAGGATCGCGGCAACAGCGGTATCTGGTTCATGGAACGCTACGAGATCCAGATCCTCGACGGCTATAACAACCCCACCTACGCCGACGGGACGGTGGGCTCGGTCTATGGCTTTAAGCCGGCGCTCGCCAACGCCTCGCGCAAGCCCGGCGAGTGGCAGAGCTACGACATCGTGTTCGAGCGGCCGCGCTTCGACGCGGCGGGCAAGCTGCTGCGTCCCGCCTACATCACCGCGTTCCTGAACGGCGTGCTCGTCCAGAACCATCAGGCGATGCTGGGCACGACCGTGTGGCGCAAGGTCGCCAGCTACACCGCGCACGCCGACGCGCTGCCCATTCAGCTTCAGGATCACGACTCCCCCGTATCCTTCCGCAACATCTGGGTGCGCCCGCTGCCCGAGGCGGCGATCGCGCAGGACCTGCCAGGAGAGCCCAAGTGATTATCGACCGCAGAACCGCGCTGGCCGGGGTGGCCGCGATGTTCGGGGCCGGGGCCTTTGCCCCGATCGCCCGCGCCGCCGCCACCGCCGCGCAGACCAAGGGTGCCGTCATCCCCGGCATCAGCGAAGGCCCGCCGAGCGTGGCGGTCTTCACACCAGCCCAGCGCGCGCTGCTGACCGCGCTGTCGGAGCGGGTGATCCCGACCACCGACACCCCGGGCGCGATCGCCGCGGGCGTGCCGCAATATATCGAGAAGCTGCTCGCCGACTGGTCGTACACCAAGGAGCGCGAGCCGGTGATCGCCGGCCTCGACGCGATCGACAAGCGGTCGATGGCCGACTTCAAGGTCGCGGGTGCCAAGGCGACGGCAAAGCAGCAGGACGCGCTCTTGACGCTGGCGATGAATGGCCAGATCCCCGGCGGCAAGGACTGGTTCGAGGCCTTCCGCCAGCTCGTCATCACCGGCTATTACACGTCCGAGATCGGCATCACGCAGGAGCGCGAATACCTGCCCGTGCCCGGCGAGTATAACGGCGCCTTCCCCTATTCGCAGGTCAACAAGGTCTACAGCTCATGATAAACCGGCGTACCCTGATCGGCGGCGCGGGCGGCGCGCTCGCCCTTGCCGCCATGCCGCGCCTTGCCATGGGCGCGCAGCTCAAGGCGATCGGCCTCCAGCTCTATACCGTGCGCGAGCTGTTCCAGAAGGATCCCGTCAAGACGCTCGAGGCCGTTGCCCGCATCGGCTATCGCGAGGTCGAATATGGCGGCGGCGGTTACGACGCTATGGACCACAGGATGCTGCGCCGGACGATGGACCGGCTGAAGCTCAAGGCGCCGTCGGTGCATATCGGCTATGACGCGCTGCTCGCCGACCTGCCTAAGCAGATCGCGATGGCGAAGACGCTGGGCGCCGACACCGTCATCCTGCCCTATATGAACGCCGAGTTCCGCAACGAGGCGGCGTGGAAGGCGGCGCTGCTCAACATCAACCGCTTCGCGACCGAGATGAAGAAGGCGGGGCTCGGCTTCGGCTATCACAATCACGATTTCGAGTTCACGACGAAGGTCGGCGACAAGACGCTCTACGACCTGCTGCTCGAGGCGACCGACCCGGCGCTGGTCAAGATCGAGCTCGACCTGTTCTGGGCGATCGTCGCGGGGCAGGACATGGGCGCGCTGCTCGACCGGCTCGCGCCGCGGCTCTACGCCTTCCACGTCAAGGACCAGCGCGCTGATGGCAAGATGACCGCGGTCGGCAGCGGCACCGTCGATTTCGGCAAGCTGTTCGCGCGCCCCTCGACCAAGAACGTCCGCCATTTCTATGTCGAGAATGACGAGGCGCCCGCGCCCTATCTCCCCGACATTACCACCAGCTTCAAGACGCTGCGCGCGCTGAAGTACTGAGCGCGTACCGGGAGGGATTTATGCAGACGGCTTCCACCAACCGTTTCGATGCGATCGTCATCGGATCGGGGATCAGCGGCGGCTATGCCGCCAAGGAACTGACCGAGAAGGGCCTGAAGGTCCTCATGCTCGACCGCGGCGTGATGGTCGAGCACAGCGAAGGCTATGACTATGAAGGCAAACCCGCGTTCGAGGTGCCGGCGCGTAACCGGATGCCCGAACCGCTACGCGACAGCGATTACTTCATCGCCAAGCACGGCTATGTCGCGCCGAGCAGCCGCAAATTCTATAACGACGACCGGCTGAACCCCTATGCCTATGACGAGGGCAGCAAGTTCTACTGGATCCGTCCCGGTGCGGTCGGCGGCAAGTCGCTGATCTGGGGCCGCTGGTCCTTCCGCTGGGCCGAGGAGGACTTCACCGCAAACAAGCGCGAGGGGATCGATGGCGTCTGGCCGATCGGCTATGACGACCTTGCGCCCTGGTACAGCACGGTCGAGAAATATATCGGCGTCTCGGGCTCGCGGGAAAACCTGCCGTACCTGCCCGACAGCGAATTCATGCCGCCGATGCCGATGAACGTCGCGGAGAAGTGGCTGAAGCAGCGGCTGGAGTCGAAGTTTCCGGGCCGCAAGCTCATCAACACGCGGCTGTCGAACATCACTGTCGACAAGCCCGAGCAGAACCGGACCAAGTGCCAGCATCGCAACCAGTGCGGCAATGGCTGCTCCTTCGGTGCGTATTTCTCGACGCAGGCGGTGACGCTGCCCGCTGCACGCGCAACCGGACGGTTGACGCTCCAGTCGGATGCGGTGGTCACCAACCTTGAATACGATTCCAAGGCCAAGCGCGTGACCGGCGTCCGCTACATCGACGCCAAGACCGGGCAGGCGCAGGTCGTCAACGCGAACCTCGTCTTCCTCTGCGCTTCGGCGATGGGGTCGGTGCAGGTGCTGATGAACTCGCGCGCGCCGGGCAGCGAGAAGAGCTGGTTCGACAATAGCGGCACGCTTGGTCGCTACGTCATGGACCATATCTTCCGCGTCGGCGTGTCGGGCGAGATCCCGGGCATGACCGACCTCATCGAATATGGCCGTCGTCCCGGCGGCGTCTACATCCCCCGCTTCCGCAACATCGGCGGTGAGGAGGGCGTCGGGTTCAAGCGCGGTTACGGCTATCAGGGCAGCGCTTCGCGCAGCCCGATGCCGCCGGTCGGCTTTGGCGCGGAGATGAAGCACGGGATGCGCAAATATGCACCGTGGCGGTTCGACATGGGCGCGTTCGGCGAATGCCTGCCCTACAAGGACAACCGCGTCTCGCTGCACGCGAGCAAGGTCGACCGCTTCGGCGTGCCGCTGATGAAGTTCGACGTCACCTTCCGCGAGAACGAGCTGAAGATGATGGCGGACGCCAAGGCGCAGGGCGAGGCGATGCTGAAGGCCGCGGGCCTCACCAACGTGACCAGCGGCGAGAGCGAGCACGTGCCCGGCGACGCGATCCACGAAATGGGCGGCGCGCGGATGGGGGCCGATCCTCGCAATTCGGTGCTCAACGGGTTCAGCCAGGCGCACGACGCGCCGAACCTCTACATCACCGACGGCGCGCAGATGGCGTCGGTGTCGTGCGTCAATCCGTCGCTGACCTTCATGGCGCTGACCGCTCGTGCGGCGGATCACGCGGTGAAGCAGATGCGCGCGTAAACTGCTCGAAGCCCTGCCTTTTGGAAGAAAGGCAGGGCTTCTCCGAGCTTAGCCCGGACAGACGGCACATATCGGCATCACACAGTACTGCGTTCCCCGGCGAAGGCCGGGGTCCAGTTACGATGCGGGCGGTGAGGTTTCGCACCCTCGCTTCCCTCCCCGAAACTGGACCCCGGCCTTCGCCGGGGAACAAAGCAGAGGGAAGTCGCCAGTCGAAGGCATCGCTTTTGGCGCCGCCTACGCCGCCATCGTTTCCAGCGCCTCGGTTGCTTCCATCCACGCCGCTTCCGCCGTCTCCACCGCGGCGTTGAGTTCGTTGCGGCGCTTCATCAGGTCGCCGACCGGCTGCGTCGCCTTCGCCGGGTCGGCGAGCGCGCGGTCGATCGCCTCGCGCTGTTCGGTGAGCTTGGCGAGATCGCTTTCCGCCGCCTTCGCCCGCTGGCGCAGCGCCTTGAGCTGGTCGCGGTCGAAGCCCGACTTCTTCTCCGCTGCGCGCGCCTCTGCCTTGGCTGGCAGCTCCTTACCGAGAATCATCGCGATATAGTCGTCGACCGATCCGTCGAAATCGCGCGCGGTGCCGTTGTCGACCAGGACGAGGCGGTCGGCGGTCATCTCGATCATGTGGCGGTCGTGGCTGACGATCACCACCGCGCCGGTATAGGCGTTGAGCGCCTGGATCAGCGCCTCTCGCGCGTCGACGTCGAGGTGGTTGGTCGGCTCGTCGAGGATCAGCATGTGAGGCGCGTCGCGGGTGATGAGCGCCAGCGCCAGCCGCGCGCGCTCGCCGCCCGACAGCTTGCCGACCTGCGTCGTCGCCTTCTGGCCCGCGAAACCGAACCGGCCGAGCTGCGCGCGCACCGCGCCGGGCGAGGCGCCCTTCATCGCGATCGTCATATGCTGAAGCGGCGTTTCGTCGCGGTCGAGCTCCTCCACCTGATACTGGGTGAAGTATCCGACGCGCATTTTGCCACTGGCATTCATGCCGCCTTCCATCGCCGGCAGCTGCGCCGCCAGCAGCCGCGCCAGCGTCGTCTTGCCGTTGCCGTTGCGCCCGAGCAGCGCAAGGCGGTCGTCGGGGTCGAGGCGCAGGTTGAGGCGCTTCAGGATCGGCACCGCGTCGTAACCGACCGCCGCCATGTCGAGCGTGACGAGCGGCGGGCGCAGTTCCTCGGGATCGGGGAAGCCGAAGGACAGCGTGGGATCGTCGATCAGCTCGGCGATCGGCTGCATCTTGGCGAGCATCTTTGCGCGCGCCTGTGCCTGTTTGGCGGTGGAGGCGCGGGCGGAATTGCGCGCGACGTAATCCTGAAGCTTTTCGCGCTCGGCCTGCTGCTTGGCGCGCGCCGAGGCGAGCTGCGCCTGCCGCTCGGCCCGCTGTCGCTCGAACGCGTCGTAGCCGCCGGGGTAGAGAGTCAGCTTGCCGCCGCCCAGATGCAGGATGTGGTCGACGACGTTGTTAAGGAAATCGCGCTCGTGGCTGACCAGCAGGATCGTCGCGGGATAGCTTTTGAGGAAATCCTCGAGCCACATCACGGCTTCAAGGTCGAGGTGGTTCGAGGGCTCGTCGAGGAGCAGCAGGTCGGGCTGCGAGAACAGAAGGCTAGCGAGCGCCACGCGCATCTTCCACCCGCCCGAAAAGCTGTCGAGCGGCCGCTGCTGCATCGCCTCGTCGAAGCCGAGGCCGACGAGGATCTGCGCCGCGCGCGATGGCGCAGTATAGGCGTCGATCGCAATCAGCCGCTCGTACACGTCGCCGAGGCGATCGGGATCCTCGCACGTCTCGCTCTCGATCATCAGCGCCGCGCGCTCGGTATCGGCGGCGAGCACCGTCTCGAACGGCGTCCTGTCGCCCGCGGGCGCTTCCTGCGCAATATAGCCGAGGCGCGCGCCGCGCGGCATGTCGATGCTGCCGGCATCCGCCTCGATCCCGCCGGTGATCGTGCGCACCAGCGTCGTCTTGCCCGCGCCGTTCCGCCCAATCAGGCCGATGCGACCCTTCGGCGGCAGGCGCGCGCTGGCGCCGTCGATGATGGTCCGGCCGCCAAGGCGCACGGTCACGTCGTTCAAGTTGAGCATCGCCGCCGCCTAGCAGGCTGCGCGCGCTTCCCCAAGGGGCCGAAGGATGCCAGACACGCGGCATGAGCGAATGGCGTTTCTGGATCGACCGCGGCGGCACCTTCACGGATGTGGTGGCCCGTCGCCCCGACGGGAGCCTTGCCACCGCGAAGCTGCTCTCGATCGATCCCGACCGCCGCCATGACGCGGCGGAGGCGGCGATCCGCGACCTGACTGGAGTGGGTGAGGGGCCGCTGCCCCCCTGCCGCATCCGCATCGGTACGACGATCGCGACCAATGCGCTGCTCGAGCGCGCGGGCGAGCCGGTGCTGCTGGCGATCACGCGCGGGTTCGGCGACGCGCTGACGATCGGCTATCAGGACCGGCCCGACATCTTCGCCCGCGACATCCGCCGCGCCCCGCCGCTGTTCGCCGAGGTGATCGAGATCGACGAGCGGGTAGCGGAGGACGGCACGGTCGTGACTCCGTTGGACCGCGACGCCGCTGCGGCCGCGTTCGCCGCGGCCTATGCAAAGGGTCTGCGCGCCGTCGCGATCGTGCTGATGCACGGGTGGAAGCACACCATGCACGAAGCGGCGCTGGCCGACCTCGCCGCCGCGGCGGGTTTCACGCAGATTTCGGTCAGCCACCGTACCGCGCCGCTGACCCGCCTCGTCGCGCGCGGGGATACCATGCTCGCCGACGCATACCTTTCGCCGGTGCTGCGCCACTATGTCGAGGGGCTGGAGGCGTCGCTGGGGACGGACCTGCTGTTCATGCAGTCGAGTGGCGGGCTGGTCGCCGGCAACGGTTTCGGCGGCAAGGATGCGCTGCTTTCCGGCCCCGCGGGCGGGATCGTCGGGATGGCGCGGACGGCGGCGGCGGCGGGGTTCGAGCGCGTGATCGGCTTCGACATGGGTGGGACTTCCACCGACGTGTCGCTCTATGCCGGCCACTACGACCGGCGATCGGACGCGGTGCTGGCGGGGGTGCGCGTCGCGGTGCCGATGATGCGGATCGACACCGTCGCGGCGGGCGGCGGGTCGATCTGTCACTTCGACGGCGGGCGGCTGCTCGTCGGCCCGGCGTCGGCGGGCGCGGATCCGGGGCCGGCCTGTTACCGGCGCGGCGGGCCGCTGACGATCACCGACTGCAATCTCGTGCTTGGCAAGATCCAGCCCGATCATTTCCCCGCGCTGTTCGGCCCGAACCGCGACCTGCCGCCCGATCGCGTAGCATCGGAGGCGGCGCTCGACGCGCTGCTCGACCAGGTCGAAGCCGCGACCGGCGACCGCCTGACGCGTGAGGTCGCGGCCGAGGGTCTCGTCGCGATCGCGGTCGCCAACATGGCGCGCGCGATCCGCTCGGTCTCGGTCGCGCGGGGCGAGGATCCCTCTGCCTATGCGCTCGCCTGCTTCGGCGGCGCGGGCGGGCAGCATGCCTGTCTCGTCGCCGATGCGCTGGGAATGCGACAGGTGCTGATCCACCCGCTGGCGGGCGTGCTGTCCGCCGTCGGCATCGGCCTTGCCGAGCGCAGTGTGGTGCGAGAGGCGACGGTCGGGGTCTCCCTCGGCGATGCAGACGTGTCCACCGCGCTAGAAGCCCTTACTGACGAGGCGCGCGGTGCGCTCTCGGCGCAGGGCGTCACCCGCGATACCATCGGCATCGCGGCCGCCGCCCACCTGCGCTACGCCCGGGGCGACCAAACGATCGAGGTGCCCTGGAGCACCCCCGCGGCGATGACCGCCGCCTTTGCCGCGGCGCATCGCCAGCGCTTCGGCTTCGTTGGCAACGACACGCTGGTGGTCGAGCGGCTTCGTGTCGAGGCCAGCGCCAGCGATGGCGAGGCGCTGCCCCCTGCCGCGCTGCCCGAGCGGCCGGGCGAACCGATCGAGCGGGTCGGCATGTACCTCGCCGGCGCTGCGCATGCCGTCTCCGTCTATCGGCGCGAGGCGCTGGCCGTGGGGCAGGTGCTTGAGGGGCCGGCGCTGATCCTCGATCCCGTCTCGACCGTCGTCGTCGAACCCGGTTGGACGGCAACCGTCCTGTCCGAAGGAACGCTGCACCTCGAGCGCGGCGAGGCGCGCTCGGTCGCGCGGGCCGGCGAGGCCGCCGATCCCGTCCGCCTCGAAATCTTTGCCGGCCTGTTCATGGGCATCGCCGAGGAGATGGGCGCCGCGCTCCAGCGAAGCGCCGCGTCGGTCAACATCCGCGAGCGGCTCGATTTCTCCTGCGCGATCTTCGATGGCGACGGGGGGCTAGTCGCCAACGCGCCGCATATCCCGGTTCATCTGGGCTCGATGGGCGAGAGTATCCGCACCGTCATGGCCAATCGCGCGGGCACGATGCGTGAGGGGGAGGTCTATGCCCTCAACGACCCCTATCGCGGCGGCACGCACCTGCCCGACATCACCGTCATCATGCCGGTATTCGCGGGCGACGAGGTGCCCGCCTACTATGTCGCTGCGCGCGGGCACCATGCGGATGTTGGCGGGACGACGCCCGGCTCGATGCCGCCGGACAGCCGGACGATCGAGGACGAGGGCGTGATCTTCGACGATGTGCCGATCGTCGCCGATGGCGTCATGCAGTCGGAACCGATCCGTGCGCTGCTTTCGAGCGGCGCGCACCCGGCGCGCAACATCGACCAGAACCTCGCCGATCTTGCGGCACAGGTCGCCGCCTGCGCGCGTGGGGCAGAGGGGCTTCGACAACTCGCAGCGCAGCAGGGCCAGGGCATCGTCACCCGCTACATGACGCATCTTCAGGCCCATGCGGAGGCGATGGCGCGGCGGATGATCGCTGCGCTCGATGACGGCAGCTTCGCCTACGAACTCGACGACGGCGCCGTCGTAAAGGTCGCCGTCCGCGTCGATCGCGCGGCAGGTGAGGCGACGATCGACTTCACCGGCACCAGCGAGCAGCGTCCGACCAACTTCAACGCGCCGCTCGCGGTCACGCGGGCTGCCGTCCTTTATGTCCTGCGCCTGCTGGTGGACGAGGCGGTGCCGCTGAACGAAGGGTTCCTCCGCCCCGTCACGCTGATCGTGCCCGAAGGGTCGATGCTCAACCCCCGCCACCCGGCTGCCATCGTCGCGGGCAATGTCGAGGTGAGCCAGGTCGTCACCGATGCGCTGCTCGGCGCGCTCGGCGCGATGGCGGGAAGCCAGGGGACGATGAACAACCTCACCTTCGGCGACGCAACCTATCAATATTACGAGACGATCGCGGGCGGCGCCGGGGCAGGGCCGAACCATGACGGCGCCGACGCGATCCAGACGCACATGACCAACAGCCGCCTGACCGATCCCGAAGTGCTGGAGGCACGCTATCCCGTGCTCGTCGAGCAGTTCGCGATCCGCCGCGGATCGGGCGGGGCGGGCGAACGACGCGGGGGCGACGGCACCGTGCGCCGGCTGCGCTTTCTCGCGCCGATGCGTGCCGGCCTCCTCAGCAACCGTCGCCGCGTGCCGCCCTTCGGGCTCGCGGGCGGCGAGCCGGGCCGAGCGGGGGCCAACCGGATCGAACGCGCGGACGGCCGCATCGAGACCCTCGGCTCGACCGCGATCGCTGACATGGGCATGGGCGACGTCATGGTGATCGAGACGCCCGGCGGCGGCGGATATGGGGTGAAGCGCTGATGCTCGTCCTCGCCGGCATCGCGGTGATCGCGGGCGGGTTCCTGCTGCGGTTCAATCCGCTGCTCGTCATCATCGTCTCGGCCGCGGTCACCGGGCTTGCCGCCGGGCTCGACCCCGTCCGCATCCTCGGCACGTTCGGCCATGCGTTCAACGAGACACGGTACGTGACCGCCATCTATATGGTGCTGCCGGTGATCGGCCTGCTGGAGCGTCGAGGGTTACAGACCCGCGCGCGTGCGCTCGTGGCGCGGCTCAAGGGGGCGACGGCGGGCCGGTTACTGGTTGGCTATCTCCTGTTTCGACAGGTGACCGCGGCACTCGGCCTCACCTCGGTCGGCGGCCCGGCGCAGACCGTCCGCCCGCTCGTCGCGCCGATGGCGGAGGCCGCGGCGGAGCGGCAGGTCGGCGATGCGGGCGAGGGCGAACGCGTAAAGGCGATGGCCGCCGCTACCGACAATGTCGGGCTGTTCTTCGGCGAGGATATCTTCATCGCGATCGGATCGATCCTGCTGATGAAGGGTGTGCTGGAGGGCTATGGCATCGCGCTCGAGCCGTTCCAGCTCTCGGTCTGGGCGATCCCGACCGCGATCGTGGCGTTCCTGATCCATGGCGCACGGCTGCTTTGGCTCGACCGGCGACTGGGGCGCGCGAAGTGATCGGCCTCGACCTCGTTTATGGCGTCGCGGGCGCGGTCTTCGCGATCTTTGCGGTGTCGAGCGTGCGCGACCGGCGCTGGGCCAATGCCGCGTTCCACGGGCTGATCGCGCTGTCGTTCCTGGCTGGCAATCGGCTGGGCGATATCGCCAATGGCGTGCTCGTCCTTGCGCTGGTCGGCATCGCCGCCTCGGGCCGGATGCGCCGTGCCGAGCCCGCACCGCCGGCCGAGGATCGGTACGGCGCCCGCGTATTCGCACCCGCGCTCGTCATTCCGGCGACGGCTGTGCTCGGGACGCTCGCGTTCAAGGCGTTTCCCGGCTGGGTCGATCCCAAGCAGGCGACGCTGGTCGCGCTTACGATCGGGACGCTGGTCGCGCTCGGCCTATGTGCCTGGCTCTTGCGGGCGCGGCTTCACGAGCCGATCGTTGCCGGGCGCGGGCTGATCGACGATATTGGCTGGGTCGCGGTGATGCCGCAGATGCTCGCCAGCCTCGGCGCGGTGTTCGCGCTGGCCGGGGTGGGCGAAGTGGTCGGCCGGCTGATCGGTGCCGTCATCCCGGCAGGCAGCGTCTTCGGCGCGGTCGCCGCCTATGGCATCGGCATGGCGGTGTTCACGATCGTGATGGGCAACGCCTTCGCCGCGTTCCCGGTGATGGCGGCCGCGGTCGGCGTGCCGCTCCTGATCCGCGGGGCGGGGGGCGATCCGGCGATCGTCGCGGCGGTGGGCATGCTGGCGGGGTTCTGCGGCACGCTCCTCACGCCGATGGCGGCGAACTTCAATCTGCTGCCGGCCGCTCTGCTGGATCTGAAGGACAGATACGGCGTGATCCGGGCACAGGTGCCGACCGCGCTGCCGCTACTCGCGTTCAACATCGCGCTCCTCTACCTGATGATCGCATGACCCAGCTCGACCGCGACACCGCCGCCCGTTTCGCCACGATGACCTTCGGGCATATCGATCGCGAATATCCCAACGTGCTGATGCATTTGCTGAACGGGCCGGAGGATGCGCAGACGCCCTCGGCGCTGCATCCGATCTTCTATGGCAGTTTCGACTGGCACAGCTGTGTCCATGGCTGGTGGCAGTTGCTTCGCCTTATCCGCCGATTCCCCGATATCGATCTCACCCCCGCGATCCGCGCGCGTGCCGACGCGATGTTCGTGGGCGAAAAGGTGGCGGGCGAGGTCGCCTATTTCCTGCGGCCGGGCGCGGCCGGGTTCGAGCGGCCCTATGGCTGGGCATGGGCGCTGGCGCTGCATGGCGAGGCGGTTCGCCACGACGCGGGGTGGGGAGAGGCGCTGGAACCGCTCGCCCGGTTGCTGGCCGAGCGGCTGGCGACGTTCCTGCCGCGCCTGACCTACCCACTCCGGGTCGGCACGCATTTCAACATCGCGTTCGCGCTGACGCTCGCCTGGGAATGGGCCGAGGCCCGCGACGCGCACCTCCGCGAGGCGATCGTCAACGCGGCGACCGGCTGGTTCGGCGGCGATCGCGATTGCCAGGCATGGGAGCCGGGCGGCGACGAGTTCCTGTCGCCCGCCCTTTGCGAGGCGCTGCTGATGAGCCGGGTGCTCGGCGCCGGGGCGTTCCGGGACTGGTTCGACGGCTTCTTGCCCCGCGCCGCATCGGGCGATCCGGCGACGTTGTTCACCCCCGCGCGGGTTTCCGACCGCAGCGACGGCAAGATCGCACATCTCGACGGCCTCAACCTCAGCCGGGCTTGGTGCTGGCGCGAAATCGCCGCCGCGCTGGGAGAAGTCCACCCGGTCGCCAGCCTCTCGGAAGCGAGCGCGGTTCGCCATCTGGCCGCCAGCCTGCCGCATCTGGGCGACGATTATATGGGCGAACACTGGCTCGCGACCTTCGCGCTCCTCGCCCTCGATCGCTAGCGGCGAACGCCGACATGGCTTTGTAAGGGCGGCCATCGTGGAGCTGCCGGCGCGATGGCGTCGGCGGTCGCAGGCTTACCGTCGAAGTGCGCGCAAGCAGCCATCGGCCGCACGATCCGGTCGTGCAGCCGGCAACGGCCATCGTCGCCGCGCACCGCCGCCAGTGCCGACGACAGCGCGCGAATGCCGGGCAGCGCGCGCTCGAACGCCGCCGCCTCGCCGTCGAAATGACGGCAATGGCCGCAGGTCGCCGTCACTGACCGAGGGTCGTCCAATAGCCGCCGAGCAGCCAGACCGACAGCACGAAGCCGAGCGCCAGATTGATGCCTACCCCGATCGCGAACGCCCCGAACGGCCGCGGTCCCGCCCGCGCGAGGTCGCGAAACCGCGTCGTCAGCCCGATGCTGAGGAAGCAGAAGATGAATACCCAGGTACGCAGATCCTTGATCGGCCCGATCAGGTCGGGCGCGACGAGACGGTTATAGTCGGCCAGCGACAGCCCGGCGGTGAACGTCGACACGATCGCCGAGCCGATCAGGAAGCCGAACACGAACTTGGGGAAGCGCACCCAGATCTCGCGCGGGTCGGGGCGGGCGCTGGCGGGCGCCGCCTCCCATCGGGTCGTCGCGACGATGGCGAGGACGACGGCCCAGATGCCGATCCACATGTCGCGGCCGACGACCTTGACGAGGGTGAAGGCCTGAAGCGCCTGCTCCGTCGTGCCGGGCACCGCGCCGGTCCGCTCGGCGAGCCCGCCATAGGCCTGTGTGGCGGCGATGCCGGCGGCGTCGGCGAACTCCGAGGTGCCGATCCATGCGCCCGCGACGCCGGTCGGCAGCCGGAGCGCCCAGGCGACGGCGGGCAGCGCGAAGATCATCGCGATGGCCCACAGGATGACAAGCGTGATCGTGATCGCGACATGCTCGCGCTTGGCATTAACCGCGCCCGCGACCGCGATTGCCGCCGACACGCCGCACACTGCGCCGCCGACGCCCAGCGTCGCCGCGAAGCGCCGGTCGAGGCCCAGCCGGACCGCGGCGAGATAGATCGCCCCGAACGTCACCACCGACACGATCGACGCCTGCAGCAGCGCCACCGGCCCGGCGAGCGCGATCAATGTCAGGGGCAGCGTCGCGCCGAGCAGGACGATGCCCGTCTTGACGTACAACTCGCCGCGCAGCCCCGCATCGAACCAAGCCGGCAGCCGCACGGTATTGGCGATGACGAGGCCGATCAGCAGCGCCAGCAGCGGCGGCTCGAGGTTGAACGCCGTCGCCCCTTGCCACTGTCCCAGGACGAAGATTGCGGTCGCGGCGGCAAACAGGATGGCGAAGGCCGGCAGGAATGCCGTAACCCGCTGGCCCACCGCGCGCAAAGCGATCGCGAACACCGCCGTCCAGAAGACGAACAGCGCGAGATAGCGTAAGCCGTTACTGCCCAGATCGCCCGCCAGCGCCATGATCGACGACCAGCGCGCGGGGAGCACCGCCAGCCAGCGCAGGCTCGTACCGTTCGCGAACGCGATACACGCGGCCGCGACGATGCCGAGGCCGATCCAGACCGCCCACCAGTCCTCCTTGCGCCACATTTCGCGCCAGCCACGCGTCTCCGTCGCCGTCATCCCGCTCTCCTCAGGCTAAAGCTTAGGGCGCGGGGCGGCACGATCGACATAGATTTGCTTCGCATCAAAGGCGTAGCGGCAGCATCATGCCGATCGTCTGTGGCGCTCGGCGCCATCACCGAGGATAGCATGAAGAAGATTACGATGCCCGGCGGGTTCTGGACATCGAGCCTGTCGGTAAGGCTGTCCATCCACGCGGCAGGCAACCACCTGGAGTCAGCGACGCTCAGGCCGACGCAACGACCCGGCTACAAAGCGGCGGGGTTATGCCTTTTTGCAGCGTCCGGTGCCGCCCGATCCGCAATCACGACGGCGCCCAGCCGACGCGTGCTAGCAACAGCCGCCGGATGAAAGGGCTATTCAATTCCGTGATCGACAGAGCCCGGGCACCGGGCGGAGCGCCTTGTCCGGTTCACGAGATTGCTCGCTAAGCCTCGGGATAACCCGGCGATTTCAGGAGAATGGTGGACGCACTAGGGCTCGAACCTAGGACCCGCTGATTAAGAGTCAGCTGCTCTACCAACTGAGCTATGCGTCCATTCCGGGAGGAGAAACCGGCCGGCTGCGGTCCGTTCCCCGTCGGGAAGCGCGCCACTAACAGTGGTCCCCGAGGGCGGCAACCCCTTTTTTCACTTTTTTCAGATCAGGCGGCGGAAACCGGGTTTCGGGCGGGACGCGCGGTCGATCGACATCAGCACGCCGACGCAGATCAGCACCGTCATCTGCGCCGAACCACCGAAGCTGACGAGCGGAAGCGGGATGCCGACCACGGGCGCGAAGCCCATGACCATCAGGAGGTTAATCGCCACGTAGAAGAAGATCGTCGTCGCCAGACCCGCCGCCGCCAGCCGTCCGAAGCGCGCGGGCGACCGCGCCGCAACGTTCATCCCCCAGCGGATCAGAAGCATGAAGGCAAGGATCAGCAGCACGCCACCCGCCAGCCCCCATTCCTCCGCCATCGTGGCGAAGACGAAGTCGGTATGCCCCTCCGGCAGATAGTCGAGATGGCTTTGCGTGCCTTGGAGAAAACCTTTGCCGAACAGCCCGCCCGACCCGATCGCGATCTTCGACTGGCTGATGTGATAACCCGTGCCGAGTGGATCGGCCTCCGGGTTCATGAAGATCAGCACGCGATTGCGTTGGTAATCGTGGAGGATGTAGTTGACCGCGATCGGCACGAACAGCGCCAGACCCAGCGCCCCGCCTATGAACAGGCGCAGCGGCACGCCCGCCAGGAACATGATGACGATCCCGCCGCCGGTAATCATCAGCGCGGTGCCGAGATCGGGCTGCAGCATCACCAGCGCGGCGGGCATCGCGATCAGGCCGACCGCGGGCCAGATGCCCCCGAACCGGCGCACCTCCGCCCCCGGCAGCATCGCATAGAAGCGCGCGGCGGCAAGCACCATGAACAGCTTCATGAACTCCGACGGCTGCAACCGGATGAAGCCGAGGTCGAGCCACCTCTGGCTGCCCCCCTTCACCGCGCCCAGCAGCTCGACCGCGACTAGCGCGGCCAGCGTGATGCCGTAGCCGGGCAGCGCAAGTTTTTCCCAGAAGCGCATCGGCACCCAGGAGAGGACGACGGCGAGCCCGAGAAAGACGAGCAGCCTGATCCCCTGCGACCACGCCCAGGGCGTGAAACTGCCCCCCGCGGCCGAGAAGAGCACGACGGTCCCGAACCCGCCGATCGCCAAGATCAAGAACAGGATATGCCAAGGCAGCTGCGCGATCGGCGCGGGTATCAGTTCGCCGAGCCTCACTCGCGTCCCCCCGCGGCCGGCGGTGTCGCTTCCGGATGGGGGGAGGGGGTGGCGATCGGGATCGGTGCCTGTCGGACGAGGCGATAGGCCTCCGCCTTCGCCGCCATCCGCGCGTTGAGGTCGCCGCCCCACTGTTTCTCGAACGCCTCGAGCGTCTCCATCGCCTTGGGCCGATCGAACAGGTAGGTCAGCAGATCACGCGCCACCGGGGCAGCGGCCCCGGAACCCGACATGCCGTGCTCGATCACAACGGCGACGGCATAAAGCGGGTTCTCGACCGGCGCGAAGCCGATGAACAGGCCATGGTCGCGATACTTCCACGGCACGTTCAGGCCGCCGCGCGCGCCGCCGGCGATGCGCCGTACCTGCGCGGTGCCCGTCTTGCCGCCCATGCGGATGCCGTCGAGCTGAAGCCGGCTGCGCACCGCTGTACCGGCGCCGTTCACCACCTCGTCCATGCCCGAGCGGATCATCGCCATCCGCTCCTGCGGCACGTCGAGCATCGGCCCGACGATCGGCGCATCGGCGAGGATGCGCGGCATCAACTCGCGCCCGGACGCGATGCGCGACGCCTGCACCGCCAGTTGGAGCGGACTGGCGAGAATATAACCCTGACCGATCGAGGCGTTTAGCGTGTCGGCGGGTCGCCAGCTTTCCTTGTATTTCCGTAGCTTCCATGCCGGATCAGGGATCGTCCCGTAACGCTGCGAGGGAAAGGGCAGTGGATATTCGGCGCCGAGGCCGAGCTGCCGCGCCGCCGCCGCCACGCCGTCCATCCCGACGTCGCGGCCCATGGTGTAGAAATAGGTGTTGCAGCTCTTGGCGATCGCGCGGTGCAGATTGACCGACCCGTGCCGCCCGAGACAGCGGAAGAAGCGGTTGCCGAGCTGGTAGCCGCCATTGCAATAGACCGTCCTCTCCGGGTCGATCCCCGCGCGCAGGGCCGCGATCGCGGTCGCCGGCTTGAAGGTGGAGCCCGGCGGGTAGAGCCCCTGCAACACCTTGTTGGTCAGCGGCAGGTGGTCGTCTTCGCTCAGCATCCCCCATTCGAGGCGGCTGATGCCGTCCGAAAAGCTGTTGGGGTCGTAAGCGGGCATCGACGCCATCGCGAGGATGCCGCCCGTGCGCGCGTCGATGACGACCGCGCTGCCGCTCTCGTTGCCCAGGCGTCGCGCGGCATATTCCTGAAGACCCGCGTCGATCGTCAGCTTGACCGTCTGCCCCGGCACGTCGCGGCGGGTGTCGAGGTCGCGAACCGGCCGCCCGCGCGCCGTCACCTCGACCCGACGTGCGCCGGGTGTACCGCGCAGCTTCGGTTCTAATGCCTTCTCAAGCCCGTCCTTGCCCAGCTTGAAACCGGGGGCGAGGTAGAGCGGGTCCTTGCTTTCCTTGTACTGCTCGGCTGAGGGCGTGCCGACATAGCCGACCAGATGCGCGACCGCGGCCCCGGCGGGATAGTTGCGGGCATAGCCCTGCGTCGGCGCCACGCCCGGCAGTTCGGGCTGCCGCACGACGACCGCGGCGTAGCGGTCCCAGTCGAGATTCTCCGCGACCGGCACGGGCTGCAGCCCCCGCGCGCGCTCCAGTTCCTTGGTGATCCGCTCGACCTCGCTCGGATCGAGCTTCAGCAGGCGAGCGAGATCGGCGAGCACCCGCGCGGCATCCTCGACCCGCTCGGGGATCAGGTCGATGCGGAAATCGGTACGATTATTGGCGATCGCGTGGCCAGCGCGATCGACGATCCACCCGCGCCGCGGCGGGATCAGCGTCAGGTTGACGCGATTGCTCTCGGACAGAAGCTTGTACCGCTCGTTCTCGGCGACCGACAGCCATGCCATGCGGCCGGCGAGCAGAGCGCCGACACCAATCTGGCCCGCGCTAAGCGCAAAGGCCCGGCGCGAAAAGGTAAAGGCCTGCGCGGCCTCGGTCACCTGGCGGATCGGGCCGCTCACGGCCGGCCTTTGGTGTCGAGCGCGAAGCACAGGCGCGACACCAGCGGATAGAGCGCCGAGGCAAGCAAGATCTGGAGCGCAAGCGCGGTATCGACATGCGCCCCCAGCGGCGAGGCGATGAGCCGGCCGCCGATCAGGCAGAATGCGATCGTCCCGCTCGCCAACAGCCAGTCCTGCCAGAAATCACGCCACACGAGGCGCATGTCTAACATATCCAGCACGATCAGCGACACCCCCCAAAGGAGCATCGCGCTGCCCAGCGGCTGTCCGCTGACCAGATCGTCGAACAGGCCGAGCGGTGCACCCGCCCAGACGCGCAGCACGTCGGGCCGCACCAGCCGCCAGCCGACCAGCAGCATCAGCCCCAGCGGGGGCAGCCACGGCACCGTCGAGACGACGGGCAACAGCGTCACCAGAGACCCGAGCATGATCGTCGCCGGCGCGATGCGGCGCGAGCGGCGCGGCGGCTCGGGCTCGGCAAAGGCGGAGCGGAGCGGTTCGTTCACTTCTTGGCCGCGCTTTCGGGCGGGGCGGGGCGGGCGGGGGGGAGGAGATAAGGGCGCTGGACCTGCGCGAAATCGAGCGCATCCGGGTTGGCGAGCGGCCGTGCCTCTGCGGTATCGCGGGCGTTACGCATCACGCGGGCGACGGGGATACCCGGCGGGTAGAGCCCGCCCGCACCGGACGTGACGAACACGTCGCCCGCGCGGTACGGCATGTTGGCGATGCCCGCGACACGCACCTCGATCAGGCCGTCGCCGCGCCCCGTCGCGATCGCGGGCATCCCATCGCGCACGCGGCGGACGGGGATGATGCTCTCGGGATCGACGGCAAGCAGCACGCGCGCGGTATTGGGGCTCACCTCCAGCACGCGGCCGATCAGGCCCTCGGGCCCCCGCACCGGATAGCCGGCACGCACGCCCTGCCACAGCCCGGCGTTCAGCGTCGCGAACCGCCGCGTGCTGGCCGAGGTCGCATTGACGAGGCGCGCGGTCGCCACCGTTTCGCCCTCGCGATCGCGCAGCTGGAGCAGGCGGCGCAGGCGGATATTCTCGATCACCAGCTGGCGCGCACGCGCGAGAAGCTTCTTCTCGGCTTCGCGCTCGGCCTTCAGCCGGCGGTTTTCGCCCATGACGCCGAAATAGCCGCCGACGCCCGGCGGAATGTCGGCGACCTGCCGGCGCACCCAGTGGAGCCCCGACGACACCGGCGTCGTCGCCTCGCGCAGGATGCCCCGCGCGGCGATATAGGCGGGCGGGTGCAGGAACGAGAGCACGAGCACGATCGCGCCGATCAGCGCGCCCGTCGCCGCGGCGACATAGCCGAGGAACAACCCGAACTGGGCGCGCCTCGAAAAGCCGGGGCGCGGTTTACGCGGCGGCGCCATCGGCGCGCCCTCCCTCTCTCAGCTCAAACCGCGAGCAGCACACCGCGATAGATCGGATCCTCGAGCGCGCGGCCGGTGCCGATCGCGACGCAGGTCAGCGGGTCTTCGGCGATGGTGACGGGCAGGCCGGTCTCGTCGCGCAGCACCTCGTCGATCCCCTGGAGGAGCGCGCCGCCGCCGGTCAGGACGATACCTTGGTCGACGATGTCCGCAGCCAGTTCGGGCGCGGTGTTCTCCAGCGCGATGCGCACGCCCTCGATGATCGTGCCGACGGGCTCCGACAGCGCCTCGGCAATCTGGCCCTGGTTGATCTGGATTTCCTTGGGCACGCCGTTGACGAGGTCGCGGCCCTTGATATGGATCGTCGCACCGATGCCGTCGACGGGCGGCTTGGCGCAGCCGACTTCCTGCTTGATCCGCTCGGCCGTGGCTTCACCGATCAGCAGGTTGTGGTTGCGGCGCACATAGCTGACGATCGCTTCGTCCATCTTGTCGCCGCCGACGCGCACGCTGGTGGAATAGGCGAGACCGCGCAGCGACAGGACCGCGACCTCGGTCGTGCCGCCGCCGATGTCGACGACCATCGATCCGATCGGCTCGGTAACGGGCATGTCGGCGCCGATCGCAGCGGCCATCGGCTCCTCAATCAGGAAGACCTGGCTCGCACCCGCGTTCGAGGCGGCGTCGCGGATCGCGCGGCGCTCGACGCTGGTCGAGCCCGAGGGGACGCAGATGACGATCTGCGGGAAGCTGAACGGCCCGCGGCGACGGCCGTGCACCTTCTCGATGAAGTGCTTGATCATCTGCTCGGCGACGTCGATGTCGGCGATCACGCCGTCGCGCAGCGGCCGGATCGCCTCGATCGAGCCGGGGGTCTTGCCCATCATCAGTTTGGCGTCGTCGCCGACCGCCTTCACGCGCTTCACGCCGTTCAGCGTCTCGACCGCGACCACCGAAGGCTCGTTGAGGACGACGCCGCGTCCGCGCAGGTAGACGACGGTGTTCGCCGTCCCGAGGTCGATCGCCATATCGTGCGACATGAACTTGAACAATCGCGAGAAAATCATCGACCAACCCAATGTTGTCGCACGCAGATACTGCGCACGGGCGTGATGCAACGTCTAGCCGGACCCACCGCCTGCCGAAGGTCCGGCGCCGGTGAAGGGGTGGCGGAAGCGGGTCGCGGGATGCCGCCGCTTGGGCTACAGGCTCCCCCATGTCAATACGCCGCCTGCCCCCGAACCTCGTCAACCGGATCGCCGCGGGCGAGGTGGTCGAGCGGCCAGCCGCCGCACTCAAGGAACTGGTTGAAAACGCTGTCGATGCAGGGGCTTGCCGGATTTCGGTGCGGCTCTCGGCGGGCGGGGTCGACGGGATCGAGGTGGTCGACGACGGCTGTGGCATGGATGCCGAGAGCATGGCCCTGGCGCTCGAACGCCACGCCACGTCGAAATTGCCCGAATCGCTGTGGGAGGCAGGTGCGATCGAAGGCGTCGCAACGCTCGGTTTTCGCGGCGAAGCGTTGCCCTCGATCGCCAGCGTTGCGCGCCTCACCCTCGAAAGCCGGGTGCGCGGCGGCGAGGGATGGCGCAGAATCGTCGACAATGGCGAATTGATCGAGGAAGGCCCGGCGGCGCTGCCTCCGGGTACGCGCGTCCGGGTCGAGGGACTGTTCGAGCGCATCCCCGCGCGGCGCAAGTTCCTGCGCAGTCCGCGCGCCGAATATGCCGCCTGCCTCGACGTCGTCCGCCGTCTCGCGATGGCGCGGCCGGAGATCGGTTTCGCGGTCGAGCATGACGGCCGCCGCGTGCTGTCGGTCCCGCCGGGGGAGACCCGGCCCGAGCGCGTGGCGGCGCTGACCGACCGCGCGCTTGCCGACAATTCGGTCGCGATCGACCTCGATCGCGCGGGGCATGTGCTCGGCGGCGTGGCCGGACTGCCGACGTTCAATCGCGGGCTTGCCGACCACCAGTATCTGTTCGTCAACGGCCGGCCGGTGCGCGACAAGCTGCTCGTCGGTGCCGTCCGCGGCGCCTATGCCGAAATGCTGGCGCGCGACCGCCATGCCGTCGTCGCGCTGTTCCTCGACGTGCCGGCCGACAGCGTCGACGTGAACGTCCACCCGGCCAAGACCGAGGTCCGCTTCCGCGATCCCGCGCTCGTCCGCGGGCTGATCGTCAGCGGCCTAAGGCGCGCGCTGGACGAGGCGGGACACCGCGTGGTGCAGGCGGCCGATGCCGGTGCGATGGCGAACTGGCAGGCTGAGCCCATGACGTCATCGCCGCCGCCCGAGGCGTTCGCCTGGGGGCCGCCCGCCGGCGACCTGCTGCTGCGCGACGCGCGCCCGACCTTCCTGTCGCCGCCGCCCGCCGCCCGCGCAGAGCCGGCATCGGAACCGGTGCCCTCGACAACTGCTCATCCTCTCGGCGTCGCGCGAGGGCAGGTGGCGCGTACCTATATCGTCGCGGAGGCGGAGGACGGCCTCGTCATCGTCGACCAGCACGCCGCGCACGAGCGCCTCGTCCTCGAACGCCTGCGCCGTGCGCTCACGGCCGGCGGCGCACCGCGACAGGCGCTGCTGCTGCCCGAGGTGATCGAGCTCGACGAACCCGCCTGCGACCGGCTCGAGGATCGGGCGGGCGAGCTTGCCGAAATGGGGCTGGAGATCGAACGCTTCGGCGTGACCGCCGTACTCGTCCGCGCGGTCCCCGCTTTGCTCGGTCAGAGCGACGTGGCGGGCCTGATCCGCGACCTAGCCGACGAGATCGCCGCGCACGACCAAGCGCTGTCGCTCAAGGAACGGCTCGACCATGTCGCTGCCACCATGGCCTGCCACGGCTCGGTCCGCGCGGGGCGCGTGCTGTCGGTGCCCGAGATGAACGCACTGCTCCGCGAGATGGAAGTCACGCCGCACTCGGGCCAGTGCAATCACGGCCGCCCGACCTGGGTGAAGCTGGCGCACGGCGATATCGAGAAGTTGTTCGGGCGGCGATGAATGGCCCGATCGGGTATCATCTGGTGCAGTTCTGCTCCGGCTCGAATGACTCGCGGTAGTCCCCCGGACGCGGATTTCAGGTTTAGGCCAACGGCAGTGCGGTCAGCCAGTCCGTCCCGGCTGCCGAGACATCGAGCACTGGCTCGTCCTCGAGGCGCTGCCATGGACCAGCAGAGGTATCGAACTCGATCAGATGATAACGTCGCCCACAGGTTTGCGAACTCTTGCAAGGACAAGCATTCGGCAGTTCGTCCCATGGCAAGCTCGCCAGTTTCCGAAGCGCGTCGTGCGCCTCGCCTCGGGTCGCATATCTTCCGATCCACTCGGCATGCCATTCGTCTTCGATCACGAACATGGCCAAGCCTTATCTCGAGCACCGCCGGCGAGCCACCGATCCTGGCCATCCCGGCAAGGTGGCATCGTGGGTCGAACTCCGCAAAGCTGACCCATGGGGATATCGAGAAGCCGCCAGTGCGCCAGGTAGGCCAATCTCCCTGTAGTTGAACAAAACGACCACTCCTCGTCATCCCGGACTTGATCCGGAATCCCGCTTCTTCCTGCTCCCAAGGCAGCGGGACCCCGGATCAAGTCCGGGATGACGGAGGATGTGGGGTGAGGTACCGTGTCCACCATGGCCCGCGTCGCTACCTATGCCGAGTTCTGGCCCTTCTACCTTCGCGAGCATGGGCGGGCGAAGACGCGGGCGCTGCATTATGCGGGGACGGCGCTGACCTTCGCCTTCGCCGCAATCGCCGTCCTGAACGGCGGATGGTGGTGGCTTGCGATCCCGATCGCCGGCTACGGCTTCGCTTGGGTCGCGCATTTCCGGGTGGAGCGCAACCGGCCGGCGACGTTCACGCACCCGCTCTGGTCGCTGGTCAGCGACTATCGCATGTTCTTCCTGTGGCTGGGCGGCCGGCTCGACCGTCACCTGCGCGCCGCGGGGGTCGACCCGAACCGCGCCTGATCGACCCGTTCACCGCCCGGAAACCTTTTGATGCAGTCGCGCATTGATGGCGGACAAGGCATTTGAAAAGGCGTTCAGATGAGCAAGGTCGTTCCCGTCATATTGTCGCTGATCCCGCTCGCCGCGGTCATCAGCGCGTGCGTCGCGGTGCCCTGAGCAGCAATCGCGAACGCACACGAAAAAGGGGCTGCCCGATCGCTCGGACAGCCCCTTTTTCTTGTTGGAAGTAAAGGCTCAGGCCTCTTCTTCGGTCTCGTTCGGCTCGCGCGCGATCTCGCCGGCTTCGAGGTTGGGATCGCGGTCTTCGGTGAAGCCGCTCTCTTCCTTCTCGAACATCGCCGACATGACGTCGACGCCCTGCGACTGCATGTCCGCCTCTTCGGGCGAACGCGCGACGTTGACCTTGACCGTCACCGACACCTCGGGGTGCAGCGCGACGCGCACCTCGTGGAGGCCGATCGACTTGATCGGCTTGTCGAGCACGACCTGGCTCTTGTTGACCTTGTGGCCGTCGGCGACGAGCGCATCGACCAGATCGCGAACCGCGACCGAGCCATAGAGCTGGCCGACGTTCGAGGCCTGACGGATCAGCGTGACCGACACGCCCTCAAGCGTCTTGGCCTCGCCCTCGGCGTCGGTGCGGCGCGTGGCGTTCTCCGCCTCGATCCGCTCGCGATTCGCCTCGAACACGCGGCGGTTGGCGTCGTTGGCGCGCAGCGCCTTCTTGTTGGGCAGCAGGAAGTTGCGGGCGAACCCGTCCTTCACCGTGACCACGTCGCCGATGCGGCCGAGCTTCTCGACACGCTCAAGCAGGATGACTTGCATGGGATCCGCTCCTTACTTCACGACGTAGGGCAGCAGGCCCAGGTGACGCGCACGCTTGATGGCCTGGGCCAGCTCGCGCTGCTTCTTGGCCGACACGCTGGTGATGCGCGAGGGCACGATCTTGCCGCGCTCCGACACGAAACCCTGGAGCAGGCGCACATCCTTGTAATCGATGCGCGGCGCGTCCTTGGCCGAGAAGGGGCAGCTCTTGCGACGGCGGAAAAACGGGCGGGCCATCAGTTGTTCTCCCCTTCCTCACGCTCGCGGCGGGGGCCACGATCACCACCACGGTCGCCGCGGTCGTCACGGTCGCGGCGACGCTCGCGGTCGCCCTTGCGCATCATGACGGTCGGGCCGGCCTCATGGCCGTCGACGCGGACGGTCATGTAGCGGATCACGTCCTCGTTGATCTGGGTCTGGCGCTCCAGCTCGGCGACGACCTCACCGGGTGCGTCGATCTCGAGCATCACGTAATGCGCCTTGCGGTTCTTCGCGATGCGATAGGCGAGGCTGCGAAGCCCCCAGGTCTCGGTCTTGACGACCTTGCCTTCCATCGATTCGACGATCTTGGTGGCGTTTTCCGCCAACGCGTCCACCTGCGCCTGCGCCAGATCCTGGCGGGCGAGGAAGACGTGCTCGTAAAGAGACATGTCTTCGTTCCTGTCTTGGCCGATCGCTGACCATGCGCCCATCGCATGGCCCCTCCGGCTGTCGTCGCAAATGCAGACCGGGGCGGAAAGGCGAACCCTTCCACCCCGGTTGCCGGCCCTACATCACATGCAGGGCCGAAAAGCAAGCGTTACCGGATCGCGCCGCCGATCACCGCACCGATCACGCCGCTGGCCAGCGCGATCAGCACCGCGTCGTTGCCCGACTGCACCCACTGATAGCCGCGGGCGCGGGGCATAGACACCGCGGTTGCGATACGCGCGGTAGTCGATCTGGCGGTAGTTGGTCGCATAGCGGCGGTCGAACCGCTGGCCGCGCGCCCACTTGCGGGCGTTGTTGTGGCGGATCACGGTCTTCTCGCGATAGCCGGGGCCGCGCTGGACCACGACGGTGCGGTTCGGGCCCTGACGAACGACCTCGCGATACTGCTGCGGGGCGGCGCTGGCCATGGTGGGGGCCGCGACCATCGAGGCGGCGACGCCGGCGAGCATGAGCTTCTTGAACATCTTCATCTCCTCTGTTCGATTTCGATGAAGGCAATCTGGGACCCGCGTGTCGCAGACCTATCGCGAGGGGAGAACGAAAGGGTCACAGATTGTCGCAGGCCCGCCGGGACTTGAAAGCTTTCGGCGTTCGGGCGTAGGCGCGAGCGCTTCCAATCCAAGCGGGAGCCAGTGATGCGCGCGTTCATCTTTCCGGGGCAGGGGAGCCAGGCGGTCGGCATGGGCCGCGCGCTGGCCGAGGCGAGCCCCCACGCCCGCGAAGTGTTCGGCGAAGTGGACGAGGCGCTGGGCCAGCACCTCTATCGCCTGATGACCGAGGGGCCGGAGAGCGGCCTCACCCTCACCGAAAACGCCCAGCCCGCGATCATGGCGAACGCCATTGCCGTGCTGCGCGTGATCGAGCGTGAGGGCGGCGTGCGCCTGTCCGACAAGGCGGATTTCGTCGCCGGCCACTCGCTCGGTGAATATACCGCGCTGTGTGCCGCAGGCGCATTCGACCTGTCGACCACCGCGCGGCTGCTGAAGTTGCGCGGACAGGCGATGCAGGCGGCGGTGCCGGTGGGCGAGGGGGCGATGGCCGCGCTGCTCGGCGCCGACCGCGCCAAGGCACAGGCGATCGCCGACGCGGCCGCCGAGGGCGAGGTCTGCACCGTCGCCAATGACAACGACCCCGGGCAGGTCGTCATTTCGGGCGCGCGCACTGCGATCGAACGGGCGGTGGCCCTCGCCAAGGATCACGGGGCCAAGCGGGCGGTCCTGCTGCCGGTATCGGCCCCCTTCCATTGCCCGCTGATGCAGCCCGCCGCCGATGCGATGGAAGCGGCGCTGGCCGACGTGGCGATGCAGGCGCCGCTGGTCCCCGTCTTCGCCAACGTCACCGCCGCCCCCGTCGCCGACCCCGCCGTCATCCGCGCCCTGCTGGTCGAGCAGGTCACGGGCATGGTCCGCTGGCGCGAGAGCGTCGCGGCGATGTGGGATACGGGCGTCACCGATTACGTCGAGCTCGGCGGCAAGGTGCTCGGCCCGATGGTCAAGCGCACCGCCCCGGATGCGACGACCACCAGCGTCATCACGATGGACGATATCGAAGCGCTGCTGAAGGCGCTCTGAGGAGAATGGATCCCATGTTCGACCTTACTGGCATGACCGCGCTCGTCACCGGCGCATCGGGCGGCATCGGCTCGGCGATCGCCAAGGCGCTGGCCGCGCAGGGCGCGCGGCTCGCCGTCTCGGGCTCGAATGCCGAGAAGCTCGAGGCATTTTGCAGCGGCCTTGGCGGCGATCATGTGGCGGTGCCATGCAACCTGTCCGACGGTGCCGCCGTCGACGCGCTGGTGCCGCAGGCGGTCGAGGCGCTGGGCGGGCGGCTCGACATCCTTGTCAACAATGCCGGCGTCACCCGCGACAACCTCGCGATGCGGATGAAAGACGAGGAGTGGGGCGACGTGATCCGCGTCAACCTCGAAGCCGCATTCCGCCTTGCCCGCGCCGCTGCCCGACCGATGATGAAGGCGCGGTTCGGCCGGATCGTGTCGATCACCTCGGTCGTCGGCGCGACCGGCAATCCGGGCCAGGCCAACTACGCCGCGTCGAAGGCGGGGCTGGTCGGCATGTCGAAGGCGCTGGCGCAGGAACTGGCCAGCCGCAACATCACCGTCAATTGCGTCGCGCCGGGCTTCATCCGCTCGGCGATGACCGACGTGCTGCCCGACGCGCAGAAGACCGCGCTGCTCGGGCGCATTCCGGCCGGCGACCTCGGCACCGGCGAGGATATCGGCGCCGCCGTGGTCTATCTCGCCAGCCGCGAGGCCGGGTACGTCACCGGCCAGACGCTGCACGTCAACGGCGGCATGGCGATGATTTGATGGTTGGCGGCACCGGCCCGCTCCCCCACCCGGCCACCCATCAGGATACTTAGTGGGTGGCCGGGTGGGGAGCGGGCTGGTGCCGTGGAATGCGCCACGGCGCATTCTCAACCGATGGCAAAGCCATCCCACCGACGCCCACTTGCCAGCGCGGATTTGGCCCGATAGGGCGTTCAGGTAATCGAAAGAACCCCACAAGAGGATTTGGGAATGAGCGACACCGCCGATCGCGTGAAGAAGATCGTCGTCGAAAATCTGGGCGTCGAGGCCGAGAAGGTGACCGAGGACGCCAGCTTCATCGACGATCTGGGCGCCGACAGCCTCGACATCGTCGAGCTGGTCATGGCGTTCGAGGAAGAGTTCGGCGTCGAGATCCCCGACGATGCCGCTGAGAAGATCACGACCGTCAAGGACGCGATCACCTATATCGACGAGCACAAGGGCTGATTTGAGCCCGTCTCGTTAGAAGACGTTCGCGGCTCTCCGCCCGCGCCCCATGGGCCGGGCGGGGGGCCGTTTGTTTATGTGCGGCGCTTGACAGCGCGTCGGTCAGCCCCTTGATCGCAGCGATGCGGCCGGGCTTTCCGTAACGCCATTGAGCGCCCGCATGATCGAAAAGGATGGCCCCCGCGCGGGGCCGATGGACGGAGAGTTTCACATGCGCCGCGTCGTCGTCACAGGCCTGGGTCTCGTCACGCCGCTGGGCGCCGAGGTCGAAACCGCGTGGAAGAACCTGATCGCGGGCAAGTCGGGCGCCGGCCCGATCACGCGTTTCGACGCGACCGATTACAAGTGCCGGATCGCGTGCGAGGTGAAGCCCGCCGATCACGAATATGGCTTCGACCCGTACAAGCGCGTCGATCACAAGATCCAGCGCCAGGTCGACCCGTTCATCATCTTCGGCATCGACGCCGCCGGACAGGCGCTCGAGGATGCGGGCCTCACCGACATGAGCGAGGAGGAGCGCTATCGCGCCGGCTGCTCGATCGGTGCGGGCATCGGCGGCCTGCCGGGGATCGAGAGCGAATCGCTCGTCCTCGACCGCAAGGGACCGTCGCGGGTCAGCCCGCACTTCGTCCATGGCCGCCTCATCAACCTGATCTCGGGTCAGGTGTCGATCAAATACGGGCTGATGGGCCCGAATCATGCGGTCGTCACGGCCTGCTCGACCGGCGCGCACTCGATCGGCGACGCCGCGCGGATGATCGCGATGGACGATGCCGACGTGATGCTCGCGGGCGGCGCGGAGGGGGCGATCTGCCCGATCGGCATTGCCGGCTTCGCACAGGCGCGCGCGCTGTCGACCAATTTCAACGACACGCCCGAAAAGGGCAGCCGCCCCTATGACCGCGACCGCGACGGCTTCGTCATGGGCGAGGGCGCGGGCGTCGTCTGCCTCGAAGAGTACGAGCACGCCAAGGCGCGCGGCGCGAAGATCTATGCCGAGGTGATCGGCTATGGCCTGTCCGGCGACGCCTATCACGTCACCGCCCCGCATCCCGAGGGGTCGGGCGCCTATCGCAGCATGGAAATGGCGATGCGCAAGTCGGGCCTGAGCCTCGCCGACATCGACTATGTCAACGCGCACGGCACCTCCACCCCGCTCGGCGACGAGCTGGAGCTGGGCGCGGTCCGCCGCTTGTTCGGTCCGGCGCTCGACGGCATGTCGATGAGCTCGACCAAGTCGGCGATCGGTCACCTGCTGGGCGGTGCCGGTGCGGTCGAATCGATCTTCTGCATCCTCGCGATGCGCGATTCGATCGTGCCCCCGACGCTCAACCTCGACAATCCGAGCGAGAATTGCGCGGGCGTCGACCTCGTGCCGCACGTCGCCAAGGAGCGGAAGGTGCGCGCGATCCTCAACAACTCGTTCGGCTTCGGCGGCACCAATGCCTCGCTCGTCATGAAGGCGATCGATTGAGTCCTTCGCGATGAAGCGTCTCGGCTGCCTTGGCCTGATCCTCGGCCTCGGCGCGATCGCAGGCTTGTTCGGGGTGATGCAGAGCTGGGGCGGCAAGGGGCCGCTGCCCGTGAACAAGAGCGTCGTCGTGCCCGCGGGTGCCAGCCTGACCCGCGCGGCGGACGAGCTGGAGAAAGCCGGCGCGATCGGCTCGGCGAGCCGCTTCGTGCTGTTCGCCAAGCTGTTCGGCTCGTCCGATCCGATCCGCGCGGGCGAATATCCGCTGCCCGCCGGGATCAGCCAGGCGGACCTGCTCAAGCTGATGCAGGGCGGCAAGACGCTCCAGCGGTTCGTACCGGTGCCCGAGGGATTGCCATCGGTGCTGGTGCAGGAGGCGCTGATGCGTGCGCCCGAACTGACCGGCAAGGTCGGCGTGCCCGCCGAGGGGTCGGTCCTGCCCGACAGCTACAGCTATCAGCGCGGCGAGACGCGCGCGGCGGTGCTCGGCCGGATGCAGCGCGCGATGGACCGCTACCTTGCCGAGGCATGGAAGCGCCGCAAACCCGGCATCGCCGTCTCGACCCCGCGCGAAGCGCTGATCCTCGCCTCGATCGTCGAGAAGGAAACCGCGGTGGAGGCGGAGCGGCGGACGGTGGCGGCGGTCTACTCCAACCGCCTGCGCCAGGGGATGCGGCTACAGGCAGACCCGACGATCATCTACCCGCTGACGAAGGGCCGCCCGCTGGGCCGCCGCATCCTCCGGTCGGAGGTCAATGCGGTCAACGGCTACAACACCTATGCGATGACGGGCCTGCCCGAGGGTCCAATCGCTAATCCCGGCCGCAAGAGCATCGATGCGGTGCTCGACCCGGCCCCGTCGCCCGCGCTGTATTTCGTGGCGGACGGAAAGGGCGGGCACGTCTTCGCCAACACGCTGGCCGAGCACAATGCCAACGTGGCGAAATGGTACGCCATCCGGAAGGCGCGCGGGGAGATGTAAGGGCCTAGTCGCCTGTCACGCCGAATCTTGCCTCACCGATCTGGTCGGCATTCTTTGACGCGAACCGCCAGATTACGATGGTGACAAGGATCGCCAACAGCCATGTGCCCGCCGCCAATGCCGCGCTGTAACTGACCAACGCGATCGCCGCTGCCGTACCAACCAGCATGACAGTTACCGCTCCGGACAGCCGAGGCGAAACATCTTTGTAAGCCTCGTTTTCTCTCGCGGGGCTAAGCCAGTGATACAGCGCCATGAGCACGATCAGCGTCGGACCAAACCAGTCGTTAAGACGGTCAATGCTTGCCGCGAGTGTAGGTTCGATGCTGCAAAGATAGAGCGACCATAGGTCGGCACCAAACACCATGAGAGCAACGGAAAGGGCGATCTTCGCTCCCCACGCCCTTACGACCGACCATTTCATGCGGACAGAGTGGTCGCTTCCCGTAGGTCCGGTCAACCCATGAGAAAAAGGGCGCCCCGGTTTCCCGGGGCGCCCCTTTCAATCCATTAGCGGCGAAAGCCTTACTTCCACTCGCCCATCGCGGTTTCGAGGTTCACGCGGATCGCCTCGAAGAACTGCTCGGTCGTCATCCAGGGCTGGTCCGGACCGATCAAGATCGCGAGATCCTTGGTCATCGCGCCGCCCTCGACTGTCTCGACGCAGACGCGCTCCAGCGTCTCGGCGAAGCGGGTCACGTCGGGGGTGCCGTCGAACTTGCCGCGATACTTGAGGCCGCCGGTCCAAGCGAAGATCGACGCGATCGGGTTGGTCGACGTCGCCTTGCCCTGCTGGTGCTGGCGATAGTGGCGCGTGACGGTGCCGTGCGCCGCCTCCGCCTCGATCGTCTTGCCGTCGGGGGTCATCAGGACCGAGGTCATGAGGCCGAGCGAGCCGAAGCCCTGCGCCACCGTGTCCGACTGGACGTCGCCGTCGTAGTTCTTGCACGCCCACACGAACTCGCCGTGCCACTTGAGCGCGCTCGCCACCATGTCGTCGATCAGGCGGTGCTGATACTCGATGCCGGCTTCCTTGAACTGGGGCGCGAATTCGGTCTCGAACACCTCCTGGAAGATGTCCTTGAAGCGCCCGTCATAGGCCTTCATGATCGTGTTCTTAGTCGACAGGTACACCGGCCAGCCGCGGCCGAGGCCGTAGTTCAGGCTGGCGCGCGCGAAATCGCGGATCGAGTCGTCGAGATTGTACATCGCCATCGCGACGCCGGCCGAGGGGAACTTGAACACCTCCTCGTCGATCACGGTGCCGTCATCGCCCTCGAAAACGAGGCGCAGCTTGCCCGGGCCCGGCACGCGATAGTCGGTCGCGCGATACTGGTCGCCGAACGCATGGCGGCCGACGACGATCGGGTGCGTCCAGCCGGGGACGAGGCGGGGGACGTTCTTGATGACGATCGGCTCGCGGAAGACCACGCCGCCTAGGATGTTGCGGATCGTGCCGTTCGGCGACTTCCACATCTTCTTGAGGCCGAACTCCTCGACCCGCTGCTCGTCGGGAGTGATCGTCGCGCACTTCACGCCGACGCCGTACTTCTGAATCGCCTTGGCCGAATCGACGGTGATCTTGTCGTCGGTCTCGTCGCGCTTCTCGACGGCGAGGTCGTAATATTCGAGGTCGATGTCGAGATAGGGGAGGATCAGGCGCTCGCGGATCCACGCCCAGATGATCCGGGTCATTTCATCGCCGTCGATCTCCACGACGGGCGTCTTCACCTTGATCTTCGCCATCAACGTCTCGCTGTATCCATGAGGGAGGTTTGGGCGCTCCCTAAGCCGCGCGCGCGCCGGGATCAACCGCGCGGGCGATCGGCTTTGCGGGCGGGCTATTGCCACAACTGATTGTATCGCGGGGCGGGCACGGTTAGACCCGCGCGATGCCATCACTCGAAAAGCCGCCCATCGCCACCTCGACCGTCAAGTGGCGCTTCCCCGCCGTCCACCCCGAGGGGCGCAAATACGTCCTGATCGCCCTAGCGATCTCAGCACTGGTCTATTTCATCAGCGGCGGCTGGTTCTGGACCTGGCCGTTCCTGGGCGTGACGCTCTGGGTCGCCGCTTTCTTCCGCGATCCGGTCCGGGTGACGCCGCAGGGGCCAGGGCTGATCGTCGCGCCCGCCGATGGCCTTGTGACGATGATCCAGCAGGTCGCGCTGCCGCCGGAGCTGGCCGGTCCGCAGGGGCTGGGCGAGGGGCCGCTGACCCGCGTGTCGATCTTCATGAGCGTGTTCGACGTGCACATCAACCGCACGCCGATCACCGGCACGATCCGCCAGGTCGTCTATATCTCGGGCAAGTTCGTGAACGCCGACCTCGACAAGGCGTCGGACGAGAATGAGCGCCAGCACATCGTCGTCGAGGCACCCGACGGCACCCGCTTCGGCTTTACCCAGATCGCGGGCCTCGTCGCGCGCCGCATCCTCGCCTTCGTCAAGCCCGGCGACATGGTCGTCGCGGGCCAGCGCATCGGCCTCATCCGCTTCGGCAGCCGCGTCGACGTGTTCCTGCCGGCGGGTTATCAGCCGCAGGTCATTCTCGGCCAACGCAGCGTCGCGGGCGAGACCATCATCGGCCGCATCGGGGTCGAGGCGCCGACGGGCGTTGCCCAGTAATGGCGCTTCGCCCCCGCCGTCCGGGCCGCGGCCTGCCGCTGCGTGCGATCGCGCCCAATGCCGTCACGGCCATGGCGCTGTGCTCGGGCCTTACGGGTATCCGCTTCGCGATCGCCGGCGATTGGGAGCGGGCGGTCCTGATGGTGCTGCTGGCTGGAGTACTCGACGGGATCGACGGGCGGATCGCCCGGCTCGTCCGCGGCGAGAGCCGGTTCGGGGCCGAGCTCGACAGCCTGTCCGACGCGATCAGCTTCGGCGTGTCGCCCGCGCTGATCGTCTATCTCTGGTCGCTGATGGGCATCCCGCGGATCGGGTGGCTGGCGGCGCTGATCTATGCCGTGTTCTGCGCGCTGCGCCTTGCGCGGTTCAACGCAAACATCGATGTCGCCGAACAGCCGCACAAATCGGCGGGCTTCCTCACCGGTGTGCCCGCGCCCGCAGGAGCGGGGCTCGCAATGCTGCCGATGTATCTGTGGTTCTGGACCGAGGAAGCGATATTCCGCTCGCCTTGGCTCGTCGCACCGTGGGTGGCGTTTACCGCGTTCCTGATGGTGTCAAGCCTCGCGACCTTTTCCTGGTCGTCGCTGCGCCTGCGTCGCCGTGTGCGGTTCGAGGCGCTGGCGGTCGTGGTGATCTTCGCCGCGGCAATCGTCTCGGCGCCTTGGCAGACGCTCAGCGTCATCTGCCTCGGCTACTTGGCGACGATCCCGTTCAGCATCGCCGCCTATGCCCGTGTTAGGCGGCTGCGCGCAGGTGCGCCGGCGACGCCGTCAGCCGCGGCGTAGCGCGCGTTTCGCCACGCGAGGGCAGCGGCGGCAGCGCAGCGATCCGGCTCTGCGTGCCGTGCACCAGCAGGCAGGCGATCCGCGCACGATACGGCGCGATCGTAGCGGCGATGACACCGAGCGCGACAAAACCGGCAAAGGCGAACAGCGCAAAAGCGAGAATAGCGACCACCTGACCCACTCCTCGAACCGCGGAACACGGTTAACGAAACGTTACTTATGAACAGCTTTGCGACGAGCCGGTTCCATGATCCCGTTGCAAACCCGTTATGTTCCTTTTCCGTTCCCGGTGTCAAGCGTTGATCTCTGGATCACGCTCGTCTAAGGGCACGCGCTCAACCCGCATGGGAAGCCCATAACCCGGTGCCCGACGCCGCCTTTCAGGTGCGCTAAGGGTCGCTTGCTTCCCAGAGGACTAACCGGAAGGAGATATCCCTATGGCGGCACCTGTCGTCACCATGCACCAGCTGATCGAATCGGGCGCGCACTTCGGCCATCAGACGCATCGCTGGAACCCCAAGATGAAGCCTTACATCTTCGGCGATCGCAACGGCGTCCACATCCTCGACCTGTCGCAGACCGTGCCGCTGTTCGCGCGTGCGCTCGACTTCGTGTCGTCGACCGTCGCCGGCGGCGGCAAGGTCCTGTTCGTCGGCACCAAGCGCCAGGCGCAGGAGCCGATCGCCGAGGCTGCTCGCAAGTCGGGCCAGCACTTCGTCAACCACCGCTGGCTGGGCGGCATGCTCACCAACTGGAAGACGATCTCGGGCTCGATCAAGCGCCTGAAGACGCTCGAAGAGCAGCTCTCGGGCGACACGCACGGCCTCACCAAGAAGGAAGTGCTCAACCTGACGCGCGAGAAGGACAAGCTCGAGCTGTCGCTCGGCGGCATCCGTGACCTCGGCGGCATTCCCGACATCATGTTCGTGATCGACGCGAACAAGGAAGAGCTGGCGATCAAGGAAGCCAACACGCTCGGCATTCCGGTCGTCGCGATCCTCGATTCGAACGTCTCGCCCGACGGCATCGCCTTCCCGGTGCCCGCGAACGACGACGCGAGCCGTGCGATCCGCCTCTATTGCGAGGCGATGGCGATCGCCGCGACCCGCGGCAACAACCAGGCCGCGATGCAGAGCCAGGACTTCGGCGCGATGGCCGAGCCGCCGGCCGAGCCCGCGCTGACCGAGACGGCCCCGGCCGAGGAAGCGCCTGCTCAGGCCTGATCGCCTGACAAGACGCGCGGCGGGTGACCGCCCGCGTCACCGATCTGTCATTCGGGCGGGGCAGGGCAATTCGCACTGACCCCGCCCGCATTTTAAGAAGGAAATCGACATGGCCGAGATCACGGCAGCCGCCGTCAAGGAACTGCGCGAGCGTTCGGGCGCCGGCATGATGGATTGCAAGAAGGCGCTGGCCGAGAATGGCGGCGACATGGAAGCCGCCGTCGACTGGCTGCGCACCAAGGGCCTCGCCGCCGCCGCCAAGAAGTCGAGCCGCACCGCGGCCGAGGGTCTGGTCGGCGTCGCCGTCGCCGGGACTAAGGGCGTGGCGGTCGAGGTGAACTCGCAGACCGACTTCGTTGCCAAGAACGAGATCTTCCAGGACTTCGTCCGCAACGTGACGACGATCGCGCTCGAGCAGGGCGACAATGTCGACGCGCTGAAGGGTGCGGCGATGCCCGCCGGCGGTACGGTCGAGGAAGTGCTGACCAACAACATCTCGACCATCGGCGAGAACCAGGTGCTGCGCCGCGCGAAGGCCGTGTCGGTCACGCAGGGCGCGGTGATCCCGTACGTCCACAACGCCGCCGCCCCGGGTCTCGGCAAGATCGGCGTGCTCGTCGCGCTCGAATCGGATGCCGGCGTCGACGTTCTCGAGCCCTTGGGCAAGCAGATCGCGATGCACGTCGCCGCTGCCTTCCCGCTGGCGCTGACCGCCGAGGACCTCGACCCCGAGGTCGTCGAGCGTGAGGCCGCGATCCTTCGCGAGAAGAACGCCGAGAAGATCGTCGGCAAGTCGGACGAGGTCGCGCAGAAGATCCTCAACGGCCCGATCGAGAAGTTCAAGAAGGAGAACGCCCTTCTGACGCAGGCGTTCGTGATGGACGGCAAGACCCCCGTCGGCGACGTGATCGCGAAGGCGGCCAAGGACGCCGGCGCGTCGATCAAGCTGGTTGATTACGTCCGTTTCCAGCTGGGCGAAGGGATCGAGAAGGAAGAGAGCGACTTCGCCGCCGAAGTCGCTGCGACCGCGGGCCTCTCGAAGAACTAAGCCGTTCCGCCCTTGCCCATGGCGGGGAAGGGCGTAATAGGTTGGCATCACGGCGCGGGGCTCCTAAGGTCCGCGCCGTTTTGCTGCCCCCTTCACTCAACCAAGCGGGACCCATGAGCCGCCCCACTTTCAAGCGTATCCTTCTGAAGCTGTCGGGCGAGGTCCTGATGGGCCAGGGCCAGTACGGCATCGATCCCGAAACCTGCGCGCGCGTCGCCGAAGAGGTGAAGGCGATCGCCGATAGCGGCGTCGAGCTGTGCATGGTCGTCGGCGGCGGCAACATCTTTCGCGGGCTGGCGGGCGCGGCACAGGGCTTCGACCGTGCCTCCGCCGACTACATGGGCATGCTGGCGACCGTCATGAACGCGCTCGCGATGCAGAACGCGCTCGAAAAGGCGGGCGTCGACACCCGCGTCCAGTCGGCGATCCCGATGGCGAGCGTGTGCGAACCCTATGTCCGCCGCCGTGCGCAGCGACACATGGAGAAGGGTCGCGTCGTCCTGTTCGCGGCGGGTACCGGCCTGCCGTTCTTCACGACCGACACCACCGCGGCACTCCGCGCGGCCGAAATGGGCTGCGACGCCCTCTTCAAGGGCACGAGCGTCGACGGCGTGTACGACGCCGACCCAAAGAAGGTGCCGACCGCGACCCGTTACGACGAACTCAGCTACGACCGCGTGCTCGCCGACAATCTCAAGGTGATGGACGCCAGCGCCGTCGCGCTCTGCCGCGACAGCGACATTCCGATCGTGGTCTTTTCGATCCGAGACGAGGGCAATCTTGCCGCCGTCATCGGCGGGCAGGGCACCGCGACCATCGTCCGCAAGCCACAAGCATAAGGAGAGCCGATCATGGCCGCATACGACAAGGCTGATCTCGAGCGCCGCATGGCCGGTGCCGTCGAATCGCTGAAGGGCGACCTCGCCGGGCTTCGCACCGGCCGCGCCTCGACCTCGCTGCTCGATCCCGTCACCGTCGAGGTGTACGGCGCGCACATGCCGCTGGTTCAGGTCGCGACCGTCTCGGTGCCCGAGCCGCGGATGCTGTCGGTGCAAGTGTGGGACAAGTCGAACGTCGGCCCGGTCGAAAAGGCGATCCGCTCGGCAGGCCTCGGCCTGAACCCGATCAACGATGGCAATACGCTCCGCCTGCCGATCCCGGACCTGACCGAGGAGCGGCGCAAGGAACTCGCCAAGCTCGCCGGGCAATATGCCGAGAAGGCGCGGATCGCGGTCCGCAACGTCCGCCGCGACGGGATGGACGCGCTCAAGACCGACGAGAAGAAGGGCGTCTATTCGGAGGACGAGCGCAAGAAGCTAGAGACCGAGGTGCAAAAGCTGACCGACGCGACGATCGCCGACCTAGACGCGGCGGCGGCGGCGAAGGAAAAGGAAATCCTCGGCAAGTGAGGCCGGCGGTTCGGCTCCTCGACAAACGGGCGCGCTGATGGCGACGCAGATCGACGCATCGGCGCTGGCGGGTGATCGGCCACGCCACGTCGCGATCATCATGGACGGCAACGGCCGCTGGGCAAAGGCCCGGCGGCTGCCCCGCGCCGCCGGGCACAAGGCGGGCGTGGAGGCGGTGCGCCGCGTCACCCGCGCCGCCCGGGACCTCAACATCGAGGTGCTGACGCTCTACGCCTTCTCGTCCGAGAACTGGCGTCGCCCGGCTGAGGAAGTGCAGGACCTGATGGGCCTGCTGCGCCATTTCCTACGCGCCGAGATCGCGACACTGGTCGCCGACAACGTCCGGCTGCGGGTGATCGGCGACTATCATGCCTTGTCGCGCGATCTGGTCGCGATGATCGAAGATGCGATCGCGCGGACCGCGGTCAATACCGGCCCGACGCTCGTTATCGCGCTCAACTACGGCGCGCAGGCGGAGATCGCTGCCGCCGCCCGCCGCCTCGCCGCCGCCGCGCGGGACGGCTCGATCGACCCCGCCGACATCGACGAGGCGCGGATCGAGGGTGAGCTGACGACGCGCGAGCTGCCGCCGCTCGACCTGCTCATCCGCACCTCGGGCGAGCAGCGGCTGTCGAACTTCCTGTTGTGGCAGGCGGCCTACGCCGAGCTCCTGTTCGTCGACACGCTTTGGCCGGACTTCAATGCCGATACGCTGGCCGCGGCGGTCGAGTGTTTCATGCGTCGCCAACGCCGGTTCGGTGGCCTGTGACGCCGATCGATCCGGTCGCCCTCGATGAAAAGATCCGGCGCAAGGCGAACCTGAAGCAGCGCCTGACCGTCGGTTTTAGCCTGCTCGCGCTGGCTTTCTGCGCGCTCTGGTGGGGGGGGCTCGCCTTCTGGCTGGTCGTCGTCATCGGCGCGCTCATCATGATGAGCGAATGGTCGGCGATGTTCGGCGCATCGCATCGCGACAAGCAGATCGGCCAGTTCGCGATCTCGATCCCGCTCGCGATCATGGCGCCGATCGCCAGCGGCCCATCCTTCTTTTCGCTCGGCCTCGTGGTCGGCGCGGCGTTCTTCGTGGGCGCGGTGACGCAGAAGCGGGCGCTGGCGGGCGGCATCCTCTATGTCGGCTTGCCGGCGCTGTCGCTGATGCTGCTGCGGTCGATGCCCGACGGGCTGTTCCTGTCGCTCTGGGCGATGGGCCTGGTCTGGGCATGCGATACCGCGGCGTTCTTCGTCGGCCGCTCCGTCGGCGGACCGCGCTTCGCCCCCGCGATCAGTCCGAACAAGACCTGGTCCGGCTTTCTCGGCGGCCTGGTCGCCGCGGCCGTGCTCGGCGGGATCATGGCGCAATATGGCCTGTCGCCGTGGCTAGCGGCGATGACGCCAGTGCTCGCGGTCGTGTCGGCGCTGGGCGACCTGTACGAGAGCTGGCTCAAGCGGCGCGCGGGGATCAAGGATTCGGGGACGCTGCTGCCCGGCCATGGCGGGATGCTCGACCGGCTCGACGGCATCGTGCCGGTCGCGCCGCTGGCCGCATTGATGGTGATTGCGTTGGGAGCTTCGGCGGCATGAGGACGGTAACCATCCTCGGTGCGACGGGCTCGATCGGCACCTCGACGCTCGACCTGATCGAGCGCGAGCCCGACCGTTTCCGCGTCGTCGCGCTGACCGCCAATTGCGATGTCGTGCGCCTGGCCGAGGCGGCGCGGCGGACAAACGCCGAACTCGCGGTCGTCGCCGACGAAAGTTGCCTGTCCGCACTAGCCGAGGCGCTTGCCGGCACCGCCACCCGCGTGGCCGGCGGTATGGCAGCGGTCTGCGATGCCGCGCGGTCGGGTGCCGAGTGGACGATGAGCGCGATCGTCGGCTGTGCGGGCCTTGGCCCGACGCTCGCCGCGATCGAGGGCGGGGGCACCGTCGTCATCGCCAACAAGGAGCCGCTGGTGTCGGCGGGCGAGATCATCCTCGCTGCGGCGAAGGCGAGCGGCGCGACGCTGCTCCCCGCCGACAGCGAGCATAATGCGATTTTCCAGTGCCTGGCCGGCGACCGCCCCGCGGGGGTGCGCCGCCTGATCCTGACGGCGAGCGGCGGGCCGTTCCGCTCCTGGTCGCTCGAGCAGATGGCGGGCGTCACCCCCGAACAGGCGGTCGCGCATCCCAACTGGTCGATGGGCGCGAAGATCAGCGTCGATTCGGCGACGATGATGAACAAGGGCCTCGAACTGATCGAGGCGGCGCGGCTGTTCCCCGTTTCGGGGAACGCGATCGACATCGTCGTCCACCCGCAATCGGCCGTCCACTCGCTGGTCGAATATGTCGACGGCTCGATGCTGGCACAGATCGGGCCGAGCGACATGCGCGTGCCGATCGCGCATACGCTCGCCTGGCCCGATCGGATGGCGACGCCAATGGCCCCGCTCGATCTAATCAAGCTGGGCCGGCTTGATTTCGAGGCGCCGGATCCCGTCCGCTTCCCCGCGCTGCGCCTGGCGCGAGAGGCGCTGGGGGCAGGGGGCGCGCGGCCCGCGATCCTGAATGCGGCGAACGAGGTCGCGGTCGAGGCTTTCCTGAAGCGGCGCTGCGGCTTCCTCGAAATTGCCGCAATCGTTGCCGATACGCTGGAGGGATACGACCCGCCCGCGCCGCTCGATGTCGATGCGGTGCTGGCGGTCGATGGCGAGGCGCGGCGGGTCGCGGCCGAGCGGGTAAAGGATCGCGTGGCTTGATCGAAAACCCCGGTGTCCTGTTCACGGTCCTCGCCTTTGTCGGGGTGATCGGTCCGCTCGTCTTCGTGCACGAGATGGGCCATTACCTCGCCGGGCGCTGGTTCGGGGTGAAGGCCGAGGCGTTCTCGATCGGGTTCGGGCGCGAGGTGGCGGGCTTTACCGACCGGCGCGGCACGCGGTGGAAATTCGGATGGCTGCCGCTTGGCGGCTATGTCCGCTTCGCCGGCGACATGAACTCGGCCAGCCAGCCCAGCCCCGAATGGCTGTCGCTGCCCGCGGCCGAGCGCGCGCAGACGTTCCAGGCCAAGCCCGTGTGGCAGCGTGCGATCATCGTCGCGGCGGGACCGGCGATCAATTTCCTCCTCGCGATCCTGATCCTCGGCGGTTTCGCCTATGCGTATGGCGTCAGCCGGACACCGCCGATCGTCGGGATCGTCGCGCCGAACAGCGCTGCCGCGGCCGCCGGCCTGATCCCCGGCGATCGCGTGCGTAGCCTTGGCGGGCGGGCGATCGAGACGTTCGACGACATCGCCGGCTTTGCACGGCTGCGCCCGGCCGAGCGGACCGAGATCGTCATCGACCGGAACGGCGCGTCGCAAACCCTCTTCGCGACGATCGGCGAACAGCGCGAGCGCGACCGCTTCGGCAACGAATATCGCATCGGCCGGCTCGGTATCGGGCCGGCGGGCACGGTGCGCCAACCGATCGGCCTGATCGAGGCACCGCTGGTCGGGGTCCAACGGACCGGCGAGATCGTCGGCATGATGGTCGATACCATCGGCCAGATCGTCAGCGGCCGCCGGTCGATGGATGAGCTTGGCGGGCCGCTGCGCATCGCCCAAGTGTCGGGCCAGCAGCTCAGCCTCGGCCTGCCGGAGTTCATCGGGCTGATCGCGCTCATCTCGATTAACTTGGGGTTCATCAACCTCTTGCCAGTGCCGATGCTCGATGGCGGGCATCTTCTTTTCTATGCGATCGAGGCGGTGCGCCGCCGGCCCGTCGACCCCCAGGTGCTCGAATGGGCATTCCGCGGCGGGCTCGCCGCGCTCCTCGCGCTAATGCTACTCGTGACGATCAACGATCTTGGCGCTTTCGGACTTTGGCGCAGTCTCGCCGGCTTGATCGGCTGACACGGTTCGTGCAGGGGGCTTGCGCCCCGATACGGGACTTTTCTTCGGGACATTTTGGGTGGGGACGACGGTGACGGCGATCAAGGCGAGCAAGATGGGTGCGCGTGGCGCGATGCTGCTTGCCGGCACGATGCTGGCGGGCGTGGCACAGGCGCAGACCGCAGCACCGGCCGCGACCCCCGCGGCACAGGCCGCGCCCGCGCCCGCGATCCAGGCGGCACCCGCGCGGACGATCAAGTCGCTGCGCGTCGTCGGCAGCCAGCGGATCGAGCCCGAGACGGTGCTGAGCTATACCAAGCTGCGCGTCGGTCAGGCCTACACCAACGAGAGCGTCGACCAGGCGATCAAGGACTTGCTCGCGTCCGACCTGCTCCAGGACGTGCAGATCGAGGGCGTAGAGAGCGGCGACCTGATCGTGCGGGTCAAGGAGAACCCGATCATCAACCGCATCGTGCTCGAGGGCAACAAGCGGTTGAAGAACGACAAGATCCTGCCCGAGATCAAGCTCAAGCCGCGCCAGATCTTCACGCGCACCGCCGTTCGCACCGACGTCGCGCGCATCATCGAGCTCTATCGCCGCCAGGGGCGCTTTGCCGCGGTGGTCGAGCCAAAGCAGGTCAATCTCGACCAGAACCGCGTCGATGTTGTCTTCGAGATCACCGAGGGGCCGAAGTCCAAGGTTCGCCAGATCAACATCATCGGCAACCAGCAGTACGACGACGACACGCTGCGCAAGCAGATGGCGACGAAGCAGGCACGCTTCTTCCGCTTCTTCAGCTCCAACACGTCGTACGATCAGGATCGTCTGGCCTACGACCAGCAGAAGCTGCGTCAGTTCTACCTGACGGAGGGGTATGCCGACTTCCGGGTGATTTCCGCGGTGGCGGAGCTGACGCCGGACAAGGAAGACTTCATCATCACCTACGTGGTCGAGGAAGGGCCGCGCTACAAGTTCGGTGATGTCGAGGTCGACAGCGGCATCCGTGATTTCGACGGCGCCAAGCTGGCCGCCGGCCTGCCGATCAAGAAGGGCAACTGGTTCAACGCCAAGCAGGTCGAGGATTCGGTCACGTCGCTGACCGAAACCGCGGGCCTGTTCGGCTATGCCTTTGCCGACGTCCGCCCCGAATATCGCCGTGATCCCGAAACGCTGACGATGGGGCTGACGTTCAACATCGCCGAAGCGTCGCGCACCTATGTCGAGCGGATCGAGATCACCGGCAACACGCAGACGCAGGACGAGGTTATCCGCCGCGAAATGCGCCTGTCCGAGGGCGACGCCTATAACAGCTTCCTTCGCAAGCGGTCGCAGGATCGCGTCAACTCGCTCGGCTTCTTCCAGGACAAGTTCGAGATCGAGGAGAAGGAGGGCTCGTCGCCCGACCGCGTCGTCCTCAACGCCAATGTCGAGGAACGCTCGACCGGCGAACTGACGCTGTCGGCGGGCTTCTCCAGCCTCGAGCGGTTCATCCTTCAGGGCTCGATCCGCCAGCGCAACTTCCGCGGCAAGGGGCAGGACCTGCGCCTTCAGGCCAATTATTCGGCCTATTCGAAGTCGGTCGAGCTGGGCTTTACCGAGCCCTATCTGTTCGACAAGAACATCGCGCTGGGCGGCACGATCTTCCGCCGCGACTTCAACTCGTTCAACTTCATCGGCAACGATCGCAATACGACGTTCAGCCAGACCTCGACCGGGTTCCAGATCGTCGCGGGCGTGCCGCTGACCGAGTACTGGTCGCTTTCGGGCCGGTATCAGCTCAGCCAGGACGACGTCAGCCTCGACGAATCGCTCTACTTCACCAACGGCTTCTGCGACCCGCTCAAGGCCGGTCGCTATCTATGCGAGCAGCTCGGCAACCGCCTGACCTCGCTCGTCGGCCTGACGCTCGTCTATGACAGCCTCAACAGCCGCCTGCGGCCGACCCGCGGACAGCGCCTGACCGCCGGCGTCGATTTCGCGGGTCTCGGCGGCGACGTGCGCTACATCCGTGGCCGCGGCGAATATAGCCGCTTCTGGGGGCTGGGCGGCGGCTTCATCTTCTCGGTGAACGCGCAGGGCGGCTATATTCACAGCCTGGAGAACGACCGCGGGCCGGGGATCGACCCTGTCCGCATCGTCGACCGCTTCTATCTCGGCGAGCCGCAGTTCCGCGGCTTCGACATCCGCGGCGTCGGCCCGCGAGTGCTGCGCACGCCGTACACGACCGACGAAAACGGCAACATCATCCTCCAGACCGATCGCCAGAGCATTGTCGACGATCCGCTGGGCGGCAAGGCCTACTATCTCGGCCGCGCGGAGCTTGAGATTCCGCTCGGCTCGGGTGCGCAGGAACTGGGGCTTCGGCCGTCGGTCTATGTCCAGCTCGGTTCGCTGTTCAACATTAAGAAGCCGCTGCCGACCGCGACCTTTACCCAGGCGACCGACGCGAGCGGCAAGCCCGTGTTCAACGTCGACGGCTCGCCGCGCCTGCTCGACCTCGTCCGCCCGATCACGACCGATACGGGGCAGCAACTCTATATCAACAGCTTCACCGAGAACGGCGTATCGGGCACGCGCCTGACGACCTGTGCGGTCGGTTACGCCACGACCTATGGCGGCACCTGCTCGGGCAACGACCCGAACTCGGCCGCGTCGCAGACGATCTCGCCGTTCCTCGAGCGTTTCGTCGGCGACACGCCCAAGCCGCGCATCACCGTCGGCGTGGGCGTCAACTGGAACTCGCCGTTCGGGCCGCTGCGCATCGATCTCGCCAAGGATATCATCTCGGTCGACGGCGACGATCCCAAGCTTCTCACCTTCAACGTTGGAGCCGCTTTCTAATGAACAAGTTCCTCATCGCCGCGGCGCTCGCCCCGGTCGCGATCGCCACGCCGTCGCTGGCGCAGGTCAACGGCATCGCCGTCGCCAATCCCGAGGGTGCAGTGCTCGAATCGAACGCCTGGAAGACCGCGATCTCGCAGATCCAGACGACCTACAAGGCGCAGCTCGACCAGGCGCAGTCACGCCAGACCGCCGTCCAGAACGAGCTTCGACCGCTGGTCGATGCCTTCCAGAAGGCGCGCTCGGCCCCCAACGCGAACGAGGCGGCGCTGCGTACACAGGCCAACACGATCCAGCAGAAGGAGCAGGCCGCCAATGCCGAGCTACAGCGCCTGACCCAGCCGGTACAGCGCGCCCGCGCCTATGCCGCTGAGCAGATCGGCGCGCAGCTTCAGTCAGCGGTCAACGCCGCAATGTCGAAGAAGAAGGTGACGCTGCTGCTTCGCCCCGAGGCCGCCGTTCAGACGCAGCCTTCGGCCGACATCACCGCCGACGTGACCGCCGAGCTCAACCGCCTCGTCCCGAACGTCAGCATCACCCCGCCGGCCAACTGGCAGCCGGGAGGCCAGCAGGGCGCGGCGGCCGCCCCGGCCGCAGGCGCGGCGCCGGCGGCGCGTCCGGCCGCCACGCCCGGCCGGTGACCGACACCGTAACGACGGGTGAGGCCGGGCGCGCTGCGCTCGGCCCGCTCGACGTCACCCGCGTGATGGCCGCGCTGCCGCATCGCTATCCGATGCTGCTGGTGGATCGCGTCGAGGAAATCGTCCCCGACAAGTCGATCCGCGCGGTCAAGGCGGTGACGATCAACGAGGGCTTCTTCCAAGGGCATTTCCCCGGTCGCCCGATCATGCCCGGCGTCCTGATCGTCGAGGCGCTGGCGCAGGCCGCCGGCGTGCTCGCGGTCGAGAGCCTCGGCCTCGCCGGGTCGGGCAAGCTCGTCTATTTCATGGCGATCGAGGAAGCCAAGTTCCGGAAGCCCGTCGAACCCGGCGTGCTCCTGACCCTCGAGGTCGAGTTCGTGCAGAAGCGCTCGAGCGTCTGCAAGTTCGCCGGCCGTGCACTGATCGACGGCGCGGTCGCCGCGACGGCCAACTTCACCGCAATGATCGCCGACCCGCCCAAAGCGGCATAACACGACGCAAGTTGCAGACCGGGCGCAGCGCTGCTATGCGCGCGCCCTTCGCGGCTGGTCGGAAACCAGCGGCATTTCGGAGAATTGAACGTGAAGAAGACCGGCCACCCCGACTATCACATGATCCGCGTCCAGATGACCGACGGCACCGTGTTCGAGACGCGCTCGACCTGGGGCAAGGAAGGCGATCTGATGACGCTCGACATCGACCCGCTGGCGCACCCGGCCTGGACCGGCGGCAACCAGCGCCTGCTCGACGCGGGTGGTCAGGTTGCACGTTTCAACAAGCGTTTCGGCGGGCTTTCTTTGAAGTCGAAGTAATCTCCTTTACGCCGCGTTTACCAACGCGGCGTAGCGTCGGGGACATGGAAAGCCATGTCCCCGTCCGCACCCGGATCGCCGCAGAGCTGATCCCGATCGCCGCTGGCGAAAGCCGGCGGGCCACTCGAAAGGCGGTGTCACTCGACGCCGGCCTGTTCGACGAGGGGCGCCATGGCAGCCTCTGTCGCATCACCGATCTGTCGATGAGCGGCGCGCGACTCCAGACCTTCAGCGATCTCATCCCAGGCAGCAGCATCCTGCTGACCCTGCCGGGCGCCGTGCGCCGGCTGACGCGGATCGTCTGGTCGCGCGATTACGAGGCGGGATGCCAGTTCGACGAGCCGCTTTCCCCGTTCGAGTTCGATCTCCTGACCGCCGGCTGAGGTCGGTCCGCAACGCACCCGCATTCGCGCTGGTAACCGCGCCCGCTTTCGGCCATGTTTCGGCCACATCTCCGGCCGTCTCGGCCCGGGAGGGTGGGGAATCGCGATGGCCGCGCTGGTCTCGGTGGCGATGGGAATGATGCTCGCTGGCGGCCTTGCCGCAGACGGGCCGCCGTCCGCGCTTTCCGCCACACGCCTGCCGACGATCCTCGACCTCCGCTTGACCACTGCCGAGCCACGCGCGCCTCGCCTGCCGCGCCTGACCGCGGAGCCGCTGCCGCTCGACCTCCTGCCGGGGGATCGCCCCACCAGCGAGTTGTGCGCCGACACGACAGAGCGCCCGCGACTGCCCGGCACGCCGGTGAAAGCGCGCATGTCGATGCGGCTCGACGACGGTCGCGACTCGATGCGCCCCGCTTTCGCTCTCGGCGGGCTGGGCGGCGCACTGATGCGGATGACAGACGCGCTGCTCGACGACTGAGTGAAGCGTTGCGGCGCCGGAACGAGCCGGCGGCGAGGGCGTTCGTCCGGCATTCCACCCCGCTGCACGGAACCCCGCCGATGAACGCTCGCACCAACCGCCGCATCCTTCTCGCCGCCCGCCCCGATGGCGAACCGACCCCGGCGGACTTCACGATCGACACTGCCGAGGTGCCCGAGCCGGGCGAGGGACAGGTACTGCTCGAGATCCTCTACCTCTCGCTCGATCCCTATATGCGCGGGCGGATGAGCGCGGCCAAATCCTATGCCGCGCCGGTCGAGATCGGCGCGGTGATGGAGGGCGGGACGGTCGCCCGCGTCGTCACCTCGCGCCATCCCGATTTTGCCGAAGGCGATATCGTCCTCTCGCACTCGGGCTGGCAGAGCTACGCGCTGTCGGACGGGACGGGGCTGCGCAAGCTCGATCCTGCGGCGGCGCCGGTCAGCACCGCGCTCGGCGTACTCGGCATGCCGGGCTTCACCGCCTATGCCGGCCTGCTGACGATCGGCAAGCCGAAGCCCGGCGAAACCGTGGTCGTGGCCGCGGCCAGCGGCGCGGTCGGCTCGGCGGTCGGACAGATCGCGAAGATCAAGGGCGCGCGGGCGGTCGGCATCGCCGGCGGGCCGGAAAAATGCGCGTTCGTCCGCGACGAGCTCGGCTTCGACGCGGTCGTCGACCATCGCGCCCCCGACTTCGCCGAGCAGCTCAAGGCGGCGTGCCCGGACGGCATCGACGTCTATTTCGAGAATGTCGGCGGCGCGGTGTGGGAAGCGGTTTTCCCGCTCCTCAACCCCTATGCCCGCGTACCCGTCTGCGGCCTGATCGCGCACTACAACGAAAAGGCCGGGTCCAATACCGGCCGCGACCGCCTGCCCGGGACGATGCGCGACATCCTGACCAAGAGCCTGACGATCCGCGGCTTCATCCAGATCGAGTTCGCCGACCAGCGCCGCGACTTCTACCGTGAGGCGGCGCAGTGGATCGCCGAGGGCAGGCTCAAGTACAAGGAGGACGTGGTCGAGGGGCTGGAGAACGCCCCGAACGCGTTCATCGACCTGCTGCGCGGCCGCAATTTCGGCAAGCTCGTCGTCAAGGTCGCCTGATCGCTGGGGTCCGGTGGCGGAGAGGGTGGGATTCGAACCCACGGTGAGCTTCCACCCACGGCGGTTTTCAAGACCGCTGCCTTAAACCACTCGGCCACCTCTCCGCGTCGCCGGGGCGTTAGCGCCCTGCGGCGCATTTGTGCAAGGGGCGGCGATAAGGGGGTTCAGGCGAGGGCGCGACTGTGGCACATCGGCGCCATGGCGGGTTCGGGTATCATGCGTAGGTGGAAAGCGGCGCTGCTGGGCGCCGTGATCGCGGTCGGCACGGCCGGCGGCGCGGCGGCACAGGACGATGCAGGGTTTCAGCCCTATCTGTTGCAGGTGCGCAGCCGCGCGCTGGCGGACGGGGTGAGCGCACGGACGCTCGATGCGGTGCTGCCGACGCTTACGGTCAATCCACGTGTCGTGGAACTCGATCGCGCCCAGCCCGGCGGCGTCAGCGGCCCGCCGAGCGCGGTGCTCAACTTCGCGCCCTATCGCGCCCGCCACGTCGATGCCGCGCGCATCAGCCGCGGGCAGCGCGCCTATGCGGCCAATCGCACGAAGCTGTCGCGGATCGAGGCGGAGACCGGCGTTCCCGAATCGATCATGGTCGCGATCTGGGGGCACGAGACCAATTACGGCGCCTACACCGGCGACTTCGACCTTGCCCGGTCGCTGGCGACGCTCGCCTATGAGGGGCGCCGCCGCGCGCTGTTCGAGGGCGAGTTCATCGCGCTGCTCAAGATCCTCGATCGCGGCGTCCCGCGCGAACGGTTGAAGGGAAGCTGGGCGGGGGCGATGGGCTATCCGCAGTTCCTGCCGTCCATCTATCTGCGCCTCGCCCGCGACGGTGACGGCGATGGGAAGGCCGACATCTGGACGAACGAGGCCGACGCGCTTGCCTCGATCGGCAATTACTTCGTCAACGCCGGTTGGCGGGCGGGGCAGCCCTGGGGCATCGCCGTCAACGTACCCGCCGGTTTCGACCGGGCGGGGATGACGACGCGCACGCTGTCGCCGCGATGCCCGCGGGTGTTCGAGCGGCACAGCCAGTGGCGGACGATGCGCGAATGGCGCGCAATGGGCATGGTGCCGCAGCGTGGTCGCTGGCCCGCCGACGACGTGCAGGCGACGCTGATCGAGCCTGACGGCCGCGGACAGACGGCCTATCTGCTGACCGGCAACTATCGCGTGATCCTCGATTACAACTGCTCCAATTTCTACGCGCTTTCGGTAGGACTGCTCGCCGATGCCGTCGCCAGCTGAACTTTTCGCCTTGATCCTCGCGGGTGCCGCGCCCGGTCAGGACGCCCCGCCGGTTGGGTCGGGGCCGAGCGCCGCGTCGAACGAGGGCGAGCGGTACGACGCGGTCGGCTATGCCGGCGCGGCCGAGATCGCGACCGGCGCGGCGCATGCTACCTTGCCGGTCGGCAGCTTCGTCGAAGTGACCTCGCTCGACACCGGCCGCACGGTGCTGCTGATGGTGAAGGATGCCACGCCCGCGCGCGCCGGTCAGCCCATCGCACTGTCGGTGGATGCGCTGACCCAACTGGGCGTCGAGGCGGGCGCGCCGGTGCGGGTCCGCGGCGCGCGGCCGTCACCGCCGGACGTCGCCGCCCTGCGCAATGGCCAACCCGCCACGGCGCGACTTGACGCGCCGCCCGTCCTGCTCGTCGGCCTGCGCAAGGAATTGCCCGCGCTCGGCGCCGCAAATAATCCGCGACCAGCGCCGGCCGTAGCCAAGCCGCCTGCGCCGAAGCCCCTAGCGTCCAAGCCGAAGCCCGAACCCAAGGCCTTGCCCGAACGCGTTCCGACCGCGCCGCCCAAGCCGAAACCCGTCGCCCAGCGTCCACCGGTCGCGGCCGCAAAGCCCAAACCGGCACCCGTTTCCGGCTGGGGCGTCCAGGTCGCCGCGTTGTCGAGCGAGGCGAACGCCCGCGCGCTGGCCGCGCAACTCGGCGGCCGGGTGAGCGCCGCGGGCATGCTCTATCGCGTCCAGCTCGGCCCCTTTGCCGACCGCACCGCCGCCGAGGCCGCCCGCGCCGCCGCCGCGCGCCGCGGTCAGGCCGGCGCGGCGCTCGTCCGTATTCCCTGATGTTCCTCAAGCCACCGGGTAATTTTCCACCGATGAACCGCCTGCTTGCCCTTTCGCCGCTCGTCCTTCTCGCCGCCGCGCCCGCCGCCGCGCAGCGCCCGCCGTTCGACACGCCGGCGCCCGTTGCCTATCTGGAGGACCTGTCCTCCGGCGCGGTGCTCTATGCCAAGGATGCCGACCGCCGAATGCCGCCGGCGTCGATGGCGAAGATGATGACGGTCTACGTCCTTTTTGACATGATCAAGCGCGGCGAGGTGAAGCTCGACCAGAAGCTGACCGTCCGCCCCGAAACCTGGGCGAAGTGGCACGGGCCGAAGGCCGGCTCGACGATGTTCCTGTCGCCGAACGAGCAGGTGACGGTCGAGAACCTGCTCTACGGCGTCGTCGTGCTGTCGGGCAACGACGCCTGCGTCGTGCTGGCGGAAGGCGTGGCGGGCACCGAGGAGGCGTTCGTCAACCTGATGAACCAGCGCGCCAAGGCGATCGGCCTCTCCAACAGCCAGTTCGGCACGTCGAACGGCTGGCCCGATGAGGGGCGCACGATGGTTACCGCCCGCGACCTCGCCCATCTCGCCAAGGCGACGATCCAGAACTACCCGGACCTCTACAAGAAGTTCTACAGCCGACAGGATTTCACCTGGGGCCAGACGATGGGCGGCAACGCCATCACCCAGGCGAACCGCGACCCGCTGCTCGGCCGCGTCGCCGGCGCCGACGGGCTGAAGACTGGCCACACCGAAGAGGCGGGCTACGGCTTCACCGGTTCTGCCGAGCAAAATGGCCGCCGCCTGGTGATGGTCGTGGCGGGCCTCAACAGCTTCAACCAGCGCATTAGCGAATCCGTGCGCTTCATGCAGTGGGGCTTCAACGCCTGGAAGGCGAAGCCCGTCGTGAAGCAGGGCAAGCGCGTCGAGACCGCCGACGTCCAGCTCGGCAATGCCGCGACCGTCGGCCTCGTCGCACCACGCGACCTCAACGTCACCGTGCCCGCCGGCAGCAACGCAGCGATGACCGCGAAGGTCGTCTATCAGGGGCCGCTCAAGGCACCGATCAAACAGGGCCAGCACATCGCCGACCTTGTCATCACCAGCGCCGATGTCGGCGAGCAGCGCCTGCCGCTCGTCGCCGAAAGCGCGGTCGAGGAAGCCGGCTTCTTCGGCCGCGTCTGGGCCGGGCTGATGGGGCTGTTCGGCGCTTGAGCCCAGGGCGGTTCATCACGCTCGAGGGCGGGGAGGGCGCGGGCAAGTCGACACAGGCCCGCGCGCTCGCCGCCGCACTCGAAGCGCGCGGGCTCCACGTGCTCGTCACCCGGGAACCGGGCGGCAGCGACGGGGCGGAGGCGATCCGCGAATTGCTGATGCAGGGCGATGTCGGGCGCTGGAGCCCGCATGCCGAGACGCTGCTGTTCGCCGCCGCGCGCGCCGACCATGTCGAGAAGCGCATCCGGCCCGCAATCGGCGCGGGGCATTGGGTGATCTGCGACCGTTATGTCGATTCGACGCGCGCCTATCAGGGGGCGCAGGGCATCGACGATGCCGCGATCCTCGCGCTCCACGGCTTCGGCTCGCGCGGGTTGATGCCCGATCGGACGTTCCTGCTCGAACTGCCGCCCGAGGAGGGCGCGGCGCGTGCGGCGGGGCGGGGTGCCGCAGCCAATGATCGATTCGAGATGCGCGGCACCGGCTTTCACGCCGCCGTGGCCGAGGGCTTCGCGCGCATCGCCGCCGCCGAGCCTGACCGCGTGCGCCGCATCGACGCCGCCGCTGCACCGGAGCAAGTCACTGCCGCGCTGATCGAGGCGCTCGCCGACCTGCTGCCATGACGTCGCTCATCGGCAACGACGCACCGCGCGCCGCCTTTGCCGCGGCGATCGGGGGCGAGGCGATCCACCATGCCTGGTTGATCGCCGGCCCGGAAGGCGTGGGGAAGGGCCGCTTCGCGCGCGAGTGCGCGGCGCTGCTCCTCGCCCGCGCACTCGACCCATCGGTGCCGCCGACCGGGCCGCTGTCGCCCGAGCACCGCGTCGCGCGGCTGCTGGCGAGCGGCGCGCATCCCGATTACCGCGAGCTCGTACGCCTGCCCAAAGATGTCGCCAAGCCGGATGACGGTCTGAAGCGCAGCATCACCATCGATCAGGTTCGCACGCTGCAACCGATGTTCGCGACCAAGCCCGCCCTGTCCCCGCGGCGCGTCGTCCTGATCGACGCGATCGACGATCTGGAGCGGAGCGGCGCCAACGCGCTGCTCAAGAACCTGGAGGAGCCGCCCGCAGGGACGATCTTCCTCCTCGTCAGTCATTCGCCGGGTCGCCTGCTTCCCACCATCCGCTCGCGCTGCCGCTCGCTGCGCTTCTCGGCGCTGGCCGACGATCAGGTAGCGCGCGTGCTTCGTGCCGAGGAGCCCGACCTGCCGGAGGCGGAGGTGGCCGCGCTGGTGCGGGCAGGGGCCGGTTCGCCCGGCCGCGCGCTCGCCTTTGCCGGGCTCGACATGGCGGCGATCGAGCGCGATCTGGCCGAGATCGCCGCGACCGGGGATCGCGACAATGCCGTGCGCGGACGCCTTGCCAAGGCATTGTCGGGCAAGGGGGCGGCCGAACGCTTCGCCGCATTCCTAGAGCGCGTGCCTGCGTTCATCGCCGAACAGGCGCGCCTTGCTTCGGGCGAACGCCTGCGCACCGCGCTCGACGCGCATGACGCGGCCCGATCGGTGGGCGGGATCGCGGTTGCCCTGACGCAGGATGCCGCAGGCACCGTATTCGAACTCTGTGGGATCGTCGCGCGTCTCGCCCCGCGCTGACGCTTGCCGCTCTGCGGGACGCGCCCTAGAGCGGGGCAATGTCCGAGCCCTTCTACATCACCACCGCGATCCATTATCCCAACGGCCGCCCGCATATCGGCCACGCGTATGAGATGATCGCCGCCGACGCGATCGCCCGCTTCCAACGGCAGGCGGGCCGCGACGTCCGCTTCCAGACGGGCACCGACGAGCACGGGCTCAAAATGGCGCAGACCGCGCGCGACCGCGGCATCACCGCGCGCGAACTGGCAGACGAGATGTCCGCCTATTTCAGCGAGATGGCGGGCCGTCTTAACATCAGCCACGATCGTTTCATCCGCACCGTCGAGGCCGATCACTACCGCGCCAGCCAGGCGATCTGGGAAGCGATGAAGGCATCCGGCGACCTCTATCTCGACCGCTACGAGGGCTGGTATTCGGTCCGCGACGAGGCGTTCTACGAGGAAAAGGAACTGACCGACGGGGAGGGCGGCCAGCGCCTGTCGCCGCAGGGTACGCCCGTCGAATGGACGGCGGAGGAGACGTGGTTCTTCCGCCTGTCGAAATATCAGCAGCCGCTCCTCGACTTCTACGCCGCCAATCCCGGCTTCATCCGCCCCGAAACCCGCCGCAACGAAGTGCTGCGCTTCGTCGAGGGGGGGCTGACCGACCTGTCGGTATCGCGCACCAGCTTCGACTGGGGCGTGCCGGTGCCGGACAGCCCGGGGCATGTCATGTACGTCTGGGTCGACGCGCTGACCAACTATCTGACCGGCGCGGGATATCCAGACGGCGGCGATCTGTGGCGCTACTGGCCCGCCGACTTGCACGTCATCGGCAAGGATATCGTCCGCTTTCACGCGGTTTACTGGCCGGCTTTCCTGATGTCCGCGAACCTGCCGCTGCCGCGCGAGGTGTTCGGGCACGGCTTCGTCCTGAACAAGGGCGAGAAGATGTCGAAGTCGCTGGGCAACGTCGCCGACCCGCTGGCGCTGGCGGATGCGTTCGGCGTCGATGCGCTCCGCTACTTCCTGCTGCGAGACATCAGTTGGGGGCAGGACGGCAGTTACAGCCCGCGCGCGATCGCGACGCGTGCCAATGCCGACCTGTCCAACAGCTTCGGCAATCTTGCCCAGCGCACGCTGAGTTTCATCGCCAAGAACCTCGACGGCGCGCTGCCCCAGGCCGGTCGCGGTGACGAGGCCGACGCGGCGCTGCTGGCGACGGTCGCCGACGCCAATGCCGAGTTCGTCCGCCTGTTCGCCGATCAGTCGATCACCCCGGCGCTGGAGGGGTGGATGCGCGGCGTCTTCGCCTGCAACCAGTATATCGACGTGCAGGCCCCCTGGTCGCTGCGCAAGACCGATCCCGAGCGTATGCACGCGGTGCTCGGCACGCTGGTCCGCGCGATCCGGCTGCTCGCGATCACGATCCTGCCCGTCGTCCCGGCCGCCGCCGGTGCGATGCTTGACCAATTGGGCGCCGACGAACGCGATCATGCCGCGCTCGCCGACGAGGGCTGGTACGCGCGAAAGGCCGGGGAGGGCTTTCGCATCGTGGCCCCGACCCCCATCTTCCCGCGTCTGGACGTGCCAGAGGAGGAAGCGGCGGCATGACGCTGGCCGACAGTCATTGTCACCTGAATTACAAGGGCTTGGTCGAGGAACAGCAGAGCGTCCTTGAACGCGCGCGCGCGCGCGGCGTGACCGCGATGCTCAACATCTCGACGCGCGAACGCGAATGGGGTGACGTGATCGCGGTTGCCGAGCGCGAGCCCGACGTCTGGGCCAGCGTCGGCATCCACCCGCATGAGGCGGACGCGCACCCCGATGTGGATGCGGGCAAGCTGGTCGCCGCCGCGGCGCACCCCCGCGTCGTCGGGCTCGGTGAATGCGGCCTCGACTATTACTACGATCACAGCGACCGTGCGGCCCAGGCGGCGAGCTTTCGCGCCCACTGCGCCGCCGCCCGCGAAACCGGCCTGCCGATCATCGTCCACACCCGCGATGCCGAGGACGACACCGCGGCGTTGCTCGAAGAGGAACTGGGGAAGGGGGCCTTTCCCGGTGTCATCCACTGCTTTACCGGCACCGGGCCGTTCGCCGACCGGATGATCGACCTGGGTTTCTACATCTCGATCTCCGGCATCGTGACGTTCAAGAGCGCCCGCGATCTTCAGGAAACCGCCGCGCGGCTCCCGATCGAGCGATTGCTGATCGAGACCGACGCGCCGTTCCTCGCGCCCGTGCCGCATCGGGGCAAGTCGGGTGAGCCGGGCTTCGTCGCCGATACCTGCGCGTTTCTCGCGAACCTTCGCGGGACCACGCCTGAGGCAATGGGCGCCGCGACCGCCGCGAACTTTCACACACTCTTTCAAAAGACGCGCGCATGAAGCTGACGTTGCTGGGGTGCGGGACGTCGTCGGGCGTGCCGCGGATCGGCAACGACTGGGGCGCCTGCGATCCCGCCGAACCGCGCAACCGGCGGACGCGTTGCTCGGCGCTGGTCGAAAGCGGCGACACTCGCATCCTGATCGACACCGGTCCGGATATGCGCGAACAGCTCAACGCCGCGAATGTCGGGCGGGTGGATGCCGTGATCTGGACCCACGATCATGCGGATCACACGCATGGCATCGACGACCTGCGCCAACTCGCCCATGCGCTCGACCGCCCCGTGCCCGGTTACGCGCGCCCCGCGACCGCCGCGGTGCTGGCGTCACGCTTCACCTATGTGTTCGAGGGCGGAGGCGGCTATCGCCCGGTCGCGACACTCAGCGCGCTGCCAGCCGAGATGACGATCGACGGCTTGGCGATCGAGGTCGTCGATCAGCCGCACGGCGAGATCACCAGTGCGGGGCTGAGCTTCGCGCAGGATGGTAAACGTATCGTTTATTCGACGGACTTTCATGATCTTACCGTTGACATGGCAGATGCGTTTTCAGGTTGCGATATTTGGATTCTCGATGCGCTGCGGCGTCATCCGCATCCGTCGCATAACCATCTCTCGCTCGCGCTTTCGCATATCGAACGCGTCGGACCGCGCCGCGCGGTGCTGATCCACATGGACAGTTCGATGGATTACCGGACGCTCGATGCCGAGCTGCCGGCTGGCGTCGAACTCGGCTATGATGGCATGGTGCTCGTACCATGAGCGGCGACACGTCGGTCGAGCTGCTCTGGGGCGTCGGCGCCTTGATCCTCGTGCTCAGCGCATTGAGCGCGCGCCGTGTTTCCGCGCGCGTGATCGTCCGCAATCTGCTCGGCTGGGCGGCGATCGCGGGCGTATTGTTCGTCCTGTTCGCCAACCGTGACGGCCTGATCCTGCTTGCCGAGCGCGCGGGGCTGACCGGACAGCAGGTGTCGGGTGATACGGTGCGGATCCGCCAGTCGCCGGACGGGCATTTCTACGCCGATGTTCGCATCAACGGCACGCGCCAGCAGATGCTGATCGACAGCGGCGCGACGATCACGGCCTTGTCCGAGGATGCGGCGCGTGCCGCCGGGATCACGGACGAGGCGGACTTTCCGGTAATGCTCGCCACCGCAAACGGACCGGTCCAGGCGCGTCGAGGCGTCGCCCAGACATTCGCGATCGGCGGCCTCGAAACACGCGACCTGTCGGTCGTCATCTCGCCAAGTTTCGGCGACATGAGCGTAGTCGGCATGAACTTCCTGTCGCGACTGGGTAGTTGGCGGGTCGAGGGCAGCACGCTGATCCTCGAGCCGAAACACGGCTGACATTTACATAATGTGCATTATCGAACGTTTGGAGTTGTCCTGATGGTCGAACGGCTCGTCGCGATCGTGGCGCGCCTGCGCGATCCGATCGATGGTTGCGAATGGGATCGCGCGCAGGATTTCCGCTCGATCGCGCCTTACACGATCGAGGAAGCCTATGAGGTCGCCGATGCGTGCGAGCGCGGCGACATGGGCGAACTGAAGGACGAGCTCGGCGACCTGCTGCTCCAGGTTGTCTTTCACAGCCGGATGGCCGAGGAAGCCGGGGCGTTCACGCTGGCCGACGTCGTCGCCGCGATCAGCGACAAGATGGAGCGCCGCCACCCGCATATCTTCGGCGACCGCAAGCATGGCGGTCACCATCTCTGGGAAGCGATCAAGGCCGAAGAGCGCGCCGGCAAGGAAGACAAGAGCGCGCTGGCCGGGGTCGCCCTCGGCCTGCCCGCGCTCAGTCGCGCCGAGAAGCTCCAGAAGCGCGCCGCCCGCGTCGGCTTTGACTGGCCCGACGCGAGCGGCGCGCGCGCGAAGATCGACGAGGAACTGGCCGAGGTCGAGGCCGCCACCGATCCCGACCACCGCGCCGAGGAAGTCGGCGACCTCCTATTCGCGGTCGTCAATTGGGCACGCTTTCACGGCATCGATCCCGAGGCCGCGCTTCGCCGGGGCAACGCCAAGTTCGAGCGCCGCTTTCGCGCAATGGAGGCCGAGGGCGGCGAAGCATTCCCGACCCTCGACCTCGAAAGCCAGGAAGCGCTCTGGCAAAAGGTGAAGTCCACGGAGTGACTTAGCCGGCGCGGCTCACGAATCGCTCATGGTCTTCCGGTGCCAGTCGCACCTCGTAATGCGCACCGTCATCGGCCATCCAATGGTCGAGCACCTCGCCATGCTGGTGCAGCCATGCCGCCCCCGCCCCGTCGGCCGGATCTAGCGTCAGGATGAAGCGCCGATGCCCTGCCGTCAGCCACGCCGCCGCCGCGGCGACAAGGTCGTCCACCCCCTCCCCGGTCAGCGCCGAGATCGCGACGACGCCGGTCTTGGCATGCGCATCCTCGATCACCTCGTCGCGGCCGACGTCATCCAGCGCATCGAGCTTGTTCCAGGCCTCGATCCGCGGCGTGTCGGGATCGACGCCGATTTCGGTCAGCACATCCTCGACGTCCTGACGCTGCGCCTCACTGTCGGGATGCGCGATGTCGCGGACGTGGATGAGCAGGTCGGCCGAAACCACCTCCTCCAGCGTCGCCTTGAACGCCGCGACGAGCTGCGTCGGCAGGTCGGAGACGAAGCCCACCGTGTCCGACAGGATCGCCTTGTCGATCCCCGGCAGCGATACCTGGCGCAGCGTAGGATCGAGCGTCGCGAACAGCAGGTTCTCAGCCATCACCCCCGCCCCGGTCAGGCGATTGAACAGCGTCGACTTGCCTGCATTGGTATAGCCGACCAGCGCGACCACCGGCCACGGCGCGCGCTGGCGCCGGTCGCGGTGGAGCGTGCGCGTGCGGCTGACCTGTTCGAGCTCGCGGCGAAGGCGCGCCATGCGGTCGCGGATCATTCGGCGGTCGGCTTCGATCTGCGTCTCGCCGGGGCCGCCGAGAAAGCCGAAGCCGCCGCGCTGCCGCTCGAGGTGGGTCCAGCTGCGCACAAGCCGCGACGACTGGTAATCGAGATGCGCGAGCTCGACCTGCAAGCGCCCCTCGGCCGTCCGCGCACGCTCGCCGAAGATTTCGAGGATCAGGCCCGTCCGGTCGATGACCTTGCAGCCAAGCCCGGTTTCCAGGTTCCGCTGCTGAACGGGCGTCAGCGCCGCGTAAAACACGGCAAGACCCACATCTAGCGCCTCGACCCGCTCGTGCAGGCCTTCGACCTGGCCGCCGCCGATCAGTGTTGCGGGGCGCGGCTGACGAACGCGCAGGCCCACCCGCTCGACCACCTCGACGCCGATGGCGGCGGCAAGGCCGGCGGTTTCCTCGAGCCGGGCGTCCACCTCACGGCTCGCGCCGCCCTGATCGGGCAGCACGACGATGGCGCGCGCGCCGCGGGCGAACTCCTCGGCGTCGCGATCGAACCCGGTGCTCAGGCTGCGTCCCCCTGCGCCTGCTCCTCGGCGAGGTTCAGCGGATTGGCCGGCTGGATCGTCGAGACCGCGTGCTTGTAGACGAGCTGCGACATGCCGTCGCGCTGGAGCAGCATGCAGAACAGGTCGAACGCGGCGATCTGCCCCTGAAGCATTACGCCGTTGACGAGGAACATCGTCACCGGTTCCTGCTGGCGGCGCACCGCGCTCAAGAAGATTTCCTGCAATACGGGGTTCTTGCTGCCGTTATCCGACACGCTATCGATGATCGGCGACAGGTCGACATTGCCCGTGGGCATGATCGTTGAGATCGCGTGCTTGTAGATCAGCTGCGACTGGCCGTCGCGGCGCAGCAGGACCGAAAAATTGTCGAACCAGGTGACGATCCCCTGGAGCTTCACGCCCTTGACGAGAAACATCGTTACCGGCGTCTTCGCACGGCGGAGCGCGTTGAGGAACTGGTCCTGGAGCGAGGTTTGTTTGTCGGCCATCGGTCGATCCCTTGTTCTTGGCGGGAATTACCCGCTACGCGCCGCTTTGCACGGCGTCGGTCGCGCGCCACGACGGCGCGTGATGCCAAGTTAGGGACGACGGGGCCGGGCGTCCAGCGCCCGCCCCTCAATCCTCGCGCGTTTCGGTAATACCGAGCAGCTTGAGTTTGCGGTGGAGGGCCGATCGCTCCATGCCGATGAAGCTCGCGGTGCGGCTGATATTGCCCGAAAAGCGCCGGATCTGGACGCGCAGATATTCGCGCTCGAACGTTTCGCGCGCCTCGCGAAGCGGCGTGCCCATGATGGCGCTCGCGCCGATCCCGCCGCCGTCGCGGCCAGTCTGAAGCACTTCCGGCGGCAGCAGGTCGAGGTCGATACGGCCGATCCGGTCGCCGGGAGCAAGGATCACCGTTCGCTCGACAACGTTGCGAAGCTGGCGGACATTGCCCGGCCATTCATAGCTTTGCAGCGCGACCATCGCATCGGGTGCGACCTCCGGCGTCGGCACGCGGCGGTCGGTAGCGTAGCGCGCGACGAAATGCTCGACCAGTGGCGGAATATCCTCGCGCCGGTCGGCGATCGGCGGGATGACAACGGGGACGACGTTGAGGCGATAATAGAGGTCCTCGCGGAACCGCCCCTCCCCGATCTCGACCATCAGGTCGCGCGCGGTGGCGGAGACCACGCGCACATCGACCTTCACGACGCGCGTGCCGCCGACTCGGGTGAAACTTTGGTCAGTGAGGACGCGCAGGATGCGCGCCTGCGTCGCGACCGGCATGTCGGCGATCTCGTCGAGGAACAGCGTGCCGCCATGGGCCTGTTCGAGCAGGCCGGGGCGGACGAGATCGCCCGCTTCCTCGACGCCGAACAATTCCTCCTCGACGCGCTCGGGCGTCATCCGCGCCGCGCTGACGATCACGAACGGTGCATAGGCGCGCTGGCTCCAAGCGTGGAGCAGGCGCGCGGCGACTTCCTTGCCGACCCCCGGTCCGCCGGAGATCAGCACGCGGCTGCCGGTCTGCGCCACCCGCTTCAGCGTCGCGCGGACGGTGTTGATCGCCGCCGAACTGCCGGTGAGGTCGGTGTCGCGGCCGACACTGGCGCGCAGGTCCTCGACCTCGGCGCGCAGCCGCTCGGTCTCGGTCGCGCGCTTGACGAGAAGGAGTAGCCGCTCGGCTTCGAACGGCTTTTCGATGAAGTCCGACGCGCCGCGGCGGATCGCCGCGACCGCGGTGTCGAGATTGCCGTGGCCCGAAATGACCAGCACGGGAAGCGAGGGATCGCGCCGCTTGATCTCCTCCAGCAACTCCAGCCCATCAAGGCGAGAGCCGTGCAGCCACACGTCGAGCAGGACGAGGCTCGGCCGTCGCGTCGCGATCGCCTCGAGCGCCGCGTCGCTGTCACCGGCCGAGCGCGTGTCATAGCCCTCGTCCTCCAGCACGCCGGCCACCAGCTCGCGAATGTCGCGTTCGTCGTCGACGACGAGGATATCGAGGGTCATGGGTTCGGGTTCCGGGTACGGGTCAACATCAGGAAACGGTCGTCGTCGGTCGGCGCGGGCGTCGCCTCGGCATCCTCGGGCGCGGCGAGCGGCTCTAGCGCGCGCGCGTCGAAGGAAAGCGTCACGACCGTGCCGCCGCCGGGCCGATCGGCAAAGGCGATCGTGCCCATATGCTCCTCGGCGATTTTCTTGACGATCGCGAGGCCAAGGCCGGTGCCGCGGCTGCGCGTCGTCATATAGGGCTCGACGATGCGGTCACGCTCGACCGGCAGGCCGACGCCGTTGTCGGCGATCGAAAGCGTGACGCGGCCGTTCGCCTTCGCCAGCGCCATCACCATCTCGCCCTGCGGCAGGTCGTCGGCGGGCGGGCGCGCCTCGATCGCCTCCGCGGCGTTCTTGATGAGGTTGGTCAGCGCCTGCCCGATCTGGCGCCGGTCGCAGACGAGGCTGACGGGTGCGTCGGCATCGGCGTCGAGGCGGAAGGCGATGCCCGGGTGGCCGACCTCGTGCAGGAACATCGACTGGCGCGCGATATCGACCAGCGATTCTCGGCGGAACACGGGCTTCGGCATCCGCGCGAAGGACGAGAATTCGTCGACCATCCGGCGCAGGTCGCCGACCTGGCGAACGATCGTTTCGGTCAGGCGCGAGAAGGTCGTGTCACTCGGCTCGATGTTCTTGCCATAGCGCCGCTGTAGACGTTCGGCCGCAAGCTGGATCGGGGTGAGCGGGTTCTTGATCTCGTGCGCGATGCGGCGGGCAACATCGGCCCAGGCGGCACGCCGCTGGTCGGCGAGCTGCTGGGTGATATCGTCGAACGTCAGGATCGGCCCGGCAGCTTCGCGCGTAATCTTGACCGCCAGCGTCCGCGGCTCGCCGCCGCGCGCGACCTGCACCACCGCCTCGCGCTGGTCACTCGCGAGCAGCGCGTCGAGCTCCGGCGCGACCTCGACCAGCGGGCGGCCGATCGCATGGCTTTCGCCCACCTGGAGCAGGTTGGCGGCCGAGCTATTGAGCAGGCGCACGGTTCGCCCCGCCCCGATCGAGACGATGCCCGCGGACACCCCCGACATGACCGCCTCGATCAGCGCGCGGCGGCTTTCGGATTCGGCATTGGCGGTGACGAGCGCGCCGGTCTGTTCCTTAAGCCGCTCGGTCATCGTGTTGAACGCAGCCGCCAGCGAGCCGACCTCGTCCATCCGTTTGGGCATGCTGACCCGCGCATCGAAATTGCCACCTGCGACACGGCGCGCGGCATCGACGAGGTCGTTGACCGGCCGGACGAGACGATCGGCAATGGCGAGCGCGGCGAACACCGCGAGCCCGACGATGAACAGCGAGATGCCGAGCAGCGCGAGGTTGAACCGAAGCTGCAGCGACCGCGACCGTTCGCGAAGCGCGCGATAGTCGGCAACGACGCCCTCGGCGCGCTGCTTGCGCTGCATCAGCTCCTTGGCGCCGACGACGCGACTCGATGCGACGAGATACTGCGTGCCCGGCACCGGCGCGATCGACTGCACCCGCTCGCCACTGACGATCACGACGCTGGGCTTGCCCGCCAGCACCGCGCGGGCGTCGGCGACGCGGATGCTGCTCGCCAGCCCGCGCTCATACGGGTCGAGCAGCGCGAAGGTCAGTATCTCGCCCTTTGGCGACACGCCGAAGATGATCGATTCGGCCAGGCTGCGCTGCAAGACGCTTTGCGCATAGGTGCCGACGAACTCGGTCGTGTCGAAGCCGTAGCCGCTCGACAACAGGTTCGCGACGTCCTTGCCGACGGCGACGTTCTCGCCATCGACCCACCGCGTCATCTCGACATAGGATTCGTTGGCAAGCGTCGCCGCGCGCTCGATCATGTCCTTGGCGCGGTCGGAGTACCAGAACTCGACACCGTACTGGAACAGCATCGACGCGACGATCGTGACGAGGATCATCGGCACGCTAGCGAGGACCGAGAATAGCGCGACAAGCCGGACGTGGAGCCGCCCCTGCCCGCCCGCCGCCGTCGCCATCGCGCGCTTGATCGCGATGCGGCGGCCGATCAGCACCAGCAGCGCCACCGCGGGGACAAGGTTGGCGACCATCAACAACGCCACCAGCGGCGGCGTGAGCGGCCGCGGCGAACTCGGGTCCGCGGTGATCGTGAAGTAGGTAGCGATGCCGATGGCGACCGCCAGCGCGAGCACGCCGAGTTCGACGAGCGGCGTGACGCCAAGGCGCTTGCGCGGTTCGGTATTTAGTACGTCGGGAACGGCAACAGCCTCCATCGTTGCAAGCGTACAACGTCGCCGTTGCTTGGAAAACACATTCTTTGGGTCATTTGGTCGCTACCCGTTCACGGTTCGCCGAGTAGGATCGATGCCGAGCGTGTCGAGACGCTTGCGCAGCGTGTTGCGATTGATGCCGAGGATGCGCGCCGCGCGAAGCTGGTTCTGGCCGCAACGGGCGAGCACCGCTTCGATCAGCGGCCGTTCGACCTCGGCGATGATGCGTTCGTAGAGGCTGCCGTCCTCGAATGCCTGGGGCATCTCGCGCGCCATCCGGTCGAGCCGCGCTGCGACAGCGGCGGACAGGTCAGGATCGACTTCGCCCGCAACGACGGGCGGACCGCCCTTGCCGAGGTTGGCACGGATTTCCTCGGCATCGATCGTCGCATCGCGGCCGAGTGCAGCGGCGCGGCGCATCAGATTTTCCAACTCGCGGACGTTGCCGGGCCAGTCGTGGCTTTCGAGCAGCGCCAGCGCGCCCTTGTCGATGCCCTTGCGCGGCAGGCCGCTCTCGGCCGCGCGATCGAGGAAGTGCCGCGCCAACAGCCCCACGTCCTGCCGCCGCTCGCGCAAGGGGGGCAGACTGATCGGCACGACGTTGAGGCGGTAGAACAGGTCCTCGCGAAACGCGCCCTGCTGGACGGAGGCGGTCAGGTCCTTGTTGGTCGCCGCGACGATGCGCACGTCGGCGCGGATCGTGCGCGCGCCGCCCACCGTCGTGAACTCGCCCGACTGGAGCACGCGCAGCAGCCGGGTCTGCGCCTCCATCGGCATGTCGCCGATCTCGTCGAGGAAGAGCGTGCCGCCGGCCGCCTGCTCGAACCGCCCCGCCACCCGCGCCGCCGCGCCGGTAAACGCGCCGCGCTCATGCCCGAACAATTCGGCCTCGATCAGCTCACGCGGGATCGCGGCCATGTTGATCGCGACGAACGGCGCGGCGCGGCGCGGTCCGAGCTCGTGGATCGCGCGCGCGACCAGCTCCTTGCCGGTGCCCGATTCGCCCGAAATCAGAACGGTCAGGTCGTTGGCAACCACGCGGGCGATGACGCGGTACACCTCCTGCATCGCCGGCGACCGACCGATCAGCAGGCCGCCGCCCTCCTCCGCCGGCCCTAGATCGACGGGCCGCGCGGCGCTCTTCGCCAGCGCGCCCTGAACCGCATCGGCAAGGGCCGCGAGGTCGAAGGGCTTGGGCAGATAATCGAACGCCCCCGCCTCGGTCGCGCGCACGGCGGTGGTCAGCGTATTCTGCGCCGACAGGACGATGACCGGGAGGCCCGGATAATCGGCGGTCAGCGACGTCACGACGTCGAGGCCATTGCCGTCGGGCAGGATCACGTCGGTGACGAGCACATCGGGCAACCCGCGCGCGATCTCGGCCCTGAGCTGCGCCACGGAGGCGACGGTGTCGACGCGGTGCCCCGCCCGGCGCAGCGCCTGTGCGACCACGGTGCGGATCGCCGCGTCATCGTCGCAGACCAGGATGCTGCCGATCCGCCCCTCGATCACGCGTCCGCCCGCGGCAACAGGATACGCAGCACCGTCCATTCAGGCTCTCCCTCCCGCGCATAGGCGACGATCCCGCCCATGTCGCGCACCAGCTTGTCGACCAGCGGCAGGCCCAGCCCCTGCCCCTCGGGCTTGCCCGACACGAACGGCTCGAACAGATGGTCCGCGATGTCGGCGGGGGCACCCGGGCCGTTGTCGAGCACGCAGATCTCGATCGGCAGCTTCTGGCGCGGGCGCCCCGGCGCGGCGCTGGCCGACATGCCGTGACGATAGGCCGTGGCGATCTGGATGCACGGATCGGGATGCCCGGCCAGCGCCTCCGCCGCGTTCTTCATCAGGTTGACTATGACCTGCACGAAGCGGTCGCCGTCGATCAGCACGTGTGGCAGCGAGGGGTCGAATCGCTCCTCGATCGCGACGCCGCGCGCAAAGCCCGCCTGCGCGACGCGCTTGGCATGCGCGAGCAGCGGATAGATGTTGGCCGCTTCCAGCACCGGCGCACGGGTGTCGGTGAAGTCCTGCATCCGATCGATCAGCGCGGCGATGCGGTCGACTTCGGTGGTGATAAGTTCGGTCAGCTCGCGCTCGCCGCCGGCATCGCCGAGCAGCTGCGCCGCGCCGCGGATGCCCGACAGCGGGTTCTTGATCTCGTGCGCCAGCATCGCCGCCGCGCCCATCGCCGCACGCGCGCCGCCGCGCTCAGCCATGCCGTGCCGCCGCCCGGCGACCGCATCGTGGAGCGTGATGATCCGCCAGCCCCGCTCGGGCAGCAGCGCCTCCGCCATGTCGACGCGCAGGCGGTGCCCGCGCCGCGTCACGACCTCCGTATCGACGAGCGCCAGCCCACCACGGTCACGGTTCCGGACGTAATCGTCGGGCAGCTCCAGCACCTGTGTCAGCCCCAGCCCGCGTATCGATCGTTCCGACTGGTTTAGCAGCAGCTCGCACGCGCCGTTGGCGAAGACGATGCCGTCGCCGGCATCGAGCACCAGCACCGCCACGGGGAGCGCCGCGAACAGCTCCGCCGCGCTCGGCCCGCTGCTCGCTGTCAGCCCGCCCTCGATCAGGCTGCCGCGCGCGAACGCCACGGCGCGTAGAATTCGGCGAGCATCGCCTTGACGACATTCGGATCGGGCTGCTGGTTGACGCGGTTGCGGAACTCCGCCGATCCGGTCAGGCCCCGCGTGTACCAACCGATATGCTTGCGCGCCATGTTGACGCCCGTCTCGGTCCCGTAGTGGGAGAGCATCATGTCGTAATGCTCGGCGATCAGTTCGTACTGCGCCTCGATCGACGGGTCGGCGACCTGCCGCCCGGTCGCAAAATGCTGCATCACCTGGCCGAGCAGCCACGGCTTTCCATAGGCGCCGCGGCCGATCATCACGCCGTCCGCGCCCGATTGCGCGAGTGCGGTCTCGGCATCCTCGATCGAGCAGATGTCGCCGTTGACGATGACGGGCAGGCTCACCGCGTCCTTGACCCGGCGGACGAACGCCCAGTCGGCATTGCCCTTGTACATCTGGTTGCGGGTGCGCCCGTGGACGGTGATGAGCTGCGCACCCAGATCCTGCGCGATCCGCGCGAGTTCGGGGGCGTTGAGACTGGTGTGATCCCAGCCCATCCGCATCTTGACGGTGACGGGCACCTTCACCGCCTTGACCACCGCGTCGATCAGGCTGGCGGCGAGCGGCAGGTCGCGCATCAGCGCCGAGCCCGCGTCGCCGTTCACCACCTTCTTCACCGGGCAGCCCATGTTGATGTCGATGATCGCCGCACCGCGATCCTCGTTGAGCTTCGCTGCCTCGGCCATTTCCTTGGGGCTGCAGCCGGCAAGCTGCATCGACACCGGCTCCTCGACCGGGTCCCACGCCGCCTTTTGCAGCGACTGGCGCGTCTCGCGGATCATCGCCTGGCTGGCGATCATCTCGGTCACGTTGAGGCCCGATCCGAAGCGGCGCACCAGTTTGCGGAACGGCAGGTCGGTGACGCCGGTCATCGGCGCGAGGATCACGGGGCTGTCGATCCGCACCGGACCGATCTGGATGGGCGAAAGCTGGGTCATGAAAACTGCCTGAAAAACAGGCAGCCCCTACTCCAATGACCCGCGACTGGCAAGGCTGGCGGGCCTCTCGCGATTGGGCTAGGCGCGCGGCGATGGATCGCCTCAAGACCGCAGCCCTCATCGTCGCCGCCGGACAGGGCACGCGTGCCGGCGGCCCCAAGCAGTTCCGCACGCTCGGCGGACGGCCGATGCTTGCGTGGAGCCACGCGGCGCTGTCCGCGCACCCGGCGATCGACCAAGTCCTCGTCGCAATCGCGAGCGGACAGGAAGGCGAGCTTGCCGCGGCGCTTGGCGAGGTGCCCTTCGTCATCGGTGGCGCGACGCGGCGCGAGTCGGTGCGCGCGGGCCTCGACAGGCTCGCGGCCGAGGGGATCGAGCGCGTCCTCGTCCATGACGCTGCCCGCCCCTTCGTCCCCGCCGCGGTCGTCGATGCGCTGGTCGCGGCACTGGACGGCGACGCCGGGGCCACACCCGCCATCGCCGTGGCCGACACGCTGGCGCGCGGGATCGAGGTGCTGGGCGACACCGTGCCGCGCGACGGCCTCGTCCGCATTCAGACGCCGCAGGCGTTCCGCCTCGCCGACCTGATCGCCGCGCACGACGCCTGGCCCGCCGATGCCGAGGCGACCGACGATGCGCAGATGTTGCGCGCCGCCGGCCATACCGTGGCGCTCGTCGAAGGAAGCCCGATGCTCGACAAGATCACCTACCCCGCCGACTTCGCCGCTGCCGAAGCGCGCCTTGCCGGCACGCTGGTCAGCCGCAGCGCCACCGGCTTCGACGTGCACCGGCTTGAGGCGGGCGAGGAACTCTGGCTCGGCGGCGTGCTCATCCCGCACGACAAGGGGCTGTCCGGGCATAGCGACGCCGACGTGGCGCTCCATGCGATCACCGACGCGCTGCTCGGCACGATCGGTGCGGGCGACATTGGCCTCCACTTTCCGCCCAGCGACCCGCAGTGGAAGGGCGCGCGCTCCGACCAGTTTCTCGCCCACGCCGCCGGGCTGGTGCGGGCAGCGGGCGGGATCGTCGATTTCGTCGACCTCACCCTGATGTGCGAGGCGCCGAAGATCGGCCCGCACCGTCAGGCGATGCGCGAGCGGATCGCCGAAATCTTGCAGCTTCCGGTGGCCCACGTTAGCGTCAAGGCAACGACGACCGAACGGCTGGGCTTCACCGGCCGCGGCGAGGGGGTCGCGGCACAGGCGTGCGCGACGATCCGCATTCCGGGACAGGCATGATGACGAAGACCCCCTCGCCGCTGGTCCGCGGCGCGTTGATGCTCGCCGCACTGGCGGCACCCGCCGCGGCGACGGCGCAGACCAGTAGCTGCCTTACGCCGCGTGAGGGCGAGGCTGTTCTGCTGTATCTCGCCCCCGACCTGCTCGCTCAGGCGACGCGGACCTGCGCGCCGGTGCTGGGCGCCAGCGCCTATCTGCGCCGCAATCCCGACCTCGGCCGCCGCTACATCGATGCGAGCGCCGACGCATGGCCGACTGCCCGCGCCGGGATTGCCAAGGTCGCTGGTCCCGATGTCGCGCCGCTGCTCGACAGCGCGTTCGCCGCGCCCGCCGTGTCGTCGCTCGTCGCGCCGCTGGTCGCGCAGGAGATCAAGGCCGCCGACTGCCCACAGATCGACCGCATCCTGTCGCTCGTCGCGCCGCTGCCACCCCAGAACATCGCCGGGATCGCCGTTGCGTTCCTGCAACTCGCCAACGACCGCGATCGAAAGACGGGCCGCCGCTCGCCCCTGCCGATCTGCGTTAACGGAGCGCGCTGAGCGCCATGGATACCCTGCTTCCCCCCGAACTCGTCACCCTCGCCCGCCGCGTGGTCGAGGAGAACCGCGCCCGCGGGCGCAGCGTCGCGCTGGCCGAGAGCTGCACCGGCGGCCTCGTCGCCGCGGCGCTGACCGAGATTCCGGGCTCATCCGACGTGCTCGACGCCGGCTTCGTCACCTATTCGAACGAAGCCAAAATGAAGACGCTGGGCGTCAGCCTCGACGTGCTCGAAACCTTCGGCGCCGTCTCGATCGCGGTGGCGTGGCGGATGGCGCAGGGGGCACTGGAGAAGTCGGGTGCCGATGTGGCGGTCGCGATCACCGGCATCGCCGGGCCGGGCGGCGGCAGCGACAAGAAGCCCGTGGGCACCGTCGTCTTCGCCCGCGCGGTCCGCGGCGCAGACCCGCAGGACGTGCACGCCGATTCGCGCGTGTTCGAGAATAACGGCCGCGCCGGTATCCGGCTTCAGGCGGCGTCGTGCGCGCTCGACCTGCTGCTGCCGGACTCGCCCGCGCCCGAGGCATAGAGCGTCGCTGCGCGCTCCTCGAAGGCGCCGATCATCTTCCTGAGCGCCCGGTCGAAGACTTGGCCCGCCAGCATCTCGAACATCCGGCTCTTGAACTGGAAATCGACCGCGAAGTCGACGAGGCAGCCGCCCTTGCCGTCGGGGCGGAAGCCCCAGTCGTTGTGGAGGTACTTGAGCGGACCGTCGACATATTCGACGCGGATCTTGCTCGGCCGCACCTTCTGCACGCGCGACGTGAAGCTCTCGCGTAGCCCCTTGAAGCCGACGATCATGTCGGCGACCATCTCGGTCTCGCTGTCCGACCGCACCCGAATCGCGCTGACCCAAGGCAGGAACTCGGCATAGCGGCCGACATCGGCGACCATGTCGTACATCTGCTCGGGGCTGTAGGGCAGCGCCCGCGTCTCGCTATGCTTGGGCATCAGCGGGCGCGCGCGAGCTTCGCCTCGCGATTGGCGCGCAGCCGCTCGAAATCGTCGCCCGCATGATAGCTCGACCGCGTGAGCGGCGAGGACGCGACGAGGAGGAACCCCTTGGCGCGCGCGATCGCGGCATAGGCGTCGAACGCCTGCGGCGTCACGAAATCCTCGACCTTCGCGTGACGCGGCGTCGGCTGAAGATACTGGCCCATCGTCAGGAAATCGACATCGGCAGAGCGCATGTCGTCCATCACCTGATGCACCTCGAGCCGCTGTTCGCCGAGGCCGAGCATGATGCCCGACTTGGTGAAGATCGACGGATCATGCCGCTTCACGCTCTCGAGCAGGCGCAGCGAGGCATAGTAGCGCGCGCCCGGCCGGATCGTCGGATAGAGCCGCGGCACGGTCTCGAGGTTGTGGTTGTAGACGTCGGGCCGGGCCGCGACGATCGCCTCGACCGCGGCCTCCGCCTTGTTGCGGAAGTCAGGGGTCAGGATCTCGATCGTCGTCGTCGGGTTCGACGCGCGGATCGCCTTGATCACCTTGACGAACTGGCTGGCGCCGCCGTCGGGCAGGTCATCGCGATCGACCGAGGTGACGACGATGTGGTTGAGCCCCATCTGCGCTGCGGCATCGGCGACGTTCTGCGGCTCCATACGGTCGACCGCGCGCGGCATGCCGGTCTTGACGTTGCAGAAGGCGCAGGCCCGGGTGCAGGTGTCGCCCAGGATCATCACCGTGGCGTGCTTCTTCGACCAGCATTCGCCGATGTTTGGGCACGCCGCCTCTTCACAGACGGTCGTCAGGCTTTTCGAGCGCATCAGCTCGCGCGTCGCGGCGAACCCGGCCGAGGTCGGGGCCTTGACGCGAATCCAGTCGGGCTTGCGCGTGCGGGGCGCGCGGGGTGCGAGCACGGGGCTGTCGGTCATCGCGCCCAAATAGAGCCGGACGCCGCCGGAAACAATCGGGCCGGACACGATTTGACACAAAGCGTTCGTTGCCCGGCAAAACGCCGGTCCCTAGCTAGCGTCCACTCTATTCACCCCTGTCGGGAGGCCAAATGACCTACTTCAACGACCTGATCGACGGTTATCACCGCTTCCGCACCTCCGACCTGCGCCGCCAGCGTGAGCGTTGGGAGGAATTGCGCGAGAAGCAGGAGCCCAAGGTGATGATCATCGCCTGCTCCGACAGCCGCGTCGAGCCGGCGCAGATCTTCGACACGATGCCGGGCGAGATCTTCGTCGTCCGCAACGTCGCCGCGCTGGTGCCGCCGTGCGAGACGGGCGGCGGGCGCCACGGCGTTTCCGCCGCGCTCGAGTTCGCGGTGACGAAGCTCAAGGTCGAGGAGATCGTCGTCATGGGTCACGGCGCGTGCGGCGGTTGCGCCGCGGCGCTGTCCAACGTGTTCAAGGACGCCGAGCCCGGCGAGGGCGGCTTCGTCCGCGACTGGGTCAGCATCCTCGACGACGCGCGCGAGAAGGTGAAAGCGAGCCACGGCGATGGCCCCGACGCCAGCCGCGAGATGGAATATGAGGCGGTCCGCACGTCGATCGCCAATCTCGACACCTTCCCCTTCGTCCAGAAGGCCAAGGCAGCGGGCGAGCTCAAGGTCCACGGCGCCTATTTCGCGATCATGGACGGCGAACTCCACGTGCTGGGCGAAGACGGCAAGTTCCACTTCCCGCAGCCGGTGCAGGTCGAAACCGAAAACGCCTGACGGAAAAGGCCGCCGGATGCATTTAGCAATCGGCGGCCCCTGAGTTCCCTCGCGCCCCTTCCCCCCAAACCCCGGGGGCGCATTCCTGAACGGCGTGCCGCCAGAAAGCGGCGCGCCGTTTTTTTTCAGGCCGCGGGCTTCGCCCCCGGCGCCTCGACGATGCGGATGCCCAGCTCGCGAAGCTGCTTGGCGGTGACCGCGGAGGGGGCGTTCATCATCAGGTCCTCGGCCTTCTGCGTCATCGGGAAGGTGATGACCTCGCGGATGTTGGGTTCGTCGGCGAGCAGCATGACGATGCGGTCGACGCCCGGTGCAGACCCGCCATGCGGCGGGGCGCCGCACTTGAACGCATTGATCATGCCCGAGAAGTTCGCATCGACCTCGGCCTGGGAATAGCCGGCGATCTCGAATGCCTTGTACATGATCTCGGGCTTGTGGTTCCGGATCGCGCCCGACGACAATTCGACGCCGTTGCAGACGATGTCGTACTGATAGGCAAGGATATCGAGCGGGTCCTTGCTCTCCAGCGCCTCCATCTCGCCCTGCGGCATCGAGAAGGGATTGTGGCTGAAGTCGACCTTCTTGGCGTCCTCGTCATATTCGAACATCGGGAAGTCGACGATCCAGCAGAACTCGAACCGGTTCTGGTCGATCAGATTGAGCTGTTCGGCGACGCGCGTGCGGGCGAGGCCGGCGAGCTTTGCCGCCTGACCTTCCTTGCCCGCGGCGAAAAACACGCCGTCGTTTTCACCGAGGCCGAGGGCCGCGATCAACTTCGCGGTCGCTTCCTCGCCATGGTTCTTCGCGATCGGGCCGCCGGGGACGCCGTCCTTGATGTTGATGTAGCCGAGGCCCGAATAGCCCTCGCCCCGCGCCCAGTTGTTCATGTCGTCGAAGAACTTGCGGCTGCCCGCGCCCGCGCCCGGCGCCGGGATCGCGCGAATGACGCTGCCGCCCTCGACCAGCGATGCGAAGATGCCGAAGCCCGAGCCGTGGAAGTGGTCGGTGACGTCGACGATCTCGATCGGGTTACGCAGGTCAGGCTTGTCGTTGCCGTACTTCAGCATCGATTCGCGGTAAGGGATGCGCTTGAACGGCAGCGCAGATACGGTGCGGCCCTTGCCCTGCCAGTCGGCGAACTCCTCAAACACGCCGTGCAGCACCGGCTCAATCGCGGCGAACACGTCCTCCTGCGTGACGAAGCTCATCTCGAAATCGAGCTGGTAGAATTCGCCCGGACTGCGGTCGGCGCGCGCATCCTCGTCGCGGAAGCAGGGCGCGATCTGGAAATAGCGGTCGAAGCCAGCGACCATCAGCAGCTGCTTGAACATCTGCGGCGCCTGGGGCAGCGCATAGAACTTGCCCGGATGGACGCGGCTGGGGACCAGATAGTCGCGCGCACCCTCGGGGCTCGACGCGGTCAGGATCGGCGTCTGGAACTCGGTAAAGCCCTGATCGATCATCCGCTTGCGAAGCGAGGCGATGACGCTGGCGCGCAGCATGATGTTGGCATGCACCTTCTCACGGCGCAGATCGACGAAGCGATAGCGAAGGCGGATATCCTCGGGATATTCGTTGTCGCTGGCGACCGGCATCGGCAGGTCGTGGGCCATCGACTGGACCACCGCATCGGTCGCGCGGATCTCGATCGCGCCGGTGGGCAGGTTGGGGTTCACCGCCTCGGCCGCACGCGCCACCACCTTGCCTGTGATCGTCACCACCGATTCGCTGCGCAGCGATTCGATGACGGCGAACACCGGGCCGTCGACCTCGGTCACGATCTGGGTGATGCCGTAATGGTCGCGCAGGTCGACGAAGACGAGATCGCCGTGATCGCGCTTCTTGTGCACCCAGCCCGACAGGCGGACTTCCTGGCCGACATCGGTGTCGCGAAGGGCGCCGCAATGGTGCGTGCGATAGGCGTGCATGGTCGTTGCTCTTTCGGTTCAGCGCGAAACGGGATGGTCGCCGCGCATCCGGTCCCTTCCCCTCTTTGTCAACCCGCGCGACTGGTTCTATGGGGGGGCGATGCACATACACGGACTTATCGAGGACAATGCCGCCCTCGCCAATCTTTGCACCCGGCTCGCCAATTCGCCCTTCGTCGCGGTGGACACCGAGTTCATGCGCGAGAACAGCTACTGGCCCGAGCTCTGCCTGATCCAGATCGCGGACGAGAACGAGGCCGCCGCGATCGACCCGATGCAGCCGGGCATCGACCTGAAGCCCCTGCTCGACCTGCTTACCGAGAACGAGGAAGTGCTCAAGGTCTTCCACGCCGGCGGGCAGGATATCGAGATCATCTACAACCTCACCGGCAAGACCCCGCACCCACTGTTCGACACGCAGGTGGCGGCGATGGCGCTGGGTCAGGGCGAACAGATCGGTTACTCGAACCTCGTCGACAGTTATCTGGGCATCACCGTCGACAAGGGCGCGCGCTTCACCGACTGGTCGCGCCGGCCGCTCGATGCGCGCCAGATCGATTATGCGATCGCCGACGTGACGCATCTGTCGAAAATCTTTCCGCGGATGCTGGACAAGCTGCGCCGCACCGGCCGCGGCCTGTGGCTGGACGAGGAGATGGAGCGGCTGGCGGACCCCGCCAACTATTTCAACGATCCCGACGAGGCGTGGCAGCGCGTCCGCATCAACAGCCGCAAGCCCGAGGTGCTCGGCCGGCTGAAGGCGCTGGCCCGTTGGCGTGAGCTCGAGGCGCAGGGCAAGGACCTGCCCCGGGGGCGGATCGTCAAGGACGAGACGATCGCCGATCTCGCCGCCAATCCGCCCAAACGCCAGGGCGACCTTGCCCGCGTGCGCGGCCTGTCGGCGACCTGGGGCGGCAACGACATCGGCGGCCGGCTGATGGCTGCGCTCGAAGCCGCCAAGCCGATGCGCAGCGACGAGCTGCCCGCGCGCGACGACCGCAAGCCCGGCATGGGCAAGGACGGCGCGCTGGTCGCCGACCTGCTCAAGCTCCTCCTTAAAATCCGCGCCAAGGAGATCAACGTCGCCGCGCGCCTGCTTGCCCGGTCAGACGACCTCGAGGCGCTGGCGGCGGGGCAGCGCGGCGACCTGGCGGTTCTGAACGGCTGGCGCTACGAACAATTCGGCCGCGATGCGGTGGCGCTGGTCGAGGGGCGGCTGGGCTTTGCGGTTCGGAACGGCAAGCTCAAGATGACGCGCACCGAAGAGCCGGCCGAGGATGCCGCCGAGGAAGAGGAAGCCGCATGATCCGCTTCACCCCGATCGCCCTGCTGGCGCTCGCCGCCTGTACCCAGACACCAGCGCCCGCCACGGCCGATCCGGCGAGCGGCGCGCAGTGCGATGCTACGCCCATTCAGAAGCTGATCGGCCAGGCAGGCGACCCGGCCACGGTCGAAAGCGCCAAGGCTGCGTCGGGCGCGCGTACCCTCCGCCGCTACGAAAGCGGCTCGGCGCTGACGATGGACTTCCGCCCCGACCGCCTGAATGTCGAGGTCGACGCCGGGGGGAAGATCGTCAAGCTGTCCTGCGGCTGAGGTGTCAGATGACGCCGGTGTGCTGGAGGAGGATCGCGGTGCCGATCCCCGCCAGCACAACGCCGCCGACGATCCCGGCGTAGTTACCCAGATACGGCCCCACCCGCTTGCCCAGCATCACGCCGCCGGTGGCGACGAGGCAGGTGACTCCGCCGATAACGATGCACGCCACCGCGATGTTGACGTCCATCAACGCCAGCGTGACGCCGACGGCCGCCGCGTCGATGCTGGTGGCGAGCGCGGTCAGCATCAGCCGGAAATAATTGGTCTCGCTCGCGGCGGGCGCCGCTTCGGCAGCGTCACCACCGCGCAGGCTCTGCACGATCATGTGCCCGCCGATGACGGCCAGCAGCACGAACGACACCCAGTGGTCCCAGTCGGCGATCCAGTCGTTGACCAGATAACCGAGCAGCCAGCCCGCCGCCGGCGTCAGCGCCTCGAAGAAGCCGAATACCGCGCCGACGCGCAGCGCGTCGCGCCACCGCGTCCGCGGCGCCTGCGCCCCCTTGCCGAGCGCGGCGGCAAAGGCGTCGACCGAAAGGCTGGCGCCAAGCGCGCCGAGCGTGAGGATACCGGGCATGTGACAAATCCTGGGGGCCGGTGACGAACGACAGCGACCGACCATGGCCCAAAGCGGACCGGCGCTGCCGTTGGTCTCGTCGGGCGGCCTCAAACCGCTGCTGCCGCCACGATCCGATGGATCGAGCTTGTTGACGACAGCCCCGCTGGTGCGGGTGACTACTCCCCAAGGTTGCCGGCCATCTAGGCCAGCTAGGTAATCGGATCAACCCGTTCCGATTGGACCGATCGTCTCGGCAACGCGCTTTTCAACCGTCTGGACCTGCCCGCTCTCGCGCCGCATCTCGAACTGGCCGTCCAAATCGAGGAGGCTCCACACGCCCGCCACCGTGTTGCCGTCGCCCGAAAGCGTGCCGACATAATCGACCGGCGTGCCGTAGCCTTCCGACGCCGCGGGGCCATAGCTCTTCGTGAAATCCACGTTCTGCCCGGCGCGGATCCCGGCGATCGTCGCCTCGATCACGGGTGCGCCCGTCACCGTGTCGGGCTCGATGACCGTCCCTGTCAGCCGCCCGCCCGTTTCGGTCAGCGTCGCGAGGAACGGCGTCGTCGGTCCGATCAGGCCCGGATAGCTATAGTCGCCCGACCACTCGCCGGTAAGATCGAGGTTCGCCGTGCCCACCAATCACTCAACGCCCGGGTTCGCCGGAAACTTCGCCCGCGCCAAGGCAAAGGTTCGCCGCGCCGGTTCCGCTCCCGCCGCCGCCGCGCTCGTCCCGACCCAGCGCCAGTGCCACGGCTCCCACTTTACCTGCTGCCTGTTTCCCGCGGGGAAACTCAGTTCGAAGCCATAGCGCGCGGCATTGGCGAGCAGCCACTTGCCCATGTCGCTCGCCGCGAAGCAGGCGTCGGCGTCCGGGCACCCGCCGCGGTCGCGCGTGCCGAAGTCGATGACATAGCCCGTCGCGTGCTCGCTGTGCCCCGGCGGGGCGGAGGCCCAGGCGCGGTCGGTGAACCCCTGCGTCCGCCCCGACAGGATGCCGGCGCAGAACGTCCGCTCTTGGAACGCGATACTTCGTTGGCAGGAAACGGCGCGCAGTTTCCCCGCCACGCGCGGGTCGGCATCAGCCGCGGCGATCAGGCGCTGGAGATCGGGCAGCATCGCCGGATGCACCCGGCACCCGCTGTCGCCGAGCGAGGCGGGTGCGGGGACCAGCGCGCTCGCCGGCATCTCGGGATAGGGAAAATGGTTGAGCATTCGCCCGTCCGGCCCCGGCGACACGATGCCGCGCCCGCACAGCGCCATCGGCGGGCGCGCCGCGGCGACCAGCACCGGCGGCGGCGCGGCAGGCAGCGGCGTCATCGGCGCGGGGGCCGCGACCGTTACCGCGGGTGCGGGCTTCGCCACCGGCGCGCAGCCGGCGAGCGCGAGCAGCGCCCCCTCCCCGACCAGCGCCGCCCATGCTAGGCGCGGGGCCATGAACCGTCCCGACCTAGCCGACCGCGTCCTCTTCATCGACGGCGAGGCGCTGATCCTCGACAAGCCCGCCGGGCTGCCCGTCGACGAACCGCGCGACCGATCGCCCAGCGTTGCCGCGATGCTCGATGACCTGACCTTCGGCTTCAAACGCGCGCCCCTTCCCGTCCACCGGCTCGACCGCGACACCAGCGGCTGCCTTCTGCTCTCGCGCAACCCCAAGGCGCACAAGCGGTTCCAGCAAGCCTTCGAAAGCGGGCTCGTGGCGAAGCGGTATCTGGCCGTGCTCGCCGGTGTCCCAAGCGAGGAAACCGGCACGATCGACATGGCACTCGGCAAGGTTTCGACCGTAGAGGCCGGCTGGCGAATCGTCCCCGATCCGCGCGGCAAGCGTGCCGTCACGCACTGGGAAGTGATCCGCGCCGAGGGCGACCGCTCACTGGTCGCCTTCACCCCGGAAACCGGACGCACGCATCAGATCCGCGTTCACGCGGCCAGCGGCCTCGGCATCCCCATCGTCGGCGATCCGCATTACGGGCGGGCGGAGCGCTGCGGGATGCTGCTCCACGCGCAGCGCCTGTCGCTGCCCCGTGAGGGCAAAGCACCGATCGAGGCCGAGGCAACTCTACCCGAGCGCTTTGCTGCCGCCGGGTTCGGCGAGGACTAAGCCCCGATGCAATTGCCCGACTTCGAAGCCTGGGCGATCTTCGCCTGTGTGGTCGAGCAGCGGTCGTTCAGCGGCGCGGCGCAGGCGCTCGGGATCAGCAAGGCGACGGTGTCGAAGGCGATCAGCCGTCTGGAGGCGCGTCTGGGCACCGCGCTGTTCCACCGTACCTCGCGCCGGCTGACGCTGACCGATAGCGGCCGGTCGCTCGCCGAACATGCGCAGCGCATCCTGGCCGAGGGACAGGCCGCCGAGGAAACCGCGCTTGAAAGCGCACGCGCGCCCACCGGCCTCGTCCGCGTCGCCGCGCCGATGACCTTCGGCATCCGCCACGTCGCGCCCGCGATCGCCGACTTCATGGCCGCGCATCCGGGGATCGAGGTCGAGCTGGCGCTCTCCGATTCGCGCGTCGACATCGTGGCCGAGGGGATCGACATCGCGCTGCGCATCGCCGACCTGCCCGACAGCTCGCTACGCGCGCGGCGGCTGTCTGCCGTCACCGCGCATGTCGTCGCCAGCCCCGCCTATCTGGCGCGTGCGGGCACGCCGACGCACCCGGCGCAACTCGCCGAGCATGCCTGTTTCAGCTACACCAACCTGCCGAACGCCACCTGGCTGTTCCAGGGGCCGGGCGGCGAAACCGCGGCGGTGCGCGCCGCCGGGCCGCTGATGACCAATAATGGGGAGGCGATGCTGCCCGCGCTCACCGCGGGGCTCGGCATCGCGCGGCTGCCGGACTTCATCGTCGATCGCGAGCTTGCCTCGGGCGCGCTGGTCGCGATCCTGCCGGAATGGCGCGCACCTCCGGTCGCACTACACCTGTTGACGCCGCCCAGTCCCCGCCGACCGGCGCGGGTCGAATTGTTGATCGACTGGCTTGCCGAACGCTTCCGTAACGTTTGCGAACGAGAAGGTAAGCACGCGGACTCGCGGATTACTGCGCCTTAGCGAGAAATTAACCTTTTGGCTTCAGAGCTGTTTAGGTTAATGCTGAAGTCCAGCGAGCGGCCGGCCAAAGGGGGCAGTGCGCATCTCGCCACAGGGACAGGGGATCCGGCCGATGCGCGTGTTGCTGATCGAGGACGAGCCTACCACTGCCAAGGCGATCGAGCTGATGCTCGCGACCGAAGGCTTCAATGTCTATTCGACCGATCTCGGCGAAGAAGGCTTGGACCTTGGCAAGCTCTATGACTACGACATCATTCTTCTCGACCTGAACCTGCCCGACATGCACGGGTACGACGTGCTGAAGAAGCTGCGGGTCGCTCGCGTGCAGACGCCGGTGCTGATCCTTTCGGGTGTCGCCGAAATGGATTCGAAGGTGCGCAGCTTCGGTTTCGGCGCCGACGATTACGTCACCAAGCCCTTCCACCGTGAGGAACTGATCGCGCGCATCCACGCCGTCGTCCGCCGATCGAAGGGCCATTCGCAGTCGGTCATCAAGACGGGCAAGCTGGCCGTCAACCTCGATGCCAAGACGGTCGAGGTCGATGGCGCCCGCGTCCACCTGACCGGCAAGGAATATGCGATGCTGGAGCTGCTTTCGCTCCGCAAGGGCACGACGCTTACCAAGGAAATGTTCCTCAACCACCTTTATGGCGGGATGGACGAGCCCGAGCTCAAGATCATCGACGTGTTCATCTGCAAGCTGCGCAAAAAGCTGTCGATGGCGACCGATGGGGACAATTATATCGAGACGGTCTGGGGCCGCGGCTATGTGCTGCGCGATCCGGACGAAACGCCCGAGGCGCAGGTCGCCTGACGTTCTGACGATCGATGAGCTTCCCCAGAGCGGGGGGAAACGGGGAACGGCGCCGGTTCGGGGGATCCGGCGCCGTTTCTGTTGTGACGGCAGCGGCTTGTTAACGGCTAATCGCTAAGGCTGGCCCCATCGTGGAGGCAGCGCTGTACCATACACCGATCGAGCGGGATCAGGCGGCGGAGGCGCCCCTGTCGGCGCGCCTGACGACGCTGGCCGAGCTCGATGCGACGCATGGCGTAGCCTGGGACGACTGTACTGCTCATGCCGCGGAGCCCAATCCCTTTGCAGAACGCTGGTTTCTCGCAGCGTCGGCACGGCATCTGGGTGATGGCGGCACCGTCCGCGCAGTCGCGGCGTTTCGCGGCGAGGCGCTGGTCGGCCTGATGCCGCTTGGCATCGAGCCACGCTATTACCGTATCCCGTTGCCGACGCTGACCAATTGGGTCCACGCCAATGCGTTTCTCGGCATGCCGCTGCTGCGTGCCGGGGAAGAGGCGGCGGCGATGGCGGCGATGCTCGCCTGCCTCGACAGGGCACCCGGCCTCCCCCCGCTCCTTCACCTGACCGCGATCGTCGAGGACGGCGCGGCGCACCGCGCCCTGGCGGCGATCGCCGATCGCCCCGTCGCGACGGTCATGCGCCATCAGCGCGCGCTGCTGGCCAGCGACCTATCGCCTGCCGCCTATTACGAAGCGACGGTGCGAAAGAAGAAGCGCAAGGAGTTGAAGCGGCTGGCCGCTCGCCTCGCCGAATTAGGCCCGGTCGGGACGACGCGGCTGACGCCCCGCGACGATCTTGACGAGTGGACCGCGGCCTTCCTGTCGATCGAGGCCTCGGGGTGGAAAGGCCGTGAGGGATCGGCGCTCGGCAACGACGCGGCCAAGCGCGCGTTCTTCGCCGAGGCACTGGCCGGCGCACGCGATGCCGGGCGCCTCGAAATGCTGCGCATGGCGGTCGGCGACCGTACGATCGCGATGCTCGTCAACTTCCTTTGCTCCCCTGGCAGCGCCTCCTTCAAGATCGCCTATGACGAGGATTATGCCCGCTTTTCGCCCGGCGTTCTCATCCAGATCGAGAATTACGGTATCCTAGACGCGCCCGGCATCGACTGGATGGACAGCTGCGCCGCGGCCAACCACCCGATGATCGACAGCCTCTGGGCCGAGCGACGCGCCATCGTCCGGCTGACCCTGCCCATCGGCGGCGCGCGCGGGCGCCTTGCCTTTGCCACGGCGCGCGCGGTCGAGCGCAGCTGGGCCGCGATCAAGGCGCGCCGTACTCCCTCGCATCCCCAGCCACGGAACGACGACGATGACGCAGATCTTTGACGACGGCGCGCGGGCGACCTTCGACGCGCTCTATCCCGAAACCGCGGGCAAGCTGACCCATCGCCTGGTCGGGCACAAATTGTTCGAACTCGAGTCGCTCGTCGGCCTTGCCCAGCGGATGCGGCCGGTCGATGTCGAACAGAATCTCGCGGACCTGCCGATCGGGGTCGATCCGGACAGCGTTCGCGACAACGGTCTCTCGTTCGCCGACACGATCCGGTCGATCGAGGAAAACGGGTCGTGGATGGTGCTGAAGTTCGTCGAGCAGGACCCGGCGTACAAGACGCTGATGGACGAGGTGCTGGACGAGATCGCCACCCTCGCCGCGCCGTCGACAGGGCCGATGCTGAAGCGGGAGGCATTCATCTTCGTCTCCTCACCCAATGCGGTGACGCCCTTCCACTTCGATCCCGAGCACAACATCCTGCTGCAACTGCGCGGGACCAAGACGATGACCGTCTTCGACCCCGCCGACCACGACGTGGTGAAGCCGGAGGCGCACGAAGCCTTCCACCGCGGCGCGCACCGCAACCTACCCTTCCGCGACGAGATCAAGGACCGCGGCCAGCCGATTACGATCGTGCCGGGCGAGGCGATCTACGTGCCGGTCAAGGCGCCGCACTGGGTCCAGAACGGCCCAGCGACCTCGGTCTCCTTCTCGATTACGTGGCGCTCCGAGTGGAGCTATCGTGAGCAATATGCGCACAATCTCAACGCGATGATGCGCGATGTGGGCCTGTCGCCCTCAGCGCCCAAGCGGTATCCGTCGCAGAACCTCGCCAAGTCGACCGCCTACCGCGCCATCGCCAAGGCGCGCCGCGTGGTGGGGATCGACAAGGCGGGCTGAGATCAGCCGGCCGCCGTGAACCGCGCGAGGCCCGCCTCCAGATCGGCGATCAGGTTGTTCGTATCCTCCAGCCCGATCTGGAGCCGGATCATCGGCCCCTCCGCCTTCCATTGAGTGACCGTGCGATAATGCTGCGGGTCGATCGGCAGCGCGAGGCTCTCATACCCGCCCCAGCTATAGCCGATGCCGAAATGCGCGAGCCCGTCGATCATCGCGACGCGGCCCGCATCGCTGCCGCCTCTTAGCACCACGCTGAACAACCCCGCCGGCCCGGCGAAGTCCCGCGCGAACACCTCATGCCCCGGACAGTCGGGCATTGCGGGGTGCAACACCCGCGCCACTTCCGGCCGTCTCTTGAGCCATTCGGCGATGGCGAGCGCCGACCGCCCCTGTTCGTCGAGCCGCAGCTTCATCGTACGCAGGCCGCGGCTACCCAGCCACGCATCGTCGGGACTGACGCACTGGCCGAGCTGATAGGTCGCGCTCCGCAGTGCCTCGAACCGGCCCGGTCCTGCCGTAACCGACCCCAGCATCACGTCCGAATGGCCGACGACGTACTTGGTGCAGGCAAGGATCGTGTAATCCACCCCGCGCGCGATCGCCGGGAAGAGGAGCGGCGTCGCCCAGGTATTGTCGAGCAGCGTTACGATGCCGCGCGCCTTCGCCGCGGCAACGATCGCCGGCACGTCCTGTACTTCGAACGTCAGGCTGCCAGGGCTTTCCATGAAGATCGCGCGTGTCGCCGGGCCGATCAGGTCCGCGATCCCCGCGCCCACCAGCGGATCGTAGAAGCGCGTGGCGATCCCCATCCGCTTGAGGATGCCGTTGCCGATCGAGCGTGTGGGGTCATAGGCGCTGTCCGGGATCATCACCTCGTCGCCGGGCGACAGCACCGCCAAGAGCGCGGTCGCGATCGCCGCCACGCCGGAGGGATAGAGCAGCGTTCCCTCCGCCCCCGGCTCCAGCTCGGTCAGCGCGTCGGCAAGGCTCCACTGCGTCGGCGTGCCCCGCCGGCCGTAGAACAGCCGATGCGTCGTATCGCGCCGCGCATTGGCGCGCAGGTCGGCCACGTCGTCGTAGAGGATGGTGGAGGCACGCCAGACCGGCGGATTGACGATCCCCTGCGTCCACTCCTCCCGCCGCCCGGCCTGGACCACGCGCGTGGCGTCGGTGATCGGGGCGGCAGGGTCACGGGGCTTGGTCATGTGCGCGGTGGTAGCGGCGGCGGGGAGCCCGGACAATCGCTCACATTCCCCGTCATCCCGGCCTTGAGCCGGGATCCCGCCTCTTCTGCCTCAACGTCCAAGAAGAAGCGGGACCCCGGATCAAGTCCGGGGTGACGGAAGCGCCTTACCCCGTCGCCTTCGGCGTATCCTTGTCGGTGCCCCATTCGGACCAGCTGCCGTCGTAGAGCGCCGCTTTCTGTCCCAGGAGGTGCAGCGCGAAGGCAAGAACCGAGGCGGTGACCCCCGAGCCGCAGGTGGTGACGATGGGCTTCTCCACATCGACCCCCGCCGCCTCGAACGCCGCGCGCAGCTCGTCCTTCGACTTGTAGGTGCCGTCGGCATTGAACAGCCGCGCGATCGGCACATTCGCCGAACCGGGGATATGGCCCGATGCGGTCCCCGCGCGCGGCTCCGGCTCCTCGCCCGAAAAGCGCGAGGCGGAGCGGGCGTCGACCACCTGCTCGGCCTTGCTGTCCAAATTCGCCTTCATGTCCGACAGGCTGCGCACCGCGCTGCGGTCGTCCCAGACGGTGAAGTGGCGGTGACGCAGCGTCTCGCGCCCGCTTTCGGTCGGGCGCCCCTCGGCCAGCCATTTGGCGAGCCCGCCATCAAGGATCGCGACATCGTGCGCGCCGAACGTCTTGAGCATGAACCAGCCGCGCGCCGCGGTCTTGTAGGGGGAGTTGTCGTAGAGGACGATGCGGCTGCCATCGCCGAGGCCCAGCGACTGCATCCGACTGGCGAACTTCTCCGCGGCGGGCAGCATCATCGGCAGGTCGCTCGACGTGTCGCGCACGTCCTCCAAATCGAGGAACACCGCACCCGGGATATGCGCCTTTTCGTAATCGGCGGCGGCGTCGCCCTGTCCTGCCATGAACCAGGTCGCATCGACGACGCGCAGGTCGCTCGCACCCAGTTCCCCGGCGAGCCATTCGGTCGAAACGAGCGAATCCATGACAGTCCTCCCTTGTGCTTTGTCCTGAGCCTACGAAGAAGCGCGCCCCCCGCCAAGCGTCCTCAGGTAGGAGGTGGCCTGCTTTCGGACGGATTTCTGCGTCTTTTCGTCCATCCGGTCCCAATTCCGGTACGGCATGGCCAGCCGCTGGTTGTTGCCGAGCTTGGTCCGGTTTCGCGCCAGAAAGTCCCAGTAGAGCGCGTTGAAGGGGCAGGCGTCCTCGCCCTCGCGCTTCTTAACGTCGTATCGGCATTTCCCGCAGTAATCGGACATGCGATTGATGTAGGCGCCGGACGACGCGTACGGCTTCGACGCGAGCAGCCCGCCGTCGCCGAACTGGCTCATGCCAAGCGTGTTGGGCGCCTCCACCCACTCATAGGCGTCGGCATAAACCTCCAGATACCAGCGTTGCACCTGTTCGGGGTCGGCGCCGATCAGCAGCGCGTAATTGCCCGTCACCATCAGCCGCTGGATATGGTGCGCATAGGCGTGGTCGAGCGTCCCGCCGATCGCCTCCGCCATGCAATGCATGTCGGTCTCGCCCGTCCAGTAAAAGTCGGGCAGGTCGCGCTTGGCATTGAGGAAATTGCGGCTCGTATAATCCGGCCCCTCACGCCAGTAGATGCCGCGCACGAACTCCCGCCAGCCGATGATCTGGCGGATGAAGCCCTCGGCCGCGTTGAGCGGGGCCTTGCCAGCGCGATACGCCTTCTCCACCGCGCGGCACAGGTCGAGCGGGTCGAGCAGACCGGCGTTGAGATAGGGCGACAGGATCGCGTGCCACAGATACGGCTCGCCCGTCACCATCGCGTCCTGATAGTCGCCGAACTGCGGCAGGTGATGCTTGATGAAATGCGCCTGCTGTTTCAGCGCATCCTCGCGCGTCACCGCAAAGCCGAAATCGTCGAGGCCGCCGACATGATTGTCGAACCGCGCCTTGACGAGCTTCAGAACATCCTTGGTGATCTTGTCCGGCTCGAACGACAGCGGGGCGGCCGGGCGCTCCTTGGCCGGCGGTGGCTTGCGGTTCTCGGCGTCGTAGTTCCACTGCCCGCCTTCGGGCTTGGCGCCGTCCATCAAGAGGCCGGTCTTGCGCCGCATCTCGCGATAGAAGAACTCCATGCGCAGCGCCTTGCGATCGGCGGCCCACTCCTCGAACTCGGCATGAATGGCGACGAAGCGGGTGTCGGCGCGGATCTCCACTTCGCAGTCGAAGCGGTCCGCCCAGCTTTCGAGCATCGCGCGCACGCGCCACTCGCCCGCCTCGGTCACGACGATACGGTCGGGCTTTACCCGCTCGACCGCCCGCGCGACCTCGGCGGAGAAGCTGCCCTCGTTCCCGGGGTCGTCGAGCTTGACGTAATCGACGGTCCAGCCAGCCTCGCGCAGCCGTTCGGCATGGTGGCGCATCGCCGAGAAGAGAAACGCGATCTTGCGGACGTGGTGGCGGACGTACGTCGCTTCCTCCCCCACCTCCATCATCAGGATGCGCGCCTCGGCCTTGTCGATGCCGTCCAGCGACGAGAGATTATCGGATAGCTGGTCGCCCAGCACGGGGATCAGAACCGTCAAATCTTCCCTCCGTCGCAGGCGCGACTATATGGCGCCGCATGACCCCCAAGCATCTCGGCCAGACCAGCGCCCTGCCCGCCAGCCCCGACGAAGCGGTACTGGATTATGTTCCCAATCCGCGACCCGGGTCCTTGTACTGTGTCCGCTTCGCCGCGCCCGAGTTCACCTCGCTCTGTCCGGTGACGGCGCAGCCCGATTTCGCCCACCTCGTCATCGACTATGCCCCCGCCGAAACGATCGTCGAATCCAAGTCGCTGAAGCTGTTCCTCGGGAGCTTTCGCAACCATGCGGCGTTTCATGAGGACTGCACCGTCGGGATCGGCGAGCGGTTGTTCCGCGAGATGAAGCCTGTCTGGCTGCGCATCGGCGGCTACTGGTATCCGCGCGGCGGCATCCCGATCGACGTGTTCTGGCAATCCGGACCGTCGCCCGACGGGCTGTGGGTGCCAGACCAGGGCGTTGCCGGCTATCGCGGCCGCGGCTGAACGCGCTGAACGGCGGATGAATATCGCTTGTTGCGTTGCAGCAATGTTGCAACCATATTTCGCTTAACTCGTTTGGAGGTGGACGCTTCGGACCTGCCCGGTCCCTGTTGCACATGCGAAAGGTAAGCTCATGTCGACGCTTGAGGGAGCGAAGGCGCCGCAGATCAGGCATCTGGCGCTCATCGGCAATTATCTGCCCCGCCAGTGCGGTCTTGCGACGTTCACCACGCATTGTCATCAGGCGATGGTCGCGCGCTACCCCGACCTCATGGTCGATGTGTATGCGATGGACGACCATCCCGGCCGCTATGCCTATCCCGACGCGGTGACGGCGACGATCCCGCAGCACGACCTGTCCGCCTATCTGGCGACTGCCCGCCGGATCGAGGTGTCGGGCGCGCAGGTGCTGTGGGTCCAGCACGAATACGGCATCTTCGGCGGCTCGGCGGGCGATCACCTGCTTTCGCTGCTCGACCGCACTTCGCTGCCCGTCATCGTCACGCTGCACACGATCCTTGAGCGCCCCAGTGCCGAGGAGCGTCGGGTGATGGAGGCGTTGCTCCGCCGCGCGAGCAAGGTCATGGTCATGGCCGAGAAGGGCCGCGAGATCCTGACCCGCGTCCACGGCGCGGACGCACGCCGCATCGTCACCATCCCGCACGGCGTGCCCGACCGTGCCTTCCTCGTCCCCGACAGCATGAAGCCGCGCTTCGGGTGGGAGGGGCGCAAGGTCATCTTCACCTTCGGCCTGCTCGCCCCCAACAAGGGGATCGAGACGATGATCGCGGCGATGCCCGAGATCGTGAAGGCGGAGCCGCGCGCGCATTACGTGGTGCTGGGCGCCACCCACCCCAACCTCGTCGCGCATGAGGGCGAGGCGTATCGCGAGCGCCTGATCGCGCAGGCCGCCGAGCTGGGCGTCGCGGATCATGTCGAACTGATCGACGGCTTCGCCGAGGAGCCCGAGCTGCTCGACTATCTGCAGGCCGCCGACATCTATGCGACGCCCTACCACAACCCGGCGCAGATCACCTCGGGCACGCTGAGCTTCGCGGTCGGCATGGGCAAGCCGGTCGTCTCGACCCCCTATGTCCACGCTACCGAGATCCTCGGCGACGGTCATGGCATGCTCGTCGATTTCGGCGACGTCGCCGGCTTCGCGCGGGCGATCGGCGGGTTGCTGGCCGACGACGGCGAGCGGATGGCGCTGGCGACGCGTGCCTATGCCCGCGGGCGCACGATGCTGTGGCCGTGCCTGGCCGAGGGGATCATGAAGGCGGCGGAGCAGATCGTTACCGCCCGTCCCGCGCGCATCACCGGCAGCGCGAGCGAGACCGCACCGCTCCGCCCCGACCTCGCCGCGGTCGAGCGGATGAGCGACGCGACGGGCATGCTCCAGCATTCGATCTATTCGATCCCCGATCGTCGCCACGGCTATTGTATCGACGACAATGCCCGTGCGCTGATCCTGATGTGCCGCATCGATCCGCTCGACGACGTGACGCGCGACAAATGGACGAGCATCTACGCTTCGTTCGTCCAGTACGCCTGGAACCCCGACAAGCGCCGCTTCCGCAACTTCATGCGCTTCGACCGCGTATGGTGCGAGGACGAGGGGTCGGAGGATTCTAACGGCCGCGCGCTCTGGGCGCTCGGCGTCACCGCGACCGAGGCGCGCGAGCAGAAGCATCGCGACTGGGCGGCCGCGCTGTTCGACCAGACCGCCAGCCTTGCCTTCGACCTCGGCAGCCCGCGGGCGCAGGCATTCGCGATGCTGGGCGCCGCGGCGATGCGCGACGGGTTTCCCGCCCACCCGATCGCGACGCGCATCCTTGAAAGCTTCGGCGAGCAGCTCGTCGCGCTGTGCGAGACGAACCGCCGTCCCGACTGGCAGTGGTTCGAGATCGTCCTCGCCTATGACAACGCCCGCCTGCCCGAGGCGCTGATCCGTGCGGGGCAGGCCCTCGGCCGGCAGGATTTCGTCGATTGCGGGATCGAGACGCTCGAATGGATCGTCTCGCGCCAGACCTCGCCCGCCGGCAATTTTCGAGCCGTGGGGACCGAGAGCTTTGGACGCGAATATGCCGAGCCGCTCCCGTTCGATCAGCAGCCGCTGGAAGCACAGGCGACCGTGGAGGCATGCGCCGCCGCGTTCGAGGCAACCGGGGAGAAGCGCTGGTACGAGGAAGCGATGCGGGCGTATCGTTGGTATCTCGGCGGCAACGACCTCGATTTGCCGCTGGCGACGGCGCAGGACGGCGGCTGCTTCGACGGGCTTCAGCCCACCGGGCTCAACCGCAATCAGGGCGCGGAGTCGATTTTGGCGCTGCAATTGGCCAATTGCGCCATTTCCGGGCTTTCAAAGGCGGCGGCAAATCTGGCAGACCCGCCGCGCATCGTCGTCGCTTAGAACAATCGGGTCGTAGAGCGACGGCCTTACGGGGGGCTTGAATGCTCGAATTGGAAACCCACGCGCTACGGCTGCATGCCGACCCTTCGCGCGTGGTCGTGCGTCCGTTTCATATCGCGTGGCAGTCGAACGGATCGGCACCCAGCCGGACGGAACGGCTGGTCCATGCCGTCCTGGAAATGTCGCCGATCGAGGCGCGTCAGCAGCTCAACACCGTGCTCAAGGATTTCGAGGCGCGGCACTGGCAGACGCGGCGCGTCTTCATGACCCGCTACGACCAGATCGAGGATCTGCTGAAGCTCGACGGCGCGGCGATCTCGGACGAGAAGCGGCAGCTTATCGGCGCCTATTTCTGCCACGAATACAGCTACGCCGCCGCCGCGCTGATGAACCCCAGCGCGGTGCCGCATTTCGACCAGTCGGGGATGCCGCCGGGCAGCCTGCGCATCCTCATGTCGCTCCGCGCCGTGGGCGAAGGGCATATCAGTTCGGTCGCGTTCCGAGAGGGGATCATCACCGACCATAACGAGCTGATTCTTGCGCCCGAGCCCCCCTTCGCCACCGCCGTCGATCGTGAGGGCGCGGATGAGCACGGTATCCCCGAGGGCGAGGTGACGGTTCACCGCCACCGCGATTCGACGCTGTCGGGCACGGTCATCTTCCCGATCACCCGCGCGCAGTCGAACGGGCTGGAGGACATGCGCCTCGTCCATTTCACGCACGACGACGGCAGCACCGAATGGCTCGGCACCTACACCGCCTATAACGGCTCGGTCATCCAGTCGGAGATGCTGCGCACGCGCGATTTCCGCGCGTTCGACCTCGTGCCGATGACCGGCTCGGCCGCGCGGAACAAGGGCATGGGCCTGTTCCCGCGCAAGATCGGCGGCAAGTACATGATGATCGGCCGTCAGGACGGCGAGAACCTGTTCCTGATCCAGTCCGACACGTTAACCCACTGGGACGAGGGCGAGCTGCTGCTCAAGCCCCATTACCCATGGGAGCTGGTCCAAATCGGCAATTGTGGCCCGCCGATCGAGATCGACGAGGGCTGGCTGCTGCTCACCCACGGCGTCGGCGCGATGCGTAAATATTCAATTGGCGCGGTGCTGCTCGACAAGGAGGATCCGTCGAGAGTAATCGGCCGCACGCGCGAGCCGTTGCTGGCCGCGGCGGATCAGGACCGGGAGGGCTATGTCCCCAACGTCGTCTATTCATGCGGCGCGATCCGACACGGCGACCGGCTGTTCATCCCCTATGGCGTCGCCGACAGCTCGGTCGCGTTCGCGTTCGTGACGATCAGCTCGATGCTGAAGGTGATGGAGTAAGAAGGTAGCGGGATCCCGGGTCAAGCCCGGGATGACGGTAATGGTAAGGGATGTGCACTCCCCGCAATCGTCACCCCGGACTTGATCCGGGGTCCCGCTTCTTCTTCTAAGCCGTCAAAACGGCAGGACCTCCGGCCCGCCGGGAAAGATGAGGTCCTCGGTCCAGTCGGCCCCGACCAGCATCGTCAGCACGACGAACGCGATCAGCGACAGGTCGAACAGCGCGACTCCTGCCCAGGCGACGAAGGGATGGAACGGCCCCACGCGGTCGTAACCGTCACGGGTGGTGCGGGCGCGGCGGTGCTGCATCACTTGGCGAGCGCCGCCTGCGCCGCCGCCAGCCGGGCGATCGGCACGCGGTACGGGCTCGCCGACACGTAATCGAGCCCGACCTTCTCACAGAACGCGATCGAGGCGGGATCGCCGCCATGCTCGCCGCAGATGCCAAGCTTGATGTCGGGCCGTGTCTTGCGCCCGCGCTCGGCGGCCAGTTCGACCAGCTCGCCGACGCCCTCGACATCGATGCTGACGAACGGATCGCGGGCGTAGATGCCCTTCTCGACATAGACGCCGAGGAACCGCGCCGCGTCGTCGCGGCTGACGCCCAGCGTCGTCTGGGTGAGGTCGTTGGTCCCGAAGCTGAAGAACTCGCCCACTTCGGCGATCTCGCCCGCGCGCAGCGCCGCGCGCGGCAGCTCGATCATCGTGCCGACCAGATACTCGATCCGCCGCCCCTTGTCAGCGAACACCGCCTCCGCCGCCTTGTCGACAACGGCCTTCATCAGTTCCAGCTCCTTGGCCGTGGCGACCAGCGGGATCATCACCTCGGGCACCGGCGCCGCGCCCGACTGCTCCGCGACTTCGACCGCCGCCTCGAAGATCGCCCGCGCCTGCATCTCATAGATTTCGGGATAGGTGACGCCCAAGCGGCAGCCGCGATGGCCGAGCATCGGATTAAACTCGTGCAGCTCGCCCGCCCGCCGCTTCAGCGCCTCGACCTCCATGCCGGTGGCCTTGGCGACTTCCTCGAACTCGGCATCTTCGTGGGGCAGGAACTCGTGGAGCGGCGGGTCGAGCAGGCGGATCGTCACCGGCAGGCCCGCCATCACCGCAAAGATCTCGGCGAAGTCGGCGCGCTGTTCGGGCAGCAGCTTTTCGAGCGCGGCGCGCCGTCCCGCCTCGTCCGACGCCAGGATCATCTGGCGGACCGAGGTAATGCGGCCGGCGTCGAAGAACATGTGCTCGGTGCGGCAAAGGCCGATGCCCTCCGCCCCGAACTCGCGCGCGGTGCGGCAGTCGGCGGGGGTTTCGGCGTTGGTGCGCACCTTCAGCCGGCGGACCTTGTCGGCCCAGGCCATCAGCGTGCCGAAATCGCCGGCCAGCTCGGGTTGCACGGTCGGCACCGCACCAAGCATCACCTCGCCGGTCGAGCCGTCGATCGTCAGCACTTCGCCCGCCTTCACCTCGCGGTCGCCGACGCGCATCACCCCGTCCTTGCCCTTGATCGAGAGACTCCCCGCGCCGGAGACGCAGGGGCGACCCATGCCGCGCGCGACCACCGCCGCGTGGCTGGTCATGCCGCCGCGCGCGGTCAGGATGCCCTTGGCCGCGTGCATGCCGTGAATGTCCTCGGGGCTCGTCTCGACGCGAACGAGGATCACGTCCTCGCCCGCCGCCGCCATCTTCTCGGCGGTGTCGGCGTCGAACACGACCTTGCCCGAGGCGGCCCCCGGCGACGCGGGCAACCCCTTGGTCAGGACATCGCGCGGCGCATCGGGGTCGAGCGTCGGGTGAAGCAGCTGGTCGAGTGCGGCGGGATCGACGCGGGCCACCGCCTGCTCCTCGGTAATCAGGCCTTCGCTCGCCATGTCGACCGCGATCTTCAGTGCCGCCTTCGCCGTCCGCTTGCCGCTTCGCGTCTGGAGCATCCACAGCTTGGCGCGCTCGACGGTGAACTCGATGTCCTGCATGTCGCGGTAATGGCGCTCGAGCGTGTCGAACACGCCCGCCAGTTCGCCGTACACCTCGGGCATCGCCTCTTCCATCGACAGCGGCTTGGCCCCCGCCGCTTCCCGCGCCGCGCGGGTCAGGTATTGCGGCGTGCGGATGCCCGCGACCACGTCCTCGCCCTGCGCATTGATGAGGAACTCGCCATAATAGCCGTTCTCGCCGGTCGAGGGATCGCGGGTGAAGGCGACGCCCGTGGCCGAGGTGTCGCCCATGTTGCCGAACACCATCGCCTGCACGTTGACCGCGGTGCCCCAATCGCCCGGAATGTCGTTCAGGCGGCGATAGACCTTCGCCCGCTCCGACTGCCACGACCCGAATACCGCGCCGACCGCGCCCCAGAGCTGGTCGTGCACGTCCTGCGGGAAGGGCTTGTCCCAAAGCTCCTCGACCAGGCCCTTATATTCGGTGACCAGCGCCTTCAGGTCGTCGGCGGTCAGGTCGGTGTCGAGGAAATAGCCGCGATCCTCCTTGGCAATCTCCAGCGCTTCCTCGAACCGGTCGTGGTCGAGGCCGAGGACCACGTCGGCATACATCTGAATGAAACGGCGATAACTGTCCCAGGCGAAGCGCGGATCGTCGGACACGCGCGCCAGCCCCTCTACCGTCTGGTCGTTCAGGCCGAGGTTCAGGACCGTGTCCATCATGCCCGGCATCGACACGCGCGCGCCCGAGCGGACCGAGACGAGCAGCGGGTTGGCGGGGTCGCCGAACGCCTTGCCCGTCACCTGCTCGATATGCACGATTCCGTCCGCGACCTCGGCGCGCACGCTGTCGGGAAAGGTCTGGCCCTCCTCGGAATAGCGCGTGCACATCGCGGTCGAGATGGTGAAGCCCGGCGGCACCGGCAGGCCGATCGAGGCCATTTCGGCGAGGTTCGCGCCCTTGCCGCCCAGCAGGAACTTGTCCCCCTTGCCGCCATCCGACACGCCGCCGCCGAAGCGATAGACATATTGCGGTTCGGTGCCCTGGTTCGCCATCACGTATCCCCGCCTTCCGGTCTTTGCATAGGTATGCGCTGCATTGCAGCGACTGTGGCCGAAGTCCACTCCGACTAAAGTTGCCTAGCCCTCAATCTTCGAGAAATCGGCCACCCGATGCACCGCCGCCCGCATCCGCGCCAGCAGCGCCAGCCGCGCCTGTCGCTTGGCCGGATCGGCATCGTTGACGGTCACCTGCTCGAAGAAGGCGTCGATCGGCGCACGCAGCGTCGCGAGCGCCGCCATCGCGCCCTCGAAATCCTCTGCCTCGATCGCCGCCGCCGCCCGCGGCTCCGCCTCGTCGAGCGCCGCGATCAGCGCGGCTTCAGCGGGTTCGTGGGCGGGGGCGCCGGCGGGCGCGGATGCTTCGGCCAGCGGATCCTCCTCGCCGGTTTGCGGGATATGGCCGTTGGCCAGGTCCACCTCGATCACCCGCCGCTCCTCCGGAAGCCGCGATGGTTCCTCGCCAAAGGGCGCGGAATGGTCGGCCATCTCGCGCATCGTCGGCGTCGGCGCGGGCGCGGCGGCGTCCCGCCACCCCTCCTTCTTGAGGATATTCGCCGCCCGCTTGTAACCCGCGAGCAGGTTCGCCCCCTCGCCCGTCGTCACGAACGCCTGCAGCGCATGCACGCGCGCCAGCAACCGGACGAGATCGTCCTCCCCGCCCAGCGCAAAAACCGCGTCGATCAGGTCGTGGCGAACGCCAGCCTCGCGCTGCTGGACCTTGAGGCGGTCGGCGAAAAAATCGACCACCTTGGTCAACTCGTCACCAATGTACATTCGCTGATAGGACAGCACGGTGTCAGCAAGAGGAAGGCTATCTACAGGTGCGCCATCCACTCCATAACGAGCTTTCAGATCCCGGAATACCGTATCGTCTTGTTTTGCCTGCGCTGAGGAACGAACATGCAGTTCAAGCCAGAAAGGATATTCGATCAACTTCAACAGATTCAAACGGTAGCCCCACCGCGATGCTTGATCAAGGACTTGGCTGATCGACACGGTGAGTGAAGAACCAAAAATAAGTTGAATAACACCGTTTACGGCGCGCCGGATGGCGAACGGATCCTTCGATCCAGTTGGCTTCTCGTCTATCGCGAAGAACGACGCGATCGTATCCAGCTTGTCCGCCAGCGACACCGCCACCGTCACCGGTGCGGTGGGCACTTCGTCCCCCTGCCCGACCGGCTTGTAGTGGTCGCGGACCGCTTCCCACACCTCGGTCGGTTCGCCTTGCGCCTTGGCGTAATAGCCGCCCATCAGGCCCTGCAATTCGGGGAACTCGCCAACCATGCCGGTGACGAGATCGGCCTTGGCCAGCCGCGCGGCGCGTTCGGCGTGGGCGGGGTCGGCGCCCTTGACGATGCCCTCCTCGACCAGCCAGCGAGCGAGCTTCGCCATGCGCTCGACCTTGTCGGCGACGGTGCCCAGCTTTTCGTGGAAGACGATCTTCTCGAGCTTCTTGGCTTGCTCCTCAAGCGGCACCTTGAGATCCGTCTCGTAGAAGAAGCGCGCATCGCTCAACCGCGCGGCAAGCACCTTCTGGTTGCCCGCGATGATCTTCGCGCCGCCGTCCTTCGCCTCGATATTGGCGACGCAGACGAACGCGTTGGCCAGCCCGCCGTCCGGCTGCTCGCAGACGAAATATTTCTGGTTCACCCGCGCGGTAAGCTGGATCACCTCCGCCGGCACGTCGAGGAAGCCTTCGTCGAACCGGCCGAGCAGCGGCACCGGCCATTCGGTGAGGCCCGCATTCTCCGCGACCAGCCCCTCGTCCTCGATCAGCGTGAGGCCCGCTTCGGCCGCCAGCGCGCCCGCCCGGTCGCGGATGATCGCGCGCCGCTCGTCCTGATCGACGATGACATGGGCGAGCCGCAGCTTCTCGGCATAGTCGTGCGCGCCGCCGATCGTGATCGCGTGCGGGCTGTGGAAGCGGTGGCCGACGGTGGCGAAGCCGCTCTCAATCCCGGCCACTTCGCAGGAAACCAAGTCCTGTCCGAAAATCGCAACGATGCCCTGCAACGGCCGGACCCAGCGCAGGCTCTCGCTTGAAAGCGACGCATCGCCCCAGCGCATCGACTTGGGCCAGGGGAAGGCGCGGACGATTGCCGGGATCGCCGCGGCCAGCACCTCGGCGGTCGCGCGGCCCGGCTTTTCGGTGACGGCGAACCAGACGCCGTTCTGATCGGTGAGCTGTTCCCTGGTCAGCCCGGTCTTGCGCAGGAAGCCTTCAAGCGCCTGTTCGGGCGCCGAGGTGCGCGGCCCCTTCACTTCCTCGCGCACCGCTTCGGTCGCCTCCGGCAACCCGCGCGCGATCAGCGCAAGGCGGCGGGGCGTCGTATAGGTGACGATCTCGCCCGCCGCGATACCCGCCTTGGCGAGCTCGGCGACCAACAGCTTTTCTAGGTCGGCGCGCGCCCGATCCTGCATCCGCGCGGGGATTTCCTCCGACCGGAGTTCGAGCAAGAAGTCGGTCACAGGCTCCACTCCGGGAAGTTCGCGCGCCATTGGGGCGTCATCTTGTCGATCTGCGCCCTGCACGCGCCCTTCGCCAAATCCCGGACGCGGCCGATATAGGCCTGCCGCTCGGCGACCGAGATAACGCCGCGCGCTTGAAGCAGGTTGAAGACGTGGCTCGCCTTGATCGCCTGTTCATAGGCGGCGATCGGCAGGGCGGCGTTCAGCGAATTCTCGCACTCCGCCACATGCTTCCTGAACGCGTCGAACAGGCTGTCGGTATTCGCGACCTCGAAGTTCCAGGTCGACATCTGGACCTCGTTCTCGTGATACACGTCGCCGTACGTCACGCCGGCATCGTTGAAGGCGAGGTCGTACACGCTGTCCACATTCTGGATATACATCGCCAGCCGCTCGAGCCCGTAGGTGAGCTCGCCAGCGACGGGCTTGCAGTCGAAGCCGCCCATCTGCTGGAAATAGGTGAATTGCGTCACCTCCATCCCATCGCACCACACTTCCCAGCCAAGGCCCCAGGCGCCGAGCGTCGGGCTCTCCCAATCGTCCTCGACGAAGCGGATGTCGTGGGTGGCCATGTCGACGCCGATCGCCGCCAGCGAGCCGAGATACAGCTCTTGCAAGTCCGGCGGGCTGGGCTTCAGGATCACCTGATACTGGTAATAGTGCTGGAGCCGGTTAGGGTTCTCGCCATAGCGGCCGTCGGTGGGCCGGCGGCACGGCTGGACGAAGGCGGCGTTCCACGGCTCCGGCCCCAGCGCGCGCAGCGTCGTCGCGGGGTGAAAGGTGCCCGCCCCCATCTCCATGTCATAGGGCTGCAGGATGACGCAGCCGCGCTCGCTCCAATAATCGTGGAGCGTCAGGATCATGCGCTGGAAGCTCATCGGCGCATCGGGTCGGGACAAGGCGCACCTTCGTGTAACGGCGGGAAATGCCGATCCCTTGGCGAACCCCCGCCGCCCGGTCAACAAGCCAGCGGCGACAAGGCCGCGCCGATGCGTTAGCCAGCTTGCCGATGGGGAGCGATCGGGCGATTCGGGCGGGCATTGCGCTGGCGCTCGCGGTGGCGAGCGGCGCGGCGGCGCTGCTGATCGGCGGCGACGTGTCGGCGACCCTCGTCGCGATCGTCGGTGCGATCGCCGCGGTGCTGGTCGCGCTCGGCACCGAAAGCGACGAGCGCCCCGTTGCCGCGCCGACGCCCGCCCCCGCCCCCGACGCGCTGGTCAGCGACGTGATCGAGGCGGTGGTGGAGCCGGTCCTCGTCGTGGCGGACCGCCGCGTGGTGCGCGCCAACACGGCGGCCCGCGCGCTGCTCGGCCAGCATATCCTCGGCGAGGACGTGCGCCTCGCCATCCGCCACCCCGCCGCGGCGGAGCGGCTGATCGCGCCGCTGCCCGAGGATGAGGCGCCGATCGACTTGGTGGGCGTCGGCACGCGCGAGCAGCGATGGGAAATGCACGTCCGCGCCGCCGGGCCGTCCCTGCGTGTCGTCCACCTGATCGACCGCACCGGCAGCTATGCCGCGGACAAGATCCGCATCGATTTCGTCGCCAATGCCAGCCACGAGCTGCGCACCCCGCTCGCCTCGATCCTCGGCTTCATTGAAACGCTGCGCGAGGGGGCGGGCGACGACCCGGACACCCGCGACCGCTTCCTCAAGATCATGTTCGGCGAGGCGACGCGGATGCGCCGGCTGGTCGACGACCTGATGAGCCTGTCGCGGATCGAGGCGGAGAAATATCGCGAGCCCGATCAGATCGTCCGCCTGGGCGAGCTGGTCGAGGAAGTCCGCGCCGAAGTGACGAGCATCGCCGACGCGCGCGCCGCCGACCTCGTCACCGCCATCGCCGATGCGCCCCCGATCAAGGGCGACCGCGCACAGTTGAGCCAGGTGCTCCACAACCTCGTCGGCAACGCGATGAAGTATGGCCGCCCGGGCACGCCGGTCACGGTCGAGCTGCGCCACGACGGCGGCGCGATGCTGCGCCTCTCCGTCCGCGACGAGGGCGACGGGATCGCGGCGGAACATCTGCCGCGCCTGACCGAACGTTTCTACCGCGTCGATTCGGGCCGCAGCCGACAGGCGGGCGGGACGGGCCTCGGCCTGTCGATCGTCAAGCACATCGTCGAGCGGCATCGCGGCCGGCTCGACATCGCCAGCGCACCGGGGAGGGGCACGACGGTAACGGTGCTGCTGCCGGTGGTGGCGGCATGACACGGTGAGCAGCGCGGCGGCAAAACGTTCGGCCTGCGCGATTGCAGCGACGATCGTTGCGCCGATCGCCATCGTCTTCTTTGCCACTTATTTCGATGCTATGCGAGGGCCATTGATCCCTTACGGCATTCTCGCCGCGGCTTGGCTTGCCGGGATTGCGGGGATACTTTCAGCGCGCTGGCCGCGCCACGTGGCGGCGGCGGTCGTTCTTGTTTTTACCCTAGGGTACATCCCCGGTTCCATCGTCATAGCGGCCGCGGCCGCGTGTTTCCTTCATGGCGATTGCCTCTGATCCGTCGTAGAGCGGCCGGATCGCAGAACCCCCCACCCTGTCATCAAACCGCAACGTCGGTGTCACAAAGGGGCGTCGATCGGGTGCTAGCGGCCTTCATGGAACCGCCTGTCCAGGCGTCCGGGGGACCGTTTCGATGCTTCGCTCTCTTGCCCTTGGCGGCTTCGTCGCCCTTGCACTCGCCGCGTGCGACGAGGGCGGGGTCGCGCGCGACGAGATCCGGATCGTTGGTTCCTCCACCGTATACCCCTTCACGACCGCCGTTGCCGAAGCCTTCCGCAACAAGCGCCCCGATCGCAAGGCCCCGGTGATTGAGGCGACGGGGACCGGCGCGGGCGTCAAGCAGTTCTGCGCCGGCATCGGCCCGCTTCATCCCGACATCCTCAACGCCTCGCGCCGGTTGCGCCGGTCCGAATATGATGCCTGCGCGGCGAACGGCGTCGACGAGATCATCGAGGTGCAGGTCGGGCTCGACGGCGTCGCCTTGGCCGAATCGAACCGCGGCCCGCGGCTGAAGCTCGGCCGGACGGACCTCTATCGCGCGCTGGCGGCGTTTCCCGGCGGCAAGGCGAACACCGCGCGCCTCTGGTCCGACGTCAATCCCGGCCTGCCCGCGATCCCGATCCAGGTGCTCGGCCCGCCCGCCACCAGCGGGACGCGCGACGCGCTTGCCGAACTGATCCTTGCGCCTGCATGCGAGGCGCTGATCCCCGGCGCTGCCGTCATGAAGGAGCGCGACCATGACGGCTTCGCGCGGCTGTGCACCCGCGTCCGCGACGACGCCGCCTATGTCGATTCGGGCGAGAACGACAATCTGATCGTCCAGAAGCTCGACGCCAATCCGAACGCGATCGGCATCTTCGGCTTCAGCTATCTCGAGGAGAACACCGACCGGCTGCACGGCGTGCCCGTCGACGGGGTGGAGCCGACCTACGAGACGATCTCGACCGGCCGCTATCCGGGCGCCCGCCCGCTCTACATCTATGTGAAGAAGCGGCACCTGAAGCCCGTGCCCGGCCTCACCGACTTCCTCGCCGACTATGCCGCTTCCTGGGGACCAAACGGCCCGCTGGTGCGCAAGGGAATGATCGCCGCGCCCAGCGCCGTGCGCGCCGCCTCCGCCGCGATCATCGCGCAAGGCAAGTCGCTCGACCCGGCGGAGCTGCAATAGCCGCGATGTCGGGGTCCGCGCTCTTCTTCCTCGTCCTCGGCCTCGCCCTGATCGGCTGGCTGACCGCCCGTGCGCGCGCCGTTCGGCTGGGCGGCGCCACGCGTCTGCATTCGCTGCCAGGCCAGCATGGCTGGTACGTCGCGATGTGGGTGGCGATCCCCGCGTTCGTGTTCCTCGCCGCCTGGGGCTGGATCAGCCCGCAATTGGTGCGAGAGGGCGTCCTGGCGAGCCCGCAGGCGGCATCCCTCCCTGCCTTCGCATTCGAGCGATCGGCGATTTTGGCGGAGGCGCGGGCGATCGCACGCAATCCCGACCTCGGCGCGTTCAACCCGCAGGCCGAGGTGCTGGCGCCGATCTATCGCACCTATCTCACCCGCTATGCCTGGATCGGCACGGGGATCGCGCTGATCCTCGCGCTGGCGGGCGGACTCTATGCCTTCAGCCGCATCGCCGCGCCTTTCCGCGCGCGCGGGCATGTCGAGCGCGGGGTGATGCTGATCCTGCTCGTCGCCAGCCTGATTGCGATCCTGACGACGCTTGGCATCTTCGGATCGCTTCTCGTTGAAAGCGCGCGCTTCTTCTCGATCGTGCCCGTCGCCGACTTCCTCCTCGGCACGCACTGGAGTCCGCAGGGTGTCGGCGTGGCCCATCCCGGCCGGGACCTCGGCGCCGTGCCGCTATTCTGGGGCACCTTCTTCATCGGCGCGGTGATCGCGATGGCCGTGGCGATCCCGTTCGGCCTGATGAGCGCGGTCTACCTCACCCAATACGCCGCCCCTGCCGTCCGCCGCTGGGTCAAGCCAATGCTGGAAATTCTCGCCGGCGTGCCCACCGTCGTCTACGGCTATTTCGCCGCGCTGACCGTCGGTCCCGCAATCCGCCAATTCGCCGTGGCGCTGGGGATGCCCTATGCCAGTTCGGAAAGCGCGCTGGCCGCGGGCCTCGTCATGGGCGTCATGATTATCCCCTTCGTCAGTTCGATGGCCGACGATGCGCTGGCCGCCGTCCCCGCCGCGATGCGCGACGGCAGCCTGGCGATGGGGGCGACCAAGTCGGAGACGATCGCCCGAGTCCTGATGCCCGCCGCACTGCCGGGGGTGGTCGCCGGTATCCTCCTCGCCGTCAGCCGCGCGATCGGCGAGACGATGATCGTCGTCATGGCCGCCAGCGGCGCGGCGACGATCAGCCTCAACCCGTTCGACAGCGCGACCACCGTCACCAAGCAGATCGTCGACCTCCTGACCGGCGAAGCGGCGTTCGACAGCCCCAAGACGCTGGCTGCCTTTGCGCTTGGCCTGACGTTGTTCGTCATCACCTTTCTCCTCAACATCGTCGCGCTGCGCGTCGTGAAGAAGTATCGCGAAGCCTATGAATAAGCGTGCTTCCCTCGACCGCGCGCCCACCGACTGGCGCTCGCCCGCGATGCAGCGGCGCATCCGCCGCCGCTACGCCGGCGAGCGGCGCTTCCGCTGGCTGGGGCTGGCCGCGGTGTCGCTGTCGGGCGCGTTCCTCGCGGTCCTGCTGGTGACGATTCTGTGGAGCGGGCTTGGCGGCTTTTCTAGGACAGAGGTGCGGCTACCGCTCGATTTCCCGACGATGGCACTCGATGTGCGGCCCGAGCAACTGAACCGCGCCGGCGCCGACCTCGCATTGGCGGGCGCGGGCCTTCAGAACGCGGTCGGCGTCGCCGCCGTGCAGTCGTTCGGGCCGGACGGCGAGCGCGTGATCTCCGACAGCGCTTGGGTGACGGTGCGCGAGGCGATCAAGGCGGACCCCGCGCTGCTCTCGCGCCGCACGGTGGTCGCCGTTCCCGCCGCGCCCGGCATCCACGAGGCCGCGACCGGCACCGCCAAGCGCGAGGACGAAGCCGCCGCCGCCCGCCTGAAGGCGGCGAACGCGCTGACGAGCGGCTTCAACTGGACCTTCCTGACCGGCGCGGATTCGACCGATCCGACCGCGGCGGGCATCTGGGGGGCGCTCAAGGGCTCGCTGCTGACGATGCTCGTCACGCTCGGCCTCGCCTTCCCCGTGGGCGTGCTGTCGGCGATCTATCTTGAGGAATACGCCCCCCGGAACCGCTGGACCGACCTCATCGAGGTGTCGATCAACAATCTCGCTGCCGTGCCCTCGATCATCTTCGGCCTCCTCGGCCTCGCCGTCTTCCTCGGCACGTTCAACATGCCGCGATCTGCGCCGATCGTCGGCGGGCTGACGCTGGCGCTGATGATCATGCCCGTCATCGTCATCGCCGGGCGCAATGCGATCAAGGCGGTGCCCCCCTCCATCCGCGACGCGGCGCTGGCGGTGGGGGCCAGCCGCGTGCAGGTCGTGTTCCACCACGTCCTGCCGCTGGCGCTGCCCGGCATCCTGACCGGCACGATCATCGGCATGGCGCGCGCGCTGGGCGAGACCGCGCCGCTCCTGATGATCGGCATGCGCGCCTTCATCGCCACGCCGCCGGACAAGCTGACCGACGCCGCCACCGTGCTGCCCGTCCAGATCTTCCTCTGGTCCGATCAGGTTAGCCGCGGCTTCGTCGAGAAGACGTCGGCGGCGATCATCGTCCTGCTGGTCTTCCTCCTCGCGATGAACGCTTTGGCGATCTATCTTCGCAACCGTTTCGAGACCCGCTGGTGATGCACGCCCCCGCCCCTACTGCCGCGCCGAAGATCTCGGCCCGTCACGTCAGCGTCCATTATGGCCGCAAGCAGGCGATCGACGACGTGTCGATCGACGTGGACATGGAGAATGTCACCGCCTTCATCGGCCCGTCGGGCTGCGGCAAGTCGACGTTCCTGCGCACGCTCAACCGCATGAACGACACTATCCCGACTGCGCGCGTGGCCGGCGACATCCGCCTGGATGGCGAGGATATCTACGCCGCCGACATGGACGTGGTGCAGCTTCGCGCGCGCGTCGGCATGGTGTTCCAGAAGCCCAATCCCTTCCCCAAGTCGATCTACGAGAATGTCGCCTATGGCCCCCGCATCCACGGGCTGGCGGCGAACAAGGCCGAGCTCGACCATATCGTCGAACGCTCGCTGACCCGCGCCGGCCTGTGGGGCGAGGTGAAGGACCGGCTCTCGGACTCCGGCACCGCGCTGTCGGGCGGCCAGCAGCAGCGCCTCTGCATCGCCCGCGCGATCGCCGTCGATCCCGAGGTCATCCTGATGGACGAGCCGTGCAGCGCGCTCGACCCGATCGCGACGGCCAAGATCGAAGAGCTGGTCCACGAGCTGCGCGGCAAGTACGCGATCGTCATCGTCACCCACAATATGCAGCAGGCCGCGCGCGTTTCGCAGCGGACCGCCTTCTTCCACCTCGGCACGCTCGTCGAATACGGCGTCACCTCGCAGATCTTCACCAATCCGCGCCAGGAGCGCACCAAGGATTACATCACCGGCCGCTACGGCTGAGCCGGTCAGGAACCGCAATGAACGAACATACGGTCAAGGTTTTCGACAATGAACTCGGGCAGCTGCGCGGCCTCGTCGCGCAGATGGGCGGGCTCGCCGAACAGGCGATCGAGCAGGCAGTGGCAGCACTAGTGCGCGGCGACCTCACCGCCGCCGCGCGCGTGGTCGAGGGCGATCGCCGCATCGATGTGCTGGAGGAGGAGGTCGAGGGCCTCGCCGTCCAGCTCATCGCGCTGCGCGCACCGATGGCCGACGACCTTCGCGAGGTGCTGACCGGCATGAAGTTCGCCAACACGCTCGAGCGCGTCGCCGACCATGCCAAGAACATCGCCAAGCGCGTGAGCGAGATCGACACCAGCGTCCGCATCGAACCCATGTCGGTGCTGCCTGCGATGGCCAGCGTCGCGGGCGAGATGCTGCACGACGTGCTCGACGCGTTCGCCGCCCGCGATGTGGAGGCGGCGCGGCGCGTGTGCGAGCGCGACCGCGCGGTCGACGACCTCTACAATTCGATCTTCCGGGCGCTCGTCACCTTCATGATGGAAAATCCCAAGTCCATCAGCCAGGCCGCGCACCTGCTCTTCATCGCCAAAAACCTCGAGCGCATCGGCGACCAGGCGACCAACCTGGCCGAGATGGTCCATTACGCCGCCACGGGCGAGCGGATGGTCGAACGCGAACGAGCAAGCTGAAAGGGACGACGACGATGGCACGGGTAAAGATGCTGCTGGTCGAGGACGACGCTGCGCTCGCCGAACTGCTCGCCTGGCATTTCAAGCGCGAGGATTTCGAGGTCAAGCAGACCCCCGACGGCGAGGAGGCACTGCTGCTGGCGAAGGAAGCGACGCCCGATATCGTCCTGCTCGACTGGATGGTCGAAGGGCTGTCGGGGATCGAGGTCTGCCGCCGCCTGCGCCGGATGCCGGAGACGGCGAACGTGCCGATCATCATGCTGACCGCGCGCGGCGAGGAGGAAGACCGCGTCCGCGGGCTGGAGACCGGCGCCGACGATTACGTGACCAAGCCGTTCAGCCCACGCGAACTCGTCGCGCGCGTCGGCGCGGTGCTGCGCCGCGTGCGCCCCGCGCTGGCAGGCGAGCAGCTCACCTATTCGGATATCGAGATGGATACGGTCGGCCACAAGGTGCGCCGGGGCGGCGAGGTCGTGCCGCTCGGCCCGACCGAGTTCCGGCTGCTCAAGCATTTCCTGGAGCATCCGGGTTGGGTGTTCTCGCGCGAGCGGCTGCTCGACGCAGTATGGGGCCATGACAGCGATATCGAGAGCCGGACCGTTGACGTGCATATCCGCCGCCTGCGCAAGGCGATCAACGTCGGCGACAAGCCCGATATCATCCGCACCGTCCGCTCGGCGGGCTATGCGCTCGATTCGGGGAATTGATCGGTATCAAACCGGGCGAAAGCTGAATCGGCATCGAAACAAAGGAAACCTTCCTCGCGCCGGGCGTTCATCGGCCCGACGCGCGCGACCAGCGCGTTTGGTACGAGGAGAGTTTTATGAAGCTCATCGCAATGACCGCGGCGCTGGCGATCGCCACCGCCACCGCTGCCTATGCGCAGGAAACCCCGCAGACGGCGCAGCCGGGCATGACCCAGCCGGGCACGATGCAGCCCGACGCGAACACACCGCCGAGCGACCCGAACGCCCCCGCCGCGACCGCGCCCGCGACCGACCAGCCGATGCAGGATCCGGCTGCTCCCGCCGCCCCGGCTGCGGACCCGGCCATGCAGCAGCAGGCGCCAATGGCGGGCCAGCCGATGCAGCAGGCCCCGATGGGCGCCACCGGTGGCACCGAGACCAAGGGCGGCTACATGCCGTCGACCCCGCCGCTGGCGGGCCCCGTCCAGCCGGGCGCGACCGTCCGCGTTCAGCCGTCGATGTCGCCGAGCCAGGCCTTCCCGCCGCCGGCGCCCAAGGCTGAATATCCGATCTGCAAGAAGGGCCAGACCGACGGCTGCCGCCAGCGCGGCGGCTGATCGGCTCCCGATCCACTGACGATGGGGCCTCGGCATTCGCCGGGGCCCTTTTCGTTTGCCCTTCACGGCCCCGCCGCCCCTGCTCCAGACCGCCCCGCCATCGCGTCATCCCAGCGAAGGCTGGGATCGCTTGCGGCTGAGGCGCGCAATCCAAGCGGGCGATCCCAGGTTTCGCTGGGATGACGAGCAGGGCCGCGACCTTCTCCCTTGCAACGCCCGTCCGCTCGCGACACCGTGCAGCCCGAAACCGTAACAAGGGAAACTGCTATGACCATCCGCTTCGACGGACGCACCGCGATCGTCACCGGGGCCGGCGGCGGGCTCGGCCGCGCCTATGCGCTCGAGCTCGCGCGGCGGGGCGCGAACGTCGTCGTCAACGACCTGGGCGCCGCGCGCGACGGATTGGGCGCCTCCGCCGCAGCCGAGGCCGTGGTCGAGGAGATCCGCAGCGCCGGCGGCACCGCCATCGCCGATGGCGGCGACGTCACCGACTTCGACGCGATGACGCGGATGGTCGAGGGTGCGCGCGACCAGTTCGGCAGCGTCGATATCCTCATCAACAATGCCGGCGTCCTACGCGACAAGAGCTTCGTCAACATGTCGCCCGCCGATTTCGAGTTCGTGCTGCGCGTGCACCTGCTCGGTTCGGCGATCGTGACCAAGGCGGTGTGGGAGACGATGCGCTTCCAGCGGTACGGCCGCATCCTGATGACAGCCTCGTCGAGCGGGCTCTACGGCAATTTCGGCCAGGCGAATTACGGGGCCGCCAAACTCGGCATCGTCGGCCTTGCCCGCACGCTCCATCTGGAGGGGGCGAAATACGGCATCCACGTCAACACGATCGCCCCCACCGCCGGCACCCGCATGACCGAGGATATCTTCCCCGCAGAGGCGTTCGCCCGCTTCACCCCCGAAAGCGTCGCCCCCGCCGCGCTGTATCTGGTGAGCAAGGATGCTCCCTCGAACATGATCGTCGGTGCGGGCGCCGGCGTCTTCCAGGCTGCCTATGTCACCCTGACCGAAGGGGTCGCACTGCACGGCGACGACCTCTCGCCAGAAGGGGTGGCAGCCAACTGGGCCGCGATTACCGACCGCTCGCGCGAGCGGGTGCCCCAATCGGGGATGGAGCAAGCCCAAGCAATTCTACGCCTGCTGACGGCTTGATCGGCGCAGGTGACGGGTTAGCCTGTCGCCCATGAAGCGTGCGCTCGTCATCCGGCACACTCCCTATGAGGGGATCGCCGGCTTCCGCCAGCCCGTCGAGGACGCGGGCTATGTCATTGACCGCGTCGACGTGACCGATCCATCGTTCGGCGCGACCGACTTCCTGTCGCCCGACCTCGTGGTGCTGATGGGTGGCCCGATGGGCGTCTACGAGCGCGAGGCGCACCCCTGGATCGACCGCGAGGTGGCGGCGCTGGCAGGGCGGCTCGATCGCCACCTGCCCGTTCTCGGGGTCTGTCTGGGCGCGCAGATGATCGCCGCGGCGCTTGGCTCGCGCGTCTATCCGGGGCCGGTCAAGGAAGTCGGCTTCGCACCGATCGCGATCAATCCGGCGGGGCAGCAGTCGCCCGTTCGCCATCTCGCCGACGTGCCTGTCCTCCACTGGCACGGCGACACGTTCGACCTGCCGGACGGCGTCGAATTGCTCGCCTCCAGCGACCATTACGCGCATCAGGCGTACCGGCGCGGCGCCGAACTCCTCGCGCTCCAATGCCATCCGGAGATGGGCGAGGATGCCCGGTTCGAGGAATGGCTGGAGGACGAGGCCTATCTGGCGCTCGCCGGCACGCATCCCGCGGCGATGCGCGAGGCGCACGACGCACACGGCCCGCGCGCGGTGGCGGCGGGCCGGGCGGTCGTCGGCGAGTGGCTGGCGGGGCTTTAGTTCGGGGTCATGAAGACGAAGTTCTGCGCATTGGCGGCACAGGCGACGCCCTGCCCCGGCCGATAGCTCGGCGCGTAGCGGGTCGCCGCAATCATCCGCTTGGCGGCATCGCCGAACAGGAAGGGGGGATAGGACAGGATCGTGCGTTGCCCGGCGGTCCGCCCGTCTGCGGCGATGTCGAACTCGACCCGCGTCCACCCGCCGAACCCCAGGCGCACCAGTTCCATCGGATAGAGGTCCGACGACGCGCCGCTTCGACGCATGTCAGGCTTCGCTCCCACCAGCGCGCATTGTTGCTCGTCGAGCCCGGTGCGGGCGAATGCCTTTTGCGCGGCATCATAATCCCCTCGTGCCGCCGCGGCATTGGCCAGGTCGAGCAGTGCCCGTGCCCTGATCGGGTGACCTTCGGGCAGCGCCTTCGTGTCGGCAACGGCCGCGAACATCGCATCGATCGCCGGATCGGCGCCCTGCTTCCCGGCGAGCTTCCGGCGGAGTTCGGCGGCGCGCAATTGAACGGTCGCGTGGCTCAGCGCGTCGGCGGCAACGCCGGGATCGACCGACAGGCGTTCCAGCGCCCCGACCTGCTCGCGATAGCCGGTCCGGTCCGGCCACCGCACCGCTTCCGCACGCAGCATCGACGCATAGGTCCGCAGCGCTTGCGGCGCGGTCAGGCTGGTGGCCAGGGCGACGGCCCGGTCGGCCGACGCCTCGCGCTCGCCGTCGCCAATCAATGGCGACCGCGCGAGGACGATCGCGGCGCGCAATGCAGCGGGATCGTTCGCCGTCACCGCCTGGCGCAGGCGCGGCAGGCCGGCGGCCGCCGTCTCGGCGGGGAAGCTCTGCACACCCTTCGTCTCGAACCAGGCATCGGCGGCAAGTGCCAGCGGCTGCGTCAGGTCGACCGCCTCGCCCCCGCGCGAGCAGCGGACCTCGACGCGGGTCAGCGCCCGGTAGAAGGCGGGGATCTTCGCCGCATCCTCGGGCGCCCACGACCATTCGCGCACCGCGCGGGCATAGGCGAGCGCCACCTCGCGATTGCCCTGGACGAAGATCGGCTGCGCGCTCACGACCGCGCCGCCATCGTTCAGCGAGAACTCGACCACCGCATAGCTGTCCGGCGTCAGGCCCGGCACCGTCCCGCAGGTCGGTGCCTCGATCGATCGGGCGCTGGCGAAGGGGGTTTCGCTGATCCGCCCGGCGCCGGTGTAGACCAGATACTCGCGCGCGGCGTCCATCTGCTTCTGCATCAACGCGACCTGCGCCAGGTCGTAGCGGGCGGCGATATCCGTCAGGCTCGACTTCAGCGTCAGGCCGCCATTGTTGACAAGCGCCTTGCGAAGCAGCGCGCCCCCCTCGGCCACGCGGCCCGCGGCGACATAGGCGCGGCCGGCAAAGGTCTGGGCGTTGGCGAGGTCGGATTTGGACGCATCGGCGGGCAGCATCGCCAGCGCCTCGTCCGCATCGCGGATCGCGGCACCGTCGCCGTCGAACCGCCGCAGCCGGGAGCGCATCTGCAGCGGGACGATCCGCTCCTTGCCCTCCGACAGCGCCAGCGCTTTCTCGACATCGCCAAGCGCCTGATCGTAGTTGAGGGCCGCGGTGCCGATCTGCGAGAGCGCGAGATAGGCGTCGCGCGCCTCGCCGCGAAAGCTGCCCGGCATCCCCTCCAGCACCCCGACTCCGGCGCGCAGCGACCGCTCGGCCTCCTCCTCGCGGTCCAGCGCGCGCAGGCACTGGCCCCGGCGAACGGCGATGGCGGCGGCGACGGTCTTGTTCCGCCCCGCCGGGCCGGCCGCGATTCGGTCGAACGCGGCGATCGCCTCCTCGCATCGGCCCGCTTCCGCCGCCTTGGTCGCCGCGTCGAAGGCGGCCTGCGCCGATTGCGGCGCAACTATTGCCGCGCCGACGATCACCACGCTAAACATTACTAGAACTCCCCACGCCTCTCCCGCGGGCAAGAGATCAAAGCGTCATGCGAATGTCCATGCTTTCCCGCCGGTTGGCCCCGCTTTTCGCCGCACCGCTGGCGACCGCGCCGGTGGCGGCCGCCGGACCGCTGCCGCCGGACAGTATCCTCCTACTCGTTGCGTCCTGGTGCGTGCCCTGCCACGGCGAGGTGGCTCGACTGGACGAACTACAGGCGGCTGCGGGGCATGTCGTCGTCCGGGTCGTTCCCTATGACGGGCGCCCCGCCACCAAGCGGATGCTTGCGCGAGTCGATCCGGCGCGTGTCACGGCGTCGAGCGCGATCGTCGCGGCACTGGCCAGCCGCACGCCGGCGCTGCCCTATAGCGTGATGACCGATGCGAACGGCCGCATCTGCGCCGACCATGCCCGCGCGCTGGATGTGGAGGCGGTGCGGACGATGCGCCGCCGCTGCGCGGGTTAGCGCAAGCCGTCGAGCACCTGGTCGGGCGGGCGGTGCCCGTCGGACCAGACTCGGATGTTGGCGATCACCTTTTCGCCCGAAGCGACGCGCCCCTCCATCGTCGCCGATCCCATGTGCGGCGTCATGACGACATTGGGCAGCGCCAGCAGCCGCGGGTCGATCGCCGGCTCGAACTGCCACACGTCGAGGCCGGCGCCGGCGAGCCGCCCGCCCTCCAGCGCCTCGACCAGCGCCTCCTCGTCGACGATCCCCCCGCGCGAGGCGTTGATGAGATAGACGTGAGGCCCGAGCAACCCGATCCGCCGCCGGTCGATCAGCCCCTCACTATCGGCATTGCGCGGCGTGTGAATTGTCAGGATGTCGATCGCCGTCAGCATCGCGTCCAGCTCGGCATGCCAAGTCGCGCCCAGCTGCGCCTCCAGCACCGCGGGCAGGCGGTTGCGATTGTGATAATGGATGGTCAGCCCGAACGCCCGCGCCCGCGCCGCCACCGCCTGGCCGATGCGGCCCATGCCGACGATGCCCAGTGCCTTGCCGCCGATCCGGTGGCCCAGCATCGCGCACGGGCTCCACCCCGTCCACTGGCCCGACCGGACGAGCTTTTCGCCTTCGGCCAGGCGACGCGGCACCGACAGGATCAGCGCCATCGTCATGTCGGCGGTATCCTCGGTCAGGACGCCCGGCGTGTTGGTGACGACGATGCCGCAGGCGCGCGCCGCTTTCAGGTCGATATGGTTCACCCCCGCCCCGTAATTGGCGATCAGGCGCAACCGCTCCCCCGACCCCGCGATCAGATCGGCATCCACGTGGTCGGTGACGGTCGGGACCAGCACGTCGCAATCCGCCATCGCGGTGGCGAGTTCGTCGCGGGTGAAGGCATGATCGTCCAGGTTCGGAACAAGCTCGAACAGCTCGCCCATCCGCTCGATCACCGGATCAGGCAGCCGCCGCGTGACGATCACGCGGGGGCGACGGGGGCGCGGCGGGCGAGCGGGATCGGCCATTCGCCGGGCTTGGCGCGGCCCGCCGGGTCCGTCAACGCCATTGATGCGGGGGCCGGCTTCGCGTTAGGGCATCCGAAAGGGCAACAGGACAAGTCGATGCAGCGCGTACCCCGTTTGACCGCCGGCATAGCCGCCGTGGCAATCGCCGCCGTCGGCATGACCGCGCTCGAGGCGCAGACGCGCAAGCCGCCCTATTTCGCCTCGATCGCCGCGGCAAAGGCGCGGATGCGCACGGGGCCGGGGCGCAACTATCCGGCAAGCTGGCTCTATGTGCGCCCCGACCTGCCGATCAAGGTCGTCGACATCTATCGCGACTGGCGAAAGGTCGAGGACCCGGGCGGCACACAGGGCTGGATGCAGGTCGGCCTGCTCAGCGACACGCGCACCGCCTTCGTCCAGAACGGCGTCGCGCCGTTGCGCGACAGCCCCTCCGCCTCAGCCCGCGTGGTGTGGCGGGCGGCGCCTGGCGTCGTTGGGCGCGTCAGCCGCTGCGCGCGCGGCTGGTGCTATATCGACGTGAAGGGTCGCGGCGGCTTCGTCGAGGCGGCGAGCCTGTGGGGCGTCGCCCCGGACGAGGATCTCGACTGAACGCCGTTGCCGCCGAACCGCCCGCCGCCTAAGCGAGTGGCCATGTTCACGCTCGACCATTTCGACCTCGCCGCCTTCGTCGCGGCGACCCTTGCCGAGGATCTGGGGCCGGGCGGCGACGTCACTTCCGCCGCCGTGATCCCCGCCGAGGCGCGCTTCGACGGGGTGATGGACAGCCGCGACGCGATCGTCGTCGCCGGCCTGCCGCTGGCCGAGGCGTTCTTCCGCCATCTCGACCCCGATGTCCGCATCGAGACACTCGTCGCGGAGGGTGCGGTCGTGCCCGCGGGCACCGACCTGATGCGCTTGTCGGGCAAGGCGCGCGCGCTGCTCACGGCGGAGCGGTCGGCGCTCAACACCGTCCAGCACCTGTCGGGCATTGCGACGATGACGCGGCAATATGTCGATGCGATCGCCGGCACCGGCGCGACGCTGCTCGACACGCGAAAGACGCTGCCGGGGCTTCGCGTGATCGAGAAATATGCGACGCGAATGGGCGGCGCGACCAACCACCGCATGGGCCTGTGGGATGCCGCCATGATAAAGGACAATCACGTCGCCGTGGCGGGATCGGTCGAGGCGGCGACCGCGCGCGCCGTCGCTGCCGGAATCCCGCGCATCATCGTCGAGGTCGACCGCGTCGACCAGATCGAGCCGGCGATCGGCGCGGGCGCGACGCACCTGCTCCTCGACAACATGGCGCCGCCGATTCTGCGCGAGGCCGTGGCGCTCGTCGCCGGCCGCGCCGCGACCGAGGCGTCGGGCGGCGTCCGCCTCGACACCATCCGCGCGATTGCCGAAACGGGCGTCGATTTCATCAGCGTCGGGCGGCTGACCCAGTCGGCGCCCGCCGCCGACATCGGCCTCGACCTCGCGCCAGCCTGAGCTTTCGCGGGGCCGGCCGGGCGGCTATCGTTTCCGAAACGAAGGGGGATTCGGGACCATGCGCCCACAATCGATCATCATGTTCGAACGCCTGTTCCTGGCGTCCATCGTCGTCGGACTCGTCAACTCCGTCCTGTTGTTCGGCAGCCTGACCACCGGGCAGGCGATCTCGCCGGCCTTTCTCATCGGATCGATCGCGGTTGGGATCGGCCTGAACCTCGCGCTCTGGTGGTTCACCGCGCGCCGGGCGAGCAACGCCGCGCGGATCATCCTGACGATCCTGTTCGTCCTCGGCATCGCCTCGCTCGTCTTCTCGGTCGCGACGGGGTCGTATCCGCCGGGGGTCGCCGGCCTGCTCGGCGCGGTGAACTGGCTGCTCCAGACCGTCTCGATCGTCTTCCTCTATCGCCCCGACGCCAGCGCGTGGTTCCGCGGCTCGCGCATCGACGATCTGGGCGAGACGTTCGAATGAAGCTGGCGCTCACGCTCGCCGCCGTCGTCGGGGCGCTGCCCGCCGCCGCCTCGGCCCAGGCCTATCGCTGCGCGATCCCGCAATCGCTGCCCGACCCGCGGGTCGAGGGGCCGACGGTGCGCGAGCCGCGGCGCATTCTGCCAATCGGCAGCTACACGCTGGCGATCAGCTGGAGCCCGCAATTTTGCAAGACCGCGGGCGACCGGCCCAATTCGCAGCTTCAGTGCGGCGGCGGCAACGGGTTCGGCTTCACGCTGCACGGCCTGTGGCCCGACGGGCGGGGCAAGGAATGGCCACAATATTGCCGTCCCGCCCCCGCACTTTCGCGCGAGGTGATCCGCGCCAACCTGTGTTCGACACCGTCGGTACAGCTGCTCCAGCACGAATATGCCAAGCACGGCACCTGCATGGGCATCGCGCCCGCGGCCTATTTCGGACAGTCGACGCGCCTCTACGGCAAGCTGCGCTATCCCGACATGGACGCGTTGTCGCGCCGCCGCGGGCTGACCGTGGGGCAGTTCGCGCAGGCGTTCGCGCGCGCCAATCCGGGCCTGTCGCCCTCGGGGCTGCGTGTCACCGCTGACCGTCAGGGCTGGCTGGACGAGGTGTGGATCTGCCTCGACACCCGCTTCGGCTATACGCGCTGCCCCGCGCATCAGGGCGGACGTCGGACCAGCGAGCGGCTGCGTATCTGGCGCGGGCGATAGTTTCGCAAGCGTTTGTTATCGTTCGTTTCTGGCGCGCGTCGCCCGGAACGAGCCCCTCGCCGAATGCGTATCTCCGTTGATCTACATCAACAGGAGAATCCCATGCGCAAGCTTCTTGCCACCACTTTGATCGTCGCCGCGGCCGGCAGCCTCGGCGCGTGCTCGACGCTGCGCGGCGCAGCGATCGGCGGCGCGGGCGGCGCCGGAATTGCCGCAGCCAGCGGCGGCGATGTCGAAAAGGGTGCGGCCGTGGGCGGCGTCGGCGGCGCGGTCGTCGGCACCGTCGCCGACGACTGAGCGATGGGTGCGGGGCGAGCCGCGACGGCCCGCCCCGCGCCCGATCAGTCGCCCGTCAGGATACGGTCGACGAGCTGCTTCACGCTCGGCACGAACCCGTTCGAATAAAAGGGGTCCTGCTTGAACTTGTACGCTGCGTGGCCGGCGAACATCAGGTTCTGGTCCACCGGCCCGCCATGGGCGATGTCCTGAAGCGTCTTCTGGATGCAGAAGCTGCGCGGATCGGCGAGGCGCCCGGTCGAGTTGGTCTCGGTATCCGCCCAGCTCGAGAAGGCGCATTGCGACAGGCAGCCCATGCAGTCGGCCTGATCCTTGCGAATTTCCTGCTTCTCGGGCGGCGTCACGAAGACGAGCGTGTTGTCCGGCGTCTTAAGCGCGTCGGTATAGCCGAGCCCGAACCACTCGCGCGCGCGCAGCAGGTCGCCGCGCGTCACCCAGAAATTCTTTCCCTTCACGCCTACGTCGAGCTGGAAGACGTGGTCGCCCGCTTCCTGCGTCGAGAACGGAATCTGCCGCTCTGAACGCGCCTCGAGCGCACGCAGGAACGGGTTGCGCACCGCCGACGAATAGAAGCCGGTAGGCGAGAAACGGTGGAGCAGCACGTCGCCGGGCTCCAGCTCCATCAGCCTTGCCTTCCACTCATGCGGGATCGGGCTTTCCTGCGTCAGCAGTGGCCGCGTGCCGAACTGGAAGGCGATCGCTCCGAGTTCGGGATTGTCGATCCAGTCGTTCCAGTCGCGCAAGTGCCAGACGCCGCCCGCCATCACGATCGGCACCTCGTCCGAAATGCCGCCCTCGCGCATCACGTCGCGCAACGCCTTGACGCGCGGATAGGGGTCCTGCGGCGCCAGCGGGTCCTCCGCATTGGACAGGCCGTTATGCCCGCCCGCGAGCCACGGATCCTCATAGACGACCGCCGCCAGCCACTCGCTGGCCTTCGAATAGGCGCGCTTCCACAGCGCGCGGAACGCCCGGCCCGAACTCACGATCGGCAGGTAATGCACGCCATAGGAGGCGGCGATCTCGGACAGCTTGTAGGGCATGCCCGCACCGCAGGTGACGCCCGCCACCATGCCGCGCGTCCGCTCGAGCACGCCGTGCAGGATCCGCTGCGCGCCCCCCATTTCCCACAGGACGTTGATGTTGATCGCGCCCTTGCCGCCGGCGATCTCGTACGCGCGCTTGACCTGCTGGACCGCGCCCTCGATCGCATAGTCGATCAGCTCCTCGTGCCGCTGGCGGCGCGTCAGGGCATGATAAATCTGGGGAATGATCTTGCCTTCGGCATCGTAGCTGTCGGCATTGACCGCGCTCACGGTACCGATGCCGCCCGCCGCGGCCCAGGCGCCGGCCGACGCGTGGTTGGTGGCGGCGACACCCTTACCCCCCTCGATCAGCGGCCAGACTTCCTGGCCGTTGTAGCGAATGGGTGACAGACCCTTGAACAAGCTTTCCTCCGGATAGGATTTGATGCGCCTCGCGCTAGCGTCATTCGTCGATGCGCGCGAGCAATGATTAAGGCTGTAACACACCCGGCCGTCGCATCGCACCTTCATAAAGGCGCGCGTATGCCGCGATCATCGCATCCTCGTCGAACATTGCAGCGGCCCGCGCGCGGTTCGCGGCCCCGACCGAAGCGCGCAGCGCCGGGTCCGCGATTAGCGGTACCAGCCGGTCGCGAAGCTCCACCTCGGTCCGCCGGTCGGCGAGGAAAGGCAGATTCTCTGGCGCGACCATCGACGCAATATCGCCGACGCGCGGTGCGACGACGGGCAGCCCCGCCGCCATCGCCTCCATCACCGAAATCGGTTGCTGCTCGCTGAGGCTGGTCAGCATGAACACGTCGAAAAGGCCGATATAGCGGTTCGGATCGGCGAGGAAGCCGGGCAGGTGCACGCGATCGCCCATGAACATCGCCGCCGCCTGGTTCTCGATCGACTGCCGCTCCGGCCCCTCGCCGACGATGACGAGCCGGACGTTCTGCGGCACGCCGCCGACGCTGCGCACCATCAGCGGCAGGTCCTTGACCGCGCGCAGTCCCGCCAGCGTGCCGACGACGGGCTCCTTCCCCTTTGCGAAGCCCGGGATCGCCTTCGGATCGGGCCGCCCGGCGTAGAGCCGCGTCGGAATGCCGTTCGAGATGCGATGCACCCGCCCCGCCGGCTGCTTCCACGCGGTCAGCGCGATCTGCTCCAGCCGCTCGGACGGTACGACCAGCCCGTGCGCCGCGCCCAGCGCCAGCCGGCGGTAGTAATTGCGCGTCCGCTTCAGCCCGTCCGCCTCGTCGGCGTTGAACCCGTCCTCATGATGCACGATCGGCGGCGCGCCCTTGGCGAACACGCGCGCCGCCATCACCCCGTCGACCGCCCCCCAGTTATAGGTGAGGACGAGGTCGAACCTCTGCATGTAGCGCGCGATCGCCTCGTACCGCGCGACCGACGGCTTGCCGGTCAGCGGCGGCGGGTCCTGCGCGATCTCGTACGCGATGCCTTTGGCGATCGCGGCGCGTGCGCCGTATGCGCCCTCGACGCCCGAGACGATGGTATGCCGCGCCCGCTTGCCAAAGGCGTTCATCAGCCGGACCGCGCGCGCTTCCTTGCCGCCAAGGTCGAAGCTCGAGTGGAGGTGGAGGATGTTGACGGTCACGCGGTCACGCGCGAGAGCAGCCGGTCGATCGCCGCCTCCACCGCCGCCTCGTCCAGCGTCGGGGCATGGCCGGTATTCGCCACCGTCACCAGTTCCGCGCCCGCGATCCGCGCGGCCATGCGGTCCGCCACGTCGGCGGCGAGAATATCCGAACGATCACCGCGCACGATCAGCGTCGGCGTCGCCGCCAGCGCGTCGAATGCGCCCCACATGTCGACGCCTGCCTCGTTCCCCGGCACGCGGAACGGCTCGGCGATCTTCATGTCGTAGTCGAGGACGATCCGCCCTGCCGAGGTCAGCCGGTGCAGCCGCTTGGCCATGCCCAGCCAGTCCTCGATCCCATAGCCCGGATAGACCTCGCCATTCGCCTCGGCCATCGCACGCGCGGCGTGCATCCAGGTCGGATATTGCGCGGGCTTGCCGACATAGCCGCGGATGCGCGCCAGCCCCGCCGCCTCCAGCTCCGGCCCCACGTCGTTAAGGAGCGCGGCGGCAAGCGGCGGGCGCCCGGTGCCCGCCAGCAGCATCGTCAGGATGCCGCCCAGCGACGTGCCGAACGCGACGATCCGGTCGAGCTTCAGCTCGTCGACCAGCCGCTCCACATCCTGCAGATAGGTGAGCGGCACATAGGTCATCGGGTCCTTGGCGTACCCGCTCTCGCCGCGTCCGCGCAGGTCGACCGCGATCACCCGCCAGGCGGGGGAGAGGCGCGCCGCGACCGCCTCGAAGTCGCGTGCGTTGCGGGTCAGGCCGGGCAGGCACAGGATCGGCGGCCGGTCCGTCGGCCCCGGATAGTCGCGATAGTGAAGGCGGACGCCGTCCCCCGACCACCAATAGCCGTCGGAAAAGGCGGTCGGGTTGCGGGTCACGGCCATTGGCACCCATATCGCCGCATGGCCGATTTCCCGCAAGCGTCGATCCTGCCCCGCCCCGAACGCGCGATCGAGGCGCTGGGCGACGCCTTTTACGATCGCGTGGAGCCCGCGCGTTTTCCGCAGTCGATCCTGCGCTGGCGCAACGACCGCGCGGCGGCGGAGGTCGGGCTGGACACGCTCGCCGATGACGAATGGCTCACCCGCTTCGCCCGGTTCGAGGCACTGCCCGGCAGCCTCTCCCAGCCGCTGGCACTGCGCTATCACGGCCATCAGTTCCGCCAGTACAATCCCGAGATCGGCGACGGCCGCGGCTTCCTGTACGCCCAGCTCCGCGACGGGGACGGCCGGTTGATGGACCTCGGCACCAAGGGATCGGGCCGGACGCCGTGGAGCCGCTTCGGCGATGGCCGCCTGACGCTGAAAGGGGCGGTGCGTGAACTGCTTGCGACCGAGATGCTTCAAGCGCTCGGCGTCCCTACCAGCCGCACCTTTTCGATCGTCGAGACGGGCGAGGCACTGGAGCGAAACGACGAACCTTCCCCCACCCGCGGCGCGGTGCTGACGCGGCTCAGCCACGGGCATATCCGCATCGGCACGTTCCAGCGCCTCGCCTATCTGCGCGAGGCGGAGAATATGGCTGCGCTGACCGACTACTGCCTCCACCATTTTTACGGCGAGAATGCCGGTCCCGACGCGCCCGCCCGGCTGCTCGCCCATGTCGTCGAGCGGACGGCGACGCTGGCCGCATCGTACATGGCGGCCGGGTTCGTCCACGGCGTGCTCAACACCGACAACATCAACATCTCGGGCGAGAGCTTCGACTATGGCCCGTGGCGGTTCGCGCCAACCTGGGATTCGGGCTTCACCGCCGCCTATTTCGACCATGCCGGCCTCTACGCCTTCGCCCGCCAGCCCGAGGCGATTCACTGGAACGTCATGCAACTCGCCGTCTCGCTGCGCGCGATTTCGGACGCCCCGCCGCTGATCGAGGCGCTTGAGCGGTTTCCCGACGCCTATCAGGCGGCAGTCGCGCGTGCGATGCTATGGCGGCTTGGCGTCACGCCGCGCGGCGCGGACGACCAGCCGTTGATCGAGGCGATCGAGCGCGGCCTGCGCGAGGAGAACGTGGGCATCGACGCCCTTTTCCACGACAGCTTCGGCGGCGCGATCCCCGCGTCCTATGGCGACGCCTTCGCCGAGGCACGCCAGCACCTGTCCGCCTACGCCCCCCGCAAGGACCGCGACGATCCGCACTGGGCCGGCCCGGCCGTGTCGATGCTGATCGACGAGGTCGAGACGCTCTGGTCCGCGATCGACCAGCGCGATGAGTGGCAGCCGCTGTATAACAAAGTCGCGGCCGTCCGCGCGATGGGACAGGCGCTCACCTGAGGACGGGTGGCAATTGCAACCGCTTTGATGCAGAACGCGCCACCTTGAGGGGAGCCAGCCGGAAAGCGCATTGTGTCAGCCAGCGAATTGATCTCGTTCGAGCCCGCGACGGGCGCCGTCCTGTGGCAGGGAACGGCGGGTGACGCCGATGCGGAAGTCGCAGCGGCACGGTGCGGCTGGAGCCAGTGGGCCGCGCGACCGCTTGCGTATCGGGTCGAGACGATGCGCCGCTTCGCCAACGTCGTGCGCGCCAAATACGACGCCTTCGCCGACCTGCTCGCGCGGGAGACGGGCAAGCCCCTCTGGGAAGCGCGCACCGAAATCGACACCGTGATCGCCAAGGTCGACATCTCGATCACCGCCTTTCAGGAGCGGACCGGCCAGCGCCGGATCGACGCGGCGATGGGCAGCCGCCTGGCGCTCCGGCACAAGCCGCACGGCGTGCTTGCGGTCCTCGGCCCCTATAACTTCCCCGCGCACCTGCCCAACGGGCACATCGTCCCCGCGCTGATCGCGGGCAACGCGGTGGTCTTCAAGCCGTCGGAAAAGACGCCCGCGACCGGCGCGTTCCTCGTCGACTGCTATCGCGCGGCGGGGGTGCCGGAGGATTGCATCCGCGTGCTGCTGGGCGGCCCGGATGCCGGCCGTGCACTCGCGACGCATCCGGGGATCGACGGCCTGCTCTTTACCGGCTCGGCGCGCACGGGCCTCGCGCTCAACCGCCAGTTCGCCGAGACGCCGGAAAAGATCCTCGCGCTCGAAATGGGCGGCAACAACCCGATCATCGTCTGGGGCACCCCGGACCTCTATTCGGCCGCCGTGCTCGTCATCCAGTCGGCCTTCACCAGCGCGGGCCAGCGTTGCACCGCGGCGCGCCGCCTGATCGTCGAGGATCGCCTGTTCGATCCGCTGGTCGAGGAAGTGGTGAAGCTTGCTGGCCGCCTCATCATCGGCGATCCCCATGCCGACCCCGCCCCCTTCATGGGGCCGGTGATCGACAACGACACCGCCGACATGCTGACCGAAAGCTTCCTGTCGTTGATGAGCGTCGGGGGGCGCCCGATCCGGTACATGGAGCGGACGGTCGAGGGTCGCCCCTTTCTGTCGCCGGGGATCGTCGACATGACCAATGCGCGCGAGAAGCCCGATGTCGAGCTGTTCGGCCCCGTGCTCCAGGTCATCCGCGTCGCGACGTTCGAGGATGCGATCGTCGAGGCGAACAACACCCGCTACGGCCTGTCCGCCAGCCTCGTCAGCCAGGACCCACGCCTCTACGACCAGTTCTGGGCCGGCATCCGCGCGGGGATCGTCAACTGGAACAAGCCCACCAACGGCGCGAGTTCCTCGGCCCCGTTCGGCGGCGTAGGCTGGTCGGGCAATCACCGTCCCAGCGCCTATTACGCCGCCGATTACTGCGCCTTCCCCGTCGTTTCGAGCGAGGCGGAACAGGCGCGAGCCTCGATCGGCATCGGCCTTCGCGAGCATTGAGCCGGGAGCGGCAAAAGCTCTTCTAGCCGTGCCCCAAGCATCCGTCGGTTGTGACGCCGCCCCCTGCGGCCCACATCGGCGATCATGGCAAGTCTTCTCGATCCCGAGGCGCGCGGGCGCGTCATTCTGGTGGGGGCCGGTCCCGGCGACCCCGGCCTGCTCACCGTTCGCGCGGTCGAGGCGTTGCGAGGAGCCGACGTCGTCGTGCATGACGGCCTGATCGACCCGCGCGTCCTCGATCTCGCGCCGCCGCACGCGCAGCGTATCTCGGTCGCCAAGAAGCGCGCGCGGCATACGGTGCCGCAGGAGGGGATCAACGCCCTGATCGTCGCGCATGTGAAGGCCGGCTCGATCGTCGTTCGGCTGAAGGGCGGCGACCCCTTCATTTTCGGACGCGGCGGCGAGGAGGTCGAGGCGGTGCGCGCCGCAGGCCTGGCGGTCGAGGTGATTCCCGGCGTCTCCGCTGCGCTCGGCTGCGCGGCCGAAGCGATGCTGCCGCTCACCCACCGCGATCATTCGAGCGCGGTCAGCTTCGTCGCGGGTCAGTGCAAGGGCCTGTCGGACCAGGACTGGTCGGGCCTGGCCGGCGTCGGCCGCACGCTCGTCATCTACATGGGCGTCGCCACGGCGAGCGCGATCGCCGACAAGCTGATCGCCGACGGCGTCGCCCCCGACATGCCCGTCGCGGTGCTCGAAAAGGGCACCTGTCCCGGACACCGCGCGCTGAGAACGTTGCTCGCCGACCTCGGCGCGATGGTCGAGCGCGAGGGCGTCGAGAGCCCCGCGATCATCGTCGTCGGCGACGTGGTCGAACTCTCGGATGCCGAGGACAAGCTCGCCCGCTGGGCACGCGTCGCGGAAGGAATGGCGGCATGAAGATCCTGACGGGCAACGATCTCGCCACCGGCGACGTCGTCTGGTGGACGGGCAGCGACTGGTCCCGCCATGTCGAGGATGCCGCCGACGTCGGCGAAGCGGGCGAGCGCATCGGACGCGAAGAAGAGGCCGCGCGCCGCGTCAACGTTCCCTACGTCATCGACGCGGCGGGAACGCCCGAGGGCCCCCGCCCCGCGCACATCAAGGACCGCATCCGCGCGCTCGGCCCCACCGTGCGCACCGACCTCACGCTCAAGCCCTCCGACCCTGCCGCCGGCAACTGGGTGATCTGACATGTACCGCTACGACCAATATGACCAGGCCATCGTCGACGCCCGCGTCGAGGAGTTCCGCGACCAAGTGGCGCGCCGCCTGTCGGGCGAACTGAGCGAGGATCAGTTCAAGCCGCTGCGGCTGATGAACGGCCTCTACCTACAGCTTCATGCCTACATGCTGCGCGTCGCCATCCCCTATGGCACGCTCAATTCGGGCCAGCTTCGCGTGCTCGCCGATATCGCCCGCCGCTACGACCGCGGCTATGGGCACTTCACCACGCGTCAGAACCTCCAGTACAACTGGATCAAGCTGGCCGACGCGCCGGATATCCTCGCCGAGCTGGCGAAGGTCGAGATGCATGCCATCCAGACCAGCGGCAATTGCATCCGTAACATCAGTTCGGACCAGTACGCCGGCGCCGCCGCGGACGAAGTGACCGACCCGCGCCCCTGGGCCGAGCTGCTGCGGCAGTGGAGCACCTTCCACCCCGAGTTCAGCTACCTGCCGCGCAAGTTCAAGATCGCCGTCATCGCCGCGGCGGAGGATCGCGCGGCGATGCGCCTCCACGATATCGGCATCGAAATCATAGAGCGGGACGGCGAGCAGGGCGCGCGCATCTTCGTCGGCGGCGGCATGGGCCGCACGCCGATGATCGCGCACGAGGTTCGCGACTTCGTCGGCATCGACGACCTCTTGAGCTATCTGGAAGCGTGCCTGCGCGTCTACAATCGCTACGGCCGGCGCGACAACATCTACAAGGCGCGGATCAAGATCCTGCTGCACGAGATCGGCGTCGACGAATATCGCCGTCAGGTCGAGGAGGAGTTCCTCGCGGTCAAGCAACTCGGCCTCGACCCGCCTAAGGCCGAGTTCGACCGCATCGCCGCCTTCTTCGCCGATCCGCCGTTCGACGGCGACGCACCCGACGCGGTGGACCGCAGCGACCCCGGCTTCGCGCTCTGGCTCGACCAGAACGTCGCCGCGCACAAGGCGCCGGGCTATGCGATCGCGACGATCAGCCTGAAGCCCGCGGGCGGCATCCCCGGCGACGCCACCGCCGAGCAGATGGACCTGATCGCCGACTTGGCCGAGCGCTACAGCTTCGACGAGCTGCGCGTCACCCACGCCCAGAACCTCGTCCTGCCGCACGTACGCAAGGCGGACCTGTACGCGGTGTGGCAGGCGCTGGACGGCGCGGGACTGGCCGAGGCCAATCTCGACCTGATCGGCGACATCATCGCCTGCCCCGGCCTCGATTATTGCAGCCTCGCCAACGCGCGCTCGATCCCGCTGGCGCAGAAGATCAGCAACCGCTTCGCCGATCCCGAGCGGCAGCGCGACCTTGGCGAGCTCAAGCTCAAGATCAGCGGCTGCATCAACGCCTGTGGCCACCATCATGCCGGCCACATCGGTATCCTCGGCGTCGATCGAAAGGGGACGGAGAACTACCAGCTCCTCCTCGGCGGGTCGGGGGCGGAGGACGTGAGCCTCGGCCGGATCACCGGCCCAGGCTTCGACGAGGACGGCGTGGTCGACGCGATCGAGCGGGTGACCGACCTCTACAAGGCGCGTCGCGAACCCGGCGAACGCTTCGTCGACACCTATCGCCGGATCGGCATGGAGCCGTTCAAGGAGGTCATCTATGCCCAGTCGTGACGCGATCTGGCCCGCCGAGCCGCACGCGCTCTATACGGCGCACGGCTATTCGCCCGCGGTCCGCGCCGGCGACCTTCTGTTCGTCTCCGGCCAGGTCGGCGCGCGCGCCGACGGCACCCCGCCCGCCGATCTGGGCGAGGAAGTGTCGCTCGCCTTCGACAACCTCTCGGCGATCCTCGACGCCGCGGGTGCCGGCTTCGACGATGTGGTCGACGTGACGATGTTCGCGATCGACCCCGACGCCGTGCTGCCGGTCGCGTTGCCCGAATTCGCCGCGCGCTTCGGCGACGGCCCGCGCCCCGCCGTGACCGTACCCGGCACCACCTGGCTTGCCGGGTTCCGGTTCGAGATCAAGGCGATCGCCCATCTGCCGACAGGTGCCGCATGACCGACACGCCCCTCCGCTTCCGCGACGAGCCCGAGCATGACGAGCCCGCCGTCACGCTCGACGCCTTCCTCGGCCAGTCCAACGCCACCGCCGTCCGGATCGAGGCGGGCGAGGATGCGCGCGCGCTCCTCCCGCACCTCGGTCGCCTCGCGCTGGTCGAGGTGAGCTTCCCGAGCTTCCGCGACGGGCGCGGTTATTCGGCGGGCTCGATCCTGCGCGAGGCGGGCTATGCCGGGGAGCTGCGCGCCGAGGGCGACGTGCTGGTCGACCAGATCCCGCTGATGCGCCGCTGCGGCTTCGACAGCTTCGCGCCCGCCAAGCCCGTGGATCGCGCGGCGCTGACCCGTGCACTCGAGCGGCACGAGCATGTCTATCAGGGCGCGGCGGATGGCCGCACGCCCGTCTGGAGGCTTCGCCATGGCTGACGCCGCCGTCCGCCGCATCGACCGCATCGACGTCGCCCCGCGCTTCACCGCCGCCGATGCGCTGCGCCTCAACAACCTGTTCCGCGGCCGCGACACGGCGGAAATGCTGCGCGTCGTGCTCGGTGAGCAGATGGTGGGCGAGGTTGCCGTCGTGTCGTCGTTCGGCGCGGAATCGGCTGTCCTGCTGCATCTGGTCGCGCAGGCCGACCGCTCGACGCCGGTGCTGTTCCTCGACACCGGCAAACACTTCCCCGATACGCTCGCCTATCGCGACGCACTGGTCGCGCGCCTCGGCCTAACCGACCTACGCATCCTGACGCCGGATGCCGACGCGCTGGAAAAGCGCGACGCGACCGGCCTTCGCTGGTCATACGATCCCGACGGCTGCTGCGAGATCCGCAAGGTCGCACCGCTCGAAAGGGCGATGGCCGGCTTCGACGCGAGCATCACCGGGCGCAAGGCGTTCCAGGCGGCGACGCGCGCCAACCTGCCGCGGTTCGAGCTCGACGGTGACCGGCTCAAGATCAACCCGCTCATCACCTGGAGCCGGGAAGATCTGGAGGGTTACTTTACCCATCACGACCTGCCCCAACATCCGCTGGTGGCGCAGGGCTATCCCTCGATCGGCTGCGCCCCCTGCACCAGCAAGGTCGCGCCGGGCGAAGACCCGCGCTCGGGCCGGTGGAAGGGTTGGGACAAGACCGAATGCGGCATCCACGTCCAGCCCGGCGACGGCGACCCCGACCAGCCGAGCTTCTGAGGGTCAGGCCGCGACGGCCACCGGTTCGTCGCGCAGGTGACAGACGAACCGTTCCGCCGATCCGCGCAGGTCGTATGCGCTGACCGACAGCGCCCGCGTGCTGCCGCGTAGGTCGGCGGCCAGCGTGCCCGCCGCCTCGACCCGCTGCGCCAGCGCCTCGATCCGCTGCTCGATCAGGTCGGCATTGCTTGCCGCCCGCGTCGCGCTCGTTTCGATCGCACTGGCGAGCGCGCGCTGATCCGCCGCCTCCGCGGCGATCCCGGCGGCAGCATCCGACACCTCGCCCACCGCATCGCAGACCATCTGCGCGTCGATGCTCGACGCCTCCGCCGATCCGCGCACGTCGTTGAGGATATCGACGATCCGCCCGCTCGCACGCTCGGTCTCCGCCGCCAGCCCCTTCACCTCGCCCGCGACCACGGCGAAGCCGCGACCGGCGTCACCCGCGCGCGCCGCTTCGATCGTCGCGTTGAGCGCGAGGAGGTTGGTCTTCGCCGCGATGCCGCGGATTTCCTCTATGAAGGTGCCGATCTGCTCGGCACGCTGGGATAGTGCGGCAATCGTCGCGCTGCTCTGCTCGCTCTTGGCGCGACCGATCCCGGTCAGTTCGCGCTGCTGCTCGGCCGCCGCGGCAATCGAACCGATCGAATGGCCGAGCGTCGAGATCGCGCCCGCGACGCGCCGGATCTCCCCCGTCGCGTCGGCGGCGTTGGCCGCGACCATCCCGGCCTCGCGCCCCGCCGCGCCGAACATCGCGTCGAGCGTGGTCGCCGACGCCTCCAGCCCCTGCGCCGCATCCTCGATCGCCACCGCGATGCCCGCGACCGATGCCTCGAAATCCCCTGCCAGCGCCAGCAGTTCGCGTCGCCGCTCGGCCGCGTGGTTGCGCTCGGCATCGCGCCGCTCGGCCCGCGCGGTCTCGGCCAGCGCATCGGCGCGCCGCACCTGCGCCAGCGCATCCTCGGCGCGCGCCGCCTCGCGCTCGGCCCGCTCGCGCTCGGCCTCCGCCGCGGTGACCAGGCGGGTACTCTCCGCCACCGCCCGATCCTGCGCCGCGACCAGCTTGGCGAGATGCGTGGTCACATACCCCAGCACGCCGAATTGCAGCACCACCGCCAGCGCGTGGAACACCACCCGCCCCAGATTGCCGTTGCCGTTGAACACCCAGTCGGGCGCCAGCCACTCCAGCGCCAGATGGTGAACCGCGATCAGGCCAGACGCGAGCAGGATCGGCCGCCAGTCGCACAGCACCGTCAAGAGCGCGAGCGCGACGAAGAAATACATGTGCGCGTCCATCTGCCACTCATGGCCGGCCAGCGCATAGACGAGCAGCGCGGGCATCACCGCCGCCAGCGTCCCCGCGATCAGCCGCGCGGTCGCATCGGACCGCCGCCGCACCGCCGCGACCGTCGGCAACAGGCACGCGGCACCGCCGAGCAGCGCGATCGGCAAGACCGGCCGCTCCGTCCCCAACGCGACGAGCAGGATCGCGATGAGGCTCGCCCAGCCCGCCCCCGCCACCAGCATCACGCCCCGCCGACGCAGCGCCGTCAGCCCGCAGTCCGCATCGCTCGCGATCGTGTTCATGCCGTCCTCCCCGCCTGTCCGCACAGCGCCGGCCGCGCCGCGACCACCACGCCGCCTGCGCGCAGCACCACCGCCAGCACCGCGTCGCGCCGCCCCTCGACGACCAGGCTGCCGGGCAGCGTGCCTTCGCCGACCAGTCGCGCGCCGGCTCCAATCGCGGCGTTGAGCGCGCCGACCCCGCTGCCCGCGACGGGCACGATCAGCAGCGCCCCCTCCGCCGGCGGCGCCAGCAGCAGCGCCCCGATCCCGCCGATGACGAGCAAGCATTGGGCGGCAACGGCGACCGACCCCGGAAACAGCTTAATCATGGGTTACGCCTAGGGCCAAATTGGTGAAGACCGCGTTAGGATCGCGCTACCAACTTCGGACCGATGCGACGCGCGCGCCACCGCAATAAGCCCGTACCCCGGCGAAGGCCGGGGTCCAGTTGCGGAACGTGTGCGGTTCTACCGTCAGCCATTGAACGGTACCCGACTGGACCCCGGTCTTCGCCGGGGTACGGCGTCGCTTTTAGGGAAAGCCCCCTCGCCTCAGTCCAGCGGCCCCTGATATTGCGGACCGGCATAGTCGCTGAACCGCGTGATCTCCGGCTCGAACTTCAGCGTCACCTTGCCCGTGGCGCCGTGGCGCTGCTTGGCGATGATGAGCTCGGCGAGGCCGAAGACGCGCTCCATGTCCATGTGCCACTTCTGGTGGTCCTCGAACACCTTGGGGTCGTCGCCCTCGACCGGGCGCTTGGGCTCCTTGGCGGCGACGTAATAGTCCTCGCGGTACACGAACCAGACCATGTCGGCGTCCTGCTCGATCGAGCCGGATTCGCGAAGGTCGGAGAGCTGCGGGCGCTTGTCCTCGCGGCTTTCGACCTGACGGCTGAGCTGCGACAGTGCCATGACCGAGACGTTGAGGTCCTTGGCCAGCGTCTTCAACCCGCGGCTGATCTCCGAGATTTCCTGCACGCGATTGTCGCTCTTGCCGCCCGATCCTGACAGGAGCTGAAGATAGTCGACGACGATGAACTTCAGGTCGTCGCCCAGCGTCCGCTTCAACCGCCGCACGCGCGTATGCAGCGCGCTGATCGAAATGCCCGCGGTATCGTCGATATAGAGCGGCAGGTTCTGAAGGTCGGTGGCCGCATCGGCGAGCTGGCGGAACTCCTGTTTGCTGATCCGGCCCATGCGCAGCGCCTCCGAACTGATGCGCGACTGTTCGGCGAGGATACGGGTGGCGAGCTGGTCGGCGGACATTTCGAGGCTGAAGAACGCGACCTTGGCACCCACCGTCTCCTTGGGGCTGAGGCCGAGCGCCATGTCGTCGTTCCAGCGCCGCGCGGTGTTGAACGCGATGTTGGTGGCGAGCGAGGTCTTGCCCATGCCCGGACGCCCGGCAAGGATGATGAGGTCGGAGTGATGCAGACCGCCGATCCGCTGGTTGATGCTCTCGAACCCCGTGGTCGAACCCGACAGGCCGCCGCCGGCGTTCAGCGCCTTCGCCGCCATGTCGACCGCGGCCGCCGTCGCCTGGGCAAAGGTCTTGATCGACTTGGTCGTGGTGCCGCCCGCCGCAACCGCGAACAGCCGCTCCTCCGCCGCTTCGATCTGAGCCGAAGGATCGATCTTCTCCGAGGTGTCCATCGCCCGGTCGACCAGTTCGCGGCCCACCTCCACCAGCGTGCGAAGCTGGGCGAGGTCGTAGATCTGCTTGGCAAACTGCCGCGCACCGATCAGGCCGGCGCCCGATCCGGTGAGCTGCGCGAGGTACGCCGGTCCACCGAGCGCCGCCATCCCCGTATCCGCCTCGAACATCGGCCGCAGCGTCAGCGGGTTGGCGAGCAGGTCGTCGCCGCGCAGCTTGGCGATCGCGCCGAAGATGCGGGCATGGACGGGCTCGTGGAAATGCTCGGTCTTCAGCATGTCGACGATGTCGTCGGCCAGCCGGTTGTCGATCATCATCGCGCCGAGAAGCGCAGCCTCCGCCTCGACATTCTGGGGCAGGCGGATGGGTTCGGCGGGCGCCGTCGGAATCAGTTGGGTGGCCATGCCCCCTCTTGGGCGCATCCCCGCCCCACGTGCAACCCGATCGGCCTGTGAAAGCTGTGGGCCGTTGTAATCGCGATCCGAACGCGGCAAGCGGGACACAGCATGGCCGACCCCCGCATCATCGACGTGACGCTCGACGAGCGGACGATCCTGTGGCGGTCGGCCGATGTCGAGCAGGAACGCCGCATCGCGATCTTCGACCTGCTCGAGGGCAATCACTTCCGCCCCTTGCGCGAGCATCCCGACGGCTATGCCGGCCCCTATCGCCTCGCGCTCAGCGTCGAGGAAGGACGCTTGGCGCTGGCGATCGCGCGAGAGGATGGGACGCCGCTGGAGACGCTGGTCCTGGCGCTCGGGCGGTTCCGCCGGCCGATCAAGGACTATTTCGCGATCTGCGACAGCTATTACCAGGCGATCCGCAGCGCCACCGCCGCGCAGATCGAAACCGTCGACATGGCCAGGCGGGGCATCCACAACGAGGCGGCCGAGCTGCTTCGCGAGCGGCTGGACGGCAAGATCGAGATCGACTTCGACACCGCGCGGCGGCTGTTCACGCTCATCTGCGTTTTGCACATCAAGGGCTGAGGGGGGCCGCAATGTGGGGTTTGGGGCGCTGGATCGGCGCCGTCGTGTTCGTCGTGATTCTGGGAATCGCCGGCTGGTGGTTCGCCGCGCACTGGCGCCCTGCGGTCAAGAACTTCCCGATCCAGGGCGTCGACGTCAGCGCCGCGACCGGCGCGGTCGACTGGGGTACGGCCAAGGCCGAGGGCGCGGACTTCGCCTATGTGCTCGCCACCATGGGCGACCGGGGCCGCGATCCCACGTTCGGGGGGCATTGGGCGGCGCTGGCGGACAGCGGTATCCGGCGCGGGGCGATGCACGCTTATTCGCTCTGCCGCCTCGCCGCCGATCAGGCCGACCATTTCAACGCGGTCGTCCCCCGGATGCCCGATGCCCTCCCCGCGGTGGTCGCGTTCGACTTCGCCGCCGACTGTACCGACCGCCCGACGCGCGAGGTGCTGCTGCGCGAGGTCGCGACCTTCCTCGAGCGCGTCGAGCGCCATACCGGCGAGCGCGTGCTGATCCGCGTCAGCCCCGATTTCGAGAAGCAGTACCGGCTGAGCGACGGCCTGCCGCGCACCTTCTGGGCAACGGGCAACTGGTTCCCGCCCGACTATCTGGCGCGGCCGTGGCGGATGTGGCAGGCGAACGGCGCGCGCCGCGTCGAAGGGTTCGAGGCGCCGGTCGCCTGGGATGTCGTTGCACCATGATCGAGATTGACGAAACCGCACTGGTCGCCGCCGCCCGCACCGCGGCGCTCAACGCCCACGCCCCCTATTCACGCTTTGGCGTCGGCGCGGCGCTGCTGCTGACCGACGGCAGCGTGATGACCGGCGCCAATTTCGAGAATGCGAGCTACGGCCTGTCGCTCTGCGCCGAAACCGTCGCCACCGCGTCGGCCAGCGCCGCCGGGCGCCTCCGCGATATCGTCGCCGTCGCGGTGATCGGCGGGATGATCGAGGGTGGCCGCCCCACCGGCGACACCCCCGTCCGCCCGTGCGGCCGCTGCCGCCAGGTGCTGAACGAGGCTGCCGGCATGTCGGGCCGCGACCTCACAATCCTGTGCGCGGGTGCGGAGGGTCAGCGCGTCGAGCGCCACCGCCTGTCCGACCTTCTCCCCCATGCCTTCGGCCCCGCCGATTTGGGGATTGATCGTTAAGACGTGACCGCTAACATCCCCCACAAAACAGGGGGATGAGGATGTTCGAAACGGACCGCGTGAGACCACGCGCGATCGTCGGCCATGTCGGCCGCAAGGGAATGCGCCTCGCGCTCGTCGGACCCGCGGGCGGGATCGACCCCGGCACCACGCGCTTTCACGATGCCGCCGCGATCACCAGCCTGTCGGGCACGATCAGCGCGTTCCAGCGCGAGATGGCGCTGCCCCCCGGCCCGGTCCGCTCCGCCTTCGCGGTCGCAGGCCTCGTCCGCGGCGACGCGATCTCGGTCACGCGCACGCGCTGGTTCCTGTCGCGATCGGGGCTCGCCGGCATGCTCGGCCACGCCCCCGTCATCCTCAACGATTTCGAGGCGGAGGCCTGGGCGCTTGCCGCGCGCGAGCGGCCCGCCGGCCACCCCACCACGCACGTCGTCGCCGGCGCCACCTCCGGCCTCGGCGTCGCGGTCCTGCGCCGCGATCCCGTCCGCGGGGTGAGCGTCCTTGCGACCGAGGCGGGCCACGCCGCTTTCGCCGCCCCCGACGCCCCCCTCGCCGCGCTGGTCGCCGAGCTCTTCCCCGGCCGGAGAATCGTCGGCGCGGAGGAGCTCATCTGCGCCTCCGGCCTGGTCACCGTCTATCAGGCGATGGCGCGCGCCAGGGGCGCCGCCCCCCGCTTCGCCAGCCCCGAGGCGATCACCGCCGCCGCCACCCGCGATCCCATTGCAGAGGCCGCGTGCGAGACGCTCGCCACCGCCTTTGCCGCGCATCTCGGCAATCTCGTGCTCTGCTATGGCGCGTGGGACGGGGTGATCGTGGCGGGCGGGCTCGGCACCGCGCTGTCGCCGATGTTCCACCGCCCGCGCGTCGCCGCCGCCTTTGCCGGCATCAGCCGCCACGCGCGGCAGGTGGCACAGGTCCCGATCCGCTTCGAGACGATGGCCGAGGGCGAACTCCACGGCGCGGCGGAGGCGCTGCGCGCGGCGTGATTCCGCTCGCGGCGCCGCCTACGCGCGTGAGCCCGTCAAAACATCAATGCGCCTTCTTCCCCGGCAACAGCTTGATGAGCCCCACCACGACGAAGCCGACCACCAGCCCGAGGATGCCCGACCCCAGCGCCGTCACCCCCCACTCGATCGCGCCCACGCCGCCGCCGACCGCGACCGCGGCGTCGTGGATCACATGCTCCGGCCCGGCGATGCCGAAGCCCGCGAGGCCATGGACGATGATCCCGCCGCCGACCCACAGCATCGCCGCGGTCCCGATCCAGGCGAGCAGCTTGAGCAGCACCGGCATCCCCGCGAGCAGCCCGCGGCCCAGCCCCACCGCGCGCCCCGTCTTGACCAGGTGCAGCCCCACATCGTCCATCTTCACGATGAGCGCCACCGCGCCATAGACCGCGATCGTGATCGCGATGCCGACGATCGCCAGCACCACGCCCTGCATCCACAGGCTCTGCTGCGGCAGCTCGGCGAGCGCGATCGCCATGATCTCCGCCGACAGGATCAGGTCGGTGCGGATCGCCCCCGACACCTGCCGCGCCTCCAGCTCCGCCGGATCGGCGATCGCCGCCGCATCGTCGGTATGCGTATCGCCGGTCAGCTTGTGCAGCAGCTTCTCGGCCCCCTCGTAACAGAGGAACGCGCCGCCCAGCATCAGGATCGGCGTGATCGCCCATGGCGCGAACGCCGACAGCAGCAGCGCCGCGGGCAACAGGATGATGAGCTTGTTGCGAAGCGAGCCCACCGCGATCTTGGCGATGATCGGCAACTCGCGCGCGGGGGCGAGGCCGACGACATAGCCCGGCGTCACCGCCGCATCGTCGATGACCACCCCCGCGGCCTTGGTCCCCGCCCGAGCCGCCGCGACGCCCACGTCATCGACCGAAGCCGCCGCCAGCTTGGCGATCGCCGCCACGTCATCGAGTAGTGCGATTAGGCCGCCGGCCATGCGGGATTCCTTTTCCTGAAATTACTAGTCTAAACGTTTGCCAGTTTTCGCATACTGCTTCGAAAGACTACACAATTTCGAGAAATACGGCCAGCACCCTTGCTGTGCTTTTTACAAAAACGCTCTCGACGGGTCGCTGACTTGTCAACATTCTCATAGGCGTGCTTTGGAGACTTCCCTTCCGACGCCTCAAGAGCAGACATGAAGGCATCCCTCAAAGCATTACCATTTAGATAATTGGCCTTAATCGGCTTTCCCGAAAAAGCCGAAACGCACCAAGCTTCTGTCGACTCGATAGCTGGAAAAAAAACATGACGCTTACGATCTGATGATGAGAGAATAGACATCTCGGCGGCGCCAGCGAGAACCTTTTCGACTTCCTGCGCCCTTGCTCTTGGATTACTTGCAGTAACGATCGATACACCATATTCTTTCAAAACAAACTTTTTGAAAGAGACGTCCTCTAAAACGTCACTATCTAAATGCACCAAAATTGCATCTAAATGATCCTCGCCTAAATCGCCACCAAACAAACCGCCGTTGAAGTATTTTTGGATTCGCGTCTGAGCCGTGTAACGTTTGAACCGAGTGAGAACTGATGCCCACCCGCCAGTAGGCCTAGTCCGATCCATTTCGGGATGTAGCGATCTGAACGTTGCCGATATACCAAGATCTGCCAACGCCACCCCTACAAAATGTTCAATCGCTGGATAATCACTGGGCCCTTCGCAAACGACGCCAATCCTCATCACATTACCCCCAAAGCGCCGGGAATGTCGCCATCAAGCCAAAGCTGGGATAGGTTTCGCCCTCCCTTAACCGCTTCCCACCTCTCACGAGACATACCCTTCGGCACTTTCAGTCGTGTAGCAGTTGTAAAACCTTTCTCTCCCCGCTTTACAACAAAAACCCTATTATCATTGTCAAATAGATCAAATGCATCAAGGGCAGTCGGATTATGGCTAGTGAGAAATACCTGCTTAGCCCCTAGCCAGGTCTGATTTTCGCTAGATGTCTTACATACTTTGATAATTTGCTCGACGAGGCTTCTCGTTAGTTTTGGGTTAAGGGCATTGTCGACGTTGTCGAATGCAAATACCTTCGGTGCACCTGGATGGGATAACAATATAGCAGCAAATAAAAGGAAAAGAGTACCTTCGCTGCTATCATAAACTGACAACTGATTTCTTCGAGCGTGCATAAAGCAATCAACAAAATATACAATTTCAGTACGATCCGCCATGTCGCGAGAAGTTAACAGAGGCGCCGGCCTATGCGTACCGAACTCAGACGCCCATCCGGGCAATCCAACAAGTTGCACGCAATCGTCTATAATCTTTTTGTTGTGCTTATCCAAAAAATGCTCACCGCCTCTTCGGAAACTTCTCCAAGCGCTTAGAAGGCCAGACGCTGCTTCGGGGAGCCCTTCGCCATGAAGACCTATGGGTGGATTATCAACACGACCAGCTTGACGGCCTCTTAGAAAATCAGGTTGTGGCGTATAAATCGAAAATCGGCTAAATTCGGAAAACTCAGCAGCAGCTGACTCATCAATATCATACGTAGCCTTGATTTGATCCCAAATACCTCTGTGCTGCTCCAGCCGATGAGCATGTGAGACACCGGTCGCGCTCGCGCCGCGATTGCTACGCCCAAAGACCTTCTTTCCCCTGATCGACGCTGACTCAGAGAAGAATCTCAGCAGGGGATCGCCTTCTCGGCTCTGCAAAGTAGCCTTGTAAGTGATCCGGCTACTGAACTTTGCTTCAAGCATGAGCGTTTTAGGCAAGTCCTCGTTTTTGAAGGACGACTTCATCAATTCGGGTGGTGTAATTCGCAAGCCTCTCTGGCCGATATCCGAATCCCCCAAGCCTCGGCCTAGGCAAGCAGAGGCCAGACCGATAGCTTCAAGTAAATTGGACTTTCCGGTTCCATTTCCACCGATAAAAAGATTTACGCGGCCAAACTGCAGCGTTTCTTCACGTACAGTTTTGAATCGCTCAATCGTTAATTCAGACAACATTCAGTGTAGAACCTCAGAGAAGAACGAACCGAGAACCTGCGACCTTAGAAAGTATGCGCACAGGTAGCCATGGGATCATCCAAGCCGCGCATTGCGGTAACATCACACTCTTAACGAAGCTACCCCCGCTTCCCCGCCTTCTCCCACTCCGCCACCATATCCAGCGGCGCGATCGGCGGCCCTGCCCCCTCGGGCCGCCCGTTCAACTTGTCGAGCGCCACGCCAAGCTTCCATTCGACATGCGCGCGCAGGATCGCGTCGGCCTGACGCGCGCGGTCTTCCATATATTGCGCGGCGCGGACTTCGGCGGGCTTGTTGGCGCGGCTGTAGCGGCCGAGGCTGTCGACCTTGATCGCCAGCGGATCGGGATCGCGGATGCGCTTGTCGTGGTGATAGAGGAGCGCCATCGCCTGATAGGTGGTCATCGCCGGGATCGGCAGCGGCTCGTTGTCGCGCCAGCCGTCATGCTCGTGGCTCCAGGGATTGAACCCCTCGATCAGCGCCGCCTCCAGCCGCTTATATCCCATCTTCAGCGCCTCGTCCCATTCGCGGGCGAAGCCGGGGTCGCGGCGGCGGCGGCGATAGAAGGCGGCTTCCGCCGCGCCCGCCGCCGCCGCCGACAGCCGCACGTTGCACGTGGCGGCCAGCGCCATCAGGAACGCCTGCTCGGCCGCGCGCGTCAGCTTGCCGGGCTGCGCGGCACGCAGCTGGAGCCGGCCGTTCCTGAGCGGCAGGATCACCGGCTCGCCGCCCGCGGTGCGAAGCTCGGGCGCGGCGCGTTTCGCCCGTGCGCCCGGTTGCCGCGCCTCGGGCCGGGCCGCGCCCTTTCGCGCCAGCCGCGCCTGTGCCGCGACGACCGCCGCGTCCCACTTGGTCGCGAACACCGGGTGCTGTTTTCGCCGGTGCTGCATCGTGCCGTAAGCCTTGCCGATGACCCGCGCCGACAGTCGGGCATTGCCCGTGCGCGCGAGTTCGGTCAGGAAGCGGCGGTTCTCTTCTGCCTGTTCGGCGGTGAACAATCGGGCCATGTTCGCCATCTGTTCACATGAAATCCTACATTGCAAGTGGGCGGGCTTTGCGCTAGGCGCGCGGCTTCCATCGAGACATCGACGGGATTTGCGGGAGGCGGGGTTTCGGCCCGGCCGCTTCAACCGCTCAACTTGATCCGCGGCGCTTGCGCCTCGGCAACAGAGTGAGACACATGGCAAAGAAGATCACCGGCTATATCAAGCTGCAGGTGCCGGCCGGCAAGGCCAACCCGTCGCCGCCGATCGGCCCGGCGCTGGGTCAGCGCGGCGTCAACATCATGGAATTCTGCAAGGCGTTCAACGCCTCGACCGGCGACCAGGAGGTCGGCACCCCGCTGCCCACCGTCATCACCGTCTATGCGGACCGTTCCTTCTCGTTCGAGACCAAGACGCCGCCGGCGACCTATCTCATCAAGAAGGCCGCGGGTTTGAAGTCGGGCTCGAAGGAGCCGGGCAAGGTGACCGCGGGCAAGATCAAGCGCTCGGCGCTGTCGGAAATCGCGCAGGCCAAGATGAAGGACCTGAACGCCAACGACATCGATGCCGCGACGAAGATCATCGAAGGTTCGGCCCGCGCGATGGGCCTCGAAGTGGTGGAGGGCTGAAATCATGGCCAAGCTGACCAAGAAGGCCAAGGCACTGGCCACCGCCGTCGACCGCGAGAAGCTGTACAATGTGGACGAGGCGATCGCCCTCGCCCGCACCAACGCGACCTCGAAGTTCGACGAGACGATCGAAGTCGCCCTCAACCTCGGCGTCGACCCCCGCCACGCCGACCAGATGGTCCGCGGCGTCGTCCTCCTCCCCAAGGGCACCGGCAAGACCGTCCGCGTCGGCGTGTTCGCCAAGGGCGCGAAGGCGGATGAGGCTCGTGAGGCTGGCGCCGACGTCGTCGGGGCCGAGGACCTGATGGAGATCGTTCAGGGCGGCAAGATCGACTTCGATCGCTGCATCGCCACGCCCGACATGATGGGCGTCGTCGGTCGCCTCGGCAAGATCCTGGGTCCCAAGGGCCTGATGCCGAACCCCAAGCTCGGCACCGTGACGATGAACGTGGCGGCAGCCGTCCAGGCGGCCAAGAGCGGCCAGGTCGAGTACCGTGTCGAAAAGGCCGGCATCATCCACTCGGGCATCGGCAAGGCGTCGTTCCCGGCCGAGGACCTGCGCGCGAACTTCGACGCGCTGGTCGATGCGGTGGTCAAGGCCAAGCCGTCGGGCGCCAAGGGCAAGTATCTGCGCAAGATCGCGGTCAGCTCCTCGATGGGCCCGGGCATCAAGGTCGATGTCGCGGACGTCTCGGCCGTTTAAGCACGGCTGACCGACTGTAGGACAGGGCCGGGAGGGCGACTTCCCGGCCCTTTTCTTTATGTGCGACGTTCAAGAGCGTGGACTGCAAGACGGGCAATACCGTGCTGACCAACCTGGGGGCTTTGGCTCAAATCGCGGCCATGCCCCTATTCGCGTTTCTTGCGCTGATCGCGGGGTTCGCCGCATCGCTGCTGATCTTCGTCATGCTGCTCCGGTTCAAGTTCGGATCACCGTGGTTCGCGGTCTGAAGTGCCGCTGCGCTGGTCGTGGCGATCGCGAACACCCTCGGCGCAGTCCGCGGGATCGACTAACCCTCGCTGGCGGCACTGGGCCGTTACGGCTTGCTCTCGGCGCTCGTCCTTGCCGGGTTTGCGTTCGTCTGGCCTGGCTAAGTATTCAGCCGCGCGCTGTCCGCCACCGCGCGGAACGCCGCCAGATCACGCTCGAAATAATGGATCGCCGGCGCCTCGTACGTCAGCAGGTACAGCCGTCCGCCGACGACCACCCCCCGCGCCTCGCCCCGCCGCGCCACGTCGTCGCCGGGTAGCGTGTAGCGATAGCGCATGACGAACCCCGCCTGCCCCGCCAGCGGCATCGGGGCCAATGCATCTAGCGCAAACAGCGTCGTCCCCGTCGCGACGCGATAGCTGCGTTCCAGCAACTCGGCGATCTCCGGTGCGCTCATGCCCGCGGCAAACCTCGGCAGCGGCGCCTCGCGCTTGTCGACCTCGCGGAACAGCGTCTCGCCGTCGGCGATCCCGCCGTAGAAGGTGAGATCGTTCAGCATCGCCCCGTCGCGCGTCCAGCTCTCCGCCCGCTTGCCCGGCCCCAGGCCCCCGTTGCGGTTCCAGGCGCGATCGGGTGTCACCGTCATCGCCGCCTTCGCGACGCCGACCGCTCGCCCCGGCGGCACGAGCACATAGTCGCCGCACCCCGTCAGCAGCAGCGCGAGGATCGGCACAGCCGCCCTCACGGCGTCACCATGCTGCGCAGCATTTCCGCGTCGGGCGCGTCGGGCCGCGCCGTCAGATAGCGGTCGATCGCCGCCTGGGCCCCCGCCCTGTCCCCCATATGCGGCAGAGTCAGTGCCAGCCCCCGCTCAGCCTCGGGCAGCGGCGCGGCCCGGCGATAGGCCGAAACCGCATCTTCGAGCCGCCCCGCCCCCCGCGCCAATTCGCCGCGCGCATAGGCGATCCAGTCAGGCGGTCCGCCGCGCGCCTCGATCCGATCGAGCAGCCAAGCCGTCCCGCCCGGATCGTTCAGCCGCAACTGGTCCTCGATCAGCCAGCGCCAGTGCGGCGCCATCGCCGCTGCATAGATGTCAGCACCGTCGCGCCCGCGTTCACCCCCCGCGAGCGCCGTCAAGGTCGCTTCGCGCTCGGCACTCGGCGGATGGCTGGCGAACAGCCCGCCCTCCCCGCGTGGCTTGCGCCCCCGCGCGGTTGCGGCGGCAAGCCGCTCGGCGCGCACGCCGGACCAGATCGCGGCGGCGGCATGCGGATCATACCCGCCCGCCCGCACCAGCGCGATCGACGCGGCGTCGGCTTCCCGCTCCATCTCGCGCGAATAGGCCGACAGCGACGCCGCAAGCCCCACCTGCACCGCCGAATAGCCCAGATTGCCCGCGACCAGCCCAACCGGCAGGCCCAGCAGCGCCCAACCATCCGCCTTTCGCCGATGATCGCGAAACGCGCGGAGCGAATGGCGCGCGCGGTAGTGCGCGATCTCGTGGCCCAGCACCGCCGCCAGTTCGGCCTCGTTCGCGGTACGAAGGAACAGGCCGCTCCACACGATCATCGCACCGTTCGGCGCCATCGAAGCGTTGAGGTAAGGCGTGCGGACGATGTGCACCCGGATCGCTGCACAGTCCGGCCCCGCCAAGCGACAGACCAGCCCGCCGACATAGGCGTTGAGCGCAGGGTCGGCGACGACGAACGGCGAGGTGCGAAGCTGCCGCTCCGCCTCGTCCATCTGCATCCTAAGGCCCGCTTCGTCGCCGGGCATCGCCTGTGCGAGCGCCAGCGCCGTGGCGAGCGCCTTCACTTCGCACCCCGCATCGTACCGAGCAGCTTGGCGACCAGCGCCTCGGCCCCCGCCGGCGTGGCAGGATCGCCGACACCGCCCGTCATGACGTTGAACCAGACGATGTCGCCGCTCTTCAGATCGACGAGCGAGGCATAGGCGATATGCTCGCCCCCGCCCGGCAGCAGGCAGAGGCCGACGACGCACCCGATCGCGCCCGCCACCGCCATTGCCTTTCGCCCGTCGTCGGACTCGTAGCTGCGCACCGTCAGGAACAGCGCGTGATCGCCCGCGCCGATCACAGAGCGCACTCCCGGCCCGAGCGTCCAGTCGAAGCGGCCGTGCTTCGTCGGCAGCGGGACCTCGCCATATTTGTGGAGTGCGATTGCGGTGGCGACGGTGCGATGCAAGGCTTCATACTCGGCCAGTCGTGGCGTGTCCGGCGCAGCCGATACGCGATCATGCCGCAGATAGACCGACACTGCGCGGGCGATCTCGGCACGGGCGCGCGCGGTTCGCTCGGCATCCGCCTGCGCCACGCCACCGATGCTGATGCGCCCTACCTCGACATCGGCGCGAGGCAGCGCGATCGCGACCGAGGGCGGCAGCCGATAGCCCGGCGCCGTCATCTCGCGCGTCGAGGTACATCCCCCGAGGGCAGCCGCCGCCAGAACCCATGCCATCATCCGCATGGGCCAGCCTATGCCGCAAAAAGCTTAAGGCGAAGCGACCCGATCGCGCCGCGGTGCGTTGAGGGTACGAAAGGAACCGCTATGACCGATACCGACCGCAATCCCGACAGCCCGCCCGCCGACCGCCCGAGCGATATCGAACGCGCCGTGAACGAGGATCGCGGCGGCACCGACGTCGAGCGCGCCGAGGACAAGGGCCGCACGCCGCTCGAGCCCACGGTTTCGCCCGACACCGCCGGCGGCGCGGGCGGCACGGTCCGCAATCAGGACGACGACGCGCAGTAATCATTCCGTACCCCGGCGGAGGCCGGGGTCCAGTTGGTGAGGCGCCGGAAAGCGAGCGCAATGCCTCTCTTTATCGCCTCACCAGCTGGACCCCGGCCTTCGCCGGGATACAATATTATTGGTCCAGCGCCTTCTTCAGCAGGTCGTTGACGACGCCCGGATTGGCCTTGCCCGCCATCGCCTTCATCGTCTGGCCGACGAAGAAGCCGAACAGCTTGTCCTTGCCCCCGCGATAGTCGGCGACCTTGTCGGCGTTCGCCGCCAGCACCTTGGCGATCTCCGCCTCGATCGCGCCGGTATCGCTGGTCTGCTTCAAACCGCGCGCCTCGACGATTGCCTCGGCGCCCTCGCCCGTCTCCAGCATAATCTCGAACACCTGCTTGCCCAGCGTGTTCGAGATCGTCCCGTCGGCGATCAGGCGCAGCAGTTCGCCGCCCTGCGCGGGCGTGACCGGCGACGCCTCGATATCCTTGCCGATCCGGTTGAGCGCGCCGAACAGGTCGGAAATGACCCAGTTTGCCGCTGCCTTGGCCGTAACGGTCGATCCGGCCGCGTCCAGCAGCGCCTCGAACCAGCGCGCCGTCTCCCCCTCCGCCGTCAGCACCGCGGCGTTGTAGGGCGACAGGCCAAGCTCACCCTCGTACCGCGCGCGCTTGGCGTCGGGCAGTTCGGGGAGGCTCGCACGGCATTCCTCGAGAAACGCGTCGTCGAGTTCCAGCGGCAGCAGGTCGGGGTCCGGGAAATAGCGGTAGTCGTGCGCGTCCTCTTTCGACCGCATCGAGCGGGTCACGCCCTTATCGGGGTCGAACAGCCGCGTTTCCTGCACGATCGTGCCGCCGCTCTCGAGCACGTCGACCTGCCGCTGCGCCTCGTACTCGATCGTCTGCATGACGAAGCGGACGGAATTGACGTTCTTCGTCTCGGTCCGCGTGCCGAACGCGTCGCCCGGCTTGCGCACGCTGACATTGACGTCGGCGCGCATCGAGCCTTCTTCCATGTTGCCGTCGCACGAGCCCACGTAACGCAGGATCGTGCGCAGCTTCCGGACATAGGCCCCCGCCTCCGCTGGCGAGCGCATGTCGGGCTTCGATACGATCTCCATCAGCGCGACACCCGAGCGGTTGAGGTCGACGTACGAGCGAGTCGGATGCTGGTCGTGCATCAGCTTGCCCGCGTCCTGCTCGACATGGATGCGCTCGACGCCGATCGCCTTCGTGCCCGCATCGGGGTTCTTGTCGTCCAGCGCGATCTCGATCCGCCCCTCACCCACCAGCGGGTGATAGAGCTGGCTGATCTGATATCCCTGCGGCAGGTCGGCGTAGAAATAATTCTTGCGGTCGAAGCGCGACCATTTGTTGATCGCCGCGTCGATCGCCATGCCGGTGCGCACCGCCTGACGAATGCACTCGCGGTTCGGCACCGGCAGCATCCCCGGCATCGCCGCGTCGACTAGGCTGACCTGCGTGTTCGGCTCCGCCCCGAACGCCGTCGCCGCGCCAGAGAAGAGCTTGGCCTTCGACGTGACCTGCGCGTGGACCTCGAGCCCGATAACGACTTCCCAGTCGCCGGTTGCGCCGTGAATGCGATATTCGCTCATCTTACCACCACTTTTCCGCGCGCGCACTGAAGCCCGCGCGCTGTTCGATCGCGAGGCCGGCGTTCAGCACGCCCTGCTCGTCGAGCGGCCTGCCGATCACCTGCAACCCCAGCGGCAGCCCGGCGCCGTCCAGACCGCCCGGCACGCTCATCGCGGGCAGGCCGGCGAGCGAGGCGGGCACGGTGAAAACGTCGTTCAAGTACATCGCCAGCGGATCGGCCTGCTTCTCGCCCAGCGCGAACGCCGCCGAGGGCGCGGTGGGCGTCAGCAGCAGGTCGCAGACTGCCCAGGCCTTCTCGAAATCCTGCGCGATCAGCGTGCGGACCTTCTGTGCCTGCGTATAGTACGCATCGTAGAAGCCCGCCGACAGCACATAGGTGCCGATCAGGATGCGGCGCTTCACCTCGTCGCCAAAGCCCGCCGCGCGGGTGGCGGCGTACATGTCCTGAAGGTTCGCGCCCTCGGGCAGTTCGCGCTGACCGAACCGCACGCCGTCATAACGCGCGAGGTTCGACGACGCCTCCGCCGGCGCGACGATGTAATAGGCAGGCAGCGCGTACTTGGTATGCGGCAGCGAGACCTCGACGATCTCCGCCCCGGCGTCGCGCATCCACTCGATGCCCTGCTGCCAAAGCGCCTCGATCTCCGCCGGCATCCCGTCGACGCGGTATTCCTTCGGGATACCGATCCGCTTGCCCGTCATGTCGGGCGACAGCCCTGCTTCCCACGCCGGCACGGGCAGGTCGAGCGAGGTCGCGTCCTTCGGATCGAAGCCCGACATCGCCTCAAGCATGATCGCGCAGTCGGTGACGTCGCGCGCCATCGGCCCCGCCTGGTCGAGCGAGGAGGCGAAGGCGACCGTGCCCCAGCGCGAGCAGCGGCCATAGGTGGGCTTGATCCCCGAGATGCCGACGAACGCCGCGGGCTGGCGGATCGAGCCGCCGGTGTCGGTGCCCGTCGCCGCCGGGCACAATCGCGCCGCGATCGCCGAGGCGCTGCCGCCCGACGATCCGCCCGGCGTCAGCGCGGCATTGCCGCCATCCTTGCGCCGCCAGGGGCTGATGACGTTGCCGAAGAAGCTCGTCTCGTTCGACGATCCCATCGCGAACTGGTCGAGGTTGAGCTTGCCCAGCATCCCCGCGCCCGCGTCCCACAATTTCTGCGAGACGGTGGATTCGTAGGTAGGCGTAAACCCCTCGAGGATGTGGCTGGCCGCGGTCGTCTGCACGCCCTTCGTCGCGAACAGATCCTTCATGCCGATCGGCACGCCCGCCAGCGGCTTGGGCGCCTCACCCGCCGCGCGCGCAGCATCGGCCGCATCGGCGGCGGCGAGCGCGTGCTCGGGCGTCTCGACGATGAACGCGTTGAGCGCCTTGGCGCCCGCAACGGCAGTATTGAACGCCTCCGCCGCCTCTCGCGCAGTGAAGTCGCCGGCGCGGAAACCGTCGCGCAGGCCGGCGACGGTCAGGTCGGTCAGGTCGGTCATTCGATCACCTTGGGAACCGCGAAGAAGCCGTGCTCGGCCTGCGGGGCATTGGCCAGCACCGCCTCGCGCACGCCGCCGTCGGTGACGACATCGTCGCGCAGGCGCAGCATGTTGGGGATGACGGCGGTCATCGGCGCGACGGCAGAGGTGTCGACCTCGCCCAGTTGCTCGATCCAGCCCATGATGTTGTCGAGCTCGGGCGCGATACGCCCGGCCTCCTCATCGGTGATGGCGATGCGGGCGAGCCCCGCGATGCGCTTTACGGTTGCAGTGTCGACGGCCATGCGGGTGCGGCTAGCATCCGCATCCAGCCCCATCAAGCGCCCCCGCGGTTGCAGATCGCGCAAACAAGCGGCATCGAAACCGAATTGCCGGTCGCCGGTTTATGCTGCATCGCACAATGGAGGCCCAAGCTGGCCCGCAAGTTCCTCTATCTGGTCGCCATCCTGATCGTGCTCGCCATCGCCGCCATGTTCGCCTACCGCCTGTTCGGCGTGCGGCTGCTCCGCCAGACGATGGTGCCAACCGCGCAGTTCCAGGCGCTGCCAGCAACGCCTGCTGACGCCTATGCAAAAGCCGATATGTGGATCGCGCGGCCCGACAGGCCGAACAATCCCGCGATGTGGACGCCGCCGGGGGTCGAGGCGAGCAGGAACCCGACCGCCGCGGTCTTCTTCATCCACCCGACCTCGTACCTCGACCGCGCCGCATGGAACGCGCCGCTCGACAACCGCGACGCCAACGACCGCGCGGCGCTGTTCCTGCGCGGACAGGCATCGGCGTTCAACGGTGTCGGCGCGATCTGGGCGCCGCGCTATCGCCAGGCGACGTTCGGCGCCTTCCTGACCAATGTGCAGGCGGCGACGCAGGCGCTCGACCTCGCTTATGGCGACGTGCTCGCCGCCTTCGACCGGTTCTTGAGCGAAGCGGGCGACCGTCCGATCATTCTCGCCGGGCACAGCCAGGGCGCGCTTCACCTGTCGCGTCTCCTTAAGGATCGCGTCGCAGGACAGCCGATCGCTAAGCGAATCGTCGCGGCATACGTGGTCGGGTGGCCGATCTCGCGCACCGCGGACCTGCCTGAAATGGGCCTGCCCGAGTGCCAGCGCGCCGATCAGGTCGGCTGCATCCTGTCGTGGCAGAGCTTCGGCGAGCCCGCCGATCCGTCGCTGATCCTCGACACGTTCGATGCGACCACCGGGTTCAACGGCACCCGCCGCGCGGGGACGCCGATGGTCTGCACCAACCCGATCACCGGCAACATGGGCGATGCCGCCCCGGCGCAGGCCAATCTCGGCACGCTGTTCCCGTCGGCCGACCTCACTTCGGCGACGCTTGAGAAGGGTCGCGTCCCCGCACGGTGCGAGGGCCGGGGGCTGCTGATGATCGGTGAGGGTCCCGATCTCGGCAACTATGTCCTGCCGGGCAATAACTATCATGTGTTCGACTATAGCCTGTTCTGGGGCAACGTCCGCGCCGATGCGGAGCGGCGGCTGACGGCGTTCGGCGCGTGATCGCCACGCTCGCCGCCGACTTCGCCGCCGCGCTGCCCGATGGCGGGCGGCTGATCGGCCTCGACGTGGGGACTAAGACGATCGGCACTGCGCTCTGCGACGCCGGCTGGAGCTTCGCCAGCGCCGCGCCGCTGATCCGCCGGACCAAGTTCACCGCCGACAAGGCCGCGCTCGCCGACCTGATCGTGAAGCAGTCGGTGAAAGGCATCGTCATCGGCCTGCCGCTCAACATGGACGGCACCGACAGCCCGCGCACCCAGTCGACGCGGGCGTTCGCGCGTAACCTCATCGACATGGGCCTGCCGATCCTGCTCTGGGACGAGCGCTGGTCCACCGTCGCGGTCGAGCGCTTGATGATCGAGCAGGACCTCAGCCGTGCCAAGCGCGCTGAGCGCGTGGACTCGCTGGCGGCAGCGCATATCCTCCAAGCCGCGATCGATGCGCTGGCGAACGTGCCTCAAGCCTGACGTTACACGTCACCCCAGACCTATTCCGGGGTCCAGTTAGCCACGAACGCCGCCATTCCGTCTTGAGCGCCCTGCCTGCCGCCCGGTGGCCCCCGGAACAAGTCCGGGTTGACTGTTCAGGTCGCCAGCGCCACCGCCACCGCGCGCAGGACGTCGGGGTTGAACTGCACCCAGACGTGGCTCGACCGCACCTCGACCGCGGCGCAATCCTCACCTCGGCAGATTGCGCCGCCGACCAGCCCGTCGCTCGCGCTCCAGATTGCGGTCGTTGGCACCGACAGGGGGCGCCCGGCCTCCCCGACCAGCGCGCGCACCTCGGGGTCGTCGATCCGTGCGCCCGACAGCGCCTGATAGGCGCGCCAGACGCGCGTCGCATCGGGCGGCCCGGCGAAGGGCGAGCTGATCGTCACCACCTGCGCGACATGTCCCGGCATCCGATGCGCCGCGATCCGCGCCATCAGTCCGCCCAGGCTGATCCCCACCAGCGATATCGGCGCACCATACCGCTCGGCCATCGCATCGATCCGCGCGAACAGCCGCTCGCCGTCCTGCCCGATCGCCCGCTGCCCGAGATTGCGGCCGAGGCCCCAGCCCTCCACCCGATAGCCCATCCGCGTCAGGTGACGGCGCAGCGCCACGTTCGAGCGATCCGAATTAAACAGCCCCGGCAGCACCATCACCGGCTCGCCCCGCCCGCGCGGCCCCGTCGCCATCGCGCGCCATTTGCCGGCTAGGCGAAGCACCCCCGCCGCCCCGCGCGGCACTTCGGTCAGGGTGTGGCGCCACGCGGGCGGGGTTAGAGCCACCACATCACCGTCCCCGAAAACGGCGTCCACCGCCCCATCGGTACCCCGGCCGCCATCAGCGCTTCCCCCGTCCACGCGTTGCAAGTTCGGACCGCGCTGTAATGACCTCGCGCCGGATAGAAGGCATCCCAGGCGTCATAACCGCGGTCGGCAGGCCCCTCACCCAGGCTCGCGTCGATGAACCCGACCAGCCGCCGCGCCTGATCGGGCCGCAGCAATACCCGCTTCACCGACCCGCCCGCGATTGGGGGCGGCACATGCTCGACATGCAGGACCGTCGCATCGCTCCCGACGGCAGCCGCGGCGACCGTCGACAGGCTCAGGTCGCGCCACGTCGGCGTATCGAGGTAGAAGGCGCGGTCGCCCCACCCGACCGCCACCCAATCGTGCCGCGCGTATCGAGGATCGCGAAGGTCCGCCGCGACGAACCGCCCGGCCAGCCGCGGCGTGAGCAGCGCCTTTGACACGACGATGCCGGTGTGAATGCCGTTATCCTCGACATAAACCGCGATGCCGCTCGCGGCCCGCGCCTCGGCACCGGCGGCCTCCAAAGCCGCGCCGATCCATCCGGCGATCCAGTAACCCTGCGCGACGACCGCGACCAGCAGCAGCAGCGCGACCAGTGTCCCGAGCGCCGAACCTTTCAACCTGTTCAGTTTCGCGTGCAACTGCCTATATTCCGCCCATGACCGCTGACCTGCACATCCACGCTGCGCCGCCCGAGGGCGCCGCCACCGACTGGACCATCCCACAGAATTGGGACGCGTTCACGCGCGAAGAGCACGCCGTCTGGGATACGCTATTCGAACGGCAGGCGAAATTGCTGCCCGGCCGTGCGTCGAAGGCGTTTCTGCGCGGGCTCGAGGCGCTGCGCCTCTCCGAATCGGGCATCCCCAATTTCGACGACCTGTCGGAACGGCTGATGAAGCTCACCGGCTGGCAGGTGGTCGCCGTTCCCGGTCTCGTCCCCGACGACGTGTTCTTCGAGCATATGGCGAACCGCCGCTTCGTCTCGGGCAATTTCATCCGCCGCGCCGACCAGCTCGACTATCTGCAGGAGCCCGACGTCTTCCACGACGTGTTCGGGCATGTGCCGATGCTCGCCGATCCGGTGTTTGCCGACTATCTTGCCGCCTATGGCCGCGGCGGCCTGCGCGCGCTTGAACTCGGCGCACTGCCGCAACTGGCGCGGCTCTACTGGTACACGGTGGAGTTTGGACTGGTCGAGGAGGACGAGGGGTTGCGCATCTTCGGCGCGGGCATCGTCTCGTCCTCGGCCGAGAGCGTCTTCGCGCTCGACGACCCCAGCCCGCATCGCATCGGCTTCGACCTTGAGCGGGTGATGCGGACCGAATACCGGATCGACGACTTTCAGCAGAATTACTTTGTGATCCCGAGCTTCGAGGAACTGCTCCGCGTCACCGTCGAGACCGATTTCGCGCCGCTATACGAGCGGATCCTGCCGCTTCCCTCGATCCCGGTCGCCAAGCTGATCGACAGCGACCGCGTCCTCCATCGCGGTACGCAAGCCTATGCGGCGGCACGCGTGCCGGCCTGATCCGCCCCGTCCTTGCGCAGCGTCAGCCGCGCGCGGGCGCCCCGGGCGGGGCCGTCGCTCTCCAGCGTCAACGTGCCGCCCATCGCGTTGGCGGCATTGGCGCACCAGTGCAGGCCGAGCCCCCCGGCCTTGTCCGACCGCGTTGAAAAGCCGCGCTGAAACAGCTGCCCGCTGCGCGCGGCATCGAACCCTTCGCCGTCATCGGCGATGGTCAGCACCAGCCGATCGCCCGCATGCTCGATCGTCGCGTCGATCCGCCCGCTGCGCCCGGTCGCGGCGATCGCCTCCACTGCATTGGCGAGGAGATTGCCGACGATCTGGCTCAGCACCACGCGGTTGGCGATCGCCCAGGCGGGTCCCGTCGGCAAGCCAAGCGCGACCGGCAGCGCGCCGGCGAACCGCGCGATCGCCGCGTTCTGCGCGACGATCTCCGCCACGTCGCACGGCGTCACGTGCGGGCGGGTGTGGAGGTCGCCGGGTTGTCGCCCGATGATCGACAGCGCCTGCCGCATCGACGCGCGGCCGATCTCCAGCCGCTCCAGTCGCTCGGCGCGGGCCGCCTGCTCGGCCTCCAGCGCCGCGGCGACGAACCCGGCGAGCTTTCGCCGCCGCGCCGCGGGTACGGCATCGCCCGCCAGCTCGGCCAGCGCCCGCGCCAACAGCGCCGGATCGGCCGCGGGCGGCTGGGCCAGCCCCTGCGACAGGATCGTGCTGACCGGGGTCAGTGCGTTCCGGACATTGTGAATCATCGCCACCGCGCTTTCCGACTGACCGAGGCGATAGGACTGCGCGGCCATTCGTTCGCGCAGGTCCGCAAGCTGCGCCAGCATCGCATCGAAGCTGCGCGTCACACGGCCGATCTCGTCGCCGCGCGGATCGGCGGCGAGCGGCGTGGGAGCCCCCGTTTCGCGCACCGCCAGCATATGCGCTTCCAGCCGCTCGAGCGGTTGCAGCACCAGCGCCGTTATCGACCGGCGCAGCACCGCCAGCACGATGAGCAACAGCAGCGTCGAGCCACCCACTGCCAGCAACAGCATCCGCTGGCCCAGCGCCGACAGGTCGCGCGGCATCGACAGGCGAAGTCGTCCGGCAACGCGCCCGTCGGCGTCGGTCAGTGGCAGCGTCGCCGCGATCCGGTCACCGTCGCGCACGATCGCGCTGCCGCCGCCCCGCTCGATGACCACGCCAAGGCCGGTGAGGCGCTGCAGCATCGCGGCATCCAGGCGACGTATTGCTGCCATGTGGTCGGCGCGTGCGACGATCGTCAGGCCCCCGCCCTCGATCCGGTAACGCAGCCGCGCGTCGGCACGCCCGGCGAGCGGCCGGAGCGCATCGACCGAATAGGCCGCCGGCGCATCGCCCGGGCGGGCGGTGCCCGCCGCCGCGGCGGTACGCTCGCCGATCTCGGCCAGCATCGCGGCCACACGGTCGCGCTGCGCGGCGGCGGCTTCGATCTCCAGCCGGTCGAACCCCGGCGTGATGACGATCGCCAGCAAAAGCGTGATCGCGACCGAGCCCAGCAGCCCCACGCCCGTCAGGATCGCGATGAACTGCGCGCCCAGCGACCCGTCGATCCACCCGCGCGCCCCGCGCGCGCGCATCAGCCGACCGTCCCGGACCCGCGCGCGCCCTCGGCGATCATTGCCGACGCCTCTATGAAACGTGCCTCGGCAAGCTCGGTCGCCCGCGCGGCCTCGATCGGTCGCGACAGGTGGAAGCCCTGCAGATGGCTGCATCCGGCGATGCGCAGCGCCTGTACCTGTGCCTCGGTCTCCACGCCCTCCGCCACCACCTCGAGGCCGAGCGCGCGGCCGAGATGGATGATCGACTGGACGATCGCCGCGGACTCGCGCTCGCGACCCATGCCGTCGATGAAGCTCTTGTCGATCTTCAGACAGTCGAGCGCGAACTTGCGGATATTGTAAAGGCTGGAATAGCCCGTGCCGAAATCGTCGAGCGCGATGCGGAAGCCCATCTGGCGCACGCGATAGAGCGTGTCCGCCGCCCGCTCCGCATCGTCGAAGATCGCGGTTTCGGTAATCTCGATCTGGAGCCGCGACGGCGCGATGCCCGCGCGATCGACGCGCTCGACCACGTGCCCGACGAAATTGGGGCGGCGGAACTGGCGCGGGCTGAAATTGACCGAGACATATTGCCCCGGCCACCGCTCCAGCATCGTCAGCGCCTCGCCCAGCACCCAGTCGCCGAGATCGTGGATGAGGTTCGATTCCTCAGCGATCGGGATGAACATCGCCGGGCTGATTGAGCCGTACTCGGCGCTGTCCCAGCGCATCAACGCCTCGAACGCGACGACCTCCAGCGTGTCGTGCGACACGATCGGCTGATAGACGAGGCGAAGCTCGCCCGCCTCGATCGCGTTCGACAATCCGCCCTCGATCGCGCGGCGGAAGCGGATCGCGCCGTCCATGCTCTCGTCGAATACGCGGACAGAACCGCGCGCCGACTTCTTGGCGTCGTTGAGCGCTAGGTCGGCGCGGCGCATCACGTCGGTCGGATCGACCCCGGTATCGGGCTCGACCACGACCAGCCCGGCCGACGCCCCGCCCTGAAGACTGTGGCCGAAGATGCGGAAATTGGCAGAGCAGGCGTGGATCATCCGCTCGACCTCCATCACCGCCGCCTCGGTGCCGGGCGTCGGAAACAGGATCGCGAACTCGTCGCCGCCCAGCCGGGCGATCATCCCGCCGTCGGGCACCTGCGCCGAGAGGATGTCGCAGATCGTGCGCAGCATTTCGTCGCCGGCCAGGTGGCCGAACGTGTCGTTGACCAGCTTGAAACGGTCGAGGTCCATCATCGCCATCGCGAACGGCTCGTCCGCGCGCACCCAGCCCGACAACGACCGGACGAAGGCGAGCCGGTTGGGCGCGTCGGTCAGCGGGTCGTGATTGGCAAGGTGCAGCGCCTTCATCTCGTTGGCGGCAAGCTCGTGCGCCTGCTCCTCCAGCGCCTCGACCTTGTCGGCCAGCTCGGCGCGCACGGCGGCAAGCTGCCGGTCGACCGACCAACGCTGCGTCAGCGCGGTCGCGGTCTGGACGATCTCCTCGATCTCGAACGGCTTGGCGATGTAGAACAGCTTGTCGACCGGCCCCGCCACGCGCCCGATCTCGATCGGGGCGTAGTCGGAGAAGCCGGTGACGATGACGAGATTGACGTCTGGGTCGATGGCGCGGATGCGCCGCGCCGTCTCTCGCCCGTCGATACCCGGCGGCATCCGCACGTCGATGAACGCGACAGCGAAGCGATCCTCGCCCTTGGCCGCGGCGACGAGGTCGACCGCTTCCTGTCCCTGATGCGCGTGGACCAGCTCGAAATGCGGCGCGGGCCCGTCGTCGTTCGACGCGCCGAACAGTTCGTCGGCCATCGCGCGCAACCCAGCCTCGTGCGAAGGCGCGGGCGACAGGCAGTGGCGATAGCTATCGTGCATCGCCGGCTCGTCGTCGACAATCAGAATGCGCACCTGGCCGCTCCCCCTCGCCCGAACTTACGAGGGGGTAAGCGGACAGGGTTAACGCCGTCCTACTGCGCGGGCGTCTGCCCGAACAATTTGCGCAGGAACACTGTCTCGACCTCCCGCCGTAGGTCGTTGTTGCCCTTTTTCTGGAAACCGTGCCCTTCGTCGCTGAACAGGACGTACCAGGTCTCGACACCCTGGCCGCGCAGCTTGGCGACGACCTGATCGCTCTCGAACTGCGGCACGCGGGGGTCCTGCGCGCCCTGCATGACCAGCATCGGCTTGGTGATCTTGCCCAGGTTCGCCATCGGCGCGATCCGCGCGAACACCTTTGCCATTTTGGGATCGCGCTCGTCGCCATATTCGGCGCGGCGATTGTCGCGGCGATAGGCCTCGGTCCGCTCCATGAAGGTGCGGAAGTCACTGATGCCGTACCGCTCGACCCCGCCGACCAGCCGGTCGCTGTAATGCGTCATGACGGCCAGGCTCATATAGCCGCCATAGGACTGGCCATAGACCGCGACCTTGCCCGCATCGAGGTTCGGCTGCGCCTTGATCCAGTCCAGCAGCGCGCCGATGTCCTTGACCGACTCCTCGCGCTTCTCGGCATTGTCGAGGTTGAGGTAGCGCTTCCCGTATCCGTCCGACCCGCGGACATTGGGCAGGATCACCGTCGCGCCAAGCGTATCGGCAAAATATTGCGCGCCGTAATTCCAGCTCGGCCGCGTCTGCGCCTCCGGTCCGCCGTGAATGTCGATGATGACCGGCGTGCGCGTGCCCGCGGGTACATTGGTTGGACGATAGACGAACGCCGGCACCGACAGGCCGTCGAACGACTTGAAACGGATCAGGCTCGGTTCGGCCAGCTTTGCGGGATCGAGGTCGCCAAGCTCGCTGTTCGTCCAGCGCGTCAGCGCGCCGCCCGCCACTGCGTCATAGGTCCAGACATCGCCCGCGGAGGTCGCGGTCGACAGGCCGATCGCCAGCCGGCGATTGTCAGGCGCGAACTTGAGGGCGGAGAGCACGCCCTTGGGCAGCACCGGCTGCGGCAGCGCGCGGCGCGTCACCCGGTCCTGCACGACGACGCGGCTCACCCCGTCCTCGTTCACTGAATAGGCGAGGATGCGCCCGTCGCCAGACAGGTCGTACGCCTCGACATCCCATTTCAGGCCGGGGGTCAGCACCCGCTCGGCCCCGGTGGCCAGGTCGATCTCGACCAGCCGACGCACGTCGCTGTCGCGATCGGAAATCGCGATCAGGCTTTTGCCGCCGGGAAGGAAATGCGGGTCCTCGTACCGCGCCATCGCCGCATTCGGCGCGATGCGCGTCGCCTGTCCGCTGGCCATGTCGAGCACGAAGATCTGGCTCTCCCGGTTCGAGATCGAGCGCAGGAAAACGAGCTTCGACTTGTCCTCGCTAAGGTCCGCCGGTGCCACCGCGCCACCGGCCTTGAACACCTCTCGCCGTGACCCCGGAATGGCCGGATCGGCGGACAGGATCGTGTAGTTGGCCGCGCCCTTGGTCGCGCGCGCCCACACGGCAAGGCTGCCGTCCTTGGCGATCACCAGCGACCCGTTGCGCGTGCCGGGTTCGGTCAGCAGCACTTCGGGCCCGGTCAGCCCCTTGACCGCCAGCTGAAACCACTCGTCACCGTCGGTATCCCTTGTGAGAATGAAGCGGTTGCCCTGCCCCGGCAGCGCGTCCGCGCCGGCGACGGGGCTGTCGTAAAAGCTGATTTGCCGCCGGTCGGCCCCCGGCGCCGCGACATGGTGCAACTGCGCGGTCGCGCCGAAGCGCGTGGTGACGAGCATCGACCCGTCGGGTAGCCAGTCCTGCAACTCGGCGGAGCGGCTGTTCTGATACCGCTGAACCGCGGCGCGCACGTCGCCCGGGATTTCGGGCACGTTCTGAAGCGTCGCCGTCCCCTCCTGCCTGGTCGCCACGGTCGCGGCGGGCTGGGGCGCCTGCTGCGCGGCGAGCGGTGCGGCGAGCATCGTGGCGGCAAGGAACAACGGCTTCAGACGCGGCATCGGCAACCCTCTCGTGCGTTCATGTCGCCGGGGGTTCTAGGGGGATGCGGGGCCGCCCGGCAAGCGCCTAGCCGCGCTCGATATTCCCGCCCTCGCGCTCGACCGAGGCGACGATGAGGTCGAGGACCTTTGCGATCAGCGTCTCCATCGCCGCATGCGCCGCCGCGCCGTCGCGCGCCAGGATCGCGTCGGCCACCGCGGCATGATCGGCGATGCTCGCGCTGCGCCCTGCCAGCCGGTTGGTGAACCGGATCGAGGTCCTGAGCGCCGTCGCCACCACGTCGCGAAACTGCGAGAAGAAGGGGTTGTTCGTCGCCCGCAGCACCGCGACGTGAAAGGCGATGTCCGCCTCCAGCGCGTCGTCGTCGCCGATTTCAGCCGAGCGCATCCGTTCGAGCCCGGCGGTGATCGCCGCCTGCTGATCCTCGGTCGCATATTGCGCCGCCAGTGCGGCGGCGGCGGGCTCGACCGCAATGCGCAGTTCGCTGAACCGGCGCAGCAGCGTCAGGCTCGACCGCCGTTCGAGCAGCCAGCGCAGTACGTCGGTATCGAACAGGTTCCACGCTTCTTCCGGGCGCAGGAACGTCCCTTGCTTGGGCCGTGCGCCGAGCAGGCCCTTGGCCGCCAGCATCTTGACCGCCTCGCGCGTCACCGACCGGCTGACGCCGTGCTGCTTCACGATATCGGCCTCGATCGGGAACGGCTTGTCGCGATATTCGCCGGTGACGATCGCGCGGCCGAGCACCTCGAGCAGCCCGAAGGTCAGGTTCCGTCCCAGTTCACCCCGGATCAGCGGATCGTCCGCCATCAGCCACCCCATCAGCTTCGCGTTTCGGTCGAAAGACTGTTGCAGATCGGTTTCGGATCGACAAGAACGATTGATATTATAAAAAAGCGAGGCATTGCCCCGACATGAGCAGTTTCATCGCCGTCGACTGGGGGACGACAAATCGCCGCGCCTGGCGGATCGAGGATGGACGGCCCGCCGACGTGATGCGCGATGCGACCGGTATCCTCTCGGTCCCGCCAGGCGGCTATGCCGATGCCGCCACGGCGATCCGCGCCCGGCTGGGCGATGGCCCGTTGCTGATGGCGGGGATGGTGGGGTCGAACCGCGGCTGGGCCGATGCCGGCTACGTCCCCTGCCCCGCGTCGCTCGCCGCGCTGGCCGCACGGTTGCTGCCGGTAGCTGAAGACGCGTGGATCGTCCCGGGCGTCTCCATCGTCGAGGGGCAGCGCGGCGACGTGATGCGCGGCGAGGAGGTGCAGTTCCTAGGCGCCGTTGCGGGCGGCCTTGCCCCGGCCGACGCGCTGATGTGCCAGCCCGGCACCCATTGCAAATGGGCGCGGGTCGAGGGGGGCGCGCTGACCCGCTTTTCGACCGCGATGACGGGCGAACTGTTCGCGCTGCTGCGCGATCATTCGCTGATCGGCGCGGCGATGCGGGGGCCGGTCGCCGATGGCGCCGCGTTTCGCGACGGGATCGCGCGCAGCGGCGAGGGCGACCTGACGACCGCGCTGTTCGGCGTGCGTGCGTCGAGCGTGCTCGCGCTTCGCGACGACGCCGATGCCGCCGCCTATGTCAGCGGCCTGCTGATCGGAGCGGATTGCCGCGTGCGCGTGCGGGCGGGCGATAGCGTCCACCTCCTTGCCGACCCGGCGCTCGGCGCGCTCTACACCGCCGCGATCGAGGCGCTGGGCGCACGCGCAATCCTCGTCGACAGCCACGCCGCGTTCCTTGCCGGCATCATCCGCATCTGGGAGCTTCAAGCATGACCGATTTCGACACGTCCTTCGCCGCCCTGCCGCTTGTCGCGATCCTGCGCGGGGTCGAGCCTCACGAGGTCGTCGGGATCGGCGACGCGCTGGTCGAGGCGGGCTTCACCCTGATCGAAGTGCCACTCAATTCGCCCGATCCCTTCGCCAGCATCGAGGCGCTGGCGCGCGCCCACGGCGACCGCGCGATGATCGGGGCTGGCACCGTGCTGACGATCGAGGACGTGGCCCGCGTCGCCGATGCGGGCGGGCGGATGGTGATCTCGCCCAACACCAACATCGACGTGATCGCCGAGACCGCCCGGCGCGGCATGGCCTCGCTCCCCGGCTATTTCACCCCGTCGGAGGCTTTCGCCGCACTCGGCGCAGGGGCGACCGCGCTCAAGCTCTTCCCGGCGGAGGCGGCGAGCCCGCAGGTGCTGAAGGCCCAGCGCGCGGTGCTGCCGAAGGGCGTGCCGGTGCTCGCGGTCGGGGGCATCGCGCCCGACACGATGGCCCCGTGGCGGGCGGCGGGGGCTAACGGCTTCGGGCTCGGCTCCGCTCTTTACAAGCGCGGCGCGACCGCCCGAGAGGTCGGGGACGCCGCCCGCGCGTTCGTGACCGCGTGGCGCGAGGGATGAGGCGCGCCGCGCTCGTGCTGGCGGCGACGCTGCTGGTCGCCGCGTCGGATGCGCGCACACTCGTCAATCCGATCCTGCCATCGGGCGCCGATCCGTGGATCGTCGAGGCGAACGGCACCTTCTATTTCATGGCGACGCGCGGCGACCGATTGGCGATCCGCACCACCCGCAACCTTGCCCGCCTGGCCGACGCACCCGAACAGGTCGTCTGGCGCGCGCCTGCCAGCGGCCCGAACAGCGCCTCGATCTGGGCGCCCGAACTGCACCGCATCGACGGCCGCTGGTTCCTCTATTACACCGCCAGCGACAGAGCGGCCGACGACGACGCGCATCGGGGTGTCTGGGTGCTGGAGAACCGCTCGCCCGACCCGCTGAAGGGCGAATGGATCGATCGCGGGCGGGTGAACTCCGCGCGGCCCGGCATCGACGGCACGACCTTCACCGTCCACGGCCGACGCTATTTCGCCTATTCGCCCTATGTCGGCCCCGACAGCGTGATCGCGATCGCGCGGATGGCGAACCCGTGGACGCTGGCGGGCCGGGAAGCGATCATCGCCCGCCCCGACCAGCTATGGGAGCGGCAGGGCGGGAGACAGATCCTCGAGGGGCCGGCATTCCTGAAGGGCCCCGACGGCGGCCTTCACATCGCCTATTCGGGCAGCGCCTGCTGGTCCGACGACTATGCCGTGGGCTTGCTGAGCGCCGCGCCGGGCGCCGACCCGATGCGCCCGGAGAGCTGGCGCAAGACCCCCCGCCCGGTCCTCGCCAAGTCGCCCGCGACGGCCATCTGGGCGCCCGGCCACAACGGCTTCTTCATCGCGCGCGGGCGGACGTGGATCGTCTATCACGCGAACAACGCGGAAAAGCTCGGGTGCGGCAACCGCCGCGCACCGCATGTGCAGGAGGTGACGTGGACACGGGACGGCGAACCCGTATTCGCCCGCCCCGCTGCCGGGCCGGCACCCGCGCCCTGAACGCTACCGCCGCCCGCGCACCGGCTGCATCGTCGCGGTCGGTGTTGCCGGCACCACGCCCTTCGGCGCCGCCGCCAGGCGCTTGATGAGATCGACCTCCGCCTGGCGATAGGGTGTGCCGTCGGCGCGTAACACCTCGTGGAACCAGATCGTCGGCTCCGCCATCACATAGGGCTTCTGCCAGCTGTCCCAGGGCAGCCGCGTCTGCGTCCGCCCGTCGACGAAGCCCCAGTTCATCATCGCGACATTGTACCGCTTGGCGATCGGCAGCGACCCGTCGAAGGTCGACCCGTTCCCGCGCGCCATATATTCGGTGCACAGGATGGGGCGGTTGTACGGGATCAGCTGATTGATCCGCCGCTCGAACGTCTCCGGCCAGTTATAGTCGTGGAAGGTGATGACGTCGGACTGGGACAGCTGCAGTTTCTCCATCGGCGATCCCTTCCCGCCCGGCGTCCAGTCCTCGCCGATCCACACGCCGGAGGTGACCGGCTGGCTGGGATCGGCGTCGCGCGCCCACTGGAACACCTGTGCCAGCAGCGCGCGGACCAGCGGCTCCTTGCCCTCCTGCCCCTTGTATTGATCGGCGCCATTGTCGGGCTCGTTCCACAGGTCCCAGCCGAGGACGCGCTCGTCCCGTGCAAACGCGCCGATCACGCCCTGCACATAAGCCTTGTATGCCGGATAGCGCCGCTTGTCGCGAAGTCCGGCTATGCCCGGCCCCTGCACCCAGCCAGAATTATGGACGCCGGGGATCGGCGGATGCTGCGGCCCCAGCTTTGGGTTCGGGTCCCAGCAGCTGTCGAACAGGACGAACAGCGGCTTGATCCGGTGCTTCGCCGCGATGGTCAGGAACTCGTCGATCCGCCGCTTGAACCCCTCGGCATCCTGTTCCCAAAGTTGGTCGTGCAGGAACACGCGCATCGTGTTCATGCCGATCGCCTGCGCCATCCCGAGTTCGCGGTCGATCTCGGCGGGGTTCCAGGTCTCCGCCTGCCACATCTCGAGCTGGTTGATCGCGCTGGCGGGGGTGTAGTTCGATCCCACCAGCCAGGGCTGGCGGTCGTACCACGCCTTGGCCTGAGCCTCGGTCCAGCGGTCGCGCGCCTCGGCGGGCGCGGCATACAGGGCGATTGAGGCAAGCAGCGCTGCGGTGATGTGCTTCATGTCGGTTTCCTCGCGCTCAACGCTCGACGAACAGTCGATAGGTCATGACGTTGCGATAGATCTGGCCGGGCGCCAGCCGCACCGATGGAAAGCCCTTCTGGTTGGGCGTGTCGGGAAAGAGCTGCGGCTCCATGACGATCGCGTCGCCCATCCGCAGGATCGCGTTCTTCTTCGCCCTGATCGTCCCGTCGAAGAAATTGCCCGAATAGAATTGCAGGCCCGGCTGGTTCGACCACAATTCGAACCCGCGGCCCGACACCGGCTCGACCACGCGCGCCATTAGATGCTCGTCGCGGGTCACGGCATCGCCGATCACCCAGTTATGGTCGTAGCCGCGGCCATATTCGATCTGGCGGTCGCTCGCATCGCGTACCCGATCGCCGATCGCCCGCGGCGTGCGGAAGTCGAAGACGGTGCCCGTGACCGACCTGTGCCCGCCGGTCGGGATCGAGGTCGCGTCGGTCGGCGTGAAGCGATCCGCCGGAATCGTCACGACATGCCCCATCGCGCCACGCGGGCTGCCGACGCCGGCCAGGTTCCAATAGGCGTGATTGCTGATGTTGACGACGGTCGGCTTGTCGGTGGTCGCGCGATACTCGATCGTCAGCCGGTTCGCCTCGTCGAGCGAATAGATGGCATAGGTGGTTAGCGTACCCGGATAGCCCATGTCGCCGTCGAGGCTGACGTAACGCAACGTGACCGACGCGGACGGGCCGCTCTTCACCTCGGTCACGTCCCACAGCACCTTGTCGAACCCCTTGGTCCCGCCGTGCAGCGAATTGGGGCGATTGTTAACCGGTGCCGAATAAGCCTTGCCGTCTAGCGTGTAGCGCCCCTTGGCGATGCGGTTGGCGACGCGGCCTACCGTCGCACCGAAGAACTCGGGCTTGGTCAGATAGCCGTCGATCGTGTCGTAGCCGATCTGCACATCCTCGACCTTCCCGCTCTTGTCGGGCATGCGAAGCGCCTGGATCGACGCGCCGAGCGCGATGATCGTGGCGCTTACGCCCTTGCCGTTCGACAGCGTGATCGCCGCGACCGGACGCCCGTCGGGCATCGCGCCGAAGGTCGATCGCTTCGCCTCGCCGGCCAGCGCCGGCGGCGCGGCCAGCGTGAGGCCAAGCGCCGCCGCGATGATGGATGTGCGAGTCATTACCGCTCCCGTGCTTGTCGTTCTTGATCGACGGTCGGGCGGCCGGACGCCGCACCCGCAGTCGTTGGGCCGGATCGTAACGCGACGATTTGCTTCGACAAGCCGCAAAATCGAATATATCTGATAAATGTGTATTGCAGCAAAAACAGTGCGGCGATATGTCGGAGTTTATCCGCGCAAAAGACCGCGGCGAACTTGAAGGGGAGAGATGATGAAGACCAAGCTCGTCCTGCTGGCGTCGGCTTCGCTGGCCGTGATGCTCGGCGCCGCAGCGCCCGCCATGGCGCAGAGCACCGCGCTCGAGACGCCCAAGCCCGAGACGGCTTCCGACCAGAACGCCAACCCCGCCACCCCCGGCCCCTCGGCACAGGAGGGCGCGACCGACGATGGCGAGATCGTCGTCACCGGCCTTCGCCGCAGCCTCGAATCGGCACAGGCGGTCAAGCGTAATTCGGATGGCATCGTCGATGCGATCGTCGCCGAGGATATCGGCAAGCTGCCCGACACCTTCGCCTCCGCCGCACTCGCGCGCGTGACCGGCGTCCAGGTGACGCGCGGCGGCGGCGAGGCGGCGGGCGTGCAGGTCCGCGGCCTGCCCGACATCAGCACCACCTATAACGGGCGCGAGATCTTCACCGCCGAGGGCCGCTTCGTCCAGATCCAGGACTTCCCCGCCGGCACCGTCGCCGCGCTCGAGGTCTACAAGTCGGGTACCGCCAACCTGATCGAGGGCGGCATCGGCGGCCAGATCAACGTCCGCGGCCGCCGCCCGTTCGACTTTCAGGGATTCGAGCTGTCGGGTTCGCTCAACGGCGTGTCGTGGGAACAGTCGGGCGACCTGTCGTGGAACGGCAACCTGCTCGTCAGCAACCGCTGGGACACCGGCATCGGTGAGATGGGCTTGCTGGTCAACGCCAGCTATGTCGGCATCAACTTCCTCGATTCGACGCGCGAGCAGTCGCTGGTCATCGGCACCACGAACGAGGGGAACGCCCCCGGCGCCGCCGGCGTCCGCTTTCCCGACGCGCAGGGGCTGTTCTACGGCTATGGCGACCGCTTCCGTCCCTCGGCCAACGCCGCCTTCCAGTGGCGACCGACGCCCGAGCTCGAAATCTATGTCGACGGCCTGTTCCAGGGCTATCGCGGCAAGGACGAGAACCGCTTCCTCTTCTTCCCGATCTTCGGCGGGCCGGACTTCCGGCTGAGCAACGTCACTGTCCGCCCCGGCACCAACATCGCCCAGAGCGCGACCGTCACCGGCGCCAACGCGCCCGACGGCTATTACGGCGCTGCACAGGGCAAGACCGATACTTATCAGGTCGGCGGCGGCGCGACCTGGAAGCAGGGTGGGCTCCAGCTCTCGGCCGACGTCGCCTATACCGACAGCAAGTATACGTTCGAGCTCAACAACATCGACCACGCGTTCCGCAGCTCGCCCGTGCGCGACGTGATCTTCGAGGTCGACGGCAACGACGGCGGGCCGAGCCTGAGCTTCCGCAATTTCGACGTGACCGATCCCGCGAACTTCATCAGCCGCGGCTTCTTCCAGGAGAATCTGGTCGTCACCGGCAAGGATATCCAGGCACGCGCCGACGCGCAGTACGAGTTCGACGGCGGCTTCATCAAGCGCATCCAAGCGGGCATTCGCTACAACGACCGCGATGCGACGCGCGACCGCGGCTCGCTCTATATCTTCAACCTGCCGGCGGGCATTCCGCTGACCGCACTGCCCGTCGATATCCAGTCGACGCGGCCGGGCTTCGACTACAACAACGCTTGGCCCGTCCGCACCTTCGCCGCGATCCCCGCGGACAGCATCCGCGAAAATCTGCCCGCGATCCGCGCCTTCTACGGCGCGCCGGAGGGCCAGCCGGCGTTCAACCCGACCGAGAACTTCAACGCAAACGAGAAATCCTACGCGGCTTATGCACAGGTCAAATATGGCCTCGACCTCAGCAGCAACATCACGCTCGACGGCCTGATCGGCCTGCGTGCGGTCAAGACGCAGACGACGATCTCGGGCTTCGTTCAGGACAATTCGACCAATCCGGCGACCTTCTCGCCGATCACGGCCAAGAACGACTATGTCGACTATCTGCCCAATGCCAGCGCGCGCTTCGGCATCGGCAGCGAGGTGCAGCTGCGCCTCAACTACACGCAGACGCGGACCCGGCCCAACTTCTTCGACCTCAACCCGACACTCACCGTCGGGCCGCCGGTCAACATCCCGCCGGAGTGTGCAACGAGCCCGACGCTGCCGCAGTGCGCGCCGAACAGCAACCTGCGCTTCATCAGCGGCGGCAACCCCAATCTGCGGCCGCTCACATCCGACAATTACGACGTCAGCCTCGAATGGTATTTCTCGCGCTCGGGCTCGCTCACCGGCGCGCTGTTCCGGCGCGATGCGGACGGCTTCATCAGCCGGATCGAGCAGGTGGGCGTCGACGTGGGCTACGGCCCGTCGCGCCTCAACCTGCCGGTCAACACCGGCAAGACGCGGTTCCAGGGTGCGGAAGTGGGCTTCACCAGCTTCCTCGACTTCGCTGGCATTCCCGAATGGGCGCGCGGTTTCGGTATTCAGGCGAACGCGACCTATATCGATTCGAAGGGCGACCTGAACGCCGCGCTCGCCAGCGCGCCCAACGTCGCGGGCCAGCGGGTACGCTTCAACGGGGTGTCCGAATGGGCCGGCAACATCGTCGGCCTGTATGAAAAGCCGTTCTTCTCGGCACGCCTCGCGTACAATTATCGCTCGGACTTCGTGCAATATTACAGCCAGGAGCCGCTCGATACCGGCGCGGACGGCAGCCTGCGGACCCGCGGCGTGGTGGAAAAGGGGCGCGGCCAGCTCGACTTCTCGACCACGGTGACGCCGGTGCCGAACGTCACCTTCGCGTTCGACGTGGTCAACGTGCTCGGCAATCCGCTGCGCCGCTATCGCGAGTTCAACGATGCGGGCGACGAATATGCCCGCCAGATCCTGTATCTCGAGCGGACCTATTCGCTCGGCGTTCGGTTCCGTTTCTGATGAAGCGCCTCGCTCTCTTCTCGCTTGTCCTGACCCTGGGCGCCGCCGCACCGGCGCCCCAGGGCAACCCACAATTCCAGGGTGCCGACCCCCACGCGCTGATGATCGGCGGGGAGATGTGGGTGTTTCCCACCGGCGGCCCGGTGGGCGCGTGGGACGCCGACCGCTTCCACGCCTTTTCCTCGCGCGATCTGAAATCGTGGCGCGATCGCGGCGAGCTCATCAACCGCAAGTCGATCAAATGGGTGCGCGACGACGGCGCGCCCGAACGGTTCCTGTGGGCGCCGGGCGTCACGCGGGCGAACGGCAAATGGTATCTCTACTATTCGCTCGGGCCCAACACGCCGAAGTTCAGCCATATCGGCGTCGCCGTCGCCGACCGGCCGGAGGGGCCCTATCGCGACAGCGGCAAGCCGCTGCTGACCGGGCGAACGGGGTTCGAGGCGATCGACCCGATGGTGTTCGTCGACCCCAAATCGGGCACGCCCTATTTCTATGCGGGCGGCAGCGCGGGCTCGACGCTGCGCGTGTTCGAGCTCAACCGCGACATGGTCTCGATCAAGCGAGAGATCGCCGTCGCCAACCCGCCCGAGTTCACCGAGGGCGCGTTCATGCATGAGCGCCGCGGCATCTACTACCTCTCCTACAGCCATGGCCGCTTCAACGGCGAAAGCTATTCGGTGCATTACGCGACCGGCCCCTCGCCCACCGGCCCCTTCACCTATCGCGGCGCGATCCTGAAGAGCGATGCGACGCACAAGGGGCCGGGCCATCACAGCTTCGTCGTGACGCCGAAGGGCGAGACACTGATCGTCTATCACCGCTGGGAAAATCCGTCGGAGCCGGAGCCCTACAAGGGCGAGCGCCAGATCGCGATCGACCGCGTCAGCTACGCCCCCGACGGCAGCATCCGCCCGATCCGCATGACAGACGGCGCGGCGGCACCGACCCTATCGCCGACGCGTTAGACCTCACCGGGGCGGCCCCTCTCCCCCCTTTCCGCCCCCAACCTCGATGGACCCGGCAGCCACGCGGCGCCGGGTCCTCTTCGCATCAGGCCAGCGGGCCGTTGGCGACCGGCGAATCGAATTGCGGTACGCCCGCGGCATCGTAGCGAATCGGCTGCACCCGCGTGTGGCGATTGGGGTCGAACAGCGGATCGCCCTCGATCTTCTCATAGTCGCGCGCGTGGAAGACGAGCATGTCGCGCCCGCGCTCGTCCACGGTGAAGCTGTTGTGCCCCGGCCCGTAGATGCGGTGCGCGGCGGACGTCTGCATCACCGGCAACGGCGACTTCGCCCACGCGGCCGGGTCCATGATGTCGGCATCGTCCCGTGCCGTCAGCATGCCCAGGCAATAGCGCGCATCGGTCGCGCTCGCCGAATAGGTCATGAAAAGGCGGCCGTTGCGCGCCAGCAGCGCCGGCGCCTCCGCCACCTTGAACCCGCGGATTTCCCAGGGCAGCTCGGGGATGGTCAGTCGCGCGGGCTTCGCCGCCAGCGTCAGCGGCGTCGCGAGCGGCGCGAGATAGAGGTTCGAGTTGGTCTCGATCCCCGGCTCGCGCTGCGCCCAGGCCAGATAGCGCGTGCCGCGATGCACGAAGCTGGTCGAATCGAGGTTGAAGCTGTCCCACGGCGTCTGGAGCTGCCCCAGCACCGACCAGTTGCCCGTCATCGGATCCGGGCCGTCGCAGGCGACAGCATAGGTGCGGATGCGGAACACGTCCTCGCCGCCACCGCTCGGCCCGGCGGCGAAATACATGATCCAGCGCCCGTCGATCCGGTGCAGTTCGGGCGCCCAGAGGAAGCCCGACATCGGCCCCTTCGCCTCGTGCCGCCACAGCACCCGCTCGGCTGCGGTCGTCAGTCCCGCCAGCGTCCTCGCCCGCCGCAGCACCAGCCGGTCATATTCCGGCACCGATCCAGTCATGTAATACCAGCCGTCATCGTGGCGAAAGACCTGCGCATCGGCGCGGTTCTTCACCAGCGGATTGACGATGCCGCGCCCGGCCCGCCGCTTTTGAGCGAACGCTGGAATCGCGGCGCTGGCGGCCAGCCCACCCAGCACCCACCGGCGCGAGATCGGATCGGTCACGGCTTCTCTCCCTGTTGCACGGCGCGCAGCCAGCCATCGGCGCCCCAGTCGAGCGTCGCGAGGCGAAGCGTCGGCGCGCCGCCGTTTTCCTTGTCATAGGCGTGAAAGACGAGGTGATCGACGCCATCGCGCCCGCGGAAATGCCCCGCATGGCCCGGCCCGCGGAAGCGTCCCTTCTCCTCCAGGTCGGCGCGCAGCAGTACGGTGCCGCCGCCCGCCAGCATCGAACTCCCGTCCTTGCCCAGATACGGCCCGGTGATTGTCTTCGACCGGCCGATCACGGTGTAATAGGTGCTCGCCGCACCCTTGCAGCAATAGTCGTAGCTGGCGATCAGCCAGTACCAGCCGCCCCGCTCAAACAGGTAGGGCGCCTCGATGATCGACGGCGCGCCCTGCGGTACCGGGCGGCTGGCGAGCGGGAGCGGCTTCTCGCCTGGCCTGCGCGGCTTCCCCGTGCGCGGATCGAGTTCCACCAGCTTCAACCCGCTCCAGAAACTGCCGAACGCCAGCCAGTGGCGGCCGTCGCGATCGGCGACGAAGGCGGGGTCGATCGCGTTGAAATCGTCACCCGGCTTCGAGGCCAGCACCATCCCCTCGTCGCGCCACCCATAGCCGGGCGCGGCAGGATCGAGCGTCGCGCTGGTGGCGAGGCCGATCGCCGAGCGGTTCGAGCCGAAGGTCGAGACCGAATAATAGAGCCGGTAACGCCCGCCGACGAAACTGATGTCCGGCGCCCACAGGTTGCGCGCGCCGGGCACCGCCTTCGCCGCCCAATCGGGCAGCGCGGCAAAGGGCGGGGCCACGGTTCGCCAGCGGATCAGGTCGTCGGACGCGCGCGCCGACAGGATGCCCTGCCCTTCCTTGCCGATCCCGGTGGAATAGACATGCCATACCCGACCCTCGCGGATGAGGACGGGGTCGTGGACCGGGCGGACCTCGCCCTGCGGCGCGTCGGCCTGCGCGAACGCCGCCCCCGCCGCCATCAGTGCGCCGATCGCGATCCACCGAACCAAAGTGCGCCCTCCGCGAACAGTCAATAATATGACTATTCAGCGAAGGGCAGTCGGATGCAAGTTAAATGTCGGAGTTATTCGACCGTAACGCTCTTGGCGAGATTGCGCGGCTGGTCGACGTCGGTGCCCTTGGCCACCGCCACGTGATAGGCGAGCAACTGCACTGGCACCGCATAGACGATCGGCGCGATCAGCGGGTGGACCTTGGGCATGGTGATCGTCGCTAGGCATCCCTCGCCCGCCGCCTCGATCCCGTCATAGTCGGAGATCAGCACGACCTTGCCGCCGCGCGCCTGCACTTCCTGCATGTTCGAGACGGTCTTCTCGAACAACGGTCCGGAAGGTGCGATGACGATGACAGGGACGGCATCGTCGATCAGCGCGATTGGTCCGTGCTTCATTTCGCCCGCGGCATAGCCCTCGGCATGGATGTAGCTGATTTCCTTGAGCTTCAGCGCGCCTTCCAGCGCTAGCGGATAATCCGTACCACGGCCCAGATACAGCACGTCGCGCGCGCTGGCGATCAGCGGCGCCATCGCCTCGATCGCCTCGTCGTAAGCGAGCGCGCCGTTTATCGCGGCGGGCGCCTCGCCCAGGTGGCGGACCAGCGCGCGCTCGTCCTCCACCGACAGCCGTCCCTTGGCCTTGGCGAGATTGGCAGCCAGCGCCGCCAGCACCGCGAGCTGGCACGAGAACGCCTTGGTCGAGGCAACGCCGATCTCCGGCCCGGCATGCGTCGGAAGCAGCAGATCCGCCTCGCGCGCCATCGAGCTGGTGGGCACGTTGACCACTGCGGCAATAGTCTGCCCCTCTGCCTTGGCATGGCGCAACGCCGCGAGCGTGTCGGCGGTCTCACCCGACTGGCTGATGACGATCATCAGCCCGCCCGGCTCCATCACCGGCGCGCGATAGCGGAACTCGGACGCGACATCGATGTCGACGGGGACACGCGCGAACTGCTCGAACCAGTATTTGGCGACCATCCCGGCATAGAAGCTGGTGCCGCACGCGACGATCGTCACGCGCTTGATGCCCGACAGATCGAACTCGGGGATCGGCAGCACGATCTGCCCCTCCAGCCGCTGAAGGTACGAGCGCAGCGTCTGCGCGACGACGATCGGCTGCTCGAAGATTTCCTTCTGCATGAAGTGGCGGTGGTTGCCTTTGTCGATCAGCGCGCCGGTGACGCCGCTGATCGTCACCGGTCGCTCGACGGGGGTGTTCTCGCGGTCATAGACCTGCGCACCGTCGGGGCGGATGACGACCCAGTCGCCCTCGTCCAGATAGGCGATGCGCTGCGTCAGCGGCGCCAGCGCCAGCGCGTCGGATCCAAGGAACGTCTCACCCTCGCCATAGCCGATCACCAGCGGCGAGCCGAGCCGTGCGCCGATCAGGAGGTCCGCGTGATCCGCAAACAGGATCGCCAGCGCGAACGCACCGTGCAGCCGGGGTAGTGCCGTACGCACCGCTTCGACCGGATCGCCGGTGGCCTGGAGCGCCTCGTCGATCAGGTGCGCGACGACCTCGGTATCGGTCTGGCTGTTGAACACGCGGCCCTTGGCGATCAGCTCGTCGCGCAGCGGCTTGAAGTTCTCGATGATGCCGTTGTGGACGACGGTCACCTTGCCCGCGACGTGGGGGTGGGCGTTGTCCTCGGTCGGCGCACCATGCGTCGCCCAGCGGGTGTGGGCGATGCCGACATGGCCGGGCAACGGCTCTTCGGCCAGCCGCTTACCGAGGTTGGCCAGCTTGCCCTGCGCGCGGCGGCGCTCGATCGCGCCGTCGTGCAGCGTGGCGATGCCCGCCGAGTCATAGCCGCGATATTCGAGCCGCTTCAGGCCGTCGAACAGCCGTTCGGCCACGTCGCTGGTGCCGAGAATCCCTACGATGCCGCACATGTTACTTCGCCGCCTTTCGCGCCTTCATCATCGAGCGGAAACGGGCCGCCCATCCCTCGCGCACTTCCTGTCGCCCGCGCGCCAGCGCGAGCGCATCGGCGGGCACGTCGGCGGTCACCACCGACCCCGCGCCGACGATCGCACCCGCGCCGATCGCCACCGGCGCGACGAGCGCGCTGTTCGAGCCGACGAACGCGCCCTCGCCGATCGTCGTGCGGTATTTCAGATAGCCGTCGTAATTGCAGGTGATCGTGCCCGCGCCGATGTTCGCGCCCGCACCCACATCGGCATCACCGACATAGCTCAGGTGATTGACCTTCGCGCCCTCGCCCAGCACCGCCTTTTTCAGTTCGACGAAATTGCCGACCTTGGCGCCCGCGCGAATGTCCGCGCCGGGGCGCAGCCGGGCATAGGGTCCGATCTCCGCGCCGCTGGCGATCGTGCAGCCTTCGAGATGCGAGAAGCCGTGGATGACCACGCCATCCGCCACCGTCACGCCCGGCCCGAACCAGACGTTCGGCTCGACAATCACATCGCGGCCCAGCACCGTGTCGTGCGCGAACCACACGGTTTCCGGCGCGATCAGCGTTGCGCCATCGGCCATCGCCTGCACCCGCCGTGCCGCCTGCCACTTGGCCTCCAGCCGGGCGAGTTCGCCGCGGCTATTGACGCCATCGACCTCGTCCGCCGCCGTTTCGATCACCGCCGAGGCGCGCCCGTCCCGCCCAGCCAGCATGACGATGTCGGGCAGGTAATATTCGCCCGCCGCGTTGTCGTTGCCGACGCGCGCGAGCAGCCCGAAGAGGTCCACCGCCCGCACCGCCATCAGCCCGGAATTGCAGAGCGTCACCGCGCGTTCGTCAGCACTTGCGTCCTTGAACTCGACCATCCGGTCGATCCGGCCCGCATCGTCGGCGATGACACGGCCGTAGGCCCCAGGGTCCTCCGGGCGGAAGCCGAGCACGACGCAAGCGGGTGAATCTGCCGCGTGCAATCGATCGAGCATCCGCCGCATCGTCTCCGCGCGGACGAGCGGCACGTCGCCGTAGAGGATCAGCACGTCGCCCGAAAAGCCCGCCAGCGCCGCCTCGGCCTGGGCCACGGCATGGCCGGTTCCGAGCTGCTCGGCCTGATGCGCGGTATCGGCACGGCCAGCAACAGCCGTCTCGACCTGCTCGCGGCGATCGCCGACGACGACCACCTGCCGCTCGGCGCCGAGCGTCGCCACGCTGTCGAGGAGGTGGAGCAGCATCGGCTTGCCCGCGATCGGGTGCAGCACCTTGTGCAGGTCCGATTTCATCCGCGTGCCCCGCCCGGCGGCGAGGACGATTGCGGCGATCGGGCGGTTCGGGAAGGATTGCTCGGTCATCGCGGGCGGCGGTGCCACGAAAGCCTTGCCATTTCCATAGCCGGACGGGCATCGCACCGGACATGACCAATTTTTCATTCGAGATCGTCGGCTTCGACCTGGACGGCACGCTGTTCGACACGTCCGCGGACCTGACCCGCGCGGTCAACCACGCGCTGGCGCTTGACGCGCGTCCGCCGCTGCATGTCGAGCGCGTGAAGCCGATGATCGGCCGCGGCGCGCGCCACATGCTGACAGAGGGGCTGGCTGCCTCGGGCGGCGGGGACGAGGCGTTGCTCGACCGGCTGCTGCCCGAACTGCTCACCTTCTATGAGGCCAATCTGTCCGCCGGAACGATACCCTATCCGGGGATGCTGGGTGCGATCGACGCGCTGGCGGGCCGCGGCGTGCGGGTCGGCATCGTCACTAACAAGCGGTACGGCTTTGCCGAAAAGCTGCTCCGCGAACTCGGCCTCGCCGATCGGTTCGAGGTGCTCCTGGGCGGCGATTCGCTCGGGCCGGGCAATGCCAAGCCCAGCCCCGCGCTGATCCACGCGATGATCGAGCGGCTGGGCGGTGGGCGCGCGGCGTTCGTCGGCGATTCGATCTTCGACGTCGAGGCAGCGCACGCGGCGGGTATTCCTGCGGTCGCGGTCAGCTTCGGCTTCCTGATGCAGCCGGTCGAGGAACTCGGCGCCGACACGATCATCGGCCATTACGACGAGCTCATCCCCGCGCTCGAGCGGCTGGGATGATCCGCCCGTTCGCGCCCGGGGACCTCGCCGGCGTCGACGCGCTGTGGCGCATCTGTTTCCCGGACGATCCGCCGCGCAACGCCGCGCCCGTGTCGGTGCCCGAAAAGCTGCGCGTCGAGCCCGGCTCGGTCCTCGTCGCCGAGGATGTAAGCGCGATCGTCGGCAGCATCATGCACGGATATGACGGCCATCGCGGCTGGTTGTGGGGCGTTGCAGTCGTTCCATCGCATCGGGGCCGCGGGCTCGGCGCCGCACTCGTCCGCGCGGCCGAGGCGGCGCTGGCCGCGCGCGGCTGCCCGAAGATCAACCTCCAGATCCGCGAGGGGAACGCCGCCGTCACCGCCTTTTATGAACGGCTCGGCTATGTAATCGAGCCGCGCATCAACATGGGCAAGTTGCTATGATCCGCCATCCAAGCGAAGGCTGGGATCGCTCCGTTACAGCGCACCGCAGGAGCGGCCAGAGCCCCCAGCCTTCGCTGGGGTGACGAGCTGTGGTGGCTAGCCGACCGGCCGATAGCCCTTGCGCCACTTGGTCCACAGGTGCCGTGCCAGCATCGCCGGCGGCATGCGGAGCAGATGCCCGCGCAGGTAGAAGCCGAACTCACTGACCTTGCGCCGCTGCCGCCCCCAGCCGTCGCGGCCGAGAAGCCGCCGCACGAACGGCCGATCAATCGGCGTGAGCGGTGCCCCCGCGCCGTAAAGCCACTGGCTCAGCCGCAATGCGCGATCGACCGCGGGCAGCAGCCCATGCAGCTGCGCCCGCTCACGCAGCCTCTCGACATAACCCGGCGCGTCGAACTCGCCGATCAGGCAGTGGATATCCCACAGGTTGCGCAGGCCGCCGGCCAGATCGCCATCGGCGAACAGATGCGCGGCGGCGTGGATCACCACGTCCTCGCGGCTCAGCATGAAGAGCCCGCAGCCGATCTCCACCGCCCCTGCCACCAGCGCCGCCGCATCGGGCGTCGGCGCGGCGGTCAGCGGCAGGATCGTGTGGTGGACGTCGATCATCCGGTCCCGCTCGCGGTGGATAAGCGGCGGCAACTCGTGCATCCAGCGGCGGTAATAGGCGTCGTCATAGGGGTCGGGCTTCACCCATTCCCACCCCGCCGCCAGCAGCGCCGCCTCGCCCTCCTCCAGCCGATCGCGGGGCACGAGGATATCGAGGTCGCCGATATGCCGCCCCCGTCCCGCCTCCAGCCCCGCCGCGACGAAGGCGGTGCCCTTCAGCAGGATCACCGGCACGCCGATGGGCGCCAGCGCCCGCCGTGCCATCTCCGCCTCCCACAGCGCGGCGATCCGCCCCTGCTCGGCCGAGGCGCGGGCATCATCGAGGATGCGCGCCGCCGCGGCCGGCATCGGCAACCCGGCGACGCGGTGCGCGAGCGTGCCGATCATCTGCTCGGCGCGCGCCGCCGAAATCAGCGCGGTCCAGCCCGCGGCGTTGAACTCCGCAACCGACGCCGGATCGCGCAATGCCGCGACGAGTAGCCGCGCGCTCATGCCAGCGCCTCGACCTGTCGGATCGCGGTCGCCGCATCGGGATAGTCGATCGCGGTTGCCGGGACGCTCGTGACGAGCCGGGTCAGCGCGTCGAACCCGCGCTCGCCAAGCGCGACGTAATTGGTCGACGCCTGCGTCAGCCGCACGAACGTCTCGGCAGGCGGCACCTCGCGGATCGCGCGCTCCAGCCCGAAGCGGGGGAAAACGATATGCGCCGCCACCGCAGGCACGGCCATCGCCGCGATCGAAGCGGCGTCGGGGACGAGGTGGCGGATGTCGCCCTTCGGTGTCTTGAGTTGCGGCGGGCCGAACCGCGCCTGTGGCAGCGCCGCCTGCATCACCGCCACACTCTCGTTCTTCAGGCTGACGAGCCGCGGGAACCCGTGGATCAGACCCGTCTCCGGATCGACCAGCGCGAACTCGTCGCCCATCAGCCGCCAGCCGCGCGCCATCATGAGGGCGGCGAGCGTCGACTTGCCCGCTCCGCTCTCCCCGGTCATCAGCACCGCGCGGCCGTTCCGCTCGACACAACTGGCGTGGAGCAACAGGTAGCGACGCTGTGCCAGCGCCATCTGAAGGTTCATCCCCATTTCCGCGGCCAAGAGGCCGAGATCGAGCGGCAGCGGCGCGGCATCGGGAATCGTGAAGTCGCCGCCGATCATCACCGCCGGCCGCACGAAGCGTCGCCACGGCCGCGCCGCGAACAGGCGCACAGTAAAGTCGGGCACGCCATCCTCGGGCTTCGGATAGTCGCGGTACAGGTTCTCTAGCTCGGCGATCGGCCGACGCCAGTCGCTGCCGACGCGGAACCCCGCCGGGCCGATCCGCACCGAGAAAACGTGCCTCACGCCCGCGCCACCAATCCGGCGGCGGCAAGCTCCTCCAGCCGATCGGTCAGCGCGGCGGGGTCGGGATCGACCAGCGCATAATCGCGCGCCAGCCGGTCGAGGATCGCCTCGACGCCCATGGTCTCCTCACCCAGCGCCGCAAGGATTTCGGGCACCGGCGCCTCGACGATATGCGTCTGGCCGGAGGCGCGGTGATAGATGGCGGTGAGCACGTCGAGCGGCACGATGCGCAGGCTCGCCAGGGCGGCGGCACGATAGCGCATCGCGTGGCGCGTCAGGCGCGGGGCATCTGCAGCGAGGCGAAGCAGGTGAAGCCGCTCGTCCCCTGCTGCAACCGGCGGATGTAATTGGTGTACGCCTTGCTGCGCTGGTAATCGGTGCCGGGCAGCGTGCCGCCGTTCAGCGCGCGCTTGACCTCCTCGCCCTTGAACGGACGGCCCGCGGGCGGGAACGCACCCTGCGTGCCGGCGGGCACCAGCTTGCCGTCGGGCGCGATATACTGGCCCGCACGCGCCGGATCGGGCACGGGGATCTGGCAGTTCGAGATCGAAGCGGCAGTCTGTGCCAGTGCCGGGCGAATCGAGATGACCGCCGACGCGCCCACCGCACCGATCATCAGCGCGCGACGGCAAATGGCCGGGCCGGGCGTCGTGCCGTCGGTCTCGACGGGCGGGGTATCGGGCGTGTCTTCGCTCATGGTCGCACTCTTCCTCGCCCGCGCCAGCTTGCGCAATGGTTAAAGTATCGGGGAACACGTACAATTCGGGACAGAGGCTCCTAACAAAGCCGTACCCCGGCGAAGGCCGGGGTACGGCTTTGGATCGGCGCCCGAACCCGCTAAACCGGGCGCAATGTCGCTTCGCCTCCTCTTGCCCGCGTTCGCGCTGTTCCTCGCGAGCCCGGCGCCGCCGCCGGTCCCCGCCGACCCGCCGCTCTGGGTCGTGCGCGACGCGGATACCACCATCTACCTGTTCGGCAGCGTCCATTGGCTGAAGCCCAACCTCGCCTGGTTCGACGACGACGTGCGCGGCGCGTTCGAGCGCGCCGACACCCTCGTCCTCGAAACCCCGCCGGTGGAGCCGGCCGAGGCGCAGCGGACGCAGGACGCGATCGGCAAGACGGCGAACGGCCCGACCCTGCCCGATCGACTGCCCGAGGGATATCGCCCGAAACTCGCCGCCGCGCTCGCCGAACTCGGCTATCCGGCGAGCGCGTTCGACCGGGTGAAGCCGTGGCTGGCCGCGACGACGCTGTCGATCCTGCCGCTCAAGCGCCGCGGCTACGACGTTTCGGCTGGCGTGGAGGCAGTGCTGACGAAGGCGGCGCAGGGGGCGGGCAAGCCCATCGTCGGGCTGGAACCTCGGGTGCAGCAGCTCGGCTATTTCGATGCGCTGCCCGAAGATGCGCAGATGGCGATGCTGAAGCGTCAGCTCGACAATATGGACACGACCGGCGACTCAACCGATGCGGTGCTCGCCGCGTGGAGGGCGGGCGACGCCGCCGCGCTCGGCCGGATCATCGACGCCGATCAGCGCGCCAGTTCGGCGGCCTTCGGCAATGCGATCCTCTCTGATCGCAACCGCCGCTGGGCCGGCTGGATCGCCGAGCGCTTGAAACGGCCCGGCACCGTCTTCATGGCGGTCGGCGTCGGCCACCTGACCGGCAGCGACACCGTCCAGCGCGCGCTGGCCGCTAGGGGCCTTGCCGCCCGCCGCGTCAGGTCTGCGGCTTCCAGGTGAAGACGCGGTAGAGATAGAGAACGACCACCGCGACCATCAGGATGATCGCCACCGGACCGTAATAATGTTCGAACTGCCCGAACTCGTTCTTGAGGATGTACCCCGCCCCGATCAGCACGCTGTTCCAGATCGCGGTGCCCAGCGTCGTCCAGAACAGGAACTTCACCTGGCTCATCTTCAGCATGCCCGCGGGCAGCGAGATCATCGTGCGGACGGTCGGCAGGAAGCGCGCGTAGAACACGATCGCCCCGTCGTGGCGGGTGAAGAAGCCGATGATCTTCTCGACCTCGCGCCAGTCGAGCGTCAGCCAGCGGCCATAGCGGTCGATCAGCGGCTTGAAGCGGGCATAGCCGACGACATGGCCGATCCAGTACCAGACCCAGTTGCCCAGCACTGCGCCGATCGTCCCCGCCGCGACCGCCGCGGCAAAGCCCAGCTTGCCGTCCGCGACCGCCATGCCGGTCAGGCCCATGATGACCTCCGACGGGATCGGCGGGAACACGTTTTCGAGGAACATCGCGAACGCGATCCCCAGATAGCCCCAGGCGCCGACGAGTTCGATCAGGCGGTCGGTCATGCACGCTTCCTTGGTGTGAAGGCGCGCGCTCTAGGCGCGTCGAGCGGTGCTGGCAATCACCGCACCGCGAGCCGCGCGTCGATCGCGTCCCAGATCGCGCCCGCCGTATCCGTACCATTGAACCGGTCGATCGCGACGATCCCGGTGGGCGACGTCACGTTGATCTCGGTCAGCCATTCGCCGCCGATCACGTCGATCCCGACGAAGATCAGCCCGCGCGCCTTCAATTCCGGCCCCAGCGCGGCGCAGATTTCGCGCTCCTTTGGCGTAAGCTCCGCCGCCTCGGCGCGCCCGCCCACGGCGAGGTTCGAGCGAATCTCCCCCTCGCCCGGAAGACGGTTTATCGCCCCCGCCACCTCGCCGTCGACCAGGACGATGCGCTTGTCGCCCTTCGCCACGCCAGGCAGGAACGCCTGCACCATGTGCGGCTCGCGCCACGTCATGTTGAACACCTCGATCAGCGAGGAGAGGTTCTGTCCCCCCTCGTCGATCTTGAAGATCGCCTTGCCGCCGTTGCCGTGCAGCGGCTTGACCACCACCGACCCGTGTTGGGCGAGAAACGTCCGCGCTTCGTCCAGATCGCGGGTCACCAGCGTCGGCGGCATGAACCGCGCATAGTCGAGCACCCAGACCTTTTCGGGCGCATCGCGGACGCTCTTGGGATCGTTGACGACCAGCGTCCGGTCGCTGATCCGCTCCAGCAGATGCGTCGCGGTGATGTAGCCGAGGTCGAACGGCGGATCCTGTCGCATCAGCACCACATCGGCCTCGTCGCCGAGGTCCAGCGGCTGCGGCGCGCCGAGCGTGAAGTGGTCGCCCGCGACTTGCCGTACCTCAACCGGCCGCGCATTGACCCACAGCCGCCCGTCCGACCAATTTAGCTGATCGGCGGTGTAGTGGAACAGCCGGTGTCCGAGCGCCTGCCCGGCGAGCATCAGCGCAAAGGTCGAATCGCCCGCGATGTTGATGCCTTCGATCGGGTCCATCTGCACGGCGACGGTCAGCGACATGAACTTCTCCCTGATTGAGGCGGCGACTTAGGGTGCCGGACGAGCCCTGTCACCCGATCCACGCATTCTCAATGTGCCGCGGCAGGCACCCGGGCGCGAGCAGCACCACGTCGATGCGGATCGCCTCGCCCGCCAGCGCGTGTTCGCTGGCGAGGATCTCCGCCGCCGCCGCGACGCGCACCAGCCGCCGCTCGTCGATCGCGTGGTCGAGTTCCGCGGCGGTCGCGCGCGTCTTGACCTCGACGAAGGCGAGCACGCCAGGCCGCCGCGCGATCAAATCCACCTCGCCCGCCTTGGTCCGCACCCGGCTCGCGACGATCGTCCAGCCCTTGAGCCGGAGATACCACGCAGCCTGTTCCTCGCCGCGCCGCCCGCGCGCCTCGGCGGCGTGGCGGTCCCTCATTGCCCGGCCTTGAGCTCCATCGCGCGGGCGTAGAGCGCCTTGCGGTCGAGCCCCAACCGCTTGGCGACCTCCCCCGCCGCCTTGGCCGGCGGCAGTCGTGCCAGCGCCTCGGTCAGCGCCGCGTCGCCATCGTCGGCGCTGGCTGGCGGCGGTGCGTCGGGCGGGCCGACGATGACCACGATCTCGCCCTTGGGCGGCGTATCGGCATAGCGCGTCGCCAGCACCGACAGACGCCCGGTCACGCATTCCTCGAACTTCTTCGTGATCTCGCGCGCGACGCCCGCCTCGCGGTCGCCCAGCCCCTCGGCCAGCGCCGACAGGCACGCCGACAGCCGCGGCCCCGATTCGTAGAGGACCAGCGTCGCGCGGATGCCGGCAATCTCGGCGATTGCCTCGGCCCGCGCATGCTGCTTCGACGGCAGGAACCCGACGAACAGGAAGCGATCGGTCGGCAGGCCCGCCAGCGTCAGCGCCGCCACCGCAGCGCACGGCCCCGGCACGGTAACGACCGCATGGCCGGCGGCACGCGCATCGCGCACCAGCTTGTAGCCCGGATCGGAAATAAGCGGCGTCCCCGCGTCGCTGACCAGCGCCACCACCTCGCTCCCCATCCGCGCAATCAGGCCGGGGCGTACCGCATCGGCATTATGGTCGTGATAGGGCGTCATCGGCCGCTTGGTGCCGATATGCCTGAGTAGCCCGGCGGTAACCCGACTATCCTCGACAGCGATCACGTCGGCGTGCGACAGGACATGCGCCGCCCGCGCCGACAGGTCGCCGAGATTGCCGATCGGGGTGGCAACGATATAGAGACCGGGGACAAGTTCGGCGTTCATCAGGGGAAAGCCATGGCAGAGGCGTACGCGTTACCGCAACCTGGAAAGCATCTGCGACGGATCGCTGTCCTCGCCGTCGGGCTTGCTCTGAGCGCCTGTTCGACGCTCGTCCCGCGCGGCGCGCCGCCGGGTGAGGCGCCGCCGCCCGCCACCCGCCCCGATACCGGCCCCGCCCCGGTCGGTCCGGGCCTGCCCCAGGATCAGGCACGTCACCGCGTCGCGCTGCTCGTGCCGCTGACGGGTCCCAATGCCCGCGTCGGCCAGAGCCTGGCCAACGCAACCCAGCTCGCGCTGCTCGACACGCGCAGCGAGGTCGTGCGCATCACCACCTACGACACGGCGCGCGGCGCCGCGGCTGCGGCGCAGGCGGCGATTCGTGACGGCAACCGCCTGATCCTCGGCCCGCTGCTGGCCGAGGACGTGCGCGCGGTGGCGCCGATCGCGCGTCGCGCCGACGTGCCCGTCATCAGCTTCTCGAACGACACCGGCGTTGCCGGCGGCGGCGTCTTCATCATGGGCTACACCCCCGCCCAGTCGATCGAGCGCGTCGTCGACCATGCGCGGCGCAGCGGGGTCAGCGACTTCGCCGGCCTCGTGCCCACCGGCCTTTATGGCGAGCGCGCCTCGACCAGCTTCCTGCGCGCGGTGGAAGCCGCGGGCGGCCGTGTCGTCGCGCTCCAGACCTTCGACCGGGCGCCGCGCGCCGTCGCGTCGGCGGTCGGCCGGCTCACCGTCCCGTATGATGCGGTGCTGATCGCAGACGGCGCGCAGACCGCAGCGGGCGCAGTGCCCGTGATCCGCCGCAGCGCCGCGGGCAAGGCCGCACGCGTGCTCGGGACCGAACTCTGGAACAGCGATTCGAACGTCGGTGCAAATGCCGCGCTGTCGGGCGCGTGGTACGCCAGCGTCGCGAACAACCTCTACACGCAATATGCGGGCAAGTACCGCGCGCGCTTCAACGCCGCCCCCTATCGGCTGTCGTCGATGGGCTATGACGCGGTGCTGCTGACCGTGCGCATCGCCCGCGACTGGCGCGTCGGCTCGCCGTTCCCCGCCAGCCGCCTGTCCGATCGTGACGGGTTTGCTGGGCTCGACGGCGCCTTCCGCTTCGGCCGCGACGGCATCGCCGAACGCGCGCTGGAAGTGAAGGAAGTACGCGGCGGCACGACGGTGACGGTCAGCCCGGCACCCAAGAGCTTTCGATAGAGGATCGTCACTCCGGACTTGATCTTGGGTCCCGCTGCCTTCGCCGAAGAAAAAAGCGGGACCCTAGGTCGAGCCTGGGGTGACGAGAAACAGGTACTCACGCTTCCGAGGGAGTACGGTTCAGTCTCGCGCTTCCTGCATCACCTTCGCCGTCAGCGCCTGAAGCTGCTCCGGCGTATCGATATCGACCAGTTCCGCCGGGCTCGTCACGACATGCCGCCCGCCCATGACGAGCCGGCGCGCGCCCTCGTCCCCGGTCAGCGCCTCGAGGAAATCGAAATGCGCGGCGCCGAACAGCGCCGGCGGGGTCGGGTGCTCGCCATTGCTCGACGCAACTACCGCATCGTCGCCGGTCGCCGTCTCCAGCAGGCGATAAATGTGCGCCGCCGTCACCCGCGGCATGTCGGCGAGCGCGATCAGCACCGCCTTCGCCCCGCTCTCCCGCACCGCCGCGAGGCACAGGCCGAGCGAGCGGCCCTGCCCGTCCTCTGGCCGCGGGTTCTGGACGACGCGATAGCCGCGCGCGCCGTAATCGAGGGTCGTGCCCGACACGACCGCGATCCGCGCGCGGAACGGCACCGCCGCCAGCGCTGTCACGACATGCATCCCCACCGGCTCGGCCAGATAAGGCTGCTCCAACTTGTCGAGGTCGCCGAACCGATCCGACCGGCCCGCCGCGAGCAGGACGAGCGCGGTATCCTCCGCCGCGATCATGCCTCGTCCCCGCGCCACGCCTGCACCATCGCCGCGGCGATCGACAGCGCGATCTCCGCCGGCCCGACCGCACCAATCGACAGGCCCGCCGGCCCGTCGATCCGATCAAGATCCGTTGCCGCGACGCCCGCCGCGGCCAGCCGCTCGCGCCGCGCCGCGTGGCTGCGCTTGCTGCCCAGCGCCGCCACGTATCCGGTCGGCCGCGCCAGCGCCGCCGCGAGCGCCGGATCGTCGATCTTGGGATCGTGGCTCAGCGTTACCACCGCGCTCGTCCGGCCGGGGGCCAGCGCCTCGATCGCCTCGTCGGGCCAGCGGTCGTCGAGCGCGACACCGGGAAACCGCTCCGCCGTCAGGAAGCGTTCGCGCGGATCGACGACGATCGTCTCGATCCCCAGCGGCCGGGCAAGGCCCACTAGCGCCTGTGCGATCTGCACCGCGCCGACGATGATGAGGCGGCGGGCCGGATCGTAGCGGTTGACGAACGCCGCGCCCTCCACGGGCCGCAGCGACGAATGCCCGCTGTCGAGGTCGGTGGAGACCAGCGTGCTCTCCCCCTTCCCCCGCGCCTCGGCGATGCGATCGAACAATTCGGGGTCGAAGCCGTGCGCCGCGACCGGCTGGACCAGCACCGCGATTTCGCCGCCGCAGGGGAGGCCCACTTCCCACGCCGCCGCATCGGCGACGCCATAGCGTTTCAGCACCGCGGGCGCGCCGCCGATCACGTCGGCGGCGGTCGCCAGAATGTCGTTCTCGACACAGCCGCCCGACACCGATCCCTCGAACCGCCCATCAGCGTGGACGAGCATGTGGCTTCCCCGCGGGCGCGGCGCCGAGCCCCAGGTCGACACCACTGTCGCGAGTGCCATCGGCGACCCCGCCCATTCGCGCGCCTTGTCGAGCACGCCGTCGTTATCGCTCACCTGTCACCTCACCGTCATGCGCCGACCACATAGGCATCGCGGCCCGTGCTTGCTAACCCCGGGCGCATGAAGAGGCAGAATGTTGATCCTGACGATCCTCGCCCTCGCGGCTGCAGCCCCCATGTCTGACCGTCCGATCGTCATCGCCCACCGCGGCGCATCGGGCGAACGGCCCGAGCACACGCTGGCATCGTACGAGCGCGCGATCGAGGTCGGTGCCGACTTCATCGAACCCGACCTCGTGTTGACCAAGGACGACGTTTTCGTCGCCCGTCACGAGAACGACATCACCGACACCACCGACGTCGCCGCGCACCCGGAGTTCGCCGCCCGCCGCACCGTCAAGACGATCGACGGCGAACGCCACGACGGCTGGTTCACGGAGGATTTCACGCTCGCCGAGTTGAAGACGCTGCGCGCCAAGGAGCGCCTGCCGAAGCTGCGCCCGCAGAACACCGCCTATGACGGCACGTTCGAGGTGCCGACGCTGGCCGAGATCATCGCCCTCGCCAAGCGCCGGTCGAAGGAGACGGGGCGGACGATCGGGATCTATCCCGAAACCAAGCACCCGACCTATTTCGCCTCGATCGGCAAGTCGATGGAGCGGCGGCTGGTCGATCAGCTGCACACCGCCGGCTGGGACTCGGCAACTGCGCCGGTGTTCATCCAATCGTTCGAGGTGAACAACCTCAAGGCGCTGCGAAAGATGACGCGCCTCCGCCTGATCCAGCTCATGTCGAGCGACGGCGGTCCAGCCGACGGGGCGGAGCCGAGCTACGCAGCGATGCGCACGGCGGACGGGCTCGCCGCGATCGCCGCCTATGCCGACGGGATCGGGCCGGAGAAGACACTGGTCGTCGGCAACGACGGCAAAGGAACGACGCTCGTCGCCGACGCGCACCGCGCGGGGCTAAAGGTCCATCCCTGGACGATGCGCGCCGAAAACGTCTTCCTGCCGCCCGCCGATCGTGTCGGCACTGATCCCGCCGCGCACGGGCGGCTGCTGAGCGAGATCACGCGCCAGCTCGCCACCGGCGTCGATGGCTTTTTCACCGACTTCCCCTATGATGGCGTCGCGGCGCGCGATGCGTTCGCGGGGACGGGGAAGTAGTTGATATGCGTATCGGAATGGTGCTGGCGGCCCTCACGCTGCCGCTGCTGAGCGGCGGGTGCATTGCGAAGACCGCGTGGGACGTGGCGACGCTGCCGGTCAAGGCGACGGGCCAGGTCGTCGACTGGACCACCACCAGCCAGGAAGAGGCCGACCGCAACTACGGCCGCAAGATGCGCAAGAAGGAAGCCGCTGAGGGTCGCCGCTTGCGCGAGGAAGAACGACGGCGGAAGCGCGAGGAGCGCGAGGACGATTGACCTCTCGTCATCCCGGACTTGATCCGGGATCCCGCTTCTTCTCCTAAGCCGGTTCAACGGTGGCGGGACCCCGGATCAAGTCCGGGGTGACCAGGTGTTGTCAAAGCCCACCCGCCCCGATAACCCGCCCCCTCGATGCCACCGTCAGACCACCGCCCCGCCACGCTGCTCCCCGGCGGCGCCGTGTTTCCGCACCGGCACCTGACCGGCATCGCCGGGCTCCAGCCGCACGAAATCACCTTTCTCCTCGACGAAGCCGAACAATGGGTCGAGGCGAACCGCAATCGCGCGAAGTCCGACCGGCGGCTTGACGGCGTGACGCAAATCAACGCCTTTTTCGAGAACTCGACGCGCACGCTTCTGTCGTTCGAGATCGCGGGCAAGCGCCTCGGCGCCGACGTCGTCAACATGACCGTTGCCGCCTCCAGCGTAAAGAAGGGCGAGACGCTGATCGACACCGCGGTCACGCTCAATGCGATGCGCGCCGACGTGATCGTCATCCGCCACATGGCCTCGGGCGCGGTCGGACTGATCGCCGACAAGGTCGACTGCCCGGTGCTCAACGCCGGCGACGGCGCGCACGAGCATCCGACGCAGGCGCTGCTCGACGCGCTCACCATCCGGCGGCGGCGCGGCAACATTCAGGGGCAGCGCGTCGTCATCTGCGGCGACATCCTGCACAGCCGCGTCGCCCGATCGAACATCCTCGCGCTCACCGCCCTCGCCGCGGATGTGCGCGTCGTCGCCCCCACCACGCTCATGCCCCCGGCGATCGAGGCGATGCACGTGACGCCGTTCACCGACTTCGATGCCGCGCTGGAGGGCGCGGACGTGGTGATGATGCTCCGCCTTCAGAACGAGCGGATGTCGGGCGCCTATATCCCCTCGACCCGCGAATATCACCGCCGCTACGGCCTGACGCCCGAGCGGCTGGCGCGCGCTCAGCCCGATGCGCTGGTCATGCACCCCGGCCCGATGAACCGCGGGGTCGAGATCACCTCGTCGGTCGCGGACCTGCCCGGCCGATCGGCGATCACCGAGCAGGTCGAGATGGGGGTGGCGGTCCGCATGGCCTGTCTCGACGTGTTGACGCGAAGGTCGCGCGGGGTGGAGGGCTGGGCATGAAGACGCTCTACCGCAATGCCCGCCTCGTCTGTCCCGCAACCGGCGAGCGCGACGGCAGCCTCCTGGTCGAGGGCGACCGCATCGCCGCGACCGGCGTGGTCGAGGCGCCCGCGGATGCCGCGATCGTCGACTGCCGCGGCAAGTGGCTTGCGCCCGCGATCGTCGACCTGGGTGTATTCGCGGTCGACAAGGCGGCGTGCATCGCCGGCGGCATCGCGCGCGTCGGCCTGATGCCCGACCAGTCGCCGATCCTCGACGATCCCGGCATCGTCCAGCGCGCGGCAGCCAGCGGCAAGCCCGAACTGTGGGTCCACCCCATCGCCGCGGCGACGCGCGAGTTGAAGGGCATCGACCTCGCCGAAATGGCGATCAATGCAGAGGCAGGCGCGCGCGGCGTCGCCACCGGCCGCGGGTGGATCGCCGATTCGGGGGTCATGGCCCGCGTCCTTGGCTATGCTCGCGATCTCGGCCTCGCCGTCATCGCCCACGCCGAGGATAGCGGCCTCGCCGCCAACACCGTCGCCACCGCGGGCGAGACGGCGACCCGCCTCGGCCTCCCCGCCGCGCCCGCGGTCGCGGAGGCGCTGGCGATCGCCCGTGACCTGATGCTCGCCGAGCAATCGGGTGCACGCATCCATTTCCGGCAGGTGACGACCGCGGCGGGCTTCGACCTCATTCGCCGGGCCAAGGCGCGCGGGATCGCCGTCACCTGCGGCATCACGCCCGCGCATCTGCTGCTCTCCGACAAGGCGGTCAGCGACTTCCGCACCTTCACCCGCCTGTCGCCACCGCTCCGCGACGAGAGTGACCGCGTGGCGGCACTTACTGCGCTCGCGGACGGCACGATCAACGTCCTGTGCTCCGGTCACGATCCGCGCGGGCCGGAGGAGAAGCGCCTGCCCTTCGTCGATGCAGCCCCCGGCATGTCGGGGGCCGAGACGCTGCTCGCCCTGTCGCTCACCGCCGCGCGCTCGGCCGATCTGTCGCTGGCACAAGTGTTCGATCGCCTGTCGCGTCAGCCCGCAAAGCTGATGGGGCTCGACTGCGGCACGCTGGAAGCCGGCATGGCCGCCGACCTCGTCCTCTTCGATGCCAATTCGCCGTGGCAGATCGTCGCCGACGCGATGGTCGCGCGTGCGGGCAACACGCCTTTCGACGGCCTGCCGGTCGAGGGCCGCGTCCTGCAAACGATCAAGGGCGGCGTCCGGCTTACCGCCTGACGCCGCCCCCGCTCTCCAAACTCGAAATGCTTAGCGCGAGGCCATCATCGGCCCGCGCGCCCAGCTTGCGGTCTGCTCGCCGAGCGCGGTGCGCACGAAGCAGCGGCCACCCTTGGCGCGCACGGTCGCGCAGAGCGAAACCGCCTCGCCGCGCGAATAGCCGCCGACCGACAGGCGATAATAGTTCGCCGATCCGACGCTGGCCGACATGCCGCGCGGGATCTGGTTGCTCAGCGCCGGGACGCGGCGGCTGATCCGGCCCCACGCGTCACGCGCGACGCCCGCATTCTCGAACGCGCCGAGCTGGACGACGTAATTCCCCTTCGCCGCGATCCGCGGGGCGGCGTGCATCGGCGCCGCGGCCATGCGAACCGGTGCGGCGACGAGCGACGCCGGGATCGCCTGAACGATCTCCCGCCGCTCGGCAAAGACGATCGCCGCGGCGCGCGGCACCTCGGCGGTCGCCACGACCGGCTTGGGCTCGGGCGCGGGCGCCTCGGACTCGAGCGCCGGGGCATAGGCCGCGATCGGCGTCGGCACCGATGCCATCGCCACCGCCTCGTTCCGGTCGCGCAGCGCGAGCTGGACGGGCATGCCGCCATCCTCGACCGCGGTCACGCCGAGCAGCGAGGCCACCTGGTCCGACGCGCGCGAGGGGCGCGCGAACTGCGCCCATTGCATGATCCGCTGGTCCGCCTCGGCCGGCGACAGGTCGATGCCCGCGATCGTGCGCGCTTCCTGCCACTTGCCGGCGAGCGCCAGCGAGAGGGCGAGGTTCTGGCGCACCTTCGACGTCGCAGCTGGATCGCGTGCCGCCTCGCCCAGCACCGCGACCGCGCCCATCGGGTCGCCCGCCAGTGCGATCGCGAGGCCGCGATCGGCGGGCTGCATGTCGCCGCCGTGGTCGTCGATCAGCTTGCGCGCGGCCTGCCAGTCGCCCAGCGCGATCTTGCTGAGCGCGAGGTTGAGGGCGATGCGCCCGTCCTTGCCGTCGAGCTTCAGCGCGTCCTCGAACGCCTGCGCGGCCGAGGCGAAGCGGCCGGCACCCAGATAGGTCCGGCCGAGCAGCGTGCGATGTTCGGCGCTGTCGGGCACCAGCAACACCGCCTGTTCGGCGCGGCCGATCGCCTCGTCATGCTTGCCGGCCTTCATCGCCTTCTCGGCGAGCCTGGCCTGCTTTCCTGCAGCGCGCATCTGCGCCTCTAGGTCGCGATTGCCCGCGACCGCCGCGGCCGACTGTAGCGCCACGCCGCCAACGGCGATCCCGCCGATCGCGGTCACTGCCGCCATTCCAAGCCCGATCCGCTTGCCCCAATGCATCGTCCGTCCCCCGGTTCAGCGATTGCCGTCGTCGGGACGGATCTGCGCGGCAAGCACTTCCACCCCGGCGAGGTTGTTCAGATAATTGTCGAGCGCCTCGGTCACGATCAGCTGCGCCGAACGGCCCTCGACCGCGGTGGCGAGGCGAAGTTTCAGGTGTCGCTCGGGATCGAGGCGAAGCGTGAAGGCAGCCCGGCCACGACGCGTCGAAACGGCGGCGCTCAGGCGGGTGAAATCGACCGGCACCGGCTCGGACGCAGGCTCCACCGCCGCGACTTCGCGCGAAAGCGCCTCGCGCTGCGCGATGACGGCAGGCTCGGGGGCCGTGGCCGGCACCGGCATTTCGGGCGTCAGCGGGGCGACCTCGGCCGGCGCCGGCGCCGACGCCTCGCCCGTGTCGTTCCAGCCGAGATCCTCGAGCGGCGAGGTCAGGCCGACGAACCCCTGCGGGCGCATGGCGGGCCGCGCCTGTCCCTTGCGGGCCAGCAGCCCCGAGGAGAGAGAAGCGAGCGGTTTTGGCGTGCCGAACATGCCCATCGCCTCAGCTCACCACGCGGCGGCCGAAGCCGCCCATGGGCCGCGCGGCAAAGCCAGCGCCATTGATCGCAGGCGCCGAAAAGACCGTCCGGCGAAAATTCTTCTCCAGCCGGTCGGAGACATAGGTCCAGAGCGCCTCGACCTCTGCGGCCGACTTGCTGCGCGCATCGACTTCCATCACCGTGCGGCCGTCGATCATCGACGCGGCGAAATCGGTGCGGTGGTGGATCGTGATCGGCGCTACGGTGCCGTGCTGCGACAGCGCGACCGCGGCCTCGCTGGTGATCCGCGCCTTGGGCGTGGCCGCGTTTACGACGAAGATCAGCGGCTTGCCCGCCCGGTCGCACAGATCGACGGTGGCGCCGACGGCGCGAAGGTCGTGCGGGCTCGGCCGGGTCGGGATGACGATCAGTTCGGCGACCTGAATGACGCTCTGGATCGCCATCGTGATGGCGGGGGGCGTGTCGATGACGGCCAGCTTGAAGCCCTGCTGGCGCAGCACCTCCAGATCGGCGGCCAGACGCGCGACCGTAGTCTGGGCAAAGGCCGGATACTCCGCCTCGCGCTCGTTCCACCAGTCGGCAAGGCTGCCCTGCGGGTCGATGTCGATCAGCACGACCGGGCCGGCGCCAGCGCGCTGCGCCTGCACCGCCAGATGCCCCGACAGCGTGGTCTTGCCCGAGCCGCCTTTCTGCGACGCCATCGCCAGAACGCGCATGTGATCCCCTGAATAGCCCACCACTTCAGCGTCATGGATGCCACCGGATCGGATAAGGAGTGGTTAACGCCCCGGATGACGGCGGCGAGACAGGGTTAAAGATGCGGAAAGCTTTGCAGGCGATGGCTTATCGACGTTATTTAGGATCGTTCAGGGTTGGGGTTCGTCGTCATGCGCAAACCGTTGTTCGTTGCCGCTCTTCTGTTCGCGCCGCTCGTCGCCGCCGCGCCGATCCAGCAATCGGCCCCCGCCAACGTCGTGAAGTCGGGCGTCGATGCCTGGGCGCGCGGCGAATACAAGAAGGCGGTCGAGCTGTGGCGGGCGCCCGCGGTCGCCGGTGATGCCGACGCGCAGTTCAACCTGGGTCAGGCGTACAAGCTCGGCCGCGGCGTCCCCACCGATCTTGGCCTGGCCGAGGAATGGTATCGCAAGGCGGCGGTACAAGGTCACCGCCAGGCGGAGGACAATTACGGCCTCGCCCTGTTTCAGAACAACAAGCGGTCCGAAGCGGTGAAATGGCTGGAAAAGTCGGTCGCGCGCGGCGAACCGCGCGCGCAGTTCGTGCTCGGCACGATGCTGTTCAACGGCGACGTGGTGCAAAAGGACTGGGTGCGCGCCTATGCGCTGATGGTGCGCGCCAATTCGACCGGCCTGCCCCAGGCGGGCAATACGCTGGCACAGATGGACCGCTATATCGGGTTGCAGGAGCGGCAGCAGGGCCTCGCGCTCGCGCGGCAGCTGGAAAGCGGCACCGCGGTGGCGAGCGGCCCCGCCGCCGGCACGGTCGCGAGCGCCGAGGTGCCGCCCCCCGCCCCGCGTCCCGCAGCGGTTCAACCACAGCCGCGCCCGACGCCGCGTGTTCCCGCCCCTGCGCCGAAGCCCGTCCCCGCGCTGACGCCGGTTGCCGCGAGGCCGGCACCGAAGCCCACCGCCGCGGCGCCTGCTCGCAAGGACGGCGGTTGGCGCGTCCAGCTCGGCGCGTTCCGCGATGCCGGCAACGCTCGCGACCAGTGGGGAAAGGCGGCAGGCAGCCTACCCGGTGCGCAGCCCTATTACGTCAAGGCAGGGGCCGTGACGCGCCTCCTTGCCGGCCCCTATGGCTCCAGCGCCGAGGCGGCAAAGGCCTGTGCCGCAGTCAAGCGCGCCGGCATCGCCTGTCTGCCGACGCGGGGCTGACCGCGTACTCCCGCGAAAGCGGAAGTCTAGGGCCACAAGCGGCATCCTGTTTGGTTCTGGGCTCCCGCTTTCGCGGGAGCACGGCTTAGCCTTGTACCCAATCCGCCCGCGCGATTCCCTGCGCATAGAGCAGCGCGGTGAGGTCGCCGTAATCGACCCGCGCGCCCGCCGCCGCCGCGACGATCGGCTTGGCGTGATAGGCGACGCCCAGCCCCGCCGCGCGGATCATCGGCAGGTCGTTGGCGCCGTCGCCCACCGCCAGCGTCTGCGACAGGTCGAGGCCAAGTTCGGCCGCGACTCCGCGCAGCGTCGTCTCTTTCGTCGCCGAATCGACAATCGGCTTCGCGACTGCGCCGGTCAGCGCGCCGTCCTCGATCAGCAGCCGGTTGGCGATCACCCGGTCGAAGCCGATCTCGGCCCCGACCGGCTCGGCAAACCGCGTGAAACCGCCGGAGACGAGCACTGCCGTCGCGCCCCGCGCCCGCATCGTGCCGATCAGCGTCCGAGCACCCGACATCAGCGTCACCCGCTCCGCCAGGCAACGGTCGATCGCGCTTTCCTCCAGCCCCTTGAGCAGCGCGACTCGCGCATCGAGCGCCGCGGCGAAGTCGAGCTCGCCGCGCATCGCTCGCTCGGTCACTTCGGCAATCTGCGGCTTGAGCCCGGCATAGTCGGCCAACTCGTCGATGCATTCGACGGGGATCATCGTCGAATCCATGTCGGCGACGATCAGCCGCTTTGCGCGGTTCGCGGCAGGCTGGACGAAGACGTCGACGCCCTCAAACACGCCCTCAAGCGCGCCACGCGCAGCGTTGATATCGCCAGCAAACGGAATGTCGGCGGCGATTCCGTCGTCGAGCCACACGGCGTCCGCCCCCGCCAGCCCCAGGTCGTCAAGGCGCGCCAGCGCGGCCAGGAGCATGTCGCTGTTCAGCCCGTTGCCGATCAGCGTTGCAACTGCGTCCATTCCCATCCCCGTTCGTGTCGACCTTGTCGAAGCACCGGCCTTTCTTCAGAGGAAGTAAAGACGGCCCTTCGACAAGCGAGGGGCGAGCGGTGAAGACGATGACCGATAATCCCAAGCTCGCGCTCATTGCAGGCCCCACCGCCAGCGGCAAGTCCGCGCTGGCGATCGCGCTGGCGCAGCGGACCGGCGGCACGGTCATCAACGCCGATTCGGCGCAGGTCTATCGCGACCTGCGCATCCTCTCCGCCCGCCCCTCGACCGAGGAAGAAGCGAGCGTGCCGCACCGCCTGTTCGGCTATATCGACGGCGCGCAAAGTTGCTCCGCCGCGCAGTGGGCGGCCGATGCGCGGGCGGAGATCGCGGCGGCGCACGCGGCGGGGTCGCTGCCGATCCTGGTCGGCGGCACCGGGCTCTATCTCCGCACGCTCCTCGACGGCATCGCGCCCGTCCCTGCGATCGACCAGGCGATCCGCGAGGCCGTCCGCGCGCTGCCCGTGGCGGAGGCGCACGCCGCCCTGTCCCGCGAGGATCCCGACGCCGCCCGCCGGCTCGCCCCCGCTGACACCACCCGCGTTGCCCGCGCGCTGGAAGTGGTGCGCTCGACCGGCCGGGCGTTGAAGGCGTGGCAGGCCGCGCGCGAGGGTGGGATCGCCGATCACGTGACGCTCGCCCCGCTGATCCTGCTGCCCGACCGCGAATGGCTGTTCGCGCGCTGTGACGCGCGCCTCGCGGCGATGTTCGACGAGGGCGGGATCGAGGAGGTCCGCGCGCTCCTTGCCCGGACCGAGGTTCCGAACGACGCCCCCGTCCGCCGCGCGATCGGCGTACCCGAGATTGCAGCGATGCTCGCGGGCCAGATCGACCGCGAGGAAGCCCTCGATCACGCACGCCTGTCGACCCGCCGATATGCCAAGCGCCAGTACACCTGGTTCCGCAACCAGCCACCCGCCGACTGGCCGCGCGAAACCAACACGCCACCCACCGAATTGTTAGATTATTTCTCTTTTGCGGGTTGACGTGTATTTTTCATGCGGGTAGCAGCGCCGCTCCCGCAGTGCTATCGCAGCGCAGCAGAGACGGAGACGTATCGTGACCGAGAAAAGTGGAGCCGATATCCTTGTCGAGGCGCTGACCGACCTCGGCGTGGAAGTCGTCTTCGGCTATCCGGGCGGCGCGGTGCTTCCCATCTATGATGCGCTGTTCAAGAACGGGAAGGCCCGCGGCGACCGCGCGATCCGCCACATCCTCGTCCGCCACGAACAGGCGGCGACCCACGCGGCGGAGGGCTATGCCCGCTCGACGGGCAAGCCCGGCGTGGTGCTCGTCACCAGCGGCCCCGGCGCGACCAATGCCGTCACCGGCATCACCGACGCGCTGATGGATTCGATCCCGATGGTCGTCATCACCGGCCAGGTGCCGACGACGCTGATCGGCTCGGACGCGTTCCAGGAGGCCGATACCGTCGGCATCACTCGCCACTGCACCAAGCACAACTACCTGGTGAAGGACCCCGCCCGCCTGGGTGACGTGGTGCACGAGGCGTTCCACATCGCCACGTCCGGCCGTCCCGGCCCGGTGGTGATCGACATTCCCAAGGACGTGCAGGTCGCGACCGCGAAGTATCGCAAGCCCGGCCCGATCCAGCACAAGACCTATCGCCCGCAGGTGAAGGCCGAACGCTCGCTGATCGAGGCGGCGGTGGACATGCTGGCGGCGGCAGAGCGCCCGGTCCTCTACACCGGCGGCGGCATCATCAATGCGGGCCCCGCAGCGTCGCAGATGTTGCGCGAGCTGGCCCGCATCACCGGCGCACCCGTCACCTCGACGCTGATGGGCCTCGGCGCCCTGCCCGCCACCAGCCCGCAATGGCTGGGGATGCTGGGGATGCACGGCACGTACGAGGCCAATCACGCGATGCACCAAGCCGATCTGGTGGTGGCGATCGGCGCGCGCTTCGACGACCGCGTGACGGGGCGTCTCGACGCCTTCGCGCCGAACAGCCGCAAGATCCACATCGACATCGACCGGTCGAGCATCAACAAGATCGTCCGCGTCGACCTGTCGATCGTCGCCGATGCCGGCCGCGCGATGGAGGACATGGTGCATGTCTGGAAGTCACGTCAGTATCCAAAGCCCGACCTGTCAGAATGGTGGCGGCGGATCGACGGCTGGCGCGCGGTCCGCTGCCTCGACTTCCCCGAGAGCGGCACCGAGATCATGCCACAGCGGGCGATCCGCGCACTCTATGAGGCGACCAAGGCCAAGGCCCCGATCATCACGACCGAGGTGGGCCAGCACCAGATGTGGGCCGCTCAGCATTTCGGGTTCGAGGCGCCGAACAAGTGGCTGACCAGCGGCGGTCTTGGCACGATGGGCTATGGCCTGCCCGCCGCAATCGGCGCGCAGATCGGTAACCCACAAGCGCTCGTCATCGACATCGCTGGCGAAGCCTCGATCCAGATGAACATCCAGGAGCTGGCGACCGCGACGCAGTACCGCCTCCCGGTCAAGATCTTCATCCTCAACAACGAATATATGGGGATGGTCCGCCAGTGGCAGGAGCTGACTTACGAGAGCCGCTATGCGGAGAGCTATTCGGACAGCCTGCCCGACTTCGTGAAGCTGGGCGAGGCGTACGGGTGGAAGGGCATCCGCATCGAGCGGCCCGACCAGCTGGATGCCGGGATCGCCGAGATGCTGGCGCATGACGGCCCGGTGATCGTCGACTGCATGGTGGCAAAGCTCGCCAACTGCTTCCCGATGATCCCGAGCGGCGCCGCGCACACCGACATGATCCTCCAGGCCAACGAAGTGTCGGGGACGATGGACGACGAGGCCAAGGCGCTGGTCTGACCGCGCCCGTCCCGCCGCCCGCTCGATAACAGGGAGATCCCGGCCTGACCGGGATGACGAACGAACATGCACATCCGCGAAGAACAACGCGAACGCCATACGCTGGCGGTTCTGGTCGATAACGAACCCGGCATCCTGGCCCGCATCGCCGGGCTGTTCTCGGGCCGCGGCTACAATATCGAGAGCCTGACCGTCACCGACGTGTCGGAGGACGAGAGCGTCAGCCGCATCACCATCGTCACCTCCGCCAGCCCGGCGACGCTGGAACAGGTGATCGCCCAGCTCGACCGCCTCGTGCCCGTGCACAAGGTGGTCGACCTGACCGCCGCCGGCCCGCATGTCGAGCGCGAGCTGGCACTGGTGAAGGTCAAGGGCACCGGCGACCACCGGATCGAGGCACTGCGCCTCGCCGACGTCTATCGCGCGCGCGTCGTCGATGCGACGACGACGAGCTTCGTCTTCGAAGTGACCGGCGGCACCGACAAGATCGACAAGTTCGTGGAGCTGATGCGCGAAGTCGGCCTGATCGAGGTCGCGCGCACCGGCATCGTCGCCATCGCCCGCGGGACCGAGGCGGCCTGAACCTACACCATTCAACGTCACCCCGGACTTGATCCGGGGTCCCGCTTCACCTCGCAGCGGGCAGACAGAAAGCGGGACCCCGGGCTCCACGTCCGGGGTGACGGAAGGGAGACTATCTTATCATGCGTGTCTATTACGATCGCGACGCCGACCTGAACCTGGTCACGGGCAAGAAGATCGCCATCCTCGGCTACGGGTCGCAGGGGCATGCCCATGCGCAGAACCTGCGCGATTCGGGCGTTGCGGAGGTCGCGATCGCGCTGCGTCCCGGCTCCGCCTCGGCGGCGAAGGCAGAGGCGGCGGGCTTCAAGGTGCTGCCGAACAAGGAAGCGGCGCAGTGGGCCGACATTCTGATGATCCTCGCCCCCGACGAGCATCAGGCGGCGATCTGGGAGAACGACCTCAAGGGCAATATGCGCCCCGGCAGCGCGCTCGCCTTTGCGCATGGCCTCAACATCCACTTCGGGCTGATCGAGGCACCCGCCGATATCGACGTCATCATGATCGCGCCCAAGGGGCCGGGCCATACTGTCCGATCCGAATATCTGCGCGGCGGCGGCGTCCCCTGCCTGATCGCGATCCATCAGGATGCCAGCGGCAACGCGCATGATGTGGCGCTCGCCTATGCCAGCGGCGTCGGTGGCGGCCGGTCGGGCATCATCGAGACCAACTTCCGTGAGGAATGCGAGACCGACCTGTTCGGCGAGCAGGCCGTCCTGTGCGGCGGCACGACTGCGCTCGTCCAGGCCGGGTTCGAGACGCTGGTCGAGGCGGGCTACGCCCCCGAAATGGCCTATTTCGAGTGCCTGCACGAACTCAAGCTGATCGTCGACCTGATGTACGAGGGCGGCATTGCGAACATGCGCTACTCGATCTCGAACACCGCCGAATTCGGCGACATCAAGACCGGCCCGCGCATCATCACCGAAGAGACGAAGAAGGAAATGAAGCGCGTCCTCGCCGACATCCAGTCGGGCCGCTTCGTGCGCGACTTCGTCCTCGACAACCGCGCCGGCCAGCCCGAGCTCAAGGCGAGCCGCGGTGCGGCCAAGCGCCACCAGATCGAGCAGGTCGGCAGCGAACTGCGCGCGATGATGCCGTGGATCGGCGCCAATAAGCTCGTTGACCAGACGAAGAACTAAGGTACGCGCGGGAACGATGCGTTTCGGAAACGCATCGTTCCCGTCCCCGGCATTTGACTTCCTACGCCCCCGCGACGACCTTCGCCGCGTCCACAAAAGGGGAAGTCCAATGCGCAAGACGCTCGCCATTCTCGCCATCGCCGTTGCCGCGCCGCTAGCCGCGCAATCGGCCGCACCGCAGCTGCCGGGGGTCAAGGATGCCGCCCGCGTGACCGCCGGCACGTACAAGACCGATCCCAACCACTCGCTCATCAAGTGGGAAGTCAACCACTTCGGCTTCAACGATTATTTCGGCCTGTTCGGCGACGTCGCTGGCACGCTGGTGCTCGACCCGAAGAACCCCGCCGCGGCCAAGCTCGATGTGACGATCCCGGTGTCGAAGGTCGTGACGGCCAGCCCCGGCCTCACCGCCCATCTGCTGCGTGAGGGCAAGGACGGCGGCAAGCCCGATTTCTTCGGCCCCAGCCCTGCCGACGCGCGCTACGTCTCGCAGCACATCGTCGTGAAAGGCACCAACGCCACGATCCACGGCAACCTGACGCTCAACGGCGTCACCAAGCCCGTGACCGTCGAGGCGCAGTTCATCGGCGCCGGCGCCAATCCAATGAGCAAGAAGCAGACCGTCGGCTTCCACGGGATGGCGAAGATCAAGCGCAGCGAGTTCGGCGTGATGGCCGCGCTGCCCGTCGTGTCGGACGAGGTCAACCTCGACATCACCGTCGCTTTCGAAAAGCAGTAATCCCGGTGTGCGCCGCGCCGGCTCAGGCCGCGCGGCGCGCCTCGACGAACCCGGCAAAGGTCGCGCGGACCGCGGCCGAGGCCCCCGATGCCAGCGCATCGACCCGCGCGAGCAGGGCGTCGGCGTCATGGCCGGGTTCGGCATGTGCCATTTCCCATGCGCCGAACTCTCGCTCGGCGATCTCGCGCCGCGACAGCACGACGACGGCGCGGTGGCGCGGATCGGCCTTGATCCGCTCGAACGTCGCCATCACGTCGCGCTCGTCGCCCTCCAGCACCTGAAGGAAGCGGCGGCTGTCGGCGTAGAGCATGCCCGTCAGGCCCGCGATGCGATTGTTCCGGCGCGACACGGCCAGGATTTCGCGCACGTCGATGGTCCGCCCGCTGGCGACGCTACTCACATAAACCAATTGAAACATCGCCATCTTCTCTCGCTCACGCCCCCCGACGCGAAATTCTGGCTAATCGCAAAACCTTACCGAATAGTGGGCGCGGGCAATTGTCGGCGTACTGGACGCGGGACAGGCACCGTGGCATGGCAGCGCCATGTTCGCGCGCCGCGCCCTCATCCTGCGACTTATCCGCCCTTAGGGGCGTCGGCGTTTTCGCGCGCCCCTAAGGGTGACTTCGGCCTTATTTTCCCCTTGGCGGCGCACGGGCGACAGGCCCGGCCCGCGCGCGTGAGAGACGAACCGATGCTGCGCGATCCTTCCTCGAAATACCGACCTTTCCCGCCCGTCGCCCTGCCCGACCGGCAATGGCCGTCTAGGACGATCGAGCGTGCGCCGATCTGGCTGTCGACCGACATGCGCGACGGTAATCAGGCGCTGATCGACCCGATGGATGCCGAAAAGAAGCACCGCTTCTTCGACCTGCTGGTCGAGGTAGGGCTGAAGGAGATCGAGGTCGGCTTCCCCTCGGCCGGCGCGACCGAGTTCGACTTCATCTCGGGTCTCGTCCGCTCGGGCCGCGTGCCCGACGACGTGACGGTGCAGGTCCTCACGCAATCGCGCCGTGACCTCATCGAAAAGAGCTTCGAGAGCCTCGAGGGCGCGCGCACCGCGATCGTCCACCTCTACAACGCCGTCAGCCCCGCGTGGCGCAAGATCGTCTTCGGCATGAGCCGGGACGAGGTGCGCGGGATCGCGATCACCGGTGCCAAGCTGCTGCGCGACGAGGCGGGCAAGCGCCCCGACACGCACTGGCGGTTCGAATACAGCCCGGAGACCTTCTCGACCGCCGAACTCGATTTCAGCCTCGAGGTTTGCGCCGCGGTAATGGACGTGCTGCGCCCCACGCCCGAAGACCCGATCATCTTCAACCTGCCCGCGACGGTCGAGGCAGCGACGCCAAACATCTATGCTGACCAGATCGAGTATTTCTGTCGCAACGTGCCGAACCGCGACGCTGTGATCGTGTCCCTGCACACCCACAACGATCGCGGCACCGGCGTCGCTGCGTCCGAACTCGGCCTGCTGGCGGGCGCCGACCGGGTCGAAGGCTGCCTGTTCGGCAATGGCGAGCGGACGGGCAATGTCGATCTCGTGACGCTGGGCCTCAACCTCTATACGCAAGGGGTCGATCCGGGCCTCGACTTTTCCGACATCGACCGGGTCATCAAGACGGTCGAATATTGCAACGCGCTCCCGGTGCACCCGCGCCACCCTTATGCCGGCGAGCTGGTCTTCACCGCTTTTTCGGGCAGCCATCAGGACGCGATCAAGAAGGGCTTCGCAGCACAGGCAGCGCGCAACGACGAATTGTGGGAGGTGCCCTACCTCCCCATCGACCCCGCCGATCTCGGCCGCAGCTACGAAGCGGTGATCCGCGTCAACTCGCAATCGGGCAAGGGCGGCGTCGCCTGGGTGATCGAGCAGGACAAGGGGCTGAAGCTGCCCAAGCGGCTTCAGGCCGATTTCAGCCGCCACGTGCAGGCGCTGGCGGACGCCACCAGCCGCGAACTCGACGCCGCCGATATCTGGGGGGCGTTCGAGACTGCCTATCGCCTGACCGGCGAGCAGCACTTCACGCTTCAGGCCTATGAGGAGACGCGCGGCGCCAACGGCGACCGGATCTTCGCCGGGCATGTCGATGCCGGCGGTGAAGCACGGTCGATCAGCGGACGCGGCAACGGCCTTATTTCCAGCGTGCTCGACGCGCTGGGCGGCGGCCTCGGTATCGCGCTCGAGGTCGTGGATTACAGCGAACACGCGATCGGCACCGGCTCCGACGCGCGCGCGGCGGCCTATGTCGAATGTCGCGACGCTGAGGGGCGGACGCACTGGGGCATCGGCATCGACGAGGACGTCGCCACCGCCAGCGTGCGTGCGGTGCTCTCTGCGGCGAACGCGGCGAGAAGCTAGCAAGCACAGCATCCTCCCCATCGGAGGGGGAGGATACAGAGACTTGGCGGCGTGCCGCCTAGTCGGAGTTGGAGAGGGGGAGCGACCGCTGTGCGGTCGCGGGGGGGGGGGGGGGGGGCGCGGGGCGGGGGGGGGGGGGCGGGGGGCGGGGGGGGGGGGCGGGGCGGGGCGCCCGCCGACGGGGGGTGGGGGGGGTTTTGTTTGTTTGTTGTGTTTGGCCCCCTGGGGTGGGGTTGTATACTTCGTGTGGGGGGGGTCCCGCCTTGTGGTTTTTGGTGGGGGGGCGCGCCCGCTGTGGGGCCCCGCGGCGCTGAGGCGCCGCTCACCCTCTCCAAGCTGCGCTAGCCGCTAGAGCGGCAAGCTACGCTATCCTCCCCCTTCAAGGGGAGGATCGAAGGCTCACCCCTTCGCAATCAGCGCCAGCACTTCCTTGCGGCTGCGCTCGTCGTCGCGGAACACGCCCATCATCCGGCTGGTCGTCATCGTCACGCCGGGCGTGCGCACCCCGCGCGACGTCATGCAGCCGTGCGTCGCCTCGATCACCACCGCGACGCCGCGTGGGCGAAGGTGCTTCCAGATGCAGTCCGCGACCTCTGCGGTCAGCCGCTCCTGCACCTGAAGCCGGCGGGCGAAGCCGTGCAGCACGCGCGCCAGCTTCGAGATGCCGACGACATGGTCCTTGGGCAGATAGGCGATGTGTGCGCGACCGATGATCGGCGCCATATGATGCTCGCAATGCGACTGGAACGGAATGTCGCGAAGGAGGACGATGTCGTCGTAGCCACCGACCTCCTCGAACACGCGTTCCAGATGATGGCCCGGATCGTCGGCATAGCCCGCGCAATATTCGCGCCACGCCTTGGCGACGCGCCGCGGCGTGTCGACCAGCCCCTCTCGCGTGGGGTCGTCGCCGGCCCAGTGGATCAGCGTACGAATCGCCTCGGCGACATGGTCGGGCACTTCAACTTCCGGCGGACCGGCAACTAGGTCGCCGTCTTCGGCGTCGTCGTGTTCGTGAATCATGGGACGGTCCTTTAGGCGGCGGACGTCGCAAACGCTACGGCAAGCATGGTCACGGCGGCGCACAGGCCGGACCCGATTTTCGAAAACCGCTCGAAAGCTGCGGAAACAACATGATGCGCCATTGACCAGCGCGAAATCGGCGCATTACGCTATCGCCACAATATGGACGAAGAACCGATCGGCCAAAGCCGGGGGTCGCGATTCAAGAGGGGATGATGATGAAGGCTCGTTTGCTCGCCGCCACTGCGCTTGCGCTGCTGCCCGCCCTGCCCGCGATGGCGCAGACCACCCAGTCGAGCGACCGCGCCGCCAGCGACGCCACCGGCGCCGCGTCCGTGGACCAGACGAACGCCGACGATTACCAATCCGCCAACGACATCGTCATCACCGCGACACGCCGGAACGAAACGGTGCAGGACGTGCCCATCGCCGTCACCGCGGTCGGCAGCGAGCTGCTCGACAATGCCGGCGTCACCGATATTCGCGGGCTGGAGCAACTCGCGCCGTCGCTCCAGACCTCGACCGGCCAGTCGTCGGCGACGGGCAGCACGATCTACATCCGCGGCATCACCACGGGCGGCGACAATCCAGGGTTCGAGCCGGCGGTCGGCGTGTTCATCGACGGCGTGTTCCGCGCCCGCGCCGGCATTGCCGTCGCCGAGCTGCCGGAGCTCGAACGGGTCGAGATCCTGCGCGGGCCGCAGGGGACGCTGTTCGGCCGCAACACCTCTGCCGGCGCGCTCAGCATCTTCACCGCGCAGCCGCAGTTCGACCTCAAGGGCTATGTCGAGGGCAGCTACGGCAACTACAACGCCTATGAGGTCAAGGGCGGGCTGACCGGCCCGGTCTCCGACAAGATCGCGCTGCGCCTCGACGGCGGCTATCGCAAGCGCGACGGCTATATCAAGGACGCCAACAGCGACCGCTCGATCAACGACATCAACCGCTGGTACGCGCGCGGTCAGGCGCTGTTCGACGGCGGCGCGACGACGTTCCGCCTGATCGGCGACTATTACGAGACCGACGAGAATTGCTGCGGCGCGGTCAGCGTGGTCCGCGGCGCGACCGCTCCGGCGATCCAGGCGATCGCCGCCGCTCGCGGCCGCGTTGGCCTCTATACCGGCGCGCCCTCGGACCGCATCCAGGCGATCAGCCCCAACCGCGACTATTCGGAGCGGGTGCGCGACTGGGGCGTCTCGGGCGAGCTCAATACCGAGATCGGCGACGCCAAGTTCACCTCGATCACCGCGTACCGCCAGTGGCGCGCGCTGCGCAATCAGGACATCGACTTCTCCGGCATCGACCGCGCGTATCGCGACGGATACCGCACTCAGCTCAAGGACTTCACGCAGGAAGTCCGGCTTCAGGGATCGGCGTTTGGCGGCAAACTCGACTGGCTGATCGGAGGCTTTTACCTTAACGAATCGAACAAGCTGCGCGACACGGTGCGCGTCGGCGACGACGCCAACCTCTATGTCGACACGCTGCTTGGCGGGGCGCTCGCCGCGCCGCCCGCGCAGGGCGGCATCGGCCGGCGCGCGCAGTTCTTCGGCACCTCGCCCGTCCCGACGTTCCAGCAGCTCGCCGTCGCGCTACAGGGTGGCCCCGCCCTCCCGCAGGGGACGGTGCCGCTGTTCAGCCAGCTTCTCCTCTTCCAGAGCCCGCAGCTCCTTCAGGCCGCGCTCGCGAACCCCGCGCTGCTTGCCTATTTCAACACGCCGCTGACCGGCAACGCCTCGGGCCAGGGCAACAACGACGACAATTTCGAGGTGAAGACCAACGCCTTCGCGATCTTCACGCACAACATCATAAACGTGACGGACAAGCTGTCGCTGACGCTCGGTGCGCGCTACAATTACGAGAAGAAGGACCTCACCGCCTCGATCAACAACAACATCGCGGCGTGCGGGCTCTATTCCTCGAACGATCCGCGCGCGGTGACGCTGCGCAACGCGATCCGCAGTGCCAGCCCGACCCTGTTCACCAACCTGTTCCTCCTGAGCTGCAATCCGGCGGTGAACCCCGAGTTCAACGGCAACTACACCGACGACCGTTCGGAGAGCCGCGTCACCGGCACCGCCAAGATCGCCTACAAGTTCAGCCGCGACGTGCTGGGCTATGCCAGCTACGACCGCGGTTACAAATCGGGCGGCTATAACCTCGACCAGGCGACGTTCGATTCGGTCACGCTCGGCGGCAACGGCGCGCAGGGCTCTGACCTTGGCTTCGGCGGCGAGACGGTCGATGCGTTCGAAATCGGCCTTAAGACTCAGCTGACGCGCAAGTTCACGTTCAACATCGCCGGCTTCTACCAGAAGTTCTACGACCTTCAGTCGCTTGTGTTCGCCGGCAACAACTTCGTCGTGCAGAACGTGCCCAAGACGATCAGCAAGGGCGTCGAGGTCGAATCGATCATCCAGCCCGTCCGCGAACTCGTGATGCGGCTCGGCTACAGCTATATCGACGCGGCCTATTCGAGCAGCAACGACTTCACCGGCACCCCGCTTCAGGGCCAGGAAGGACTTCAGGTCCAGAACCAGCCCAAGCATACCGTCAGCATCGCGACGACGTGGACGCCGAAGCTCACCGATCGCCTCAACGCGCTGTTCCATGTCGACATGCGCTACAACAGCGAGGTCAGCATCCCGTCCGGCCCGCCTAACCCCGTGACCGGCCGCACCGCGCTCTATAATCAGGGCTATCCGCTGATCTCAGCGCGCGTCGGCGTCCAGACGGAGGACCGGTCGAAGAGCCTCGAGGCCTTCGTCGAGAATCTGACCAACCAGTTCTACTACATCACCGGCTTTGCGGTGCCCGAGCAGACGGGCACCTATGCCGGCTATCCGGGTATGCCGCGCTTCTACGGCGTGCGGGCGCGCGTCGGCTTCTGAGGCGAAGCTGTTGCGTCCGGGCAACAACGTCGCGGCGACGGGGGCTTTGACCGCCCTCGCTGCGTCGAAAACCGCTTGATCTTGGGTGAATAGCCCGGAACAGTCGCAGGCGTGACGACCGCAGTGTCGCGGGACGTAGCGTGAATAAGGGGGGCGTATGGCCAAGGAAACGACTGCATCGAAGGGCGGAGCGCGTGGCGGGATCGCGGCGCCGGTGACGCCTTCGCCCGAACTCGCCGAGATCGTCGGCAAGGGCCCGCTGCCGCGCAGCGAGGTCGTCAGCAAGGTTTGGGAATACATCAAGAAGCACGACCTTCAGAACCCGAAGGACAAGCGCGAAATCCTCGCCGACGACAAGCTCGAAAAGATCTTCGGCAAGAAGTCGGCCAGCATGTTCGAGATGAACAAGCACCTGAGCGCGCACCTCAAGGCCTGATCGCCCCACGCGAGCTTCGAACGGCCCGGCGGTCCCCTGACCGCCGGGCCGTCTTGCGTCCGGGGCCCGCCGCCCCGATGTCGGGGGCGTGCCCAGCCTGCCCCGCCCCCTTGCCGACGCCGCCCGTACCGCCCTGATCGGCCGTGTCCGTGCGACGTTCAACGACCAGTCGCGCGGCGAAGCGCCGGTGATGCGCAGCGACGATGCGCTGTTTCCCGGCGACAGCGTGATCGCCCGCGTCCACGGCGACGTGACGACGATGATGGTTGGCGGGATCGCCGCGCTGTTGATGCAGATGCTGCATCCGGCGGTGCTGGCGGGCGTGTGGGACCATTCGAACTTTCGCACCGACATGCTCGGCCGCCTGCGCCGCACCGCGCGTTTCATCGCCATCACCACCTATGCTGATGCCGCTTCCGCTGAGGCGGCGATCGACCGGGTGCGGCGCATCCATGCCAAGGTTTCGGGGACACTGCCCGACAGCACGCCGTATCGCGCCGACGATCCCGCCAGCCTCGCCTGGGTCCATGCATGCGAGGCGCTGTGCTTCCTCGACGCGTGGATCGCGCACGGCGAGCCGGACATGAGCATCGCCGATCAGGAGCGATATTTCGAAGAAGCGGCGGTCGTTCCCCGCGCGCTCGGCGCCGATCCCGTGCCGACGACCCGCGCGGGGATGCTGGCTTTCGTTAACGACATGCGCCCGGCCCTGCGCGTCGACCACCGCACACGCGACGTCGCCCGCCGCGTGATCGAGGCACCGTCCCGCACGCTCGCCGAACGCCCGGTCCAGCGCCTGGCGGTACAGGCAGGCATCGACCTGTTGCCAGACTGGGCACGTGCGATGCACGGTCTTCGCCGCTCCGGTATTGCACGCCCAGTTGTTGCCGGTGGGATCGATGCCGTGGCAGGGGCACTGCGCTGGGCATTTCGCACGCGAACTGCCTGAACCTTCGGCCAGACTGGCCGTTGTCCTGCGGACAAGTGATTGAAGGAACGGCCGATGAAGCAGCACGACGACAAGCCTGAGATCGAGCCGTTCGAGGGGCCTGCCGGTGGCTGGGGCTCGGTGCGCAGCCTTGCCGACATCCTGCCGCGCGAGCGGGTGAAGCCGTCCGCGCTTGCCGAGCTTGCCCGCCAGAACAAACCCGACGGCTTCCAGTGCACGAGCTGCGCCTGGGCCAAGTCGGACAAGCCGCTGACGTTCGAGTTCTGCGAGGAGGGCGGCAAGGCGACGGCGTGGGAGCTGACCAGCCATCGCACGACGCCCGACTTCTTCCGAGAGCATAGCCTGACCGACCTGCGCGGCTGGACCGACTACGAGCTGGAGCAGCATGGCCGGCTCACCCACCCGCTGCGTTACGATCCCGCCACCGACCGCTATGTCGCCTGCGATTGGAATGAGGCGTTCGACCATATCGCCGCCGAGCTGAAGGCGATCGATCCGAAGTCGGCGGTGTTCTACGCGTCCGGCCGCGCAAGCCTCGAGACTTCATACATGTGGGCGCTGATGGCGCGCATGTACGGCAATCAGAACCTGCCCGACAGCTCGAACATGTGTCACGAGTCGACGTCGGTCGGGCTGAAGGCGGCGATCGGCGAGGCGGTCGGCCCGACCCGGCTCGAGGATTTCGAGCATGCCGACGCGATCTTCTTCTTCGGCCAGAATGTCGGGTCGAACGCGCCGCGAATGCTCCATCCGCTGCGCGATGCGCGCAAGCGCGGCTGCGAGATCGTCGTGTTCAATCCGCTGCGCGAGCGTGGGCTGGAGCGCTTCACCGATCCGCAGAACCCGCGCGAGATGCTGATGCGCGACGAAACGCGGATCGCCACGCAATATCACCAGCTTCGTGCCGGCGGCGACATTGCCGCGATGACCGGCATCGCCAAGCTGCTGGTCGAGTGGGATGATGCCGCCAAGGCGTCGGACGGCGAGCGCGTGCTCGACTGGCCGTTCCTCGACCAGCATTGCCACGATGTCGAGCCGTTCCTCGACGCGGTCCGCGCTGCCGACTGGGACGAGATCGTCCGTGAAAGCGGCCTCGACAAATGGGCGATCGAGGAAGCGGCAAAGGTCTATGCCCGGTCGAAGGCGGTCATGGCGATCTACGGCATGGGCCTGACACAGCATGTGAAAGGGGTCGACAACGTCCGCTTGGTCGTCAACCTCCTCCTCCTGCGCGGCAATATCGGCAAGCCCGGCGCCGGCCCGACGCCGGTCCGCGGCCATTCGAACGTGCAGGGGCAGCGGACGGTCGGCATTACCGAAAAGACCGAACTCGCGCCGGTCGAGAAGCTCAAGGAACTCTACGGCTTCGACCCGCCGACCGAAAAGGGGCTGGATACGGTCGAGACGTGCCACGGGATCATGGACGGATCGGTGCGCGCATTCATCGGCCTGGGCGGCAACTTCATCCGCGCGGTTGCGGACACCGGCCCGATCGAGGCGGCGTGGCACAAGCTGCGCCTGTCGGTACAGATCGCGACCAAGCTCAACCGCAACCATCTGTTCCCCGGCGAGGTGACGTACCTCCTGCCCTGTCTCGGCCGGATCGAGCGGGACGAACAGGCGACCGGCCCGCAGTCCGTCAGCGTCGAGGATTCGACCAGCTGCATCCACGGGTCCTACGGCCGCGTCGATCCGGCCAGCGAGCATCTGAAGTCGGAGCCTTATATCGTCGGTGCAATCGCCAAGCGGCTGCTGCCGCCCAATCCGGCGGTCGACTGGGATGCGTGGGTGGCCGACTATTCGCTCGTCCGCGACGCGATCGAGCGAACCTATCCGGAGAAGTTCAAGGACTTCAACAAGCGCATGTGGCAACCGGGCGGCTTCTGGAAGGGCAACAAGGCGGCGGAGCGCGTCTGGCAGACGGAGAGCGGCAAGGCCGAATTCTTCGTGCCGACCACGCTCAACGCCACCGGTTTCGACGATGCCGAGGGACTGTTCCGGCTGATGACGCTCCGCTCGAACGACCAGTTCAACACCACCGTCTACGGCTATCACGACCGCTTCCGCGGGATCAAAGGCACGCGCGAGGTGCTGATGATGAACAAGGAGGACATGGCGGCACAGGGGCTGGCCGAGGGACAGCGCGTGGCGCTGGCGACCGACTATGGCGACGGGGTGGAGCGGCGGCTCGATAACCTGCTCGTCACGCCCTACGACATTCCGCGCGGATGCCTGGGCGCCTACTACCCCGAGGCGAACGTGCTGATCCCCCTCGACCACAATGCCGAGGTCAGCCACGTCCTCGCGGCCAAGTCGGTGCCGGTACGGATCGTCGCCTGACGGATGGGCGTCGGCGCGGTCAGCGCGCCGACGCCAATGCCTTTGCGAGCGGGTCGATCTGTTCCTCGGGAATGCGACGTGCGATCACCGGCATTGTCGCGTGCGGCTTGCGCGCATCGACGATCTTTTCGTCCCCGCGCCAGTTCGTCAGGCGATCGGCAACATAGGTCGCCTTCTGCCCGGCGATCAGCGGATACGACTTGCCCGGCGCATGGCAGCTCGAACAGGCAGGCAACTGATCGTCACGCCGCCCGGCGATCAGCAGCGGATGCGTCGCCGGCAGCGCTACGTCGCGCAGCCCCGGCATCGCCGCGTAATGCCCAGCGAGCGCGCGCATCTCGGCGGGCGTCAGCGCGGCGGCTGCGACCTGCATTACCGCGCTCGCCCGGTGGCCGGCGGCATAGCGGCGAAGCGCCCCCTCCAGATACGCGGCCTTTTGCCCGGCAAGCACCGGCACGTCCGGCCCGCGCCCGAGGCCATTGGTGCCATGACACCCGGCACAGCTTTCGATCAGGCCGGGCCGCAATGCCGCGACCGGCGTGACGCGCCGAACCTCGGTCAGCGCGCGGTACTGCGCCGGAGTCATCGTCGGCAGGCGGCGCACGAAAGCCACCATCCGCCGGATCTCGTCGGGCCGCCCCTCCGCGCCCCAGGCGGGCATGCCCGAATATTTGACGCCGTGTTCCAGGATCCAGAAGATCTGGCGGTCGGTCCATTGCTTGGCATTGACCGACAGGCTGGGCGCGGGCGGCATTGCCTTTTGCATCACGGGGTTCGGTCGGACGCCAGGGGCACCGTGACAGCTCGCGCAAGCCTGTTTGAAATGGCCGGCGGCGCTGACGAGGCCGCTGTCGTCGCGGACGCGCTCCGGCGTCTGGAACGCGCTGTAGGTCTTGACCGAATTGCGCATGACCCAGTGCAGGAACCATTCGGTCACCTTCCAGTGCCCCGACGAGGCGGCGATCTGGAACAGCCCCGACCAGGCGAATGCCATGCCGGCGGCGAAGATCGCCAGCAGCGCCAGGACGACCCGCTTCCAGGTGATGCGGATCGTCATGCTCGCGCCTCTCGGCCCATCAGCAGCCGGGCGAGCAGCGCGAGGCCGCCCGCCATATAGCTGGCCGCGCCGATCATCAGCATCACCACACCGCCCAGTTGCTGGTCGGCGAGCGGATCGAGCCCGTGGTGCATCGTCATGTCCTGATAGAGCGGCCGCGGCGCCAGGCCGATTAGCGCGCCGAGAAGCGTCATGTGCATCGACGTCAGAAGCAACGCACCGATCCCGCTCGCACGGTTGCCCGCGGCGAACGCGGCGCTCCAGAGCGCGAAGCCGGCGCCCAGATACATCGCCTGCTCCAGCACCATCGCGCCGCGCGACACTGCGGCCCATTCGCGTGCGGCGGGCAGATGCCAAGCCCAGACGATGACGAGCTCCGCCAGCATCGACCCCATCGGTGTGACCAGCCGCGGCCAGCGTCGCACAGGATCGGCGCGGGTGCCCGAAAGCCCCGCGGCGATCAGAGGCGCGGCGACCGCAACCGCCAGCATGTGGCCCGCCATGTGCCCCGTCATGCCGAGCCCGCTCGCGGCGAGCCACCAGCCGAACGGCAGCGTCGCCGCACCCAGGCCGAGCATCCCCCGCCTCACCGGCAATCCCCGATGAAGACGACCGGCAACGCCGTGAAGATCACCGCGACGAAACTGAGGCCGGACAGGAGCAGCGTCGACTTGGCGAGGAAGCGCAGCCGGTCGACATCGGTCGATTCCTCATGCGGCGGTGCATCGCCCGGCACGCGCGACTGGTGCCACGCGATCCAGCCCGACGCGAGGATGACGAGCAGCGCCGCGACGGTACCCCCGACGAACAGCCACGGAAACGTCGCGAACTGACCGACCTTGGCGCAATTGATCGCCGCCCAGAGGTACGCGAACAGGAAGTGCGCCGCCCAGGTCGTCGGCGGCACGATCAGCGTCCACAAGGTGACGCGCAGGCGCAAGGCCCAACCGGGCAGCCCGCGCTTCACGACACCCCCGGAAAAAGGCCGATCGTCGCGTAGGTGACGATCGCGGTCAGCGCGAAGAAGTGCATGTAGACGGTGATGTTGCGCACGTCAGCGTCGTATTTCGGCGTCATCCGCCCGGCGATACTGCGCGCCAGCGTATAGCCCTGCATGATGATCGCGACGCCCGAATGCGCCGCGGTCCAGATCGCCAGCGTCCAGACGATCGCCGGGTAGACGTGCGCTTCCGGGTCCATGCCCGACAGCCACGGCCCGGCGAGCCCCGCATAGACGCCGTACGCGCTGAACGCCGCGCCGGCCGCCAGCGCCATGCGGGCGGCGCCTACCGACCCCGCCGCGTTGAGCTGCCGCGCCGCTACCGTCAGTGTCCAACTGACAAGCGCCACCGCCAGCGCCACCATCGGCCAGAACGCCCCCGGTGCCGCGGCCATGTCGGCGGGGGGGAAATCGGGATGCCGCGTCCAGAAGAAGAAATAGCCGAAGACGAGGCCCGAGAACGCCGTCGCATCCGCCATCATCGTGATGAACATCGCCCACCACCCCGGCGCCTTTGCCCCCGAGACGTAGAGCGGCAGCTTGATCCCGTGGCCGATCGGCTTGCATTCCTTTTCCGGGATTTCCGCGGTGCCGGTCCACAGCCACAGCAGGACCATGAACAGCGTCGCGAAGGCACAGGCGAGCGCCGCCCAATAGAGGTGGAAAGTGGTCAGGATGAACACCCCGCCCAGCGCGATCGCGGTCAGCATCGGCTTGAAGCTGGGCGTGCCCAGCCGGATCACCGACACCGGCCGCGCATCGAGTACCGAGGTGATGATCGTCTCGCGCCGCCCCTCTTCCGCATCGGGCAGGAAGAAGCGGCCCTCATCGACCTTTTTTACGAAGTCCTTCTGGTCCCAGATTGGGTAGCGGCTTGAAATCAGCGGCACGCAGCGGACGCCCCAATGCGCGTCGTCGGCCGGATCCTCCAGCCATTCGAGCGTCCCCGCCCCCCATGGATTGCGCGCACCCGTCTTGCGCCGCGGCGACAGCGCGAGGTCGAGGCAGACGACCGCCACGCCCGCGGCGAACAGATAGGCACCGAGCGTCGACACGAGGTTCAGCCCGCCGATACCCAGCTCCGCCGGATAGGTGAACACGCGTCGCGGCATCCCCTCCAGCCCCGAAAAGTGCATCGGGAAGAAGGTGATGTTGGCACCCGCGAACAGCATCCAGAACGCGATGCGGCCCAGGCGGTCGGACAGCTTCTTTCCGGTGATGAGCGGCCAGTAGTAATAGAGGCCCGCGAACAGCGGCATCAGCGTGCCGCCGATCAGCACGTAGTGCAGATGCGCGACAACGAAATAAGTATCGTGCGCCTGCCAGTCGAACGGCGCGACCGCGACCATCACGCCTGTGAGACCGCCGATGACGAAGATCGCGAGGCTTCCCGTCGCATAGAGGAGCGGCGTCGACCAGGTGACGCGGCCCGCCCACAGCGTCGCGATGAACACGAAGATCTGCACGCCGGTAGGGATCACCACCGCCTCCGATGCGGCAGAGAAGAAGGCGAGGCTGATCTTGGGCAGCCCCGTGGTGAACATGTGGTGGACCCACAGGCCGAAGCTCAAAAACGCGGTCCCCACCGCCGCCAGCACGATCCACGGATAGCCCAGCAGGTGCCGCTTGGCGAAGGTCGGCACCAGCATCGCGAACAGCGCGATCGAGGGGAGGAAGATGATGTAGACCTCCGGGTGGCCGAAGATCCAGAACAGGTGCTGCCACAGCAGCGGATCGCCCCCGCGCGAGGCATCGAAGAACGGCCAGTTGAGCAGCCGCTCCATCTCGAACAGCAGGTCGCCCGCGATCAGCGGCGGGAAGGCGAACAGGATCATCACCGCCACGACGAGGATGTACCACGCATAGAGCGGCATCAGGTTGAGCCGCATCCCCGGTGGCCGGCACTTCAGCACGCCGACGATCAACTCGACCGCCGCCGCGACCGACGACACCTCGATGAAGCTCAGACCCAGCATCCAGATATCGGCACCCAGCCCCGACAGGTCGGTGCGCGTGGTAAGCGGCGGATACATGAACCAGCCGCCATCGGGCGCCTCGTTGAAGAAGATCGACCCCGCGACGAACACGCCGCCCAGCAGGAACGACCAATATCCGAACGCCGACAACCGGGGGAACGGCAGGTCGCGGGCGCCCAAAAGCTGCGGCAACAGGATGATCGACACCGCCTCGAACATCGGCACGGCGAACAGGAACATCATCATCGAGCCGTGCAGCGTGAACAGCTGATTAAACGTGTTTGCGCTGACGAGGTCGTTGTCGGGCACGGCGAGCTGCGTACGCATGATCATCGCCAGCACGCCGGCGAACAGCATGAACCCGAACGCGGTCAGCGTATACCAGACGCCCACCCGGTCATTGTTGGTGTCGGTCCAGCGAAGGAACAGACCCGATGGCGGCTTCCATACCTCGCGGAGCCTTGCTTCCTGTGCGGCGCGAAGCTCGGGATCGTCCTGCGCGTGGAGGCTCATTTCAGGCCCTTCAGATAGACGGCAATGGCGCGGGCCTCTTGGTTCGACAATTGCGGATAAGCGGGCATGCGGACGCCGGGCTTGGCCTCCTGCGGTGCACGAATGAATTGGGCGGTGCGCTCGACGGTGGGCGGCAGGATGCCAGCACCCAACGTCAACCGCTCGCCATAGCGGCTGAGGTCGGGGCCGATGCGCGAATTGTGCTCGGTCCCGCGGATCGCGTGGCACCCGCCGCAGCCATTGGCCGCGAACAGCCGCTCGCCCTCGCCCTGCCCCGCCCCGGCGGCGGGCCGTGCCTGACCGGCGAGCCACGCATCGAAGGCGGCCGGCTCCATCGCGACCACGTCGAACGCCATCAGCGCGTGGCTCAATCCGCAGAACTCGGTGCAGACGCCTCGATAGCGCCCCGCCTTGTCCGCGCGGACGACAAGGCTGTTGGTGCGGCCGGGGATCATGTCCATCTTGCCGGCGAGACCGGGAATCCAGAAGCTGTGGATCACGTCCCGCCCGGTCAGCTCGAACGCGACCGTGCGCCCCACCGGCACGCGCACCTCGTTGGCGGAGACGAGTACGCCGCCGCCCGGCCGCTCGTAACCGACCCGCCACCAGAACTGCTCGCCTTCGACATGGATGGTGAGGTCGCCCGCCCCGGTCACGCGCGGGCGCATGGCGGGCAGCGCGAAGATCAGGATGACGGTGAGGACGATCGCCGGCCCGATCCCGCCGAGCCAGAGGACCAGGCGCATCCCCTGCTTGTGCGTCAGTTGACCCTCGGGCGCGCGCACGGCCCGCCAATAGACACCGATCATGATCGCGGCGATGACCGCCGCACCGACGACGAGCGCGATCGTGATCGTACGGATGTTCGTGGCCTCTGCGCCGAACGTCGCGAGCGCGGATTGGTGGCGATTACATGCAGATAGCAGCGCTGACGCGGCCAGACTCGCCCCTATTCGCCGCATTCGCCCGTCGTCCCCCTTTATTGGCCCCGACGACGGAAACCTTCAGTCGCTGAACGGTTCCCTCGTTTCTGAGGCTCGGAACGGAGACGGCATGACCGACTGGATCACCAACCTGATCGAAAGCACCGGCTATCTCGGAATCATGCTCTTGATGTTCCTCGAAAACCTGTTCCCGCCGCTGCCCTCGGAAGTCATCATGCCGATGGCGGGCTTCACCGCCAGCCGCGGCGAACTGAGCATCGTCGGCGTGGTCGTCGCGGGGACGGCGGGGACCGTATTGGGCGCGCTGTTCTGGTATTCCGTCGCCCGATGGCTGGGCGAGGAGCGGCTGAAGCATCTGGCGAACCGCTACGGCCGCTGGATCACGCTGCATCCGCGCGAGATCGACCGCATCGACGACTGGTTCGACCGCCACAGCCGCTGGGCGGTGCCGGTCGGCCACCTCGTCCCGGGCATCCGCACGTTGATCTCGATCCCCGCGGGGCTGTTCGGCATGAAGCCCCTGCCCTTCGTGCTGCTCACCACGCTCGGTGCGGGCGCATGGACCGCAGCGCTCGGGACCGCGGGCTACGTCCTCGGCGCGAAGTTCGACAGCGTCGAGCGCTGGATGGGGCCGGTCAGCACCGCGATCATGGCCGGGATCGCACTATACTATGTATATCGCGTCGCCACGTTCAGACGCGGCGAAACAGCTTAGGCCGCCTCGGGCTCTTCCGCCGCGTCCAGCCCGTACGCGGTGTGGAGGACGCGCACCGCGAGCTCGGTATAGTCCTCCTCGATCAACACGCTCACCTTGATCTCGCTGGTCGTGATCGCGAGGATGTTGATGCCGCGCGCGCCAAGCGTCGCGAACATCGTCGCCGCGACGCCCGCATGGCTGCGCATACCGACGCCGACGACAGTGATCTTGGCGATCCGCGTATCGTGGATGAGCTTGGTATAGCCGATCTCGCCCCGCGCCTTTTCAAGCAGGTCGATCGCACGCGCAAGATCCGCCTTGGGCACTGTGAACGTCACGTCGGTCGAACCCGTCGCATGGGCGATGTTCTGGACGATCATGTCGACGTTGATGCCGCCGGCCGCCAGCGGGCCGAAGATCGCCGCGACCGCGCCGGGGCGGTCGGGCACCTCGACGAGCGTCACCTTCGCCTCGTTCTTGTCGTGCGCGATGCCGGTGATGAGCTGGCGTTCCATATCGTCGATCTCCTCCTCGCCCACGATCAGCGTGCCGGGGCGCACCACACCGTCCTCTCCCACGAAGGACGAGAGGACCTGCACGCGCACCCCTTCCTTCATGGCCAGCCCGACCGAGCGCGTCTGGAGCACCTTGGCCCCGACGCTCGCGAGCTCGAGCATTTCCTCGTACGTGACCTTCTGCAGCTTGCGCGCGCGCGGCACGATGCGCGGGTCGGTCGTATAGACGCCGTCCACGTCGGTATAGATGTCGCAGCGATCGGCCTTCATCGCCGCCGCCATCGCGACCGCGGAGGTGTCGGAGCCACCGCGCCCCAGCGTCGTCACGCGATTGCCCTCGGTCGCGCCCTGGAAACCGGGGATCACCGCGATCTCGCCCGCCGCCAGGCTGCGGTCGAGCTCGGTCGTATCGATATCCTCGATCCGGGCGGAGGCGTGGACGTCGCTGGTCCTGATCGGCAACTGCCAGCCGAGCCAGCTTCGCGCCGGCACGCCCGCCGCCTGCAGCGCGATCGCGAGCAGGCCGCTCGTCACCTGCTCGCCCGACGAGACCACCACGTCATATTCGCGCGGATCGTAAAGCGACGAGGCCTCGCGGCAGAAGCCAACGAGCCGGTCGGTATCGCCGGCCATGGCGGAAACGACGACGGCGATCTGGTTGCCCGCTTCCCACTCGCGCTTCACCAGCTTCGCGACGGTCCGGATGCGCTCGATGCCTGCCATCGAGGTACCGCCGAACTTCATCACGATGCGCGCCATGGTGCCCTAATCCCCCCTTGGGTCCGCTGGGGGCGGCTGATAGGGGGAGCGCATGGCAAAGGCAACGACGATCGACCCCGGCGAGGCAGCGCATTTCGGCAGGATGGCCGCGGAATGGTGGGACCCGCGCGGCAGCTCGGCAATGCTCCACCGGCTGAACCCCGTGCGCCTGCGCTATCTCCGTGAAGCGATCGACCGCCATTGGGACGGCGATTCGGCCAGCTTCAAGCCTCTTGAGGGCAAGACCGCGCTCGACGTCGGCTGCGGCGCGGGACTGCTGACCGAGCCGCTGGCGCGGATGGGCGCCGCGGTGACGGGCATCGACGCCGCGCCCGAGAACGCCGCCGTCGCCGCGGCCCATGCCGAGGAAGCCGGGCTCGCCATTCGGTATCTCGCCGGCGAATTGGAGGGGCTTGAGGGTGGACGCTACGATCTCGTCACCGCGATGGAGGTAGTCGAGCACGTGACTGACCCCGCCAGCTTCGTCGCGGGCCTCGCCGCCGCGCTGGCGCCGGGCGGCCTGCTCCTTATGTCGACGCCCAACCGCACGCCCTTGTCGAAGCTGGCGCTGGTCGGGGTCGCCGAAATGACCGGCATGATCCCGCGCGGCACGCACGACTGGGACAAGTTCCTCACGCCCGATGAACTGACCGCGCATCTTCAGGCGGCGGGCCTCACCGTCACCGACGTGACCGGCCTCGCCTTCTCCCCCGCGCGCGGGTTCACGCTCGGCGAAGATCGCAAGCTCAACTATCTCCTGAGCGCGCGCGCCGACTGACGGTCAGAAGAGCCGGCCGCCGTTCGGCACCGGCTTGGACGGCGCGGCCAGCACGACGCGCCCCTCGGCATCAGGAAACCCGAGCGTCAGCACCTCCGACATCATCGGGCCGATCTGGCGCGGCGGAAAGTTGACAACCGCGGCCACCTGTCGCCCGACAAGATCCTCGATCGCGTAATGCTCGGTGATCTGTGCCGACGACCGCTTGGTGCCGATCGTCGGGCCGAAGTCGATCGTCAGCTTGAACGCCGGCTTTCGCGCCTCGGGAAAGGGTTCGGCGGCGACGATCGTCCCGACGCGGATATCGACCGCCAGGAAATCGTCGAAGCCGATCGTCGGCGCGGGCGGGGCGGCGGGGTCGTGGTTCAGGTGCATGGCAGCCCCCCTACCCCACGCCCCCGCCGGCCGTCACCCTCAACGCGCCGCGGTGTCCGTCCCGTCGGGCACGCGGTACATCGTCATCTGCATCGCCGAACAGGCATAGGTCGCGCCATTGGTCAGCTGCGCCGCCTTCATCGCCGGGACGAGTGCCGGCTGGAGCGCCGCCAGCGTCGCGCGCGCATCGCCCTCGTTTCGCGACCACGCCATCGCCGGGCCACGCTCGCCGCCGGGCATCGCCGTCGTCGTATAGGGCGCGAACTCGCCGAGATAGGCGACCTCCCCCGCCGCGACCGAGAAACGCGGCGCGCCGAGGCAGAAGCTGTTGGTGATCGCAACCGCCCCCGGCGCCGCCCCCGCGACGACATAATCGCCCGGCGTCACACGGATCAGGTGATATTCGAGCGGCAGCTTCTTGTCCGCGCTCTTCACGGTAAGGCCGTAGCTGGTCTTGTCGCCGGTCTTCTTCCAGTCGCGCGGGCGATAGGCAAGGTCGCTTCCCGCCGCGTCGTAACGCGCGATCGCGACCGAGGCGGACTTGCCCGCGCTTTCGTCGTCGGGCCGGCGAAACCCGATCAGGATCGCCGCCGCGCCGGGCTCCAGCGTGACGGGGACCTTCGGATCGACTTTCTTGCCCGTTACCAGCCCGCCGGGCGCGGCGATCGCCACCGGTTTGCGCAGGTCATAGGGCGCCGGTTCGGCGAACCCGTTGTGCCAGACCGTAGTCTTGCCCTGCACCTCGGTCGCACCGACGATGCCGTTGAAATAGGCGCTGCGGTCGGCGTCGCTCATCGTGCCGACCCGAGCCGCCTCGGCATCGCTTACCTCGACCAGCCGCCAGCCGCGCGCCATCAGGCACTCGCGCCGGTTCTCCCGCCGCTGCTGCCCCTGCGCTATCGCGCCGCCGATCAGCCCGCCGATCCCGCCCGCAAGGCCCGCAGCGACGGGCGAGATCATCGCCGGGTTGTAGAACATCGGCACGCTGCCCGTGGGGGTGCGCGATCCGCGCGCGATCAGCCGGCACGCCTGCCACGCCGCATCGTAATCGGCGCGCGTCGCCCCCGGCCGATTGTAGAAGCGGCTGTCCTTCAGGTCGCGCGCGGCATCGGCGGCGATTTCCTCGGGCGTGTCCTCCGGCGGCTTGGGCGCAGGCGTGGATTGGCCCGCGACAAGCGCGAGCGCGGCAAGCGAAGCGAACAACGGCGACTTCCCCCTTTGCCGCCCGTTGCGGCAAAGACAGGGCTAAATCGCCGAAATGCCGCTTGCAAGCCGCCTCAATCGGCGACCGCTGCCACCGCAGCGGGGTCGAACCCGCTGGCATCGGCAACGTCAAAATAGCGCGTCAGCAGCGTCCGCTCGATCTCCGTCAGGTGCGGGTTCCAGACGTCGAGGATCAGAATCACGCGCGGCTGATCGCTGTCGTTCCACGCCTCATGCTCGATCGTGTCGTCAAAGGCGAAGGCCTCCCCCTCCCGCCATTCGCGCGTCTCGCCGCCGACCCGGAAGCCGCAGCCGGGGGGCACGATCAGCGGCAGGTGGATGATCGCCCGCGCATTGCTGACCCCGGTATGCGCGGGCAGGCGCGTATGCGGGCGCAGGATCGAGAAGAACACGTTGGGCGTCCGCCGCCCCATCTGGGCCAGCGGCACGATCGCCTCGAGCGCGGCGACGGTCGCGGGACAGCGGCGGCAATGCGCATCGTCGCGCACGCCGAACCGCCACAGGTGAAACGCGCTCCAGTCCATCGACCGGTCGAGCGGCGACCATTTGCTCTGCGGCGCCCCGCGCTCCATCGAGACATAGGGCTCGACCCCCTCCACCCCGTCCCGCAAAAGCGCCGCCGCCTCCTCGCGGATCGCGGGCGCCTGTGCCTCCAGCGCGGGCATCCAGGGGAAGTGCTGGCGGTCGAAGAACTCGTCGGCGGGCAGGAACGGGAAGTGCAGCCCATGGCACTCGTTCTGATAGATCTGACGGCGGCCGAACATGCGATCGATACAGGCATCGAACCGGCGACGGTCCCGCCGGTCTAGCGGATCGCGAAGGCTGGCGATCCCGCTCTCGATCGAACTGGCGAGCCGCCCGCCCTCGCTCGCGACATATTCACGCGCATGGTCCAGCACGCGCTGAAACGCAGGCGCCGGGTCGGTGATGCCGCGCGACACCTCCAGCACCTGCGACCAGCGCAACATGGCGAGCGGCGCCTCGCCCCGCCGCTCGTGCAGCTCCGCGAGCCGGATGCTGGCGCCCAGATGGTGCGGGTTGAGGTCGAGCGCCCGGCGCAGCGCATCGCGCTCCCCATCGTCGCGGCCGAGGCGGCGTCGGGCGGTAGCGACGTTCATCCACAATTCGGGCGCGTTCGCATCGCTGCGCGCCGCGCGCTCGAACAGCGACTCGGCCTCGCCCGCCCGGTCGCTCTCGAGCGCGATCATGCCGAGCGCGTTGAGCGCCAGCGGCTCCTCGGGCGAGCGTGCGAGCACCGCCTCGAACTCGCGCACGGCGCCGGCCACGTCGCCGCGGCTCAGCGTCCCGCGAGCCTGTTGAAGTTGTTGCGCAATCGCCGCCGCTGCCCCGTCCATCTAACTGAGGTTAGCGACGGCAGGCCGGCCGACAACCACCCCAAAGTATTGGTGGACAAGGCGTCGAGCAGCGCTTCCGTCAAGGACCGCCGGCGGGGCGTCCCATCTGGTTGTCCTGAATATATTGCAGGTTCGTGCGCGCCGCCTCGGCAATCCGCGCCCATTCGGTACGGGTGAAGCATTGCCGCTTCTTCTTGACCAGCGAGCCGGTCTCCAGCGTCTTGCGGCAGATCTTCTTCTCCGGGTCGGGCTGCGCCGCCGGGGTCTGCGCGATCGCGGCCGTCCCCATCCCCAACGCGGCGAGCGCCGCCATCGTCTTCAAACCACGCATTATCCCTGCCTCCCAAGCACTAGGCCCGCGCGGGAAGCTAACCGAACCTGTCGGCGATACAAGGGCCGACGGCTTGCGTCGGCGGCGGCGACGGCGCAGCAGATGCCGCATGCAAGTTCCCGACACGCTCGCCGATCTGATCGGCAACCCCGCCTGGCTCGCGCATCGCTATGATCCGGGTCACGACGCCTTCCATTTCCGCTGGGTCGACCGCAGTCGTCACGCGGCGACGACGTTCCTGACCGAGGAGGCGCTGGCCGATGCGCCCGGGCCCGTCCCCGTTGCGCGCGCGGACACGGCGCCGCCAGCCACCGCGCCGCTCCATTTCATCTTCCATTCCGCTTATTGCTGTTCGACGATGCTCGCGCGGGCGTTCGACGCCCCGGGCACTTCGATGGCGCTCAAGGAACCGCTGCTGCTCAACGACATGGTGGGCTGGCGGCGGCGCGGCGGCGAACCGGCGCGGGTGGCCGAGGTGCTCGATCGGACGCTGGCGCTGCTCGCGCGTCCGTTCGCGCCGGGCGAGGCCGTCGTCGTCAAGCCGTCGAACGTGGTCAACGCGCTTGCGCCCGTCATCCTCGCATTGCGGCCGGAGGCGAAGGCCTTGCTGCTCCACGCGCCGCTCCCCGCCTATCTTCGCTCGATCGCGAAGAAGGACATGTGGGGCCGGCTCTGGGTTCGCGAATTGCTGATCGGCTTGTTGAAGGACGGGCTCGTCGACCTCGGCTTCGATACCGAAGGCTATCTCGGGCTCACCGATCTTCAGGTCGCGGCAGTGGGCTGGCTGGCGCAGCACGCGTTGTTCGCGCGCACCGTCGCGCGATACGGCCCCGCGCGCGTCGCGACGCTGGACAGCGAGACGCTGGTGGCCCGCCCGCGAGAGGCGATGGGCGCGCTGGTGCGCCTCTACGGCCTGTCGATCGACGCGGTCGGCATCGACGCGATCGTCGCTGGCCCTGCGTTCACCCGCCACTCGAAGCTGTCGGCCGAGTTCGGCGCGGTCGAGCGCGCCGCCGAGCATCGCAACGCCGCCGACCTGCACGGCGACGAGATTGCCAAGGTCGTCGTCTGGGCAGAGGCGACGGCGAAGGCCGCGGGCATCCCCCTCATGCTCGGCGCCAGCCTGATCGATTGACGAAAAAAGGGGGCCGGACCGAAGTCCGACCCCCCATTTTCTGGCCTAATCCGAAGATTAGAACTTCAGGCGAGCGCTCGCCGAGAAGCGACGGCCCAGCGCGTCGTAGGTCGACGGATAGACGTTGCCGCTGTTGTACGTCGTGGCGCCAACCGTGTTGCCGACCACGGTGGGCTGGTTGTCGAACAGGTTGATCGCCGCGATCGAGAACGCGAGGTTGTCGGTCGCATTGAAGCGCATCGTCAGGTCGAAATAATGCTCCTCCGGAATACGGCGGAACTCGGGGTTGACGATGCAGCCGTCCGGATCCGCACCCTGCGGGTCCGCGCAGCCTGCGCCAACCGCAGCCGCGAGGTCGTCGGCGAACGCCGCCGGCTCGTACTGGACCGAGTCGATGAAGCGCCACAGCAGCGAGACGTCGACGTCGCCCACGGTGAGCGTGGTGCGCTGCGAGAACTGGAACTCGGGCTGGATCGAGCCCGTGAACGAGCAGTTCACGCTGTAGAAGCCGACGCACTCGCGATCGAGGCCGGTCGGGGTCGCCTGGTACTTGGACGAGTGCGTCCAGTTGCCGACGAAGCCGAGCGACAGGCGGCCGAAGCTGCCCAGACCCGTGGTGTAGTTCATCGTCACGTCGACGCCGTCGGTCTCGAGCTTGCCGAGGTTGCTGAGCGGCGCGAACAGGCCCGGCGCGAGGTCCGGCGCGCCGTCGAGCGCACCGGTGACCGAGTTACGACGGATCACGGTGCAGGCCGTGCTCGTCGCGCTGGCCGCCGACAGGTTGTTGAAGCACGCACCGATCAGATCGCCCGGCAGCGGCGCGCCGACAACATCCTTGACCTTGATGTTGTAATAGTCGGCCGACAGCGTGAAGCCCGGGATGAACGAAGGCGTCAGCACCGCGCCCGCCGTCCACGTGCTGGCGGTTTCCGGCTGAAGGTTCAGGTTACCACCGCTGGTGATGTTGGCCTGGCCCGCAGTCGGGTTGTTGATCGAACCGATCGTGCCCGCCGGCGCACCCTGCGCAAGGCAGACCGCGCGCAGGTTGGCGTTGGCGACCGGCGCCGCACCGGCGCAGGGATCGATCGACAGGTTGGTGAGCACCGTGTTCAGCGGCGAGAAGAGCTCGCTGATGTTCGGCGCGCGAACCGCGCGGTTGTAATTGCCGCGGATGCGGACGCCGTCGGTGGGCTCCCAGGTGCCGCCGGCCTTCCAGGTCGTGGTCTCGAACGTCGGGTTGCCCGGCGAGTTGACCTTGTAGCTGGAATAGCGTGCGCCGCCTTCGATCGTCAGGCTCTTGAAGAAGGGCTTGTCGCTGACGAGCGGCACGATGAGCTCGCCGAACGCTTCCCAGACGTTGAAGCCGCCGTTGATGTTCGGGGCCGCACCGCCCGCACCGCCGAGCTCGCCCGGCGTCTGCGCCAGCGTGTCCGACGCCTGCTGCGCGGTGTACTCGCGGAACTCGCCGCCGATGGCGACTCCGACCGCTTCGGTCGCCCACGGGAGCGAGAAGCCGAGGTCACCGCTGACCGTGCCGCGAACCTGGCCCAGCGAGGTGCGGTTCGTCGTGCTGCTGGCAGCCGACAGGAAGTTGGTCGCCGCGGTCGTCAGCGAGCCCTCGGGCCCGAAGAAGTTCGCGGGGACGCAGCCGCCGTTCTGATTCTGGCAAACCGGCGCAGCGGCCGTGCCGTCGACCAGCAGCGACTGGCGGACGCGCGAGGTGAGGATGTAGCCACCCAGCGTCTGGATGTTCTCGCTCTCGCCGTACGAACCGCCGATATCCCAGTCGAGGTTGTCGGTCAGCGCGCCGCGGAAGCCGAGGCGGTAATCGAAGAACGTCGTCTGGAAGGTCGAGGTACGCGGACCTGCCTCGGTCGTACGACGCGACAGGTTGAACGTGACCTCGCGGTAGTTCGGGTCGGTGCGGCCCGTCGCGGTCGCGGCGGCGGCGCACTGCGCCGGCGTGAAGCGCGGCGTGTAGGTCGCCTGGCCCGAGACCGAGGCGCCGGCGGCGTTCACGCCGGTGACGGTCGGCGCGACGTTGAACGCGCAAAGCTGGTTGCGCAGGTTCGCGGGCAGAAACGGGTTGTTGAGGTTGACGGTGACCGACGAACCGAACGAACCCGACGGCGCGATGATCGTCTCGACGGTGTTCTTCGAGAAGATGCCGCGCGAATAGACTTCGATCGCGTCCGAGATCTCGTAACGCGCCGAGCCGAAGATGTTGTAGCGCTCGAACGGCGTCTGGAAGATGTTGTACGGGTTGAAGTTGAACGGCGCGTAAGCGGCGCGTGCGAAGCCGGTCGCCGGATCGATCTGACGGTTGCCGCCATTGGCGACGCCGCCGGTGACCGGGGCGAGGATCGGCACGCCGGCCGCCGTCACGCCCGTCTGGACGAACGCCGGGGTCGTGTTGATGACGCCGTTCACGACCGGACGCGTGCCCGAGATCGTCGAGGGCACCGAGGTGCCCGAACCGCCGCCGCGGCCGGTGTAGCTGTCGACCTGCGTGATCGAGAAGTCACGATCGCCCTGATAGACGGGATCGGCTTCCTGATAGCCGATGCTCAGCACGGCGTTACCGCGGCCGTCGGCGAAGTTCGCGCCGATCGTCGCGTCGATGCGGAAGATGTTGCCGTCGCCGCGCTCGGTGATCTGCTCCGAGGCGTTGACCTCGAGGCCGGCGAAGTCGGTGCGCGTGACGAAGTTCACGACGCCGGTGATGGCGTCCGCACCATAGGTCGTCACGGCGGCGCCCGTCAGCGAGTCGACGCGCTGGACGATCGCGAGCGGGATGTTGTTGAGGTCGACGCGGCCGACCAGTTCCGACGGGGCCAGACGCACGCCGTCGAGGAGGACGACGTTACGATTCGAGCCGAGGCCGCGAAGATCGACGTACGACGCACCGCCGTTGCCGTTGTTGACCGCCGAACCGATCGACGGAACCGCACCCGGCAGTTCGCGCAGCAGCTGCTCGGCCGTGTTGGTCTGACGAAGATCGATTTCGTCGGCGCCGACGGCGTTCACTGGGCTCGACGAGACGAGGTTGGGGTTGCGGATCAGCGAGCCGGTGACGACGATGTCCTCGCCGGTGTTGGTCGCCTCAGCGGCCTGCTCGCTGGGCGTCGCAGTGTCCTGGTTGACGGTGGGGGTCGTCTCCGGCGTCGCGGGCACGGCCTGTGCGAAGGCCGGCGTGGCGGCGAAGGCCGAGCCGATAATCAGCGTCGAGGCCAGCAGCCTCTGGCGAGTCAGCTTCTTCATTGGTTGCGCTTTCCCTTTTTACCTCGCGCCGTTTTCCGACACGACGCGATTCACCGGTCCCTGAAACCGGCATGGTCAAAATCTAAGGCCAGCTTCGTTCCGCGAGCAACGAGATTCCATGGTCGTGCGCGGTTTCGAACGAAACGGTGGCATTATAGTCACAGTTCTGTCACGCCCCGCGATCAGCTAGCAGCGACCAAGACACGGACGAAGGGCAGGACGATATGCGGGGAGCGTTGATTCTGGGCATCACCCTGGCGGCGGTGGCGGGTGCGCCCGCCGCGGCACAGGACGGGCGCGGTGAAGCACGCGCGGACGGGCTGGCGGGCGCGCTGGCCGCGTGCCGCGCGATCGGCGGCGATACCGAGCGGCTCGCCTGCTTCGACAAGGCCGCCGCCGCGCTCCTGACTGCGAAGGACGACGGCCAGGTCGTCATCCTCGACCGCGAGGGGATGCGCCGTGCGAAGCGCCGCGTCTTCGGTTTCCAGCTCCCCCGCCTCGGCCTGTTCGGCGACGGCAAGGACGACGAGGGCAAGGGCGAGCCCGAGGTGAAGGAGATCGATTCGACGATCACCCGCGTCGTTTCCGCCGGCGGCGGCACCTACATACTCGGCCTGGCGGATGGATCGACCTGGCAGACGACCGAGGGCCGGACAAACTTCGTCCCGCGCCGCGACGAGGCGGTGAAGATCGAGGTCGGCATCCTCGGCAGCTACAATCTGAAGGTCGCGGGCTCCAACCGCTCGGTCAAGGCCAAGCGGGTCCGCTGACGAACCGGGGGCGCCGCCGCACGGGCGCCCGCCCCCCTCGCCTTTCAGCCGGCGAGCTGTCGCTCCAGCTCGCCGAGCACGCGGTAGCAGGGCAGCACCTGCGCCACGCTGGAATTGGGCTCGCGCCCCTCGCGGATCGCGGCGACGAACTCGCGGTCCTGAAGCTCGATGCCGTTGGTCGAAACCGCGACGCCGCTGACGTCGATCGGCTCTTCCTTGCCGGTCACCAGGTCGTCGTAGCGCGCGATGTACGTCGCGCTGTCGCCGATATAACGGAAGAAGGTGCCGAGCGGCCCGTCATTGTTGAAGCTCAAGGACAGCGTGCAGATCGCCCCGCTCTCCGCCTTCAGCTGTATCGACATGTCCATCGCGATGCCGAGTTCGGGATGGATCGGCCCCTGCATCGCCTGTGCGGCAACGATCGGCCCTGCCTGATAGGCAAACAGGTCGACGGTATGCGCGGCGTGGTGCCACAGCAGGTGGTCGGTCCACGACCGCGGCTCGCCCTTCGCGTTGATATTCTTGCGGCGGAAGAAATAGGTCTGGACGTCCATCTGCTGGACGTTGAACTCGCCCGCCTTGATCCGGTCGTGGACATACTGATGCGATGGGTTGAAGCGGCGCGTGTGCCCGACCATGCAGACGAGGCCGGTCTCGCGCTGCTTGGCCATCACCGCCTCGGCATCGGCCCAGCTGTCGGCGAGCGGAATCTCGACCTCGACATGCTTGCCGGCCTCCATGCACTGGATCGCTTGGGCCGCGTGCATCTGCGTCGGCGTGGCGAGGATCACCGCGTCGAGGCCGGGTTGCTCGAGCGCTTCGGCAAGGTCGGTGCAGGCATGGGCGATGCCGTATTTCGCGGCCACGGCCTGCGTCGGGTCGAGGTTGCGGCCGACGATCGAGATCACCTCGACCGCGTCGATCTGTTTCAGGGCATCGAGGTGCTTTTCGCCGAAGGCACCGGCACCGGCGAGCGCGATTTTCATGGGGAGCTCCTTATTCCCGTCCCTGGAAGGGAGGGGTCGGGGGTGGTCTGGTCTTGGTACGACCGATCTTTTGGGAGTTGCCGATGCCGTATCGCGGCTACCGACCCACCCCCGGCCCCTCCCTTCCAGGGAGGGGAGAATAGCTATGCCGCCGCGACCGCGTGGATCGCGTCGCTGCCGGTCATGTCGAAGCCCTCGCCATTATCGGGCCGCAGCACCGCATGACCGATCGCGGTGTTCGAGCAAGGCACGTGGTAATGCCGGTGCAGCAGCCGCGTACTCTTTCCCAGCGCGCCGCGCATCACGAGCCACATGACCATCTCGATCCCCTCGGACCCAGTCTCGCGCAGATATTCAATATGCGGAATGCGGCGCAGGTGATCACTGTCGCCGACAAGGCCGTCGAGGAAGCGATTGTCCCATTCCTTGTTGATGAGCCCCGCGCGCGGGCCCTGAAGCTGGTGGCTCATGCCGCCGGTACCCCAGATCTGCACGTTGAGATCGCCCTCGAAACTGTCGACCGCGCGCGCGATCGCCTCGCCCAGCGCCCAGCAGCGATTGCCCGAAGGCGGCGGATAGGTGACGACGTTGACCGCCAGCGGAATGACCTTGCACGGCCAAACGTCGGGCTTGCCGAACATCATCGACAGCGGAACCGTGAGGCCGTGATCGACGTCCATCTCGTTGATGATCGTCATGTCGAATTCGTCGAGGATCAGGCTCTGGGCGATGTGCCATGCAAGGTCAGGATGCCCCTCAACATCGGGCACCTGTCGCGGCCCCCAACCTTCGTCCGCCGGCTTGTACCGCTCGCCGCAGCCGATCGCGAAGGTCGGAATGATCTTCATGTCGAAGGCAGAGGCGTGGTCGTTATAGACGAGGATGACGACGTCGGGCTTCTCCGCCTTCTCCCACGCGCGCGTCCATTCGTATCCGTCAAAAATCGGGCCGAAATAGCCGTCCGCGTCCTTGTTCTGGTCGGATGCGACGCCCAGCAGCGGCACATGGCTGGAGGCGACGCCTGCGGTAATCTTTGCCATCTTAGCGGCCCTCCTTGATGCTGCGAACGCCCTCAGGCGAGCGGCCGCCCTGCATCATCATCTGCGTGTACTGGTCGAAATCCATGTCGGTCATCGTCGCCACCGCCTTTGCGAAGGGCAGGCCGTCGGTCGAGAACAGTTTCGAGAGAAAATAGACGTTGCCGCCAAGGTCCAGGCAGCGGTTGTAGTCGCGATCCAGCAGAGCCTGCTTCTGCTCGTCGGTCAGCGGCCATTCGGCCATGTAGGCCGCCTCGTCCGCCTTGAACCGTTCGCGGTTCTCGGCCTTCATCAGGCTCATCGCGAACTGGTTCATATGATAGCCCTGGCGCGCGCGCGCCGCGGTGAAGACGCGGGTTCCGGGAATGTCCTCGAACTCTGCGAGATAGGCGTGGATGTCACGCGGTCCGGTCATCTTTGCCTCTCCTTGGCTATTCCGCGGCTTCGGCGCGCGAACGGCCGAGCAGCATGTCGAGTTTGGCGGCCAGTCCATCGGGCACCGGCGCGCCGGGCCGGGCGAGCGCATCCTGCCGCTCGACCGTTGCCCGCGTCATCGCGCTGCCGGTGCCGAGCGCGTCGAGCGTCTTGACGACCTCGCGCATTTCCTCGGCACGGCGGCGGCCGTGGAGCATCATGCGGTCGAGATTGTAATCGGCAGTCGCCGCCCAGCCGCGCGGCGCCGGGCTGGCGTCGAGCGAGGCGATCACCGCATCCCGCACGCCCGCGGTTTCGGCGGCAAGGACGCATTCGGCGGTCAGCGCCTCGATCCCCTTGACCATCACCGAGCGGATCATCTTGACCGAGGATGCCGCACCCACCGGGCCATCGAGCAGGGAGACATTCGTGAAGCCCGCGCTGCCCAGCGCCGCGGCAGCGTCGGCTGCGTGCGTACCGCTCACCAGCAGCGGGACGGCAAGCTGCTTCGGAAACACCGGCGCGAGGACGGCGACATCGACATAGTGTCCCCCCGCGCGCTCGATCGCGGCCTGTGCCGCGCGCTTGGTATCGGGCGCGACGCTATTCAGATCGCAATAAAGCTGGCCGGGCGCGATCGCATTCGCGACGGCTCTCGCCACGTCCAACGCGCTCCCGGCCGTCACGAGCGATAGGATGAGGTCGGCACCCTCGATCGCCGCGGCGACGTGATGCGCGGCAACGACGCGGTGCGCCGCCATACGCGCCAGCATCGCCTCGCGCCCCGCGGGATCGTCGAGCTTCAGGTCATAAGCGACGGTCGGAACGCACCATGCGCCGGCAAAGGCGCCCGCCGCTTCCCCGAACCCGATCGTGGCGATCCTGTCGACCATGGCCGGACTCTGCCGACCCTGCCCCCACGCCACAAATCGAAAGCCGCCGCCGGCTATTCGATTTGCGGAAGTGGGCGTCGAAAGCGCCCGCTTATTCGGCCGCCTCGGCGAAGCGTGCGGGGGCCGCCTGACGCACGCCGTCCTCGACATGCGCCTCGAACGGCGCGAAGTTTTCGACGAACAGGTCGACCAGCCGCGCGGCGGCCTCGTCATATTCGGCGGGGTTCGCCCAGGTCGAGCGCGGATCGAGGATCGACGCGTCGACGCCGGGCACTTCGACCGGCACCATGAAACCGAAATTCGGATCGCGGCGGAACTCCGCATCCTTGAGGCTGCCGTCGAGCGCGGCGTTGAGCAGCGCGCGCGTCGCCTTGATCGGCATCCGCTTGCCAACGCCATACTTGCCGCCGGTCCAGCCGGTGTTGACCAGCCAGCAATCGACCCCGCCCTTGGCGATCCGCTCCTTGAGGAGATTGCCGTAGACCGAGGGGTGGCGCGGCATGAACGGCGCGCCGAAGCAGGTCGAGAAAACGGGCTCGGGCTCGGTCACGCCAATCTCGGTCCCCGCTACCTTCGACGTGTAGCCCGACAGGAAATGGTACATCGCCTGTTCGGGCGTCAGCTTGGCGATCGGGGGGAGCACGCCGAACGCGTCGGCGGTGAGCATCACGATGTTCTTCGGCACCGGCCCCAGATTGTCGGCGCTGGCATTGGGGATGAAGTCGATCGGATAGGCGCCGCGGCTGTTCTCCGCCAGCGTCGCATCGTCGAGATCGAGCTCGCGCGTGCCCGCGTCCATCACGACATTCTCGAGCACCGTGCCGAACCGCTTGGTCGTCGCGAAGATTTCGGGCTCGGCCTCTTCGGACAGGCGGATCATCTTGGCGTAGCAGCCGCCCTCGAAATTGAAGACGTTGGTGTCCGACCAGCCATGCTCGTCGTCGCCGATCAGCGTGCGGCTGGCATCGGCCGAAAGCGTCGTCTTGCCGGTGCCCGACAGGCCGAAGAACACCGCGCTGCCGCCCTCGGCGCCGATGTTCGCCGAGCAGTGCATCGGCATCACGCCCTTTTCAGGGAGGAGATAGTTGAGCAGGCCGAAGACCGACTTCTTCATCTCGCCGGCATATTTGGTGCCGCCGATCAGGATCATCTTCTCGCTGATATTGACCGCGATCACCGTCTCGGTGCGGCAGCCGTGGCGCGCGGGATCGGCGCGGAAATCGGGCAGGTCGATGATCGTGAAGTCGGGGACGAAGTCGGCCAATTCGTCCGCGTTCGGCCGGACCAGCATCGTGCGGATGAACAGGTTGTGCCAGGCGAGCGTGTTGATGACGCGCACGTTCACGCGGTGCTCGGCCTGCGATCCGCCGTACAGATCCTGGACGAACAGTTCGTCGGCCTTGGCGACCTCGGCGAGGAAGTCGGCCTTGAGCGCGGCGAACGCCTCAGGCGTCATCGGCTTGTTCGACTTGCCCCACCAGACGCTGTTCTCGGTCTCGGCATCGCGGACCATGAACTTGTCCTGCGCCGAGCGGCCGGTGTGGCGGCCCGTCTCAACCACCAGCGGGCCGTCCTTGGCCAGCCGCCCCTCGCCGCGCGCCACCGCCTGCTCGACCAGAGGCGCGGTGCCGAGGTTCCAGTAAAGCGTCGCGTTGGTCGAAATGCCCTGCGCGTCGAGGCCGTGGCGGGGGGTGCGATCGGTCACGTCGGTCTCTCCTGTGGGCGGATGCTGCGCCGCCGCATACGTATGCAGAATATGGCTGCGCATATGCCGGGGGCGCGCTTTCGTCAAATGCGTGGATCAACCCGGCGCCGTCCGGCACGATATCGCTCCGACGTCGCGTCCGATGATGTTCTTGATGCGTTCTCATCCTGGCTCTATCAGGGTTTATGCCCTCGACTCGCCCAGCGCGCGGCGCCACGCTCAATCGCGGGAGCACGCGCTTCAACCTTGCCGAGCGTGAGGCGGACGGCGACTGGCTCGACGAGCGGACCGCGATCGACGGGGAAGCCGCGCCTGTGCGCACCACCGTCACCGTCGAACACCCGCGCACGATCATCGCGCGCAACCAGTCGCCCGACGTACCGTTCGACCGATCGATCAACCCCTATCGCGGCTGCGAGCATGGCTGCATCTACTGCTTCGCGCGGCCCAGCCATGCGTATCACGACCTGTCGCCGGGCCTCGATTTCGAGACGCGGCTGTTCGCCAAGCCCGACGCCCCTTCTCTGCTCCGCGCCGAGTTGGCCAAGCCCGGCTATGTCTGCCGCCCGATCGCGTTTGGAACCAATACCGATCCCTATCAGCCGATCGAGCGCGACTGGCGGATCACGCGCGGGTGTATCGAGGTGCTGGCGGAGACGAACCATCCGATCACGATCACCACCAAGTCCGATCGGGTGCTGCACGACCTCGACCTGATCGCGCCGATGGCTGCAAAAGGCCTGGCGGCGGTGATGATCTCGGTCACGACGCTCGACCCGAAGATCGCGATGACCTTGGAGCCGCGGGCGGCGGCGCCGGCGCGGCGGCTGCGGGCGATCCAGGAACTGGCGGCGGCGGGGGTGCCGACCTTCGTCTCGATCTCCCCGGTCATCCCCGCGATCACCGATCACGAGATGGAGCATATCCTCGAACTCGCCGCCGAGGCGGGCGCGCGGCGCGCGTTCTTCATCCCGGTGCGCTTGCCGCACGAAGTCGCGCCGCTGTTCCGCGCGTGGCTCGACACGCATTATCCCGAGCGGGCGGGCAAGGTGATGGCGATCACCCAGTCGCTGCGCGGCGGCCGCGACAACGACCCCGGCTTCTTCACGCGGATGCAGGGGCAAGGGCCATGGGCCGCGCTGCTCTCGACGCGCTTTCACAAGGCGTGCCGCAAATACGGGCTGGAGGGCGAGCGGATGCAGCTTCGCACCGACCTGTTCCGCCCGCCCGCGGGCGCGCAGGGCGAGTTGTTCTGACCATGGCGGCCGGGCTAGGCAGGCATATGCTCCGCTTCCTCGCCCTGCTCGCGCTCTTGTCCGCCGTCCCCGCCGCCGCGCAAGCGCCACTCCAGGTAATGACGTTCAACGTCCGCTATCCGTCGAACGGCGACGGGCCCGACAAGTGGGACAGCCGCGCCGCTCGACTGATCGAAGTATGGAAGCGGATCGGCGCCGATGTCGTCGGCACACAGGAATTGTTCCAGCGACAGGCCGACGCGATCGTCGCCGCTGACCCGCGCTATGCCTGGTTCGGGCGCGACCGGCGCGGCGGCCATGCGGACGAGCATATGGGCGTCTTCTATCGCCGCGACCGGCTGAAGCTCCTGGCGCAGGGCGACTTCTGGCTGTCCGACACGCCGCAGGTGCCGGGCAGCATCAGTTGGGGCCACCCCTTCCCCCGGATGGTGACGTGGGGCCGGTTCGAGCGGTTGGGTGACGGCCGCCGCTTCACGCTCGTCAACACGCATTTTCCGTATCGCGACGAGGACGGCCCGGCGCGAGAGAAGGCGGCGGCGAGGGTCGCGGCGTTCGTTGCGACGCTACCAAAGGGCGAGCCAGTGGTCGTCACCGGTGACTTCAACGACGTGCCGGGCAGCGGTGCCTATCGCAACCTTACCGCCGGCCTCACCGATAGCTGGACCGCGCTGCGCAGGCCCGAGGTGGGCACGTTCCACGGCTTCACCGGCAAGGCGGAGAAGCGGATCGACTGGGTCCTGACGCGCGGGTTAAATATCAAGGCAGTGGCGGCCGACCGGCAGACGGTCGGCGGGCGCTACCCCTCCGACCATTTCCCGGTGATCGCGACGCTCCGGTTCAAGCGGCCTTGAGGCTGTAATTCTTGAACCGCTCGCGCAGCGCGGTCTTCAGAAGCTTGCCGGTCGCGGTGTGCGGCAGTTCGTCGACGAAATGCACCTCGTCGGGCAGCCACCATTTGGCGACGTGGTTTGATAGGTGCGCCATGATCGCGTCGGGGCTCACCTCCTCGCCGGGCTTCCTGACAACCAGCAGGATCGGTCGCTCTTCCCAACGCGGATGATGGACGCCGATCGCAGCGGCCTCCGCCACGCCCGGACAGCCGACCGCGGCGTTCTCGAGGTCGACCGAGCTGATCCATTCGCCGCCCGACTTGATGACGTCCTTGGCGCGGTCGGTGATCTGCATCGTGCCGTCGGGATGGATCATCGCCACGTCGCCGGTGTCGAAATAGCCCTCGGCATCGACGCAGCGTTCGGTCTCCTCGAAATACTGGTCGACCACCCATGGTCCGCGCACCATCAGGCGGCCAGAGCTTTCGCCGTCGCGGGGCAGGACGTGGCCTGCGTCATCGACGATCCGCATGTCGATGCCGAACGGCGCGCGCCCCTGACGGCTTACCTGATCGAGCTGCTGCTCGAAGCTCAGTTCGTCCCAGTCGTGGCTGCGTGCGCCCACCGTCCCGATCGGCGAGGTTTCAGTCATGCCCCAGGCGTGGTTGACGCGGATGCCCATCCTCATCAGCCGCTCGATCATCGAGCGCGGCGCCGCCGACCCGCCGATGGTAACGAGTTCCAGATGCTCGGGCGCGGCGCCGGTCGCGTCCATATACTGGAACATCGCGAACCAGACGGTCGGCACGCCCGCCGAATGCGTCACCTTCTCCCGGTTCATCAGGTCGCACAGGATCTTCGGCTCGTTGACGCAGGAGAAGACGAGCTTCATCCCCACCATCGGCGCCGAGAACGGAATGCCCCAGCCGACCGCATGGAACATCGGCACGATCGGCATGCCCACCGCCCGCGTCGACAGGTCGAACACCGAAGGCTGCACCTCCGACATCGCGTGGATCAGCGAGGAGCGGTGCGAATAGAGCACGCCCTTGGGATTGCCCGTCGTGCCGCTGGTATAGCAGAGCATGCACGGCTCGCGCTCGCTGCCCTCGACCCAGGTGTAATCGCCGGTCTCGCGGCCGATCCAGTCCTCGAACCCGTCTTCGCCCTCGGCGGGGTCGAAGCAGATATAATGTTCGATCGTCGTCCAGTGCGGCTTCATCTTCTCAACGATGGGCGCGAACATCCGGTCGTAGAGCATCACGCGGTCGCTCGCGTGATTGGCGATGAAGGCGAGCTGGTCGGGGAACAGCCGCGGGTTGATCGTGTGGAGGATGCCGCCCATCCCCATCGTCCCGTACCAGGCGACGAGGTGGCGGGAGTGGTTCATCGCCAGCGTCGCGACGCGGTCGCCAGGCTTCAGCCCCGCGCGCTCCAGCGCCTGTGCCAGCCGGCGCGAATCGCGGCCGATCGTCGCCCAGTTCGTGCGCGTCTCGCGGCCGTCGAACCAGCGGGTGACGATCTCGCGCGTCGGATATTCGCGCTCGGCATGTTCGACCAGACGCGGCACGCGCAGCTCGAACTCCTGCATCTTGCCCAGCATCGCACTCTCCATTTTGATCTTTGGGTATGGAGAATAGCGCAGCCGCTCGATGCGTAAAGTGTCGAAGTTTTGCTAGCCCGCCAGCTGGAGTTTGGGGGCGAGCAGTTCCGCCTCTCGAACACCGGGAATGGCGCGGATGGCATCGACGCGCTCGCCATCGATCAGGAAGTCCTCGCCCAGCGACACTTCCGCCTCGCCGCCGTCAATCGGGGTGACGATCCGCACCCGCCCGCGCCCGCCGCGTTCGTGGCGGAGCAATCCGGCGAGCGGCTCGATCGCCGCGACCTCGTCCACCCAGATGGTGAGGACGAGGCGGGCATTGTTCGACAGCGTCTCGAACGGCTGGATCGTCTTGACCGTCACGCGGGCCGTATCCTCGCCCGCGCGGCGGTCGAGCTCGACCTGCATCAGGCCGCAGCCGCCTGCGCGCGCGGCTTCTTCGAGCGCCTCAGCGGTCATATCCTCGAAACAGGTGGCGACCACCTGACCGCTGGCGTCGGACAGCGTCGCCATCATGTATCGCTTGCCCCGAGCGGAGGTGCGCCAGCGCGCATCCTCGACCAGCGCGGCGATCGTGGCGCCGGCGCGCGCGCCCTCGGCGATCTGCACTTCGCCCAGCGCCGCGATCGGACGCGCGGCGTGGACCTTGGCAAGGTGCGCATAGCGGTCGAGCGGATGGGCGGAGAAGTAGAAGCCGAACGCCTCCTTCTCGGCGTTGATGCGCTCGGCCAGCGTCCACGTCGCGCTCGACGGCAGGCGGATCGGCGGCTCGCTCGCCTCGCCGTCGCCGAACAGGCCGCCCTGCCCGCTCGCGCGGCCGGCGTGGATGCGCTGCGCGGTCGCAAGGATCGTCTCGGCCGCGGCATGGACGCCCGGCCGGTTGTCGTTCATCGCATCGAACGCGCCTGCCGCCGCCAGCGTCTCGACCTGTCGTTTGTTGAGGAGGCGCGGGTCGACGCGGCGGGCGAAGTCGTCGAGGCTCTTGAACACCCCCTTCGCCTTTCGCTCGTCGACCACCTGCTCCATCGCCCGCTCGCCCACGCCCTTGAGCGCGCCCAGCGCATAGCGGACCGCGAACCCGTCCTCATGCGGCTGCACGTCGAACTCGGCCTCGCTCGCGTTGAGATCGGCGGGGAGGCACGGGATGTTCAGCCGCTTCATGTCGTCGACGAAAATCGCCAGCTTGTCGGTGAGCGCGAGGTCGAAGCACATGGATGCTGCAAAGAACTCGTGCGGGTAATGCGCCTTCAGCCACGCGGTCTGGTAGGCGAGCAGCGCATAGGCGGCGGCGTGACTCTTGTTGAAGCCGTAGCCGGCGAACTTGTCGATCAAGTCGAACAGTTCGTTCGCCTTGGCCGCGGGGATCGCGTTGTGCTCGGCGCAGCCGGCGACGAAGATCGCGCGCTGCGCGTCCATCTCCGCCTTCACCTTCTTGCCCATCGCGCGGCGCAGCAGGTCGGCGCCGCCAAGCGAATAGCCCGCCAGGATCTGCGCGGCCTGCATCACCTGTTCCTGATAGACGAAGATGCCGTAGGTTTCGGATAGGATGCCTTCTAGCAGCGGATGCGGGTACGTCACCGCCTCCCGCCCGTTCTTCCGCGCGCCGAAGCTCGGGATGTTGTCCATCGGACCCGGCCGATAGAGCGAGACGAGCGCGATGATGTCGCCGAAGTTCGACGGGCGGACCGCGGACAGCGTGCGCCGCATCCCTTCCGATTCCAGCTGGAACACGCCCACCGTGTCGCCGCGCTGGAGGAGCGCATAGACCCCCTCGTCGTCCCAGGCGAGGCCGTCGAGGTCGATGGTGATATTGCGCTTGGCGAGCAGGTCGACGGCTTTCCGCAGCACGCTCAGCGTCTTGAGGCCGAGAAAGTCGAACTTCACCAGGCCCGCGCCCTCGACATATTTCATGTCGAACTGCGTGACGGGCATGTCCGATCGCGGATCGCGATAGAGCGGGACGAGCTGCGCCAGCGGTCGATCGCCGATGACCACGCCCGCCGCGTGGGTCGAGGAGTGCCGCGGCAACCCCTCCAGCTTCATCGCGAGGTCGAGCAGGCGGCGGACGTCATCCTCGCGCTCGTACATCTGGTGCAGCTCGCTGACGCCATTGATCGCGCGGTCGAGCGTCCAGGGGTCTGTGGGGTGGTTGGGGACGAGCTTGGCGAGGCGATCGACCTGGCCGTAGCTCATCTGGAGCACGCGGCCGGTGTCCTTGAGCACCGCGCGCGCCTTGAGCTTACCGAAAGTGATGATCTGCGCCACCGTGTCGTGGCCGTATTTGGCCTGCACGTAGCGGATCACCTCGCCCCGCCGGGTTTCGCAGAAGTCGATGTCGAAGTCGGGCATCGACACGCGCTCAGGGTTCAGAAACCGCTCGAACAGCAGGCCCAGCCTGATCGGGTCGAGATCAGTGATGGTTAGCGCCCAGGCGACTGCCGAACCCGCACCCGAACCACGCCCCGGCCCCACCGGAATGTCATGATCCTTGGCCCATTTGATGAAGTCGGCGACGATCAGGAAGTAGCCCGGAAATCCCATCGCGATGATGATGTCGAGCTCGTAATCCAGCCGCGTCCAGTAGATCGCAGTCCAGTCATCGGCCTTTTCCAGCTCCTCGGGCGTCGGCGCGACCTGATCGGGGGCGACGTCGCCGTGGTGCGGGCGGTCCCAGCCGGGGGCGAGTTCGCGCCCCTCCAGCTCGGCGATGCGGCGCAGGCGATGCTTCAGCCCCTCGCGCGCGGTCTCGCGCAGCATCCGCGCCTCACCCTCGCGGTCACCGGCCAGGCTGGGGAGGATCGGCTTGCGCTTTGGCGCGGCGACGGCGCAGCGCTGCGCGACGACGAGGGTGTTGGCGATCGCCTCGGGCAAATCGGCGAAGTCGGCCTTCATCACCGGCGCGGGCTTGATCCACGCCTCGGGCGACGAACGCTTGCGATCCTCCGACATGACGTAGCTTGAATGCGCGATGCACAGCATGGCGTCGTGCGCGTCGTGGAAATCGGCCTCGGCGAAGCAACTGGGGTTGGTGGCGACCAGCGGCAGGTCGTTGACATAGGCGAGGTCGATCAGCGCCGCCTCTGCCGCCGTCTCCACCGCATCGCCGCGCCGCGCGAGCTCGATATAGAGCCGGTCGGGGAACAGATGCTGGAGCCGGTCGAGATAGGCCGCCGCCTCGCCCGCCTGCTCCTCCGCCAGTAGCCGCGTGAGCCCCCCCTCGCCGCCCGCGGTCAGGCAGAGGAGGCCGTCGGTCCGGCCCTCCAGCGCCTCCAGCGGCACATGCGCGTCGAGCTCGACCGGGCGGCCGAGATGCGCTTCCGACACCAGCGCACAGAGGTTGTCGTAACCGCGCTCGTCCTGCGCGTAGAGCGAGAGCCAGTCGAGCGTCGGCACGCGGCTCTCGATCGTGCCGGGCCGCGCGACGCACAGCATCGTGCCGATGATCGGCTGCACCCCCTCGCCCTTGCATGCGTCGGAAAAGGCCATCGCCGCGTAGAGCCCGTTGCGGTCGGTCAGCGCGACCGCGGGAAAGCCCAGCTTGCGCGCCTGCTTGGCGATCGCCTTCGGCTCGATCGCGCCGTCGAGCATCGTGTAGCAGGAGAAGACGCGAAGCGGGACGTATTCGGCGTGGGGCATGGGTGCAGGCTAGGCCTTGGAGGCGGTTCGTGGAAGGCGACGGATCAGTTTATCCACAGCAAACGACCCAGCGTTCACCGTCATCCCGGACTTGTTGCCTTATCCACTTGGCCGCGCTGCCGACGCTCGCTGCCAGCGAAACGCGGTCGCCAATAACGCCTACCGCGCGCTGCGAGGTGGACCCGAGACAAGGCCGGGGTGACGAAGTGACTAAACCGGCGCGCCGTACAAGTCGTGGTCGTCGGCATCCTCCACCCGCACGCGGATGATGTCGCCGACCTCGCGCCCCACCACGTCGCGCAGGAACACCTCGCCGTCGATCTCCGGCGCGTCGGCCATCGAGCGGCCGGTCGCGCCGCCCTCTTCGTCCACCGCATCGAGGATCACGTCGATCTCGCGCCCGACCTTGGCCCGAAGCTTGGCGGCGGAGATGGCGGCGGTACGCTCCATGATCCGGGCGTAGCGTTCTTCCTTCACGGCCTCGGGCACCGCGCCGTCGAGGTCGTTGGCCGCCGCGCCCTCTACCGGCTCGAACCGGAACGCGCCGACGCGGTCGAGCTGCGCCTCGTCCAGCCAATCCAGCAGATACTCGAAATCGGCGTCGGTCTCGCCGGGGAAGCCGACGACGAAGGTCGAGCGGATGGTGATGTCGGGCGCGATCGCGCGCCATGCCTTCAGCCGTTCGAGCACCTTGGCCTCGTTCGCGGGGCGCTTCATCCGCTTCAGCACATTGGGCGCGGCGTGCTGGAACGGAATGTCGAGATAGGGGAGGATCAGCCCCTCCGCCATCAGCGGGATCACCTGATCCACGTGCGGGTACGGGTACACGTAATGAAGCCGCACCCACGCCCCGAGCTGCCCCAGTTCGCGCGCTAGATCGGTCATGTGCGGCACGACCTCGCGCCCCTTCCACATCCGCGGCTGCTTGCGGATGTCGATGCCGTAGGCGGAGGTGTCCTGGCTGATGACCAGCAGCTCGCGCGTGCCCGCCGCGACCAGCTTCTCCGCCTCGCGCAGGATCGCGTCGGGGCGTCGGCTGACGAGGTCGCCGCGCAAGCTCGGGATGATGCAGAAGCTGCACCGGTGGTTGCAGCCCTCCGAGATCTTCAGATAGCTGTAGTGACGCGGCGTGAGCTTGAGGCCCGCCTCGGGCACCAGGTCGACGAACGGCGACGGGATCGGCGGCGCGGCTTCGTGCACCGCCTCGACCACCTGTTCGTATTCGTGCGCGCCGGTGATCGCCAGCACCTGCGGGAAGCGGGTGCGGATCGCCTCGGCTTCTTTGCCCATACAGCCCGTCACGATGACGCGGCCGTTCTCGGCCAACGCCTCGCCGATCGCCTCCAGCGATTCTTCCTTGGCGCTGTCGAGGAAGCCGCAGGTGTTCACGAGCACCACGTCGGCGCCGGCATAGTCCGCCGACATCCGATAGCCCTCGGATCGCAATTTGGTCAGGATACGCTCGCTGTCCACCAGGTTCTTGGGACAGCCGAGCGAGACCATCCCCACCTTGGGGGATTCGGGAAGTCGCGTTGCCATGATCGGGCGGGCAGATAAGGTCTTTGGGGCGAAAAAGCGAGAGGCGCTGGCGCGGGGGGCGCGCAGCCCCTAGCTTCGCCGGCGATGATCGATCTCAAGGCAACCCTCGCCCCCGATCGCGGCCAGCCCGCGCGCGCCATTCACCTCGTCGATGCGGCCGGCCACGACGACTGGTTGCGCCAGCAGCCGCCCCGCCACCGCGCTGCGCTGCTGGCGCATCGGTTCAAGCCGACGCCAGGCGCCTTCGCGATCCTGCCGGGCGAAGCGGCGGAGGCTTGGTCGGCGGTCGTCGCGGTCAAGGATGCGGGCGCGCTGGGCCCATGGTGCCTCGCCCGCGCGGCAGAGGCGCTGCCCGAGGGCGTCTATCGCCTCGACGCACGCGAGCCGGGCGACGCGATGCTTGGCTGGGTCCTCGCGCATTATCGCTTCGACCGGTATCGGAGCGAGGAGGCGCCGGGGCCGCGCACGTTGCTGACGAGCGAGCCGGGGCGGATCGAGCCGGTGCTGCGCGAGGCGGCGGCGATGATGCGCGTCCGCGATCTGGTCAACACCGGCGCCGGCGACCTAGGCCCCGCCGAGCTCGAGGCTGCAGTGGCGGAAATCGGCGCGGCACACGGCGCGCGGCTGACGGTGACGAAGGGCGCCGATCTCGAGCGCGGTTATCCGATGATCCACACTGTCGGCGCCGCGGCCATTCAGGCGCGCGCGCCGCGGCTGATCGAGCTCGACTGGGGCCGCGACGGCGATCCGCGCGTCGCGATCGTCGGCAAGGGCGTGTGTTTCGATACCGGCGGCCTCGACCTCAAGCCCTCGGCAGCGATGCGGCTGATGAAAAAGGACATGGGCGGTGCGGCACACGCGCTGGCGCTCGCCGAACTCGTCATGGCGGCGCGGCTCCCGGTGCGGCTGCACCTGCTGATACCCGCGGTCGAGAATGCGGTGTCGGGCGCGGCCTTCCGTCCCGGCGACGTGCTGAGGACGCGCAAGGGCCTCTCCGTCGAGAACACCAACACCGACGCCGAAGGGCGGCTGATCCTGTGCGACGCACTGACCCGCGCGGTCGAGGAGAAGCCCGAGCTGATCCTCGATTATGCGACGCTGACCGGCGCCGCGCGCGTGGCGCTCGGCCCCGACCTGCCGCCGCTGTTCGCCAATGACGAGGGGCTGGCCGCCGATCTGCTGGCGGCGGGCGAGCGGACCGGCGACCCCTTGTGGCGGATGCCGCTGTGGGACGGATATGACGACATGCTCAAGTCCGACATCGCGGACATGGTGAACGCGCCCGAGGGCGGCTTTGCCGGCGCGATCACCGCCGCGCTGTTCCTGCGGCGTTTCGTGCCCCCCGCGACGCCCTGGGCGCATCTCGACGTGTTCGCCTGGCGGCCCGCGACGAAGCCGGGGCGGCCCAAGGGCGGCGACGCCTATGGCCTGCGCGCGGCCTGGGCAATGCTTCGGGCACGGTACGGCGCATGACGCACTGGCTGCTCCGCTATCGCTTCGCGCCCGATTATCTCGGACGGCGCGGAGCGTTCCGCGCCGAGCATCTGCGCCTCGCCTGGGAGGTCGCCGACGAGGGGACGCTGATCCTCGGCGGCGCGGCGGGCGATCCGCCGGACGAGGGGCTGCTGGTGTTCACGACGCGCGCCGCGGCACAGGCGTTCGCGGCGGCGGACCCTTATGTGGCGGAAGGATTGGTGCTCGACTGGACGCTCAAGCCATGGGCGACGGTGGTCGGTGCGCTTGCGGCGACGCCGGTCCGACCCTGAGTCGTCGCCCCGGCGAAGGCTGAGGCCGCTCGCCGCATCTCCGGCGTGCCCTCAATGAACGATCCCAGCCTTCGCTGCGATGACGTTCGGGGGTCAGGGCTCGACCCAAACCCGCTCGCTCTTCCCCTCGCGCACGATCCACAGGTCGCCGAAATCGGCATGGACGAGCGGGCCGGGGCGGGTGCCGCCGAAGCACTCGACGATCTCGGGCACGGTGTTGCTGTGCCCGACGATCAGAACGTCCCCCGGCTGCGCCTTCACCGCCCCGACCAGCCGCGCGGCGTCGGTCCAGTCATAGTCGATCGGCTTCAGGCCCTTCGCCGCAGCCACCGGAGCGGCGCTCGCCCGCGTCCGGGCGAACGGCGTGACATAGATCGCCGCCAGCGACTTGCCCTCGAACCAGCGGACCAGCGACCGGGCGCGCGCCTCGCCGACAGCCGTCAGCCGGGCGTCCTTCACCCCCTCAGGCGTGTCGAAATGGCGGACGACGTAGATCGTCTGCGGCGCAGGCTTGCCCGCACAGCTGGCCAGCGCCAGCGCTGCCGCAAGGCCGAGGACCCGGCGTCGTCGCCAGGCGCGATGGGCCTCAGCCATCGGCGAATGCGCGCGGGTCGCGGCAGAAGACCTTGTGCCCTTGATCTCGACCTCGGCCCGCTCGCCGGGGGCGGCCGTCATATCGACCTCGCCCTTGCGCGTGCCCAGCTTGATGCGAAGCGGCCCTTCGAAGCGGCAGCGCACGCCGGCCTTGGTGCTCATGCACACCTTGTCGATGATCGCCTCGGCCTCGGCCATCGTCACGTTGTCGCCAATCGGGCGAAGCGAGATCGACGTGCCAAGCGTCCCGCCGACCAGCGACAAGCCGAGCGTCGCCATGTCGCGCAGCAATTCGCCCGTCGTCTGACCCTGACGCCCCCTTTCAACGGGGATCAGCTCGATCTGGGGCGCCACCCGCTCGCAAAAGGTCGGAACGGGCGCGGCGGACTGTATGGCCGAGAATGCGAGCAGTTCGCCCAACAGCTTGATCGACATCGCGATCCCTTCGGCCTCCTGGTGCCCGCGCTTAACCGAGCGCCGCCGCCGCTTCAATGATCGGCACGAACTTCTCCGCGGTCAGGCTCGCGCCGCCGACCAGCGCGCCGTCGACGTGCGGCGCGGCGAGGATCGTGTCGGCGTTCGCCCCCGTCACCGATCCGCCATAGAGGATCCGGATGCCGTCCGCCGCCTCACCCACCATCTGGCGCATCTTGGCGCGGGCGATGGCGTGGATCGCGGCGATTTCCTCGACCGTGGGCGTGCGGCCCGTGCCGATCGCCCAGCGCGGTTCGTAGGCGAGTGTGAACCAGTCGCCGCTTGCATCCTCGGGCACCGATTTCTCGATCTGCGCCTGGACAACGCGCTCGGCACGGCCGGCGTCGCGCTCGGCCTCGGTCTCGCCGCAGCACAGGATGACCGACAGCCCGTGACGGCGCGCGGCGGCGGCCTTCGCCCAGGCGTCGTGACTCGTCTCGTTCTGGTCGGCGCGCCGCTCGCTGTGGCCGACGATCACCGTTGTGGCCCCCGCTTCCTTCAGCATCGGCGCGGAGATGCAGCCGGTGTGCGCGCCCGAATCGCGTTCGTGCACGTCCTGCGCCCCGATCGCCAGCGCACCGGCATGTTCCGCCGCTAGCGCGAGCAGCGTGGTGGGCACGCACAACGCCACGTCCACGCCCGGATGCGCGGCGGCGGCGGCAGCGATCGCCTCGACCTCCACGACCGCATCGCGCAGTCCGTGCATCTTCCAGTTTCCCGCCACCAACTTCCGCCGTGTCATCACAATCCCCGCATCAACCTGCATTCGTATGCAGCCCGTGCCAGCCCGAGCCCGCGCGCACAAGCTTGTCGCGGGGCCCATCGCCCCCTAAAGCGCGCCGCTCCTGCCTTTTCGGTGCTTCGCGAACGAACGGACGCTTCGATGCTCAATTTCTTCCGCCGGGTGGTCAAGTCGAAGTTCGGCGTGATCTTCACGCTCGCGGCCCTCGCGATCATCGCGATCAGCTTCGGCGTCGCCGACATCAACGGTATGCGCCAGGGCGGCACGGCGTCGGGCGCGACGCTGATCGAGGTCGCGGGCGACGGGGTGAGCGAAATCGACCTGCGCCAGCGCACCCGCCTCGCGCTCGATGCGGTGCGCGCCGAGCAGCAGGGCATCGACATGGCCGGGTTCCTCAATGCCGGCGGGTTCGAAAGCGTCGTCGCGCGGGTCGAGAACGGCCTCGTGCTCGAACAGTTCGCGCAAAAGAGCGGCATGCTCGCGTCCAAGGCGCTCGTCGACGGCCAGATCGCCAGCATCCCGGCGTTTCAGGGCTTCGACGGCAAGTTTAGCCAGACCAATTTCGAGCGCGCGCTTTCCCAGCGGCAGATCACGCCCGAGCAGCTGCGCACCGACATCGCGCGTGAAACCTATGCCCAGTGGCTGCTGACGCCGACGATCGGCGCGGGCCAGGTCGGCGACCAGCTTGCCCTCCCCTATGCCAATTTGCTGCTGGAGCGGCGCAAGGGCCAGATCGCGCTGATCCCGGCGGCGGTAAACGCATCGGCGAACCCGACCGACCAGCAGCTTTCCGGCTTCTACAGCGACAACCGTGCGCGCTACATGATCCCCGAGCGGCGCGTCGTCCGCTATGCGATCGTGACGCCCGACGCCTATGCCGCGCGCGTTCAGGTGACCGACGCCGACCTTCAGGCGGCGTACAAGGCGGCGGGCGACAAATACGCCCCCTCGGCCACGCGCACGCTGGAACAGGTCATCGTTCTCGACCAGGCGCTGGCGACCAAGATCGCGGCGCAGGTGAAGGGCGGCACCGCCGTCGCCGCCGCCGCGCGCGCCGCCGGGCTGGAGGCGACGACCGCCAGCAACGCCAAGCAGTCGGCCTTTGCGACGCAGACCTCCGCCGACGTGGCGAAGGCCGCGTTCGCCGCGCCCGAGGGTAGCGTCGTCGGGCCGGTTCGCTCGCCGCTCGGGTTTCACATCATCAAGGTTGCCGGCATCAGCCAGTCGGCGGGTCGCCCGCTGGCGGCGGTGCGCGACGAACTGACCGCCGAAGTCCGCAAGCGCAAGGAAGCCGAGGCGATCGCCGACGCGCAGCAGAAGCTCGACGGCGGCATCGCCGACGGCGCGACCTTCGACGAGCTGATTGCCGACCAGAAGCTCTCGGCGCAGACCACGCCCGCACTGACCGCGCAGGGCCTGAACCCCGACGCGCCGACCCAGGCACCCGATCCGCGTATCGCCACCGTCATGCAGGCCGGCTTCGCCGCGCAGGACGGCGACGCGCCGCAGATCGTGCCGATCGGTCAGGACGGCACGTTCGCGATCGTCGCGCTCGGCCGCACCGTGCCCGCCGCCGCGCGCCCGCTCCAGTCGATCCGAGATACCGTGGTACAGGACTGGCGCCGCCAGCAGGCCAAGCTCGCCGCGCGCCGCATCGCCGATGCCGTCGTCGCCAATGTCGGGCGCGGCACCGCGCTTCAGCAGGCGCTGGGTGCGGCGGGCGTCACCGGCGGGCCGGGCATCCAGACGATCGACGTGTCGCGCGCCGAGCTTGCCGCGCGCCGCGTACAGCTGCCGCCGCCGGTCGCGCTGATGTTCAACCTGAAGCAGGGCGGCGCCAAGCTGATCGAGGCGCCCAACAGCGGCGGCTGGTTCGTCGTGACCGTCACCGGCATCACCCCCGGCGACGCGCGCAAGGCGCCGGGCGCGATCCAGTCGACGCGCCAGGGCCTCGGCTCCGTCATCGGCCGCGAATATGCCGAGCAGTTCACCAACGCCGCCAGGAAGCAGCTCGGCGCGACGCGCAACGCCGCCGGCCTCGCCAAGCTGAAGGCCGACCTCGCCGGTCAGGGCGCAGCGGCAGAGTGATCGAGGGGATCGACGCCGCCCGCGCCGCGCTTGCCGCCGGGCGGCCGGCGCTCGTCTGGCGCCGCCAACTAGCCGATACCGAGACGCCGGTCGCCGCCGCGCTCAAGCTAATCGAGCCGGGGCGCGGCGACTTCCTCCTGGAATCGGTGGAGGGCGGCGCGGTGCGTGGGCGGCACAGCCTGATCGGCCTTGCCCCCGACCTCGTGTTCCGCGCCGTGGGTGCAGACGCCGAGATCAACCGCCGCTGGCTGACCGATCGCGAGGCGTTCGAGCCGTGCGAGGCAGACAGCCTCGCGGCGCTCCGCTCGCTGGTCGAGGATTGCCGCGCCGACGTGCCCGCCGCATTGCCGCGCGCGCTTGCCTGCCTCGTCGGCTATTTCGGCTATGAGACGATCGGGCTGGTCGAGAAACTGGCCGCGCCCAAGACGCGCGCGCTCGACATTCCCGACATGCTGTTCGTGCGACCGAGCGTGCTGCTCGTCTTCGACCGGCTTGCCGACGCGCTATTCATCGTCGCCCCCGCCTGGCCCGAGCATGGCGGCCAGGCCGTGGACCGCGCGTGTGAGGCGATCGAGGCGACCGCCGCCCGCCTCGCCGCCGCGCCGCTCCCCGCCCCTGCGCGCAGCGAAGCCGAGCCGCCGATCTTCACCCCCGTCCTCGAACCCGGCCGCTATGGCGAAATGGTGGCGGCGGCGAAGGAATATATCGCCGCCGGCGACATCTTTCAGGTCGTGCTCGCCCAGCGTTTCACCGCCCCGTTCGCGCTGCCGCCGATCGAGCTCTATCGCGCGTTGCGGCGGATCAACCCGTCGCCGTTCCTATATCACCTCGACCTGCCGGGCTTCTCGCTCACCGGATCAAGCCCCGAGATCCTCGTGCGCGTCCGCGACGGCGAGGTGACGATCCGTCCGATCGCCGGCACCCGCCCCCGCGGCGCGACGCCCGAAGCGGATGCCGCAAACCGCGACAGCCTGCTCGCCGATCCCAAGGAGCGCGCCGAGCACCTGATGCTCCTCGACCTCGGCCGCAACGATGTCGGCCGCGTCTCGACCGCGGGCAGCGTGCGCGTGACCGACAGCTATACCGTCGAGCTCTACAGCCATGTCATGCACATCGTGTCCAACGTGGTGGGCCGGCTGCACCCCGACCGCGACGCGATCGATGCGCTGTTCGCCGGCTTCCCCGCGGGCACGGTCAGCGGCGCACCTAAGGTCCGCGCCTGCCAGATCATCGGCGAACTGGAGCCGGAGGCGCGCGGGGCATATGCCGGCGGCGTCGGCTATTTCTCGCCCGACGGGTCGATGGATTCGTGCATCGTCCTGCGCACCGGCATCGTCAAGGACGGCGTCATGCACGTCCAGGCGGGTGCGGGCATCGTCGCCGACAGCGACCCCGCCTATGAACAGCGCGAGTGCGAGGCGAAGGCCGGGGCACTGCTGGCCGCCGCGCGCGAGGCGGTGGCTCGGGCGGGCGAAGCAGGCTTCGGTCAGTAGACCCACGTCTCGCCGGTGTCAGGGCACTTTCGCCGCCTCCGCGCGCTGGGCGCGGCGCCATTCGAACCACTGGTCGATCAACTGCTGATTGCAGCCGGTCTGACCGCCGGTCCCGACCGGCGAGCAACTGTTGGGCAGGCCGGCCCGGTTCGCGTCCATCATCGTCTGCGCGCGATTGGTCCAGGACTGGTTGCCCGCGACCACCGGCGCGTCGCGGAACTCCTTGGGGATACGATATTGTTCTTCCGGGTCGATCCGGCCGCAGACCACGATCTCGTCGCCCTGCGCCTCGGGACATTTCTCGCCCGGCTTGAGCATCACGTTGCGAATACGCTGCGGCGTGCCCGAGCGTGCGCCCTGCGGCGGCTCCTGCGCCAGCGACGGCGCGGCGGTCGCGAGCAGGATCAGGCCCAGGGTCAAGCGGCGCATGGCAATTCTCCGGCAGTTCGTCCGTCCATCCGCCCGCCAAGCTTGCGCATGGCTGAACGAGGGCTAGATGGGGTGCGATATGCTCCTCGTCATCGACAATTACGACAGCTTCACTTGGAACCTCGTCCATTATCTGATGGAACTGGGGGTCGAGGTGCGGGTCGAGCGCAACGACGCCATGACTGCGCGCGACGCGATCGAGACGAACGCGCAGGCGTTCCTGATCTCGCCCGGTCCCTGCACCCCGAACGAGGCGGGGATCAGCCTCGACCTCGTCGCCGCGTGCGCCGAAATGCGCAAACCGCTGCTCGGCGTCTGCCTCGGCCATCAGGCGATCGGCCAGCATTTCGGCGGCCAGGTGGTGCGCGGCGGGTTGATGCACGGCAAGACGTGTCCGGTAGAGCATGACGGTACCGGGCTGTTCGCCGGCCTGCCCTCGCCCTTCACGGCGACGCGCTATCACTCGCTGATCGTCACCGACGTACCCGAGGCGCTGGTGGTCAACGCGACGGCCGCCGATGCTAGTGTCATGGGCTTCCGTCACCGCGAGCTGCCAATCCACGGCGTGCAATTCCATCCCGAAAGCATCGCGACCGAGCATGGCCATGCGATGCTCGCCAATTTCCTGCGCGACGCCGGCCTGCCCGCGACGATGCCCGCCGATCTGCCGAAGGGACTGGCGGCATGACGGTGACGACGCTGCTGCCCGATCCGGTGACACCGCTGTCGCACGACAGCGCCGCGCGTGCGTTCGCCGACATTCTCGACGGCCGCGCCGAGGATACGTCGATCGAAGCATTTCTGATCGGCCTGACCGAGCGGGGCGAAACCTCGATCGAGATCGCCGCGGCGGCGCGGGCGCTGCGCGAGCGGATGATTGCCCTCGACGCGCCCGACAATGCGATCGACGTGTGCGGCACCGGCGGCGACGGCCACCATACGCTCAACGTCTCGACCGCCGTCGCGATTGTCGTCGCCGCCTGCGGCGTGCCCGTCGCCAAGCACGGCAACCGCGCCGCCTCGTCCAAGGCGGGGGCGGCCGACACGTTGGAGGCACTGGGTCTCGACCTCGACGCCGCGACCGCGAGTGCGGAGGCGACGCTGAACGAGCTCGGCATCGCCTTCCTGTTCGCGGCCAACCACCACCCCTCGTTGGCGCGGCTCGCACCGCTGCGGCGCCGGATCGGGCGGCGGACGATCTTCAACCTGATGGGGCCGCTCGCCAACCCGGCGCGGGTCGAGCGCCAGCTCGTCGGTATCGCCCGCCCCGATTATGTGCCCGTCTATGCCGAGGCGCTGGATCTTTTGGGCGCACAGGCGGCGGCGGTCGTCTCGGGCGAGGATGCGCTTGACGAGCTCTCCTGCGCCGGACCCAGCGTTGCCGCGAACGTCGGCAGTGCCACGCTGCCCGAAGCGATCGTGCCCGAGGATGCCGGCCTGCCCCGCCACCCGCTGGCCAAGATCCGTGGTGGCGAGGCCGCCGAGAATGCCGAGGCGCTGAAGGACCTGCTCGCGGGCGGCGCCGGCGCGTACCGCGACGCGGTGCTGCTCAACGCCGCCGCCGCGCTGATCGTCGCGGGCCGGGTCGAGAGCCTCGCTGACGGCGCCGCGCAGGCGGCCGAAGCGATCGACAGCGCCCGCGCCGCCGCGCTCCTTCGCCGCTGGATCGACCGCGTATGAGCAACATGCTGACCGCGATCATCGACCGCAAATATGACGAGGTCGCCGAGCGGCGGGCGAAGGCGAGCCTCACCGACCTCGACGCGCGCGCCGCGCAACAGTCGGTTCCTCGCGGGTTCAAGGCGGCGCTCGATGCGCGCGCCGCGTCGGGCCGGCACGCGCTAATCGCCGAGGTGAAGAAGGCCAGCCCGTCAAAAGGTCTGATCCGTGCCGACTTCGACCCGCCCGCAATCGCCCGCGCCTATGCCGCCGGCGGCGCGACGTGCCTGTCGGTCCTGACCGACGCGCCGGGCTTTCAGGGGCACGAGGATTATCTCGTCGCCGCACGCGCCGCCTGCGACCTGCCCGTCCTGCGCAAGGATTTCATGGTCGATCCGTGGCAGGTGGCCGAAGCGCGCGCGATGGGCGCCGATGCGATCCTTATCATCGTCGCCGCGCTGGACGATGCCGCGATGGCCGAGATCGAGGCCGCCGCGTTCGAGCGCGGCATGGACGTGCTTGTCGAGGTCCATGACGCAGCGGAAATGGAACGCGCGGCCCGGCTGAAGTCGCGGCTGATCGGTGTCAACAACCGCAATCTCAAGACGTTCGAGGTCGATTTCAACAAGACCTATGAGCTCGTCGGCGAGGCCCCCGCCGACTGCACCTTCGTCGCCGAAAGCGGCCTCAACACCCGGGCCGAACTCGACGCGATGGCCGCGCACGGCATCCGCTGCTTTCTGATCGGCGAGGCGCTTATGCGCCGGGCGGACGTCGAGGCCGCGACGCGCGCGCTGGTCGGATGAGCGACCTGACGCATCTGGACGAGGCGGGCGCCGCGCGGATGGTCGATGTCGGCCACAAGCCTGCGACCGAGCGCCGTGCCGTCGCCGGCGGCCGCATCGCCATGTCGCGCGAAGCCGCCGCCGCGATCCGCGACGGCGCGGTCGCGAAGGGCGACGTGCTCGCAGTGGCGCGGATCGCCGGGATCATGGCGGCAAAGCGCACCGCCGACCTCATCCCTCTTTGCCACCCGCTACCGCTCACCAGCGTCGAGGTGGCGCTGACGATCGAGGACGACGGCGTTGCCGTGACGGCCACCGCCACCACGACGGGCCAGACCGGCGTAGAGATGGAAGCGATGGTGGCGACCAGCACCGCGCTCCTGACTTTGTACGACATGGCAAAGGCGATCGATAAGGGCATGATAATCGAGGTCGTTCGTCTACTGTCGAAGACCGGCGGCAAGTCCGGCGACTGGTTCGCGCCCGCCTGATGCCGCTGCTCCCCGTTGCCGAGGCGCAGACCCGGCTGCTTGCCCTGCGCGATCCAGTCGAAGTCGAAACGCTGCGGCTGGCCCAGGCCGCGGGCCGCTGGGCGGCCGAACCGATCGCTGCGCTGCGAACGCAGCCTTCGCGCGACCTGTCGGCGATGGACGGCTATGCGATCGCGCATGCCGCGCTGCCCGGCCCGTTCCGGCTGATCGGGGAAAGTGCCGCCGGCCGGCCGTTCGCCAGCCCTGTCGCGCCCGGCGAAACCGTCCGTATCTTCACCGGCGCGGCGATGCCCGCGGGAGCCGACTGCGTGCTGGTGCAGGAGGAAGCCCGGGTCGAAGGCGCGCAGGTGCATCTCGCGGGCGAAGGCCCCGCCCATCCCGGCCGCAACGTCCGCCGCGCCGGGCTGGACTTCACGGTCGGCGACGTGCTGATCGAAGCAGGCGAGCGGATCACGCCGGCGCGCATCGCGCTTGCTGCCGTCGCCGGACACGCGGCCCTGCCCGTCCGCCGCCGTGTCCGCGTCGCGATCGCGGCGACCGGCGACGAACTTCGCCCCGCGGGCGCGCCGCTCGGCGACGGCGACCTGCCAGAGAGCAACGGCGTGATGCTGACGGCGCTGCTCGCCGACCTGCCCATCGATCTCGTCGACCTCGGCATCCTGCCCGATCGGCTGGAAGTGTTGCGCGACGCCTTTGCCGGTGCGCAGGCGGACATTCTCGTCACCACCGGCGGGGCGTCGGTCGGCGACCATGACCTCGTCCGGCCAGCACTGGAGGCGGCGGGCGCAGTCATCGACTTCTGGCGCGTGGCGCTGCGGCCGGGCAAGCCGATGCTCGCCGGGCGGCTAGGCGAAGGCGTGGTCGTCGGCCTTCCCGGCAATCCCGTGTCCGCGTTCGTGACCGCAACGCTGTTCGTCCGGCCGCTGGTCGCGCACCTGTCCGGCGCGGCCGATCCGTTGCCCAAACCGACGCCCGCGACGCTCGCCGAGCCGCTGCCCGCCAATGGCGAGCGCACCGATTATCTGCGCGGGCGGCGGATCGACGGGCGCGTGCATGTCGCCGCGATCCAGGACAGCTCGATGCTCCGCACGCTGGCCCGCGCAGACTGCCTCGTGCTTCGCGAACCGCAGGCGCCGGCGGCTGCGGCGGGCGACTCGGCGCAGATCCTAGACCTTGCTTGACAGCAAGTAGAACAAGCCATAAACGTTCGGCGTCTGTTCTTACGGGAGAGGCGCGATGCTCACGCGCAAGCAGCACGAACTCATTTGCTTCATTGCCGACCGGCTGGTCGAGACCGGCGTGTCGCCCTCTTTCGAGGAAATGAAGGACGCGCTCGAGCTCAAGTCGAAGTCGGGTGTCCACCGCCTCATCAGCGCACTGGAAGAACGCGGTTTCTTGCGCCGCCTGCCCAATCGCGCCCGCGCGCTCGAAGTCATCAAGATGCCCGAGGCGAAGGTCGCGGCAAAGAAGCGCACGGCGCCTGCCGCCACGCCGAGCGCCCCTGCGACGCTGCCCACCCCCGCCAACGACGTGATCGAGATCCCGCTGCACGGCCGCATCGCCGCCGGTGTACCGATCGAGGCGATGGAAGGCGCATCGATGCTCCCCGTGCCCGCCGCGCTGCTGGGTGCGGGCGAGCATTATGCGCTGGAGGTGTCGGGGGATTCGATGGTCGAGGCGGGTATCCTCGACGGCGACTATGCGCTGATCCGCCGTCAGGAGGTCGCCCGCGACGGCGAGATCGTCGTGGCGCTGATCGACGAGCATGAGGCCACGCTGAAGTTCTTCCGGCACGAGGGCGGGATGGTCCGCCTCGACCCCGCCAACCGCAGCTACGACCCGCAGCGTTATCGCCCCGATCAGGTGCGCGTGCAGGGCAAGCTGGCCGGGCTGCTCCGCCGCTATTGACGGGATCGGGCGGCGATTTGTCGTCGCCGCCCGTCTCAAGATGCTACCGCGACTCGGCGTGTTCTGTCATGAGGGCGGCATGGCGGGATCATCGACTATTTCTGTGCGACCCGTCGCCGCGTGCCGCCTTTGCGATCGACCTTGGGCATGAGCCTTTCGCCTGCCTTTCTCGACGAGGTGCGCGCGCGCACCACGCTGTCGGTGCTGGTCGGCCGCACCGTCAAGCTCCAGCGTGCAGGCCGCGAGCATCGTGCCTGCTGCCCCTTCCATAACGAGAAGTCGCCCAGCTTCTACGTCAACGACGACAAGGGCTTCTATCATTGCTTCGGCTGCGGCGCCCATGGCGACGCGATCCGCTGGCTGACCGAGCATCAGGGCCTGCCCTTCATCGATGCGGTCAAGGATCTGGCGCAGGCGGCGGGCCTCGACATGCCCGCCCCCGATCGCCGCGCCGCCGAAAAGGCGGAGCGCGCGAAATCGCTGCACGACGTCATGGCGGCAGCGGCCAAATGGTTCGAGGACCAGCTCTGGGGCCTGGGCGGCGAGGAAGCGCGTGCGCTGCTCGAAAAGCGCGGCGTCCGTGCCGACACCGCCCGCGCGTTCGGTCTTGGCTTCGCGCCCGACAGCCGCGGGCAGCTTCGCAAGGCGCTGGCCGAGTTCGGCGATGCGATGCTGATCGAATGCGGCCTGTTGATCCAGGTCGACGGCAAGGAGCCGTACGACCGCTTCCGCGGCCGGCTGATGATCCCGATCCGCGACCCGCGCGGGCGCGTGATCGCGTTCGGCGGCCGGATCATCGGCGCGGGTGAGCCGAAATATCTGAATTCGCCGGAGACGCCGCTCTTCGACAAGGGCCGCACGCTCTACAACCTCGACCGCGCGGGTGCCGCCGCGCGCAAGGCCGGCCGCGTGATCGCGGTCGAGGGCTATATGGACGTGATCGCGCTGGCCCAAGCCGGGTTCGGCGAGGCGGTTGCCCCGCTCGGGACTGCGCTGACCGAGGCGCAGTTGGAGCGACTCTGGCGGATGGTCGACGTGCCGATCCTGTGCTTCGACGGCGACAGCGCCGGGCAGAAGGCGGGCATCCGCGCCGCCGAACGCGCGCTGCCGATGCTGGGGCCCGGGCGCAGCCTCAGCTTCGTGACGCTGCCCGCCGGACAGGACCCCGACGACCTCGTCCGCACGTCGGGCGCCGGTGCGATGGAGGCGCTGCTCGCCGCGCCCGAACCGCTGGTCGAGCGGCTGTGGCGTCATGCCGCCGAGGAGCCGACGAACACGCCGGAGGAGCGCGCCGGCCTTCGCGCGCGGCTCGCCGAACAGGCCGACCGGATCGCCGATCCTAACGTCCGCTCGGAATATCACGCCGACTTCAAGCGCCGGTTCTTCGAAACCTTTGCCGCGCGAAAGGCGCCGCCGCCCCGCATCCAGCAGGGACCGCGCGGCCGCAATGCCGGCCGCGGCTGGCAACCGCCCGAGGCGCCCCCCGGTGATACCGCGCGTGCGGTGGGGACGGGCGGGATCGACCGCGTGCTCGCCAAGGCGGTGCTTGCCGGGCTGATCCGCCACCCGGCCGAGATTGCGCGGCACATGGAGATCCTGGGCTCGCTACGGCTTGCCGACATCGCGCTGGCCCGCGCGTTCGAGGCGGTGATCGATCTGGCGATCGAGGATCAGGCGCTCGACAGCTCACGACTGGTCAGCGTCCTGGCGCGCTCCGGGTTCGATCAGGTGGCCGGCGACCTGCTCCGGGCGGACTCCCTGCCCTTCTCGTTCACGCATGCCGGCGCCGATCCCGATCGCGCCGCCACCGACCTCGACGAGGCGATCGCGGTGATGGTTACGCTGCCGCGTGTCGAGGCGGCTCTGACCGATGCGACGTCGGCAATGAGTGCCGGCTGGTCCGAGGAGGCTTGGTCCCGTCAACAGACGCTTCTGCAGGAACAGCAGCGTTTGAAGGCGCGCCTCGAGACGTTGGCGCATGCCGACGAGGACGGCGCCGCGGTCGCAAGATCCGCCGGGCATTGAGCGCCGGCCGCCCGATGCGCTTGACCGATGTGACATGATCCCCATATCGCGGGAACAATCGCGGCGCGACGCGCTCATGCGAGTTGCAAAATCCGTACTGACAGGCATGTAGGGCGCATTCGTTGTATAATGCGCCGTCGGGTAATCGAGGGCAGTTGATGGCGAAGGCGAACGGTGGCGGCGGTGACGACACGATCGAGGTGGGCGACGCGCCGCTGATCGACCTCAACGAAGGGTCGATGAAGAAGCTGATCGCGCGCGCCAAGAAGCGTGGCTACATCACCGTCGATCAGCTGAACGAGATGCTGCCGCAGGATCAGATGTCCTCCGAGCAGATCGAGGACATCATGTCCGCGCTCAACGACATGGGCGTCAACGTCGTCGAAAACGAGGAAGCCGGCGAGGACGCTGAGCCCGAGGACGACAGCGCCGACGACAACGAGTCTTCGGACAGCCAGGACGACAGCGCCCCCGCCTTCGAAGCGCCGAAGAAGAAGGAAACGGTCGATCGCACCGACGATCCTGTCCGCATGTACCTGCGCGAAATGGGGGCGGTCGAGCTCCTGTCGCGCGAGGGCGAGATCGCGATCGCCAAGCGGATCGAGGCCGGGCGCGACACGATGATCCTCGGGCTGTGCGAGAGCCCGATTACCTTCAACGCAATCATCAACTGGTCGACGGCCCTCAACGAAGGGACGATGCAGCTTCGCGAGATTCTCGATCTCGACGCGATGCTGTCGAAGGATCCCGCCCCCGAATCGCTGTCCGAGGACGGCGAGGACGACGGCGAGATTTCCGAGAAGAACGCTGGCCCGTCGTTCAAGGAAGAGGACGAGCCCGAGGAGGCCGCCGCTGACGAGGACGAGGATTCGATGACCGAGCGGCGCGCGCCGCGTCCGTCGGACGACGAGGAGGAGGACAACACCCTCTCGCTCGCTCAGATGGAAGAGACGTTGAAGCCGCAGGCGCTCGAGAAGTTCGCGAGCATCACCGCGCTCTACAAGACCTTCGCCAAGATGCAGGGCAAGCGGCTCGACGCGATGGCATCGGGCGGCGAACTCGGCGCGTCGGACGAGAAGAAGTACCAGAAGCTGCGCGAGGAACTGACCGCCGAGGTTGAGAGCGTCCAGTTCCACCAGGCCAAGATCGAGTATCTTGTCGACCAGCTCTACAGCTTCAACCGGCGCCTGACCGCGCTCGGCGGCCAGATGCTGCGCCTTGCCGAGCGGCACAAGGTCAACCGCAAGGACTTTCTCGACCGCTATATGGGCCACGAGCTCGACGAGCAGTGGCTGGCCTCGGTCGGCGGGCTCGACAAGAAGTGGAAGGCGTTCGCCGAGAACGAGGGCGCCGCGGTCGACCGCATCCGCGTCGAGATCGCGGAGATCGCGCAATCGACCGGCATGGCGCTCGGCGAGTTCCGCCGCATCGTCAACATGGTGCAGAAGGGCGAGCGCGAGGCGCGGATCGCCAAGAAGGAGATGGTCGAGGCGAACCTGCGCCTCGTCATCTCGATCGCCAAGAAATATACGAACCGCGGATTGCAGTTCCTGGACCTCATCCAGGAGGGGAATATCGGCCTGATGAAGGCGGTGGACAAGTTCGAGTATCGCCGCGGCTACAAGTTCTCGACCTATGCGACGTGGTGGATCCGCCAGGCGATCACGCGCTCGATCGCCGATCAGGCGCGGACGATCCGCATTCCCGTCCATATGATCGAGACGATCAACAAGCTGGTGCGCACCAGCCGCCAGTTCCTGCACGAGCAGGGCCGCGAGCCGACGCCGGAGGAGATGGCCGAGCGCCTGTCGATGCCGCTCGAGAAGGTTCGCAAGGTGATGAAGATCGCCAAGGAGCCGATCAGCCTCGAAACGCCGATCGGCGACGAGGAGGACAGCCACCTCGGCGACTTCATCGAGGACAAGAACGCGATCATCCCGGTCGATGCCGCGATCCAGGCGAACCTGAAGGAAACGGTCACCCGCGTCCTCGCCAGCCTGACGCCGCGCGAAGAGCGCGTGCTGCGCATGCGGTTCGGCATCGGCATGAACACCGATCACACGCTGGAGGAGGTCGGCCAGCAGTTCAGCGTGACGCGCGAGCGTATCCGCCAGATCGAGGCGAAGGCGCTGCGCAAGCTCAAGCACCCGAGCCGAAGCCGCAAGATGCGTTCGTTCCTCGACCAGTAAGACGAAGGGCGGTCCCGGGGGGGCCGCCCTTTTTCGTCGCGCGGTTCGCCCGCTCCGTCCCCCACGCGTTGCGGCGCCGCGATCGGCGGCGAAGGATGCGCGTATGCTCTGGACAGGATGGACCGCGATGATGATCCAAGCCGCCGCCCCCGCGATCGCGCCCGCCGATCGCGCCGCCATCCTCGACGCCGCGCGCCGGCCAGTCGCCGAGGAGTTGGGGCGTCCGCCGCTGTTCGTCGTGAAGACTCTCCGTCGCGACGGCGACTGGGCCTTTCTGTTTGCCGACATGCAGGCGGCCGGCGGCAAGCCGTTCGATTACGCGGGCACGAAAAAGGCGGAGGCGGCACGGCGCGGCCTCGTCTCACACGCCTATGCCGCGCTCCTTCGCCGGCAAAATGGTCGGTGGCAGGTCATCGAAGCGGCAATCGGTCCCACCGATGTCGCGTGGGAGGGCTGGGCCGCCAAGCATGGCGCCCCGCCAAGCGTGTTCGCGTTCGATTGACGCGAAACAATACGATCCATATACGCTTTGTATATGGGTATCGTGAAAATCGACGAGCAGTTGCACGCCGAAATCCGGCGCGCCAGCGGCGTGATGTGTCGGTCGATCAACGCACAGGCCGAATTCTGGATGAAGATCGGCATGCTCGCGGAGGCCAATCCGACGCTGTCGTTCAACGAGATCGTTCGCCGCGAACTCGCCGCGGCCGAGGTCGATATGCCCGGCCTCGCCGCCGCCTGACATGGTCAAGACGCCTGACGAGATCGCGCTGATGCGCAACGCCGGCCGGTTGCTGGCGCATGTGTTCGAGATGCTCGACGCAGCACCGCTGGCCGACATGACCACGCTGGAGATCGATACGCTCGTCGATCGGTACATTACCGACAACCTTGCGGCCCGCCCCGCGAGCAAGGGGCAATATGGCTATGGCCATGTCCTCAACTGCTCGATCAACGAGGTCGTCTGTCACGGCGTGCCGAGCGCCGACGTGACGCTCAAGGACGGAGATATCGTCAACCTCGACATCACGCTGGAAAAAGACGGTTTCATCGCCGATTCGAGCAAGACCTACGTCATCGGCGACCCCGGTCCTGCGGCGCGGCGACTGGTGAAGGTGACGCAGGAGGCGATGTGGAAAGGGATTGGCGCGGTCCGTCCGGGCGCGCGGCTCGGCGATGTGGGCCACGCGATCGAACGCCACGCCAAGCGTCACGGCTATTCGATCGTCCGCGACTATTGCGGCCACGGCATCGGCCGCGAGATGCACGAGGAACCGGCAGTGCCCGCGTTCGGCCGACCCGGCACGGGGCTGGTCCTTCGCGAGGGGATGACGTTCACGATCGAACCGATGCTCAATCAGGGGACGCGGCGCACCGTCACGCTGGACGACGAATGGACGGTCGTGACGGCGGACGGCCGCCTGTCCGCGCAATTCGAGCATACGGTCGCCGTGACCGCGACCGGCGTCGAGGTGCTGACGCTGCGCAAAAGCGAGCGCGCCGCGGCCTGACTCCTCAACCCGCGCTGCTGGCGGCGCGGCTGAGCTTGTACATCGCCTCCCCCAGATGCGCGCGCAGCGCCGGGCGGTTCATGCGTATGCTGGTTCCGGCAGGCAGGCAGCCGGCGATCGACGGCTTCAGCGACTCGACGGCGGCCGTCTCGCTTTTACTGCCTGGGCCGGCGAGCAGCATCTTATGCGCCTCGGTCGGATTGGTGCGCGCGACGCAGTCGCCGAGCGCGCGCCGCGGGCGATACTCGGCCGGCAGCGACGCGATGTCCCCGTCGAACTCCGACGCGATGTCGAGCGGCGGCAGTGCCCCGATTCGCGCGGTCTGCGGCGCGCGGGCGAATTGCTGGCGGTAGAGCGCGGGATAAATGGCATCGCGGAAACTCGACGGCTGCATCTTCATCGTGATCTTGCTTTCCGTCCGCTTCGCCGCAGCGTTCAGGCAGGACAGATCGGCGGCCTTCAGACCCGCCTCGCCCCAACCGGGCGTGTCGGGGATCGCGCGCAGGAACGTCGCGACCGGGGCGGCGTAGTTTTTCCGCCGGACGACGCAGTCGGCGAACTCCGCCTGATACCGTTCGGCCATCGCCTGCGACGCGGTCTCTTCCTGCGCCGCACTGCCCGTCGCCATCGCCGACAGCCCGATCATAACGCTCCACAACATCAGCATGCTCTCCTCGGCCGGCCGCTCAATAGCGGCCGTGCTCGCTGTCAGGGTAATACCATTCGAAACTGTGCGCGAGGTCGCTTGTCGCAAAGGCCACGTTGCCGCGATTGCGCTCGAAGCCCATCGCCGGCTTGCCGTCGAGTCGGCCCGACCACCAGCCCGTCTGCGCCCGCCCGACAAAGGTCACACGGCGACCGCCCCCCATGTCGAAGCGCAGCGTGCGGACGCCGGCGGCGGTCGAAAAGGTGACGCGGCAGTCCTGCGCCGGGCCGTGGTCGACGATGCAGCGCACCCGCTCCGGCGTCTGCGCGGCCGCGGGTGCCGCCAGCAGCATCGCGCCGACCGCGAGCCGCATCAGTTCGCGATCTCCCGCGCCCGCGCAGCCCGGCGCACCGCTTCGCCCGCGCTGTCCGCCGGGCGCTCGTAAAGGCGCGTGACGATCGACGCCGCCTCCCCCGCCTCGGTAGCGCCGCGCAGCGCGTTGCCCGCGCCGCGCTCGCTCCCGGTCAGTTCGTGCTGGATGAAGCGGAGCTGCTCGGCAAAGGTCGACTGGCGAATATTCTTGCCCGCCCATTCGCGGAAATCGGCCTGTCGCGGCCCCTCCCACTGGGCAAGGCCATAGCCCGGCCCGCCGCCGATCTGGCGGATGTTCGCTTCCATGCCGCTTTCGGCGTCGAGGTTCGCGACGATGCCGATCGCCTGCGCGCGGCTCCAGCCCTGCCCCTCGAAGAAGCCGATCGCCTGGTCGATGCGCTGCTGGTGCGTACCCTGCCCCGTCGGTGCCGCGGCACCGGCGCCATCGGCCGGTGCCGCCTGATTGTTCGCACCGCCGGGCGCGCGCAGGATCACCGCACCGTGGTCGAGCGCCCAGGATAGGTTGTTCTCGCTGATCTTCTGCGTGCCGTCGGCATTGACGTTGTTCGAACCGATCATCTTGCCGCCGCCGGCATAGATTTCGGTATGCGACACGCCGCCGCCCTGGATGATGACGACATCGCCGGGCTTGGCATCGGCGGGGTCGACCGCGGTCCAGCCGGCGCCGCGCAGGTTCGAATTGAGCTGCGCGACCGAATCGGTACGCAGGCCCTTGTCCATTACGCCCGCCTCGATCAGCACCCCCGACACGAAGTTCGCGCAGCACACGTTCGCGGGCACGTTCGGGTTCATCGGCAGGTCGTCGGTCGTGTCGCGCCGCAGTTCGGAGGCGTTCCGACCCAGATACTGGCGCGCGGTGTCATAGACGTTGCTCGTCCCGCCGCCCTGCGGCCCCTGCCCCGGATCGACGCCGCCGACCGCGCCCGTCCCGCCATTGCCGCCACCCAGGCTGAGCCGCTGTCCGGGATAGATGAGGTCGGGGTTCGAAATCCCATTGCTTCGCGCCAAGGTCGCCACATCGGTCCCGAACCGCTCGGCGATGCCCGACAGCGTGTCGCCGCGCTCGACCGTATAGCTGCCCCGCACCTGTCCGCCGCCGGGGATCGCCAGCTGCTCACCCGGCCGGATCAGGTCGGGATTGTCGATCTGTCCGTTGGCGGCGAGCAGCGCACCAAGCGAGACGCCGTGCGCGGATGCGATCTCGGTCAGCGTATCGCCGGGTTTGACCGTATAGTTCGCCGATGGGGCGGAGATGGCGGCGCTGTTCTCCTGTGCGGCGGCAATGCGGGTCATGGCGACCTCTCCCGAACCTGAACTGATGGGCCGACGCTACGCCCGTCACCCCGCCGGCGGGATAGTCGCCGCGACTAGCGCCCTAATCGAAACGCTTATGTCGGCACCGTCGCCACGCCCCTAGCCTTTGCCCACCAGGTTTAGGGAAGGATCCGCCATGATCGAAGCCGCAGCCCGCATCGCCCCGGCATCCTGGCAGCCGATCGCCCCCGCCGCGCCGCTGCTCGCCGCGTCGGCCGCGCCGCGGACGGCGGCGGCCAATGACGGGCTGACCCCCGACCATGTCCGGACGAACGCCGCGCTCTCCGCCGATGTCTATCGCGCCGAACCGACCCCGCCCGCCGGCTATCGCGTGGCGAGCGCGGCGGATCTCGACCGGCTGGGGGTGTCGCCGGAGATGCTCGAACAGCCCGGCTCGTCGTTCCGAGCGCGGGTCTATGTGTCGGGCGACTCGTATGTCGTCGCCTTTCGCGGGTCGCAGACGGGCGAGGACTGGAAGAACAACGTCCAGCAGGCGCTCGGCCTCAATTCGGAAAGCTATGCCAAGGCGCTCGAAATCGGCAAGGCGATCGCCCGTGTCGATGCCGATGTCAGCTTTACGGGCCACTCGCTCGGCGGCGGCCTGGCATCTGCAGCGGCGGTGGCGAGCGGGCGGGAGGCGGTGACCTTCAACGCCTCCGGTCTTTCCGACAGAACGATCGACGGCGCGCGGTCGATCGCGAGCGCCAACGGCCGCGGCGCGGCCTCCGTCAATGCGTTCTACGTCCCCGGTGAGGCGCTGCACCTCATTCAGGAGGGCGGTGACCGCGCCATCGGCTTCACGCTCGGCGGCATCGCCGGCGGTGCACTGGCCGACGCGCCGGAGGCGTACGGCACGCAGCATGCCCTGCCCGACGTCCGCCCCGCCGACCGCAACTGGTTCGAGGGGTTGAACCCGATCGACCGCCACGGCATCGACTGGGTAGTGGCAGGCGCAGGCGCGCTCTGACGACTCCCCGAGGCGGTGGCCCACGCACCCGCCCGACGATGCGAGGCGCGATGTGCGACTGTTCCTTCCCCTCCTTGCGGCGGCGCTCATGAGCGGTTTCACGACGGCGTCGGCGGAGGCCTGCTTCCGCCCAGACACCGAACTTCCCGATCCGAAGGCGTCGTCTTCGCCGGAAATCGCCGGGGCCCTCACCCGTGGCGAGGTCGACAGGGTAAAGGCGCTGCTCGGCGCCGACCCGGCGCTTGCGCGGCGCGGCGACCTGCTCGCATTTGCGGTTGCCGGTTGCAGCGCGCCAGCGATCATGGCCCTGCTCGATGCCGGCGCGCCTGCCGACGGGACGGGTGACGGCCTCCCCCTCGTCCTCGCGCTCCGAGGCAAGGATGATACGATGGCCCGGCTGCTGCTGAAGCGAGGGGCGTCGCCCAATCCGCGCGGCGCACCGACGCTGCCGCTCCGCACCGCCATCGGCCTGAACGACCCCGACCGCCTAGATCTGCTGATCGGCGCGGGTGCGGATCTGGAGGCGAAAGAGCGCACCGGCCGGCGGGCGCTTCACATCGCGCTCGACCAGGAACGCTTCGGTCTTGCCGCCCGGCTGCTCGATGCGGGTGCCGATCCGTTCGCGATCGATGCCAGCGGCGCCAATCTGGGCAGCGCGGCAATGGCGCCGATGGCCCGCAACGACCCGCAGGAAGCCGCCGCGCAGCGCGTGCTTCGCGACCGCCTGCGCCCGCTTCGCTGGCCGGAACCCGTGCCTGACGAGCGAGCCGTCGCGCAGCGGGCGATCGAGGGTGTCTGGCCGCCCCCGGGCACGGCGGGGAAGCCGGTGCCGGCCGACGTCCTCGCGCTGATCCGCGAGCGTCGGCGCTGATCCCTCAGCCCCCGGCTTCGAGCCGCTGCGTCACGCCGTCCAGGAATTCGGCGACGCCTTCGACGCCCTCGCGCATGGTGGATTGCCCGTCGAGGGCGTCATCGACGCGCTCCAGGGTGCTCCCGTCGACGCGCGCCGCCATGTGCGCCGCGATCGCCCCCGCGAGCGACTCGATCGCGCGCATCAGCTCACCCTCCGCGGCCGGCGCGCTGCCGGGAAAGGCGCGCGTTGCCATGTCGGCGACCTCGCGCAGGCGATAGGGGTCGGCGGCCGACGATCGCCGGTCACCGACGCCGATACCGAGTTCGTCGACGATCCGGCCCACCACCGCCAACGCGACGCTCCGCACGCTCGCCTCGCCGACGGTCGCGGGGCTCCGCCCCTCGCCCCCGGCGGGGTCGATCGGGGCCAGCGGCCCGGTGTGGATGCGGTCGATCGTCATCGTCTTTCCCGATCAGCAATATGGGCCGGCAACCCCGCCGAAGCGCTCCGCGAAACGCTTAGCCGGGATAGTCGGAACGACTATCCGTGGCGAGGCCGACCGGCGAATCGCAGCCCCGCGGAGCGATTGAGGCAAACTCGGCCTGAGGCAGCGTCAGGTCCGGTCATCCGCCGCCACCTAATATCCAGCCTTGCGGCAAAGTTTGGCGAGGCGCACGACCTTCGGGTGGCTGGCGCCATATTGCCGACGAAACGATGGCAGATTGCTACAAGCCGAAGCCTGACGCGCCGATCGTGTCGCCGATTTATCTGCTCGGCGTGCTTCGCTCCAGCGCACGTGATCCTGGGCAAGCGTTCCGGTCAATTGTCCGGGATCGAGCGCAGGCCCGACTTCCTGTGCCGCCAACGACGATGCGCACGAAAGCGCAACGAAACCGAGCATGAACCGCTTCACTGCAACGCTCCACCGATTAGGTTACCGATCGCTCGATACAGGTGTCCGGTCGCTCGGAATCGTCCGATGCTTTCATCCGCCAGCAGCGACGCGTTCGGCGAAGCACTGCTGTCGTCGAGGTTGCCGGCATCACTCGATCGGACGCGTGCACGCTCGACCGGGGTGTCCCGGATGGTCGCCTGATCGGTTTCGATCTGCACACGATCGGTGCCGTCCTTGGTCTTCTGGTCCTGCGGCGTGCGCACCGGCAGCGCCCGACGTGCCGCGGTGACTCCGCCGATCAGAGAATCTGCCATATCGTGTCTCCCGACCTCAATAGCCCACGCTTCGACAGAGGCTGTAAAGCCGCTGCACCTTGGGATTGCCGGCGCGGTACTGCGCGCGAAGCTGACTCTTGTTTGCGCAGGCGCGGGCCTGTGCCGGGGTCGCGCGCCCACCCCATCGTGCATAGGTTTGGCGACCGACCGTCTGACGGACCAGATTGCCCTGGCGAACGGTGTCGGCGTGCCGCTCGAGCTGATCGGTGGGCAGGTCCTGCGCGATCGCGGGGACCGCGGCTACGATCACGAAACACATCGCAACCGAAAATTTGATACGCTTCCCTGACTCGTCGCCGATTGACCGCTTCATGACAGGGCGAAGATGCTAGCCGCCGCCAGCGCCAAACGCTCCTCGCGCTTGCCCGCCGTGACCATCGCACGAGCGGACGGATCAGACGCACGCCGGTCGCGCTCAATGCCAGATAGTGCGTCGTTCAACTGGTTTGCCGTCCGGTTTTCGGTCTCAGCACCCCGCGGGGGACGGACATCAAGTTGCTATCGAATGGCGCTGACGCCGTACGCTGAGCTTACGGCCGTGTCGGTTGCTCCCCCGCCGAAGTCAATAGCCGATTGCCCTGCACAGAGCAGACAGGCGGCGTACCTAGGGGTTGACGGCCAGTCGGCAAGACTAGCGAACACAACCAGCCTGTCGCCGTCCAGCAGCCTCGTCTTCATCGATATGGGCGACTTTGGCGAACTTCTCGACTGACTGCTGTCCTGCCTCCCGATCGTCAGCCTTCGTCGCCGCGTCATTGCCAGCGTCGACCAGGCCGAACGAGGCATCGGTGAGCAATTCTGCTCCGCGTTGCTCCGAGGCATGACCTGCCGGCGTTTCGACGGGTAGCCGGTTGATGACGTAAGCAATATCGCGCTGTTGCAGTCCCCCGATCATGATCGGACCTCCGCTGTCGACGCGATGTCGCGCATCGCTCTTTCAAAGCCCGGCGCGGGCACAAAGCGCCTCGAGCTGCCGAACCTTTGGATGCTGGGCGCCATACTGCGCACGGAACCGTCCGCGACCCGCGCATGCCTGCGCCTGTGCTGCAGATCGGGTGCGAACCGCCGGCGCGCCGCGTCGCGCGGTCGATCGGGCGCTGCGCTCCGCCGCGCCATTTACGCCCACATTCGTCGCGTAAGACGAGCCCCATGACAGGTAATCCTGCGCAGATGCGGCATTCGACAGGGACAAGAGTAACGCAGCGATTGCGAGAGACGACTTTCGCATAATACTCCTCCATCAAATCAGGAGGTTGCAACAAGTTGGGGGAGATGCGCAATGGCATCTCCCCCAGTCGTGCTCGTTTCAGGGCAGAGCGTTACTGCTTGCGGGCTGCACCCGCGAGGGCCTCGCCGATCGTCTTGATCGCGGTCGAGGTGGCATTCATCAGCATGTTGAACTGGTTCGAAACCACCGAAAAATCGGTCGTGGTGCTGGGATCGTCCTTGGTGACCCGGTTCGCCAGATCTTCCATCTCGTGAGCCAGATCGTCGAGCTTGCCCCCGAGGACCTCGGCCATGGCGCGCAGCCAGCCGCCGCCCTTGCCCCCGCTCGCCCGTGCTTCCTTGGCCTCGCGGCTATCGGACAGGTCGCGCACGATATCGTCGATCGCGCTCTGCAGTTCGCGCTGCGCATTGCCGACGTCCTGCGGCTGTGCGTTGGTTTCCTGGCCGAACGCGGCGATCGCCTCGTCCAGGTTCTGCGCCTGACCCCGCACGTCACCGTAGCGCCCGGCCAGCGCGCCCTGCGCCATGTCGATCGACGACTGCGGAAGGCCCATGTTCTGGCCAAGCTGCTGGATGATCTGCTGACCCACCTGCGACATGACCTGGCTGGCAAGCTGCGCGACGATCCCGCCCACTGGGCCGAGCGCCGCGGTGGCGAGAAGCGAAACCGGATTGAAACCGCCGATACCGAACATCGTCTGTCTCCTTGCTTGATCTGTCTCGGCGGTGATCGCCTCCGCCTTCGTCGATCCTTCTGGCCGATCCGCCCGGCCGCCACACTCACCGATCCGACTAGCCACCTAGTCGAATCGCTTAGTTGAGCGGGTGGAAAAGCACGCCCGCCAGCGCGATCAGCTCGCGCACGCCGTCTAGCTCCAGCTTGCGGCACATGTTGTTAAGGTGGACGCGCACGGTGTTCTCGCTGATGACCAGGAGCGTCGCGATATCGGCATTGGCGCGCCCCCAGCCGAGGAAGCGCAGCACCGCCGCCTCCGTCCGGGTCAGCGTCTGGATACCGTCGATGTGGCGCGCGGGGATGCGGCTTTTGGGAATGCGGAACTCGCCGATCAGCTCCTCTTCCTCGGCCGCGACCGCATCGGCCTTGCGCAGCAGGCGCATCAGCTCGCGCAGGCGTGCTTCCTCGGCCGGGTCGAAGGCATCGTCGCTCATCGTGCCAACGCTCCGATCACGGCCTTCACCACGCCACCGCGCTCGGCGAGGTCGTCGACGACCGCTTGGGCGATCGCGGGGATCAGCATGACGAGCAGGAGCGTCGCCGCCCAGCTTTTCAGCGACAGCGACAGCGAGAAGACGTTGAGCTGCTGCGCGAAGCGGTTGAGCAGCCCCAGCCCCGCATCAATGACATAAAGGACCATCAGGATCGGCGCGGAAACGAGGAAGGCGAGCATCATCAGCCGCCCGAACTCGTTCTCGAACACGGCAAGCGAACCCATGTCGAGGCTGGGCCAGTCGGCGGCGATCGGCCAGATCGCATAGCTCTCGATGACCGTGCCGACCAGCAGCAGCAGCCCGCCGCTGGCGCAGAAGATGACGTTCGCCAGCCGCCCGAGCAGCGCGCCGTTCAATGAGGTCATGTTGCCGCCCATCGGCTCCAGCACCTGGCCGATCGTCGCGCCCACCTTGGCATCGATGATCTCGCCCGCGGCCTCGATCGCCCAGAGCAGGGTGCCGAAGAAGAAGCCGATCACGAGGCCGGCAGCGGCTTCCTTGAGCAGCATTCGCGCCCACTGGATCGCGCCCATGCCATTGGGGTCGACCGAAGGCTGCATGACGAAGGCGACGCCGCCCAGCGTCAGGATGATCGCGTTGCGGACGGTCGGCGGGATGACGTCGCGCGCGAATACCGGCACCAGTACGAAAGCGAAGCCGAACCGCGCCGACGCCAGCGCGACGAGCAGGAGCTGCGCCCCCCAGGGTTGCGACGCGATACCGCCCCCCATCAGCCGCGCACCATCCCCGCAAAGCCCGAGAAGATCTGGTCGCTGAAGGTGAACAGGCTGCCCGCCAGCAGCCCGGCGGTGACGAACAGCGTCGCGACCACCGCGAAGAACTTCAGCGTATATTGCAGCGTCTGTTCCTGAAGCTGCGTCGCCGCCTGCACGATCGCGACGAGCAGGCCGACCGCCGACGCCGCGACGATCGGCGGGGCCGACAGGAGCAGCACCAGCCACAGCGCCTGCGTCGTCACCGACAGGATCGAATCGGTCATGCCGCGCCCCCGTCAGACATAGCTCAAGACCAGATTGTGGCTGATCTTCACCCACCCATCGACCAGCACGAACAACAGAAGCTTGAACGGCAGTGAGATCGTCACCGGCGACAGCATCATCATGCCGAGCGCCAGGAGGATGTTCGAGATGACGAGATCGATGACGAGGAACGGCAGGAACAATAGGAAGCCGATCTGGAACGCGGTCGTCAGCTCCTTCACGATGAAGGCGGGGATGACGACGATGAAGTCGGTCGGCGCCGCCGCCTGCGTATTGGTCTTCGATGCGACACGCGCCTGCGTGCGGACGAAGAAGTCGCGCTCGCCCGGATCGCTATGCTCTATCAGGAAGGCGCGCAGCGGCTCCTTCGCGCGGTCGGCGGTGTCGAAGATCTGCTCGGTCTGCTGCCCGGTCGGGTTCGGCCCGGCGGCGGCCTGCATCTGTTGGATCGTCGGATACATGACGTAGAGCGACAGGATCAGCGCCAGCCCATTGAGGACGAGATTGGGCGGCACCTGCTGCAACCCCAGCGCATTGCGCACAAGGCTGAGCACCACGACGATCTTGGTGAAGCTCGTCACCATCACCGCGAAGAACGGCGCGAGCGCGATGAGGACGACGGTGACGAGCGCCGTGCCCGGCGTGAAGGCGGAAAGGTCCATGGCCCTACTCCCCGATCAGCACGCCGTAGGCGTCGCCCACCGACACCAGCGTGCCGCGCGCGAACGGCCGGCCGCTGGCCATCAGGCGCACGGCAATGCCGCCCCCCTCGTTCGCGTCGACGGGCACGACGCTTCCCTCGCGCAGGCCCTGGATCTCGGCGAGCGTCAGCGCGCCCGCGTCGATCTCGATCGTGACGGGCACGGCGAAGCGCGCATCGGGGGATGATCCCGCTGCCGCCTCGGCGACGGGTCGGTCGGTCAGGTCCTGCATTCAGGATGCTCCGATGGAATGAATGTGAAAGCGGTGCGTGGCGGGGTCGTAGCGGCCGGCGATCGAACGCCCGGCGACCGCCAGCCGCGCGGGCAACATCGCCCCACCGACGAGCAGCAGGTCGCCCGGCTCAAGGCTGGCGGCATCGTGCGGCGCGATGCGCGGCCCATCGACGGCAAGGGTCATTGGCAGTGCGACCGCGCCGGCGATCTCCGGCGCGAACGAGGGTCTGGCGGGCAGCAGCGACAGGCCGACGGGCAGCGCCAGCCGCAGCCGCGCCGCCGTGCCCTGCTCGATCGTGACGATCAGCCCCGCGGGCGGCTCGGCGCTCAGCGCATCTGGTACCAGCGCGACGCCAAGCGCCGCCTCGATCGCAGCGATCAGCGGCTCGGCGCGCTCGATCTGTGTCGCGGCGGTGATCGCATCCTCGTCGAGGCGCAGCGGCGCGCCGTCCAGCCGGTCGATCGCCAATGCAGCGCCGTTGGCAAAGCACAGCCAGCCGCCGCGCCGGTCGGGCACGCGCTCGATCCGGGCCGCGAGCACGCCGTCGCTCAATCGAACGCCGCTGAGCGCCGCGACGACGACACGGCGCATCTCGGCCTCGTCGGGGTCGACCGCGGGCAGGTTCGGCATAGCCCTCACGCCAGCGGTTCCTCACCCGCGGGCCAGCTCTTGAGCAGGCTGATGCCGCCTGCGGTCACGCCGACCAGCATCACCTCGCCGCGCGCCTCGATCAGCACGACGCGCTCGGTTTGGCCGAGCGGCATCGCGCGCAGGAAACGGATCGGCCGCTCGCCCTCGCTCTCGGCGGTCTGGAAGCGGTCCTGCCAGCGGCGCAGGCCCTTGAGGAGGACGAACGCCAGCCCAAGCACCACCGCCAGCGCGATGACGACGGCGAGCAGGCTCGACAGCACGGTCCACACGCTCATGCCCATTCCCCATGGCCGTCCTCACGCAGGCGCGGTGTCTCGTCGGCGCGGGCGCGTCTGGCCCACAGGATGATCTCGGCAATCACGTCGAACTGGTCCTCCGGAATGACATCCCCCACGCCCGAGGTGGCAAACACGGTGCGGGCGAGCGGCACGTTGCGCACGATCGGCACGCCGTTCGCCTCCGCCTCCGCGCGCATCGCTGCGGCGAGCGGCCCCTCGCCCTTCGCCGCGATCACGGGCACCGGGCAGTCGGCGGGGTCGTAGTCGAGCGCGACCGCAAGGTGCGTCGGGTTAGTGAGCAGAACATTGGCCGTCCCCGCCGCCGCGACGGCGTTCTGGTTCGCCCATTCCTCGTGCATCTGGCGCCGCTGCTGCTTCAGCATCGGATCGCCCTCGTTATCCTTGTGTTCCTGGCGAATGTCGCGCCGGCTCATCATCAGCTTCTTGGTGTAGCGATGCTGGACCCAGGCGCGGTCGGCGGCGGCGACGACGAGGAACACCGCCACCGTCCAGCCGACAAGCTGCAGCGTCAACGACTGGGTGAGGTCGAGCACCGCGGCGGCGAGACGCGGGCCGGCGCGGCTGTCCAGCCCCCAGCCCGCCGCGTGCATCAGCGCCGCGAACTTGTCGATCGAGGCGTAGAGCACCCCGGCGGTGATCGCGATCACCAGCGCGGCCTTCAGGATCGTCTTTGCGAGCTCGAACAGATTGTCGGGGCTGAACATCCGCTTCAGGCCCTCGACGGGGTCGAGCTTGGTGAGCTGCGGCTTCAGCTTCTCGGTCGTGATGAGCGCGCCGGTTTGGAGAAACTCGCCCGCCAGCCCCGCGATTGTGGCGGGGATCAGCACGATCGCGGCAACGACGAGCACGAGGACGAAGGCACTGGTGCCAAGCCCCTGGAGCGTCGCGCGGAACGAATCACCCGTCGAATGCGCCAGGCTCAATTCTGTGAAATCAGCGATTCGCGCCGCGACGAAGCCCGCCCCGACCATGAACAGAACGCCCCAGGCGACCATGGAGAGCGCCGCCGACAGATCCTTGGACTTTGCGATATCGCCCTTCAGCCGCGCATCGCGCAGCCGCTTGGGCGTCGGCTTCTCGGTCTTGTCGCCGCCTTGTTCTTTGTCCGCCATCCGCTACTCCGACGGCGCCGCGCGACCCCGATCCGGGGGCTCGGCGCTGATTGATCGGGTCGCCCAACAGGGGCGCTTGGAAGTGGGGACTTCGCTACACGAACAAGTAATGGCCCTTAAAAGACGTGGCAGAATTGCGGCGGTCAATCATTTTCGTGTGGTGAGCGTCGAACGGTTTCCTGCTCGCGTTGACCCGAAATAGCGCTTGTGACGCCATTATCGCTCTCATCGATCAGTTGCATCGGTTCGTCCGATTTTTCCTATCAGGTCGACGCTCCACACTTTCATCTCGTCGAAAACCGCAACATTTGAGCAACATATGGTCGCTAGGCGGCCAGACGGGGATTGGGTGGACCGGCGTATCTCGGCTCTACCTCGTTGCACGGATCGAACCTTGGCCTGGCGGCAACGCCATGTCCGATGGAGGGGCGAGCCCGTGAAGAAGAACGATTTTCGGATGATGGCCGCCGGCGTTATGCTGTCGGTTTTCTTTACGACGACTGTCGCTTCGGCGCAGCATACCGACAAGACCGCGCAGAAGATCAAGCGTGAGGCCGAACGTTACTTCGGCGATTGTCCGGTCGAAGGTCAGGTGCGCGTCGCCAATCCGCGCGCCGGCGACCGCTATGCCGCGCTCGCCAATTGCGGTGACAAGATCGTCCACGCGCCGCCCGTCGCGCTTCCCGCCGACCCCAGCGTCGCGCGGATCATCGGCGTCGAGGACGAGGATGAGAGCCCGGCCAAGAAGCGCGCCCGCGAACGCCGCGCACGCCAGCCGGTCAGCCTGTCGATGCGCAGCGGCGGCCGCGCGCCCGTCAGCGCCTATGACGCGCACATCTTCCGCACCGCCGCCGCCTACAAGGTCGATCCGCTCTTCCTTCACGCGATCATCGCGACCGAATCGGCGGGCAACCCGCGCGCGGTCAGCTATGTCGGCGCGCGCGGGTTGATGCAGATTATGCCCGAAACCGGCCGCGGCCTCGGCGTCCAGCCGGTCGCGCTGTTCGACCCGGCGGTCAACGTCGATGCCGGCGCCCGTCATCTCAAGAAGCTGCAACGCCGCTACGGCCGCAACTTCGACCTGATCCTCGGCGCCTATAACGCCGGTGAGGGCGCGGTCGCGCGCTATGGCAATCGCGTGCCCCCCTATGCCGAGACCCAGGCCTATGTGCGGAAGGTCATGGCCCGGTACGAGGGGTATCGCCGCGCGGGATTGACCCGGTGAGCGCCGCCGCGCTCCTGGCCCGCCTGCCGCGCGGGGGGCTGCGTCCCGCCGACGTCATGCTCGTCGCGGGCGTGGTGGCGATCGTGGCGCTGCTGATCCTGCCGCTGCCGGCGCTCGTCCTCGACATCCTGATCGCGGCGAACATCACGATCGGCGTGCTGCTGCTGCTGAGCGCGCTCTACATCCACAAGCCGCTCGACTTCTCGACGTTCCCGACCGTGCTCCTGCTGAGCACCCTCTTCCGCCTTTCGCTGTCGATTGCGGCCACGCGCATGATCCTGACCCAGGCGCATGCCGGCCACATCGTCCAGCAGTTCGGCGAGATGGTGGCGGGCGGCGAACTCGTCGTCGGGCTGGTCGTGTTCCTCATCATCACGATCGTCCAGTTCATTGTCATCTCGAAGGGCGCCGAGCGCGTGGCCGAAGTCGCGGCGCGCTTCAGCCTCGATGCGATGCCGGGCAAGCAGCTGTCGATCGACAGCGACCTGCGCTCCGGCCTCATCACCAAGGACGAAGCGCGGGCACGCCGCCGCACGCTGGAGAACGAATCGAAGCTGCACGGCAGCCTCGACGGCGCGATGAAGTTCGTGAAGGGCGATGCGATCGCCTCGATCGTCATCGTCCTCGTCAACCTGATCGGCGGGCTTGCCGTCGGCATGTTCTCTCGGGGCATGGAGATCGGCGACGCGGTCCAGACCTATTCGATCCTGACGATCGGCGACGGCCTCGTCGCGCAGCTCCCCGCGCTGTTCAGCGCGATGGCCGCGGGCCTGCTGGTCACGCGCACGACCGACGAGGAGGCCGAGCGCGACCTCGGCCCCGCGATCGCGGCGCAGATGGGCGGCAAGCCCCGCGTGCTGTTCATCGCCGGCGGCATCTGCGTGCTGATGGGCCTGATCCCCGGTTTCCCGACGCTGGTGTTTCTCGGCCTCGCCTCGGCGCTGCTCGGCGGCGGCGCGATGCAGCATCCCGTCACGCGCAAGTGGATCGATGCTAAATGGGCGCGCGTCGATAATCGTCCCGCGGTCATGCCGACCGAGGTCGAAGTCCGCGCCCCCGCCCCGCGTCAGGTGCGCCCGCTGCTGATCGAGGTCGCCGCCCCCGGTCTCGACGCGACGCGCGTCGCGGCGCTGGCCGACGGCATCGCCGCGATGCTCGAGCGCGTGCAGGAACGCACCGGCCTGCCCCTCCCCACCGCCGCGATCGAGCCCAAGGCGCTGCCCGCGGGCGAGCCGGGCAAGTGGGCGGCGTACGTCCACGACGCTCCCGTCGCCAGCGGTGCCATCGAGGGCGAAGACCTGTCCCACGTCGCGCCCGCGCTGGAGGCGATGCTCCGCCGCGAGATCGGCCGCTTCCTCGGCCTTCAGGAAACGACCGCGCTGCTCAATCGCGTCGGCACCGATTACCCCGACGTGGTCAAGGAAGTCGTCCGCGCGGTCCCGGCCTCGAAGATCGCCGAGGTGCTCCGCCTTCTTGCCGAAGAGGAAGTGCCGCTTCGCAACATGCGCGACGTGCTGGAAGCGATTGCGGAGGCGGGTCAGGCGGAGCGGAACGCGATCCCGATCGCCGACCTCACGCGCAATTCGCTCAAGCGCTATCTGTCGCTGCCGCATGTCGTCGATGGGCGCTTCCCCGTCCTCGTCGTCGGCGCTGCGCTGGAGCGGTTCCTGCGCGACAATATCCGCACCGTCGACGGCGTAGCGCGCCTGGCGATGGAGCCCGACCATGCGCGCCAGATGATCGCGATGCTGCGCGAGCAGGTCGCCTCGACCGGCGCGCGCGCGGTGCTGACCGCTTTCGAGCTTCGCCGGCCGCTGCGCCGCCTCGTCGGGCCGGACCTGTTCGAGATGCCGATCCTCGCCTTCAACGAGCTGTCGCCGTCGATCCCGCTCGACGTGGTGGGACAGCTCGACCGGACCCCTGCCGCCCTGGAGAACAACGATATGGGAGCGACTGAGTGAGCCTTGCACGGACCTTCACGCTGACCGGCACCGCCACCGCGGCCGTTGCGGCACTGATGCTGGTGGCACCGCAGCCGACCATCGCCGCCGACCCGCCCTTTCGCACGCGGCCGGTGACGCTCACCCCCCGCAATCAGGACGTCGGCGCCTTCGTCCGCGAGTTCTTCTCGGCCGCCGGCCTGACAGTCAATGTCGATGCGCGCGTCACGGGCAAGATCAACGGCCGGTTCTCCGGTGCACCGGCGCAGGTCTGGAACCAGGTGTCGCGCGCGTTCAACCTGATCGCCTATTATGACGGGTCGGTGGTGACGGTCTATTCGGCCGATCAGGTCGAGAGCCGCACCGTGTCCGTACCCGCCGGCCGCGCGCCCGAACTGGCGGCGGGCGTGTCCGATGCAGGCCTCGCCGACGCGACCAACCGCGTGCGCCCGACCGGCGACGCGACGATCCTCGCGACCGGCGTGCCGCGCTTCCTTGACCAGGTGCAGCAGCTTGCCGCCGCCGCGCCCAACCGGTCAATGCCGGGAATGGGCGGCACCGGGCCGAACACGGCGCAGATCGCCCCGGCCGCGGCCCAGGGACCGAGCTATATCGAGCCCTACGAGCTGCGCGTCTTCTACCTGCGCTATGCGCGCGCCGACGATACCAAGCTGGTCGCGGGCGGGCGCGAGCTGACGGTGCCGGGCGTCGGCACCTCGCTCAGCCGGATCATGGGCGACGGCTCGGCGGTCGCGGGCGTCAGCGGTAGCTATGGCGGCCGGACGCTCCGCCAGAGCGCGCAGCGCCTCGGTGGGCGCGGGCTGAACAGCACCGCGCCGGATCCGGGTCAGACGGCACAGCTTGCCCCCTATGACGACGAGTATCTCGGCCTGCCGCCAACGACGCCCGTCCCCGTCGCCTCCGCGCGTGAGCCGGGGCCGCAGGGTGGCCCGCGCATCGCGATCGACCCGTCGCTCAACGCCGTCATCGTCCGCGACCGACCCGAAAACATGCCCGCCTATGAAGGGCTGGTCCGCGCGCTCGACATCGCACCGCAGATCGTCGAGCTCGAAGCGACGATCATCGACCTCAATATCGAGAAGCTGCGCAACCTCGGCATCGACTGGCGCATCCGCAGCCAAGGGTTCAACGCGTTGTTCGGCGGCGACATCCTGCGCCGTTCGGGCAATCCCGCGAACGACATCAGTCGGCTGGGCGCGGTGAACGAGGGGCTGTCGCTGTCGGGCGTGATCGGTGCGAACCGCGAGTTCATCGGCCGCATCTCCGCGCTAGAGCGCAAGGGCGCGGCGAAGATCGTCTCGCGGCCACAGATCGTCACGCTGTCGAACATCGAGGCGGTGTTCGACCGCACGCGCACCTTCTACGTCCGCATCGCGGGCGACCGGCAGGTCGATCTGTTCAACATCACCGCCGGCACGGTGCTGCGCGTCAATCCGCACGTGCTGATCGACAACGGCCAGCCGCGAATCCGCATGGTCGTAGGGGTCGAGGACGGCACGCTCCTCAACCAGGAAGTCGACGACATCCCGGTGGTCGAGCGCGCCAGCGTCAACACCCAGGCGATGATCAACGAGGGCGAGGGCCTGCTGCTCGGCGGCCTGACCGTCAACGCGCAATTCGATGCGGAATCAAAGATTCCGCTTCTCGGCGACATCCCGATCCTTGGCGAGCTTTTCAAGACGCGCAACCGCAACCGCCAGCAGACCGAGCGGCTGTTCCTCATCACCCCGCGCATCATCCGCCTCGATCAGGTGCAGCCGGGCGGCGCGGTGGCCGCGCTGCCGGTGCCGGGCGGGGCCGAGGTCACCGCGCGGCTACCGACCGGCAATCCGCTAACGCCGCCGGTGCTTCAGGAGAAGAAGGGCAAGCCATGACCCAGCATCGCGCCACCCCGGCGACCGACCTTGCCGCCGTCCTTCGCATCGTCGGCGGGCGGCTGGCGGGGAAGGACTATCCCCTCGCCCGCGACCGGCGCGTCTGCATCGGCCACGGCCTTGCCAACGACGTCGTGTTGCGCGGCGCGGGGTGTCAGGGATGCGCGGTCGAACTGACGCTGGGCGAAGGCGCCGCCGACCTGCGCGTCCTGTCGGGGCAGGTCGAGCTGCTCGGGCGGACGCTGGCGGCGGGCGACGAAGCGCGGCTGCCGCCCTACCTTCCCTTCCGCCTCGGCGAGCATCTGGTCGCGCATGGCGAGCGGGCCTCGCCGCGCTGGACCGACGCGACCGAGGTGGCATCGGGACCGATCGCGACGCCGGTCACGCCGCTCGCCGCTCCGACGATGCTCGACCGGGCCGAGGCGATGGGCCGCACTGCGCTGTCCACCGTCGCCGAGCGGGTGAGCGTAATGCATGTCGCGATCGCCAGCGCCGCGATCATGCTCGTCGCCGCCGCCGCCGGCCCCACCGGCGCGTTCATCGAGGAACAGTTCGGCGGCCCCGCCGCGCTCGAAAGCGCGTACCGCGACGCCGGCTATCGCGCGCTCGAGGTGACGCGCAATCCCAGCGGCGGCCTCGTCGTCGCGGGTGCGGTCGAGAGCGAGGGCGATATCGTCCGCGTGCGGGAGATTGCGCAGCAAGCTTACGGCCCGGTCATGGTCGACGTGAGCTCCGCCCAGTCGCTGGCGAGCGCGGCCACCGATGTCCTGACCGCGCAGGGCCTCGACGCGCGCGCGGTACCCTCGGGCCTGGGCGGCATCGCTATCGAGGCGCCCTACCTGCCCGCCGACCGGCAGGACCAGCTTCGCCAGATCCTGTCGCGCGACCTGCCCGGCCTGCGCCGCGTGAGCTTCCGCGTCGACGACAGCCGCGGCGGCAACCCGCTCCAAACGCTCTTCGCCTCCAGTGGCACCGGCCTCGCCACCGTGGTCGAGGATCCGCCGCACATCGCCACCGCCGATGGCTCGCGCTGGTTTCCGGGTTCGGTCCTGCCCACCGGCCACCGCCTGATCGCCGTCGAACACGGTCTCGTCCGCTTCGAAAAGGACGGCCGCGTCGAAGAACTTCGTCTTTGAAATTCTGAAGGAGAGTGCCCGTGACTCAGATCAACAGCATGCCGGTCGCCACCGACCTGTCCAACATGGCCGCCGCCCCCCTTAACACGCAGCGTCCCGCCCGCAACGGATCGGGCAACTGGTTCGAGGCGTTCGCCGCCGCCTGGGGCAATGCGCTCGACCGACAGGCGTCGGCAATCGAGCAGCGTAGTGACCTGATGGCGAATGACGGCGGCGACACGCCCTCTGCGATCACGCAGCTCACCGCCGAATCGATGAAGATGAGCTTCCTGTCGAACAGCTCGCACACCTCGCTCGACAGCGTCTCGAAAGCGCTCGAGACGATGGCGCGCAAGGGCTGACGCCGGTGTCGATCGAAGCCATCGCCGCGCAGGCGGCATCGCCGGAAATGGTGGGTGCGAAGTCTTTCGACATCGCCCCCGCCATGCCGCAGCAAGTGGGGCCACAGGCTACCGCCCAGTTCGAGAACGCCATGGCGGCGCAGCAGGCGCAGCGCGTCGGCGGCGCGAGCGACGTGCCGCCCGCAGTCAAGGACCTGCTCGGCACGCTCGACAAGGTGAATACCGAGGCCAAGTCGGTGTCGGACTATGCCCGCACCGCCGAAACCTCCGGCGGGGAGTTGACGCCCGGCGAGATCGTGAACCTCACGATGCGATGCCAGGAATTCATGTTCCATTGCCAGCTCACTTCCAACATCGCCAACCGCAGCTCGGATGGCGTCCAGCAACTGTTCCGCCAGCAGAGCTGAGGCGGACGGGAGAAGCCTATGCGCGCCCTAACGCGCCATCTGATGCCGATCGGCCTGATCCTCGCCGCCGCCACCCTGTCGGGCTGCGGCGAGCAGGAGGTCTATGGCAAGCTCAAGGAACCGCAGGCGAACGAGATGATCGCCGCACTGCGCGGCGCCAACATCAGCGCGACCAAGCAGGCGTCCGGCGAGGGCGAATGGTCGATCGCGGTCAGCCAGGACCAGTTCGCCCGCGCGGTCGAGGTGCTGAAGGCACAGGGCTTGCCCCGCGACGAGTTCCAGTCGCTGGGCGAGGTGTTCGCCAAGAAGGGCTTCGTCTCCTCGCCCGTCGAGGAGCGCGCACGGCTGATCTACGGCCTCAGCCAGGAACTGAGCCGGACGGTCAGCGCGATCGACGGCGTGGTCGAAGCGCGCGTGCATCTGGCGATCCCGGAAGTCGATCCGCTGTCGGACAAGACCAAGCCTTCGTCCGCGGCGGTATTCGTCAAGTATCAGCCGGGCTTCGAGCTGCGCAGCCAGACCGGCGCGATCAAGAGCCTCGTCACCAATTCCGTCGAGGGGCTGCAATACGACAAGGTTTCCGTCGTCATGTTCCCCAGCCAGGCCGCACCCGTCCAGCGGGACCTGTCGGTGGCGCAGTTCGACACGCCCTTGATGCGCATCCTGCTGGTGCTGGGCGTCGTCGCGTGGCCCGTCGTCCTGCTGCTGCGTCGTCGCCGCAAGCCCGCGGGGGTTCCCGCCACGGTGGAGCCGAAACCTTGAGCGATCGCGACCGCCTCTATGCCTCGCTCGCGACGGCGCGGGCGGCGGGGGTTTCGACCACGCGGGCCGCACGTCTGCTGGACGCCGGTGGGCGAGCAGGTTCGCTCGAAGACCTGCTGGCTTGGCCGCTCTGGCCGGCGTTGCCCGACGAGGGGCGTGAGCGGGTCTGGCGCCTCACCGCCCTGATCGCCGCGCGTGATACGTTGCCCGAGGTGATCGACGGCGCGACCCTGCGCGGGCTGGCGGCGGCAGTGGGCGAGGATCGGCTGGAAGCGGTGCTCGACCTGCCCCCCGGCGGGGATGCGGCATTGCCACCGGCCGAGGGGCTGGGCGAGACCGGACGCCGGATCGCCGAAGCGGCGCTGCCCGCCGCGCTCGCCGCCCGGATGGACGTTCCCGCCGACCATGGCGATCCGGCGCCCGTCGCGGCGGCAGAGGCGATCGCCGTATGAGCTTCGTCCTTCATCGCAGCGACGGCGCGCTGCTCGCGACCGATCGCCCGATCGTGAAGGCGCGCGACCGCGGCCACCTGACCGACGCGCTCGCGCTGATCGAGCGGTTGCGCACCGAGTCCGCTGCCGCCGACACCGCGCGCGAGACGGCCGAAGCCGAAGCGCGTCGCCGGGGCCACGAAGCAGGCTATGCCGCCGGCCGAACCGCCTTCGCCGAGGCGATCGCGGCGCTGGCGGCGCAGGCATCCGCCGACCGCGTTCAGGCGGAAACCGAAGTCGCCGCGCTTGCCCTCACCGCGCTGCGCCAGATCGCCGGGGACCTCGGCGACGCCGCCGTCATGCAGGGCGTCGCCCTTCGCGCAGCGCGCGCGGTCGTGCCGCAGGGGCCGGTGGCGATCGAGGTCGCGCCCGCCATCGCGGCAGAGGTGGAAGCCGGCCTCGCCCGCCTCGACCCCGGCGCCGAAGTCACCGTTCGCGCCGACCCCTCTCTCGGCGAGCGGCAGTGCCGCGTCACCGGGCCGGACAGCCGGATCATCGCCGATCTCGACCGCCAGATCGCGGGCGTCGCCGAACGCTGGGGAGTTGCCGATGAGTCTTGAGGCACGCGTCCAGGATCTCGTCCGCACGCTGGGCGAGGCCCCCGCCTTCGAACAGCGCGGGCGGGTCCGCGGTGCGATCGGCACGTCGATCCGCGTTGCCGGGCTGTCGGCACGGATCGGCCAGACCTGTGCGCTGCTCGACCGCGACGGCGCCGAGGTGCTGTCGGCCGAGGTCGTGGGACTTGCCGATGGCGAGGTACTGCTCTCCCCGCTCGGCGATCTGCGCGGGTTGTCGAGCGAGACCGAGGTCGTCGTCCGCGTGGGCGAGGATCGCGTGCCCGTCGGCCCCGCCCTGCTCGGCCGCGTCGTCGATGCGCGGCTGCGGCCTCTCGACGGCGGGCCGCCGGTCGAGGGTGACGGTTTCCGCGCGCTTTACGGCGACAGCCCGAACCCGATGTCTCGCGCGCGCATCACCGCGCCGGTCGAGACCGGCGTGCGCGCGATCGACGGCCTGATGCCGCTCGGCCGCGGCCAGCGGATGGGCGTGTTCGCAGCAGCCGGCGGCGGCAAGTCGACGCTGCTCGCCACCCTCGCCCGCCAGACGCGCGCCGATGCCGTCGTCATCGCCCTCATCGGCGAGCGTGGCCGCGAAGTGCGCGAGTTCGTCGAGGACAATCTGGGCGCGGAGGGGCTCGCCCGCTCGGTCGTCGTTGTCGCCACCTCCGATCGCCCGGCGCTCGAACGCGCGCGCGCCGCGCACGCCGCCACCGCAATCGCCGAGGGACTGCGCGCTGAAGGGCGCCATGTCCTCCTCCTCATGGACTCGGTCACGCGCTTCGCTCGCGCGCTGCGTGAGATCGGGCTGGCGAGCGGCGAGCCGCCCGTCCGCCGCGGCTTCCCCCCCTCGGTCTTTGCCGAGCTGCCGCGGCTGTTCGAGCGGGCGGGTGCCGACGATACCGGCGCGATCACCGCGCTCTACACCGTCCTGCTCGAGGACGAGGTCGACGATCCCGTTGGCGAGGAAGTCCGCTCGCTGCTCGACGGGCATATCCACCTGTCCCGCAAACTCGGCGCGCGCGGCCATTATCCGGCGATCGACGTGCTCGGCAGCCTGTCGCGCCTGATGCCGCAGCTGACCGATGCCGCCCAGCAAGGCGCCGCGACGCAGCTTCGCGCGCATCTGGCCAAGCTCGCCGAGATCGAGATCCTGCTCCAGGTCGGCGACTACAAGCCCGGACAGGACACCGCCGCCGACCGTGCCATCGCCGCGCGTGAGGCGATCGACTCGTTCCTGCGGCAGCCGCACGATCAGCCGGTTTCCGCGGCGACGACGATGGCGCTGCTCAGGAGCTTCGGATGACGACGCTCGCCACCCTCGTCTCTCTGCGCGATCGCGAGGTCGATCGCGCCGCGCGCGCGGCCCGCGACGCGGCCGAAGCCGCCGAAGCCGCCGCCGCGGAGGTTCATGCGGCAAGGATCGCGCTCGATACCGCGATCTCTGTTAGAGAGACCGCCGCCGCCCGCCGCCTGCTGAGGCCCGGCGACGAGTGCGTGGCGCTCTATTTCGAACGCTGCGACCTTGCCGTGGCCGCGGCGGAACGGGCGCTCGACGATGCGCGCCGAACCTTTGCCACCGCCGAGCACGCTGTCGAGCTTGCCCGCCGCGCCTGGCTACGCGCGGAAGCGCGCCGCGACGCGATGCACGGGTTTGCCGACGACGAGCGACGCGACGCGCAGCGCATCGCCGAACGGCGCGCCGAAGACGACCTCATCCTTCGAACAGGCGTATCCCGATGACCCAGATCGCGACCGACCGCCCGCTTGCCACCACGCCCCAGCCCCGACGTGCGGACCGCCCGCCCGAACCCGAGCAACGCTCCCGGTTCGAGGATGCGCTGTCGCGCCGCGACGGCAGGCAGGAGGGCAAGGAACCTCTCGGCGAAAAGCCGACGCCCGAACCCGCACCGCTCGGCCACGGCGCGCATCAGGCGTTCGACCTGATGCAGGGCGGCAGCGGCCAGCGCGACCGGGGCAAGCGTGATCAGGAACTGGCGATGCTCGACGGGCTGCGCCCCGCCCCGACCGTCGCCGCGCCCGCCGCGGTCGAAGCGCCGGCCCCGCTACAGAACGCACCGATGCTCTCCCCCGGCCATGCGGAGTTCGCCGCACGGCTCGACCTGCCGACGAACCCAGTGGGCGGCGAGTTTCAGGTTTCGATGTCCGACACGCGCTGGCTTGCCAGCCAAGCGGTCGTCGCGCGCGACAATGCGGGTGGCCTGTCGCTCGACCTGTCGTCCAACGGTGACGGCGATGCGGAGGCGCAGCGCGCCGAGCTGCGCGCCCGGCTGGAGGCACGCGGCCACCGCGTCGATCGCATCGATTTTGCCGAATAAGCCGCTTTTTACGCTTGCGCCCCCCAACCGGCGCGGCTAACAGCGCCACTCCCGGCGGGCGTGTAGCTCAGTGGTAGAGCACTGTGTTGACATCGCAGGGGTCGCAAGTTCAATCCTTGCCACGCCCACCATCGAAAACCCCGCCAGCTCAACGAGTTGGCGGGGTTTTTGATTCTTCATTCCTGAAGCACCCATTTGACCGGCGCGCGGACGACGACCGGCCTGGTCCGGCCCGACACCCGGAACGCCGCCCGCTCGCGATACAGCTCGCACGACTTGCGATCGAGGTCGGGGTTCCCCGAGGTGGCATAGAGCCGACAGGCCGAAACCGTGCCATCGGTCTCGATCGTCAGTTCGAGGTCGCTCACCCCCTCGGCATCGACCCGCTTCGCCGCCGGCGGATAGTCTTCGTCACCGGCCGTCACCGGGACGAAGCTCAACGTCCCGCCATCCGCCAGCGCGACGGTGACGCGCGGCCGCTCCTCGACCTGAGCTTGCGTCAGCAGCAACAGCGCCCACCACATCGCGATCAGTCCTCGATCCTGCGGCGGAAGGTTTCCGGCAGGAAGGTGACCCCGATCACCACCGTCGCGCCCGCCACGATGACGGGATACCAGAGCCCGTCATAGATGTTTCCCGTCGCCGCGACGATCGCGAACGCCGTCGTCGGCAGGAACCCGCCGAACCAGCCATTGGCGATATGATACGGCAGCGACATCGAGGTGTAGCGGATGCGGCTGGGGAACAGCTCGACCAGCAGCGCCGCGATCGGGCCGTAAACCATCGTGACCAGCAGGACGAGCGCGAACAGGATGGCAACGACGCTCGCCCGGTCGATGCGCGCCGGATCTGCCTTAGCCGGATAACCCGCATCGGCCAGCGCCCGGCCCAGATCGGCAAGAAATGCACTCGATTGCGCGGGCGTGGAAAGGCCGGGCCGCAGGAAAGTGAACGACTGCGTGCCCACCGTCACCTCGGTACTGCCAGCAAGCCCGCGTGCCGCAACCGGCGCGGCGGCGACGGTGGCATAGGGTAGCCCGGCCTTTGCCAGATAGGCCTTGGCGACGTCACAGCTTGTGCTGTCGAACTTGTTACGACCGACCGGGTCGAACTGGAGCGAGCAGGTCGCCGGATCGGTGCGAACGACGATCGGTGCGGTCGCCGACGCTGCTGCCAGCGCGGGATTGGCCGCGCGGGTCAGCGCGTGGAACAACGGGAAGTAGCTGACGACCGCCAGCGCACAGCCCGCCAGGATGATCGGCTTGCGCCCGATCCTGTCAGACAGCCAGCCGAAGATGACGAAGAACGGCGTGCCGAGCGCCAGCGCGATCGCGATCAGGATGTTGGCGGTCGCGCCGTCGACCTTCAGCACCTTTTCCAGATAGAAGAGCGCGTAGAATTGCCCGGTGTACCAGACCACCGCCTGTCCCGCGCCTGCCCCGAACAGCGCGATCAGCACCCAGCGCAGGTTATTCCACTCGCCGAACGCCTCCTTGATGGGCGCCTTCGACGTCGTCCCCTCCTCCTTCATCTTCTGGAAGACGGGGCTTTCGGCGAGCTGAAGCCGGATCCAGATCGAGACCGCCAGCAGCACGATCGACACGAGGAACGGCACCCGCCAGCCCCAGGCGGCGAAGTCGGCTTCGCCGATTGCGCTGCGCAGCCCGATGACCACGAGCAGCGCGGCGAACAGCCCCATCGTCGCGGTCGTCTGGATCCAGCTGGTATAGAGCCCGCGCTTCCCCTCCGGCGCGTGTTCGGCGACATAGGTCGCCGCACCGCCATATTCGCCGCCGAGTGCTAGGCCCTGAAGCAGCCTCAAGCCGACGAGGATGAACGGTGCCGCCACGCCGATCGTGGCGTAGGACGGCAGCAGGCCCACCGCGAAGGTCGACAGGCCCATCAGCCCCATGGTGACGAGGAACGTGTTCTTGCGCCCGACCAGGTCGCCGATCCGCCCGAAGACAAGCGCACCGAACGGCCGCACCGCGAAACCCGCGGCAAAGGCGGCGAGCGCGAGGATGAAGCCCGTCGTCTCGTTAACGCCCGAGAAGAACTGAGCCGAGATATGCGCGGCGAGCAGGCCGTAGAGGTAGAAGTCGTACCACTCGAACACCGTGCCGAGCGACGAGGCGGCGATCACCAGCTTCTCGTTCTGGCCCACGCGTCCCTGTCCGGGCACGCTGCCCGCCGATCCCGCCATTCGATCCTCCCCGGCTTTGCTTTACCGCTAACAAGCCATGTTTTCAGGGGAATGCCAATGGGCGATCAGGGGCGGCGGCGCTCTAGGCCATAGTCGATGCGGATGCGTACCCATTCACCGACCTTGTAGTCGCCGCCGACGCGCGGCGGGCGCACCTTGAACTGCCATGCGGCGGCCAGCACGGATCGGGCGATATTCGATCCCTCCGGCGATTCGCCGAGCGAGACGCAGTCCTCGACGCGGTAGTTCGGCACGGTGCGGCAGGCGATCAGGCCCCATCCCGGCCCGCTGGCCGTCGACAGATAGCCGCGCAGCTCCTCCGGATAGGGCTCGCGGTACCAGGCGGCGGCGTAGAGAGGCTGGCCGTTGGGGGCGCGGCCGACGACTTCGCTGTCGGGTGGGCCGGCGGGGCCGCGATCGACGGGGCCGTAGGTCGGGCGGCGGGCCGGCGCCGCGGGGGCTGCCGGCGCGGCGGGCGGCGCGCTTGGCCGTGCGATATCAGCCTGCGCCAGCACCTGACGCGGCAACAGGATATAGGGCGGCGGCGACGGCGCGGGCGGGGCATCGCTCGGCGGCTGCGGTCGCGGCGGCGTGGGTTGCGTCTCGACCGGGGGCGTGTCGGTCGGCGGCGTCTCCGTCTCGCTCGGCGGGGCTTCGCTCTTCTGCTGGTCGTCGGTCGCCGCCTCGGGCGCCGCATCGTCGGCGGCGGCCATCGTGAACACGGGCGTCGACTTCGCATCCTTGCGGCCGACCAGATCGGGTTTCAGCGTCAAGAGGACGAGGACGAGCAGCACCTCGACCAGCAGCGCCAGCACGAAGCCGGCGATCCGGCGCGCGCGATCACCGCGCAGGCGTTCGGGCAATCGGTGAAGGACGGGGGCAAGCGACAAAGCCAAGCGGACGTTCAACCTTCAACCGACACCGCGCGACTAGCCCCGATTTGCGACCAAAGCGAGGCGGTCAGGCGAGTTCTTCGTCCGCAAAGGTCTCGGTATCGATCTGCGCCTGCATCGCCGCGGCATAGCGGGGGCCGCGGATAGCGCCGGGGGCGAAGATCGCGTCGATCCGGGCTGCGATCTCGGGGGTGATCGTCACATCGCCCGCGCCGACATTTTCCTCGAGGTGCACGATCGACCGCGTGCCGGGGATCGGCACGACATGCCCCCCCCGCGACAGCACCCAGGCAAGCGACAGCTGCGCGGACGTGCAGCCGATCTCGGCGGCCAGCGCGTCGTATGCGGCGACGGCGCGCAAGTTGTGCGCCAGCGCCTTGCCAGTAAAACGCGGCATCGCGGCGCGGATATCGCCCTCGACATAATGATCGTCGGCGACCCCGCCCGCCAGCAGCCCGCGCGCAACGGGCGAAAAGGCGATGAAACCAATACCGAGCTCGCGGCAGGTATCGAGCACCGCGATCTCCGCATTGCGGACGACGGGCGAATATTCGGTCTGCACCGCTGCAATCGGATGGACGGCGTGGGCGCGGCGGATCGTCGCGGCGCTCATTTCGGAGAGGCCGATCGCGCCGATCTTCCCCGCTTCCTTCGCGCGGACGAGCGCGCCGACCGACTCCTCGACCGGCACGTTCCGGTCGAGGCGGTGGAGGTAATAGAGGTCGATGTGATCGGTCCCGAGCCGCTCCAGCGCCGCGTCCAGCGTGCGCGCGATCGCGGCGGGCGAGCCATCGAGGCCGCGCTTGCCGTCGATCACGTCGAGCACGCACTTGCTCGCCAGCGTATATTCGCCGCGCCGATGTCCGATCGCGCGGCCGACCAGCCGCTCGTTCTCGCCGAACCCGTAGAGTGCGGCGGTATCGAGCAGCGTGATGCCGAGGTCGAGCGCGCGATTGAGCAGCGCCTCTGCATCGGCGGGGTCGGGCTTCTCGCCATAGGCGTGGCTGAGGTTCATGCAGCCGAGGCCGATGGCCGACACCTGAAACGGGCCGATCGTGCGGGTGGGAAGCGTCATCATGCCTTCTCGAAATCGGGGACGTGGGCGTGCGTCAGGCCGAGGGCGCCGGCCAGTGCCTTGTGCCGCCGCTCGACCGCGTCGCCGTACAGCGCGGCCTGCTTGCGCTCGGTGCGCAGCGTCAGCCGGTCGCCGTCGCGGGTGATAGCGGTGCGCTTCAGCGGCCCCGCGACGCCGCCCGACAGGCGCTGGCCCAGCCGCATGGCAAGGCCCCAGCGCGCGGCCGCCTCCAGACGCTCCGGGCTGGCGAGACGGGCGAGCGGGTCCGGCGATTCGGTGCCGCCGCCGAAACAGGTGAACAGCGCCTGCGCCAGCATCGCGCGGCCATCGGCGTCGATCGCGACCCAGTTGCCGTGAAGCGCGATTTCGATCCCGCGTTCGGCGCGGAACTCGGGGTTGGCGAGCCAGCCCACGTCGGCGAGCAGGCAAGCCGCATGACGCAGCCGGGCGAGGCCGGCATCCTCATGCCCGAACAGCGGCGCGATCCATGTGTCGAGCAGATCGCCATGCTCGGCGAACCGGCCCAGCCGCCGCCCCTCCTCGCGTGCGGCGACGATCAGCGGGTCGAGCGCACGCGTCGCCGGGTCGAGCCGCTCGTGCAGCAACCCCTCGCGCAGGCCGAAGGCGGAGGTGATCGCCGTCTCGCTGCCCAGATGCTTCATCAGCACGGTCAGCAACCGCGCGGCATCGTCCAGCGTCGCGATGCGCCCGCCCGACAGGTTGGGGATCGTCCGCAGCTTGGCTTTGGGCAGCGTGCCGAGCTGGCGGATCAGCCGCTCGATCGTCTCGATCGACAGCCCATAGCCATGGATCACCGGCAGCGGATAGGCGGTCTGATGCATGTCGAGCCGCGCCAGCGCGCGCCACGAGCCACCCACCAGATAGAGCGGCAGCGCGGTCCCCGCCCCCAGCCAGCCAGCATCGGCGAGCGTGCGGTGGACGTGGCGATCGAGCGCCCCCTTCCCCTTGGCACGGATCGCGGCGATGCGCAGGACGCCGAGTGGAAACGAAACGCGTTCCCCCACCTCGCCGTTCGAGACGCGGACGAGTTCGAGGCTGCCGCCGCCCAGATCGCCGACGATGCCGTCGGCATCGGGGATCGCCGACAGCACGCCGAGGCCCGACGCCGTCGCCTCCGCCTCCCCCGGCAACAGCTCGACCGAGAGGCCGAGCTCCTTTGCGATCGCCAGCAGTTCCGGCCCGTTCGAGGCATCGCGGACCGCGGCGGTGGCGACGGTGCGCGTCTCGTCGACCTCCATCGCCTTGGCCAGCATCGCGAAGCGGGCGAGCGAGGCCTTGGCGATCGCCATCCCCTCGGCACTGATTGCGCCGGTCTCGGCCAGCCCGCGGCCGAGGCCCGCCATCACCTTTTCATTGAACAGCGTCGCGGGCAGCCGCGCCGGCCCCTCATAGACGACGAGGCGGATCGAGTTCGAGCCGATGTCGATGATCGCGGTACGCGCGCGGCCCTCGGCCGAGGGCTTGCGGAAAAACAGGCTCACGCTGGATCGAGGTCCTGCGCCGGCTCGGGCGGCGGCGGCAGCGGCTGGACCGGCCCCAGTGGCACCGCGCGGCGCAGCTTGAGCTTGGGGACCGCGCCGCGGCTCGCCAGCGCAGCACCGCGGCCCGACAGCGACGGATTGGTCATGAAATAGCGATGGAGGTTGAAGGGCTTGGACCCCGGCTCGTCGCGATCATAGGTTCCATCGGGCTGCAATTCCCAGCTCTGCTCGGTGTCGAGCAAATTGGCGGTCATCACCTGATCCAGCACCTGATCGTGGACGGTGGGATTGGTGATCGGCAGCATGAACTCGACGCGGCGGTCGAAGTTGCGCGGCATCCAGTCGGCGGACGAGATATAGACGCGCGCATCGTCGTTGGGCAGCGGCTTGCCGTTGCCGAAGGCCCAGATGCGGCTGTGCTCCAGGAACCGCCCGACGATCGACTTCACGCGGATATGATCGGACAGCCCCGGCACGCCCGGCCGAAGGCAGCAGATGCCGCGGACGATCAGGTCGACCTCGACCCCCGCGCCGCTCGCCTCATAGAGTTTCTCGATGATCGCCGGGTCGACTAGCGAATTCATCTTGGCCCAGAGACTCGCCGGCTTGCCCGCCCGCGCGAAGCCGATCTCGCGGTCGATCAGCGCGATCAGGCTGGCGCGCAGGTCGCGCGGGCTCATGCGAAGCTGCTCCAGCCCCTGCGGCTCGACATAGCCGGTGATGTAGTTGAACAGTTGCGCCGCATCGCGGCCCAGCGCCGGGTCGGCGGTGAAGAAGCTCAGATCGGTATAGATGCGCGCGGTGATCGGGTGATAATTGCCCGTGCCGAAATGGACGTAGCTGCGGAACTCGCCGCCCTCGCGCCGGACGACCATCGACACCTTGGCGTGCGTCTTCCAGTCGATGAAGCCATAGACGACCTGTACGCCTGCCCGCTCCAGCGCGTCGGCCCAGAGGAGGTTCTGCTCCTCGTCGAACCGCGCCTTCAATTCGACGACCGCGGTCACCGACTTGCCCGCCTCCGCCGCGGCGATCAGCGCGCTAATGACCGCGGACTGCTTGCCCGCGCGATACAGCGTCTGCTTGATCGCAACCACGTCGGGATCGGCGGCGGCCTGTTTGAGGAAAGCGAGCACCACGTCGAACGTCTCGTACGGGTGGTGGACAACGATATCCTTGGCCCGGATCGCCGCGAAGCAGTCGCCGCCATATTCGCGGATCCGCTCTGGAAAGCGCGGGCTGAACGGCGGGAATTTGAGGTCGGGGCGATCCTCATCCACCAGCGCCGACAGGTCGGTAATGCCGAGGAAGCCGACCTTTTCGGTGAGCAGCGCCTCGCTGCCCTCCAGTTCGTCGATCAGCACCGCCTCGAGCTCGGCGGTGATCGCGGTCTCCATCTCGAGCCGGATGACGCGGCCGCGGCGGCGGCGCTTGATCGCGGTGCGGAAGTAGAGGACGAGGTCCTCGGCCTCCTCCTCCAGCTCGATATCGCTGTCGCGCAGGACGCGGAAACCCGCCGACCCCTTGATTTCGTAACCAGGGAAGAGCTGCGGCGCGAAGCGCTTGAGCATCGCTTCCATCGGCACGTAGCAGGCCTGCTCGCCCGGCACGCGCACGAAACGCGGCAGCGTCGGCGGCAGCAGGACGAGTTCGCGGATCGCCTGTCCGTCGGCTTTGCGGACCAGGTCGAAGATCACGCTCGATCCCTTGTTGGGGATGAACGGGAACGGGTGCGCGGGGTCTAGCGCCTGCGGCGTCAGGATCGGGAAGATCTGCTCGCGGAAATGCCGGTCGAGCCATTCGTCGGCCTCGCCCTCGATCGAATCCTCGCCCAGCACGCGGATGCCAGTCTCGGCCATCAGGCCGGACAGGTCGCGCCAGATCGCCTGCTGCTCGTCGGCGAGCCGCCCGGCCTCCGCCACGATCGCGGCTAGCTGCTGGTTGGCATTGAGGCCGTCGATCGATCGCGAATCGACCTCCTGCACCTGCTGTCCCTTCAAACCCGCGACGCGGACCATGAAGAACTCGTCGAAGTTGGAGCCCGAGATCGACAGGAAGCGGAGCCGCTCGAGCAGCGGGTGGGCGGCGTTGCACGCCTCCTCCATCACCCGCTTGTTGAACGCCAGCCAGCTCAGCTCGCGATTGAAATAGCGTCCTGTCGGAAGCTCGGGGGCCGGCGCCTCTTCGGGCGCGGCGTCGAAGTCGGGGCGAACGGGACGGGTCATGCTTCCTCGTGCCGAAGTTCGCCGCCCCCTTGGACCAGAAGCCCCCGCGCTGACAAGGCGGGGCGTGCCAGCGGAATCGAAATCCGCCGTTTGTCCGCCTCGTTCGCGGCATCGTCGAGCGCATCGACGATACGCACGAGCGACAGATAGGTCCGCTCGACCCGCTTGAGCAGCCAGGCGACCAGCTCCTCGCCGGCATAGAGCTCGCGCCGCTCGAACTGGTCGCGCAGCAGCGCGGCGAACAGCTCGTCGTCGGGCTCCTCGATCCGCAGTACCGGCGTCGCGGCGAGACGCGAGCGAAGGTCGGGCAGCCGCGGCGTCCATTCGGGCGGCGCATGGTCGGCGACGATGAGGAGCGGCTTTCGCTCGGCCTGCGCGATGTTCCAGGCGTGAAAGATGTCGGTCTCGCTCGCGCGCTCGGCATCGTCGATCATCCGCCCGCCCGCGCGCCGGGTGAACAGCCGCGCCAAGAGGCTGCGCCCCGACTTGCGCGGTCCCACCAGCAGCGCCGCCATCACCGGCCAGGTGCCCCAATGTTCGAGATGATGGACGGCGGCCATGTTGGCGTCGCCGACGATGAACTCGTCCTTGCGCGCTCCTTCGGGGCGTTGGAGCGGCAGGCGAAGCTGGCTCATTGCGGCGGCGGCGCCTCTGGCTGGCCGGCACGGCGGATGCGCAGGCTGTTGCCGCTGCCATCCACGCTCCAGCCGCGCTGGCTGAGCGCGACCGCCAGCACTGCGGGATCGCCCGCGAAGTCGACGCGCATCAGCGACACGCCGCCCAGCGCCAGGCTGCTCGTCACCGCGCTCTGGACGCCGGGAATGCCGCGGACCGAGGCCTCGGCCGCGCTCACCGCGACGACGCCGGGGGTATCGAACTGAAGCGTGACCGTCGCCACCGGCTCGGCCGGTAGCGTCATCGCACCGCTGTCGTCGATCAGCGGCACGTCGCTGGGCACGACGGGCGTCTCGTCCGCCACCGGCTGATCGGTCGGTGCGACGAAGTCGAGCAGCGGATCGGGCCGCAGCAGCCCGCCGCGCAGCGCCGCCTGATACATCTCGTCCAGCCGCTTGACCCCGGTGTCGAGCAGCGCGGGCAATCCGTCCCCGTTCGCCACGCGCAGACTGAAGCTGCCCGCGTCCCGATTGTCGGGGCCGTAGCCCGCGCGGAACACGCCGATCACCGGCCCGCCCGGCCACTGGCGATAGAGCGTCACCTGCGGGATCAGCACGTCGTTCGCGCCGTACTGGTCGAGGACGCTGCGCCACCACCCGCGCCCGGGCCGCCCGAGCAGCCCTGCGTTCATTAGGAGCGCATCGGTGCCGTTGCCCGCGGGTCGGATATAGTCGATCGCGGTATTGCCCGTGCGGAACCGGCCCCAGGCGGCGTGCCACGGCGTCTCGCGCTCGAACACCGTATCGGTCCCGCCCGAGCGGATCACCGGCATCAGCAGGAGCGGCGGCGAGCGGGTCATGAACCCGGTGACGCCCAGGATCTCCGCCGCCCGCGCGCGATTAAAGAGCACGCCCAGCCGCGCGATGTAGCGGTTGGGGCCGATCTGTTCGTTCTCGACGACGATGCCCGTCACCAGCCCGTCGAGCGTCCCGTCGGGCAGACCGCCCGTCTTGCCCGTCAGCCGCTGCGACAGCATCGACCAGCCCTTGCGCTGTGCCAGCCGCCAGCCGCCGGTGCGCGCCGCCTCCGCCGTCTTCGCGGTCACGTCGACGGTGACGCCCGACACCTCGAAGCTGCCCGAGCCGTCCTGTGCGCGGCTGGACGTCACGCCCAGCACCATCGCGGCACTGGCGGCAAACATGGCGAAACTGGTGACAGGGCCCCGCATCGCCGCCCTTTTGGCGAAGGTGCGGCGGAAATCCAAGGGGGAAGCAGCCCATGCCCTCGTCATCCCGGACCTGATCCGGGATCCCGCTTACTTCTTCTTCGCGCCGGGGAATGAAAAAGAAGAAGCGGGACCCCGGATCAAGTCCGGGGTGACGTGAGATGGAGTGCTGGACGCGCCCGCGCGCCGGGCTTATCGGGCGGCCATGACCGATCCCAAGCCCTATACCTATGCCCAGGCGGGCGTCTCGATCGATGCCGGCAACGCGCTCGTCCGCGCGATCGGTCCCCTGGCGCGCGCCACGCGGCGGCCGGGGGCGGATGCCGATCTGGGCGGGTTCGGCGGGATCTTCGACCTCAAGGCCGCGGGGTTCAGCGACCCGCTGCTCGTCGCCGCGAACGACGGCGTCGGCACGAAACTGAAGCTGGCGATCGAGCATGACGCGCATGACGGCGTCGGCATCGACCTCGTCGCGATGTGCGCCAACGACCTCATCGTCCAGGGTGCCGAGCCGCTGTTCTTCCTCGACTATTATGCCAGCGGAAAGCTCGACAATTCGGTCGCGCAGCGCGTGATCGCCGGGATCGCCGAGGGGTGCCGTCAAGCGGGCTGCGCGCTGATCGGCGGCGAGACGGCCGAGATGCCGGGGATGTACGCCGATGGCGACTACGACCTTGCCGGCTTCTGCGTCGGCGCGGTTGAACGCGATGCGCTGCTGACCGGCAAGGAAATCGCTCCCGGCGACGTTGTGCTCGGCCTTGCTTCGACCGGCGTTCATTCGAACGGCTATTCGCTCGTCCGCCGGCTCGCCGCCGACAAGGGCTGGAAGCTCGACCGCCCGGCGCTGTTCGATCAGGACGTGATCCTGGTCGAGGCGCTGATGGCCCCCACGCGCATCTATGTCGCCAGCCTGTTGCCGCTGCTCCGCGCGCGCCGGATCAAGGGGCTTGCGCACATCACCGGCGGCGGGCTCCTGGAAAATATCCCGCGCGTTCTGCCCGAAGGTACCCACGCGCGCATCGACGCCGATGCGTGGGAGCAGCCGCGGCTGATGGCGTTCCTTCAGGCGCAGGGCGCGATCGAGCCTGAGGAGATGGCGCGCACCTTCAATTGCGGCATCGGCATGGTCGCGATCGTCGCGGCGGACGCGGCCGATGCCGTCGCCGCCGATCTTTCGGCCGCTGGCGAGAGCGTGCACCGCATCGGCACGATCGAGGGCGGGGCGCGCGGCTGCACCGTCACCGGCAGCATCGAAACCTGGTCCGCCCGTGCCGCATGGGAGGTGACGCACCACCATGGCTGACCGCGCGCGCGTCGGCATCCTCCTGTCCGGCCGCGGCTCGAACATGCAGGCGCTCGTGGCCGCCAGCCGCGAGGCCGACTCGCGGTACGAGGTTGTCCTCGTCGCCAGCGACAAGCCCGAGGCGCCCGGCCTCGCCTGGGCCGCGAAACACGGCATCGCAACCTTCACTGCCTCGCCTAAGGGTCGCCCAAAGGCGGAGTACGAGGCGCAGATCGACGCGGCTCTGCGCGATGCGGGCGTAGAGGTCGTGGCACTGGCGGGTTACATGCGCCTGCTGTCACCCAGCTTCGTCCAGCGCTGGGCAGGTCGCATTCTTAACATCCACCCGTCGCTGCTGCCCAAGTACAAGGGCCTCGACACCCACGCCCGCGCAATCGCGGCGGGCGATGCGGTCGCGGGCGCGTCGGTGCATCTGGTGACGGAGGCGCTCGACGACGGCCCCGTCATCGCGCAGGCCGAGGTGCCGGTCAAACCCGGCGACACCCCCGATACGCTCGCTGCGCGCGTGCTGACCGCCGAGCACCGGCTCTACCCGCAGGCCCTCGACCGCTTCCTGTCGCGATAGCCTTGCCGCGGGCGCGGCGCCGCGCGACACTCGGCCGATGCTCAGCCCCGATCCCGACGCCGCCCTCGCCCGCGTGCGCGACCTCGCCCTCGCCCTCCCGGCCGCGATCGAGAAAGTGAGCCACGGCTCGCCCGGCTTTCATGTCGAAAAGGGCAAGTTCTTCGCCTATTTCTGGCACGACCATCACGGCGACGGCGAAACCGCGGTGATGGTGCGCACCACCGGCACCGACGAACAGGCGATGCTGATCGAGGGCGACCCCGACCTTTACTATCGCCCCGCTTATCTCGGCCCGTCGGGCTGGGTGGCGATGCGCGTCGGCGGGCCTGAGCCAGACTGGGAGCGCGTGGGCGAACGGATCGCGGTCAGCTGGGAACTCGCCGCCCCGCGAAGATTGCTGGAGATGGGCGGGCGGTAGGAATTGCGTCCGCCCGATAGCCCCGCTCGCGACCGCAAAAGCCAATCCCCGGTTGCATGGTCGGACTTTAGGTTCCAACTGACGGCGCATGTCGGCTCCCCATCCTTTTCGAATTTCCAGTTTCCGCGCCTATTTCATCGCGCGCCTCGCCTCGACGCTGGCGCAGATGGCGATGGTCATCGTCATCGGCTGGCAGGTCTACGACATCGCTCGCGAGACGATGGGCATACAGGGCGCCGCGTTCCAGCTCGGCCTGATTGGCATCGCACAGTTCGTGCCGCTCCTGCTCCTCAGCCTTGTTACTGGCTGGGCGGCGGATCTCGTCGACCGGCGCTTCATCGCGCGCGCGTCGGTTGCACTGGAGATGGGGTGTGCGGGCGTACTCGCGTGGCTGACCTATACCAACGCGATCACGCTGCCCGCTTTGTTCACCGTCGCCGCGCTGCTCGGCGTCGCGCGCGCCTTTGCCAGTCCCGCGCTACAGGCGCTGGCTCCCAATCTCGTCCCCGCTGCGGTGCTGCCCACCGCGATCGCGCTGTCGTCGCTGGCGTGGCAGTCGGGGTCGATCGTCGGGCCGGCGATGGGCGGCTATCTCTACGCCTGGGCCGACTGGGGCGCCTATGCCGCCTCGACCGGGCTGTTCGCCCTGGCTTTCCTATGCCTCCTCTTCATCAAGCCGATCCCGCGCGCGAAGATTACCGGCGCGACCAACCCGTGGGCGCAGATGGTCGACGGGCTGCATTATGTCCGCCGCAACCGCTTGGTGCTGGGCGCGATCAGCCTCGACCTGTTCGCGGTGTTGCTGGGCGGGGCGACGGCGATGCTGCCTATCTATGCGCGCGACATCCTGATGGTCGGCGCCGAAGGGCTCGGACATCTGCGCGCGGCGCCTGCGGTGGGCGCAGTGGCAGTCGGCGCGTGGTTCGCGTGGCGACCGCTCAAGACCAATGTCGGCGGCAAGATGCTGGCGGCGGTCATCGGCTTCGGGGTCGCGACGGTCGTGTTCGGCCTCGCCGCGCCGGTGCTGGTCCCCATCCTCGGCCAGTCGGCGGTGGGCAGCGACTTCGCCCCCGCAGTGGCGCTGTCGCTCGCGGCGCTGGTCGTCGTCGGGGCCACCGACATGGTGTCGGTCTATGTCCGCCAGTCGCTGATCCAGCTCTATACGCCGGACGAGATGCGCGGCCGCGTCGGCGCGGTCTCGACGCTGTTCATCTCTGGCTCGAACGAGCTGGGCGAGGCGCGCTCGGGCTTCCTCGCTGCCGCGGTCGGGCCGGTGGTGGCGGTCGCGGGCGGCGGTGCGCTTGCCGTGCTCGTCACGATCTTCTGGGACCGGCTCTTTCCGGAACTGCGCGCCGCGCGCAGCTTTGACCCACCCGAGACGCTCGAATATCCCCCGCTAGAGGAGAAGTTGGCATGAAGGCAGAGACGATCCTGGCGACGATCGGCAATACGCCGCACGTCCGTATCCAGCGCCTGTTCGGCGACCGAGAGGTCTGGATCAAGTCGGAGCGGTCGAACCCCGGCGGCTCGATCAAGGACCGCATAGCGCTGGCGATGATCGAGGCCGCGGAGCGGGACGGCAAGCTCCAGCCCGGCGGGACGATTGTCGAGCCGACCAGCGGCAATACCGGCGTCGGCCTGGCGATGGTCGCGGCGGTCAAGGGTTACAAGCTGATTCTCGTCATGCCCGAGAGCATGTCGATCGAGCGCCGCCGCCTGATGCTCGCCTACGGCGCCAGCTTCGATCTGACGCCCCGCGAGAAGGGCATGAAGGGTGCGATCGAGCGCGCGCTTGAGATCGTCGAGGCGACGCCCGGCGCGTGGATGCCGCAGCAGTTCGAGAACCCCGCCAACGTCGACGTCCATGTCCGCACGACCGCGCAGGAAATCCTCAACGATTTCCGCGACGAGCCGATCGACGTCATCATCACCGGCGTCGGCACCGGCGGTCACATCACCGGCGTGGCCGAGGAGTTGAAGAAGGCCTGGCCCGACCTCAAGGTCTATGCGGTCGAGCCCGAGGCGTCGCCCGTCATTTCCGGCGGCCAGCCCGGCCCGCATCCGATCCAGGGGATCGGCGCGGGTTTCGTCCCCGCCAACCTCCACACCCAGGCGATCGACGGCGTGATCCAGGTTTCCGCCGATGCGGCAAAAGACCATGCCCGCCGCTCGGCGCGCGAAGAGGGGATGCTGGTCGGCATCTCCTCCGGCGGGACACTGGCGGCGATCGCCAAAAAGCTACCCGAATTGCCCGAGGGCGCGCGCGTGCTCGGTTTCAACTATGACACCGGCGAGCGGTATCTGTCGGTGCCGGACTTCCTGCCCGAGCAGTGATCCGGTCTTTGCCGTTTCCGGCAAAATCCGCTAACGCCCCGCCGCTCCGTGCGCGCGGGGCGTTTTGCCGATGAACCAGCCCCCCGCCCCCCACACGCCCGCCATCGGCGCGGCGCCCCCACGCAGCGGCCTGTCGCGACGACTGTTGTGGTTGCTCGCGTTTCTGGGTCTCGCCGGGATAGCGGTGCCGCTGCTGATCGTCGCGCGTGGGCCGCAGGTCGTACCCGCGGCGAAGAAGGTGGCAAAGGCACGCCCCCCGCAGCGGGTCATCCCACCGGCCGAACTGCCGCCCGTCGAACCCGCCGAGTTCGTCGCCGTGGCGCCCGAGGACGCGCTCGCCTACAACGCCTCAATCCCCTTTTCGAAGGCGCCGCTGCTGCCCGCACGGCCATTCCGGATCGAGGGCGACGCCGAAAGCGTCGCGCGCGCCACCGACTGCCTGACCGCCGGCGTGCTGTACGAAGCCGGCGACGACACCGTCGGCCAGCGCGCGGTGGCACAGGTCATCCTCAACCGCGTGCGCCACCCCGCCTTTCCCAAGACCGTCTGCGGGGTCGTGTTTCAGGGAGCGGAGCGGCGCACGGGCTGTCAGTTCACCTTCACCTGTGACGGCGCGCTCGAACGCCGCTATTCGGACGCCGCGTGGAAGCGAGCGGCTCAAGTCGCAAGCGCCGCACTCACGGGCCGGGTCGACAAGTCGGTCGGCACGGCGACGCATTATCATACCAACTGGGTCGTTCCCTATTGGTCGGCCAGCCTCGACAAGATCAGCGAGGTGCATACGCACCTGTTCTTTCGCTGGACGGGGTGGTGGGGCACCCCGCCGGCGTTTCGCGGCCGCTATCTTGCCGCCGAGCCGTTCGTCACCAAACTTAAAGGCATCGCCGCGTCGCACGGCGCGGCGCCCGATGCGCCCATGGCGGAAGCCGGTCTCGCGCCCGGCACCTCCGATCCGGTCAGCGGCGCAGCGTTCGCGCCGACCGGCGCCGACGCCAACGTGTTCCTGCTGACGCTCGACCCGCTGCTCGCACCCAACGACTATCCCGCCGTCGCCGCGCGGGCATGCGGCGACCGTGCCTATTGCAAGCTGCTGGCGTGGACCGACCGTGCCGATACACCGGTCCAGCTGCCGGCCGAACCTGCGCAGATGGACCGGATGGCGTTCAGCTATCTGCGCGATCGCAGCATCGGGTTCGAAAAGCCGCTCTGGAACTGCAAGCGCTTCAATCGCAGCGAACTGTCGCAATGCATGCAATCGACGCGGCCCGTTCCCGCGCTTCGCCGGCTCGAAGCGCCCGCAGCCGGTGCCGCCGCGCCCGTGCCGGCGAAGGAGGGGCCGGCTGAGCTATCCGGGATCCGCCGAAAGACGGGCACCCTCGCCCCGCCGACCCGGCCAGCAGTCACCCCGCCGCTCCAGTTTCCGGCGGGTGAGATGCAGAAAACACCGTAAGCGCCGTCCCGGCGATCCCGCCGGAACGGCACCCCGGTCGCGTTCACGCCGCCATGAACAACTCGGGCTCGAGCGCCATCACGCTCTCGGCCCCGCCCTCGATCTTGCGGCGGAGCGCGCCGGCATCGGGCAGGATGCGCTCGGCATAGAAGCGCGCGGTGACCAACTTGGCGTTGAGGAACTTCGCGTCCCCCTCGCCCGCCGCGATCAGCTTGGCCGCGGCGCGCGCCATGCGCAGCCACATCAGGCCGGTCGCGACGATCCCCATCAGGTGCATGTAGCTGTGCGCACCCGCGCCGACATTCTCGGGGTTCTTCATGCCGTTCTGAAGGAACCACATCGTCGCCGCCTGAAGCTCGTTCAGCGCGCGCTCCAGCCGGTTGGCGAAGTCGGCCGAGCTCTCTTCCTGCTTGGCCGCGGCGATCTCGTCGCCGATCAGCTTGAAGAACGCCTGCACCGCGCGGCCGCCGTTCTGCGCGAGCTTGCGGCCGACCAGGTCCATCGCCTGCACGCCGTTCGTGCCCTCGTAGATCATGGCGATCCGTGCATCGCGGACATATTGCTCCATGCCCCATTCGGCGATGTAGCCATGGCCGCCGTACACCTGCTGCGCGTTGGTGGCGATGTCATAGCCCTTGTCGGTGCCGTATCCCTTGATGACCGGGGTCAGCAGCCCGATCAGGTCGTCGGCCAGCTGACGCTCGGCATCGTCGGGCGCCTTGTGCGCCAGGTCGACCTGAAGCGCGCCCCAGAGGCAGAGCGCGCGCAGCCCCTCGGTCAGCGACTTGGCCTCCATCAGCATCCGGCGAACGTCGGGGTGGACGAACAGCGTGTCGGCCTTTTCAGCGGGCTCGGCCGGGCCGGTCAGCGCGCGGCCCTGACGCCGGTCGTGCGCGTACTGGACAGCGTTCTGGTACGCGACCTCGGCAACGCCGAGGCCCTGCAAACCGACGCCCAGGCGCGCGGCGTTCATCATGATGAACATCGCGGCGAGACCCTTGTTCTCCTCGCCGACCATCCAGCCCTTCGCCCCGTCATAGTTCATGACGCAGGTCGAGTTGCCGTGGATGCCCATCTTGTGCTCGATCGAGCCGCAGGACAGCGTGTTGCGATCTCCCAGCGAGCCGTCGTCGTTCACCATGAACTTGGGCACCACGAACAGGCTGATCCCCTTCGAGCTGTCGGGCGCGCCCGGCGTCTTGGCGAGGACGAGATGGATGATGTTCGAGGTGAGGTCGTGCTCGCCCGACGAGATGAAGATCTTCGTCCCGGTGATCGCATAGCTGCCGTCCGCCTGCGGCTCGGCCTTGGTCTTGATGAGGCCGAGGTCGGTGCCGCAATGCGGTTCGGTCAGGTTCATCGTGCCGCCCCACTCGCCCGACACCATGCGCGGGACATAGAGCGCCTTCTGCTCGTCCGACCCCTTGGCGAGCAGCGCCGCGATCGCGCCGTGGGTCAGGCCCGGATACATGGCGAACGCCATGTTGGCCGAGATCATATATTCCTCGAACGCGGTCGAGACGGTGTGCGGCATCCCCTGCCCGCCGAATTCCTCCGGCGCGCCGAGCGTCATCCAGCCCGCCTCGCGAAGCTGGTCATAGGCTTCCTTGAAGCCCTTGGGCGTCGTCACGCTGCCGTCGGGATGGCGGGTGCACCCTTCCTGATCGCCCGAATGGTTGATCGGGAACAGCACCTCGGCGACGAAGCGGCCGCCCTCTTCCAGCACCGCGTCGACCATGTCGGGGGTCGCATTGGCGAAGCCGGGCAGGTTGGCATGGCGCTCCAGCCCGACGACGTGGTCGAGCACGAAGCGGGTGTCGCGGACGGGCGGGTTGTACTGGGGCATAGGGTTCCTCTCAGACGTGCTTGTTGTCGCTCGCCGACTCGACGACGGCGAGGAATTCGTTGAGCTCGGTGATGGCGGCATCGATGTCGCGCTTCTGTGCCTCGAGCAGGTCGATGCGCGCGCGGCACTTCTCGATCGTCACCTGGCGCTGCGCGCGGCGGCCGTCGCCGATGTCGTACAGGTCGATCATCTCGCGAATGTCCGACAGGCTGAAGCCGACGCGCTTGCCGCGCAGGATCCAGGCCAGCCGCGCACGGTCGCGGTGCGAATAGATGCGCTGCAACCCGCGCCGCTCGGGGCCGATCAGACCCTCGTCCTCGTAGAAGCGGAGCGCGCGGGGCGTCACGCCAAACTCGGCGCACAGGTCCGAGATGCTGAAGGCGTCGCGGTCGTGCCGCGGCTCGATCGGCGCAAGCGCCTCGTGGGTGGCGACGGTGCTGAGCATGTCGCCGAGATACCTTCCCCTGACGTAAACGTCAACCGGGACAGAGCAGCCGGCCGCGCGGATCGCGCAGGGCCGACGCCTCCGATGCGCTCGCCGACAGCCGCTCGACCGAGAAGGCGGATAGCGAGGCGCGGGGATCGCAGAAGCGCTTGCAGCTATCGGGCAGCTTGGCGGGAAAGACGATCCGCTCGCCATCGAACTGCGCCTCGAACGCGCAGTCGTTGGCAGCGCCCAGCTCCACCGAAAGCGACTCGCCGCTTCGCCGCGCGACGCCGGTCGCGGCGCAGGCGAGGCCGTCGCCATAGTCGCTGACCATGCCGATCCGCGCCGCCCCGCCCTGTTCGATCAGACACAACCGATCGTTCGCGCGAGCATAGAGGCCGGTGAGCGGCGCGTCGGCGGGATCGACGATCAGCCCGCGCGCCCGCGCCGCCACCTCCAGCGACACGGCGTTGCCCGCCTTCGGCGCCCCCTGTCCGCATCCCGCAAGGAGAAGCGCGGCGACGAGGCTAATCGACCGCTTCGAGGCCATTTTCGGTTACGCGGCGATAGAAGCAGCTGCGTGCGCCGGTGTGGCACGCGGGGCCAGCCGGCTCGCAGATCAGCCACAACGCGTCCTGATCGCAATCGATGCGGATATCGCGGACCGTCAGCACATGGCCCGACGTCTCGCCCTTCTTCCAAAGCTTGCCCCGGCTGCGCGACCAGAACGTCGCCTCCCCGCTCGCCAGCGTCGCCGCCAGCGCCTCCGCATTCATATGCGCGAGCATCAGCACCTCGCCGGTCGCAGCATCGGTCGCGACGGCGGTGACGAGGCCAGCAGCGTCGTATTTCGGGTCGAGGGTCAGGCCGGTTTCGCGGGGGTCGGGCATCGGTGGACGCTTAGCCCAACCCCGTCCCTGCGCAAAGTCGGTCAGAACGGGGCGGGGATCGCCCGCTCCAGCACCACACTCGTTATCCTGCCGGCTTCGCGCGTGACGACGCCGCTCCATATCCCGTCGGCATAAAAGCCGAACTGCTCGCAATTCGCTCGCGCACATTTCCAGCGCTTTTCATCCGGGAGGCTGCCGCCCATCGAAGCCGGCCCGGCCCAACTCACCCGATCAAGCCGGACCGCACGAAGCGCGCTCAGCCCGTCCCGATAGCGAACATCCACAGTGCCGTTCGGCATCTCGTCATAGAAATCGATTTTGATCGACGGCCGGGCCGCCAAGCGCAGCCTGTCCAGATCGCGGATCACCGCCATCGTGGCGGCTCCATTATATCGGCCGAATTCGAGCTTGCCGGTCTCGCCGCACCGACCGTCGAGCCGATGCAGCAACCTGACGTCCGACACCTTTGCGGTCGCTGCGCGGCCGGGGTCGATCACGGCAGCGTCGATCCGCATCCGCTCGCAGTAACCGTTTTCCCTGGCATCGACAGGCATCGTGAAAAGGACAACCCGAAATTGCGGCGGTGCGCCGGGCGGCGGGGGCGCTTCCATCGTCAGCGGCGCCACATCGGCGGCATCGACCGGCGGATGCCCCGGTGCGAGCAGCACGTCGGCCAGCGCCTGCGGCGACATCGCCTTTGCCTGTGCGACGCTTTCGATCGCGACCGGCCCGCTCGCCGCGACGATCGCCTGTGCCAGCATCAACCACGCCATCGCTCACCTCCGGCCGGCATCGTGCCGGGAAGGTCGCGGGATATCAATGATTTCGGATCGCCTTGACCAGCTCGGCCTTGGTCATCGACGACCGGCCCTCGATGCCGATCTTCTTCGCCTCGGCATAGAGGTCGGCCTTGCTGCGATCTTCGAGCTCGGTCGACTGGTGCTTGAGCGTGCCGGCCGCCTTCGCATTGGCGATGCGCGCGGCCTTCTCTTTCGAGGCACCGCCGCGGCGCAGATCCTCGTACACCTTGTCGTCCTTGACCGAATTGCCGTGGTCCGCCGCCTTTTTCGCTGCCATCGCGCGTCTCCTTACGGCTTGAGAACGCAGGCGAACCGGGGCGGGTCCCGGTATCGCTTGTGACAATGGGGCGACAAAGGCGATGCGCGCCCCTATATGCCCGCCAACGACTCCCCCAAGGGAAAGCTCCGGGCGCATGCTGACCACTCACCCGTTCGACGACGACCATCTGCGCGAGGAGTGCGGAATCTTCGGAGTTTCGGGCGCCGAGGGCGCCGCCGCGCTCGTCGCGCTCGGCCTTCACGCGCTCCAGCATCGCGGGCAGGAAGCCGCCGGCATCTCGACCTTCGATGGGACGCAATTCCACACGCACCGCGCGATGGGCCATGTCGCGGGCAATTTCGACCGCGACGAGATCATGCGCGCGCTGCCCGGCAACGTCGCCGCCGGCCATGTCCGCTATTCGACCACGGGCGAGACGGCGCTGCGCAACGTCCAGCCGCTCTATGCCGACCTCGCCAGCGGCGGCTTCGCGGTGGCGCACAACGGCAACATCTCGAACGCGCTCCGCTTGAAGCGCGATCTCGTCCGCTCCGGCTCGATCTTCCAGTCGACCAGCGATACCGAGGTCATCATCCACCTCGTCGCCACGTCGAGCTATCGCTCGCTGCTCGACAAGTTCATCGACGCGCTGAAGCGGATCGAGGGGGCCTATTCGCTGATCTGCATGACGCCAGAGGGGATGATCGCCTGCCGCGACCCGCTCGGCATCCGGCCGCTCGTGATGGGCCGGCTGGGCGAAACGGTGATCTTCGCCTCCGAAACCGTCGCGTTGGACGTGGTGGGTGCCGAGTTCGAACGCGCGGTCGATCCGGGCGAGCTCGTGATCGTGCAGGACGGCAAGGTCCGCTCGATCCGCCCGTTCAAACCAGTGCCGCCGCGCCCGTGCATCTTCGAGCATGTCTATTTCAGCCGCCCGGATTCGATCGTCGACGACCAGTCGATCTATTCGGTTCGCAAGAACATCGGCGCGCAGCTGGCGATCGAGGCGCCGGTCGATGCCGACCTCGTCATCCCCGTCCCCGATTCAGGCGTCCCCGCCGCGATCGGCTATGCCCAGCAGTCGGGCATCCCGTTCGAGCTCGGCATCATCCGCTCGCACTATGTCGGGCGCACCTTCATCCAGCCGGGCGACAAGGTCCGGCACCTGGGCGTCAAGCTCAAGCACAACGCCAACCGCGCGCTGATCCAGGGCAAGCGCGTCGTCCTGATCGACGATTCGATCGTTCGCGGCACCACCAGCCTCAAGATCGTGCAGATGATGCGAGAGGCGGGCGCGGCGGAGGTGCACATGCGCATCGCGTCGCCGCCGACGCGGCACAGCTGCTTCTACGGCGTGGACACGCCCGAGCGCGCCAAGCTGCTCGCCGCCAAGATGGACGTGGGCGGCATGACCGATTTCATCCACGCCGACAGTCTGGCATTCGTGTCGATCGACGGCCTGTACAAGGCGCTGGGCGAGGCCAAGCGCGCCGACATCCGGCCGAGCCATTGCGACGCCTGCTTCACCGGCGACTATCCGACCAGCCTGACCGATCAGGACGAACTCGGTACCGTCGAGCAATTCTCGATGCTCGAAGAGCGCGTCGGCTGACCAACCAGAAGGAAGAATGATGACCGATAGCCCGCTTGCCGGAAAGCTCGCGCTCGTCACCGGCGCATCGCGCGGAATCGGCGCGGCGACCGCGATCGCACTCGGCCGCGCGGGGGCGCATGTGGTGCTGACCGCGCGCACCGCCGGCGGGCTGGAGGAGGTCGAGGACGCGATCTATGCCGCGGGCGGATCGGCGACGATCGCACCGCTCGACCTCACCGAGACCGACGGCGTGGCGAAGCTGGCGACCGCGGTGTCGGAGCGGTGGCAGGCGCTGGACATCATGGTCCTCAACGCCGCGATGCTGGGCAGCCTCGCCGCCGTGCCGGCGATCGACATGAAGGAACTGGCCAAGGTCCTGACGCTCAACGTCAGCGCACAGGCCGCACTCATCGCCTCGTTTGACCCGCTGCTGCGCCGCAGCGACGGTGCGAGGGTGATCGGCGTCACCTCCAGCGTCGGGCGCACCCCGCGCGCCTATTGGGGCGCGTATGGCGCGTCGAAGGCGGCGTTCGAGACGCTGTTGTCCGCGTATGGCGAGGAGATGAAGAACATTACCAAAGTCCGCACCGCGATCGTCGATCCCGGCGCGACCCGCACCAAGATGCGCGCCCGCGCCTACCCGGGCGAGGACCCGGCGAGCGTTAAGCCGCCCGAGACAGTGGCCGAGCGGATCCTGGCGCTGTCGATCGAGGGGTTCGAGGCGCTGCATACCGTGCGCGTCGGCTGAGGCACAACCGTGCCCGTACCCCGGCGAAGGCCGGGGTCCAGATGGGATAGCCCATATGGCAGCACGCGGACCGACGCCGCGCGCTACTGGACCCCGGCCTTCGCCGGGGTACCGCTTTTCCGGGGAGCCAGCGTCAATCGACCAAAAAGAAAGGCCAGCCCCACGAAGGGACCGGCCTGAAAAGTTTTAGGAGAGGATGCCTGAAAGGCAGGGTCTTTTTGCGTTGCATCACGAAATGTTGCAAGTGCGAAGAGAACGAAAGCGATTGCAGATTGTGCAATCACCAAGTGCGTCAGTCGGGATTTACCCTGCCCCGCCCGCTCTTGATCGCGCCGCGCCTCGCCTTGGCATCGACCCGCCGGGTCTGGGATGCGCGCGTTGGCTTGGTCGGGCGGCGCGCCTTGGGCGCGATCGTCGCCTCGCGGATCAGTGCAACCAGCCGCTCGCGCGCCTCGCGCCGGTTCATTTCCTGCGACCGGGCTGCGTCGGCGCGCAGGATGAGCACGCCGTCCTGCGTCATCCGGCTCCCCGCCAGCACCGCCAGCCGCGCCTTCACCCGATCGGGCAGGTTGGGGCTGGCACCTACGTCGAAGCGAAGCTGCACCGCGCTGTCGGTCGTGTTGACGTGCTGTCCGCCAGGACCGCCGGCGCGGGTGAAGCGCTCGTCGATCTCGTCGCTGTCGATCGCGATCGCGCGCGTGATGACGATGCGGGCCATTCGATCTTCCTGACAGAGGCGGCGGATCGGATCACGCGCGATCGGTGAAACGATCCGTTTCCCTCGTTTCCATTTTCGACGCGAAGCACATTGCCTATCTCCGACGCAACCAAGGAGATCGACCGATGATCGACAAACGCCCCTTCGCTTCGCTCGGCCATGCGGACCATGGCTGGCTCAACGCGCGGCATCATTTCTCGTTCGCCAACTATTACGATCCCGCCCGCATGGGCTGGGGCGCGATCCGCGTCTGGAACGACGACGAGATCGCCGCCAACAGCGGCTTTCCCCCGCACCCGCACCGCGACATGGAGATCATCACCTATGTGCGAAAGGGTGCGATCACGCACCAGGACTCGATGGGCAACCAGGGCCGGACGCAGGCGGGCGACGTCCAGGTGATGTCGGCGGGCACCGGCGTGCGCCACGCCGAATACAACCTCGAGCCCGAGACGACGACGCTGTTCCAGATCTGGATCGAACCCAAGCGTCAGGGCGGCGCGCCGAGCTGGGGCGCCAAGCCCTTTCCCAAGGGCGAACGCTCGGGCCGGTTCGTCACGCTGGCGAGCGGCTTTGCCGAGGACACCGACGCCCTCCCCATCCGCGCCGATGCCCGCGTCATGGGCGCGACGCTGAAGGCCGGCGAGAGCACCGAGCATGTCGTGGGCGAAGGCCGCCACGCCTATCTGGTCCCCGCCACCGGCGCGATCGAGGTGAATGGCGAGCGGTTCGACGCCCGTGACGGCGCGGCGCTGGCCGGCGGCACGACCTACACGATCCGCGCGATCGAAGAGGCCGAGCTGGTGCTGGTCGACAGCGAATAACCCCCTCGGCGCCCGCCCGTCCCCCCCGGCGGGCGCTCCGGGAGGAAGGCCTTCCCCCCTCCCCGGCCTTCCTCCCCCCCATTCTCAAGGAGACGTTCGATGGCAAAGGTTCTGGTCCTCTATTATTCCTCCTACGGCCACCTGTCGCAGATGGCCGATGCTGTCGCCGAGGGCGCCCGTTCGGCAGGCGCGGAGGTCGATATCCTGCGCGTCCCCGAAACCGCCCCGGCCGAGGTCGCCAAGGCCGCGGGCTTCAAGTCCGACCACACGCATCCCGTGATCGACAATGTCGAGAAGCTCGCCGACTATGACGCGATCGTTATCGGCAGCCCGACGCGCTTCGGCCGCGTGTCGAGCCAGCTTGCCAGCTTCCTCGACCAGGCGGGCGGCTTGTGGTTCCGCGGCGCATTGAACGGCAAGGTGGGCGCCGCCTTCACCTCGACCGCCAGCCAACATGGCGGGCAGGAGACGACGCTTTTCTCGATCATCACCAACCTCCTGCACTTCGGCATGACGGTGGTGGGGCTGGACTACGGCTTCCAGGGCCAGATGGGGTTGGACGAGATCAAGGGCGGCTCGCCCTATGGTGCCACGACACTCGCCGATGGCGACGGCAGCCGCCAGCCGAGCGCGGTCGAGCTGGACGGCGCCCGCTATCAGGGCAGGCGCGTGGCGGAGACGGCGGCTAAGCTGTTCGGCTAATCGAAAAAAGGGGCGGCTCCGATGAGCCGCCCCTTTTCCTTTTTATTCCGCCGCCGCCGCCAGCGGCGCTTCCTTCCACACCAGCACTGGCTTCCGCGCCGCCAGCGTCTCGTCGAGGCGGCGGCGCGGGGCGTAGTGCGGCGCGGCCTTGAGGCTCGCGTCGCCCGCCTTGGCCCGCTCGGCGATGCTGCCCAGCGCACCGATGAACTGGTCGAGCGCGGCCTTCGACTCGGTCTCAGTCGGCTCGACCAGCATCGCGCCGTGGACGACCAGCGGGAAATAGACCGTCATCGGGTGGAAGCCCTCGTCGATCAGCCCCTTGGCGATGTCGAGCGTCGAGAAACCGGCGGGCAGGCCATCGTCGCTGAACAGCGCCTCGTGCATGCAATGCCCCGACTTGGCGAACGGCGCGTCGAGCACGCCCTCCAGCCGGCGCAGCACGTAATTGGCGTTGAGCACTGCGTCGCCCGCCACCTGCGCCAGCCCGTCCGCGCCGTGGCTGAGGATATAGGTCAGCGCGCGGGTGAACATGCCCATCTGGCCGTGGAACGCAGTCATCCGGCCAAAGCTGTGCGGATGATCCTCGCCCACCGTCTCTTCCTCGACGAGCTGGATGTGCCCGTCGGCATGGCGCGCGGTGAAGGGAAGCGGGCCGAACGGCGCCAACGCCTCCGACAGCACCACCGGCCCCGACCCCGGTCCGCCGCCGCCATGCGGGGTGGAAAAGGTCTTGTGCAGGTTGATGTGCATCGCATCGACGCCGAGGTCGCCGGGCCGCACCCGGCCGACAATCGCGTTGAAGTTGGCGCCGTCGCAATAGACGTAGCCGCCCGCTTCATGAACGGCATCCGAGATGATCTTCAGATCGCGTTCGAAGAGGCCGCAGGTGTTGGGATTGGTAATCATCACCCCGGCGACGTCCGGCCCCAGCCGCGCCTTCAACGCCTCGGTATCCACGCGGCCCTCGGCGGTCGCCGGGATGTTTTCGACCGTGAAGCCCGCGAACGCCGCGGTCGCGGGGTTGGTGCCGTGCGCGCTTTCGGGGACGAGCACGACCTTGCGATGCCCCTCGCCCCGTGCCTCCAGCGCCGCCTTGATGCACAGGATGCCGCACAGCTCGCCATGCGCGCCCGCCTTGGGGCTCATCGCGACGCCGTGCATGCCGGTCAGCTCGATCAGCCACACCGCCAGCTCGTTGATGACGCCCAGCGCCCCCTGCACCGTATCGACCGGCTGCAACGGGTGGATGTCGGCGAACCCGGGCAGCCGCGCCATCCGCTCGTTGAGGCGCGGGTTGTGCTTCATCGTGCACGACCCGAGCGGGAACAGCCCCAGGTCGATCGCATAATTCTGCCGGCTGAGACGCGTGTAATGCCGCACCGTCTCGGGCTCCGACAGGCCGGGCAGGCCGATCGGCTTGGCGCGTGCGAGCGAGCCGAGCCGGCTCGCACCCTTCGGCGTCTCGGGCAGGTCGACCCCGGTCGTCTCGGTCGTGCCGATCTCGAAGATCAGCGCTTCCTCCAGCATCAGCGCGCGGTTGCCGGTGCTGGTCGCGGGCGCAGCGCCCTCGGCGGTGTTCATCTCGGGCTTCCACCCGCTCTGATTGATCGCGTTCATGCCAGCACCTCCTCAAGCGCGGTAGCGAGCGTTTCGACATCTTCGGCGGTCGCGGTTTCGGTTACGGCGACGACCAGCCCCTTCTCCAATGCCTCGACGCCGGGATAGAGGCGGCCGAGCGACACACCGGCCAGGATCCGCCGGTCGGCTAGTTCGCGGACGATCGGACGCGCTTCCTTCGACAGCTTCAGCGTGAACTCGTTGAAGAAGGTCGGCGTGACGAGCTCAACCCCCGGCACCCTGGCCAGCCGGTCGGCGGCGGCGCTGGCGGCGAGGTGGTTGGCCTCGGCCAGCCCGCGCAGGCCCTTCTCACCGAGCAGCGTCATGTGGATCGAAAAGGCGAGCGCGCAGAGGCCCGAGTTCGTGCAGATGTTCGACGTCGCCTTCTCGCGCCGGATATGCTGCTCGCGCGTGGACAGCGTCAGGACGAAGCCGCGCTTGCCCTCGGCATCGACGGTTTCGCCGCACAGCCGGCCCGGCATCTGGCGGACGTACTTTTCTTTGCAGCCGAACAGGCCCACGTAAGGCCCGCCGAACTGAAGGCCGACGCCGATCGACTGCCCCTCACCCACCACGATATCGGCGCCCATCTCGCCCGGCGACTTGATCGCGCCCAGCGCCACCGGCTCGGTCACGACGGCGATCAAAAGCGCCTTTTTCGCCTGGCACGCGGCGGCAAGGTCGGAGAGGTCGGCGATGCGGCCGAGAATGTCGGGATACTGGACGACGACGCACGAGGTATCGTCGTCGATCGCGGCGATCAGCGCGTCGATGTCGCCCTCCGCCGACAGGTCCGGCAGCGACGAATGTACGTCGTCGCCGGTAAACTTCGCCATCGTGTTGGCGACCGACACGTAATGCGGATGCAAGCCCGACGACAGGATCGCCTTGGCCCGCCGCGTGACGCGCCGCGCCATCACGATCGCTTCCCAGCAGGCGGTCGAGCCGTCGTACATCGACGCGTTGGCGACGTCAGTCCCGAGCAGGCGCGCGACCTGCGTCTGGAACTCGAACAGCATCTGGAGCGTGCCCTGCGCGATCTCCGGCTGATAGGGGGTGTAGGCGGTCAGGAACTCGCCGCGCTGGATCAGGTGATCGACGCTGGCGGGGACATGATGCCGATACGCGCCGCAGCCGAGGAAGAACGGCACCTCGCCCGCAACCGTGTTCTGGCGCGCAAGGGCCGACATGTGCCGCTCGACCGCCAGTTCGCTGGCATGGTGCGGAAGGCCATGGATCGGGCCGGTCAGCCGCGCTTCCTCGGGCACGTCGGCGAAAAGCGCATCGATCGACGACGCGCCGATGACGTTCAGCATTTCCGAACGATCGGTATCGGTCAGGGGTAGGTAGCGCATCACTTGCTCCTGCCCGCCCACTAATGGCGAGCGGCTAAAAATCAGAGACTTGCGACGAAGTCCTTGTACGCGGCCTCATCCATCAGGCCATCGAGCTCGCCTTTGTCGGCGAGGGTCAGCTTGAAGAACCAGCCGCTGTTCTCCGGATCGCTGTTGACCAGCGAGGGGTCGTCGGTCAGCGCCGCATTGCCCTCGGTAACGGTGCCGGTGACGGGGGCGTAGACGTCGCTCGCCGCCTTGACGCTCTCGACCACGGCGGCCTCGCCGCCCTTCGACACCTCGCGCCCTTCCTCGGGCACTTCGACGAAGACGATGTCGCCGAGCTGGCCCTGCGCATAGTCGGTGATGCCGACCGTCGCGGTGTCGCCATCGACGTCAATCCATTCATGTTCATTGGTGAAGTAACGGGTCACTTGGGCGCTCCCTTGCGTACATAGCGGTGGGGGACGAAGGGCATGGGCACGACGGTGGCGGCGTGCGGCTTACCCCGCTGGAGAAGATGGATCGCGGTACCCGGCGCAGCGAGCGCGGCGGGAACGAAGGCCATGGCGATCGGCTCGCCGACGCTCGGCGCGAACCCGCCGGAGGTGACGCGGCCGATCGGCGCGCCCCCTTCGTCGATGACTAGCGCACCCTCGCGCACCGGCTGGCGCCCCTCGACGGTCAGGCCGACGCGCTTCATCGCGCTGCCGTTTACATGTTCGCCGAGGATACGTTCGGCACCCGGAAAGCGGCCCTCCTCGCGCCGCCGCTTCGACAGCGCGAAGCCGAGATCGGCCTCGACCGGCGTCGTCTCGGGCGTCAGGTCGTGGCCGTAGAGCGGCAACCCGGCCTCAAGCCGCAGCGAATCGCGCGCGCCGAGGCCGATGGGCTTTACCTCCGGCTCGGCGACCAGCGCCGCTGCCAGCGCCTCGACCGCCGTGTCGGGCACCGAAATCTCGAACCCGTCCTCGCCGGTATAGCCCGAACGGCTGATCCAGAGCGAGCTGCCGTTCCAGTCGAACGCCCCCGCCTGCATGAAGCCAAGCGTGGCCACGCCGGGCACCAGCCGATCGAGCACATCGACAGCCTTCGGCCCCTGCAGCGCCAGCAGCGCGCGCTCGTCGAGCAGGTTGAGCGTGATCGCATCGTCCAGCCGCTCGCGCAGGTGGCCCATGTCGTCCCACTTGGTCGCGCCGTTGACGACCATATAGAAGGCAGGCTCGCCCGCATCGCCGTCGCCGAGCGGGTCGCCCGCGGGCAGTCGTGCCAGCATCAGGTCGTCGAGGATGCCGCCATCGTCGGCGAGCAGCAGCGAGTAACGCTGGCGCCCCTCGCCCAGCCCGGCCACGTCGGCGGGCAACAGCGCCTCAAGCGCCGCGACCACATTCGGCCCGGCGATGCGAAGCTGGCCCATATGGCTGACATCGAACAGGCCCGCGGCTTCGCGCACCCACTGGTGCTCGGCCATGATGCCTTCATACTGGATCGGCATGTGGTAGCCCGCGAACTCGACCATCCGCGCGCCCTGCGCCCGGTGCCAGCCGTCGAGCGGCAGCGTCAGCGTCTCGGGCGGGGCAAGCTCGTCTTCGAGCAGCGTGTCGTCGGTCATGGGCGGTTCCATGGGCACAGGGGGTGGTCACGCGACGCGCGCGATCGTCCTGTCCGGCCGATCGACCCGTCGCCCCCTCTGTCACGGGAACCTGAGAGCTTTCCCCGGGCGGACCCAGGTTACCCCTTCGGTGGGCACCGGGAACAACCGGCGCCGCTTTCCAGAGTGTCGCCTGACCCGCGCGGTCCTTGGCACCTGAGAGATTCCGGGGCGGTTGCTCCTTCGGTGGCGAGCCTTGCGGCCCGCACTCTCCCGCGCGTGTCCGCCGGTTGCCCGGCCGCGACACGAACAGACCTGTCGCGGTGCAGCAGGACTGTCAATCGGGGAAGCGCCGCGATGACCGTTTTTGATGGCCCGGCCAGTCAGCCCCTTCGTCGGCACGAAACCATCGCATATCGGAACAGGCGCGGCGTTGGCGCGATCGCGGTATAGAGGCCCGGCATGTCCGATTCTCCGCAGCCCGCCGCCGCCACGACAGCGACCGTCAAATCGGCGATGCGCACGCTCGACATCCTCGAGTACGTCGTCGCGCACGGACGCCCGCTCGTCGCGCAGGAGATCGCCGGGGCGTTGCTGATCCCGGTGTCGAGCCTGTCCTATCTCCTGACCACGCTGGTCGAGCGCGGCTATCTTTCGCGGGAGGGGCGACGCTATTCGCCCGGCCCCCGGCTGGAGCGGTTGCAGGCGCGCGGGGCCGGCTTCTCGCTGGCGGAGCGGGCCGCGCCGCTCGTCCGCGCGCTCAGGGTGCAGCTCAACGAGACCGCTTCCTTCTTCGTGCGCCGCGGCTGGGAATGCGAGGCGGTGGTGACCGAGACGAGCGACCACGCGCTGCGTTACGCGGTGGAGGTCGGCCGCCGTGTGCCGCTCCATGGCTTTGCCGCGGGCAAGGTGCTGTTGGCGGCGCTGAGCGATGCCGAGGTCGACACCTATCTCTCCGAAACCGAGCGGAGCCGCTTTACGCCCACGACGATCTGCGACGAGGCGGGCCTGCGGGCGGAGATCGTGGCGATCCGGCAAGCAGGATTCGCCCACACGCACGAGGAGCATAGCCCGGGCATCCACGGTGTCGCCCGCCTGGCGGTCGTCGACGGCGAGCCGGTCGGCGCGTTCGGCTTCGCCATCCCCGTCGTCCGCTATGACGAGCCGACCGCGGCAAAGGCGGCGGCGTTGCTCCGGCGCATCACCGACCTGATCGCGGCGAATTGAGCGCCAATCCGCTAGGATGCTGCGACGAAGCGCGCTAGGCGTGCGGCCGTGCGTTGGAACCTCGTCCTGCTGGCGTTCGTCGCCCTGCCCATTTCCGCGGCGCCCGGCGTCCCCGTTGACGTCGCCGAGCCGCTGCTCGCGCATGATGCCGAACAGCGCTGGGTCCCGTTCGAGCTGACCCCCGGCAACCAGATCCGCTTCGCGATGGATATCGGCAGTGCCCGCGCGACCGCCATTCTCGACACCGGCGTCAGCACGAGCGTCGCCTCGCGCCTGTTCGCCAACCGTGCGAGCCTGAAGCTCGAACCCGGCCGCGGCGAGCGGGCGGATGCGATCGGCGGTGCCGTGCCGCTCGGCTGGACGCGGGTGGAACGCCTTTCGCTCGGTGCCCTGACGCAGGCGCGCGCGCGGCTTGCGGTCGTGGACCTCTCCGCGATCGCCACGGGCGGCGCCGAGCCCGTCGACATTCTGATCGGCAGCGACCTGCTCGCCTGCTGCGCGCTCGACATCGACTATGCGGCGCGCCGCTTTCGCCTGTTGCCGAGCGGGCGGATGCCGTTCGCGGGGCCGCGAGCGCCGCTCGCCCGGTTGCCGCGCACGGGCGTCTTCTCGACCGCGGCGACGATCGCGGGCCGACAGGTCCGGCCGCTGATCGTCGATACCGGCGACGGCGCTGCGCTCACGCTGTCGCGCACCGGCTGGGCCGGGCTTCGCGCTAAGCCTGCCGCGACGACCAGCGCCGTGGCATTCGGCCTGGGCGGCGCGATCGAAACGGATCTCGCGGTCCTCCCTGCGGTCCGCTTCGGCAGCGTCGGCCCCGTCGCGATCGAGACGCGGATCGAGCCCAAGGGCGGCTTTTCCGACCAGACGGGGACGATCGGGCGGCTCGGCAACGGCCTGTTCCAGCGCTATCGCGTGCTCATGGATGCGCGCGCCGGCCACATGATTCTCTCGCCCACCGCGACCGCGAGGGATGCGCCGGTCCGCTCGACCAGCGGCCTGCTGGTCGGCTATGACAGCGGCCGGCTGAGCGTGCTTCACGTCATGCGCGGCAGTCCCGCCGCCGCCGCGGGATGGAAGGCGCGCGAGCAGATCTGCACCGTCGACGGCACGCCGGTCCCACCCCCCACGGGCGGCAGCGTCGATACCGGCTGGTCCGCGGGGGCGCCGGGGCGCGTGCTGCGCTTCGGCATGTGCGACGGGACCGAGCGGCGGCTGACGCTCAAGAACTTCTACTGACATGCCCGCGACGCCGGTCCGCCTGCGGGCTGCGGTCCCGCTTCTCCTGCTCGCGCTCGTCGCGCTTGGCCTGCGCGTCTGGGACTTCGGCAACCCGGTCGTCCATGTCGATGAGCAATTCTACCTGCTGGTCGGCGAGCGGATGTGGCACGGCGCGGTGCCGTTCATCGATATCTGGGACCGGAAACCCGTCGGCCTGTTCCTGATCTATGCCGTCGCCGCCGCCTTTCCGGGTGACGGCATCCTCGCCTATCAGTTGATGGCCACCGCCGCCGCGATCGCCACCGCCGCGGTGGTGCGATCCGCCAGCCTGCGCGTCGGCGCGCGGCCGAGTGGGGCGCTGCTGGCCGGGATCGCCTATCTCCTCTGGCTGCCGATGCTGGGCGGGCGCGGCGGACAGGCGCCGGTCTTCTACAATCTGCTGGTCGCGGTCGCGGTGTTCGGGACGCTGGCGCTGCCGGCGCTCGCCACGGCACAGCGGCGGGCCGCGATCCTGCGCTCGGGGCTGATCGCCTGCCTGCTGGCGGGCGTCGCGATTCAGGTGAAGTACACCGCCGCGGTGGAGGGAGCGTTCGTCGGCCTTGCCCATCTCTGGTGGCTGCACCGCGCTGGCGGGCGCCGCGGCGGGCTGATCGTCGCCGGTCTGGCGTGGGCGGTGGCGGGGCTGTTGCCGACCGCGATCGCCTATGCCGCCTATGCCACGATGGGGCCCGCCGCAGCAGAGGCGTTCTGGTTCGCCAACTTCAGCTCGATCTTCCTGCGCGCGCCCTATCCGCCGGGCGAGCTGGCAATGCGGCTGCTTGGTATCGCCGCGCAGCTATCGCCGCTCATTGCCTGCGCACTGCTCGGATGGCGGCTCAGGCCGCGGCCGACACCCGCCCCGCTGGCGCTTGCCTATGGCTGGCTGATCGCGGCGCTGTTCGGTTTCGGGGCGATCGGGACGTTCTTCGACCACTATGCCCTGCCGCTGATCGCCCCGCTCTCGCTGCTGTCCGCCGCGACGTTCGGCCGGCGCCCGCGTGCGGCGGTTGGGGCGCTCGGCATCGGGCTATTGCTGTTCCTTGCCGAGCGGGCGTTCGTCGCCGACGACGCGCCGGGCGCGCGGGAGACTGCGCGGCTGGTCGCCCTCAACGCGCATGGGCAATGCCCCTATGTCTTCATCGGCGACACGATCACCTACGCGCTGTCGGGTACCTGCCTGCCGACCGCTTATGTGTTTCCGAACCTGCTCGCCTATTCGACCGAACAGGGCGCGACCGGCATCGACGAGGCGGGTGAGGTCCGCCGGATTATGGGCCGCCGGCCGCCGGTGATCGTCACTTCGACACGCAACCTGACGATCTGGAACCCCGGCAGCCTCGCCGCGGTCAAGGCAGCGATGCGGCGCGACTATCGCCGGGTCTGGACGACGCCGCGCAGTGGCTGGCGAACCGTGATCTACTTGAGGAACGACCTCAACTTCCGCCGCTAACGCGCAGCAAAACCGAACTTCTTCAAGATGGATTGCCCAGATCGGCCGAGTAGGAAGCGGCGGAACAGCTCGCTGCCCACATCCCGCGACCGGGCAAGCCGCGCGATCGGATAACGGATCGGCGGATGGCTCGCCGCCGGGAACACACCGACGACGCGCACCCTGCGCGAGGCCCGCGCGTCGGTGGCATAGACGATACCGAGCGGCGACGCACGCCGCTCGACCAGTGCCAGCGCCGCGCGCACATTCTCCGCGCGTGCTACGCGAGCCTCGACGCCGCGCCACGTACCTAGCCGCGTCAGCGCGGCCTGGCCATAGCGCCCGGCGGGCACCGCGTCCGGGTCGGCCATCGCCAGCCTTCCGTTGCCCAATGCCCGCGCCAGATCGACGCCCGGCCGCAGGTCGACGCGCACCCGGCTGCTCGCAGGCGCAACGAGCACGAGGCGATTGCCGGCGAGCGTCGCGCGTGTTCCCCGTGCCAGCAACCCGCGCTTCTCCAAGTCGTCCATCCATGGTTCGTCTGCCGACACGAACAGATCGGCCGGCGCCCCCGCCGCAATCTGCCGCGCCAGCGCGGAAGATGCGGCGAACGACAGGACGGGCCGCGGGCGTCCCCTCCGCGCGTAAGCATCGGCCGCCGCCTCCAGCGCGTCCTGCATGCTCGCGGCGGCCAGCACTAGCGGCCCACGCTGGGCAAGTGCGGGCGCGGGGACAAGGAACAAGGCGAGCGCGGCGACGAACAGCCGCCGCGCCGCCCAAAAGCGCTGCCTCAACGGCGGCCCGTCATCTGGCCGATCGCGTTGCGACCGAAATCGGCGATCAGTTCGCCGATCTCGCGCACCTGCGCCACCGACCGGCTGCTCTGCTCGCGCAAGAACTCGGTCTGGATACGCATCACCTCGGACAGATCGTTGGCCTGCGCGGCCGAGCGCATCGCCTGAAAGGCCTCGCGCGTGTTCGTCTCGGCCTGGTCGAGCATCTTGAGGCCGAGTTGCGATCCGGCATCGGCCATCGCCTCGCCCGTCGCCTTCATCCGCTCGCCCGCAGCCTGCATGCCTTCGGTCGCGCGGGCCATGCCGTCCTGCATCTGCTCGCCGGCGCGGCGCGCGCCGTCCTGCGCCGCATCCATGCCGGCCTTGGCCGTGTCGGTGGCCTGATCCACCGCTTCGTTCGGGTTCTTCGCCATGACCGTTACTCCCAGTACGTGCCGTTTCGGCTTCGCCGGTTCGACGCCCGAACCACGCCCTTGTTCCAGAAGCGTCGGGGACGAGCGGTCAGCTATCGTCACCCATGCGCAGCGCGGCGATGAAAGCTTCCTGCGGGATGCTGACCGAGCCATACTCGCGCATCCGCTTCTTGCCTTCCTTCTGCTTGTCGAGGAGCTTGCGCTTGCGGCTGATGTCGCCGCCATAGCATTTGGCGGTCACGTCCTTGCGCAGCGCCGCGATCGTCTCTCGCGCCACGACCTTGCCGCCGATCGCCGCCTGGATCGGGATCTTGAACAGGTGGCGCGGGATCAGGTCCTTCAGCCGCTCGCACATGCCGCGCCCGCGGCTCTCGGCGGTCGAGCGGTGGACGATCATCGACAGCGCGTCGACGGGCTCGTTGTTGACGAGGATGCTCATCTTGACGAGGTCGCCCTCGCGATAGCCGACCTGCTCATAGTCGAAGCTGGCATAGCCGCGGCTGATCGATTTCAGCCGGTCGTAGAAGTCGAACACCACTTCGTTGAGCGGCAGCTCATACTTCACCTGCGCGCGGCCGCCGACGTACGTCAGGTCCTTCTGGATGCCGCGGCGATCCTGGCACAGCTTCAGGATGGGGCCGAGATATTCGTCGGGTACGTAGATCGTCGCCTCGATCCACGGTTCGGCGATCGTCTCGATCTTGTTGGGATCGGGCATGTCCGCCGGGTTGTGAAGCTCCAGATGCCCGCCGCCATGCGTCAGCTCGATCTGATAGACGACCGACGGCGCGGTGGTGATGAGGTCGAGGTCGTATTCGCGGCTCAACCGCTCCTGAATGATCTCGAGGTGCAGGAGGCCGAGGAAGCCGCAGCGGAAGCCGAAGCCGAGCGCGGCCGAGGTTTCCATCTCGAAGCTGAAGCTGGCGTCGTTCAGGCGCAGCTTGCTAATCGATTCGCGCAGCTTCTCGAAGTCGTTGGCGTCGGTCGGGAACAGGCCGCAGAACACGACCGGCTGCACTTCCTTGAAGCCCTCGAGCGGTTCGGCCGCAGGCTTCTTGGCGTCGGTAAGCGTGTCGCCGACGCGCGCCTGCGCCACTTCCTTGATCTGCGCGGTGATGAAGCCGATCTCGCCGGGGCCGAGGTCCGACAATTGCTCGATCTTGGGCCGGAAGCAGCCGACGCGATCGACCAGATGCGTCGTCCCCGACTGCATGAACTTGACCTGCTGACCCTTCTTCAGCGTCCCGTCCATCACGCGCACAAGGATCACGACGCCCAGATACGGGTCGTACCAGCTGTCGACGAGCATCGCCTTCAGCGGTGCATTCGCATCGCCCTTGGGCGGCGGAATGCGCTCGCACACCGCGTTGAGAATATCCTCGATCCCGATCCCCGCCTTGGCGCTGGCGAGCACCGCGTTGGAGGCGTCGAGGCCGATGATCTCCTCGATCTCGTGCCGCACCTTTTCGGGCTCGGCGGAGGGCAGGTCGATCTTGTTGATGACGGGCACGATCTCATGGTCGTGCTCGATCGACTGATAGACGTTTGCGAGCGTCTGTGCCTCCACGCCCTGCGCCGCGTCGACGACCAGCAGCGCGCCCTCGCACGCCGCCAGGCTGCGCGACACCTCATAGGCGAAGTCGACATGGCCCGGCGTGTCCATGAGGTTGAGGACATAATCCTCGCCGTCCGGCCCCTTCCAATCGAGGCGCACGGTCTGCGCCTTGATGGTGATGCCGCGTTCCTTTTCGATGTCCATGTTGTCGAGCACCTGCTCGGACATCTCGCGATCGGCGAGGCCGCCGGTGCGCTGGATCAGACGGTCGGCCAGCGTCGACTTGCCATGGTCGATATGGGCGATGATCGAAAAATTGCGGATCTTGGACTGGGGCGTGCTCATGGTCGGCGCGGCCGATAGCATCGAATGCGGCACTTGCCAAAGCGGGCTTTTCGCCCGTGGGACATCACCGCTTCGGCGGCGCGATCCGGGCGAAGTCGTACGCCGCCTCGCCCTGATACAGCGTGATGCGCGTCGGCGCAGGCAGCCGGTCGAGGCGCAGCTTCACCGCGCGTGCCGATCCGTCGATCTCGAACCGCCGATAGGGGAAGGCCCCGACATAGAAACGCGGCAGGATGTAGGGGCCGCGCTCGTCGCGGCCGACGACATAGCGGACCGCCTTTCGATCGTTGAGCAGCAGGTCGCCGTTCGACAGCGCCACGGTGCCGCAGCACATGTTGCGGAACACCCCCGCCTCGCCCGCCGGGACATAGGCGTCGTAGAGGAACAGCCGGTATCCCGCCGCCGCAAGAAGCAGCGCGAGTACGACCGCACCGACCTTGGCCAATCGTCCCATGCCCCCTCCCCCAACGCACGTATATCAAATCAAGCTATATATGTAGATTTGATAGTCAAACGCTTTCGCCAAGCGCGAACGGTTGCGAAGCGGAAATCTCGGAGGCGGGCGGCGCCGAAGCGCCAGACCCTCTCGACGAAGCGGGAAAGAAATTGGTCGGGGAAAGAGGATTCGAACCTCCGGCCCCTGCCTCCCGAAGACAGTGCTCTACCAGGCTGAGCTATTCCCCGACCGGCGCCGACGGGGCGAACCCCGGTGGCGAGGCGCGCCGTATAGCAGGCTGTTTCGGCGACGCAAGCGGCCTTCGCCGACTTTTCACGATGCGCTTGCCGCCGCCTGCATCTCGGCGATCAGGGCCTCGTCCGCCGCCTTTGCCGACTGCGCCGCGGGCCGCTCGGCGAGGCGCGCGGCATAGGCCTCGAACGCCGGGAGCGTCGGCAGCGAGCCAAAGCGCAGTCCCCACATCACGTGCGAGCCGACGTAGACATCGGCCGCGGTGAACCGGCCTGCTGCAACAAAGTCATGACTTTTCAGCCAGTCCTCGAGCGTCCCTACCGCCTCGTCGTAAGTGCCGAAGCCGACCATCGCGCGCTTCTCGGCCGCCACCTCGATCCCCAGCGCGCGGGTGATGATCGCCTGTTCGAGCGGCCCGGCGGCGAAGAACAGCCAGCGATAATAATCGCCTCGGTCGGCCGGCGGCGGGGCCAGATCGCGATCGGGCACTACGTCCGCCAGATAGGCACAGATCGCCGCGCATTCGGTCACGACCTGCCGCCGGTGAACGATCGCAGGCACCTTCCCCATCGGGTTGATCGCGCGATACTCGGCCGCCTTCATCGTGGTGCCGTAGTCGAGCAGGACGACATCGTGCGGCACCCCAGTCTCATGCACCATCCAGCGGGCGATCTGCCCGCGCGACATAGGATTGGTATAAAGCGTCAGTTCGGCGGCCATGGCAGATCTCCCTCAACCAGAACGGAACACGAACTTCGCGGCGCGTCAACGCAGCTTGCGGTCGAACAGCGCCAGCGTGCGGCTCCATGCCAGCTTCGCCGCCGCCGCATTGTACCGCTCGGCGGAGGTGTCGTTGTTGAAGGCGTGCTCGACCCCCGGATATTCGTAGACGGCGACGTCCTTGCCCGCCGCCTTCAGCGCCGCGCCCCATGGCTCGGCGGTCGCGTTGACGCGGGCGTCGTTGCCGGCAAGCTGGAGGATCATCGCCGCGCTCACCTTGCCCGCCTCGGCCGGATCGGGCGCGGGGCCGTAATAGCTCACTGCCGCGTCGAGCCCCTGCCCCGCCGCCACCGCAACGCGATTCACCATCGCCCCGCCCCAGCAGAAGCCGACGACTCCGACCTTCATCCGCTTGCCGTCGCGCATGCCCAGCGACCGGACCGCGCCCGCCGCGGCGGCGACCGTCTGCGCAAGGTCGAGCTTGCCGATCAGGTCGCGCGCCTGGTCCGGATCGGCGGGCGTGCCGCCGGCCGGGGTCAGGAAATCGGGCGCGACCGCGATATACCCCGCCAGCGCGATGCGGCGGGCCACATCCTCGATATGCGCATTGAGCCCGCGATTCTCGTGGATCACCATGACCACACCGCGCGCACCCTTGGCCGACGCGGGGCCCGCGAAATAGGCATCGAGCGGCGCACCGACGCCGGTCGGCAGCGGACTGCGCCCCGTCTTCAACCGCTTGTCGGCGGGATCGACCTGCTGCGCGGCTGCCGCGGAGGGGGCGAGGCCCGCGATCAGCGTCTCCGCCGCCGCGACGCTGCCCGCCAGCACCGTCATCTCCGCCAGCATGCGGCGGCGGTCGCGATGCTCGTGCGTAAAGGCGTCGTAGATATCGATGGCCTGTCGGCGAAGATCGGTCATGGCTGCATCTCTCCCGGCGAGTCGAATCGCGCTGTCACCGGCGTAGCGCGTCGCCCGCATCGGCGGAATGCCCGCGACCTTTAGGCGCTCTTAACCCTTTTCCGGTTATCGCCCCATCCGTGACCGCCATTTGGGGGACAGGGGAGATTTCGATGCGTAAGTGGTTTGCGGCGCTGCCGCTTTTCGCGCTAGCCGCTTGCGGCGGCGGCGGTACCGACGCGCAGACCGCGGGCAGCATCGCGCCGCCCACGGGCGGCACGGGCACGGGCACCGGCGGCGGTTCGGGCGGGGGCATCGGTGGCGGTACCGGCGGTACCGCGACGCCGACCCCGACGCCCGCGCATTTCCTCGACGTCGGCACGACCACCAGTTTCCAAGCGGTGGGCGGCCTCCATTCGCTGAACGTGACCGAAACCGGGGTCGAGGGGGTCGAGGGGCCGAGGCTCTATGCGGGCAACGCCGCGACCGTCCGCGCGCCCTCGGGCGAGATCAGCTACAATCCGCGTGACGGGATCTTCACGGTGACGCTGGCCGATACCGCCGCGAACGTCAGCCTGAACAACTACCGGTTCCAGGACCCGGCGCACCGCACCGACTATGGCGGCGTCGCCAACCCGCAATGGGGCACGCCGACCAACCTCACTGACTTCAACTATCTGGAGGGTGTCGGCCCATCGAGCTCGACCGAGCGGGTCGATGCGATCACCTTCTTCTATCAGCGGCCGGGGTCGCAGACGAAGTACGTCTCGCTCGCGGGCTATGTGCGCAACGCCTTCAATCCGACGCGAAACCCGCTGGCCAATACGGCAAACAGCGAATCAGTGTTCGAGCGCGGTGCGTTCGTCTTCGGCGAATCGACCGGGCGGACGCAGATTCCGCTGACCGGCCAGGCCACCTTCTCGGGCGGGATGCTGGCAACGATGGTGTCGAACACCTCGCTCGATACCGCGCGCTTCCCGACCTATTTCCAGTGGATCACGGGGACGAGCGAGCTCAAGTTCGACTTCGCCGCCGCGACCATGTCGGTGCTGATGAACGGCACGGTGTCGGCCGCCAACTATGGCGGGCAGATCATCGACAACAGCTTCGTCGGCGTCGCCTCCGGCTCAACGTTCAAGGCAGAGGGTACGGGCAAGATCGACCTGACCAAGACCGGCGGCTTCACCGGCAACTTCGTCACCGCCGCCTTCACCCAGCCCAACGGCACGGTGGTCCGCCCCGATTTCGCAAAGGTCAACGGCAGCACCTCGACCGCCGGCGCCAATTCGATCGACGGCAGCTTCTATGGACCCAATGCGGTCAATGTCGGCGGCGGCTTCCGCATCATCGGCGGCATTCCCGACCAGCGAGTCGACATCCTCGGCGCCTTTACCGGCGCGAAGAAGTAAGCGGCCGGACCGGGACCGCCCCGATGCCCCCGATCCTGGGTTTCCTCGCCGCATTGTCCGCGGCGGGGAGCGCCGCCCCCGCGCTCTCGGCCGACGAGGTGACACCCGCCGCCGCCGAAACCGGCACGCCGAGCTGCATCGCCGGCCGGTGCGAGGTCAAGTTGACCGCGCCGCAGCTGCTCGGCCATGTCCAGAAGCTGGTCGCCGCCAAGCGCTATGACGAGGCGCGCCCGCTGATCGCGGCACTGCGCCAGGCGCCGGGCTTCGACTTCCAGACCAGGTTCCTTTCGGCCTATGTCGCGCAGCAGTCAGGCGACCTGCACGGCGCGGCGGAGCAGTACAAGGCGATCCTCGCCGACGACCCGGCACAGACGCGCGTCCGGCTCGAGCTGGCCTCGACGATGCTGGCGATGGGCGACCGACAGGCCGCCGATCGCCAGTTCCGCATGGCCGAGCAGTCGGGCGACTTGACGCCCGAAGTCGCGCGCACGATCCGCACCGTCCGCGACGTCATCCGCCAGCAGCGCGCGTGGCGGCTCGACTTCTCGGTCGGCCTCGCCCCTGACAGCAACATCAACAACGCGACCAGCGTCGACACCGTCATCGGCCGCTTCGGCGAGTTCGAGATCCCGCTCCAGCTGAGCGACGAGGCAAAGGCGAAGTCGGGCACCGGCCAGACCGGCACGCTTTCGGCCGGCCTGCGCCTGCCCGTCGCCAGGCAGATGTCGATGCTCGTCGACCTCGACACCGCGGGCACCAACTACAAGGGCGCCGCGTACGACGATTATTCGGCGCAGCTCGCGGTCGGTCCGGAGCTGCGCCTCGGCCAGATCGCGGCGGTCTCGCTCCAGGCGGTCGGGTCACAGCGCTGGTTCGGCGGCGACCTGCTCACCCGGCAGGCGGGCGTCCGGCTGGGCGCACAGACCGCGGCGGGGCCGCGCGCACGCCTCGGGCTTCAGCTCGACATGCGCCGCACCGATGCGCGCTTCGACGACGGATTCAGCGGCTGGCAGGGCGGGCTCTATGCCACTTACGAGCGCGGCATCTCGCGCACGCTCGTGGCCTCGGGCGGACTGTTCGCGCGCCGCGACTGGCTCAATCAGGCCGCCTGGTCGAGCCGCGAGCTCGGCGGGACGCTCGGCCTGGGCGGCGAATTGCCGCTCGGCGTCAATTTCGGGGTGTCGGGCACCGTGTCGCGCGCCGCGTTCGATGCGCCGATCGAGTTCTTCTCCCCCGATGCGCGTCGCGACTGGCGCCTCGTCGGCCGTGCGACGATCGGCTATCGCAAGCTGCGCTTCCTCGGCTTCTCGCCGCAGGTGAGCTACAGCTACACGCGCACCGCGACGCCGATCACGATCTACGACAACAAGCGCAGCCGCTTCACCTTCGCGCTGGCGCGCTACTTCTGACGGGTTGCGAGCGAAGGGCCAACGCGCCATAGCGGCGGCGACCCCGCCCCTAGCGAACAGGCCGATCCCATGAAACTCCGCGTCATCGTGACCCTCAAGCCCGGCGTCCTCGATCCGCAGGGCAAGGCGATCCAGCACGCGCTGGGCTCGCTCGGCTTCGACGGCGTCGCTGATGTGCGCGCGGGCAAGATCTTCGAGCTGGAGGTCGCCGACGGCACCAGCGACGCGGCGATCGGCGAGATGTGCGAGAAGCTGCTCGCCAACACCGTCATCGAAAACTACCGGGTCGAGCCCGTCGCATGAGGTCGGCGGTCATCGTCTTCCCTGGATCGAACTGCGACCGCGATGTCGCCGTCGCGATCGAGGCCGTGACCGGCGCCGCACCCGCGATGGTTTGGCACGGCGAGAGCGAGCTGCCCGCGGGCACCGACCTGATCGCGCTGCCCGGCGGCTTCTCCTATGGCGACTATCTGCGCTGCGGCGCGATCGCGGCGCGGTCGGCGGTGGTGAAGAGCGTGGTCGCCGAGGCCGAGCGAGGCGTGCCAGTGATCGGCATCTGCAACGGCTTCCAGATCCTGACCGAGATCGGCCTGCTGCCCGGCGCGCTGATGCGCAACAAGCGGCTCGATTTCGTGTGCCGCGACGTCGATCTGACGGTCGAAAGCAGCCAGTCGATCTTCACCAGCGGCTATGCCGCGGGTGAGACGATCCGCATTCCCGTCGCGCACCATGACGGCAATTACTTCGCCGACGACGCCACGCTCGACCGGCTCGAGGGCGAGGGCCGCGTCGCGTTCCGCTATGCCGAGGACGTGAACGGCTCGGCGCGCGGGATCGCGGGCCTGCTCAACGATCGCGGCAACGTGCTCGGCATGATGCCGCACCCGGAACGCCGGATCGAGAGTGCGCATGGCGGCACCGACGGCCGCCGCCTGTTCGAGGGACTGGTGAAGGCGGTCGCCTAGACCTTTGTGCGGAAAGGGGTAAAGTCGGTGCCGCGGTCGAACACATCGACGCCCTCGGCTCGCTTCAGGCTGCCTACGATCCAATAGGTGGCGGGGGTGAGGATGACTTCCCACGCCACCTTCATCGCCCAGTTGGTGACCATCACCGTCAGCACCTGATCGGTGGTCCACACGCCCAGGAACGCGACGGGGTAAAAGATCAGGCTGTCGACCGCCTGCCCCACCACGGTCGAACCGATCGTCCGTGTCCAAAGCGCCTTGCCTTGCGTCAGCACCTTCATCCGCGCGAGCACGAAGCTGTTGACGAACTCGCCCGCCCAGAAGGCGGTGATCGAGGCGATGACGATCCGCCACACCTGGCCGAACACCGCTTCGTAAGACGCCTGCCCTTCCCAGCCGGGCGCGGGCGGCAAACTGACGACTACCCAGCTCATCAGCGCGAGGAAGACGAGCGCGCCGAACCCCGCCCAGATGCAGCGGCGCGCGCGGGCATAGCCGTACACCTCGGTCAGCACGTCGCCGATGACGTAGCTGACGGGGAAGAACAGGATGCCCGCCCCGAAGACATAGCCGCCGACCGACGACAGCTTCGCCGCACCGATGACGTTCGACAGGACTAGGACGACGACGAATGCCGCCATCACGAAATCGAAGAAGCGGAACGGGCGATCGCGCAGTTGCGCGGCGTCGGTGGCGGCGGTCATCGGCATGGTTTCTGACACGCGCCCGCCCCGCCTTCAACGGGGCGAAGGGCCATGCGCGCAATTGATCCGAGCGAATCGCCAACGCAACAAAAGCCCGGCCTGCCGCATTTGTCCGTCAGGGGCGGTAACAGGAGATGGTGATGCGTGGGATCAAACTGGCGCTTTCGGGCGCGGCGCTCGGCGGCGCGCTGCTGACGGCGGGCTGTTCGGACTATGGCCTCGGCGGGCCGCGCTACGCGGACGCGGGCGGATACTCGGCCTATGACTATGACCGGCCCGACCCATCGTACGGCGGGTACGAAGCCGATCGCTATTACCGCGACGATCCGCGCTATCAGCCGCGCCGCCTGTCGCGTAACGACCGCGTCTATGCCGGCCGCGACGGCCGCTATTATTGCCGCCGCTCGGACGGTACGACCGGCCTGATCGTCGGCGGTCTGGCGGGCGGCGTGCTCGGCACCGCGATCAGCCCCGGCGGATCGGGCCTGCTCGGCGCGCTCCTTGGCGGCGCAGCGGGCGCTGCAGCGGGCGAGGCGATCGACCGCAACAACGTGACCTGCCGCTGACACGAAAAAGGGCGCCGATCGAAAGACCGGCGCCCTTTCTCTAAACCGTCAGCCGAAGCTCACGCCGAAGCCTCAAGCAGCCTTGGGCAGCGCCTTCTTCGCCTGTGCGATGATCGCGGAGAAGGCTTCGCCTTCGTGCATCGCGATATCGGCCAGGACCTTCCGGTCGAGTTCGATGCCGGCGAGCTTCAGCCCATGCATGAACTGCGAATAGGTCAGACCCTCGGCGCGGACACCGGCGTTGATACGCTGGATCCAGAGGCCGCGGAACGTCCGCTTCTTAACCTTGCGATCGCGATACGCGTACTGGCCGGCCTTTTCGACCGCCTGGCGCGCGATACGGATCGTGTTCTTGCGACGGCCATAATAGCCCTTCGCCTGTTCCAGAATCCGCTTGTGCTTGGCCCGCGTCGTAACGCCGCGCTTCACTCGTGCCATGTCTCAGCCCTCCCTTACTTCAGGCCGTACGGCGCCCAGAGGCGCACGTGACCGGCATCCGAATCCGACAGCACGCTGGTGCCGCGGTTCTGGCGAATGTACTTGGAATTGTGGCTGATCAGGCGGTGACGCTTGCCGGCGACACCGTGCTTCACCTTGCCCGTCGCGGTGAACTTGAAGCGCTTCTTCACACCGCTCTTGGTCTTCATCTTGGGCATTTTCGTCTCCTTATCGCGACGATCCGGAACTGCCATGGCAGCCCACACTGGCCAGGCCGTTCGTTTTTCCGATCGTGGAAGCGGCGGCGCTTATCGACCGCCGTGGGTTTTGGCAAGCCTTCAGGGGTGATCGTGGTCGTGATCGTCGGTGCCGCGGATCGCCTCCAGCACCTCCTCGGTCCGCGCAGGATCGCCGATCGCGAGGACATGGCCCTCGCTGGCGGCGGTCAGCGGGTCGCCGTTCCAGTCGCACATGCGCCCGCCCGCCCCCTCGACCACCGGCACCAAAGCGGCGAAGTCGTAGAGCTTGAGCCCGGACTCGGCGACGATATCCAGATGGCCGCTCGCCAACAGGCCGTAATTGTAGCAGTCGCCGCCATAGACCGGTCCCTGCCGCGGCGCGCCCTTCGACACCGCGCGGACCAGCGACATGAAGTGCGGCACGTCGCCATCGGCGAACAGGTGCGGACTGGTGGTAGCGACGATCGCGCCCTCGACCGCCGGGCACGCGCGGGTGCGAGCGGGCTTGCCGTTGAGCAGCGTGTCGCGCCCCGCAACGCCGACCCATCGCTCGCGCTGCACGGGTTGGTCGATGATGCCGAGGATCGGCCAGCCGTCCTCGATCAGCGCGATCAGCGTGCCGAAGATCGCGCGCCCGACGGTAAAGCTGCGCGTCCCGTCGATCGGATCGAGTACCCATTGCCGCCCGGTGACGCCGGGCTTCTCGCCATATTCCTCCCCGACGATCCCATCGCCCGACCGCTCGGCGTCGAGCAGCCGCCGCATCGCCGCCTCCGCCTCCTTGTCGGCGAGCGTGACGGGCGACTGATCGCCCTTGGTCTCGAGGCCAAAGGCGCCGCGGAAATAGGGGCGGATCACATGCCCCGCCGCATCGGCGAGGCGGTGGGCGAGATCGATATCGGCTTGGCTGACGGGCATCCCCCTGCCCTAGCGGCTCGATGCCCGCCCGTCAGCCCAAAGCGTCATCCATTCACGATCGTGCCGCCGTTCGGGTGGAGCACCTGACCCGACATGTAGCTCGAATCCTCGCAGGCGAGGAACAGGAACGACGGCGCCACCTCGTTCGGCTGGCCGGGCCGGCCGATTGGCGTCCCCTCGCCGAAGGTCTTGAGCTTCTCCTCGGTCGCCCCGCCCGAGGGATTGAGCGGCGTCCAGATCGGGCCCGGCGCGACGCCGTTCACGCGAATGCCCTTGCCGATCAGATTTTCCGACAGGCTGCGCGTGAACGCGGTGATCGCGCCCTTGGTGGAGCTGTAGTCGAGCAACTCCTTCTCGCCCTGGTACATCGTCACCGATGTGCAGTTGACGATCGCCGCGCCGGATTTCAGGTGCGGCATCGCGGCCTGCACCATGAAAAACATGCCGAAGATGTTGGTCTGGAACGTCCGGCGAAGCTGATCCTCGGTGATGTTGGTGATGTCGGGGTCGGGGTGCTGCTCGCCGGCATTGTTGACGACGATGTCGAGCTTGCCGAACTCGGCGACGACCTTCGCCACCGCAGCCTCGCACCACGCCTTGTCGCCCACGTCGCCGGCGATCGTCAGCGCGCGGCGGCCCTCGCCGCGAACGATCTCGGCGGTCTTCTCGGCGTCCTCATGCTCGTCGAGATAGAGGATGGCGACGTCCGCCCCCTCGCGCGCATAGAGCGCGGCGACCGCACGGCCGATGCCGCTGTCGGCGCCGGTGACGATCGCGACCTTGCCGTCCAGTCGGCCGGAGCCGGGATAGCGCGGCTGCCATTCGGGCTGGGGATCGAGGGTCGCCTCGCTGCCGGGCAGGCCGTCCTCGTGAATCCGCTCGATCACGTCGCTCATCGCCGCACTCCTTGGTTTTTCAGGGGGTTGCAGCGATGAACCGTTGGCGAGCGGGGTCGTTCCCGCCTCAGGCGCCTTCGAGCAGTCGCTCCTTGGCGATCTTGTCGCGCCAGACCAGCGGGGCAAGCTGGTGGACGTTGTTGCCCTCGGCATCGACGGCGACGGTGACGGGGAAGTCCTTCACCTCGAACTCGTAGATCGCCTCCATGCCGAGGTCCTCGAACCCGACGACCTTCGACCCTTTGATCGCCCGCGCGACGAGGTAGGCCGCGCCGCCGACCGCCATCAGATAGGCGGACTTGGCCTCCCGGATCGCATCGGTCGCCGCCGGCCCGCGCTCGGCCTTGCCCACCATCGCGAGCAGGCCCTGGTCGAGCATCATCCGCGTGAACTTGTCCATCCGCGTCGCGGTAGTGGGACCGGCGGGGCCGACCACTTCCTCGCCTACAGGATCGACCGGCCCGACATAATAGATGACGCGGCCCTTGAACTCGACGGGCAGTTCCTGCCCCGCATCGAGCATGTCCTTGATCCGCTTGTGCGCGGCATCGCGGCCGGTCAGCATCTTGCCGTTGAGGAGCAGCCGGTCGCCCTGCTTCCACCCCTGCACGTCGGCGGGCGTCAGCGTGTCGAGGTCGACGCGGATCGCCGCCGCATCGGGCTTCCAGTCGACCTTGGGCCAGGCATCAAGGTCGGGCGCCTCCAGATAGGCCGGCCCCGACCCGTCGAGCGTGAAATGCGCGTGACGCGTCGCGGCGCAATTAGGGATCATACCCACCGGCTTGCCCGCCGCATGACAGGGCGCGTCCATGATCTTCACGTCGAGGATGGTGGAAAGCCCACCCAGCCCCTGTGCACCGATACCGAGCGCGTTAACGCGGTCGAATATCTCGATGCGCAGCGCCTCGATATCGTTCGACGGCCCGCGCTGCTTGAGCTGCGCCATGTCGATCGGCTCCATCAGCGCCTGCTTGGCGAGCAGCATGCAATGCTCCGCCGTGCCGCCGATGCCGATGCCGAGCATGCCGGGCGGGCACCAGCCGGCGCCCATCTGCGGGAGCATCTCGACCACCCAGTCGACGATCGAGTCCGACGGGTTCATCATCTTGAACTTCGACTTGTTCTCGCTGCCGCCGCCCTTGGCCGCCACGTCGATCGAGACGGTCGAACCGGGCACCATCGTGACGTGCAGGACCGAGGGGGTGTTGTCCTTCGTATTTCGGCGGGTGAAGGCCGGATCGGCCAGCACCGACGCGCGCAGCTTGTTCTGCGGATGGAGGTACGCGCGACGCACGCCTTCATCGACCACTTCCTGGAGCGAGCGAGAAGTGTCGTCGAGCACGCAGTCCATGCCCCATTCGACGAACACGTTGACGATGCCCGTGTCCTGGCAGATCGGCCGATGCCCCTCTGCGCACATGCGGCTGTTCGTCAGGATCTGCGTGATCGCATCCTTTGCCGCCGGGCCTTGCTCCGCCTCGTAGGCGTCGCCCAGCGCGCGGATGTAATCCATCGGGTGGAAGTAGCTGATGAACTGAAGCGCGTCGGCGACGCTGTCGATCAGGTCTGCGGTGCGGATGGTCACGGTCATGCACGGTCCTATGCCGCGCACAGGCGGCCGCGGCAACGATTCCGAAACCGTTGCCGCGCCATGATCCGCGATCGACGGGGGAGTGGCGTGGTCATCGGATCGTTCGGCAAGTTTCGTGATCGCCTTCGCACGAATGAGGGACCGCCCGCGGCCGCCGTGCCGACGCAGGGGCAGGTCGCCCTGCGCCTGGTGCGTGAGGCGGAGCAGCATAGCGCCGGCTGGTTCTGGGAAACCGATCGCAACGGTCAGCTCAGCTATCTGTCCGAGAAGGTCGCCCAGTTGCTCGGCCTGGCCGACACCGGCGCAACCTTTACCGAGCTGTTCCGCCTGTCAGGTGATGCGAGCGACACCGAACGCACTCTCGCCTTTCACTTCTCCTCGCGCACGTCGTTTTCGGATTATTCGCTGGAAACCGGCAGCGGCGAGGCGATGCGGCACTGGACGGTGTCGGGCCGCCCGCGCTTTGACGAGTTCGGCCAGTTCCAGGGCTTTACCGGCACCGGCAGCGACCTCACTGAAAAGCGGCGGGCGGAGGCGGAGATCACGCGGCTTGCGCTGTTCGACGGACTGACCGGCCTTGCCAACCGGCAGCGGATGAAGCTGTCGCTCGACCAGACGCTGGTCAATTCGCGGCGCGGGTGGCGCAGCGTCGCGCTGCTGCTCCTCGACCTCGACCGCTTCAAGGCGGTGAACGACACGCTAGGCCATCCGGTCGGCGACGCGCTGCTCAAGCAGGTCGCCCAGCGGCTTCAGCGCTGCACCGCCGACCATGGCCTGGTCGGGCGACTGGGCGGCGACGAGTTTCAGATCATCCTGCCCGAGGCGCCAAGCCAGGAGGCACTCTCTGAACTCTCGCGCACGATCATCACGACGCTATCGCAGCCATATTATCTGGCCGGTTCAAACATCACGATCGGCTGCTCGATCGGCGTCGCGGTCGCGCCCGAGAACGGCAGCGATTCGGAAACGCTGATCCGCAGCGCCGACCTCGCCCTCTATGCCGCCAAGGCCGACGGGCGCGGCACGCACCGTTTCTATCACGAGGACATGCTAGAGGGTGCGCGCCACCGAAAGGCGCTGGAGGACGACCTGCGCGGCGCGCTCGCCCGCGGCGAGTTCCATGTCGTCTATCAACCGGTCGTCGCCACGCGCGATGCCAGCGTCGTCGGGTTTGAGGCGCTGGTCCGCTGGGAACACCCGATCCGCGGCGCCGTCTCGCCCGGCGAGTTCATTCCGATCGCCGAGGAAAGCGGCCTTATCGAATCGATCGGCGAGTGGGTGCTACGCACCGCCGCCGCCGATGCCGCCGGCTGGCCGGGCGACGTGCGCGTGGCGGTCAACGTCAGCCCGATCCAGTTCGCCAACAGCCAGTTGCCGACGATCGTCGCCTCCGCCCTCGCCAACAGCGGCCTGCCCGCGCACCGGCTGGAGCTTGAGATCACCGAGGGCGTGTTCCTGAACGAAAGCGCGTCGTCGGACGCGATGTTCTCGTCGCTGAAGCGGCTGGGCGTGCGGCTGGCGCTCGACGATTTCGGAACCGGCTATTCGTCGCTCGGCTATCTGCGCAAGGCGCCGTTCGACAAGATCAAGATCGACCAGAGCTTCGTTCGCGGCGCCGCCGTCACTGGCAATCGCAACGCCGCGATCATCCAGGCGATCGTGACGCTCGCCACGACGCTGGGCATGGAGACGACCGCCGAGGGCGTCGAGATCCAGGACGAGATCGGCCTGATAGCCGGCCTGGGGTGCAGCCATATCCAGGGCTATGTCTATGGCCGGCCGATGCCCGCGGAGGCGGCGGCGGAAATGGCAGCGGAGGGCAAGGCTTCGCCATCGGGCGTGCGGGTCAGTCGCGCACCGCGCCTTCGCACGCTACGCTGGGCGCGGATGCTGGTGGGCGGTCAGTCGGGCGAGGTGCGAATTCGCAACGTCTCGGCCTCCGGCGCGATGATCGACGGGATCGAGTTCCCGGCCGCGATGGTCGGATCGACGGTGAAGCTCGAACTGATCGAAGGCGACCTCATCACAGCCGAGTTGCGCTGGGCGCAGGGCGAGCAGGCCGGCCTACAGTTCGACCAGCCCTTCAACCTCGAACGCCTGCAACAGCCGGCCGCCCGCGCACGCCGCGCGGGCTGACCGGCCGTGCCGGTTCAGGCGTCCTGCTGCCGGCTGATCTCACCCGCCTGATCGGCGTCGCGGTTCGCACCCGGTGCCGAGGTCGAGGGCGGGTCAGACGCGTCCATCGAATCCTCTGATCCGATATCGACCGCTTCGTCCTGCTTCGGATCGCCGCTGCTGCCCGCCGCGGGCTGATCGCCGTCGCCCTTGGGATCGGGCGGCGCCACCGACAGGCTGTCGATCGCTTGATCGCTGATGCCGTTATGTTCGGGGTCGGCCATGTCCACTCTCCTTCGCGAGATGAACGAGCGCCGCGCGCCGCCTGTTCCGCAAAAGCAAAAGGGCCCGGCGGTTTCCCGCCGAGCCCCTCGCTTGGGTCAGGTTTGTCGGATCAGTCGCGGCTGCCCATGAACGACAGCAGGAACTGGAACATGTTGACGAAGTCGAGATAGAGCGACAGCGCGCCCATGATGACAACCTTGCCCATCATGTCGGTGCCCGCGACCCAGTCGTACATGCTCTTGATCCGCTGCGTGTCGTAAGCCGTCAGACCAGCGAACAGCAGCACGCCGATCGCGCTGATGACCAGGCTCATCACCGGCGACTGGAACCAGAGGTTGGCGAGCGACGCGACGATCAGGCCGACCAGCCCCATGATGAGAAAGGTGCCGAGACCCGACAGGTTGCGCTTCGTCGTGTAGCCGTAAAGGCTGAGCGACAGGAACGCGACCGTCGTCGCGAAGAAGGTGATCGCGATCGACGCGCCGGTGTAGACGAAGAAGATCGACGACATCGACAGGCCCATGACCGCCGCGAACGCGAAGAACAGCGCATTCAGCGTGCCGGTCGAGAGCTTGTTCATGCCGAAGCTCATGACCATCACGAAGCCGAGCGGCGCGAGCGCGATGACCCAGCGCAGCGGCGTGCCGAGCACCGCCGCCGCCATGCCCGAATTGGCGAAGAGCAGCGCGACGATACCCGTCAGCAGCACGCCCGAAGCCATGTAGTTGTAGACCGAAAGCATATAGGACCGCAGCCCCGCGTCGTACGCAGCGTCGCGCGACCCCGCGCGCGCGGCGTAGGGGGCGGACGAAGCGGTCCGGGGATCCGACCAGTTTGCCATCTTGAACTCCTTTGCCCGGCTGATGCCGGATAGAGCGAATATCGTGGGGCGGCCGTTCCCTTTCAAGCAAAACCGGTGCCGTACCGAGCGCCAGACATGTTTCGTTACACTCTTTCGCGGGGCAGTTGCGGACGCGGGCCGGCACGCGCACGTTGAACCTCATGCACCGCCTGTTCGTCGGCCTCCGTCCGCCCCCCGCCATCCGCGAATTGCTGATCGACACGATGGGCGGCGTGCCCGGCGCCCGCTGGCAGTCGGACGAGCAATTGCATCTTACATTGCGGTTCGTCGGCGAGCTTGACCGGCGCACGGCGGAGGATGCGGCGCACGCGCTGGCATCAATTCATGCGGCTCCGATCGAGCTGCGCATCGACGGCGTCGGCCGCTTCGACAGTCGCGGGCGGACGAACGCACTCTGGGCCGGGGTCCGCCCGCACGACGCGGTGACGGCGCTGCACAAGAAGGTCGATCAGGCGCTGGTGCGCGCAGGACTGGTGCCCGAGCGGCGCGCCTACCTGCCGCACGTGACGCTGGCGCGGATGGGCGGCGGCGCCGGCGCTGCCGACCGCTGGCTCGCCGACCATGCGGGACTGGCGAGCCAGCCGTTCACCCTTGGCCATTTCATGCTGTTCGAGAGCCATCTCGGGCATGGCGGCGCGAGTTATGAGGCGGTCGAACGCTATCCACTGGCGGGATAGTCCCAACAACCATTCGCACCCCGGCGGAGGCCAGCGTACGAGCGCGGCTAACCCGCCTTGTCGACGAGCAGCTTGTCGATCTTGCGCCCGTCCATATCGACGATCTCGAACCGCCAGCCCTGCTCAGTGAAATGCTCGCCCTCGGTCGGCAGGTGCTTGAGCACCGCAAGCGCCAGGCCCGCGACGGTCGCGTAATCGCGATCCTCGGGCAGTTCGATGCCGATCCACTCGGCCAGCGCGTCGGCGGGCATCTGGCCCGAGACGAGCAGCGAGCCGTCCTCGCGCGTCACCACCCGCTCGTCGGAAGGATCGTCGCGCCCGCGCGCGTCGCCGGCGATCGCGGCGAGCAGGTTGGCGGGCGTCACGATCCCCTCGAAATGCCCGTATTCGTCATGGACGAAGCCCATCGGCACCTCCGCCCCGCGCAGGAGCGCGAGCGCGTCCATCGCATCGACCTGATCGGGCAGCACCGGCGCCTGCTTTGCGAGCGCGTGCAGGTCGATGGCCTGGCCCGCGATCAGTGCCGCCACGACATCGCGCGCCTGGACGACGCCAACCACCGCATCGATCGACCCCTCCGCCACCGGCAGCCGGGTATGCGCGGTATGGAGCAGCGTCTCACGCACCGCCGCCTCGGGCAGCGACAGGTCGAGCCAGTCGACTTCGGTGCGCGGCGTCATGATCTCTCGCACTGGGCGATCGGCAAGGCGCACCACACCAGAGATGATCGAGCGCTCATGCTCCTCGATCACGCCCGACTTCGCCGCTTCGGTTGCGATCAGGTGCAGTTCCTCCGCCGTCACGCGATTCTCGGCCTCCCGACTGAGGCCCAGCAGCTTGAAAACGAGGCCCGTGGTCGAATCGAGCAGCCACACGAACGGCGCGCAGACGGTCGCGAGCAGTCGCATCGGGATCGCGATCCACGACGAGATCATCTCCGGCGAGCGCAGCGCGAACTGCTTGGGCACCAGCTCCCCGACGATCAGCGACAGGAAGGTGGTGATGAAAATGACCAGCGCGAAGCCCGCGGTGTCGGCGATGTCCGCCGGCACGCCGATCAGTTGCAGCCGGGCGGCGGTCGGCGCGCCCAGGCTGGCGCCGGAATAGGCGCCGGTCAGGATGCCGATCAGCGTGATGCCGATCTGCACCGTCGACAGGAACTTGCCCGGATCCTCGGACAGGGAAAGCGCCGCGATCGCGCCGCGATTGCGCCCCTTCGCCATCGCCTCCAGCCGCGCGCGGCGGGAGGAGACGAGCGCCAGTTCGCTCATCGCAAAGACGCCGTTGAGTGCGAACAGCACGACGATGATGACGACATCGATCCAGGGAAAGGGCGGGAGCGGGTCCATCGGTGCTGCTCAAGCCAATAGCCGTTCGGGCGGGGCTGACAACCAACAAAGTGTTGCTCGCGGTCAGCGCCGGTTCAGTGCGCAGCCGGAACAACTGGCTGGCATGGCGGTTGCCGCCACCATCCCGGACCCAAACAGGAGGAACTCTATGCGTCTCGGTCAGCGTCTCGGCCTCGTCACCGTCATTGCATCGCTCGGCGTCACCAGCGCCTGCGTCACCGATCCCGTCACCGGCGAGCAGCGCATCTCGAAGGCCGCGATCGGCGGCCTGGGCGGCGCGTTCGGCGGCTATCTGCTCGGCGATATCGTCGGCGGTCGCCGCGACCGAACCGAAAAGATCGTCGGCGCCGGCATCGGCGCGCTCGCGGGCGCGGGCATCGGTGCGTACATGGACCGCCAGGAGCGCGAACTGCGCGAGCGGACCGCCGGCACCGGAGTCGAGGTCGTCCGCCGCGGCGACGAACTCGTGCTCGACATGCCGTCGGGCATCACCTTCGACTTCGACAGCAGCACCGTCCGGCCCGAATTCCGCTCGACGCTGGATCAGGTCGCCGACACGCTGCGCCGCTACGAGCAGACCTATGTCGACGTATATGGCCACACCGATTCGGTGGGCTCCGACGCCTATAACCAGACGCTGTCAGAGCGCCGCGCCGGCGCGGTCGCGAGCTATCTGACCACCCGCGGCGTCCAGTCCGCCCGCCTCGCTACCCGCGGCTTCGGCGAGAGTGAGCCGATCGCCTCGAACGAGACCGAAGAGGGCCGCGCGCAGAACCGCCGCGTCGAGATCAAGCTGGTGCCGATCACCGAGGACGACGTTCGGGGGTGACGGGCGTGTAGAGGAAAGAAGCGGGACCCCGGCTCAAGGCCGGGGTGACTGCAATTGGAAAGGACCGCCTTCTCACCTCGTCATCCCGGACTTGATCCGGGATCCCGCTTCTTCCTCTACTTCTCCACCTTGCCTGCCCTATCGCCGCTCGACGAAGAAGGCGCGCAGCAGCGCCGCCGCCTCTCCCTCGCCGATGCCGGCATAGACTTCGGGCCGGTGATGACAGGTCGGCTGGCCGAAGAAGCGCGGGCCGTGCGCCACCGCCCCGCCCTTCACGTCTTCTGCCCCGTAATAGAGCCGCCTGATCCGCGCATGCGCGATCGCCCCCGCGCACATCGCGCACGGCTCCAGCGTTACCCACAGATCGCAATCTTCAAGTCGGTCGCGGCCGAGCGCAAGTGCCGCCGCGCGGATCGCGACGATCTCGGCATGCGCGGTCGGGTCGGAAAGCCCGCGCGGCGCATTGGCACCCGTCGCGACGATCCGCTCGCCCAGCGTCACCACCGCGCCGACGGGCACCTCCCCCGCCTGCCCCGCCGCCGCCGCCGCATCGAGCGCGGCGCGCATCGCGGGCGGCAGGGGAAAGGCGTCGTTACTGCTGCTTGGCACCGTCTGCCTTTTCGACCTGGAGCGTCGGCACCTCGACCGTCTTGTTGGTGGTGCCGAGTTCGACCTTGCCGACATCGGCCTTGAACTTGGGCGCCTGGACGACAGCGGGGCGCGTCTGGTCGATGCTGACCATGCCCGTCACCATCAGACCGGCAAGGATGAGGGCGGCGAGCCCGAGGGCGACGAGGATGGTGCGCATGGCCAAGGCTTCCTATCTAAAAATCGAAACGTCGTCGCAACAACGCCGCGCATTGCCTGCGGTTGCGCGCGGCCTTTACGAGGGCCGAAGGTCGCGCGAGCGGTTGACGCCGCCGCCCTTAGCGGTTACTGGCGCGGCCTTTCCGGGGCTGTACCCGGGTCCGTCGAAACTCAGGATTGTCATCATGTCGCGCATTTGCGAGCTGACCGGCAAGGGCCGGCAGGTGGGACACAACGTGTCGCACGCCAACAACAAGACCAAGCGCACGTTCCTGCCCAACCTGCAGAACGTCACGCTGATCTCCGAGGCGCTGGACAAGGGCGTTCGCCTGCGCGTTTCGACGCACGGCCTGCGTTCGGTCGAGCATGTCGGCGGGCTCGACAACTGGCTGACCAAGACCAGCGATACCGAGCTGTCGCTGCGCGCGCGTCGCCTGAAGCGCGAAGTCGCCAAGAAGCTGGCGGGCACCGCCGCCTGATCCGCGTTCGCGGTTCGGAAATGCCAAAGGGCGCCGTCCTGATCGGACCGGCGCCTTTTCGCGTATCTGCGCGCTTCAGCCGTCAAGCTGGAACTTCAGCAGCAGCGTGCGCTGAAGGAAGAACTGGTTGTCGTCGCTGATGAGCCACAGGATCGTGTGCCCGCGATCCTGTGTCGCCGCGATCCCCTCGAAATTGTCGTGGATCGCGGGTGCCTCCAGCCGCGCGACCTCCCGCCCGGAGACCACCGCACCCGGGCGGATCGCATCTCGATCGATCACCGTCAGGATATTGTACAAGCCGTGCGGCAGCGCGACCCCGCGATTGAGGACGAGGATGCGCCCGTCGGGTAGCTCGGTCGCATCCGAGGGATGCGTGCCCGCAGGCGGACGATAGCTGAACGCGAACTGCCGCGTGCCGCGCACCACCGGATCGCCAGAAAAGACGATCCCGTGCCGCAGCCCCGGGCCGGCGTCCGCCGGCGTCTCCGCGATCGTCAGGAAGCGGCCGTCGGCCAGCTTGACGAGGCTTTCGGGACCGCCATTATCCTCCCATCTCGACATCGCCGACGGCGCGACATGGCCGGTCGCGTGCGACAGGTCGGGCGTATACCGCCAAATCGCGTTGGCGCGTTCATAGCCGACCCACATCGTCCCCGTCGCCGGATCGCGGGCCAGCGATTCGGTATCGCGGTCGAGCTTCGACCACCCCCGCCCCGGCCCGTCCGTCAGCGAGGCGTAGCGCACGTTCGCCAACCGCTCGCCACCTAGCCAGTCGAAGGCGAGCACGGTGCCGCCGTCGCTGATCGTCGTGATGCGGGTGCCGGCGACCACGAGCGCCGAGTAGCCGCCGATACCCCGCCCGGTCTCCTTCAGGATGATGCCATCGAGGAAGGTGAGCGCCCCGATCCGGCGGCGGGCGGGATTGCCGGGATACAGGTCGACCCGCTCGCCTCGGACCGTATTGGCGAGCGGCGGCGCCAGCGGCAGCGGCAATCGCGCATCGCCCGAATAATCCTGAACGAAGATCAGGCAGAGAAGGACCGACAGCGGGATACGCATCGTCCCCGGCCCTAGAGGGCGCGCTCATCAGGCTCAACCATGCGATTAGCTGAACGGCGGCTAACAGCGGCATTCAGCGTCGGCTCAATGCGAATCACCCATAAGCCAATCAACGGTGGCGGAAACTGATTCGCCCGTCGCCGCTTCGAGTTTCGATTGAACAGGGTACGAGGAGAAAGTTCATGTTCAAGCAGATCACGCTTGCAGCCGCCGCGCTGACGATGGGCACCACCGCGCTCGTCGTCCCGACCGCCCCGGCCGCCGCGCAGGGCTATTACGGCCAGGACTATTACGGTCAGCGCTATCGCGACCGCGGCTATTACGGCGATCGGGGCTATGACCGCGGCTATCGCGACCGCAGCTACTACGGCAATGACCGCCGCTATTATCGCAACCGGGCGCGTGAGCGTTGCAATGACGGCGATGGCGGCACGATCGTCGGCGCGATCGCGGGCGGTCTGCTCGGCAACCAGATTGCGGGCCGCGGCGACCGGACGCTCGGCACGATCCTCGGCGGCGGCGTCGGCGCACTCGCCGGCCGCGCGATCGATCGGTCGGACCGTCCGAACTACTGCCGCCGCTAACGCTCTACGCTCTCTCCAGTAGCGTAGCTGAGAGGGTCCCTCGCGTAGCGTATCGAGGGAGGGAGGCCGGTTCCTTCGGGAGCCGGCCTTCTGCTGTTTGGGGTTCTTGAAAGCCAGCGGCGACGGCGAAGCCGCCGCTGTCGGTCGGGCCTGCAAGGCCCGCCAGCCGTGCCGGGCGATGCGCCAGCCCTTCGGGCGGCGCACCGACACGGGCACTGCCCGCGCCTTCGCCCGTCAGTACATGTGTTGCCCGCCATTGATGCTCAGCGTCGAGCCGGTGACGAAGCCGGCATCCTCGGCGCACAGGAACGCCACGCCGCGCGCGATTTCCTGCGCCTGACCCAGGCGGCCGACGGGCACCTTGGCGACGATCTTTTCCAGCACGTCGGCGGGGACCGCAGCGACCATGTCGGTGTCGATATAGCCCGGTGCGATCGCGTTGACCGTCACGCCGAACCGCGCACCTTCCTGCGCCAGCGCCTTGGTAAAGCCATGGATGCCCGACTTGGCGGCGGCGTAGTTCACCTGGCCGTACTGGCCCGCTTGGCCGTTGATCGAGCCGATGTTCACGATCCGGCCCCATTTGCGGTCGCGCATGCCCGGAAACGCCGCCTTGGCCATGTTGAAGCAACCGCCAAGGTTGGTGTCCATGACCTCCTTCCACATCTGGTAGGTCATTTTCAGGAGCGTGCCATCGCGGGTGATGCCGGCATTGTTGACGACGATATCGACGGGGCCGAGCTCGGCTGCGACCTTTGCGACGCCTTCCTGGCACGCGTCGTAGTCGGCGACGTCCCACTTGTACGCGGCAATGCCGGTGCGGTCGCTGAACGCCTTGGCGCGCTCGTCATTGCCGGCATAGTTGGCGGCGACGGTGATGCCCGCTTCCTTGAGCGCAAGGCTGATCGCCTCGCCGATCCCGCGCGTACCCCCGGTGACGATCGCGACACGTGCCATGGCTCTCTCTCCTTACGCTCCGCTTGGCCGACCATCGGCCGCTACGGATTTGGAAAGAGGCCTAGCCTTGGGAAATCCACCCGGCAAGTTCGCGCGAGATGATGCTTTGCAGCATTCGTATGCCGGTTTCGGACGCATTGAGGCATGGGAGATAGGCGAAGTGCGTGCCGCCCGCCCCCTCGAACTCCTCCTTGCCGCGGATCGCCAGTTCCTCCAGCGTTTCGAGACAGTCGGCGGAGAAGCCAGGCGCGAAGATCGCCAACCGGCGCGTACCGTTCTTGCCGAGCTCCATCAGCACTTCGTCGGTCGCCGGCCCCAGCCACTTGGCCGGGCCGAATCGTGACTGGAACGTGACGATCAGTTCGCGTCCCATTGCTTCGCCCAGCAGCCGCGCGGTCTTCTGGCACTGGCAGTGATAGGGGTCGCCGAGCATCAGCGTCCGCTGCGGCATCCCGTGAAAGCTGGCGACGACGACCTCCGGCTCGAAATCGAGCGCGGCAATTCCGGCCTCGACGCTTTCTTTGAGCGCGCCGATGTAGTGCGCGTCGTCGTGATAGGGCGGCAGCGTGCGGATCGCCGGCTGCCAGCGCATCTTGGCGAGGTGCGCGAACGCCTTGTCGTTCGCGGTCGCCGTCGTCGCGGCGCAATATTGCGGGTAGAGCGGCGCGATCAGGATGCGGTCGCAGCCGGCATCCTTCATCGCCTGAAGCCGGTCGGCGATCGCCGGCTGGCCGTAGCGCATCGCATAGTCGACCAGCACGCCCGGCCCGAACGCGCCCTTCAGCGCCTCGGTCTGCTCGCGCGTGATCGCGGCGAGCGGCGAGCCGTCCTTCGTCCACACCTGTTGATAGGCGTGCGCCGATTTCTTCGGCCGGGTCGTCAGCACGACGCCGCGGAGGATCGGCTGCCACAGGATCGGCGGGATCTCGACCACCCGGCGATCCGACAGAAACTCGGCGAGATAGCGGCGCACCGACCCCACGTCGGAGCCGTCAGGCGTGCCGAGATTGGTCAGCAGCACGCCGACGCGGGGCGGCACGATCGGCGGATGGTCGGGGGGAAGCTGCATCAGGGGTTCGCCGGATCGAGAGGAAGCCGGCGCAGCCGCTGCCCCGTCGCCGCCGCAACGGCATTGGCGATGGCGGGCGCGACGGGCGGCACGGACAGGTCGGACACGCCGCCGGGTTCGGCTTCGCTGCGGATCAGCTCCACGGTGATATCGGGCAGGTCGTCGATCATCGGCAAGCGCAAATCGGTAAGCGTCCGCGCCGCCGCAACCCCTGCCTTGTACCGCGTCGCGCAGCCCAGCGCCTGGGCCAATCCGAAGACCAGCCCGCCCTCCAGCCGCTGCAACACGATATCGGGATGGACCACGCGCCCGCAATCGACCGCGGCGACGAGGCGTGCGCAGCGCACCCGCCCGCCCTCCACGCTCGCCTCCGCCAGCACGGCGATGAACGAGCCGCGAAACGCGTGTGCGGCGATCCCCTGGCCGCTCCCCGCGATCCCGCCCTGCCATCCGCCGATGGAGGCGACGGTGTTGAGGCAGTTGGCGAGCCGCGGCTGCTGTCCCAGCATGCGGATGCGGAAATAACTTGCGTCGAACTCGGCCCGGCGGGCGAGTTCGTCGATGAAACTCTCGGCGAAGAAGGCGGTGTAGCCGTGCGCGCCGCCGTGTAGATAGCCGCTCGCGGTGCCGACCTCGGCGACATGATGATCGACCGCCCAGTTGGGGATCGCATAGGGCGGCTCCGCCCCCGCCACCGCTGCCGCGTCGCCGCCGCGACCGGGCAGCGCCAGCGACAGGTTGGCGATGCGCTCCCCCGCCATCACCCGGCTCGCCAGCTCGCGGCCCGTCGCGGGAGCGGCGATGCGCGCGTGCCACGCCATGACCCGCCCGTCGCGCTCCATCCGCGCGGTCATCGCCGCCTTTGCCGGCGCGCGGAAACGGTCGCGGGCGATATCCTCCGCCCGGCTGTACGACAGTTGCACCGGCCTGCCCGCCTGCGCGGCAAGCCATGCGGCCTGCTCGGCCACCAGCGTGTCGAGCCCCGCACCGAACGAGCCGCCGAGCTGCATCGGAATGACGCTGACCGCATCCTCGCCGATGCCGAGCGTCCGCGCCGCCGCCGCACGCACTGCGCCGGGCGCGAGCGTACCGATCCACAGGCGCAGCCGCCCGTCCTCGAACTGCGCGGTCGCCGCCGGCAATTCTAGAGAGGCATGGATGCTCGGCGCGACCGCATAGTGTGACCGGAACAGTCGCCGCCCCGACAACGCGGCATCGAGATCGCCGGCCGCCGCCACCCGTGCCCCCTCACCCGCCAGCGCGGAATCGAGCGCCGCCGCAATGCTGTCGTCGCTGACTGGGTCGCGCGTCTCGAACCGAGGGCGCGCCGCGTCGAGCGCTCGGCGCGCGGCGAAGCTGTCGGTGGCGAGCGCGGCGATCCAGCGGTCGGTGGTGACAATCTTCACCGCCCCCGGCACCGCGTCGGCAGCGGCACGGTCGGCGGCGATCAGGCGCGTGTCGCCCAACGGCCCCTGCCGGATCGCGGCATAGAGCATCCCCGGCAACCGCACGTCGCCGGCGAAATTGGCGCTCCCGTCGAGCTTGGCGGGCGTGTCGAGCCGGGTGACGCTGGTCCCCGACAGGCGGTTGTCCTCGTCGCTGCGCAGGACGGGGCGCTTGGGCGGTGTCCGCCCTGCTGCGTCTGCCGCCAGCTCGCCGAAGCGCAGCTTGCGATCGCCCGACACGACGAACCCCTCGCGCGTCGCGCACTGGGTGGCGTCGATGCCCCACCGGCTCGCCGCCACCTCGACCAGCATCGTGCGCGCCGCCGCCGCCGCCTCGCGCAGCGGGACCTCGAACTGCCGGAGCGAACTGGCGCCGCCGGTCAGCATCTGCCGCGCGCCGTGCGCCGCCTGTGAGGCGGGCACGACCGGCAGCCGGGCATCGACCCCGCCGAACACTTCGGCCGCAGCGAGCGGATTAGCGTTGGCGACACCGATCCCCGCCGGCTCGACGCCGACGGTGCGCCAGTCTGCGCCGAGTTCGTCGGCGACGACCTGTGCCAATACGGTGAAGACGCCCTGCCCATGCTCGGCGACGGGCACCGCGACGATCAGGCGGCCGTCCTCGGATATGCGGATCCACGCGCCGAAGCCATGTTCGTCGTCGCGCACCGGCGCGGGGGTCGGAAACTGGCGCGGCCACAGGCCCCAGGCGACGATCAGGCCAAGGCCCACGCCGCCGCCCGCCAGCAGCCGCCGCCGCGTCACGCCGCTCATGTCGAAGCCCCCGCCATGGCGTCGCCCTACCCGGTTGCGCCCGCCCGCGCCAGCGACGTTACCGAAGCGGCTTTTCGAGCACCACGAACTCGAGCGCGGGGTCGGTCGGCACGCCGAATCGCGCGTCGCCATGCGGGAAGGGCCGCCGCTCGCCGGTCTGCGCATAACCGCGCCGCTCGTACCAGGCGATGAGCTCGGGCCGCTGGCGGATGACGGTCATCTCCATCGTGTCGGCGGCAAAGATCGCCCGCGCCGCCTCCTCCGCCGCCGCAATGAGCTTGCGGCCGAGCCCCGCACCCTGAAGGTCGGGCTTCACGGTCAGCATGCCGAGATAGGCGGTCGCCGGCGGCTTGGCCGTGATCGCGACGCAGCCGGTGGGCGCGTCGTCACCGGCGATCAGGATGCGCTGCTGCGGGTCGGCAATCATCTCGGCGAGCGCGTCGGCGTCGGTGCGCTGCCCGCCGAGCAGATCGGCCTCGTGCGTCCAGCCCGCGCGCGCCGAGTCGCCGCGATAGGCGCTCTCGATCAGCGCATGAAGCGCGGGAATGTCGGCGGGGGTCGCGGTTCGAAATCGGTCTGCCGTCATGTCGATTTCCCGCGCCGCAGGCGGATGGTGGAAGGGGCTGGATTCGAACCAGCGTACGCTTGCACGGGCAGATTTACAGTCTGCTGCCTTTAACCACTCGGCCACCCTTCCGGGGTGTCACTTCGTGAAGTGAGGGCGCCCCCTAGCCGCGCTGCGATCGGCTTGTCAACGCCGTTGCGCGAATGATCCGGGCGCAATAGCAACGCGCGAAACCAAACCGATCCTCGGGGGGAAACCAATGCGCCTGATTCACCTGCTTGCCGCGACCGCCCTCGTCTCCGCGCCGCTTGCCGCGCAGACGACGCCCCCGCCCGCGCCCGAATTCGCGCGCATCGTCGACGAGGGGACGAATCGCAGCCAGGTGATGGTGCTGGCGCAGCAGATGACCGACGTGCTCGGCCCCCGCCTCACCAACTCGCCCGCGATGCGCAAGGCGGAGGATTGGGCGGTGGCCGAGTTCAAGCGCATGGGCCTTACCAACGTACGCAAGGACGGGTTCGACTTCGGCCGCGGCTGGTCGATCGAGCGGTCGAGCGTGCGGATGATGACGCCGCGCGCCGTACAACTCACCGCGATCCCGATCGCCTGGACCCCGCCGGTCAGCGCCACCGCCCCGATCGTCGTCGCGCCGATGACGAAGAAGGAGCATTTCGCCGCGTGGCGCGGCAAGCTCGCCGGCAAGATCGTCCTCGTCTCCGCCCCCGGCAAGGTCGACGACGCGACCGAGGCACCGTTCAAGCGTCTGTCGGGCGAGGACATCGCCAAGCTCGACACCTTCAAGGAACCCACCTGGGACCCGGCGAAGAACGCCCGCAACATGGCCAGGATGACGTTCGAGGAGGATCTCGACGCGTTCCTCAAGGCCGAGGGCGCGGTTGCGCTCGCGCGGATCAGCTATCGCGACGATAAGCTGTTGCATGGCGAGGGCTATCAGCATCGCACCGGCGCGCAGACACCCGGCGTCGAGATCGCGGCGGAGGATTATCGCCGCCTCACCCGCCTGGCCGCGATGGGTCAGGCGCCGACGCTGGAGATCGTCAGCGACGTTAAGTTCGACGACAGCGATCGACAGGCCTACAACATCCTCGCCGACATCCCCGGCACCGACAAGTCGGGCAGCTATGTCATGGCCGGCGCGCATTTCGACAGCTGGGTCGCGGGCGACGGCGCGACCGACAATGCCGCGGGTTCGGCGATGGTGATGGAAGCCGCGCGCATCATCCGCGCCTCGGGCATCCGCACCAAGCGGACGATCCGCTTCGCGCTGTGGACCGGCGAGGAGCAGTCGCTCTACGGCAGCATCTCGTACATCGAAAAGTATCTGGCGCGTCGCCCGGCGCCCGCCACGCCGCAGAACAGCGACCAGAATTATTACGGCCAGACGCAGCGTTTTCCGGTGACGCCGCTCCCCGGCTATCGCGACCTCGCCGCCTATTTCAACATCGACAACGGGTCGGGCAAGCTGCGCGGCATCTATGCCGAGAACAACGCCGCGGCGGTGCCGATCCTTCGAGAGTGGCTGTCGCCGTTCGGGCCGATGGGCGCCGACAGCGTGGTGTTCGGCCGCACCGGCGGCACCGATCACCAGTTCATGGCCGCGGTCGGCCTGCCCGCCTTCCAGTTCATCCAGGATCCGCTGGACTATGAGAGCGTCACGCACCATTCGGGCGCCGACACCTTCGACCATCTGAAGGCGACCGACATGCGCCAGGGCGCGATGGTGCTCGCCTGGATGCTGGTGAAGGCGGCGAATGCGGACGCCCCGCTGCCGCGCAACCCAATCCCGCAGGCGCCGCTGCCGACCGATCCGTTCCAGACCCCCGACCCTAACGCCGAGTAAGTTCATCATGGCCCGCCGCGGACACCGCCCCTCCCAAGCCACCGGCAACCGCCCCCGTTTCTGGGGCAAGCACGCCGTCCTCGCCGCCCTCGCCAATCCCGACCGCCAGGTGCGCAAGCTCTGGGGGACGCGAGAGGCGCTGGCACATCTCGACCTGCCACCGGTCCTGCCGATCACCTATGCCGACGCCGCCGATCTCGGCCGGCTGGTGCCCGGCGACGCGCCGCATCAGGGGCTGGTGATCGAGGTCGATCCGCTCGACGACCTGTGGCTCGGCGAGGTGCTGGAGCGCGGCACCGACGATCGCCGGCCGATCGTCGTGCTCGATCAGGTGACCGATCCGCACAATGTCGGCGCGGTGCTCCGCTCGGCCGCGGCGTTCGACGCGCTGGCGATCGTCACGCAGGACCGCCACGCGCCCCCGGAAAGCGGCGCGCTGGCCAAGGCGGCGTCGGGTGCGCTCGAGGTCGTGCCGTGGGTGCGCGTCGTCAATCTGTCCCGCGCGCTTGAGGAGATCGCAGAGGCCGGCTTCTGGCGCGTCGGCCTGACCGGGCATACCGACACGTTGCTCGCCGACGCGCTGGTCGGCGCGAACAAGGCAGCGCTCGTTCTGGGCGCCGAGGGCGAAGGGATGCGCCAGAATACGGAGGCGCATTGCGACATCCTCGCCAAGCTGCCGATCAGCCCGCGCGTCGAGAGCCTCAACGTCTCCAACGCCGCCGCGATCGCGCTCTACGCGGTCGCCTCCGCGCGGGGCTGACGCGGATGGCGCGGGGGCTCCTTCTGGCGCTCCTCGCGCCGCTCCTCCTGATGGGCTGCATCGTCGTGCCCGGGCGGTTCGACGCCAGCCTCGACATCGCCGCCGATCGCAGCTTCACCTATCGCTATCGCGGCGAGATCGTCGCGATCGACCTGGAGGACGAGTTCGCCAAGGGGCTGAAGGACACCGATACGGCGCCCGAAAAGCCGAAGGGCGTCGCCTGGCAGACGGACAAGGCCCCGACCTCGAAGGACGCCACGTTCCGTGCGCTCGCCGATGCGCTGCGCAAGGAGGCGGGCTATCGCAGTGTCGAGTATAAGGGCGATGGCCTGTTTCAGATCGACTACGCGATCAGCGGCCGGCTGGCCCACGCATTCATCTGGCCCTACAACGCCGATGCCGAGCTCGTCTTTCCGTTCCTGACCGTCGAGCTGCGCGGGACCGACGGGGTGCGGATCAAGGCGCCTGCCTTCGGCAAGACGAGCGATGCGCGGGTGCCGGGCGCGGACAAGGTCGGCGACCGGCGCGAAGGCATCTTCACCCTCACCACCGATGCCGAGATCGTCAGCCAGAACAACGAGGACGGCGCGAAGCCGGCGGGGCCGAAGCGGACGATCACCTGGAAAGTGACGCCGCTCAGCAAGGACCCGCCGATGGCCGTGCTGAAGGTCGCGCCGCTCGGTTGAGAGACGGCGCGCGGGGGATCAGTCCTCCTCGGCGATCCGCACCTTCAGCCCGTCGAGCGCGCTGGAGAACTGGATCTGGCACGACAGGCGCGAGGTCGCGTCGCGGGTCGAGCTGCTGTCGAGCAAGTCATCCTCGTCCTGACTCATCGCCGGCAGCTTGTCGGCAAAGGCGGGATCGACATGGACGTGGCACGTCGCGCACGAGCAGCAGCCGCCACACAGCGCCAGCAGCTCATCGAAGCCGTTGTCGCGGATGACTTCCATCACCGACAGGCCGACCTCACCCTCGACGGTACGCTCTTCACCCTGGCGGGTCACGACGGTAAGCTGCGGCATCATCTTCTCCTGCGAACCGGCGCGACTTGCCGTGTGAGCGGCCGGTTTTCAAGGGACCAAAACCATGGGTTTGAGCGCCGACCAGCTGCGCGAGGCGCTGGACGCCCTTTCGGCACGCGAGCCGGCGATCGCCGCCGCGGTCGCCCGCGTCGGCTATCCCGAACCGCGCATCCGCGACCGCGGCGTGGCGACGCTGCTCCGCACGATCGTCGGCCAACAGGTGAGCTATCAGTCTGCCGATGCAGTCTGGCGGAGACTGGAAGAAGCGCTGGGCGGCGACGCGACCGACACTGCCGCGTGGATCGCCGCGAGCGACGAGACGCTGCGTGGTGCCGGTCTGTCGCGGCAGAAGCTCGGCTATGCGCGCAGCCTTGCCGGACTGGTCGAGAGCGGCGAACTCGATCTGGCGAACCTGCCCGCGGACGACGAGGCGGCGATCGCCGAGCTGGTCAAGGTGAAGGGCATCGGTCGCTGGTCGGCCGAAATCTACCTGCTGTTCGCCGAGGGGCGGCCCGATATCTGGCCGGCCGGCGACCTGGCCGTCCAGATCGAGGTCGGGCGGCTGATGGGCTTGCCCGACCGCCCGAGCGAGGCACTGACGCGCGAGATCGCCGAGGCCTGGCGCCCGCATCGCGGCGCGGCGGCGATCTTCACCTGGCACCATTATCGCAGCGACATGGGCGTCATTTGACGCCGACGCGCTCCCGCAAAAGCGGGAGCACAGAGTTACCAAAGACCGCGCTTGCGGCTCTGGGCTCCCGCTTTCGCGGGAGCACGCCACCTCAACCTCCGAACGACCGCGGGTCCGGCCCGGTCCGGCCGTCCGCATCGTCCAGCCGGGCGATCGCGGCCATGTCCTCCTCATCCAGCGTCACACCGGTCGCACCGAAATTGTCACGCGCATGCGCCTCGTCCGACGCCTTGGGGATCACCGACAGGCCGAGCGCGAGGTGCCACGCCAGCACCACCTGTGCCGCGGTCGCACCACGCTTGTCCGCGATGCCGGTGATGACCGGATCGGACAGCAGTCCGCCGCGCCCCAGCGGGCTCCAGCTTTGGGTGACGATGCCCTTGTCCGAATGGAACGCCCGCGCCTCCGTTTGCTGAAAGCGGGGGTGCAGTTCGATCTGGTTGAGCACCGGGGTCACGCCCGTCGCCTCGATCAGCCGGTCGATCTGCTCGGGCAGGAAGTTCGACACGCCGATCGACCGGGTCTTGCCCGCTTCTCGCAGGCGGATCATCGCTTCCCACGCGGTCAGATACGCCTCGCTGCCCGCGACCGGCCAATGGATCAGATAGAGGTCGACATGGCCGCGGCCGAGCAGCGCCAGGCTCTCGTCCAGCGCCGCTTCGGCATCCTCGTGCCGGTCGTTCCACAGCTTCGTCGTCAGGAACACATCCTCGACGCTCGCCAGCCCCTCGCCCACCCCGCGCTCGTTCTGATAGATCGCGGCGGTGTCGATCAGCTTGTAGCCGATATCGGTCGCCTTGCGGACGATCAGCCCGGCATGCGCGTCGGGAATTTGCCAGGTGCCAAAGCCGAGCGCGGGAATGCGGTTGCCGTCGTTGAGGTCGAGCATGGGGGAATCTCCAGTCGCTGAAGTCCCCCGTCCAATGTCTCAACCCCGGCTTGGTTGCCCGTAGAGCCAGCCCAGTGGATCGGTCAGCCGTGTGGCCCAGGCATTCTCCTCGTGCGGCGCGCCGGGATAGAGCCGCGTCGTGAAATCGCGCCCCTTGCGCCAGCCGAACCGCGGCAGCGCGGCATCCACCGCCGCCTGATAGGGGGCATAGAGCCGGTCGAGCGTCGCGGTGCCGTGATCGAACCAGATCCGCCGCCCGGCCGGCTTGCCCAGCGCCTCGCCCAGCCAGCCGGTCCAGGCGCGGATGACCTCCGCGCGATAGGGGGCGTCGCCCTCACCCTCGGGAATGAACAGCGGCCAGTGGCTCGACACGCAGCCGGCCGCGCCGAACACCGTCGGGTGGCGCACCAGCGCGTAGAGCGAGATGAGGCCGCCCATGCTCGACCCCATGACGACGGTATCGGCGGGCCCGGTGCGCGTCCGGTACTTGGCGTCGATCGCCACCTTGAGCGGGCCGGTCAGGAAATCGAGATACGCCGCCGACTGCACCCGCCCGCCGATGCGGTTCTCCAGCCCCGCGGTCGCGGCCGCCGGCAGGCGATCGACGATCGGCTGCGGCACATAGGTGCGGAAGCGCGCGGCACCGGGGTTCCATATCCCGACGACGATCGGCGCGCGCGGGCCCAGCTTCAGCCGCTCAATCGCGCGATCGACGTGCCAGACCTTGCCATAGCCGCTGAGCGCCGGGTCGAACAGATTCTGCCCGTCGTGCAGGTAGAGCACCGGATGGCGCCCCCGCCCCCGCGCATAGCCCGGCGGCGTCCACACGCTCACGCGCAGTGGCCCGATGCCCGCCGCCTCGAACCGGAGGTCGTCGAGGACCGGCGCATCGGCGGGCCGCGCCGCACCGAGCATCGCGGCGCCCGCGATCAGCCCGATCGCCTCGCGCCGTGTCGTCATCCCAGCCTGGCCACGAGCGCGGCGTGCGCGCCCAGCGTGCCCCCGTCGATCTCGCCCGTCGAGGCGAGGATGCGATGCGGCGGCAGCGTCGCGGTGACCGCCCCGGTCCCGAAGTTGAAGGCGCACAGCAGCGGCGCGCCGTCGCTCGAATGCCGCTCGAACACCAGCAGATCGCCCTCGGCCACGCGGACCTCGATCGATCCGTGCGCCAGGCTCGGTTCGTCATGGCGCAGCGCGATCAGGCGGCGCGTCCAGTTGAGCAGCGAGCGCGGATCGCCGGTCTGGAGGTCCACCGCCAGCGCCTCGTGATCCGGGCCGTGCGGCAGCCAGGGCTCGGCCGATCCGAACGCGCGGTCGGGCACACCCGCCGCCCATGGCATCGGCGTGCGCACGCCGTCGCGCGACAGCGTCATCGGCCAGTTTGCGATTGCCTCGGGGTCGACCAGCTTCTCGAACGGAATGTCGACCTGCGTCAGCCCCAGTTCCTCGCCCTGATAGAGGATGGCGTTGCCGCGCAGCGACAGCAGCAGCAGCATCTTCATCCGCGCGAACCCGGCGGCATGTTCGGGCGTCGTCCAGCGCGAGATCGCGCGCGGCGCGTCGTGATTCTCGAACGCCCAGCTCGGCCAGCCGCGATCGGCCGCATCGGGCCACACCGACAGCGCATCGACGACGAGGCCCGGCGTTAACTTGTCGGCATAGAGGAAGTTGAAGCCATAGGCGCTGTCGAGCCGGCGGTTCCCCTCGGTATAGAGCGCCATCTCGCGCGCCCAATGATCGCCGCCGACCTCGGCCATCGAGAAGACGGCGCCGTACGACCGCATCTCGCCAGCCAGCCGCTCGATGAACGCCGGGATGTTCGGGTGGCTCTGATTGTGGATCTTGTCCTGAAAATCGAACGGGCGCGAGCGGGCACGGTTCGACGGCGGCAACGGCGGATTGTCGCGCAGTTGCGGATCATGCATCGCGAAGTTCAACGCATCGAGCCGGAACCCGTCGACCCCCCGCTCCAGCCAGAAGCGAGCAACGCCGAGGATCGCTTCCTGCACTTCCGGATTGTGGAGATTGAGGTCAGGCTGCTCGACGAGGAAGTTGTGCAGATAATATTGCCCGCGCCGCGCATCCCACTGCCACGCCGGGCCGCCGAACACCGATTGCCAGTTCGAGGGCGGCGAGCCGTCGGGCTTGGGATCGGCCCAGACGAACCAGTCCGCCTTGGGGTTGTCACGGCTCGACCGGCTCTCGGCGAACCAGGGGTGCTGGTCCGACGCGTGCGAATAGACCTGATCGATCATGACCCTGAGACCGAGATCGTGCGCACGCGCCACCAGCGCGTCGAAATCCTCGATCGTACCGAACACCGGATCGACCCCGCAGAAATCGGCGATGTCATAGCCGAAGTCGCGCATCGGCGAGGTGAAGAAGGGCGAGATCCAGATCGCATCGACGCCCAGGTCCGCGATATGACCGAGCCGCTGCGTGATGCCGGGCAGGTCGCCCACCCCGTCGCCGTTCGCGTCGGCGAAGCTGCGCGGATAGATCTGATAGATCACCGCACCCTTCCACCAGGGGGCGGGATCGGTCTCGGTCAGGGGCAGCGGTGCCGTGCTCATCGCGCCACCTCAGCCGCGCAGACGACGGTGGAGAACGGCGCGATCGTCACCCGTACGCTGCCCGGCGCGCTGGCCGCGGCGGGACAGCCCTTGCCGTAGAGCGGACGGAAGCGCTGCGAGCGCGCCTCGACCTCGACATTCGCCTCGATCGGCTGGGCGGAGCTGTTGAAGGCGACCAGTACTTCGCCATTGCTGGCAGGATCGAAGCGGCTCACCGCGAACAGACCGGGCTTGTCGTCCAGATACGCGCGCGTCACCTGCCGCCCGTGCGATAGTGCCGGGGTCGCACGGCGCAGCTTCGCCAGCGTCGCGATCGTGCGGAACAGCGGGTGGTCGGTGCCGAAATGCGCCTGACCGTGCGTGGCGGTCGTGCCGATCAGCTTGTCGCTCAGATAATCGGGCGTTTTGCTCGCGAACATCGACTGGCGTGCGGCCTGATCGTTTCCCTTCCCCGCAAAACCCTGTTCGTCGCCATAATAGATGGTCGGGACGCCGCGCAGCGTCAGCAGCATCTCATGCCCCAGCCGGGTGCGCGCGAGCAGTTCGGCGTCGCCGGCATTCGGGTTCGCCTTCATCACGAACATGCCGAACCGGCCCTGATCGTGATTGCCGATGAAGGTCGGCAGTTGCAGCGCGGTCGGCTCGCCGCCTGCGTACATGGCATCGCCCATGAACAGCTTGTTGAGCGCGGCCGTCGGCTTCCCCTCCGCCACCACCTGCTGGACCGCGGTCGCGAATGCGAAATCGAGCACCGCAGGCAGCTTGTCGACGACGGTGTGCCGCTGGAGCAGGCCGATCTCCAGCTCCGACCACGCGGCCTCGCCGAAGATGTGGAAGTTCGGGATGCCCCTCGCCTTCGCCCGCGCCTGCATCGCCGGCACGAACGCCGCCCAGAACTCGGGGTTCACATGACGCGCGGTGTCGATGCGATAGCCGTCGATGCCGAAGCGGTCGATCCAGCCGCCGAACACCTCGATCATGCCCGAAACCACGCGCGGGTTCTCGGTCATCAGGTCGTCGAGGCCGACGAAGTCTCCCATCGTCGCGCTCTCGTTCGAAAAGGTCGAGTTGCCGCGATTGTGGTAATAGATCGGGTCGTTGAGCCAGGCGGGAACCTTTATGGTCCGCTCCTCGGGCTTCACCTTTACCGTATAGGCGAAATTGGGGTCGGTGAGCTTCGCGAAATTGTCCGCGGTCAGCACCTGATCGCCGGCAAAGCCGCCGTTGATCGCCCGGCCCTTCACCCCTCCGCGCCGCGAATAGGGATAGTCGGCGCGGCTGCGATAAGCGCACTCGTCCTTCCCCTCGCACTCGGCGAAATAGATCACGTCGGCAGTGTGGTTGGCGATGATGTCCATATAGACCTTGAGGCCGCGGGCATGCGCCGCGTCCACCAGCGCCTTGAAATCGGCATCGGTGCCAAGATGCGGATCGACCGTCGTGAAGTCGGTCACCCAATAGCCATGATAGCCTGCGGACTCGGTGCCCGGCCCGCCCTGTACCGCCTTGTTCTTGAACACCGGCGTCAGCCAGATCGCCGTCGCGCCCAGCGCCTCGACATAGTCGAGGCGCTTCATCACGCCTTTCAGGTCGCCGCCCTGAAAGAAGCCTTTGCTGGCCGGATCGAAGCCGTTTCTCAGCCGGTCGCCGGCGATGCCGCCGCGATCGTTGCCTGGATCGCCATTCTCGAACCGATCGGGCAGGACAAAATAGATGACTTCTTCGGCGGGCAGCCGCTCGCGCAGCGGCAGCGGCGCCTGCTGGGCCGAAGCGGGCAGCGCGGCGGCGCCAAGCGAAAGGGCGGCGATCAGTCGCTTCATACGGGCACCTCTAGCTGGCCCGTGCCCCGCAGGACCACGGGGGTCGCCGTAAAATCTTGTCGGAAGCGAGCGGGGGACCCGTACCGGCCGAAACCGATACAGGTCCACGCGCCCCCTTTAACTCAGAACCGCAGCGTCGCACCCGCCAGGAACCGGCGGCCGTACGTCTGATAGTCGATGATCGCCCGGTCGTCGCGCGGATCGACCGTCGCGAACCGCTCGTCGGTCAGGTTCTGGCCCTGAACGAACAGCGACACACCCTCGAGTGCCGACCCCGGCTGGAAGTCGTAGCCGACCTGCGCGTCGAAGATCGTCTCGTCGAGCGCGCGGCGACGCTGGCGATTGCCGCCGAAGCCCGACAATTCGCCGACGAAGGTCGAGCGATAGCGGACCGACCCGCGCAGGTTGAAGCCCCACTTCTCGAAGTACGCAGTGCCGTTGGCGACCCACTTCGAATAGCCCGGAATGTCCTCGGCCGGGGCGCCCGGCGTCGGCTGGATCTCGGTCTCGGTATAGCTGACGCCGCCGGTCACACCGAAACCGTCGAGGAAGCGCACGACCTCACCCAGCGGCAGCGTCGCGGCGAGCTCGGCACCATAGATGTTGCCGCCCTGGCCGTTGATCGGCTGAGTCAGGAGGCCCAGGTTCGTCGCGGGCTGGAGGCCGGTGGGCTTCGGGTACGGGCTATAGTCGAACGGCACCTCGAGATTGTACACGAAGCTCTTGAGATCCTTGTAGAACCCCTGAAGCGCGATGTAGCCCTTGGTGCCGAAATACTTCTCGATCGTCGCGTCGAACGAGTTCGAACGGATCGGGCGCAGGTACGGATTGCCGCCGCTACCCTGATAGATGCCGAGCGACGTATTGAGACCGTAACCGATCGCGATGCGCATGTCGTCGAGACGCGCACGCTGCATCTGGCGCGCGGCGCCGATACGGAACACGAAGTCGCTCGGCAGACGCAGCGACAGGTTCAGCACCGGCAGCACGTCGATATAGTCGTCGCCCGCCAGCGCCGGCTGGAGCACGCCGCCCGCGGCGACGAGGCCCGACGACTTTTGCTCGGTCGACACGAACTGGACGCCGAAATTGCCGGTCAGCACCGACGCGCCGATCTCGTGGTCGATGTTCGCCTGGAGATAGGCGCTCATCACGTCTTCGTTGATGCGGAACGCCTTGGCCGGCACGTCGAGGCTGGTGTTCGGCGTCAGCTGATAGATGCCGCCCGCCAGCAGCGCGGCCGGGTCGTAGCTGACCATCGGGCCGAGGCCGAGATAGGACAGGTTGGTCGCACCCAGCAGATATTCCTGCGGAATGACGCGCTCGCGCAGCCCGCCCGAGAGCTGCAACAGCGCCTCGTTCGGGGTCAGCGACTTCTCGCGGCGGGTATAGTTGAGGCCGAACTGGATCGAGCGGAGGAAGCCGTCCATCTCCTTTTCGACTTCGCCGCGATACTGCTGGATCTCGTCCTTGACGACGCGGTCGTTGAAATAGCCTGCCTGGATGTTCGAGCCGCCCCAGCCCTGCGGGTCGGTCAGCTTGATGAGGTTGGGGTCCGAATAGTTGAGCGTCGGCGAGAAGACGGTGCCTGTGCTGCCGGTCGTGAAGCCGATCGTGTCGCGTGCGCCGACATTCTGGCCATAGCCGGTGCCGGCATAGCTCTCGATGATCGTCTCGCTGCGGTCGGTCTTCGAATAGCTGACGTCGATGAACGCGTTCCAGCCGTCGTCGCCCTCGTAGCGGTGGTTCATGCCGAACGAATAGAGCTTGGCCTTGCGCTGGAACGAGTCGTTCCGAATCACGCCCTCGACGCCGGTGAAGGTGCCCGAGGTCACGAGCCCGTTCTCGACGCGCGGGTTGGTCAGCGTCGCGTTACCCCAGAACAGCGGCAGCTCAATGCCGCGCTTGATCTGCGGGTCGTCGAAGTCCGAGTAGAAGCCGTCGACCGTGATCGTGTAGTTCGGCGCGGGCTTGTACTGCAGCGTGCCCTGAAGGCCGAGGCGCTTGAGGTTGGTCGAGGTGACGTACGACTTCGACCCGCCGATCACGCCCACCTCGCCCGGCGTGCCGGGAACGGTGGTACCGGCATAGCCCCAGGCGTTGAATTCCTGAATCTGGTACGGTTCGTCGAGATAGTTGGCCGACAGCGCGATGCCGATCGTGTCGTTCGCGAACTGATCGACATAGGTGCCGAATACGCGGTAGCCATATTCCTTCGATCCGGCGTTCAGCTTGCCGAGGTCGGTATAGACGCCGCGGCCGCCGACGGCGATCGTACGCTTGCCATATTCGAGCGGGCGGATCGTCTTCAGGTCGACGGTACCCGACAGGCCCTGGCCGATCAGCGTGGCTTGCGCGGTCTTGTAGACCAGTACTTGGTTGATGACTTCCGACGGATACTGGTCGTACTCGACCGCGCGGTTGTCGCCGGTCGAGGTTTGCTCGCGGCCGTTCAGCAGCGTCGACGAGAAATCGGGGGCGAAGCCGCGGATCGAGACGCCCGACGAGCGGCCCGAGATACGCTGCGACGTCAGGCCCGGCAGGCGCGCGATCGATTCCGCGATCGAGGCGTCGGGCAGGCGGGCGATATCCTCGGCCGACACCGATTCGACGACCTGGTCGCGCGACTTCTTGGCGTTGACCGCGCTTTCGAGGCTGGCGCGGAAGCCGGTCACGACGATGTCGTCGGCTGGCGCGTCCTGCTGCGCAGCGGGATTGGTGGTGTCGCCGGCGTCCTGCGCCATGGCGGGCACGGCGGTCGCCGCAAAGGTCAGCGCGGTGGCGCCCAGCAGCGCGGCCCGAATCGAAATGGATGCCTTCATGTCTCTCCCCTGTCGCAATCCTGCTTGTGACCGCAGGCTCGGTTCCCGAAAAACGGGTATGGCGACGACGCCGCCTACCCCTTCACGACACGGCCATTATCGTCGGGCGGGTGCGGTCGAACAGAAGGCATACGTATGTCATGCAACCGTCATGCATCGCGGCTGTTGCCCGATTGCCACTGTGCCCGGCGGCGGCGTGCTTTACCGCTCCTATCGCTTGGTTTAGCGTCGGCAGCCGGGCGAGCGCAGACCCGCCATCAGGGAACGAGGAAAGCCGATCGTGAGCCGCCCGGCGTCGCAGCGCCCGACATCCTTCGATATCGCCTACCGCGCGGGCGTGTCTCAGCCGACCGTTAGCCGGGCGCTGCGCGGCTCGACCTCGGTCAGTGCTGAGACGCGCGCCCGGATCGAGGCGATCGCCCGCGAACTGGGCTATGCCGTCGACAAGAACGCCTCGTCGCTGCGCAGCCAGCAGTCGCACACTCTGGCGCTCCTGTTCTTCGAGGATCCGACCGCCGACGCCAGCCTCATCAACCCGTTCTTCCTGTCGATGCTCGGCTGGATCACCCGGCACACGGCGAATGCGGGCTACGACCTCCTCATCTCGTTCCAGCAGCTGTCGGGCGACTGGCACAAGGCGTATGAGGACAGCCGCAAGGCCGACGGCATCATCCTGCTCGGCTATGGCGATTACGAGGCGTATCGCCCGCGCCTCGAGCAATTGCGGGCGCAGGGGACCCATTATGTGCGCTGGGGCTCGCCCGAGCCCGGCGACGGCGGCGCGACGATCGGCTGCGACAATCGCGCCGGCGGGCGGCTCGCGACCGAGCATCTGATCGGCCATGGGCGCCGCCGCATCGCATTTTTGGGCGCGGGCGACGACCATTATCCCGAGTTTCGCGACCGCTATCTCGGCTATCTCGACGCGCTCGCCGCGGCGGGGATGAGCGCGGACCCGGCGCTACAGGTGGATGCGATCACGCTCGAGCAGGCGGGCGCGGATGCGATCGGCGAACTGTTCGCGCGCGGCGTCGCCTTCGACGGCATCGTCGCGGCCAGCGACCTGATCGCCATCGGCGCGATGCAAGCACTAGAACGGCGCGGCTATGCCGTTCCGCGCGCGGTGTCGGTCGTGGGCTTCGACGATATTCCCGCCGCGCAGCAGGCCTCGCCCCCGCTCACCACGGTGCAGCAGGATGCGAAGGCCGCGGGCGAGGCGTTGGTCGGCACCATCCTCGATCGCATCACCGGGCGCGAACCCCCTGCCGGCCCCCTGCCCGTCCGGCTGATCGTCCGGGCAAGCTGCGGCGCGCATACGAATACGTGAAGCGCCCCGCGCCCCCGCTTCATAAGGGTGACGCCGACAGGGCGGCCAGCGTCCACGGGGAGGATACATGAACAAGCCGCGCCAGAGCATGGCGGGTCTCTGGAACATCTCGTTCGGCTTTTTCGGGATCCAGATCGCGTTCGCGCTTCAGAACGCCAATGTCAGCCGCATCTTCCAGTCGCTGGGTGGCGAGATCGATCAGCTCGCCTTCCTCTGGATCGCCGGGCCGGTCACGGGCCTGCTCGTCCAGCCGATCATCGGTCATTATTCGGACCGCACCTGGAGCCGCTTCGGCCGCCGCCGGCCGTTCTTCTTCGGCGGCGCAGTCCTCGCCGCGCTGGCGCTGTTCGGGATGCCACATGCCGGGGCGCTCCTCACCGCGGCGATCATGCTGTGGCTGCTCGACGCCTCGCTCAACATCTCGATGGAGCCGTTCCGCGCGTTCGTCGGCGACATGCTGGGCACCGAGCAGCAGACCGCGGGCTATGCCTTCCAGACCGCGTTCATCGGCGCGGGCGCGGTCGTCGGCTCGCTGGCGCCCGAGCTGCTCAACATGGCGGGCGTCGCCAACACCGCGCCCGCCGGCGTCATCCCGCCTTCGGTCCGTTATGCTTTCTACATCGGCGCGGCGGCGATCTTGATCGCGGTGCTGTGGACCGTGCTCACGGTGCGCGAATATTCGCCCGAGGACATGGCGCGGTTCGGGGACACCCCCGCGACGCCCGAGCATGAGGGGCGCATCGTCGCCCCGGCCAACGGCCCACTCTGGGCTCTGGCGGGGGTCGCGGTCGTCGTCGCCGTCTATGCGTTGGCGCTCGACAAGGCGGTCTACGTCCTCGGCGGCGCGCTGATCGCGTTCGGGCTTGCCCGCATCGCCGCGCGGTCGATGGCGGCGGGGGGCAATCGCGGCGCGCTGGTGCTCATCAACTCCGACCTCGCGCAGATGCCGCCGACGATGCGCCGCCTCGCCCTCGTCCAGTTCTTCGCCTGGTCGGCGCTGTTCATCCTCTGGATCTACACCACCCCGGTCGTGACGCAGGTCGTCTTCGGCTCGACCGATCCGACGAGCGCCGCGTACAACGAGGGTGCGGATTGGGTCGGCGTCCTTTTCGCCAGCTATAACGGCGTCGCCGCGATCGGCGCGTTCCTGCTGCCGTGGCTGGCGGGCCGGATCGGCAAGGTGAAGACGCATGTCTTCGGCCTGCTGTGCGGCGCGGCGGGGTTCGCGACGATCCTCTTCACCCGCGACGCGCAGCTGCTCCTCGTGGCGATGGTGTTCGTCGGCATCGCCTGGGCGTCGATCCTGACGATGCCCTACGCGATCCTGGCGGGGGCCCTCGATCCGCGGAAATACGGGATCTACATGGGGCTGTTCAACATCTTCATCGTCGTGCCGCAGCTGATCGTCGCCACCGTCATGGGCGCGGTCATCAACGCCTTCTTCCCCGGCCAGCCGGTCTGGACGATGGCGATCGGCGCGGGCGTGATGGTGCTGGCCGCCGCCGCGATGCTGCGCGTGAAAGAAGCCTGACGCTTTCCCCTCCGGTTTCGCTTTCAAGTGTGGTGGTTCGGCATTACACTCGGGGTATCACCGGAGGGATCCCATGGGCATTCTCGATTTTCTGAAGAAGCAGTTCGTCGACGTCATCGACTGGGTGGAGGAGCCCGGCGACCTCGCCATCCGCTATCCGATGGAGGATCGCGAGATCCAGAACGGCGCCGCGCTGACGGTGCGCGAGGGTCAGGTCGCGTTCTTCTATAACGAGGGGCAGATGGCCGACGCCTTCGGGCCGGGCCAGCATACGCTCAATACCTCGAACCTGCCGCTCCTCACCGCGCTCCAGAATTGGGACAAGGGTTTCCAGTCGCCGTTCAAGGCCGACGTCCTGTTCTTCACGCAGAAGGAACAGGTCGGCCTCAAATGGGGCACGTCGCAGCCCGTCACCGTGCGCGACAAGGAGTTCGGGCCGCTGCGCATCCGCGCGTTCGGCAGTTACAGCTTCCGCATCGAGCAGCCGCCGGTGTTCCAGGCCAAGCTGATGGGCACGCTCGATCACCTCCGCGTCGGCGATGTCGAGACGCAGCTGCGCTCCGCCATCGCGACGCAGCTTGCCACCTCGCTCGGCCGCAGCGAGTTCGGCTTCGTCGACATGGCCGCGGATCAGGCCGCGATGTCCGATCGCCTGCGCGAGATGGTGCAGCCCGCCTTCACCCAGTGGGGCCTCTCCTGCCAGACCTTCTTCGTCGAGAGCCTGTCGCTGCCCGACGAGGTGCAGAAGTACCTCGACAAGGCATCGTCGATGCGCGTCGTTGGCGACCTCGACCGCTTCGTGAAGTTCCAGAGCGCCGACGCGATCGAAAAGGCGGCGAGCGCCGAAGGCGGCGTCGCGGGCCTTGGCGTCGGCGCGGGTGCGGGCATGGCGCTGGGTCAGGCGATGGCGTCGGGCCTTGGCGGCGGCGGTCAGGCGAGCGCGCCCGCTGGCGGCGGCGACGATCCGTACGGCCAGATCGAAAAGCTGCACAAGCTGCTGACGATCGGCGCGATCACGCAGGCGGACTTCGACGCGAAGAAGGCGGAGTTGCTGGGCCGGATTCGGTAGGCGTTCTCCCCTCCCTGCCAAGGGAGGGGTCGGGGGTGGGTCGGCCGACGAAGAAACCGGTCGCCTGCCACGAGCGCATCGCCACAAGCAACCCCACCCACCCCCAGCCCCTCCCTTGTCGGGGAGGGGAGCAGGTCGCCCCTCAATGCTGACCCTACCCTGCCCCAATTGCGGCGCGCCCGTGACCTTCCGATCGCCGGCGCTGCCCAATCGCGTCTGCGACCATTGCCGCTCGATGCTGGTCCGAAGCGACGCGGGCGTCGGCATCGCCGGTCAGGGGGCGGCACTGCCGTTCGACGTGTCGCCGATCCAGATCGGCACGCGCGGACGGTTCGACGGGCGCGCGTTCGAGGTGATCGGGCGCGTCCGCTGGTCGTGGGACGACGGATCGTGGAACGAGTGGCTGTGCCTGTTCGAGGGCGGTGCGCATGGCTGGCTGGGCGAGGCGATGGGCGATTTCATGATGACGTTCGAGCGACCGCTGGCCGAGGTCCGCTCCGCCGAACTCGACCGCATCGCCCGCGGCGCGCCCGCGCTGCCCGGCCGCAAGGCTGAGATCGACGGCGAGGAACTGGCGATCGCCGACGCGCGCCAGGTGTCGTGTATCGCCGCCGAGGGCGAGCTGCCCTTCACCGCCCTGCCCGGCTGGACGATCTACTCCGTCGATCTCAAGGCCGCATCGGGCCGCGCCGCCAGCCTCCAGCGCGAGGGGGACGAGGCATGGTTCTATGACGGCCGCTATGTGACGCTGGCCGAGCTGTCGGCCAACAACCTGCGCGCGATCGAGGGATGGACGATGCCGCGCTATGGCTGACGCTGCCGTCGCCCAGCCCGCCGCGAAGGCGCTGTCCTGCCCCAATTGCGGCGGCACCGTCACGCTGCGCGCAGCCGGCTATTCCGTCACGGTCGCATGCGAGTATTGCGCGAGCATCCTCGACGTGTCCCAGCCCGAAGTGCGGCTGGTCACGCGCTACAACGAAAAGGCGTCGCGGCTCGCCATCCCGCTCGGCACGCGCGGCACGCTGGACGGGACCGAGTGGGAAGTGGTCGGCTGGATGGCGCGCGACGACAGCGGCTATCCGTGGGAGGAGTTCCTCCTCTTCAATCCCTATCACGGCTATCGCTGGCTGATCGAGCAGCGCGGCGGCTGGAGCTTCGGCGAGCAACTGACCCGGACGCCCGAGGGAAGCTGGGGCGGGCTCAAGGTCGATGGCGAAAGCTACAAGCCCTTCTTCGCCGACGGCACCGCGCGGGTGACCGACGTGGTCGGCGAATTCTACTGGCGGGTGAAGCGCGGCGACACCGTCCGCACCGACGATTGGGTAAGGCCGGGCGCGATGCTGTCGCGCGAGGCGGACGGCAAGGAGGTGAACTGGTCGCGCTCGCGCTGGGTGCCCGCCGCGACGATCGCCGCCGCCTTCGGCGTGGCGGCCGGCGGGAAGCCCTGGCCCCCGCTGCCGCACCAGCCTTCGCCCGCGCTGCCCTTCGTCAAGGGCGGCATCGTCATCGCCATCCTCGCTTTCCTCGCCCTGCTGGTCGGCGCGTCGATCACCGGCGGCGGGCGCTCGCTCTGGAACGGATCGATCGCGATCGCCGCCGACGGCCGCGACCAGCAGGCGACGGTCGGCCCGATCGAACTTACCCGTCCCTATCAACGGGTACGCGTCTCGGCCGACGTGCCCGCGCTGTCGAACGGCTGGGTCGACCTCGACTACACGCTCGTCGACCGCAAGAACCAGGCGAGCTACACCGCGTCGAAGGCGGCGGAGCGCTACACCGGCCGCGATTCGGACGGCGACTGGAGCGAGGGCGACCAGACCGCCGGCGCCGATTTCGCCGCGCTGCCCGCCGGCACCTACGATCTCGTCATCGACTACAAAGGCAACAACTGGGTCGATCCGAACAAGTCATCGGGCAACTTCTGGGATCCCGGCGCAGGCGAGCAGACGCCCGACTGGCGCCGTGATGCCGTGCAGCCGCAGGTGAACATCAGCGTCCGTAGCCGCGGCGGCGCGGGCGGCGGCGTTTTCGTCCTCATGCTGATCCTGATCGTGCTGCCGCTCGGTGCCGGGTTCCTGATCCATGCTCGGTTCGAGGGCGCGCGCCGCGGCGAGAGCGACTTCGCGTCGGGAGGGGATGACGGCTGATGCGGACCTCGATCTTTCTCTACGGCCTGTGGTGCCTTGCCATTGTTGGGCTGTTCATGGTCGCCAACACCTATGCCTGGTCGCCGTTCGCGGATGGGCGCCAAGGCCCGCGCGGCAGCGGCGGCGGCGTCATCTTCGTCGGCGGACCCAACCACAAATAAGGGGATTTCGGATGGTCACCTCGCTCGCCACCCTGCTCAACACGCTTCTCTATGCCGGCGTCGGCATCTTCGTGTTTCTCGTCGGTTTCTTCATCCTCGACCTGTTGACGCCGGGCAAGCTCTGGGCGGAGATTCACGACCAGCGGAACATCGGCGTCGCGATCGTCGCGGGCGCGATGGCGCTGGGCCTCGCGATCATCGTCGCCGCCGCCATCCATGGCTGAAGCCGACCCCGCCGCGCGGCCAAAGGTCACGGCACCGGCGGGGGCGCTTCTCGTCTCGGCGTTCGTCGTCGCGACCTGCGGGCTGGTCTATGAACTGCTCGCCTCGACGATCGCCAGCTACCTGCTCGGCGACAGCGTCACCCAGTTCTCGACCGTCATCGGCACCTATCTGTTCGCGATGGGCATCGGCTCGTGGTGCTCGCGCTATGTGAAGCGCGGCGAGTTGCGGCTGTTCGTGCGCACCGAATTGCTGATCGCGATCATCGGCGGCTGTTCGGCGGCGCTCCTGTTCATGCTCTTCCCGCTGGTCGAGCATTTCCGCATCGCGCTCTACGGCATCGTCCTGGCGATCGGGTTTCTCGTCGGGCTCGAAATCCCGCTGCTCATCCGCATCCTCAAGGATTTCGACTTCCGCGAGACGGTGTCGAGCGTCCTCACCTTCGATTATGTCGGCGCGCTCGCCGCCTCGCTGCTGTTCCCGCTCGTGCTGATGCCGCATCTCGGCATGATCCGTACGGGCTTCGCATTCGGCATCGCCAATGCGGGCGTCGCGCTCGCCCTCCTGCTCGCGCTCCCGCGCGGACGCCGGATGAAGGGGGAGGTCGCCGCTGCGATCGTGATCCTGCTGCTGCTCGCGGCCGGTTTCGCCGCCTCCGACAAGCTCCAGCGATTCGGCGAGCAGGCAGGCTATGGCGAGCCCGTCGTCTATGCGCGGTCGAGCCGCTACCAGCGCATCGTCCTGACGCGAAAGGACGATGACCTGCGCCTCTATCTCAACGGCAACCTGCAATTCTCGTCGCGCGACGAATATCGCTATCACGAGGCGCTGGTGAAGCCCGTGCTCGGCCGCGTCGCCAACCCCGCAAACGTGCTGATCCTCGGCGGCGGCGACGGGCTGGCAGCACGTGAGGTGTTCCGCGACCCCGCCGTCCGCCGCGTGACGCTCGTCGATCTCGACCCGGAAATGACCGCGCTGTTCCGCGACACCCCCGCGCTGGCCGAACTCAATCGCGGCTCGCTGTCCGATCCGCGCATGACCGTCGTCAACGCCGACGCGTTCCGATGGGCGCGGGAGGCGAAGGGGCAATACGACGCGATCATCGTCGATTTCCCCGATCCCGTCGATTATTCGGTGGGCAAGCTCTACACCGACGCCTTCTACGCGCAGGTGCGCCGTCTGCTCGCGCCTACCGGCATGATGGTCGTGCAATCGACCTCCCCGCTGGTCGCGCCCGAAGCTTACTGGACGATCTCGACCACGCTGGAGGCGGTGGGGTTCGCGACCAAGGGCTATCACGCCTATGTGCCGAGTTTCGGCGAATGGGGCTACACACTCGCTGCGCTGGGCCCGATCCCCGCTCACGCCCGCCTGACGCCCGGCCGGTTCGTCACCGCCGCCAGCGAGCCGCCGCTGTTCGACTTCCCCCCCGACATGGCCCGCCGACGGGTCGAGGTGAACCGGCTGGACAACCAGGCGCTGGTCCGCGTCTTCGACGCCGCGTGGAGCCGCTATGAAAGCTGACCGGCGGGCTGCGCTGCTCGGCCTCGGCGCGGGGGCGGCGGCACTGGCGGGGGGCGGCGCGGCGCTGGCGTTCCGCGAGCCGCCGCTGCCGCCCGGGCCGCTTGCCGGTGCCGATCTGGCGCGCGGCCATCGGCTGCGGCAGGGCAGGTTTCCGGCGCCGTCGCGCGAGGAGCATGTGGGTCTCGTCATCGCCGGCGGCGGAATTTCGGGATTGTCGGCGGGGTGGACGCTGGCCGAAGCCGGGTTCGACGACTTCGCGCTGCTCGAACTGGAGGACGACGCCGGCGGCAATGCGCGCAGCGGCCGTAACGCGGTGAGCGCCTATCCGCTCGGCGCCCACTATCTGCCGATCCCCAATCGCGAGGCGACGGCGCTGCGCCGCATGCTCCGGCGGATGGGCATGATCGTCGGTGAGGCGAACGGCGTGCCGGTCTACGACCCGATGCAGCTTTGCGCCGATCTTCAGGAGCGCCTGCTTTGGCGCGGGCGCTGGCAGGAGGGGCTGGTCCCGCGAACCGGCCTGACCGCGAAGGACAAGGCCGATCTCGCCGCTTTCGACGCAGAGATGGCGCGCGCACGGGCTGCGATCGGCAGCGACGGCCGACCTGCGTTCGCAACGCCGACTGCCTATAGTTCGGCCGATCCGGCCTGGCGCGCGCTCGACCGACAGACGTTCGCCGGCTGGCTCGACGCGCGCGGCCTCACCTCGCCCGTTTTGCGTGCGCATGTCCGCTATTCGATGCGCGACGATTACGGGACCGAGCCGGAGCATGTCTCCGCCTGGGCGGGGGTGCATTACTGGGCGGGGCGCCGCGGGTTCGCCGCACCCGACGTAGCCGATAACGTGCTGACCTGGCCCGGCGGCAACGGGCACCTTGCCGGCTTGATGGCGAAGCGCCTGGGCGATCGCGTCCGCCCCGGCCGCATCGTCCATGCAGTCTCACGAACCGACAGCGGCGTGGCGATCGACAGCTTCGATGTGGCGCGCGGCGAGACCGTCCGTACCCACGCCCACGCCGCGATCCTCGCCATGCCGCTGTTCGTCACCGCACGGCTGGTGCCGGAAATCGACGCGAAACCCTGCACCTACGCCCCCTGGATCGTCGCCAACGTCACGGTGGCGCAGCCGCCGCGCGGGACGGGCGTGCCGCTCGCTTGGGACAATGTCTCGACCACCAGCGAATCGCTCGGCTACGTCGTCGCCACGCATCAGGACGCGTCGGCCCTAGCGGGCGCGACGGTCTTGACCTGGTACTTGCCGCTCTCGACGATGGCGCCGGCCAGCGCCCGCCGCCTGATGCTCGAGCGGCCCGCCGACGAGTGGAAGCGGATCGTCCGCGACGACCTTCTCGCCATGCATCCCGACCTCGACATCGGCGAGATCGCGCTGTGGCGCTGGGGCCACGCGATGATCCGACCGACGCCCGGCTATGTCTGGGGTGCCGCTCCCCGCCACCGCGTCGAACCGCCGCTGTTCCTGGGGCATAGCGATCTGTCCGGGCTTTCGTTGTTCGAGGAAGCGCATTTCCACGGCACCCAGGCAGCGGAGGCGGCGATGACGACGCTCGGCCACGCGCATGAGACGCTGATATGACGCCCCCGCCCCCCTATGACGGGGTCCACCTGATCGCCGACCTGACCGGCGGCCGGGGCCTCGACGATGCGGCATTGATCGAACGCGCGCTGCGCGAGGCGGCGGCGGCGGCGCGTGCGACGCTGCTGGATATGCGCCTCCACGCCTTCGGGCCGGGTCAGGGGATCACCGGCGTCGCCCTGCTCGCCGAATCGCACATCTCGATCCATTCATGGCCCGAGCACGGCTATGCCGCGGTGGATATCTTCGTCTGCGGACGGCGATGCGATCCCGATGCCGCGCTGGCGACGCTGGTCGCGGTGCTGGGAGCCGAGGTGCGGCACGAGCATCGGATCGCGCGGGGGTATGGGGTAGTGCCGGCCTAGGCCTTACCGGCATACGCCGCCGCGGCGCGCAAATCCTCGACAAACCGCGCATATTCCTCTTCCGCCTGCACCTTGTCGGGCAGGCGCAGGAGGAAGCTCGGATGCACCGTGATCCACCCCTCCCCGCCGTCCGCCAGCGCGATCGGTCGCCCGCGCTCGCGCGAGATCGTCACCGTCTTGCCGGTCAGCGACCGCGCCGCCGTCGCGCCGAGCGCCACGGTCAGCTTCGGCGTCAGCAGCATCCGCTCCTGCTCCACCCACCAGCGGCACGCGTCGATCTCGCCTGCATCGGGCTTGGCATGGATGCGCCGCTTGCCGCGCGGCTCGAACTTGAAGTGCTTGACCGCGTTGGTGACGTAGACGGTGTCGCGGTCGATCCCCGCTTCGCCCATCGCGCGGTCGAACACCTGCCCCGCCGGGCCGACAAAGGGGCGGCCGGCCAGATCCTCCTGATCCCCCGGTTGCTCGCCGACGAACATCAGCCGGGCATCGAGCGGCCCCTCCCCGAACACGGTCTGCGTCGCGGGTTGGTATAGGTGACAGCGAGTGCAGCCCATCGCCTCCTCGCGCAGCGCCGCCCACGCGCCCTCGACATTGCCGCCGGGTGTCGCCGCCCGTGCCGTTTCGATCATCGCCGTCTCCCGCGCCCGCGCGCCCGCGATCAGCTCGCCGACCAGCGCGGTCTCGGGCATGTTCTTCCAGTATTTGCGCGGCATCTCGCGCAGCATCGCCCCGACCTTCAGCCGCGCGGGATTGAAGATCGACGCATAATAGGTCTTCCACACCGCCTCGATCGGGTCGACGTCGGGCGCATCGGCCTTCACCGCTCCCGGCCCCTCCTGCAAAGTCTGCGTGTCCCAGTGGAGCGACACCTCGGGCGACAGGATCGACCAGCGCATCGTGTTGAAGCGGTTGACGAAGAACGCCGCGTTGGCGCGGACGATGTGGTGCTCGGGCTCGAACCACGCCACGAAGCGCTCGCCATCCTCGTCCGCCACCTCGCGAAAACGCAGGAACGCGCGCATCTTGTGAATGTCGCGCCGCACCGCCTTGGCCATTTCATCGAGCCGGCGGCCGGCCGGGTCGGCGCGGTCGTCGATCAGCCGCGGCTGGTCGATCAGCCGGACGAGCATCGCGTAGAGGCGCGCGAACCGTTCGGGATCGCTGTGCAGCACGACGCTGTGCGCCAGATCGACGAACGCCTTTGGCACGCGAAAAGCCGGCGGCGGTGCGGGCGCCGGCGGGTCGAGTGCGGGCGGCTCCTCTGCGAACAGGTCCGCTGCATGTCCCGCCACTTGCCAGATCACCCGATCTGGCGGCACCCGCTCGGTCGCGAGCACCCGCGCCGCGTCCCGCCACCCCTCGAAATCGTCAGGGGCGTCGAGACGCGCGACACGGATGCCCATGGGCTAAGCTTACTCGCGATTGTCGCCGGGCTCACTCGCCTCGGCGAGTTCCAGTTCCTTGGGCTTGCGCGCCTCGAACACCTTGGCGAGCTTTGCCACCTCCGCATCGTCGAGGTCCTTGGCGGCCTCGGGAAACATCTCTTCCTCTTCCTCGTCGATGTGATGCTCGTAGCGGTGGCGCATCTCGTCGAACTTCGACTTCCACTCGGACGTAGCCGCGTCGAGTTCGGCCATCTCTTCGAAGAAGTCGTCGATTTCCTTGTGCTCCGACACCGAATGGCGGGCCTCGTCGCGCAGATCGGGCTTGGCGAGCATCGTCGCATAGAGCGACTCTTCCTCGGCGGCGGCGTGGGCCGTCACCTCGACGCGGAACTGCTCGAACAGGTTGGCGCGCTCACCCTCATCGGCGGCGTCAATCTGCTTCAACAGCTTGCGGTGAAGGTCGTGGTCCTTCTTCAGGTCTTCGAAGATCTTCGCGTCGGCCATGGGGATTTCCTCGATCGGGGGTTCGGGCATCCAACCCGCCGCGCGGCCCCACGTTTCACCTGCGAACCGCTATCAAGCGGCGAACAGCTCCAGCTGCTCGCGCTTCGGCGCGACCAGCGGTTTCAGGTCGGCGCGATCGGTCAGCAGCACCGGGCGCCACCCCTCTGCCACAATGAACGGTCGCACCTTCGCGACCGACACCGTCAACCGCGCCACATCGTCGAGCGACAGGCGCCGCCACTTGCGCGCCTTGAGGATCGAGTTGACCGCCTTCACCCCCAGCCCCGGCACGCGCAGCAGATCCTCGCGCGCCGCGCGGTTCACATCGACCGGGAACCGCTCACGAAACTTGAGCGCCCAGGCGAGCTTGGGATCGATGTCGAGCGGCATCATCCCCGTCGCCGGATCGGCCGCCGCCGCCACTTCGCCGGGCGCATAGTCGTAGAAACGCATCAGCCAGTCCGACTGGTACAACCGATGCTCGCGCATCAGCGGCGGGCGCTGGAGCGGCAGCACCGCGCTCGCCTCCGGGATCGGGCTGAACGCGGAATAATAGACGCGGCGAAGGCTGAACCGGTCGTAGAGCGTCGCCGCCTTGGTCACGATATCGCGGTCGGTCGCGGCATCGGCACCGACGATCATCTGTGTCGATTGGCCCGCGGGCGCAAACCGCGGGGCCGAGCGATAGCGTTTGCGCGCGTCGGCGGTGTCGACGATCGCGGTCTTCATGTCGCGCATCGCCCCCTCGATGCGGGTCGCCGACTTCTCGGGCGCGAGGCGGGTCAGGCCGGGAACGGTGGGCAGCTCGACGTTGATCGACACGCGATCCGCATGCAGCCCCGCCAGCCGGACCAGCTCCGGATCGGCGTCGGGGATCGTCTTCAGGTGGATGTAGCCGCGGAACTGATGATCCTCGCGCAGCGACCGCGCGACCTCGACGATCTGCTCCATCGTATAGTCGGGCGAGCGGATGATGCCCGACGACAGGAACAGCCCCTCGATATAGTTGCGCTTGTAAAAGCTCATCGTGAGCGCGACGACCTCCTGCGCGGTAAAGCGCGCGCGGCGGACGTTCGAGGACTTGCGGTTGATGCAATAATGACAGTCGAAGATGCAGCTATTGGTCAGCAGGATCTTGAGCAGGCTGATGCACCGACCGTCGGGGGCATAGGCGTGGCAGATGCCCATTCCCTCGGTCGATCCGATCCCCTTGCCCCCGGCCGAATTGCGCTTGGTCGTGCCCGACGACGCGCAGGAGGCATCATACTTGGCCGCATCCGCCAGAATCCCGAGCTTTTCACGAACGTCGAGCTGCGCCATCCGTTCGATATATGTTCGCGGACTGCGGCTGTCGAGAGAGCGCAAACATGAGCGCGGCGAACAGCGCCGCCGCGGCGACAGCCCACATCGCTAGCCCCTGCCACGGTGTCCAGCCGAAGAATTCGTTCGGCACGGTCCGCAGATAGCCCGGCCAGAACCGTTCGCGCCATACGCCGTCGACTAGTGCGTTGTCGGCGCTCCAAGGCGCGGTAATCTCGGCCGCGGCGATCGTCAGGTTGATCGCGACGCTCCCGGCGAGCAGCGCCGACAACGCGGCGCGCCCCGCTAGCCCCGCCGCCGCCCAGACGCCCGGCAGCGCGAGCGACAGGAACGCGACCGCGGGCATCGCGTGGCGCGGTCCCGTCGAATTGCCGCCGTCCCAGTAGACATAAGACGCATTGTAGAGGAACGCCGCCGCTGCCCCGACCGCTGCCAGCACCGCCAGATCGCGCCAGCCGCGCCGCCACAACAGCCACAGCCCCGGCAACGCCGCCAGCAGAACGGGCGCGACCCAGAGCATCCCACGATGCGTGCCGGCCAGCACCTCACCCAGCACCGCGACGTGCGGATAGGTCAGGCCGAACAGCCCCTGCTGCATCCCCTCCCAACCGACCACGCCCTCGTAACCCAGCCGGAACGGCGTGCCGAACGCGAACAGATTATAGGCAAGCAGCGGGATCATCGCCGCCGTGCCGGCAAGCACCGCGCCGCCCGCCGCGCGTGCCGCCTCGATCCGCGGAGCCGCACGCAAGCGCCAAAGCGCGAAGATGCCGACCGGCAGGGCGAAGAGCAGCGCGCTATGCTCGATCACCAGCGCCCAGCCGAGCGCCAGCCCCGCCAGCGGCGCGTCGGCGCGGCTGCGGTCGTCGCCCGTCCCCTTCAGAACCAGCCGCACCGCTATCACCAGCAGCGAGGCAACCGCGCAATGTCCAAACAGCGTCGTCGCCCAGCCCCAAAGCGGCGTGCCGAGCGCAAAGGCGAGCGCGCCGAACGCCCCCGCCCCGGCCGATCCCGTCACCCGTCGCCCGATATCCATCAGCGCGACCGCCGCCAACGCCAGCAACGTCGCGTTGATTGCCGCCGCCGCTAGCCATTGGCGCAGCTTCATATAGCGGTCGAATACAGGGTCGGTCGTCGCCAGCACCTTGTCCTCGGCGCTGTCGCCGGTCGCGGCGTCGGTGAGCGCGACGACGGGCATCGCCATGAGCGTCATGCCCGGCGGCTTGTCGAGATAGAAATGCGCGCCGAACCGCGCCTTGTCGATCGTCAGCGCTTCGAACCGGTCGATCGCGGCGTCGTGCCGCTCGACGATCCCGATCGCGGCGAACAGCCGGACTGCGCTGTTGGGGTTCCAGTGCCACGATCCGAACCACGCCGCCGACAGCCAGACCAGCGCGAACAGCAGGATCGACGGCCGGGGCATTCGTGCTGGCTAGCGGAAAAGCGCATTGATCCGCAACCAGCGTTGGTGCGGTGCAGCACAGTCTGCTAGGGAACGACCGACAGCGCAGGAGCAAGCCGATGTCGACGCGCACGAACGCCTATGCCGATTGGGCCATCCTCGGGTATCAGACCTGGCTGCTCGGGGTCGAAGCCTCGATCGTCATCGCCACCCGCCTCAACGGGCTCGCCTGGCAGGCGCCGGGGTCGGACAAGGAGGTCGTGCGGATGGTGAGCGAGAAGATCGCCGCGATCACCGAGCTTCAGATGCGCTATCTGACCGGCGGCATGGGCTCTACCCCGCTCGCCGCCTCACAAAAGACGGTGCAGCATTATCGGCGTAAGGTCGCCGCCAACCGGCGGCGCCTGTCGCGCTAGGCGTCAGTCGCCAAGGACGTTCTGCGCTTCCTTGCGCTGCTTGCGCTCCGCCTTGTTGATCGCCGCCGCCTGACCGAAGCAGCCGGTCGCGCCGCCGATGCCGACCGCCGAACAGCTGCCGATCCCCGACTGCCCCGCATTCAGCGTGCCATCGACGCGCGTGGCCCATGCCTGGTTCTGCGGCGTCACCTCAAGCTCGCGAAGCTCCTGCGGGATGCGGAAACGCTCGGCCTCGCTCTTGCGCACGCAGACGACGATTTCCTCGCCGTCGGCGTTGGTCGGGCATTTGTCGTTGCCGTAGATGTAGAGGACGCCGTTCTGCGTCTGCGCCGCGGCGGGCGCAGGGACCGAGGCGGCACCGATCGTGGCGGCAGCAGCGAAAATGGCGATCGATTTGAACGTCATGAACTATCTCCTGCCGGAAGAACGCCCGGCGCTGCGAACGGTGCCCGGTGGGACGTATCAGATGCGCTTCGAAATGGCGATGGCGGCGCGGCAGCCGGCGCGGATCACGGCGCTCATCAGCGGATAGGCGGGCGCCTGCTCCGCCCCGGCGGCGAGCGCGGCTTCCTTATGCTCCAGCTCCTCGGCCTGAAACTGGCGGATATGCGCGGCGAGGTCGGGGTCATCCTCGCCCAGCTCGGCAAGCTGGTCGGCATAATGCTTGTCGATCTCGGTCTCGACCGCCGCGGTGCAGGCCATCGCCGCCTCCGGCCCGATCGCCGCAGTCACGGCGCCAAGCGCAAAGCCGGCCACGTTCCAGAACGGTTGGAGCAGCGTCGGGCGCACGCCGCGCTCGGCGATCAACCGGTCGAAATATTCGCGGTGGCGCGCTTCCTGCTGCGCCATGCCGGCGATCTCGGCCGCGTGCGGGCCCTGATCGCCGAGGATCGCGAGTTGGCCGGCATAGATGCGCGTCGCACCATATTCGCCCGCCTGATCGACCCGGATCATCGACCGGATCCTCTCGCGCCGGTCGCCCGGTCGCCATGCCATGTCCGTCATAGGCTCCGCCTCTTGAACGCGAGTGCCAGAATGATCGCGGCACCCGTCAGCGAGAAGATGGCGTTAAAACCCGCCAGCGAAATACCCCCCAACGTCCATTGCGGCACGTCGCAGCGAATAAGCGGCCGCGACAGGATGTCGGCGAGCAGGTCGCCGCCGCGCGGGGCCGGCGCAGTGCAGGCGGTGATCCCCTCCCACCAGTGATATTCGACGCCCGCGTGAAACACCCCGATCGCCCCGCTGGCCGCGATCGCCAGCGCCGCCAGCACCACCATCGCGCGCTTCGCCGCGGTGCCGGGGATCACGAACGCCAGCAGCGCGGGGACGAGCGCCGCGTAATGCGGCCAACGCTGCCAATGACACATCTCGCACGGATAGAGCCCGCCGATCAGTTGCGATCCCCACGCCCCGGCGAGCAGCGCGGCGGGCAGGACGAGCGCGAGCAGCCGCGCCTGGACAAGCGAACGGGGCATCGGCTCAGCGCTTCGCCGCGGCCTTCGCCGGCGTCGTCGCCGCCGCCACCTGTGCCGGCGTCCCAAGCCGCGCGATCGTCTTGACCGCATAGTCGAGCTGGAAATCCTCGACGCCCTGCTTCTTCAACTGTTCGGCGGTGGCGGCGAAGCGCGGGTCGGTCTTGGCGTCCTCCTCCAGCACCTTGTTGTCGACCTTTGCCTCGTTGATGAGGTGGCGGCGCAGGTCCGCCTCGCGGAAGACCGGCCGCGACTTGTAATCCTCGTCGGTCAGCTGCGGCACGGACAGATCGGGCTCGATCCCCCCTTCCTGCACCGACCGGCCCGATGGGGTGAAGTAGCGCGCCGTCGTCAGGCGAAGCGCGTTCGATGGCCCGAGCTGAAGCAGCGTCTGCACCGATCCCTTGCCGAACGTCCGCTCGCCCATGACGATAGCGCGGTGATGATCCTGTAGCGCACCCGCGACGATCTCGCTGGCTGAGGCGGTGCCCGCGTCGACTAGCACGATGATCGGCAGCCCGCCCGCCAGATCGCCCGCGCGGGCGTAGTAACGCTCGATGTCCGCCTTCTCGCGCCCGCGCTGCGACACGATCTCGCCGCGCTCGAGGAAGGCGTCGGACACCTCGATCGCCTGCGTCAGCAATCCGCCGCCGTTCGAGCGCAAGTCGACGATGTAGCCGGTGGGCTTGTGCCCCAGCGACTTGTCGATCGCCATGATCGCGGCGCGCGTGTCGGCGCCGGTGGAGGCGGAAAAGGTGTTGATGTTAATGATGCCGACGCCGCTCTTGACCTCCCACTTCACCGGCTTCTGCACGATCACCTCGCGCGCCATGGTGAGTTCCATCGGCTTGTCGCGGCCAGGGCGGACGACGGTCAGCGTCACCTTGGTCCCCGGCTGGCCGCGCATCCCCTCGATCGCCTCGTCCAGCGCCTCGCCGAAGATGAGCTTGCCGTTGATGTGGGTGATATAATCGCCGGCCTTGATCCCGGCGCGCGCGGCGGGCGAATCCTCGTTCGGCGCGATCACCTTGACCGCGCCGTCCTCTTGCGTGACCGTGAGGCCGAGGCCGCCGTAATTGCCCTCGGTCTGGATGCGCATATTCTCGAAATCGAGCGCATCGACGTACGAGCTGTGCGGATCGAGCGCCGCGAGCATCCCCTGGATCGCCCCCTTCACCAGCGTCTTGTCGTCGACCTTGTCGACATATTCGGACTTCACGCGGTTGTAGACGTCCATAAACAGGTCGAGCTCGCGATAGCTGTTGCTGTCGACCTGGGCCATCGCCCCCGTTGCCAGCGGCACCATCGCGATGGCAGCGGTTGCGGCGAAAGCCTGAAGCAGCGGGCGGGCCATGGAACGCAATTCCTTTTCGAACTCTGGGGGCAGAGATAGCGGCAAGTTGCGTGCCCTTAAAGCCGAACTGAGAAGTTTATCGGAGCAGCCCGACCAGGTCGAACGGCTGGCCGCGGCGGCGCAATTCGACCGTGATGCGCGGCCCGGCGCGGCCGAGCGGCATCCCCGCCCCCACCATCGCCCCGCGCGCGACCTGCGCGCCGTCGAGGCCCGAGAGCAACGTTGTCCACCCCTCACCATGGTCGAGGATTACGACGGTGCCGTACCCGCCGAAGCGGCGGGCGAACATCACCCGGCCCGGCGCGGGCGCGACGACCGGCGCCCCCGCCGCCGTCTCGATCGTCAGCCCGCGCGAGCGCACCCCGCTGTCGCTGATCTCGCCCAGCCCCGTGGCGATGCGCCCGCGGACGGGGAGGCGATAGGCCGGCGCGCTCCCGGCGTCTTCGGCGGCTGTGTCCGGGCGCGGCAGCGGCTCACCGAGCTTCAACAGGCGCGCCCGCGTCGTTTCCGCCGCATCGGCGACGGCAAGCTGGTCGACGATATCTCGCGCCTCCTCGCCCAGCGCGAGCGCGCGGTCCGATTCGACCAGCGCCCCGCGCGCAAGCTGGCGCGAGCGCAGCCGGCTGGCGCTTTCGAGTTCGAGCAGTTTCTGCCGTTCGCTTTCCAGCCGCGCCCGCCCGTCGCGCAGCCTGGCGGCAGCCAGCTGGGCCCCGCGGCGCAGGCGGCGGGTGCGCTCGATCTCGCCCTGCACCGCCGCGCTGCGCGCCTTCACCACGGGCACGATCCCGGCGAGCAGCGCGCGGACATGCACCGCGTCGCGGGTCGACCCCGGCTGGAGCAGCGCGAGCGATGCGGGCCGGCGCGCGAGTGATTGGAGCGCGGCGACCAGCCGCATCGTCGGCGCCCGCTGCGTGTCGAGGCGGCGACGCTGCGCGGCGAGCGCCCGATCAACAAGGACGATGCGCGCGCGGGCGGCGGCGATGTCCGCCTCGGCCGCTTCGGCACGGGCGGCGACCGCGGCCTGCTCGCGCCGCGCGCGTTCGGCCTCTCCCTTTGCCGCGGCGGCATGTCGCTCCAGCGCTTCGGCTCGCGCCTCGGCCGCGCGCGACGCCCGGTTGGCGCGGGTCAGGGCGGCGCGTTGATCGGCACCCGCCTGCTGCGCGCCCGTCGCCATCGGCAGCAACAGCGCGGGCAGCGCGGCCAGGGCGAGCGCGCGCCTCATCCCTCGCGGTGATAGGGGTGGCCGGAAAGGATGCTCGTCGCGCGCCACAATTGCTCGGCCAGCATCGCCCGCGCCATCAGGTGCGGCCATGTCATCCGCCCGAACGCGATCAGCCAATCGGCCTGCGCCCTCTCGGCATCGCCGAAACCGTCGGCGGCACCCAGCATGAAGCGCACCTCGCGCACGCCTTCGTCGCGCCAGCGGCCGAGCTTCTGGGCAAAGGCCATGCTGGCAGGCTGGTCGCCCTTCTCGTCGAGCAGCACGATCCGCGTCCCCGGCTCGATCGCGGGAACCTTGCCGCCGTTGTCGGGCAATTCGGTCACGCGCACCGGCCAGCCGACGCGCTTCAGATAGCGGTCGACCAGTTCGGCCTCAGGCCCGCGGCCAATCCGCCCGCGCGCGACGACGTGGAGGAGCAAGCGTTGCCGTCAGTCTTCTTCGGGCGGCGCCGGGGGCGGCGTCGGCGCATCGCCGAACGCCCACATCCGCTCGAGATTGTAGAAGCTGCGCACCTCAGGCCGGAACAGGTGGACGATGACGTCGCCGGCATCGATCAGCACCCAGTCGGCATTGGTCAGCCCCTCGACCTTGGCGATCACGCCGCGCTCGCGCTTGATCCGCTCGGCCAGTTTCTGCGCCATCGAGGCGACCTGACGCGTCGAACGACCCGACGAGATCACCATGTAATCGGCGATGCTCGACTTGCCGGTGAGCGGGATCGAAACCGTCTCAAGCGCCTGATCGTCGTCCAGCGATGCCAGGACGAGGGCATGCAGCGCCTCTGCCGGATCGGCGTCGGGCGTGGACGAAACGGGACGGGTCTGGGACAATGCTGCTCCTAGGCGCGTGCGGAAGAAGATGGGGAACGCCGGCCTTTCGGGTAACGGCGGTGCCAGGCAGGATCGGCGGCACGGATGCCGGTCGCCGAACGTCGGTCGGGGCGGAAGCGCAGCAGCACGAGGCCGGGCAATCTCCACTCGTCCCATCGTCTTGCCTGGCCTGCGGGCCGCACAGCGCGCCGCAGCCAACCCATCGCGGGACTTGCGAGGGCATCGCCGTCATAGCCCGGACGCGCGACAACCGCAATCGGCACCGCGCGCGCGATATCGCGCCATCGCTTCCAACGGTGGAACCCGCCCAGATTGTCGGCCCCCATGATCCAGACGAACCGTTTCTTGGGATAGAGCCGCGGCATTTTTTCGAGGAGGTCGACGGTGTAGCGCGTGCCGAGCTTCGCCTCGACCGTCGACACCCGGATCGGCGCGTGCCGCGCCACCGCCTTGGCCGAGGCGACCCGCGCCGCATAAGGGGCCATGTCGCCAGCGGCTTCCTTCAGCGGATTGCCGGGCGAGACCAGCCACCACACCTCGTCCAGATCGAGCGCACGCAGCGCCTGCATCGCGACATAACGGTGCCCGCCATGCGCCGGGTTGAACGACCCGCCCATCAGGCCGATGCGCCGCGCGGTCATGGCCGGGTCTGGCCGGTGCCGCGGACCTGCCATTTGTAGGTCGTCAGCCCCTCCAGCGCGACGGGGCCGCGAGCATGGAGCCGGCCGGTGGCGATGCCGATCTCGGCGCCCAGCCCGAACTCGCCGCCATCGGCAAACTGGGTGGAGGCGTTCCACATGACGATCGCCGAGTCGACCTCGGCGAGGAAGCGTTCGGCCGCTGCCGCATCCTCGGTCACGATCGCGTCGGTGTGGTGGGAGCCGTGCCGCTCGACATGCGCAATCGCGGCGTCGAGGCCGCCCACGAACCCGACGCTCAGCACCGCGTCGAGATATTCTGTGTCCCAGTCCGTCTCCTCGACCGCGACGACGCGGCGATCGAGCGCCTGCACTTGCGCGTCGCCGCGCACCTCGCAGCCCTTGTCCGCAAGCGCCGCGACGATCCGGGCAGGCTCGGGAAAGGCGCGGTCGATCAGCAGCGTCTCGGTCGCGCCGCAAACGCCGGTGCGGCGCAGCTTGGCATTGACCGCCAGCGCCTCGGCCTTGGCCGGATCGGCGGCGGCGTGGATATAGGTATGGTTGAGCCCGTCGAGATGCGCGAGCACCGGCACCCGCGCCTCCGCCTGCACCCGCGCGACGAGGCTCTTGCCGCCTCGCGGGATGATGAGATCGATCAGCCCCGCCGCACCCAGCATCGCGCCCACCGCCGCCCGGTCGGTCGTCTCGACCAGTTGCACCGAATCGGCGGGCAACCCCGCCTCGCCAAGGCCCGTCGCCAGCGCCGCGTGCATCGCGCGGTTTGTGCCGATCGCCTCCGACCCGCCGCGCAGGATCGCCGCGTTGCCCGCCATCACCGCCAGCGCGCCGGCATCGGCGGTGACGTTCGGCCGGCTCTCGAAGATGATCCCGAGCACGCCCACCGGTACCCGCACACGGGTCAGCGCCAGCCCGTTGGGCCGCTCGCGCCGGTCGATCACCGACCCCACCGGATCATCGAGCCCCGCCACCGCCTCGACCCCCGCCGCGACACCCTCGAGCCGGGCGGGATCGAGCCGCAGGCGGTCGAGCATCGCGCCCGACAGCCCTGCCGCCTCCGCCCGCGCGAGGTCATCCGCATTGGCCGCTAGGATCACATCCGCCGCGCCGCGAATCGCCATCGCCGCCGCCAGCAACCCCGCCCGCTTCGTCTCCGTCGGCGAGCGCGCGAGAGCCCGTGCAGCGGCGCGGGCGCGCGTGCCGGTGGCGATCATCCATTGCTGCCAGTCGCGGTCGGTCATGCGCGTCCTGTCGCGCAACCGACGCCGCGGTGCAACGAAGTTGCGCTCGCACCGGCGAAAGCTTCGCGAAAGCCGCTCGCATCCGTCATAGCTTCGCGATACACCGCGCCCATGTCGGGGGAAATCGAGGGGCTCGGCGATCTCGCCACGGGCGCGCTGATGGCGCGCGCGGTCGATCACCATGGAAGCAGTCATGCAGAGCACGAGGGCCATGGCGCCTGCCTGAATTGCGGGACGACGCTGGTGGGCGAGCATTGCCATGTCTGCGGTCAGGCGGCGCATCTCCACCGCTCCGTTGGCGCGATCTGGCACGACCTGCTCCACGGCGTCCTGCATTTCGAGGGGCGGATGTGGTCGACGCTGCCGATGCTGATCCGCCGCCCGGGCGAGCTCACCCGCCGTTATATCGAGGGCGAGCGCGCGAAGTTCGTGTCGCCGATGGCGATGTTCCTGTTCTCGGTCTTCACGCTGTTCGCCGTGCTCTCGATCCTCGGCATCTCGCCGCCCGCCGATGTCGGAAACGCGACGGGCAAGGTCGCCTCCGGCATGGAGGAAGCCAAGAAGGAACTCGCGTCGACGCGCGAGGTGCAGCTCAAGCGACTGAACGACCCAACCGGCAATGCCGCGAGCAAGGCGAAGGCCCAGACGCGCCTCGCCGAAATCGACCGCGAGCTTCGCGTCATTGCCGAGGCGCAGCCGGTCTTCAAACCGCAGGAAGAGGGGCTGTCGGGCGTCAAGACCGGCTGGACACGCCTCGATCACGGGATCGAGAAGGCATCGAAGAACCCCGGCCTTGCACTCTACAAGCTACAGGCGAACAGCTACAAATTCTCGTGGCTACTGATCCCGCTGTCGGTGCCGTTCGTGTGGATCATGTTCGCGTGGAAGCGCCAGTATCGCGCCTATGACCATGCGGTGTTCGTCACCTATTCGCTCGCCTTCATGTCGCTGCTTTTCATCGTCCTGACGATCATGAGCGCGTTCGGGGTGCCGATGCAGCTGCTGGCCCTTGCGGGCTTCGCGATCCCGCCCTTCCACATCTATCGCCAGCTGCGCGGCGCCTATCGCCTCGGCCGCGTCTCGGCGCTGGCGCGCACCGCGGTGATGATCGTCTTCGTTCAGATCATCGCCACGCTGTTCCTGATGCTCGTGCTGGGGCTCGGCCTGGTCGGCTAATTACGCCGCGACTCGCTGGACGAAGTCGGTCGCGCTGGTCTTGAGCGTGTCGAGGTCGCCCTCGAACGCCACCACGCCCTGCCCCACCGCGTCGATGCCGCTGGCCACCGCCTCGGTATCCTCGCGGATCGCGGCGATGGTGTTCGACATCGAATCGGCGGCGAGCGCGGTTTCGTCGACCGCGGCGGTGATCGCGGTCACGGTCTGTGCCTGTGCCTCCATCGCCCGGCGGATGCGGTTGGCCGAATCCTGAACCTCGTCCACCGTCGTGCGGATCGAGGCGGAGGTGTCGACGGTCAGCCGCGTCGCCGACTGGATCGCGGCGATCTTGGCGGCGATGTCGTCGGTCGCGCGCGCGGTCTGGTTGGCGAGGCTCTTTACTTCCTGCGCGACGACGGCGAAGCCGCGGCCCGCGTCCCCGGCGCGCGCCGCCTCGATCGTCGCATTGAGCGCGAGCAGGTTGGTCTGCCCGGCGATCTCGCGGATGAGACCCAGGATCGATTCGATCGACTTGGCATGATCGGACAGGGTGCCGGAGGTTTCGACTGCCGCGCCCGCCTGCGCGCTGGCGCGCGTCGCGATCTCGGCCGCGGCCTCGACCTCCGCCCGCGCATCCTCGATCGCGCGGATCAGGCCCGCGGCGGTCTGGGCCGCCTCGCGCATCGCGACGGCCGACTGTTCGGCGGCGGCAGCGACTTCGCTCGCCTTGCCCAGCATCCCGCGTGCCGAGCCCGACGCCGCTTGCGCCTGTCCGCGCAGCGCCGAGCCCTCGTGGCTCGCGCGCTCGACGCTCGAGACGATCTTGTCGCGGAACTCGCCCGCCAGCTTCTCGCGCTGGCGGTCATTGCCGAAGGCGACGTGCTCGGCATAGATCGCCACGGTCAGGTCGGTTTCCAGCGCCGACAGTCGCATCAGCGTGTCGATCAGCGCGGCAAGCTCGGGATCGCCCTGTGGCACGCGCTTCAGCAGGATGTCGAGCGCCACGCGGTCGCTGGCGTTGATCATCGACAATAGCGCCATCGGCGGCACGTCGGCGGCATAGGCCGCCGCCACCGACCGCTCGATCGATTCGATCCAGGCATGGCCCGCGGTGTCGAGGAAGCGATTGCGTAGGAAGGTGACGCCCACGTCGATCATCTTCTCGGTTTCGTACGGCGCCCATGTGCGCGTGTCGGAGAAGCAGCGGATCCAGTGCCGCCAATAGGCCTCCGCCACCGCGCGGATATCGCCCTCGATCAGGGTCCAGACGCGGCGCGCGCCGTCGATCATGCCGCCGTCGAAGTCGAAGACGCGGAGCCGTCCGCCGATCTCGACCTGGCGGGCGATCGAACCCGGCTCGGGCAAATCCTTGTTCTGCATGGCGTCGTCGGCCCTTGTGACTATCTATATGGCAACAGGCCCCCTCGCCCGCACCTGTCCATTGGTTTAGCCAGCCATCCGTTAAGAGGCGGTTAGCCACGGACCGGGATCGGGTCACGGACCAAGGGCCGATCTTGCATCTGCGAAGAACGGGGGCCATTAGCGCCTTCGAAAGGAACAGACCTCGTGGCATCAAAACCCGTGAACCGGCCGCTCTCCCCGCATCTGTCGATCTGGAAATGGGGGCCGCACATGACGGTCTCCATCGCGCATCGCGTGACCGGCAGCGGCATGGCCACGGTGGGCTCGATCCTGCTCGTCGCCTGGCTCGCCAGCGCCGCGGCGGGCGAAGAGGCTTACGGCGTGTTCCGGGGGCTGTTCACCACCGCCGACGGCGGCCTCAACATCGTCGGCTATGTCCTCGGCATCGGCCTGACGCTCAGCTTCTTCCAGCACATGGCCTCGGGCGTCCGTCATCTCGTGCTCGACACCGGCGCGGGCTATGAGCTGAAGCGGAACAAGATGGGCGCGCAGGCGACCTTCGCCTTCTCGATCCTCGCCACCCTCGCCTTCTGGGCGTTTCTGACCGTGGGGAAGTAACATGCGTACCAGCATCGGCCGCGTCCGCGGTCTCGGCTCCGCCAAGGAAGGCGCGCACCACTGGTGGACGCACCGCCTGACCGCGGGCAGCAACTTGCTCCTCATGCTCTGGTTCATCGCCTCGATCGCGATGCTGCCGGGCTATGACTACGCGACGATCCAGTCCTGGCTGTCGAGCCCCTGGGCGGCGGTGCCGATGGCGCTGCTGATCGTCAGCGTGTTCATGCACTTCAAGCTCGGCCTGCAGGTCGTGATCGAGGATTACAGCCACGCCGAATCGCGCGTCGTGCTGCTGGTCCTCCTCAATCTCTTCGTCGTCGCGGCCGGGGCCACGGCGATCTTCTCGATCCTCAAGCTCGCCTTTGCGGCGGGAGCGGTTTCCTGATGAGCGACGCCTACAAGATCATCGACCACAGCTATGACGCGATCGTCGTCGGCGCGGGCGGCTCGGGCCTGCGCGCCACGATGGGTGCGGCCGAAGCGGGCCTCAAGACCGCCTGCATTACCAAGGTGTTTCCGACGCGCAGCCACACCGTGGCGGCCCAGGGCGGCATCGCCGCCAGCCTCGGCAACAACTCGCCCGATCACTGGTCGTGGCACATGTACGATACCGTCAAGGGTTCCGACTGGCTCGGCGATCAAGACGCGATCGAATACATGGTGCGCGAGGCTCCGGCCGCGGTCTACGAGCTGGAGCACGCCGGCGTGCCGTTCAGCCGCAACGACGACGGCACCATCTATCAGCGCCCCTTCGGCGGCCACATGCAGAACATGGGCGAAGGCCCGCCGGTGCAGCGCACCTGCGCCGCCGCCGACCGTACCGGCCACGCGATGCTCCACGCGCTCTATCAGCAGAGCCTGAAGTACGACGCCGACTTCTTCATCGAATATTTCGCGCTCGACCTCATCATGGAGGACGGCGCCTGCCGCGGCGTGATCGCCTTGTGCATGGAGGACGGCTCGATCCACCGCTTCCGCGCGCATGCCGTGGTGCTGGCGACCGGCGGCGGCGGCCGCGTCTATCAGTCGGCGACCTCGGCCCATAGCTGCACCGGCGACGGCAACGGCATGGTGCTGCGCGCCGGCCTGCCGCTCCAGGACATGGAGTTCGTGCAGTTCCACCCGACCGGCATATACGGCGCGGGCGTCCTCATCACCGAGGGTGCGCGGGGCGAAGGCGGCTACCTGACCAATTCCGAGGGCGAGCGCTTCATGGAGCGCTACGCCCCCTCGGCCAAGGATCTCGCCAGCCGCGACGTCGTGTCGCGATCGATGGCGATGGAGATTCGTGAGGGTCGCGGCGTCGGCAAGGAGAAGGATCACATCTTCCTCCACCTCGACCATATCGACCCCAAGGTGCTGGCCGAGCGGCTGCCCGGCATCACCGAGACGGGCAAGATCTTCGCCGGCGTCGACCTGACCCGCAAGCCTCTGCCCGTGGTGCCGACGGTCCACTACAACATGGGCGGCATTCCGACGAACTATCATGGCGAGGTCGTCCACCTTCGCGACGGCAATCCCGACGCCGTCGTCCCCGGCCTGTTCGCCGTGGGCGAGGCGGCGTGCGTGTCGGTCCACGGCGCCAACCGTCTCGGTTCGAACAGCCTGATCGACCTCGTCGTGTTCGGCCGCGCGACGGGCCTTCGCCTGAAGGAACTGCTGAAGCCCAACGCCGCGCACAACGCGCTGCCCAAGGGGTCGGAGGAGATGGCGCTCAGCCGCCTCGACCATTTCCGCCATGCCAAGGGCGGCACGCCGACCGCGCAGATCCGCGCGGAGATGCAGAAGACGATGCAGAAGAACGCCGCCGTCTTCCGCGACAGCGCGCTCCTGAAGGAAGGCGTCGAGAAGCTCGATGCCATCTATCAGGGGATGAACGATATCGGCGTGACCGACCGTTCGCTGATCTGGAACACCGATCTGGTCGAGACGCTCGAGCTCGACAACCTGATCGGTCAGGCCGTCGTGACGGTGCGCGGCGCGGAAAACCGCAAGGAATCGCGCGGCGCCCACATGCACGAGGATTTCCCCGATCGCGACGACGCGAACTGGATGAAGCACACCATCGCGACCTTCGACGGTTGGGGCGGCAAGGGCGGGACCTGCAAGCTCGACTACCGCCCGGTGCACGACTACACGCTCACCGACGAGGTTGAGTATATCAAGCCGAAGAAGCGGGTGTACTAAACCCCTTTTCCGGTAAGCATGACGAACCCGCCCGGACCCCGCGTCCGGGCGGGTTTTTCTTTGATCCCAAAGGGCGATCGGACGCGACGCGGCTGTCACGATGCTGACTTGATTCGAGGTCAATGCGCCGCGCGGGCCTGAGGCGCGGGCACATGCGCACGGGTCCGAAGCGGCGGACGGAGGGGTCCGCCGTCCTTCATAAAGGGCAAACTTCCGTGAAGCTTTCGATTGCGCGCCGCACGGCGCTCCGTTCCGCCTGCGGGTGCCTCGCGCTGACCGTCGCCGCCACCGCCGCACAGGCGCAGGACACCAGCCCTGCCGCCCCCGCCGCCCAGGCCGACGATTCGGCGCTCGAAGAAATCACCGTCACCGCCGAGCGTCGCACCGCGAACCTGCGCGACGTGCCGATCTCGGTCGGCGTGGTTGCAGGCAGCCAACTGCGCGAGTTCCAGCAGGCGGGCGAGGACATTCTGGCGCTGTCGGGCCGCGTTCCCGGCCTCTATGCCGAAACGACCACCGGCCGCATCTTCCCGCGCTTCTACATCCGCGGGCTCGGCAACATCGATTTCTATCTCGGCGCGTCGCAGCCGGTCTCGATCGTCCAGGACGACGTGGTGCTCGAGCATGTCGTGCTGAAGTCGAACCCGGTGTTCGACGTCGGTCAGGTCGAGGTGCTGCGCGGGCCGCAGGGCTCGCTGTTCGGCCGCAACACGACCGCCGGCATCATCAAGTTCGACACGATCGAGCCCTCCAACGTCTTTTCGGGCCGCGGCCAGGTGTCGGTCGGTGAGTACGGCACGGTCAATGCCGATGTCGGCATCGGCGGCCCGATCGCTGGCGACAAGCTGTCGGCACGCTTCTCGGCGCTGGTCCAGCACCGCGAGGACTGGGTCGACAACACCTATGCCGGTCCGAGCGACGACGGCACGCCCCGTCCGCTCAAGAAGGCGATGGGCGGTTTCGACGACCGCAACGTCCGCCTCCAGCTTCTAGCGACCCCGACGGAGGCGACGCGCTTCCTCCTCTCGGGTCACTACCGCAATTACAACGGCACCTCGACGCTGTTCCGCCGCGCGGCGCTCAAGCGCGGGTCGAACGACGTGTCGGGCGTCGTCCGCGACGAGGTCCGCTACGACGAGGCGATGAACAACCCGCAGGCGTACGAGACCTATGGCGGCTCGTTCAACGCCAGCTTCGACTTCGGCGGCGTGACGCTGACCTCGATCACCGCCTATGAGAGCGCGTCGGGCTACAGCCGCGGCGACACCGATGGCGGCGCGGCGTCGGACTATCCCGTCAACGGCGTGCGCAACGGCTTCGGCCAGAGCCAGGGCAATCTGCGCGACCTCGACCAGTGGACGCAGGAAGTACGCCTCGCCGACGACAGCGGCCGGTTCAAGTGGCAGGTTGGCGGCCTCTATTTCGATAGCCGCGACACCACCGACTTCTACCAGCGCGGCTTCTTCGTCACGACCGCGGCGCGCAATCCCAACAACTGGGTGCGCCTGCGCAACGTCAACACAAGCTGGGCGGCGTTCGGCCAGGCGAGCTACGACCTGACCGACGCGCTGACGATCACCGCGGGCGGCCGCATCACCGAGGACAAGAAGCGCACGCGCCTTCTGAAGACCGCGAACACGGCGGCGAACGTCGTCACCTATCGCGGCCGCACCGACGTCGAACTCGACGCGACCGAGCCGAGCTGGGATCTGTCCGCGCTCTATCGCCTGGACGACGAGGTCAGCCTCTATGCCCGCGTCGCGCGCGGCTTCCGCGGGCCGACGATTCAGGGGCGCTCCGCGGTGTTCAACTCGGACTTCACCACCGCCAATTCGGAGACGATCGTGTCGTGGGAAGCGGGCGCGAAGTCGAGCCTGCTCGACAACCGCCTGCGCCTCAACGCCACCGGCTTCTACTACACCGTCAGCGACATCCAGCTGAACGGCAATGATTCGGACGGCAACGGCGTCCTCTTCAACGCCGACAAGGCCAAGGCGTACGGCGTCGAGGTCGAGCTCGACGCCCGGCCCGTGCGCAACCTGTCGCTGACTGCCGGCTTCAGCGCGCTGCACAGCGATATCAAGGACGGCCGCGTCTATGCGCAGGTGTGCGCGCTCAACGGTCAGGTGGTCTGCAACGTCTATGACCCGACGATCCGCCGGAACGGCAACACGTTCGCCCAGATCGACGGTAACCCGCTGCCCAACGCGCCGCGATGGAACCTGAACCTTGCCGCACGCTACGACATTCCGATGGATGGCGGCGACCGCTTCTTCGTGGCGACCGACTGGAACGTGCAGGGCTATACGAGCTTCGTACTCTATCGCACCGACGAGTTCACCTCGAACGGCAATTTCGAGGGTGGGCTGCGCGCGGGCTATGCGCTGTCGGGCGATACGCTCGAGTTCTCGGTCTTCGCGCGCAACATCACCAACGAGAAGAACCTGAAGGGCGTGATCGAGAACTACCTGGCCGCGGTCGTCAACGAACCGCGCGTCATCGGCGTCTCGCTCGCCGGGCGTTTCTGAAGATGCGCTAAGCGCGCATCTTGAGCGGTGCCGGCCCGCTCCCCCACCCGACCGCCCACGAGATATGCTGATGGGCGGCCGGGCGGGGGAGCGGGCCGGCACCGCCGAAATCGGCCGCGCCGATTTCCAATTAACTTCCCAAGGAACCAAGCTCACCCTCCCCGCATTCGTGGAACGTGGATGCGGGGATCGGTGATGCGCTGGCGTATGCGGCGTTCGCGGCCCTGGGGGCTGCGGGCGCTGCGATCGTGCTGGGCGCGCTGTTCCGGCCGGTCAGGCGAAAGCCCGGCTCCCGCCGCCGAAGCCCCTTCCGTGCGTCCGCCGATATCCAGCAAAGGCCTCAGCCCATGTCCGACCCGACCCGCTCGATTGATCAAGACGTTCTGGAGGCCGCGCGCGCCAATTCGCCAACCGGCCAGGCGCGACCCGCCGCCAAGGGTGCGATAAGCCAGTATCCGCTGCTCGCCAACCCGCACATCAAGCTGGCCGGGCCGGTCGATCATGCGATGTATGCCAGCTTCTGCGACCAACTGGCGAACGCCCCGCGCGAGGGCGCGATCGTCATCGCGATCTCGACGCTGGGCGGCGATCCCGAAGTCGCGCGGCTGATGGGCGACGAAGTGCGCCTGCTACACGAGGCGGAGGGGCGCGAGCTTCTGTTCCTGGGCAAGGTCGCGGTCTATTCGGCGGGCGCGACGTTCATGTCCGCCTTCCCCGTCGACAAGCGCTTCCTGACGCGCGGCACCCGTCTGATGCTGCACGAGCGGATCATGAACAAGACGGTGGAAGTGAGCGGCCCGCTCAAGACCTGCATCGCGGTGCTAAAGGCGACGCTGCACGAGATCGAACATTCGATCGCGATCGAGGAAGAAGGATTTCGCCGGATCGTCGCGGGCAGCCGCGTCGATTTCGACGAACTCGTTCGCCGCGCGCCCGAGAATTGGTACATCGAGGCCGATGAGGCCAAGGAAAAGGGCCTCGTCCTCGACGTGGTCTGAACGGACGATCCAGAATGTTTCTTCACCCGGACCTGATCCGGGATGACGAAAGATCTGCCTTACCGCGTCGTGTTGTACCGCAGCTGATCGTCGGTCAGCTGGAAGCCGACCAGTGCCTCGAACGTCGCACGGGCGACGGCGGCGCGCACGCCCGGTGCGGTCAGCGGATCGACCGCGGCGTCTTCCTCGCCAGCCTTGCGCTTCTTGGTCAACTGGTCACGCACTTCCTGCGGCAGGGTGGCGGCGCTCTTGGCGATCACGCTGGTCGCGGTCGCCTGTACCTGGCCGCGAAGCTGCCCGGCGGGGAAGTTGATCGTCACGTCGGCGACGCGCTTGGCGGTGACGGCGGTGCCGCCGCGTACGATCGCGATGAAATAGGGGAGCGTGACCGACCGCGCCGCATCGGCCCGGTTACGCCGCGCCTGAACGTCGAAGGTGACCGTCGTGATGACGTCATCGCCGCTCTCGCTGCACTGCGAGCGCAGGTTGGTGATGTTGGCGACCACGTCGATCGCCGCGGCATCGCGGCTGGCGGGCGGGTCGAACAGCGTGATGTCGCCGGTATTGGCGGGCACGCCGACGATCGGACAGGCGGTGCGCGTCGCCTGGATGCCGACGCCCCCCTCGACGCTGATCTCGCCATTGCGCGAGCAGCCGGCAAGCGCGGCGGCGACAGCGAGCGGAGCGGCAAGCCGGACGATCTTCATTGGGGCGAACCCTTCCCATCTTCATACGCGAACGGGCCGCAACCCGGCCCGCCGTCTCGGGGATTGCCATAGGAACCGCCTTTCGGACAAGCAAGCAATCGCGTAGAGGCTGGTGCCATGACCGATGCCCGAAAGCCGACGCTCGACCTGCTCATCGCCGCCCCGCGCGGTTTCTGCGCCGGGGTCGACCGCGCGATCCGCATCGTCGAACTGGCGATCGAGCGCTACGGGGCGCCCGTCTATGTCCGGCACGAGATCGTCCACAACAAATACGTCGTCGACACGCTGAAGGCGCAGGGCGCGATCTTCGTCGAGGAACTGGACCAGGTGCCCGACGACGTGCCCGTCGTCTTTTCCGCGCACGGCGTGCCGAAGGCAGTGCCGGCCAAGGCGGCGGAGCGCGGTCTCTCCTATCTCGACGCCACCTGCCCGCTTGTTTCCAAGGTGCATCGCCAGGCCGAACGGCTGGTCGCGGCGGGGCGCCACATCATCTTCATCGGCCATGCCGGCCACCCGGAAGTCATCGGCACCTTCGGCCAGGTGCCCGAGGGGAACATGACGCTGGTCGAGTCGGCGGACCAGGTCGCCGCGCTCGACGTGCCCGACCCCGAGAACCTCGCCTTCCTGACCCAGACCACGCTATCGGTCGAGGACACCGCCGCGGTCCTGTCGGCGCTGCGTGCACGCTTCCCCAACATCGTCGCGCCGCACGCCGACGACATCTGCTACGCCACCACCAACCGCCAGACCGCGGTCAAGGCGATCGCCAGCAGCGTCGACCTGATGCTCGTCATCGGCGCGCCGAATTCGTCCAACTCGCTGCGGCTGGTCGAAGTCGCCGAGCGTGAGGGGACCGCCGCCAAACTCATCCAGCGCGCCGACGAGCTCGACTTCGCCTGGTTCGAGGGGATCGGCGCACTCGGCATCACCGCCGGCGCCTCGGCGCCCGAAGTGCTGGTGCGCGAGGTCGTCGATCGCATCGCCGAGCGCTACGACGTGGTGGAGCGGGAGGTCGAGACGACGCGTGAGACGATCGCCTTCAAGCTGCCGCGCGGGCTGGAAGCGGCTTGACCGCGCGCGCCTGACGCTGTCCTAGGGCGGTCCACCCGCACGCGAACGGATCGCCGATGGCCGTCTATACCCAGGTTTCCGCCGAGCTTCTGGCCGACTTCCTCGCGCGCTTCGGCGTGGGCGAACTCGTGTCCGCAAAGGGCATCGCCGAGGGCGTCGAGAACTCGAACTACCTCGTCGAGACGACGCAGGACCGCTTCATCCTGACGCTCTACGAAAAGCGCGTGTCGGCGGGCGACCTGCCCTATTTCCTGTCGCTGCTCGATCATCTGGCGGCCAAGGGCCTGCCCGTCCCGCCCGCGATCAAGGACCGCAACGGCAATGCGATCCACGAGCTTGCCGGCCGCCCCGCCTGCCTGATCCGCTTCCTGCCGGGCGTGTCGCTGTCGCACCCGACCCCGGCACAGGCGCTGGCGGCGGGCAAGGCGATGGGGGCGATGCACCGCGCGGTCGCCGACTTCGACGGGTTTCGCGAAAACTCGATGGGCATCGCCACGTGGCAGCCGCTGCTCGACCGCTGCGGTGACAGCCTGAACCAGATCGCGCCGGGGCTGCACGCCGACATCGCCTTCGCGCTCGGCGACCTGATGGCGACTTGGCCTGCACAGCTCGACACCTGCGCGATCCATGCCGACCTGTTCCCCGACAATGTGCTGATGCTCGGCGACCGGGTGACGGGGCTGATCGACTTCTACTTCGCCTGCACCGACCTGCGGCTCTACGACCTGGCCGTGATGCACGCCGCGTGGAGCTTCGATGCGACCGGCCGCGATTACGACGCGGCAGTCGGCGATGCGCTGATCGAGGGCTATACGAGGCACTATCCCCTGTCCGACGAGGAGCGCGCCGCGTTCGACGACCTCGCTGCCGGCGCGTGCATCCGCTTCACCCTGTCGCGCGCGTGGGACTGGCTCAATACCCCCGTCGACGCGCTGGTGACGCGCAAGGATCCGCTCGCCTTCTGGCGGCGGCTGCGCGTCTACAAGCCGGCGCTCGCCGCCCGCCTCGAAAGCCTGTCATGACTGAACTCCCCCATGTCGAGATCGCCACCGACGGCGCGTGCAAGGGCAATCCCGGCCCCGGCGGCTGGGGCGCGCTCATCCGCCACGGCGCCCGTGAGAAGGAGTTGTCGGGCGGCGAGCCGCTGACCACCAACAACCGCATGGAGCTGATGGCGGCGATCCAGGGGCTGAATGCGCTCAAGAAGCCGTGCCGGGTGACGCTGTCGACCGACAGCCGCTACGTCATGGACGGCCTGACCAAATGGGTGCGTGGCTGGCTGAAGAACGGCTGGAAGACCGCGGACAGGAAGCCCGTCAAGAATGCCGAACTGTGGCAGGCACTGATCGCCGCCGCCGAGCCGCACCGCGTCGAATGGAAGTGGGTGAAGGGTCATGCCGGCCATCCCGACAACGAACGCGCCGACAAGCTCGCCAGCGACGCCGCGCTGGCTGTGGCGAAACGCTAGAGCCCCTCGCCGCCTACCCAGTGCGCGTTGGCGAGCGTGCGGGCGAGGTTCCAGGCCTGCACGCGGATGTCGGGCACGGCGACGACTTCCCACCACGCCCCGCGCGTCATCGGGCCGATGGCGTAAAGGCGGTCGGCCGCTCGCCCGTCCGCGCCGATCACGCGCGTGTCCGCCGCCACGTCGATGCCGAGCCGCGCCGCATCGGGCCGGATCGCACCCGCCGCCATCAACTGGCGCAGCAACGGATCGGCGGCGCGCTTCAGGTCGCCCTGCGGCCCGGTGCAATTGACGATCCGGCGGAAGCGCGCGGTGGTCGGCGCGTCGGCCCCGCGTGGCCGCCACTCGACCGAGGCGCAGTCACCCTCGGGCCGAATCGCGGCGAGCTTGCCCGCCTGAAAGCTCAGCCGCCCTTCGCCCACCATCGCATCGATCCGCGCGGCGATCGATGGCGCGAGGCGGTGGCGATGCACGTCCCAGAAGGGCCGCAGGTGCCGCAGGAAACGCTGCCGCGTGGCAAGGTCGGCGCCCGACCACATGAGCTGGGTCACCGGCCGCAGCGCATCGACCGCGGCGCGCCACTCGCCCGCCGCCGCCACCTGCTCGCGCACCGCGTGGACAAGGGCCGGAAGCGTCCGCGCGGGCTTCTCATCGGCGGGCGGCGCCTTGGCCTGCCCCTCGACATGCGCGCGGGGGACGAGGCCGCGTCGCGACATCGCGACGATCCGCCCGCGAAACCCCTGCCGGTCGAGCAGCAGCGCGGCGTCGATCGCGGTGAGGCCAGTGCCGAGCAGCAGCACCGCGTCGTCCGCGCCCAGCCCGTCGCCGATATCCGCCGCCCAGGGATCGTCGCAATAAAGGTCGCGCGGCAAGGCATCGGCATCGATCCCCGGCGGCGCGTGCGGCGGCAGGTTGCCGACCGCGAGCACCGCCCGGTCGAAGGTTCGCTCGGCACCGTCGATCACCGCGCGAACCGCGCCGTTCGCCTCGACCCCCGACACGTCGCCCGTCTCGACCACCAGCCGGTCGCCCGCCCCCGCGCACGCCTCGGCCAGCAACGCGTTGAGGTAGCGGCCATAGGTCGTCCGCCGCACGAACGACGACGGCCCGCCCTCCCCCTCGGTCGCCAGCCAGCGGACGAAGTGGTCGGGATCGTCGGGCAGCGCGCTCATGTTCGATGCGCGTACGTTCAGCAGGTGGCTGTCGTCCGCCGCCGAATAGGCGACACCGCGCGCGACCTGGTTGGCGCGCCGCTCGACCAGCGTCACGCGCGGGCCGTCGTGGCGCAGCAGATTGATGGCGAGCAGCGTCCCCGAAAAGCCGCCGCCGACGACGAGCACATGCTCCCGACCCGACATGAACCCGCTCAGATTTCGTATTCGGGCAGCCAGGCGGTTTCGCGTGCCGGCGCGGGCTGACGCGCGGCGAGTTCGGCGTGAAGCGACTTGACCGCCTTGCTCGCGGTCCGCTCGCAAAGCGCGGGGACGAGTCCGTGGAGCACCGCCGCCCCGCCCGCCGCGAGCAGCCGTCCGCCGAAACGGAAAGCGACGCCCATATGCTCGAAATAGCTTTCGCCCACCGATGTGGGATGACGAAGGAAGAGGCGGTCGATCATGATTGCGACCCTATCGCCGCACGGGGACGACCGCCACCCTTCACTCGGGCTCTTCGACCGGCGCATCCGGGCCGTTCTTGAGGACGGAAGCAATGGCGTTGCGCGCGCTCGCCTTCGACGAATAGCCCTCGGTCCAGAAGATCGTCTCGCTGTTGTGCTTGAACTTGGCGACATACTCGCCGGCCTTGTTCCGCTCGATCACGAACTTGTGCGCCATCTTATCCTCCGCAGGATTGAAGCGCTGCACAGTCTAGCGCGGCCGCGCGGTCAACGGAAGCGGTCGGGGGCGTAGCGGACCGGATCGACGTCGGAGAGCCAGTCGGGGGTCGCCGTGCCGGTCAGCAGCGACGCGGCGAGCGACGCGGCGGCGGGTGCGGTCTGGATGCCGAAGCCGCCCTGCCCCGCGAACCAGAAGAACCCCTGTGCCGCGGGATCGAAGCCATAGACGGGCAGCCGGTCGGGCGCGAAGCTTCTCAACCCTGCCCAGCGCCGCTCGACGGCCTCGACCCGCCAGTCGACTGCTCCCTCGAACCGATCGATCGCGACGGCCACATCCAGCTCCTCGGGCGCCACGTCGCGCGGCTCGTCGGGCACTTCGTCATGCGGCGACAGCCAGACCCGCCCGCCCGCCTCTGGCTTGAAGTAGAAGCGGTCGGCACCGTCACGCACCAGCGGCAGGTCGGCGGCCATGCCGGGATCGGTGCGAAGCTGCACCATTGTCCGGCGCAGCGGCGCGATACCGATCGCGGCCACCCCCGCCGCCTCGGCCACGCGATCCGCCCACGCACCGCCCGCATCGACGAGAACCCCCGCCGCGAACTGACCCGCACGCGTATGGAGCGCCCAGCCGCCACCCTCACGCGCCGCCGCCTCCAGCACGGCACCCGTGACGATCGTTACCCCGCGCCGCCGGGCCAGCGCCAGATACGCGCCGTGCAGCCGGCCCACATCGATGTCCATGCAGGTCGGCTCATAGACCGCCTGCACCCAGTCGGGCCGTAACCCCGGCAGCATGGCATGCGGGTCGACCCGCTCGAGCGCGACGCCCGTATCGGCGAACTCGGCAATAAAGGCGTCGAGCGCCGCGGTGTCGCCCTCCCGCCCGATGAACAATTCGCCGCGGGGCTTGAGGAAGCTTTCGCCGCCCAACTCCTCAGGCGGGTCGGTCAGGATTGGGCCCGAGGCCGTGGTCAGCGGCTGGACGCCCGGCCCGCCATAGGTCTCCGACCAGAACGCCGCCGACCGGCCGGTGGCGTGATAGCCCGGCTGGTCCTCCGCCTCGAGCAGCAGGACGCGGGCATGTGCCGCCGCTTCAGCCGCCAAGCTCGCGCCGGCGATGCCGCCGCCGACCACCGCAATGTCGTAGGCTGAAATCAACGAGGGGCCTTTTCGTCGAGGAAACCGTCGATTGCCGCCAGTGCACGGTCGCGCACCGGATCGGCCTCGCGCAGCAGCTCGTGCGCCGCCTCGCGCCCGAAGGCAAGGGTGCGGGCCTCGGGTAGGCGCGCGATCAGCGCCTTTGCCGCCTTCGCATCCACCAGCCCGTCGGCCTCGGCGATCAGGCCCAGCACCGGCACCTGCATCGTCGCGACGCGCGCATCCTCGCGCAGCATCCGCGTCTCGGCAAAAGCGTCGGCGACCCACGCCCAGCTCGGCGGACCGGTCATCAGCCTGGGGTCCGCCTGCTGCCAGAAGATCTCGTCGGCATAGCGGTCGGGATCGTGCGTCAGCAGACTCTCGCGCGTCTCCGTCGTCGCCGGCCGCTCGTTCCCCTTCCATGCCGGGCGCGCTGGATCGCCAAGGCCACGCATCAGCCGCGCCAGCCGCTCGGCCAGCCGGGACGGAATCGCGCCCTTCAGCCCCAGCATCGGCGCCACCAGCACCGCCGCCGCCGGATCGACCGCGTCGTCGACCAGACTGCGCAGCGCCAGGAACCCGCCCATCGAGTGGCCGATCAGGACGTGCGGCCCCGGCGTCGCCGTGCGCCACTCGCTCCAGAAGGCGCGCAAATCCGCATGGAACAGCCCGAACCGCTCGACATGCCCGCAATGCGGATGCGGGCCGCAGCGCCCCGACCCGCCCTGCCCCCGCCAGTCGAAGCTGGTGACGTTCCAGCCGCGGGCGTGCCAGTGATGGAACGCCTCGAGATATTTCTCGAACACGTCGCCGCGCCCGCCCTGGAACAGGATCGACCCGCGGGCCGCGCCCGCCGCCGGCCAGTCGAAGCGGCGATGGACCCAGCCATCGGCCGCGCGCCACTCGCCGATGACGGCGCCCGCCGGATAGGCGCGGCGCAAACTCAACTGTCCTGCCATCCGCGATGGTTACGATTTGGCAAGCCATGTCGTCTAGGCCTGTCGCTCATGGGGGTAGGCTTTGCCTTGATATTGCCGGCGGCGCTGCTGTGCCTGCTCGTCGCAGCGGGCATTGAGGACGTGCGCCGGCGCGAGATCGCCAACTGGAAGAACGGCGCGATCGCGCTGCTCGCGCCGGTCTGGTGGTGGGCGACGGGCATGACGCCCTGGCCCGACATGGCGATCCAGTTCGGCATCGCCGCGGCGATCTTCGCGATCTTCGTCGGATTGTGGGTGCTCAACCTGATCGGCGGCGGCGACGTCAAGTTGATCGGGGCGCTGGCATTGTGGGTGCCGCTGGCGCCGATGATCTCGATGCTGATCCTCATGTCGGTCATCGGCGGCGTCATTGCGGCGCTTCTTCTGATCGAGCGCAAATGGCGCCGCGATCCTGCGGCACCGCAAGTTCCTTATGGTGTGGCGATTGCCTGTTCGGCGCTGCTCACCTTTCACGAACCACTCCTTAACCATTTTCGGTGACTGGTTAGCTTCCAGGAAACCGGGCCCGAATCGGAAAGGCCAATCGCGTCATGGATGCACGGAAGATCATTCTGCTGGTGGGAGCGCTCATCGTCGCGGCGATCACCGCTGTCATGGCGCGTAGCCTGTTCATGGGTACGCCGGCGCCCACCGCCACCGCCCAGCCCGCCCCGCCGGTCCCGACCGGCCCGAAGGTGATGGTCGCGACCAAGGCGCTGCCGGTCGGCACGATCATCAGCCCGGACATGGTCAAGTTCCAGCCCTGGCCCGAAGAGCTGATCGAGAACGCCTATTTCGTCGAGGGGCAGAAGTTCGACCCGAAGATGGTGATGGGTACGGTCGTCCGCTTCCAAGTGCCCGCCGGCCAGCCGGTGACGCAGGGCAATCTGGTGAAGCCCGGCGATCGAGGCTTCCTGGCCGCCGCGCTCGGCGCCGGCATGCGCGCCGTGACGGTGCCGGTGAACGCCCAGTCGGCGGTCGCGGGCTTCGTCTTTCCGGGTGACCGCGTCGACCTCATCCTCACCCAGTCGGTGACGGGTGGCGGCGACGGACCGCCGCTCAAGGCCTCGGAGACGGTGCTGCGCAACCTGCGCGTGCTCGCCACCGACCAGCGCGCCGACAAGCAGACCGACGACAAGGGCAACACCGTCGTCAACACCTATTCGACCGTCACGCTCGAAGTGACGCCGCGCATCGCCGAGAAGATCTCGGTCGCGCAGCAGGTCGGCTCGCTCTCGCTGTCGCTGCGCTCGATCGCCGACAACGCTTCCGACCTCGAGGAAGCGATCGCATCGGGCGAGGTCAACGTGCCCGAGGGCAATGACCCGAACGCCGAAAAGGCGATGCTCGCCCGCGTCGCCGCCCGCCCCATCGAGGGCAAGGCAACCTATTCCACCGGTGCCGACGTGTCGCGCTTCCAGCGCGCCACCGTGCCCGGCCGCAGCGCCAGCACCGGCGGCATCAATGCCGGCCCCGCGCCGCAGATCGCCGCCACGGGCGGCAGCTTTCCGGGGGCACCGGCCCCGGTCGTGACAGGTCCGGTGGTCAGGGTTTCGCGCGGCACGGCTGTGACCGCGGTCGAAGTTGGGGGGAAGAAGTGACCATCGCCACCAAGCCAATGAAGCGGGTGCTGTCCGCGCTCTGCCTCGCGACCGCGCCGCTCGCGCTCGCCGCGGGCGCCGCGCCCGCCGCCGCGCAGAGCGTCAGCGCGCCGGAGGGCACGCTCCAGCTCGCCACCGGCCGCGGCCGCCTGGTGACGGTGCGCGAGCCGATCAGCGACGTGTTCGTCGCCGCCGACGGCATCGCCGACGTGACCGTGCGCTCGCCCACCCAGTTTTGGGTGTTCGGCAAGGCGCCGGGCGAGACGACGGTCTATGCAGTGACCAAGGGGGGCAAGGTCGCCTATTCGTCGAACCTGCGCGTCGGCGACAATATCGACCAGATCGGGATGATGCTGCGCACGGCGATGCCCGATGCCAACATCACGACGACACCGATGAACGGCCTGATGCTGCTGACCGGTACCGTCGCCAATCCCGCCGACGCGGCGGAGGCGGAGCGGCTGGCGCAGGCGTTCGTGGGCGAGAAGACCAAGGTCGTCTCGCGCCTACGCACCGCCACGCCGCTTCAGGTCAATCTTCAGGTCAAGATTGCTGAGGTGAGCCGCAGCTTCCTCAAGAATATCGGCGCGAACCTGAAGACCCGCGACACGACGGGCGGCTTCCAGTTCAACGTCGCTTCCGGCCGAGATTTTGGCAAGATCGGAAGCGCTGACGTGTCGAACTTCCCGCGGCTTGACGCCTCATCGCTATATGGCTTTCCAGCGGGCACACTCCAACTGCCGTTCGATACGCGCCGCGGCCAGTTCGTGCTGCCGGGGACCGGCAGTTCGTACGACTTCACGGGTTTGAAGGGCAGCGCGCAGACCGCCCTCGGCCTCGCGGGCAAGCTGGCGGGCGTCGACATCCTCGGCGCGATCGATCTCGGCGAGACGATCGGCCAGGTCACGACGCTGGCGCAGCCCAACCTGACCGCGCTGTCGGGCGAGACGGCCTCGTTCCTCGTCGGCGGCGAAGTGCCGCTGGTGACGCAGAGCGGGCTCGGCGCGACCAACGTCCAGTACAAGCAGTACGGCGTCAGCCTCGCCTACACGCCCACGGTGCTGGCCGACGGCCGCATCTCGCTGCGCGTCCGGCCGGAGGTGTCGCAGCTGTCGGCCGCGGGCGCGGTCGTCGTCCAGGGTACGCAGATCCCGGCGCTCACCACGCGGCGCGCGGAGACGACGATCGAGCTCGGCTCCGGCCAGAGCTTCATGATCGCCGGCCTGCTGCGCAACGACCATGACAACCAGATCGAAAAGGCCCCAGGCCTCGGCGATCTGCCCGTCCTCGGCGCGCTGTTCCGCTCCAACGGCTTTCGTCGTCAGGAAACCGAGCTCGTCATCGTCGTGACGCCGTATCTGGTGAAGCCGGTCGATGCCAACACGATCGCGCTGCCCACCGACGGCTACAAGACGCCGAGCGATGTCGAGCGGGTGCTGCTCGGCCAGCTCGAAAGCGTGACCTCGGGCGGCGACCGGCGGGTGAAGCCGTCGATGGCACCGGCCCCGGCGGCTGCGCCCTCGGTCGGGATCGCCAGCCCGGCGCCCACCGCCGCCGCGCCGATCCAGCCGGTCCGCCGGACCACGGACAAGAAGGCCAAGGGCGCCGCCGCCCCCGGCTTCAGCAATTGAGGATGCGACCCATGCGCCTTTCCACCGCCGCCATCCTGATCGCCGCTACGGCGCTTGGCGGATGCTCGGGCACGAAGAACCGGGGCCTCGATTCGGTTCACCAGCCGGTCGTCAGCCGAGCCGACTATGCACTCGACATGGGCGTGGGCGGTGACGGCCTGGCGCCGGGCGAGCGCGAGCGGCTGGCCGGCTGGCTCGGCGCGCTCGGCGCCGGCTATGGCGACCGGATCGCGATCGACGACGGCGGCAATCCCGATGGCCGCGTGCGCGAGGATGTCGCCGCCGTCGCCGGCCGCCAGAACCTGATTCTGACCGAGGGCGCGCCCGTCACCCCCGGCGCGCTGGCGCCCGGCACGGTCCGCGTCGTGGTGACGCGCACCAGCGCCGCGGTGCCCGGCTGCCCCGATCACACGCGCACCTACCAGCCCAACTTCGGCGCGCACACCTCATCCGATTTCGGCTGCGGCGTGAACAGCAACCTGGCCGCGATGGTCGCCCAGCCGGAGGATCTGATCCGCGGCCGCAACGGCAGCGCGCTGGTCGATCCGCTGACCGCGACCAAGCCGGTACAGGCACTGCGCGACCGCAAGACCGCGGTGGAGGGCCAGCTTCAGGCCGCCCGCACCAGCCAGACGGGAGCGCAGTGACATGAACGCACCCTGGAACCCCGCCCGCGCCGGTACGCGCGAGCCGTTCGTTGCCTTCGTCTGTGACGAGAACTCGGCCGAGACGATGCGCCAGGTGGCCAGTGAACAGGGCTGGGCCGCCGAAAAGGTCAACAAGGGCGGGCTTCGCAACGCCGTCCAGACGCTGTCGGTGTCGGCCAGCCCGATCATCCTGTTCGTCGACCTGTCCGAAAGCGGCGACCCGCTGAACGACATCAACGCGCTGGCCGAGGTCTGCGAGCCGGGCACGATCGTCATCGCCTGTGGTCAGGTCAACGACGTGCGCCTCTATCGCGACCTCGTCGCCAGCGGCATCCACGACTACCTGCTGAAGCCGCTCAATCCCGACAGCCTGCGCGAAACCTTCGCACAGGCGCACGCCGCGCTTAACGCGCCCAAGCCGAGCGAAGCAACGGTCGAGCGGGCGCATTGCGCCGTTGCGATCGTCGGCACGCGCGGCGGCGTCGGAGCCTCCACGCTCGCCACATCGCTGGCATGGCTGATGAGCGACAAGGGTGGCCGGTCGACCGCGCTGCTCGACCTTGATGTGCATTTTGGCACCGGCGCGCTGGCGCTCGATCTGGAGCCTGGCCGCGGCCTGACCGACGCGATCGAGAATCCCAGCCGTATCGACGGGCTGTTCATCGAACGCGCGATGGTCCGCGCGTCCGAGAAGCTGGCCGTGCTGTCGGCCGAGGCGCCGATCCATTCGCCGGTGATGACCGACGGCAGCGCCTTCTATCAGCTTCAGGAAGAGCTGCGGTCGGCGTTCGAATGCACCGTCGTCGACCTGCCCCGCGCAATGCTGGTCCAGTTTCCGCATCTCCTGAGCGAGATCCAGGCAGTGGTGATCGCGACCGAGTTCACGCTTGCCGCCGCGCGCGACGCGATCCGGCTCTTGTCGTGGTTCAAGTCGAACGCCCCGCACGTGCAGGTCATTCTCGTCGCCAACCGGGTGCCCCCGGCCGCCAGCCTCGAGATCACGCGCAAGGACTTCGAAAGCTCGATCGAGCGCAAGGTCGATTTTGTCATCGGCTACGACCAGAAGCTGTGTGCGCAGGCCGCCAAGCTCGGCAAGCCGATCGCCGAAACCGGCAAGGGATCGAAGACCGTGGCACCGCTGGGCGACCTGTCGCGTACGCTGCTGGCGATCGGCGATGCCGCCGCCGACGGCGATGCGCCGGTGAAGGCCAAGAAGGCCTCTTCGGGCGGCTCGCTCATGTCGAAGCTGACCGCGAAGCTGCCGATCAGGGCGAAGAAGTGAAACCGCGCCGCCCCGACCGTTCGGGGCGCCGCATGACGGATGGGAGGCGACCATCGGCCCCGAGATGATGCCGGTTTTGATGCTGGTGATGGGCATGGTGCTCATGCTCGGCATGGTCGCATTTGCCTTTGCCGGTCCCTCGACCGCCAAGGCGAGCAACCGCCGCCTTGCCCAACTTCGCGAACGCCATAGCGGTCTGGACGGGGTGATGGAGGCGCAGATGCGCCGCATCGCCACCGCCAAGGCGACGCGCATGGACCGGGCGTTCACGCGCGTCCTGCCCAATCCGGCCCAGCTTGCGAAGCGGCTCGCCATGACGGGCAAGAACTGGACGGTGAGCCAATACGGCCTTGCCAGTGCCGGCCTGTTCGCGGTGGTGACGCTGGGCGCGTGGCTCAAGGGTTTTCCCTTCATCCTAGCGCTGTGCTTCGGCGTCTTCGTCGGCGCGTTCGTGCCCCATTTCGTCGTCGGCAAGACGATCAAGCGCCGGATCGCCAAGTTCACCGCCAAGTTCCCCGACGCGATCGAACTGCTGGTCCGCGGCCTGCGCTCGGGCCTGCCGATTACCGAGACGATGGGCGTCGTGGGTCAGGAAGTGCCCGGTCCGGTGGGCGAGGAGTTCCGCGCGGTCAGCGACAAGATGAAGATCGGCCGCACGCTCGACGCCGCGCTCCAGGAGACGGCCGAGCGGCTCGGCACGCCCGAGTTCCAGTTCTTCGTCATCACCATCGCGATCCAGCGCGAGACGGGCGGCAACCTTGCCGAAACGCTCGCCAACCTGGCCGACGTGCTGCGCAAGCGCGGGCAGATGAAGCTGAAGATCAAGGCGATGTCGTCGGAGTCCAAGGCGTCGGCGTATATCGTCGGGTCGCTGCCCTTCATCGTCTTCGGGCTGATCTGGTTCATCAACGGCAACTACATGCAGCGCTTCTTCATTGACGAGCGGCTGATCGTCGCGGGTCTGGGCGGCATGGTGTGGATGGGCATCGGCGCATTCATCATGGCCAAGATGATTGATTTCGAGATCTGATATGCCAACCGCAAACGGCCCCATGCTCCTCGGCTTCGACGTCTACCTGATCGCTACGCTGCTGTCGGCAGTCGCGGCGCTGGCGACGATCATGGCGATCTATGCCGCGGTCAGCATCCGCGATCCGATGGCCAAGCGCGTCAAGGCGCTGAACGACCGGCGCGAACAGCTCAAGGCGGGCATCACCGCCTCGACCAGCAAGCGGCGCGCGAAGCTCGTGCAGAAGAACGACACGGCCGACAAGATGCGCGACTTCCTTTCGTCGCTGAAGGTGCTTCAGGACGAGCAGCTCAAGGTCGCGCAGCGCAAGCTTCTCCAGGCGGGCATCCGGTCGAAGGACTGGGCCGTCGCGGTCATCTTCGGCCGGCTGGTCATGCCGATCGTACTCGGCGGGCCGATGCTCTACTGGGTCTACGGCACCGACGGGTTCGCCGACTGGTCGCCGCTCAAGGCCTATGGCCTCGTCGCGATGACGTTCATCGGCGCGTACAAGGCGCCCGACCTCTACCTTCAGAACAAGATCAAGAAGCGGTCGGATGCGATCCGCAAGGGCCTGCCCGACGCGCTCGACCTGCTCGTCATCTGTGCCGAAGCGGGCCTGACCGTCGATGCCGCCTTCCACCGCGTCGCGCGCGAGCTCGGCCGGGCCTATCCCGAACTCGGCGAGGAATTCTCGCTCACCGCGATCGAATTGGGGTTCCTCACCGACCGGCGCCAGGCGTTCGAGAACCTCGCCACGCGCGTCGACCTCGATGCAGTGAAGGGCGTCGTCACGACGATGATCCAGACTGAGAAATACGGCACCCCCCTCGCCTCGGCGCTGCGCGTGCTTTCGGCCGAGTTCCGCAACGAGCGGATGATGCGCGCCGAGGAAAAGGCCGCTCGCCTGCCGGCGATCATGACGGTGCCGCTGATCCTGTTCATCCTGCCGACTTTGTTCGTCGTCATCCTCGGCCCTGCGGCCTGCGACATCAACGACGCGCTGCTCAAGGGATAGCATCGACATTTCAGGGAACGGCGCGCGGGCCGCGCCGTTCTGCCCCCGTAACAGGAGGCGATTTGATGCTGTTTTCCACCCCCACCCAGTTCGCGGTGCTCGCGCTGTGCCTCGTCGCCGGCTGGCTGTTCGGTCTCGCCAGCCATCCCGGCGGCAAGAAGTGGAAGGAGCGCTACCGGACGCAGGAAGCCGAGTTCAAGACGACGCGCGAGGGCCTGACGACGCGCGACGCGCGGATCAAGGAGCTGGAGCGGGAGCGGGAGCGGGACGAGGCGCTGCGTCACCGCGGCACCGCGCCCGCCACGACCGCGGCGGTCGGCACCGCGGCGGCCGCGACCGCCGCCAGCAGCTCGACCTCGCGCGGCGGCGGTTTCTTCGGCTGGGGCCGCGACAACCTGTCGCGCATCCACGGCATTGACGAGCCGACCGAACAGGCGCTGCGGGCCGAGGGCATCAAGACCTATGCGGCGATCGAGGCGCTCAAGCCGGCTGACGAGGCCGCGCTCGAGGATCGCCTGGGCTTCGGGCGCGGTCGCATCGCGCAGCAGCAGTGGCGCGAGCAGGCGGCGATGCTCCGCGAGGGGCATGACGACGAACATTCTCGTCGCTGGGCGTGAATTGCAGGGTCGCTGTGTCCACCCAACGCCCGCCCGTCATCTCAGCGAAGGCTGGAATAGCCAGGGTTGCAGTGCTTCGCTTTAACTGACAGCGGCCCCAGCCTTCGCTCGGGTGACGAAAGCAGGAAGAAGCGGGACCCCGGATCAAGTCCGGGGTGACCAAGCGGGCGAGGGTAACGTCTCCCAACCCACCACGTCATCCCGGGCCCGACCCGGGATCCCGCTTCTTCTTCTCACCTATCCCTTGAACAAGCCCCCGAGCACGCCGCGAAGCAGCTTGGCGCCGATCCCGCCGCCGCCGCGGCTGGATCCGAACACCGCCTTGGTTACCTCGTTCGCGACGGTGCGCCCCACCGCGGAAGAGGCCGATCGCGTGGCCGACGTAACCGCCTTATTCCACGGCGAGTTCGCCGCCTCGCGCTCCGCGGCCCGCTGGGCCTTTTCGGCCTCCCGCGTGGCGCGATCCGCCTCGCGCTGCGCGGCCAAGCGTGCCCGCTCGTTCTCCTTGGCAAACCGCGCGGCTTCCTTCGCCTCGGCAGCCTTGGCCTTTTCGTCGTCGGCCGCGGACTTTGCCTGCTGCGCGGCCGCCGCCGCTTCGCCCGCCTTGGCCGCGAGCAGTTCCTCGGCGGATTCCCGGTCGATGCGCGTGTCGTATTTCGTGCCGACGGCATCGGTCTGGACCAGCACCCCGCGCTCGACCGGCGTTACCGGCCCGACACGGCTGCGCGGCGGCTTGATGAGCGTGCGCGACACCGGCGACGGCGCGCCATCGGGCTGGAGCAGCGAGACCAGCGCCTCGCCCACCTTGAGCTCGGTGATGACGGTCGCCACGTCGACATCGGGGTTGGCGCGAAACGTCTCCGCCGCAGATCGCACCGCCTTCTCGTCGCGCGGCGTGAAGGCACGCAGCGCGTGCTGGACACGGTTGCCGAGCTGCCCCGCCACGGTCTCGGGAATGTCGATCGGATTCTGCGTGACGAAATAGACGCCGACGCCCTTCGACCGGATCAGCCGCACCACCTGCTCGACCTTTTCGAGCAAGGCCGGCGGGGCGTCGTCGAACAGCAGATGCGCCTCGTCGAAGAAAAATACGAGTTTGGGTTTGTCGGGATCGCCCACTTCGGGCAGCGTCTCGAACAGTTCGGACAGCAGCCACAGCAGGAAGCTGGCATAGAGCCGCGGGCTGGCCATCAGCTTGTCGGCGGCGAGGATGTTGACCATGCCGCGGCCGCTATCGTCGAGGGTCATGAAATCGGCGATGTCGAGCGCCGGTTCGCCGAAGAAATGCTCGCCCCCCTGCCCGCGTAGCTGGAGCAGCTGGCGCTGGATAGCGCCAACGCTGGCCTTGCTGACATTGCCGTAGGTGGTCGAAATCTCGTCCGCCCGGTTCGCGCATTCGGCGAGCATCGCCTGGAGGTCGTCGAGATCGAGGAGCAGCAGCCCCTCTTCGTCCGCCAGATGGAACGCGATCGAGAGCACGCCCTCCTGCGTGTCGTTCAGCCCCATCAGACGGGCGAGCAGCAGCGGCCCCATCTCGCTGACGGTGGTGCGGATCGGATGCCCCTGCTCGCTGAACAGGTCCCAGAACTGCACGGGACACTCGCGATACGACCAGCCCGTATCGCCGACCTCCGCCGCGCGTTCGGCGAAGACGGCATGGGTCTTGGCCTGGGGAGAACCAGCCATGGCGAGGCCGGACAGATCGCCCTTCACGTCGGCGACGAAGACGGGGACGCCGGCGTCGGAGAACCCCTCGACCAGCCCTTGCAGCGTCACCGTCTTGCCGGTGCCGGTCGCGCCGGCGATCAGGCCGTGGCGGTTGGCGCGCTTGAGGACGAGCGCTTGGCGGTCGGCGCCGCCCGGCCCCGAACCGATGAAGATCGAACCGCCGACATCCGCCATTCCTGCCACTCCTGACCGTTTGGCACAGGGATAGGCGGAAATGGCGGACTAGTCAGCAGATCAGTTGTTGTTCGCGGTCAGCGACAGCGCAAGATAGCGAGCGACACCGCGGCGCTGCATCTGGATCACGACCGACGGGCGACGGGCGGCCCGGGCGGCCGCTACCTGACGCTGGAAGTCGGCTGCGGTCAGCACCGGCTGCCCCCCGACCGCGGTGATGACATCGCCGCGCTGAAGGCCCTTGGTCGCCGCATCGCTCGACGGATCGACCGCCGCGATGACGAGGCCGCGAACCGTGGCGTCGACGCCGATCGACCGGGCGATCTGCGGCGTCAGCGGCTGGACGGTCAGGCCGAGCGTCGCCGCGCCCGAGGGGACTGTCGGACCCGGATTGTCGCTCGGCGTCTGGTTCTGGTCGTCCATCTGGAAGCCGGCCAGTTCCTCGTCCGACGGGCGAGTGCCCACGGTCGCGGTGACGCTGACACGGCGACCGTCGCGGATCAGCTCGATCGGGATGCGCGTGCCCGGCGCCGCGTTCGCGACGAGGTAGCTGAGCGAGTTGTCGGGATCGACGTCGCGGTTGTTCACCTTGACGATGACGTCACCTTGACGGATGCCCGCCTTCTCGGCGGCCTGCCCGGGCGAGACCCCGGCGATCAGCTCGCCCTTGTTCCGATCGATACCGAGGCCCGCGGCAAGATCGTCGTCGATCGGCTGGATTTGGACGCCCAGATAGCCGCGCTGCGGCGCACGGCCCTTCATCAGCGTGTCGACGATCGGCTTGGCCTGCTCGGCCGGGATCGCGAAGCCGATGCCGACATTGCCGCCGGTGGGCGACAGGATCTGCGAATTGATGCCGATGACGTTGCCCTGCATGTCGAACAGCGGGCCGCCCGAGTTACCCCGATTGATCGAGGCATCGGTCTGGATGAAGCGGTCGAACGCGCCGCCCCCGGTCACGCGGTTGACCGACGAGATGATGCCCGCCGTCACCGACCCGCCAAGGCCGAACGGATTGCCGATCGCGACCACCCAGTCGCCGACACGAGCCGCGCCCGAATTGCCGAAACGGACATAGGGGAAGGTCGCCCCCTCGATCTTGAGGACGGCTAGGTCCGAGGTCGGATCGCGGCCCACCACCTTGGCCGTGAACTCGCGCCGGTCGGCCAGCGTCACCTTGACCGATTCGACCGTTGCGTTCGGCGAGCCGGCCGAAATGACGTGGTTGTTGGTGACGACATAGCCGTCGGCCGAGATGAGGAAGCCCGAGCCGAGCGACTGCCCCTCCTGCGTGCGCGGACGGCCACCGCCGCCCTGCTGGCCGAAGAACTGCTCGAACGGCGTGCCCGCGAACGGGTTCGACGGCACCGTCACGCGCTGCGTCGTGGAGATGTTGACGACCGCGGGCTGAAGCTTCGCCACCATGTCGGCAAAGCTCATCGGCGCGCCGGCGCGCGGGGCGGCGGCGTTGATCGCGCCCGGCTCGTTCTGCGCGGTCTGCGCGGAAATGGCCGACGGCTGGACGGCGAGGGTGGCGGCGGCGCCGCCGAGGAGGAGCGCACTGGTGATCGCGTAGGCGTAACGCACGAAATCAGGTTCCTTCCAGACTGTGGTTTACAAGTGTTTTCGCAAACCGATGCTGAACTGCATTTGAATATGAACGGACGGTCAGTTTGCCTGACTCATCCCAACCCGCTTTGGTTCCGCCCTTAGTTTCCCCGGCCGCCGCGCGTGAAAGCGCGAAGATAGTCGTTCTGCGGCGACAGGATGATCGACGTGCCGCCGCGCTCGCCATCCCCGTCCGCGCCGAAGCTGTAGCGATAGGACTGCATCGCGCGGTAGAAGTCGTAGAACTCGGCGTCCTTGCCGAAGCTGGCGGCATAGACGCGCGCGGCCTCTGCATCGGCATTGGCGCGGATGATCTGCGCCTCTTTCAGGCCCTGCGCCTCGATCGTCAGCGCTTCCTGACGGCGGGCGGTCGCCATCCGGCGCAGCGCCGATTCGAGCGGGCTGCCGGTCGGCAGATCGGCCTTGCGAATGCGCACATCGACGATCTCGGCGCCGTACTGGCGCGCGACGCGGTCGAGCGCGACCTGGATATTGTCCATCACCTGCCCGCGCTCGGGGCTGAGCAGCGTCGCGAACTGGCGCTTGCCAAGCTCGTTGCGCAGCGCCGACGAGAGCAGCGGCTGAAGCTGGCTCGCCACCCGTTCCTCGGTATTCGCGGTCGAGCCGGTCGAGATCACCGCCTGAAGCGGGTTGACGACGCGGAACCGCGCAAAGGCATCGACCTCGAGCCGCAGCTGATCGGTCGACAGCACCGGCTGGTTGTCGAGCTCGATGTCGAGCACGCGCTTGTCGATCCAGACCATGCGGTCGAGGAACGGGATCTTGGCGATGATGCCTGCGCCCGTCCGCCCGAACTGCTCGCGCGGTTGGTACTGGTTGATGAGCGAGATCGGCTTCTGGAAACGCAGGATCACCGCCTGCTTGGTTTCCGGAACGATCGCGAAGGTGTTGGCAAGAATGACGACGAGCGCCAGCAGGAAGATGCCGATCGCCATCGGATTACGGAACAGGCGGGCGTTCATCACTGGGCTCCCTGCGTGGCGACGGGCGTCTGCGGCTGGGCGGGTTCCTGCGCCGCGGGGGGCGTCGGCTCGCGCTTGCGCCCGGACGCTTCGGGCAGCGGCAGGTACGGGGTCACGCCCGGTGCCTCCACGATCGTCTTGTTGGACTTGGCGAGGACAGCCTCCATCGTCTCATAATAGAGTCGGCGGCGCGTCACTTCGGGCGCCTGGCGATACTGTTCGTAGATCTTGTCGAAGGACGCGGCCTCACCCTGCGCGCGTGCGACGATCTGTTGGGCATAGGCGCGTGCCTGGTTGATGTTGGCCTGCGCCTGCTGCTGCGACGCGCTCACCGCCTTGAAATCCTCGTCCACCTGTTGCGGGGCGACTGCCTGCTTGATCGCGACGCCGAGCACGCGGACGCCCGAATTATATTCGTCGAGGATCGTCTGCATCCGCTGCTGCACGTCCGCCTCAATATTGGTGCGGCCGGCGCCGATCGCCTGGTTGAGCGTCGCGCTGGCGACCGCGGCGCGCATCGAGCTTTCGGCCACCGCGCGCACCGTGTCGCGCGGGTTGGCGAGCTGAAACGCGTAATCCTCGGCGTTCTGAATGTTCCAGCGCACCGAATAGGCGAGGTCGACGATGTTCTGATCCTCGGTCAGCATCAGATTCTCGGTCGAGCCCTGCGGGAAGTCCTCGGGCCGGGCCTCCTGCACGTCAACCTTCTGCACCGTCGCGATCGGCGCAGGCAGCGTCACCTGGATACCCGGATTGAGCGTCGTCGAATAGCGGCCGAACACTGACACCACGCCCTTCTCGTTGGGCGCGATCGAATGGAACGAGGTGAAGGCGATCCAGAGCAGCACCAGCAGCCCGACCGCGATCAGCCAGACATTCTGGCCGCCGGGAATGCGGAAATTGCCGCCGCCGGGAAAGCCGCCGCCCCCGCCGCCGCCACGCGCACGCTTCAGGAATTCGTCGAGCGACGTCGCATTGGGCTTGGGCCGGCGGCCTTCGGGCGGGAACGCCCAGGGGTTGCGCGGGCCGCCATCGCCGCCGCCATTTCCGCCCCCGCTGCCGGAGCCGCCGCCACCACTGCCCCACGGGCCCTTGGGATTGTCGTTTCGAAGTACGCGGCCGCGGCCCATCCAGCCCATCCATCCTGTCATGCTGATCTTTATAAGGGGCCGCGCGCCGATTAACAGTGGCGCGAAAGGGCGTATTCCCTAGATGGGCGCGCATGGACCCCAAGGAACAACTCGACGCCCTGCTCGCCCCTCTCGCGGCCGGCCGCGCCGTGGTGCGCGTAGACGGCGCCCGCGCCAGCATCATCCTCGACGTCAGCGGCCTGTCGGAGCCCGCGCGCGAGACGCTGTCCGCCGAGATCGAGACCGCCGCCCGCACCGTGCCGGGGATCGACGCGGTCCGCGTCGCGCAGACCAGCCAGCGCACCACGCGCCGCCTGATCGCGGTCGCCAGCGGCAAGGGCGGCGTCGGCAAGTCGACGGTCTCCACCAACCTCGCCGCTGCGCTCGCGGCGACGGGGCGGCGTGTCGGCATGGTCGATGCCGATATCTACGGCCCATCGCAGCCCCGCCTGCTGGGGGTCGAGGGCGTGAAGCCCGAAGCGCGCGACAACAAGCTCCTGCCCGTGCCCACCGCGGCGGGCGTGCCGCTGCTGTCGGTGGGCCAGCTCGTCGGGCCGGATAAGGCGCTGGCCTGGCGCGGACCGATGGCGACCAATGCGCTCAACCAGTTGATCGAGGGCGACTGGGCGGGCACCGACACGATCGTCGTCGACATGCCGCCGGGCACCGGCGACGTGCAGTTGACGATGATCCAGAAGCACAAGCCGGCCGGCGTCGTCATCGTCTCGACCCCGCAGGACCTCGCGCTGATCGACGCGCGCCGCGCAATCGACCTGTTCCGCCAGACCGGCGTCCCCGTGATTGGCCTGGTCGAGAACATGGCCGGCTATGCCTGTCCGCATTGCGGCGAGGTGTCCGACCCATTCGGCACGGGCGGGGCGGAGGCGGCGGCGGCGGCGATGGGCATCCCGTTCCTCGGCCGCGTGCCGCTCGCCATGGCGATCCGCGAGGCGTCGGACGCGGGGAACGTGGGCCAGCGCGCGGCGTTCGAGGGGATCGCGGCCCGCGTGGCCGACTGGATCGACAGCCAGGGATAGCCTCATGCCGCTCACCGCCGACGACGACATCCGCGCGCTGCTCGAGGACGCGCGCACGATCGCGATGGTGGGAGCGAGCGACCGGCCCGACCGCCCGAGCTACGGGGTGATGGCGACGCTTCAGAAGCACGGCTACCGCGTAATCCCGGTCAATCCGGCGATCACCGGCGAGCATGTGCACGGCGAGTTCGTGTTCCGCGAGCTGGCTCAGCTCGGCGATCCGATCGATATCGTCGATATCTTCCGCCGGTCCGAGGCCGCGGGCGAGGTCGTCGATCAGGCGATCGCGGCGGGCGCCAAGGCGGTCTGGATGCAGCTCGGCGTCGTGAACGAGGCCGCGGCGGCGCGGGCCGAGGCGGCGGGCCTCAAGGTCGTGATGGATCGCTGTCCCGCGATCGAGCTCCGGCGGCTGAACATCGCGCCGGTCGCCGGATAAGGCGGCGCCGGGTCAGCCGATCAGGCCGGTCCCGGCACCGAGGAAGAGGATCAGCGCCGTCGCGAAAAAGGACATGGCGCCGATCCTGAGGCTTTCGATCATCGCATCCGGTCGCTTGCCGGTGCGGCTGCCGGCGATCACGCGAAATGGACGGCGGGCGAGGAAGCCGCGACCAGCACCGCTGTGAAGAAGAACGCGCCGACGAGCGAGACGACCGAGTTCTGAAGCGAGGAAAGACGAAGCGCCATGGTGAAAACTCCCTGATCTTCGGTCTGCCGGACGATCCGGCGCCGATGCCAAGGGTGTTTGCAGGGGGCGTGCCAACTCGCAAAAAGCACGGAAAACCGGGCTTTTCAATTTTCAGTTTTGCCGAATTGGTTGTTTGCGCAGATCCAGTTGGCGCAAGGCGCCAATCAGTCGTGGATATCGCCATCCGAAAAGATGCAGTCGCGGCCAGCGGCCTTTGCGGCATAGAGCAGCGCATCGGCACGCTCGAACACCTGCTCCAGCCGTTCGGCGCTCGCCGCGGCGCTGATCCCGGTCGAAAAGGTCACGACGCCGATGATCTCGTCGCTTTCCCGGACGCGCAGCCGCTTGCGCGAGATGCCCTGCCGCGCCTCATCGATCGTCGCCACCGCCTGTGCGATGCTGCCGTCGAACAGGACGGCGAACTCTTCGCCGCCATAGCGCGCGACGAAATGGCCCTGGCATGCCTCCGCCAGCGTCGCGGCGATTGCGCGCAGCACCCGGTCGCCCACCGCATGGCCGAAGCGGTCGTTGACCGCCTTGAAATGGTCGACGTCGCAGACCGCGACGCACGGACTGCCGCCCGCGGCGATCCGGTCGGCAAAGGCTTCCTCGAACGCGCGGCGGTTGGGCAGGCCCGTCAGCGGATCGCTGAGCGCATCGCCGCGCGCTTCCTCGAGCGCCTGACGCAGTTCCTCGGCCTCCGATCGCGCGGCCTCCAGCCGCTGTTCGGCCTCGCGCACGCGGTCGATCATCGCGCTGGTGATCCGCGCGACATCGTCGACGAACAGGCGCGACGGACCCTGCTCGACGCGGCTGCGCTCGATGGCATCGGCACTGGCGATCAGGTCGCGGCCGAAGTCGCGCGCATGGCTGTGCATGCGAACCACGACGTCGGCAAAGCCGGCCATCTGCGTCTGCGCCCGCGCGGCGAGGATCTCGGCAGGGTCCGGGCCATCTGCCGCCGAACGCGCGGCATCGGCGCCCTGCTCGATGCGCAGCCCCAGTTCGTCGATGTCCCGCTGGCTTAGCCGCACGCCGCCGTCGGTGCGATCGGCGATCGCCTTTGCCACCGCGCTCGCCGGCTCTGTAAGCACGGCATAGGCGAGCGCGAAATTGGCGGGCGTGGGCGACAGCGCCTGCGCGAACAGAAAGTCGCCGATCCGCGCGAACAAGGCGCGCGAATCGGTGCCGCCTTGGGCGCCGGGCAGATGCTCGAGCGGCGGCATTCTCTGTGGCATGGCTCCCCCGACGACCCGGACCCCTTCCGGTTCGACACGACTAGATGCCTAGTCTGTAATGCCTAACAACCCGTCAGCGAAAGCCCGAAAACCGCGGATCAGCGTGCCTTCAGCGCCTTTACCGCCGCCAGCGTCTGACGCACGTGATCGACCGGGCTCATGTCGCTGTGAACAAAGGCGACCTTGCCGTCGCGGGCGATGACATAGCTCGTCCGATCGCTCATCGGGCGCGGCATGCCCGCGCGGTCGAGGAGCACGTCATACTGCTTGAGGAGCGCCGGGGTCGCGCTGGCGACGGGGAACTTGCCCGCACAATGCTCGGTCGAGAACTTCTGGAGTTGCGGCACCGCGTCCGCTGACATGCCGATCACCTGCGCGCCGGCCGTGCGGAACTGCGGCACCGCCTCGGCAAAGGCCTTGGCCTCGGCATTGCAGCCCGAGGTGAAGGCCGCCGGGAAGAAGTAGAGGACAACCGGCCCCTTCTTCAGTTGCTGGGCCAGGTTCACGCGGAACACCTTGCCGGCGAGCGCGCCCTGCGTCGTGAAGTCGGGCGCCTTGACGCCCGGCGCCAGCGCGGCGGCGGCGGGCAGCGCAAACAGGGCGGCGGCGGCGATGGCGGCGGTGCGGATAATGCGCATGGTCGATCTCTCCCAGATTTGGCGCGACGCTACGCCCGCCCGCGACCCTTGTCGATTACCGGCTAAGGGCGATCCCGAACCGAGCGTGCGTGTTGCGACGATTATAATCGTCCAGCGCCTCGCCATAGCCGGTGAACACCTGCCCGAAGGCATGGAGGCCAAGGCCCCAGCCGAGCTGCGCCAGTGGATAGGAAGCGAACAGCTCCCCCGCCCCGCGCCCCGTCCCCGGATTGCCGCGCGCGGTCAGTTGCAGCTTGAGGCCGTCGGTGCGCCCGATTGCGGCACCCACTTGCCCATAACCCAGATACCGCTCGATATCGCCCGCCACGCCTTGACCGCCGACATAGAACCAGATCTGCGGCGTCACCTCTGCATACCAGTCGTCGCCGAGGTCGAACTTGCGCGTCACGCGGGCATAGATGCGGTTGACGTCGATCGACCCGACGCTCCCCCGCCCGTTTGAGTCGTGCGCATAGCCGACCGCGGCGACGGCATCCTGCGTCAGCGGCACTTCGTAGAAGACCTCCGGACTGTAGTTGGTCGAAACGAACGGGCCGGAGGGCAGGTCGATCCGCCAGAACATCGTCTGCGTGTACGCGAAGCGCAGGCCGTTGAGCGCGCCGTTGGTCTCGAACGGCTGGAAGGCGAAGCTGAACTGCAGCTTCGCGCCGGCGTCGTTCAGACCGAAGACGCCGTAGGTCGGGCGATAGGGCGTGAAGCGCGAGGCGATGGCCGAGGCGGTGCCGGCGGAGCCCAGCACTTCCTGCTCGCGCGACGCCTCGATCGCCTCCGCGGCTTCGGCAATGGGGGTGGCGGGCGGCGGCGGCGCGGCCTCGGCCACCGCGACGTCGGCCAGTCGATAGCGCGCCCGGGCAAAGCCGCCGGCAGGGACCGGCAACAGCGCCGGGCCGTCGCGGTTCAGCCTCAGGCGGCTGCCGTCCGCGGCGGTCACCTCGATCGTGTCGGGCGCACGCGGGTCGGCGGGTGCCGGCCCCTCATTGGGAAAGAACACGTCCACACCGCCGCGCGCCGCCTCGGCCGAGGCGGGCTGCTGCGGCACGGGGACGATCTGCGCCGCGGCGGGTGCTGCGGCGAGGATGGCGGGCAGGATCAGGAAGGAACGCATCGCGGGAATTAGCCTTGCACGCACATGTGACGGTTTGAGGTGGCGGGTCAGCCGGCCGCCGGCACCGCGGCGGTTGCCGGCCCCACCGGCTTCTCCTCACCGCGCGAATAGGTGCCGGTCAGCACCCCCGCGGCAAGCACGCGCCCGCTCATCGCCTTGAGCATCGCCGAGCGACTGGGATTGCGCTTGAGGTCGGGTCCTTCGCCCAGCGCGAAAAGCTGGAAGGCGTAGTGGTGGACGCCGTGGCCGGTCGGCGGATCGGGCGGCAGCCAGCCTTCCGCCAGATAGCTGTTGCGGCCGACATCGCCGCCCTCCCCGCCCTCGCCATCGGCGACGATCGCGCCTTCCTTCAGCTCGCCGTCACCGGCGGGCAGGTCCCAGACGACCGCATGGACCAGCGGCGACGGCGTCGGCGCGTCGGCATCCTCGACCAGCAGCGCGAGGCGCACGGCTTCGGCGGGCACACCCGTCCAGAACAGCGGCGGCGACACCCCTTCGCCATCGGCGGTGAACCGCTCAGGCAGCCGCGCGCCGTTGGCAAAGGCGGGGCTGGCGAGATTGAGCGACGCGAAACTCCCCAGCCCCGGCTGGACGATCGCCAATTTCTCCTCGCCTGCGCGCAGGCCCTTCAGCGCCTTGCCCAGCCAGCCGGGGACGTGTTCGAGCATGTCAGTGGTCCAGCTTTTCATAGTCGGCGTGCGGCGCGATCACTTCCATCCGCTCGGCGAGCAGCGGGCGGAACGACGGGCGGCTCTTCATGCCCAGATACCAGCGCTTGGACTGCTCATGGCTTTTCCAGTCGATCCCGCCGAGATAGTCGGCGACCGAAATCTGCGCCGCGGCGGCGAGATCGGCAAGGCTGATGGTCGATCCCGCCAGCCACTGGCGATGGTCGAGCAGGTAATCGACATAATCGAGATGCGCGACCGCCGCCTTCATTGCCTCGCGCAGGCGACCTGAATCCGGCGAGGTGCGCAGGACAAGGCGCTTCTCCATGCGCTCGGTCAGCAGCGGGCGCGTGATGTCGCGATAAAAGTGAACGTCGAACCACGTCACCAGCCGGCGGATCTCGGCGCGGTCGGCGGCGGTACCGTTGATCATCGCCGCCTTGTCGACGGTTTCCTCGAAATATTCGCAGATCGCCATCGAATCGATCATCGGGCGACCGGGCTTTTCGGCATTCACCATCACCGGCGTCTCGCCCGCCGGGTTCATGTCGAGGAACTCGTCGCGCCGCAGCCAGGGCGATTCGCGCACCGGCTCGTACCCCACCCCCTTCTCGGCCAGCAGCAGGCGGACCTTGCGCGAGAAGGGGCAGAGCGGGAACTGGTAGAGAAGCCACATGCCCGTCTGTTATCGGGGCCGTCACCCAAGGGGAAGAGGCGAGCGTGGAAAGCATCATCTGGTTGTCGGGCGCGTGGCTCGTCTCGCGCTGGCGACCTCACGACGACTTGGCGTGGGCCGCGGGGACGCTGCTCGCCTGCGTGGCGGGCACCACCCTGCCCGATCTCGACTTCGCGCTGATGCTCGCCCACCGGAGCGCGCTGACGCACAGCGTGCTGCCGATCGTCCTGCTGGCGGCACGGCGCGGCGGGCGGGCGATCGCACCCGGCCTCGCGATCGGGATCGGCATCCATCTGGCCGCCGACTGCTTTCCCAATGCGATGCGCGGCTATGCGATGATCAAGCTGCCGCTCGCCGGGTCGATCGGGCGCGACGCGTCCTATCTGTGGCTGGCGGCCAACGCGCTTGCGGCGATGGCAACCGGCATCTTCTGGCTGCCGCGCCCGATCGCCTTCGGCTGGCGGATCGCGTCGCTGATCGGTTGTGCGGGGATCGGCGCGGCGTATCTGTTCGTCACCGATGGCGGCTGGCCGGCGCTGTCGATCTTCGGCCTCGCCGGATGGCTGGCGGTGCGCCGGCGAAGGGCCGCGCGCACCGCCTGACCGCTACTCCGCCGCGACCACTTCCGGCGCCGTACGGTCGTCGATCGGCGCTTCGAGCCGTTCCAGCATCTCGCGCGGCACCACCTGCCAGAACGCGCCGAGCGTGCGGTCCCAGTCGTCGAGCAGGCCGTTCGACCATTTGCTGTCGGTCGCCTCGGCGTGGGCGGCGATCAGGTCCTTGAGCACCCCCTCCCAATGCGCCGAGGCCAGGCGATGCCAGGTCAGGCTCTCGCCATTGGCCCGCTCGGGGAACTTGCCCTCGGGATCGTAGACGAAGGCCATGCCGCCGGTCATGCCCGCGCCGAAATTGGTGCCGACCGGCCCGAGAACGACCGCGATGCCGCCGGTCATGTATTCGCAGCCATTGGCGCCGCAGCCCTCGACCACCACCTTCACGCCCGAATTGCGGACCGCGAACCGCTCGCCCGCCTGCCCCGCGGCATAGAGCTCGCCCGAGGTCGCGCCATAGAGGACGGTGTTGCCGAGGATCGTGTTCTCCTGACTGGCCAGCGGCGAGGAAACCATCGGCCGCACGACGATCCGCCCGCCCGAGAGGCCCTTGCCGACGTAGTCGTTGGCGTCGCCGAATACCTCGAGCGTCACGCCCTTGCACAGGAAGGCGCCGAGCGACTGGCCCGCGCTGCCACGCAGCCGGACATGGACGTGCCCGTCGGCAAGCTTCGACATGCCGAACCGCCGCGTGATCTCGCTCGACAGGCGGGTGCCGACCGCGCGGTGGGTGTTCCGCACCGAATAGGTGAGCTGCATCTTCTCGCCCCGCGCGAAAACGGGCGCGGCGTCCTTGATCATCTGCGCATCGAGGCTGTCGGGCACCTCGTTGCGGAAGGTGTCGAGGCTGAAGCGCCGCTCCGCATCGCTCGCATCGACCTTGGCGAGGATGGGATTGAGGTCGAGGTCGTCGAGATGCTCGGCCCCGCGGCTGACCTGCCGCAGCAATTCGGTCCGCCCGATGATCTCGTCGAGGCTGCGGACGCCGAGGCGGGCGAGGATCTCGCGCACTTCCTCGGCGATGAAGGTCATGAGGTTGATGACCTTCTCCGGCGTGCCGACGAACTTGGCGCGCAGCTTCTCGTCCTGGGTGCACACGCCGACCGGACAGGTGTTCGAGTGGCACTGGCGCACCATGATGCAGCCCATCGCGACGAGGCTCAATGTGCCGATGCCGAACTCCTCGGCACCCAGGATCGCGGCGATGACGATGTCGCGCCCGGTCTTGAGGCCGCCATCGGTGCGCAGCTTCACCCGCCCGCGCAGGCCGTTGAGCGTCAGCGTCTGATTGACCTCCGACAGCCCCATTTCCCACGGCGTGCCGGCGTACTTGATCGACGTCTGCGGGCTGGCGCCCGTCCCGCCGACATGGCCGGAGACGAGGATCACGTCGGCATGCGCCTTCGCCACGCCCGCCGCAACCGTGCCGATGCCCGCCGAGCTGACCAGCTTCACGCAGACGCGCGCGCGCGGGTTGATCTGCTTCAGGTCGTAGATGAGCTGCGCCAGATCCTCGATCGAATAGATGTCGTGGTGCGGCGGCGGCGAGATGAGCGTCACACCCGGCGTCGAGTGACGCAGCTTGGCGATGAACTCGGTCACCTTGAAGCCGGGGAGCTGCCCGCCCTCGCCTGGCTTGGCTCCCTGCGCGACCTTGATCTCGATCTCGTCGCAGGCGTTGAGATATTCCGCCGTCACGCCGAAGCGCCCGGAGGCCACCTGCTTGATGACCGAGTTGGCGTTGTCGCCATTCTCGTAGGGCGTGTAGCGGACCTTGTCCTCGCCGCCCTCGCCCGACACCGCCTTGGCGCCGATGCGGTTCATTGCGATCGCCAGCGTCTCGTGCGCCTCGGGCGACAGTGCGCCCAGCGACATGCCGGGCGTGATGAACCGCTTGCGGATTTCGGTGATCGCCTCGACCTGGTCGATGTTCACCCCCTCACGCGGGAAATTGAACTCGAGGAGATCGCGCAAGTACACGGGCGGCAGGTCGCGGACGCCGCGCGCGAATTGCAGATAGGTCGAATAGCTGTCGGTCGACACCGACGACTGGAGCAGGTGCATCAGCTGCGCCGAATAGGCGTGCGTCTCGCCCGAATGGCGCTGACGATAGAAGCCGCCGATCGGCAGGTTGACGACCGCGGCGTCGAACGCCGCCTCGTGCCGCTGGCTGGCGTTGACGTAGAGCGAGGCATAGCCCTCGCCCGAGATCTTGGCCGGCATGCCGGGAAACAGGTCGGCGACCAGCGCGCGGCTGAGGCCCACCGCCTCGAAATTATAGCCGCCGCGATAGCTGGAGATCACCGCGATCCCCATCTTCGACATGATCTTGAGCAGCCCCTCGTCGATCGCCTTGCGATAGCGCTTGAGGCAGTCGGCGAGGGTGAGGTCGCCGAACAGCCCGCGCGCCTGCCGATCGGCGATCGCCGCCTCGGCCAGATAGGCGTTCACTGTCGTCGCGCCGACGCCGATCAGAACGGCGAAATAATGCGTGTCGAGGCACTCGGCGGTCCGCACATTGACGCTGGCATAGGAGCGCAGGCCCCGGCGGACGAGGTGCGTGTGGACCGCGGCGGCGGCGAGCACGCCGGGGATTGCCACCCGATCCTCGTCGATCCGCTCGTCGGTCAGGAACAGCTCGGTCCGCCCCTCGCGCACTGCCTGCTCGGCTTGGGCGCGAAGCTGCGCGATCGCGGCGCGCAGGCCCTCGGCCCCGCTGCCCGCCTCGAACGTCGTGTCGATCTCCGCCGACTGGCCGCCGAAATAGGCCTTGAGCCGCGCCCATTCGCTGCCGACCAGCACGGGGGATTCGAGGATCAGCACCCGGCCCTTCGCCGCCTCGACATCGAGGATGTTGGCGAGATTGCCGAAGCGGGTCTTCAGGCTCATCACGTGCCGTTCGCGCAGCGGGTCGATCGGCGGGTTCGTGACCTGGCTGAAGTTCTGGCGGAAGAACTGGCTGATGAGCCGCGGCTTGTCGCTGATGACCGCGAGCGGCGTGTCGTCGCCCATCGATCCGATCGCCTCCTTCGAGGTTTCGACCATCGGCGCGAGGATAAGCTCCATATCCTCGAGCGTCTGCCCCGCCGCGACCTGTCGCCGCGCCAGCTCCGCCCGGTCGAAGCGCACGTCCGCCGCCTCCACCTGCGGCAGGTCGTCGACCGACAGATAGCCGCCGATCATCGCGGCATAGTCATGCTCGCCCGCGATCCGGTCTTTGATCTCGGCATCGTGGAACAGGCGCCCTTCGGCAAGGTCCACCGCGATCATCTCGCCCGGCCCGAGCCGGCCCTTCTCCACCACGCTCGTCTCGGGCACCACGACCATGCCCGTCTCCGACCCCACGATCAGCAGACCGTCGGCGGTCCGCGTATAGCGAAGCGGGCGCAGCGCATTGCGGTCGAGCCCCGCGACCGCCCAGCGGCCGTCGGTCATCGCAAGCGCGGCGGGGCCGTCCCACGGCTCCATCACGCTGGCGAGATAGGTGTACATCGCCTTGTGCGCCTCGGGCATGTCGGCGCGGTCCTGCCACGCCTCGGGCACCAGCATCAGCTTGGCGGTGGGCGCGTCGCGGCCCGAGCGGCAGATCGCCTCGAACGTGGCGTCGAGCGCGGCGGTGTCGCTGGCGCCGGCTGGAATGACCGGCTTGATGTCCTCCGAATGCTCGCCGAACGCGATGCTCGCCATCTTGATCTCGTGGCTCAGCATCCAGTTCTTGTTGCCGCGGATCGTGTTGATCTCGCCGTTGTGCGCCAGGCACCGGAACGGCTGCGCCAGCCACCATTGCGGGAAGGTGTTGGTCGAATAACGCTGGTGAAAGATCGCGACGCGGCTCTCGAACCGCTCGTCATTGAGGTCGGGATAGAAGTCCGACAGGCTTTCGGCGAGAAACAGCCCCTTGTAGATGATCGAGCGGCACGACAGCGAGCAGATGTAGAAGCCCGTGATCTGCGCGGCGATGATCCGCTTCTCGATCCGGCGGCGGACAAGGTAGAGGTTCTTCTCGAACTCGCTTTCGTCCTGGTCGCCGGGCAAGGGGCCGGCGATCATGATCTGCTCGATCTCGGGCCGGGTCGCCTGCGCCTTCTGGCCGATCACCGACACGTCGACGGGCACCTGGCGCCAGCCATAGATGGTGTAGCCCGCCTCGATGATCGCCGCCTCGACGATCGTGCGGCACGTCTCCTGCGCGCCAAGGTCGGTGCGCGGCATGAACACCATGCCGACCGCCAGCCGGTTGGGGAGCACGCGGTGCCCGCTCGCCACCACGGCGTCGTCAAAGAAGCGGTGCGGCAGGTCGACATGGATGCCCGCGCCGTCGCCGGTCTTGCCGTCCGCATCGACCGCGCCGCGGTGCCACACCGCGCGCAGCGCGTCGATCGCCGACTGGACGACCCGGCGGCTCGGCTTCCCGTCGGTCGCGGCGACGAGGCCGACGCCACAGGCATCGCCCTCGAACTCGGGGCGGTACATGCCTTCGGTAGCGAGGCGGAGGCGTTCAGTTTCGAGGCTCATTTCATCGTCTCCAATCGCGCGGGGGCGATCGCAAAAATCCATCAGATCAGGCGGCGACCTTTGCCGCCTTAGCCTTGGCGCGGAGCCAGGCGTGCATCCGGTCAGCGACGTCGCGGCCGTCGCGGATCGCCCAGACGACGAGGCTTGCGCCGCGCACGATGTCGCCGGCGGCGAACACGCCGTCGAGGCTGGTCATCATCGACTTGTTGTCGACGCGCAGCGTCCCCCAGCGATTGACGCCGAGTTCGGGCGCACCGAACATCGCCGGCAGGTCCTCGGGGTCGAAGCCCAGCGCCTTGATGACGAGGTCGGCGCGAAGCGTCTCCTCGCTGCCCGGATCGGGTTCGGGGGCGCGGCGGCCGCTAGCGTCAGGGGCGCCGAGGCGCATCTTCGTCACGCGCACGCCGGCGACATGCCCCTCGGCCGCCGCCTCGAACCCCTCGGGCGCGGCGAGCCACACGAACTCGACGCCCTCTTCCTCGGCATTCGCGACTTCGCGCTGGCTGCCGGGCATGTTGGCGCGGTCGCGGCGATAGAGGCACTTCACCGACTTCGCGCCCTGCCGCACCGCGGTCCGCACGCAGTCCATCGCGGTGTCGCCGCCGCCGATCACCACCACGTCCTTGCCCGCCGCATTCAGGCTGCCGTCGTCCCAGGCCGCAACCTCATCGCCGAAGCTCTTGCGGTTCGAGGTGATGAGATAATCAAGCGCGTCGACCACGCCGCCCGATCCGACGCCCGGTGCCTTGATCGCGCGCGGCTTGTAGACGCCCGTCGCGATCAGGATCGCATCGTGGCGCGAGCGCAGTTCGTCGAGCGTCGCGTCGCGGCCGACCTCGAACCCCTCGTGAAAGACGATGCCGCCCGCCTTCAGCCGATCGACCCGGCGCGTGACGACGTGCTTCTCCAGCTTGAAGCCGGGGATGCCATAGGTCAGCAGCCCGCCCGCGCGGTCGTGCCGGTCGTAGACGTGCACCTCATAGCCCGCGACGCGCAGATACTCGGCGGTCGTCAGCCCCGCCGGCCCCGCGCCGATCACGCCCACCGACTGCCCGCGCGCACGGCCGGGCACCAGCGGCTCGACCCAGCCCTCTTCCCAGGCGGTGTCGGTGATGTACTTCTCGACCGATCCGATCGTCACCGATCCGTGGCCGGAGAACTCGATCACGCAATTGCCCTCGCACAGCCGGTCCTGTGGACAGATGCGGCCGCAGATCTCGGGCATGGTCGAGGTGCTGTTCGACAGCTCGTACGCTTCGCGCAGCCGCCCCTCGGCGGTCAGGCGTAGCCAATCTGGGATGTGGTTGTGCAGCGGGCAGTGCACCGAGCAATAGGGCACGCCGCACTGCGAGCACCGCCCCGCCTGCTCACCCGCCTTGGGCGGCGCGAAACGGTCGGCGATCTCGCGGAAGTCGCGGTTGCGGTCGTCGGCAGCGCGTTTCGACGGATAGTCCTGCGCGGTCCCGACAAACTTCAACGTGGCATTCATGGCGCGTCCCTCACGGTTCGAGGGCGCGTATAATTTCACCAAAGCTCGCTGTCACGCACAAAACGGCACTTGAGGCAGCTATGCTTACCTAATTAGTTTTCCGGCCTGTGTCACGCTTGGGTCAGCTTTGCCCGTCCATCCTTAATAGGACCAATACGGCCCTACCTCGCCAGCAGCCAGATCAGCGCCGCGCTGCCCGCCACGATCCGATACCAGGCAAACGGCGCAAAGCCGTAGCGCGAGACCAGCGCGACGAACGCCTTGACCACCAGCAGCGCGACGACGAACGCCACCGCGAAGCCGATCGCGATTGCGTGCAGGTCGTCGAAGCTGAGCATCGCGCGGTCCTTGTAAAGCGCATAGGCCGTCGCCGCGGTCATCGTCGGCACGGCGAGGAAGAAGCTGAACTCCGCGGCTGTCTTGCGCTCGACGCCCATCAGCAGCGCACCCATGATCGTCGCGCCCGACCGGCTGACGCCCGGCACCATCGCCATGCACTGGACGACACCGATCGTCGCGGCGATGCCGAGCGGCATCCCCTCGACGCTGTTCACCCGGACGCGCTTCACCATCCGCTCGATGAGGAGGATCGCGACGCCGCCGACGATCAGCGCGACCGCGACGATCACCGGCGTCTGCATCGCCGCCCGCACCGCGTCATAGGCGACGACGCCGATGACGAGCGCCGGTGCGAACCCGATCAGGATGTTGCGCACGAACCGCCACGCATCGGGCCGCCCGGCGATCATCCCGGTACCGACGTTCCAGAACCGCCGCCAATAGATGACCAGCACCGCCAGGATCGCGCCGAGCTGGATCGCGATCTTGAACGCCACCGAACTGGCATCGTTGAACCCGAGCAACTCGCCCGCAAGGATGAGGTGGCCGGTCGATGATACCGGCAGAAACTCGGTCAGACCCTCGATCGCCCCCAAGAGGAGGACCGTCAGCAACTCGCCCATGCAATCCCCCGCCGGCGTTGGTCGTCAGTAATTCGCTTACCGGTCAGACCGGTTGTTTCGTCTGGCCAAACCGACCCTGGCGGCGATAGAGCACCAGCCAGCCGGGCGCGACCGCGGCCATCGGCGTCGGCGCGATGCCGAACGTCTCGAACCCCGCCGCCCCGTTCGCCACGACATTGTCGCGCTGGAGCATCAGCCACTGGTCGCGCGTGATCGGCGCACCGGGCAGCTTGCCGAGGCTCGCCAGCGCCGAACCCGCGAAATCGGGCAGCGGCGCGAAGATCTTGTCCCGCCCCGTCGCCTCGGCGATCCAGCGGTGAAGGTCGAGCATCGTCAACACGTCAGGGCCGCCGAGCTCATAGGTATGGCCGCCATGCGCCTTCGGATCGGTGAGCGAAGCTGCCGCCGCACGCGCCACGTCGACGACGTGCACCGGCTGGAACTGCGCATCCGGCTTCAGCACCGGGATCACCGGCAGCGGGCTGGCGATCATCGCGGCGAAGCGATTGACGAACTGGTCCTCGCGCCCGAACACGATCGAGGGGCGCAGGATCGTGGCGCCCGGGAATGCGGCCTTCACCGCCGCCTCCCCCTCGGCCTTGCTTCGGCCGTAGTGCGAGGGGCTGGCCGGATCGGCGCCGATCGCGGAGATGTGGACGAGCGCCCCCACCCCCGCCGCGGCGGCGGCTTCCGCCACCAGCCGCGCGCCGTCGACCTGGATGCGCTGATAGTCGGTGAAGGTGCCGACCAGATTGACCACCGCATCCGCGCCGTCCACCGCCCGCGCGATCGTGTCCGGCCGCTTGATGTCGGTGCCGACGAACTGCACCTGGCCGAGGCCGCCCAGCGGCTTCAGGAAAAAGGCACGGCGCGGGTCGCGCTGGGCGATGCGCACGCGCGCGCCCGCCGCCATCAGTTCCTGGGCCACATAGCGGCCGACGAACCCGCCGCCGCCGATAAGGGTGATGAGCTTGTCGCGCATGGTCTTGGAAACTGCCTTTCGAACCCGGTCGTTCGCGGCCCGCAATGCCGCGTCGCAACGGAAACGGCAAGTCGTCAGCAAGGCTCCGCATTTTTCCGCCGAAAGTGCGTTGACAACCCCGCGGCCCCTCCCCTAGAGGCGCCGGCCTACCCCGTGCCCAGATGGCGGAATTGGTAGACGCACCAGCTTCAGGTGCTGGCGCTCGCAAGGGCGTGGAGGTTCGAGTCCTCTTCTGGGCACCACTCTCTCCGCATTGAAAAAAATGCAGGGGGATCGTCGGAAAGGCGGTCCCTGGAGAGCGGCCTTACGGCGAACAGGCCTCTGAAAGCTACGATCCAGACTTCGGCCATCCATTGGGTGGCCCGACCGTTGTCGCCATAATACCAGAACGCGCTATCGTGCCGATGCTTTCGGGCGCTGGGGAGCGACCTCTCATCCGTTCGCAAGCCGGAATGGAAAGGCCGCCGAGCCGCCTTCTTGGCTTGGCAAGATGGGAGAGTCGATATGAACCCGGGCTCAAGGTATCTCCGCCCCCTCGCCATCGTGGCTGCGTCGCTTGCACTCGCGATGCCGGGCGCGGCGCGGCTGCCGCCGCAGGTCGATGCCGTCGCCAGCCCGGCGGATCGCTACCGCGCGCTGTTCGAGGCAGTGCAGATGCGTCGGCTGTTCGCCGATGGAAAGGCGTTCGTCGATGCCGTGCCGCGCCGCCCGGTCGCGCGCATCATGGCCGACTATCGCGCCCGGCGCGACTGGAGCGACGAGGCGCTCAAGGCCTTCGTGCTCGCCAATTTCGAGGTGCCCGACGACGATCCGCCCGCGGTGCGGCCGATCCAGGGACCGACGCGGCCGCTGACGCAGCACATCCGCGCCCTGTGGGATACGCTCGCCCGCCCACCTGTGGTGCCGGTGCCGGGATCGTCGGCGCTTCGCTTCGACGGGCGTCATGTCGTCCCCGGCGGCCGGTTCCGCGAGATTTATTACTGGGACAGCTATTTCACGATGCTGGGCCTCAAGGTCGACGGCCGCCGCGACCTGATCGAGGGGATGATCGACGGCTTCGTCGGTCTGGTCGGTCGGCACGGCCATGTGCCGAACGGCGCACGCAGCTATTATCTCAGCCGGTCGCAGCCGCCCTTTCTCTACGCGATGATGGACCTCTCCGACGCGGCCGCACCGGCGGTCCTCGGCCGGCGGCTCGATGCGCTCATCGCCGAGCATGGCTATTGGATGCGCGGCGGGCGGACAGTGCGGATGCCCGACGGCGCGGTGCTCAACCGCTATTGGGACGATCGCGAGACGCCGCGCGACGAAAGCTGGCGCGAGGACGTGCTGACCGCGCGTTCCAGCGGGCGTCCGGCGAAGACCGTCTATCGCGACCTGCGCGCCGGGGCCGAGAGCGGTTGGGACTTTTCCTCGCGCTGGCTGGCCGACGGACGGACGCTGGCGACGATCGACACGACCGCGATCGTGCCCGTCGACCTCAACAGCCTTCTCTTTGGCATGGAGCAGGCGATCGCCCGCCGCTGCGCCGCGCTGAAGCGCCCGTGTGCCGAGCCCTTCGCCGCGCGCGCCGATGCGCGACGCCGCGCGGTCGAGCGCTGGCTTTGGAACGAGGCAGAGGGTCGCTACGGCGATTTCGACACCTCGACCCGTGCGATCCGCCCCGGCGTGACCGCGGCGACCGCCTATCCGCTGTTCGCGCGGCTCGCCACTCCTGCCCGCGCCGCGCGCGTCGCCGTGACGATCGAAAGCAAGCTGATCGCCCCCGGCGGGCTTCGCACCACGCTGGTCGAGACGGGCCAGCAATGGGATGCGCCCAATGGCTGGGCGCCGCTGCAATGGGTCGCCGCGGACGGGCTTGCGAATTACGGCGAGGACCGCCGCGCCCGTCGCATCGCCGCCGCCTGGGTCGCCACGGTTCGCCGCGGCTATGCCTCAAGCGGGAAGCTGGTGGAGAAATACGATGTCGAGGCGGTGCGCCCCGGCGGCGGCGGCGAGTACCCGCTGCAGGACGGGTTCGGCTGGACCAATGGTGTGACGCAGGCGATGATCGCGCGCTGGAACCTGCGCGACTGACGCTGCCAATCCGAGGGGGCCACATCCTTTCCGTGACGGAACTGCGCCGCTGGGGCATCATGGGTAGGCATGTCACGGTCCGTCGCCGATCATGAGCGTCCCGCCTGGGTCGCACGCCACATCCTGCCGCACGAAGCCGCGCTTCGCGCGTGGCTGCGCGGCGCGTTTCCGGGGTGCGATACCGACGACCTCGTGCAGGAAAGCTATTGCCGCATCGCCTCGGTCACGGACCTCGCCGCCATCGACGATCCGCGCCGCTACCTGTTCCAGACCGCGCGCAACCTGGCGCTGAGCGACGTGCGCCGCGCCAAGATCGTGCGGATCGAGGCGGTAGGGTCGACTGCGGACCTGGAGGACGCACTCGCCGACGATCGCTCGCCCGAGCGGATCACCGCCGGCCGTGCGCTGCTCGCGCGGGTCGAGGCGCTGATGGACCGCCTGCCCGAGCGCGCGCGCCGGATCGTCTGGCTCCGCCGGATCGAGGGCCTGTCGCAGCGCGAGATTGCAGCGAAACTGGGCGTCACCGAAACGGTGGTCGAGAACGACGTCTCGCGCAGCCTGCGCATCGTCATGGCGGGGCTGAGCGAGGACGATCGCGCCGCGCTGCGCCCGAATGGGGGTCGCCGTGGACGGGCGTGAGCCGGCCGCAGAGATTGAGGCGGCCGCCGCCCGCTGGATCGCTGCGCGCGATGCCGCACCCGGCGACCCCGTGCTCGCCGCCGCGATCGAGCGCTGGGCCGATGGCGACACCCGCCGCCGCGGCGCGCTGATCCGGGCCGAGGCGATCTGGCTGACGATGGCGGGCGCGAACGCGAGTACCGAGGCGCCGCCCGCGACCCGAGCTTCCCGTCGCGGGCTTCTGGCCGCAGGGCTCGCCGCTGTCGCGGTGCTCGGCGGCGTAGGCACATGGATCGGCAACGAGCGCGCCGCGACCTATGCGACCGAAATCGGGCAGCGCCGCCGGGTCGCGCTGGCGGACGGATCGACGATGATCCTCAACACCGCCAGCGCGTCCAGCGTCGCGATGACGCCCGATCGCCGCCGCATCGACCTGTCGGCGGGCGAAGCCTGGTTCGCGGTCGCGCACGATCGCGCCCGCCCTTTCATCGTCTCGGCGGGCGATATCCGCGTCGAGGCGGTCGGCACTGCCTTCGCCGTACGGCGGACCGGCGACGATGCCGAGGTGGTCGTGACCGAGGGGCGCGTGCGCGTCTGGTCGGAGGCCAATCCCGCGCGCTTCAGCACGCTGGACGCGGGCCAGCGTGCGGCGGTATCGCGCGCGACCGGCGTCGCCGCGCCCGAGCGGGTCGGTGCCGCGGTGGCCGACGCGCTCGCCTGGCGCACGGGCGAGGTCGTGCTCGACGGCATGACGCTGGGCGATGCCGCGGCCGAGTTCAATCGCTACAGCACGCGCCAGCTTGCGGTCGAGGCGTCGCTCGCCGATCGCCGCATCGTCGGCCGCTTTCGCGCGGGCGACATCGACGGCTTCGCCCGCGCCGCCGCGATCGTCGCAGGCGGGCGGGTCGAGCAGGCAGAGGGAAAAATTCGCATCACCCGCTGATTTGCGGACCGAGCGCGACGGAACCGCGCCCCCTGCGCGTCTAGCCCATGTCCCCGCGCCAGACGGGGCGATATCGGGAGAGGATCATTATGCGCACGCCGTACGGGATCGGGCTCGTCCCCGCCGTCAGCCTCATCGCCCTTGCCGCGCCCGCCGTCGCCCAGGCACGACCCGCCCGCGCGTTCGAGGTGTCGGCACAGCCCGCCGCCGCCGGCATCGTCGCCTTTTCGCGCCAGGCCGGCATCCAGATCATCGCGCCCGAGGATGCAACCCGCGCGCGCCGGACGGGCGAGGTTCGCGGGCGCCTCGACGTGACCGAGGGGCTGCGCCGCCTGATCGCCCCCACCGGCCTGCGCCTCGTCTCGTTCGACGGCAGCACCGCTGTCCTCGCCGCCGGGCAGGCCGCGACGCCGCAGGACACCGCGCAGACCGAGGCACCCGCGCCCGCCGAACAGGCCGCCGCCGAACCGATGGGCGAGGACATCATCGTCACCGGCACCCGCGCCCGCGGCACCACCGTCCTCACCTCCTCCTCCGCCGTCACCGTCGCCAGCCGCGAGGATCTAGACCGCAAGGCGCCGCGATCGACCGCACAGGCGCTCGAGCTCATCCCCGGCATCTTCGTCGAGGGATCGGGCGGCGAGGTATCCAACAACTTCTCGGTCCGCGGCCTGGCCGGCGGCGGGCAGCAATTCGTGCAGGTGCAGGAAGACAGCCTGCCCGTCTTCTACATCAACGCGCTCAGCGACACGATCCTGAAGCAGGAAGTGGCGATCGACCGGCTGGAGGCGGTGCGGTCGGGCGCATCGGGCATCCTGACCGTCAACGGCGCGGGCGCGACGATCAACTTCATCACCCGCAAGCCGAGCTTCGACGAAGCCAGCGGCACGTTCCAGCTCAGCACGTCGAGCTTCGGCACCGCACGCGTCGATGCCTTCATGACCCGCCCGATCGGGGAGAATACCGCGATCGCGATCAGCGGCTTCTTCCGCAAGGACGACGGCATCCGCGATCCGGGTTACGACGCCAATATCGGCGGCCTGCTGCGCGCCGCGATCAGCCAGCGTTGGAACACCGGCAAGCTCACCCTGTCGGCCAAGGTCGTTGACGATCACAACATCTTCTACGTCCCGATCCCGGTGACGGGGGTGGGCGATCCGCAGTCGATCCCCGGCCTGTCGGCGACGCATGGCCTGCTCCAGAGCCGCGATTTCGGCCGCGTGACGGTGCGTACCACGCCGACCACGGGCGCCTCGTTCAAGGACATCGACCTGACCGACGGGGTCCACACCCGGTCGCAATCCTATGGCTACGACCTCACCCAACGGTTCGGCGACGAGGTGACGTTCTTCGCGCGCGGCCGCTACACGAACTTCAGCACCAACTTCAATTCGATCTTCTCCTACGACAATTCGGCGCTTCAGCTCGCGTCGGAACGACTGCGCTCGAACGCGATCAGCGCGCTGACCCTCCGCACCTTCGCCCCGCGCGGCGCGACGCAGCTCGGCATCCGCTATGTCGATACCGGACAGATCATCGCCGGCGCCGCCAGTCTCGACGCGATCAACGGCAATGGCCTGATCGCCGAAAGCGTGATCGGCGAGAACCGCGCCTCGGTAAAGGAGTTCAACAGCGACACCGGCATCACCTGGGACACGGGCAAGAACTCGCTGACGATCGGCGGGTTGTTCACGCGGTCCAGCCGCTACAACGACGCGATCGGCGCGGCGACGTTCCTGACCGACGTGCAGGACCGCGCGCGCCGCGTCGACGTGGTGGCGCTGAATGCCGGCGGGCAGGTCGTCGGCTCGCTGACCGAAAACGGCTTCCTCAACTACGGCACCTTCGGCGAGGGGCCGAGCCGGGCGAAGTTCAGCTCGATCTCCGCCTATGCCACCGATCAGCTGACGCTGTGGGACAAGCTGCGGATCGAGGGTGGCATCCGGTATGAGCATTTCGTCTTCAATCGGCTTGGCGGCAATACCGTGGGCGCGGTGCCGGTCGCGGGTCAGGGGACGTTCGGCCCGGGCTGCGCGATCGTGCAGGACAATGACAACATCATCGCCAACAACTGCATCGCCCAGTTCGGCGGCGGCAGCTTCGACGGCACCTTCTCGCGCCAGCGCCGCGTGTTCGACAAGATCGCCTGGACGATCGGCGCCAACTACCTCCTGACCGACCGCTTCGCCGTCTATGGCCGCTACGCAACGGGCTTCCAGGCGCAGGAGCAGAACGAGCCCACCGACCTGCGCTTTGCCGAGGCGGGCCTTCGCTATTCCAGCCCGCTGGTGCAGGCCTCGGTCACCGGCTTCTACACCAACTTTCTCGACTATCCGCAGTCGCGCGACGTGCAGACGACCGTGAACGGCACCACCGTCACGCAGCAGCTGACGGCCAATTCGGGGATCAAGGTCTATGGCGGCGAGTTCGACGTGACCATCCGCCCGACCGACTGGTTCCGCCTGTCGGCGGTCGGCGTCATCCAGGATTCGAAGATCAGCATCCGCTCGCTCTCGGCCTTCCAGAACGGCAACCCGATCGACGTCAACCAGATCGCCCAGGCGCTGCGCGATCAGGTGAACGGCTTCGACGGCAACAAGCCGGAGCGGACGCCTGCGGTGAACGTCACCGTCACCCCCGCCATCGTCCTGCCCGGCGGGCGCGGCGAGATCTATGCAAGCTGGAAGCGGATCGGGAAGATCTACGCCGACGTGTCCAACTCGCTGGAACTGCCGGGCTACGACCTGTTCTCCGCGGGCGTCATGTTCAAGTTGACCGACGATGTGACCTTCAACGCCTCGGTTGAGAATATCGGCAACACGATCGGCCTGACCGAGGGCAATCCGCGCGGCGGCTTCGTCGAGAATACCGGCTCGAACTATTATTTCGCCCGGCCGGTCAACGGACGGAACGCGGTCGCCTCGCTGCGCTTCGACTTCTGACCCCGCGCGAGAGGATACGCATGATCCGGCACGCCGCCGCCCTCGTTCTGATGGCCACCACCGGGGCGGCGGCCTCGATGCAGGAAGCGCCGCTCGCCTTCCGCATCGACGAGGGGCGCAACCTCAACGCTTTCGTCCGGCAGCGGCCGGTCGCCGCGCACCTGCTGCTGCGATCGGGCGACGACCCGCGTATCCTCGTCGGCTTTCCCGCGGGCAACAGCGGCGTGGCCCTGTGGTTCGAGAAGACCGCGCGGCCGGTAACGTGGCGCATCGACCGGGCACCGCAGCCAGACCGATCGGCCGATGCGAAGGGGCGCCGGCTGAACGGCATCGTCGCGCACGTATCGGTCGATGCCGCCGAGCTCCGCTTCCGTCAGGGCCTCGGCACCTCGATCCGGGTGCTGCGCGATTACGAGCTGCTGCGAAAGGCGCCGGCCGAGGTCGTCGCGCCACCCACGACCGCGCCGGGTCTGCATGGCGGCGGGGCGTCGGTGACGTGGGCGCGCGATCGGCTGGACGGTGCGTCGGGCTATTGGCTGCAACTGATCGGTATCGATGGGACAGTCGTGACGCAGGACGGCCTGCGCGCCGGGCCGTCGGGGCGCATCAGCCTGATCGTCATGGCCGCGACGGGCGAGACGCCGCTCACCCCGATCGGCGGAGGCGATCTGCTCACCCCGGCCGCGCGGCCCGACGCCCGCGCCGCCGATGCGCTCCAGTTCCTGTCCTATCGCGAGAAGTTCCTCGCCGGGTCGTGGCGGTTCGACACGTATTTCGGGCGCGACACGCTGATGAGCGTGCGGCTCCTGATGCCCGTGCTCCAGCCCGCCGCGGTCGAGGCGGGGATCGGATCGGTCCTCGCCCGCCTGTCGCCCGGGGGCGAAGTCGCGCACGAGGAGGACATCGGCGAGTTCGCGGTGCTTCGTAACGCAAAGGAAGGCCGCGGACGCGTCGATACGCCGATCTACGACTATGCGATGATCGACGACGACTTCATGCTCCCGTCGGTGGCGGAGGCATGGCTGACCGGGCGCGGTCGGGCGCGCGCCGCGCAGTTCCTGTCCGCCCGCGCGGCCAATGGCGCGCGCAACGGCGACCTGCTCGCCCGAAACTTCGCCTGGGCGGTGGGCCGCACCGCCGCCTTTGCCGAGCGTCCGGGATTCGCGCGGCTGATCGCGCTCAAGGACGGGCGTAGGACCGGCCAGTGGCGCGACAGCGAGGAGGGGCTGGGCCGCGGCACCTACCCTTACGACGTCAACGCGGTCTGGGTGCCCGCCGCGCTCCGCTCGATCGCACGGCTCTTGCCGCTGCTCGCGCGCTACGGCACCCCGGCCGAGCGTGCGGCGATCGCCCGCGCCGGCGGTCAGGCCGAGGTGTGGCGCCGTGCCGCCCCCGCGCTGTTCACGACCGAACTGCCCAATGCCGCCGCGCGCCGCGCCATCACCGACTATGCGCGACAGGCCGGCGTGCCCGCAGCCGCCGCGCTCGCCAGCCTCGGCAGCGCGCCGCTCGCGTTCAATGCACTGTCGCTCGATGCCGCCGGCCGCCCGGTGCCCGTCCTACATTCGGACGACGGCTTCGCGCTCCTCTTCACCGATCCCGATCCCGCCGCACTCGACCGCTCGATCGCAGCAATCGGCCGCCCCTTCCCCGCCGGGCTGTTCACCGATGTGGGGATGCTCGTCGCCAACCCCGCCTTCGCTCCCGCCGCCGTGCAGGGCCGCTTTGGGCGGGAGGCGTATCACGGCACCGTCGTGTGGTCCTGGCAACAGGCGGTGATGGCCGCGGGGATCGACCGCCAGCTCGCGCGCCGCGACCTGCCGCCCGCGACCCGCGCGCGCCTCACCGCGCTGCGCACCCGGCTTTGGCGCGCGATCGACGCAGCGGGTGCGGTGCGCACGTCGGAGCTCTGGTCGTGGAGCTATGCGGGCGGCGGCTACCGCGTCGCGCCGTTCGGCGCATCGAGCGGCGACGCCGACGAATCGAACGCGGCACAGCTCTGGAGCACGGTCTTCCTGGCGCTTCGCCCGCCGGCCAAGTGAGCATCGACCGCCGCACCGCCCTTGGCCTAATCGCCGGCACCGCCGCGCTGCCCCACCTTGCCCATGCCGAACGCGCGCGCATCGACGACCTGATCGCGCGCATGACGATCGAGGAGAAGGCGGGCCAGCTCTCCTGCTTCAGCGACGAGATCCGCCCCGTCGGCACCGAGTTCAACCCGAAGGTGAACCGCACCGGCACCGCCGAACAGCTTCGCGCAATCGAAGCGGGGCGGATCGGGATGCTGTTCAACGGCTATGGGGTCGAGGGTGCGCGCGTCGCACAGGCCGCGGCGCTCCGCAGCCGCCTCGGCATCCCGCTGATCTTCGCCGCCGACGTCATCCATGGCTGCCGCACGATCTTCCCCATCCCGCTGGCCGAAGCCGCCGCCTTCGACCCCGACCTGTCGGAACGGGTTGCGCGCGGCGTCGCGGCGGAGATGCGCGCGGCCGGGCTTCACTGGACGTTCGCGCCGATGGTCGATGTCGCCCGCGACCAGCGCTGGGGCCGCGTGGCGGAGGGCGCGGGCGAGGACGTCTATCTCGGCTGCCAGCTCGCCGCCGCCCGCGTGCGCGGGTTCGCGAGCGGTGGCATCCTCGCGACGCCCAAGCATTTCGCCGGCTATGCTGCGGTGCGCGGCGGGATGGAATACGGCCCCGTCGACATGAGCGAGCGCGAGTTGGAGGCGATCCACCTGCCCCCTTTCGCCGCCGCATTCGCCGCGGGCGCCGCCGCGACAATGGCGGCATTCACCGAAGTGGACGGCATCCCGGCGACCGCCAATCGCGACCTGCTGACGCGCCGGTTGCGCGAGCGGATGCGGTTCGGCGGCGTCTGCATCGCCGATTACGACGCGGATCGCGAACTGGTCGCGCACGGCGTCGCCCGCGACGAGGCGGATGCCGCCCGCCTCGCGATCCTCGCGGGGATCGACATGTCGATGCAGAGCGGCCTCTACAACGCGCACCTGCCCGCGCTGGTCGCCGCGGGGGCCGTGCCGATCGCGCGCGTGGACGAGGCGGTCGCGCGGGTCCTCGCGCTCAAGATCGCCGCCGGGCTGTTCGACGATCCCCATGCGGGGCTCGCCGAACCGGCGCGAGTCCCCGACCTGCGACCGCTCGCTCGCGAGGCGGCGACGCGATCGATCGTCCTCTTGCGCAACGAGGGCAACCTGCTCCCGCTCGATCCGTCGAGGCGGATCGCCCTGATCGGGCCGTTCGTGCGTGATCGGGAGCATCTGAACGGTCCGTGGTCCTTTGCCGGCACGAACGACGGCGTCGATCTGGCAACCGGCCTCGCCCGCATCGCGCTGCATCTGGCGGTCGAGCCAGGATCGGGCATCCAAGACCCGCTGCCCGGCGGGATCGAGCGTGCCGTCGCCGCCGCGCGCGCCGCCGATCTCGTCCTGCTCGCGATCGGTGAGGGCGCGGACATGTCGGGCGAGGGCAACAGCCGGACTGAGATCACCGTCCCCACCGCACAGATGGCGCTGGCGGAAGCCGTCGCGGCCACGGGCAAGCCGATCGTGGTTCTCCTGCGCCATGGCCGCGCACTCGCGCTGGAGGGCGCGGTTGCCGGAGCGCCAGCGATCCTCGCAACCTGGTTCCTGGGACAGACGACGGGCGATGCGGTCGCGGACATCGTTTTCGGCCGCGCCGAGCCGACCGGCCGGTTGCCGGTGAGCTTCCCCTTCTCGACCGGGCAACAGCCATGGAGCTACGACCGCCCGCCGACAGGCCGCCCTGCCCGCGATGCCGATCCGATGGCCGCGGGCAAGGCGCACTGGCGCGACGCCCCCGATCGGGCGCGCTACGGGTTCGGCCACGGGCTTTCCTTCACCCGCTTCGAACTCGGCGCGATCGCGGTAGAGAAATCCGGGTCCGAGACTGAGGTCGCAATCGATGTCACCAACATCGGCCGCCGATCCGGGACCGCCGTCCTGCAACTTTACTATCGGTCGCTGGCGGGAACGTATGTCCGGCCAAGGCTGCAACTCGCCGCCATCGTGCGTCGAACGATCGATCCGGGCGTCACGACCCGCTGCCGGTTCAGGACGACGCTGCCGCCCGGTCCGCTCCACCTGTGGGTCGGGGAAGCGAGCGATCGTCCCTCGCCGCCGACGGACATTCAGCAACCGTAACCGGCGGTCGTTACCACACGTCCTGCCGCCCCCGTTCGCGCATCGCATCGATGAATACGCGCACCGCCGGCATCGACGCCCGACCGGGGTCGTAGAGCAGGCTGACCGGCATGGCCGGCGGGGCGTGAGCCGCCAGCACCTCGACCAGTCGCCCGCTCGCGATCTGTGCCGCCGACTGGTAGCTCAGCACATTGGCGAGCCCCACCCCTGCCTCCGCGGCGGCGAGGATCGCGTCGATACCGTTGATGGACAAGCGAGGCACCAGCCGCGCCGCCTTCTCAGCCCGCGCGCCGAACGGCCATCCGCCGCCCGCGCGCACGCCGCTGCCCATGATGCAGTGATGGCCGGCAAGGTCGACGGGATCGACGGGCTCGCCATGCGCGGCAAGATAGGCCGGGCTCGCCACGATCGTCTGCCGGACCGCGCCGATCGTCACGCTGCGCAAGCTGCTGTCAGCAAGCGCTCCGATCCGCACCGCGACGTCCACGCCCTCCTCGACGATGCGGACATTGCGGTCGAGCAGCATCATGCGCGCGCTGAGATCGGCATGGCTGGCCAGCAGCGCGTTGATGACCGGCAGCACGTGCAGCCGCCCGAACATGACCGGCGCGGTCACGTAAAGCTGTCCCCGCGGGACCGATCGACTGCCCATGGCGACCTGCTCCGCCTCGCGAAGCTCGGCCAGGATGCGCCGCGCCCGGTCGAGCAGGCCCGCCCCATCGTCGGTCAGCGACACCGCCCGGGTCGAGCGATGGAAGAGCGTCACGCCCAGATGCCGCTCAAGTGCCGCGACCGCGCGCGTAATCGCGGGCGGCGACAGGCCCAACGCGCGCGCCGCCGCCGCGAAGCCCCGCTTTTCGGCCACCGCGACGAACACGGACAGGCTCTCGAAGCGATCCATCATTCCTCGATGCGCAATAGTGAATGCCGTTGATCGCTGATTATCACGGCGACGGCAACGCGCCATGTCGTTGGCCATGGCACAGACCTATCTCCACACGTTTTTCGGGCCCCGTGCACGAGCAATGCAGGCGGCGGCGGGATCGCGCGCTGCCTATGCCCGCATGGAAGCCGGCGCGGGGCCGCTGGACGTGCTGACGGCGCGGGAACTCGACTTCATCGCCGCCCGCGACAGCTTCTACATGGCGAGCATTTCCGAGCAGGGCTGGCCCTATGTCCAGCATCGCGGCGGGCCGGCGGGCCTCCTCCGGCATGTCGGCGGCAATCGCATCGGGTTCGCCGATTATCGCGGCAACCGCCAATATCTCTCAACCGCGCATGTCGCGGCCGACGACCGGGTGGCGCTGTTCCTGATGGACTATCCGAACCGCCGTCGCCTTAAGATCATCGGCCATGCGCAGGCGAGCGACGACCCCGCGGTCATCGCCGCGCTGATGCCGCCCGGCCATACGGCCGAACCGGAGCGCGCCTTCCTGATCGACGTCGTGGGCTTCGACTGGAACTGCCCGCAGCACATCACCCCGCGGTTCACCGAGGCGGAGGTGCGCTGCGCGTCACAGCCACTGATCGACGAGATCGCGGTGCTGCGGGCTCGCGTCGCGGAACTGGAAGGGAAAGCATCATGACCGCCAAGCTCACCAAGGGCGTCCACCATGTCGGTCTGACCGTGCCCGACCTCGATCAGGCGCGCGGCTTCTTCTGCGGCACGCTGGGGTTCGAGGAAGTCGGCGGCGTGCCCGATTATCCCTCTGTCTTCGTCTCGGACGGCGCGATTCTGCTGACCCTGTGGCGCGCCGCCGACCCGCCGACCGCCCGAGCCTTCGACCGGCGCGCCAATATCGGGCTCCACCATCTCTCGCTCTCGGTCGCCGACGATGCGGCGCTGGCGGCGGCGTGGGAGGCGGTGACGGCGCATCCCGAGGTGGTGGTCGATGCGCCGCCCGGCCCCATCGCGCCCGGATCGACGACGCGCCATTTCCTCGTCTTCATTCCGGGCGGCATCCGCCTCGAGTTCGCAACCCCCTTTGCCTGAAAGGATCGAGCCGATGTCGCGACCACCCCTGCCCCCCTTCACCCATGAAACCGCGCTGCGGAAAGTCCGCGCCGCCGAGGATGGCTGGAACAGCCGCGATCCAGAACGCGTGGCGCTCGCCTACACCCCGGACAGCCAGTGGCGGAACCGGTCCGCCTTTCTTCAGGGAAGGGACGCCATCGTCGCCTTCCTGACGACGAAGTGGCAGCGCGAGCACGACTATCGCCTCATCAAGGGGCTGTGGGCGCATGACGGCAACCGGATTGCGGTGCGTTTTGCCTATGAATGGCATGACGAGGCGGGCGACTGGTATCGCGCTTATGGCAACGAGAACTGGGAATTCGCGCCCGACGGCCTGATGGCGCGCCGGATCGCCAGCATCAACGACGTGCCGATCGCCGAGAGGGATCGGCTGTTCCACTGGCCGCTTGGCCGACGCCCGGATGATCATCCGGGGCTGGATGCCCTGGGGCTATAGCGTCGGTTGATCCCGAAGCCATGACGCCGCGTATCAGATCGCGCCGATCGCCTTGATGACCGCGCTTTGCCCCGCGATCAGTTCGGGGAACCGCGCGGGCGCCTCGTCTAGGGCGAAGCTGTGAGAGTGGAGCGCCGCGAGCGAGACCCTGCCCGCGCGAACGGCGGTGATGACTTGCTCGAAATCGGTGTGCGTCGCGTTCCGCGAGCCGAGCAGCGTCGTCTCCCGCTTGTGGAATTCGGGATCGTTGAAAGCGATGTCGGCCGCGACGATGCTGACGAGGACATAGGCACCGCCATGCGCGACATAGCCGAAACCCGCCGCCATCGCCTGCGGATTGCCCGTGGCGTCGAAGACCGCGTCGTAGAACTCGCCCTCGGTCGCGGCGGCCAGCCGCTCGGCCAGCCCCGCATCGGCGACCTCGCCCCGGTCCAGCCCCGCCGCCGCAAGGCCAAGCGCCAGCCGATCGGCGTCGCGATCGACCAGCGTCACCTGCGCCCCGGCAAGGCGGGCGAAGATGCCCGTGGCCAGCCCGATCGGCCCGGCCCCGACCACCAGCACCCGCTCGCCCCCGGTCAGCGCGGCGCGGCGTACGGCATGGGCGCCGATCGCGAGGAACTCGATCATCACGGCCTGATCCAGCGTTAGCCCCTCGGTCGGCAGCACATAGGCTTCCTGCACCGACAGATATTCGGCCATGCCGCCGTCGATGTGGACACCCAGTACCCGGATCCGCATGCAGCAATTGGGCTTGCCCCGGCGACAGGCGACGCAGGATCCGCAGGCGAGATAGGGAATGACCGTGACCACCTGACCCGGTGCCAGCGGCGATCCGGCATCCGCCGCCTCGACCGTGCCGGCCAGTTCGTGGCCCATGACGCGCGGATAATTCAGATAGGGCTGGTTGCCGCCATAGATGTGATAGTCGGTGCCGCAGATGCCCACCCGGCGGATGCGGATCAGCACTTCGCCCGGCTGCCGCTCGGGTCGCGGTCGCTCGGCAAGGCTGAGGACGCCGGGGCGGTCGCAGACGATTGTCTTCATGCCGTCGCTCCCACCGGCCGGCGCGCGCGCAGTGCGAAGAGCAGCACCGCCATGAAACAACCCGCCGGCACCAGCATCGCAGCGGCGATGCCGAAGCGGTCGGACATAAAGCCCATCAGCCCGGTCAACACCGCGCCGCCGATGATCGCCATGATGATGAGCGACGCACCCGTCCGGGCCAGCGGCCCCAGCCCCTCCATCCCGAGCGCGAAGATCGTCGGAAACTGGATCGACATGAAGAAGCTGGCCGCGACCAGCGCATAGAGCCCGGCACTGCCCGGCGCGAGCCACGCGACCAGCGTCAGCGCGAAACTGATCGCCGCGAACAGCGCGAGCAGCCGCGCCGGCGCGATCCGCGTCATCAGCGCCGAGCCCGCGAACCGACCGACCCCGAACAGCAGCAAGCTGGCGAACAGGAAATCGGCGGCGCTCGCCTCGGTCGTCCCCGGCGTGCCCGCCTGGACATAGCGGATGGTATAGCTCCAGAGCCCCACCTGCGCCCCCACATAGAAGAATTGTGCCGCCGCCGCGCCGAGCAGGCGGGGGCGACGCAGCACGTCGACGAAGCGGCCGCCGCTCCCCTCGAACTCGCGCGCCGAATGCTGCGGAAATCGGATCAGCAGCGCGGCGATCGCGAACCCCAGTACGACGAGGCCGATGACCAGATACGGCCCCTGCACCGCCAATACCGCTTCGCGGTAGACCGCCGTCTGCTGCGCGGCGGGCATCGCGGCGATCGCGGCATCGTCGTGCGCGACCTTGCCGAGGATGAAATATTTGCCGATCGCGACCCCGGCGAGCGTACCGACAGGATTGGCCGCCTGTGCCCAGTTCAGCCGCCGAGCCGCCCCCGCCGGGTCGCCGATCTCGGTCATCAGCGGATTGGCGGAGGTTTCGAGGAAGGCGAGCCCGCAGGCGATGACGAACAGCGCGGCCAGAAAATAGTGATATTCGCCGAACTGCGCCGCGGGATAGAACAGCGTCGCGCCCGCGGCATAGAGCAGCAGCCCGGCGACGATCGCGGGCTTGTACCCCCGCGCGCGCGTCAGCATCGCCGCCGGCACCGCGAACAGGAAATAGCCGAGATAGAAGACCTGCTGGACGAAGCTCGTCTCGAAATCGCTGAGGACGAACGCCTTCCTGAACTGCGCGATCAGGATGTCGTTTAGGTTGTTGGCCATGCCCCACAGGAAGAACAGGCAGACTGTGAGGATCAGCGCGGGTCGCAGCGCCGCCGCGGGGGGCGTGCGCTCGGTCATGCGTCTGCCGCGCTCGTGCATGCGCCGCCACGATGCAAAGGCTCGTCCGTCATTCGCCTCTCCCCGGCCCCATGCGTCCGCATGATCGCCCCTCCCGCCGGCACCGACCGGCCTGTCCGCGTCATTGGGTGCGGCAACTCATCAGACAAGTCAATGCAGGGTGATCGGACAGGTTTCGGTTGCCGATCCGCCACTTTCGTCGGATAAGATCGCGGTCCGGCGGGGGTGGAAGATCATGGCGCGAGAGGATGAGCGGACCCGCAACGCCCCCAGCGCGCGCCTGTACCGGCATGTTATCGACGTGCTGCGTGCCGAGATCGAAGGCGCCGTGCTTCGACCCGGCGATCGACTGCCCTCCGAAAAGCGATTGGTCGAACGCTTCAACGTCAGCCGGCTGACGATCCGCGAGGCGGTGATCGGGCTCGAGATCCTCGGGCTGGTCGAGCCGCGGCATGGCTCGGGCGTTTTCGTGCGCAGCAACAGGGTCACACAGGCCGCGCAGGCCGGCAGCCTCGATATCGGCCCCGTCGAACTGATCGAGGCGCGTCGGATCGTCGAAGTGCAGACCGCCGCACTCGCCGCGCTCGAGGCGACGGACGAACAGATCGCCGCGATGCGCGATATCCTCGCCGACATGGACAAGGAGGAGCGCGCCGAGGGCAGTGCCGAGTGGATCGCCGATCGCGTTTTCCACCTCGCCATCGCGCGGGCGTCGCAGAATGCGGTGCTGGCGATGATGGTCGAGGCGATGTGGGACCTGCGCCGCCGATCGCCATTGTCGCACGAGATGCTCGAGCGGATCGCACGCGCCGGACAGACCCCGCGCATCGCCGACCATCACCGCATCCTCGAGGCGATCGAGAAGCGCGATCCGGCCGCGGCGCGGCGGGCGATGCGCGCGCACCTCGACCGGGTGATGGCCGACCTGCTCGACTTTACCGAGCTCGAGGCGAAGGAACGCGTGTCGACCGAAATCGCCCATCGGCGCGAAACCGCGAGGCGCCGCGCCGCGCTCTGACCGCCATGCGTCAGATGGGTCAGCCGGCGGCGCGGACGCGTGGCAGGCGATCGATCGGTTCGACGACGATATCCCGGAACCACGTCTCCGCTCCCTCCGACTGCAGCTGGATCCGCCCGTGCGTCAGCGGGACGCGGCGACCATCTGGTGCGATCGTCGCGAGGTCGCGGACTTCCGCCACAGGCACGCCGTTGACGACGTGCACCGCGCGGTCGCCGACGACGTAGAGGTCGAGCGTGTTCCACTGCCCCACCGGCCGCTCCGCATCGGTCGCCGCCTCGACGTTCCAGGTGGGCGTGCCGTTGACGATATCGACCTCCCGCCCGCCAGCGCGATAGCGCAGATGCGGAGCGATGATCTTCGGTTCGAACGCGACCGTCGTCCGGCCCCGAAGCTGGCTGCCCACCGCCACGATCATGCCCGTCGATCCGGTCATGATCTCGAACTCGGTCGAGGGTTGCCAGGTGCCGAACACTTCCCCCGGCTGCCCGTGGCTGTGATAGAGCAGGCCATTGTTGCGCGGCTGCTTTTCGCGCGGGGCGTACGTCCTGCCGCCCCACTTGAACTGGAGCCGCAGGTGGTAGTTGGACAGGTCGGCGCGGTGGATCAGGCTGCCCCAAGTCTCGCCCTTGACCCAGATCGCGGGCCTGCCGTCGATCGAGCGGACGGCGAAATCGGCGCCGGTGTCGCGCGACCGCCCGATCGGCCGCGCATCGGGACCGGCATTGTAGGTGATCGCCGGGTCGGCATAGCCGAGCCATGCCTGCCACCCGTCGAGGGTGCGCCCGTCGAACAGTGCGGTCGGCTTGCCGGTCGTCTTCGGGATATCGGTCAGCGTCAGGCGCTGCGGCGTCGTGACCGGATCGCCGGCGATCGCGCGCGCGGCCTCGATCGACTGCTGCGCGGACGCGGGCGCCGCGAGCGCCAGCAGTGCGAGGAGCACCCTCATCGCGCGGCCAGTCGATAGGGCGCACGGTAGCGCGGCGTGATGAGCGCATTGGCCCCCGCGTCGTTCCCGAAGCGGCCCGCGCGCGCATCCCACTCGACGCGGCGGCCGGTGCGATAGGCGACGTTGCCCATCTGACAGACGATCGCCGTCGCCGCCGCCTCGCCGATCGGGCACGCAGGGATGCGCGAGCGATCCTTGATGCACGCGACGAAGTCGGCGGTGTGGCGGACGAGGCCGTCGTCGCGACCGGGCGTGACCGGCACCGCGGGGCTCAGCGGCTTGCCGTCGCTCGTCTCCGGGATCACCTGCCAGCCACCGCGATCAACCACCACCGTCCCGCGCTCGCCGATGAAGGCGACGCCGTGGTCGCGCCCGCCATAGGGCCCCTGCCCGATCCCCACCGCATGCTCCCATTCGAGCAGATGGTCGCCGAAGTCGAAGATCGCGGTCTGCGTATCCGGCGTCTCCATCGCCGAGTCCGGATAGCCGAACGGCCCGCCGATCGAGGTGACGGCCCGCGGCACGTCCGCCTTCATCCCCATCCGCGCGATGTCGATCAGGTGGACCCCCCAGTCGGTCATCAGCCCGCCGGCATAGTCCCAGTACCAGCGCCAGCTGAAATGGAAGCGGTTGGGGTTGAACGCGCGGGCGGGTGCGGGACCGAGCCAGCGGTCGTAGTTCACCCCCGCGGGCGCCGGACCGTCGGGCTGCGGCGCGACGCGCTTCATCCAGCCCATATAGGCCCATGCCTTGACCTTGCGCACGCGGCCGACCTTGCCCGACTGGACGTGCGCGATCGCATCGCCCCAATGGCGGGCGCTGCGCTGCCATTGCCCCACCTGCACGACGCCGCCGTGCCGCGCCTGTGCCGCAACCATCGCCCGGCATTCGGCGATCGAGTTGCCGAGCGGTTTCTCGCAATAGGCGTGCTTGCCCGCCGACAGCGCGTCGATCAGCTGCAGCGCGTGCCAGTGGTCGGGCGTCGCGATGATGACCGCATCGACGGAGGGGTCGTCGAGCATCCGGCGGTAATCGTCATAGAGGCGCGGGCTGTGTCCCGCCTTGCGCAGCTCCGCCCCTCGCTCCGCCAGCACGCGCGCATCGACATCGGCGAGCGCGACGGGGACGACATCGCTGCCCTTCATCATCGCCTGAAGGTCGCTCCAGCCCATCCCCTTGCAGCCGATGACGCCGACGTGGAGCTTGTCGCTCGCTGCGACGCGGCGACGCGCCTCCGCCAAGGCCGGGCCAGCCAGCAGCGAGGCGGCAAGGCCCCCCGCGATCAGCCCGCGGCGGTCAAAACGTCCCGTCATCACCCACTCCCCGTTTTCGTCAGCGATAGCTACCCATCGTTACGCGCAGCATCACAGGTTCGCCTGTGAAATTAAAGCCATAGTCGGTCTGGTCGCCGTTCCAGCGGCGCGCGGCCACCCATTTGCCGGCGACGAAGCTGCCTTCCTCGGCGCTTAGTATCTCGCCCGCCTCGCCCTTCGCCGGGGCGGCCAGCGAGATCCGCGCACGCACGTTCGCGCCGGCGATCAGGAAGGTGTCGGGGGCGATCTGCGCGGCGACGATGCCGCCCACGGGCCGGTCCGCGTCGGGATGCTTTTCGGTCTTGAGCCAAGTGCCCCAATCGGCCTCGCCCATCTGCCACTGGCCGTATTCGGCGGCGATCTTCCATCGGCCCATGACGACCGACTGTTGGGGCATGTCCTTGGCCGTGCCCCAAATCGGATGGTCGCGGGCCACCCGCGCCCAATCGGAGGCCATCGGCGCGAACAGCTTATAGGGCGCAGCGAACGCCTCGATCACGCCGCCGTCGAAGCTCTTGGCACCCAGTGGGTAGTTGAAGAACCCCGTCGCATCCATGCCGAACGGCGCAAAGCCGATCGCGCCCTTGCCCAGTGCGGGCCAGAAGAAGCGCGCATAGTCGGCGGCGTTGCCGATCTCGGGCACCATCAGCGCATTGTCGGGACGGGCGTACTTGTCGAGGAAGGCTGCCACGTCAGGCGCTTTGCGATTGTAGATGTCGGGCGCGAGCAGGTCGATGTGCGGGGCCGCCGCCTTCCACACCGGGATGACGTTCCAGTTCGGCCCGCCCGACGGGCCGACCTCGCCCCCCTCGTCGGTGAACGCGCTGCCAAGGGCGGCATTGACGTACATGGGGAGCGGCTTCGCCGCCTTGCCCGCCGCGGCGATCGCATCGACGTATCGCGCGAGATGCCAGGTCTGAAAGAACTGCTCTGCCCGCTTGCCGAACACCACCTCCCACGTCCCCGGATTGACCTTCAGCGCGCGGACGAGCTCGGCGGGCACCGGCCCCCGGAACAGCTTGTCGGCGGCATGGTCGCGGGCGAGGCGATAGCTGCCCGCCTCATTTTCGACCTGCACCATGATGACGGTGTTCTGCGCGTCGTGCTTCGCCAGATGCGTCATCAGTGCGACAAAGGCGCGGCGGTCGGCGGCGAGCGTCTCGGTCCCGTGCGGGCTAAGCGCATAATGCGCGCTGCCGTCCGCAGTCCGCATCCGCGGAAAGCGTTTGCCGTCGCGCTTCACCCATTCGGGCGCATAGCTGGCGCCGGTGTTCTTCCACGTCCCGAACCACAGGAGGACAAGCCGCCTGTCGTGCGCCCGCGCCTCCGCCAGCAGCGTGTCGACAAAGCCGAATTCGAACTGGCCCTCGACCGGCTCGACCTGTTCCCACGCGATCGGAATTTCGAGCGTGTTGGCGTGCATCGCCTCGACCACCGGCCACACCTTGGGCAGCGCGGCGGGATAGTTGGACGAATTGTTCGCCTGTGCGCCCAGCATCAGAAAGGGCTTGCCGTCGACGATCAGTGCGTGGCGACCGTCCTTCGTCTCCAGCCGCGGCGATTGCTGCGCAGCAATCGGTGACGCAACCAGCGCGAGCGCTAGCAGCGCCCTCACTGACCGCGCACTACTTCGACCAGCGACGCGGCATCCTGTCCGGTCGGCAGCCGCCCGCTGGCCGACAGCCGGCCGGTCGCGTCGTTCCAGACGAGCTCGGCCTTGCGCCCCCCGCCGCGCTGATAGGCGTTGGTCACGCCGTCATCGTCATAAAGCGGGAACCGCGCGTCGCGCCCCGGATAGATGCGGATCGCGGTCAGCGCCTGCTTCTCGCTTGTATTCTTAACCGCCGCGCCCATCGGCACGATCGACCCCGCGCGCACGAAGAGCGGCATCCGCTCGATCGGTGCCGCCGCCTCGATCGTCTGACCGCCGGTGTAACGCTTGTTGGTCCAGTAGTCGTACCAGTCGGTCCCGGCGGGCAGGTACACCGACCGGCTCGTCCGCCCCTGCTCGACGACGGGCGCGACGAGGAAGGCGGGGCCGAACATATACTGGTCGCGAATGTCGGCGACCTTCGGATCGCTGCCGAAATCCATGAACAGCGCGCGCATGAACGGCGCCCCGCCCTCGTACGTCTGTCGCCCCAGCGAATAGAGGTATGGGATCATCGCGTAGCGAAGCCGCAGCCAGTCGGCGAGGATCGGCTCGGCCGCCGCGCCATATTCCCAGATCGCCGTCGCCGGCCGCTGGCCATGGATGCGCAGCGTTGGGGTGAAGCTGTTATACTGGAACCAGCGCACGAAGAGTTCGGGATAGTCCCGGTAATCCGGCCCCATCGCGGTGGCGCCGGCGGGGTCGACCAGCACCGGCCGCTCCGCCTTCGGCCCGTTCGGCCACTGCCACCCGCCGGTGTCGCTGCTGGTATAGGCGATGCCGCTTGCCGCCATGTTCAGCGTCGCGGGCACCTGTCGCTGCAAGGCTTCCCAGCTTGCGTGCACGTCGGCGGTCCAGAAGATCGCGCCCGACGCCTGCGCGCCGGTGTACGCCGCGCGCGCGAGGATCAGGTTGCGGAAGTCGGGCCGGTCCTTCGCCGACCCCTCCGCCACGCCGCCGGTGTGGACCAGCGGAAAGAGGTTGTAGAAGCGGTCGCCCGAGCCGATCGAATAGAACTTCCCCGCGGGCACCAGATCCGGCTCGGTCTCGTCGAGCCAGAACCAGTCGAAGCCTTCGCTGGCCAGATTGTCGCGGATCCTGCCCCAGAACCACTGCCGCGCGTCGGGGTTGGTGCTGTCGATCAGCGCCCCCACCCGGTCCGACCGGATGGCAAGGCCATAGGCCGGCTCGCCGTCCGGATCCTTCAGGAACCAGCCCTTGGAGGCCAGCATGTCATAATAGCGCCCCTCCCGCTCGTATCGCGGCCACACCGACAGCATCGTGTGCAGCCCGCGCGCATGCAGCTCGCGGTTCATGCCGGCGGGATCGGGGAAGGCCGTCCGGTCGATGTCCATCTGGCCCATGCGGGTCCAGTGGAACCAGTCGAGCACCATCACGTCGAGCGGCAGGTTACGCTTCGCATAGCCGTCGGCGATGCTCATGAGCTCAGCCTGCGTCTCGTACCGCGCCTTAGACTGGATCAGCCCGAACGCGGCCTTAGGCGGCAGCGGGGTCCGGCCAGTGAGTCTGGCATAGCCGGCGTAGAGGTCGTCCGTCGTTTTGCCCGTGACGATAAAGAACGACACCCGCTCGCCCACGCGCGACTGGAACTGCGTCCTGTCGTTGATCCCCGGCGACACCGTCGTGACCGATGGGTTGTCCCACAGGATCGCATAGCCCTTGTCGGTGACGAGGAAGGGCACGCACACCGTCTCGCCGGTCGGCGCATCGTAATTGTGACGGCAATCGATCGTCCGCCCGCGCAGGTCGAGCGCACCTTCCTGGTTCTGCCCAAGCCCATAGTAATGTGTGCCCCGCGGTTCGGCGAAGGTCGCGCCGATGCGGAACGTCTTTTCGCCGCTCACCTCGTGCGGGGCCAGTTCCCAGCCGGTCATCGCCGTGATCTCGCGCCCGTCCGCACCCCGCACCGCGATCGACACCGGCGGCAGCGAGGGCACAAAGTACCGCTCCATCTGGCTCGGCGCCTTGGGCCAGGGTTGCGCGTTCACCGTCACCGACAGATCGCTCGAACTGTACGTATCGCCCGCCGCATCGGCGCGGTGCGTCCAGCCCGCGGGCGCAGGCTTGCCGCTGATGCCGTAGCCCGGCCCCTTCTCGATCTCCTTGGGGTCGAGCGCGATCGTCACATGGACGATACCGGGGCCATAGGGCTCGATCGCCACCCGGCTGCCGTTTCGGTCGAGCATCGGAAAGGTCTGCGCCTCGGCCGCACTCGCCGCCAGAAATGACAGGCCGGCGAGAAGAAGGGGGCGAAGCGTCATTGGCAATCCTGTCCTGAACCTTTTTGCGAGCGGTAACAAAAACCGGCGTGGTTCGAAAGGACGGCTGTTCGCGTGAGACACCTTTGATCGGGTCGAAACGGGCGGGCGATGCCCGGTCAGCTAGCACCTGCCTCCCCCGGCTCGTAGTCCGCGGCGTTTCGCGCCGCGAGCCGCGCGGCGAACGGGCGAGCGATGAGGTTCCACCCCGTCAGCAGCGCCAGCCCGCTAGCGAACACCGCGCCGAGGACGATGCTCCAGCGCGTATCGCCCAACCCCTCCGCCAGCGCCGCCATGCCAAGCGGGGCGAGCACCGCCGACAGGCAGGTGAAGAACAGAAGCAAGCCCGCCACCGCGCCGTGACGGCGCTTGTCGAAGCAACTGATCCCGGTCGAGTTGATCGTCGGATAGAGCACCGACATGAACAGCCCGGTGGCGGGCAGCGCAAAGGTGGCGACGCCGCGCCCGCCGATCACCGACAGCCAGAACAGCGCCGCCATCGCGCCGCTGCAGATCGCGAGCACCGTGCTCCATTCGAACCGCCCGAGCAGCCAGACGCCGACGAACCGCCCGCCGGCGCGCAGCACGAAGAAGATCGACACCGCATAGAGCGCCAGCCACGCCCACTCGCCCTTGTAATCGGCGAGATAGGTCGGCGCCCAAACATAGATCGCCGCCTCCGCTGCAACGTAGAGCATCAGGGCCGCGGCGAAGAAGATCGCGGTCGGGTCGCCGATCAGGCGCAGCGCCTCCCCCGCCTGCGGCCTTTCCGCCGCGGCCGCGACCGGCTGCGGGAAGCGCGCGAACAAGGTGCCGAGCACCAGCAGCCCGCACAGCATCGCCGCGACCAGATACACCCACTTCCAGCTTGCCCCGCCCTGAAGCAGTACGGCCACCAGCGCCGGGCCGACGATCGCGCCTACGCCGAAGAACCCCTCGACCAGGTTCATCGTCGCGGCATGTTCGCGCGTCGAGCGGGTCAGGTCGCCGATCAGCGCCAGCGCGCCCGCCTTGAAGATGCCGATGCCGAGGCCCGAAACGAACAGCAGAAAGGTGAAGAACAGGAAATCATGGCCCGCCGCGAACAGGGCCGAACCGAGGCCGAAAAGCGCAAGGCCGATCAGGATCGTCGGCTTGCGCCCGATGCGATCCGCTAGAAAGCCGAGCGCGATCGCCGAAATGCCGATCCCCGACATCGTCGCATACTGGAAAGACCCGCCCGCGGTCAGCCCAAGGCCGAATTCGCGGATCACCTCCGGAATGACGGTGCCGACCGAGTCCGTGGTCATCGCGAACATCGCGAACATGAGGAAGACCAGCGCCTTGAGCAGGACCGGCGCGCCATCCTGCCTGATCCGGCGACCGCCCATCGACGATGCCTGCGGTGCCACGCCCTGATAGCCGCTCATGCCCTCTCCACCCTTGCTTTGAACGCAGGCTAGGCGGTTAGAGGCAGCGATGCAATCGATTGTTGAAACGCATCCGGCTTTGCGCCAAGGTGGCCGTCATCGTTGTGGGGGAGGATATGACCGTGGCTCGAACGCACCCGCTCGCCGGGGTCTGGTCTGCGGACGCCGCCCGGCTCGCCGCCGCGCAGCCGGGTGCCGCGATCGTGCCGTTCGCCGAAGTCTCGCACGATCCGGGGCTTCCCGATCTCGACCTGTGGGACATGTGGCATCTGACGGAGGCCGACGGGTCGACGGTGTTCGACGGCGGGCGAAGCTGGTGGTTCTTCCTCGCCACGCCCCGCTTTCCCGATCCGGAGGCGCGGCACGACCATGCCCGTATCCGCCTGCTGAGTCATGGCGATGGTGGGTGGCGCGATCATGGCTGGACGTTCGAACCGGGATTCACCCCGGGCAGCCGCGAATGGTCGGGATCGGCGGTGCGGACGGCCGACGGCAGCGTCCGGCACTTCTTCACCGCCGCCGGTCGCCGGGGCGAGCCGACGACGTTCGAGCAGCGAGTGTTCGAAACACGCGCCCCCTTCGCGGTCGTCGACGGCGAGCCGCGCTTCGGCGCGTGGAGCCCGCCGATCGAATGCGTGGTCGCCGATGGCGCGCATTACACGGTCGCACGCGACGCCGTCGCCGCGCCGACGGGCATCAAAGGCTTTCGCGATCCGGGCTATTTCCGCGATCCCGCCGATAGTCGCGAATATCTGTTCTTCACCGCGAATGCCGGCGGCGCCGACCGCTTTCCCGACGGCGTGATCGGGGCCGCGACGGCAAGCGGCGATGGCTGGTCGCTGCTGCCGCCGATCGTGTCGGCCGTGGGCACCAACAGCGAGCTCGAGCGACCACATATCGTCGTGCATGCCGGCCGCTATTATCTGTTCTGGTCGACGCACGCCCATCGCTTCGCGCCGGGGATCGGCGCGCCCTCCGGCCTCTATGCAATGGTTGCCGAGCGGATCGAGGGGCCGTGGCGACCGGTCAACGGATCGGGGCTGGTGGCCGCGAACCCCGCATCGGCGCCGGTCCAAGCCTATTGCTGGTGGGTGATGGACGAGTTTCGCGTCGCGAGCTTCGTCAATTACTGGCGCGGCGGCCCCGCAACCGAACCCGCGACGCCAGAGGCGCGGCGCGCGGCGTTCGGCGGCGTTCCGGCGCCCTTCTTCGACCTGGTGATCGACGGCGACCGGATCGCCGTCGCCTAGGCGCTGTCGCGCGGCACCAGCACCGGCGGCATCTCGACCGAGGGGGCGTCCGCGCCGCCGATCCGGGCGAACAGCGCGTCGACCATCGCGCGCGCGCCGGTGACCAAGTCCTGTCGCACCGTCGTCAGGCGCGGCACGATGCTCTCGGACAGCGGCAGGTCGTCGAAGCCGGTGACGGCGATGCGGCCGGGCACCGATATGCCGCGATCGACCAGCGCGCGGATCGTCCGCATCGCGATCACGTCGGACGCGGCGGCAATACCGTCGACTTCGGGCGGCAGCGCATCGACATGGCCCGCGATCTCGTCGGCCATGATGTCGGAGGCGAGGTGCGTATCGAGCTGCAACGGCGGCGGCAGGCCCGCCGCGGCCAGCGCATCGCAGACGCCGCGATGCCGCTCGATCAGTTCGAGCGTCCGCACCTCCCCCAGGAATGCGAGCCGGCGGCAGCCGCGTTCGATCAGCCGCTCGGCAGCAAGCCGTCCTCCCATCCGGTTGTCGACGCCGACCGCGCAATGCACCTGTCCGGGCAGCGCACTGCCCCAGACGACCAGCGGGCGATAGGTCGCGGCGACCCGCTCGATCGCCTCGAACTGGTCCGACTGACCGATCAGCAGCACGCCGTCGAGCATGCCCGAGGTGACGATGCGCTCCAGCCAGTCGTTGGCATCGGGAATGATGCGCGAGAGCATCAGGTCGTACCCGTTTTCGGTCAGCGCATCGGCAAGGTGGCCGAGGATCGTCATGAAGAACGGGTCGGACAGATGCTGGCGCCGCTCGTGCCCCAGCGGCACGACGACGCCGATGACGCCGGTCCGCTGCGTGCGCAGGCGGCGCGCCATCTGGTTGGGGCGAAAGCCGTGCTCGTCGGCCAGCTTCTGGATCCGCTCGCGCGTTTCGGCGCTGATGAGCTCCTTGCCTGCCAGCGCGCGCGACACGGTGCCCGCCGTCACCCCCGCCAGCCGCGCGAGATCGGCGAGCGTGCGGACCCGCGGCGGCGTTCCTTCTGGATCGTTGGTCTTCGTCATCCACCCCGCCTTGCCGCAGGTACGATATCAAACGCAATGTTGAGCCGCTCGCCGGATGTGAACGGTAACGTCGAATGCCAAAGCGTTGAAGGGAAAAGGACAACCCGGCCGACCACGGGCCGGACGACGCGGCGCGGCGGAAGGTCGAGGCCAAGCTCGGGCGGCGGCGTGCCGAGCGCCAGGGCGCCACCCTCACCATCCGGCAGCGTGACGTAGAAGGCCGAGCTCAGCCAGCCGGCCGGATGGGTGTGCGGCACGTTGCGCCCGCCGCCCGAGAGGCGGACCGACCAGCTGCCCGCAAGCCGCAGCGGCGCGCGCGGGCGCCCGATCAGCGGGTGACGCGGATCGGGCGGCGGCAGTTGCGCGACATGCGCCTCCACCGCCGCCATCAGCGCGGCGCGCGTGCGCGCGAGGATCGGTTCGTGGCGAAGCAGGACCGAGCGATCGGTCTGCGTGCCGCCACGCACAGACTGCTCGCCATAGGGTGCGCGGGCGGTGTGCAGAGACCGCAGCGTCTCGGTCAGCTCACCAAATTCGGCGTCGGACAGCGCCACCGGGTATTCGCCGACCAGCCGCGGATCGCCCTCCAGCCACTCGGCCGCCGGATCGCCGAGCAGGCGCCACGCCAACGCCAGATATGGCCAAGCGAGCATCGCTGCCGGCCCGCCGAGCATCGCCTGCGCGGTATCGCGGGCACCCACCCAGTCCCCCTCACGTAGCGCGAACCGGATACGGCAGATCGACAGGCCGGCGTCGTCAATGCCCGTCGTGAGGTCAAGCAGACGGCGGGCCTCGCCCCGATCGGCGTCGCGCTCGACCGCCATGAACGTCTCGGCAAGCAGCAATCCGCGCGTTTCGCCGATCGCAGCGCATGCCTGGTCAAGGATCGTCCGTGCCGCCGGCCAGTCGCGCTGCTGCGCCACCGCGGCGAACCAAGCGAGCCACAGCGCCGCGTTGCCGGGCATTGCCTCGACCCCTGCGGCATAGCCCGCGAACGGATCACCCAGCTCGTGCGTCCAGCGAAGGGTCGCCAGCACGCGCTGCCCGTCGAGCCAGTCGGGCGCCGCGGCGACCGCATCGGCGAGCAGCGCCTCGCCCTGATCGGGCGCGCGCTCCGCGGCGAGCGCCAGCGCCTCGTTGCGCAACAGGTCGCGGTCGCCGGGGGCAAGCGCCCGCGCCGCCGCGAACAGGGCGGCGGCCGGATACCCGCGCTCGAACCGGATCTGTGCCAGGCACCGCGCTGCGACCGGATCGCGCGGCGCCAGCGCGTGCGCGCGGGTGAAGGCAGCATCGGCCTCACCCATCCGCTCCTCGCCGCGCAGTGCCAAGCCCCGGTCGAGGCAGGCCGCAACCTCGTTCATGCCGCCGCCCGGCAATTGCGCTCGATGAACTCGGCGTGGGTCGGCACGCGGGCCGCTTCCGCCGCCATTGCCGCGCGCAGCTTCGCCAGCCAGCCGCGCGCATCGACGCTGCGGTGATCGAGCAGCGGATCGAGCCCCTGGGGGAAATTGAGCTGGCCGATATGGACGGCGAGCCAGCTCGGCGGCGCGAACAGGTCCATCTCGCGCGCGACCAGCCTGCCGTGGCGGCGGAAATGCTCCAGTTTCAGCTTCAGCGTGTCGGGCACGTCCATTGCCGCGCAATAGCGCCACAGCTCGGCATCGGTCCGCTCGGTCAGCTTGTAGTGGAGGATCAGGAAGTCGCGGATCCGCTCGGTCTCGATCGACGTGACGCGGTTGAACTCGTCGATTGTGGCGGGATCGAAACCGCGGTCGGGGAACAGCGCCAGCAGCTTCGAGATGCCCGCCTGGATCAGGTGGATCGAGGTCGATTCGAGCGGCTCCAGAAACCCCGAAGACAGGCCGATCGCGACGACGTTGCGGTTCCACGCCAGCCGCCGCCGCCCGGTGACGAAGCGCAGGTGCCGCGGATCGGCGAGCGCGGGTGCATCCAGCCGGTCCAGCAGCGCCGCCGCCGCCGCGTCATCGTCCAGATGTGCGCTGCAATAGACATAGCCGTTGCCGGTGCGGTGCTGGAGCGGGATGCGCCACTGCCACCCCGCCTCCCGCGCGGTCGAGCGGGTATAGGGGATCGGCGGCTCGGCCCGCGCGGACGGCACCGCGACCGCGCGGTCGCAGGGCAGCCAGTGCGTCCATTCCTCGTACCCAGTCGCCAGCGCCCCCTCGATCAGCAGCCCTCGAAAGCCCGAGCAGTCGACGAACAGATCGGCATCGATCGCGCGCCCGTCCTCGAGCGTCACGCGCTCGACATGGCCGGTCTCACCATTCAGGGAGACATCCCGGACCTTGCCCTCGACGCGCACGACGCCCTTGCCCTCGGCATAGCGGCGCAGGAAGCGGGCATAGAGCCCGGCGTCGAAGTGAAAGGCATAGTCGTAGGTCGACAGGACGCTGCGCTGATCGGGGCTCGGCGGCGCGAACCGGCCCGTGCGGGCCAAGTGCCAGGCCATCGAATGCTCGTCGAGCGAGGCCCCCTCGCCCTCCGCCCGCGCGCGCAGCCAGTGCTGGTGCAGCGGCACGATGTCGAAGTTGCGGCCGTGCGGGCCGAACGGATGGAAATAGCGGTGGCCGATCCTCGCCCAGTCGACAAACTCGATGCCGAGCTTGAACGTCCCCTGCGTCTCGGCAACGAACTGGCGCTCGTCGATGCCGAGGGTGTCGTTGAAGATGCGGATCGGCGGGATCGTCGCCTCGCCGACGCCGACGGTGCCGATCTCGTCGGACTCCACCAGCGTGATCGTCGTGCCGCGCTGCAGCGCCTGTGCCAGCGCCGCGGCGGTCATCCATCCCGCCGTGCCGCCGCCGACGATCGCCACCGATCGGATGCGCCGGTCGTTGCCGCTCATGCCGCCCTCTCCTTTGGCGGTATCGTTAGGATAAAGCGCGGGCGGGTGCCAAGTCGGCGCCCGCCCGCGAGGCCGGGGTCAGAAGTTGAAACGGACCGAGCCGGTGAAGGTGCGGCCAAGCGCCGGCTGCCCGCTGATGACCGTCGGGGTGACGGTCGGATCGGCGACACCGCCATTGCCGCGCAGGTCGAAGGTGTCGAACAGGTTGTAGACGTTGACGCCGAGCTCGACATTCCGGAGCGGCGCGACGGTCACGTTGGCGTTGAATATCGCCTTGCCCGGATATTCGCGGCCGGCATCGTCAGTGGCGCTGGTCTGGCCGGTCATGGCGAGCCCCAGCCCGACGATCTCCGCCACCCGGTAATTGGCGACGACGTTGTAGGTGAGGTCGGGCAGGTTCGGCGAGCGCGTATAGTCGGCCGCGCCGGTGTTGAGCCGCTTCGCTTGGGTATAGGTCGCGTTGGTGAACAGCGAGAACGGTCCGCTGTCGAAGGTGCCCGTCCATTCGAGCCCCTGCGACTTGAACTTCGCGTCGATGATGCACCCACCCGCGCCGCCGGGGCAGCGCGTGGCCGACAATTCGAACGTGCTCTGCTTGAAATTGGCCTTGAGCAGCGAGAGCTGGACCGAATAGCGGCCGAAGCTGAAGCGGCCCTGGTTCTTCACGCCGATCTCGTACTGATTCACGAAATCGACCGAGGGGGTGAGGCCGTCGGCCGCGCAGCCGTTGGTCCCCGCCCGCGCATCGGCGCTGTTGCAAAGGTCGCCGTCGCGCGAGAACTTGCCGCCGAACGTCTGGCGATCGCTGTTGAACCGCCCGCCGCGCGAGGCGCGCGCGAAGATGTTGGTGTTGGCGCCCGGCTTGAACCCGCCGCCCACCGTCCAGCTGACATAGTTGCGGGTATAGTCGAGCACCTCGACCGGGCCGTTGGCGGTGATCGTCGGGATGCGCACCCCGCCCGAATTGACGAAGAACTCGGCCCCGCCCGCGCGCCCGCTGCCGCTGGCCTTCACCGATTCGAACCGGACGCTGCCGTCGATCTGGAACTGGTCGCCGGTCAGGTCGAGGCCGACATAAGGCGCGGTGTTCTTGTACGAATAGTCGTAATCGCGGCTGCAGCAGCTGCCCCAGTTGTTGTTGTAGCCGGAAATCCCCTCCTGCGTCAGCTTGGCGCCGGCCGCGTCATAGAGGTCGAGCTGCGCCGGATTGTCGCCGGACACCTCGCGCAGCGAGCGGTCGACGTGCCAGTCCATCGCGATCTTCTGGTTCATGTAGAACAGGCCCGCGCGTGCGGTGATGCGGCCGAAGCCGCCCGCCTCGAACTTGCCCGACAGGCCGAGGTCGTTGGCGAAGCTGCCCACGTCGCGGATGTTGGTGCGCACGTTGACGTTGTTGTCGACATAGGTGCCGGTGAACGCCTGGCCCGCGCGGGGCCCGTTGGCGTAGCGGATCGACGCGACGGTGGCATAGGGGACGCCGTTCAGCGACAGCTGCGACCCGATCACGCTGGCGCGCGTCGCGACGTTCAGGAACGGCGAGGAGAACGCGCCGTCCATCGCGGTGTAGCGGGCATTGTTGTCGATCGTGAAGTGATCGCCCCAGTCGTAGTGGAACTGCGCCTGGATCGCCTTGGCATTGGTGGTGATGCCGTCCATCGGCACACGACGAAGCGTGCTGTCGCGGTCGTAGATCAGGAAGTCGCGATTGTAGATCGAATAATTCGACGCGCGCCGCCCGTCGAAACCCGGAAACGGCTTCACATCGCTGACGTTCAGCCCGTTGATCGTCGCGAGCGCGGGGGCGCCGGTGTAGTTCGGCTCCCGCGTGTCGGCGAGCTTGAACAGCACGCGGACATAGCCGTTGCCGTCGTCGAACGTCTGGGTGACGTTGCCCTTGATCTGATAGCTGTCGCTGACGCGGTAATCGGCGCGCAGCGGCCCCTTGCCGGTGCGATAGAAGCCGCCGATGTGGAAGCGCGTCGTCTCGCCGATCGGCGCGCCGTAGCGGAAATCGACGCGCTGCTCGTTATAGCCGATGCCCTGGTTGAAGGCGACATAGCCGCCCGCCTGCTCGCCATAATGGCTGATATAGTTGATGACCGCGCCCGGCGCCTGCGAGGCGAAGGTGGCGGCGCCGCCGCCGCGCACCGCCTGCACGTCGGCGACCGAGGCGTCGAAGCGGGTCCAGTAATCGTTGTTGCCGAACTGCATGTCGCCGAACAGCACCGTCGGCAGACCATCCTCCTGCAACTGGACGAAGGGCGAGCCGCCCGTCGCTACCGGCAGGCCGCGGACCGCGATGTTCGAATTGCCGCCCGGGCCGGCGGTGCCCGCGACCTGGATGCCGGGGATCAGGCGCAGCGCCTCCGATTCCGAGCTTGGGCGGAAGGTCTGGACCGTCTCGGCAGAGATCGTCGTGACCGAGACCGAACTGTCGAGCTGTCGCTTGTCACGGCCCGAGGCGGTGACGACGATATCGTCGAGCGCACCCTGATCGGCGTCGGTGGTGCTCGGCTGTCCTGCCTGCGCATCGATCGGCGCGGGGGGCACGGTGGCCGTCTGGGCAAAAGCGGGCGCGCTCCCCGCGGCGACCCCGATCAGCGACGTGCAAGCGAGCAGCAGCGTACGGTTCAAGACAACCTCCCCTTTTTGCGGACCATCGTTGCGGGTCCCAGCGTTGAGGGTTCACATAGCAATGCAATCGATTTCCTGCAATCGATTGTTTGTTTGTTCGATGATCCTTTCGGATGATCGCTGGGCACCTCTTTGCGAGCCCGAACGCAAAAAGCCCCCACCGATGGCTCGGCAGGGGCTTTTCAGGTTGCCTTGTCGTCTGCGGCTAGGCGGGCGTCAGCTTGAGCGTCGCGAGGAGCGCGGACAGGTGGGCCAGCGCCTCCTGCGACGGGCCGGGATAAGGCCCCTCGGTCGGCTGGTCGCCGATATAGCCCATGTCCGCCTTCCCCTCGGGCAGAGTATAGAAGCCGAGCACGAGCAGCCCGCGCATCCGGTCCATGAACCGGACGGGCATCGCCATCGCGCCTGTGGGCGCCGCGGTGCAGAGCGTTTCGAGCAACCCGCCCCGCGTTTTCGCGTCCAGCGCCGCGAATGGCTTGCGGTACTGCGCCTCGCCCTGGCGGTCGAGCCAGGTCAGGCCGCCGAGGATCAGTGTCCGGTCGGTTTGCTGCGCCGGATAGGGCGCGCTGATCCATTCGTCGACGAACGCGCCGATGCCGAGCTTGGCGGCGCCCGGCGACACGTCATCGGCGGGCAGGATCATGTCGGCCAGCAGATCGACCGACGCGCGCTGCGCCGGGGTCAGCGTCAGCGGCCAGACGACCTTCGGCTCCATCAGCGTGGGATCGCGGCCATAGCCCCTGGTCGGCGGCAGCGGCGGGACCGGCCCCGGCCAGTCCGCGACCACGGGCAGCGGCGCGCCCTCCCCCACCGCCGCGCCCGCTTCGGGGGCGAGGCGGGCGAGCGGCAGGGCAGCGGCGGCCATCATCCACTGCATCGTCGTGCGGCGCGACAGCGTCATGCGAAAGCTCCCGACTTGAAGCGCGCGGCCAGCCGCTCGGACGAGCGCAGCGCCAGCGCGAGAATGGTGAGCGTCGGATTCTTGTGCGCGCCCGAGGCAAAGATCGCACCGTCCATCAGCGCCAGATTGTCGACGTCCCATGCCTGGCCATAGCCGTCGACCACCGAGGACCTTTTGTCCGCGCCCATCCGTGCGGTGCCGAGTTCGTGAATGATCTCGCCCCCCGCGGCCATGATCTTTTCGGGCGGCAGGGTGGGATCGTCGAGGATGCGGCCGCCCATCCGCGTGAAGATCGCGTGCGCCGTCTTTCGGCCGTGTGCGACCTGGTTGATCTCGTGCTGCGAAAACCTGAATGCGAAGCGCAGGACCGGAATGCCGAAGCGGTCCTTCACGCCCGGATCGATCTCGCAATAGGTGTCCTTGTTGGGGATCATCTCCCCGCGCAGCGCCATGCCGATCGTCGCGCCCGACGCCTGCCGCACCGCCTTCTTGAGGTCCGCGCCCCAGACGCGCGGCAGGACGTTCGACGACGGCACGCCGAACCGCCCCCAAACCTCGAAATGATAGCCGCGCGCGAAGTCGAGCTCGCCGCGCTTCTGCTGCTCGTAGAGCCAGAACGGGATGTAGATGTGCTGCCCGCCGATCCCGTCCTCGTTATAGCGCGGTCGTCCGGCAAGGCCGGGGATGTAGGCGGTGAACGACGCACCCGTCGAATCGGTCAGGTTGCGGCCAAGCTCACCCGAAGAATTGGCAAGGCCCCGGCCCGGCGTGCCGGAATTGAGGAGCAGCCGCGTCGTCTCGCCGGTGCCGGCGGCGAGGACGACCGCCTTCGCCTTGACCTCGTGCCGCATCCCCGTCTTGCGATCGACATATTCGACGCCGGTCGCGCGGCCCGCCTTGTCGGTCAGGACGCGGCTGACCATCGCATCGGTCTGGACGGTGAGCTTCCCCGTCGCCTTGGCCTGCGGCAGGAACGAGGTCGTCGTCTGGAACATCGCCCCGATCGTGCAGCCGCGCGTGCAGGGCGAGGCGTTGTAGCAGGCGGCGCGCGGCGCGACCGGATCGGGCATGTCGCGCGTCAGCACCGCGGTGTGCGCTGCGCGGACGGGAATGCCCATGCTCTCGGCCGTCGCCTTGATGAGCATCTCGGGGATGCGGGGCTTTGGCGGCGGCATCAGGCACTCGGCGGGCGAGTCCGGGTGGTTCTCCAGCCCGATCGGACCGCCGTTGACGCCGATCATCTTCTCGACCCGGTCATAGAAGGGCGCGACGTCGTCATAGGAAATCGGCCAGTCGACGCCGAGCCCGTCGCGCGAGAAGGGCTTGAAGTCGTACGCGCCCCAGCGCGGCACGTGGCGGCCCCAATGGTTGGTCCGTCCGCCCAGCATTCGCGGACGCCACCATTTGAAATCGCTGCCCGGCGCCGAGGTATAGGGCTCGCCCGTCACCTCCCAGCCGCCATCGACCGTCGCGTCGAAATAGCCGAACGGCTTGTCCGGCGTGCCGCTGCCGCGCAGCGGTGCGTCGCTTTCGGGCGCAAGCATGTTGACCTCCGCCTGCGGGTCGTAGTCGCGCCCCGCCTCCAGCATCAGGCAGCGCAGCCCCGCCTTGGTCAGCGTATAGGCGGCCATCCCGCCCGCGGCCCCAGAACCCACGATGATGACGTCTGCGGGTGCGGTTTCTTGTCCGGGGGTCATGGCTTGTCCACGATGGCGCTCGGCCCGATCGGGCGAAGCTTGATGTTGCGATAGGCGACGGGCTCGCCATGATCCTGAAGCGCGATGACGCCGCTGCCGAAGGTGCCGAAATGCGGCATCTTCGCGAACTTGGACTCGGCGACACGCGCGCGCCACGCATCGTCGCCATAGCTGACGTCGGCGGTCATCACCCCGTTCAGCCACTGGCGGATACGGCCCGGCTCGACCAGCAGCCGCGCGTGGTTCCAGCTGCCCGCCGGCCGCGCCGCCCCCGCCGGCGGCACGGTCATGTCATAGAGCGCGCCGGCCCGGTGCGAGGGGATCTTGCCGTCCGAATGGCCGGCGTCGTCGAGCACCTGCATCTCGAGCCCGGTCTCATAGACCTGCTTCGTATCGGCAAGGTTGCGCGCCAGATAGAGGACGCCGCTGTTGCCGCCCTTTGCCGTCTTCCAGTCGAGCGTCAGTTCGAACGCGCCGTAGCGCCCGGCGGTAACCAGGTCGGTGCCGCTCATCTGCCCGTCGGCCTTCACGAGCTCGATCGTGCCGTCCTTCACCCGCCAGGTCGGCGGCGCGGCGCCCCCGGCAAAGGATCGCCAGCCCGACAGGTCCCGGCCGTCGAACAGCAATGTCCAGCCGGCCTTGCGCTCGGCGGCGGTCAGGCGGTTCGCGGCCGGCGCCTGCGCGTCCGCGGCGACGCCCATCGGCAGGAGGAACAGGCTCGCCAGCGCGGCCCGCAGGGGGTTGGACATTCATGTCTCCCGGTCCGGCGCCCGGCGGGGCGCGCGATCTCAAGACCGGGTGATCGCAGCCAATCGCCGCGTTTTCAATCGCCGAGCGTATGCGGGGCCGTCCGGCTCCCTCGGCCGGCCCCGCCTCGCCCTCAGTCCGCCGCCTCGCGCTTCACGTCGCTGCGCTTCATCGCCGAGACGAGGACGCTGCCCTCGCCGGAGAAATTGGCGGCAGGAAGCGTCGCCACGCGGTCGCCGAGCTGGACGAGAACAGCGCGAACGCGGCCGTCGGCCTCGCTGCGCACGTCGCGAACGGTGCCGATCACCCGGTCCTTCGCATCGACGACGGTCATGCCCGGCTGCACGGCGAAGCTGCCCGCACCCGCCGCCGCGGCACTGCCCGCCAGCGCGAGCATCCCGTTGCCGGCCCCGGCGCTGCCGGTCGCGGTGCCGCTCGCGCTGCCCGCGGCGTTCGCCGCGCCGCTGCCGACGGCATCGCGCGTCTGCCGAAGCGTATCGCGCCCGCGGTTCGCAAGGCCGCGGGCCTCGCCGACCGCGCCGGTCGCAGTCGAACGGACGGCGTCGGTGCCGATCAGTTGCGCATCGACCGCGCCGGCGCCGCTGCCCGAGCCGCGCGTCGCGGCGCTGCCGCCGCCGGTCGGTGAGCGCCCGTCGATGAGCGTCCCGCCCTCGCCCGACGCGCTGCCGCCCGCGCGGACGCGGCCGCTGCGCCGATCGACCTGGCGGTCGGTCCGCAGTTCGCCGCTGCCGGTGCGCCTGAGCGTGCTCTCGGTCATCGTGCCGGGCGAACGGAGCGTGCCGGCCAGGCTGCCACCAAGTGACCCGCCGAGGCTGCCGCCAAGGCCGCCGCCGCCGAGTAACTGGGCAGAGGCAGGCGCCGCGAGCGTCGTCAGCGCGAGCGCCGCCGTCGTGAACAGAATGGAACGCATCTCTTGTCTCCTCTCAGCTTCGAGAGGGGAACGGCGCCCGGTGCCCGCTTAATCCCGGCGCGCGAACTTTTTTCTAGCGTCCCGGCACGCACGCCCCGCAGACGAGCCCGCGGCCATAGCCGCGCCCCGCCGCCGCCTCGGCATCGACGCGCGCGCGGCCCACCGCGGCAAGCCGCGCGGCGATGAGCGGCGCGGCGAACGAGGTGCCACGCACCGGCCGCATCCGCCCCCGCGCATCGGGTGCGGCAAACCCGGTATCGGGCGCGGCATAATCGAGATGGCTCGCCCGCCCCGCCTCGATCAGGACGCGGCCGCGTGCGTCGACGCCGGTCACCGCGACGACGCCGGGATAGGAGGCGGGATAGGCGGGCGGCGCGGCAGGCCCGTCATTGCCCACCGCCGCGACGATCGTCATCCCCCGCGCCTGCGCCGCCGCGACGACGCGCGCCAGCAGCGGGTTGGGCGGCCCGACCAGGCTGATCGACACGGTGCCCACGCCCGACCGGACGAGCCAGCCGATCGCGCGCGCGATCGCGACCGCGCCGCCGCCCGCCGGATCGCTGCCATAGACATCGGCGGCGACGACGCGCGCGCCGGGCGCCCCGCGGCCGATCAGCCAGGCGATCGCGCTGCCATGGTCGCTCGGCCGCGGCGCGCCACCGGCGAAGCCCTGTTGCCGCACACCGGCATCAGCGACGCCGCCGTCGATCATGCCCACCATCGGCCCCGCCGCCGCTGGAGGCGACGAAGGCATCGCAATCGACGCGGCGAGCCTGCCGCTCTCGAAATGGATCACGTCGGCGGCGATCGACGGCGCCTGTCGCCGCGCGCGGGCAAGCGCCCGGTCCAGCCGAAGCCCCGCCGGCACCGCCAGCCGCGCATAGCCGACGCCCAGCCCCTCGACTTCCTCGCGCTCGATCAGGCGAAAGCCGTCGCGCGTCAGCGCGGCGAGTGCCGCATCGGTCGGGTCGGTCAGCACGACCTCGCCCGCGACTGCCGCATCGCCGCGGTCGTCGCGGACGACGCGCCCGCCGCTCGACCGGACGAGCGCGGCGATCCGGTCGATGCGCGCCGCCGCCAGCGTCCGCGGTGCGGCATCGGCCACCCGGTCGACGGCCCCCAGCACCTGCCCCGGCAGCGCACCGATCCGGGGCGGTAGCGCGGGCAGCAGCTGCGCGCTTGCCGGGGCGGCGGCGGCGAGCAGGAGGACGAAGAGGTGGCGTGTCATCCCGATCCTTCTTGACGCACATGATCGCGCTGTCACGGGATGAAACGGACGATCCCATCCGTTTCATCCCCATGCCCGACCCCAAGGACCCCCGTTGAGTTTCGAGCGCGACCTGACCGCCCTGCTGCCGCGCCTGCGCCGCTTCGCGCATGCGCTGGCGCGCGACGCGGCCGATGCCGACGACCTGACACAGGTGGCGGTGGAGCGCGCACTGGTCGCGCGGGCGAGCTTTACGGCGGGGACGCGGATGGACAGCTGGATGTACCGGATCATGCGAAACGCCTGGATCGACACCGCGCGGATGCGCCGACGCGCTGCCCAGACCTTCGTCGCGGAGGAAGCGGGGGCCGAGGTCGGCGACGCGGGCGACCGCGCGATCGAGGCGCGGGTCGAACTCGATCGCGTCGGCCGCGCGATGGCGACGCTGCCCGACGAACAGCGCGAGGCGGTGGCGCTCGTGCTGGTCGAGGGGCTGGCCTACAAGGAGGCGGCCGCCGTGCTCGACATTCCGATGGGGACGCTCACCTCGCGCCTCGTCCGGGGGCGGGCGGCATTGATGACGAAATTGGGAGAAGCGGCATGACGATCGATCGCGAGACGCTGATGGCCTATGCCGATGGCGAGTGCGACCCGCTGACTACGCGGCGTGTCGAACGCGCGATCGCCGCCGACCCCGCGCTGGCGGCGGAGGTCGAGGCGCAGCGCGCGCTCCGGGCGCGGATCGGCGCGGCCTTCGCGCCCATCGCCGCCGCGCCAGTGCCGCCGCGGATCGCCGAGCTCGCCGCGTCCAATGTCGTCACCTTCCCCGCCCGCCCGAAACGCCGCTTCCCCGCCGGCTGGGCGGGGGCCGCCGCCGCCAGCCTCGTCCTCGGCCTCCTGATCGGTCGCGGGATCGCACCGGGCGGCCCGATCGAGGCAGGCCCCGACGGCCTCGTCGCGCGCGGCACGCTGGCGCGCGCGCTCGACACGCAGCCGGGCAGCGACGGCGCGGCCAGCGGCGTCCGGATGCTCGCGAGCTTCAGGGCGGCGGACGGCGGCTATTGCCGCGTGTTCGCGGGCAGCGCGACGAGCGGCATCGCCTGCCGCGACGGCGATGCCTGGACGCTGCGCCGCACCGCATCCGGCCGGGCGGAGGGCGGCGCCTATCGTCAGGCGGGGTCGGCCGATGCCGGGCTGATGGCGGCGGCACAGGATATGATGGCCGGGCAGCCGCTCGACGGCGCGGGCGAAGCCGCGGCGATCCGGCAGGGCTGGCGCTGACGCCCCCCTCCCCGCTCCTGGCGCGGTTGCCCAACGGGTGGCGGGGCGGCTAGTCACCGGCCGATGACAAGCGCCTCGCCCCCCAAACTCTACCTGTCGGCCGATCGCCTGCTGGCCGATTCCTTCCGCCTCGCCAATCTCGTCCACGACTCGGGCTTTCGCCCCAGCCACATCGTCGGGATCTGGCGCGGCGGTGCGCCCGTCGGCATCGCGGTGCAGGAACTGCTCGAATATCGCGGCGTCCATAGCGACCACATCGCGATCCGCACCGCGTCCTATACCGGCATCGACCAGCAGGAGCCGCAGGTGCGGATCTACGGCCTCGGCCATCTGGTCGACGTGCTGAACCCTGAGGACCGGCTGCTCCTGATCGACGACGTGTTCGACACAGGGCGCTCGATCCGCGCGCTCATCGCCGAACTGCGCCAGCGGTGCCGCAGGAACATGCCCGACGACGTCCGGGTCGCAACGGTCTATTACAAGCCGTCGCGGAACGTGACCGACCTCACGCCCGATTACTTCGTCCACGAGACGAGCGACTGGCTGATCTTCCCGCACGAAATCAACGGCCTGACCGAACACGAGATCCGGGCGCACAAGCACGGCGCCGAGTTCATCCTGCGCTGACGCCGGCTACTCGTAACGGAGCGCCCGGACCGGGCTGGTCCGCGCGACATGCCATGCGTGGCTGGCGACGGTGAGCACCGCGATTGCCATCGCGAGGCCCCCGGCGATCAGGAACGGCACCGGCGTCAGCGCGATCCGCTGATCGAAGCCGTTGAGCCAGTCGCGCATCAGCCACCACGCGACCGGCCAGGCGATCAGGTTGGCGATCAGGACGGGCCGGCTGAACTGCCAGACGAGCAGCCGGACGATATCGACGGTGCGCGCGCCCAGCACCTTGCGGATGCCGATCTCCTTGGTCCGCCGCTCGGCGGTAAAGGCGGCGAGCCCGAACAGGCCGAGACAGCCGATGACGACCGCAAGGATCGCAAACGCCGCGAACAACTGCCCCCGCGCCGCTTCCCGATCGTAGAGTTCGCGCACGATGTCGTCGGCATAGCGCGCCGCGAACGGCACTTGCGGAATGTTTCGCTTCCAGACGCGCTCAGCCGCCTCCCGTACCGCCGCCGGATCGCCCTCGTACCGCACGACCAGACTGTCGAAGCCGTTGCGCTGCATGTTGTACATGATCGGCTGGAGCGGATCGCGGATCGAGCGGAAGCGCGCATCCTCGACCACGCCGACGATCGTGATCGGCACGCGCCCGAACTCGTCGAGCGAGAGGCTGGCATAGAGCGCCTTGCCGATCGCATCGGCGGGGTTGGCGAAGCCGAGGCGCCGCGCCGCTTCGCGCGTGACGACCACGTTCGCGCCGCGCTGTGCGAACGCCTGTTCTGCGGCGCGATCGAGCGGATAGGGCGTTGTCGCGTCGTCGCGCCCGATGCCCTCGGAAAAGTCGCGCCCGGCCAGGATCTTCATCCCCATCGCGCGGAAGAAGCCCGGCTCGACGCCGTAGCGCCCGACATCGACCTGATCGCCGGCACTCGGCCCGGTATAGATCGCGCTGATCGAATTATTGTCGGGATCGACCGCGATCTGGGTGCGCGCGGCTGCGACGACGCCGGGCACGCGGCGGAGCTGCTCGGCCACTTGCTGGTCGCGGCCGTCGACGCCCTTGTAGCCGATATTGCCGATCTGGAGCAGGCCGTCGCGGACATAGCCGGCATCGGCGGTGCGCGCATAGGCGGTCTGGGCATCGATGACCGCGGTGCAGATGATGAGCCCGATCGACACCGCGAACTGCCCGATGACGAGCGCGTTGCGCAACCGCCCCGACCCTTGCGCGTCGGCAACGGACTTGTTCGCCTTCAGGATCTTGGCCGGCTCGAACCGGGCGAGATAGAAGGCGGGATATAGCCCCGCGAGCAGGCCCACGACCAGCGTCAGCAGGACGATCCAGCCGAGCCAGCCGTCGCCGCCCAGATATTGAAGCTGCATGTCCGCCTTGAGGAAGGCATTGAACGACGGCAGCAGCAACTCGACCGCGGCGAGCGCCAGCAGCATCGCGATCGCCGTCACCAGCACCGCCTCGGTCAGGAACTGCGCGATCAATTGCCCGCGGCTGGCGCCCAGCACTTTGCGCAGCGCCACCTCTCGCGCGCGCTGCGACGCGCGGGCGGTGGCGAGGTTGGTGAAATTGACGCACGCCATGCCGAGGATGAGGAACGCGATCACCGCAAAGGTGGCGACGGTCGCCCGGTCGTTGCCCGGCGTCGGCCCGCTGTTCTGCGCCTCGCCCAGATGCACGTCGGGAAGCGCGACGAGTCGATAGTCCTGATAGTCGCCGGGGTTCACCCGCCGCCCGCCACCCGGATAGTCGGGGATGTTGCGCTTCTCCCACGCCGGCATCCGCGACATGATGAGCGCGGCATCGGCGGGCGCGCGCAGGCGATAGAAGTTCCAGCCCGACTGGCTGTCCCACGCCGTCAACTGATCGCGGCGGTCGGCGAACTGCGCCTCGAGGTCGAAGCGCGCGACGGCGCCCGCGCTGAAGCTCGAATTGCGCGGCCAGTCCTTGAACACGGCGGTGACGCGGTAGTCGACCGGCCCGTTGTTGTCGACGATCGTCAGCGTCCGACCGGTCGGGTCGACATCGCCGAACCGCCGCTTCGCCTCGCTTTCGCTGAGCGCGATCGAGTGCGCGTCGGGCAGCGCGGTCGCCGCCGACCCACGGACGAATGGCACGTCCATGATCTCAAACAGATTGCCGTCGGCCATGCGCAGCTTCTCGATCTGGCTCGCCTGCCCGTCCTGGATCACGACGGGCGAGAAGCCGCGGACCCAGACGCGGCGCTCGACCTGATCGGGATAATCCTTGGCCAGCGCCCGGCCGGCGACGATCGAGCTGACCTGAAGCTTCATCTCCTCGCCGCCCGTCTCCGTCGCCGAGTAGAAGGTCTGGAGCTGGAAGGCACGGTCGCTACCGGGCATCCAGCGGTCGTAACCCGCCTCGTACCGGACATAGAGCAGGATGAGCAGGCACGCCGCCAGCCCGAGCGCGAGCCCGGCGATATTGATCGCGGCATAGACCCGGCTCTTGGCGAGCGCGCGAAGGCCGACGAGAAGATAGTTGCGCCACATGATGGACGGCTCCGAAATCAGGCGAGAGGATCAGGCGGCGCGGCGGCGTTCCTGGAGGATGCGGCCGTCGAGCATATTGACGATGCGACCGGCATAGTCGGCATGCGCGGGCGAGTGCGTGACCATCACGATCGTCGCGCCAGCCGCATTCAGCGACTGCAGCATCCGCATCACTTCCTCGCCGTGCGCGGTGTCGAGGTTGCCGGTCGGCTCGTCCGCCAGAATGAGCTTGGGCTCGGCCACCAGCGCGCGGGCGACCGCCACGCGTTGCTGCTGCCCGCCCGACAGCTGGCTGGGGCGATGGCGCGCGCGGTGGGCGATGCCGACGCGGTCCATCACCGCGTCGGTCCGCGCCCGCCGCTCGGCCGCCGGGACCGCGTGATAGAGGAGCGCCAGCTCGATATTCTCTCGCACCGTCAGTTCGTCGACCAGGTTGAAGCTCTGGAAGATGAAGCCGAGGTTCGCCTTGCGCACCGCCGACAGCTGCGCCTCACCCAGCGTCGCGACTTCCTGTCCGTCGAAGACGTAGGAGCCGCTCGACGGGCGATCGAGCATCCCGATCAGGTTGAGCAGCGTCGACTTGCCGCACCCCGACGGTCCCATGATCGCGACGAACTCGCCCGCGCCCACGTCGAGGTCGATGGCGTCGAGCGCCGTCGTTTCCACCGTGTCGGTCTGATAGACGCGGGACAATTGGCGCATCTGAAGCATGGTCATTCCTTCGTGGGCGAGAGGTCGAGCCGATCCTTGTCGGCGAACCCGGTATAGGGAGAGGTGATGACGCGCTCGCCGGGGTCGAGCCCGTCGAGCACCTCGATCGAGGCGGCGTTGCGGCGGCCGAGGCGGACCGGGCGCTTGACCGCGCTCCGTCCGTCGGCGGCGACGACGAAGACGTGGCGCCCGCCGCTTTCGGCATAGAAGGCGCCGTTGGGGATCAGCCGCGCGTGCGCCGGATCGCCGAGCGTCAGCCGCGCCTGAAGCGTCTGCCCGCGCGAGATGCCGGTAGGCTCGGCGCCGGTGAATTGCAGGTCGATCTGGAACTGGCCATTGGCGACCTGCGGATAGATTTTCGACACGCGCGCCGGATAGCTGCGCCCGCCGAGCTCTACCGCCGCCTTCTGGTCGAGGACGATGCGGCCGAGATAGAATTCGTCGACCCCGGCCATCAGCTTGTTGCGGCCGGGACTGTCGATCTGGCCGATCCGCTCGCCGCGCGGCAGGCTCTGTCCGACCTGAAGGTCGAAGCCCGACAGCTTGCCCGCCACCGGCGCGCGCAGATTGAGCGCCGCGAGGTTGGCGCGAGCGATGTCGAGGCCGGCGCGCATCGACCCGATCGAGGCGCGCTGCTGCGACAACTGACTCGATTGCAGCCGCTCGTCGTTCGACTGGCTGCGCGCGACGGCGGCGAGGCGGCGCTGCTCGTAGCGATACTGGTCGCTGGTGTCGGCAAACACGCGGCCGGCGACGAAGCCCTTCTGCGCCAGCGGCGCTTCGCGCTCGTACTGCCGCTTCGCGCGCTGAAGCCCCAGTTGCGCCTCCAGCAGCGCACGCTCGTTGGCGAGGCGCGTCTGCGACAGTGCCAGTTCCTGGCTGCGCATGTTGTTGATCTGCTGCTCCACCTCGGTCTGGCGGGCGAGCGTGGATAGCTGGAGCTCGGCGTTCGACAGTTCGACGATCGGCTGGCCGGCAGTCAGCACCGCGCCATCCTCGACCAGGATCTTTTCCACGCGCCCACCCTCGATCGCGTCGAGATAGACGGTAAACAGCGGCGTCACCCGCGCGCGCAGCGGGATGAAGTCGTCGAAGCTGCCGTTGGTGACGGTCGCGATCGTCAGCCGGTCGGTCGCGACGGTCTGGCTGTCGCCGCGCGGGGCATAGAGCCAGAAGACGAGCGCGGCGACGGCCAGCGCGGCAGCAGCGGCCACGCCCCACGCCCAGCGCGGAAGCCGCCGCTTCGCCACCACGCGGTCCATCGCCCCGCCCGTCGCGGGCCGGTCGAGCGTGCGGACACTCGTCATCGCCGCCATTCCGTCACCTGTCCGATTTCGAACAGCGGCGTCCGATTGCGGACAGCCGCGCCGCCGCTGCTGATCGACAGGCGGACCGAGGCGACGTCGAGCCGGACCGCCCATGAGGCAGGCATCGCGGCCGTGAGCGCCCCTGCTGCGCCGGCCAGCAGCGCGATCGACAGGGGCAGCAGGCGGTCGGGTTTCATCGTCCGGTCATCCTCGGTGTGCATCGTCATCCCGGACGGGTAGCAGCTTCCGTGCCAAGCCTTTTCGAAGGCATGTTTCCCGGTTGGCACGGCTTTTGTGTGTGCGATCCCGGACGGCCGCTGTACGAATGCGGCCGGGACAGCCGGGGGGTTATGGCGCATCAGGAGCAGCAATTCGGATCGTGCGTGGTCGTCGACGACGATCCCGACATTCTCGTCGCGGCCCGCCTCGCGCTGCGCGGCCTGTTCGCCGGCGTGACGACCTGCACCACGCCGGAGGAAGCGCGCCGGGTGGTGCAGGAGGCATCGCCCGATATCGTTCTGCTCGACGCCAATTTCGCCCGCGGGGCGACCGACGCGGTCGAGGGGCTGGCGCTGCTCGACGACCTGCTGCGCGCCGACCCCGCGCTGCCCGTCGTGATGATTACCGCGCATGCCGGCATCCATGTCGCGGTCGAGGCGATGAAGCGCGGTGCCGCCGACTTCGTTGCCAAGCCATGGTCGAACGACCGCCTGATCGCCGCCGTCCGCACCGCCGCGGCTCTCGGCGCGAGCCGGCGGGCGACCCCCGGCACACCGCCCCCGCCCCCGCCCCCGCCGGCGGGTGACAGCGGCCTGATCGGCGGCTCGCCCGGCATGGCGCGCGTCCACGCGCTGATCGCCCGCGCCGCCCCGACCGAGGCCAATGTCCTGATCCTGGGCGAGAACGGCACCGGCAAGGAACTGGTCGCCCGCGCGCTCCACCGCCAGTCGCGGCGCGCCGAGCGGCCGATGGTGACGATCGACCTCGGCGCGATCGCCCCCGAACTCATCGATTCGGAGCTGTTCGGCCATGTAAAGGGCGCCTTCACCGATGCGCGCGCCGACCGGACCGGCCGCATCCAGGCGGCCGATGGCGGCACGCTGTTCCTCGACGAGATCGGCAACCTGCCGCTCCATCTGCAGCCCAAGCTGCTCACCGCGCTCGAACAGCGGCGGGTGACGCCGGTGGGATCGAACCGCGCGGTGCCGGTCGATATCCGCGTGATCGCCGCGACCAACCTTGCCCCCGCCGACCTGCGCGATCCGCGCCAGTTCCGACAGGACCTGCTGTTCCGGCTCAACACCGTCGAGATTGAGCTGCCGCCGCTGCGTGAACGGCGCGAGGACGTGGCGGCGCTGATCGACCATTATCTCGCGCTCAATGCCGAACGCTACGGGCGTCCGATCCCGACCCTTGCGCCCGGCACGGCAGAAGCGCTGGCCGCCGCCGAATGGCCCGGCAATGTCCGCGCGCTCCGCCACGCGGCCGAGCGCGCGGTGATCCTGGGCGGCGAGGCACCGCTCACCGCCGCCGATTTCGGCATCCTCGCAGCACCTGCCCCCGCCTTTGACCCCGGCGCGGTCGTGAGCGAAGCCGCCGACCTCAACCTCGACCGCGTCGAGCGCCGACTGGTCGAGGCGGCGCTGCGCAAGCACGGCTACAACATCTCCGCCGCCGCGGCCGAACTGGGGCTATCGCGGGCCGCACTCTATCGCCGCATGGAAAAACATGGGCTTTGACCGCCGCTTCACCGCGATCGCACTTGGCTGGGCGCTGCTGCTCGCTGCCGGCGTCGCGGCGCTGGTCGCGGGGTGGGAGCGCGGCGGCGGCGCGGCGACACTCGTCGTCGCGGCGCTGGCGGCGGCCGGTGGGCTCGCCGGCCTGCTGCGTCACGCCGCGCGCACCAACCGCGCACTTGCCGATCTGGTCGAGGCACTGCGCCGCGGCGATGCCTCGACCCGGATGCCGCGCGCCGGGGGATCGAGCTTCGCCGCGCTCGCCGATGCGCTCAACGGGGCGATGCGTGATCTCGATCGAACGCGCTCCCGCGATGCCGGGGAAATCCGTTTCCTCGAGGGGCTGATCGACGACATGCCCGTCGCGCTTCTCGTGATCGAGGGGGGCCGCATCCGCCTTGCCAATCGGGCGGCGCGCACATTGTTAGGCACGGCGGCAGCGGGCGACATCGACCGCCTCGCCGCGATCGGTGCGCCCTTCGCCGCGATCCTGTCGGGCGAGCCGGGCGGCGGCGAGCCGATCCCGCTCGACCTTCCCGCCGGCACGCAGCGCGCGATCGTGCGCGCCTCCGACCTCACCCGCGGCGGCGTGCCGGTTCGCGCGGTGCTGGTCGAGCCGATCCAGCACGCGCTCGACCGGGCGGAAACGGGCGCCCAGACCGCGATGGTCCGGGTACTGACGCACGAAATCCTCAATTCGCTGACCCCGATCGTCTCGCTCGCCGGCACGGCGGCGGTCCTGCTTGGCGAGGATCCGGTCGAGCTGGCCGATGCGCGGTTGGCGGTCGGCACGCTCGCGCGCCGGGCCGAATCGACGCGCCGCTTCATCGACAATTACCGCGAGGTCGCCCGCCCCCTCGTCGCCCGCCGCCGCCGGTTCGCGGCACGGGCCTTTGCCGACGAGCTCGCCCGGCTGTTCGCGGTCGAGTGGGTCGAGCATCGCCTCGCCTGCGAGATCGAGCGCGACCTGACGATCGACGCCGACCCGGACCTGCTGGCACAGGCACTCATCAACCTGCTGCGCAATGCCGGACAGGCCAGCGACATGCCCGGCCGCCGCCACGTCCGGCTGCGGATCGCCGATGGCGAGGGCGGCGTCGCGATCGAGGTCGAGGACGAGGGCCCCGGCATCGCCGAGGCGCTGCGCGGCGACGTGCTGCTCCCCTTCTTCACCACCAAGGCCGAGGGATCGGGCATCGGCCTTCACCTCGCCCGGCAGGTCGCGGTCGCGCATGGCGGCCGGATCGAGATCGCCAGCGGCGCGGCCGGCGGCGCACTGATCCGACTAGCGGGACTGACCGCGCGATAGACGGCGGTATTCGCCCGCTTTTTCTGGCCCGGTTGCCGTTTCCCCGGCATAGGCAGTCCGGACGGGAGGAGCGGATATGCACGACAGGCGATCACCGATCGACGGGGCGGCGGGCGAGCGCGTCCTGCGGCGGATCAGCCGGCGGCTGATGCCGCTGCTCTTCATCCTCTATCTCCTCGCCTATATCGACCGCCAGAACGTCTCCTATGCCAAGCTCGAGATGGTGGACGCGCTGGGCCTGTCGGAGGCGGCCTATGGGCTGGGGGCGAGCCTGTTCTTCCTCGGCTATTTTCTCTTCGAGGCGCCGTCGAACGTCATCCTCGCGCGCGTCGGCGCGCGGGTGTGGTTCGCGCGGATCCTCGGCACCTGGGGCCTCATCACGATCGCGCTCGGCTTCACGCGCGATGCGACGATGTTCTACGTGCTGCGCTTTCTGCTCGGCGTGGCGGAGGCCGGGTTCTTTCCCGGCGTGCTGTTCGTCCTGACGCTCTGGTACCCGCAGGCGCGCCGCGCGCAGATGGTCGGATGGTTCATGATCGCCAGCGCGGTCGCCAACGCGATCGGGTCGCTGATCGGCGGCGCGCTGCTCGAGATGGGCGGGCTCTGGGGGCTTGCCGGCTGGCAATGGATCTTCGTCGCGACGGGGATCCCGGCGATGCTGATGACCCCCGTCGTGCTGCTCGCGTTGCCGAGCCGGCCGGAGGATGCCCGCTTCCTCAGCCCGGCTGACAAGGCGTGGCTGGCCGACACGCTGGCGGCCGAGCCGGCACAGGTGGTGGAGGGATCCGCCTGGCGCGCGATGGTCGATCCGGACGTGCTGCGGCTGGCCGCACTCTATTTCGCCATGCCGCTTGGGGCATACGGGCTCAGCTACTGGCTGCCGACAATCGTTCGCGGGTTCGGCGCGACCAACCTTCAGAACGGGCTGCTCAACATCGTGCCCTGGGCCTGTGTCGGGCTCGCGCTCTGGGCGCTGCCGCGACATGCCGCGCGACACGGGGCGAGCCGCTGGCACATCGTCGGACCGATGCTCGTCGCGGCGGCGGCGCTGGTGGGCAGCGTCGTGCTGCCCGGCGCCCCGATCAAGTTCGCCTGCCTGTGCTTGGCCGCCGCGGCGGTGTTCGCGGGGCAACCGATGTTCTGGAGCGTGCCGCAGCGGCTGCTGACCGGCGCCCACGCCGCCGCGGGCCTCGCCGCGATCAACTCGATCGGCAACCTCGGCGGCTTCGCCGCGCAGAATGCGGTGCCGGCGATCCGCGACGCGACCGGCAGCAACCTGGCGCCGATGGCGCTGCTGTCGTTCGTCCTCGCCCTGTCGGCCGCCGGGTTCTTCCTGCTGTTGCCCCGGATCGAGCGTGGCCGGTCACCCGCGCGCTAGAAGCCGGCGAGCCAGGTTCGAGCGCGGCAGGGCTGAATTCAGAATCGGGGTGACGGGGTTCGGTCCTTGTTGCGCCGATCGGCGACGTAACTCTGTCCGTTTTCCTCAGCGCGGACGATGTCGAACAGACCCACCGATTCGAACAGCTTCGAAAAATTGCGCGCGCCGTAATTCCGGGGATCGATCGGCGCCTGCCGCTTGACGGCGTTCCCCGCCGCACCGAGGGGCGCCCAGCCATCCTCGCCCGCCGTCGCCTGTACGGCGCCCCTCAGGACCTCGACGAGCTTCGCGTCCTGGCTGAGCGGCTTTGCGGGCTTGGCCTCGCCCGCGTCGGACCGGGCGGGCTTCGCCGCGGAGGGCGATGCAGGGGGCGCGGCAGGCTCAGGCTTGCCGGCGGGATTGTCCTCCTCCCCCAGCCGGTCGAGATAGAGAAAGGTCGTGCACGCATTGACGAACGGATCGGGCGTCTTGCGCTCACCGAAGCCGTAGACGTCGTGCCCGTTCGCGCGAAGCTGCATCACCAGCGGCGTGAAGTCCGCATCGCTCGACGCGATGCAGAACGCATCCAGCTTCTGGGTGTAAAGCAGTTCCATCGCGTCGATGACCAGGGCAATGTCGGTCGCGTTCTTGCCCTTCGAATAGCTGAATTGCTGGATCGGCCGGATGGCATGCTCGTGCAGCTTGCCGGTCCAGCCCTTCAACCCGGTGCTTGTCCAATCGCCATAAGCACGCCGGATATTGGCGACGCCATATTTGGAAAGCTCGGCGAGCATGGCGGCGATCTTGCCGTGCGAGACATTGTCCGCATCGATCAGGAGAGCGATGCTTCGGTCCGACGAGCGGGTGATGGAGGGGTTCACGATCATGCCGGCCTCTCTCTCACGTTCGGTGATCGAGGTCGAGCGAAGCAAGCTGGCCGTTCCGTTCGGGCCCGATGCCCTCTGCTCGGATCGCATCGAGGATCGCCGTCGAACCCGTCGACGGATCGCTCGACCGCCGCTGGCGAAAGACCCGGAGCTGCCCGCCGATCACCGCAGAGGCGAGAGGGAGCTCGATTACCAGCCCGCGTGATTGCCGGGCGCGCAACGCCGCGGTGCCATCACCGCGCGAACAGGTGATGAGCCGTCCCGAAGCTTCGACCGCGACGCGCACGGCCGCGGAATCCATCGGCGTGAGCACGAACGCCGGGTCCGCGCGAACCGCCTCTCACGCCCACCGAAGCGGCCGTCGCCCGCTCGATCGCAAGCGGCGGCACGATCGAAGACATCGTCCGAGTCAGCGGCAAATCGGTCGAGACGATCCGCTCGCACCTGAGCGGGCCTATTCGAAGAAGCCCACGGGGTGACAGAGCGGGTTTCAGCCAACGCTCGATCTTCGCCTCGTGCCGGCTCGGCGTCGCCGGGCATTTTTCTCCCATCGTCAGACCTAGAACGATCGCGTCAACGGCGAAGGCTCGGTGTGCACAACGCTGATGCAGCGTGTTGCCGCGAGATAACGGTCGATAAGGCAGACACATACAGATCTCGCCATATTCGGGCGCAAAACGATCCCCTTCCCTTGTCAAATCTCCTCTTGATTATGTTACGAACTAGTTCGTATGTTAAAAAAAGGGGAGGAGCTTGTGCAGCGAGCGATGACGGCGGGCGTGCGCGTGGTGCCGACGCGGCAACGATATGTGATGCTTGCCCTTATCGCGAGCGGCACGCTCATCAACTATCTCGACCGCACGATTCTTGGGGTCGCGGCGCCCGCCCTGACGAAAGAGCTCGGCATCAATGCCGCGCTGATGGGGGTCATCTTCTCCGCCTTCAGCTGGTCCTATGCGTTGTCGCAGGTCCCGGGCGGCGCGTTCCTCGACCGGTTCGGAACGCGCCTCACTTATTGCCTGTCGGTGGGCTTCTGGTCGTTCTTCACGCTGCTGCAGGCGTTCGTCACCGGGATCGGCGCGCTGATCGGCCTGCGGCTCGCGCTCGGCGTCGCCGAAAGTCCCTGCTTCCCGGCGAACAGCCGCGTCGTCGCGACCTGGTTCCCACGGCAGGAGCGCGCCTTTGCGACCGGCGTCTATACCGTCGGCGAGTATATCGGCCTCGCGTTTCTCAGCCCGCTCTTGTTCGCGATGCTCGCCGCGTTCGGCTGGCGATCGCTGTTCGTGGGGGCCGGCATCCTCGGCTTCGCCTTCGCCTGGATCTGGTGGCGCGGTTATCGCGACCCGCGCGAGAGCAGGGCCAATGCCGCCGAGCTAGAGACGATCGTCGCCGGCGGCGGCCTGCTCGACCAGCCGGCGGTCCAGCGCTTCGACTGGCGCGCCGCCGGGCGGCTGCTGCGCACGCGCCAGATGTGGGGCATCTGCCTCGGTCAGTTCGCGGGCAACTCGACGCTCGTCTTCTTCCTCACCTGGTTCCCCACCTATCTTGCCACCGAACGGCACATGGACTGGCTCAAGATCGGCTTCTTCGCCATCGCACCGTTCATCGCGGCGTCGGCGGGCGTGCTGTTCGGTGGCTGGTGGTCGGACCGGATGCTGCGCCGCGGCCTGTCGCCCAACGTCGCGCGCAAGCTGCCGATCATCCTCGGCCTGCTCCTCGCCTCGACAATCGTCGGCGCCAATTTCGTCGAGAGCAACGCGCTCGTCATTGCCATCCTCAGCCTCGCCTTCTTCGCGCAAGGGATGGCCGCGCTCGGCTGGACGCTCGTCTCCGACATCGCGCCAGAGGGGATGCTGGGCGTCACCGGCGGCGTCTTCAATCTCGCCGCCAATATGGCGGGCATCGTCACGCCGCTGGTCGTCGGCGGCATCGTCGCGGCGACGGGCAGCTTCTTCTACGCGCTCGCCTTCATAGGCGTGATCGCACTGCTCGGCGCGCTGTCGTACATATTCGTGCTCGGCGACGTGAAGCGGATCGTGCTTGATTAGGTCGGGAGCCGACGGCCAACCGCGTCAGGCTTAAGCGCTGAATGTCTGGCCTGGGCAGGAAGCTGCCGTTCGTTACCGATAGAGCAGCAACCATCCTGCCCCGAGAAACGCAGCGATTGGCAGAAAGACGATAGCAATGGCGGCTAGCCAAGCCGCGCTGCGACCATAGTTTTCATTGACGTGTTCAACCACGTGCTTTGCCAAGGCAACCAATAGGACGTCGTCCATAGCGGCAGCCTAGCGAATGAGCGAAAGGCTGCAATTGGGCATAAGCTGCCGTTCCATTTCATCCGGCCAAGGTCTAATCGATCGGCTCGGCGGGACGGAAGCGGTTCTGCGCGGTCAGTCGGATCGGCGCGTTGGGGGCGCCGTAGCCGTCATATCCGCGCCGCTCGACGAACTCGAAGAAGAAGGTTCGCGCGAATGCCCGGCTGTAGAGCTGGCGATAGCGCCCGCCCACCCCGTCCTCGTCGATCAGCAGGTCGTGGCGCGCCAGGGTCGCCGCCTCGGCATCCGACAGGCCGAACCGAGCGGCCGCGTCCTCGGCATAGTTGGGCGCGATCGGCAATTTCTCCAGCCCTCTCGCCTCAAGCGCCTCGGCCGCCGCCTCCAGATCAGGGACGCGCAGCGCCAGATGCTGGAACCCCGCGCCGAACGACTGGCTGAGGAAGCGGGCGGACAGCGCACTGCGCGCGTCGGTGCTGTTGAGGGTGATGCGAAAGCTGCCGTCGCGGTTCTGGATCGCCTGGCTCTGGACGAGGCCGTTGGGGTCGATCACGTCCTGCGGCGCCTGCACCGCCACGTCGAACAGCGCGCGCCAGTAAAGCTGCCACGACAGGAACTCGTCGTGATGGACGGTCGCGGCCAGGTGATCGATCGCCTCGATCGCGACGCGCGGCTCCGCTGGGGCGTCGTCTATGACGAACTCGTCGGCCCAGATCGCCGGCGCGGCTTCGGCATCGAGGACGTAGACGAGGCTGCCCGCCACCCCGCGCAGCGCCGGCATCGCGGGCAGGTCGCTCGGATGTTCGGGCACGCCGAGGGCGCGCGCACGCGCGATGGCCGCCGGCCCGTCGGCGACCACGAGGCCGATCGCGCAGATCGAGGTACCGTGCGCGGTGCGATAGGCCGCCGCGAACCCGACCGCCTCGTAATTCAGCACGAAATTGGCCGCGCCCGCCCGCCACAGCTCGACCGCCTTCGACCGGTGTCGGCCGATCTGGTCGAAGCCGGCGCCGTGGAGCATCGCCGCCAGCCGTTCGCGATCCGCCTCCGCCACCGCGAACTCGACGAATTCGATTCCCTCGATGATCGCACGCGCGGGCATCGTCGCAGGCAGGCCGAGCTTGCGCGCCGCCGCGTCACGCAGCGCATCGAGCGACCGCAGGCCATCGCGCGCCACCATCTCGGCCGAACTGCTGCGGAACCGGTCGTTGAAGATCTCGAGGCTGAGCGGCCCGTCATAGCCGATCCGCAGAATCTCCGCGACATAGGTCGCCAGATCGAACCCGCCCTGCCCCGGCAGGCTGCGGAAATGGCGGCTCCAGTAAAGGTAATCCATCTCCATGCGCGGCGCGTCTGCCAGCTGCACGAAGACGAGCTTTGCCGGGTCGATTTCCCGGATCGACGCGCTGGGAATGCCGCGCGCGAGCGAGTGAAAGCTGTCGAGGAGGATGCCGATATTGGGATGGTCGACCGCCTGCACGATGTCCCAGACCACCCGGTGGTCGGCGACGTGACGACCCCAGGCCAGCGCCTCGTACCCCACGGTCACGCCATATTCGGCGGCGAGATCGCCGATCGCGCGCAAATCCGCGACGATCGTGTCGCGGTCGCCGCTCGCGAGCGGCGAGGTGTTCGAGCAGAGAAGCAGCCGGTCGCAGCGAAGCGTGCGCATCACCTCGAACTTCTGACGTGCCCGGGCGAGGGCGCGGCTGCGGTGCGGCTCCGGCATCCCCTCCACATCGCGCAGCGGCTGATAGAGGACGCAGTCGAGGCCCAGTTCGTCCATCAGCGCGCGCACCTGCACCGCCGACAGCGCGGAGGCGACGAAATCGGTGTCGAAAATTTCGACCGCGCGAAACCCAGCGGCGGCGGCGGCGCGCAGCTTGTCCTCCAGCGTCCCGCTCAGCGACACGGTGGCGATGGCGTTGATCGAGGTCATGGCAGATCCTTTTGCGCGTGCGGCAGCGGCACGGTGGCGAGCCGGTCGGCCTGGAAGGAGCCGAGCCAGAGCGTGTCACCGATGATCGCCGCCGCCGACAGGCCGTTGAACGCGCGCTGCGGCGTGCCATAGGCGACGGTAGCGATCCGCCGCGCGGCCGGATCGACCGCGCCCACCACCCAGCCGCGTGGGCAGCGCATCGGGTCGGCGACGCCGTTGGCGACCCGGCGCAGTCCCCCGCATGCCGGCTCGTCGAGGCGCATGCCCGCGACCAGCAGCCGCCCACCGCTCCAGCGGATGTTGTCGGGCATAAAATCGGGGGCCTCGATCCGCGCCGCCGGCCGGGCGGTATCGCGCCGGTCGAAGACGACGACGGCGTGCCAGCCGAATGCGACGACGTAGAAATGCCGACCATCGGGATCGATCTCTATCCCGTTGTTTCCCGGCAGTTCGGTGCCCGGCAGCAGCTCGAACGCGGCGGCGCCGGGGGACAGCCGCCAGACGGCCCCGGTCGTCCGGCCCTCGACGAAATTGGCGATGCTGGTACCGGGCCGGTTCAAGACCGTCACCAGGATCGTCCCATCGGCGAAGCTCGCGACGCTGTTGGCGACCTGTCCGGCGGGCATCGGCATGCAGCCGCGCCAGCGGAGCGTGGGTGCGGCGGTGCGAGTCGATACCTCGAACCGCTCGATCGATTCGCGGCCGCCATGATTGACGACGAGCAGCTCGTACCGGTCCCGCCCGATCGGCCGCAGCGAAAGGCCGCGTGCGTTAAACAACGCCGGATCGACCGGCCCCGGACAGCCACCGCGCCAGCGCCGGTCGGGCGCGACCTGTTCCTGCCGCCCCTCGTACCAGCTCGACAGCGTAAGCGCACGAGTATCGACCAGCTTCAAGCCGGCCCCGGGCGCAAACCCGCTGGCGATCAGCCACGCCGTACCGGGGATGGCGACCACATCCTCCGGCCTTTCGGCGCCGCAGACATAGGTCATCGGCGGCTCGGGCGGGCAGTCTCCGGGCTGGAGTGCCAGCGCCGCGGCGAAAAGCCCCGCGCCCATCAGTCGCGCGGCCGCGCCCCGGCGGCGCGCGGCGGCGGCACTGCGCCCTCGAACAGCGCCATCTCGCGCGCGTGCGGCCAGTCGATCACCCGGCTTTCGGGCGCGAGCCACACAAGGCGGGGGGCAGCGGGATCGAACGCGGGCCAGCGGCCGGTGGCGGGGCCGGCAGGCACGCCCGTGCGCGCGAAGGCGAGCAACGCCCCCGACATCTCCCGCTCGAGGCCAAGGTCGCCCGGCTCCCAATTCCGGGTCGTCCGGAACAGGTTGAGCGCATCGCGCGTGCGCAGCCAATAGGGCACGTCGCCGGTGTGATACGCCCCCACCGTCGCGGGGTCATGATCGCTGAAGGTGACGCCCGGCGCATAGGGCTGACGCCGCGTGAAGAGATAGGCATAGGCGCGCGCCCGTCCGAACCGCGCCTGATGCGCGGCCCAGTCGAACATCTGCCGCCCGACACTGGCATCCCGCGCGATATCGGCGGCGTCGCGCGCCGCGTCACCGCTGTCGTAAGCCGCCAGGATCGGGTCGGCCCGCACCCCGAACCGCTCGCGCACCGCGGCGACCAGCGCGCGGCGGTCGGCGATCCGCTCGAACGGGCGAAAACTCTCGTCGCGGGTGTAGCCGATCAGGATCGGCACATCGGCCTGCGCTTTCGAGGCGAACACCCGCTCGGCAGGGCCGGTGACATAGCGGCCATCCTCCGCGATCATCACGCGCGCGCCCTGCGCGGCGACGATGCGGTCGCCAGGCACCGCGCGCAGATCGGCCAGCGTGCGCGCGCCGAGCTTCCCGGCCAGGTCGGTGCCCGCCGCCTCCGCCTCGGTTCGCGAGGCGGGACCCAGCATCCCGCCGAACGTACTGCCGCTCATCCCCACCGCGCGCCGGAACAGGCCGCGTGCCGGCGGGCTCATCTGCAATAGCGCGACCGACATCGATCCGGCGGACTGGCCGACGATGGTGACGTTGTCCGGATCGCCGCCGAAGCGCGCGATGTTTCGCTTCACCCAGTGGAGCGCGGCGATCTGGTCCATCAGGCCATAATTGCCCGACGCGCCATAGCCCGATTCGCGCGCCAGATCCGGATGCGCCGTGAAGCCGAGCGCCCCCACCCGATAGGCGAGGTTGACGCGCACAACCCCCTCGCGCGCCAGCGGCTCGCCCGAATAGTTCGCCATGCTGGCCGAGCCGATGGTGAAGCCGCCGCCATAGATCCAGACGACCACCGGCGCGCGGCGCGCGCCCCGCGGCGCCCAGATGTTGAGATAGAGGCAATCCTCGCTCGTCGCCTCTTCCCCGAAATAATGGTTCTGGCGGGGACTGCGCAGCGGTTGCAGGCATTCGGGGGCGAAACGGTCCGCGTGGCGGATGCCGGTCCAGCTGGCGGCCGGCTGCGGCGGCTTCCAGCGCAGGTCGCGGACCGGCGGCGCGGCAAAAGGCACGCCGAGATACGCATCGACCCCGCCCGACAGCGAGAGGCCCGACAGGCGCCCGCCCTCCGTCGTCACCATCGGCTCCTGCGGCGTACGCTGTGCCGAGAGCGACAGGAGCGCGGCGAGCGCGGCAAGGCTCCGTCCGATCATTTGCGAGGCACGCCGAGTGTCTTGTGGAAGAAGTCGAACGTCGCGTTGGTGGCGCGCAGCGTCGCGGCGCGCGTCGCCGCCGGCGTCTTGCCGATGAAGCTGTGATCGACGCCGGGGATATAGATCGTCTCAGCCTTCACCCCGGCTTTCGCAAGCGCGGCGGCACCCAGCCGCGACTGGGCGACCGGCACCACCTTGTCGTCCTCGCCGTGGATCAACAGGAAGGGCGGATCCTTGGCATCGATATAGGTCACGGGGCTGACCGCGCGGATGCGATCGGCCGGGCACGCTCCCTCGCAACCGAGCAGGCGCGCACCCGCCGCGTTGCCGTCGGGCGTCGCGGTCATGCCGGCGAAGTCATAGACGCCGTACCACGTCACCACCGCATTCGCGCAGCCATCGTTCGCCGCGGCCGGATCGAGCGCGGTCTCGCGGCAGGCGAGCCCCGTCAGCGCCGCCAGGTGCCCGCCCGCCGAGCCGCCCCACAGGCCGACGCGGGCGGGATCGATGCGATAGTCGGCGGCATGCGCCTTCAGGAAGCGCAGCGCGGAGTTGGCGTCCTGCAACTGCGCGGGAAAACGTGCCTCACCCGACAGCCGGTATTCGAGGCTGGCGACAGTGAATCCCTCGCCCGCGAGCATCGCCAACGCCCTGGGAAAGTCGGCCAGCGCACCCGAATGGCGGGTATGCCCCCCCTGCCAGCCGCCGCCATGGATGTAGAGCACCAGCGGATGCGGGCCGGGGGTTGCGGGGACATAGATATCGACGATCTGCGGGCGATAGCCGGGCAGCGTCTGATAGGTGACGTCGCGATAGGCCTTTACCCCGCCCGGAAACGCGACGGGCTTAACCGGGAAACGATCCTCGATCACGGGCGTGGCGGCGACAGGAAAGTCGCGCTGCTGCGCCGACGTGGCGGCGATCGGCGTCAGAGCCAGTAACAGCGACAAGGCAATCTTCATCGTCACACTCCCCTCCGGCAACGCCGCCCTTTGCGGGCGTACGGCGACCTTGTCCTACCAAGTCAGAGCGGCGCTGGAAACAGAAAAGAGGAACTGGTTCGTAACACGAAAGCGATGGTTGCCCGTTGCGTCCGACCGGCGGGGCGGTAGGACAGATGCATGGCCACCGAACCCGACCCGACCACCGATGCCCCCCGCCGCACCCGTGCACAGGCACGAGAGGAAGCGATCAATGCGATCCTCGACATCGCCACCGCGGAGTTCGTCGAAAAGGGGCTCGCCGGCGCACGGATCGACGAAATCGCGGGCAAGGCGACCAAGCGGAAGATCTATTACTATTTCGGGGGCAAGGACGAACTCTACCGCGCGGTTCTCGAACGCGCCTATCGCCGGGTGCGCGCGAGCGAGGCGGAAGTCGATATCGACAGCGGCACCGCGGCAGAGGCGCTACGCCGACTGGTCGAGCACGACGTGCGCTATCACTCGCAGCATCCCGATCTGGTCCGGTTGGTGATGAACGAGAACATCCACCGCGCCGAGCACCTGAAACAGATCGAGGGTCTCCAATCGAACAACCGGCGCGTGATCGACCTGCTCGCCGCGATCCTGAAGCGCGGCGAGGCCGAGGGCGTGTTCCGTGCGGGGATCGACCCCGTCGACCTCCACATGAACATGACCGCGCTGGCTTTCTACAACGTCTCCAACCAGTTCACCTTCGCGCACAATTTCGGCGTCGACATGACGAGCGATGCAGCGATCGAGAAGCGGGCGGGCCAGGTCGCCGACATCCTGCTCGCCTGGGTGCGCCCCTGAAACGACTCAATTGACAGGAACAAGTTCGTAACACTAAATCGCCTGCATGATCGCCGGACCACCGGCGGCGTGGGGAGGATTTGGACATGACCAAGCGGACGCGTTTCGCCATCACGGCTTCCTCGTCGGTGCTCGCACTGGCGCTACCTGCGGCAGCATCCGCGCAGTCGATCGATCCCGAACCCGGCGCGCAGAGCGTCACCGATCCCGCCGCAACCGAACAGGCGGACGACGCGGCCGAGGACATCATCGTCACCGGCTCGCTGATCCGCCGCCCCAACGACAGCTCGGCCAGCCCGATCGTGTCGGTCAGCGATGCGGCGCTTCGTGAAACGGGCGCGGTCAACGTCGTCGACGCGCTCAACCAGATCCCGAGCTTTACCACGTCGGGCAACGGCAGCACCGGCGGCCAAGGTCAGGGCGGCCGCTCGACCGTCAACCTTCACGGCCTCGGCTCGAACCGCAACCTTGTGCTGCTCGACGGTCGGCGCCTGCCCGTCTCGGACATCAACGGGAATGTCGACATCAACATCCTGCCGGATGCGATCATCGGCGGGATCGACGTCATCACCGGAGGCGCCTCGGCTGTCTATGGCTCCGACGCGATCTCGGGCGTCGTCAACTTCAAGACAGTGCGCAAGCTCGAGGGGTTTCGCGTCGACCTGTTGAACGGGATTTCGGAGCGGGGCGATTCCTATCGCTTCAACGGATCGGTCGCGTTCGGATCGAGCTTTGCCGAGGATCGCGGCAACCTGGTCGCCGCGTTCAGCTACGCCAAAGCCGATCCGGTCAACGGGTCGACGCGGCCGTTCTTCTTTGACAAGACGCCCTCGTCCTTCATCGGCACGGGCACGTTCGTACCCAGCGCCACCAACGCGCCGAGCGCGGCGGCAGTGAACGGAGTGTTCGCCGGATACGGCGTGACCCAGGCGATCAATCCGCTGCTCAACCTGGGCTTCAACGACGATCGCACCCTGTTCGTACAGACCGGGGCGGTCAATTATCGCGGGCCGCGCAGCAATCAGGGCTATCTGATCGTCGGCAACAACGTCCGCATGCCCGTCGGCCAGCAGATCCAGTTCCAGAACGCGCTCGACCGCAAGACCGCGTTTGTGAAGGCCGATTACCAGCTGACCCCCGCCGTCACGCTCTACGGCCAGTTCATGTATGTCGACCTGACCGTTCAGACCGAGAGCGGCGGCAGCCTGACGCAGTTCGGCGCGCTCACCAGCGTGCCGGTCACCAACCCGTTTATTCCGGCGGCGCTGCGGACGATCCTTGCCTCGCGGCCCAACCCCAATGCGCCCTTCACCTGGAACGGACGCTATGTCGGGGTGCCGTACAAGAATTTCGGCGAGCACTACACGATCCAGCAATATCTGGCCGGCGCACGCGGCGACTTCGCGCCGGGCTGGTCGTACGATCTGTTCGCCTCGTGGGACAAGTCCGCGCACCAGCTCGAAATCGGTAATGCAGTGCTGAAAAGCCGAGTGCAGACGCTGCTCAATGCGGCCGATGGCGGCAATTCGCTGTGCGCGGGCGGGTTCAATCCGTTCGGCGACGCCAATGCCCGGTCGCTGTCGGCCGCGTGCCGCGATTACATCACCAAGACCGCCTTCTCGCAGGAGGACCTGACCCAGACGCAGGTCCAGGGCCAGATCAACGGCCGCCTCTTCGACCTCGGCGCCGGCCCGGCGCAGGTCGCCTTCGTCGGCGCCTATCGTCGCAACACCTACGACTATGTGCCCGACAGCGATCTGCGCGCGCAGAACATCGAATCGGTCATCGCCTCCGCCCCGGCGACGGGCGCCATCTCGGTCAAGGAGTTCGCGGTGCAGGTCGACGTGCCGCTGCTCGCCGACCGCCCGTTCTTCAAGGAACTGGGCATCGGCGGCGCGTTCCGCGTCTCCGATTATTCGGTGACCGGATCGGTGACGAGCTACGAGGGCGATGCACGCTGGCGGCCGTTCCAGCCGCTCTTGATCCGCGGCAGCTATCAGCGCGCGGTCCGCGCACCCAATATCGGGGAGCTGTTCTCGCCCGCATCGGGCACACAGCTCGTCATCGGCACCCCGCCCGCCTCGCTCGGCGATCCGTGCGACGTGCGCTCGACCGCGCGCACGGGATCGAACGGCGCGCGCGTCGCAACCCTCTGCGTCGCACAGGGCATTCCGCAGGCGGCGATCGGCTCATACACCTTCCCCACGACCGCGACGGGGCAGACGATCGCCGGCAATCTCGACCTCACGCCCGAAAAGGCGGACACCTTCAACGTCGGCGCGGTCTTCGACGTGCCGGGCAAGGGGTTCTTCGGCGACCTGTCGATCTCCGTCGACTATTACAACATCAAGGTCAGCAACGTGATCTCGACGGTGCCCGGCCTCACCGTCCTGTCGAAGTGCTTCAACCTCGACGGCAGCAACCCGAACTACGACGCGGCGAACAGCTATTGCGGGCTGATCCAGCGCGACCAGAGCGGGCAGATCAGCACGGTCAACACGCCCTATCTGAACATCGGCGGGCTGCGCACCGACGGTATCGAAGTCCAGGCCAACTGGAGCGTGCCGACCCCGTTCCTGGGCCGGACGAGCGAGTTCTTCGCCAACGCCGGCGTCGACTGGACGCATCGCTACGAAGTCCAGCTGCTGCCCGGCACCGCGTTCCTCGACTATACCGGCGTCAGCAACGGCGGTGCGCTGCCGACGAGCGTGCCACCCCGCGCGACGCCGGAGTGGAAGGCGCTCACCTCGTTCGGGTTCCGCTCGGACGGCGGCAGCATCGGCGCACGCTGGCGCTATCAGGACAAGCTGGCGGACGTGAGCTCGGTGCTGACCCCTGCGACCGCGCAGGTGGGCGTCCCCGCCTATACGATCTGGGACCTGTTCGGCACGGTCAAGGTCGCCAAGTCGTTCGAGTTCCGGCTGGGCGTCAACAACCTGCTCGACAAGGCACTCCCCTTCGTCGCCAGCTCTCAGAACGGGACCGACGTCGCGCTCTATGACGCGATCGGGCGCTCCTTCTATGCCGGCACCCGCATCACCTTCTGACCCCTGATCGGCGCGGTGGCGTGCATTTCCGCCGCCGCGCCGAAACCCGAAGGACTGCCATGATTCGCTCAGGTCTTATCGGCCGCTCGATCCAAGCGTCGCGCTCGCCCTGGCTGCACGAGCAGGAGGCGCGCGCGCAGGGGTTCGAGCTCGACTATGCGCTCTACGATTTCGACGCACTCGACCTCGCCGATGCGGATCTCGGCGCGTTCGTCGACGACCTGCGTAAAGAGGAAACCGCCGGCTTCAACGTCACCTATCCGTTCAAACAGGCGGTGATCGAACATCTCGACGCACTCGCGCCCAGCGCCGCGGCGGTGGGGGCCGTCAATACGGTCGCGATCCGCGATGGCAGGATGACCGGCCACAACACCGACATGACCGGCTTTCGCAGCAGCGTCGCCGACGGCCTGCCCGGCGCCGATTTCGACTGCGTGCTGCAACTGGGCGCGGGCGGGGCCGGCGCCGCGGTGGCGGCAGCACTGATCGACCTCGGCACGCGGCGGCTCGAAATCTGCGACGTCGATCCCGCCCGAGCCGAAGCACTGGCGCAGCGCCTTCAGGCCCGCGCGGCCGGCCGTGTCGTTGTGCGCGATCCCGGCGACCATTCGACCGCGGACGTGACAGGCATCGTCAACGCGACGCCCGTGGGCATGCTCGCCAATCCCGGCATCCCGATCGATCCCCGGCACCTGTCGGCCGCAATCTGGGTCGCGGACATCGTCTACTTCCCTCGCGATACCGCTCTGCTGACCGCGGCGCGCGAACGGGGTTGTCGCACGCTCGACGGAAGCGGCATGGTCGTCCGCCAGGCAGCCGAGGCATTCCAGATCATCACCGGGGCCCCCTCCTGTCTCGAGCGAATGTTGGCAAACCTGGACGACGAGCGCTGATCGCAACTTCGACCTCTTCGACCTGATCGCCGGAACGCGGCCGACGTTGCCGGCGGCCATGCACGTTGGTATTCGTCGCGCCCACGATGATGCTACGATATGTGCGCCCGGCCCTTTTCATTCTGCTCGGGTCGCTGATCGGGGCGTGCTCGCCGCTCACCACCTTCGATCGGCTGGTGCCGAAGGATCGCGGCGGGGAACGCGTCGCCACCGATCTCGCCTACGGCCCGGACGCGCGCCAGCGGCTGGACGTCTATGCACCCCAGGGCAAATGCACGGCGCCGCGGCCGGTGGTAGTGTTCTTTTATGGCGGCAGCTGGAACAGCGGGACGCGCCGCGGTTATGCGTTCGTCGGCCGCGCACTCGCGGCGCGCGGCTTCGTGACCGTCGTGCCGGATTACCGGCTGGTGCCCGAGGTCCGCTACCCCGCCTTTGTCGAGGATGGCGCCGCGGCCGTGCGGTGGGCGGCCGAGCATGCCGGCGCCTATTGCGGCGACGGCAGGTCGATCGTGCTGATGGGCCATTCGGCCGGCGCCTATATCGCCGCGATGCTGGCCGTCGATCCGCGCTGGCTAAAGGACGCGAGATCCGCCGTGAAGGGGCTGGTCGGCCTCGCCGGCCCGTATGACTTCGCGCCGTTCGACGTCGAGGCGAGCCGTGCCGCCTTTGGCCAGGCACCGGACCCGGCCGATACGCAGCCGGTGACCTTTGCGGGAGCGGGCGATCCTCCCGCGCTTCTCCTGTACGGGACCGCCGATACCGTCGTGCTTCCGCGCAACAGCGAGGCGCTGGCCGCCCGGCTGCGTGCCGGCGGCGCGGCGGCCGATACCCGCGCCTATCCCAAGCTCGGTCATGTCGGGATCGTCCTCGCCCTCGCCCGCCCCTTTCGAGGCCGCGCGCCGGTACTCGACGATATTTCCACCTTCGTCCGTCAGGTCACGCATGGCGTGCCCGGAACGGGCGTCGTACACGGGACGGAGTGAACCGGCAGCGGCAGAAGGGCACGACCCGACTGACCGGTGCTACATCAGGAGAACGGACGTGATCGAAGCCCGATGGAACGGCGCATTGATTGCACGCAGCGACGATACCGTGATCGTCGAAGGCAACCATTATTTCCCAGCCGACAGCGTCGACGCGACTGTCCTTCAGCCCAGCAGCAAGACAACGATCTGCCCCTGGAAGGGGACGGCCTATTATTACAGCCTGCACGTGGACGGGGCGGAGAACACGGACGCCGCGTGGTACTACCCCGAGCCCAAGGCAGCGGCCGAGGAGATTCGCGGCCGCATCGCGTTCTGGAAGGGCGTGACGATAAGCTAGCCGCAACGGCCAGCCGCAACCGCGCCCGCCGCGGGCCTCAGAAGTTCGCCCGCACACCGATCGCGGCGGTGCGCGGCGCGTCGTGCGTGCGGCGGATCGACGCGAGGTGACGGCGCCGAGGGCGGGAACCGCCGCAAGACCGTCGAACGCGGCCTCAGGCCGCCAGCGGCGCCATGGGTTCGAACTTGGCGAATTGCTGGGTGCTCGGGCAATCGGCGCAGTCGCGGGGCGCACGGGTGCGCTGATGCGACATCAGGCGCTGCGGCAGGGCATCGAGATCTTCCGGGCTTCGCAGATCGTCCACCCGGACCCCGAAATGTTCGAGCGCGAAGCTGCACGGCGCGATCCGCCCGGCCTCATCGACGAACAGGAAGGTTTCGGCCACCCGGCAATCGGTGATGGGAAGCGCTCTTCCCGCCACGCTGTCCGCGAACCGCCGGAGATAGGCAGCGCCGCCGACCAACCGCGTCCCCATCCGGGCAAGCTCGGCTTGTAGCCGCGGCACTTCTTCCACGAGCCGCGCGACGTCGCCGGGCCGCAGGCGATGGTCGGGATAGAATTCGGGCCGGTCGCGCCCGCCCAGCTGATTGAAGCTGATCTCGTCGACGCCCCATGCCGCAAGCGTGCGGCACAAGGATGCGAACCCGGCGACGTTGTCGCGCATCAGCACGATGTTGACCCGGACCCGAAGCGGCGCGCCTGCCGCTTCGCGTTCGGCCACCAGCGCGGGCACCGTCCGGGCGAGCTTGGCAAACGCGCCGGGCCAGCCACGCATGGCATCGTGGAAGTCGGCGGTGCCGTCGACGCTGATCGTCACCTCGCGATAGCGCCGGACCAGTTCGGCGCGCACCGTCGGCGAACCCAGGCGGGTACCGTTGGTGGTCAGGCTGAGGTCGAGACCGCGCGCGGCGGCACGCGCGTCCATCTCGGCGCGCGACCCCCACAGCAGGGGCTCGCCGCCAAGCCAGCTGAGCAGCACGGGCCGCCCGGTCGCCGTCCGCCACGCGCCGAGCAGGTCGATGAACCCCGCGACGCGGTCCGGGGCGACTTCCTCGCGCGGTAGTTCAAGCCGCTTGTCGTAGGCGCAGAACGGGCAGGCCAGATTGCAATGGTTCGAGACGCGCCACAGGACGATCATGCCGGCGCTCCCAGTCGCACCGGCGCGGTCACGAAATCCTCGGCGACGACCTGCTCGATCAGCCGCGCGATTCCGCGGGTCAGCCCCGCCGGCACCTCCACCGCGAAGCCGCGCGCCACGAGGCCCTCGATCGCCCAGCGCACGCAGTAATCGGCCGCGACGCCGATCACCGCGACCTCTTGCACGCCGCGCGCATGCAGCGCCGCGAAGAAAGCGTCGCGCGCTACGGTCACACCCGTGGCGACCGCTTCGATCACGACGTCGGCCTCCGCCCACATGTCAAACACGCCCTTTTCGAGGCGGTAGACCGCGATCCCCGGATCGACCGCGGCGAAATCGAGCATGTTAGCCCAGCCCGGCGTGCCACGCACGCAGTGAAGCGGAAACTGCTCGGCCTCGGCCGAGGCGGGATAGGCGTCTGCCGAATGGGTGTCGAAGGTGAACAGCACCCCGGCAATGTCCGACGGCCGAAGCGAGGCGAGCCAGTGCTGCATAGGCGCGACCAGCGCATCGGCCCCGGCGACGGCCAGCGCCCCGTCCACTTTCAGGAAATCGGCCTGCGTATCCACCACGATCACAAAGCGCTGCATCGTCGCATCTCCCACGAGCTCAGCTTGACATATTCGCGTTACGCATATAAGTAAAGCACATGGCGGATATAAGTGATGATGCGCTTCTTGGCGACTATGACCCGGCGGCATATGCTCGGCCATCGGTCACGGTCGATCTCGTGCTGCTCGGCATCCGTCGCGGGCGGCTGTCGGCGCTTCTGATGCGGCGCGAGCAGCCGCCACAGGCCGGCCGCTGGGCCCTGCCCGGCGGCTTCGTGGCGATCGACGAGAGCCTCGACGCTGCCGCGGCGCGCGTGCTTCGCGACAAGGTGGGTCTAGACGGTGCCCATCTCGAGCAGCTCTACAGCTTCGGGGCGGTCGATCGCAATCCGCGGATGCGGATCATCACCATCGCCTATCTTGCATTGCTGCGCGAGGAACAGGTCGAGGCGGCCGTACGCGCCGGCCAGGTCGCCGTTGCCGCGCTTGAGGGCGATCCGGCGGCAGCGATCGGCGAGGATCGGGCTCCCCTGCCCCTTGCCTTCGACCACCAGGCGATCCTGACGCTCGCGCGCGATCGGCTGCGCGGCAAGATCGACTATTCGGACCTCGCCTTTGCCTTCCTGCCCCCGCGCTTCACGTTGCGTGCGCTTCAGGACGTGCACGAGGCGGTGCTGGGCACGCCGCTCAACAAGCCCGCTTTCCGCCGCCGCATGCTCGATCGAGGCTGGCTGGTGGCGACGGGCCTGCGCGAGGACGAGGCATCGCATCGCCCCGCCGAACTCTTCACCCTCGGCGGCGCCCGCCGGCCGGCCCGGAGCCAGTGATGGTCTATACCGATATCGCAACGCGGACCTACGACCATGGCTGGCGGCTCGACCCGATCGTCCGCAGCCTGCTGGATACCGATTTCTACAAGCTGCTGATGCTCCAGCTGATCTGGCGGCTCCACCGGGGCACGCACGCGACCTTCGCGCTCATCAATCGCACCCGCTCGGTCCGTCTCGCCGACGTGATCGACGAGGGCGAGCTGCGCGCGCAGCTCGATCACGCGCGCACGCTGCGGCTGGGCAAGAAGGAGCTGATCTGGCTCGCCGGCAACAGCTTCTATGGAAAGGCGCGGATGTTCGACCCCGACTTCCTCGCCTGGCTCAAGGATTTCCAGCTGCCGGAATACGACCTGCGCGTCGTCGACGGCCAGTTCGAGCTGCACTTCGCCGGGCCGTGGACGCACACCACGATGTGGGAGATCCCGGCGCTGTCGATCATCAACGAGCTGCGCGCCCGCGCAGGCATGGCGGGCAAGGACCGCTTCGCGCTCGATATCCTCTACGCTCGCGCCAAGACGCGGTTGTGGGACAAGGTCGAGCGGCTGCGCCGGCTGCCCGACCTCGTGCTGTCGGATTTCGGCACGCGCCGGCGACACGGTTTCCTGTGGCAGCGCTGGTGCGTCGAGGCGGTCAAGGAGGGGCTTGGCGACCGCTTCATCGGCACGTCGAACGTGCTGCTCGCGATGGACAGCGATCTCGAGGCGATCGGCACCAATGCGCACGAACTGCCGATGGTGCTCGCCGCGCTAGCGGAAGGCGATGCCGCGCTGGCCGCGTCCCCCTATCGCGTCCTCGACGAGTGGCGGCGCACCTATGACGGCAATCTTCTGATCGCCCTCCCCGATGCGTTCGGAACGACTGCGTTCCTGCGCGGTGCGCCCGAATGGGTGGCGGACTGGACGGGTTTCCGCCCCGACAGCGCGCCGCCGATCGCAGGCGGCGAGCAAATCCTCGACTGGTGGTGCGCCCGCGGCCGCGATCCGCGCGAGAAGCTGCTGATCTTCTCCGACGGAATGGATGTCGAATCGATCGAGGCGACCTACGCGCATTTCCGCGGCCGCGTGCGCACCAGCTTCGGCTGGGGCACCAACCTGACCAACGACTTTCGCGACTGCGATCCCGACGGCGGTGCGAGCCTCGCGCCGATATCGCTGGTTTGCAAGGTCGTGAGCGCCGATGGTCGACCGGCAGTCAAGCTCTCCGACAATCCCGCTAAGGCCACCGGCGAGCCCAAGGAGATCGAGCGCTATCTGCGCGTCTTCGGAAACGCGGATCGCGGCGTCCAACCTGTCCTCGTCTGACCGGTTACCACGACGCCAGCTCTGTCGGCGTCAGGCCCGCGGTCCCAGTCCGAACGACCGCTACCGGCCAATAGGTTGGCTGCCGATCGGAGGGCGTGCTGGAAACGTTCCGATCCGTCGGCGCCAACGACGCTGCGTCGGCCATAAAGCGGTGACGGGACGATCCTAGAAACCAGCCATTCGTTCGACCATGCCAGCCGACGATACGGCTTCTTCGGCGGCGTACCGTCGAGACGTCGCTAGAAGAGCTTTGCGAACCGCAAGTCGTGTGCGTTGCCCTCGAGCTAGCGGAGCGAACCGAGGTCTGAGCAGACCCAAGAGTGGACGTTTAAGCCGCCCTGGTCGCAGCCCAACTTCGGTCGTCTATTTATGTAAGCCGATCAGTCGCCATGATCACGTTATGGGGATCGGCCATCGCCGGTAAGGCTAACGACAAGCTTGAGAAAAACATCACAGCTCGGAGGACAACCGCCCTTCGCGTTGCGGCGTACGGATGAGTTTCTCGATCACCTCATCCGTCCATTGGACATACTCGATGTGAAGGCCATCGGCATGGCATGCATAGAGCATCCGGCCGGTGGGAACATCGGTAGGCGGGGTGGTGATAACGGCCCCTTCCGCGAGAAGCAGCGCCTCTACAGCGCCGAGATCGCGGACGATCAGCGGACCGTGGCTGTCGCGGATCGGAGCGAGTGCCTCGTCCGTCCCGGCAACGACGAGGATGTCACCGATCGCACCCAGCTCCCACTCGCCGAACTGAAAGCGCAGATGCGCCGGTCGTCCATGGAGCCGCTCGAGCGTCGCCAGGGTCGCATCGCAATCGTTCGAGAACATGCGGGTATACGTCTTCAGGATCATCGTTTTTCCAATCGTGGTTCAGCGCGACGTCGAGCTAATGGAATTTGGCATCCCGGGACTTCGGGCAGGCCGGACCTGCGGGTGATGCATACCGGGTCGATGACAATAGGGGTCACTCTGGAACGTCGAGCGAAGATCGTGGCTCTGCCGCGGTCAATCGGTTGGCAGCCAGGCGGAACCGCTGCGTCGCCCGATAGGCTTGCATCCGCGCCCGGATGATCGAGCCGAGCGGCCGGTGCGTAAGGAGCGAATGGCCCGGATTGAACGCGAGCCGATCGTCATAAGCGGCGCGCGCCGGCGTCCAGGCCGCCTGCGGCGGCAGGGTCAGGCGCGCGACCGTGCGATAGGGGCTCTCACCCTCGTCCCATGCGACCGATGCGTCCTCGACCGGCATCGCGGCAAGGTCGGTGCAAAGCTGCACCTTGATATCGTAGACGACGGGGCAGTCGGCCAAGAAGGCAACGGCGGCGTGCCGGAAGGCGTCGCGGTCGGATCCCGGTGGCGCCACCCCCGCCAATGCCGCCAGCGTGTCGTCGGCGGGGATCGCCGCCAGCTTGGCGACGTGATCGCCGTACCGGACCGCGGCCTGGGTATAGAAGCGCTCGGCAAAGGGATGCGCGGGCGGACGGCCGAAGAATTTGAGGTCAGGCGCCGCGGTACCGACGGCCTCCAGCGCCGCCTCCACCCCGCGCGCCGCGCGCGACAGGGTGAGGATCGCAGGCTCGGGCAGATGCGGTGATCGAGCGCCGGTCCGGCGGAACGTGCGCAGGAAATCGCGCGCGGTCGCAGCGGTGAAGGCGGGGTCGAGGCCAAGCACCCAATCCTGCGATGCGGTCTCCTCGAAGCCGGGAAGGCGCATGCCCTCGACCCCCATCACCTTGACCGACAGGCCGCGCTGGCCCGATGCCTGGTCGGTCAGCGGCTCGGGCGCACCGGGCGCGAGCCGCACGACGGCGTCGTATCGCCGGGGCCGCGCGAACAGTCCCTGCGCCAATTCGGGGGCAAGGTCGGGCAATACCTCGAACGTGCCGGTCGCAAGGCCCGTCAGCTTGGCATGGGTCCCGTGAAAGGCGTGGCCGTGCTTTTTCCGAACCAGTCGCGCGAGATCGACCATCATCGTCTCGAGCTCGCGCATCAACGCGGGCTCGTCCGCCAGTGGCTGCTCGATCGATGCGTCGTATCGGACATAGGCGGTCATGCGACGGTCCTTCGAAATTTGATCCGCCGTTTGCGGATGCGGGAACAATTGACAGTCTCCTGTCATTGTTCCCGCATGATTGTTGAATTGCCCGAAGCCGACCTCGACCGCGTAACACGGGTGCGCGATCTGATCGTCGCGGTGTTCGCCGCGAACGGAAACCTGATCGAAACGGGCAACCGGCTGACCCATCCGCTCGGGATCACCAGTGCGCTTTGGCAGGTGCTCGGCGCGCTCGGCTTTGCCGGAACGCCGCTGTCGGTGCCCGAAATCGCCCGGCGCATGGGCCTCACCCGCCAGTCGGTGCAGCGCAATATCGACCTGCTGATCGAGCGCGGCCTGGTCGCGCGGGCGCCGAACCCGCGCCATCGACGCTCGACACTTGCGATGCTGACCCCGGCGGGGGAAGCGACGCTGGCGCAGGTCGAACGACGCCATCACCCCCTGTCCGCACGCATTGCCGACGAGATCGGCGATGCGCGGATCGCCGACGCCCTGCGCGTGCTCAGCGAAATGAACGCCATCCTCGAACAAGCATCGGCCGACGCCGATCAGCAAGGAGAAGCCGCATGATCTTTCTTACCGGCGCCACCGGCAGCATCGGTGGCCATCTCGCCCGCATCCTGGGGGAACGCGGGGTCAAGGCGCGGGCGCTGGTGCGCAAGGCAGCGGACGGGGACCGCCTGCGCGCGCTGGGGCATGAGCCGGTGACCGGCGACCTTGCCGATCCCGATCCGCTCGCCGCCGCGATGGCGGGCTGCGACACGCTGTTCCTGCTGCCCCCGCCCCTCCAGAACCAGACCGAGCTGGAGGCAAATGCGCTCGCCGCGGCCACCCGGGCGGGGCTGTCGCGGGTCGTCAAGATCTCCGCCGGCGATGCCAACATCGCCTCGCCGGTTCCCTGGGCAAAGGCGCATGCGATCGGCGAGCTCGCGCTGCATCGATCGGGGCTTCGCTGGACGATCCTGCGCGCCTCCGCCTTCTATCAGAATCTCGAGAAACTCAACCGGCCGATCCGCAAGGGCACGCTGCCGATCGCAGCGGGGCGCGGCAACGCGGCCTTCATCGATGCCGCCGACGTGGCGGCGGTGGCGGCGTGCGTGCTGCTGGAGGACGGGCACGATGCGGCGACCTATCACCTGACGGGCCCGGAGGCGCTGACGATGAAGCAGATCGCCACCGCACTCACCGCCGCGCGCGGCAAGCCGGTCCGCTACCTCGACCTGCCGACGCCGCTCTATCGCGCCTCGATGAAGCTTGCCGGCGTCGACCGATGGCTCAGGCGCGGCCTCGTCGCGCAATATGCCGATGTCGTCGCGAAGGGACACGACATCGCCGTGACGCATGAGGTGCGCCGGATCACCGGTCGCGCGCCCAAGCCGTTCGCAACCTGGGCGGCGGAGCATCGCGACCGGTTCCTTTGATCCGCTTCAGGGCTGTGAAGGGGGCCGGCGCTTCAGCCGAGCCCCGATACTAGTTCTAGACCTGCCGCATGCCGCCATCGACGCAGAGCTCGGCGCCGGTAATGAAGCTGGCGCCGTCGCTCAGGAGGAACACCGCCGCGGACGCGACCTCGTCGGCGCGCGCCATTCGCGCGAGTGGAATGGGGGCGGTCAGCTGCTGCCGCACTTCCTCCGACACTGCTGCCATCATGTCGGTATCGGTCGGCCCCGGTGCTACGACGTTGACGCGGATGCCGCGCGGCGCCAGCTCGGCTGCCCAGCTACGGGCATAGGAGCGCAGCGCTGCCTTGGTCGCAGCATAGGTGCTGAATGGCGTCACGCCCATGACATCGGCGATCGAACCCACCAGCACCACCGACCCGCCGTCGCTCAGGACTGGAAGCGCTGCTCTCATCGCGAACAAGGCGCCGCGTACGTTGACGGCGAAATGCCGATCGAAATGCTCGCCCGTCGCCTCTGCGATCGTCGCCGGCTCGGAGAGCCCGGCATTCAGGACGAGGGCATCGATACGCCCGTGTCGCCGCGCCACCTGTGTGATCACCCGTTCGAGGTCGGCCTGGTCGGCAGCATCGGCGACCATCCCGTACGCTCGCGCGCCGATACTCTCGGCTGCCGCCCTGACTTCTTCCGCCCGTCGCCCTGTCAGGACGACCGTAGCCCCTGCATCGGCGAGCTGTCGCGCCGTAGCAAAGCCGATCCCCTTCGCGCCGCCAACCACGAGCGCGATCTTGCCAGTCATTCCAATCATCAGCTCACCCTTCCATTTGAGAAGGGGGTCCAGATATATGACGGATATCTGCTATCAAGAACGCACCTGGAGTAGCGTAGATATGGCGAACGATATCGATCTTCAGGCGCTGTCGGACGCGGCGGTGCTGGACGTTCCCCGCATCCGTCCGGTCCTCGAGAAGATTGCGGACAAATGGACGATCATGATCCTGACCGTTTTGTGTCCCCAGCCGGCACGATTCAACGAGATCAAGCGACGCCTCGGCACGATCACCCACAAATCGCTGGCCGACGCGCTGAAACGGCTCGAACGCGACGGGCTCGTCACGCGCACCGTTATCCCGACGACGCCGATCGGCGTGGTCTATGCGATCACGCCGATCGGCCACTCGCTTCGCGAGCCCTTCGAGGCGCTTTGCGCATGGGCGTCTTCGCATGGAGCGGAGATGATGGGATCGAGCACGATGAACACTTGATCGTGGAAGACCCAATTGCGGCCGTTCGATTCGGCAAGAGCCCCCTCCAACTTCCGACATCCGTTCAGGTGGTAGGCCTCGGGCGCGGCCCCGGTGCTGCTCGAAGGGCGCGCTGGCCCCCTACCGTAGGTCGATAGGCAGGGGCGACAAGAATGTCGCCGGCCTCAACCTGTGGGCTGCCTGGCGATCTGCTCGTCCGCGAGTGCCGGCAGGTCGTCGACCGACAGAGTGCCGCTCGCCAGCCCGGCCCGCACATCCCTGAACTGCTGTTCGGCGAGCGCGTCCACCTCGCGCTGCGCCTTCTGCCACGCGGCCGCCTGCTCGACGGTCGGAGGTGGAGGCGAAGGTTCCGGGTTAGCGGGGGGGCGGTCTGGCCTCCGGACCCGGAAGGGCCAGAGGCCGCTCCAGCGATAGGTGTCGTCCCAGCGGGGACCCGCGCGATGCACCGCCCACCACTTGGAGCCAGCCTCGACCTTCTCGGTGCCGGATGTCAGCATCGCGTCCAAGAAAACCCGGTGGGTCGCCTCCCACGACCTGAGCATGGTGTCGCAATAATAGTCGTGTATGACGGAGGCTTCCCGGTAAGGAGGATCGTAGGGCGAACCGGCGATAGTCCAAGCAAGTCGCGGGATGGAGGCACCATCGACAAGTGCCCCCTTCTTTGCCGTCCACATCAGGCCCTGCGGGTCACGATATCGGAAGTCTCTCAGCAGCCTCATCCTGCTAGACCCGGGCAGCCACTCCGTCTGCGGAGCTTCGAAGTATTTCGCTCCCGCCTCTGCGAGAAGCGCTGTGGGAAGGCCGAGGAACGGGAGCGCAAGCCCGAGCCGCAAAACGTTTCGCCGATCTTCCATGAGCGCCTCCCGTCAAGGTCGCGTGAATCCTGCTCCGCACTTGCGGCGCGTGCAAGGCCGTACCGGGCGAGCAGGTCGCGACCGACCAGGCTTCCAGAGTCGACGCGGCCGAGATGCGCGCTCCCCGCGCTCCGATCCACATCTTGCGGGAAGCCGAATCGTCGCGAGGGACCACATTTTGCCAGATGCGGGGACGTCGAGAGCTCATGAATGCTAAGCTGACCCAAAAGTGGACGCCGCGACCATCCGAGCGCGTTCCCGAAAACAGCCGTTTGTTCATATCAATGGCCTCGATTCTTTATGAACCTGTCTCGAAGGCTTTGGCTTCTATAGCCCCAGCTTGAAGCGGACGGCCGGCACGACCGCCGGCGCGATGTCGGGGCGTCCGCCAGGCTGGAACACGACCTGCAAATCCGGCTGGATGCTCAGCCATTTTGCGATCGCAAGGCGGTAGGAAGCCTCAATGACAACCTCGTGCCGGCCCGCCCGCGCCTCGCGACGATAGGGAGCGCCGAACCGGGCGATCGCCACAGACACGCCCGCCTGATCGTCGGATCGCGCGGTGCCGATGCTTGTCTGGACCAGGCCGGCTCCCAGATAGCCAGCAATCGGATTGTATCGCTGGTCCGCCGCGCCGACGCGAAGCCAGCCCGTGAGCCCCGCCCCGCCGCGTTCGCCGCTTCCCGTCAACTGGTGCTCGGCGAAGGCATAGGTGCCGCCATTGCCGGCGGCGGGTCGCCCCCCGTCGATCGGGTCGAACTGCGCGGTGTAGCGCCAGCTCCCAAGCCCTATCTTGGTGCCGCGGGTCAGATAGTTCGCCTCGGCGATCACGAGGGCGCCGTCGCCGCGGGCAAAGCGGACCACCGTCGCCTCCGGCCGGGCGGGATCGCCGGGCACGCCGTCCAGCACTGCGGCCCGTAGCAACAATCGGTCCCAAGGTGCCCATTCACCGCGCACCGCCAGCGACGTGACCGGAAAGATCGACGGTCCGTTCCGCCCGCTTTGCGCAAGGTCGGCGCCGATCCCGTGCGATGACAGCATGAACAGGCCGCCGCTGATCGTCGTGTCGAACTCGGAATTGAGGTTGTACAGCCCCGCCTTTACCGACCCGCGCGAGCCGATTGCCTGTTCGGCCCATGCCTCGAACAGGCGGGCTGCCTTCACGCCGGTTTCGATGTTCGACACGGTCTGCAGGTCGCCGACGAACGCGTCCGAAAAACCAACGCCGTTGTTGTGGATAACATAGGCGAACAGCCGCCCGCCCTGCCAACCGATCGCCCGCTCGCCATCCACCGCGACCTGCAGATCAAGATTGTCGAGATAGCGCGTATCACGTCGCAGCCCGCCGGATAGGACGCTGCGAACCTCGCCGGTATAGACGCCCGACAGCGTGACCGCACCCTTCGCACGCTCGTTCGCCGATCGCGGATAGCCGGTCGGCCGCTCGTCCTGGGCATAGGCTGCGCTCGATACCGCGAGCGCCAGCCAGGCGAGCCGTTTCACACCGCATCCTCGAGGCTGAAGACGTCGCGATCCTCGTGATAGGCGAAGATCTCGGCGTAGCGGCCCCATTGGGTGACCGTGCGAAGCGTCTCAGCGGCGAAGGCGGGCGACATGTGATCCTCCAGCTCGTCGCGGAAACGGTCGGCGCGCGCCGGCTGACCACCACGCTCGTCGAGGATATGGCGGATATGCGCGGCGAGCGGAACGTGCGCGATCAGCGCCCGTCCGAACATCGCCTTTCGCGCATCCACGTCGGCAGCGGCATAGGCATGGGCATCCTCGGTCAGGATGAGCTCGCCGCCGCGCAGTTCCGCCAAGCGCAGCATCGTCAGCGTCTCGGCGACGGGGAACAGGTCGTCAATCTCGAGCAGCCGCTGATCGGCCAGCACCGCCAGCGGCGCGCGGCCATCGAACGGCGCTGCCGCCGCCGCCTCTATCAGGCCGGCGAGGCTGTTGGTCGAGACCCGCGGCAGCGGCATCGCCGCACCCTTGGGGTGCGCCGCCGCATCGGGCGCGCGGTCGGTCATCCGCGCATAGATGGCATCGACCAGGCGGCGGAACGCCGGGTCCAGCCGATCGCGCGGGTGCGACAGGGGCACCGGAATCTCGGCGGCGATCCGGCCGGGGTTCGAGGCGAACACCAGGATGCGGTCGCACATCAGCACCGCCTCCTCGATATTGTGCGTGACGAGAAGCATCGAGCGGATCGGCATCCGCCCCTCGAACCACAGGTCGAGAAGGTCGGTGCGCAGCGTCTCCGCCGTCAGCACGTCGAGCGCAGAGAAGGGCTCGTCCATCAGCAGCAGCGCCGGATCGACGACCAGCGCGCGGGCGAGGCCGACGCGCTGGCGCATCCCGCCCGACAGCTCCTTGGGATAGGCGCTTTCGAACCCATCGAGGCCGATCAGGTCGATCGCCGCCAGCGCACGCGTGCGGCGTTCGGCGGGGGGCACTGCCTGTGCCTCCAGCCCCAGTTCGACATTCTGTAGCACGGTCAGCCAGGGGAAAAGCGCAAAGGTCTGGAACACCATCGCCACGCTGGGTGCGGTACCGTCCGCGGCGGGTACGAAGTCGATGCTGCCCGCATCGGGGCGGATCAGCCCGGCGATCGCGCGCAGCAGCGTCGACTTGCCCGAACCCGACCTACCGAGCAGGCCGACGACTTCGCCCTCGCGCAGCGTCAGATCGACGCCTTCAAGGACCAAGCGGCCATCCTTCCCCGGCGCGCCGTAGCGATGTTCGACCCCAGCGACACGGACGATCTCGGCGGAGGTTGCAGATGCGGTCATGGCGTTACTCCCGAACGTCAGGCGAGCCGCAGCCGCCGCTCGGCATAGCCATAGAGCGGGCGCCACAGCAGGCGATTGAAGGCGATGACGAAGATCGACATCACCGCGATGCCGAGCGTGACGCGTGCCATGTCGCCGGCGGCGGTGGCGCGCGCGATATAGGCGCCGAGGCCCGCGGCCTCGACCCGGTCCCGGCCCCACGACACCGCCTCCGCGACGATGCTCGCGTTCCAGGATCCGCCCGAGGCGGTGAGCGCACCCGTTACGTAATAGGGAAAGATCGCCGGCAGCCCCAGCCGCCGCCACCAGCGAAGGCCCGTGAGCCCGTTCAGGCGCGCGACCTCGCGCAGGTCGTTGGGGATCGCGCTGGCCCCGGCGATCACGTTGAACAGGATGTACCACTGGGTGCCGAGCACCATCAGCGGCGACAACCAGATGTCGGGATCGAGCCGCCAGCGCAGGATCGCGATCACAACGAACGGGAACAGCACGTTGGCCGGGAACGCCGCAAGGAACTGCGCGGCGGGCTGAAGCCGCTCGGCCCAGCGTGGGCGAAGGCCGATCCACACGCCGACGGGGACCCAGATCAGGCTGGCCGCGGCGATCAGCGCGACGACGCGGGCCATCGTCAGGACGCCGAAGCCGAGCACGTTGCGCACGTCCGACCAGCCGAGCCGCGCCGAGAGATAGCTCGCAACGCTCCAGCCGCCGGCGATGACGGCGACGAGAATCACGACCCGCCAGACGCGCAGAGAGCCGCGGCGCCGTGCCGGTGCGGAACGGTGCGCCTGCCCGTGTTTCCTCGACCGCCGTGGAGGTCGCGCGCCGAGTTTCCGCAGCGGTGCTAGCAGCAGGGCAAACAGCCGCGTCCGCCTGAAGAGGTCGTACACCCACGACCGCGGCCGCGTCTGTGCCGCCGTCTGTTCGAAGCGGAAGCGGTCGGCCCAGGCGACGACGGGCCGGAACACGAGTTGATCATAGGCCAGGATGACGCCCGCCATCGCCGCGACCGCCCAGCCGACGCTGGCGAAATCGCCCACATCGATGGCGAGCGCGAGGTAAGAACCGATGCCGGGCAGCAGGACGCGCGTTTCGCCGACGCTGATCGCTTCTGACGCGACGACGAAGAACCAGCCGCCCGACATCGACATCATCGTGTTCCAGACCAGCGCTGGCGTCGCGAACGGCAATTCGAGGCGGACGAAGCGTCGCCACGGCGACAGGCCGAAGCTCGCCGAAACCTCGCGCAGATCCTCGGGCACCGTGCGCAGCGACTGATAGAAGCTGAACGCCATGTTCCATGCCTGGCTGGTGAAGATCGCGAAGATCGCCGCCAGTTCCACGCCCATCTGCCGCCCGGGGAACAGGCCCATGAAGAAGGTGACCGTGAAGGTCAGGAAACCGAGGATCGGCACCGACTGAAGAATGTCGAGCGTCGGGATGATGAGCATCTCCGCCCGGCGACTCTTTGCCGCCAGCGCGGCGGCGGCGAAGGTGAAAACGAGGCTGGCGGCCAGCGCCGCGAACATGCGCAGCGTCGTGCGCAGCGCATAACCCGGCAGGTTGGCCGGATCGAGCGTCACCGGCACCTGCCGTAGCCGAGCCAGCGGCTCCGCCATCCCCTCCGCCCCCCTCGCGATCAGCACCGCGACGGCGGCGAGCAGCACGAACACGGCGATGTCGCTCGCCAGCGTGCCGTCGCGGCGGGCGCCGGCGCCGGGCGACCAGGCATTCCACACGATCATCGCGCCGCGCGCCTATCGGCGCGAAGCGCATCGACGCCTTCGAGCATCGCAAACGCGCGCAAGATCCGGCCGCGCTGCACGGGGCAGCGGCGGCAGCTGGCGATCACGGCATCGGCACGGGCAACCACCCGGTCATTCAAGGTCGGCATCGCGACCCTCCTTCATCGGCTTGGCATGAACCGAGGGAGGGCCGGCGAGCGTCTGCTAGCCGCGTTCCCTCGATCCATGGCTACCCCGCGCATTCACGGCAGCAGCAAAGTCGCTACTGTCCGCGTCGCAGGGCATGGGTTGAGATCGAGACGGCATCGGGGTTCCTGTCGGTCGCGTGGATCGAGCCGCGCCACTCGCGGGTGGTTATAAAGCCGGGTTAAAAAAGGCAACGCAGAAATGAGACAATGTCCGTCAGTATATGCGGTATATACCTTGGTATATATCGCTGATTTGCTGATAGGATTGCCAGCGTTTCACGCTATCGCTCTATCGAGCAAAAGCCGATATTCTTGATATCGTCAGTGAAGGAAACTGCTCATCGGACGAGGGATTTACGCCTGATGCGACTGCTGAATGCCGCTCTCTTACGAAATCCTGTCGCAAAGGTGGCGGCGCCGGTGTTGATTGCGCTTTTGATCGCGGCGATCTTCGTCGTCGATACGCTGACCGATCTCGAGATCGCAGTAGCGGTTTTCTACGTGATTCCGGTCCTCCTGTCGGCGCGGGCGCTTCGGCGGCGGTCGGTGATGGCGCTGGCGCTGGCCTGCGTCGGCCTGACGCTCGTCAGCTCGCTGCTGACGCGCGAAGGCTCTTGGGAGGCGGGCGCCGTCAATCTGGCGATCAGCGGCGTCGCCATCCTCATCACCGCGTCGCTGGCGCTTCGCCTGCTGGCCGCAGAAGCGGCATTCGGCGAGGCGCGCGCACAGCTTATCCGCGTGTCGCGCGTCTCGAATCTGGGCGAACTGGCCGGGTCGATCGCGCACGAGGTCAATCAACCCCTTGGGGCCATCGCGGCGACCGCCGCCGCCGCCACGCGCTGGCTCGCCGCCGACACGCCGCAGGTCGAGGAGGCACGGGCTTCGCTCGAGCGGATTGCCGCGGACGCGCGCCGGGCCGGTGAAATCGTAACCCGGATCCGCCGCCTGTCGCAGCGTCGCCCGGCGGCACGTGAACGGGTCGACCTGAACGACGTCGCCCGGGAGACCGTCGCACTGGCCCGTCGCGAAATCGAGAAGGCCGGGGTCAAGGTCATCGTCGTCCTCAGCGAACCGCTTCCGCCGGTGATGGGCGACTCCATCCAGCTGCAACAGGTGGCAGGCAACATTCTTGCCAACGCACTTGACGCCGTGGCGGCGATCGCACCGGATCGCCGCGTGGTCGAGGTCCTGACCCGCGCACTGCCGGACGATCGCGTCATGCTACGGATCAGCGACAGCGGCGGCGGGATCGCGCCGGCCGACATGCCGCATATCTTCGACTCGCTGTGGACGCGCAAGGACGGGGGCACGGGGCTTGGCCTCACCATTGCGCAGACGATCGTCGAATCGCATGGCGGGCACATTGCTGCGTCCAGCGGCCGCGACGGGTCGGGCACCTGCATCCAGATCATCCTTCCTCAAACGAAATCATGACGATGGAAAATCAACGCCCCGTCATCCGCATCATCGACGATGACCCGTCGATGCGCGCCGCGCTGGCGGATCTGCTGGCGTCGATGGGTTATGCGACGCGCGGCTATCAATCGGTCGCCGCGTTCGTCGAGGCCGATGACGACCTTCCGGGTTGCATGTTACTCGACGTCCGGATGCCGGGCGAAGGCGGGCTCGCCTTTTTCGAAAGCGATGCCTTCGGGTCGATCGGACTGCCAGCGATCTTCGTGTCGGGACATGGCGACGTGGCGATGGCCGTCCGCGCGATGCGGCAGGGGGCGATCGACTTCCTTACCAAGCCCTTCGACGATCAGGCGCTCCTCGATGCGGTGAACAGGGCGATCGGTCAGGACGCAGCCGTTCGCCACGAGCGAGCGGCCGACGCCGACTTGCGGGCACGATATGGCCTATTGAACGCCGGCGAGCGCGACGTCCTGAGGCTGATCGTCGATGGCAAATCGAACAAGGAAGCCGCCCTCGCGCTCGGGTTCAGCGAGATCACGGTCAAAGTCCGTCGGGGGAGCGTCATGCGGAAGCTGGAAGCGCAGTCGCTGCCGGACTTGGTGCGCCTCGCGGATCGGCTTGGACACGCTGATCGGACGTGAAAGGGGACGACGGCGCGCTGTGACCAAGCCGATATAGGCGCGTCGTCTGCGTCCACCGCGACCCAGTTGCGGTCATTCGGCGCCGACAGGATGATTCCCGAAACCCACCATTCGTTCACCTAAGCAGCCGTCGAAACGGTTTCCCCGGCGGCGTACCGTCAAGGCGCCACGCTCCGACCTTTGCGAAGCGCCAGTCATTCGCGTCGTGGACGCGCAGGTTGCGCCAGTGCCGATCAAGGCCGAGAGACGCATCGGTTGCCGCCGTGCCGACCAGCGCCGAGGCGATGGTGAGGCCGACTTCCTCGGCCAATGCCTTGGTGCCGAGCGCCAGGACGGACGCCTCCGCGATCCCCCGACGACATTTTCGGACAGCGTCACTATCTCATGCGCGTCATCATCAGGAGCAAGACCCATGCGCGCCATCGCCTATCGTGAGCCCGGTTCGATCGAGCGGCCGGACGCTCTTTCCGATCTGGAGTTGTCGCGGCCCGTGCCGAGCGGCCGGGACCTGCTCGTTGCGGTCGAGGCGGTTTCGGTGAACCCGGTCGACGCCAAAGTGCGTGCGGCGGCGGGGCCGTTCGACGGCCGGTCCGAACGCATCCTCGGCTGGGACGCGGCCGGCGTCGTGCAGGCGATCGGCCCGGACGTGACTCGTTTCGAGGTTGGGGACCCGATATTCTATGCCGGCGACATTTCGCGCGACGGCAGCAATGCCGAATATCAGCTCGTCGACGAGCGGATCGTCGGCCATCGACCGCGAAGCATCGGCGCGGCGGACGCCGCCGCATTGCCGCTCACCGCGATCACGGCATGGGAGACGCTGTTCGATCGGCTGCGGGTCGCGGACCAGCCTGCGGGCGGCACCCGGGCCATCCTCATCATCGGCGGCGCCGGCGGCGTCGGCTCCGCCGCGATCCAGATCGCGCGCGCGAAGACCGACCTGACCGTCATCGCAACCGCGTCGCGGCTCGAAACGCAGGCCTGGACGCAAGAACTAGGGGCTCATCACGTGCTCGACCACAGCCGCCCGCTAGCACCACAGATCGCTGCGCTGGATCTCGGCGCGCCCGCCTTCGTCTTTTCCACGACGCACACCGATCGGCATCTCGCCGACATCGCGGATCTGATCGCACCGCAAGGCCGTTTCGCGCTGATCGATGATCCGGAAACCCTCGATATCGTCGCCTTCAAGCGCAAGGCGGTGTCGGTCCATTGGGAATTGATGTTCACCCGGTCGCTGTTCGATACGCCCGATATTGGCGAACAGGGTCGGCTGCTCGATGCCGTCGCCGAGCTCGTCGATGCCGGTCGTATCCGTACGACCGCCACCGAGACGCTGTCGCCGATCAACGCGGCGAACCTGATCGAGGCCCATCGCCGCATCGAAAGCGGAACCACGCGGGGCAAGATCGTTCTCACCGGCTGGGGAGCCAATCCCACCTGACCGGTGCGGCGGCTTGGCGGGCTTTCGGCCGATCCGACCCAATCCCGGTCATTCCGCTTCGATTGCTCTGTTTTAAAGCCCGCCGCTTGTTCGAAACTGTTCGGGAGGATCCATCAGGTGACCAGCCACGGACTGCTCTCCGTGGCTGGCTTTGATATCGACCCGATCAAGCGGCGACCGCCTGAATCCGTTTCGCGGCGCTCGCCATTGCAGCCTGATCCTGCTCGGGTCCGTAAGCGATGCCTTCCGCCTGGATTACCTCGACGTCCTGAATACCAAGAAAATTCAAGATCGCCGTAAGGTAGGTCGACAGATGATCGTACGCCGCGAACGGTCCTCGCGAGTATATCCCGCCCGATGAGAGGACGAGATAGACCTTGCCGCCCAACAAACCGTGCGGCCCCTCGGCCGTGTAGCTGAATGTCTGCCCGGCGATCGCCACATGGTCCACCCATGCCTTCAATGTCGAGGGCACCGTGAAGTTGTACATAGGCGATCCGATCACGACGACGTCCGCTGCCTTGAGCTCCTCCACCAGCGCCTTGGACCGGCTCTTCGTCTCGGCCGACTTGGTGCCGTTGAAGTCCTCGCCCGTCCAGGCATCCCGGATCGTCATGTCGACATGAGGAAGCGGGTTTGCGACGAGATCCCGATACACGATCGTTGCGTCCGGATTAGCCGCTGCGAGCCGCGCAACGAGTTCGCTCGAGAGGCGGCGTGTATGCGAGGTAGCGCTGTCGCTTGCGCTGGCATCGATGTGCAGGATGTTCATAGGTCAGCTCCAGTCTGGAAATGTGACCTGGGCCAGCTATGTGACCCCTAGCACCCCGCCAAGAAGGCATTTTCGGAGGACATAGTCACATGGAGCTGACCACCCCCGAGCCGATTCATACCGAATGCAAACGGTTCAGCGGCGTTCTCGGCCTGATCGGCGACAAATGGACCGTCATGATCGTGATGACGCTCACGGAGCGGCCACGGCGGTTCAACGACATCAAGCGAACCATCGGCGGCATCAGCCAGCAGATGCTCGCCCGCACGCTACGTGCGCTTGAGCGCGATGGCATGGTGACCCGCACCGTTTATCCAACCGTGCCGCCTCAGGTGGAGTACGACCTCACCGCGCTTGGCAGGTCGCTGGCCGGCCCGATCCGCGAACTCGGGTACTGGGCCAACGCACACATTTCGGAAATCGAGAACAACCGGTCAGCGTTCGACGCGGCTAGAGACGGCTGATAGCCGATAAAGATCGGCACGGACTCGCTCAACCGACCTCCCGAGCCATCTCGATCAGGGCCTTGAACGCGGCGGACGGGTTGCGTCGACTGGGGTAATAGAGGCTCAGGCGGGCCAGGGGCGGTGTCCATTCCTCAAGCACACGAACAAGCCGTCCCGCCTTGATGTCGTCGCGCACGTCGGCCTCCATGAAATAGCCGATCCCAACGCCGTCGAGCACTACGATTAGTGCGAGGCTCGCCTCGTCGAGGGTCATCGGACCGTCGACGTCGATCTGAAGCGGCTCACCGTCTTTCTGGAATTGCCAGCGATGCAGTGCACCGTTCGGCAGGCGGATGCGCAGGCAGGCATGTCGCAGCAGATCGGGGGGCACGTGCGGCGTGCCGTTCGCCTCCAGATAACCAGGTGATGCCACGACCGCGAAGCCCCGCGGCGGTCCGACCGGAATAGCGATCATGTCGCTCGGCACGAGGTCGGCGCGCCTGGGACCGAGATCGAATCCTGCCTCGACGATGTCGACGATCCGTCCCTCCGTGACCAGATCGATGTGCACCTGCGGATAGCACTTCAGGAACCGGATCAGCAGCGGGCGCAGGATTTCTCGCGCGCCGGAGGCGAACGCGTTGATGCGCAGCGTCCCCGATGGCGTTTCCACCTGCGATCGCGCGACGCTCATGGCATCGTGCAGCGCCCTCACCGCCGGCCTGATCTGGTCGACGAAGGTCTGCCCGGCGTCGGTCAGCGAGACGCTGCGCGTCGTGCGGTTGAACAACCGGACGCCGACCCGTCGCTCGAGCTTGGCGATCAGGTTGCTGAGCGCCGTGGCGGAAAGGCCCAGTTCCAATGCCGCCGCACGGAACGAACCGTGCCGGGCGATGGCGAGAACCGCGTCGAATTCGCTGAGGCCACTCCCCGCCATTAGCCCGATTTTCGAAACGTCAGATACGGTTTTGCCACGATTATCATGAGCAATCGTATCGCTAGATTGGTCGTGTCCCGTCAAGGAGCCGAGCAATGACGATCGATCTTCCAAAACCCGTCGCAGACTATGTTGCTGCGAACGCCCGTCTGGACGTGGACGGCATGTTGCGGCCCTTCTCACCCGACGCCGTCGTTCACGACCTTGGCATCGGCAAGCGGTTCGAGGGAATTGCCGAGATGCGCACGCTGTTCGAGGAGGAGGTTGTTCCGGTGCGGGCGATCTTCACGCCGGACACCGCTCGCCGCGAAGACGGCAAGCTGGTCGTCGAGGGACCGGCGCACGGCGACTTTCCGGGCAGCCCGCTCCGCTTCACCTACCGCTTCACGCTGCGGGACGAGGCGATCACCGCGCTGGAGATCGCGCTGTGACCGCGGCGATCGATGCGACCGAGTTCGCCGGCAAGCGCGTCGTCGTCAGCGGCGGCACCAAAGGCCTTGGCCGCGCGACCATCGAGCGCTTCCTGGCCGGGGGCGCGCAGGTCATCACCGCCGCCCGATCGGAAGGTAGCGCGCTGGCCGATGCGATCTTCGTGCGAGCAGACCTGACGACCCCAGAGGGCGCTGCAGCGCTGGCCGAGGCGGCACTCGACCGGATGGGCGGCATCGACATTGTCGCGCATGTCGTTGGTGGGTCGGCATCGCCCGGCGGCGGCTTTGCAGCGCTCACCGATGCGCACTGGCTGGCCGAACTGAACCTGAACCTGCTGGCCGCCGTCCGGCTCGACCGCCTCCTAGCCCCGCAGATGATCGACTGGGGAAGCGGCACGATCGTCCATGTCACCTCGATCCAGGCCATCCTGCCGCTGCCGGAATCAACGACCGCCTATGCCGCTGCCAAGGCGGCGCTCAGGACCTACAGCAAGTCCCTGTCGAAGGAGCTTGGGCCCAAAGGCGTGCGGGTCAACGCCGTCTCCCCCGGCTGGATCATGACCGAGGCGGCAGGCGACTTTCTGGAGCGCATCCGCAGCGCGACCGGCGGCACGATCGAGGACGCGCGGCAGCAGGTCCTCGATGGCCTCGGCGGCATCCCGATCGGGCGGGCTGCCGAACCTCACGAGGTCGCCGACCTGATCGCCTATCTGGCATCGGAACGCGCGGCCGCGATCCACGGCGCCGAGTTCATCATCGACGGCGGCACGGTCCGAACCGTTTGAACGTCCGCCGCTGGGCCTACCTGGCTTCTGCGTTGCTTGCACCGTGACTGAGCAGACCCAGTTTCGGTCATTCGAGATCTCACGCTCACGATCTGAATCAGCCGTTCATTCCTGCATCGTTGCGCGTCTTTGTCGGTCCGCTAATCCATAGCTCGCGCAAGGTAAGTCCGGTGATTTGGTATAAGGCTGCCTCGCCTTGAAAGGGGAAGGCTCCGTGACGATCCGGATTCATGCTGCAACGCTATTGCTCGCGACCTCGCTCTGCCAGCCCGTCTCCGCGCAACAATCACCGGCCCCGCCTGCCGCAACCGACGGGTTCGAGCCCGCCCGCGCGATCATCGCCGACGTCCAGAAGATCGTGACGCCGAACGGCGTCGACGAGACGTTGATCCTCGACCTCGGTGGTGCGCGGCAAGTCGTGAACGTCCGAGGTGCCGATCGCGCCAATCCCATCCTCCTTTACATCCATGGCGGCCCCGGTTCGGTCGAAATGCCGATGGCCTGGAGTTTCCAACATCCCTGGGAAGACTTCTTCACGGTGGTCCAGTGGGACCAGCGGGGCGCCGGCCGTTCCTATCCCCTCAACGACCCGGCCGTCATCGCACCGACGCTCCAGGTGGAGCGGTACCGCGACGATGCAATCGCCCTCATCGAACAGCTCGGCGCTCGCCTTGGACAGCGCAAAGTGTTCGTGCTCGGCCACAGCTTTGGCTCGGCAGTCGGCCTGGCCATCGCCCAGGCGCGACCCGACCTGCTCCACGCCTATATCGGCATGGGTCAGCTCATCGATTTTCGAGAGAACGAGCGTGTAGGCATGCGGCAAACGCTGGCGATCGCGCGCGAGCGGCGCGATGCCGACGCGGTGCGAGCCATCACTGCGTTGCGGCCCTATCCCGATCGCGGCCCGTTCACGATTGTGCAGGCGGACGCCTGGCGCCGCTATGCCAACCGCTATGGCTCGCTGGCCGGACGGCGCCCCGATGCTGACTTCTACTTTAACTCAACCAAGCTATCGCCCCTTTATACCCCGGCGGACCGGGCTGCGTGGGAGAAAGGCAGCAGCTTCACCGTGACGACGCTTTGGCCCAGGCTGGCGGACGTATCGTTCGCATCCCTGGGACGGCTGGAGGTTCCCGTCGCCCTCCTGCTCGGCCGCCGCGACAGCACCACCCCGTCCAACATCGCGGCTGGCTGGCTCGGGCGGCTCGCGGCACCAAGCCGGACATTGTGCTGGTTTGAGAACTCGGGACACCTGCCGATGATCGAGGAGCCGGGTCGCACGCTAGCCGCCCTGCTACTGGTTCGGGCTCGGGCCCGAGGACTGGCGGCTGTTCCTTCCAACGTCGATACAGCTTGCTCGCAACTGGGATCCGGCGCGCGATAACCGACCGACCGCTTTGCACCGCTAAGACCCAGAATCGGTCATTCGGCGGCCCCTGAATGCGCTCCCAAACCGGTCATTCGTTCATCGCGTCGAAGCGCGGCGATTGGCACCGTTTGAAAATCCGAATGTCCGCTATGGGCAGGTTAGCTGCCGTAGGTCGGGTGTTGTCTCACCCAAGCGATCGCTGCCCTACACGCGGGTTCACCGACTAATTTCGCGTAACTCTCAGCCTCGTTCCATTCCGTTTCGAACTTGACCTTGGCGTCAGAGTGCCATTGTTCCCGAACCTTCGAAACCGGCACAGCATCCGTTTCGCTGTCAATCGCAACAAACGTGATGAACGGTTCTGCAAATCTATCTACACGCGCCCGCTGGAACAGCCCGCAGATCGTGCGAACACCTTCGATGTAGGAGCAATCGCCAGACAACATGGCATTCGCCATGACGCTGATCCTTTCGCGCGCTTGCTCGATGTCGATTGCGTTGAGGCTCACGCAATCCAGTTAAATGGTTTGAGCAACGTCCGCAATTGGGCGAAAGCCGACTGGCCGCTTGCCGCCTGAAAGACCCCTTACCGGACGTTCGCCCCCGCTTATTCAATTCTTGGAACCGGACGTTCGTTCATCAGGTTGCAAAACCGTCCACTGCGCTATTCGGCGCGTTTGCCTCGAAGCAGCGCGGGAAGTTGTCGGCGCCTGAGTGTGCGATCCAATGGCCGCGCTAAACAGCCCGTCCTCATAGGCCACCGGGTGGCTTCACAAACTTCAGGATGGCTCATCAAGCGATCGAAACTGAACGCGCACCGACGGGGGAGCCTCAGGCGGCCGCGATGAAGTCCGCGCCCGCGCCGTAGAAGCGCACCGTCCCGCCGGCTTCGCCCGATCGCACGCCGATCGACAGTTGCAGGCCAAAACGCAGCGTCAACGGCCGGGGCAGCGCGATCGTTGTCAGCCTTCGCGCGCTCGACGGATAATATTCGCGCCACTGCTCGGGCGGGTCGAACGGGACCGCGACCGAAGGCGGTTGGGTATCCGGCGGCGTCAGCGGCATTCGCTCCATCCCGCCATGCTGGAGCACCGTCCAGTGGATCGAGGCGCCTTTCAGCACCTCCCACAGCAACGACACGCCCGAGCAGGCCAGCGGCTCGCCATTGTGATGGACCGACGTCGGGATCGGAAAGTGAAACCACATGTCTCGCCCCGGCCGGATCCGGAATGCCGAGAAAAAGCCGCGATTATAGCCGGCCTGGTCGGACCAGTCGGCGCCGTCGATCGGAAGCAGAACGTCCGGCCCACGCTCCTGCGGGACGACGGCGGCGCCGGGAAGCCAGACGCTCTCGACGACCTTCACGCCCATGACGGGTTCATCCCTTCCTTCCACTTGATCGAGCATCCGGCGCTCGGCCGCTGCGGTTCCGGCACGGCGCGGCCGGCGAGCACCGCATCGACGGCGGCGCGCATGTCCTCGCCCGTCACGGGCAGATCGGTGCGGAGCGGCGCCAGTCCGGGCACGGGCGGACGGTTGATCTTGGGCCGGCTGGCGTCGAACTGCCCCGCATAGGCCAACGTCCGGTCGGGGCCATAGAGAAAGAAGTCGGGCGTGCAGATCGCGTTATAGGCAAGCGCGACCTGCTGATCGCCGTCGTACAGATAGGGAAAGGTAAAGCCGTGAGCCGACGCGAACGGGCCCATATGCTTAAAGCCGTCCTCGGGAAACTCGGCGGTGTCGTTCGAACTGATGGCGACGACCTGAAGCCCCTTCGACGCGTATTCGCGAGCGAAGGCCGAAAGTTCGTCGATGATATGCAGCACGAACGGGCAATGATTGCAGATGAAGGCGACGAGCAGCGCCGGGGCGTCGTCGAACTCCGACAGCGTTCGGATGCGTCCTTCTGTGTCCGATAGCGAAAAAGCCGGGGCGCGCTTGCCGCCATCGACCCGCCGAGATTCCCGCAGCATCACCCTCTCCATAATAGAATGATGATTCTGATATATCTGCCGGCTTGTCGTGACAAGCATGAAACGGGGGGATCAGTCGGGCTGGCATCGGCCCAATACCACGGTCGGGAACTTCGTAGAGGCGCTTGACCCGCTCCACGATTTATAGAACTATCGTTCTAATTAAAGCGAGGAGGGGATCGGCAGTGTGCGTGGCGCACTGGCAAACACCCCTTTCTCGCGCGGTAACGGCCATGCGGTTCACCCGCAAAACGGCGAGGATGAGCGATGGCGGGAAGCAGGCTGGAAGCTGCCGCGGCAGTGACGAGACAGAGTCACTGCCCGTCGGCAGCCCGATCGCGCAACAACTGCTCGATGGTCATCGACGACGGGTCGATCGGCGCAGATTCGTGAAAGCCGGCGACCGCCTCGGTTGGAGGACGCGCATCGGCTTCATGGCATGCGCGATGCCCGAGCTCATCAAGAGCTTCGCGTGGGACGCGTTCGTCCTGTTCTTCTATTCGCAGGTCGTTGGTCTGGACGGGTTCCGCATCGGCTTTGCGCTGGCGATCATCCTCGTCTTCGACGCGATCGCCGACCCGTATATCGGTGCGCTTTCGGATCGAATGGATCGGGCGCCGCTCGGCCGGCGGCATACGCTGATGGCGGCGGCGGTGCTGCCGTTCGCGGTCGGCATCGCGCTCGTCTTCGCCCCGCCCGCGGGCATGGGCCAGTGGCAGATCTTCGCCTGGCTTCTCGGTTTTGGACTGCTCGCGCGCGTCGGCATCTCGTTCTGGACGGTGCCCGCCTATGCCATGGGCGGCGAGCTGACGCGCGAAGCGGGCGAGCGCAACATCGTCGCGGTCATGCGCAACCTCGGCAATCAGGTCGCCATCCTGACGGTGCCCTGGGTCGCCTTCTCGGTCTTCTTCGTCGAGGCGCCCGGTTTTGCCAAGCCGCAGCTCAATCCCGCACCCTATCCCGGCTTCGGCCTGTTCGTGTCGCTGCTGGGCGCCGCGCTGATGGTCGTCGGCCTGATCGGCACGCGGGCGCAAATGCGCGCGATCGAGGCGGCGGATCGCGAGGTGACGAAGCACAGCGCGATTGAAACGCTCCCCGAGCTCCTCCGCCGCCTGCTCGCCGCCATCCGCCAGACGCCGAATATCGGCCGGCTGCTGGCGGTCGCGCTACTCGTCCTCTTCACCAATTCTGTTGTGAACCAACTGTCGCTCCACCTCGCGACCTATTTCTGGCAGCTCGACGGACGGTGGACGCAGCGCCTCCTGCTGGCGGGCACTTTCGGCTCGATCGCGGCGATGTTCCTCGCGCCGCCCTGGATGAAGCGCGTCGGCACCCGCTTCGCCATGGTCAGCGGCCTCGTCTTCTTCTTCGTGGTCCAGGCGGCGGCGGTGTTGCTGCCGCTCCTCGGCCTCGCACCCGCGGCCGGCACATTCGCGATCGGCGTCTTCGTCTGCGCGGCTCGCGTCCTGGGCGGGATCGCCTATGGCCTCTACGTCGTGCCGTTCAACACCGTCACCTACGATATCGGCGACGAGCATGAGGCGAATACCGGCGTGCCGCAGCAAGGCCTCGTCGCCAGCTTCATGTTCATGGGGCTGCAGATCGGCAGCGGCCTCGTCGCGCTCATGGCGGGATCGTTCCTCAGCATCATCGACTTTCCCGCCGGCCTGCCCGTCGATCAAGTGCCGACAGGCAAGGTGGACGCGCTCGCCTGGTTCGTCACGGGCCTGATCGTCGTGGCGGGCGGGGCGATGGCCTGGCTCGTCGGCCGCTTCGACGTGTCGGCCGCGAAGCAGGCGGACATCCGACGCGTCCTCGCCGAGCGGCGTGCTGCGGCATCCACGCAATAGCGATCAGCCCACCAACCGATCCCTTTCGACCATCAGGACAGAGGCAGAGATGATTTCCAAGATCAAACGAGGCGTGAGCCTTTACAGTTTCCAGGAGGAGATGTTCCTCGGCCAGATGAGCGTCGAGGATTGCGTCGCCTTCGCCGCCTCGATCGGCGCGCGGGGGATCGAGATCCTGCCCGAGCAGAACATGCCCAACTTCCCCGACATCGACGATCGCGAGGTCGCATGGTGGAAGGAACTGATGGCGAAGCACGGCACCGAGCTGACCTGCTACGACATGTTCCTCGATACCAAGCGGCGCAAGGATCGGCTGATGACCGACGAGGAGCAGGTGGAATCGATCCGCCGCGACCTCGTGCTGTGCAATCGCCTGGGTATCCGCAACATGCGCGTCCTGGTGTTCGTGCGCCCTGATATCCTCGAGCGCTGCGTCCCCTATGCCGAGGATCTCGACGTGCACATGGGCGTGGAGGTGCACGCGCCATGGCACATGGAACATGCCTGGATCCTGCGCACGGTCGAGGTGGCCGACCGGCTCGGCACCAAGCATCTCGGGCTGCTGCCGGACATGGGCATCTTCATGAAGCACTTCCCGCCGGTCTATCGCGACCGCTTCATCCGCCAGGGCGCGCGGCCGGAGGTCGCGCAGTTCATCATCGACCAGCACGACCAGAAGATCATGGCCGAGTACACCATCTATGAGGTGGCGGTGAACATGAAGGGCAACCCGGCCGAAGTGCGGATGGCCGAGCTTCTGCGCCATCAGCCCTACGCCAATCCCAAGCGGATCCGCGACTACATCCCGTATTTCCGGCACATCCAGGCCAAGTTCTACGAAATGACCGAGGATTACCGCGACCCCAGCCATGCCTATGACGAGGTGATCGCCGAACTCGTGGCGGGCGGCTGGGACGGCTATCTGTCCAGCGAGTATGAGGGCAATCGCTGGATCCAGGACGTCCAGCCCGTCGACAGCCGCGAGCAGGTGCGGCGCCAGCATGTGATGTTCGAGCGCCTGATCGCGCAAGCCGAAGGAGCCCGTTGATGTTCGACAAGTATCTGATCGTGGACGACAGCCTGCGCAACGTCGGCCCCGCCGATGCCCCCACCGGCTTCGCGTTCGACGCGAAGCTCGGCTATTATCGCGGCCTCGGCCTGTCGATGATCGAGGCGCTGGACATCAAGATCGACGGCGAGCCCGTCGATCGCGCTGCCGTCCGGTTCGACGAGGGCAAAGGGCCGCTGACGCTCGACGAGATGGAAACCGCCTATGACCGGCGATGGCCGTTCGGCGCGGCGGCGACGATCACCGTCGAGCGGCCCGGCGGGCTTGCGCCGGGTGAGCATCACCTCGCTTTCACCGAACGGCTTCGCGTGTCCTATATGCCGTTCCCGTCGATGAACGCGGACGAGAAGACGCTCTCGATCTGATCGCGCGCGGAAACGGCCCTGCCCTGCTTCCCGATGCTCTGCCGCATGGGAAGCAGGGCTCGGCCTTCATTTAGGTCGCGGGGATCGCCGCCCCGCTCGGGTTCTCACGCCGAAGCAGCGCCGCAATCGCGACCAGCATGCCGGCGAACGCGGCGAGGCCGGCGGCGGCGAACGTCGCCTGCATGCTGCCGGTCGCGGACTGCACCACCGTGACGATGGGCGGGCTCAAGAACTGGCCGAGGAAGAAGCATCCCGTCCAGACGCCCATGCCGCGCCCGCGATGGGCGGGCGGAAGGTCGCGCTGCGCCCAGGTGATGAGCGTGGGGATCATCATCCCCACCCCGGTCTGCTGAAACACCACGCCCGCCGCCATCCATTTCCAGTCGGGCGCGACGCCGATCAGGCACAGCCCCGCGCCCACGAGCGCCAGCAGGAGGACGAAGGCGACTTCCGAGCGGCGCTTGCCAACGAGCCAGAAGATTCCGGCCCCCAGCGATACGCCAAGGCTGGGCAGGAACGTGATGCGACCAAGCTCGTCCGAGGATCGTATACCGACCTCCCGAAAGGCGAGGCCGCCATTGACGGCATAGACATAGTAGATGATCGACGAGAGCAGCGTCACGGCGCCGATCAGCGCGATCTTCTTCGCGGGAAAGGTGGGCTTGTCCCGCGGGGCATCCCCCGCCGCCGCGTGCGCCGTGTCGACAGCCGGCTCGAAGACGAAGGCGAGCATCGCCAGGAAAATCGGGAACGCGGCGAGGTAGATCAGGAACACGCCGTTCCACCGCATCGCCGTCAGATAGCCGGCCCCCAGGATCAGCGCGCTGCCCACGAACGGCCCGACCATGCCCTGGATACTCAGCCAGTGCCGGCGTCCCCCCTCGTCCCAATAGTCGGCGATCAGCGTGTTGACCGTCGTCAGGATGGCCGCCTCCGCGATCCCGAGCGCGAGGCGCGACAGGAACATCGCGTCAAGATCGGTCAGGAGGAACGGCGCGGTCCCGGCGATCGCGTAGAGCAGCGTGGACCAGACGACCATCGCGCGGCGACCGAAGCGATCGATCAGCGCGCCGGCGAACGGCGCGATCACCGCGATCGCCAGGCCCGGCGCGGTGACCATCCACGGCACTTTCCAGCTTGCCGTCGGATCGCCCTGGAAATGATCGATGATCGACGGGACCGCGGGAAACATCGAAACCACGGCGATCATCGGCAGGAAGCCGGCGATCGTGACGGTGAGGCCCTGGGACACGCCGGCCCGGCGGTCTCGTACGTGCTGCAACCGGCTCATCAAGCCTCTCCCCACCCTTGTCACTCGCGTTCAGGCGGCGCGAGGCTTGGTCGTAATATATCACGAGGCTGAAGGTCGCAAGCGGTCGAACGGCTCGGAAGGAAGTTTCAATTGCCGTGGGGGTAGTCGAAGCCCTTTTCGACGATCACCTCCGCGATTTTCCGACGACTGATCTCGATGAACGCGCGCGCGTCGTCGGCGGACGGGATCGCCCCGTCGAAGCGGGTCGTCAGCGCGAAGATCGCCCGGACATCCTCGCCATGGTGGCTGATGGAGTAGAAGATGCGATCGAGTTCGGCCGACAGCTTCCGGTAGATGGCCTGAAGCTGGGCATTGCGGGTCGCCTCGACCAGCAGGTCGAAGCGTTGCCGAGACAGTTGGATCCACGTTTCGGTATCAAGTTTCGGCCGGTTGATCGCGCGTTCGTGCGCCTGCTTCAGGGTGTCGAGACGCGCAGCCTGATCCGGCGTAATCCGCTCTAACGAAAGCTGAAAAATGAGCGGCGAGATCACACCCCAGACCGCGAAGAAGTCATCGACCGATTTCAGCGTGAGCCCGGCGACCCGGTAGCCGCGGCGCGGGATCGTCTCGACCAGCCCGTCGTGATTAAGGCGGTCCAGCGCCTCGCGCACGGGCATCGCGCCGAAGCCGGTTTCACTGGAAATCTCCCGCTCGGTGAAGCGCATGCGAGGCGGCATCTTCAGCGACACGATTCGCTGCCGAAGCAGCGCATAGGCCTGGTCGGCGAGCGTCTGCTTGGGCCCTTTGCCCTCCGTCATCAGTCACCTCCAGCCCGGCCTCGTTCGATTGCGGGATGTGGCCTTCCCGCAAAGCTCTGGCAAGCTTTCACGCGCCGACAGAATTGACACGTCCTGATATGTGATATATCACAAACGTTATCAGCCGCGGTGTCGGCGCTCTTTCCGCAGCCGTTTGAAGAGGTCGAGATGCCGGAGTGCAAAAAGGTTCTGATCGTCGGCGCGGGGATCGGCGGCCTGTGCGCGGCGATCGCGCTTGCCCGTATCGGCGTCGAGGTCGATGTCATCGACATCAAGCCGGACAACGCCGTGGCCGGCGTCGGATGGGGATTGCGGACCAACGGCCTGCGCGCGCTGCGCGAGATCGGCCTGCTCGAGGATACGCTCGCCATCGGGTTCCCGACGCCGCCGCTTTCCTATTACGACCGGCAGGGGCGCCATGTCGTCGACATTCCCTATGGGCGGCATTTCGACGGCATGCCCAACAACGTCCAGCTGCCGCGCACCGGCTTCCTCGAGATGGCCAGCGCCCGTGCCCGCGAGGATGGCTGCTCGATCCGGATGGCGACGACCGCAGTCGATATCGAGCAGGACGACACCGGCGTGACCGTCGAGTTCAGCGACGGATCGGCGGACCGCTACGACCTCGTCATCGGCTTCGACGGGATCAATTCGAGTATTCGGCGTTACCTGTTCGGCGACCGCTATGTCCCCCAGCGTAGCGGCGGTGTCGCCTGGCGCGCGCCGGTCCGCGCGCCTGATACGCTGAAGGGCGCGCTCTTTTGCCATGGGTTCGGCGGGAAAGTGGGCTTCGTGCCGCTGGCCGGCGGCATGATGTATGTGATCGTCACCCATTTCGAGGCTGGCCGCCCCCGCCATGACCGCGCGGCATTCCCACAGATCATGCACCGTGTCGCGCGGGACATGATGGGCGATTCCCCGTTCATGGCGGAGTCAATCGACTCGCTGCTCAGGGCTACCAACGTCGCCTACACGCCGCTGGATACGGTGATGGTCCCCTATCCCTGGTACTGCGGGCGGGTGATGATCATGGGCGATGCCGCGCATGCCATGACGCCCTACCTCGGATCGGGTGCGGCGATGGCGATCGAGGACGGCGTGGTCTTCGCAGAACTCCTGCAGAGCGGCGACGCGCTCTACGACGTGCAGACCCGGTTCATGGCCCGGCGGTACCCGCGGGTGAAGACCATCTGGGATACCTCGCTCCAGATGATGCACGAGGAATTCGATTCCGCGACCCCCGAGGCGCTCGACCGGCGCCTGGCGCACTTGGTGAACGAGGAGCCGGCCGCCCTCGACTACGTCCACCGCATCCTGGAAAACCCTTACTGATGACCGACCAGCATATCGCAAAGCTGTCCGTCGATGCGGCGGTTTCGACCGGCCTGATGCGGCAGCTTCAGGGAACGACGGGCATTCCCGTACCCGCGCAAGGCGCGGAAAGCGTTCCCGACATTTCGGACGTGTGGAAGGCGTCGGCGCTGTCGCTCGTGCGCAGTTACGACTGGGTCTCGCGGCTCGACACCGTCGATAATCCCGCCAGCCTGTTTCCCGACTGGTCGGCCGATCCCGACGATCCGGCGAGCTACAATTTCGCGGGTACGGACGCCTGGGTCCGGGAGACGCGGGCGCTCGGCGCGGAAATCCTCTTCACGATCGCCAGCGAGATCCCGTCGAACAAGCAGCCGGCCCGCGATCTCGCGAAATACGAGCAAGTCGTCGAGAACATCGTCCGCCACTATGTCTGCGGGTGGGGCAATGGCTTCGATCGGGCGGTCAGTCATTGGGAGTTCGGCGATCAGCCCGATTTCGGCGCGCTGCACTTCGCCGGAACGCCAGAGCAGTTCTATGAGATGTATGCAGCCGCCTCGCGCGCGGTGAAGCGCGTCGATGCCGATCTGCGGTTCGGGGGACCGTGCATCGCGTTCCCGCTGAACGAAGGGCCGTATCGCGAAGGCTTGCTGACGTACATCAAGAACCAGGGGCTGCCTTTGGATTTCCTGTCCTGGATGTGGTACGGCGACAATTCACGAGATCCGATGGACTTCCGTAGAATTGCAGCAGACGTCCGCGCGATCCTCGACAATCATGGCTTTGACGAAACGGAACTCGTGCTTTCCTACTGGAGCATGACCGGCATTCCGACCGCTCAGTTTACCGACCCGGACAACGCAGCGTTCATCGCGGCGGCGGCGGTGTATATGCAGGATTCGGCGGTCGACAAGGCGATCTTCTTTCGCGCCGATACGGGCGCCGACTTTCACTACAACTTTCGCGATCCGGCGGGGATCTTCGAAGCCGACGGTGGTGAGAACGCCAGAACCGGCGCCTTCCGCCTTATCGGTCAGACGCTGGCCGCGACGGAGCGCCTGGCGGTCACCGGCGGGGACGAAAACGGGTTCGCGGTGCTCGCCGGCCGCACCGCCGATCGTGACACGGTCCGCATCCTCATTGCCAATTATGCGATCCCCGCTGACTATCTGGTGGCCCGGGATCGCGACGTCTTCGAGTTTCAGGTGCCGATCGGCTCGATGCGGACGGATATGTCGCTCAACGTCCCGCCGCGACGGGTGGACGCCGCAAGCGCCGGCAACACTGGCTATGCGCTGGAGGTCAGCGGCCTTCCCTGGGGTAACGGGCCGTACAAGGTCGTTCGTTACCGGGCGGACGCGGGGCACCACGGCGAAAGATTGGACGCCCACGAAGGCATAGGGTCTACCGTCAAGCTGACCGGAGACCTGCTCGCGCCGGGTGTGGAGATGATCGAGATCGTCCGCGGCACCTAACGGCGTTGCACGCCCGTTTTTATGATGCGGAAACGGCCAAGGTCCGCGGCTTGTCAAAACCGCGGTGAGGAGGTTCGGTCCTTGCTTCGTCGATCCGAGACGTAGCTCTGGCCGTTCTCGTCCGCTCGCCCGACGTCGAACAGGCCAAAAGTTGCGTGCGCCGTAGTTTCTGGGGTCGATCGGTGCCTGCCGCTTGACAGCGTTTCCGGCCGCACCGAGCGGCGCCCAGCCATCTTCGCCCGCCGTCGCCTGCACGGCGCCCCTCAGGACAGCGACAAGCTTCGCATCCTGGCTGAGCGGCTTGGCGGGCTTCGGTTCGCCAGAGTCGGTCCGGGCGGGCTTTGCCGTGGGCGGCGACACGGGCGGCGGCGCGGGCTCGGCCTTGCCAACCGGATTGTCCTCCTCGCCCAGCCGATCAAGATACAGGAAGGTCGTGCACGCATTGACGAAGGGATCCGGCGTCTTGCGCTCGCCGAAACCGTACACGTCGTGCCCATTGGCGCGAAGCTGCATTACCAGCGGCGTGAAGTCCGCATCGCTCGAGGCGATGCAGAACGCGTCCAATTTCTGAGTATAAAGCAGCTCCATCGCATCGATGACCAGAGCGATGTCGGTCGCGTTCTTGCCCTTCGAATAGCTGAACTGCTGGATCGGCCGAATGGCATGCTCGTGCAGTTTGCCAGTCCAGCCCTTCAGACCCGCGCTAGCCCAGTCGCCGTACGCCCGCCGAATATTGGCGACCCCATATTTAGAAAGCTCGGCGAGCATGGCGGCGATTTTGCCATGCGACACGTTATCCGCGTCGATCAGCAGCGCAATGCTTCGGTCTTGCGACCGGGTCATGAAGGGGGCACGATCATGCCCGACTCTCTCTCACGTTCTGTGACCGAGGTCGAGCAAGACAACCAAAACGCCGAAAGACCCACTTTCGGTCGTTCCAACGCCTTCGCACGCAATCCAAAACCGGCTATTCGTTCATCACCCAAGCGCGTGTCGATCAAAAGCGTTTGAGGACCCGGACGGCCGCTATGGCAGCATAGTGGAATGCTCCACCTTGTTCTGTTGCCTTTAGCCCACTGCGAAAGGCAACCCGCGGGTAGCGCGCCCTGTAAGCACGAGCGCGGCATTCGCCACCGCCGGTGCAATCGGCGGCACGCCTGGCTCGCCCATGCCGGTCGGCGGCGTCGTTCGCGGCAGGATATGGGTTTCGACTGCGGGCATCTCGCTCATGCGCAGGATGGGGTGCGTGTCGAAATTCGTCTGTTCGACAATCCCGTCGCGAAGCGTGATCTTCCCATGGAGCGCCGCGGACAGGCCGAAGCCGATGCCGCCCTCCATCTGCGCGCGGATTTGGTCGGGGGCGACGGCGATGCCGCAATCGACCACGGCGACTACGCGGCGGACGACGGGTCGCCCCCCGTCCATCCGGACTTCCGCAATCTGGCCGACAGTCGTGCCGAACGCCTCGTGTACCGCCATTCCGCGCGCCCAGCCCGCTTCGATCGGTCGGCCCCATCCGCCCTTTTCGCACAGCGTGTCGAGTACCTCGATACGCCGGGTCGCCCCGGCGCGGACGTAAAGCTGACGGCGATAGGCGGCCGGATCGCGACCGACGCGACGCGCGAGCTGGTCGATGACATGCTCCATGACCATTGCGCTGTGCGAATGACCGACCGATCGCCAGAACGAAACCGGCACGCCGATGTCGGGCGTATAGAGCTTGCCATCGATCGTGCGTGCGGTCGACAGGTAGGGGGAGTCCGCCATGCCCTCGACCGCCTGCGCATTGCCGCCGACCGGCAGCAGCGCTTGGCACACCGAACGGAAGCACCACTGGTCGGGCAGACCGTCGGCGCCGAGCGCGACCGCGACGCGGTGGTGCGACATGGGGCGGTAATAGCCGCCGGTCAGGTCGTCCTCGCGCGTCCAGATCAGCTTGACCGGTCGTCCGCGGGTACGGCGGGCGATGCGGACTGCCTCGACGATATAGTCGGCGGGCAGGATGCCGCGGCGGCCGAACGATCCACCGGCCGGAACGACCTCTACATCGACCTTGCCCGGCAGGGTCAGCGCAGCGCGGGCGGCCTGCACCTGGTCGACGATCGGCAGGTGCGAGCCGGAGGTTAGCTTGACGTTCCAGCCGTTCACCTGCGCCACGCAGTCGAGCGTCTCCATCGGCGCGTGCGCCAGATAGGGGAAGTCGAAGGCGAACTCGATCGCATCGGCGGCGGGCGCCGCGCCCTCACCCCGCATCGCGAAATCCTCCGGCGACAAGTCCGACCGCCCTTCGGCAATATCGTGGTACTGGCGCTGGAGGTCTGCGCTCGACCGCTTTTCGGCGGCACGGTCGTCCCATTCGATCCGAAGCGCTTCGCGACCGCGGCGTGCGGCGATCGTCGTTTCCGCAACGACGGCCACGCCCGTCTCGATCGCAAAGGCGTCCACCACCCCCTTCACCCGCCATGCGTCCGACACGTCGTATCGGGCGATCCGGCCGCCGAAGCGCGGGCTGTGCGCGACCATCGCGATGAGCATGCCGGGGTGCCGTACGTCCTGGGCATAGCGTTGCGCGCCGGTCGATTTAGGCAGGCTGTCCTTGCGCCGCACGCGATCGGTGCCGATCAGCCGGTACGCGTCCGGCGTCTTCAGCCGCGGGGTCTGCGGCGGGGTCTGGCGGGCGGCATCGGCAAGCAATTCGCCGAACGTCGCCTGTCGGTTCGAGGCGGCGTGGAAGACGATGCCATCGCGTACCTCGATCAGGCGGCGCGGCACCTGCCAGCGCAGTGCAGCGGCATCGACGAACATCGACCGGGCTGCCGCCCCGGCCGCACGCATCAGGTCCCAGTTCGATGCGATCGAATTCGAACCTGCCGACCCCTGAAGACCATAGGCCCGGAAATTGCTGCGGGCATCTATCACGCGAACCCGTGCCCAGTCGGCATCGAGCTCTTCGGCGACGATCGCCGCGATGCCCGCATGAATGCCCTGGCCGAGTTCCTGCTGCCGGTTGACGATCGTCACCTGCCCGTCGGGATCGATCCGGATGAAGGCACCGAAGGCGCTTTCCGGTGGATCCTTGCCCCCACCGGAAAGGATCGCGCCGCCGATCTCGGCCGGATGGGTTGCGGCATAGCCGACGATCATCGCGCCGCCCGCCAGCGAGCCGCCGAGAATCAGCCGCCGCCGCGTCATCGCGAAACCGCGCGGGCCATTGGCTTGATCGGTCATCCGTCCCTCCCTCACGCGGGGCATCGCGCGCCCGTTTCCAGCCAGGCGGCGACAAGTGCCCCGAACTCGGCCTGCGTACCCGGCGCAGGTGCGCGGTCACCGCCGGGATGCCAGGCCCAGCCGACCAGTTCATCCTCGGCCATATGGCGCCGCAATTCGTCCCGGCTCATGTGTGAGCGCGCCGGATCCAGGATTTGCCGACAGATCTGGCCGAGCGACTGACGCTCCCAGGTCATCTCCGCGGGGGCGAGCCGCCATTTCGGGTTGCCCGGCACGCCGGCCGCGTCGACATTGCGGTCGCGGTGACAGGTCGCGCAGCGCAGCACCGGCTCGCCGCCCCCGTCGGGACCGCGCATGACCGCCGGCAAATGGGGGTGCATCGCGTCGGTCTGATTGGGCCGGTCGCTTCGCGGGTGGCAGTTCAGACAGCGCGGATGCTGGATCACGCGCCCCGCCTCTCGAAACAGCGCGACCGATCGTGCCGCCGGATCGTCGATCGCCTGGAATGCCGCGACCGGGCGCAGCGAGACGCGATCCACCTTTGCCGACACGATCGGAATCACGCTCGGGGCGGGCATGGTACGCGGCCGGAGCAACAGCGCGACCGTCAGGATCTGGCTGGCGACGACGATCGCCAGCAGGGCGAGGCAACCGATCCGCCGGCGCCGACGGGGACGCGCACTCACGTCGGCGTTGCCGTCGCGCGTGCCGCGTCGTGGATGGCGGCGCGGATGCGGTTATAGGTCGCACAGCGGCACAGGTTGCCGCCCATCGCCCGGTCGATGTCCGCGTCCGTCGGCTGCGGCGCGGTGCGAAGCAGCGCGATCGCGCTCATGATCTGTCCCGACTGGCAGAAGCCGCATTGCGGCACATCGCGCGCGACCCAGGCGGCGCGGATCGCATCGGCCTCCGGCCCAACGGCGCCTTCGATGGTCGTGATCGCCGACGCGCCGACCGCGTCGATCGGAAAGGCGCAGGATCGCACCGGTTGCCCGTCGATATGGACGGTGCAGGCCCCGCATTGCGCGATGCCGCAGCCATATTTGGTGCCGGTAAGGCCGAGCGTATCGCGCAGCACCCACAAGAGCGGGGTGTCGCCGTCGTCATCGACACGCGCGATCCGGCCGTTGACCTTGAGTTCGATGGGCATGTTCGGTCCTGCCTGTCCTGCCAATGGCGTGAACTAACGCGCGATCGGCACGCGCTTGAACGCCGAATCCTTCATAAGACTTGCCCGATCCTGCGATGCGGCGGTCATGCCAGCCCTCGCCCGGCGGCATAGGGGAGCGCGGCGATCAGAACGCTGAAGACCAGACGGACCGTCACGAACAGGCGCACGTCCGCCCGGTGCAGCGCCCGGCCATGATCGGGCGATTCCAGCAGCAGGAGTGCGGTCACAGCCGCCGCGACGACGGCACCCGTCGCCGCGATGCCGATGCCGGCCGCCCCGCACAGGAACGGGAGAATGATGAGGCCGATCTGGTTGCTGACAAGCACGCCGGCGCTGCCCGCACTCACCCGACCACCTCCGCCCGGCGCGAAAGGCAGAAGACGGTGGCCGGCGGCAGGTTTCGCCACGTTCGGCCGACCCGGCGTGCGCTCAGGTCGAGGCGATCGAGCGTCGCATCGCCGACCGAACAGCGCCGACCATAGGTGAAGAGATAGAAGTGGGCGCCGGGCTGCATCCGGGCAAAGGCCGCACGCAGGATCGCCTCGACTGTCGGGACCGGCATGTTGAGCAGCCCCAGGCCACAAACCGTCGCGGCAAAGCGCGTCCCGTCCTCGAACCTGGCAGCGTCGCTGGCGATGACCGTGGCATCCGGCCAGCGCTGCGACAACCGTACCGCGAGCGGGGCGTCGCGCTCGACCAGTACCAGGTCGCGCTCGCGGATGCCGCGGGTAAGCAGCGCGGGCACGAAGGCGCCGGTCCCGCTGCCCAGTTCCAGCACCGGCCCCCGATCGATCTCGCGCGTGATGAGCGCAGCGAGGGCGCTGCCCGAGGGAGTGATCGACGCGATCGCACGCGGATTGCGCAGCCAGCGCGCTAGGAACAGGAGCCGATCGCCAAGCGGGCGGGCGGGGCGCGGGTGTGCGATGGAGCAGCTCATTTCAGGCCCCCTTTCCCTCGTTGTCGGCAAAGATCGGCGCATCTGGAAACACGCGGCAAAGGTCCCCTTGAGACCAGCCGGCCTGCATCGCCGCGGCGACGAGCACCCGGCGACCGGCAGCATCGCCGCGGGTCAGCGAGGCGCTGATCGCGCGCAGTATCTCGAGCCGGGGGTCGGCCAAGGGGCGTCGCACGCGCGGGCCGGCAATCCGGGATAGCCAGCCTCGCCGATGCGGCAGGATCGCGGCCGGCTCTCCCGGCAGTCGGCCGATCGCGATTGCGGTCGCGGCCAGGTTGCGGATCGAACGGTCCATCACGTGTCCCCTTCAGAACCGGTAGGCAAGCGTCAGGCCGCCGAGCGGCTGCCAGCGGCTTCCCGCCTCGGTGATCGGACTGTCGGCCGCATCGCCGACCAGATAGGCGGCCCCGACACGGCCGATCACGCCGAGATGGCGGCTGAAATAGTGACCGGCGGAGATGCCCGCGCCGACATCGCGGAACCCCGACCCGGGGCGGAAGCGTGTGAGGCCGCTCGCCGCGGCATCGGCAGCGGAGATGCCGAAATAGGTCCGCATATGGTCGGCATCGGCCCAACTGGCCTGGAGATCGAACCCGGCGAAGCTATCGCGGCTGCGGAGTGCCGCATAGCCGGCGGTAGCGGTGGCGACCATGCCATTGCTGGTGCCCGACACGTCGTGAAGGAGGGTGAGTTCGGTCGAAAGCGACCCCTGACCCAGGGCGTCGCCGCCGAAGCGATAGCCGACATAGCCGCCGACCTCGACGCCGATGTCGATGGTCGGCAGCAACCCGACGAGGCCATCCGCGTCGCGCCGGTCGAGACGCGCGCCGACCACCGGCCCCATCGACAGGCGCGGATCTGCAGCGAGATCCACGCGGCCACGCAGCCCCCTGGCTTCGAAGGATACGCCGCCGACGCGGATGTCGGCGAGGACGAACGGAATAGCCCGCACGCCGTCGGCACCGTCATAATCGGGCGCGACCCCGAGACCGAGAGCGACCTGGCCTCGCGGACGGGCGTCGGATGCGTCCTGGGCGACGGCAGCGGCAGACGGAACAAGGGCGAGCGCGGTCGCCGCGCATGACAAAGCGCGCATGAGGTTATCCTTGTGACAGGGGGGTGGCCACCATGAACGGCCGGGAGGGACCTGTTTCCGCCCATGGTGGCCATGGGTGGCCGGGGGATGGAACCGGCACCCAAGCGTCTCGGCCCCGGCATCACCGCCGATCGCCGAAAGTGAAATTTTTCTCGCACGGCGATCGTCAGGCGACCCGGCCGGTTCGTATCCTTCACATTCCCGGATCAAATCCGCTTCAACATCGTACCCGGTGCGTGGATCATGTCGCACGCGCGATTTGAATGTTGTTTTGCTAGGACCTGGGATCCTCGGCGAACGGAGATAAAAGAAACAGACTGGGATAGATGAAAACTATTCGCCAATCCCGATTCGGTGCAAAGCTGTATTTCGACACCTTACTCTTTGTCTTTCGATGTCGGCTTGACGTATCGCCGTATTCTGTCATAGCTCAATCACCTGGCTTGTTCGGACATGCTCAAGCTAGAAGGATCGGTCGATGACCAGAATGCCGAATTCCGCAGAAATCTTGCCTTTTCCTCCACGTCGGCCGGACGACCGGCGTGCCACGCCCCCTGCGTTGATGACCGCGGCGATGGAACTGGTCGACGCGCGCGGCGGTGGCCAGGGTCGGTTCGAGACCGGCATGCCGGGCGTCTATCTCGTCCGATCGTTCCAGACGTTCATCCCGGTACCGAACATGTACCGCCCGTCGCTGTGCGTCGTGTTCAAGGGCGAGAAGGAGATTCTGTTCGGCGAGACGACGCTGAACTACCGCGAGATGGAATGCCTCGTGGTGAGCGTCGAAGTTCCGGCGATCGGGCGGATGGTCGACGCCTCGCCGGAGCGTCCGTATCTTGGCCTCACCATCGAGTTCGATACCGCGATCCTGCGCGACGTACTCCAGCAGCTTTCCGACCCGCCCGTCCCCAATTCGAAGCTCAGCGCCTGTGTCTTCGTCGGTCGGGTGGACGAGCCGCTCGCCGACTGCCTCACGCGCCTCGTGCGGCTGATGAGCAATTCCGCGGCAATCCCCGTCCTGTTCCCCGCGATCATGCGCGAGCTCTATTACTGGCTGCTCAACGGCCCTTACGGCGGCGAGCTTGCGAAGCTGGCGGTCCCCGAAACCCATGCAGAGCGGGTGGCGCGCGCGATCAATCATATCCGCGACCATTTCAGCCAGCCGCTGCGCGTCGAACAGCTTGCCGATGTCGCGGGCATGAGCCCGTCCTCGTTCCATACGCACTTCAAGGCGATGACGTCGATGACGCCGGTTCAGTACCAAAAGCAGCTCAGGCTGCTGGAAGCGCGGCGGCTGATGCTGTCGGATGCGGCGAACGTTTCGGAAGCCGCCTATCAGGTGGGCTATGAAAGCGCGTCGCAATTCAGCCGTGAATATACCCGGTCCTTCGGCACCGCGCCCAAGCGCGACGTCCTGAACTTCCGCGCGTTGATGGCACAGGCGGTCCCGCGCTGATTGCGTAGGATCGGGCAAGTAAGTTGCCGCTTCCGGCATGGTGTTCCAGCCCGCCGCCCGTAGCTTCGTCGCATCAGCCGAAAGGCGCTTCGATGATGGAGAACGAGCATGGCGCGCTGGACCACAGCCGATATCCCCGACCTTTCCGGCCGCGTGGCGGTCGTCACCGGCACGGGCGGGATCGGGCTCGAAACGTCGGTCGCGCTTGCGGCGGCGGGGGCGACGACGATCGTCGCGGGCCGCAACCCGATGAAGGGGGCAGCGGCGGTGGACCGCATCCTCAGGGCGGTCGCCGGCGCGAAAGTCGGCTTCGAGCAACTGGACCTCGCCGACCTAGAGTCGGTCGCTGAGGGTGCTGCGAACCTGCGCGCCCGCCTCGGTCGGCTCGACATTCTCGTCAACAACGCCGCCGTGATGGTGCCGCCGATCCGCCACCTGACGACGGACGGCTTCGAGCTTCAGTTCGCGACCAATTATCTCGGGCATTTCGCGCTGACGGCGCAATTGCTGCCCCTCCTGGCAACGACGACGGGATCGCGCGTCGTCTCGTTATCGAGCGTCGCGGCGCCCCGGGGCACCATCGGGTTCGACGACCTGCAATTTGCAAAGGCGTACCAGGCGGCGCGTGCCTATGCGCAGTCGAAGCTGGCCTGTCTGATGTTCGCATTCGAGCTGCAACGGCGCAGCGACGCATCGGGCTGGGGCATTTCCAGTATCGCCGCGCATCCCGGCATTTCGCGAACCGATCTGATCCACAACGGCGCTGGCCCGCGCAGCCTCGAGGGACGGGTACGGTCACTGATGCCGTTCCTGTTCCAGCCGGCGGCGCAGGGCGCGCTCCCCAGCCTGTTCGCGGCGACCGCGCCGGATGCGCAGCCGGGTGCCTATTACGGTCCCGACGGACTTGGCGAATTGCGCGGCCATCCGACGCTGGCAAAGGTGCCCCCGCAGGCGCTCGACGAAGCGGCGGCCGCCCGGCTTTGGGATGCTTCCGAGCGCCTGTCCCGAACCTCCTTCGCGCACGATCCGGCACGACCGCAGTCTGCGGCCGCCTGAAACGACCGGGGAGCACGATCGATGTCGATGATCACCACTGCGTTCATGCTGCTGGCGTCCCAGCGCGTGCAAAGCCTGTCTGTGCGAGCGGATGCGCCGCATGGGGTTTCGCGATCCGATACGAACCGCCACGATGACGCGACCGGGCTGATGCGTCGCCCGTGTCCAACGGCGATGCCGGATCACGGGGGCGCTCCCGATCGCGGCGCGACATGACCGAGGCTGGTTCGCCATCGCCCCTCGCGGGCCGGAGGGCGGCAGGATTGCTCGTGGTTCTGTTCCTGGTCAGTGCCTTTGCACAGATCGATCGGATTCTCCCGTTCATCCTTGCCGAAGCGATCAAGGCGGAACTGGGGCTCAGCGATACCCTGATCGGGCTTCTGACCGGCCTTGCTTTCGCCTTCTGCTACGTACTGCTTTCACTGCCGATGGCGCGGCTGTCCGATCGCGGTTCTCCGCGGATCGTCCTGGTTGGCTGTATGCTGGTCTGGAGCGCGATGACGGCCCTTGGCGGGGCGGCGACCGGATTTGTGACACTGGCGGCGACGCGTCTCGGCGTGGCAATCGGCGAAGCGGGCGCGGTACCGTCCAGTCATGCGATCATCGCCCGGCGGATCGGCCCCGAACGGCGCGGGTTCGCGATCGGCATCTTCTCGATGGGCATCCCCGTGGGAACGATGTTGGGCTTCGGGCTTGGCGGGTGGATCGCCGAGACCTCCGGCTGGCGCACGGCGCTCACCGCGGCTGGCGGTGCCGGCATATTGATCGGCATCGCGACCTATTTCGCGACCGGGGCGACGCCGCCCATCCCGCGTCCTGTGGAAGCCGCCTCGTTCCGCCGCGAAAGCGCGGGTCTGGTTGCCGATCCCCCTTTTCGCGCTCTGCTTGTGCTTGCTGTCTGCATCGGCTTCGCGGCGCCGCCATTCTACGCCTTCGCAGCGCCGTTCCTGATCCGGGCCCACGATTTCAGCACGGCGCAGGCGGGGCTGGTGTTCGGATTGTCGCAAGGCGTCCTCGGCGCGGTCGGGACGGTGCTCGGGGGAAGGCGCTTCGACCGCGTGGCTCGAACGCCAGGCTCATCGCTGTTCCGGGCTCCGATGCTCGCGTTTGTCGTGGCCGGCCTCGCGCTGGCCGGCGCGCTGGTCGTGGGACAGCCATGGTTGGCGTTGGTCCTGATGATGCCGGCGATGTTCGCCTTCGCCTTCACGCTGCCCTTCGCCTTTGGTGCCGCGCATCGGATCGCCGGCCCCGGCAGGGAGGCGATCGCCTCTAGCCTGGCGATGATCGCGTCGGGGCTGATCGGGCCGACGCTTGGCCCGCTTCTGGTCGGCGCCGCCAGTGACGCGGCGGCCGGCATGGGAGCGGCGAACGGTCTCGCCTACGGCCTGATGCTGGTACCCTTGGCGTGCGCCGCCACGGTCGCCGCCTTTCGCCGCGCGGATCGCGCGCTCGATCCTGACTGACCGTCAAAACCGAACTGTCGTCGCGATCAGCGACAGCCCGATCATACATTTGGAGAATTGCCATGCGGAATGCCCCTGTCGCCCTCGTCACGGGCGCGAACCGAGGGATCGGTTTCGAGATCGCGAAAGGCCTGGTGGCCGCAGGATACGCCGTCTTGATCGGTGCGCGCAGCGCCGAGCGGGCAACGGAGGCGGCGGCCTTGCTGGGCGAGCAAGCGCGCGGGCTGCACCTCGACGTGACCGACCCGGAATCGATTGCCGCTTCCGCGAACCATATTCGGGCGGATTTCGGTCGGCTCGACGTTCTCGTTCAGAACGCTGCCATTGCGGCCGCGGCAGGTAGGTCGTTCGCCAACGGAGAGGCTCTCGCCGCTGCCCATCGTCCAAGCGTCGTTTCGCTCGCCGAGATGCGCGAGGTCTGGGACACCAACGTCTTCGGCGTTCTTGCCGTCTATCAGGCCATGGTACCGATCCTGAAAGACACCCCGGGTTCGCGGATCGTGAATGTCTCCAGCGGTATGGGCTCGCTCACCTTGGCATCAGACAAGAGCCAACCGGTAAGGCAGTTTTTCGACGCCGCCTATTCGGGGTCGAAGACTGCACTGAACGCATTGACGGTGGCGATGGCCATCGAACTCGAGCCCTTTGGCATCAAGGTGAACGCGGTTTCCCCCGGTCACACGAGGACCAGGCTTACAGGATTTTCCGGCACCGATACACCGGCGCAAGGCGCTGAAGAGGCCATCAGGCTGGCGTTGACCGAGGCTGATGGGCCCACCGGCGGGTTCACGCACGCTCTGATGGGGACACTCCCCTGGTAAGCAAGAAACTCTTCGAACTGCCGCTTCGAAAGCGTGTCAGAGCGCCTGAAGGGGCGCTCGCTTTGTCATCCTCGGCGTTCAACAGCGGGATGCTCCGGTCCGACGAGCGGGAATGGAGGAGGCCATTATCATGCCCGCTTATCTCACATGTTCGGCAACTGTGGGCTAGCAAAGCTACCGATAGGCAGGTTCGACCCATAATCGGTCATTCGCGCCATCCTCGTCGTCTCCCGCTTTCAGACGTTCATTCATGATCGACGCGGGGGGTCGCGCGGTCAGCATCAGCGCGCGTCAAACGGTCGTCAGCAGTCCCGAAAACGATGGTGAAACGGGAAAAGGCGCGTTCGCCGTGGGCACGGCATGCAGGGTGCGGCCCGAGAGCGGCCGATAATAAAGCTTGCTGCCATCGGGGCTTAGCGCGATGGCGTCGCTGGCGATGGCGATGGCGACGGGCGTCGCAGGCCCGCTAGCCGGGCGGTTCATCAGCACCTCGCCGTCGACCATCGGCGTAAAGCCCGGCTCCGGATTGGTCGTCGCATGGCCGGACAGGCGGCGGCTCGCCCGCGCGATGCCATGATTGCTTCCCTTCGATTTTGATCCTCTGCCGTTGCCAGCGCGGCCCCGGCAGAGGTGACGGGCAGCGCCCTTAGGTCGGCACCGCCGATATGCGACCGCGCGCGGTGAGCAGGGCGATACCGATCGCGGCGAGCGGAAAGAGCGCGGCGGCCCAGGTAATCGCACCTAGGCCGAATGCCGACAGGGCGATGCCGCCCACCCAGGCGCCGATCGCATTGCCAAGATTGAAGGCCGCGATATTGACGCTCGAGGCGAGGCTTTCACCCGCACCACTGGCGTTCGACATCACCCACATCTGCAAGGGCGCGACCGTCGCGAAGGCAGCAAAGCCCAGCGCCGCGACCGCGACCAGCGCACCCGCCTTGCTGCCGAGGAGGGGCGCCATCAGCACCAGCACCACGAGCAGTCCGGCAAGGCTCGCGAACACCGTCGGCACCAGCGCCCGATCGGCCATCCTGCCGCCAACCAGGTTGCCTAGGACCAGCCCGCCGCCGAACAGCAGCAGGATCGGCGAGATCGCCGCGGCGGCAAAGCCGCTCCGCTCCATCAGCAACGGCGCGATATAGGTGAACACCGCGAAGACGCTCGCATAGCCGAGCACGGTGGTAGCAAGGCCGAGCAGCACCGGACGCCGGCCGAGAACGCGCAGATCGCGGCGCCAGTCGGTTGCCTCCGGCGCCTCGCGATCCCTTGGCACTGCCAGTGCGATCACGGCGAACGCGACGATGCCAATCGCTGCCACCGCCCAGAAGGTCGCGCGCCAGCCAGCCTGCTGGCCGAGCCACGTGCCCATCGGCACGCCCAGAATGTTGGCGACGGTCAGGCCGGTGAACATGATTGCGATCGCCGACGCCTTGCGCTCGGGTGGGACCAGCCGCGTTGCGACGACGGAGCCGACGCCAAAGAACGTGCCATGCGCCAGCGCCGCGATCACGCGCGCCGCCATCAACAGGCCGTAGCTGGGGGCGAGCGCGCAGGCCGCGTTGCCGAGGACGAAGATCGCCATCAGCGCCAGCAGCACCTGCTTGCGCGGCCAGCGCGCGGTCGCGACCGTAAGGAGCGGCGCACCGACGACGACGCCGAGCGCATAGCCCGAGATCAGGAGCCCGGCGGCGCTTGTCGAGACGCGCAGGTCGGCTCCGACATCGAGCAGCAACCCCATGATGACGAATTCGGTGACGCCGATGCCGAAGGCACCGGCCGTGAGCGCCAGAAGCGCGAGCGGAGGGCGGGAATGTGTCATGCCGGACAGTGTGGCATCCCCGGCACTGATGAATTAGACCCACGCAGGGAACATCATCTGTGAACCAAGGGAACAACCATGGCAAAGGAGCCGAACCGTGCGGCCGAGATGGCGGTCTTCGTGCGAGTGGTGGAGGCGGGCGACTTTTCCGGCGCGGCGCGAGCCCTGAGCCTCAGCCCGTCGGCGGTCAGCAAGCTAATCTCGCGGCTAGAGGCGCGGCTCGGAACGCGGCTGCTGCGCCGTTCGACCCGGCGGCTGGCGCTGACGTCCGAGGGCGAGGCCTTTCACGCCCGCGCGGCCGGCATCCTCGCCGAGATCGATGCCGCGGAGCGCGAGGCAGGTGGCGCGCGACTACCCGCCGGGCGCGTCCGCATCGCTAGCAGCGCCTCCTATGTGACGCATGTCCTCGCGCCACTGCTGCCCCGGTTCCTCGCGGACTATCCCGACATCGACCTCGACATCGTCCAGAGCGACGCGATCAGCGACTTAGTGGCCGACCGCGCCGATCTCGCCATCAGGGCAGGACCGCTGGAGAGTTCGGGGCTGATCGCCCGGTCGCTGGGCGAGACATCGCTGATCGTCGTCGCCTCCCCCGACTGGATCGAGCGCCATGGTGTGCCTGAGACACCGGCCGATCTCGCCCGCAACGACCGGCTCGGCTTTTCCTACCCCCGCGCGGCCGGCGCGTGGCTCAGCCCCACGGGCGGCGCAGACAGTCGCGTGCGGGTGAACGATGGCGAGGGCATCCGCCACTTGGCGCTGGCGGGCGTGGCCCCGGCAAGGCTCGCGGCGTTCACGATCCGCGACGACCTCGCAAGCGGCAGGCTGGTGCGTCTGCCGCCGCTGGACACCCCCCCTCCCCGCGAGGCGTTCCACGCCATCTATGTCGGGCGATCGGACACGTTGCCGCGACGGGTGCAGGTGCTGCTCGATGCGCTGACGATCCACGGCGTGGTTAGGGACTAAGGTGGTTTAAATGAGCGATCTTGATCCAATTGCGGACATTCGAAGCATCCTGTGGGCAACCTAGGACCGGACACTCGTTCATGTTACTTACGAGCGCAAACGGAGAACTCGTACCGGGATGCTAATCCCGGTTTACGTTGTCTTTTTTGGAGCCGTCCGGGTTGTCGCGAGCATACTCCCGCCCGTTTACTTGGATCACGTGCTTACCTGGGTGCTCTCCGCGCTTAATCTCCGCGACGACGTTGCGCCGTGGGACGTTCTTCCGATTTCCCACGTCATAATGTTCGTTGCGACCGTTCGGACCGTCGTTCCTGCCCTTGATACTCGCCATTTGCGCCTCCTATGCTGATCAGATGGGGAGGGGTGAATTCAATTGCGATATGCCGGGGTTGCTGGGACTCAGCCTATCTACTCACATGACCTTAGCAGAACCCCATGCGCCGGCTGCAGTCGTCCATTCAGCAGGCCGGGAGGCTCGCGGTATGTTAACCCGACAGCCTACAGCTATGTTCAGCACATGAGGGTCAGCTGGATCTTTTCGCTGTCCCCGTATTTCTCCAGCATGCCCTTGTATGTTCTCGTAAATACCCGCTTCAGGCAGGCGACTAGAGGCGGCGCTCTTGCTTGAGCCGCGGGTCGAGCAACGAACCATCCCACACGCAGCGGAACTGTCGGATCTATTCGCGGCTCGGGCCGCCCGTCTGACTGAGACGCTGAACGAGGAGGCGGTCCGCGGCGAGGCTGCGGAGATCCTCTCCCGCCTGATCGAGAGCGTCACAATCTATCCGGCCGAGGACGGTTCTGCGGAGGCCGAGGTTGTGGCTAAGATCGAAGACCTGGTGGCGTTTGCCACGAACGCGAACAGCCCCTCTCGCGGTAGCGAGAGGGGCTGTTCTATGGCGGTGGTTGCGGGGACAGGATTTGAACCTGTGACCTTCAGGTTATGAGCCTGACGAGCTACCGGGCTGCTCCACCCCGCGCCGAGGTGATAGGGCTGC
>NZ_JACIJJ010000004.1 GCF_014199325.1 Sphingomonas yantingensis
AGCATCACCGGCTTCTCGCACTCGGCCACAACCTCGCGCAGGATGTGGATGCTCTCGGCTTCGAGCCGCTGAAGGTGGTTGAGGTCGGTCATCGGACGCTTCTCTGCCTGCTCGCTTGCAGGCGGGCCTCCCATATGGGAGGTTCTTCGCCATGGATTTATCTCGCGTCGACCAAGCTGAACTGCTGACCACGCTCCACGCGATCGGCGAAATGACGTATTTCTCTGCATTTCTGGAGCGATTGCTGCGGCGAACGCGCGCGGCTGAGGCGTTCGTAATCGAATGGAGCGAGCGCGACGGCTGGCGGTCATCGCGGCACGGGCGGACGGGGCAATCCCTGGCGGCGGCGTTGCCGCTGGATGCGTTGCGGGCGCTGCGGGCCGGCCGCGTCTATGATCTTGCGGAAATCGGGGTGCGCGGTGCGGGAAAGGTGATCCGATCAACCGGCACACTTGGCGACGTTTGGCTCGGCGTTCGCGGCGATACGCCGTTCGACGCGGCGGATGGCGCGCTGCTTGCCGCGCTGTCGCCGCATGTCGCGATCGCCAGCGACAATCACGCCCGGCTGGCAGCGATGCAGCGCGATCTGGCCTCCATGCAACTGGCGCTCGATCGTGCGGGCGTGGGCTGGACCCGGCTGGATCGGCAAGGCGAGCGTCAGGCGGGAATGCCGCCGCCGGCCTCGCCGCGGCAGCGCGCTGCGCTTGCCGACGACATCGCGGCGGGCGCGCCGATCGCGGCAGCGGGGCAGATGGTGGCGCTGCCCTTTCCGGACGGCGGTACGGACGCATCGCTCGCGCTGTTCAGGACGGAGGTGAAGGCGATCGACCGCGTGGCCGCGTTCGCCGCCGCCTTCGGGTTGACCGTCGCTGAAGCGCGGATGGGCGCGGCGATCGCGGCCGGCGCGTCGATTGCGGAGGCTGCCATCGGGCTTAACATCACCGAACAGACGGCGCGATATTATACCAAGCGGCTTTTTTCCGCGACAGGCACCCGCGGACAACCCGACCTTGTCCGCCTGTTCTGGACGAGCATCGCCGCACTCGCCTGATCCAGCGTGCCGTTCGTTCCGAATGTCTCGTAGAGGTACGCTGGTCCGCCGTAGTCGGCGATGATGGTGACCCCTACGAGAATCGAACTCGTGTTTTCGCCGTGAGAGGGCGACGTCCTAACCGCTAGACGAAGGGGCCGTCAGCGAGAGGGGCGCGGATAGCGGGCGGGTGGGGGTGCGTCAAGCGTGATCTTCGCGGGAACTCGTGGGGCGTCATGCGTTGTTCGCACATGCAGCAGATCATGCTTCTCTGGCAGCGATTGCCCACGTTCGCCGGGGATATCGCGGTCGTCGCATTCGCGGTGCTGATCGCACTGGCGCTTCACTGGGCGGGGATGCGCATCCTCGACCGGATCGCGCGGCGGACACCCGGATCGACCGACGACATCATCGTCGATCATGCGCGAAAGCCGCTGCGCTGGATCGGCGTCGGCATCGCGCTCGCCACCGTGCGGCGGTTCCTCGACCTCACCCCGATCGCCGATGCGGCGTGGACGCAGGCGGCGGGGCTGGTCGTGCCGCTACTCGTCGGCAGCCTCGCGATCCAGATGATCCGCGCGGCGGGCAAGGCGATCGAGCTTGATGCCGACATTACCGTCGCCGACAATCTGCGCGCGCGGCGGCGGCGGACGCGGTCGGCGATCCTGGTCCGCATCGCTGTGTTCGGGGTGGGGTTCCTCACCATCTGCCTGATGCTGCTGAGCATCCCCAGCATCCGCAGCGTCGGTGTGACGCTGATGGCGTCGGCGGGCCTTGCTGGCCTGGCCGTGGGTGCCGCCGCGCAGCCGCTGCTCAAGAACCTGATTGCCGGCGTGCAGATGGCGTTCACCGAGCCGATTCGGCTCGACGACGTGGTGATCGTCGAGGGGGAATGGGGGCGGATCGAGGAAATCCGCCTCACCTATGTCGTGGTGCGCATCTGGGACGAGCGGCGGCTGGTCGTGCCGGTGTCGCAGTTCCTCGAAAAGCCGTTCCAGAACTGGACGCGCAACACCAGTCAGCTGCTCGGCTCGGTCTTCCTGATGCTCGACCCCGCCGCCGACATCGCCCGGCTGCGCGCGCATGCCGAGCGGGTGGTGAGGGACAACCCGCGCTGGGACGGGCGCGCGTTCGTGCTTCAGGTCACGGATTCGAAGGCCGATGCGATCGAGGTGCGCGTGCTGGCGACGGCCAAGGACGCTGGCACCGCATTCGACCTGCGCTGCGACGTGCGCGAGGCGCTCTACGCGTACATCCGCGACGAGATGCCCGAGGCGCTGCCGCGGCGGCGGGTGGCAATGGACGCGGCGCCCTCAGGCGCGGCGTGATGCCTCCCACCGCTCGACATTCTGGGCGAGGACGTTGAGCGGCACGCCGCCGCCCTTCACGACCACGTCGTTGTAACCGCGGAAATCGAAGCGGTCGCCGAGCCGCGCCTGTGATTGGGTGCGCAGCCGGTTGATCTCGCTGTGCCCGACCTTGTACCCGCACGCCTGGCCCGGCCACGCGCAATAGCGGTCGACCTCGCTCGTCACCTCGTCCAGGCCCGAGCCGTTGGTCTCGGCGAACCACTGGATCGCCTTCTCGCGCGTCCACCGCTTGGCGTGCAGGCCGGTATCGACGACGAGGCGACAGGCGCGGAACGCGATCGACTGGAGATAGCCGAGCCGACCCACCGGATCGTCGTCATAGACGCCGAGCTCGCCCGCCAACTGCTCGGCATAGAGCGCCCAGCCTTCGGAAAAGGCGTTGAAGCCCATCTGCGTGCGGATGAGCGGCAGCTTGTGCGTGTATTCGCCCTGCCAGACATGGCCGGGGATGGACTCGTGATAAGTCAGCGTCGGCAGGCTGAACTTCGTATGCAGGTCGGTGGTGCGCAGGTTGATCCAGAAGCGCCCCGGCACCTTGCCGTCGATCGACCCCGCGCCGCCATACGCGCCCGGCGCGCCGGGCTCTTCCGCCGGCGCGATGCGGCGGACCTCGACCCGGCCGTCGACCAATGTGGCGAACGCGCGGGGCAGGCGGGTGCGGATATCGGCGATGCGGTTCTGGATCAGCGCCATGATCTGCGCGCGACCGGTATCGTCGTTGGGGAAGGTGTAGCGCGGGTCCTTGCCCAGCGCGATCATCCGCGCGCCGACGCTGCCCTTGGTATAGCCGAGCTTCTTCAGGATCGTGTCCATCTCGGCCTGGAGCTTGGCCAGTTCGGACAGGCCCATCGCGTGCACCTCGTCCGGGGTCATGCGCGTGGTGGTCGAGGCGCGCAGCGCCCAGGCGTAATAGGCGTCGCCGTCCCTGAACTTCCAGACGCCGGCGTCCGCGGTCGCGACCTTGCGGTGCGCTTCGAGCTCGGCGATCTGGCGGTCGAGCGCGGGGGCGATGCGGGTCGCGGCGATCTTCGCGGCGCGCGGCCCCCAGTTGCCGGGGATCGAGCCGGTCCGCTTGGTGAGCGAAGTGACGACGTCCCAGGTCGCCGGCTCGCCCTTGCGCGTCATGCGGATCGCGGCCAGCGTCTTGTCCATCAAAACGTCGCTGGCGACGATGCCGCGCGCGCGCGCTTCCTTCAGCCGCCCGGTTTCGCCGTCGAGCTGGTCCGCGAAGGCGTCGAGGCGCGCGAGATACGCCTCGGCATCCGCCGCATTCTCGACCGTGTGGCTCGAATCGAGGAACTTGGGCACGTCGATGTAAGCGCCCATGTTCTGCGCGACGACATACGGCCCGTTGCGCCAGCCGCCGATATCGACCGCGCCGTAGGGGAAGGCGTAGCCGTCGATTGCGGTCGCATAGGCGGTGCGCGCGACCGCGGCATCGACGCGTGAGGCTTCGGTCGGCTTCAGCGTGTCGATCTTTGCGAGCGCGGTGCGCAGCCACGCGGCTTCCTTCGCGCGCCCTGCCGCCGAACGGTCAGTCAGCCGCGACTTGAGCGGTGCGCGCTTGCCGGTGTCGATGCCGAGGCCCGTCGCCCCCTCCGGCTGGAGGACCAAGAAACTCTCGGCGAGCGCATCGAGCGCGATACCGGCCGGGTCGGTCGGCGCGGCGATCTGCATCGCGCGGGCAGGTGCGGCGGCGAGCGCGAGGCTCGATCCGGCAGCGGTCATCAGGTCACGGCGCGACAGCGAAACAGACATTAGGCTTGGTTACTCCGGTAACGAAAGCAGAGGTTCGACGACGAGCGTCAGCCCGTCAATGGCGACGACGCGCGCGCGGGTGCCCGCGGGCATGGCGGGGCCACGTGCGGGCCACTCGCCGTCGCCCAGCCGCACGCGCCCCTCGCCATGTGCGAAGTCGGTGACGGCGACCACGGTCGCGCCGATGCTGCGCGCCGCGCGATCGTTGAGCAGCGGATCGGCCGAGGCGACGGCATCGCCGCCATACCAGCGCCGCCCGATCGCCACCGCCACCGCTGACCACACCGCGAAGCTCGCCAGCTGCCCGCCGATGCCGAGGTCGGGGAAGAGCAGCGTGAACGCTCCCGTGATCGCCGCCGCGACCGCGAGAAAGACGAGAAATACCCCCGGCACGGCCAGCTCGATGCCCGCGAGCAGCGCCGCGGCGATCAGCCAGAGGATGCCGGGTTCGGCCAGCCAGTCGGCCAACTCAGCCCTCGCGCACCACGGGCACGCCGGTGCGCGGCGGCGGGGTCGGCGAGGCGTCGCGCCCCAGCGCTTCCTTCGCGATCTCGCCGATGCCGCCCAGCGTGCCGATCAGCTGCGTCGCCTCGACCGGGAACAACACGGTCTTGGCATTGGGGCTGGTCGCGAACTTGCCGATCGCCTCGACATATTTCTGCGCGATGAAATAGTTGATCGCCTGTGCAGAGCCCTGTTCGATCGCCTCGCTGACCAGCTGCGTCGCCTTGGCCTCTGCCTCCGCCGCGCGTTCGCGCGCCTCGGCATCGCGGAACGCGGATTCGCGGCGGCCCTCGGCCTCCAGGATGCGGGCCTGCTTCTGGCCCTCGGCGCGCAGGATCTCGCTGGCGCGCGTGCCCTCGGCCTCGAGGATGTTGGCACGCTTCTCGCGCTCGGCCTTCATCTGGCGGCCCATCGCGTTGACGATGTCGGCGGGCGGGCGGATGTCCTTGATCTCGACGCGGGTGATCTTGATCCCCCACGGATTGGTCGCGTGATCGACGACGGACAGCAGCCGCGCATTGATCTCGTCGCGCTTCGACAAGGTTTCGTCGAGGTCCATCGACCCCATGACGGTGCGCAGGTTGGTGGTCGTGATCTGTTGCAGCGCGACGAACATGTCGGAGACTTCGTACGCCGCCTTGGCCGGGTCGAGCACCTGGAAGAAGACGACGCCGTCGGTCGACACCATCGCATTGTCGCGGGTGATGATCTCCTGCCCCGGAATGTCGATCACCTGCTCCATCATGTTCACGCGGCGACCGACGCGGTAGAAGAAGGCCGGGTAGAAGTTGAAGCCCGGCTTTGCCACGCTGGTGAAGCGGCCGAAATGCTCGATCGTGTATTGATAGCCCTGCCGCACGATCTTGATGCTGGCGAAGAGATAGGCGAGCGCGACAAGCACCAGCAGGCCAAGCGCGCCGACGAAACCGTCCATGTTTCCAGACCCCTCCGGTGTTGCGGGCGCAGTCTAGCCGTGCGGCGGGCGAAGTCGAGCGGAACCGGGATGACGAACGGGGCGCGGGCAGGGTAAGTGAGCGGCATGACCACCGTTCCATATATCCCGCCGCGGACCGCGTTGTTCCTGCCCGCCTCGAACCCGCGCGCGATCGAGAAGGCGCGGGGGCTCGCGGCCGAGATGATCGTCCTCGACCTGGAAGACTCGGTGCGCGACGAGGACAAGGCGTGCGCACGGGAGGCTGCCGTCGCCGCCGCGGCTGAGGGGTTCGGTGGCCGGCTGGTCGCGATCCGCGTGAATGGCGAGGATCATGAGTGCCACGCCGACGACGTGGCGGCAGTCGCGGCGTCGGCGGCCGATTTCCTCGTCGTCCCCAAGGTCGAGACGGCGGCGCTCGCCGCACGGGTCGCAGCGGCGGGCAAGCCGGTGTTGGCGATGATCGAGACGCCCGCTGGCTTGCTCGCTGCACCCGCCATTGCCGCGGTGCCGGGCGTCGCGGGGCTGATCGCGGGCGTCAACGACCTGCGCGCGACGCTGGGCGTGCCGGCGGACAGCGGGCGAGCGGGGATCGGCTATGCGTTGCAGGCGATCGTGCTCGCGGCGCGGGCGGCGGGCGTCTGGGCGCTCGACGGCGTCTACAACGCGCTGGAGGACGAGGCGGGGCTGGCCGAGGATTGCGCCGCCGGCCGCCTGATCGGCTTCGACGGCAAGACGCTGATCCATCCGAACCAGATCGCCGTCGCCGCGCGCGCCTTTGGCCCGAGCGAGGTGGAAATCGCCGATGCAGAAGCGCTGGTCGCCGCCGCCACCGGCGGGGCCGAGCGGTTCCGCGGGCGGATGATCGAGGCGATGCACGTGGACCAAGCGCGCGCCTTGCTGGCCCGCGGCGGACGGGGGTAGCGCCGGAGGCCGCCCGCGTTTAGATGGGCCGCCAATCCTCGACTCGAACCGGATCCGGCGCCCCCATGGACATTCCCCTCGGCCTCACCTTCGACGATGTGCTCCTGTACCCGGCGGAATCGGACGTCCTGCCGAGCATGGCCGACACCCGGACCAAGGTGGCCCGGGGCCTCGACCTCAACATTCCGGTGCTGTCGTCGGCGATGGATACCGTGACCGAGGCGGACATGGCGATCGTCATGGCGCAGATGGGCGGCATTGGCGTGCTCCACCGCAACCTGTCGGTCGAGGAACAGGTGGCCGCGGTGCGTCAGGTCAAAAGGTTCGAGAGCGGGATGGTCGTCAACCCGATCACCATCACCCCGAATGCGCCGCTGCGCGATGCTCAGGCGCTGATGCAGCGGCACAGGATCAGCGGCATCCCGGTGGTCGAGGCGTCGGGCAAGCTCGTCGGAATCCTGACAAACCGCGACGTTCGCTTCGCCGAGAACCCGGACCAGCCTGTGTCCGAGCTGATGACGCGCGACAACCTCGCCACCGTGAAGACCGGCGTGACGCAGGAGGAGGCGCGCCGCCTGCTCCACCAGCGCCGCATCGAGAAGCTGCTGGTGGTTGATGACGCCTATGCCTGTGTCGGCCTCATCACCGTGAAGGACATCGAGAAGGCTGTGCTCTATCCCGAGGCGACCAAGGACGCCGCCGGGCGGCTGTGCGTGGCGGCGGCGACGACTGTCGGCGACAAGGGCTTCGACCGCACTGCGGCGCTGGTCGATGCCGAGTGCGACCTGATCGTCATCGACACTGCCCACGGCCACAACCGCGACGTCGCGCGTGCGGTCGAGCGAGTGAAGAAACTCTCCAACTCGGTGCAGGTCATCGCCGGCAACGTCGCCACGGCCGAGGCGACGAAGGCGCTGATCGACGCGGGCGCGGACGGGATCAAGGTCGGCATCGGCCCGGGTTCGATCTGCACCACGCGCGTCGTCGCCGGCGTCGGCGTGCCGCAGCTCACCGCCGTCATGGACGCGGCGCGCGAGGGTGCGAAGGCGGGCGTGCCGGTGATCGCCGATGGCGGCATCCGCACGTCGGGCGACGTGGCCAAGGCGCTGGCGGCGGGCGCATCCGCCGTGATGATCGGCTCGCTGCTGGCGGGGACCGAGGAAGCGCCGGGCGAGACCTTCCTGTATCAGGGCCGCGCCTACAAATCCTATCGCGGCATGGGCAGCGTCGGCGCGATGGCGCGCGGCTCCGCCGACCGCTATTTCCAGCAGGACATCAAGGACCAAATGAAGCTGGTGCCCGAGGGGATCGAGGGGCAGGTCCCGTTCAAGGGGCCGGCGCGCGACGTCATCCACCAGCTCGTAGGCGGGGTGAAGGCGGCGATGGGCTATACAGGTAGCAAGACGCTCAAGGACCTGCGCGAGCGGGCGCGGTTCGTGCGGATCACCGGCGCGGGGCTGCGCGAAAGCCACGTCCACGACGTGACGATCACGCGCGAGGCGCCGAACTATCCGACGCGCTGACGACTGGACAGGGGCGGCGAGGTGACCGACCAGCAGAAGGTGCTGCTGATCGTCGCGATCACCGGCCTCTACATCTTCCTGCGCATCCGCTGGCTGCGTCGCAAATGGCATGTGACGCGGGCGAAGCTGGCGGCTGAACAACAACGGGAGCGCGGCGAATGACACCGGGCGCGCGGGTACAGTCCGCCATCGAGATCCTCGACCTCGTCATCGGTGCGGCGAGGAGCGGCGGCGCGGCCGCCGACACGATCCTCGCGCGGTGGTTCGCGGCCCATCGCTTTGCCGGGTCGAAGGACCGGCGCGCGATCCGCGAACTGGTCTATGCCGCGATCCGCCGCTGCGGCGAGGTGCCGGCGAACGGCCGCGCGGCGATGCTGGCGGTGGCCGAGGTCGATGCGGCAGTTGCGGCGGCTTTCGACGGATTAGGCTATGGCCCGCCGCCGATCGGGACGGGCGAGCAGGCGGCGGTGGCCGGGGCGGTGCCGGCCTGGCTGGCCGAGGCGCTGGCGGCATCCGGGCTGGACGAGGCTGCGCAAGCCGCGTTGCTCGGCCGCGCGCCGCTCGACACCCGGATCAATCGTCTGCGCGCCGCCACGGTCGCGATCGACGGGGCCGAACCGATCGAGGGACTGCCCGATGCCCTCCGCCTCGCGCCCGATACGCAGGTCGAGCGGCTGCCCGACTATGCGACCGGCGCGATCGAGGTGCAGGATGCGGGCAGCCAAGTCGTCGCGCTAGCCTGCGGTGCGAAGCCCGGCGATCGCGTCGTCGACCTGTGCGCGGGGGCGGGGGGCAAGACGCTTGCGCTGGCTGCGGCAATGGCGAACGAGGGCGCGATCCTCGCCGCCGATACCGACCGCGCGCGGCTCCAGCGGCTACCGCCGCGGGCCGAGCGCGCAGGGGTGACGATCGCCGAGACGCGGCTCCTCGATCCGAACCGGGAGGCCGCCGCGCTGGAGGACTGGCGGGGCAGCGCCGACGTGGTGCTGGTCGATGCGCCTTGTTCGGGTACCGGCACGTGGCGGCGCAACCCGGAGGCGCGCTGGCGGCTGACGCCCGAGCGGCTGGCGCGGTTGACCGATACGCAGGCGCGGCTCCTCGACATCGCCGCCGACCTTGTGCGGCCGGGCGGGCGGCTGATCCACGTCGTCTGCTCGCTGCTCGATGCAGAGGGGCGCGATCAGGCCGAGGCGTTCGTCCTGCGCCATCCCGGCTGGGTCGCTGCGCCGGTCGACGTGCCCTTCGGCAGCCGACACGGCCTTGGAATCCGGCTCGATCCCGCCCATCATCGGACCGACGGCTTTTTTGTCGCGGCCCTCACAAAGCCGTGATAGCCCTGTGAGCGTGGTTTCGGAGAGCATCATGCGGTTCACCAGCGTTTCGGTCGCCCTTGCCCTGGCAGCGGTCAGCATCTCGACCTCGCTGCACGGACAGCGGCCCGACGACCAGATCGACCCCAGGTCGATGGCGCTGGTGGAAAAGGCAAAGGCGGCGCGGGCGGCGGGCAATCTGTCGGGCGCCAACGACCTCCTTGAAAGCGCCACCGTCGTCGATCCGCGCAACCGGCAGGCGTTCGTGCTCTTGGCAGAGGTTGCGCGGCAGCAGGACCTGCCCGGCAAGTCGATCCGCTTCTATCGCGAGGCGCTGACGATCGAGCCCAACGACGCCGCCGCGCTGGCGGGACAGGGACAGGCGCTGGTCGACAAGGGCGCAGTGTCGAAGGCGCGCGAGAACCTCGCCAAGATCAAGACGTTGTGCGGCACGAAGCCGTGCGGCGAGGCGACCCAGCTCGCCGCCGCGATCGCCAAGGGTCCGCCGGTGACCGCGACGGCGCAGCAGTCGGTTGCGCCGACCCCGGCGGCGACACCGCCCGCGAAGAATTAAGCCGCACCCGCCAGCTTCGCCTGTTCCCACGCCGCTTTCGCCAGTGGCCTCACCCGCTCGGCCATCGCAGCGGCGCCGGCGTTCGAGGCGTTGCCGTCGATCACGCGCTTCTTGATTCCCTGAACGATGCCCACCAGCCGGAACAGGTTGTAGGCGAAGTACCAGTTGAGGTTGGGCAGGCCGTCGCGCCCGGTCGCCGCGCAGTATCGCGCCACCGCCTCGTCCATCGTCGGGATGCCGTGTGCCGTGAGGTCGAGGCCGGCCAGCCCTGAGCGCCCGTCCTGAGGCATCGCCCAGTTCATCGCTAGATAGGCGAAGTCGGCGACCGGGTCGCCGAGCGTCGCCAGTTCCCAGTCGAGTACCGCGCGCACATTGGCATCGTCGCCGTAGATCAGATTGTCGATGCGATAGTCGCCATGGATCACCGATACGCGATCCTGCGTGGGCAACGTCCGGGGTAGCCATTCGATCAGCCGCTCGACCTCCGCCACGTCGTCGGTCTGCGCGGCGCGGTACTGGCGGGTCCAGCGCGCGACCTGCCGCTCGATATAGTTGCCGGGCGGGGCGAAATCGGAAAGGCCGATCGCGGCGGGATCGAGTGAATGAAGCGCCGCCATCGTGTCGATCATAGCGAGGTAATGCGGCCGCCGCGCCTCGATCGGCACTTCGGGCAGGGCGCCGTTCCAGAAGGTGCGCCCCTCGACCATCTCCATCAGATAGAAGACCGCGCCGATCACCCCCTCGTCCTCGCACAGCGCGATCGGGCGGGGGACGGGAAAGCGGGTGGGGTGAAGCGCGCGCAGCAGCCGGTATTCGCGATCGACCGCGTGAGCGGAGGGGAGAAGCGGACCGAACGGCTTGCGGCGCAGCACCACGTCGCCGCTCGTCGTGCTGATGCAGTAGGTCGGGTTCGACTGGCCGCCGGCGAACTTCGCGATCCGCGTGACCTGTCCCAAGGCGGGTAGGTTTGCGGCAATCCAGTCGGCGAACGCCTGTTCGTTCAGATCATGCGGTTCGGGCATACCCATCCTTCGATCGCGCGGCTTTGTAGCTTCATCTGATGCATACCGATCCCTCCAAGCCCCGCGCAACCCGGACATAAAATGAAATGCGCGGCCGATGGCACCGCGCGGGCGCTCCCGCGTTCTATGTGCATGGAGAGCCGGGCTTTTTTCCGGGTGTAAGAGCAGCGACAATGACCGACGAGCAGACCGTGACCGATGCCGAATATCTCTACCGCCGTGCCGAACAGGAACTGCTTCAGGCGCAGCGCGCCGAACATCCGGCGGTGGTGAAGGCGCACTATATGCTCGCGGGTTACTATCTCGACCTCGTCTATGGCCCCGGCGATGCGGAAAAGGCGGCGGCCGAATAGGCGTCAGTCGTCGATCATCGCCTGTAGCGGCAGTGTGAGGACTTCGCCCGCCCGCGTCACGATCCGTGCGGCGGGTTTGAGCGGTTCGAGCGCCGACAGGTCGGGCCACGCGATCGCGATCGCTGTGGCGAGTGCATCGGCGGCCATCGCGGTTTTCGCGACGACGCTGACGCTGACCACGCCGTTATCCGGCGCGCGGCCGGTGCGCGGGTCGATCGAATGGGCACCGCGAACATAATCGCCGCTCGTCGCGACGCCCATCTGAAGCAGTGCGATGCGAAGCGGCAGCAGCGGCGGGCCGGGCGGCGTCTCGAGATCGACCCACCATGGCTCGCCATCGGGCCGGATGCCGCGCCCGACGAGTTCGCCGCCGACTTCGATCAGGCAATGCGCGATCCCCATCCGCCCCAGCCGGTCGGCGAGTTCGTCGGCGGCATAGCCCTTGGCGATCCCCGACAGGTCGAGTTGCAGCCCGCCCGGTTGGCGAAGGCACTGGCCATCGCCATCCCAGTCGAGCCGCTGCCAGCCCGAGACCGCCCGCGCCGCCTCGATTGCCGCTTCGTCCGGGACAGGCATCGGGCCGCGAGGGCCGAAGCCCCAAAGGTCAACCAGCGCGCCGACCGCCGGATCGAACGCGCCGCCGCTCACCCGTGCCAGATGAAGCCCGGCATCGACAACGCGGGCGAGGTCGCGCGGCAATGTCACCCACGCGCCCGCTGTCCGGTTGAACCGGCAGAGCGCCGAGTCCGGTTCCCAATGACTGAGCACCGCAACTAGCTCGGCGAGCCGCGTCTCGATCGCCGCCTGCACCTCGCCCGGCGGGGCATGGCGCGCCGCATAGAGCACGCGCCATGTCGTTCCCATCGTCTCCCCCGCCAGCGCATCGACCGGCGCATCGGGATCGTGACCAGCCAGCGCCGCCGGGTCGATCCGCAGGGGCAGGGCGATGCGCGGGTTCAGGGCGTCATCACCTCGACCGTCGACGTATAGCTCATCCGCCGCCCGGTCGCGCGCGGTTGCGTCACCTTTGCGTCCTCGGCGGTGGCGTTCAGCCAGTACATTCCCGCGGCGGGCCAATCGAGCGCGACAATGCCGTCCGCCCCTGTCGTCAGATCGCGCGCACCCTCGGCATCTCGGTATCGCTTGCCGCCGGGGACGACCGTCACCTTCAGGTTGGCGGCGGGTTTGCCGTCGATCAGGAAGCGGACCCGCCCCGGCTCGCCCGCAACCAGTTCGTCGGGATGGGTCTGCCAGTCTGCCTCCAGGCCCTTGCCCGCGGGCTTGAGCACCGTCGTCGTCGGCTCGCCCGCGGTCACGTAGATCTCGTTGCGGCTCGACACCTCGGTCAGCTTGACCTCGGTCGCATCGGCGGGGATGTCGGCGGCGGTCAGCGGGGGCAGGCGCTTGCCGTCCTGCCCCATCTGCGGGCGTCCGCCGATGCGCTTCTCGACGCCGCCGACCTTGAAACTGCCCATCAGGCCGTCCTGCACCATGCCGATCTTCCACGTGCCCGGCGCATCGAGCTGAACGTCGAAGACCGAGCGGTAGCGGCCGGTCGACCCGTTCTGCATCCGCCCCTCTTGGCCATCGGGGCGCCAGACCTTCACGCCCTCCAGCCGCCCGGGCTGGTGGTCGGCGTAGAACAGGTCGTTCGACGCGGCCATGTCGACCGTGACCCAGCTGTCGGTGCCCGAAAAGATCGTGCCCGAGGGGAGGAGCCACAGCCGGTGGGCGGACACGCCGACCGGGATCGAGGCGAGCGCGGCGGCGGCGAGCAGGCGGAGGGTGAGCTTGTTCATCGGATACCTCAACGGGCGGAAAGGGTGACGGCGCCGAGTTCGTGGCTGCCCGCGGCGCGTGCGGCGGCCTTGGTCGGCACGGACAGGGGCACGCGGACGAGTTCGCGCCCACCGGTCTCGCGCGCCGCCTCGACATTCAAGACATACTCGCCGGGCTTGAGGTCGGCGGGGAGCGGGATGGTGTGACTGCCCGGCGCGCGGGTCGCGCCGCTGATGCCGTTGGCGGGCATCTTCATCGACCGCCCGCCCTTGCGCCACCAGGCGCGCAGGTCCGCGAGCCATTTGGTGCCGGGCTCGGCGCCGGCCTTCTTCACGTCATACCAGATCGCGATCGTGCGCGCGGGCCCGCCCGCGGCGGGCTCGACCCACACCGCCACATAGGGCCGATGATATTCGGCGACGTTGAGGCGCGGGATGGTGATCGTCACCGAACCGGCCACCGCCGGGGCGGCGAAGGCGCCGGCGAGCAGCACGAGCGAGGAAAGGCGCATAGAGGCTCCGGTCAATGAATGAAGAACACGGCAAGGATCAGCGGCAGCACGAGCCCCGCCGCGACGATCGGCCAGGTCGAGGGGCGGCGGCGCGCGTGCATGTAGAGAAGGAGTAGCCCGGTCACGGAGAAGACGACGCTGGCGACCGCGAACACGTCGATGAACCAGAACCACGCCGCGCCCGAATTGCGCCCCTTGTGCAGGTCGTTGGCCCAGGCGATCCAGCCGCGGTCGGTCACCTCCGCCTCGATCGCGCCGGTCGTCCGGTCGATGCTGACCCAGGCGTCGCCGCCGGGGCGGGGGAGGGCCACGTAGACCTCGTCGTCGGACCATTCGCCGGGACGCCCGCGCGCGTCGAGCCCGACCGCATTCTCGACCGCATCGGCCACGACTGGTGCCAGCGGCTCGGCCCCGCTGCCGGTCAGCCGACGGACGAGGGGGGCGGGGAGCTTGCCCGACCGCTGCGTCACCTTTGGCTCGGCGGAGATCGTTGCTGCATGATTGAGCGTGATGCCCGTCACCGCGAACAAGAGCATGGCGGCCAGGCTGATCGCGGCGCTGATCCAGTGCCAGGTGACGAACTGGCGCATCCAGAAGCTGCGCAGGTTCTTGCGCGGCGCGGCGCGGACGGGGGTTTCGGCGTTCATGCGTCGGCCCAGCGGCGAAGGAGGTTGTGATAGACGCCGGTCAGCTCGACCACCGCGCGGTCGCCTTGCCCCTTCTCGGCCCCAACGCGCTGGATCGCGCGGTCGAGGTCGAACAGGATGCGCCGCTCGCCATCGTCGCGCACCATCGACTGGACCCACAGGAACGAGGCGAGGCGGGTGCCGCGCGTCACCGGCTCGACCCGGTGGAGGCTGGAGGCGGGATAGAGCACCGCATCGCCGGCGCCGAGCTTCACCCGCTGCTCGCCGAACAGATCCTCGACCACCAGTTCGCCGCCGCCATAGTCGGCCGGGTCGGCAAGGAAGACCGTCATCGACAGGTCGCTGCGCAGGCGAAAGTCGCTGCCGCGCTTCAGCCGCACCGCATTGTCGACATGCGCGTCGAACGCCTGCCCGCCGGCGTAGCGATTGAACAGCGGCGGAAAGACCTTGTTCGGCAGCGCCGCGGCGACGAACAGGGCCGAGCGGCCGAGGCAGTCGAGGACGATCCGCCCCGCCTCGATGCCGGCGGCATCGTCCTCGTCCAGTTGCTCGTTGCGCTTGGCAAGCGCTGCCTGCGGCCCCGACGTGGCGTTGCCGTCGATCCACGCGGCCCCCTCCACCAGCGCGCGGATGCGGGCGAGGGTGGGGGCGTCGAGCAAGTCGGGGATCGCGAGGAGCATTTGCGAACGCTTATCGCGATCAGAAGCTGTAGAACAGGCTCAGCGTCGCCTGGCGACGGTCGCCCGGCTGCGCCCAGCCGCCGGTGACGACGCCGCTCGTCGGCTGGTTGACTGCTGTGTTCAGGTTGTTGCGCACGCCGGTCAGATACTGCTCGTCGGTGAAGTTCTGGACGTTGAGCTGCAGCGTCCAGCGATCGGCGAGCGTGTAGGCGGCGAAGGCGCGGTGGATCAGGTAGTCGTCCGCCCGGTACTGCACGGGGTTGGCGGCAACCGGCGCGTTGGTCGCGAAGCTGCCCTGATAGGTCAGGCCATAGCCGATCTCGAGCCCGAACGGCAGCTTGTAGGTGGTGAACAGGCTGCCCGAATGCTCGGGTGTCTGGATCAGCAGGCTGTCCGTCTGCGGATCGGGCACCCCCGCCGAATTGCCGCACGTCGCCGACGGATTGGCGAGGCACTGGTCGGAAACGCTCTGCAGCACCCGGCCGTCGAGATAGGTGTAGTTGGCGAACACCGTCCAGGCGGGGGTGACGTTGCCCGACAGGCCGAGCGCGATGCCGTCAACGCGGCTTCGACCGTCGAGCACCTGCAGCCCCGCGGGTAGCGCCGGGTCGTTGGAGGGGACGCGGAAGTTCGTCCGCTCGTTGCGGAACACCGCGGCGGTGAGCTGGAGCATGTTGTTCCAGAGCCCGGCCTTCACCCCCGCCTCAAAATTCTTCGCGGTCTCCGGCGCGACGGCGCACGGATCGGCACCCCCCGCAACAGTCGGCACGCCGCAGCCGAGGCGGACGGTCGCCGACGACGGCGTCTTGGCGTTGCCGTAGCCGACGTAGAGGCTCACGTCCTTCACCGGGTGGAACACCGCGCCGACGCGCCAGGAGAACAGGTCCTCGCGGTTCGTCTGCGGCACTTGCTGGAGCGGGGTGAGTGCGGTCGTGCCCGGCGGCACGAAGGCGAGCGGGATGTTGCGGAAGGTCGCGCGCTGATGCTCGAACCGGACGCCGCCGTTCAGCTCGAACATCGGCCCGAGCTCGAGCGTGTCGAAGGCATAGACCGCGATGCCCGAGGTCTCGCTGCGCGACTGGGCGGTCAGCGTGTAGTTGACCGGGCCGGTCCAGTCGGTCCGCGGGTTGGCGATTTCGATCAGCGGCGGGGTCACCACGCTGCCGTCCGGGTTGCGCAGCAGGGATGCCTGCGACAGGCGATACCCCTCCCAGATGGCTGCCGCGCCCACGTTCAGCACGTTGCGCACGCCGCCCTTGGTGCCGACTTCGTGGCGCAGGTCGGTCTGGTTGTAGAGCAGGTTGTTGACCTGATCGCGAACCAGCCCGCGCGGGCCAGAGGGGAGGTAGAAGCCCGGCGGCACGTTGGCGGGGCAGGCCGCGCCCACCGTGTCGCCGACGCGCGCGGTGATCGGCTGGCGCCCGGTGGATGCTAGGCAGAAGGTCCCCTGTGGCGCGGACGTAACGCTCGATTGCTCGACACGCTGCCAGCGAGTGAGGTTGCGCACGCCGAAGCCGCCGCCCAGTTGATACGCGAAGGTCGCGGTCAGGCGATCGACAGTCACGTCCTGCCGGTCGAGATTGGCAATGCCGAAATAGTCGCTGCGATCGACGCCGGGCAGAACGCCGTCGGTCACACCATTTCGCACGAAGGGGACGCCGTAGATCGGCGTATTGCGATCCTCCTGATGCACATAGGCGAGCGTCAGGCTGGTCGGCTCGCCGATGCCGAAGGTGACGGACGGCGCGACCCCCCAGCGCTTGAACCGCTCGACATCGCGGCCGGGCACGTCGTTGCGGTGGATCATCGCGTTGAGGCGGACGGCGGTGAAGTCGTCGACGCGGACGTTGCTGTCGATCGAGCCGCGATAGTAGTTGTCGGTCCCGACCGATCCTTGCGCGATCGTCAGCGTCTCGGTGCCCGGCACCTTGGAGACGAGGTTGATCGTGCCGCCGACGCTGCCCGATCCGTTGAAGACGCTGTTGGCGCCGTTGTAAACCTCGACCTGCTGCAAATTGAACGGGTCGGTCCGACTGTACTGCGCGCTGTCGCGGACGCCGTCGATGGTGACGTCGTTGTTCGCCGAATAGCCGCGCAGGTTGATACTGTCGCCGTATCCGCCGCCGCCCTCGCCCGCGCCGAAGGTGATGCCGGGGATCGTCTGGAGCACGTCGCGCAGCGTCTGGAGGTTCTGTTTGCGGATCGTCTGTTCGCTGACGACGGTGATCGTCTGCGGCGTGTCGATGATCGCCGCGGTCGCCTTGGGGCTTTCGACGTATTTCGGCGCCCCAAGCTTCTGGCCGGTGACGACGATGTCGCGGTCGGCGGGGCGTGACTGATCGCTGACCGGTGCCTTGTCCTCATCGGCGGCATAGGCAGGCGCGGTCGCCAGAAAGCCGACGCACGACAGCGCGAGAAACGTGTTGGACACCCCGAACCCCTTATCTTGTCTGGGGCTGGGCTATTGCGAGTCACTCTCACTGTCAAGCGAGTTGCGAACGATTATCGTTTACACCTCGGCGGCGCGCACGATCCGCCAGTCGATCGGCTTGAAGCTGCCGCCGTTGCTGGCGGGGGCGGAGCAGGCCGTGAGGCCGATGATAAGGTCGATCGCCGCGCGAAAGCGGATCGTGTCGCCCGCCTTGCTGAGCGGCGGCAGCACCTTGAACCAGCCGGTTTGGCCGTCGACGGGCACGTTCATGAAGCAGTTGAAGGCGACCGGGATCGCGTCGTCCTCGATCCCGTAGGGCGCGAGCGCGGCGGCGAGGTTGCCGTGACAGCCGCGATGCGGCGGCTCGTTTTCGTAGCAGAGGCGGAACGTCGCCTCGCTGCACGGGGTGAGCAGGAAATCGTGGCGGCCGACATCGTCGTGGACGATCTCCAGCATCACGTTCGAGCGGTTCGAATAGAGCCGGTCGCCCGTCGTCAGATAGATGCGCTCGGCATAATCGAGCGTGCGGCCCGACGACAGCATCTCGCGCACGTCGCCGCGTGTGACCGCGAGCAGGTCGGCGACCTGCCCGCCCATCGGATCGATGACGACCAGTTCGTCGCCGGCGTTCAGCTCGAAAGCGGTGCCGCTGCGCGGTTCGATGCGGCCATTCATGACAGAATCTCCAGCCCGGCATCGCCGCCGGGCCTGCGTGAAAAGGGGCAGCGCCAGTCGGCACCCACCGCGCGGCCGCTATATTGCCGCGCCTCCGACGTTTCGCCGTGGCGCGACAGCATCGGGTTGGCGCTGCCCGCCAGCGCCACGTCGCGCGCGATGATTGAGGCGCGCAGTTGCTCGTAGCGGTTCTGCTCGCGCAGCGTCTCGAATTGGTCGTGCAAGTTGAAGACGAGGGCGGGGCGCTCGAACCGGCGGGCGGGGCGGCTGGCGCCCGGATGCAGCCCGACGACGAAGAAGGCCTCTCCGCCAAAGCTCAATCCGAAATGAGGGTCGGCGGGGTCGCTGCTGACGCGCGGATCGGCGGGCTGACCGCGCCACGCATCCTTGTCCGACAGCGATTGCAGGCGCGCCCACATCGCCGCCTCGAACCCCGCTTCGTCCAAATCGTCCGGCTCCTCGAACAACACGGCAAAGCTGCGGAACAGGCCCGGCTCCTGCTTATAGGCCCAGGCGAAGCGCATCAGCGCCTCGTGAATGGCAAGGTCGTCCCAAGCGCTGCGGATCGAACGCGCGGTCAGCAGGTCGAGGGTGCCGCGCCCGAGCGCCGACTTGGCGCCGACGCAGGGAAACGACTTTTCGAGGATCATGGCCCGGAATGCCTCGGCGAGGTCGGGCGGGGTATCGGTTTCAGTCACGCGGCCTGAAGGTTCGAACCCCGTTGGAAGTTCCGATATTTTTCAAATACCTGCATCGGCCAACATGCGTAATTGATCGTCGTCAAGGTCGACGGTCCAGGCGCCTGTCAACTCGTCCAGTTGCTCGATGCTGGTCGCGCTGGCGATTGGCGCGGTGACGCCCGGCTGTGCGGCGAGCCACGCCAGCGCGACCTGCGCGTGGGTGACGCCAGTCTGTCCGACGACCTCGTCCATCGCCGCCAGCACCGCCGCGCCCTTGCCCTCGAGCAGCTTGGCCATGTTTGCGCCGCGCACGCTTTTCTTGAGGTCGTCGGTCGACCGGTACTTGCCCGTCAGGAAACCGGCCGCGAGCCCGAAATAAGGCAGCACGCCGAGATTGTGGGTGATGCACAGGTCCTGCAACTCGCCCTCGAACTTGCGGCGGCTGACGAGGTTGTATTCGGGCTGGAGCGCGCGGAAATGCGGCAGGCCCTGCTCGGTCGCGAGGTCGAGCGCCGCCTTCAGCCGCATCGCGTGGAAGTTGGAGGCGGCGATGTGGCGGACCTTGCCCGCCTCGATCAGCCGCTGGAACGCGGCCAGGACCTCGGCCTGCGGTACGCTGTCGTCGTCGCAATGCGCGTAGTACAGGTCGATCGTATCGACACCCAGCCGCTGGAGCGAAGCGTCGCAGGCGGCGGCGATGCGATCGGGCGCGAGGCCCTTGCCGCCTTCGCCCGGCAGCATCCCGACCTTGGTAGCGATCAACACGTCGCCGCGCCGGCCCGATGCCTTCAGCCACCGGCCGATCACTGCCTCACTCTCGCCGCCCTTATGCCCCTCGACCCACGCCGAATAGACGTCGGCGGTATCGATCATTGTGCCCCCCGCGCCGACGAAGCGGTCGAGGATCGCGTGGCTCGTCGCTTCGTCCGCGGTCCAGCCGAAGACGTTGCCGCCGAGGATCATCGGCGGGGTTTCGAGGTCGGTCGCGCCGATACGGCGAAGATCGGTCATTGCGTGTTCCCGGTTTCGTTGAGCGCCTCTGCCGACACCGCGTTGACGTCGAGCATCTCGGCCGCCTCGTTCAACTCGCGCGCCTCGCTCTGCGTCACGCTGCCCGGCCCCGGATCGTTGTCACCCGCCCCGCAGGCGGCGAGGCCGAGGATAGGGAGGACGGCGAGGATCGAGCGCATGAACGGGCCTTTCGGACATGAAAAGGGCCGCACCAGCCCTAAGGCGCGGCGCGGCCCCGTCAACGGCGTCGATCGACGACGATCAGCGCTGCATGTCCTTGCCGGCCGCCTCGAGGCTCTGGCCCGCTTCGCGCTTTGCGTTGTCGGCGGCGGCATCGGCCTTGGCCGCGCCGCGCTCGACCGCAGCGCCCGTGCGGTCGGCAGCGTTCTCGATCTTGTCGCCCGCGCGATCCGCGGCCTGCTCGGCTTCACCGAACGCGTCCTTCGTCGCGTCCTTCACGTCGCGCGCGGCTTCGCCCACGGTCGAATTCACGTCGGCGGCGACGGCACCGGCGGCCTCGCCCGTCTGCTGCTGCGCGTTCTCGCTGCACGCGGCGAGCGCGAGGCCGGCAAGGGCGGGGAGGATCAGCACTGTCTTCTTCATGGGACTTCCCTCTTAGGTCATGATTGCTGGCGAGCACGACGCACGATGCCGCCCGTTCGTTCCGCCCCCGTGCATTCGTACCCGGACCCATCTTCAAGATTGACCCCATATAAAGATATCTTTATATGTTCATTCCATGCCCGGTGCCGTCGAAATCTTTCAAGCGCTCGCCGACCCGACCCGGCTTCGGATCATCGCGCTCCTGCGCGCGATGGAGCTGTCGGTCGGCGAACTGGCGCAGGTGCTGGGCCAGAGCCAGCCGCGCGTCAGTCGGCATGTGAAGATCCTGTGCGATGCTGGCCTCGCCCGCCGCCGCAAGGAAGGCAGCTGGGTGTTCGTCGCGATGGGGGAGGGGGCGGCAATGCCCGACCTGCTCGCCGCCGTCGATGCTGTCTGGGAAGCGTCGGGCAGCGACCATTGGGCGGTCGCCGACACCGCGCGCCTCGCCGCCGTCCGCGCTGACCGTGCGTCGGCCGCGGCGGAGTGGTTCGAGGCGAATGCCGGCTCGTGGGACGCGATCCGCAGCCTGCACGTCGCGGACAGCGAGGTCGAGGCGGCGATGGCCTCGGTCCTCGGCAGCGGCGGGATCGGCCAGCTCATCGACATTGGTACCGGCACCGGCCGGATGCTCGAACTCTTCGCGCCGCAGGCCGAGCGCGCGCTCGGCATCGACCGCTCCTCCGAAATGCTGCGGCTGGCCCGCGCGAAGCTCGCCGAACAGGGGCTCGCCCGTGCCGAGCTTCGTCAGGCGGACCTCTACGCGCTGCCGCTGGCGGATGGTGCGGCGGACGTCGCGATCCTGCACCACGTGCTCCACTTCGCGCAGCAGCCGGGGGCGGCGATCGCGGAGGCGGCGCGCGTGCTGGGGCAGGGCGGGCGGCTGCTCATCGCCGACTTCGCACCCCACGAGCGCGAGGAGCTGCGCATCCGCGACAACCACGCCCGCCTCGGCTTTTCGGACGAGCAGATGCTCGGCTGGTTCGCGGGCGCGGGCCTCGCCCCCGTCCGGACCGAGACGCTGGGCGGCGGCGAACTTACCGTGAAACTATGGCTGGCGCGCCGCACGGGCGATGCCAAATTGGAGGTCAAGGCGGCATGACGCTTTCCGTTGGACAGCTAGAAGAGGCGCGCCGCGCGCTCGACGGCCCGCTGTTCGCCGACGTGGCCGGCGACGCCGACGTGTCGTTCGAATTCTTCCCGCCCAAGACCGAGAAGATGGAAGCGGCGATGTGGGAGGCGGTGCAGACGCTCGCGCCGCTCGGCCCGCGCTTCGTCAGCGTCACCTATGGCGCGGGCGGCACCACCCGCGACCGCACCCACGCGACCGTCGCCCGCATCGCGCGCGAGACGAGCGTGCCCGCCGCCGCGCACCTCACCTGTGTCGAGGCGAGTCGCGACGAGGTGGATGCGGTGGCGCGTGAATATTGGGCGGCGGGCGTCCGCCACATCGTCGCGCTGCGCGGCGATCCGCCGACGATGGGCGAGGCGTTCGTGCCGCACCCGCAGGGCTATGCCAGCGCCGCCGAACTGGTCGCGGGGCTGAAGCGCCTGCACCCGTTCGAGATTTCGGTCGCCGCCTATCCGGAGGCGCATCCCGAGGCGACGAGCGCGTCGGCAGATATCGACAATCTGAAGCGCAAGCTCGACGCCGGCGCTACCCGCGCGCTGACGCAGTTCTTCTTCGAGCCGGAGACCTTCTTCCGTTTCCGCGACGCGGCGGCGGCGGCGGGGATCGGGGCGGAGATCGTGCCCGGCATCCTGCCCGTCTCGAACTATGCGCAGACGCAGAAGTTCGCCGGCATGTGCGGCGCGGCGATCCCCGACTGGATGGGCCGGCTGTTCGACGGGCTCGACGCACATCCGGCCGCGCGCCAGCTCGTCGCTGCGACGATCGCGGGCGAGCTGTGCCGCCGCCTCTATGCGGGCGGCGTGCGCCATTTCCATTTCTACACGCTCAATCGCGCCGAGCTGAGCTACGCGATCTGCCACATGCTGGGGCTGCGGCCCAAGGCACAGGCGGCGCTGGCCGCGGCGTGAAGGAACCGACGATGACCACCGCCCGCGACCGCCTGTTCACTGAGGCCGCCAAGCGCATCCTGATGACCGACGGGGCGTTTGGGACGGAGATCCAGAACTGGAAGCTCGCCGAGGCGGACTATGCCGGCGACCTCGGCCTGTCCCACGACCAGAAAGGCAACAACGACATCCTCGCGCTGACCAAGCCGGAGGTGCCGCGGATCATCACCGAAAGCTATCTGAAGGCGGGGTCGGACATCGTCTCGACCAACACCTTCTCGGCCAACCGCATCAGCCAGGCCGATTACGGCGCCGAGCATCTGGTGCGCGAGATCAACGTCGCCTCCGCCCGCATCGCGCGCGAATGTGCCGATGCGTTCGAGGCCGCCGATGGCCGCCCCCGCTTCGTGGCCGGCGCGATCGGGCCGACCAACAAGACGCTGTCGCTGAGCCCGGACGTCAACGACCCCGGCTTTCGCGAGATCGACTTCGACTATCTGAAGGACGTGTACCGCGAACAGGTCGATGCGCTGGTCGAGGGCGGCTGCGACTTCATCCTGATCGAGACGGTGTTCGACACGCTCAATGCCAAGGCGGGCGTCATGGCGGTGATCGAAGCGGGCGAGGCGCTGGGGCGCGAGGTGCCGATCATGCTGTCGATGACGCTCACCGACCTCAGCGGCCGCAATCTGTCGGGCCATACCGTCGAGGCATTCTGGCACGCGATCCGCCACGCGCGGCCGGTGACGATCGGGCTAAACTGCTCGTTCGGGGCGGAGCAGCTTCGCCCGCACGTCGCGGTGCTGTCGAAGCTCTGCGACACGCTCGTCATGGTCTATCCCAATGCGGGGCTGCCCAACGAACTCGGCGCCTATGATGAGGCGCCGGTGACGACTGCCGGCCTCGTGCGCGACTGGGCCGAGCATGGCCAGGTGAACATCCTCGGCGGCTGCTGCGGCTCGACCCCCGCCCATATCCAGGCGATCGCCGAGGCGGTGGCCGACCTGCCCCCGCGCGCGCTGCCCGGTGTGCCGGTGCAGACGCGGCTGGCGGGGCTCGAGCCGTTCACGATGGCGGCTTGATCGCTGCCTGACCCCGAAATGAAGACTGACGGCCGGGCCAGTTCCGCCCGAACCGAACGGAAGCCTTGATGACCAACCCCACGCCCATCTTCGTCAATGTCGGCGAGCGCACGAACGTCACCGGTTCGGCCAAGTTCAAGAAGCTCGTCATGGCCGGCGACTACACCGCCGCGGTCGAGGTGGCGCGCGAGCAGGTGGAGGCGGGCGCGCAGGTCATCGACGTCAACATGGACGAGGGGCTGCTCGACGCGCACCACGCCATGACGACGTTCCTGAAGCTCATCCAGGCCGAGCCCGACATCGCCCGCGTGCCGGTAATGGTCGACTCCTCCAAATGGGACGTGATCGAGGCGGGGCTGAAGTGCGTCAGCGGCAAGCCCATCGTCAATTCGATCAGCATGAAGGAGGGTGAGGCCCAGTTTCTCGCCCAGGCGCGCAAGTGCATGGCGTACGGCGCGGCGGTCGTCGTGATGGCGTTCGACGAGGTGGGACAGGCGGATACGAAGGACCGCAAGGTCGAGATCTGCGAACGCGCCTACAAGCTCCTCACCGGCGTCGGTTTTCCGCCCGAGGATATCATCTTCGACCCCAACGTGTTCGCGGTGGCGACGGGGATCGAGGAGCACGATAACTACGCCGTCGACTTCATCGAGGCGTGCCGGGAGATCAAGGCGCGCTGTCCGCACGTCCATATTTCGGGCGGGCTTTCCAACCTGTCCTTCAGCTTCCGCGGCAACGAGCCGGTCCGGCGGGCGATGCACAGCGTGTTCCTCTATCACGCGATCCCCGCGGGCATGGACATGGGCATCGTCAATGCCGGCCAGCTCGACGTTTACGATGCGATCGACCCCGAACTTCGCACCGCATGCGAGGACGTGATCCTCAACCGCGATCCCCAGGCGGGTGAGCGGCTGGTGGCATTGGCTGAGCGCTTCCGCGGCACCGACGCAGTGGCGGAGAAGGCCGCGCAGGAATGGCGCGGGTTCGAGGTGCGCAAGCGGCTGGAATATGCGCTGGTCAAGGGTATCGACGCCTATGTCGTCGAGGATACCGAGGAGATGCGCCTCGCCATGGATCGCCCGATCGAGGTGATCGAAGGCCCGCTGATGGACGGCATGAACGTCGTCGGCGACCTGTTCGGGTCGGGCAAGATGTTCCTGCCGCAGGTGGTGAAGTCCGCGCGCGTGATGAAGAAGGCGGTCGCCCACCTGCTCCCCTATATCGAGGCGGCGAAGGAACCCGGCGCGAAGGGCAAGGGCCGGGTCGTGATGGCGACGGTAAAGGGCGATGTGCACGATATCGGCAAGAACATCGTCGGCGTCGTCCTCCAGTGCAACGGCTTTGAGGTCGTGGACCTCGGTGTCATGGTGCCGTGGACGAAAATCCTGGAGGCGGCGAACGAGAACGACGCCGATATGATCGGCCTGTCGGGCCTCATCACCCCCAGCCTAGACGAGATGGTGACGGTGGCCGAGGAGATGCAGCGCGCCGGCATGGCGATGCCGCTGCTGATCGGCGGTGCCACAACCTCGAAGGTGCATACGGCACTCCGCATCGCGCCTGCCTATCAGGGGCCGGTCGTGCACGTCCTCGACGCCAGCCGCGCGGTGGGCGTCGCGACGACGCTCGTCTCCGACACGCAGCGAGACGATTACGTGACGAAGATCGCCGACGACTACGAAGCCGTCCGCCGCGCGCGCGAGGGGAAGGGCCAGTCCGACCTGATCCCGATCGAGAAGGCGCGCGAGAACGGCTTCAAGGCAGACTTCGCGCTCAAGCCCGCCGCGCCCGTGCAGCCAGGCCTGCACGTGTTCGACGACTGGGACCTCGCCGACCTGCGCGAGGTGATCGACTGGACGCCGTTCTTCCGCTCGTGGGAGCTGGCCGGCAACTTCCCCGCGATCCTCGACGACGCGATCGTCGGTGAAAGCGCGCGGTCGCTGTACGCGGACGCACAGGCGATGCTCGACACGATCGTCGGCGAGAAGTGGCTGACCGCACGCGGCGTCGCCAGCCTGTGGCCGTGCCGGCGCGACGGCGACGACGTGATCGTCACGGGCGAGCATGGTGAGACCCGCTTCCCGTTCCTACGCCAGCAGATCGCCAAGCGAGAGGGGCGGCCGAACATGTGCCTGGCCGACTTCGTCGACCCCGCGGGCGATTGGATCGGCGGGTTCGCGGTCGGCATCCACGGCATCGACGACCATATCGCCCGGTTCAAGGCGGGGCATGACGACTATCAGGACATCCTCCTGAAAGCACTCGCCGACCGCTTCGCCGAGGCGTTCGCCGAGCGGCTGCACCAGCATGTGCGCACCACCCTGTGGGGCTATGCCGCGGGCGAGCAGCTCGACAACGAGGCGCTGATCCGCGAGCAATATCGCGGCATCCGCCCCGCGCCCGGCTATCCCGCGTGCCCCGACCATTCGGCCAAGCCGATGCTGTTCGAACTGCTCGGCGCCTCCGCCCGCGTGGGCCTCACCCTGACCGAGAGTTTCGCGATGCTGCCGACCGCGGCGGTGTCGGGCTTCTATTTCGGCCACCCGGACGCCAGCTATTTCGGGGTTGCGCGCGTCGGCCGCGACCAGCTCGAGGATTATGCCCGCCGTCGCGGCGTCGACCTCGCCCAAGCCGAGCGGTGGCTGCGCCCGAATCTCGATTGAGGTGAGCGTCGAGGCGCTTATCGCCCGCTACGGCCTTCCCGCGCTGTTTCTCGGCGCGGGGGTCGAGGGGGAGACGGTCGTCGTCTTAGGCGGCGTCGCGGCGCATCACGGACTGTTCGGGCTGGTCCCCGCGATCCTCGCGGCGGCGATGGGGTCGTTCCTCGCCGATCAGATTTTCTTCTACACCGGCCGCCTGTTCCGCCACCGCCCACGCGTCCGGCGGCTGATGGCGAAACCCGCATTCGAGCGCGCGATGGCGACGTTCGAGAAATACCCGACGGGTTTCGTCTTCGTCTTTCGCTTCCTCTACGGGCTGCGGACGATCAGCCCGATGGCGATCGGCACGAGCAGCATTTCGGCGGCGCGCTTCGCGATCCTGAACGCAGTGGCGGCGTTCGTCTGGGCAGCGATCTTCGTCGGGCTCGGCTATGCCTTCGGCAACGCGATCGAGGCCGTGCTCGGCCGGCTGATGCACGGGGCCGAGTGGGTGGCGCTCGCCGCCGGGCTGGCGGTCGCGATCTGGCTGATCGCGCGCGGGATCGCCAGGCGCCGCGCTTGAACCATCGGGCCGACCGGCCGATAGAGGGCCCATGTCGACCTATCCCGCGCTTCGCCTTCGCCGCACCCGCGTCAGCCCATGGAGCCGCGCGCTCCATGCCGAGAACGTGCTGACCCCTGCCGACCTCATCTGGCCGCTCTTCGTGACCGAGGGGGCGGACGAGGAGCCGATCGCCAGCCTGCCCGGCGTCTCGCGCTGGTCGATCGTGGAGATCGCGAAGCGCGCGAAGGAAGCCGCCGCGCTCGGCATCCCCGCCATCGCGCTCTTCCCTAATACGCCCGAGCATCTGCGCACCGACGACGGCCGGGAGGCGACCAATCCCGGCAATCTGATGTGCCGCGCGATCCGCGCGATCAAGGATGCCGCGCCGGGCATCGGCGTGCTGACCGACGTCGCGCTCGACCCCTATACCGCGCACGGCCATGACGGGCTGGTGGACGAGGGCGGCTATGTCCTGAACGACGCGACTGCCGCGGTGTTGACGCAGCAGGCGCTGGTGCAGGCGGCGGCCGGTGCCGATATCGTCGCGCCGAGCGACATGATGGACGGCCGCGTCGGCCTGATCCGCGCCGCGCTGGAGGGTGACGGGCACCACAATGTCCAGATCATGGCCTATGCCGCCAAATACGCCAGCGCCTTTTACGGCCCATTCCGCGATGCGGTGGGCAGCCGCGGCCGGCTGAAGGGCGACAAGAAGACCTATCAGATGGACCCGGCCAACGCCGAGGAGGCGCTGCGCGAGGTCGCCGCCGATCTGGACGAGGGCGCCGACAGCGTGATGGTCAAGCCCGGCCTTGCCTATCTGGATATCGCGCGGCGCGTGAAGGAACGGTTCGAAGTGCCTGTCTTCGCTTATCAGGTGTCTGGCGAGTACGCGATGATCGAACATGCCGCCGCCGCCGGGGCGGGCGACCGCGACGCGCTGGTGATGGAGACGCTGATGGCGTTCAAGCGCGCGGGTTGTTCGGGCGTGCTCACCTATCACGCCGCGCATGCCGCGCGGCTGATGGGCGCGTGATAGAAACCGCGCGTCTGCGGCTACGCCGGCCTGTATTCGCGGACCTCGACGCGCTCGCCGCGATCTGGGGCGATCCGCGCGTCATGGCCGATCTTGGCCCGGTCAAGGATCGCGCGATGAGCGCGGCGACGCTCGAGCGGCACCTCGGTTACTGGGCGGACGGCTTCGGCTTCTGGCTGATCGAACATAATGGCGCGGTCGCGGGCTTTGGCGGGCTCAAGCCCGGCGCACCGGACACCCCGATCGAGGGTGAGATTGAGGCCGGCTGGATGCTTGCGCCCGACCACTGGGGGCAAGGGCTGGCGGGGGAGGCGATGACCGCGGCGCTCGGCTGGGGCTGGGTCAATCTCGCTCCCCCACGGATCGTCGCGATCACCGCCGAGCAGAACGGCGCCAGCCGCCGGCTGATGACGCGGCTGGGCATGGCGCAGTTACCCGACCTCACTTTCGACCACCCGCAGTTCGATCTGGCCGATCCGTGCCGACGCACCGTCACCTATGCGATCGCGCGCCCGTGATCGAAACCGTCCGACTGATCCTGCGCGAATGGCGCGAGAGCGACGTTGAACCGTTCGCGGCGATGGGCTGCGATGCCGAGGTGATGGCGTTCATCGGCCCGCCGCTGGACGAAGCGGGCGTCCGCGCCGCGATCGAGCGGCAGCGCGGGTTTCAGGCGGCACATGGCTACTGCTTCTGGGCGATCGAACGCCGCGTTGACGGCGCGTTCCTCGGCTTTTGCGGATTGAAGCCCGGCGCGACCGGCACCCCGATCGAGGGCGAGGTCGAAATCGGCTGGCGCCTCGCCCGTCATGCCTGGGGGCAGGGCTATGCGCGTGAGGTTGCAGCAGCCTGTCTCGCCTGGGGCTGGGCGCGGGGGATGCGGCGGATCGCGGCGATCACCGTGCCCGCCAATGTCCGAAGCTGGGGGCTGATGGAACGATTGGGGATGCGCCGGCTGGCCGATCGTGACTTCGCGCACCCAGCGCTTGCCGCTGACGACCCGCTCTCGCTGCATATCGTCTATGTCATCGACAATCCCGGCTGAGCGACCCGTGCGGGAAGCGCGCATCGATATCGTTCGAGGAAGCGCGATCCTCGTCATCCTTGTGAACCATCTGAGCCAGGTGGCTGAATTGGGAGGGCTTCGGTCGGGTCTGATCCCGACGCCGACGCGATATGGCTGGTCGACCGCGGCCGAGCTGTTCGTGATGCTGTCGGGCTATATGGTTGGGCTCGTCTATCTCCGCCGCCCGGCGCCCTCGCGTGCGATCTGGCGCCGGGCGGGGCGGCTGTGGCTCTACGATCTGGCGTTGCTCGCGCTCGTGTTGCCGCTGGTCGCGGTGATGCCGGGGGAGGAACTGGCCTTCTGGCGGCTCGATCCGTTCGCCGCCGATCCGCTCACTGCAACGCTGCGCTTTGCCGCGCTCCTGTCGGCGCCGCGGCTGCTCGACATTCTCCAGCTCTACATCGTGCTGATGCTCGCCGCGCCGATCGCGATCGCGGTGCAGCGGCGGTCGAACGCGCTGCTGATCGTCCTGTCGGTCGCCATCTATGCGGCGGCACAGCTCTGGACGATCGGGCTCGTCGCGGCGGGCGGGAGCAAGGACGGGCTGCCTGACCGGCTGGCGTGGCAGATGCTGTTCTTCGTGCCGATGGCATTGGGCGCGATGGGTGTGCACGAGCCGCTGCTCGGCGGGCTCGACCGCCATCGTTGGGTCGCTGCGCCGCTGCTCGCGCTGTTCGTCGCGGCGGCGTTCGCCAAGGGGCATGAGCCGGCGATTTTCGACCCGCGCCACGGCCTGACGCTGCTGCGCGTCGGGCATGGCGTGCTCGTCCTCCTCCTGTACCTCGCGCTGCTGACGCTGGCTGGCGGCTGGACGCGGCGCCAGCCGCTGGCGGCGGTGGCGATGGTGGGGCGACATAGCCTTGACTGCTTTGCGGGCGGCGTGTTGCTCACCTATGGGCTCGGCACCCTGTGGCTCCGTCTCGCGAGCGGCTATGATGGCTACCTCGTTGCGGTGGCGGCGGGCATCGCCGCGACGGTCGCGCTCGCCGCGTGGCGGGACGGCCGCCGTACCTAGCTTTCGCGACCCCGCCGGCTAAGGTCGGGCGATGCGTATCGAAACCGATAGCGGCGCGGGCGGCGGGGCCGTCCGCATCCGCCAGCCCCTTCGCCCCCTGTTCGTCGCCGCGATCCTGTCGGGGTCGTTCCTCCTCTTCCTCGTCCAGCCGATGGTGGCGCGGATGGCGCTGCCGCGGCTCGGCGGCGCGCCGGCGGTCTGGAATTCGGCGATGCTCGTCTATCAGGCGCTGCTGCTCGGCGGGTACGGCTATGCGCATTGGCTCGGCCGGTTCGGGGTGCGGCGGCAGGCGGGTATCCATCTGGCACTGCTGGCAGTCGCCGCGCTGTGGTTGCCGATCGGGCTGATCGAGGGGGCGCCGGGCGTCGGCGATGCGCCGGTATTGTGGGTGCCGTGGCTGCTCTTCGCCTCGATCGGGCCGCTGTTCCTGGCGGTGTCGGCGCAGGCGCCGCTGCTCCAGCGCTGGTTCGCCGCCTCAGCGCCGGCCGCGAACCCCTATGCGCTCTATGCGGCGTCGAACATCGGCAGCTTTGCCGGCCTGATCGCCTATCCGCTGCTGGTCGAGCCCAACATGGCGCTGTCGGGGCAAAGCTGGCTCTGGACGGCGGGCTACGCGTTCGTCGCGCTACTCGTCGGTGCCTGTGCGCTCCGATTGCCACGCGGCGGGGCGGCGGCGCGGGTGCTGCCGACCAGCGTCGCGCCGACGCGTCGCCGCATCGCGCTCTGGATCGCGCTATCGCTCGTGCCGTCGGGGCTAATGCTCGCGACCTCGACGTTTCTCACGACCGACATCGTCGCGGTGCCGATGCTGTGGGTCCTCCCGCTCGGGCTCTATCTGCTCAGCTTCAGCGCCGCGTTCGCCGCGGGGCGGCGGGTGGCCGACTTCCTGACAACATTCGCGCCGGTGACGATCCTCGTCTTCGGCGGGGTGATGATCGGGGGGACGCACAGCTATCCCTATCTCAATGCCGTGATCGCGCTCGGCCTGCTCTTCATGGCCGCGACGGCGCTCCACACGCGGCTCTATCGGCTGCGGCCCGAGCCCGATCGGTTGACGGGGTTCTACCTCGCCATGTCGGTGGGCGGCGCGCTGGGGGGCGTGTTCGCCGCTTTGGTCGCGCCGATCGTGTTCGACTGGACGTACGAATACCCGATCCTGATCGTCGCCGCGGGCCTGCTCGTGCCGCAGGAATGGCTGCTGCCGGTCCTGCGCCGCGCGTGGGGGGAAAAGCGGTCGCTGACGTTCGCGCTCGTGACCGCGGCGGCGGGCGCGGTCATGCTGATCGGGCTCGAAAATCCCGGCGACCTGCTCGGGCCGAAGCACGAGAGCCTCGCCTTCCTCGTGCTCGCCGGCATCGGCATCGTCGCGATCGGCGCGCGCCCTGCCTATGTCGCCGTGCTTGTCGCGTCGCTCCTCCTGTTCGGCGGCTGGCGGGCGCTTCAGGTGAGCTTCCAGGGCGACGCGCGGACGCGCAGCTATTTCGGCGTCTACACGATTCGCGACTATCCCGAGACGGGGACGCGCACGCTGGCCCACGGCACCACGCTGCACGGTGTCCAGTTCGTCGACGATCAGGCAAAGGCGCGCGAGCCGACCAGCTACTACGTTCCCGGATCGGGGATCGGACAGGCGATGCAGGCGCTGCCCGCCCTCTACGGCCCCGGCGCGCGGGTCGGCGCGGTGGGACTGGGGACCGGGACGCTCGCCTGCTACGCCAAGCCGGGGCAGGACTGGCGCTTCTACGAGATCGACCCGGCGGTGGTCCGCATCGCCCGCGACAGCGGCAAGTTCGGCTATCTGAGGCGCTGCCTGCCCGATGCGAAGATCGTCGTCGGCGATGCGCGCCTGTCCATCGCTGCGCAGCCGGCAGCGAGCCTCGATCTACTCGCGCTCGATGCATTCTCATCAGACGCGGTGCCGATGCACCTGATGACGCGAGAGGCGCTGGCGACCTATGCCCGCGTGCTCGGCCCGCGCGGGCTGCTGATGGTCCACGTCTCCAACCGCTTTCTCGACCTGGAGCCCGTCGTCACCGCGACCGCGCGCGGCGGCGGCTGGCATGCGGCGGCGCTCCATTACGTGCCGGGGCTGGGTGACAATTCGGAGGCGACGCCGTCGGACTGGATCGCCCTGACCCGCGATCCCGAGGTGCTGGCGGGGCTGTTCGAGGGCGGCGGCGACTGGCAGCCGCTCCGCTTCCGCCGCGACGTGCCAGCCTGGACCGACGACTATTCGTCGATCGTGCCGGTGCTGGAGGATCCGCTGGCCGAGCTCAAGGACTGAAGCGTCAGGCCTCCGGCACCGGGATGCCGGGCAGCGCCTTTGACGTGCGGATCGTCAGCGACGTCTTGACGCTCGCCACGTTGTCCGCGGTCGTAAGCTGCGTCGTCAGCATTTCCTGAAAGCTCTTGAGGTCGGTCGCGACGATCTTGAGGATGAAGTCGATCTCGCCGTTCAGCATGTGGCATTCGCGCACTTCGGGAATGTCGGCGATGTGCCGCTCGAACGCCGCAAGGTCGCTCTCGGCCTGGCTCTTCAGGCTGACGAGCGCGAAGACGGTAATGCCATAGCCGAGCGACAGCGGATCGAGCGCCGCATGATAGCCGCGGATCGCGCCGCCCTCCTCCAGCGCGCGCACCCGGCGGAGGCAGGGCGGCGCGGTCAGCCCGACGCGTTCGGCCAGCTCGACATTGGTCATGCGGCCATCCTCTTGCAACAGCGAGAGGATCTGGCGGTCGATGCGGTCGAGACTCATGAAGGCTCCGAAATTCTGGTACAAACAGCGCGGCGCGCGATGCCCCTTTAGAAGAAAATTGCTCGCCTGCGCAATTGTCCCACAATGCGACGTGCCGTTTTAGGTGGTTCCTGTGGCGAGTCCGCCGCGTTAAGAAATGATCGACGGCGCCCCCGGCCGTTCAGGAAACGATCCCGTTGCGCTTCGACGATACCCTCGACACCGTGCTCGCTGCCGACCTGTCGACGCCGCTGGGGCGCCAGTCGGTTTATCGGCAGCTCGTCGACCTGATCGGGCGCCGCCGCGTCGCCCCCGAAGCGCGCGCGATCGAGACGCTGGAGGCGATCGCGCCCGCGGTGGCGCTCTCGCACCGCACCGCCGCGGCGCGCGGTCTTGCCTTTGCGCAGCCGCCCTTCGCGCTCGTCCGTCTGTTCGCGCGCGACACGCTGGCGGTCGCGGCGCCGGTCCTGCGCACCGCGACGCTCGACCCCGCCGAGTGGCGTGCGCTGCTGGGCGAACTTGCGCCGCCCGCGCGCGCGGTGCTGCGCCATCGCCGCGATCTTGGCAGCGAAGTCGAACGCGCGCTCGAGGCGTTCGGCGCTGTCGACTTCGTGCTGGCGGACGAGCGGGCCGATGCCAAGCCCGTGCCAGCCACGACGCCGGTCGAGCCCGAACCCGCGCCGGTCGAAACGGCCGAGCCCGTCGTCGAGCCTGAAATACCCGAGCCTGTTCCGGAACGCCGTCCCGCGCTTCCGCCGACGTTTTCGAGTTTCGGTGCGGTCGCGCTGACGCTGCCCGTCGTGGCCGAAGCGGTCCGGCGCAGCGAGGTCGAGCCGGCGCCGCCGCCCCCGCCAGAGCCGATGCCGGAAGGCCCGTTCCGCATCGCCGACGTGGTCGCCCGGATCGACGCGTTTCGCGACGCGCGCGAAAGGGCGCGCCCCGTCGCCAACGACGAGAGCCAGCCTGCGGGCGAGGCGCGGATGCGCTTCGAAACCGATGCGGAGGGGATCATCCGCTGGGCCGACGGGATCGGCCGCGCTGCGCTGATCGGCCTGTCGCTGCGGCTGGCCGGCGGTACCGGCCTTGCCCGTGTCGACGGCGTGGCGGCGGGCGCATTCCGCCAGCGATCGCGGTTTCGCGACGCCCGGTTGCGGATCGACGGCAACGGCCCGGCGACGGGCGACTGGCTGATCTCCGCGATGCCCGCCTTCGACCCTGCCTCCGGCCGGTTCACGGGGTATCAGGGCACCGCGCGCCGCCCGCATTTCGGTGAGGTCGCGGCGCCGACCGGCGCGCCCGCACCCGCGCCCGATGCCCTGCGCCAGCTGGTTCACGAGCTGCGGACCCCGACCAACGCGATCATCGGCTTTTCGGAGATGATCTCGCTCCAGATGCTCGGCCCGGTCGCCGACCCCTATCGCGACCGCGCGCGCTCGATCCATCGCCACGCCCGCGACCTGCTCGGCGCGATCGACGACCTTGACCTCGCGGCCAAGATCGAGAGCGATGCGCTGACGCTCCGGCCGGAGGCGGTGTCGCTGCGCGCGGTGCTGGGCTCGGTCGCGCACGATCTGGCGCCGCTGGCCGAGCTTCGCGGTGCGACGATCGCGCTGCCCGAGCGCGACGGCGCGGTGGAGGGGGACCGCCACGCGATCGAGCGGCTGTTCGGCCGGCTGATCGCGACGATGCTCGCTGCCGCCATCCGCGGAGAGGTGCTGGCGATGGCCATCGAGGAAGCGGGCGACCGCCTGACGCTGTCGATCTCGCGCCCCGCCGGCCTGCCCGACCATGCGCGCGCCGGCGGCGAGGTGAGCGAGGAGGACGCGACCTTCGCCGCGCTGCCGCTCGGCACCGGCTTCGCCCTGCGGCTGGCTGAAAATCTCGCGCGCGAGCTGGGCGGCGACATCGGCTTCGGCCCTACCGCGATCGAGGTGCGGCTGCCCGCCGCGATCCGTGATACGGGACGCGCCGCAACCAATTCTTGATGTGGGTGCGATAGGGCGGGGCCATGTCGACCGCTTCTTGGCCCGCCGCCGTCGCACCGCCGACCGGCCCCCGCTTTCGCTGGCCCGCCGGGTTCGGCACCCGCTTCGCCATCTGCATCGATACGGAGGAGGAGTTCGACTGGAACGCCGCTTTCGACCGACAGGCGACAGCGGTGACGGCCATTCGCGCCCTGCCGGCGATGCACCGCCGCTTCGCCGATCGCGGCGTGCCGCTCACCTACTTGACCGACTATCCCGTCGCCTCGACGCCGGAGGCCGCGGACACGATCGCACGGCTGCTTGAGGATGGGGTGAGCGCGGTCGGCGCGCACCTCCACCCCTGGGTCACGCCCCCACATGAGGAGGTCGTCAGCCGCCCGCACAGCTTTGCCGGCAATCTGTCGCCCGCGCTGGAGGGGGCCAAGCTCGACGCGCTGGGCGCGGCGATCGAGGCGGGGTTCGGGCGTCTCCCGCGGATGTTCCGCGCCGGGCGCTACGGCATGGGCCCGTCCACGCTGGGGCTGCTCGCCGAGCGGGGCTATGTGATCGACAGCTCGATGCGATCGGGCTTCTGCTACACGGGCGAGGGCGGGCCCGATTTCCGGCACGTCGGCAATCACGCCTTTCGCGCCGGACCCGGCGGGGCGCTGCTCGAACTGCCGCTGACGACGGTCTGGCTGGGCGCGATGCGGGCGGGGGGCGCCGCGCTCTACGACCTGTTCGATCGCCTGCCGCGGGGGCGCGGCGTCGCCTCGCGGCTGGGCCTACTCGACCGGATCGCGCTGACGCCCGAGGAGATGCCGCTGGCCGAGGCGCTGCGCGCGATCGACCGCGCGGTCGCAGACGGGGTCGAGCTTCTCAATTTCTCCTTCCATTCGCCGACGATCGTCCCGGGGATGACGCCGTACGTCCGCAATGCCGAAGATCTTGCCCGCTTTTACGCATGGTGGGACGCGGTGCTCGATCGCCTCGACCATCACGGCGTCCGCCCGGCGAGCGAGGCCGATCTCGTAGCCGCCGCCACGACGGCCCCGCTTGCCGTCGCCGCGTAAGGTCGGCTAGGCGAGAGGCGCTGGGGGCCTGTAGCTCAATGGTTAGAGCTGGCCGCTCATAACGGCTAGGTTGCGGGTTCGAGTCCTGCCGGGCCCACCAGCGTTTCGTTCGGCCAGCCCGGCGGTTGGCTTGGCCCTATCAGGAGGATCGCTGACCGTGGCGACCGCGAACGACGTCGCGCGATTGTCTCGATGCGGCTGGTCGGCGCTCTCCGCTCGCCGGCCGGGCACGGTATAGCATCATGCGGGGACCGACCCTTCGCCAGGCGCGGGTCGCGCTGAAGCGGCATGGGCCGACCGCGCCGATCTGGCGGCGCCGGACCGCGATCCTCGGCGGCGCGGTGCTCATCGGGCTCGTCGCTCTCGCTTTCGCTTCCGCCGCCGATCACGCGGGCGAAGCGTTCGCCGCACTAGCCGCGCGGTGGTGGTGGGCGCCGCTGATCGTGACGCCCGCCGGCTTTGCTGCGATCGCCTGGCTGACCGCGCGCATCGCGCCAGCGGCACGCGGATCGGGCATCCCCCAGGTGATGGCCGCAACGCACGATCCGGATCGTGCGATGACCGGCCTCGTTTCGCTCCGGACGGTCTCGGTCAAGCTCGTACTGACGATCGGCACGCTGCTCGTCGGTGCCTCGACCGGGCGGGAAGGGCCGACGGTCCAGGTCGCCGCGTCGATCATGGGCTATGCCCACCGCCTGCTCGCGGTGCCGCTGCGCGCCTCGGTCTTCATCGCCGGCGGCGCAGCGGGGGTGGCGGGCGCGTTCAACACCCCGCTGGCGGGCGTCGCCTTCGCGATCGAGGAACTCGCCGCCGCCTATGAGCAGCGGATGACGCTGCTCGTCATGACCGCGGTGCTGATCGCCGGGATGGTCAGTCTCGGCCTATCGGGCGATTACGTTTATTTCGGCGTGATGCGACAGACGCTGAGCGTGCGCGAGACGCTGCTGGCGGCCCCCGTCGCGGGGATTGCGGGCGGGCTGGCCGGCGCGCTGTTCTCGCGCCTCGTCATCGGCGAGGGGCGCGTGCGCTGGGCACCGCTGGCGGCCATCAAGCGACAGCCTGCGGTCTTTGCCGGGATCCTCGGGCTGTTCGTCGCGGCGATCGGCGTCGCGACCGGCCTCACATGGGGCACGGGCTATGGCGCCGCGCGCGGCATCATCACCGGGGCGGAGGTGCCGGTCTGGTTCGGCGCGGCGAAGTTCGCGAGCACGCTGGCGACCGCGGTCTCGGGCATGCCCGGCGGCATCTTCGCGCCATCGCTGTCGGTGGGTGCCGGCCTCGGCGCGATGCTGCGCGAGCTGTTTCCCGCCTATCCGCCCGGCGCCGTCGTGCTGCTGGGCATGGTCGCCTATTTCACCGGCGTCGTGCGCGCGCCGCTGACCGCGGTCATCATCATCGCCGAGACGACCGCGAGCCGCGGCCTGATGATGCCGCTCCTCGCCTCCGCCCTGATCGCCGACGGCGTCGCGCAGGTCGCATGCAAGGAACGCCTCTACCACGCGCTGGCAAAGGGCTTCCTCTCGCCGCCTGGCGAGGTGGGCGATGATTCGCGTCGTGACGGGCACTGAAGGGCAAGCGGCGGCTGATCGATCGGCGGTATGTTCCAACCGCCGATCGAAGGCGGATCCAGGCCAGCGCCGTCCCGTAACTTTAGGCCGACCTCGTCCTACTTCCCGTTGCCCATCCGTTCGGCGCACCGCGCCACCCAGTCGGGGATTGCCGGATCGGCGGGCATCATGTCGGCGAACCAGAAGAACGGCGAACTGCACAGCATGTCGGCAGCGGAGAAACGCTCGCCGAGCAGCCACGGCCCCTTGCGGAGCGGCTCGGCCAGTCGCTCGATCATCGTGTCGAAATCGCGCAGGCCCGCGGTGATCGCGGGATGGCCGACGTTCGCCCATTTCAGGATCAGCAGCGGTTCGATGACGCCCTGATAGTAGAATAGCCACGACAGATAGGCGCCGCGCCCCGCCTCGCCGGGCAGCGGCCCGAGCCCGGCATCGGGATAGGCGTCGGTCAGGTAGAGCATGATCGCCCCGCGCTCGCGCACCGAATCGTCGCCATCAATCAGATAGGGCACCTTGCCCTCCGGGTGCGGATTGGCGGGATCGCGGCCGCCCGATCCGTCCTGTCGCGCGATGGTCACCTCCCGCATGTCGATATCGGCGCCGAGCATCCGCACGAGCGCGACGACCGTGTCGGACCGCGAATTGGGCGAGTAATAGAGGGTGCGCATCGGATTGCTCCTTGCGTTGAATGACGCCGTCACCCTACGAAGGTGCTCCTGACATTTTCGGGCAGTAGGAATGGCACGATCCGATCGCCTGATGCGGTTGCTCGACGCGTTGCGACGGCTTCCAAAGCCGGTGACGGCGACGCGCCTCGCCACGGAAACCGAAATCTCGACGCGGCAGCTCTACCGCGACATTGCCACGCTGCGTGCCGGTGGGGTACTGATCGATGGAACGGCGGGCTATGGCTACACGCTGACCGAAGACCCGGCGCTTCCGCCGCAGAGCTTCTCGCGCCTCGAGATCGAAGCGCTGATGCTCGGGGTCGCGAGCCTCGGCGATCTCGGCGACGATACGTTGACGAGGGCGGGCCGCAATGCGCTGGCGCGGATCGTCGCGACCTTGCCCGACCGGCAAGCGCGGCAGGCAGCCCACGCCACGATGCGATCCTGGCGCCCGTCGGCGCCGCGCACCGCCGTCACCATCGACCTCGATCTGCTGCGCGAAGCCTGTTGGGACGAGTTCAGCGTCCGCATTGCCTATCGCGACGCTCAGGGGCGACGGACTGAACGCGAGATCCTGCCGCTCGGCATGTCCTATAGCCCGACGACGCTGATGCTGGTCGCATGGTGTTTGCTCCGCGAGGCCCATCGCACGTTCGAGGTGGCGCGGATCGAAGCGCTGGAACGGGGCGGACACAGCTTTCGTCCCCGCCGCGTGCAACTGCTTCGGGAGTATGTCGTCCTGCGGACCGCGGAGTGGAAGCGAAAGGAGGAGGATACGCAGACTTCGTCGTGAAAGCGTCGCCCGCAAGGCCGAGGTTCGGCGAATGGCATCCGACGACGACAGCCTGCGTTCGCGCGCCGGCGAGGGGGATCAGGGCGTCGACACGACGCCGCAAATTGCTATCGAGGGTATGCGGATCGGCGGGCGCGACGATCCCGGCCGCTACCGCGCCCGAAACTCGTCGGAGGACGCACCTATGGCTTCGGCGCGCATCCTCGTACTTGGCGGCACCGGGACGATCGGTCGCGCGACGGTGCGCGAACTCGTGTCGCGCGGGCACGAGGTCGTCTGCTTCGTCAGGCAACGCGGCGGCGATAGCGACGCCGAGCAATTGTCGGGTGCGACGATCCGGGTCGGCGATGTTACCGATCCGTCGTCGCTCTCGAACGACGGGATCCGAGGTGAGCATTTCGACGCCCTGGTCTCGTGCCTCGCCTCGCGCACCGGCTCGCCGGAAGAGGCTTGGGCGATCGACTATCGCGCGCATGTCGGCGCGTTGCAGGTCGCTCGCGCGGCCGGCGTGAGGCAGATGGTCCTGCTCTCCGCCATCTGCGTGCAAAGGCCGGTGCTGGCCTTTCAGCAGGCCAAACTGGCGTTCGAGGACATGCTGGTCGCGTCCGGCCTCGATTACACGATCGTCCGGCCCACGGCGTTCTTCAAGTCGCTCTCGGGACAGGTGGAGCGGGTCAGGCGCGGCAAGCCGTTCCTCGTTTTCGGCGACGGCACGCTGACCGCGTGCAAGCCCATCAGCGATCGCGATCTCGCAATCTATCTGGCCGACTGCCTGGAAGATGAAAGCCGGCGCAATCGCGTGCTTCCGATCGGCGGCCCGGGGGATGCGATCACGCCCCGGGACCAGGGCGAGCGTCTCTTCGCCCTGCTCGGGCGCCAGCCGCGCTTCAGGCAGGTGCCGCTATGGTTGCTGGACGCGATCATCACGGTGCTAAGCGTGTCGGGCCGTCTATTGCCGCCGCTCGCGGCAAAGGCCGAGCTTGCTCGCATCGGCCGCTATTATGCGACCGAGTCCATGCTGGTCCTAAATCCGCGAACCGGATCGTACGACACGGACGCCACCCCCGCCAGCGGGACCGAAACCCTCTTCGATTACTACGCCCAGCTCCTCAGCGGCGAGGCGACGGCCGAGCGCGGCGACCACGCCGTTTTTTGAGCGGCATGTCAGCTTAAGCAAACAGCGAGAACGCGGGGCCGAAATCGTGCGGCAGGATCGGCGGGGCCACGCTGCCCATTCGCCAGCGTATCCAGACGGCGATGAGCCCTGACCCCGGGGAGCAGCGCTCAAGCGGATGACGGAGACCGTAGCCCTTCATCGCCACCAGCCCTCGCCGGAGTCGCGGCGGTGTAAACCGGGTGAAATACGTTGTGGCTAGGTGCTTGATCTATTGGTCGGGGAGACAGGATTCGAACCTGCGACATCTTGCTCCCAAAGCAAGCGCGCTACCGGGCTGCGCCACTCCCCGACCGTGGGGCGGGCCTTAGACCAAAAGTGGCGCGCGTCAAACCGGCGGTGGGCGTCGTGCGTATCCGGCAGCGACCCATCCAGGCTGGACAGCGGCGGTCGTTCGGGCGAAGGCGTTGGCGATCCGATCGATGGGCCGCCGGACGGGCGTTCGCGCTCGCGGTCTTTCTTTCTTTCTTTCTTTCTTTTCACGACAATGGTGGCCCAGCCTTGAAATCCGCCCTTCTCGCCGTCGCTCTGTTCGGTGCAGCGGCGCTGCCGCTCGCGGCGCAGTCGCTGGAGGAGGCGGGGGACACGCGCCGCGCCGGCGAGGCGGCGGCGGTCCGGCGCGAGATCGCGGGCGATCCGGTCGCCCCCGCCGTGGCACCGAAGGGGGCCGACGTCACGCTGGTCGTCTTCTCAGACTATCAATGCCCCTATTGCCGCCGCATCCATCCCGCGATCGAGCAACTGAAGCGCGAGGACCGGCGCCTGCGCATCGTCTATCGCGATTGGCCGATCTTCGGCGCGCCATCGGTCGAGGCGGCGCGCACGGCGATCGCAGCGAACTATCAGGGCCGGCACGCGGCGTTCAACGACGCGCTGATGGCGACGCAGGGGCGGATCGACGGGGCGGCGATCCGGGCGGCGGCGGCGCGCGCGGGCGTCGACTGGAAGCGGCTGAAGGCCGACGAGAATCGCCATGCGGGCGAGATCGAGGGCGTCATCGCGCGCACTCGCGGCTATGCGCGGGCGATGGACCTGACCGGGACGCCGGCGATGCTGGTCGGGCGATATCTGATCCCCGGCGCGGTCGACCTGCCGACGCTGCGCAAGGCGATCGCGGCGGCGCGCGCCGACAACCCTAGCCGCGCAGGTCCTTGAGGTCGATGCCGAGGCGCTTCACTCGGTAATAGAAGGTTTCGCGCGGGATGCCGAGCAGCCGGGTCGCAGCGGCGACCTCGCCGCCTGCGCGCCGCACCGCATCCTCGATCGCGGCCCGTTCGAACGCGCGCACGCGGTCGGGCAGCGGAAGGTCGCCGGCCGCCGGCCCGTCCGCATCGTCGAGGCCGAGGACAAAGCGCTCGGCCGCCATTTCGAGCTCGCGGACGTTCCCCGGCCAGTCGCGCCGCGCGAGCATGGCGGCGGCGCTCGCCATCGGCGGAGGGGGGCGTCGGCGGGCGGCGGCGATCGACGTGAGGAAATGCGCGGCCAGCAAGGGCACGTCCTCGGCTCGCTCGGAAAGCGGCGGCAGGCGAAGCGTGACGGCCGCGAGCCGGTGATAGAGCGCCGGCTCGATCCGCAGCCGCGCCCCCTCGTCGATCGCGGCGACGATGCGAACGTCGACCCCGACCGGGTCGCGCGTCGCCAATGCAACAGCACGGCGCTCGGCGAACTCGGCGAGGCGGTGCTGGAGCGCGGGGGGCGCGCGGTCGAGATTGTCGAGGAACAGCGTGCCGCGGTCGGCGCCGGCGATCGGGCCGCGCGCCTCGAACAGCGGGTCGATCCCGCCGATCGCCGCGCAATCGACGACCGCGAAGCGATGGCGCCCGCGCTTGCCCGCCCGGTGGATCAGCCGGGCGACCAGTTGCTTGCCCGTGCCCGTCGCCCCCTCGATCACGATGTCGAGATCGGCATCGGCCAGCGTCGGCAGCGTGGCGCGCAGCCGCGCGATCGCCGGACTGCGCCCGATCAGTTCCTCGCCCGCCGATGCTTCGGCGAGCGCACGCAGCCGGCGATTCTCGATCGTGAGGCTGCGCGTGGCGCCCGCCCGAGCGACGGCGGCGAGCAGTGCGTCGGGCCCGAACGGCTTGGCGAGGAAATCCCACGCCCCCGCCTTGATCGCCGATACCGCCATGTCGACGTCGCCGTGCCCGGTGACGAGGATCACCGGCAGCTCGGCATCGCGCGTATGCAGCGTGCGGAACAACCCGAGCCCCGACATGCCGGGCATGCGGATATCGGTTACGACGACGCCTGGAAAGTCGCGGGTCAGTGCGGCGAGAGCGGGCTCGGCGGCGGGAAAGGGCCGAACCTCGTGCCCCGCCAGCGTCAGCAATTGCGCGGTCGCGGTGCGCAGGTCGTCGTCGTCGTCGACCAGCGCGACGGGGGCGGGCGCGGTCATGCGCGCACCATCTCGATTTCAAATCGTGCGCCCGCCTCGCCCGCGATGTGGCGGAGCGAGCCGCCCATCTCGACCATGATATCCTGCGCGATGACGAGGCCGAGGCCGAGCCCCTCCGCGCGGCTGGTGACGAAGGGGGTGAAGAGGCGTTCGGCAACGTCGGGCGGGACGCCCGGACCGTTGTCCTCGACCGTGAGGACGACACGATCGGGACCGGCATCCAGCGAGAGCGCCAATCGCGGGGCAGGGCGGTCGCGCAAGGCCTCCAGTGCGTTCTGCATCAGGTTGACGAGCACCTGCTCGAGGCGGACGCGGCCGCCGATGACTAGCAGGCCGGAGTCGATCGCCGGCGCAAAGAACGCGACCGCGCGAAGCTGCTCGCGCAGGATCAGTGTCGCACCCTCGACCACCTCGGCCAGCGGCACGGGGCGCAGCGGACCGGGGCGGCGGCGGGCGAAGCCGCGCAGCCGTTCGGTCACGGTGCCGATGCGGTCGGACAGGCGCGCAATCGTCGTGAGGTTGTCGCGCACCGCATCTGCGTCGCCGCGGTCGAGCAGCATCGCGCTCGTCTGCGCATAGGTGCGGATCGCCGCCACCGGCTGCGCGGTCTCGTGCGCGACGCTGGCGGTAACCTGACCCAGCGTGGCGAGGCGGTTGGCCTGGCGCAGTCCCTCGCGCAGTTCGGCGGCGCGCGCCTCGCTCGATGCGCGTTCCTCCATCTCGCGGGTGAGCGCGGCGGTCCGGGTCGCGACGGCGGCTTCCAGCTCGGCGGTGCGGCGGCGGGCGAGCGCGGCGCGCTGGGCGAGGCCCCAGGCGAGCGCACCCGCGGCGATCACCGCCAGCGCCGCGCCGATCGCGGCGATGCGAACGCTCGGCCAGACCAGCGGCGCGGCGGCGCGGCGCAGCGTCAGCGTCCACCCCGGCTGCGCGGCGGGAACGCGCGCGGCGACGGGATCGCGCATCGCGGGCAGGGGGCGGAGCGCCGCTTCCGACAGGCTGGCGTCGGCGCGCAGTTCGGCGAGATGCCGCGCGTCGATCGCGCGGGTGCGGCGAAAAACCCATTCGGGGCGGCTGGACACCAGGACGACGCCCTCGGCATCCTCGACGAAGGTTTCGCCGCCGGCGCGCGCCCAGTCGGCCTGGATGCGATCGAACTCCAGCTTCACGACGACGACGCCGCCGGCGACGCTGCGGCGCGAGAAGAACAGGCCCGCGCGGCGACTGACGGTGCCGCGGGCGAATTGCGCGGCGCTGCCCCTGTCCACCGCTTCGCGGACATAGCGGCGAAAGGCATAGTCATTGCCGACGAAGCTGGTCGGCGTGCGCCAGTTGCTGGCCGCGATACCCCGTCCGCGACCATCGACGACGTAGATGACCGAAGCGCCGGTACTTGCTGCCAGTGCCTCCAGCTTGGCATCGAGCACGGGGACTGCGCCGGCCTTGCCCTGAAGCGCCGCGACCACGTCGCGATCGTCGGCCAGCGCCAGCGGCATCAGCCGGTAGCGGGCAAGCTCGCTGTCGAGCAGTGCGGCACGCAGCCGCGCATCGGCCATGACGGTGTCGGCAAGGCCCGCGCGGACCCGCCCGCGCGTCACCCAGCCGGCGACCAGCGCAGCAAGCGTCGCCGCCAGCGCGACGGCGATCAGCCAGCCGAGGCCCGAACGAGCGGCGCGAGTCATGGCGATGTTCTAGCGCGGCCTGCCGGCTGTGCAAATCTTTGCACAATCGACAGGACCGGCATGCAGCATTCTACACGCTGCGGTCGGACCGATCACGGAACAATCCTTGAATAACCCAGCTTTTCGCCGGGTTGCACTATTCGTTCGCCGCCGCACCGCGTCCGGCGACAGACTGTCCGCTTCCAACGATCCGCCCGAAGAGCGGCAAGGAGAGGTTCGATGATCGCCCAAGACAGCGTCCTGCCGCCCCCGGCCCCCAAGCCGTGGTACCGCCACCTCTATGTCCAGGTGCTGGCCGCGATCGCCGCGGGCGTGCTGCTCGGGCATTTCTATCCCCAGACGGGGGAGGCGATGAAGCCGATCGGCGACGGGTTCATCAAGCTCGTGAAGATGATCATCGCGCCGGTGATCTTCCTAACGATCGTCACCGGCATCGCCGGCATGCGCGACCTCGCCTCGGTCGGCCGGGTCGCGGGCAAGGCGTTCGCCTATTTCCTCTTCTTCTCGACGCTGGCGCTGATCGTCGGTCTGATTGTCGCCAATGTCGTCCAGCCGGGGGCGGGCCTCAACATCGACCCCGCCAGCCTCGATGCCGGCAAGGTGGCCGATTATGCGGCCAAGGCGCACGAGACGACGCTGACGGGCTTCCTCCTTGGCATCATCCCCGACAGCTTCATCGCGGGTCTGGCGGCGGGCAACATCCTCCAGACGCTGTTCGTCGCGATCCTGTTCGGCATCGGCCTTGCCATGATCGGCGAGCGGGGGGAGCGGATCACGAACGCGCTGGAGGACCTGTCGCTCGCCGTCTTCAAGGTGGTGGCGATCCTGATGAAGGCCGCGCCCATCGGCGCGTTCGGCGCGATGGCGTTCACGATCGGCAAGTACGGCGTCGGTAGCCTCGCCAATCTCGCGGCGCTGGTCGGCACCTTCTATCTCACCAGCCTGCTGTTCGTCGTCGTCGTGCTGGGCGCGGTGTCGCGGCTGGCGGGTTTCTCGATCTTCCGCCTGATCGCCTATCTCAAGGCCGAGCTGCTGCTTGTCCTCGGCACCTCTTCGTCCGAGAGCGCGCTCCCCAGCCTTATCGAAAAGATGGAGCGGGCGGGGTGCCCCAAGTCGATTGTGGGCCTCGTCGTGCCGACGGGTTACAGCTTCAACCTCGACGGCACGAACATCTACATGACGCTGGCGGCGCTGTTCATCGCGCAGGCGGTGGGCGTCGACCTGACGCTCGGTCAGCAGTTGCTGTTGCTCGGCGTGGCGATGCTGTCGTCGAAGGGCGCGGCGGGCGTCACCGGCGCGGGGTTCATCACGCTCGCCGCCACGCTGTCGATCGTGCCGACCGTGCCGGTTGCGGGCATGGCGCTAATCCTCGGCGTCGACCGCTTCATGTCCGAATGCCGCAGCCTCACCAACTTCATCGGCAATGCGGTGGCGACGATCGTCGTCTCGCGCTGGGAGGGGCGTCTCGACCGCGAGCAGCTGAACGCCGCGCTGTCGGGCCGGGCACGCCCGGTGGACGAGCTGCCCGCCAACGCCGTTCCGGCCGAATAAGGAAGGCCCGCCATGATCCGACCGATCCGCGCGCTTCTGAGCGCCACGGCCCCCCTCGCGCTTGCGCTGGCTGCCGCCCCCGCCATCGCCCAGACCGCGCCGAGTGAGGCCGGGCAGACCCGCAATCCCGCCAACCCGACCGTCAGCAGCTATCCCAACGCGGCCGCCGGTGACGGCGCGACCACCAACGGCTTCAACCTGTCGCGCTGGGCCGAGGACTGGCGGGTGATGCGCGATCCCGCCAAGCGCGACGACTTCATCGACCGGCTGAAGTTCCTGCCGATCGACGACGATGGCGATGTGTACCTGACCCTGTCGGGCGAGTTGCGCGCACGCGTCAACCTGACCACCAACCCCAATTTGCGCGAGGCGGAGGCGCAGCGGCAGGACATCAACCGCATCTTCCTCGGCGCCGACCTGCATGTCGGGCCGCACCTGCGCTTCTTCGGCGAAGTGGCGCATGGCGGCATCTCCGGCCGCAATCTCGGCGTACCCGCCGCGACGCTGCGCAACGACGTGGTGTTCCAGCAATATTTCGCCGAAGCTTCCGCGGAAGTTGGCGGGATCGACGTGGGCGCGCGTTACGGCCGGCAGGAGTTCACCGACGGGCCGAACCTGCTCGTGTCGCAGCGCGACAACAACACGATCCGCTATACGCTGAACGGCCTTCGCCTGTGGGCGAGGGGCAGCAAGGTGCGCGTCGACCTGTTCGACCTGAAGCCCACCCAATATGGCGATCTCGGCACCGACGACGACGTGATTGATCCGGCGCGGCGTTTTTCGGGCGTCACCATGGGCTTCGTCCTGCCCAAGACGTGGTTCGGCAAGTCGTCGCTCTATCTCGACCCCTTCGTCTGGCGCCGCCGCAACGACGTCGGCGCGTGGGGCGGGCGGATCGGCCCGGCGGAGCGCTTCTATGCCGGCGCGCGGCTGTGGGGCGATGCAGGGCGGTTCAACATCGACTGGTCGGTCAACCACCAATGGGGGACCTATATCGACCAGGAGATCGACGCCTGGCACGCTTTCATCGCGCAGACCTATCGCCTCGGCAAAGGCGCGACCTCGCCGCGCATCGGCGTCCATTTCGATTATGCGAGCGGCGGCGGCGGGTATGGCGACGGCAAGCTGCGCAACGCCTATGCGCCGTTCGGGAACAACATCTATTACAGCTATGCGTTGTTCCTGACGCCCTCGAACCTGATCGCGCTGGCGCCCAATTTCACCTTCTCGCCGGTGAAGAAACTGCGCGTGACCGCCGAGTATCAGCTTGCCTGGCGAGATAACGTGCGCGACGCGGTGTACCGCGCGAACGGCCAGCCCTTTGCCGGCACGCAGAACGTCGCGGACGCCAAGATCGCCGACGTGGCGCGGTTGCAGGCGGTGTGGTCGATCACCCCGCGCCTGTCGGTGACGGGCAGGTACGAGCATCTGGCGGCAGGGCCGTCGCTGACCAAGGCGGGCTATGCCAGTTCCGACTTCCTTGCCGGCTGGGTCAGTTTCCGGTTTTAGGTCAGATGATTTCTGACCAGCCGCAACCATCCATCGTCACCCCGGACTTGATCCGGGGTCCCGCTTTCTTTCAACCGAAGAAGAAGCGGGACCCCGGATCAAGTCCGGGGTGACGAAAGAGGGATGGTGCAGGTTGATCGACGAGGAGGAAGCAAAATGACCCAAGCCATCGACGATCGCCGTCACCGCCTGAAATCGATCATCGGCGGCTCGACGGGCAACATGGTCGAATGGTTCGACTGGTACGTCTATTCCGCCTTCACCCTCTATTTCGCGCCGCACTTCTTTCCGAAGGGCAGCCAGACCGCGCAGCTGCTCAGCGCCGCCGCCGTGTTCGCGGTCGGCTTCGTCATGCGGCCGGTGGGCGCGTGGATCATGGGCATCTATGCCGACCGGCATGGGCGCAAGGCGGGGCTGACGTTGTCGGTGACGCTGATGTGCGCCGGCTCGCTCATCATCGCTTTGACGCCGGGGTACGAGACGATCGGGCTGGTCGCGCCCGCACTGCTGGTGATCGCGCGGCTGATGCAGGGGCTGTCGGTGGGCGGCGAATATGGTGCGTCGGCGACGTACCTGTCGGAAATGGCGGGGCGCGACCGGCGGGGGTTCTTCTCCTCCTTCCAGTACGTCACGCTGATCTCGGGCCAGTTGCTGGCGATCGCGCTGCTCCTGATCCTGCAGTCCGCCATGTCGGCTCAGGCGCTGGAGGCATGGGGCTGGCGAATCCCGTTCGCGATCGGCGCGGTGCTGGCGGTAGTAGTGTTCCGCATCCGCCGCGGGCTGGCCGAGACTGAAAGCTACAAGAACGCGAAGCGCGAGGGCGCGGAGAAGTCGGGCGCGCTGATGCTCCTCAAGCGCCACCCGCGCGAGTTCGGCCTCGTCATGCTGCTGACTGCGGGCGGCACGCTCGCCTTCTACGCCTATTCGATCTACATGCAGAAGTTCCTGGTAAACACCAGCGGCTTCAGCCGGGAAGCGGCGAGCCAGATCAACGCGGTCACGCTGTTCGTTTTCATGTGCATCCAGCCGCTGGCGGGCGGGCTGTCCGACCGGGTGGGGCGCAAGCCGCTGATGGTCGGCTTCGGCATCGCGGGCACGCTGTTCACCTATCCGATCTTCGCCGCGCTGGAGCAGACGCGCGACGTATGGGTTGCGGGCGCTCTGGTCATGGCGGCGCTCATCATCGTCACCGGCTACACCTCGATCAATGCGGTGGTGAAGGCCGAACTGTTCCCCGCGCATGTCCGCGCGCTCGGCGTTGCGCTCCCCTATGCGCTCGCCAACACGATCTTCGGCGGGACCGCGGAATTCGTGGCGCTGTCGTTCAAGGACAATGGCTGGGAGCGCGGCTTCTACTGGTACGTCACCGCGATGATCGGCCTGTCACTGATCGTCTATCTGCGCATGCGCGACACGCGGACCACCAGCGCGATCGGCGAGGACTAGACACGGCGGGGCGGCGATCCCAAAGAGAGGGTGCGCGAAGCCGAGAAGAGCCGCGCACCCCATTCACAGTCCTTGAGAACGCCCCATGTCCGCCGCGCCGCTTGCCGTTGTCCTCGTGTCCGGGGGGCTCGATTCGATGGTCGCGGCCGGCCATGCGCGAGAGGCCGGGTTCGACATTCTCGCGCTGTCGGTCGACTATAACCAGCGGCATCAGGTCGAGCTGGCCGCCGCGCGCCGCATCGCCCGCGCGCTGGAGGCGGAGCGCCACGTCGTCCTGCCGCTCGACCTGTCGGCGTTCGGCGGCTCGGCGCTGACCGCCGATATCGACGTGCCCAAGGGCGGCGTCGGCGACGATATTCCCGTCACTTATGTGCCCGCACGCAACACGATCTTCCTCAGTCTCGCCTTGGGCTGGGCGGAGGCGGCGGGCGCGCGCGACCTGTTCATCGGCGTCAATGCGCTCGATTATTCGGGCTATCCCGATTGCCGGCCCGAGTTCGTCGCCGCGTTCGAGGGGCTGGCGGAACTCGCGACCAAGGCGGGGGTCGAGGGACAGCCGTTCAAGATTCACGCCCCGCTCCAGCACATGACTAAGGCGGATATCGCGCGGGAGGCGGCGCGCCTCGGCCTCGACGCTGGCATGAGCTGGTCCTGCTACGACCCCGCGCCCGGCGGCAAGCATTGCGGCCTGTGCGACAGCTGCCGGCTTCGCGCCAAGGGGTTCGAGGAAGCCGGGCTGCCCGATCCCACCGTCTACGCGACCCGGCCATGAGCTACGCGGTCAAGGAACTGTTCCTGACGCTGCAGGGCGAGGGGTTCCACGCCGGGCGACGCGCGGTGTTCGTGCGGTTCGCCGGCTGCAACCTTTGGTCGGGCCGCGAGGAGGATCGGAGAAACGCGATCTGCAAATTCTGCGACACCGATTTCGTCGGTATGGACGGCGGCGGCGGTGCGCGTTTTGCCGATGCCGCGGCGCTGGCGGCGGCGGTGGTCAAGGCGTGGGGAGAGGGCACGGAACGCCGCTTCGTCGTGCTGACCGGGGGCGAGCCGATGCTCCAGGTCGACGATGCGATCGTCCATGCGCTCCACGATGCGGGCTTCATCATCGCGATCGAAAGCAACGGGACGCTGCCCGTCCATCCCGGCATCGACTGGGTCTGCATCAGCCCCAAGGCGGGCAGCGACGTCGTCCAGCGAACCGGCGACGAACTGAAGCTCGTCTGGCCGCAGGCGGGGACCGACGTGGCGGCGATCGAGACGTGGGACTTCCGCCACTTCCTCGTCCAGCCGCTCGACGACGCGGCGGGGCAGGCGAATTGGGAGGCGGCGACGGCGTTCGCGATGGCGCGACCGAAATGGCGGCTGTCGCTCCAGACGCACAAGCTGCTCGGGTTGCGGTGAGGGTCGCGCCATCCTCGTGCCCCTCCCTGACTGGGAGGGGTTGGGGTGGGTCGGCCAGTTTGAATCGATGCACTTACCAACCGGCCAACCCACCCTCAGCCTCTCCCTTTCAGGGAGGGGAGCCGTCCGGTCGCTTCCCGGCGGCCGCCTGACCCATGCACATCGCCGCCACCGCGATCATCCTGTCGGTGCGGGCGCATGGCGAGCATGGGGCAGTCGTCCGCGCGCTGACGCCCGAGGACGGCGTGCAGCCGGGCTATGTCCGCGGCGGGCGGTCACGCGCGCTTCGGCCCGTGCTCCAGCCGGGCAACCTCGTCCGAGGCGACTGGCGCGCCCGCTCGGAGAGCCAGCTTGCGGCATTGACAGTCGAGCTGGTCGAGAGCCGCGCGCCGCTGTTCGCCGAGGCGCTGCCCGCCGCGGCGATCGAATGGCTGACCGCGCTCACCGTCGCGACGCTGCCTGAGGCGCAGGGCTATCCGCGCCTCCACGCCGCGCTCGATGCGGTGATCGTCGCGGTCGAGGCGGCACCGGCCGCGCGCGCCTGGGCGGGGCTGGTCGCGCGGTACGAATTGCTGCTGCTTGCTGAGCTGGGCTTCGGCCTCGCGCTCGACCAGTGCGTGTCGACGGGGGCACGCGACGACCTGGACTTCGTCAGTCCGAAGAGCGGCAGCGCCGTATCGGCCGGTGCGGCGCACGGGTATGAGGCGCGGCTGTTTCCGCTGCCGCGGTTCCTGGTCGAGGGGGGCGAGGCACCCGACTGGCCCGCGATCTTCGATGCGTTCGCCATCACCGGCCATTTCCTCGAACGCGATCTCCTGACCGGGCGCGCGGCGGAAACGCTGGCGGCGCGTGCACGATTGATCGATCGGTTGCAGCGCGCCAGCGGCTAGGGCATTGGCGGGCCGCTACGAGGGAGGGTTCATGCCGCATCTGATCGCCGTGTTGCCGGGGGACGGCATCGGCCCCGAAGTCGCCGCCGAGGCGCGCCGCGTGCTCGAGGCGACGGGCCTCGACCTGACCTTCGAGGAGGCGGCGGTCGGCGGCGCGGCCTATGACGCGGCGGGCCATCCGCTGCCGCCCGCGACGCTCGCGCTGGCGCAGCGCGCCGACGCGATCCTGTTCGGCGCGGTCGGCGATGCGCGTTACGACAAGCTGGAGCGGGCGCTGCGGCCCGAGCAGGCTATTCTCGGCCTGCGCAAGGAACTTGGCCTGTTCGCCAACCTGCGCCCCGCCAAGCTGTTCAAGGGGCTGGAGGGCGCCTCGGCGCTCCGCCCCGAGGTGGCCGCGGCGATCGACCTCGTTATCGTGCGCGAGCTGACCGGCGACGTCTATTTCGGGCTGAAGTCGCGCGGCACCAGTGCCGAGGGGCTGCGCGAAGGCCGCGACCTCATGCGCTATGACGAGGCGGAGGTTGCGCGCATCGCCCGCGTCGGGTTCGAGACCGCACGGACGCGCCAGTCGCGGCTGTGCTCGGTCGACAAGGCCAACGTCCTCGAAACCTCGCAGCTGTGGCGCGACGTGGTGATCGAGGTGGCCGCGGACTATCCCGACGTGGCGCTGACCCACATGTACGTCGACAATGCCGCGATGCAGCTGGTGCGCGATCCGGGCCAGTTCGACGTGATCGTCACCGGCAATCTGTTCGGCGACATCCTGTCGGATCAGGCGTCGATGTGCGCGGGATCGATCGGGATGCTGCCCTCCGCCGCGCTCGGCGCCACGGGCAAGGGGCTGTACGAGCCGATCCATGGTTCCGCGCCCGACATTGCCGGGCAGGGCAAGGCCAATCCGTGCGCGGCGATCCTGTCGGCGGCGATGCTACTGCGCCATTCGCTGGACGAGGGCGAGGCGGCCGGCCGGATCGAGGCGGCGGTGGCTGCGGCGATCGCTGGCGGCGCGCGCACCGGCGATCTGGGCGGGTCGCTGTCGACGAGGCAGATGGCCGACTGCATCCTCGCCGGGCTCTGACACGAACATGCTCGAACTCGCGGTCGTCGTGCCCGTGTTCAATGAGGCGAAGAACGTCGCCACGATGGTCGCGCGGCTCGATCAGGTGCTGGCGGGACGCGCCTGGGAAGTCATCTTCGTCGACGACGACAGCCCCGATGGGACGGCTGGTATCGCCCGCGAGCTCGGTCGCGTCGACCCGAGGGTCCGGGTGATCCAGCGGATCGGCCGGCGGGGTCTGTCCACTGCCTGCATCGAGGGGATGTGCGCCACCGCCGCGCCGCTGGTCGCGGTGATCGACGGCGACATGCAGCATGACGAGGCGCTGCTGCCCGCGATGGCCGACGCGCTGAACGCCGAGCGGGCGCTCGACCTCGTCATCGGCTCGCGCTTCGTCGAGGGCGGCGGGACGGGCGACTGGGACCGCGACCGCGTGGCGAAGTCCGAGTTCGCGACGCGGTTGTCGCGCCGGGTGCTCAATGCCGACCTGTCCGATCCGATGAGCGGCTTCTTCATGATCCGTTCGGACCTGCTCCGTACGATGGTGCCCAAGCTGTCGGGGATCGGCTTCAAGATCCTGCTCGACATCATGACCGCGAGCGATCGGCCGCTCAATTTCAGGGAGTTGCCCTACGTGTTTCGCACGCGGACCGAAGGCGAGAGCAAGCTCGACCATGTGGTCGCCATGGAGTATCTGATTGCGCTCTACGACCGGATGTTCGGCAAGATCGTGCCCGTGCGCTTTGCCATGTTCTCCGCCATCGGCGCGCTCGGCGCCGGCGTCCACATGACGATCCTGTCGGCACTCTATGTCGGTCTGGGAGCCAGCTTCATCCTGGGCACGATCGTCGCGACGGTTGTCGCGATGACGTTCAACTTCTTCCTCAACAACGCACTCACCTATCGCGACCGACGGCTCAAAGGGGCGAGGGCGCTGTTCGACGGGTGGGTGTCGTTCTGCGTCGTCTGTTCGGTCGGCGCGGCGGCCAATGTGGGCGTGGCGGCGTTCCTGCACGACGTTCGCGCAGGTTACTGGGCGCTATCGGCGATTGCGGGGATCGTGGTGGGCGCGGTCTGGAACTTCGCCTTGTCGTCGCGCTTCACCTGGGGGCGGTACGGGCGGAAGGCTTCGGCCTGAGAGGGCGGAGCGCTCGCTCCGCCCGCTCCGATCAGAGATCCACGCCCGCCGCGATCGCCTCGAGCTTCTTGATCCGCTCCTTAAGGTCGGCGATCTCGATCCGCTGGGTGGGCGAGGGGCCGGGCATGTCGGCGGGCAGGTGCCCCGCCAGCGCCATCTGCTGCTGCTTGAGGGTCAGCCAGCCGCGCCAGGCGGTGAGCAGACCGGCGGTGACCATGCCGAGCGCGACGAGGCCGGCGGCGGCCATCACGAAATAGAATTGGGGGTCCTGCATCGCTGCTTCTCCCAGGTTGAACACGGGGGGCATCAGTCGCGGGGATCGCGCAACCGCGCGATTTCCCGGTCGAGGCGGACGCTGTCCTCGCTGTCGGTGACGACGCGCTCGAGGACGGCGACACGCTCCTTCAACGTCCGGACTTCCTCGCGCATCCGGATCGCATCGGGGTGATCGGCGGCGGGCTGGCTCTCGCGGGTCTTGACCTTTTCGCGCACGATCTTGCCGACCGTGACCACCGCGACGATCCCGACGACCATCGAAAACGGATCCATGGTTACACTCCCTCTTATGTTCTGGTTCAGTTGAGCGGCGCGTCGCGCAGCCGCTCGATTTCCTCGGACAGGCCGAGGCCTTGGTCGGTGACGATCCGCTCCAGCACCCGCACCCGCTGTTCGAGCCGCTCGACCTGCGCGGCATATTGCGCTGCCTTCTCCGCGGTCTGGGCGTTGAGCGCGGTGGTCATCGCCTCCTTGTGGCGTAGCCAGCGCTTGAACATGTCGCCGCCGACCCCGGCGATGACGGGGATGCCGACAACGATCATGAAAAAGGCGATTGCGGTCGTGTTCATGGCCGTTGGTCCTCAGTTGGTGCGGCTGCCGCGCAGCTGCTCGATCTCGCGGTCGAGGCTGTGGGCGCTGTCGGTGACGATCCGCTCGACGTTCGCGAGGCGATCCTTGATCGAGCCGAGCTCGGCGCGAAGCTGGGCATTCTCCTGGCTGAGCAGCCGGATGCGCTCCATCGCCTCGTCGCTTTTCTTCGGATAGATCGCCTGTCCCCAGGCGCCGTCGAGCGGATAGCCGTTCTTGACGCGCAGCCAGGTGGTGAACATCCAGGCGATCAGGCCCAGGGCGCCGATGCTCATGCCGCCGGCGATGATCCAGGGCAGGTTGGGCAGGATGATGTTGTCGGCCGGGTCCATGGTCGCTCTCCCTTCAGCGCAGCGCGTCGATGTCGCGGTTCAGACGCTCGGCGGGATCGGTGGCGATCCGTTCAAGCACCGCGATCCGCTCCTCCAGCCGTCCGATCTGGCCGACCAGCCGCTCGTTCTCGCTCGTCAGCAATTCGATCTTGCGCTCGGCATCGGGGCCGCCACTTTTGTGGATCGTCTTGCCGTTGTCGTCGGTGATCGGATAGCCGTGCTTGACGCGCATCCATGTCGTCGCGACCCAGGCGCCCATCGAAAGGCCGATAATCGCAAGGACGAAACCGGGTCCACCCCAACTCATGGTCACTCTCCCTTGTTGACCGGCGCGCCTTAGCGCAGCCGGTCGATTTCGTCGGCGAGCCGGCTGTTGCGGCCCACATAGAAGCTCTCGATTTCAGCGAGGCGACGGTCGATGTCGCGGAACTTCGAGCGAACCTCTGCGGTCGAGCGCTTCGGGTTCGAGCGGACCCGCTGCCAGAACTTCTCGTCCTCGGCATTCTCGTACAGGCCATAGGGCTTGGCCGGAGCCATCCAGGCGATCATCCCATAGGCGACCAGCGTCCAGGGAAACCCGCCAAGGCAGGTGAGCAGCACGGCGCCTACCCGGACCCAAATGACGTCAACCCCGGTATAGTCCGCGATGCCGGCGCAGACGCCCATCCACTTGCCGTTCTGCTTGTCGACATAGAGCTTGGTGCGGCTGGCAGACATCAGTTCCTCCTCTGGGGTTCGTAGGACGACCGCAGCTCCTCGCGCACTCGCGGGGCCTCGAGCCGGAAGTCCGGATTGTCGGCGGCGACGATGCGCTCGATCGTTTCGAGCCGTTCGTCCAGCCGGCGGGCGAGGTGATGCAGCTCGTCGAGCAGCTTCTCGTCCTCGCCGGTCATCGTCGGCGCCTGTTTCCACTTCGTGAGATAGTGGAGGATGATCCAGGGCATGCCGACGAACAGGATGCCGCAGATCATGATCGGCAGGAAAACGTCTTCCATCGATCAGCCCTCCTTGTTCAGGCGGGCCTTGAGCGCGGCGAGCTCGGCATCGACCTTTTCGGACGACTTGAGTTCGGCGATCTCCTCCTCGAGGCTCTTGGCACCGCCCATGCCCGCGGCATCGGCGCGGCCCTCGGCCATGTCCACGCGGCGCTCCAGCGTGTCGAAGCGCGAGAATGCGTCGGCCACCCGCTCGCCGGCATACATCTCGCGCAGGCGATAGCGGTTCTCGGCGCTTTCGAGCCGGGTCGCGATCGAGTTCTGGCGGGCACGCGCCTCGCGAAGCTTGTTCTGGAGCTTGGCGATGTCGGCCTCCGACGCCCTGAGCGCGTCGTCTAGCACGGTGATCTCGGCCTGAAGCTGGTCGGCCATGTCGGCGGCCTTCTGGCGCTCGACCAAAGCGGCCTTGGCCAGGTCCTCACGGTCCTTCGACAGCGCCAGCTCGGCCTTCTCCGTCCAGCTTTCCTGAAGCTTGTCGAGCTTGGCGATGTGGCGGCGCATCTCCTTCTGGTCGGCGATGGTGCGCGCGGCGGACGCACGGACCTCGACCAGCGTCTCCTCCATCTCGAGGATGATCATGCGGATCATCTTCGCGGGGTCCTCGGCCTTGTCGAGCAGGTCGGTGACGTTGGCGGCGATGATGTCGCGGGTGCGGGAGAAGATACCCATTTGAACGAACTCCTTGCGTGCAATTCTGAAAATCCGGGGCGAGGATGGGGGCCTCGCCCCGGCAGTGGCCGATCAGCCTTGCGGCCGGTCGGCGGGAACCTCTGCGTGAGACTGCTGGATGCGCGCCGCCAGGTCCAGCGCGGTCCGGCGGATCGCCGGACGCGAGCGGTTGGCATTCGGCGTGCCGAAGAACACCTCGACCGGCACCACCCGCACCCGGCCGCGCATCGCGGCCGGCAGCGCGGGGAAGTCGATCGCGTTGACCGCGCGCAGCGCCTCGTTGTCGAGCACGCGGTTACCGGTCGCGACGTCGAGCGAGGTGGCATAGAGCACGCCATCGCGATCGAAGTGCGCGGCGACGACCGCCGCCTTCTGCATCCGCACCGCGGCGGGGACCGTCGGCATGTCGCGGATCTGCTGCTGCAGGTCGCCGCTCACGCGGGCGGTCCATTCGCGGGCGTCATCACCGGCGGCACGGGCCGGGGCGGCGGCGAGCCCAAGGACCAGCGTCGAAGCGGCGGCGGCACCGAGGATCGAGACGATCGAGTGGCGGACATTCTGGCTGGCCTTTACGAACATTGGTGGTTCTCCCTGAACCTTGGCTGTTTTTCCTGCCACTCTGCGGTGGTCGAAAGATGCTTTGCAGGGGCCGTGCCAATTTGCTCGGAGGCCGATTTTCCTCGCTTTTCTGACGTTCGGTTCATCGACGCGGCGATTTCGGTTGCCAAGCATTGGCAAAATCCACCATCAAGCGGTGCATGGAACGTGTCGCCCCCGTCATCGGCCAGTCCACCGCCTTTCTCGACGCGCTCGAACGCGCTAGCCGCGCGGCGTCGCTCGATCGCCCCGTGCTGGTCATCGGCGAGCGGGGGACGGGTAAGGAACTGGTGGCCGAGCGGCTTCATCGCCTGTCAGGTCGCTGGTCGCAGCCGCTGGTCATTATGAACTGCGCGGCATTGCCCGAGACGCTGATCGAGGCGGAGCTGTTCGGACACGAGGCGGGCGCCTTCACCGGCGCGTCGAAGGCGCGGGCGGGCCGGTTCGAGGAGGCGGATGGCGGCACGCTGTTCCTCGACGAGCTGGGCACGCTGTCGATGGCGGCGCAGGACCGGCTGCTGCGTGCGGTCGAATATGGCGAGATCACGCGCATCGGCTCGTCGCGGCCGCTGCGCGTGGACGTGCGCATCGTCGCGGCGACCAACGAGCATCTGCCCGATCGCGTGCTCAAGGGCACCTTCCGCGCCGACCTGCTCGATCGGCTGAGCTTCGAGGTGGTGACTCTGCCGCCGCTGCGCGCGCGGAGCGGCGATATCCTGGTGCTGGCCGATCATTTCGGGCGGCGGATGGCGGCCGAACTGGGCCGCGATCGCTGGCCTGGCTTCGGGCCGGAGGCGATCGAGATGCTCGAGAACCATCGCTGGCCGGGGAATGTCCGCGAGCTTCGCAATGCGGTCGAGCGCGCGGTCTATCGATGGGAGCGCGACGGGCCGGTCGATATGATCCAGATCGACCCGTTCGATTCGCCCTGGCGCCCGGCATCGAGCGGTGGCTTCACCCCGGCGCCCGAGGTGGCGGAGGGCGAGCCGACGCCGGTAGTGGCCGTGCCCAGCGAACCGCCGATCGAGGGTGATTTCCGCACCCGCGTCACCACCTACGAACGCCGCCTCCTGAGTCGCGCGATGGCCGAGCATCGCTACAACCAGCGTGCGACGGCGGAGGCGCTGGGGCTGACCTATGATCAGTTGCGCCACGCGCTGAGGAAGCACGGGCTGTTGTCGGGTTGAGCCGCGACCTTCAGGGCTATGCTTGCCGGAAAGTTAGGATAGGGTGCCCACCGAACGATAGGGTGGGTGCGTGACGGACAGGAAGCTCAAGGGGGTCGCGCTGTTCCGCGCGGCGCTGACCAATCGCAAGACATCGGCGATGCTTGTCCTCGGCTTTGCGTCCGGGCTGCCGTTCACGCTGCTCATCGGCACGCTCAACGCGTGGCTGGGCGAATTGAAGGTCAGTCTGGCGACGATCGGCGTCTTGTCGTGGATCGGGCTTGCCTATGCGTTCAAGTTCCTGTGGTCGCCGGTTGTCGACCGCCTGCGTCTGCCGGTCATCGGCGAGCTGGGGCGGCGGCGGTCGTGGCTGGTGCTGTGTCAGGCGCTGCTCGCCGCCGCGCTCTGGGGTCTTGCCGCCACCGATCCGCTCTCCGCGATCGGCGCGTTCGCGGGGATCGCGGTGGTCGCCGCGTTCCTGTCGGCGACGCAGGACGTGGTGATCGACGCCTGGCGGATCGAGATCGCCGACGACACCGCGACGGTCGAGTTCCTGTCGGCGGTCTATCAGCTCGGCAATCGCTTCGCCGCGCTGGCGGGCGGCGCCTTGGCACTGGTGCTGGCGGCGCGGCTCGACTGGCCGAGCGTCTATGTCGGCTTCGGCTTCGTCATGCTGGTCGCGGTCGCGGTGACGATCTTCCTGCCCGAGGCGAAGCTCGACGCCGCCGACGCGGCCGAGCCGCTGGCGGGCCATGCGGTGCCCGATCGCGCACAGCGGCGGACGGCGCTGGCCATCGTCGCCGTGTGCTGGACCTGGGCGATCTTTACGCTCGGCAGCTTCATGGTGTCGGCGCTGCAACCGCCGGTGCCGGGCGTCACCGCGCCGTCCGCCAGCGACTTCACGCGGATGACCGGACCGTGGATCATCGTCGCCACCGTCATCATCCCCGCGCTGGTCGCCGGCTGGACTCGCCGCCTGCCGCAGCATCCGGGCGGGGGCGAGCCGATGGGCGGACTGCGCGCCGCAGCCGATCACAGCTATCGCGCGCTGATCCTGCCGCTGGCCGAGATCGTCGACCGGCTGAAATGGGGCGCGATCCTCGTCCTCGCCGTCATACTGCTCTATCGCATTGCCGATTCGATCTGGGCGCCGTTTGCCTTTCCCTTCTATCTCGATTTCCTGGGCTATTCGAACGACGAGGTGGCGTTCGCGTCGAAGCTGTTCGGCGTGTGGATGACGATCGGCGGCGTCGCGCTGGGCGGGTTCCTGCTGGCGGCATGGGGGCGGATGCCGACACTCGTCGTGGGTGGCATCGTCGCGGCGCTGTCGAACCTGCTCTATGCCGACATGGCGCTGGGCGGGGCGGGGATCGACGGGTTCGCGCGGCTGTTCGGGCTCGACAGCATCGGGGTCGATCCGCGGCTGATGCGCCTGCTCATCGCGATCAGCGGCGAGAACATCGCCGGCGGTCTCGCGGGGACAGCGTTCGTCGCCTACATCTCTTCGATCACGGCGCGCGAATACAGCGCGGTACAGTACGCACTCCTGTCCTCGATGACGTTCCTCGTCGGTGCGCTGGGCCGCGCGGCGACGGGGGAGGCGATCGACGTTTACGGCTATGCCAACGTCTTTTTCGTGACCGCCGGCCTCGGCGGGATCGCGGTACTGCTGGTGCTCGCCGAATGGTGGCGCAGCCGCGCGCAGGTCGAGGTCAGTCGGGTCTGATTGGCAGGCCGAGGTCGCCGAATGCCGACACCACGCCGGCCATCGCGCACACGGCGGCATCGGCGCGCCGCACCCCGATTAGGTCGGCGATAAGATAGGCCGAGCGGTCGGGATTTTCGCTGAAACCGCGCATCGCCTCGACCAACGTGGCTTCGGCGGCGGTCATGCGCGGGCAGCACCACGGCGCGATCGGAATCGGACGCGCCGCCGCCACCGACAATTCATGCATTAGCACGCGCAGCATCATCAGCGGCCGGCGAAAATCGACGCCGAACGCGGTGAGGAAGGCATTGGCAGCCGTCGCCTCGTCCAGCCCCTGCGCGCCCATCTGGCGGATGCCGAACAGGATCAGGCGGGCGGCGGGATCGGCGGGTTGCAGATGCGGCAAGGGCGCCGACAGGGTTTCGAGCGTGCGCGTCAAGGCAGGGTCCTTTCGCTGACCCCACCCTTGTCACGCGTCCGTTATTGATAGTCAATATCAATAAAGCGTCAGTCCGGCGCCTCGTCGTTCAGCGCGAGCACCCGGCCGGCAAGATAGAGCGAGCCAAGGATCAGCACGTCGCCGGTCCAGCCGGATAGGCTGCCCAGCGCCGCGGGCACGTCGGCGGCCGGCTCGGCCTGCAACCCGCGCGCGGCGGCGAGGGCGGCGAGGTCCTCAGGCGCGTGAAAGGGGTGCGAGGGGACGGGTATCGTCCGCACCGGCCCGACATAAGGCGCCAGCGCGTCGAGGATGCCGCCCGCATCCTTGTTGGCGAGCACGCCGAGGATGAGCGCGGGCTTGTCCGCCCGCTGCGCCAGATACGCCGCGGCGGCGTCGGCGGCGTTGCGATTGTGCGCCCCGTCGAGCAGCAGGCTCCCACGGACGCGATCGGCGAGCGGCCCAGGGCGCAGCCGCTGCATCCGTGCCGGCCAGTGCGCGCGGGCGGCGGCACAGATCGCATCATCGCCGACGGGCAGCCGGTCCTGTGCCCGCAGCATCGCGGCGGCGAGCGCCAGATTCTCGTGCTGATGCGCGCCGGGCAACGCGGGCAGCGGCAGGTCGAGGATCCCACGCGTATCCTCGAACCGGATCGTGTCGCCTTCCGTCCGCGAGTGCCACTCGGCGCCGCGCCGCTGAGGGGTCGCGCCGGTTGCGGCGGCCACCTCCTCGATCACCGCTGCACAGCTCGCCGGCTGGTCGAGCGTCACCAGTGGCACGCCCGCCCGCGCGATCCCCGCCTTCTCGCCAGCGATCGCCTCAAGCGTATCACCCAGGAACGCCTGATGGTCGATGCCCAGCCGCGCGATCCCGCCAACCAGCGAGGTCGGAATGACGTTGGTCGCATCGAGCCGCCCGCCAAGCCCCACCTCGATCACGCAGGCATCGGCAGGCGTACGCGCAAAGGCGAGAAAGGCGGCGGCGGTCGTAACCTCGAAGAAGCTCGCGCCGATGTCGCCGCCCGCGTCCAGCACCTCGGCCAGCAGCGTCGCCAATGTCCGGTCGTCGATCAGCGTTCCCGCCACCCGTATCCGCTCGTTGAAGCGGACGAGGTGCGGGCTGGTATAGGCGTGGACGCGATAACCCGCCGCCTCCAGCCCCGCGCGCAGGAATGCGCAGGTCGAGCCCTTCCCATTGGTCCCCGCGACATGGAACACCGGCGGCAGCGCGCGGTGCGGATCGCCGACACGTGCGAGCAACCGCGTGATCCGCTCCAGCCCCAGCGTGTCGGCACCGGGGCCGAGCGCGTTCAGCCGGTCGAACTGCGCCTGGACGAAGGGATCGTCGGAGCGGGCATGGTCGGCCATGATCGCGCGGCGGTCAGGCGGCGGCGCGGTCGTGGGTCAGGTAATCGATCAGCGACGACAACTGCGCGCGCAGATCCTTGCGCTCGACCACCATGTCGATCAGGCCGTGGTCGCGATAATATTCGCTGGTCTGGAAATTCTCGGGCAGCTTCTCACGGATCGTCTGTTCGATCACACGGCGACCGGTAAAGGCGAGCGTCGCCTTCGGCTCGGCGATCTGCACGTCGCCCAGCATCGCATAGGCGGCCATCACCCCGCCCGACGTCGGGTCGGTCAGCACGACGATATAGGGCAGGCCCGCATCGTGCAGCATCTCGATCGCCACGGTGGTGCGCGGCATCTGCATCAGGCTCAAAATGCCTTCCTGCATCCGTGCGCCGCCGCTGGCGGTAAAGACGATGAACGGCGCGCGGGCGGCGATCGCCGCCTCGACCCCGGCGATAAAGCCTTCACCCACTGCCTGGCCCATCGACCCGCCCATGAAGGCGAAGTTCTGCACGCCGATCACGGCGCGCCGCCCCTCGATGTTGCCGCGGGCGGATACGAACGCGTCCTGGTCGCCGGTATCGGCGCGTGCGGCCTTCAGCCGGGCGACATAGGGCTTGGAATCGCGGAACTTCAGCGGATCGTCGGCAACACGCGGGGCGGGGAGGAGCTTGCACGTCCCCTCGTCGAACAACTGCGCAAACCGCTGCTTCGGCCCGATGCGGCCGTGATGGTCGCACAGCGGGCAGACGTAGAGGTTTTCCTCATATTCCTTGGTGAAGATCATCTGCCCGCATCCCTTGCACTTGTGCCAGAGATTGTCGGGCGTCTCCTTGACGGGAACGACGGCGGCGAGGGCGTTGCGGACGCGGTTGAGCCAGCTCATGCAGGAATCCTGGAGGTTTCGATCGCGTCCTTGAGCGAACGCACATAGTCGGTGACGTGGGGCGCGGCGGCGATACCGTGCTCAGCGACGATCTCGACGATCGCGGAGCCGACGACGACGCCGTCGGCGACGCGCGCGATCGCGGCGGCCTGATCCGGGGTGCGCACGCCGAAGCCGACCGCGATGGGCAGGTCGGTGCCCGCCTTGAGCCGCTGGACGGCCTCCTCGATCGAGGCCTGCGCGGCCTGCTGCAACCCGGTGATGCCCGCGACGGAAACGTAATAGACGAAGCCCGACGCGCCGGCCATGACCGCGGGCAGGCGAGCGACGTCGGTGGTCGGCGTGGCAAGACGGATCAGATCGACACCCGCGTTTCGGAGGGCCGGGCCGAGCGCATCGTCCTCCTCGGGCGGCACATCGACGCAGATGACGCCATCGACGCCGGCCTCGGCAATGGCGCGCGCGAACCAGTCCGGCCCACGGCGAAGCATCGGGTTGGCATAGCCCATCAGGACGAGCGGCACGTCCGCGTGGCGTTCGCGGAAGCCGCGAGCGATCGAGAGAATGTCGGCGGTCGTCGTGCCCGCGGACAGGCTGCGGATGTTCGCTGCTTGGATCGCGGGGCCATCGGCCATCGGATCGGTAAACGGCATGCCGAGCTCGATCACGTCCGCCCCGCCCGCGACCAGCGCGTCGAGGATCGCGGGGGTCGCGTCGGGCGTGGGGTCACCCGCGGTCACGAACGCGACGAGCGCGGGATTTGTCTTGGCGAAAGCGGCAGCGAGGCGGGTCATCGGCGGGTTCCAGTCTGGCCGAAGAGTTGGGAAACCGCACCGACGATGCCGCCGGTCAGCACGACGCGGCCCGTCTGCGGATCGCGGACCGACCAAGCCTGAACATCAAGCCCATGCCCGAACAGCAAATGGACGAGCAGCGCCACGACCACGCCGATGCCGACGCCGGTCAACAGGTTGCGTGTGGCGATCAAATCGCCACTCCCAGCGCGTCGGCCACGGTGAAGATGTCCTTGTCCCCCCGCCCGCACAGGTTGGCGAGGATCACCTTGTCCCGCGGCATTTCGCGCGCGCGCTTCGCCACGGCAGCGATCGCGTGCGCGGGTTCGAGCGCGGGGATGATCCCCTCGGTCCGGCAAAGAAGCTGGAAGGCGTCCAGCGCCTCTGTGTCGGTGATCGACGTATATTCGACGCGGCCGATCTCCTTCAGCCACGCATGTTCCGGGCCGATACCCGGATAATCGAGACCCGCGGAGATCGAATGCGCCTCGGCGATCTGGCCGTCCTCGTCCTGGAGCAGATAGGTCTTGTTGCCGTGAAGCACGCCCGGCGCGCCGCCCGCCAGGCTGGCGGCATGCAGCTTGTCGAGGCCATGGCCCGCCGCCTCGACGCCCAGCATCTTGACGTCGGCATCGTCGAGGAAGGGGTGGAACAGCCCGATCGCATTCGACCCGCCGCCGATCGCCGCAACCAGCATGTCGGGCAGGCGGCCGGTACGCTTAAGCATCTGCTCGCGCGCCTCGCGTCCGATCACGCTCTGGAAGTCGCGGACGAGTTCCGGGTACGGATGCGGGCCGGCGGCGGTGCCGATGATGTAGAAGGTGTCGTGAACGTTCGCGACCCAGTCGCGCAGCGCCTCGTTCATCGCGTCCTTGAGCGTTGCCGAGCCCGACGTGACCGGGCGGACCTCGGCCCCGAGCAGCTTCATACGGAACACGTTCGGCTGCTGGCGCGCGGCATCGGTCGCGCCCATGAAGATGGTGCAAGGGAGGCCGAAGCGCGCACAGACCGTGGCGGTGGCGACACCGTGCTGGCCCGCGCCGGTCTCGGCAATGATGCGCGTCTTGCCCATCCGCATGGCGAGCAGGATCTGGCCGACGCAATTGTTGATCTTGTGCGCGCCGGTATGGTTGAGCTCGTCGCGCTTGAACCAGACTTCTGCGCCCATGCCCGGCTCGGCGCTCTCGCGCAGCGCCTCGGTCAGCCGCTCGGCGTAATAGAGCGGGCTGGGGCGGCCGACATAATGTTCGAGCAGGTCGTCGAACTGCGCAGCGAAAGCCGGGTCGGTCTTGGCCGCGCGGTACTCGCGCTCGAGATCGAGGATCAGCGGCATCAGCGTCTCGGCGACGTAGCGGCCGCCGAAATCGCCGAAATGGCCGCGCTCGTCGGGCTGCTGGCGAAGGCTGTTGGGAGCGTTCATGGGTGCCACTTAGCGATGGCGATGCCCGAACGGAAGCCCGCGGGTCAGGCCGACGATACGGCCTTGAGGAACGCGGCGATCTTCGTCGCATCCTTGACGCCCGGCGCGCTTTCGACGCCGGAGGACACGTCGACGATCGGCGCGCCCGTGCGCCGGATCGCCTCGACCACGTTGCCCGCGTCGAGCCCGCCCGACAGCGCCCAGGGGGCCGGGTGGCGGAACCCGTCGAGCAGGCCCCAGTCGAAGCGCAGGCCCATCCCGCCGGGCAGGCTCGCCCCCTCGGGCGTCTTGGCGTCGTAAAGGATACGGTCGACGAGGCCGGCCAGTGGGCGCGCTGCGTCAAGGTCGGCGCGCGCCTTCACCGCGACGGCGGCCCAGACCGGCAGGCAGTGGCGCGCACGGATCGCGGCGATCCGCTCGGGCGCGGTCTTGTGGAGTTGCAGCACGTCCAGCCGTCCGGCGGCGATTGCGCGCTCGAGCAAGTCGTCGGCCGGATCGACGAACACGCCGACGCGCGCCACCCGATCCGGCACCCGCGCCGCCAGCCCCGCCGCCGCATCGAACGACAGGTTGCGGGGGGAGGGGGCAAAGAACACAAAGCCGACATGGCTCGCCCCGCCAGCGATCGCGGCGTCGAGCGTGTCGGGCGTCGATAGGCCGCAGATCTTGGCAGTGGTCATGGGCGTGCGTTAGCGATGCTTTTCGACGGATGACAGCCCCGGTTCATCCTGCGTTAGCATAGCCATGCTATCAGGTTGCAAAGAGGAGGTTCGTGATGCGGTTCAACCCCATCGTCCGCGCCAAATCGCGTGGGCTTGTCATTGCATTGGTCGTCGGCGCGCTCGTGATGGGCGTGCTCCTGGTGACCGCCGGTCAGGCGATCACCAATTACGCCACCGCGGTCTGACCGCGCTTAACCGTCGATGCTGACGCCTAGCGAAGCGTTGACCAGCCCGCCGTCCACCGTCAGCGTTTCCCCCACCACGTAATCGCCCGCGCGGCTGGCGAGATAGATCGCCGCCGCCGCCATGTCCTTCGCCTCGCCGATGCGGCGCGCGGGGATCGCTTTCGCCACGTTGTCGCCGTGGTCGCGCGCCGCCTTGTTCATGTCGCTGGCAAAGGCGCCGGGGGCGAGCGAGGTGACGACGATGTTGTCGCGGATCAGCCGCGCGGCCATCCGGCGGGTGAGGTGGATCAGCGCCGCCTTCGAGGCTTGGTAGCTATAGGTTTCCCAGGGGTTGCAGCGCTGGCCGTCGATCGAGGTGATGTTGATGACCTTGGCCGGGCGCCCGCCCGTGCCGCTGGCCTTCAGCGCCTCGTGCAGTGCCTGCGTCAGGAAGAAGGGGGATTTCACGTTGAGGTTCATCACCTTGTCCCAGCCGCTTTCGGGAAAGGTGTCGAACGGCTCGCCCCAGGCGGCGCCAGCATTGTTGACGAGGATGTCGAGCCGTCCCTCACGCGCCGCGATCTCGGCGGCGAGGGCGCGGCATCCCTCGACTGTCGAGACGTCGGCGGGCAGGGGGATGGCGTTGTCGCCGAGCTCCGCCGCGGTCGCCTCGCACGCATCGGCCTTGCGCGAGCAGACATAGACGCGCGCGCCCATGCCGATGAAGCCGGTGGCGATCATCCGCCCGATCCCGCGCGACCCGCCGGTGACGAGCGCGACGCGGCCGTCGAGGCGGAAGAGGCTGTTGGTGTCCATGGTTGCTCCTGTTCAGCGGTTGGGCGCGGCGTCGTTGACTTCGATCCGGTGGCCGTCGGGATCGTGGATATAGACCTGTCGCACGCCGTCGGTGCGGAGGCGCTGGATCGTCGAGGGTTTGTCCTCGAAATCGGTGAAGGGAATCCCCTCGCGCACCAGCATCGCGACGAAGCCATCGAAATTGGCAACGGCGAAGGCGATGTGGTTGCCGCGGTCGACCCCCACCGGCGCGGTGCGGTCGGGGATAATGTGCATCGCGAATCCGCCGCCAAGATCGAGCCAGCGGCGGTTCTTCACCGGCGCCTTGAGCTCGGGAAAGCCGAAGACGCGTTTATAGAACTCGGCACTGCGGTCGAGGTCGGTGACGGAGATGGCGACATGATCGCCGCGCGCCGCGACGGGGGCGGGGCGGTCCTGCGCCAGCGTCGGGGTAGCGACGGCGAGGGCGGCGAGAAGCAGGGCGCGCATGCTCAACCCCCGCGCTTCATCGTCTCGCGCGCGACGATGACCTGCTGGATCTGGGTCGTCCCCTCATAGATGCGGAACAGGCGCACGTCTCGATAGAGCCGCTCGATACCGTAGTCGGCGATATAGCCCGCGCCGCCATGCACTTGTACCGCGCGGTCGGCGACGCGGCCGACCATCTCGCTGGCGAACAGCTTGGCGGCGGCGCTTTCCAGCACCACGTCTTCGCCGCGATCCTTGGCATCGGCGGTCTGGAGGACGAGCGCGCGGGCGGCCAGTGCCTCGGTCTTGGAGTCGGCAATCATCGCCTGGACGAGCTGGTGCTCGGCGATCGGCTTGCCGAACTGGCGGCGTTCGCCGGCATAGGCGACGGTGTCGGCGATCAGCCGCTCGGCGACGCCGACGCACACCGCGGCGATGTGCAGGCGCCCGCGGTCGAGCACCTTCATCGCGATGCGGAACCCCTCGCCCTCTTCGCCCAGCCGGTTGGCGACGGAGACGGGCACGTCGTCGAAATGCACGTCGCAAACGTGCGCGCCCTTCTGCCCCATCTTCTTCTCGGGCGGCCCGACGCGAAGGCCGGGCAGGTCGCGGGGCACGAGGAACGCACTCACGCCCCGCCCGCCGGGCTCGTCGCCGGTGCGCGCCATCACGGTGAACAGGTCCGCCTTGTCCGCATTGGTGATATAGCGCTTGGTCCCCGACAGCCGGTACACGTCGCCATCGCGGACCGCGCGCGTCTTCACGCTGCCCGAATCGCTGCCGACATCGGGTTCGGTGAGCGCAAAGCTGGTCACGATCTCGCCGCTGGCGATGCGCGGGAGCCACTCGGCCTTCTGCTCGGGCGTGCCGGCGATGACGAGGCCCTGACTGCCGATTCCGACATTGGTGCCGAAAGCGGAGCGGAAGGCGGGCGTCGTGCGCCCCGTCTCCATCGCGACACGCACCTCTTCGGCCATCGAGAGGCCGAGGCCGCCATACTCCGGCGCGATCGACAGGCCGAACAGCCCCATCTCGCGCATCTCCGCCACCACGTCGGCGGGGATCGCATCGTCGTTTTCGACCTGCGCCTCCAGCGGGCGAAGCCGCTCAGCGACGAAGCGGCGGACGGCGTCGATCAGTGCGTCGAAGGTATCGGCGTCGAGCGCCATGGCGGCATCCTCTCCGGCTGGGGGCTGGACCTCGGCCATCGGAAGCCGGTACGCACCCCGCATCGTTATCTGGCGACATCGCTAGGGCAAGGCAGGGCGAGATGGCAAGTCGAAAGGCATACCCGATCTTCCAAAATCGCCATGAACGGTTCGCCGAACGATGAGCGGCGCAATACCCGATGCGCGAAGCGGCGATGCCCACGCGCTGCCGCCCGTCCGCCGCGTGGCGACGGCGACGACGCTTGCCTATGGCTTCGGCGCGGTGGCGTACGGGGTGAAGGACAATGGTTTCGGCACGTTCCTGCTCCTCTTCTACAATCAGGTGATGGGCCTGCCCTCGGCGCAGGTCGGGTTCGTCGTCATGTGTGCGCTGCTGCTCGATGCGGTCATCGATCCGATGATCGGCGTCGCGTCGGACCGGACGCGCAGCCGCTGGGGGCGGCGGCATCCCTGGATGTACGCCGCCGCGCTGCCGATCGCGCTCGGTTGGGTGGCGCTGTGGAATCCGCCCGCCCTGAGTTCGGGCTGGACGCTGGCGTGGCTGTTCGGCGCGGCGGTGGTCGTGCGGACCGCGGTATCGGCGTACGAGGTGCCGAGCCAGGCGCTCACCCCCGAACTCACCGCCGATTATGACGAGCGGACGCGGATCACCGCCTATCGCTACATCTTCGGCTGGACGGGCGGGCTGCTGATGCTGCTCGCCGCCTATCAGTTGTTCCTGGTGCCGGAGGCGGGGCAGACCAACGGGCTGCTCAATCGAGAAGGCTATCGCGGCTTCGCTATCGCCGGGGCGATCGCGATGTTCGTCGCGATCACGGTTTCGGCGATCGGTACGCATCGCGAGATCCGCCGGTTGCCCAGGCCCGCGATCGAGCCGGGCGGTCTCGGCACCGCGTTCCGTGAACTGGCGAGCGCGATGAAGAACCGGCCGTTCCTGATCCTGATGGCGGCGGGGCTGTTCGCCTACACCAATCAGGGGATCAGTTTCGCGCTGTCCAACTATCTCTATACCTTCGTCTGGAAGTTCGAGACGGCGACCTTCGCCTGGCTGGCGGCGGTGCTGTTCGCGGGCGTCGTCATCGCCTTCGTCGGCGCGCCCGCGCTTGCCCGCACGATCGGCAAGCCGCGTGCTGCCGCCTCGATGATCGCGGCAGCGGGCCTGCTTCAGGCGACCCCGTTCGCGCTGCGCCTTGCCGGCATCTTCCCGGAGCCGGGAGAGCCGGCGATGCTGCCGATCCTGTTCGCGATCTACACGCTCAACACCGCCGTCAGCGTCGGCACCGCGATCCTCGGCGCGTCGATGATGGCCGACGTGGTCGAGCATAGCGAGGTGCGCACCGGCAAGCGCAGCGAAGGCGTGTTCTTCGCCGGCGCCTTCTTCGTCCAGAAATGCACCAGCGGGATCGGTATCTTCGTCTCGGGCCTGATCCTCGCCGCCGTGGGTTTCCCGGAGGGGGCGAAGCCGGGACAGGTGGGGGCGGACACGCTCGACTGGCTGACGATCCTGTTCGCCGGGACCTATCTCGTCCTCTCCTTTTCGGCGGCGTGGCTGTTCCTCCACTTTCCGTTCGGCGCGGCGGAGCATCGCGCGCGGGTCGAGGCGCTGGCGGCGTCCGACTGACCCCATTGCCGCGCAGGCGGCGACGCAATAGGGCTTGGGCCATGTCGAGTGCAGTCCGCCGGCGATGCTGGCCCGTTGCCGCCGCCGGCCTGTTCCTGTTGTCGCCCGCGGCCGCGTGGGCGCAGGATCAGTCGCGGCCGGGCGACGACGCGCTCCTCGATCCCGGCGATCCGCTGGCGCCGATGCCCGAACTCGGCCTCGATTGGCCCGACCTCAAGGCCGATCCCGCCGATCCCGCCGCCGCGACCGACGCGCCGCAGATCGCCGCCGAAACCCGCTATCGCTACCGGGTCGAGGGGATGGACGGCATCTGGACCGACCTGATGCGCCAGCGGTTCAACGAAGCCTCGACGCTCAGGACGGGCGAAGGCAAGCCGGCCAACGCCGCGCAACTCGATCGCCGCGCGCGCGAGGATGCGGGGCTGCTGAACGAGCTCCTCCGCGCCGAGGGCTATTACGACGCGGAGGTGCAGACGCGGGTCGAGGCCGAGGCGGGTGACGTGACCGTGCTGCTGACCGCGGTGCCGGGCGACGTCTATCGCTTTGCAGGCGTGACGCTGGAGGGGCTGGACGCCGCGGGGGCCAAGACCGACGCGCTACGAAAGGCGTTCGCGGTCGAGCCGAAGGACCCGGTCAATGCCGACACGATCGCCGCGGCCGAAGCGAACCTAAAGGAGCGGATCGGGCGCGAGGGCTTTCCCTTTGCTGAGGTGGGCGAGAGCCGCATCGTGATCGACCACGCCACCCGCACCGCGACGCTCGCGGTCAAGGTGTCGCCGGGCGAGGCGCTTCGCTTCGGCCGGATCACCACGCGCGACAATCGCGTGTTCGACGGCGACCATGTGCAGGACATTGCCCGGTTCAAGCCGGGCGAAAGCTTCGACCAGGGATCGGTCGATGACCTCAGGCGCGCGATCATCCAGACCGGCCTCGTCAGTGCGGTCCGTATCGAGCCGGTGAAGGGCGCCGAACCCGGCACCGTCGACCTCGACGTCCGCATGGCCCCCGCGCCGCCGCGCACGATCGCGGGCGAGATCGGCTATGGCACGGGCGAGGGCGCGCGCGTCGAGGCAAGCTGGACGCACCGCAACTTCTTCCCGCCCGAGGGAGCGCTGACGCTGCGCGGTGTCGCGGGCACGCGCGAGCAGCTGGCGGGCGTCACCTTCCGCCGCAACAATTTCCACGAGCGCGACCGCGTGCTGACGCTCCAGGCGACCGCCGCGCATCTGGAGCGCGACGCCTATTCCGCCGACACGCTGCTGCTGGCCGGCACGCTGGAGCGACAGACCAACATCTTCTTTCAAAAGGCTTGGATCTGGTCGCTGGGCGCGGAACTCGCCGCCAGTCGCGAGCAGGACGTGGTCGTCTCGACCGGCGAGCCGCGAGTTCGCACCTACTTCATCGGCGCGCTGCCGACGAGCCTGACCTATGACGGCACCGACGACCTCTTGAACCCCACGCGCGGGTTTCGCCTCGGCGGGCGGCTGTCGCCCGAGGTGTCGCTGTCGGGCGCGACGTTCGGCTATGCGCGCACGCAGCTCGATGCGAGCATCTATCGCCCCGTCACCGATCGTGTCGTCCTGGCGGCACGGACGCGGCTCGGCACGATCGTCGGCGCGCCGCGCGATGCGATCGCGCCGTCGCGGCGCTTCTATGCCGGCGGCGGCGCGTCGGTGCGCGGCTACGGCTTCCAGTCGATCGGGCCGCGCGACGCCAACAACGACCCGATCGGCGGCCGCAGCCTGACCGAGTTTTCGATCGAGGCGCGGGTCAAGGCGTTCGGCAATTTCGGCATCGTGCCGTTCATCGACGCGGGCAACATCTATACCTCGCCGCTGCCCAAGCTGACCGACTTCCGCATCGGCGCGGGCGTGGGCGTCCGCTATTACTCCAACTTCGGCCCGATCCGAGTCGATGTGGGCACGCCGATCAACCCGCAGCCGGGCGATTCGCGCATCGCCGTCTATGTCAGCCTGGGGCAGGCATTTTGAGCGAGGAAGTGCCGCCGCCCGCAAAGTCGCCGCGCCGCTGGTGGCGGTGGCTGCTCGGGCTGGTCGCAGTGCTAGTGCTCGCGATCGGCGCGGCGCTGCTGCTCATCGACACGCAGCCGGGGCACCGTTTCATCGCCGATCGGATCGCGGCGCTCGCCCCCCGCGACGGCATGAAGTACCGCGTCGGCCGGATCGAGGGGTCGATCTACGGCCGCGCGACGCTGATCGACGTGACGATCCGCGATCCCAAGGGCCTTGTCTTCAGCGCCCCGCGGGCGGAACTCGACTGGCGGCCGCTGGCCTGGGGTCGTAACACGCTCGACATTCGTAGCCTGATCGTGCCGGCGGCGACGCTCCACAAGCTGCCGCAGCCGAACCCCACCGGGCGGCGCGGGCCGATCCTGCCGGGGTTCGACATTCGCGTCGGGCTGCTGCGCGTCGAGCGGCTGGAGCTGACGCCCGCCGTCGCGGGCCAGCGACGCGTGGCGACGCTGATCGGCCGCGGCGACGTGCGCGACCGCCGCGCGCTGATCGACCTTGCCGCGCTGGTGCAGGGGAGCGATTTCGTCCGGCTGAAGCTCGACGCCGCGCCCGATCGGGACCGGTTTGACCTCGCCGCGCGTGGTCGCGGGCGCGGTGACGGCGTGCTTGCGCGCATGATTGGGACGCGAACGCCGGTTGGCTTCGCGGTCGCGGGCGACGGTAGCTGGTCGCGCTGGCGCGGGTCGGCCCGCGCCGATGTAGGAGCGGCGCGGATCGTCGACCTCAAGCTCGGCGTGGACGCGGGCCGCTATGCGCTGGACGGCAACCTCGCCCCCGCCAGCCTGTTGAAGGGCCGGCTCAAGCGCCTGTCGCAGCCGCGCATCCGCGTGGCGGGACAGGCTACGCTGGCCGACCGGCGGCTCAACGGCACGCTGTCGCTGCGCACCGCGGCGCTGGCGATCGACAGCAAGGGGGGCGTCGATCTGGCGACAAGCGGCTGGCGCAACCTCGTCACCGAGATCCGCCTGCTGCGCCCGCCCGCTTTGTTCCCCAACATGACCGGGCGCAACATCCGCGCGCGCGTGACGCTGGACGGCGCGTTCGATCGGGCAAGCTTCGACTATCGCCTGACCGCCGACCGCGCCGCGTTCGACCAGACGGGGTTCGAGGTCGTGCGCGCCGCCGGCCGCGGCCGGCTGTCGAAGGCGCCGGTGACGGTGCCGCTGACGCTGACCGCCGCGCGCGTGACGGGCGTGGGCGACGTGGCGGGCGGGATCCTGCGCAACCTGACCGTCAGCGGGCCGCTGAAGGTGACGAGCACCGCGCTCACCGCCGACGCGCTTCAGGTGCGGTCGGATCAGCTCAACGGCCGCGTCATGCTGCTCGTCGACCTGCGCACCGGCCGGTACGAGGTCGGGCTGGCGGGTGGCCTAAAGCGCTATCGCATCCCCGGCCTGGGGCTGGTCGAGGTCGATACGAAGCTGTCGGTCGTGCCCGGCGCGAACGGGGTCGGCACGCGGATCGTCGGCACCGGCACCGCGCGGATGCTGACCCTCGAAAACGCGTTCTTCCGCTCGCTGACGCAGGGACTGCCGCGGATCGTTACCCGGCTGGAGCGGGGGCCGGACCGCATCCTGCGCTTCACCGACCTGCGCCTGACCTCGCCCGGCTTGAATCTCCGCGGCAACGGTTATCGCCGGATCGACGGGACGTTCGTCTTCGCCGGGCAGGGCGTGTCGCGCCAATATGGCCCGGTCGTCCTCAGCATCGACGGCCGGATCGACCGGCCCGTGATCCGCCTGCGGCTCGCCCGGCCGCAGGAGACGCTGGGCCTCACCGACGTCACCGCCGCGCTCGATCCGGTGGCGGAGGGGTATCGCTACACTGCCGCAGGCGGTTCGCGGCTGGGGCCGTTCACCGCCGGCGGAACAATCCTGTTGCCGCGCGGGGGACAAGCGCGGATCGTCATCGACCGGCTCGACGTGGCGGGCGCGCGGGGCCAGGGGGCGCTCGATATCTTGCCCGGCGGTTTCTTGGGCGCGATCGACCTCACGGGCGGCGGCCTCTCCGGCCGGATCGGCTTCGCGCCCGAGGGAGAGATACAGCGCATCGACGGCGACCTGACGGCACAGGGCGCCACGATTTCGGGCGCGCGTATTCGCTCGGGCCGGCTGCGCTTCACCGTGCGGCTCGATCCAGCGGGCACGGACCTGGCCGCCGAAACGCAGATCCGCGGCCTCAGTCGTGGCGCGCTCAGCCTTGCCCGGCTGGGGGGCAGCGTCGTGCTGCGCGACGGGTCGGGCAGCGGCAAGGTGTCGCTGGCGGGGTCGCGCGGGCGGCGGTTCGCGCTCGATTTCGACCTGGGCGTGACGCCGGATCGCTACACGCTGTCGGGCGGCGGGCAGGTCGATGGACGCCCGTTGAAGTTGCTCAGTTCCGCCGAACTGACGCGGACGGTCGAGGGCTGGGCGCTGGCGCCTACGAAGCTGTCGTTCGCCGGGGGCGAGGCGCAGCTCTCGGGCCGGTTCGGCGACGCGCTGGCGATCGACGCCGGCCTGACGCGGATGCCGCTCGGCGTGCTCGACATCGGCTATCCGGGCCTTGGCCTCGGCGGATCGGCGTCGGGCAAGCTCAGCTATTCGAGCGCGCCGGGCGCGGCGCCGACGGGTAGCATCGACATGACCGTGCGCGGTTTGAGCCGCGCTGGCCTCGTCCTCTCGACAACGCCGATCGACATGGGCCTGCGCGGCATCCTGCGCGCCGACCAGGCTGGGTTCCGCGCGGTCATGGCCTCGGGCGGGCGTGTCGTCGGCCGGGCACAGGCGCGGATGGCGCCGCTGGGCGGCGGTACGCTGGCCGAGCGGCTGTCGAATGCGCCGCTGTTCGCCCAGCTTCGCTATGGCGGGCCGGCGGATACGCTGTGGCGGCTGACGGGGATCGAGCTGTTCGACCTGTCCGGCCCGGTGCAGATCGGCGCCGACGTGACCGGCCGCCTCGCCGATCCGCGCATCCGCGGGCTGGTGCGCAGCGACAATGCGCGGATCGCCAGCGGGGTGATGGGCACCGTGCTGACCGGCGTGAAGACCGCCGGCCGCTTCGACGGCTCGCGCCTCGTCATCGAGCGGTTCGAGGCGAGCGACGGCAAGGCGGGGACAATCACCGGCAGCGGCGCCTTCGACCTCGCCGCCGCGCGCGGGTTCGGCATGGACCTGAAGCTCGAGGCAAAGAACGCGCTGGTCATCAACCGCGACGATATCGGTGCCAGCGTCAGCGGCCCGGTGACGATCAGGAGCGACGGTGCCGGCGGTACGATCGCGGGCGAGGTGACGCTCAATTCGAGCCGCTATCGCCTCGGCCGCGCGACCGCCGCCGCGGCGATCCCGCGCCTCAACATCACCGAGATCAATCTGCCCGAGGGCGACGAGGAAGTGCGGGCGACCACCCCGTGGCAGCTCGACCTGCGTGCGCGGGCGCCCGGCGGCATGAAGGTGACGGGCCTCGGCCTCGACAGCGAATGGTCCGCGGACCTTCGCATCGACGGCGAGCCAACCAACCCACGCATCCGCGGACGCGCCGATTTGGTCCGCGGCGATTACGAGTTCGCCGGCCGCGACTTCGACCTTGAACGCGGGGCGATCCGCTTCGACGGATCGGTCCCCGCCAACCCCGCGCTCGATATTCAGGCGAATGCCGACACGCAGGGGCTGAATGCGACGATCCGCGTGACGGGGACGGCGCTGAAGCCCGAGATCAGCTTCTCCAGCGTCCCCGCGCTGCCCGAGGACGAGCTCCTCTCGCGCCTGCTGTTCGGCACGTCAATCACCAGCCTGTCGGCGCCGGAGGCGTTGCAGCTGGCGGGGGCGGTGGCGGCGTTGCAGGAGGGGGGCGACGGCCTCAACCCGATCAACGCGCTGCGCCGTGCCGCCGGGCTCGACCGGCTGCGCATCCTGTCCGCCGACCCGCAGACGGGGCAGCAGACCGCGATCGCCGCGGGCAAGTTCATCACCCGCCGCGCTTATGTCGAGATCATCAGCGACGGCGCGGGCTATTCCGCGACACGAGCCGAGTTCCAGTTCACGCGCTGGCTGTCGGTCTTGTCGACGATCTCGACGATCGGGCGGCAAAGCGTCAACGTACGCATCTCGCGCGATTATTGATCGGAGTCGTCCCCATGCAGACCCATGTCCAGCGCATCGCAAAGACCGGCGGGCCGGAAGCGTTCGAGTTCGTTGGCACCGCGCTGCCCGAGCCCGGGCCGGGGGAAGTGCGGCTGCGCGCGACGGCGATCGGGCTCAATTACATCGACACCTATCACCGCACCGGCCTCTATCCGATCGACCTTCCGGCGGTGCTGGGGCAGGAGGGCGCAGGCGTGGTCCAGGCGCTGGGCGAGGGGGTGACGGATTTCGCTGTCGGCGACCGAGTCGGCAGCTTCACCGCGCGCGGCGCCTATGCGACGCACCGGACCGTGGCGGCCGACCAGCTCGTGCGGCTGCCCGACGACGTGTCGGACGAGGATGCGGCGGCGCTGATGCTGAAGGGCGCTACCGCCGCAATGCTGGTCGAGGATTGCGGGCGGGTCGAGGCGGGGCAGACCGTCCTCGTCTATGCCGCGGCGGGCGGCGTCGGGCTCTTACTTACCGGCTGGCTGAAGGCGATCGGCGCAACCGTGATTGCTGTCGTTGGCAGCGAGGCGAAGGCGTCGCGCGCCCGCGGGGCGGGGGCCGACCACGTGATCCTGCACCGCGACGAGGACATCGCTGCGCGGGTGCGCGAGATCACCGGCGGTGCGGGCGTGCCGGTCATCTTCGACAGCGTGGGCAAGGCGACGTGGCAGGCCTCGCTCGACAGTGCGAGCCCGCGCGGGCTGATCGTCAGCTTCGGTAACGCCAGCGGGCCGGTCGAGGGCATCAATCTCGGCGTGTTATCGGCAAAGGGTTCGCTGTTCGTCACCCGCCCGACGCTGTTCCACTATGCCACGACGCCCGAAGCGCGGCAGCGTTATGCGGACAAGGTGTTCGCGATGCTGCGCTCGGGCGCGATTCGGGCCGAGATTGGCCAGCGCTTCCCGCTGGAAGCGGTGGCGGAGGCGCATGAGGAGCTTGAGGCGGGGACGACGATCGGCAGTACGGTGCTGATCCCGTAACCGAAGCGTCACCCCGGAACCAGTCCGGGGTGACGCCGGGGGACTTACCCCGGGTAGGGCGCTCCCTTCAGCAACCCCGCCAGATGCGCGGCGTTCGACGCGACCATCTTCGCGGTCTCCGTCACCTTCTCCGGCGTTTCGTCGAGGTCCTTGAAGTCCACCGACCCCATCGCCTCGCCTACCCAATAACAGGCGGCGACCGCGGGAATGGTGAAGCCGACGTCGTTGAGCGATTGGAAAATCTGCGCCGAAGAGAAATGTGCGCCGTCCTCGTTTCCGACGATCGCGGCGACCGCGACCTTGGAATAGCTCGGCATCCGGCCCTGATCGTCGGTCTCGGAGATGAAGGCGTCCATCCGCTCCATCACGCGCTTGGCGACGCTGCCGGTCTGTCCCATCCAGATCGGCCCGCCGAGGATAAGGATGTCGGCGGCGAGGATCTTCTCGCGAATCGCGGGCCAGGCGTCGCCGTCGCCTTCGTCGCTCGTGACGCCGGGTTTCACGTCGTGCGCGGCGACGCGGATCGTCTCGGTGATCGTCACGTCATGCGCCTTGAACGCGTCGGCCAGCACCGCGATCATCGCGTCGGTGGAGGACTCGCCGCTGGGCTTGAGCGTGCAGTTGAGTGCGAGGGCGGTGAGGGCCATGAACCTGTCTCCTGATTAAGACAGGTTAGACATTTCAACGGCTTCGCGGTTCCTTGGACAACCGCGTCAGGAATACCGCATTTCGGGTCGCCTGACGCGGCAGGCTGGTGAGGTCCATCCACTCGCCCTCAGCATGTGCCTTGCCCCCGACGGGGCCGAGGCCCGCGAGCGTCGGCACAATCGCCGCGACCCAGCCCGAATCGGCCGCGCCGCGCTTGGCGGGATCGTACTCGGGCATTTCGGGCAGCTTCAGCTCGCGATTGACCGCGTTGAGCGTCGCCAGCAGCGCGCGATTGCCCGCACTGGGCGCCATCGGCGGCATCCCGTCGAAGAAGGTCAGCGTCGCGCCGGTCTTCGGCAAATGCTGTGAGACGATCGCTTCCATCTTGGTCCGCACGCGCGCGTCCTGCTCGGGCGTCAGTGTGCGCAGGTCACCGCGCGCGACCGCGGCTTCGGCAACGATGTTGGTCTTGCCGCTGCCGCTTGCGGTGACGCCTGCCGCGTCGATCGCCGCGGGGGTGCCGCCCGCCATCACGCCGACATTGTAGGTCAGGTTTTTCTCGGGCAGCTCGCGACGGAAGCCGTCGAGGATGCGCGCCATTTCATAGATCGCGCCGTACCCCAGGCTCTCGCCAAAGATGCCGCTCGAATGGCCGGTGACGCCAGTCGTCTTCAGTTCCCAACTGGTCGAACTGCGCCGTGCGACGGTGCCGTATTCGACGCCGTCCTCGGTCGCCTGATTCTCGTATTCGAGCGCGACGTCGCTGGCCTTCGCGGCGGCCACCAGCCCCTCGCGTGCCTTCTCGGCAGGCGCCCCGGTCCGCTCCTCGTCGCCGGTCAGATAGACGGTGATGTCAGCGCCCTTGAGAGTCCCCGCCGCCTGCATCGCGCGCAGCGCCGCGACGATGATGACGACGCCGCCCTTGTCGTCGCCGACACCCGGCCCGATCGCGCGCGTCCCCTCGCGCTTAAAGCCGGTGAAAGGCGAGGAGGGCTCGAACACCGTGTCGAGATGGCCGATGAGGAGCAGCCGCTTGCCGCGCCCGTCGCCCTTGTGCCGCGCCACCAGATGGCCCGCGCGGCCGACCGCCGTCTGGTCGACCCATTCGACCGCGAAGCCGAGCGGCTCGAGTTCGGCTCGCACGATCTCCCCCGCCGCCTTGACGCCGGGCAGGTTCAGCGTGCCCGAGTTCTGGACGACCAGCCGCTCCAGCAGCGCCTCGTTTCGCGGCGTATCAGCGGCGACGGCCTTGCGCATCGCCTCCACCTGCGGCGGGGTCTGCGCAAGCAGGGGGAGGGGCAGGGCAGCAAGCGCGATCGCGCCGAAACGGGTGAGCATCCCCGATGCTAATCCGCCGCGCCGCGGCTTGCCAAGCCTAACCGCCGTGCGCGTGGAGGATCGTGTCGAATGCCGACGGATCGCGGCGAAGTGCCTCGAACTCGTCGGCAGTGATGGCGAAGCGGCGCTCGCGCCCGCCGAGATCGCCGGTCTGATATTCGAGCTCGAACCCGTCGTCGGTCCGCCGGGCATGCCATGCGTCGCCCCAGATATTGTCGGCGTCGTTGGTCCGCGGCGTGGCCGTGGCCGTCGTCTTTTCCCCGAATTTGAGCTTCATCGTCACTCTCCCAGCGTGACAGGGGTATATGGCATCCCCGCGGGCAGGTCCACGACCGCCTCCGGCACGCCTTGGCCGGTGTAGCCGCCGGGGACCCACATCCCGTCCCACGCGCCGCGCTCGTTCCCGCTCGGGATGCGCAGATTGTTGAGGTCTTCCGGCGCGATATAGGCGATGACGTTGTCGCCGCGCGTCAGCGTGCCGGGGTCGAGTTGCAACCGCGCCTCGATCCGGCCGAGATCGCCGCCGGTTTCCTCGACCAGCCGCTCGAAATCGGCCCGCGGCATGATGAAGCCGCCATCAGGCGGGCCGAGCGTGCCGTAGCGATCGATGCTCGATTGCGGGGTGAAGCGGATCGCACCGCTTTCCTCGAACGGGCGCAGATGGGCGGCGATCCGTTCGGGCGACAGATATGTCGACGGGTCGGGCCGGCCCGGCTTGGGCGTATCGAGGATTTCGCGCACGCGCGTCTCCGGAATGCCGGTGCGGCTGGCGGTTTCGGCAATTGTCGCGCCCGGCACGCCATTGGCGCTGGGTGGCGGGTCGATCCGGGCACCCCCGCTGGCCGCGTCGTCGGCGTGGCGGGCGGCGCCCTGTGCGACTTCGGTGCCCGCGTCTGCGACGTTCGAGCCGCCGCGGATCGCCGCCTTGGCCGCGTCGCCGATCCCCGGCACCCAGCCGACGACCGACGCGCCGAGGTTGAGCCAGCCGCCATTCTCGCCGCGGATCACCTGGCCGATCGAGGCGGCGGTATCGCGCAGGTCGGCAATCTGGCCGGCGACGGGGACGAAGCCGACCACGACCTGACCCGCGGTTGCCGACCAGCTTGAATTGTCGCCGAAGTCGCCGAGGATCGCGCCCTCGACGAACGAGCCGACACCCTCGCGGTCGTTGGCGGCGGCGGGGACCGGCGCGGGCGACGCGGTCGGTGCCTGTGCATAGAGCTGGCGGTCCAGCTCGGCGCCGACCTGTGCCGGGTCGGTCGTACCAAGCCGGGCAGCGGCACCGTCGAACGCCTCGCGATAGCCTGAGCCGGCGGGCTGGCTGCCCCAGTCGGTCGTTCTCGGCGCACTTGCGGAGATGCCGTCGAACACCCGTCCTTCGGCGACATGCAGACGCCCTGCCGCGACTTCCCCGCTCTGTACCGCGGTCAGCGGCGGCGGGGGTGGGGGCGCCCGGTCGGTGCCCGGCTGCTGCACGGGTTGGGCGGCGTGGCCTTGTATCTGCATCGAGCGTCTCCGATCAGGATCGGCCCGTTTTAGGCAGTGCAGAGGCGGCTGGCTGTAATCGCTTCGATTACGGCGCGGACGGAAAAGGGCGCCCGGTGGTGCCGGACGCCCTTTTCGTGAGGTTTGTGCCGCGGCGAAGCCGCGTCGTCGGTCGCAGGCTTCGCCTGCGCCGGCCGGCAGCAGCTGTCGCGCTGCGACCGGCGCGGGCGCAGCCGCGCCTCAGCTGCTATAGTACATGTCGTACTCGACCGGGCTCGGCGTCGTCTCGAACCGGATCACGTCGGCCCACTTGATGTCGGCGTATGCCTCGATCTGGTCCTTGGTGAACACGTCGCCCTTCAGCAGATACTCATGGTCGTCCTGCAGCGCGATCAGCGCCTCGCGCAGTGAGCCGCAGACGGTGGGGACGTTGACCAGTTCGGCGGGCGGCAGATCGTAGAGGTTCTTGTCCATCGCCTCGCCCGGATGGATCTTGTTCTGGATGCCGTCGAGGCCCGCCATCAGGATCGCGGCATAGGCGAGATACGGATTGGCGAGCGCGTCGGGGAAGCGGAACTCGACACGCTTCGACTTGGCGCCCGTGCCGTACGGGATGCGGCACGAGGCCGAGCGGTTGCGCGACGAATAGGCGAGGAGCACCGGCGCCTCGAACCCCGGCACCAGCCGCTTGTAGCTGTTGGTCGAGGGGTTGGTGAAGGCGTTGAGCGAGCGCGCATGCTTGATGACGCCGCCGATGAAGTAGAGGCACATGTCGCTGAGCCCGGCATAGCCGTCGCCCGCGAACAGCGGCTTCGAGCCTTCCCAGATCGAGAAATGCGTGTGCATGCCCGAGCCGTTGTCGTCCTTGATCGGCTTCGGCATGAACGTCGCCGACTTGCCGTACGCGTGCGCGACCTGGTGCACGACATACTTGTAGATCTGCATCCGGTCGGCGGTGGTGACGAGCGTGCCGAAGGTCAGGCCGAGCTCATGCTGCGCGGCGGCGACCTCATGATGATGCTTGTCGCAGGGCAGGCCCATTTCGAGCATGGTCGAGACCATCTCGCCGCGGATGTCGACCGCCGAATCGACCGGCGCGACGGGGAAATAGCCGCCCTTGGCACGCGGGCGGTGGCCCATGTTGCCGCCCTCATATTCCTTGGACGAATTGCCCGGCAGCTCGATGTCGTCGATCTTGTAGTAGCTCGACGAGTAGGTGTTCTCGAACCGCACGTCGTCGAACATGAAGAACTCGGCTTCGGGGCCGACATAGACGGTGTCGCCGATCCCCGTGGTCTTCACATACGCCTCGGCGCGCTTGGCGGTCGAGCGCGGGTCGCGCGCATAGAGCTCGCCGGTCGACGGCTCGACCACGTCGCAGAAGACGATGAGCATCGGTGTAGCCGAGAACGGGTCGGTATAGACCGCGTCGAGGTCGGGCTTCAGCACCATGTCGCTCTCGTTGATCGCCTTCCACCCCTCGATCGAGGAGCCGTCGAACATCAAGCCGTCGGTCAGCTGGTCCTCGTCGAGCGCGGAGGCGACCATCGACAGGTGCTGCCACTTGCCCTTGGGGTCGGTGAAGCGCAGGTCGACCCACTCGATCTCCTCGTCATGGATGCGCTTCATGATCTTGGCGCCGTCGGTGGCCATTCAAAGTCCCTTTCGTTCCAAAAAGTCACTCACGCGAATCGCGCAAGGAAATGTCGCGGGTCGATAACTCAAAAGCGTGTTTGCTGCGCCGCGTCAAATCGCGTCGTCGTTGCGCTCGCCGGTGCGGATGCGAAGAGCGGTCTCGACGGGAATGACGAAGATTTTGCCGTCGCCGATGCGGCCGGTCTGTGCCGCCGCGGCGATCGCCTCGACCGCACGGTCGGCCAGACCGTCCTCGACGACCACCTCGAGCTTCACCTTGGGCAGGAAGTCAACGACGTATTCGGCGCCGCGATAGAGTTCGGTGTGGCCCTTTTGCCGGCCGAAGCCCTTGGCCTCGGTCACGGTGATGCCCGAGACGCCGACATCGTGCAGCGCCTCCTTCACCTCATCGAGCTTGAACGGCTTGATGATGGCTTCGATCTTCTTCACGCCGCGAATCCCCGACTGTTGGAACCAGTGCGTCCAACATCCCTCGCGCCGGGCTTTGCATCAAGTGTGCCAGCCCGAAAACCGCGAAAAATCGAGGTTTGCCTGATCGCCGCCTGCCCCAAAAGCGAGCATGCTGCGCAGCACTGCCCGCTTTTGCAGCAGGTCAGGCGTAGGGCGGCTGGTGCAGACCGGCGGGCGAGAGCGTGAAGATCTCGCACCCGTCCTCGGTGATGCCGATCGAATGCTCGAACTGCGCCGACAGGCTGCGGTCGCGCGTCACCGCCGTCCACCCGTCTTCGAGCAGCTTCACATCGGGGCGGCCAATGTTGATCATCGGCTCGATCGTGAAGATCATGCCGGGGCGCAGTTCGGGGCCCGTGCCGGGGCGGCCGACATGGACGACCTCGGGGGCGTCGTGAAACAGGCGGCCGACGCCGTGGCCGCAGAAATCGCGGACGACGCCGTAGCGGTGCTTCTCGGCGTGACGCTGAATGACGTGGGCGACGTCGCCCATCGTGTTGCCGGGCTTCGCCTGCTCGATCCCGAGCATCAGGCATTCATAGGTCACGTCGACCAGCCGACGCGCCTTCAGCCCCACATCGCCGACCAGGTACATGCGGCTGGTATCGCCGTGCCAGCCATCGAGCAGCGGGGTTACATCGACGTTGACGATGTCGCCGTCCTTCAGGATGCGATCCGACGGGATGCCGTGACAGACGACATGGTTGATCGAAATGCACGACGAGTGCGTGTAGCCGCGATAGCCGAGCGTCGCGGGCACCGCACCCGCCGCCAGCATCTTCGCCCGGATCGCGTCGTCGATCGTCCGCGTCTCGGTCCCCGGCACCATCAGTGGCACGATCGCGTCGAGGATCTCGGCGGCAAGGCGCCCGGCGCGGTGCATCCCCTCGAACGCATCGTGGCCATAGAGGTGGATGGCGCCGCTGCGCGACAGCGGCTGATCGGGGGCGACGGTCGCATATTCGGTCATGGGCGGCGACATAGCCCTTCGACGGGGGATTTGCGAGGGGGCGCCGCCGCGCTATGCCCCGGCCATGAGCGAGCGCATCTGGACGGCCGGCATCGTGGTGATCGGCGACGAAATCCTGTCAGGCCGAACGCAGGACAAGAACATCGCGCAAATCGCGACGTGGCTGAACGTGCAGGGCATCCGCCTGTCCGAAGCGCGGGTGGTGTCCGACCGCGAGGAAGCGATCGTCGAGGCGGTGAACGCGATCCGGCAGCGCTGCGACTATTGCTTCACGACCGGGGGCATCGGGCCGACGCATGACGACATCACCGTCGATGCGATCGCAGTGGCGCTGGGCGTCGAGGTCGTGGTGCACCCGGAGGCGCGCGCGGTGCTCGAAAAATATTACCAGACGCGCGGCGGGCTGACCGAGGCGCGGCTCCGCATGGCGCGGGTGCCGGACGGCGCCGACCTGATCGTCAACCGCGTGTCGGGCGCGCCCGGCATCCGCCACGGCAACATCTTCATCCTGGCCGGCGTGCCGCACATCACCGCGGGGATGCTCGATGCGCTGACCGGCACCTTGGAGGGCGGTCGGCCCGTCGTTGCGCGTACCATCGGTTGCTGGGTGGCCGAGAGCGAGGTCGCCGACCTCCTTCGCACCACCGAGCGCGACTATCGCGGCGACGGGGCCGAAGCGGGCGTCGCGATCGGCAGCTACCCCTTCTTTCGCGAGGGGCGGACGGGTGCGAATTTCGTCGTGCGCGGTACCGATCCGGTGGTGGTCGATGCGTGTCTCGCGGCGCTGACCGCCGGGCTGGAAGCCGCCGGCCGCGACGTGACCGACGGCGGCATCTGACCTGTCCGACGCTGTCGTCCTGCTGGCGGCCGGTGCTGACGTAGCCAAACCCCTCAGCCGCCACGAGGTCGAGTGCGTGGAACGCAGCGTCTTCGGTAACGATGACCAAGGCCGCGCCACCCTCGGCCGCATCAAAGGCTGAGGTTGAGCAGGCTACGCCGTAGAGCATCGGGCGCGCCGCTCCCATCCGCTCGGGGTTGTAGGCGCGGATCGTCGCGCCCCTGTCCTGAAGCGCCGGGATGATCGCGATCGACGGTGCCTTGCGCATGTCTTCGGTGTCGGGCTTGAAGGTGAGGTCGAGGATGGCGACCGTCTTGCCGTGCACGTCGCCGCCCATCGCGGCGATGACCTTTCACGCCATCAGCGTGTCGCTGACGGCATTCATCGTTCGATCAGCCTGTGCGGTCTTGATCGGCGCAAACCTGTCCGTCGGGAAGCATGCGCCGCTATCGCCCGGGCCGCGGTGTAGAGGTTGGGCGCCGATTGGGTCGTCGGGGCCGATGCCGCGCGACGCCTTCTGCACGTCGGCACCTGAAGAGGACCGGCGTCTTGTCAAGATAGAGCGTGCGATCGATCTAATCCATCGGGCCGCGCAAACGCTTGTCCTCGATGCCGGTGAACGGACTTCGGCCTTAGCTACGGTGCCGGCAAGGTTGATGGGAAAGGATAGGCATACGGCTGCGACATTCTTTGCAGCCCGCTGCGCCGCGCGCCGGTGTCTGACAAGTGACAAGCGGGCAGTGGCAATGAGAAAAAAAAGGCATCCGCTTGAGGATGCCGTCAACACAGCCGTATTTTACTAGGCGGTGGAAGGCTCGGATCGACCCGACAAGCGCATCGATCCGAGACCGTTTCAGGAATTCAGAACGGACGAATGGTTTCGCCGTACACTTCCCGGAACAGGACGTCGTACATGTTTTTTCTCCCAGCGGGGTCGTTACGCCCCGCGCCAAGAGTTAATGGATAATTAACCGCTCAACAAGCGAGTTTTCGATGCCTAATCAGGATCATTGTTGGACGGTCGCGCGGTTAACCGGTTGGCAACGGCTCTTGCCTAAACCGGCAAAAGATGCCGCCAGACGCCCTTTCCGCGATCACCGCACCGTCCGCCGCTCATAGCGGCATGGCTGTGGCTGGCCTGCCTGCCTGGCAGCTTCTGCTGCTGGCGGAGATCGTCAATTTCGGGGCGCTGCGTCGCCACCTCGGCCGGTCTCGCGCCGACTTTCTTGCCGAGGATGTCGCCGCGATCATGGCGCGTCAGTTGCCGGGTGCGCGCGTCCTGCCGGTCGGCCGGTCGACGCTGGAAATCGCGTTCGAGGGCGCGCTGCCGACCGATGCCGACTCGGCGATCAGCCGGCTGCGAGAATGCTTCGCGCTGCCGCTCGACATCGACGGTGAAAAGCATTCGCTCGAACTGCTTCTGGCCGGGGCGGCGATGCCCAGTCATGAGCGCGACGACGTCCGACTTGCGGAGGCGGCCGAGGCCGCGCTCGGCCAGGCGCGCGCCGACCAGCGAGACGTAGTCCGCGATCTCAGCCGGATTGAGCACGCCTATGACCGCCTGTCGCTGATGCGCGACCTGTCAAAGGCGATCGGCAATGGCGAGATCTTTCTCCAGTATCAGCCCAAGGTCCATCTGCGCCGGCAGGAGATCGTCAGCGTCGAGGCGCTGGTGCGCTGGCAGCATCCGCAGCGGGGCCTTATCCTGCCGGGCGATTTCATTCCGCTGGCCGAGGAATCCGGCAAGATCGGCGCGCTGACGCTCTGGACGATCCGCCAGGCGATCGCCGACCAGCAGGTGCTGGCCGAATCGGGGCACGACATCCCGATCTTCGTCAACATCTCGGGCTTGCTGCTCGCCGATGCGGAGTTCGTCGATCAGGTGTGCACGATGGTGCGCGGCGTCGCGGCAAAGGTCGGGTTCGAGATTACCGAGACCGCGGTGATCCGCGATCCCGAATGTGCGATCCGGCATCTGCGCATGTTCGCCGATATCGGCGTGACGCTGGCGATCGACGATTACGGCGCCGGTCTGTCGAGCCTGGCCTATCTGAAGCAGTTGCCCGCGCGCGAGCTCAAGATCGACAAGATGTTCGTCCTCGAACTGACCAGCAGCAACCGCGACCCGCTGATCGTCCGTTCGACCATCGACCTGGCGCACGCACTCGACATGGAAGTGACGGCCGAGGGCGTCGAAACGCCCGCGGCGATGGCGCTGCTCAGCGTCATGGGATGCGACATGGCGCAAGGCTTTCTCATCAGCCGGCCGATCGCGATCGGCGCGATGCGTCAGTTCCTGGACGAGGGGCGGCATCTGACCGCGACCGCTGCGATGCGGCCCAGCTTCGGCCGGCCCGAAAGCTTCTGGAAGCGCGCCTGACGCCGATGTTGACCGGACCGCAAGGTTTTGCGGTCTATCATCAGCTCATGCGTGCGTTTTCTCGGCTAATCCTGATCGTGGTTGCAGCCTGTCCGCAATATCTGGCGGCCCAATCGACGACACCGTCGTTTTCGGAATCCCTGAAAACGACACTCGCCGCCGCACGTGCGACGATGTTGACGGACCCGGCGCGTGCCTATCACGAGGCGCAGCGAGCCGAGCAGGCAGCGATTGGAATTTCCGACACCCAGCAGCGTCTGGTCGGTCTTGCCAATGCGCGGTGGCTGGGCAGCGAGGCCCTGGTTCGGCTCAACCGCGCTGCCGCCGCGGCGGGGCTGGTCGACAATGCGAGGTCCCTTGCCAGGGCGACGAGCGAGCTCAAGCTGCTCGGCGACATAGAGCTGACCCGAGGAAGCGTATTTGCCTATGAAGTCAGGGTCGCTGATGCGCTCAGGGCTTATCAGACCGCGCACGCTACGTTTATCCGCGCGAACGATCTCCGCGGGCAGGCGATTGCGCTGCAAAGCATCGCCAATCTCTACACCGATGGTCGCGATTTTGCGAATGCCGAGCGCTATTACCGCCAGGCTGAGGAAGCGTTTCCCGACGATCCCGTACTGACGCTTGCCCTTTACAATAATAGAGCGACCGCGCTCATCACCCAGGAGCGCTATTCCGAGGCGGTGGTCGAGCTAGAACGCGCGCTGCGGTTGGCACGGCAGCGTGGAATCATCCCTCTACAGGCGCGAATTCTCGGGAATCTCGCCAATGCTTACATCGAATTAGGCCAGCTGTCGCGTGGCGAGCTGATGTTGCACGAGGCGTTGCCGCTAATTGCGCGGGACGAAGGTCGATCGGCGCGTTTGCAGATCGAAAGCGTCGTGGCGCAGTTGGCATTGCAACGGGGCAATACAGCGGGCGCGATGCGTCGGATTGCGCCGCTATTCGCAGGCGTCAACTTGGCAACGACCAGCGCCAGCTTTCGCGACGCTCACGTCATCGCCTACGAAGTGTACAAGGCCAGCGGCGAGACCGCGCTGGCGCTCGCGCATCTTCAGGCCCTGCGCCGGCTGACCGACGAAGAGACGCGGCTTGCTGCGTCCACGAATACCGCGCTGATGGCGGCGCGGTTCGACTTCGCCAATCAGGAACTGCGCATCGCTCGGCTGAAGGCCGAGGAGTTGCGCGCCAGCGTGGCGTTCGAAAGGTCGCGCGCGCAGTTCCAGCGGACGCTGACCATCGGCGTGGTCGGCGGTGCGATCGTCATCGTCGGGCTGCTCAGCTTCGGCATCGTGACGCTTCGTCGCAGCCGCAATCAGGTCCGCGCCGCCAATATCGACCTCGAGGCCTCGAACATCGCGCTCGGCAAGGCGCTCGCCGCCAAGACCGAGTTCCTGGCGACGACCAGCCACGAGATCCGCACGCCGCTGAACGGCATTCTGGGCATGGCACAGGTGATGCTGGCCGATCGCGCGCTGCCGCCGGCACAGCGCGAGCGCGTGCAGGTGGTCCACGGTGCGGGCCTGACGATGCGCGCGCTGGTCGACGACATTCTCGACGTGGCCAAGATGGAAACGGGGCATCTGACCGTCGCGCCAGCGCCCGTCGATCTTCGCGCGCTCCTGAGCGAGATCGCGCGGATGTGGGCGGAGCAGGCGCGGACCAAGGGACTGGCTTTCGAGCTCGACATCGCCGATGCGCCGCGCTGGATCGTCACCGATGCCGGGCGTCTGCGCCAGGTGGCCTTCAATCTTCTGGGCAACGCGATGAAGTTCACCCAGGCCGGCGCGATCGGGCTGAGCGTGCGGGCGATCGACGGGGGACAGCGTTTCACCCTTGCGGTCCGCGATACCGGGATCGGCATTCCGGCGCACAAGCACGAGGATATCTTCGAATCTTTTCGCCAGGCCGATTCGACCACCACGCGAGAGTTCGGGGGTACGGGCCTCGGCCTTACCATCTGTCGCAATCTGGCGCGCGCGCTGGGGGGCGACATCGCCGTGGCGAGTCGCGAGGGGGAGGGGTCGGTCTTCACCGTCACGCTCCCGCTGGTCGAGGCCGACGCACAGGCCGAGGTCGCGGCGGAGACCGGCGCGGGCGGCCTGGTGATCCTCGAGCGCAATCCGATCGCGCGGGCGATGCTGAAGACCGTGCTGGCCCCGCGCGGGGCCGAGATGGCGCTCGCCGACAATCTGGTCGATGCGCTCGCCCGGTTGCCGGGTGCCGACCGTATCCTGGCCGACGCGGCGACGCTGGGCGAGGACGATCCGACGCGGTTGGCGGCGGCCGCGCGGCTGGCGGCGGCGGCGGCGGAACAGGGGGCGCTCGCCTTTGTTCTCTGGAAAGAACCGGACGCAGCGATCGTCCGGCGGATCGAGGAGATGGACGCGATGACGCTCATCGAGAAGCCGATCGCAGGACCCGCGCTCGCCGAGCGCCTATTTGGGGTGCAGTCGGGCGATCCACCCCTTGTCACCGAGGCGGCTTGGGCAGATAGCACGCTCATGGTCGCAAACCTTATCCGTAACGATCGTCAGCCGGATAACCGGCGATGAACGTGCTTTTCATCGAGGATGACGCCATGAACCGGCGCGTCGTCCGCGATATGCTCGATGTCGCCGGGGCGCAAATGGCGGAGGCGGATCGAGCGGAGGCGGGGCTCGCCCGCATCGATGCTGAGGAGTTCGACGTGATCCTGGTCGATCTGAGGATGCCGGGCATCGATGGGTTCGAGACCATCGAGCGGATCCGGTCGCGCTGCGATTCCAAGCGCGACCTGCCGATCATCGTCGTCACGGCCGACACCGCCCCCGACCTCACCGAACGCTGCAAGCGGCTTGGCGCAGACGAGGTGCTGTTCAAGCCGGTAGCGATGGATTCGCTGTTCGACGCGATCGGCCGCATCCTGGCCACGCGTCCGGGCGAAACCAACGTCCTCATCTGACCTCAACCATGGTCTGCGATGCTTGAAATCGCTTCCCAACGCGCGTAAGGGGCGCGCAACGTACGAAGGGGGTCCTTCGGCGAACCCTACGCCATTGGCTTGAGAAGTTTGGAGCAAGACGGACTTATGCAGATCATCGTTCGCGACAACAATGTCGACCAGGCGCTGCGGGCGCTTAAGAAGAAGCTGCAGCGTGAGGGCGTCTATCGCGAGATGAAGCTGCGTCGTCACTACGAGAAGCCGAGCGAGAAGCGTGCTCGCGAGCGCGCCGCCGCTGTCCGCCGCGCGCGCAAGCTCGAGCGCAAGCGCCTGGAGCGCGACGGCGCCCGGTAAGTGATCCGGCCGGCCCCGTAACGGGCCGGCCGTTTTGATTCGGCATCCCGCGGCGGCGCTTCGCCCGTCCGCGACCTTGCACCATCTGTCTTTCAGGAACTCGTAGTCCCATGTCGATCACCGCCGTCCCGATCGCGCCCGTCAAGCGTGGCTATCTCGTCTGGCTCTGGATCGGTATCGCGGCGGCCGTGCTCGCGGGCGTGGGTCTCGCCTGGAAGGGGACGGCTGCGGTCGTCGCCGACACCGGCAGCAACGCACAGTTCCTCTCCTTCAACGGTGGGCAGAAGGGCGTCACGACGACCGCCAGTGGCCTTCAGTACAAGGTGCTGACCGAGGGCAATGGCGGGCGGACGCCCACCAATGAGGACCTCGTCCTCGTCAACTACAAGGGCACGTTGCGCGACGGCACGACCTTCGACGAGAGCCGCCAGCCCACGCCGATGGACCCGACGCAGGTCGTCCCCGGCTTCGGCGAGGCGGTGAAGCTGATGCCCAAGGGCGCCAAGTACCGCTTTTGGATCAAGCCCGAGCTGGCCTATGGCAGCACGCCGCCGATCGACCCGCGGACAGGCCAGCCGGGCGTGCCCGCCGACGCGTTGTTGATCTTCGACGTCGAGCTGGTCGATTTCGTGCCGAAGGCGGTCGTACAACAGATGCAGATGCAACAGATGATGCAGTCGCAGGGCCGGGCCGGCAGCGAGCCAGCGCCGTCGCAGCGTCCGTGATCCACGTCACCTGCTGGTCGGATGATAATTGCCGGACACCGTCCCGGTCGTGATGAAGATGAAACACCGGCGTGAGTTCGGACTGCGCAGCATAAAGGCCACCGATCGTCGGTGGCCTTTTCTGGTTGTTGCGGGGTGATGCCGGGCGAGAGAGATGGGCGCCGGCGGGTCCGACGCCATCTCATTCACGCAGATCGTCAAGCCTGAGGAAGGGTTGTTTCGAGAAGTCGCTGCGCGATCCGACGAACCTCGGCGCCCATGTCGGGACGCTCCAGCGCGAGGGCCAGCGTCGCTTCGACGAAGCCGAGCTTGCTACCACAGTCGAAACGGCGGCCGGCGAATGTCACGGCGTGGAAAGGTTGAACGCCGATCAACTTTGCCATCGCATCGGTCAGCTGGATTTCGCCGCCCGCGCCCTTCTCCTGCGCCTCAAGGATGCGCATGACCTCGGGCTGCAGAATGTATCGGCCGGACACGATCTTGTTGGACGGCGCCTCTGCAATCTTGGGCTTCTCGACAAGGCCATGCACCTCGGTGAGCGCGCCGCGCTGTACACCGGGCGAGATCACGCCGTAGCTTGACACTTCTTCATGCGGCACTTCCAGCACACTCACCAGATTGCCGCCCGTTTCCGAATAGGCATCGATCATCTGCCGAAGGCAGCCCGGCTCACCAATCATGAGCTCGTCGGGAAGAAGCACTGCAAAGGGCTCGTCCCCAACGATCGCCCGCGCGCACCAGATCGCATGGCCAAGACCCATCGGCTCTTGCTGGCGGACGGTCATGAGGTTGCCCGGCGTGAAGCGCGTGGCGTCAAGAACGCTGAGGTCCTTTCCCCGCGCCCGCATGGTCGTCTCGAGCTCAAAGGCGATGTCGTAATTCTCGACCAGCGCAGTCTTGCCGCGCCCGGTCACGAAGATCATCTGCTCGATCCCCGCCTCGCGCGCTTCCTCGATCGCATACTGGATCAGCGGGCGATCGACGATCGGAAGCAGCTCTTTCGGCACTACTTTCGTTGCGGGCAGAAAGCGGGTGCCCAGCCCGGCAACGGGAAACACCGCTTTGCGCACCGTCTTTTGTGTCGTCACTTGCCCGTACCCCTACTGTTCCGCACTCGGATTTAGATCTGTCGTGCCAAGCCGCGAGGGGTACACGCATAGGCTGCATCGCAGCAGGATAAAAGCCGTGCCCCGCCACCGTGACAGGTTTTGCTTCGAACGCACTTCGCCGGTGGGCCGCTAAACGGTAGCTGGCGTCGCTGCCAACCCGTGCGTGCCGCAAGGCGCCATCGTCGGACTCCGAGTCCGGGCTTTGGGTGCCAGCAGTCGCGAACGCCGTTTCCATACCGGTGGGGATCGGTCGAGCGCTTGCCGACGAACCACGCATGTTTTTGTTGATGGGTGCGCAGTGGACGGCCCGCGATATTGACCATCCACGCGGTGTCCGTAAGCCGCAGACCCCGGACGATCGGGAAGCGGGGCCATCTGCTTGGGGTGGCACGCGGCGATACTCGGGTATTGCCCTAGCGAAGTATGCAGACGGTTTCGTTTTGACTGCCTCTGGCGATAGCAAGGGGGCTCAATTTGGCGCGCCAGCCGCCTGGTTGTCGGCATAGCGACCGATGGCTTCGTCGATTTTGAACATCCGTCACGTCCTGCCCGAGGTCCCGTCGATATATCGGCCATCGGACAATCGCGGGCCGATGCGCGCACGGCAGAAGAAATGCCGATGCACGTTTCGAGGGAGGGCCCTTGTGGTGGCAGAAGGCGGTCGCCGTATCCACCCGCAGACACTGTCGATCAACGCGTCCAAGAGAAAGAGAGATTGTCGCTGTGTTCATCCGGATCGTGATGAGGCGTGATGGATCGAAGACGCGTAGGGTCGAGAACGAAGCGCGTAAGGAACGGGGTCACGCTGGATCTCTGGCGGCCGGCATAAGCGACCACAACTCCGCCGGCGTCTGGTTCCGGTCGCCGGCGGATGCTGGCAGCAAGGCTGAGGTCGGGCGACGGCCGCGGGCGACAGTGTGCCGCACGACGCTTCTTTTTCGTACCCTCTCGCCGGGCGCACCCATGACGAGGTGTTTTCGATGCTGTTTCGGCCGGTTTGCGGCGAACCGCGTCATTCTGGTACGATTATGTTGATATTGCCGCGGAACACAATGGTTGATGAAAAGTAAATGCGCTATGGGAATGACACCGCGAGTTTACCGATTCGGTGGTGCCCGCATTTGCAAAACACCGAGGTCGCAACGGGGTTTCGTAACGGGTGAGAGGCAGGGGGGGTGTTCGGGCCCACACTGCTGTTTTCACCATCAGCGTCGTTTTTGACACATTGGCTAAAGGGATGATGGACATGGGTTTTCGAGACAACAGTGTGCTGATTTCGACCGCTTCGACGATCAACGTCGTGGCGAACGGCACCGATGACGTGTACGTCGCCGGCGACGGCGCGGTCGCGTTCGTTATCGCAGACGGCAACGTCGGTGACGATCAGTTCAGCAATTTCACCAGCAACGACTCGATCATCACTGGGAAGAAGATTTTTGACGGCAACAACGACGGCTTCATCGCCTTCGGCCCGAACGGCGTGCTCGACGTCGATCGGTTCGGCGGTGGCAACAGCCGCGCCGGTGAAGACCAGATCCAGGTCGTCGGCAACGGCGGCGACATCACCGAGATTCGTTATCTCGGCACCAAGGGTGGCAATTTCGCTTATGCTGACGCGGCGACGCTGCGTAACCTGTTCGCGGAGTTCGGCCAGGCCAACGTCGTCGAGGGCACGGTCGCCAACAACACGATCAGCATGTCTGGCGGCGCGAAGGTGCTTCTGCATGACAACGCCCTGGGCCTGAATCTGGGCAGCGACATCGTCAACGATTTCGGCAACGACGATCTGTTCGTGACCACCAGCCAGCTGTTCGACGACACCGGCAACAATGTCGTCACCTTCGGTGGCAACAAGGTGCTCGACACCTCTGGCGCCAGTGGCCCGCAGTCGAGCGATCCGAGCACCGGCCCCGGTGGCCAGGTGTTCTTCAGCGGCGGCATCACCGGTCTGGCCTATCTGGGCACGCAGAACATCGGCGGCGTCGATTATTACTACTACGGAACGGCCAACACGACGGTCAATCCGTTCGCCGGCGAAGCGTAATCTGGTTGGGTCGGGCCAAGCCTGACCCATCGGTTACCTGGAGGCCCGCCCCGTCATCCACGGGGCGGGCTTTCTCGTTTTTGGACTGGATCAGTGCGCGCAACACGTCCCGGCTGAGATCGGTCGAAACCAGCATGGAAGGCAGGAAAGTCGCGATCGCCACCAGCGCGGCTCCTCCCGTAGAAGCGCCCCACAGCATTGTCCGTCGCCGATCGGTTACTCTGGCTGGCGAGCCGGTCCGAGCGGCAGGTCGTCGCCGTTCGCCTTTGCGGCGATCCGCTTCAGGCGGGATCGGGACCTGCTGCCGGCGTCGGTCATATTGCCTGCGACGTTCGGGATGCGACAGCGTCCGATACGCTTCGATGATCCGCGCCGCCCGGTCCTGCGATCCGCCCTGTTCGCCGCAATCGGGGTGCCAGGTACGGATGAGCGCGCGAAACGCCGCGCGCACCGTTGCCGCGTCGGCGGCTTGGGGAACCATTAGGACATCGTAATAGCTAGGACTGCAATAGTTCGACACCCCCCAACCCCTTAATTGCGGACGCAACGGGGGCTTGCTACAAACCAATGTATCGACCGTTGAATTCATTCCTTAGCGAGCCGTTCATCATGAATTCGTCAGCGGACAGGATGACGGCGACCATGGTTGCCGACGACCCAGTCAGTCAGATCGGGCCGATCCGGATCGCCGTCCTTTCCGAGGCCCAAGGGGTGCAGCGAGTGCACGCCATGATCGAGGCATCCGGCGAACGGATCGTGGCATTCTGCAACGCCCACAGCGTCAATCTGGCGCGCAAGGATCCGGCACTGCGCGACGCCTATGCCCGGGCGTTGGTGCTCAATGACGGAATCGGCTTGGATATCGCGCGCAAGTGGCTGGAGGGGGCGGCGTTCCCCGCCAACCTTGCCGGTAGCGATTTCGTCACCCGGCTCCTGCGCGATCGTCGCGCGCCGCTGAAGCTGTATCTGCTGGGAAGCAAGCCGGGCGTCGCAAAGGCGGCCGCCGCTGGATTGTCGGCGATCGTTCCGCAGCACCGGGTCGTCGGTGTTCAGGACGGCTATTTCGCACCGTCACAGACCGATGCGGTGGTGTCCGATATCGTCCGGTGCGAGCCCGATATCGTGCTGGTCGGTATGGGGCAGCCCCGACAGGAAATCTGGGCGGCACGCCATGCCGCGCAGACCGGGGCGCTCGTGATCTGTGTCGGCGCCTACCTGGATTTCGTCGCCGGCGTCTTTCCCCGCGCGCCGAAAGTTCTGCGTGCGCTGCGCGTCGAATGGCTCTATCGTCTGGCGCTCGAACCAAGACGACTGTTCAGTCGCTATGTGATCGGCAATCCGAAGTTCCTGCTCGGTATTCTGCGCGATCGAAGTAAATCGAGAATTAAGCAGTCATCCTAAGGCTTTGCACAAGTCCCTTGTCCTATCGGCTACGCGAACGGTCGCATCATGCGACCATCGGGGCTGGGCAAGACGAGCATGCTGGGAATCAATCTCTCCGGGGCGGAATTCGGCAAGGGCGACAAGTACGGATACGACTATATCTATCCGTCTTCGAAGGATCTGAAGTTTTACGCCGACCAGGGATTGACGCTCGTTCGATTGCCGGTGCGCTGGGAACGTCTCCAGCCGGAACTGGGGGGCTCGCTCGATGCCGTTGAACTCGGACGGCTGAACACCTTTCTGGTGAATGCGGCGAAGGCCGGGGTGCAGGTCATCGTCGATGTACACAATTACGGGCGCTATGACGGCAAGGTGATCGGGTCGCCGGAGGTTCCAATCGCGAGCTTCGCCGACTTCTGGTCGAAGCTGGCCGGCGCGATCGGATCATCGAGCGCGTTGCTTGGCTACGACCTGATGAACGAACCGCACGACATGCCGAACAAGACGATCTGGCCGCAGGCCGCTCAGGCCGCGACTGACGCCATCCGCGCGCTGGGCGATACCCGCACGATCTTCGTCGAAGGCGAACATTGGGCCAATGCGACAAACTGGGCGGCGAAGAACCCGTTTCTTGACGTGAAGGACCCGTTGGGCAACCTCGTCTATGAAGCGCATGTCTATTTCGACAAGGACGGATCGGGCACGTACAAGGGCACCTATGACCAGGAAGGCGCGTATGTTGAGATTGGCGCACAGCGCCTGAAAAGCTTTGTCGGCTGGCTGGAAGCGAAGGGCGCGAAGGGCTTCATCGGCGAATTCGGCGTTCCCTCGGACGATCCCCGGTGGCAGGCGGTACTCGACCATTTTCTGGCAACGCTGAACGATTATGGCCTGTCGGGCACCTATTGGGGCGCGGGGTCTTGGTTCAACGGCTACAAGCTGGGTCTGGTCGACAAGAAGGGCGCAGTGACGGCGTCGCTGGACACCTTGCTGTCGCACGTCGCCGATGGCGCGGATGTCGGGATCGGTGCCGTCGCACCCTCGGCGGTCGATACCGCGTCACGCGTCGAACTGGACGGTATCGTCCGCTATGTCGGCACGGCGGGTCATGACGTGGTCGACCTGTCGGCATCCGGCGACGCGGTGATCGCCACGCTCGACGGGGTGCGGTTCGTGTCGATCGAGGAACTGATCGGCGGGCGCGGCAACGATGTCTTGACCGGCGACGGCATGGCCAATCGCCTGCGAGGAGGCGACGGCAACGACTGGCTCGACGGGCGCGGCGGCGCCGACATGCTGGTCGGCGGGGCTGGTGACGATCTCTATTTCGTCGATCACAGCGGCGACGAGGTGATCGAGCGCGTCGGCGAAGGCCGCGATCAGGTCATCGCGAGTATCGATTGGACACTCGACAACTCGATCGAGAACCTGACGCTGGGCGGGGCCGCGGTGCAGGGGACGGGCAACGGTCTGGGCAATGTGCTGATCGGCAATGCGCTGAACAACCGTCTGATCGGGCTGGGCGGCGACGACGTGCTGGATGGAGGGGCCGGGGCTGACACGCTGACCGGGGGAACCGGCAACGACCGGTACGTGGTCGACAATATCGGCGATGTGGTCATCGAGCGGTCGAAGGAAGGCTTCGATACGGTCGTGGCGTCGCTCAACTGGACGCTGAATGCGAATGTCGAACATCTGTCGCTGGTCGGTGCCGAGCGCCTGACCGGCACCGGCAATGCGCTCGACAATCGCATCGATGCCAACGACGCGGGCAACATCCTGATCGGCGGCAGCGGCGACGATACGCTGACCGGCGGGGCCGGCGCCGATCGTCTGGACGGCGGTAGTGACGAAGATACGTTGATCGGCGGTGCCGGTGACGACATCCTGATCGGCGGTCTCGGGCGCGATTGGCTGACCGGTGGTGCCGGCAACGATCGTTTTGTCTTCCTGACGCGCAACGACTCGAAGAATGCCGGCATGGACCGGATTCTCGATTTCGTGCGAGGCGAGGATCTGATCGACCTGTCCGCGGTGGATGCGAATACAAGGGCATCGGGCAACCAGAGCTTCGCCTTCATCGGCGCGGAAGCATTCGGCAAGCGCGCGGGGCAGCTTCGTTACGACACGCGCGACGACTATACCGTTGTTCAGGCCGATCTGGACGGCGATGGCGTCGCCGATATCGCCTTCCGCCTCGAGTCCTTCGTCCACAAGCTGGCGGCATCCGACTTCCTGTTGTGAACCGGCCCGCGCAACCGTCGGGCTGATAAACCTCAAGTCAAGAATCGCGTCTGGGAAGAAAAAGAAAGTTGCAGTGTACGTCGAAAGAGCTTGGGGGTAGACGCGTCGTTAACCATTCGCTGACAAGCTGAGGCGACGGGAGAATCATGATGCTAAGCGAAATTGCCAAGCTGATCGCTGATGTGGAAACCATGGGCGGCGAGCCGATGAGCGAGATCCTCGCGCCCAGCGAGATCCGTGCCATCGCCGAGACGATCGTCGCGTCGAACCTGCTGGCGAGCGGGCAAGCCATGGCGGCGGCCTATCCGACCCGTTTCGCGTGGATGGCATCGCTCCCACCGGCTTTACACGACTGTTTCAGCGCCTGAACCCTGCCGCGCGGCCCAATCACCGGGGCACGGACCTCTCCCGATCGACCTCAGTCATGATCGGCACCAGCGACCGGGAAAGATAAGGGATCAGGGTTCGGACGAACGTATTCGTCAGGTGATGCCGATCGGAATACATCACGATATTGCCGGCGACCACTGGGCAGCGTGTCTCCGGACAAAGGTGGTCGGTAATGTCCACGAAATGAAGTCGCGGCTCGGTCGTGGCGTTAGCCAGAGGACTGGTCGCGGCGAGTGCCCGCGATCTCGGCATCGTGCATCGCACACTGTCGGGGCCGTTGACCTGCACGCATTCGGGCACGTCGTTCGGAAACCAAGGATTGTCGCGGATCGCCACGACGTGCACGCCCAGCGGCGTCAGCTTTGCCCAGCGTTCGGCAAATTGCGGCACGACATGCTCATTCGCACCGTCCCTGCCATGGGTGGCGGTCGTGAAGACGATATCGGGTCGCAGCGCGATCAGCCTCGCCATCAGATTCTCGTTCCAGCGGGCGCAGGAACGGTCGTTTTTGGAGGTGCCGGTGCGCGGCGTGGCGAAAACGCAGCCGCTCTTCGTGAACGTCACCACGCGCCAGCCCTGTCCGGTGACGATCGGTTCGATCGCCGAGAAATAATGGGCGCTGTGCGATCCGCCGACCAATGCCAGCACGCGCGCCGCATTCGGATCGCCGAATGTGCAACTGACCAGACCGGCCTTGTCGATGTCCTGATGACATTTCTTGGCATAGAGTGGCGAAACGTCGCGCTTCATCCATAGCGGGCCGGGCTTGACCGGCACCTTGCCGTCGGCCGCAAAATAGCCGCGATCGAACACGGCGGCTCCGGGATAGCGAAGCGGATCGGGCCTGGTCAGCTTGTCCGCCGGCACTGCGCGTGCCGTCTGCATCCGCCACGCGCCGTCGCCGGCGGCGATCAGGGCGACCGCTGCGACGCCGACGGCGATGGTGCGCCACGGGCGGTCTTCGCGCACCGTGCGGAACGGACCTTCCACCAGCCGCGTGGTCAGCCATGCCAGCACGACCGACGCCGCCAGGATCGCCGATCCCGCCGCGAACGATGCCTGCGTCTGGTAGGTCACGGTCAGGAACGCGATGAGCAGCGGCCAGTGCCACAGATACAGCGCATAGGATATCCCGCCCAGCCAGTTCAGCGGCTGCAGCGATAGCAGGCGGCGTACGCTGAACCGGTGCTTTGCTTGACCGCACAGCAGGATCAGCGCCGCGCCGAGCGTCGGCCACAGTGCGGCATAGCCCGGAAAGATGGTCGATACCTGTAACAGGACGCCGCAGCTAAGTACGAGGAACAGGCCCAGCCACCCGCCGATCAACTGCGCCGCGGCGGGCAACCGCACCCGCGACAGCAGCACCGCGGTCAGGCCCCCCAGCGCGAATTCCCAGATGCGGGCGAAGGTATTGAAATACGCGACAGGCTGGTTTGTCGCGGTCGCATAGACCGAATAGGCGAATGAGAGCGCGAACACCGCGATCAGGACGGCGATCGCCGCCGGTTCCCGGTGACCGGTGCGCTTTCGGATCACGAGCCCGGTCACCGTCATCGTCAGGCACAGCAGGACCAGCGCCTGCACCTGTGCCGACATCGCCCAGTAATGCTGCAGGGGGCTGGCAACCTCGTCACGGGCCAGATAGTCGACCGCCGACCATGCCAGATACCAGTTCTCGACATAAAGGGTCGATGCCAGCACATGCGTGACATGCCCGGCCCAGCGGGTCTGCGGCATCCAGAATGGCGCGGACACCAGCACGACCGCGATCACGAACAGCGACGCCGGCAGCAATCGCTTCACGAGCCGCCCGATGAACGCGACGAAATCTACGCGGCCGTCGTTACGCAATTCGCGCACCATCGAACCGACCAGCAGGAAACCCGACACGACGAAGAACACGTCGACGCCGCCCGAGACGCGTCCCACCCAGATGTGGAACGCTGCCACCAGCAGCGCGCCGATCGCGCGCAGCCCCTGGATGTCATCGCGCCGGGTTTGGCGCGGGCGTGGTGTCGCTGGATCCGGTGTCAACATCGATATTACTCCCACCCCGACAGGATTGCGCCGCAATATCGCATCGTCGCGCGCAATGCGTCTTAAATCACTGGGTCGGGACGGGAGACTTTTTGGGACACTTTAACCGCGTCCGTGATAGGCGACGGTGATCGGCCTCAGGCGGACCCGTCCTGACGGACAGGGGACTGGCCAGCTTCCGAAAAAATGAAACGGGGTGGCGGCGTGTTGAAATATCGTACCGATATCGATGGCCTGCGGGCGGTGGCGGTTGGCGGCGTCGTCCTGTTCCATGCCTTTCCGACACTGCTGACCGGGGGGTTCATCGGCGTTGACGTGTTCTTCGTCCTGTCGGGTTTCCTGATTACAGCGATCATCCGGTCGGATGCCGAAGCCGGCACTTTTTCGATCGCTGGTTTCTACGAACGCCGGTTCCGGCGGATCCTGCCCGCGCTGCTCGCGATGGTGGCGGCCACGTCGCTGGCCGCGATCGTCATCCTGCCGCCATCCGAACTGCGCAACTACGGCAAGAGCCTGGCCGGGGTCGGCCTGTTCGTGTCCAACATCGTCTTTTGGAACGACAGCGGATATTTCGACACCGCTTCGGCCGACAAGCCGTTGCTGCATACCTGGTCGCTGGCGGTGGAGGAGCAATTCTACATCGTCTGGCCGATCGTGGCGGCGCTGCTGGTCCGCCTGGGGCGGCGGCGGTTGCTGGCGGGGTTCGTCTGGGCGACCGTCATGCTGTCGCTACTGGCAGCGATCGCGGCGGTGCGATATTCGCCGTCGCAGGCATTCTACCTGCTGCCCTATCGCGCGTGGGAACTGGGAATGGGCGCGCTGCTGGCCACCGGTGCCGTCCCGCCGCTGCGCCAGCAATGGGCGCGAGAGGGCGCCAGCTGGGCCGGGCTGGCGCTGATCGTCGTGCCGATGCTGGCTTATACAGAGGCGACCCCATTCCCCGGCCTCGCCGCGCTGCCGCCGTGCCTTGGCGCGTTGCTGATCCTCCATGCGGGGCAGGGGGCGGAAACCCGCGTCGGTCGGATGCTGTCGTGGCGGCCGATGCTGTTCGTGGGGCTGGTGTCGTACAGCTTCTATCTGTGGCACTGGCCGCTGCTGGTGCTGCCGCGCATCGCGCTCAACCGTCCGCTGACCGCGGTGGAGGCGGCGGTGGCGGTAGCGGTGGCGCTGGGCCTGGCGGCACTGTCGCTGCGCTATGTCGAAAAGCCGTTTCGCGGGCGGGGTACGATTGCCTTGTCACGGCGCTCGGTGCTGACCGCCAGCCTGGTCGCATGCATTGGGCTGATCGGCATCGGGGCCGGCCTATTCGCGACCCGCGGCTTTCAGGCGTTCGCCGCGCCTGAGATCGTTGCGGCCGAGCGAGCGGTGGGCAGCATCAACCCCTTGCGCAAGACATGCCATAATGACGAAGGTACCGACGTACTCGGTCCGGTCGGTCGTTGCATGGGCGGCGCGCCGTTGCGCTCGAACGGTGGCTATCAGGTGCTGCTATGGGGTGATTCCCATGCCGACCACCTTGCCGCCGGGTTCGACCGCCTTGGCCGGGAACAGGGCTTTGCCTTTCGTCAGGCCAGCGTTTCGGGGTGCGACACGCTGGCAATCCTCGATACCGACGACCGGCGCAAGGCTTGTGCGGATTTCCATCGCAAGGCGCTGGCCGAGGCTGCACGGCAGCCGGGCCTGCGTGCAATCGTCATCAGTTCACGGTGGTCGAAATCGCTACCGGGCCGGGCCGCCATCCTGAAATCGGAACCGGGGGCTATCCGCCAGATGCACGACAAGCTGACGCAGATGGTGCAACTCATCCGTGCCCAGATCGGCCCGCGTCCGGCGATAATCCTGATCGGCTCGACGCCCGAGTTCGATTTCTGGCCGGCGACCTGTCTGGCGCGGGCCGCCAAGTCGGGGATGGGCAGGGGGCAGTGCACGCATGCCGTCGCCGCGGACCGGCGGTGGGGACCGAAGGCGGATCGCGTCCTGACCGGGATCGAGGGCGTGACCGTGATCCTGCCGCGCCGGTCCTTCTGCCGCGGCGATCGATGCCAGACGGTGGCTGGCGATAAGATCCTGTATCGCGACGATGACCACCTGACCAACGAAGGTGCATGGTTCGTGGCCCGTCAAGCCGCAGCGGCGATCGCCGCCGCCCGGCCGGCGGCCCGCGCTTCCGACCCCAGATAGCTGGTTTACCCTGTTTCGCCCTTTCCCTATCCGGTGACATTTGCCGGTATGCAGGAGCTTGTGCCATGTCCGACGTCCCGCTCGTCTCGGTGGTCAGCGCCTTTTACAATCGTGCCGGCCGGGTCGCGGAATCGATCGGCAGCGTGCTGGCACAGGACTATCCCGCCCTCGAAGTCATCGTCGTCGATGACGGATCGCGCGACGATACGGTGGGGGAACTGCGCAAGATTGCCGACTCCCGGCTGACGATCATCCATCGCGAAAACCGCGGGTTCGTCGCATCCATGAACGAGGCGATCGCCGCCAGTCGCGGCGCCTTTGTCGCGGTCCACGGATCGGGCGACCTGTCGCTACCGGGGCGTATTGCCCGACAGGCCAAAATCCTCACCGAACAGGCTGAAGTGAGCGTGGTGGGGTGCTGGGTCGACAACGAAGAGACGGGTGGCGCCGGATCGCGGACGTTCAAGCCCCCGCGCGGGCTGGACTTCCACAAGACGCTATTGTCGCGCGGGTTGTTCACCCATGGCGAAGTGATGTTCCGGCGCTCGCATTTCGATGCGGTCGGCGGCTATCGGGACTTCTTCCGCTTTGCCCAGGATCGCGACCTGTGGCTGCGCATGTCGCGGCTGGGCGGCTACGAGATCGTGCCCGAGATACTGTACCGGCGCTACAAACCCGAAGGCGGGGTGAGTGCCGATCCCGAAAAGCTGCTGCTGCAAGCCTATCTGTCCGACTTTGCGGTGCAATGCGCCCGGATCGTCGATGCCGGTGGGCGCGATCCGATCGACCGGCACGGGGGGGCGGCGGCGTTCCTGCGCACGCCGTCACCGATGTTCGCGCGCAAGCTGGCCTGGTTCGGCGCCCGGATGATGGTGGAGGGCGATGTAGCACAGGGCTGGCTGATCGTCGAACGCGCCCATCGCGAGCATCCCGGCCGACAGGTCCGGATGATCCGCGCGCTGGCCGCGCTCCACGACCGCCCGGCGCTGTGGGCACGGATCGGCCGGCCGGTCCTGGCGCGGCGATTGCGCCAGTTTCGGGAGGGTCACTGACCGATCGCTGCGCCGGTTCAGCGCACCAGGATGTTGCCCAGCACCGGCACATCATTGGCGGCCAGTCGATCGATCAGCGCACGAACCGCTTCCAGCGGCGTATGGCGACGTTCGGACAACAGCAGCACGCCGTCGGCACCGCGCGCGATCGCAGCAACGATGTCGGCGGGCTGATTGCCGGCATCGACGATGGCAAAGCGATAGCCGCCACGCAGCGCGCGCAGCTGTTCGACCAGCGATACCCGTTCCACCGCTTCGCTCAGCCCCGAGATGACGGGACCTGACGCGATAAGGTCGAGGTTGGGGACCGGGGTGGAGACGACGCTGTCCTCGCGCGCCGCGCCGCCGGTCAGCAGCGACGTCGCCCCTTCGACAGGGGAGACCCCGAACAAGGCATCCTGTGCTGCCGCGGCGAAGTTGGCATCGACGACGAGTCCCGGCTTGCCGAGTTGCGCGAACAGCGTGGCCAGATTGGCTGCCACCCCCGCCGTGTCATCGGTACCGCAGCCCGCCAGTACGACGACCGACAGCGCGTCCCGATCGATCTCCAGCACGGTCAGCAACGATGACCGGACCTCGCGCAGCTTCACCGACAGGGGATCGTCGGGGGCATAGGCAGCGACGACCGCACGATTCACGCCGGTCGTATCGGGATCGATCAGTTCGCCCGCCTCGACATGGCGGGCCAGCGCTTGGCGCACCGCATCGGGGTCCACGAGGCCGAGGTCGACGGCGGCGGCATCGACGCTGGCGCCGGTCCGAGCCTGGTACCGGGCGATGCGATCGCGATCCTCGGCACTCAGGCTGTCGATATCGATCAGCGGCGAGTCTGTCCGCCGGCTGGTGCCCGGCATGCCGAAATCGACCGACGACGACGCCAGACCTCGACCGGTGCTGGAACGCAGCTTCATGCCATGGCTCCCGAGCCCAGAAGTTTCGGCTCGCGGTTGAGGTCAGCGAGCACCGGCACGCCGGTGAGCGACACCAGTCCGCCGATCGTGCGGACCTTGGGATTGCGCCATTCGAGGAAAAGCGCCGCGGCGATACCAAGAAACAGACCCGCGAACAGCCCGAGCAGGAAGCGCAGCGGGACATTCGGGCTGGACGGCAGGGTCGGCGCGACCGCGCGGTCGAGCACGCTGACGTTGCTCATCGGCACTTCGCTCTGCAGCCGAACTTCGTTCAGGCGCGCCGTGACCGCATCATAGGCGTTGCGTGCGGTATCGACGTCACGTTGCAACACCGCCATCTGATCCTGCGCTCCCGACAAGCGCAGCACCTGCTCCCGCTTGGCCTGAACCAGACCGCTCAATTCGCCGGCGCGTGCCTGGGCGGCGGCATTGGCAGTCTGGACCGCCGAAACCGCTAGCCCAACCGCCTGCCCGCGCTTGGAACGCAGCTCGGCGATCTCGGCATTGGCGGCCGTCACCATCGGATGATTCGGACCGAGAGACTGACGCAATTGCTGCAACGAAGCGGACTTGGCGGCAATCTGTGTGTCAAGACTTTGGACCACCGCCGACTGCTGGGCATCCGACGAGCTGCCGATACTGCTGCCTGCCTTGGCGCGCGCCTGGGCGGCGTCCGCCTGTGCGGCAGTCAACTGCTGGCTGAGTTCGCTCAGCTGTGCCTGTTCGATATCAAAACGACCGGCTCCGACTAGGCCGCGTTCTTGCTGGAAGCGCGTCAACCGCGCCTGAGCCTGTTCAAGGCGGCCGCGCGCTTCGCGGATCTGGCTTTCAAACCATTGCGAATAGACCCGTGCGGGATCGATGCGCAGCTGCAACTGAACCTGAACATAGGCCTGGGCAAAGGCGGTCGCCAGACGCGCCGCCAGCTCCGGATCCTCACTCTTGTAATTGACGGCCAGCACGCTGGTGTTGCGGGTCGGCAGAATCTCAAGCGGCTTGGTGATACGCCGCCCGATCCACTCGCGGATCGGCAGCGTGCTGTTCGACGCCTGATACTGGCGGATCAGCTGCGGGTTGCGGTCCATGGCCAGATTGCCGGCGACCCGCTGAGCGACATAGGCGCTGCGGATGATGTCGGCCTGGGTGCCGATCACCGCGGCGGCCTTTGTCGCTCCGCCCGCGCCGGATTTGGTCGCAACGGGATCGGCCTGTTGCGTGTCGAACAACAGCGTGGCCGCCGCGGTGTAGGTTCGGGGTGAGGTCCAGGTCCACAGCCCCACGACCCCCAGCACGGCCAGCGTCGCCAGGACGATCAGGCGCCAGCGGGCGCGCAGCGCCTCGACGTAATCCCACGCATTCATTGCCTCACCCCCTTGATGATCCGGGACTGGCCGGTTTGATTAGCCCACCGCTCCGCAGCGCAGAAGGTCAACAGGAATTGCGGTGCAAGCACATCGTCAAATGCCAGTCGCGCGGTCCCCTCGTCCAGGCGGCCCAGTGCCGGCGACAGCGCCTCGATCATCTGAGAAGCAATCGCCGGGTCGGCACCGATTGCGGTCAGCGCGCGAATCAGGTCGTCGGGCGTGAATTCCAGTCGCATCGCCGCCGTCTGGGCAAATGCCTCGATCGCGGCCAGCGGGAAGCGGCCCTCGCGCACCAGCGATGCGAACAGCGCCTCGTCTCGCTGGTTCGTCTCGCGCCAGATTTCCCGAGCGCGCGCGCCGCCGGCAAGGACGATCTCGGTGGTGGCGAAACGATGGTCGCGCTCGATCGCGCACAAGCAGCTGTGCAGGCTGAGCAGGCGCATGTGATAGGGCGAACCGCAAACCAGCCAGCGCAGCAGCGCCAATGCCTCGTCGTCGAACTGCAGGCCGATGGCCTGGCTTGTCGTCTGGATGAAGCGTTCGACGTCCTCGTCGGCGATCGGCATCAGCCCGACCGCCAGAATATGCCGTCGAACCGACGCGTGAACGTCGATCAGGTCGCCAACATCGCCCGAGATGCCCACGAAGATCAGCCGGACGCGCGATCGCATGTCGGACAGAAGCTTGATGAGCAGCGCGATCTGCCCCTTCGTCGCCTTGTCTTCCAGCCGGTCGAATTCGTCGAGGATCAGGATCACGTCCTCGCGCTCGACACGCGCCAGCATCGTGGCCACGGACCGCGGCGTCGGCGCGGTGCGGATCAGGGTCACCGCTTGTGCGAAATCATCGGCACGCATGCCGAATGCGGCCGGACCGATCTCGTCCAGATAAGGCAGCATCAACTCGCCGAAATCGCCGCCGCCCGCACATGACAGGTAGATAACCGACAAGCCCTGCGCATCGGCCAGATCGCCGAAAACGCGGACGAGCGACGTCTTGCCGCTGCCGCGCGGCCCGTAGATCACCGCGTGCATGTGTGAATCGATCACCGCCCCGATCAGGCTGTCCAGTTCCCGCTGGCGACCGAACAGGTCGCGGGGATTGTCAACGGGCTGATGCGCGCCGAACAGCCGGATCGCCAGGGTTCGGGTCCGTTCCGCCATCCGCACCGCGCGTTCCGGCGCGATCGGCGCCGACGCAGCGCGCGGGGCAGGCGCTCGGGCTGCCTGGGATGCGCTGCGCAGCGGATCGGGCAGCGCCAGCACGGGCGGCCTGCGCGTCAGCCAGTCACGCAGATAACCGAACCATTCACGCAGCATGGCTATCTCCGACAGGCATGGAAACGAAGCTGCCTTTCCCCGACGAAACGATCTGAAGCCGCATTATTGTCTGCCTATGACCTAACCTTGGCCCGGACAAGTCTTGCCCGTTCTTCTTGACCCCTTTTGTCATGGTCGCGCGGTATCCGAATAACGCTCGGGATGCAGCAGCCGTTCGCCGATTTCCTCCCACCGCGGGAAGGATCGAGGCTTGATCGTACCGGCCGCGGCCAGTGCGATCGCTACCGCGCGTTCGATCGATGCGGGCTGGTCTGGGTGATAGGGGGATCGCGACGCGACGTCGCCGGCGGCGAAATCGGGGCATACCGCCGGCAGCCCCAGATATTCGAACTGGGCAAGCTTGAGGCTCGTGTCCGCAAGATACTCGACGCCCGGTGCGTTCACGTACGGTGCAATGCCGATCGTGGCATGGGCGATATAGGGCAGGGTGTCACGAAACGGCATTTCGTCATGCACGACGACGTTAGCTGCGGCCGTGAACCGCCGGCCGCAGCCGATCACATGGAAGACGACGTCGGGAAAGGCGGCAGCGGCGTGATGGAAGAAACGTTCGTCGAACAGCATCGACCCGACCGACACGGCGTTCCGAGTGCCCGCCGGGTAGGGGCTGGGGCCGATATTGGCGAAATCGGCGGGGTCGATGCCAAAACCGATCCGCGTGAGCCGGTCGGATGCCCATGCGAAGTCCGGGGCCATCAGCCACGATCGCATGCTGACATGGTGGATCAGGCCCGCATCGCGCGCCAGCTGGGCCTGCACGAACGGGTGTGCGCCGACCGTGGCAAGGCGGTCCGTCGCATAATAGATGATCCGCGCAGTCGGGTTCAGCCGTCGGATGCGGCGCAGCAAAATCGCGGCGACACTCGCCTCGACGACGACGTGATCCGCTGCCGCCAGCAACGCATCGACATCGCGATTGGGCAGCCGTGCGTATAGCCGGAACAGCGGTCCCATCAACCGGTCGGCCAAGGCGTTGCCCGTTGCGAAGGGGTGAAGATGCGTGCGCCATAGATAGCAGCCGATGCCGTCGACCATCTCGATACGATTGGCGCGCTCCCAAAGGTTCAGGCGGGAATCGCCCTTCGATCGCGACAGCCGGCTGAACCGCGTCGAAAGAAACGACACGGCATAGCCGCTGCGGGCGAGCGCATGGGCGATCTGATGGATGCTCGCGCGCTTGGCAGTGCGGTAATCGTGAAAAGCGGAGATGAAGACTACATTGCCCTTGTTCATCTCGCCCCCGGCTCCATAAGAATGCCGTCGCATGGCCGTCCGGCTGTGCAGGGTCAAGCCGGTTGCGATGCAACATCGGTTGCTGCTACCGCTAGCACATCATTGGAAGGGCCGACGAACGTCGGCCCGACGAGCTGCCTGCGTGGAAATGAGGATGGTCATGCCTGGGACTGCGCCGCTCGTTTCTGTCATCGTGCCCGCTTACAATGACGGCGCGCGCCTCGCCTTGTGTCTCGAGCTGCTGCTGGCTCAGTCGATCGCAGACCAAGCTGAAATCATCGTCATTGATAATGGGTCAAGCGAGGACCTGGCGCCGCTACACGAACGCTATCCGATGGTTCGCTGGCTGCATGAAGCCACTCCGGGGTCCTATGCCGCGCGCAACACCGGTATCACCGTGGCACGCGGGTCGATACTGGCGTTCACCGATTCTGATTGCCTGCCGTCGGCAGGATGGCTGGAGCATGGCATCGCACCGCTGCTGGGTGATGATCCGCCCAGCTTCGTGGGCGGCGCGATCGATCTGGTCACGACCGGAGCGGCGAGGTTGAGTGCCGCTGAACTGTTCGACCTGGCCTCAGGATTTCCGCAGAAACGCTTTGTCGAGCAAGTCCATTTCGCGATGACCGCCAATATGCTGACCACCGCCAAAACGATGGCGAAGGTCGGACCGTTCGCGACGAGCATGAAATCGGGCGGTGACCGCGAGTGGGGCAACCGCGCCTGGGCGATGGTCGGTCCGGGCCACTACGTCTCGGCCGCTCGCATCGGTCATCCTACGCGATCCAGCCCCGCCGAGGTGCTGAAACGGGTACGCCGCGTCGCCGGCGGTGAGCGGGATCGCAAGCCGGGCTGGGCCGATTGCCTTGCCTTTTGCGCGCGCCAGCTGACGCCGCCGCGCCGCGCGTTCCTCGATATCGCGGCGCTCGATCCCGCGGTCGCGCCGCCGGTGGCCAAGGCGTCGGCGATGCTGTTCGCCTATCGCACCCGGCTGGCGCTGGTCCGCTACCGGCTCGCACTCCAGTTCGGCGGAGAGTCGAGCCGTTCATGATCCTTTGACGCCTGACACCGAATGAAATATCGACCATGGCTCGCGCACTGTCGTCAGCCGGGTGATGTGGTGTGCCGGGGGGAACCAGATTTCATGATTCGCGGCTTCATGGTCGGAATGGTCATCGGCCCGATGGCGCTGACCGGCACGGCATATGCGCAGGAAAACAAGTTCGAGCTTTCGGCGCGGCTGGTCGAGACGTATGACAGCAATATCCTGCGCCTGGGTGATCTGCGCACCGACAATCCGACCGACAACCTCTCGGTCTCGCCTCGCGTCGCGGTGGATTTCGACCGGCGTTTTGCCCGGCAGCGGGTTTATGTCACCGGATATGCTGGCTATAACTTCAACAGCCGCTTCCGCTTCCTCAATCGCGAGGAACTGGCGCTGAACGGAGGGGTCGATCTGCGGTTCGGGCCGCGTTGTCGTATCACACCGTCCATGTCGATCCTGCGAGCCCAGTCCGACCTTGAGGATCTGGGTCAGATCGTGACCAACGTCGCCACGATACAGGATTACAGTATCCGCGCTTCGTGTCCGCGTCCCGCCGGATTCTATCCAACGGTCGGTGCAGGCTATTACCAGGTGCGCAATTCCGAGATCCGCCGCGAACGCGACCTGTCGATCGTCGATGCGCGCGTCGGCATTGCCTATGCCCGGCCCAGCATCGGCAATTTCGAGCTGTTCGGGCAGTTTGCCCGCATCGAGCGCAACCGGCGCGACCCGACGCCCGCCGGGCTGTTACAGGATGAAACCGATGTACGCACCGTCGCACTGCGTTTCAGCCGCGACGTCGGCACCCGGATCGAATCCGCGCTTCAGATCGGCTATACCGATGTCGTTCCCAAAACGGTCGACGTGCCCAGTTTTTCGGGTCTGACCTATGAGGGCAGCCTGACCTACCAGCCGACGCCGCCCCTGGCCCTCACGCTGGGTTTCGGCCGTCAGGTCAGCGGGCGCGGCAATCTTGGTACCAGCTATTACGTATCGGACAATGTCCAGCTGCGCGCGCGGGCGAAGCTGAGCGCGCGCACGTCGGCGGGTGCCGGGATCCAACTGTCGAGGCGCGATTTCGCGGGTGAGGACCGGGTGTTCCAGTTCGGGCCACGTGGTCGCGACCGCCAGTTGGATGCCAACGCCACGATCGGCTACCGCCTGGCACGACCGATTAACCTCGACCTGTCGACCCGCTATCGCCGGCGAAATGCAGAGAATGATTTTTACGACTATGACAGTCTTTCCGCCACGCTGGCGGCGGCGATGAGCTTTTGAGATAACGGAGACGGACGATGAAGGCATTCGCACTAGCAGGGATCGCCGTGTTGCTGGCGCCGGTAGCTGGCGTGCCGGTCGCCGCCGGCCAGACCGTCTGGCAAGGGTATCAGCTGGGGGCCGAGGACCAGATCGAGGTCCAGATCCACGGGCAAGGCGGGGCCACCGTCAAGACTCGGGTAAAGTCCGACGGGTCGATCACCCTGCCGCTGGTGGGTCGCGTGCGCGCCGCCGATCAGACGACGCAGTCGCTCGCGACCGCGATCGAGGGGCAGCTGAAGCGCGGTGGGCTGATCATGAACCCAATCGTAAACGTCGAGATCCTGGAATATGCCAGCCGCACCGTCACGATGCTGGGTGAGTTCGCGAATCCCGGCCTGGTCCCGCTCGATCGTCCGCTGACGCTGACCGAGATCGTCGCGCGCGTCGGCGGGCTGAAGGCGGGAGCATCGGATGATGTCGTGCTTCGCCGCGCTGGCGGGACGATTGAACGCTACAATCTGACCGCGATCGCCCGCAACGAAGCGAGGGACATCGTGCTGTCGCCGGGCGATGCACTGTTCGCGACGGCGGCGCCGCAATATTATATCTACGGCCAGGTCGGCAACGCCGGCAGCTTCGCGATCGCGCCGCAGATGACGATCCGCCAGGCTCTGGCGCGCGCCGGTGGCCCCACGCTGGCCGGATCGGAGCGGAAGATCACCCTGTTTCGCGGCGGTCAGGAAATCGATGCCGACCTTTCTGCGTTTATCCAGCCCCGCGACGTCCTGTTCGTACGCGAGCGTGTGTTCTGATCTTTCGGCGTCCTACCGGTAAGCGGCCCGGGCCGCGCCGGGTATCCGTCGCTGTCGATTGAGGCGTACCACATGACCGACGACAGCCGCATCGATACCGACGACGCGGTGTTCCCCCGCCGCCCGGCCGGTTCGATGAAGCGCCAACTGGCCATCGGCGCAGGCTGGATGACGGGGCTGCAACTGCTGTCCAAGGTTATCGAGATCGGCTTCATCGCCGTCCTCGCGCGTATCCTGTTTCCCGCCGATTTCGGCGTGATCGCCGGCGCGGCCATCTTCATCCAGCTCGCATCGCTGCTGGTCGAGGTTGGCATCGGTGCGACGATCGTCCAGATTCCGAACCTGACGCGCACCGACCTGCGCATCGGGGGCACCATCGTGGTCCTGAACGGCGTCGGCTATTTCACGCTGGCCCAGGTGCTCGCCCCGTTCGCGGGCGATTTCATGGGCATTCCGGGCACCGAGCCGGTCATCCGGGTGTTGGCGCTGGTGTTCATTATCCAGTCGTTCGGGATCGTGTCCGAAAACGTGCTGGTTCGCGATTTGGAAGTGCGGCGGGTGATGGTCGCGCAGCTGATGTCGCGGGTGATCGGTACCGGCGTGATCGGGATCGCCCTGGCGTGGGCGGGCTTGGGCTATTGGGCGCTGGTCGTGGCCACGCTTGCGGAAACGTCGATCAAGGCCACGTGGCTGGTCTTGCTGGTGCGGCCACCGATGCGACCGTTGCTGACGCGACCCGGCGCGGCGCGGCTGATGCGGCGCGGCGCGGGATTCTCCCTCGCCAAGGTCATCAATTTTTTCGCACTGCGCGCGGACAATGCGATCGTCGGGCGAACGATGGATGCCGCTGCGCTGGGGCTGTATTCGCGCGCCTATAACCTGATGAACGTCCCCGCGGACCTTTATAGCCGGATCGCTGAACGGATCGTCTTTCCGGCAATGGCCAAGGTCCAGGACGATCCGGTCCGGCTGCGATCGGCATTCCTGCGTGGGCTGGAACTGACCGCGGTGTTTGGCTTGCCGATCTCGGCGCTGCTGGCGCTGCTGGCGCCCGAGGTGATCCTGTTCATCCTCGGCCCTCGCTGGGTCGAGGTAATCGTGCCGTTCGCGGTGCTGTGTTCGGTCACCTATCTGAGGCTGGGCACCAAGGTCAGCGGGTCGCTGCAACGGGCCAAGGCGGCGACGGGGGCAATGATCACCAATCAGATCGTCTATGCCGGCATGGTGATCGGCGGCTGCCTGATCGCCTATCCGCACGGCATCGTCGCGGTAGCGACCGCGGTCAGCATCGCGGTCGTCGCGTTCTATCTGATCGTGAACTACAACGCCTGTCGCCTCGCGGGCGTCGGCCTCCGCGATTTTGCGAGGGTCCATGGCCATGGCGCGTTGCTGGCGCTGGCCTGTACCCTGGCGGCGGCACCGGTCGTCTTCGGGATGCGCGCTGCCGGTGGCCTTCCGCCGATCGCGATCCTTGGCGCATCGGGTGCGGCGATCGCCGTGCTGGGGGTGATCCTGATCGTGTGGCGACCGCGCTGGCTGTTGGGTGCGTTCGTCATCGAGCTGCTGGGTGACGCGGGTCGGGCGACGGATCGGTTCCGCAAGCGAAAGGCGCGCTCATGACGGCTATGGCGGCGAAACCCCGACCCGTTCCCAAGCGCGGATGGGGGCCGCTTGTGCTGGCCGCGGCGTTCCTGCTGCTGGCGGTCGTGGCGGTCGCGGCGCTGCTTGCCGAACGCACTGGTGAAGAATCGATCGGATCACTGGTGCTGGGGGATGCCGCCGGGCCTGAGGAATCGTCCCCGGCCGGCCCGGCCGCGACACCGCCGCGGTTCGGCGTGAACCTGTCGGGGGCGGAGGCGCGGGGCAACGACGCGCTGAGACCCAATCTGGTCGATCTGCGCCATCATGTCGAACAGCTGCGGTTCGACCTGATCCGCTATCCCTTCAAGATGGATCGGATGACGCCCGATCGCATCGCCGAGCTGCGGGTGCTGACCGACTATGCGCGCCGCCGCGATGTGCCGGTCATCCTTGACAACCATAATTACGGCTGGCCGCCGGTTGCGGCGCAGATCGCGTTCTGGACGCGCTTTGCCCGGGCGTTTCCCGATGACGGTTCGGTTCTCCTCGACCTGAACAACGAACCCAAAGGGGTCGAGTGGATGCGATGGGCCAGCGATGCCAAGCAGGTCGTCGCCGGCTTGCGCCGCAACGGCATCCGGCACCCGATCCTGCTGGAATGGCCGGGGTGGTCGGCCGTGACCCGCTTCGACAAACACGAGGCCAGCGACAAACCGTGCCAGAGTGCAGGCTGCGCACTCGACCGGACGCCGGGACCGCTCGACCCGCTGGGCCGGACTTATATGAACGGACACCGCTATTTCGATGCCAACGGGTCGGGGTTGAAGGCGGGATGCCGCCAGCGCAACGGCATCGCGCGCGAGCGCAGCGGCTTCGTGGCGTTCGCCGCACAGCTGCGCAAGCGCGGTCTACAGGGCTATGTCACCGAGGCAGCGTTCGGAAACTATCGGGGCATTCCCGAGAGTTGCAAGGCGGTCGGCGAGGAAGCGGTGCGGGCAATCCGCGCCAATGCCGACGTGCTTCGCGGTATCACCTGGTGGGGCGGGGGGCGGCTATGGCCCGATCGCTACCCCTTCAAGATCGAATGTCCCAAGAAGCAGCGAGCGACTTGCCCCGTGTCAGACTATCAGAAGGCGATCAGTCCGCGCCTTGTCACGCGCGCGCCCTGACCGGAAAAGCTAGATGCAGGACACGCCACTCCATATGCCGGACGCCCGACCGCTCGCCATCACGCATGTCGTGCGGCAATTCCATCCCGGTATTGGCGGGATGGAAGAATGCGTGCTGCAACTGGCGCGGTATCAGGTCGCCGGCGGCCACCGGGTGCGCGTCGTCACGCTCGACACGATCTTCGATGATCCCGCTGCGCGCAAGCTGCCTCATGCGGAGATGCTGGACGGGATCGAGATCCGGCGGGTGCCTTGGCGCGGGTCGAAACGATATCCGCTTGCGCCCGGCGTGCTCGGCGTGCTGGGCACACCCGACCTGGTGCATGTTCACGGCGTCGATTTCCTGTCCGACTACCTGGCGCTTACCCAGCCGGTCCATCGGCGGATCCTGATCCTGTCGACGCATGGCGGCTTTTTTCATACCCCGTTCGCCGGACGGATGAAACTGTTGTATTTCAACAGCATCACCCGGGCACTTCTGACCCGCTATGCAGGCGTGGCGGCGTCGAGCCAGTCCGATTTCGAACGATTTGCGCAGATCCGGCACCGCAACCTCGACCTGATCGAGAACGGCGTCACGGTTGACAAGTTTCGCGGGCTGGCACGGCGCGATGCGCGCACGATCCTTTATTTCGGACGGCTTGCCCCCAACAAGGGGCTGGCGGCGCTGGTCGCGTGGTTCGCCGCGCTGGTCGCCGCCGATCCCGACTGGCGGCTGATCGTAGCGGGGCGGCCGATGGGGGTGACGCTGGAGTCGCTGCGAGCGCAAGCGGCGGCGCTGGGCATCGCCGAGCGGGTGGAGACGGTCGACACGCCCAGCGACGCGCAGATCGCGACGCTGATCGGTCGATCTTCGGTCTATGCGTCGGCATCGACCTATGAAGGGTTCGGCCTGGCGGCGATCGAGGGGGCGTCGGCGCATCTGTATCCGCTGCTGAACGACATTCCGCCATTTCGCCGCACCGTCGACGGGTTGGGCTTCGGCCGCATCGTCGACTTCGCCGACCCGGCGACCGCGCCGGCTTTCGCTCGTGACTGGCCCAGCTTGACCATGCCCGATGCCGCGACGATCGATGCGACGGTCACCGGCCGTTTCGGCTGGCGCGGCCATGTGGACGCGTTCGAAGCGCTGTATCGCCGCGCGCTGGCGTCACGCGGGCGTTAGGGTTCGCCAATTGCGGCCCGACCGGGTGAGGCGTGCGGACGCGTCCTTGCCGCCGAAATCGGTGACGCGGACATAGCCGACGAGAAACCAAAGCAACGGCGCTGTTTTCATCGAAAACGAACCTGTCCCGCCAATCAGCAGCCAGATATAGATATAGGTGCTCATCGCCCAGATTGTCCGCCGGCGAATGACATCGTCGGGACGAACGATCAGCGTCAGATAGGCCCAGTAGGCCAAGGCGCCGAAGATGCTGGTCGACACCATGACGAAGCCATAGCCGGTATCCCCGCTGCGGGCGATCAGGTCGTGATTGCCGAACAGCAGGTCACTGGCCGACAATCGGGTCAATGCGCGATAGGTCGTGGCGATCCGGCCGATCAGATCGTCGCCGTAGCGAACCCGTTCGAACTCGAAGACGATGAAGGTGATGCCCAGCAGCACGATCGGGATCAGCGCGTTGGCATAGCGGGGCAGCCGTGGAAAGACGAAATAGCCAAGGATGAAGATCGGCGCCATGATCGCTGACATCCGGGCGTTGTTGGTCACGACGATCATGAAGATCGTTATCAGCATCAGCGCGCGCTCCGGCCATGACAGCCGATCCCACATCGACGTCAGGTAGATCATCAGCACGATGGCGAAGATATTGATGTTGACTTGTTCCAAAAAGATCGACGACGTGCGCGGCCCGTCGAACAGGCCGAAACTAAAGCGCCCTTCGTAAACGATGGTGCCGAGTGCCAGACCCGTATCTTCGTAGAACTCCTTGATCGCATAGCCGCGCGTCTTCGCCAGGTAATCGGCCGGGCGGAACAACGACGCATAGGCTTCGGTACTGGCGACCTCGATCAGCAGGACGACCAGCGTGATCGCCGCGCACAGCGTGAAGGCGAGGCGCATCGCCTTTTCATCCGCACGCGCCCCCAGCATGGTGAAGCCGGTGATGATAAGAACGTTGCGAATGCCTTCGATGAAAGCAAGTTCGGCGACGATTGACATCGCGATCGCCAGCCCGGCCGAAAGGCCAAGATAGAGCAGCGGCAGCACGTCGCTTCGCCGCAAACTGGCATAGGCGGACAGGCCGAGCGCCGCGAAGATGATCGAGGTTTCGGTCACGATCACCAGCGCATTGTTCATCGGTATACCGCGCGCGGCCATCAGCGCGAGTATCGCGTTGTAGGTGACGCCGATGACCGGGATCGCGGCGACCAGCGATCGCGCGATCGTTTTTCCGGCATCGGCGGTGCCACGCGCGGTACTGGCGATGGACAACGGTCGCGTGACCCTTGCCGAAGGACGCGCCACGCTCACCGGACCGTCCGTCCGCCCAGGCTGAGACGGATGTATTCGCCGATATCGGCCAGGCCCAGCGCCACCAGCACCGCTTCCGCCTTCAAACGGGTGGCAATCGGCGCGTCGCCAGCCAGCAGCACCTTCTTGCCGCGTCGACCGGTCTCCAGGCTGTTCTTGGCCAGTGCCCGGATCAGGCGCATGCGTCCGTGCGTTCGGTCCCAGTGGCCACCAGTCAGCCGCCGCCGCTTTTCGAGCAAGGCTGCGAAGGTCGCACGGGTCGGATGCCGTACGATCATGCCCGGCTCGTACAACATAGTTCGCCCCGACGACCGTATCTTCATGCCCATGTGATGGTCGCCGCCCGATTTGACCGTTTCGTCGAAGCCGCCCGCCTCGACGATCGCCGCCCGGGGGCTGAGCCAGTTGGCGGTGGCGCAGCTCCCCAGTGCTGCCTGATGCTGGGGAAAGGCGACCATTGCCTCATAGCATTCGGCCCAGCGCCGCGCTTCACCGCCGCTTTCGTTGAACAGGACGATCCGACCCGCGACCACGCCCAGATTGGCTTCTCCGGTCGTCCGCCTCATGGCGGTCGACAGCCACTGCGCATCGGGAATGCAGTCGGAATCGGTGAACGCCAGATATTCGCTGCTGGTTTGGGCGATGCCCAGATTACGCGCCGCATAGGAGCCAGGCTTGGTCTGTTGCAGCACGCGGACGCCGGTCGCCTGGGCGCGGGCCATGGTATCATCGGTCGACCCGTTGTCGACGACGACGATCTCGAACCGGTCGGCGGGAAAGTCCTGCGCCTGTAGCGCGGCGATGCAGCGTTCGAGCTGTTCGGGGTTGTTCCAGACGGGCACGATGACCGTGACCAACTTGTGTTCGGGCTGCAACGGTCGGGTATCCCCTGGATGATCGATGCGCCGGCCATAGCAAACCCTGTCGGGATTGGCGATCATCGCGGTTGACGATGCGTGGCACGAAAAGGGGCGGCCATGACTGGCCGCCCCGATCCGATGTGTCATCGATATCCTTAGATATCGACGCTGCCCAGTCCGACCGATGAGCGGATCGCGCTGTACACGTAGTAGCGCATGCCGTTCTCTTCGATCATGCCGTCATATTCGAGCGCGTTGGTGCCGGTGATCGCGACCGTGCCGCCGCTGCCCGACAGGTCGAGGGTGCCGTCGTCGAACCGGATAATGCCGTCGCCATTGTCGTCGGCCAACGCCGTGGTGGTGACGATCAGGTCGCGGGCGGAGAAGGTCACGCGATCGGTGCCAAGGCCGGCGACCGGGTTGGAGGTGTCGAAGAAGAAAATGTCCGACACGTTCCGGCTGCTGCTGCCGATCAGGACATCGTCACCGAAATCGCTGACATGGACGACCTGTCCCTTCTTGGCGGTCGGGGCTACACGGGTATCGGCGTAATAGAACAGCCCGTCGACTTCGCCCATCAGGCGCAGGCCGGCGCTACCGCTGGCCCCGGTCAGGCGGACCGCGTCACCGTCGCCGGTGTCGAGTCGCAGCGTCGCACCGCTCCAGGTGATGATGCCGTCGCCATTGCCGTCGCGCAGGCTCTTGTCCAACGCCAGCATGTCGCCGCGCGTCCAGTCGGTGACTTGATCGACGCCGGTCGTGCCGCCGTTGCGCAGTTCGAACGTGTCGCGACCGGTCCCGCCGGTCAGGCGGTTGCCGACTTGATTGCCGATCAACCGATCATTGCCACCGCCACCAATCGCGTTCTCGATCACCGTGCCATAGGCGATGGCGATGTTGTCCTTGTAAAGGCCCGTGGTCAGGCCAAGTTCGGCGGCGAGGTTGGTGTAGGCGTCATAGGTCGCTTGGCTGCGCGGAGCGAGGCCGAGCGCGGCACGGCTGGCGTTGACTGCTTCCAACGATGCGAACGCCTCGATTCCGCCACCTGACGAGAAGGCACCACCATTCAGGTCGATGACCGACGGCGTGTTCCAGCCCGAAAAGTCGAGCGTGTCGTTGCCGCCGGCGTCATAGACTGCGACGATCGGCGCCGTGTTCTTGGCAAAGTCGAATTCGGCACGGTTGGCGGTCGAATTGAAGCCGTACACGGTATCGCCGGTGCGGGTGGTCGGGTCCGCGCCGTAGATTCGCTGGATTGCCGCAATATCATGGACCAGCGGCGTCGCGGCATAGCCGAAGCGAAGATTCGCCCAGTCGATATGCTGCGCGCCGGTCTCATAAGCGTCGAAATAGCTCATGATCGAATATTGCTGGGTATCCTGCGCGTAGAACGCATCGTTTGCGTAGGTGATGGGATCGGGCACGCCGTCACCGTCATTGTCGTCCAGCGCGTTGTAATCGCCCGGATGGCTGAGGCCCAGCGCGTGGCCCAGCTCATGAACGACCGTGGTCTTTGCATAGAAGCTGTCATCGAGCGGAAAGAAGTTCGATCCGACGAAGCCGTCGATCCAAACGTCGCCGCCCAGCCGGCCGATTTCCTCGAAGCCGTCGGTCAGATACGCCGCATCGAGAACATCGCCGAACGGCAGATAGGCATAGGCCTGCGCACCGCCGGTATCGGTGTTGCCCACGACGATATCGGCATTGAACGACTTGGTTTCCTGAAACGAGATGGCGACCAGATCGTCCCACAGCGCGATGCCCTCGCGCACCAGCGTCTGCTGGCCGGCGTTCAGGACCGAAAATGCCTCCTGGTCGAATGCCTCGGTGAACGCGATCGTCCCGGTCGCGTTGACGTAATAGCTGTTCGCCAGCTCCTGATAATTTGCCCAGAAGCCGAAGTTCAGGACCCCATCGGCCAGTTCGCCGTAGTTGTTCAGGTTCCAGCTGTAGCCGCTGCGGTTCAGGTTCGCCGCCGCCTGTCCGATGGTCAGGATGATCTTGCCGTTGGCGCTGCCGCCGGCGAACGGATCCAGCGAAAGGCTTTCGGGGGTTTCTCCGCCCACGCCCGGCCAGTCACGCTCTACATGCGGCATGGTATCGCTGTGATCGCTCATTTCAGTGTTTCCCCTTTTGGTAGTCGGATCATCCGCCCCGGCCCGCCTTTGCCCCGCCAGGGCAGGAACGCATCGAGCGCGCGGTCGAAAAATTGCGCGGTGCTCTCGCCGGCCGCCGCCACGAAACGCCGCGGCAAAATGCCGCCCTGTGCGTCGTCCATCGGGATCGGGCGATCGGCGGCCAGCGTCAGCGATTGCGTACTGCCCGAGTCGCCGAACGTCGCGATGACGCGGAGTGTGGCAATGGTCGGGGTTTCGGCAATGGTCGTAATACGGATCGGTGCAGCGCGGCGGGCCTGTTCGGCCAATTGCGCGCACAACCTCTTTTTGTTGTCGTTGCAATGCAACACGATCGTGGCAACGCCGCGCCAGATTGGAGCAGGTCGTGCGACCTGGATTGCGGTAATGGCGGCGTCGGTCAACGGCACAGGCACGGTAGTCCACTCCCCACGTGGTGGGCCAGCATATCAATTAACAATCATTTACCAAGCACATAATCGAGCTTGGCCCGACGGCGGCGGACACCCGACATCGCGAACACGGGAGACGGTGCTTCGGTAATATCGAGTCGCCACGCCCCGAAGCACCTGGCGCCGTTGAAGTGGCCCTTGATGCATGTGCGGGCCTGTGGGCGGGTGCGCCATAGGAGCCGGCGACCTTGCCACTGCGATAGGGCGCGACGACCGCGTCGGCGCCGCCGTCGGTGATGGCAACGTTTGGAGCGGTGCTGTCATATGCTCCATGGGTGAGCGATGGAGTCGCCGGGCTGTCGAACCTGACCAGGCTGCCGATACGGCGCTGATAAAGGCCATGCCCGGCGATCAAGTTCGCTACCGCGGCGGATCGGCCGCTTCGTATCTGGCGGATCGTTTGGTCCCGACACGTCCGGCCTCGAACCCCGCGGCCCCACTCGAGGCCCGCCCGGCGCAAGGCATGTCGCCGGGACAACGATAGCCGGAGGTTTACGATGCTTAATAATAGCTGCAACGCCGCTAACTGTCTTATTTAAACCACCTCTAATCGCCGGCGCCTACAAGTTCCCTATTCTTTAGGAAATCAGCATGCGCTCCACTGCCGCTCAGGCCGCCCATACCTCGCATCGTAGGGCTCATGAAGACGATCGCGAGGTCGAGCGCAAGGTGCTGGGCCGGCGCGGCGTATTGCGGATCGGCGACGACCCCCAGCCGTACGATGTCATGATCCTCGATCTCACTCGCGATGGGTGCGGCATCCAGTGTCACGCGCCCGTCGAGTCGGGAACGCCTATCGAGGTCGGAATCGCCAATGTGGGGCGTATTTTGGGAACCGTGCTATGGCATGGGCCGGACAGCTTCGGGTGCATGTTCGATCATCCGTTGCCCGCCGGTTCAGTGACCGCCGCGTTCGGTCCGCGCAACGTATTGCCCTTCCCGCGGGTGTCGGACGCCACGGTCCGGCCCGATCCGGCCACCAAATTGGCAGTGCGTACCCGCTTGCTGCTGATTGCCGGGGCGACGAGTCTGTGCTGGAGCGCGATCGGAGCCGTGGTGCTCGCCCTCGCCTGAAAGATTGTCCGGGGATCGTATCAACCTGCGGGGCCAGGGATCAAAGCAGCCTGAGGCAGACCCTGCCGCCCCCCCCTGGCAGCACCCTGCGCGGGTCTCATCTGTTCGGAGTCCCGATTCGCGCCGAACACCGTCGGCTTTATTTGATTGGCCGGGGGCGGGTGGCGAATCGATTGCGATCGCGCGAGATGCGAAGAAGCCGGCGACCGCGTCCGCGGCGCATCGCACAGGTGGGTAACGGGCATCGGACGGCCATGGCAGGGCGGGAGAGGGGGCGGGTTCCGCCGACGGATCGCCGGTAACGACTGTCTGCCATGGTCATCGGATGACATTCCTACAGCCGGCCGGGATGGGCCATCCGGAAGCGGGTGACGGTCTGGCTAGAAAATGGCACAATGTATCGACGGTGACATTCCGCCGGTGCGTTAACGGGTGGGCACGCGGGGCATTGTCAGTTAATCGATGCTGCACTGCACGATCTTTGTTCTCCCTTAACGCGTGTGAGAATACGGTCAGACCAGGCCACAGTCGGGGTAGATGACCAATATGGGCTTGGACGCGTTCCATAGTCAGGACAGGCGACAACGGGGGGAACGGGGCGCGACCCTGTCCTCGATTCTCCGGTATCGTGCTTCTGGTGGCCTGATACTGATCGACGCTCTTTGTCTCGTTTTCGGCGTTTGGTTGGCAGGATATCTGCGCACGATCCTATTCGGGCCGACCCCATGGGCACTCGCCCTTATCGCATTGGTTCCGATCTTCTTCCTGACGGCATTCGGGGTTCGCGCCTATGACAGCGAATGTCTGCAGCGTCCCCGACATGCGGCATGGCAAGGCGGGAAAGCGCTTTTGCTGGCGGTGTGTACCGTCATCCTGGTCGCGTTCGCATTTCAGGCAAGCGAGGATTTTCCACGTGCGCTGATGTTGTTCGGCACAGCGACGTCATTCCTGCTGATTACGGCGGCGCGTTATGTCTTCGTCTCGAACCTGCGGCAAATCATCGGTGGCAATCCGTTCAACGTTATGCTGCTGCATGACGGAGAGTCATCCGTGCCCGCCGGTAAGTTTTCGGCGATGGTGCCTATTCAGGGGCGATTCGACCCCGACGTGCACGACCCGATCATGTACGATCGGCTGGCGCGGATCATCGCCAATGCCGACCGGGTTGTCATCGCCTGCGCGCCCGAAAAGCGCGTTGCTTGGGCCAATTCGCTCAAAAGCGCCAATGTACAGGCCGAGATTTTTGTCCCAGAGCTGGATCAGCTCGCGCCGCTGGGGGTGTCGGCCTATGCCGATACGCCGACGGTCATCGTCGCGGTGGGCCCGCTCGGCCTGTTCGACCGGTTCGTCAAGCGCCTGTTCGACTTGGCCGTATCGGGTGTGGCAGTGCTGGCGCTCAGCCCGCTGCTGGCGCTGATTGCGTTGCTGGTAAAGTTGGACAGCCCCGGCCCGATCCTATTCAAGCAGGTGCGAATCGGGTGCCGGAACGAAATGTTCCGCATCTGGAAGTTCCGCAGCATGTTCGTCGAAGGCAGCGACAGCGCCGGCCATCGCTCCGCCTCGCGCGAGGACGATCGCATCACTCGCGTCGGTCGCTTCATCCGCAAGACCAGCATGGATGAGCTGCCGCAGCTCTTCAACGTGCTGAGAGGCGATATGAGCATCGTCGGTCCGCGCCCGCACGCGCTGGGATCGCGCGCCGCCGAAAAGCTATTCTGGGAAATCGACGGTCGTTACTGGCAGCGTCATTCGGTAAAGCCGGGCCTGACCGGCCTGGCTCAGGTGCGCGGCTATCGCGGCGCAACGCCGTTCGAAAATGATCTCCGCAACCGGCTTCAGGCCGATCTCGAGTATCTCGAACACTGGTCGATCTGGCGCGATGTAAAGATCGTTCTCATGACGTTTCGGGTGTTGTCGCACGGCAACGCCTATTGACCGGGTCGGGTTCGCCGAGTGGTCCCAAGGCCGTCAAACCTGCCATTCAACGTCGCGGACATATCGGGCCGGGACGCCCGCAACGAGGGCGCCGGGGGCGACATCGCGGGTCACCACTGATCGAGCCGCGACGACCGCGCCGTCGCCGATCGTCACCCCCTTCATGATCGTGACACCCGCCCCGATCCATACATGATCGCCGATCCGCACCGGCCCCTCGCAACTGCGCGCGCCGGTCAACGAGTGATGATCGGTATCCATGATCGTCACGCAGCGCGCGATCGCCACGTCATGACCGATGCTGATCGAGTCGAGACATTCAAGATGGAAATCGTCGGCGATATAGCCGCTGCCCAAGGTCAGCCGTCCGCGCGGCCCGATGCGGATGCTGCCGCCGCGATGCAGAACGAAATTGTCGTTCACCTGCAATCGGCCGCCGCGGCGCACGACGACCTCTGTCGCCTTGGCCAGCTGTCCGTCCCAGCGTTTGCCGATCGACAGGCGACCCGGCCCGGTGATGGCACCGGACGCGGCGGCCAGATGCCCCCGCCGATAGATCAGAATCGACCGGCGGTGGCGAATGCGCGCCAGCAGCGTGGCGACCGGGGCCAGCATAGTTATGCGACGCAGGATGTTCACCGACGCGGCCGGCGTATCGGAACGATCGGTCATGCTATCACCGAACCTCATGACGGCCACGCATGGCGGCGCGGCGGCGGACAGGTGGCGCATCGGCCACGGATCCCCACGGTGATACACCGGTCAGTATTAACATTCCCCGGCATTGAACCGGCCTCGCTCTATCTGCCGGGGATGTCCTGCATCCCGTAGAAGTCACGATACCAATCGGCGAAACGTGCCAGCCCTTCGTTCAGCATCACTTTCGGCTTGTAGCCGGTGAGTGCATGCAGCTTCGACACGTCGGCATAGGTGGCGGTGACGTCGCCGGGTTGCATCGGGCGCATAACCTTCACCGCCTCGCGGCCGATGGCCCGTTCCAGAGTCTCGATCATTTCCATCAGCCCGACCGGGCAGCTGTCACCGATGTTCAGCAGCCGGTTCTCGTGCGGCGGCGGCGGGTTGTCGAGCGCACCGACAATGCCGTCGACGATATCGTCGATATAGGTGAAGTCGCGCGCCATGCGCCCTTCGCCATACACCTCGATCGGATCGCCGCGCAGGATCTTCTGGGTAAAGCCGAAATAGGCCATGTCCGGGCGACCCCACGGGCCATAGACCGTGAAGAAGCGCAGCCCCGTTTGCGGCAGCGCATAGAGGTGCGCATAGGACTGGCTCATCAGCTCGCACGACCGCTTGGTTGCGGCATAGAGCGAGACGGGGTGATCGACACGCTCCTCTTCGGTAAAGCCGTCGCTCCCCATCGGCTTGTCGCCGTACACCGAGCTGGACGAGGCGTAGACCAGATGCTCGAACCCCGGTGCCCGACGACATGCCTCCAGGATCGAGAGGTGCCCGGCGAGGTTGGATCGCTGATAGGCAAAGGGATTGTCGATGCTGTATCGAACCCCCGCCTGTGCCGCGAGGTGGACGACACGGGCGATCCCGTGCCGCGCCACCAGCGCAGCGATTCGTTCCGAATCGGCGATGTCCATACGCTCGAAGATGAATTCGCGCCGTCCGTTGAACGTCGACAGCCGCGCATCCTTGAGCGCCGGATCGTAATAGTCGTTCAGGTTATCGACCCCGATCACCGTCTCGCCGCGTTCAATCAGACGGTGGGACACGGCATGGCCGATAAAGCCTGCCGCCCCCGTGACCAGGACCGGCGCCGGCATCAGCGGCCCACCGCGTGATAGGTGAAGCCTGCCTTTTCAATCATGTCACGCGGATAGATGTTGCGCATGTCGACCATGATCGGCGCGCTCAGCAGCGACTTAACGCGAGCAAGGTCGAGTGCGCGGAACGCATCCCATTCGGTGACGATCGCGACCGCATCCGACCCCTCGATCGCTTCATAGGGGCCTGCGCAATACTCGACATTGTCGAGCACCTTCTTGGCCTGTTCGGTACCTTCTGGATCGAAAGCGCGAACGGTGGCGCCGGCATCCTGCAGCGTCTGGATCACCGCGATCGCCGGGCTGTCGCGCATGTCGTCGGTATTGGGCTTGAACGTCAGGCCGAGGATCGCGACGGTCTTGCCGCGCACGTCGCCGCCCATCGCGGCAATGACCTTGCGGCCCATCGCGCGCTTGCGGTTGTCGTTCACGTTGACGACCGCCTCGACGATCCGCTGAGGAGCGTCATGGTCCTGGGCGGTCTTGAGCAGCGCCAGCGTGTCCTTGGGGAAGCACGAGCCACCATAGCCCGGCCCGGCATGCAGGAACTTCGACCCGATGCGGTTGTCGAGACCGATGCCGCGTGCCACGTCCTGAACGTCGGCCCCCACCTTCTCGCACAGGTCGGCGATCTCATTGATGAAGGTGATCTTTGTCGCAAGGAATGCGTTGCCGGCATATTTGGTCAGTTCGGCAGCGCGACGGCTCATCTCGATCACCAGCGAACGGTTAAGCGTCAGCGGGCGATAGATTTGGCGCATCACTTCCATCGCGCGTTCGTCGTCGCCGCCCACGACAACGCGGTCGGGCCGCTTGAAATCGTCGATCGCGGCTCCTTCGCGCAGAAACTCGGGGTTGGAGACGACTGCGAAATCGGCGTCGGGGCTGGCCTCGCGGATGATGCGTTCGACCTCGTCGCCGGTGCCGACCGGAACGGTCGACTTGTCGACGATAACAGTGAAGCCGGTGATCGCACCGGCGATTTCCTTTGCGGCGGCGTAGACATAGCTGAGGTCGGCATGGCCATCGCCCCGCCGCGATGGGGTCCCCACCGCGATGAAGATCGCGTCGGCGTCCCGGACGCTTTCACTAAGATCGGTGCTGAACCGCAGGCGTCCGGCCGCGACATTGCGCCCGACCAGCTCATCGAGACCCGGTTCGTAGATCGGCATCCGCCCGTCGAGCAGCGCGTCGATCTTCGACTGGTCCTTGTCGATGCAGACTACATCATGCCCGAAATCCGCGAAGCACGCCCCGGACACCAGCCCGACATACCCCGATCCAACCATCCGGATGCGCATTCACAACCCCTTTGCCATTGCCTCATCTTGCAGTGCAGCACGCCTTAGGCGCATAAGCGTCACGCATCCAGCGGCAAAACACGCCCGTTGCACGACGGATCGCTGATTGCAGTCATGCCGTTTGCGATCATAAAGCCTGCTGTCGCAATCGGAAAGATTTTCTAACAATATCGTGTGACAGCCGGAGTAATCTGCCGGGTTGCAGATTTGCGGTACGGCTCGTGACACGGCGTGATCGACGGCTGCCGTGTATTGGAATGGTACGGGTCGCCCCGTATCGGCAATATTGGCCCGATCGGTGCGGAACAAAGGTCTGGACCCGGTTGGTCGCACAATCTACGGACAGGGTCGCGTGAGGATCGCGCCCCTCTGCTGATTGGGTGAGCGGGCACGACGTAGGACAGGCATGCCGAGCGGGCGCTCAAGTCAGGATGCGCGGACACAAGAATGGAATCGACCCGCTCTGAACCACCGGATGACCGGTGGCATGACCCACGCACCGTCTCCACGCACGCTGCACTGACGGCGGCGGCGGGGGGTGACTGTGTGGCAACCGACGTGCCGCTGGCGACGCTTGGCCGTTGGCGAATCGGCGGGCCGGCCGATTTCGTCGTCACCCCGGCCGACGCCGCTTCGCTCGGCCGCGTGCTGGCCGTGATCACGGCGCTGGGCTTGCCGCGCGTCATCATCGGCGATGGATCGAACCTGCTGTTCCACGATGCCGGCTTTCGCGGAGTCGTCGTTCGCGTCGGTCGCTCGCTGGACGGTTTTGCGGTCCGGGGCGACGGCATCGTCGATGCAGGGGCGGGGCTTTGGGTGCCGTCGTTCGTGCGGCGGGTGATCAATTCCGGCCTGTCGGGCGCGGTCCATGCGATCGGCATTCCGGGGACGCTGGGCGGTCTGGTCACGATGAACGGGGGCAGCCAGCGGCGCGGCATCGGCGAGAATGTCGTCCATGTCGACGCGCTGGACCAATTCGGTGCGCGCCACCGGCTCGACCATGCCGCTCTCGCCTACAGCTATCGCGCGTCGCGGTTGCAGGCCGGCGACCTGGTGGTGACCTCGGTCCGGCTGCGGTTCGAGCCCGGCGACCGCGCGGCAATGCACCGCGAGGCGCGCTCAATCCTGCGCTCGCGCCGAGAGAAATTCCCGAAGGTTCGCGCGAACTGCGGATCGGTCTTCGTCAGCGATCCGAAGCTCTACGACCTGATCGGCCCGCCGGGCATGGCGATCGAACGTGCCGGGCTGAAGGGCAAGGCGATCGGCGGTGCGCAGCTGTCGCCCGACCATGCCAATTTCATCGTCAACAACGGCGACGCGCGCGCCGTCGACGTGTTGGCGTTGATCCGCATCGCCCGCGACCGGGTGGCCGATCTCTCGGGTATCCGCATGGATGCCGAGGTGCGCCACCTGGCACCCGACGGCACCCTATGCCCTGCCCATGAAGTGGCCGATCGTCTCGACGTCGCCCATTACCAAGGACTTTGACATGACCGCGACCGCATTCTCCGCACCGGCCATCACTTCGATCGAAAGTCGCGATCCCGACCGCATCCTGTCGGTGCGTCCGTCGCGCCTGGAAGGGATCGTCACGGTCAGCGGCGCAAAGAACAGCGTGCTGCGTCTCCTGGCCGCGTCGCTGCTGACTGCAGAGCGCATCGTGCTCGACAATTATCCCGACGGGCTGCTGGACGCGCAGGTGCACGTCGGGATGCTGGAGGTGCTGGGCAAGCGCTGCACCGTCACCGACGGCACGCTGACGATCGAAGAGGTTTCCCCGCCGCCCGGCGAACTGATCTGGGAAGGCCGCTCGATCCGTAACACGCTGCTGATCCTGGGCGCGCTCACCGCGCGGACCGGCGCGGGCAGCGTGCCGTTGCCCGGCGGCTGCGACCTGGGCGGGCGCGGCTACGACCTGCACGAACTGGTCCTGACGCGGCTGGGCGCGCGCGTGTATGGCAAGGACGGCCGGCTATATGCAGAAGCACCGGACGGCCTGACCGGCGCCGACATCGTGCTGCCGCTTCGCTCCACCGGCGCGACCGAGAACGCGTTGATGATCGCATCGCTGGCCCGCGGCACCACGCGCTTGTGGAACCCCCATATCCGACCCGAAATCCTCGACCTTTGCGATTTCCTGCGGGCAATGGGGGCGACGATTACCGTCCATGGCCAGGAAAGCATCGAGATCACGGGCGCGGAGACGCTGAACGGGGTAACGCGGCGGGTGATGCCCGACAACATGGAGGCTATGACGTGGCTGATCGGATCGGTCATCACTGGCGGCGACGTGGAAATCCGCGATTTTCCTTTCGACGATCTGGAAGTGCCGCTTATCTTCCTGCGTGAGAGTGGGGCGAAGATCTTTCGCGAAGGATCGATCGCGATCGTGCGGTCTGGCCGCCCCTATCCGGTAGAGATCAGCACCGGGCCGTATCCCGGCATCAATTCGGACATGCAGCCGTTGTTCGCGGCGCTGGGTGCGTGCGCGCGCGGGGAATCACGGATCGTCGATCTGCGCTTCGCCGGCCGCTACGGCTATCTGGACGAGTTCGCGAAGATGGGCGTGGAAAGCTTCGTGCGCGACAGCACGGCGCATGTTCATGGGACGCGGGAGCTGCGTGGTGCAGCGGTCCGGGCGCTTGACCTGCGCGCGGGCGCGGCGCTTGCGTTGCTTGGCCTGCGGGCCGACGGGGAGACGCGAATCGCCGATGCGTGGCAGATCGAACGCGGCTATGATAAATTCCTTGAAAAGGCACAGGCGCTTAACGCGAAGATGACCTATTTCGATCAATAGGCCGGACATCGGGCCGGGGGGACCAGAATGCAGGTTGAACAAAATCCGCTGCGCTATGCGCTGAAGGCGTGCCGGCGCCATTTCTGGGCGGTGGGGCTGTTCTCCGGCCTCATCAACCTGCTGTATCTCGCCCCGTCGATCTTCATGCTGCAGGTCTACGACCGGGTGGTGCCCACGCGTGGCGTACCGACGCTGCTAGTCCTCTCGCTGATCCTGGCGGTTTCGCTCATTGTGTTCGCGCTGCTCGACACGGTGCGGATTCGGTTGCTGATGCGCGCCAGCCTGCGCCTGGAAAAGATCGCGGCGTCTAACATCCTGCACCGCATCATCGGCACCGGCGGCGCTAGCCCGGCCCAGCGCGCGCAGGCGATGCGCGATTTCGACACGTTGCGCGGCACGCTGACCGGTCCTGCCATCATCGCGCTGTTCGATGCGCCATGGGCACCGATCTACATCATCATCTCCTGGCTGCTGCACCCGATGATCGGGATGCTGGCGCTGGTGAGCTCGCTGCTGTTGATCGCACTGGCGGTGGCCAGCGACTGGTCGGTCAAGAAATCGGTAGCCGAGGTCTCGCAGCGTACGAGCCAGGCCTATCGGTCGCAGGATTATTCGATTCAGGCATCGGAAGTCGCAAGGGCACTCGGGATGCGCGAGGCGGTGGTGCGCCGCCACCTGTCCGAACGCGCCGACCTGGCCAAGCGCCAGTCAGACATTGCCGGCAATTCCGGCGGTTTCCTGGCCGCGACCAAGTTCCTGCGGCTGTTCCTCCAATCCATGGCGCTGGCGCTGGGTGCGTATCTGGCAATCAACCAGGAGATTTCTGCCGGTGCGATCTTCGCCGCATCGCTGATTCTCGGCCGCGCGCTGCAGCCGGTCGAGCAGATCCTGAACGCCATGAAGAACGTGATGGCCGCCCAGAACGCCTATAAGGGCCTCGATCATTTCTGCCGCCTGCCCGACGTCACCGCGACGCGCACCACCTTGCCCACGCCGCGCGGCCGGATCGAGGTGGACGATGTGACAGTGCGGGTGCCGGGCTCGGACCGGGTGCTGCTGAACAAGCTCAGTTTCACGATCGAACCGGGCACCATCGTCGCGCTGGTCGGGCCGAGCGGGGCCGGCAAGTCGACACTGCTGCGTACGCTGTCCGGCGGGGTCGTCCCGGACGAAGGCGAGGTGCGCATCGACGGCGCGCGGCTGAGCGACTGGAACCCTGACGAACTGGGTCGCCATGTCGGTTACATGCCGCAGACCCCGACGCTGTTCCCCGCCAGCGTCCATGCCAATATCTCGCGCTTCCGCGCGCTGACCGAAGGTGGCGGCGAGGCGCTGGACAAGGAAGTGCTGGCTGCCGCGATGCTGGCGGGCGCGCATGAGGTCATCCTGCGCTTCGAGCATGGCTATGACACACGGTTGGCCGTGCGCGAGGGCGGCGGCCTGTCGTCGGGCCAGCGCCAGCTGGTCGCGCTGGCGCGCGCGCTGTTCGGATCGCCGGCGATCTTCTACCTAGACGAACCCAACGCTCATCTCGACATCAACGGCGAGACGCGGCTCATCGCCACGCTGCAGGAGCTGAAGGCAAGAGGCGCGACCGTGATCGTGTCGACCCACCGCACCGGATTGCTGCAGGCGGTGGACAAGGTGCTACTGCTACGCGATGGCGTCATCCAGGTGTATGACGATCGGGCCAAAGTCCTGCGGTCGGCACCGCCGCCGGAGGAAGCCCGCGAACCCGGTCAGCTGGACCAGCGCGGCCATGCCGGCGAACAACCTCGCGCCCAGGGAGGCCAATCGTGAGCGGAGAAATCATACCCCGCCAGCAGCAACAGGTCCTGGTGGTCGAACGCAGTGCCGTCGGTAATCCCGAAGCGGTGCTGAACGATTCGCCGAACCGGGCGATGACGGTGGGCATCGCCATCGCGGTACTGTTCTTCGTCGTGCTGCTGGGCTGGGCGGCGATTGTTCGACTTGATGCAGCGGCGGCCGGCGAGGGCCGCGTGACCGTGTCGGGCAACCGTCAGACGGTGCAGCACCGCGACGGCGGAATCATCGACGAGATAAGCGTCCGCGAGGGCATGAAGGTGGGCCGCGACCAGATCCTGATCCGCCTGAAGGGGGCGGAGGTCGCGGCGACCGAACGGGCACTGGCCGGCAGCGTCATCGACCTGGAGGCGCAGCGTGCCCGGCTGGAGGCCGAGATCAGAGGCGGCCCGATCCAATGGCCCGCCCGGTTCGCGACTCTGACCGGTGCCGACCGCGCGCTGGTCGAGCGTGCGATGGGGCTACAGAACGCGCAGCGTTCCGCCCGTCAGGGTGCCCTGGCGTCCAACCGTGCCGTCATCCGCCAGCAGGAGGCGGAGGCAGCTCAGCAGATCGGCGGCTATTCGGCGCAGGCCCGCGCCACGTCGCAACAGCGCCAGTCCCTGGAGGAACAGCTCGCTGCCACGCGCAAGCTGGCGGACGAGGGCTATGTGTCGCGCAACACCGTGCGCGGGATCGAACGCTCGATCCAGCAGCTGGAAGGCGCCGATGCCGACTATGGCGCGCGTGCGCGGGCCGCGCGGGAGCAGGCGGGACAGGCGCGGGAATCCGCCATATCGAGCGCGCGTCGCTATACAGAGGATGCGGCGACCGCGCTGCGCGATACCCAGTTCCAGCTGAACGAGGTCATGCCGAAGTGGCTGGCGGCCAAGGAGCAGCTGGAACGCACCGTGATCCGCGCGCCGGTTGCCGGCCGGGTGGTCGACCTGAAAATTTATTCACGTGGCGGCGTGATCCAGGCGGGGCAGCCGATCCTAGACATCGTGCCCGATGCCGCACCGCTGGTCATCAAGGCGAATTTCGCGCCGGGGGACATCGACGGCGTGTATGAGGGGCGCACGGCCGAGGTGAAGTTTCTGTCGCTGCACGAACGCGATCTGCCGATCCTGCTGGGATCGATTCGGAACGTGTCGGCCGACAGCCTGAGCGACGAGAAGTCGGGGCAGCGCTATTTCACGGCCGAAATCGTCGTGCCGCAGGCTCAGATCGCGATGCTGCGCAAAGTGCGCGGCGCCGATCTCGGCATCCGTCCGGGTGTGCCGGTCAGTGTGCTGGTGAAACTTCGCCAGCGCACCGCGCTTCAGTATCTGCTCGACCCGCTGACGGAGACATTCCGCCGGTCGATGCACGAGCGGTAACAGGTCGGGCGGGACGTCATTGGGTCTGTGCGGAAATCGCGCTAGGGAAATGCCGGCACGAACTGGGGCAGAGCGGGGGGAGTGGACGATGAAAATGCGTTTTTGGTTGCTGGCCGGAGTAGTCGTGGCGACGGGGCCGGTCGCCGCGCAGGTCGGACCCGTGACGCCGGTGGAGGCCTCGATGGCGTCGGTATCGGGCGCGACCGATACGCTGGCCCAGGCGCTGGTCGATGCCTATCGCAACAACCCCCAGCTCGAGGCGCAGCGCGCGCAGCTGCGGGCGCTGGACGAGACCGTCGTTCAGGCCAGCGCACCCTATCGGCTGCAGGCCAGCGTCGTTGGCAGCGTCCGGTATCAGGAACAGGTCACGCGCGACGTGTTCTTCGACGAACTGGTCACCAACCGCGCCCGCAGCAGCGGTGCGTCGCTGACCGCATCGCAGATTCTGTTCAACGGCGGCCGTACCGCCGCACGCGTATCGGCAGCCGAGGCCAGCGTGCTGTCGGGCCGCGAACGCCTGCGCGAGGTCGAGAATTTCATCCTGTTCGAGGTCGTCGACTCGTATGTGTCGGTGCTGCGCGATCAGCGTCTGGTCGAGATTCAGCAGCGATCGATCCAGTCCTACCAGCGACAGGTCGACCAGGCGCGGGCACGCGAACGCGGCGGCGACCTGACCCGGATCGACATCGCACAGGCCGAGGCACAGCTGGGCATCATCCGCACGCAGCTGGCGCAGGCTGAGACGAACCTGGAACGCAGTCGGTCGCGGTTCGCCGCGGTCGTCGGCCGCAATCCCGGCGCGCTGACTCCGCCACCGCCGCTGCCCGGCATTCCCGGATCGATCGACATGGCCTACCGCGTCGCCGAGGCCGAAAGCCCGACGCTGTGGCAGGCGATCCTGAACGAACGGTCGGGCCGCGCGCAGATCGCCGCCGAACGCGCCGAACGCAATCCGATCCTGTCGGCCGATGCATCGATCGGCGTCATCGACCCCAACGGGATCGGGTTCAACAACCTGCGCCGCGGGGTTTCAGCGGGGGGCACGCTGACCATCCCTCTATTGACCGGCGGTGTCATCGATTCGCGCGTCCGCCAGGCGCTGGCCAACCAGCAGTCGCTGGCCTTCACCGTCGAGGCGAGCCGGCGCGGGGTTCAGGCGCAAGTCCAGAATGCTTGGAACCAGTCGATCTCGTCGGCGGAACAGGTCGCGATCGGTCAGGCGACCGCCGAAACCGCGGCGCGGGCGCTGGAAGGCGTACGACGCAGTTTCCAGGAGGGCTTCCGGTCCAATTTCGAAGTGATCGATTCGGAGCAGCGTCTTCTGAACGCGCAGGTCATCGTCGCGAATGCCGAATATCAGCGATACGCATCCCAAGCTAATCTGCTGACCTATCTGGGCCGGTTGCAGGCCGCTACGCTTAGCCCCGCCGTCGCAACCTACGACATGGAAGCCAATCTCGAACGACGCAAGCGACAGCAGATCGACCCGTTCCAGCCGTTCGTCGGCCCGATCGACCGGCTGTCGCGGGCGTCCGACGATCCCCGCGACGCACCGGTGGTCCCGGCCACTGCAAACGCCACGCTGCGCACGCCCGACACCCCTGCGCCGGCGCGGCCGCTCGCCAGCGCACTGCCCGTCGATAACGTACCGGCCCGCCCCGCGTTGCCGGACCAGAAACAGCCGTCTCCATCGCAGGTGCAGGCCCAAAGCCGGCCCCGCGACTGACCGAACTCCGTTTCGGAACCCGCACCAAACCGCGGGTTCCGAAGCCTACTGTCCGCAAGGGATATAGGAACTTTCCTACACGGAATGGATGTGGAACACAGCGGGAACATCGATTCGCGATGGTTCAGGAGGTTCCATGTCAGACCCGTTCGCCTAGCATTCCGACAGTCCGGTTGCGCCCGCCCGGCGCCTGCTGACCATCCAGCCTGACGATCAGCAGGCGCTGCCGCATACGCCCAAGGCGCTGTATGTCGGCGGTGGCGGCGACGTCGTCGTGCGGGCGGTCGGCGACACCGCCGATGTCCGTTTCATCGGCGTGCCGGCGGGAACCATCCTGCCGATGCGGGTCAGCCATGTCCGCCTGACTGGTACGAGCGCCTCCGGCCTGATTGCGTTCTGCTGATGCTGGGCTTTTCGATTGGTCGCCCGGCGCGCGCGCCCGGGTTACCACCCTTGCCGCCGGTTCCGCCGGTACGCCCCGAAACCGCCGCCTTGCTTGGACGAATGGCATCGCCGCCATCGCCGCCGCGCGCGCGCGTCATCGACACGCTGGTCGCGAGGCTGGTCGACAACGGTATCTGGTCCCGGATCGATCGGCTGCTGCTGTTCGCCGCGCATGACCCGCAGGCTGCGCTGCTCGACTGGAAGGGCGGGGCGGATGCCGCCATCGGCGGCGGCGCCCCCGTCTTGTCGCCGACCGGGGATATTGGGTGGACGGCCACGATGACTGGATCGACACGGGGTTCACCCCCGCCGCCGGGGTCCAGTTCCAGCAGAGTTCTGCGATGCTGGGCATATGGGCGCGCAAGGCCGATCGCAACGCCGTCGCACCGGTCGGTACCGTCACCGGCACTTCGGTATCGTTGAACCCACGCGGGGCCACCGATGCCAATGCCGGGCGGCTGAACGGTAGCGCGGTGACCAGCGGCGGGAGCGTCGCCAGCGGCTATGGCTTCACCGCGATCGATCGGTCCGGCGCTGCGGTCGTGCGCCAGTTCATCGGCGGCGTGCAAAAGGGTGAGAATGGAAATGCTCCGGCAGCAGCGCGATCGACCGCGCGGGTCGGCATCGGCCGGGCGAACGGAGTGGCGGCGGACGGCCAATATTGCGCCTTTGTCGCTGGCGGGTCGCTGTCGGCGGCGCAGCACGGCGTCCTCCACGATGCATTGCAGGGCTATATGGATGCCTTGGGGGTGATGCCATTGCCGGTAGCGGTAGCGAAAGCGCGTAGCGCGGCGGCATGGACATCGCTTCCCGACGGATCGGCGCCGATCGTGGCCGGGCGCGGCATGGCTGTGACCGGTCTAACCCGCGATCTGGCCGGGCGCTGGTATGTCGGCAACGGCCGCACGACCCGGCATCCGCTGCTATTCAGCCGGATGTCGCCTGACCTCGCCGCGATCGAAGCAGAGTTCGACCTCACCCGCCTCGGCCTGTCGGTCGACATGGCAGGTTCGTGCCAGGGCATGACGCTGGACCGTAGCGACGGCAGCCTGTGGATCGTGGTCAAGCTGTCCGGCGCGTCGGGCAGTGATAGTCATCTGCTCCATTTCGACCCGGCGACCGACACGATGGCGGCTCCGCCGGTGCTGCTGTCCGCCGGCACCAACGGCGTCGCATGGGACCCGCACGCCGACTGCCTCTGGATGCTGAGAGACAGTAGCGAGTTGGTCGCCTGCGACCGTTCGGGCGCCATATTGTCGGCATCGACACCCATGCCCGCCAACAGCGATCAATGAATGATCGCCGCCACGGCGTCCGGCGATGTCATGCCCGGTGAGCTGCTGGTCACGTCGGGCTTGAACGGCGCGTCAGGCACGATTCACCGATACCGGCGGCTGGATTACGGCGGGTGGGTACTGACCGCCATCGACACAATGTCCGGTGCGGACGCGATCGAAGGGGTATGGATCGACCACACCGGCATCCGGGTCGGCAATGATGCTGCCACCCATTCTGGATCACCCCCGCTGAACCGAATCGGACACTATCACGCCGGCGCACACGCCTGAGTCGGCAAAATGTTCCCAAAAAAACGCGGCACGCTGCCTGCGGCGAGCCGAAAATGGCAGACTGGCGCGCGGGCCAATCGTCTCATCGCGGGACGCATGGCGCTGCTGGCGAGGATAAGCAATGGCCTCGTACGACACGGGCCAGAGCGGCAAGCTAGTTCGACGGCGCTTAAGACAAAAAAGTCAAGAAAAAATGCTTAACGCCCCACTTACTGAGCGGCTTTATACTTACGGAACGCCGTAGAAGGTACCGATCCCGGTGGGGGCAGGGAAGCCGAACACCCGTCGGGTGTTGCACACTCTGGCCTGCGGATATGAAATCATAGTTTCGCGAGGTTGAGATGGCGATTAAGAGTGCGGCTGCGAATAACGAAGTTTTTCTTCAGGGGACCTATCTCGGCATCGGCATCAACGCCGATGGCACACTGGGCTCGACGAAAGCCGCGCCGACCGGTCTGGCGAGTGACACTGCGACAGGCCTCACGCGCGTCGGCATGATTGCCGATCTCGACGGCTTCGGCGTCGGCAACAAAATGGTTCTGAACGATGTCCTGCTCCAGGGGCGGGCAATCGAAGGCTTCAACATCGGTTACAAGACCGGTGGCAAGACTTTTGTCCAGAGCAATCTTCTTCTGACCGGCTACTCGGAAGTCGACGGCACGCTGACCAATACGTCGGAGAAGGGCGTCGCATCGGCTAGCTGGAACGGCCAGACCACGGAAAAGCTGGCAGTTTCGCAAAAGATTTCCCTGGCGGACGATGCGAAGTACATTCGCATCGACGTGACGCTGACCAACCAGTCGGGTGCGGCGATGAACGACGTGCGCTATATGCGCTCGTTCGACCCCGATCAGTCGGACAAATATGCCACGACAAACAAGATCGAGAGCCAGGGCGTGGAGGGAGCGCTGGTGTCGGCGTATCTGAATGCGACCAATCCGTTCTTTCTCTATTCCAACGATGACCGCGCGGTCGCGTCATTCTACGGCTTCGTCAACACCGATCCCTACGCCGCCGCCGCCTATGACAAGGCGCAGGCAAAGGGCTACACCGCGAAGGCGGATCAGACACTGAACCTGACCTTCGGTTTGGGCACGCTGGGTGCGGGCGCATCGACCACGATCACCCTGTACATGGGGGTCACCGACAATCTGAAGGCAACCATCGCCCAGATCGATTCCCGCGAAGGCGCGACCACCCCGCCGCGGCCCGTCGTCAACGACGCGCCCGACGCGGTGAACGACAGCTTTTCCCTCAAGCAGGACGCCAGCGTCACGGGCAACGTGCTGGCCAACGACAGGGACGCCAATGGCGACGCGCTCACCGCCCTGCTCAAGTCGGGTCCGGCCAACGGCACGGTCAGCTTTTCGGCCGACGGCAGCTTTGTCTACACCGCAAAGGCCGGTTTCAGCGGCACTGACAGCTTCAGCTATACCGCGTCGGACGGTAAGGCGACTGACGTCGCTACGGTCACGCTGAGCATCGAAGCTGCCCCGGTCGTGCCGCCGGTCGTCGTGCCGCCGGTCGTTACCGACCTGGCGGGCCGAGCGGGGACCGTCGTCGGCACCTCGTCGGCGAGCGAGACGCTGAGCGGCAAGGTGGGGGCCAACAGCTTCTTCTTCGATGAGGGCGTCACCGGCAACGATCGGATCGTGAACTTCGAGAAGAACGACGTTCTCGTCTTCGACAAGATGCTGTACGACGGCAACAAGGACGGTATCATTGCGCTTTCGGGCAACGTGGTGTCGATCGATGCGCCCAAGAGCGGCGACATGCTGAAGATCGACGGGGTGAGCGCGCTGCGGTTCCTGGGCATCGACGATGCCGGCCATGCCGTCTACGGCGATGCCAGCGTGCGGCCGCGCGGTGCCAAGGAAAGCACCCTGGCCGACAACACATTCAGCGGCGACAAGGGCGACAAGAAGAAGGACGTGTTTTTCTTCGACACCGCGCTGGGTGCCGATCTGGGCAGCGATACCATCAACCTGTTCGGTAAGCGCGACCTGATCGCGACCACGACCAAGCTGGCCGATGGCAACAACGACGGCATCGTAACCGGTGACGGCGGCCTGTTTGCCCTGGGCGACGGTCTCGGCAGCATTGCGCTGAAGGGAAGTGCCGGCGCGGCAGTGTCGTCGATCGAGTTCGACGGTACGGTCGTTCGCGACAACGTCACCTATTATGTCTACTCGCTGGTCGGATCAACCGGCACCGATGCGAGCGATCTGGGCTTCTGATCGGCCCATCGAACCTTGCGCGATCGCGCAAGGCGGCAACGAGTACGCCCCGTCCTGTCGCCAGGGCGGGGCGTAATCGTTGGTCGCCGTTGGGCCGTCACGGCAGCAGGCGGGCCGGCACGCCGACCGCGGTACGGCCGGCCGGAACATCCTTGAGCACCACCGCATTCGCGCCGATACAGGCTCCGTCGCCGACCTCGACCGCACCCAGGAGCTTGGCCCCGGCGAACACCACCACATCGTGGCCGATCACGGGATACCGGTCGGCCGCAAAATCGCCGCGTCGGGCGCCGCCCAACGTTACCTGGTGATAGAGCACGCAGTTGCGCCCGATCCGCGCACCGGCGCCGATCACGACCCCTTGAGGGTGTGGCAGCTTCAACCCCGGTCCGATCCGGGCGCCCACCTGCAGGAAACATCCATATTCGCGGGATAGTCGTCGCCGCGCCCAGTCGCGGAACCGCCGCCGCCGCGGCCGATCAAAATGCTGCGCCAACCGGATCAGCACCATGGGCCGGTGGCGCCCGCCATGGGCATGTAGCAGCCATAGTGCGCGCAGAATGGTCATCGGCCGCGCGGCGCCATAGACGTCCAACGCCAGCGCTTCGAAGGGCGAAACATCCTTCTCGCTGGTCTTGTCGACCTGCCCACACGTCGCCATGCCGCCCCGCTCCATCCTGTCCAGAATGGTCCTATTTCGATTCGACAACATCGCCAAGGCCCATGAGCCGGTCCGAACGCCGCACAGCACCGTCGATGATTCATTCCGTTCCCGCAGCGCCTCGAACGCCCGCACCACCGGACGCCGCGCCGCGACCTGTCCCACTGGCACGATGTCGCTGCCGCCGCGTCGAGGTTTCCGGCAATCGCGCCGAATACTGAAAGCTGGTGCCCGAGAAGTGACGTGGCGCATCGCTGCCTTCACCGACGCGAAGCAAATCGCCAGCCTTCGCGCAACGGTAACGTCAGGGAGACGCCGTTGGATGAAACGGACGATGCGTGGTCGTTTCTCCTGGCGCCGATCGTGTCCGGCGTCGATGGACGCTGCTTGGCCCGAGCGACATCGAGAACGCCCGGGCTGCGATTGGTACTTCGCATGGCGGCGTGCTGCATCGCCGAATGCGCCGCGATCAGCAATATGTGGGACGCACGTGCCACTATCATGCGGCTGCTGCCCCTTCAAGGCGCGGATCAGCATCGGATAGGCGGGGAAGCGATCCTCCCGTGACTCCGGCGGACATACTGGTTTCGCCGGTGATGGGTCGCCGGGCTTGCGCAGACATCAAATGCCCTTGCGCTGAATGTGTCTAGATGACGTTGCATATTCTTGAACGTCGCCTGCCTTGCCCTCGCTGGCGTCGTCCATCCCCACTCTGCAGGACCAATTCGACCCTGGACCGGGGCGCAAAAACACCAAGCGCCTCGCACTCATCGCTCCCGAAGGGGCGACGAAAGGGCCGACTACCGGTCTGGACCCGCCGGTCGCGCCACCTGTCCGCCCCATATGCCGGACGCCTTCGGGTCGGAGATCGAAGCGTCGGCGACTGTGAACACGACGTTTGGGCGCGAGCCATCGCCGAACTTTGCAGAAGCCGATCCTTTACCGGGCTTCCGACCCGGCATGCGTCCCGCGATGAGGCTTCAGGCCGTTGCGGTGTTGGCTACGCCGCCGGCCAGCCTCGCCTCCAGCGCATCAATGCGCGCCTTGAGGGCGTCGTTCTCGTCGCGGGCGGCGGCGGCCATTGCTTTCACCGCCTCGAACTCGTCGCGCGACACGAAGTCGAGTCCGCCGATCCACTCGCGCGCTCGCTCCCGCGCGGCCGACTCGGCCTCGCGGCCCATGCCGGCGATGGTACCGGCGGCGCCGTTCAGGATCTTGGCGAAGTCGTCGAACAGGCGATTTTCGGTCTGCATGGCGTCAATAATCCGGTTGTTCAGAGCTGAATCTGGGTGGTGCTGCCCGAGGGCACAAGGGTTTCGCCGTCTGGATTGAGGCGATCGATCTCGAAAGCGAGGATGGAGGCGAACGTGAGCCAGGCGAGATAGGGGACCATCAGCCACGCCGCCTGCCGACGGACGCGCGCAAGGGCGAAGGTGGTGGCGATCGCGAGCGCGAGTATGACGATGATCTCGACAGCGGCGAAGCTGACTAGATGCATCCCGAAAAAGACGATCGACCAGGTGAGGTTGACGAGTAGTTGCGCGACGAACAGCGCGATCGCGATCCCGCGCCCCTTCGCGCCGCGCGCGTTGAGGATCATTGCGATCGCGACGCCCATCAGGATGTAGAGGATCGACCAGACGACCGGAAACGCCCAGCCCGGCGGTTGCCAGCTCGGCTTCGACAACGCCTGATACCAGGGATTGGCATCGCCCGAGGGAACCACGGCACCAGCCGCGAAGCCCAGAAAAAGCACCAGCGGCACCGTCACGAACGCCCAGCGGGCGAACGACCAGCGCAATTGTCCCTTCGAGGCGATCTCGCGCATTCCCATCCTTTGCTTCTCGGGTCGATCCGGATTGGCGCCAAGCCGTAGCGGGGCGGGCGGCGGGCATCAATCGGGCGTGTCGTTGCCCCGGCGTGCCGAAATCAGAAACTCGACATTGCCCTCCGGCCCGGTGATCGGACTTTGCGTTACGCCCTCGACGGTCCAGCCGATCCCGGTCAGCCAGGCGGCGACCTCGCGACAGACACGCTCGTGGACCGAGGGATCGCGAACGACACCGCCCTTGCCGACCTCCTCTCGCCCCGCCTCGAACTGCGGCTTGATGAGCGCGAGCAGGCGCCCGCCGGGACGGACGAAGGTCAGCGGGCGTTCGAGGACCTTGGCAAGACCGATGAAGCTGGCATCGCAGACGACGAGGTCGATCGGCTCGGGGATGTGCGCGTCGGTGAGGATGCGTGCGCTCGTCTGTTCGTGGACGACGACCCGATCGTCCTGCCGCAGCTTCCACGCCAGCTGGTTCGTACCCGAATCCACGGCATAAACGCGCGCCGCGCCGCGGGTGAGCAGCACGTCGGTAAAGCCGCCGGTCGAGGAACCGACGTCGATTGCGACCGCGTCCACGACCTCGATACCGAACGCCGTCAGCGCATGATCGAGCTTGATCCCCCCGCGCGAGACCCATGGGTGGTCGCGCCCGCGCACCTCGATCGCGGCGTCGTCGGGCAGGGCGGTGCCGGGCTTGTCGAGCTTCTTCTCGCCCGAGAAGACGAGGCCCGCCATCACCAGCGCCTGTGCGCGCGTCCGGCTTTCGGCGAGGCCGCGGTCGACGATGAGCTGGTCGAGACGCTTTTTGGGCATGGCCCCGCCTAGCGACGAACCGCTCGGCGCAAAAGCCCCGCCGCCGATTGGGAACCTATTGCATACCCGGAGAGTAGGAATTAAATCATGAAGTGACGAGGGCGGTGGCCCGCCGGCCGTACCCCTAGAGCGACTTTTCGGGCGCCGTCCCCGTCACCTGATCCAAAGGAGAGCGGCCATGACGATCTTCTCCGAAAGCCCCGCACGGCCCGTGGTGCTGACGGTGCCCGGCCTCGGCAGCTCGGGACCCAGCCACTGGCAAAGCCTGTGGGAGGATGCGCTGCCCGATACCCAGCGCGTCGAATTGGGCATGTGGAACAAACCGCATCGCAACGCCTGGGTGACGAAGCTCGACCAGGCGATCCGCACGACGCGCGCGCCGGTGGTGCTGGTGGCGCACAGCCTCGGCTGCCTTGCGGTCGCGTGGTGGGCGGCGCTGTCGCCGCAGCCCTATGGCTGGCCGGTCGCTGGGGCGCTACTGGTGGCGCCCGCCGACGTCGATCGCGCCGATGTCCATCCCGACATCGCCGCATTCAAGCCGTCGCCGCGCCAGTTGCTGCCGTTCCCGTCGATCCTCGTCGCCTCCACCGACGATCCGTGGATCGAGATCGAGAAGGCGCGCAGCCTCGCCGCGCAATGGGGCAGCCATTTCGTCGATGCCGGCGCGCAGGGGCACCTCAATGCCGCGAGCGGCATCGGCAGCTGGATCGAGGGACAGGACCTGCTCGAACGGCTGATCGACGCCTCCACCGACCGCCGCGGCCAGCCGCGGACGGCAGGCGAGGCGCGGCAGGTGCTGGCGATCAACGCGACCGAAGCGGCGGAACGACATTACCTGAGGTAAGATCATCGTCATCCCGGACTTGATCCGGGATCCCGCTTCTTCTTCTTGCCGGACCGAAGAAATAAGAAGCGGGACCCCGGCTCGGTGGCCGGGGTCACGACTTGGCTGGCGTCAGTCGGGCAGCCCCGCCCGCAATTCCTCGATCCACAGCTGCGCATTGCCGTCCGACGGTGCGCGCCAGTCGCCGCGGGGCGACAGCGCGCCTGCGCCCGACACCTTCGGCCCGTTTGGGATCGCCGACCGTTTGAACTGGCTGATGCGAAAGAAGCGGTCGAGGAACGATTCCAGCCACTTGGCGATCGTCGGCAGGTCGTAGGCGCCGCGCGCCTCGGCCGGCAGGTTCGCGGGCCAGCGCCCCGCCGCGGCATCGTGCCACGCGTGCCAGGCGAGGAACGCGATCTTCGACGGCGCCAGCCCCTGTCGGACGACATGATGCAGGAAGAAGTCGTGGAGCGCGTACGGCCCGATCCGCCCCTCGGTCGACTGCATCGCGCCGCTGGCGTCGGCGGGGATCAGTTCGGGGCTGATCTCGGTGCCGAGGATCGTCTCCAGCACCGCGTCGGTCGCGGCGTCATACTGGCCGCTCGCGATCGTCCAGCGGATCAGGTGCTGGATCAGCGTCTTCGGCACCCCGGCGTTGACCGCGTAATGGCTCATCTGGTCGCCGACGCCGTACGTGCACCAGCCGAGCGCGAGCTCGGACAGGTCGCCGGTGCCGAGCACGATCCCGCCACGCTGGTTGGCGAGGCGGAACAGATAGTCGGTGCGCAGTCCCGCCTGCACATTCTCGAACGTCACGTCGTATTGCGGCTCGCCCGCGGCATAGGGGTGGCCCATATCCTTCAGAAGCTGGTTTGCGGCGGGGCGGATGTCGATCTCGTCGCCCGTCACCCCCAGCGCGCGCATCAGGCCCCAGGCGCTCGCCTTCGTCGCGTCGCCCGTCGCGAAGCCGGGCATGGTGAAGCCGAGAATATCGGTTCGCGGATAGCCGAGGCGATCGAATGCCTTGGCCGCGACGAGCAGCGCGTGCGTTGAATCGAGCCCGCCTGACACGCCGATCACCAGCCGCTTCGTGCCCGTCGCGGCAAGGCGCTGGCGAAGGCCCTCTACCTGGATGTTGAACGCCTCGTAACAGTCGACGTCGAGCGTTTCGGCGCGGTCGGGCACGAATGGGTAGCGGCGCACCGCGCGCTTGAGCCCCACATCGGCGAAATCGGGCCGGTGGTCGAAGGCAATGCGGCGGAAGCGAGTCTCGGGATGGCCGTTCGCCGCCGCGCAGTCGTTGAACGTGCCCGTGCGCGCGCGCTCCAGCCGGATGCGGCCGGCATCGACGTCGGCGATCACCAGCTCACTCGCCAGATCGAAGCGCTCGGATTCGGCGAGCAGCTCGCCCAATTCGTGGACCATCCCCTGGCCGTCCCAGGCGAGGTCGGTGGTGCTCTCCCCCGGCCCGCTCGCCGAATAGACATAGGCGGCGACCGCCCGCGCGGACTGCGCGGCGGACAGCAGCATCCGCTCGCGCGCCTTGCCGACGACGATGTTCGAGGCGGACAGGTTGGCGAGGATCAGCGCCCCGGCCATCGCGCCCGCCGTCGAGGGGGGCAGGGGTGCCCAATAATCCTCGCAGATTTCGGCGTGGAAGATGAAGTCGGGTAGGTCGCTCGCCGCGAAGATCAGGTCGGTGCCGAACGGCGCGACCTGTCCGGCGAGCGCGATGTCTAGCCCCGACAGGCCGATGCCCGAGGCGAACCAGCGCTTCTCGTAATATTCGCGGTAATTGGGCAGGTAGCTCTTGGGCACTACGCCGAGGATGCGGCCGCGCGCGATGGCGACCGCACAATTGTACAGCCGGCCGTTTCGCCGCACCGGTGCGCCGATCAGCAGGACGGGGCGAAGGTCCGCGCTCGCCTCGACGATCCGGGCCAATCCCGCTTCGACCGCCGACAGCAGCGCGTCCTGCATGTGCAGGTCGTCGATGGCATAGCCGCTGAGATTGAGTTCGGGAAAGACCACGAGGTCCACCGCCGCCCCATCCGCCTCCCGTGCCAGCCGGATCGCATGATCGGTTGCGACCGCCGGGTCGGCAACGACGCCCGGCGGGGTCGCGGCGGCGACGCGGACAAAACCATGGGCGTGATGCGACCGGAAACGATGCGTCAAGAATGCGGCTCCCCGAACGGTTCAGGGCCATCCGTTAGCATCGAAACGCCTGCAGCGATGCCCTGTTTCGCGCAGCCTCAGCCCTTGGCGGCGTAGACGAGTGCGCCTTCGCCCAGATGATCGAACACGCGCTGCAATTCGGCCTCGCCCACCGCGAAGCAGCCCTGGCTGCGGCCGAGCTTGCCATGCGTGGTCAGCATGTCCTTGTTCGCATACCAGGCGGCGTGGATGACGATCGCGCGGGCGAGTGCATTGGAATTGGTGGGGTCGAGTCCGACCAGCCGCTGCGACCGGCCATGCTGGCCGACATAATAATCGTCGGCGACGAACGCACCCTCGCACGTCGCCTCCGACCCGTCATCGTTCGAGAAGCGCTGGAGGAAGGCGGTATGGCCGGGGTCCGACCCGATGCCGTGCGCGACCAAGAGCTTGTCCACCCGGCCGTTCGCCACGTCGATCAGCGCAAGGCGCGAGCGATAGGAGGCGGGGGTGAAGTCGATGATCGCGATCCGGTCACGCTGGCGAAGCTGCCCGGCATTGGCGTCGCGCGCGGCCATCGCGCGTTCCACCAGCGCCGGCGACACGCCGGGGACGCGGGGAGTCGCCGGCGCTGCGGCAGCGACGACGGGCGCCGGCGGTGCTACCGGCGCAACCCGCGGCGCCGGCTTTGCGCCGAGGCTGCTTACCGACTGGAGCGGCTGGCGCATGCAGCCGGGCACGAGGATCGCAGCCGCGGCGATCCCGCCCGCGCGGAGCATCCCCCGACGGGACGCGGTTCCGGTTAACAAGTCGTTCACAATAAGCTAAGCCCCACCACTGGTCTTGGCATATGCGGGCATATAGCATGACGGCACCGGATTTTCGGGGACTTGACGCCGCTTCGCCCGCACTTTCGTCCCGGCGAAACCACGGTTCGCCGAGAGCGGCACGGATATTGCGGCTAGCCGTGGCCCCATTTTCGGCGTTGCTGATGCTGGCGGGTGCTGCGGCGGTTCCAGTGTTCGCTCAGCTTCCTGATCTCGAATCGCGAGCGCAGTCGCTGCGGAACGGCGAATATGTCTGGGCGGATCGCGGCGGCGCGGGGGCGGTGGCGATCGTCGTCAGCCTCGCCGATCAGGTCGCTTATGTTTATCGCGGCGGTACGTTGATCGGGGTGTCCACCATCTCGACGGGCAAACCCGGCAAGTCGACGCCCGCCGGCGAGTTCACGATCCTTCAGAAGAAGGTCTTTCACCGCTCGAACCTATATTCCAATGCGCCGATGCCCTACATGCAGCGGCTGACCTGGACCGGCATCGCGCTCCACGCGGGGCATCTGCCGGGCTATCCCGCCTCGCACGGCTGCATCCGGTTCCCGGCGGCGTTCGCGAAGCAGCTTTACGCGATTACCGAGATGGGCGGCGCGGTCAGCGTCGTGCCCGACGTGGCACGCGGGCCCGCCCGCCCGCAACCGCGCGAGCTGCCGCCGGTGCGGGTGGCGCAGGCGCCGCGTGCTGCCGCGCCAGTGCTGGTGGCGGATGCGCGCGGGGCGCTGCGCCACGACGACGAAGCGCGCGCGGGCGACGACAGCGCCGCGCCGCGGATCGAGGTTGCGGCCGAGACGGCTTCGTTCGCCAGCTACGACGCGGTGTTCGCGCAAGGATATGGCGCGCGCGGCGCCGATTAGCTGGCGAGGCGGATCGGCGAGACTTCGCTGACGGCGAGCTGCGGCTGGTCGGGCCAGATGCCGCGGGTGTCGTAGACGCGCTTGGCCGCGCGCTCCTCGAGCGGGACCGACCGGAACACGTCGTGGTCGACGAGGACGATCAGGATCGGGCAGGTCTCGAGCGCGGTGTCGATGTCGATCAGGCCGGCACCGCTGCCGTCGAACGCCTTGGGCAGCGTGTCGGCATAGGGCTCGACGATCCGCACCCGCTCGCCGAACCGGTGGGCGAGGCTGGCGGCGACCTTGAGCGCCGGGCTTTCCCGGAAGTCGTCGATGTTTGCCTTGAACGCGAGGCCGAGACAGGCGACCGGCGCGCCCGGCATCGCCTCGATCAGCGCCTCCGCGCGGCCGATCGTGTAGCCGGTCTTGGCGTCGTTCACCTCGCGCGCGGTGCGGATCAGCGGCGTGTTCTCCGGGTCGCCATGGACGAGGAACCAGGGGTCGACGGCGATGCAGTGCCCGCCCACGCCGGGGCCGGGCGACAGGATGTTGACGCGCGGATGCCGGTTGGCGAGACGGATGACTTCCCACACGTCGATACCGAGATTGCCCGCCACCACCGACAATTCGTTGGCGAAGGCGATGTTGACGTCGCGGAAGGCGTTTTCGGTGAGCTTGGTCATCTCCGCCGCGCGCGCGGTCGTGGTGACGCACGCGCCGCGCACGAAGCGGCGATAGAATTGCAGCGCCTTGCGCGCGCATCGCGGGGTGATGCCGCCGATCACCCGGTCGTTGTCGATCAGCTCGACGAGGATGCGGCCGGGCAGCACCCGCTCCGGGCAATAGGCGATGGCGATGTCGGGTGTGCCCGGCCCGGTGCCGGGGACCTTCAGGTCGGGGCGCAGCTTCGCCAGCAGATCGCGCACCTTCTCGGTCGTGCCGACGGGCGAGGTCGATTCGAGGATCACCACGTCTCCGGCCTTCAGCGCGGCGGCCACCGTCGTCGCGGCCTTCAGCACATAGCCGATATCGGGCGCATGATTGTCGTCGAACGGCGTTGGCACCGCGATGACGAACACGTCGGCCGGCTCGATCAGCGTCGAGGCGCGCAGATTGCCGCGTGCGACCACGCCGGAGACGAGGCCGTCGAGGTCGATCTCCTCGATATGCACGCGGCCCGAATTGACGGTGTCGACCACCGACTGGCTGACGTCGATGCCCAGCACCTGCGCCCCCGTCCGCGCGATCACAGCGGCAGTGGGCAGGCCGATATAGCCGAGGCCGAGAACCGCGACCTTGAGTTCAGCGTCGGTGGGCATCCGCGACAAGCTCCGATATCCGTGCCGCGGCATGGCCGTCGCCGAACGGATTGTGGGCGCGCGCCATCGCGGAATAGGCGCTCTTGTCGTCCAGAAGGCTGAAGATTTCGGAAACGATCCGCGCCGGATCGGTGCCGACCAGCCGCGCGGTGCCCGCCTCGACTCCCTCGGGCCGCTCGGTCGTTTCGCGCATCACCAGCACCGGCTTGCCGAGCGCAGGCGCCTCCTCCTGCACGCCGCCCGAATCGGTGAGGACGATGGTCGAGAGGTCGAGCGCGCGGATGAAGTGCGGATAGTCGAGCGGGTCGATGCGGGCGATGTTCGGCCTGTCGCCCAGCATCGCGTCCATCACCGACACGACGTTCGGATTCGGGTGGCAGGGAAAGACGATCGCCACATCGGGCCGCGCGGCGATTTCGGCGATCGCGCGGGCGATATTCTCCATGCCGCCGCCGAAATTCTCGCGCCGGTGGGTGGTGACGAGGACGATCCGCTTGCCCGCGAACCGTGCGGCGAGATCGTCTAGGCCCACGGCAAGCGAGGGCTGCGCCTCGATCTTCGCGCGGGTCCAGTGGAGCGCGTCGATCACGGTGTTGCCGGTGACGTGGATGCCCGCCGGGTCGATGTTCTCGCGGCGCAGCGCATTGGCCGCCGTCTCGGTCGGCGCGAAATGGAGGTCGGCGATAGGCGCGACGATGCGGCGGTTCACTTCCTCGGGCCAGGGATGATAGATGTCGCCGGAGCGCAGCCCCGCCTCGACATGCGCAACCGGGATCTTGCGGTAATAGGCGACGAGCGCACCGACCATGGCGGTGGCGGTATCACCCTGCACGATGACCCGGTCGGGCTTCTCGGCATCCATCACCTCGCCAAGGCCCGTCAGCAGCCGCGCGGTCAGCCGGTCGAGGCTCTGGCCCGGTTCCATCAGGTCGAGATCGATGTCGGGGGTCAGCCCGGCAATCTCCAGCACCTGATCGAGCAGCCCGCGATGCTGCGCGGTGACGCAGGTGCGTACGTCGAGTCCCGGCTGGTCGCGCAGCGCCGCGACGACGGGGAACAGCTTGATGGCTTCCGGCCGGGTGCCGAAGATGGTGAGGATGCGCGTCATGGTCGCTGACTTAGCGCGACGAGGTGAAGCAAGCGCTAACCCGTTCGACCCCGCGCCTGTAAAGAATTGACTTCTGATCGCTTGCCGCCCAGCCTCTGGTAAGGAAGGGGCGTAAAGTCATGGCAGAACGCAAGCTGATCGCGGGCCATGCCGTGCGCCGGGTGCGGCGGCAACTCGGGCTGACCCAGGCGGCGATGGCGACCGCGCTCGACATCTCGCCGAGCTATCTCAATCTCGTCGAGCGCAACCAGCGGCCGATTTCGGCGACATTACTGGTGCGGCTGGCTGAGCGATTCGACTTCGATGCGCGGACGCTGGCGGCGAGCGAGCCGGGCGGCGGCGCGGCGGCGATGCGGCGGCGGCTGGCCGACCCGATGTTCGCCGACCTCGACATCGACCGCGGTGAGCTGGAGGAGTGGCTCGCAAGTGCGCCCGGCGGGGCGGAGGCGTTCGCGCGCGCGTTCGATTCGCGCGGGGCGGCGGGGCCGGGCCTCGACGACGGGCACGACCGCGTGGCGCGAGAGGTGCGGCGCGCGATCGAGCATTGGCGCAACCACTTCCCCGATCTCGATGCCGCGGCGGAAGCGCTGGCCGACGAGCTTCGGCTGGCGAGCGGCGATCTGGGCCAGGCGATCGCCGAGCGGCTGCGTATCCGTCACCAGCTGTCGGTCCGCATCTTGCCGGTGGAGGTGATGCCCGACCGGCTGAAGCGGCTCGACCTCCATGCCCGCCAGCTCCAGCTGTCCGAATTGCTCGACCCCGCCAGCCGCATCTTTGCCATGGCCGAGCGGCTGGCGGGAGAGGTGCAGGGCGAGGTCGATGCGATCGTGCGCGGCGCGGGGTTGTCGGACCGCGTGGCGGAGCGCCTGCTGCGCCGGCATGTCACGGGTTATTTCGCGGCGGCGGTGATGATGCCCTATGCCCGCTTTCTGCGCGCGTGCGAGGCGACGGGGTACGATATCGAACTGCTCCAGCGCCGGTTCGGCGCGGGGTTCGAGCAGGTCGCGCACCGGCTGACGACGCTGCAGCGCGTGGGCGCGCGGGGGCTTCCCTTCTTCATGCTGCGCGTCGACCGGGCGGGACAGGTGTCGAAGCGCTATGCGGGCGCAAGCGTGTCGCCGCTGGTGGAGGGGGGGCTGTGCCCGTTGTGGGACGTGTTCGCAGCGCTCGCGCGGCCGGGCGAGCTGGTGACTCAACTGGTCGAAAGCGAGGATGGTGGCCGCTGGCTGACGATGGCGCGCAGCGTCCAGCCGCATGCCGGGCCGCTCGGTGGCGTACGCGGGCGCTTCGCGGTGGCGATCGGCGTGGCGGCGGGCGAGGCGGGCGGGCTCGCGGCGGCACGCGGCATCGACCTCGCCGGCCGGGCGATGCCGATCGGCCTCGGCTGTACCGCCTGCACACGCGTCGACTGCTCGCAGCGGAGCGCCCCGCCGGCGGGACGGGCGCGGATCGTCAGCGATCGGGAAGCGGGGATGACGCCGTTCGCGTTCGGGGGCGATTAGCCCGCGAATGTCTGGGCGAGCAGCGTCACGTTCAGGGCGATGACGATGAAGCAGATCGCCCAGGCGACGACCTTCAGCACGGGCCCGTTGACGAAGCCGCCCATCAGCTTGCGGTCGCTGGTGAAGCGGACCAGCGGCCACACCGCGAAGGGAAGCTGGAGGCTCAGCACCACCTGGCTGAGGATAAGGAGTTGCGCGGTGCCGCTCTCGCCATAGAGCGCGGCGACGATCGCGGCGGGCACGATCGCGATCAGCCGCGTGGCGAGCCGGCGCAGCCACACGGGCAGGCGGATCTTGAGGAATCCTTCCATCACGATCTGGCCGGCGAGCGTTCCCGTCACGGTCGAATTCTGTCCCGCCGCGAGCAGCGCCACCGCGAACAGCGTGCTGGCGAGGCCGGCGCCCAGCATCGGGGTCAGAAGCTGATAGGCCTCCTGAATCTCCGCCACCTCGGTCCGGCCGGCGGTGTGGAACGTGGCGGCTGCCAGAATGAGGATCGAGGCGTTGATGCAGAAGGCGAGCGCCAGCGCCACGGTCGAATCGATCGTCGCCAGCTTCAGCGCGTCGCGCCGCCCGACATCGTCCTGAACGAACGAGCGCGTCTGCACGATCGAGCTGTGGAGATAGAGATTGTGCGGCATCACCGTCGCGCCGAGGATGCCGATCGCGATGTAGAGCATCGCCGGGTTCGTCACGATCTGGCTCGATGGCATTAGCCCCGCCGCCACCGCCGCCCATTCGGGCCGCGCGAAAATCAACTCGGCGATGAAGCAGCCCGCGATGATGACGAGCAGTGCGACGATGAACGCCTCGAGTTTCCTGAACCCGAAGCGCTGGAGCGCGAGGATCAACATCACGTCGATCGCGGTGATCGCGATCCCGGCGACCAGCGGAATGCCGAACAGCAGTTGCAGCGCGATCGCGGTGCCAATGACCTCGGCCAGATCGCATGCGATGATGGCAAGTTCGCACAATGCCCACAGGATGACGCGCGCCACCGGGCCGTACTGCTCGGCACAGGCCTGCGCCAGGTCGCAGCCGGCGACGATGCCGAGCTTTGCCGACAACGATTGCAGGATCATCGCCATCAGGTTGGAGAAGAGGATGACCGACAGCAGCGTATAGCCGAACGCCGACCCGCCGGCGATGTCGGTCGCCCAGTTGCCTGGGTCCATATAGCCGACCGCGACCAGATAACCCGGCCCTGCGAACGCCCCCAGCCGACGCCAGAACGACGCGCCCGCCGCCGGCACCGCGACGCTGCGATAGCTTTCGGGCAGGCTGCCCGAGCGCCCCGCGTCGATCTCGGCACTGGCGGGTGGCGGCGGTGCCATGTGGCTACGTTCCCTTCGGCATTCCAGCGGGCCTAACACCATGGCGGCGGCTTGGCTGCATCCTTCGCCCGGACCGATCGTTGGGCAGGCTGAAAGATCGGGGGCTTATGCAGAATCTCTGGTTCATCACCAACCCCAGTTCGGGATCGGCGACGCGCGAGAAGTGCGATGCGATCGAGGCGGTGTTCGCCGAGCGCGGCCTGTCGCTGGTGGGCCGCACCGGCTTTCCCGACGAGCCGCTGCCCGACGAGGCGGCGCTCGCGTGGGCAGGTGCCGATACCGTGGTGCTGTTCGCCGGCGACGGCACGATCAATGCGGCGCTGTGCAAGCTGGCGTCGTGGGAGGGCAGCTTCCTGATCCTGCCGGGCGGCACGATGAACCTGCTGGCAAAGGCGCTGCACGACAGCCTCGATCCCGCCGAGATCATTCATGCCGCGCACGAGGAAACCGCACGGGTCGCGCTGCCCTATGCCGAAGCGGGGCCGCATCGCGCGTTCGTCGGCCTCATCATCGGCCCCGCCGCGCAGTGGTTCCGCGCTCGGGAAGCGGTGCGAAAGCGCCGTCTGCTCGCGCTGTTCCGCGCGATGCGCCATGCGTGGGGCCGCACATTTGGCAAGGGGGTGCGCGTGTCGGGGACGGTGCGGCTGCGTCGCCGGTATCAAGCGGTACTGGTGACGCCCGACGCCCGCGGCCTTGACGTGGCCGGGATCGACGCGCGCGACTGGCGCTCGATCGCCGAGCTCGGCTGGAATTGGGTATCCGGCGATTGGGTGGGCGCGGGCGCGGTCACGCATGCGATCTCCCGCCATCTGGTGATCGAGGGATCGCGCCCGGTGCTGGCGCTTTTCGACGGGGAGCCCGAGCGGCTCGACCCCGGCACTCGCATCACCGGGGGCATGAGCGCGCAGCGCTTCATCGCCACGCGAAAGGAGGCGGCATGATCCGGCTGTTCCACGTCAGCGACCTGCATTTCGGGGCGGAGGATCGCACCGCACTCGACTGGTTCGCGCGGATCGTCGCCGACGAAAAGCCCGACGCAATCCTGATGACCGGCGACCTGACACAGCGCGCGCGTGCGAGCGAATTTGCCGAGGCGGCCGAGTGGCTCGAATCGCTCGACCGCCCGACGACGGTGGAGGTCGGCAATCACGACCTGCCTGTCTACAATCCGATCCAGCGGCTGTTCCTGCCCTATCGCCGGTACAAGACGCTGGAGCAAATGATCGAGCGGCCGCTGGAGGTCAGGGGCGTGACGATCGCGCCGCTCAGGACCACCGCGCGGTTCCAGTTTCGGCTCGACTGGTCGAAGGGCTTCGTGACGCCGCAGCGGCTGGCGCACACCGTCCGGCTGGTCGAATCGGCACCCACCGATGACCTCGTCTTCGTCACCGCGCATCACCCGCTGATCGAGGCCGGCACCCGGACCGAGGCGCGCACGCACGGCGGCGAAGGGGCACTCCGGTCGCTGGCGAAGGCCGGCGCGCATGCGGTGCTGACCGGCCATGTCCATGATCCGTTCGATGTGGCGCACGAGGTCGAGGGCCGAACCGTCCGCCTGATCGGCGCTGGCACACTGTCGGAACGCGTGCGCGAGACGCGGCCCTCGTTCAACGAAATTCGGGTCGACGGACGGTCGTTCGAGACCGTCGCGCGGGTAATGGACGGGCCGGACCGGCGGGTTTGACGCGGAGCCTCTTTCCCCTGTCGGTGCAGGATGGCATCCGATCGGCATGCGCACCCGAATAAAGATCTGCTGCATCGCGTCGCCAGACGAAGCGAGGATGGCCATCAACGCCGGTGCCGATGCGCTCGGTCTGGTCGCGCGCATGCCGTCTGGGCCGGGACCCATCGCCGATGAATTGATCGCGAGCATTGCCGCGATGGTGCCGCCGCCGGTCTCGACATTCCTGCTGACGTCGGAAACGCGCGCGGCCGACATCGCCGACCATATCGGCGCGACCAATCCGACGACGGTGCAGATCGTTTCACATATCGACCCCGCCGAGTCGCTCAGACTTGCGCGACTGGCGCCGCATGTCCGACGGGTGCAGGTGATCCATGTCGAGGGGGAGGACGCGCTCGACCTGATCCCTCGCTACAGCCCTCATGTTCATGCCTTCCTGCTCGATTCGGGTCGCCCGGGCGCAGTCGTGCCGGAATTGGGCGGGACCGGCAGGGCGCACGACTGGGCAATCAGCGCCAGGTTCGTGCAGGCCAGCAAGCGGCCCGTCTTTCTCGCGGGTGGCCTGAACCCGAGCAATGTCGGCGACGCGATCCGACAGGTTCGCCCCTACGCTCTCGATCTTTGCTCCGGCGTGCGTAGCGACGGCGTGCTGGATCAGGAAAAGCTGGCAAGCTTTGTCGAGGCGGTGCGGATCGCGGATGCCGCGACTTCGCCCACTTAACGAAGCCGCCGGCCGATCAGCGTCCCCTTCGTCCCGCCAAGCTCCAGCCCGAAATCGAACTGCGGCCATTTGCGCCGCCAGCGCGCGGCGATCACGCGCTCGCCGGGGCGCGCGCCGTCGTCGAGCATGATCGCGCCGCCGACCGAGATGCGGTCGAACAGCACCTCCGCCGCGCCGCGCACGAAGGGGTGGAGCGTCCAGGGCGGGCCGTCGATCAGCAAGAGGTCGATCCGGTCGGGCAGGTCGCTGACGTCGTACCAGAGCGCCGGCCAACCCGCGGGCGCGGGGATCAGTGGCGAGGCGCGCATGTCGGCGTCGAGGCCGTGCTCGTGCAGCCAGTCGCGCGTCGCCGCGACGAAATCGCCGTGTTGGTCGAGGCTGACGAGCCGCCCGCCGCCATGCAGTTGCAACGCGCGCGCGACGATCAGGCTGGAGGCACCGGCGCCGAGTTCGACGACGACCTGCGGCCGCTTCGCCTCGATCTCGTCGACGACGAGGTGTAGTAGGCCGGTATCCGCCTTCCAGCTGCCCAGATTGGGGAGCGCGTCGGGCGCGAGGTCGAGGCGTTGGAGCAGCGCCGCCTTCTGCGCCTTTCGTCCGCCCGACAGGCTCTTGGCCAGCCATGGCCACTGGATCGCGCCCCAGAGGAAGGTGAAGGCGCGGTCGGATAGCGTCCGGCGCCAGTCCTCCGGCCCCAGTTGAACGTCGTTGCGGGAGAGGAACCCCGTTACCTCGCGCGTGGTCATCGCGCATCGCTCAAGCGGTTGGTACGGTTCCGGTCAAGCGCCGTGCGACCAAAGCCCGTGGCCACACGGCCAAGCACGCACGAAAAAGGGCGGCCCGTGGCCGGACCGCCCCCTTCGTTCGATCGAGAACCGATCAGCGCTTCGAGAACTGGAAGCTGCGGCGGGCCTTCGCCTTGCCGTACTTCTTGCGCTCGACGGCGCGCGGGTCGCGGGTCAGGAAGCCCGCGGCCTTGACCGGCGGACGCAGCGCCGGCTCGTAGCGGGTCAGCGCCTGCGCGATGCCGTGCTTGACCGCGCCGGCCTGGCCAGACAGGCCACCGCCCTTGACGGTGCAGACGACGTCGTATTGGCCCTCGCGCTCGGCGACCTGGAACACCTGGTTCATGACGAGACGCAGCGTCGGACGCGCGAAATAGACTTCCGAATCACGGCCATTGACCGTGATCTTGCCCGAGCCGGGCTTCAGCCACACGCGGGCGACGGCATCCTTGCGGCGGCCGGTCGCATAGGCGCGGCCATAGGCGTCGATTTCCTGCGCACGCAGCGGCGTAGTCGGCACCTGCGGCTGAACGGGGGCGGCGCCCTCGTTACCCTCGGCGGCGGGCGTCTCGCCCGACTGCGGCTGGCCCTGAGCGATCGAGGCCAGGTCGGACAGGGACTGGCGGTTGTCGGACATTATGCGCCCACCTTGTTCTTGCGGTTCATGCCCGCGATGTCGAGCACTTCGGGGTTCTGCGCGGTGTGCGGATGCTCCGCGCCCTTGTAGATGCGAAGGTTGCGCATCTGCTCGCGGCCGAGGGGGCCGCGCGGGATCATGCGCTCGATCGCCTTTTCCAGCACGCGCTCGGGGAAGCGGCCGTCCAGCACCTTGGCCGCGGTCACTTCCTTGATGCCGCCGGCATAGCCGGTGTGCTTGTAATAGGTCTTCTGCGCCAGCTTCTTGCCGGTGAACCGCACCTTGTCCGCGTTGATGACGATGACATTGTCACCGCAATCGACGTGCGGGGTGAAGCTCGTCTTGTGCTTGCCGCGCAGGACATTGGCGATGATCGTCGCCGCGCGACCGACCACCAGGCCGTCGGCGTCAACGATGTGCCACTTCTTTTCCACCTCTGCCGGCTTCACCGACTTGGTGGTCTTCATGAGCGCCTTCATGGCTCTTCGACCTTTATGGGTAGAGGAATACCGTACGCCGCCCATCGTCGGGCGTCGTGCTGGCGCGCTCAATGTCGCGCCGCCCCCACAAAGTCAAGGTTCGCGGCGGGTTTCCTGACGGGTATTGGAATACCGTAAGGTCGAGGTCATGTCGCGGGAAAGGGCGACGGTGCCGTCGGCAAGCCGCGTGACCACCCGCTCGCGACGTACGTCGAGCAGGCCGGTCGCGGGGTCGATGCGCGTCGTCCGTTCAATCGAACTCGTCGCACCGGCAGGCTGGCCGAGCGGTCCTGCAGCCTTCAGCGTGATTTCCAGACGGTCGCCGAGCCGCGTCGCCATGCGCGTGCCGGGCAGCATCGCCGGCTTTGCCCCGGCGGCGATCGGCGCAGCGGGCAGGTCGATCGGCTCGGCGGGGAAGGGGCCTTCGCCCGCCGCACGCGCCTCGATCGCATCGCCGATCAGGCCGCGGAGCATCCCGAGCCGCGCCGCGGCGGGCAGCGCCTCCAGCGGCGCAGCGGCGCGCTCGCCCACCGTCGTGCGCATCGCCGCGACGAAGCGGGCCCAGACGGCGTCAATCGAATCCACGCTGGTGACGGTGCCGGCCGCGTCGAGTCGATAAACGATCGGCTGCGCCAGCGTCGCCGCCATCGCGCGGGCAAAGGCGTCGCCGGGCGCATCGACGCTCGCCCCGCCATGCGTCAGCGTCGCGCGCCAGCCCGGCCCGTCGCGCTCGAACACGATGCGGCGCGCGGAGCGATAGTGCTTCTCGGGCTTGCCCGCCTCGGTCTGACGATGGTCGATGTCGAGCGTGAGCACGACGCCCGGCGGTGGCGCGAACACGGGCGTGCCGGCCTGTACCAGCAGCGCCGTGACCAGCCACTCAGCGATCAAGCGACTGCTCGATCCAGCGGGCGCCATCCTCGGTCGTGGCCGCGGGCCACAATTCGATCATCGGCAGATCGTAACTGTGCAGCTCCACGAGCCGCTCGCGCAACGCGAGTGCCTTTTCCATGCTCGTTTTGAACAGGACGGGGGTCTCGACCTCGGTCTCGACCGCGTCCTTCCAGAAGAACACCGACGTGCACGACGCCATGACGTTGGCACAGGCGGCCAGCCCCTCCTCGACGAGGATGCGGGCGACCGATTCGGCCTCATCCGCGGTGCCGAACGTGGTCTGGAGGAGCGCGATGTCGCTCATGCGCGGCGCCCCGCGGCATGCGCACCCGCGGCGGCGGCGGCGACGAGCAGCGCGCCGACGATCTGGTGGGTCAGCGCCGGCTCGAACCGGACACCCGACATGACCGTCGCGATGCCGAGCAGGATCTGGATGCCGACCGCGACGTGGATCGCGATCGAGGCGCGGCGATCGCCCGCGCGCTTGGCAGCGCGCGCGAGGAGCATCATCGCGGCAAAGGCGGCGAACGCCCACCAGCGATGGATGAAGTGGATCGCGAACGGATCGTCGAGCGCGTCGCTCCACGCCGCCTGCGGTACGACGCGGCCGTTCATCAGCGGCCACTCATGCGTGACGAGCCCGGCATTGAGCCCGGCGGTGAACGCACCGAACATGATCTGCACCGCCAGCACGCCAAGCGCGAGCAGCGGCAGCGGCTTAAGCCGCGACGGCTTCGCCGCCGGATCACGGGCCAGCGCCGACAGGTCGCGCGCGGTCCAGACCAGCCCGCCGAGGATGAAGAGCGCGAGACACAGATGCGCCGCCAACCGGTAATGGCTGACGTCGGTCCGGTCGACGAGGCCCGAGGCGACCATCCACCAGCCGACCGCCCCCTGCGCGCCGCCAAGCGCGAGCAGCGCGACGAGCCGCGGGCCGTAACCCGCCGGAATCTGCCGCCGCACCGCGAACCACAACAGCGGGAACGCGAAGGCAAGCCCGATCAGCCGCCCGAGCAGCCGGTGCGCCCATTCCCAGAAATAGATGAACTTGAAGTCGGACAGGCTCATGCCCGCATTGATCTCGCGATATTCGGGCGTCGCCTGATACTTGGCGAACTCGGCCTGCCAGTCGGCGGCATTGAGCGGCGGGATGGCACCCGAGACAGGCTTCCATTCGGTGATTGACAGGCCCGATTCGGTCAGGCGGGTGATACCCCCCACCGCGACCATCAGCAGGATGAGCGCCGCGACGGCGTAAAGCCAGACGGCGATGGCGCGCGGCCGGGCACGCGGGGCGGCAACCGGTGGCGAGAGCGAGGCGGCGAGCGTCGACATGATGCCGCGCTCAATACGCGCGCGCCGCGCGATCGTCGATGGGACAGATTGTCCGCGATGTGCACGACGGGCAAATCAGGATGTGATGTTGTAACCTCGTGTCAAAGTCTCTATCTGGCTGCTGTGGCCAACAACTCCGCCTCTTCGCCTGCGCCTCGCGGCCGGCTCGATCGCGTCGCAATCGCGCTGTCGGCGCTGTGCCTCGCGCATTGCCTGGCGAGCGCGGTGGTGCTGGCGCTGTTCGCGTCGCTTGCCGGGCCGCTGCTCGACGACCGGGTGCACGAGGTTGGGCTCGGCATCGCCGTCATCCTCGGCGCGGTGGCACTCGGGCGTGGGCTGCGCACGCATGGCCAGCGGTTGCCGCTCATCGTGGGGTCGGCAGGCCTCGTGCTGATGGCGCTCGACATCCTCCTGCCGCACGGGCCGGGCGAAGTGGGCGCGACCGTCGCCGGCGTCACGCTGCTCGCGATCGGCCACGTGCTCAACCAGCGTGCGGCCCGCGCCGCGGCCTGACGCTTGCCGCGCGGGTTCCGCGTGCTTAAGTCCCGACCATGGCCCAGGCATCGATCTCCCACCGCCACCACGACGACCGCGGGGAGGCGCTGACCGTCGCCGCGCGCACCACGCTGGAGGAGGCGGGCGAACAGTGGACGCCGATGCGCGCTAGCGTGTTCGAGGTGCTGGCCCGGTTCGAGAAGCCCGCCAGCGCCTATGACATTGCCGAGGCGGTGTCACAGGAAGTCGGCCGGCGCGTCGCCGCCAACAGCGTCTATCGCATCCTCGACCTGTTCGTTGCCGCCGACCTCGCTCGGCGGGTCGAAAGCGTGAACGCCTATGTCGCGAACACGCATCCGGGGTGCCTGCACGATTGCATCTTCCTGGTCTGCGACAAATGCGGGGAGGCGTCGCACCTCGATGCCGATCGCGTGACGTCGATGGTGCGTGAGGTCGCGGACGAGCGCGGGTTCGTCGCGCGCCGGCCGATCGTCGAGGTTCGTGGCTTGTGCGCGGAGTGCGCCGCGCAAGCCTGAATCACGGGCCAAAGTCGGCAAGCGGAACAATCGACAGGGTGTGTCCGATACGTTAGACCCGGCGAATGTCACAATCGCCCGACACGCCGCTGCTCGACACGGTCAGCACGCCCGCCGACCTTCGCCGCCTGAAACCCGCCCAGCTTCGCCAGCTTGCCGACGAACTGCGGACCGAGACGATCTCTGCGGTCGGCACGACGGGCGGGCATCTGGGCTCGGGCCTCGGCGTCGTCGAGCTGACCACGGCGATCCATTACGTCTTCAACACCCCCGACGATCGGCTGATCTGGGACGTCGGGCACCAATGTTATCCGCACAAGATCCTGACCGGACGGCGCGATCGCATCCGCACGCTGCGCACCGGCGGCGGCCTCTCGGGCTTCACCAAGCGGACCGAGAGCGAATACGATCCCTTCGGCGCGGCGCACAGCTCGACCTCGATCTCGGCGGCGCTCGGTTTCGCCGTCGCCAACAAGCTGACCGGCGCGCCGGGCAAGGCGATCGCGGTGATCGGCGACGGCGCGATGTCGGCGGGCATGGCCTATGAGGCGATGAACAATGCCGAACAGGCGGGCAATCGCCTGGTCGTCATCCTCAACGACAACGATATGTCGATCGCGCCGCCGGTGGGCGGGCTGTCGGCCTATCTCAGCCGGATCGTGTCGAGCCGCGAGTTCCTGGGCCTGCGCGAGACGCTAAAGAAGTTCGCGCGAAAGCTCCCGCGTCCGATCCACAGCGCCGCCAAGAAGACCGACGAGTTCGCCCGCGGCATGACGATGGGCGGCACGCTGTTCGAGGAACTGGGCTTCTATTATGTCGGCCCGATCGACGGCCACAATCTCGATCACCTGATCCCGGTGCTCGAGAATGTCCGCGATGCGGAGGAGGGGCCGATCCTCGTCCATGTCGTCACCAAGAAGGGCAAGGGATACGCGCCCGCAGAGAAGGCGGCGGACAAGTATCACGGCGTCCAGAAGTTCGACGTCATCACCGGCGCGCAGGCCAAGGCGCCGCCGGGACCGCCGTCCTATCAGAACGTGTTCGGCGAGACGCTGGCCAAGCTCGCCGAGAGCGATGAACGCATCTGCGCGATCACCGCGGCGATGCCGTCGGGCACCGGTGTGGACAAGTTCGCTCAGGCGCATCCGACGCGCGCGTTCGACGTGGGGATCGCCGAGCAGCATGCCGTGACCTTCGCCGCGGGCCTCGCCGCGCAGGGGATGCGGCCGTTCTGTGCGATTTATTCGACCTTCCTTCAGCGTGCCTATGACCAGGTCGTGCACGACGTGGCGATCCAGAACCTGCCCGTCCGCTTCGCGATCGACCGCGCCGGGCTGGTGGGGGCCGATGGCGCGACGCATGCGGGCAGCTTCGACGTGACGTATCTGGCGTCGCTCCCCAATTTCGTCGTGATGGCGGCGGCGGACGAGGCCGAGCTCGCGCACATGACCTATACCGCTGCCGAGCATGACTGCGGCCCGATCGCGGTCCGCTACCCGCGCGGCAACGGCACCGGTGTCGAGATGCCCGCGGTCCTCCAGAAGCTCGAGATCGGCAAGGGTCGCGTCGTGCGAGAGGGCAAGTCCGTGGCGATCCTGTCGCTCGGCACCCGCCTGGGCGAGGCGCTGAAGGCTGCCGACGCGCTGGAGGCCAAGGGGCTGTCGACGACCGTCGCCGACCTGCGCTTCGCAAAGCCGCTGGACGAGGCGCTGATCCGTCGCCTGCTTGCGACCCATGAGGTCGCCGTGACGATCGAGGAGAACGCGATCGGTGGTCTGGGCGCGCATGTCCTGACGATGGCGAGCGATCAGGGGCTTATCGACGCGGGGTTGAAGCTGCGCACGATGCGCCTGCCCGACCGTTTCCAGGATCACGATAAGCCTGAGCTCCAGTATGACGAGGCGGGTCTCAACTCCGCGCATATCGTCGATACGGTGCTTAAGGCGCTTCGCCACAACAGCGAGGGTCTGGCCGACGCACGCGCCTGATCGCTCGACGAACCAAGAAGCGGGATCCCGGATCAAGTCCGGAATGACAAGGGTCAGGAGTGTCGTGTCCCAATATCGTCGCCCGGACTTGACCGAGGGTGCCGCTTCTCCCTTCTTCAAAGGCGTCGTTTCAACACCTTGACCGGCGATACGAATATCCGTTGCTAGCGAATCAGGGTTAATTCGTGCCCGGTCCGTTTACGCCCCGATCTTCACAACCCGTGTGAAGATCGGCCTGCGTCATCAAACCACAATACTCTGCCGTCCACCGTCATCGCGGCGTCATCACCGTGCCGCGCGGGCTTCATCGAGCACGCGCAACGCGGCCCCCGACAACGATCGACTAAGGGGGTCACGACATGAAACTGCGCCTTTCGGCAGCCGCGATGCTGCTCGCCTCGACCGCGAGCCCGGCACTCGCCCAATCTTCGATCCAGGCGGGCGACGCGCCGGCGGATTCGAACGACATTCTCGTCACCGCGCAGAAGATCGAACAGCGCGCGGTCGACGTGCCGATCACCATCTCGGCGGTGTCGGGCGATCGCATCGCCGAACTCGGCGTCGGCGATCTCGACGAACTGTCGAGCTACATTCCCGGCCTCAACATCCAGGAGCAGAGCGCGAACAATCCGGGCATCGTCATCCGCGGTATCACCTCGGACTCGGGCTCGTCGCAGCAGGGGCCGCGGGTTACGCTTTATTACAACGGTATCGATATCTCGCGCTCGCGCGGGTCGTACCAGGCGATCTACGACCTCGAGCGGGTCGAAGTCATCAAGGGGCCGCAAGCGACGCTGTTCGGCACCGCTAGCGCGGTCGGTGCGATCAGCCTGACGTCGGCGCGGCCGAAGGCCGGCCTTTCGGGCGCGCTGACCGGCGGATACGGCAATTACGACCAGACGCTCGTCTCCGGCTTCTTCAACGCCGGCAGCGACAAGATCGCCGGTCGCATCGCGTTCGAGTGGAAGAAGCGCGACGGCTATGTCGAGAATCTGTCGCCCCGGCAGGAAAAGGAGCTGTACGCGCAGGACCAGCTCGGCGTGCGTGCGTCGCTGCGCTTCACGCCGACCGAGGATCTGACCGTCGACCTGATCGGCACCTATGACCGGCAGCGGAACGGCGGCACGCCGTTCGTCTCGCGTCGCCTGCCGACCGAGGCGGGGCCGGGCAATCCGTTCGGCGTCGCCAATCTGGGCGGCTCGCCGCTCTCGGCGCAGGTGCTTGGCGACGACCAGCTCGGTCTTACGCGCGACGTCTATGACGCCAACCTGACCGCGTCGTGGGATTTCGCCGACGGCTGGAACTTCACGACGGTCAACGGCTATCGCAAGTTCGACAGCAACGAGGTGTTCGACGCCGACGGCTCGGCCGCCTGGTTCCTGGAATTCGCGGAGGATTCGCGCGGATGGCAGGCGAGCCATGAGGGCCGCTTCAGCTATCGCGATCCCAATTGGCGGGCGCAGTTCGGCTGGAACGTGTTCGTCGAGGACAATTTCCAGCGGGTGCCGTTCTCGAGCGAGGAGGGGACGTTCCTTCAATGCGCGAGCTTCCTCGCCAATCCGTCGCGTCCGATCTACGCCGATCTCGGCTGCGTCAATGCAGGCGGTGTTGTGGGTGCAGCGCTGGCGACGGGGCGCCTGACCGGCGGGCGGGCGACGCAGATCCCTTATAGCTCGGAGTTCAAGAATATCGGGCAGAACGACGCCTATTCGATGTTCGGCGACGTGACATGGATTCCGGTGCCCGCACTCGAACTTACCGCGGGCGCGCGCGTGCTGATTGAGCAGCGCAAGTCGGGCTATACGACGCGCGTGCCGCGGCCGGTGCTCAACCCAACCGCCTTCTCGCTGATCCCCGGCCAGACCGACACCGGCGGGCTGACCTTCTGGCGGCAGCAGAGCTATGCGGCGGTGCTGCCGCGTTTCAATGCGCTGTTCCGGCTGTCGGATGCGGTCAATCTCTACGCGACGATCTCGAAGGGGCGGCGCTCGCCCGTCGTGCAGCTCGACGCGCAGCGCACCACGGTGGCGCCGGGCAGCCCGCGCGTGCAACTGGTGCCGGAGGAGGTCGTCTGGAATTACGAGGGCGGGATCAAGGGCGCGGTCGGCCCGGTATCGGGCTCGCTCGGTGTCTATTACCAAAAATATGACGGCTTCCAGGTAAGCGTGCAGCAGGGCAACGGCACCTCGATCACGCAGAGCGCGGGTACGGCCAGCAATCTGGGCGTCGAGGCAGAGCTGAACATCCGCCCGACGAGGTGGCTCAGCCTGTTCGGCAATGTCGGCTATATCGACGGCGGCATCGACAAGAACAACCGCTTCGCGCCGCAATTCTCCGGCGCGCGCTTCCGCCTTCAGCCCGAATGGCAGGCGGCGGGCGGCATGACGATCGATGCGCCGCTGGGCGGCGGGATGCGCTTCTTCGCGACGCCGAGCGTCACCTATCGCAGCCGCATCTTCTTCGAAGTGCCGAACAACCGCGCGATCAGCCAGGGGCCGGTGACGCTGGTCAATGCCCGCGCGGGCGTGAGCTTTGCCGAGGAACGGTTCGAGCTGGCGGGCTTCATCCGCAACGCGACCGACGAGGATTATCTGCTCGATGCGGGCAACACCGGCGGCGGGTTCGGCATTCCGACCTTCATCCCGGCCGAGCCGCGCTTCTACGGTGGGCAGATCACCGCCCGCTTCTGACATGAAAAGGCCCCCGTCGCGGCATGCGGCGGGGGCCATTCATCGCTGTTCGGAATTGGGCCGACCGTTACTCCGGACCGTCCGTGCCGAGACCGACATGGCTGCGCGAGCGGCTGTAGGTGAAATAGACGACGATGCCGATCGCCGCCCAGATCGCGAACAGCATGATGCTGTGATAATCGAGGCTGAAGAACAGGTAGACGCAGCCGAGGATCGACAGCGGCGCGACCAGCCAGACCAGCGGGGTGCGGAACGGCCGCTTGCGGCTGGGGTCGGTGCGGCGGAGCACCAGCACCGCGAACGATACCGCGGCAAAGGCGAACAGCGTGCCCGAGTTCGAGATGTTGGCAAGCGCCCCCACGGGGAAGAACGCCGCGAACAGCGACACCGCGATGCCCGTCAGGATGGTGATGACGTGCGGCGTGTTGAACTTCGGGTGGATGCGGCTGAACATCGCGGGGAGCAGACCGTCACGGCTCATCGTGAAGAAGATGCGGGTCTGACCGAACATCATCATCAGGATGACCGAGGGGAGGGCGAGGATCGCGGCCAAGCCGACGAGGTTGCCGATCTGCGGCCAGCCGATCTCGCGCAGCACGAACGCCAGCGCTTCCTTCGAGCAGACCACGTCCTTGGCACCCGCCGCCGCGCGCGCCGCGCACTGCTGCGCAAGTTCGGGGCTGCCGGGCTCGAGGATGCCGCCGAGCGCGCTCATGACGGGCTGGGCGCTGATGCCAGGGGCGCCGATAACGCCGGCCGACACGAGGATATAGAAGATCGTGCAGAAGCCGAGGCTGCCGATAAGGCCGATCGGCATGTTGCGCTGCGGGTTCTTGGTTTCCTCCGCCGCGGTCGAGACGGCGTCGAAGCCGACATAGGCGAAGAAGATCGACGCGGCCGCAGCCGAAATGCCCCCGAAGCCGAGCGGCGAAAAGGGCGTGAACTGCTCAATGTTCATCACCGGGATGGCGAGGATAATGAATAGCGTCAGCGCCACGACCTTGATGCAGACGAGGATCGCATTGATCGTCGCGGATTCCTTGGTGCCGATCACCAGGAGCCAGGTGACGAGCCCGGCAATAATCATCGCGGGCAGGTTGATGAGCCCGCCGTCGAGCGGCCCGAGCACGAGCGCATTGGGAATATCGATCCCGAAACTATGCTCGATCGCGCCGATCATGTAGCCGGACCAGCCGACCGACACCGCGCCCGCGGCGACCGCATATTCGAGGATCAGCGCCCAGCCGACCATCCAGGCGATCAGCTCGCCCATCACCGCGTAGCTGTAGGTATAGGCCGATCCCGACACCGGGACCATCGCCGCCATTTCGGCGTAGCAGAGCGCAGCCACCGCGCAGACGAGGCCGGCGATGATGAACGAGATCATCATGCCCGGCCCGGCCTTTTGCGCGGCCTCGGCCGTCAGCACGAAGATGCCGGTGCCGATCACGGCGCCGATGCCGAGCATGGTGAGCTGGAACGCGCCCAGCGATCGATGGAGCGACTTCTTTTCGGCGGTCGCCAAAATGGCGTCGAGAGGCTTCACGCGCCCGAATATCATTCACGGTCCCCTAGGGTGCGGCTTGTCGTCGCCGCGGATTGGATCGGCGGGAGCCTAGTGGGAAAAGTTCCGCTTGCAACCGCCAAAGCGAGGTTTGGGCGTACGGTGGTGCAGCGGTGCCTTACCGCGCCAGCATCGGGCCGAGCGGGGCGCCGGCGAAGATATGGACATGGAGATGCGGCACCTCCTGGCCGCCGTGCCCGCCGGTGTTGGCGAGCAGGCGATAGCCTGGCCCCACATGCTCGCGCGCGACATGGCCGACCGCGCGTGTAAAGCCGGCGATCTCCGCATCGCTGGCCCGCGCGCTGAAATCGTCCCAGCTCACATAGGGGCCGCGCGGGATGACAAGGATATGGACGGGCGCCTGCGGGGCGATGTCGTGAAAGGCGAGCGCGAAATCGTTTTCGTATACGCGCTCCGCCGGGATGTCGCCGCGAAGGATCTTCGCAAAGATGTTGGCGTCGTCATAGGGCTGCGTGGCGTCGATCGGCATCAGAAGCCTCCGGTCGCGGGGGGAAGCGGGCGCGGGCTGCCGGGCTTTTCGCCCTCGGGCCGCAGCGGCGCCGCGGTCGCCGCCGCCTCGTCATGGCCGAGCGGCAACGGGCCGGTCGCGGCGGGCGCGGGTTCCGGTACCACCGACGGGGGCGGCGGGGCAGCGCGCGACGCCTTCTCGACGAGGCCCGACAGCCCCTCCCGCCGCACAAGTTCGGCGCGTACGTCGTCGAGGCGGAGGCCCGCGTCGACGAGCAGGACGATGAGGTGGAAGATCAGGTCCGCCGCCTCGCCCTTCAGCGCGCCCCGGTCACCCTGCACCGCGGCGATCGCGGCCTCGACCGCTTCCTCGCCCACTTTCTGTGCGATCTTCGGCCGGCCCTTTTCGAACAGGGCAGCGACGTAGCTGGCCTTGGCATCGCCGCCGCGGCGGCTGCGGATGACGGCTTCGAGCGCGTCGAACGGATCGGTACTGGTCATGCCCCTCGCTGGCGGGCCGGAGCGCTAGTTGTCAACGCCCCGGTGGCCGGCGAGGGGCCGAACCGATCAGCGGCGGCGACGGCGCGCGAGTGCCAGGCCGGCGACGCCGAGCGAGAACAGGCCGAGCGCGGCGGGGGCGGGCACCGGTGTCGGCTTGGTCCCGCCGCTCGATCCGCCGCTGCTGCTCGGCGGCGGGGTCGGCGCCTTGTCATAGGCGAGCGCGGCGGCGGGCGCGGCGGCGATGGCGGCAGCGATCAGGAACTTGGTCATTGTCGTCTCCCCGGTTGTGGTTACCGGGGCGCTAAGCAATGCTCGTGCCAGTGGCTGAAAAGGCCGCATCGCGCCCGCAGCCGTGACGAGCCTGTCAAATCAGCCGACAGGCGAGCGGACCGGAATGCCCGCATCGGCCAGCGCACGGTGCGCATCGGCGATGCTCGCCTCGCCGAAATGGAAGATCGAGGCGGCGAGCACCGCGCTCGCCCGGCCGTCGCGGATGCCGGCGACGAGGTCGTCGAGGCCGCCGACGCCGCCGCTCGCGACCACGGGCACAGGCACCTGATCCGCAATCGTGCGGATGAGGTCGAGGTCGTAGCCGCTCTTGGTCCCGTCACGATCCATCGAGGTGACGAGCAACTCGCCCGCGCCAAGCTCGACCAGCCGAAGCGCGTGCTCGACCGCGTCGATGCCGGTCGCGCGGCGGCCGCCATGGGTGAAGACTTCCCAGCGATCCTCGACGCGGCGCGCGTCGACGGAGGCGACGACGCACTGGCTGCCGAAGCGTTCGGCGATGTCGGAGACGACCTCGGGCCGGGTGACGGCGGCGGAATTGACCGCAACCTTGTCCGCGCCGGCGAGCAGGAGCGCACGCGCATCCTCGGCGGTGCGCACGCCGCCGCCCACGGTCAGCGGCATGAAGCAGACCTCGGCCGTGCGGCGCACCACGTCGAGAATGGTCCCGCGTGCCTCATGGCTGGCGGTGATGTCGAGGAAGCAGAGTTCGTCCGCGCCCGCCGCGTCATAGGCGCGCGCCTGCTGCACCGGATCGCCCGCGTCGATCAAATCGACGAAATTGACGCCCTTGACCACGCGCCCGTTAGCGACGTCGAGGCAGGGGATGACGCGCGCGCGGACGGTCACGCGGCGGCGACCCGGATCGCCTCGGCCAGATCGAGGCGCCCGTCATAGAGCGCGCGGCCGGTGATGACGCCGGTCACGCCGTCGGGCACATGCGGGCGGAGCGCGTGGATATCTTCGATCCCGGCGACTCCGCCGGAGGCGATGACGGGGATCGACACGGCCTTTGCCAACGCCACCGTCGCCTCGACGTTGCAGCCCTTGAGCAGCCCGTCGCGGCCGACGTCGGTGAACAGGAGCGCGGCGACGCCGGCATCCTCGAACCGGCGCGACAGGTCCTCGACCGATACGTCGGATACGTCCGCCCAGCCTTCGGTCGCGACCATGCCGTCGCGTGCATCGACCGCGACGACGATCGCGCCCGGATGCGCCTTCGCAGCGGCCTTGACGAAATCGGGGTTCTTGAGCGCGGCGGTGCCGATCACGACGCGTGCGACGCCGATCGCCAGCCAGCGCTCGACGGAGGCCATGTCGCGGATACCGCCGCCCACCTGCACGCGGCCGGGGAAGGCGGCGACGGCGGCGCGCACTGCCTCTCCATTCACCGAATCGCCCGCGAACGCGCCGTCGAGGTCGACGACGTGGAGATGGTCCGCACCCGCTTCTGCGAACAGCCGCGCCTGTGCCGCCGGGTCGTCGCCATAGACGGTCGCGCGGTCCATATCCCCCTCGGCCAGGCGAACCACCTGCCCGCGCTTCAGGTCGATCGCGGGAAAGATCGTCAGGGCCGCCATGCAAGGAACCTCTCGAGCAGCGCGATGCCATAGCGCTGGCTCTTTTCGGGGTGGAACTGGATGCCGATCAGGTTGTCGCGGCCGATTGCGGCGGTGACCGGCCCGCCATGCGTCGTCGTCGCGAGCACCGAGGCGCCGCTGAACGCATAGCTGTGGAGGAAGTACGCCTCGCCCGGTTCGATCAACGGGTGGGGCAGGGCGGGGACGACGTCGTTCCAGCCCATGTGCGGCACGCGGATGCCGGGCGCGTCGGGGATGCGCGCGACGGTGCCCTCGATCCAGCCGAGGCCGGCATGGCTGCCCATCTCCTCGCCGGTCGTCGCCATCAGCTGCATGCCGACACAGATACCGAGGAACGGCACGCCGCCCTTCCGCGCCCGCGCCTCCATCGCCTCGATCATGCCGTCCAGTGCCGCAAGCCCGTCGCGGCAGGCGGCGAACGCGCCGACGCCGGGCAGGACGATGCGGTCGGCCTTTGCCACCACGTCTGGGTCGGCGGTGATCGCGATGTCGGTTGCCCCCGCCGCTTTCAGCGCGTTGTGGACGGAATGGAGATTGCCCGCGCCGTAATCGATCAGCGCGGTGGTCACGTCAGGACCGCCGCCAGCGCATCGTCGGCGAGGTTGGCGGGGAAGCCCACCAGCTCGATCGTCGCGCCGCCGCCGGTCAAGAACGGATCGCTCTCGGCCACCGGTCGCACATGCTCGGGCGTACCGCGGAACAGCAGGACGCCGCCGCCCGCATCGTCGCGTCGCCCGGCGAGCAGCATCACGCCCACGTCGATCGCCTCGCGGATCCACTCGACATGCGCGGGGCGCAGCCGCTCGATCGCTTCCTTGTCGGTATAGGTGATGAGCACCAGCGTCAGCGGGGTCGCCGGGCGGATCATCAGAGCACGCCCTTGGTCGAGGGAATCACGCCCGCCTTGCGCGGGTCGATCTCAGCCGCTTCGCGGAGGGCACGGGCGAGGCCCTTGAACGCACTTTCGGCGATGTGGTGGTTGTTCTCGCCGTACAGCGTCTCGACGTGGAGCGTGAGGCCCGCGGTCTGGGCGAAGCTGTGGAAGAAATGCTGGAACAGCTCGGTATCCATCTCGCCCAGCCGGGCCTGGGTGAACGCAGTCTTCCAGACGAGCCAGGGGCGACCCGAGATATCGACCGCGACGCGGGTCAGTGTCTCGTCCATTGGCGAGTGCGCGTCGGCGTAGCGGCGGATGCCGCGCTTGTCGCCCAGCGCCTTGGCCACCGCCTCGCCCAGCGCCAGCGCCGAATCCTCGACGGTGTGGTGCTGGTCGATATGGAGATCGCCCTCGCATTTCAGGCGGATGTCGATCAGCGAATGGCGAGCGAGCTGTTCCAGCATGTGATCGAAGAAACCGACGCCGGTCTCGATCGCATATTGGCCGGTGCCGTCGAGATTGACCTCGACCTCGATCCGCGTTTCGCTGGTGTGGCGGCTGACGGTGGCGGTGCGCATGGTGGCCACATAGCGCGTCGTCCGGGTCATGCAACGCCGCAGCCACCTTGACCGGCGCGGGCAGGGCGCTAGCTAGGGGGCATGACCGGCAGCACCATCCCCGACAGCCTGATTCCGTATGACGAGATCGTGCAGGAGGCGCTGCGCGCGGTCGTCGGCCGCGTGCTCGGCTCGGTCGCGCAGACCGGCGGGCTGCCAGGCAACCATCATTTCTACATCACCTTCAAGACACAGGCACCCGGGGTCGACATTCCGCAGCGGCTGATCGACCGGTTCCCGGACGAGATGACGATCGTCCTTCAGCACCGCTTCTGGGACCTGAAGGTGGACGACACGCGGTTCAGCGTCGGCCTGAGCTTCAATCAGGTGCCGTCGATGCTCGACATTCCGTTCTCGGCGATCACCGGCTTCCATGACCCGGCGGTCAACTTCGAGCTTCGCTTCCAGGCGTCCGACGTCGCCGAGGAGAGCGAGCACGAGCCGGCGGAAAATGACGGCGACACCGCGCGCGCCGCGCCGGTCGAGGACGGTTCGAACGTCGTCGCTGTGGATTTCAAGCGGAAGAAGTAGGCGGCGCCTCCGCCGCGGCGATCTCGTCGCGGCGACTCGGATAGTCGTGCAGGACCATCGGCCGCAGCCGCACGCCCAGGCTGATGACCAGCGGCCAGAACAGCGTGTTGCCGATATCGGCCAGCGTATCGTCCAGCCGCAGCCCGTAGTGCAGGTAATCGAGCAGCTCGTTGCCGAACTCGGCAAGGACGACCACCGCGAACGGCACGAACGAGCCCAGCGAACGGCGGGATACCAGCCGGACGATCAAGAGGATCGCCAGACCGGCATGGATGTGCAGGATCGCATCGGGCAGGCCAGTGCCGTCGCCGATCCATTCGATCCAGCCGTGATAGATGCCGGGAATGTCCATGCCGCGCTTTCGCCGGGCGCAGCCTGTCGATCAAGCCCATATGTGATCGCCGCGGTTCGTCCGGCGAAAAGGGGTCAGTGGCCGTAACGCTTGATCCCGCGCCGGCGCAGATTTTCGCGCCGCCGCTTGCTGATCGTGACCGTCAGCCAAGGAATCGCAACGACGACGATCGCACCCAGAATCCCGTAAGCGACGATCTCGCGCGTCGTGTCGAACAAGGCGTAACTCCGCAAACCATTGTCTTTAAACTGTCGCTAATTCAGCACGCGCGACCGCGACGCACAAGCAGCCCGTGTCCGGAAACGCGCCGAGCCGGGCCGCTCGGCCGATGCCACGAGGTGGAGCCGCGGGCCGAGGCAGGCGTTGAATGACCCGATCATGAACCGAAGGGGAGGGACAAGTGACCGAAACCCGCACCGAAACCGATTCGATCGGCGCGATCGAGGTGCCCGCCGCCACTTACTGGGGCGCGCAGACGCAGCGGTCGATCGAGAACTTCCCGTTCGGCGTGGCCGAGCGGATGCCGATCGGCATCGTCCACGCGCTCGCGCTGGTGAAGCAGGCGGCGGCGCGCGTGAACCGCCGCCACGGCCTGGAGCCGGAAAAGGCCGACGCTATCGAGGCGGCGGCGGCCGAAGTAGTCTCTGGCGCGCTCGACGACCAGTTTTCGCTCGTCATCTGGCAGACGGGCAGCGGCACCCAAACCAACATGAACGTCAACGAGGTGATCGCCGGCCGCGCGAACGAGGCGCTGACGGGCACGCGCGGCGGCAAGACACCCGTCCACCCCAATGACGACGTCAATCGCGGCCAGTCGTCGAACGACAGCTTCCCGACCGCGCTGCACATCGCCGCCAGCATCGCGGCCTATCAGCGGCTCTTCCCTGCACTCGATCGCCTCCGCACCGCGATCGAAACCAAGGCGGCGGCGTGGGACGGGATCGTCAAAATCGGCCGCACGCACCTTCAGGACGCGACGCCGCTGACGCTGGGGCAGGAGTTCTCCGCCTATGCCAACCAGCTCTATCGCGCGGGTCGGCGGATCGAGCCGGCGATCGAGCACGGTACCAACCGACTGGCGCAGGGCGGGACGGCGGTCGGTACCGGCCTCAACGCGCCCGCCAATTTCGCGCGCGATTTCTGTGCGGAGATGAGCGGCCTGACCGGCATCAATTTCATGCCGGCGGAAAACGCGTTCGAGGCGCTGGCGTCGAACGACCCGCTCGTCCACCTGTCGGGCACGCTCAACACGCTGGCGGTCGCGCTGACCAAGATCGCCAACGACATCCGCCTGCTCGGCTCCGGCCCGCGATCGGGGCTGGGCGAGCTCGACCTGCCCGCGAACGAGCCGGGCAGTTCGATCATGCCGGGCAAGGTCAATCCGACGCAGTGCGAGATGCTGACGATGGTCGCGGCGCAGGTGATGGGCAACCATGCCGCGATCACCATCGGCGGGCTGCAGGGGCATCTGGAACTAAACGTGTTCAAGCCGCTGATCGGCGCCAACGTCCTGCGCTCGATCGACCTGCTGGCGACCGCGATGGAGGGGTTTGCCGAACGCTGCGTCGAGGGTCTTGAGGCGAACGAGCGGCGGATCGCCGAGCTTGTCGACCGCTCGCTGATGCTCGTCACCGCGCTGGCGCCCGAGATCGGCTACGACAATGCCGCGAAGATCGCCAAGCACGCGCATGCCGAGGGGTTGACGCTCAGGGAGGCGGGGCTGGCACTCGGCCTGGTCGACGAGGCGACGTTCGACCGCGTCGTCAGGCCGGAGGCGATGACGGGACGCTGACGGAACCGGCGCGATCCGCCGCCGTTACGATCGCTCTGACAAGGCAGAACGAAGGATGATTTCCATGGGTGCGACGACCCTCGGCGCGCTGGTCGGCGCGGCGATCGACGGGATGAGCGGAGATGACGGCGTCGGCGACGGCGCGATCATCGGCGCGATCACGGCGAATGTGCTCAAAGTCGCGGTGCCCGTCGCGCTGACATATGCGGTCGGCTGGGCGGTGCTCTACGGCGTCGGGCAGGCCTTCGATACCATCACGGGCAAGGAGCAACGGGCATGATGAAGCAGATTATCGGCGCGCTCGTCGGGCGCGAAATCGATCGCCGCGACGGTCGCGGCGGCGTCAAGGGCGCCGCGATGGGCTATGCGGCCGGCAGCCTGCTGCGCCGGATGGGGCCGCTCGGGACGATCCTGGGGGCGGCCTATGTCGGTAAGAAGGCGTATGATCGCCGCAAGGGCCGCCGCCCGCTTTAAGGGCCTCTAGGCGGGCGGGGTCTTGACCTTGCCCGCCCGGCACCGCCAAAGGCGCACATGGCGCAATCCACCGACTCCGATCCGCATGGCATGAAGCGCAGGGGCGTTTTGTTCGTCCTTTCCTCACCCTCGGGTGCGGGGAAATCGACGATCGCGCGCAAGCTGCTGGCCGAGGATTCGGACCTTAAGATGTCGGTATCGGCCACCACCCGTGCGATGCGGCCGGGCGAGGTCGACGGGCGCGACTATCATTTCGTCGATCTCGAACGGTTTCGCGCGATGGTATCGAACCACGAGTTCCTCGAATGGGCGCATGTGTTCGATCACCGTTATGGCACCCCTCGCCAGCAGGTTGAGGATATTCTTGCCTCTGGCCGGGACGTCCTGTTCGACATCGACTGGCAGGGCGCACAGCAGCTTTTCCAGATCGCGGGCGGCGACGTGGTGCGCGTTTTCATCCTGCCGCCGTCGATGGAGGAACTGCACCGCCGCTTGGTTGCGCGCGCGACCGATAGCGAGGCGGTGATCGACGCGCGCATGAACCGCGCCGCCGCCGAAGTCAGCCACTGGGACGGGTACGACTATGTGCTCGTCAACGACGATGTCGAGCATTGCTACGACTGCGTCCGCACGATCCTGAAGGCCGAGCGGCTGAAGCGGTCGCGCCAGACCGGGCTGATCGGCTTCATCCGGTCGATGCTGAAGAACTAGCGCTGCGCCGCGTGCGCCTGAGCACGCGCGATCAACTGGTCCAGATCCTCGCGCGCGATGTCGAAGCTTTCGTGCATCTCCTCCAGCGCCGCGTCGATGTCGGTCGGCAGGATGCCGCTTGCCGATTTGGGCGCGGGCACTGGGCGGTGCGGGTAGCTGCGCCGCGTCAACCGGTGAAAGGCGAGCCCCGCCACCACCAGCGTGACCGAATTAAGCGCGACCGGGACCAGCGCGAAATCGAACCCCGCCCCATGCACCGCCGCCCCGCCGATGACCGCGGTGAGCGCCGCCGCGCCGCCCGGCGGGTGAAGGCATCGCAGCAGCGACATGACGAGGATCGCCGCGGCGACCGCCAGCCCGGCAGCGACCGCCGGATCGGGGAGTAGTCGCCAGACGGCTATCCCGACCAGCGCGGAGATCGTGTTGCCGCCGATCACCGGCCATGGCTGTGCCAGCGGACTGGCCGGCACCGCGAAGACTAGCACTGCTGAGGCGCCGAGCGGCGCGACGATCGCCGGCAGCGTGCCGTGCGGCGCCAGCGTACCCGCAAGATAGGTAAGGGCGATGCCCACGCCCGCGCCGAGACAGGCAATTAGGCGCTCGGAAAAGGTGGCGCCGGCGAGCAGCGGCTTGAAGAAAGGCAGCGGCATGACCGCCGCGTCGCGCAAACGCCTCGCTGGTGCAAGCAAGCTCGGCTTGGCCGTGCCCTAGTCAGGCGGCGAGCGCGTTCAGGAACCGCACCGCGCCGTCATATTCCGCGCGCTTGGCCTCGCGTGCCTGTGCGGCGAGCGTATCCTCGCCCCATTGCTCGACCTGCCAATGCTCGTCGATCAGCGAGGCGGTCCAGAGCGCGTCGGCGTCGAACGCCCGCTCGGCGAGCGCGAGGGCCATCACCAGCGAGCCGGTGATCGTCGTGACGATCGACAACGGCGCGAGCTCGAACGCGGGGCGGGCGGCGATCGCCTCGCCCAGCCGCGCGATCGTCGCCTCTGGCTGGGCGACGTGCATGACGCCGCTCGTCACCTCGAAATGCACGTCGTAGCGCCCTTGCGCCCAGGCGAGCAGCGGGTCCCACGCGGCCGCCTGCCGCGTGACCAGCGCCTGTGGCCCGTCGGCGCGGTAGCAGGTGAGGTCGCTTTCGCCGTAGCGCGCGAGGCCCGCGGCGAAGCTGGCCAAATCGGGCGCGATCCGGTCGATCGCGGCGTTGGCAAGGCCGGTGAGCGGCATCGCGCGCGGGTCGATCGTTTCCTCGACACGGGCCCACTCGTCGGCGATCGCGTCGGCAAGGGCGCGGGTCGGCACTTCCAGCGGGGTGCGGCCGGGGGTGCGGACGGGCCGGTCGTCGAGCGTGATGCCGAAGCCGGGGACGACGGCGACGTCCTGCCAGAACCGCTTCATGGCGCGGGCGGCGTCCGCCAGCGGCGTGCGAGCGAGCGCGGCAGCGTCGCCATCACCCTGAGCGCCGCCAGGACGATCGCGAGGCCGAGGATTTGCTGCGGCAACTGGTGCGCGCGGCCCATGATGACGAGCCCGAACAGCGCGCCGCAGACGGGCACGATGCGCGCAAGGACCATCAGGTAATAGCGGCCCATGGCCGGATCGCGGGTCGGTTCCATGCCCCTCAGTACGTCCCTTGCGACAGTCGCACCAGTTCGTCCGCGCGATCCGCGACCGCCAGCGCGCCGGCGTCGCGAAGCTCATGCGCGTCGTGATAGCCCCAGGCGACGCCGATCGGGCGGACGCCCGCGGCGACGCCCATCGCCATGTCGAAGCTGGTGTCGCCGATCATCACGCTGCCCTCCGGCCCGGCGCCAGCCTCGGTGAGCGCGGCGTGAAGCATCGCGGGATGCGGCTTCGACGGGTGGCGGTCGGCGGTCTGGAGCGTGACGAAGCGGTCGGACAGGCCATGATGCGCGAGGATCAACGACAGCCCGCGATCGGACTTGCCCGTCGCGACGCCGAGCAGCCAGCCCGCCGCCTCGAACGCATCCAGCGCCTTGCCCACGCCGTCGAACAGCGGTTCGTCGAGCAGGCCGCCATTGCCACGCAGGTGCTGGAACGCGCGCTTGTAATCCTCGGCCATATCCCGGTGCTGCTCGGGCGCGGCGTCGGGGAGAAGCGCCGCCATCGCTTCAACGAGGCTCAGCCCCACGATCCGGCGGATCGCCACGCGGTCGGGCGCGGCGAGGCCGTGCGCGGCGAAGCTCTGCTCCATCGCGATACAGATGTTTGCCTGGCTGTCGACCAAAGTGCCGTCGCAGTCGAAGACGGCGAGGCGGCGGGTCAACGCTGGCTCCGCCCGCGCCGTTCGCCGCGGCGTTCCTTGCGGATCGTCTTGGCGTGCGCGCGCGCCTTTGCCTTTTTCTCCTCGCGCGTGGCGGGGGGCGGGCTGTCGTCGACGCGGATGTCGCCCAGGCTCTGGTCGAAGCCCAGCATCTCCATCGATTCGGCGAAGTGGGTGGGCAATTCGGCCGTCACCTCCAACTTGCCGCCATCGGGGTGGTCGATGCGAATACGGCGAGCATGGAGGTGCATCTTGCGGCTGATCCCGCCGGTCAGAAAGCTTTCCTGCCCGCCATATTTGCCGTCACCAACGATCGGGTGGCCGATCGCGGCCATATGGACGCGCAGCTGGTGCGTGCGCCCCGTCTGCGGCTGCAACTCGACCCAGGCGGCGCGGTTGCCCGCGCGCTCGATCACGCGATAGCGGCTGGTGGCGGGGGCGCCGTTTTCCTCATCGACATGCATTTTCTCGCCGCCCGTGCCCGGCTGCTTGGCGAGGGGGAGGTCGATCAGGCCATCGGCGATCTCGGGCACGCCGACGACCAGCGCCCAGTAGACCTTCTTGGCCGAACGCCCCGAAAAGCGCTTGGAAAAGAACGCCGCCGCGCGCGGGCTGCGCGCAATCAGCAGCGCGCCCGACGTGTCTTTGTCCAGCCGGTGGACGAGCTTCGGCCGGTCGTCGCGCTCGAACGACAAAGCATCGAGCAGGCCGTCGACATGGTCGTGCGTCTTGGTCCCGCCCTGTGTCGCAAGGCCCGGCAGCTTGTTGAGGACGATCGCCTGCGCGTCGCGGTGGATCACCATCGCTTCGGCCATCGCCGTCTGCTCGGGCGTCAGCGGGCGCTTCTCGCGCACCGGCCGCGCGTTCGCGGGCGCGGCCTCCGCCGGGGGGACGCGCAGCGTCTGACCGGTTGTCAGGCGATCGCCCGGATCGGCGCGCGCGCCGTCGACGCGCAGCTGGCCGGTACGTGCCCAGCGCGAGACGAGGTTGAAACTCGTCTCCGGCAGATGCCGCTTGAACCAGCGGTCGAGGCGGATGCCGTCGTCCTCCGCATCCACGGTGAACTGGCGCACCTGGGCCCTGTCGTCGGTCATGCCAGCGTCCTCACCGCCATCAGGCCGGCGAACAGCGCCAGCGCCGCGCCGATCACCGACACCAGCGCATAGCCGATCCCTGCCATCGCCTGCCCGCGCTCGATCATGTTCACCAGCTCGAGCGTGAACGCCGAAAACGTCGTGAACCCGCCGAGCAGTCCGACGCCGATCAGCAGCCGACAGTTCTCTCCCCCGGTCCCCGCGCGCGCGAGGAAGCCGGCGAGCAGGCCCATCGCCAGCCCGCCGACGATGTTGACCGCCAGCGTGCCCCAGGGCCAGTTCGGACCGAATGCGCCGAGCGTCAGCCGCCCGACCGAGTATCGCGCGGCCGAGCCGAGCGCACCGCCCAGCATCACCAAAAGATATGCCATGTGCGTCCCCCTAGCGCGGGTCGGACGGTTTGGAAACTCAGCGCCCGGTAATGAGGTCGATGTCGGTGCCGCCGTCGCCGCGGTTCGTCAGCACGACCAGATAGGCGCGCCCATCACGGCGCATGCCGCCCAGCACGTGCGTGGCGCCGTCGACCTGATGTTCGGCGGAAAAGCCGGCGCGGACGGCGCGCGTATAGTACCAGTCGATCAGGAGTGCGGTCGGCTTGGCGACGAAGAAGCTGGCGACACGCATAGAGCAGCCGTCACCCTCCACCCCGCCCGCCTCGGTCACGCGCGCGTCGGGATAGAGCGGCAATTCGGACGGCAGGCGATTGGCCCAACTCGCCGAATAGGATAACCGCGCGGTACAGGTCGCCGCCGTCTTCGATCCCCTGGCGCGGGCAAGCGAGCCGAGCGTGATCGACTGGCGGATCGCGCCGTCTCTCAGCGGCTTGGGCGCTGGGGCGGCGATCAGCTTCTCGTCGGGCGCGGCGCTGCCCGCGGCGATGCCGGGATAGGGGACGGGCGCGGCATAGGGCTGGGGCGCGGGGCGCACCGCGTCGGCGTTGCTCTTGGCCGACAGTTGCGGGTCGATCATGATCGGGTCCTGAAGCGCGGCCATTACCGCGGGATCGACCGCGTTGGCCGACTGACCCGCGGTCAGTTCGGCGTCGAGCGCCGCAAGGTCGATATCGTTCGCATTGCCGCCCCCGCCGCATCCGGCAAGCGACAGGCAAAGGGCGATGAGCGGCAGACAGCTACGCATGGCGCCTCCGTAACGGCGCAACGGTTAAGATCGCGTTGGTCAGATCACCAGCAGCCGGGCATCGTCCCCGGCCTCGCCTAGCAGCGATACCAGGCCGCAGCGATCGGCATCGGGGAAGGGCAGCGGCGTCAATCCCGCATCGGCAAGGCCGGTGGGGCAGAGGGACAGGACCGCGCCGAGCAAACAGGCCTGCTCGATCGCAGCGATCATCCCCGCGTCGCCGAGCAGACCGATCGCTCCGGCATCGATATGCAGGCGCGTCGCGGCGCCGAGCGCGGCGCTGGCCGCGGCGAGGTCGAGGCCGCTCTTGGCCCGCGCGGCGCTGGCCGCGGCGAGAATCACGATCAATGGACGCATGGCCTGCTCGTCAGCACCAGCGAGTCGGCGAGACGACCGATCGCCTCCGCCCAAAACAAAAGCGGCGGCCACATCGGGCCGCCGCTTCCGTAATCTGGCTTTCGCCGGACAGCTTAGTTGCTGTCCGAACCGCCGTCGTCGGTCGCGATGATGATACCGGCGATGATCGCGGCAGCCGCCACGACGCCGATGATCACGCCCGAGCCGGCAACCGCACCGTTCGCGTCACGCGAGGCGGTCGAAGCACGGACCGTCTTGGTCTGCGCGACCGAGAGCTTCGACGCCTCGTTCGCGGCAAGCGCCGGAGCAGCGGTCATCGAAACCATCGCCGCGGTCGCAAGGATCTTTGCAAAACGCATCAGAAACACTCCCTTAGTTAAAGTTGCGCCGCCGGCTGGCCGTAGACGCACGACATCAAGAAAACGGCCAACCGTCTATGATGCCGCGATGCTGTAGCGCAACAATCGCGGCTCGGCAACCCGCCGATTTGCACCATATGGGTGGCTAAATTTCGTTTCCACTCCGGGGGTTCGCATCCGGCTGTTGGTCGGCGGGGGTCTGAAGGAACCACCGCTCCGCGCCCTCTAGGCCGATCGCGGTCAGGCGCCCGCTTTCGTACGCGCCCGTGTCGATGCCGATTCGGTTGCTGCGCACATCGACGTCGGAGGTAATCGTATGACCATGCACCACGACCCGCCCGAAATCGCCGCGATGGTCCAGAAACTCGCGCCGGATCCAGCGGAGCGCCTCCGGAGTTTGCTCGGCGATCGGCACGCCCGGCTTGATGCCGGCGTGGACGAACAGATAGTCGCCGATCTCGATCATGTCCTCGAGCGCGTCGAGATAGGCGATGTGCGCAGCGGGAACGATCCGCGCCGCCGCCTCGATCAGTTCGGGGAACAGATATTCGTTATAGTCGCGCTGGCTCATGCCATAGGACAGCAGCGTCTCTCGCCCGCCGAACTGCGTGAAGCCGCGCATCGCCCGCTCGCTGCCCCCGATCGCACTGAGGAACATCTCTTCGTGATTGCCTTTCAGCCCGCGGACGGCGCGGCCCGATCGCGCCAGCGTCATCGCCCGATCGACGACGCCCGCCGAGTCCGGACCGCGATCGACCAGGTCGCCGAGGAAGACGATCTGCGTGTCCGCCGCGCCGCGCGCGGCGTCGTCCGCGTCGATCATCGCGAGCAGCACGTCCAGGCAGTCGAGCCGCCCGTGCACGTCGCCGATCGCATAGACGCGGGTGCCCGGCGGGACGGCGGCATCGGGGGCGGCTTGCTTGGCGGCAACGGCCTTGAACAGACGCTTCAACATGGTTCGAGCGAAGGGCTCCGTCGGACAGCGACACTTCTGTTCGCCGCTTCAACTGGCTAATGGGAGGGAGAATGATCGGTCACGTCCTATGGTGAGCCGCAGCTGGCTCTGCAAGCTTGCGGCGCTCCTGATGCTCGTCGCGGCCCCGCCAGCGACGGTCGCTGCGCAGGATCTTATCTCCGTTTTCGAGGGGCTTCGTGCCGCCGACGCGCGGCTGGAGCGGCTGGGCGAGCGGCTGGCGATCGCTGCCGCCCCCTGGTGCCGGACGGTGCAGCCGGCGCTCGGCATCGCCATCCACGGCCCGGACCAGTATCTGGGCGACGCGCGGGCGCCGGCGACCGCGCATTTCGGCTTTACGACCCCGATCGGCGTTTCCGGGATCGTGCCGGGCGGTGCCGCCGCCCGCGCCGGGGTGAAGGCGGACGATTCAATCGCGGCGATCGATGGGCGACGGACCGATCGCTTCGACATCCTGCCGAGCGACACGCGCGCGACCGCGCCGCTGGCCGCCTTCGATCGGGCCGCCGCGACGCTGTCCCCGGCGGGGCCGGTCCGCCTGTCGCTCCAGCGGGGCGGCAAGCCGGTCGAGGCGGTGCTGAAGACGGTGCCGATGTGCCGCGCCCGCTTCGAGCAGCGCGATGCCGACGTGGTGGCGGCGAGTGCCGACGGCGTGCTCGTCCAGATCAGTTCGCGCCTGATGGACACGCTGGACGATGAGGGGGTGGCGGTGCTGCTGGCGCATGAACTGGCGCACAACGTTCTCGAACATCGCCGCCGCCTCAACGCGGCGGGGGTGAGCCGCGGGTTGCTGGCGGGGTTCGGCCGCAACGCCGGCTTGTTCAAGCAGACGGAGGTCGAGGCCGACATCCTGTCGGTGCATATCCTGGCGAAGGCGGGCTACGATCCGGCGATCGGCGGCCGGTTCTGGCAGATCAACGGGTCGAAGCTGGCGGGCGGGCTGCGGGATGCGACGCATCCGGGCTGGCGCGACCGCGCCGCGACGATGACCGCCGAGGCGGGGCGGGTGGCGGAGCCGAGGCGGCTCGCCGACCTGCTGTCGGCGCGCGACCGGCCCGCGGACGGCAAGTGGCAGGCGATCCTGATCCGCGCGCGCTAGCCGCCGCAGCGGGGGCAGCCGGGGTCCTTGGGCACGGTGAGCGTGCGAAAGCGCATCGTCAGCCCGTCGGCGATCATCAGCTTGCCGGCCATGTCCTCGCCGAAGGGGACGATCGCGCGGATTGCCTCGAGCGCCGCCATGCTGCCCATGACACCGGCCATCGCGCCCATCACGCCGACCTCGGCACAGCTTGTCCCAGGCCTTTCGGGCGCGGTGCCGACGACACAGGCGTAGCAGGGCTTGTCGGCTTCCCATCCGCGATAGACGCCGAGCTGCCCGTCGAACTGCGTCACCGCGGCCGACACGAGCGGGATGCGCGCGGCGAGGGCAGCGTCGGCAACGACGAGGCGGGTGGCGAAGTTGTCGCATCCGTCGAGGACTGCGTCGGCGTCGGCGATCAGCCCCGCTGCATTTTCGGACGTGATCCGAGCGACTTCGCCGATGGCGTTGACATCGGGATTGAGGTGCGTCGCCGCGGCTGCCGCGCGCTCGGCCTTCGGCAAACCCAGATCGGCCTCGGCGAACAGCGTCTGGCGCTGGAGGTTGGACAGGTCGACGCGGTCGTCGTCGACGATCGTCAGCCGGCCGATCCCCGCCGCCGCCAGATACTGGATCGCGGGCGAGCCGATCCCGCCCGCGCCGATGACGACGACATGCGCCCCGATCAGCCGCGCCTGCCCGCCGCCGCCCACTTCGCGAAGGACGATATGCCGGGCGTAGCGGTCGAGTTGCGCGTCGGTCAGCCCGGCCATCGGAACCGGAGCGTCGCGCGATACCATTGCGGCACGATCGCGCGGCCGGGCAGGTTGTTGCGCGAAAAGCTGAGGACGAGGCCGGCGGCATATTGCTCGACCGTGGGGCAATCGATCGCCCGCGGGATGGTCAGGCGCGGCCCCATGTCGGGCGTGACCAGCATCGCCACGTCGACCACCACCTCGCCCCGCGCGCGCGTCGCATTGGCAAAGCGGCAGCGCCCGGCGCCGACCTCACCCGCCACGAACGCCATCATGTCGGGCAGCATCACCGGCGGCGTGCGATAGGGAACGGGCGGCAGCGTATCCCACGCGATCACCTGCCCGGGCGCGGAGGGAAGCGGCAGCGGCGGCGGGGCCGACTGCTGCGCCGCGGCGGCCGCGGCGATAAGGGCGAGCGTGAAGCTCACCGCCCCGTCGAACCGAACCCGCCGCCGCCGCGCGCGGTATCGCCCAACTCCTCGACCTCAGCAAAGTCGGCGCGCTGGACCGCGGCGGGGACGAGCTGGGCAATCCGCTCGCCGCGGACCACGGCGAAGGGCTCGCTGCCCAGATTGGCGAGGATGACCTTCACCTCGCCGCGATAGTCGCTGTCGATCGTGCCCGGCGTGTTGAGGCAGGTGATGCCGTGCTTGAGCGCGAGGCCCGAGCGCGGGCGGACCTGAACCTCGTACCCTTCGGGGATCGCGATCGCAAAGCCGGTGGCGACGGCGTGCCGCGCACCGGAGGCGAGCATCACATCCTCCGCCGCGACGACGTCGAGCCCGGCGGCGCCCGCGGTCGCGTAGGCCGGCAGCGGTAGTCCCACGCCATGCGGCAGGCGGCGGATCGCGATGCGGATCGGGGTGTCGGTCATGTCCGGGGCTCCGCCGTGGCCGCGTTGTCGGCAAGCCGCGACAGCAACTGGGTCACTTCGCCCTGGGCAAGGAGGTCGTCGCCCTCGACTTGGCGATACTCGACGGCGATTCCGCGCAGCGCCAGCGCCTCGGCATAGAGGCGCGCTATGCGGGCGGGTACCCGCGCCTTGTCGCCGCCCGACACGATCGCGATCCGCGCGGTGGGGGCAATGCCGCCGACGGTCTGCAGCGGGTCGAGGCTGTCGACGCTCTCGGCAAAGGCAGGCTCGCGCCGCGCCATATATTTGCGCCATTCGGGAAGCGCGCAGGGGCAGCCGATCAGCAGCATCGACCCAACCAGCGACGGCCGGGTCGCGGCGACATTCGCTGCCAGCACCGCGCCGCCGCCATCACCGACCAGGATCGTGCGCGCATTGCGGTATCGCGCGGCCAGCGCTTGTACGCTCTCACCCACCAGGCGGATCTGCTCGGCGGAATAGCCATCGCCGATGCCGCGTGCGCGCATGCCCTCGCTCATGCGGCCGGCGGGATCGGCGTAACCGGGGCGCAGGACGACGACCGCCGCGCCCGCAGGAACCGCAGCGGCCGCCCGTGCGGCGAAGGCGGAATAGTCGACCGCCGTACCGGGGGCGAGATCGTCGTGCAGCACGATGACGAGATTGCGGACCTGTGCGGGCTTCAGCGCGCCATAGCTTTCGGTAACGAGCCGCGGGGCCGGCGCGCTCACCTCACGTGTCGTCGCACAGCCGCAAAGGAGCAGCGCGGCGGCGAGGGAAAGGCTAGAGCGCATCGGCAATCCTTTGGGCCAGACGGCGGGCGACCACGGCCTTGGGCGCATGGGGCCAGCTTTCGACGCCGGTTTCGGTCAGGAGGTGGACGCTGTTCTCCTCGCCCCCCATCACGTCGCCCGACACGTCGTTGGCGACGATCCAGTCGGCGCGCTTGGCGATCCGCTTGGCGGCGGCATGGTCAAGCACGCGCTCGGTCTCCGCCGCGAACCCTACGAGCAGGCGGGGGCGGTTCGGCGAGGCGCCGAGATCGGCGAGAATGTCGGGATTGGGGACGAGCGACAAGGCGGGGGCGCCCGCGCCCTTCTTGAGCTTCTGCCCGGCCGCCTCGACATGCCAGTCGGCGACCGCGGCCACCATGATCGCGGCGTCGGCGGGGAGCGCGGATGCGACCGCATCGGCCATCTGCAGCGCGGTCTCCACGTTGATCCGATCGACGCCGGCGGGGGTGGGGAGGGTCACGGGACCGCTGACCAGCGTCACCCGCGCGCCCATCTCCGCACAGGCGGCGGCGATCGCGAAGCCCTGCTTCCCCGAGGATCGGTTGGCGATGTAGCGCACGGGGTCGATCGGTTCGTGCGTCGGTCCGGCGGTGACGAGGATATGCCTGCCCGCCAGCCGCCGGTCGGGCGACAACGCCGCCTCGATCGCCGACAGGACCGCTGCCGGTTCGGGCAGGCGACCGGGGCCGAACTCGCCGCACGCCATCGGCCCCTCGTCGGGTTCGAGGACGGTCACGCCGTCGCCGCGCAGCGTCGCGACGTTGCGACGGGTGGCGGCATGGCCCCACATGCGCACGTTCATGGCGGGCGCCGCCAGCACCGGCTTGTCGGTGGCGAGGAGGAGGGTGGTGGCGAGGTCGTCGGCGATGCCCGCCGCCATTCGCGCGATGAGGTCGGCAGTGGCCGGGGCGACGACCACCAGATCGGCCTCGCGGCTGAGCTGGATATGCCCCATCTCGGCCTCGTTCTTGAGATCCCAGAGCGTAGTGTGGACCGGGTTTTCGCTCAGCGCTGCCAGCGTCATCGGGGTGACGAACTGCGCGCCGCCCTCGGTCAGGACGCACGTCACCGCGATCCCGGCGCGGCGGCAAAGGCGAATGAGCTCGCACGCCTTGTACGCGGCGATGCCGCCGCCGACGATCAGCAGGATCCGCTTCATCGCGTGATCCTCTGCACCCGCACGCGGCGCGTGTCCATTGCGGCGGTGGCCAAGTCGCGCAGCGCGTCGGGCAGGAAGGCCAGCCCGACGAGAATGAGCGGCGTCGCCATTAGCGCCCAGTAGAACGTGTCGAGCCGCGCGAAGAGGCTCATGACGACTGCATAGGCGGCGATGACGGCGGCGACGCGCTTGCCCGCCGGGTCGGCCCATGCGCTCCACCCGAACGCGGCAAGCGCGACGATCGGCGCGGCGAGGGCGAGGGGCAGGAGTTGCAGCGCGCTCGACTGCCACACCGCGCGCACGAACAGGCCGGGGCCGTTGAGGCCCGCCCAACCCGGCGACTGCGCATCGAGCGGCCCGACCGCATGGCTCGCCGCCCAGGCATGGAAGCCGAGGACAATCGCGAACAGGCCGAGCGCGCCGGCCCAGCCGAACGCCTCGCGCCGGTTGCCCTCGATCCAGGCGCAGGCGGCCATGACGAGGAGATAGAGCGCGGCCGTCTCGCGGATCAGCGTCGCCGCCAGCCCGATCGCAGCCGCGGAAAGCCACAGGCCGGGGCGGCGGACGGCCATCGACAAGGCGACGAGCGGCGCGGCCCAGAACTCGTGAAACGGCCAGAGCGGCCACTGGACGAAGGCGACCAGCCCGCCCGCCAGGAGCACCGCCGCGGCGACGAGCGGGGCGGGGCGGGTGAATGCGCGCGCCATCAACAGGCCGAGCCAGGCAAGGCCCGCCGAAACCGAGATCGACAGCATCAGGATGACGACCGCCACCGGCGGCAGCGCGGCCTGCACCACCGCCAGCGTCGGCACGCGAAAGGTTAAAAAGGGGCGGAGCGGATAGTCGAGCGCACGAAGCTGGTCGGCGGCGACATCGTAATAGCCCCCGCCCGATCGCATTCCCGCGACGATCCCTTCGTACAGCGCCAGGTCGCTCGCCCCTGCCGCCCCCTCTGCCGAGGGCGCATCGCCGAGCAGCAGCGACTGGAAGGAGAGAAGGACGAGCAGAGCCAGCCCGCCGAGGATCAGGCGCGCGCGGGTGCGGGTCACGCCCGCATACCGGCTGGGCGTCGCCAGCCAGAGCGGCGGGCGGGTCCTCACGTCAGCAGCAGTGTCGCGACGATGCCGGCCCCGGCGCCCATTACCGCCATCGCCGCATAGCGCCAGCCGCCGCCGACGCGGATCACCTGGATTTCGCGGAGCGGCGGCGACGGGGGCGCGCCGCCCGGATCGGGAAACTGCCGCTCGATATTGCGGATCAGGCGGGGCAGGCGGGCGAGCGTCTGGAAATCCTCGACCAGCCGGTCGGCGACCGCGGCCTCCGGCCCCAGTTCGGTGCGGATCCACTCGCCGATGAACGGCGCGCCCACGTCCCACAGGTTGACGTCGGGATCGAGGCTGGTCGCTACCCCCTCGACCATCACCATCGTCTTTTGGAGAAGCAGGAGGTGCGGCTGCGTCTGCATGTCGAAGTCGCGGGTGATGTTGAACAGGCTGTCCAGCATCATGCCGACCGACATGTCCTTGGTCGCCATGCCGCGAATGGGCTCGCCCACGGCGCGCAGCGCGGTCGCGAACTCGGCGACATTGTGGTGCGGGGGGACATAGCCCGCCTCGAAATGAATCTCCGCCACGCGGCGATAATTGCCGGTGATGAGGCCGTAGAGGATCTCCGCCAGCCAGACGCGCGCGCGCCGGTCGATCCGGCCCATGATGCCGAAATCGATCGCCGCGATCCGTCCGTCATGCAGCGCGAACAGGTTTCCCTGATGCATGTCGGCGTGGAAGAACCCCTCGGCGATCGCCTGGCGAAGGAAGGCGCGGACGAGCTTGGCGGCAAGTGCGGGAAGGTCGTGGCCCGCGGCGATCAGCGCCTCCCGGTTCGACAGCTTGATGCCATCGATCCATTCGAGCGTCATGACCTTGCCGGTGGTGCGCTGCCAGTCGATCGCGGGCACGACGAAATCGGGCTCGGCCGTCATCCCCTGCGCGAGTTCGGATGCGGAGGCGGCCTCGCGGCGCAGGTCGAGTTCGCGCAGGGTCCAGCGCTTGAACGTGTCGATCGTCAGGCGGGGGCGAAGGCGCGCTGCCTCGCCGCCCATCTGCTCGACCTGCGCCGCCGCCCATTCATAGGTGTCGATCGCGCGGGTGAACTCGGCCTCGACGCCGGGGCGGATCACCTTCACCGCGACGCGGCGGCCGTCGGTGGTGGTCGCGCGGTGAACCTGCGCGATCGAGGCGGCGCCGATCGGCACCGGCTCGATCTCGGCGAACAGCGTCTCCAGCGGTTTGCCGAAGCTCGCCCGCATGACGGCGGCCACATCCTCGAACGGGACGGGGGGCAGTGCATCCTGAAGCCGCAGGAGGTCGAGCGCCGCCTCGTCGCCGACAAGGTCGGGACGCGTCGCCAGCGTCTGGCCGAGCTTGATCGCGGCGGGGCCGATCGCCTGGAAGGCGTCGGCATAGGCGGGCTTTTTCGGCACACGCGCGCCGAACCGCGCGAGCCGCGCAACGCGGCGAACGGCGGGCGGCGTGTTCGGATCGCGCTCGATGCCCCGAAGCGCGCCGTGCCGCGCGAGCGTGCGGCCCCATTTGAGCAGGCGCCAGAGATGGACGGCGGGTGCGGTCACGCGCCTCAGATCTTCCAGCCGCTATGGATCGCGACGAGGCCGCCGAGCATCGGCTCGACCTTGGTGCGCACGAACCCGGCTTCACCGATCATCTGCTCGAACCGGGCCATGTCGGGGAAGCGGCGGATCGATTCGACGAGGTACTTGTAGCTGTCGGAATCGCCGGCCAGCGCCTTGCCCAGCTTCGGCACCACCTTGTGCGAATAGGCGTCGTACACCTCGGCGAAACCCGGCCAGAGGGTGGTCGAGAATTCGAGGCAATAGAAACGCCCGCCGCGCTTCAGCGCACGATGCGCCTCGCGCAGCGCCTTGGGAATGTCGGTGACGTTCCGGATGCCGAACGCGATGGTGTACGCGTCGAAGAAGCGGTCGGGGAATTGCAGCGTCTCGGCGTTGGCTTCGGTCCAGACCAGCCCGTCGATCCCGCGCTTGGCGGCGCGCTCCATGCCGACTTCGAGCATCGCGGGGTTGATGTCGGCAACGGTGATCGACGCGCCCGACGGCACCATGCGGAACGCGATGTCGCCGGTGCCGCCGGCCATGTCGAGAATGTGCTCGCCGGCGCGCGGCTTCACCCGGCGGACGAACACGTCCTTCCAGACGCGGTGCAGCCCCGCCGACATCGCGTCGTTCATGAGGTCGTAGCGGCCGGCGACGCTCTTGAAGACCTCGCCCACTCGGGCGGTTTTCTCGGCGGGGGCGACGTCTTCGTAGCCGAAGGAGACGGTGTCGGTCATGGCATCGGTCCATGGCGGTAAAGCACGGCGCTGCCAAGCCTTGCGAGGCACGCCCCCGCATCCTAGCTCCAAAGCCTGTATGCCCGAACTTCCCGAAGTCGAGACGACCGTGCGCGGCCTCGCCCCCGTGCTGCACGGCCGGCGGATCGCGCGCGTGATCGCGAACCGCCCAGACCTGCGCCGTCCGCTGCCCCCCGACCTCGGCCAGCGGCTGACGGGCGCGGTCGTGACGGGGCTGGGGCGGCGGGCGAAATACGGCCTGATCGACACCGACCGCGGCGACACGATGGTCTTCCATCTCGGCATGTCGGGCCGCTGGCGCGTGGACCCGAGCGAGGCGTTGATCCACGACCATCTGGTGATCGAGACCGACGAGGGGCGCACGCTCGCGCTCAACGACCCGCGGCGGTTCGGGTCGATCGATCTGGTGCCCACCGCCGAAGTCGAGGATTGGGGGCCATTCGGCGCGCTGGGGCCCGAGCCGCTGGGCGACTCGTTCGACGCGGCGCATTTGGCAAGCCAATTCGAGAATCGCGTCGCGCCGGCCAAGGCGCTGCTGCTCGACCAGCGCGTCGTCGCCGGGCTCGGCAATATCTATGTGTGCGAGGCGCTGCACATGGCGGGGATCGCGCCGTCGCGCGCGGGCGGCCGAATCGGCGCCAAGCGCCTCGACCTGCTCGCCGAATCGGTGCGGTCGGTGCTGCTCGCCGCGATCGAGGCGGGCGGGTCGACGCTTCGCGACTATGCGCGGCCCGACGGCGAACTCGGCTATTTCTCCAAGCAGTGGCGCGTCTATGGCCGCGAGGGGCAGGCGTGCGAATGCGGAACGATGATTCGCCGCCGCGTGGAGGGTGGGCGATCGACCTTCTGGTGCCCCAAATGCCAGCGTTGACGGTTGACCGTTTGCGCCGCGCTCGCTAAGGGGCGCGCTTTCCCGAGCGGTGCCGTGCGTGGCGGCGCTCTTCCACATTACAGGTTTCGAGGACTGGCATGGCGAACACGCCGCAAGCGAAGAAGCGTATCCGTCGTAACGAGCGCCGGGCGGAAGTGAACGGCGCGCGCGTCGGCCGCATCCGCACTTTCGTCAAGAAGGCCGAGGCGGCGCTCGCTTCGGGTGACAAGGCGGCGGCGACGGCCGCGATGTCGGCGATGCAGCCGGAACTCGCTCGCGGCGTCGCCAAGGGCGTCGTCCACAAGAACACCGCGGCGCGCAAGTTCTCGCGCCTGACGAAGCGCCTCGCCGCGCTCGCCTGAACGCAGCTTCGCGCAGGGTTAGAGGCCCCGTCGGCATCCGCCGGCGGGGCTTTTCGCGTGTCCGGGCACCCGAAATGGTGAACGAATCGGAAGGCACGGAAATCCGGCGAGTCGAGCGGCGGCGTTCGCGCCGAAGCCTCTATAAAACCTAGCAAGAACAGAGGCATAAGAGACATTCCGACGCGACCCCGCGGGTTTGCACGTCAAGCCTTTTATATTTCAATTTGTTGACCGCCGGGCCTTGATCGATCCCCGTCAGGCTTCCAAAACGGTCTTCCCGCTGCGCTGTCATGTGCATCCCCGGCCCCGGCCGGAAAGCGGGACTGCCGGGTTCCGCGAATCCGGCGGGGGGCAACCGATCGCTGGTTTTAATGCTGGGCCGCAAGACACCCGTCCTGCGGAACGAGGGAGAATTGTGCGCGTGCACGGCAACGAACCGCTTCGATCCACACCGACTATCGTCGATGCCTGGGACCGGGTGCGCCGCAATCTGCGCAGCCAGTCGGGCGCGAAGGTCTTCGACCAGTGGCTGAAGCCCGCGGTGCTCGCCGCCGGTTCGGATGACGAGACCGTGCGCATTGGCCTGCCGTCGCCGTTCATGACCAATTACGTGAAGAGCCATTTCGGCGACCGTTTGCGCCTCGAATTCCGGCAGGCGATGCCGAGCGTGCGCAGCGTCGTCGTCGAAACCTCGACCAATGCGATGGCACCCGCCGCGATCGCTAACGACGAATCGCCCGTGATCACCGCCGCCCCCGCGCCGACCCCGCGCGTGTTGAGCGCCGAGCGCCCGATCGCTGCCGCGCCGGCCAAGCCGCTGCGCGAGGGCGAGCGATTCGCGTTCGACCCGCGCTTCACCTTCGACCGATTCGTGCCCGACGCCACCAACCAGGTCGCGTTCAACGCCGCCCGGCTGCTCGCGGCGGAGGGACCGGTGCGGTTCAGCCCGCTCTACCTTCACGGCGCGACGGGGCAGGGCAAGACACACCTGGCCCACGCGATCGGCCACGCCTTCCTCGAGGCCCACCCGGCCGGCACCGCGATCTACATGCCCGCCGAGCGGTTCATGTTCGAGTTCGTGAAGGCAGTGCGCGAGCGCGACACCTTTGCGTTCAAGGCGCGACTGCGCAGCGTCGACCTGCTCGTCATCGACGACCTGCAGTTCATCGCCGGCAAGGATTCGACGCAGGAGGAATGCTTCCACACCGTCAACGAATTCATGACGATGGGGAAGCGGCTGGTCATCTGTGCCGACCGCAGCCCGCGGATGCTGGAGGGGATCGACCCCAAGCTGGTCGGCCGGCTCGCCTCGGGCCTGGTCGCCGACATCCGGCCGCCCGAATATGCGCTCCGGCGGGCTATACTGGCTGCCAAGGTGGCCGAGATGCCGCAGGTCGGCGTGCCCGACGAAGTGCTCGAACTGCTGGCGATGCGGATTACCGCGAACATCCGCGAGCTGGAGGGGGCGCTCAACCGCCTCGTCGCCTATGCGCAGCTGATCGGGGAGGCGGTGACGATGGACTTCGCGCTCCAGACGCTGGGCGAGGTGCTGAAGGGTCCGCAGCGCCGCATTACCATAGACGAGATCCAGAAGGCAGTGTCGGCGCATTTCGAGGTGAAGCAGCTCGACCTGGTCTCCGAACGCCGCGCGGTCGCGATCGCGCGGCCGCGGCAGATCGCGATGTACCTCGCCAAGAAGCTGACGACGCGCAGCCTGCCCGAGATCGGCCGCAAGTTCGGCAACCGCGACCATTCGACCGTCATTCACGCGGTCAAGCGGATCGAGGAACTGCGCGACAAGGACCGCGAGATCGACACCGCGGTTCGCGGGCTGCTGCGCCAGCTCGAGGGATAGGACCGCTTGTCAATGCGTTGACCTCGGCATAGCCTGTGCAGACACAGGTGTCTTGCTGGAGGTCGTCATGCGTTACGCGTTGATCGGACTGGTTGCTCTTGGCATTTCGGGGGCCGCTTGGGCCCAGATTTCACCGCAGGTCACGCCGGGCATGGCATCGGGCGCGGGCTTGCCGGCGGTCGGCAACAATTTCGGGCACGATCCCGATCCGCGCATCCGTGCGTCGAGTCAGGAAGAATATCAGCGCCTCCGCCGCGACCGGATCAACCGCATCCTCGCCGCCAATCCGAATGCCGAGGCCGAGCTGCGCGCACTGCCCACGCGCGAGGCGCGCGTCGCCTATTTCCGGAAACTGGACAAGGCGACGCCGCGCTACTGACGCGATGGGGCTTCAGTCGACCTGAAGTCCCATCGAATCCTGTGCTGCGCGCAGCGTCGGGGCGGCGAGCGCTTGCGCCTTGGCCGCGCCCTTGCGGAGCAGCGCCGCCACCTCGCCGCGATCGGCGAGCAGCGCGGTGAGCTTGTCGCGAATCGGGCCGATTTTGGCGACAGTGAGATCGGCCAGGCGCGGCTTGAACGCGCCGAAGCCTTGGCCGGTGAACTCGGCGAGTACATCGGCGGGCGTGCGCCCTTCAAGCGCGGCATAGATCGTCACGAGGTTTCGCGCCTCGGGCCGATCCGCCAGCCCCTCGATCGTCTCGGGCAGCGGCTCGGGGTCGGTCTTGGCCTTCTTCACCTTGCTGGCGATCAGGTCATCCTCGTCGATCAGGTTGATGCGGCTCATGTCGCTGGGGTCGGACTTCGACATCTTTGCCGTCCCGTCGCGCAGGCTCATGATTCGCGGTGCCTCGGCCGGGATGATCGGCTCTGGCAGGGGGAAGAGCTCGACATTGAAGTCGAGGTTGAACTTGGTGGCGATATCGCGGGCCAGCTCCAGATGCTGCTTCTGGTCCTCGCCCACGGGCACGTGCGTCGCCTGGTACACCAGCACATCGGCGGCCTGGAGCACGGGATAGGTGAACAGGCCGACGCTGGCGCCCTCGCGGTTCTTGCCCGCCTTGTCCTTCCACTGGGTCATGCGGTTGAGCCAGCCCATGCGGGCGGTGCCGCCGAGCAGCCAGCAAAGCTCAGAATGCGCGGGGACGCGCGCCTGGTTGAACAGGATCGCGCGGTCGGTGTCGATGCCCGCCGCCATCAGCGTCGCCGCCATCTCGATCGTCGCGGACGCGAGGCTGGCCGGCTCCTGATGCAGCGTCAGCGCGTGCAGGTCGGCGAGGAAGAACAGGCAGTCGTCGCTTGGGCCCATCGCGTCCTGCATCGCGACCCAATTGCGGATCGCGCCCAGATAATTGCCGAGGTGCAGGTTGCCGGTGGTCTGAATGCCCGAGACGATACGCATGGGGTAAGTCCTAGTCGGTGGAACGGCGGCGGATAAGCGCCTTGATGTCGGCGGGACGGAATGCGCCCGTCGCGAAACAGGCGATCGCATAGATCGCAACGCCGATCCCGACCAGTACGGCAAGGGCGGGCAGCGTCGTGAGCAGCGACCCCTGGGTGTAGGGCGCGAACCACGGCTTGATGAAATACAGCGCACCGCCCATCGCCAGCGCGGCGATCGTCAGCCGGGGGATGCGCCGGCGAAGCTGCGCGTCGGCGGCGAAATGCCCGCGCTTCTTCAGCGTCGAATAGAGCATCGCCACATTGAGGCTGGACGACAGCGCAGTCGACAGCGCCGATCCGATCACGCCGACCGAGGGGATCAGCACGAGATTGCCGACGATGTTGACGAGAATCGACAGCATCGCGAGCCGCACCGGCGTTTTCGTGTCCGCGCGGGCATAGAAGCCGGGCGTCAGGACCTTGACCAGCACGTAGGAGGGCAGGCCGATCGAAAAGGCCGAGAGCACCCAGCCGGTACGGATCGTGTCGGTCGCATCGAACTGGCCGCGCTGGAACAGGCCCTGCACGATCGGCTCGGCGGCAAAGACGAAGGCGGCGGCAGCGGGGAGGGTGAGGAACAGCGCCAGCTCGATCCCGCGGTTCTGCGTCTCCATCGCCTGTGCCTCGTTGCCCTTGCGAAGGAGGCGGGTGACCGTGGGGAGCAGGATGGTGCCGAGGCCGATGCCGATCATGCCGAGCGGCAGCTGGTTGACGCGGTCGGCGTAATTGATGGCGGAGATCGAGCCCTCGGCCAGCAGCCAGCCGGCGAGCGCGGTCGAGATGGCGAGGTTGATCTGCGCCGCTCCCGCGCCCGCGGCGGCGGGGATGATGAGCTTCAGCAGCCGCTTCACGTCGTCATCGACGCGCGGCAGCTTGAGGCGCAGCTTCACGCCCGCGCGACGGCAGGCGAGTACCAGCCAGCCGAGCTGCAGCGCACCGCCCGCGGTGACGGCCCAGGCCTGCACCCGCGCGGTTTCGTACGGGTCGCCGTGGAGGAACCAGAGGGCGCTCACCATCGAGATGTTGAGCAGGATCGGCGCCGCCGCATTGACCCAGAAACGGTCGAGCGAATTGAGGATACCGCCGAGCAGCGAGGCGAGCGAGATGAGGAAGAGATAGGGAATCGTGATCCGCGACAGCGTGACCGCAAACGCGAAGTCGCTGGGGGAGGGCTGTTGCCGCGTGAACCCGCCCGCCAGCACCCAGGTCAGCGGCCAAGCGGCGAGGATCATCGCGATCGTCATGCCCATGAGGATCGGGAACAGCCACGCCAGCGCGCGTTCAGCAAAGGCGATGGCGGGAGCGAGGTCGCCGTCTTCGCCCACCCTCTGGTTAAACAGAGGAATGAACGCCGCGGCGAACGCCCCTTCCGCGAACAGCGCGCGGAACATGTTGGGCAGGCGGAAGGCGACGAAGAAGGCGTCGGACGCGAAGCTCGCGCCGATATACGCCGCTTGAAGCGTGTCGCGCACCAGCGCGAGCACACGGCTGGCCAGCGTCAGGCCGCCGACCGATCCCAGCGCGCGGACGAGGTTCATGGTTTCACTCGCACCCGCGCGCCGGCCGGTTCGTCAGGCGTTGCCGATTTCGCCGCTGATCTCGCCCTGTTCGGCGGCGGCCTGCGCCTGCGCGAAATAGAGCGCGCCGAAGTCGATCGGCTCGAGAAGGAGCGGCGGGAAGCCGCCGTCGCGAACCGCATCGGCCAGCACGCGGCGCGCAAAGGGGAACAGGATTCGCGGCGCTTCGCCCAGCAGGAACGGCTGGAGATGCTCGTCGGGGATGTTACGCAGTCCGAACAGGCCGGCATAGCTGAGCTCGCACAGGTACATGACGCGGCCGTCGACCTCGCCGCGGGCCTCGACCTTCAGCACGACCTCGTGCACGTCCTCGCCCACCTGCGTCGCGCCGATGTTGAACTGGACGTCGAGTTTGGGCGCGCCCTGCGACTGATAGATGGCGGGGGCGTTCGGGTTCTCGAACGACAGGTCCTTGACGTACTGCGACAGGACGTTGGCGGCGGGCGCATCGTCCACGCCGTTGGGAAGGGGCGCGCTCGCGTCGAAGCCCTGGTCTTGCTCGTCCATCATATCCTCGTCGAATAAGGCCGGGGCCGGCAATCGTCGCTACCCCCGCGAAAGCGCGGCGACTAGCAGCGGGAACGGACCAGTTCAACGATGGGTTAAGGGCGGGTGCCGGGATCGTTTGAATCCGGCGCGCCACGCGCCTATGTTGGACGCCTAATCTATCGGAGGTCCGGTGCTTCTATACGTCATCGTCCTGGCCATGATCGCGGGTTTCCTCGCGCTGCGGCTCTATTCGGTCCTGGGCAAGCGGACGGGGCATCACCAACCGCTGCCCAAGCCGGCCGAGGATGGCGCGTCGATCGCCCGGCCGCAGCCGCGCACGATCGATGCCGAGCCCGCCCCGCGAGAGGCGGCGACCCGGTCGATCGAGGGGCGCGCCGAACAGGGCGTGCGCGCAATCGTCGGTGCCGATTCGAACTTCGACGTCGCCCAGTTCCTCGACGGTGCGAAGGGCGCGTACCGCATGATCCTCGAGGCCTTCTGGAAGGGTGATCGCGACACGCTCGACTGGCTGACCGAACCCGATGTGAAGGCGGCGTTCGCCGGCGCGATCGACGCTCGCGAGGCCGAGGGGCAGACGCTGGAAAACCGGCTTGTCTCGATCGAGCGCGCGGTAATCTCGGACGCCGCGCTCGAGGGGCAGACTGCGCGGATCACGGTTCGGTTCGATGCAGATATCGCCGCGGTGACGCGCGACAGCGAGGGGAACGTCGTCGCCGGCTCTCTGACCGACGCGGTCGAGACGCACGACGTCTGGACGTTCGTGCGCCGCCTACGTAGCGACGATCCGAACTGGAAGCTCGCCGAAACCGACGAAGCCTGAAAGGGACCTGATGCGCGCTTGGGGGGCGCGGCGCGTCGGCGTCGCAGTCATGCCACTGTTGCTGGCTAGCGCGTGCTCGAACGCGATCGTGCCCGCCGGCATCGATCGCGGCGCGCCGCCACCGCAGCGACCGCGTGCGGCTCAGTCGTCGCCCGTCAGCCCGAGTGCGACCCGATACACGCCGGGCGTAAAGCTCGGCACGCCGGCCACACCGATGCCCGCAACTCCCGCTGCCGCAGCGCCCGCTGACGCGACAAGCGCCGTCGCGGCGGGTTGGGTCGCCGGGCCGTCGATCGCCTCGCTGCCGATCGATGCTGCCGCGGCGCAGCGGGCGCTGGCGGCGTTCCGCCTTTCCTGCGCATCCCTTCAGAAACGGGTCGACGCCACGGGGCTGACTCAGGGGGCCGACTGGGCGCCCGCCTGTGTCGCGGCGGGGCAGGCTGGCGACGCCCTCGGCTTTTTCCGGCAGCAGTTCGAGACGGTGCAGATCGCTGACGGCCGCGCCTTCGCTACCGGCTATTACGAGCCGGAGATTCGGGGCAGCCGTACGCGCCGCGCGGGGTACGAGACGCCGATCTACGGCGTGCCCAGGGATCTGGTCGAAGTCGACCTGACCCTGTTCGCCACCGACCTTGCCGGTCGCAAGATCCGCGGGCGGGTCGAGGGCAATCGCTTCGTCCCCTATTTCGACCGGACGGAGATCGAGAACGGCGCGCTGGCGGGCAAGGCGCCGGTGATCGCCTACGCCGCCGATCCGGTCGAGCTGTTCTTCCTTCAGGTCCAGGGTTCGGGCCGCCTGCACCTGCCCGACGGCGGCGTGATGCGGATCGGCTATGCCAGCCAGAACGGCCGCGCCTATACCGGCATCGGCGCGCTGATGCGCGACCGCGGCCTCGTCCAGCCGGGGCAAGCATCGATGCAGGGGATCATGGCCTATCTGCGCGCCAAACCGGCCGAGGGGCAGGCGCTGATGCGCGAGAACAAGAGCTACGTCTTTTTCCGTGAACTGACCGGACCGGGGCCGCTTGGCGCGATGGGCGTGCCGGTTACCGCGAACGGCAGCGTCGCTGCGGACCCGCGCTTCGTGCCGCTGGGCGCGCCGGTCTTCCTCTCGCTCGACCGGGCGGAGGCGAGCGGGTTGTGGGTCGCGCAGGACACCGGCGGCGCGATCAAGGGAGCCAACCGCTTCGACACCTTCTGGGGCGCGGGCGAGGATGCGCGTGCGTTTGCGGGCGGCCTGACCGCGCGCGGGACCGCGTTCCTCCTGGTGCCGCGCGGCACGCTTGCGAAGCTGGGCAATGGTCGGGCGCCGGCTTGGCCCTGACGAATCCGCGCTTTGGGCGCGGGTGATGGCGTCGGTGCAGCCGCTGCCGGGGCGCAGCCGGCCGCCTGTGCCGGCCGAGGCGGTGTCGCTCACGCCCGCCGTTATTCAGGCGACCCCGCTGGTCGCCAAACCGCTGCCACGCCGCGCCGCCGTGCCGGGCGTCACGCTCGACGCCGGATGGGACAAGAAATTGGCGCGCGGGCTGGTCGCGCCGGAGAGCAGTATCGACCTGCACGGCCATACGCTCGCCAGCGCGCATGCGATGCTCGATCAAGGCCTCTCGCAAGCGATCGCACGCGGGGATCGCGTGTTGCTGCTCGTGACGGGCAAGCCGCCGCGGCCGGAGGCGGAGCGACCCTATTCGCGCGGGGCGATCCGCGCGGCGGTGGGCGACTGGATCGCCGCCTCCCGCCACGCCGACCGCATCGCCGCGGTCCGTCCCGCGCATCCGCGGCATGGCGGGGCGGGGGCGCTGTACATCGTGCTGCGGCGCCAAAGGTGAGCTTCGGTCCGCGCGGAATATGATCGCAGCGTCTGCTCCCGTCCGTACCCCGGCCCTCGCCGGGGTACGAGTAGGAGGCGTCGCCGCCCCGTTCGATGGTTCAGGCCAGCGCCCGACTGATAATGTCGCGATAGATATCCGCCAGCGCGACCAGATCGGGGATCGCCACCGCCTCGTCCGCCTTGTGCATCGTGGCGTTGAGCAGGCCGAACTCGACCACCGGGCACAGCGCCGACAGGAATCGCGCGTCCGACGTGCCGCCGCTGGTCGACAATTCGGGCCGCAGCCCCAGCCGCGCCTCGATCGCGTCGCCGACGATCGTCGAGAGCGGCCCCGGCTGCGTCAGAAACGCCTCACCCGACACGACGGGGCGGACGGTCGCGCCGGGGGCATGGGCGTGGACGATCGCGGCGATCCGCTCGCCGAGGTCCGCGCCGCGGTGGCGGTCGTTGAAACGGATGCTTAGCCGTGCGGAGGCGAGCGGCGGGATGACGTTGGTCGCAGGATTGCCGACGATGATCTCGGTGATCTCGATGTTCGACGGCTGGAACCAGTCGGTGCCGGTGTCGAGCACCAGCGCGTCGATCTCCGCCAGCGCCGCCACCAGCCGCGGGATCGGATTGTCGGCAAGATGGGGATAGGCGACGTGCCCCGCCTGTCCGGGCACGTCGATCCAGATGTTGACCGATCCGCGCCGCCCGATCTTGATCGTGTCGCCGAGGCGATGCGCGGAGGTCGGCTCGCCGACGAGGCACAGGTCGGGCTTCAAATCGCGCTCCCGCATCCGCTCGATCAACGCGCGGGTGCCGTGGATCGCAGGCCCTTCCTCGTCGCCGGTTATGACGAGGCTCAGCGTGCCGCGCGGCTGCGGATCGGCACAGGCGGCGATGAACGCGCCGATCGCCCCCTTCATGTCGACCGCGCCGCGGCCATGGAGCAGGTCGCCGCGCACCACCGGCTCGAACGCCCCCGCGCTCCAACCCGTCCCCGCGGGCACCACGTCGACATGCCCGGCAAAGGCGAAATGCGGCCCGCCCGATCCGCGCACGGCAAGCAGATTCTCGACCGGGCCATCGGGGGCCTCGCCCGCCACGAACCGATCGACCGCGAAGCCGAGCGGCAGCAGCATCGCCTCCAGCACGTCGAACACCGTGCCGCGCGCTGGCGTCACGCTTTCGGCGGCGATCAGCGCCTGGGTCAGGCGGGCGGCGATGGGCAGCGCGTCGTCCATGTCAGGCGGTGGCCGGCTCGCGCTCATATTGTTCAAGCACCCAGTCCTCCTCCTGCGCGCCGGCGATCCAGTCCTGCATGTGCGGGTGGGCGATGACCGACTGGATATAGCCGCCGGCGAATCGCGCGATCGGCAGCGAGTAGGTGACGATCCGCGTGACGACCGGCGCGAACATCATGTCGGCGGCGCTCCACGGTCCGAACAGGAAGTCGCCCTCACCGCCGAAGCGCGCGCGCGCCTGAGCCCAAAGCTCCATGATGCGGGTGAGGTCGGCGATCACGTCGTCGTCGGGACGCTTCGGCTCATAGACCTGGCGCACGTTCATCGGATGCTTCTTGCGCAGCGCCGCGTAGCTCGAATGCATCTCCGCCGCCATCGACCGCGCCATCGCGCGCGCGGCGGGGTCGGTCGGCCAATAGCGGTCGTCGCCCGTTTTTTCGTTCAGATATTCGACGATGGCGAGGCTGTCCCACACCACCACGTCGTCGCCATCCCAAAGGATCGGCACCTTGCCGGAGGACGGCGCGAACTCGTCCCCCTCGCGCCGTGCTTCCCATTCGGCGTCGTAGAGCGGGACGACGACCTCTTCGAAGGGGAGGGCGGAATGTTTGGCGGCGAGCCAGCCGCGCAGCGACCACGAGCTATAGGCCTTGTTGCCGAGGATGAGCTTGAGCATGGCCGGGGCTTAGCTGCGGGGGATCGGTGCGGCAACGCGCAACTCGTCTTTCGGGCCATGGTGTTTCGCCCGAAGCCGCGATAAGCTCCGGTCATCGTGTTTCATGCCTATGCGAATCCTGCCCGGTTCCTGAAGATTGCGCGGCCGCTGACGCCGATGCTGATCTGGACCGGCATCGCGCTCGCCGCGTTCGGAGCCTGGGCGGGCCTGACGCAGACGCCGCCCGATTATCTCCAAGGAGAGACGGTCCGCATTCTATACCTGCATGTGCCCGCCGCGTGGCTCGGGATGGGCGGGTGGAGTGGGATCGCGATCGGCAGTATCGCCTATCTAGTCTGGCGCCATCCGCTCGCCGCGCTGTCGGCGCGGGCCTGTGCGGTGCCCGGCGCGCTGTTTGCGGCGGTGTGCTTGATTACCGGCTCGATCTGGGGGCGGCCGACCTGGGGGACGTGGTGGCAGTGGGACGGTCGGCTGACCTCGATGCTGCTGCTCTTCTTCGTCTATCTCGCCTATATCGCCCTGTCGCGCGCCGACGGGCAGCGCGGCGGCGACGGGCGCATTCCGGCGCTGTTCGGGCTTGCCGGCACGGTGCTGCTGCCAATCATCCGTTATTCGGTCGTGTGGTGGAATACGCTACACCAGGGGCAGAGCCTGACGCTGACCAAGTCGACGATCGACAATGCGATCCTGTGGCCGCTGCCGTTCACGTTGGTCGGCTTCACGCTGCTGTTCGCGGGGATCGTGCTGATGCGGATGCGGGCGATGCTGGCGGCGGGGAAGGTTGAGGCGCGGATGCGGCGGATGGCGGCGGCATGAACCAATGGGCTTTCGTCGCCGCGGCCTATGCCGTGACGATCCTGGCGGGCGGCGGAATCACCTTTGCCAGCTACATACAGATGCGCCGCGCCGAACGCGCCGCCGAGGAGCTTCGCCGCCCATGAAGGCTAAGCATCAACGCCTCGCGCTCGTGGGCCTCGGCCTCGTCACGATCATGGGAGCGAGCGGCCTTGCGCTGTCCGCGCTTCAGGATGAGGCGGCGTTCTTCTACGCCCCCGCCGACGTCGTCGGCAAAGCGCCGCCGGTCGGCCGCGCGGTTCGCCTAGGCGGGATGGTCGAGGCGGGATCGATCAAGAAGCAGGGCGATGGCGTGTCGATCGCCTTCACCGTCACCGATGGCAAGGCCAGCGTGCCGGTGACGTTCAGCGGCATCACCCCCGACCTGTTCAAGGAAAAGTCCGGCGTGGTGGCGGAGGGCGAGTTCCGCGCCGACGGCAGCTTCGCCGCCGACAACCTCCTCGCCAAGCATGACGAGCGGTACATGCCGCCGCAGATGAAGGGCAAGATGGCCGCGGCCGAGACGCTCGACACCAAGACTGCCCAGCAATGATCGCAGAAACCGGACTGGCCGCGCTGTGGCTCGCCGCCGCGCTTGCGCTCCTTCAGCTGATGCTGGCGGCGGGCGGGCTATGGACCGCGCGGCCGGGCCGCACCGACCGGCAGGACCGCGCGAGCATCGAGGCGGCGGCGCAACTGATAGGCGGCGTGCGGCCGGTGGCGGTGGTGCAGGGGCTGCTCGCCGCCTTCTCGTTCGCGCTTCTCATCCTCGTCTTCGTCAACTCGGACATGTCGGTGCTGCTGGTCGCGACCAACAGCCACTCGATGAAGCCGCTTATCTACAAGGTCGCGGGCGCATGGGGGAATCACGAGGGGTCGATGCTCCTGTGGGTCACGATCCTCAGCCTAGCCGGCGGGGCGATCGCGGTGCTGGAGCGGCGGCTGGCGGAGCGGACGCTGGTCGCGACTCTGGGCGCACAGGCGCTGATCGCGCTCGGCTTCTACGCCTTCCTGTTGTTCGCCTCGAACCCGTTCGCGCGGGTCAATCCGGCGCCGGTCGACGGCAACGGGCTAAACCCGCTGCTTCAGGACCCGGGCCTCGCCTTCCACCCGCCGACGCTCTATTTTGGCTATGTCGGGCTGTCGGTCGCGTTCAGCTTTGCCGTGGGCGCGCTGGTGACGCGCGACGTGGGCGCGGCGTTCGCGCGGGCGATGCGGCCCTGGGTGCTGGGTGCCTGGGTGTTCCTGACGATCGGCATCACCGCCGGCAGCTACTGGGCCTATTACGAGCTCGGCTGGGGCGGCTGGTGGTTTTGGGACCCGGTCGAGAACGCCTCGCTGATGCCGTGGCTGGCGGCGACGGCGCTCCTGCATTCGGTGACGGTGCTGGCGACCCGCGACGGGCTTCGCGCCTGGACGGTGATGCTGGCGGTGGTCGCGTTCAGCATGTCGATGATCGGCACCTTCCTCGTCCGCTCGGGCATCCTGACCAGCGTCCACGCCTTTGCCGTCGATCCGACGCGCGGCAGCTTCATCCTCGGCCTGCTCGTCATCTATATCGGCGGGGCGCTGGCGCTGTTCGGTGCGCGGATCGGGACGGTGAAACAGGGTTCGACGTTCGAGCCGATCAGCCGCGAGGGTGGGCTGGTGCTCAACAACCTCCTGCTCTCGGTCATCCTCGGCATCGTCCTGATCGGCACGCTCTATCCGATCGTCGCGCAGGCGATGGGGACGCAGCTGTCGGTCGGGCCGCCCTTCTTCAACAAGACGATCGTGCCGATCACGCTCATTCTGATGATCGGCATCGCGGTCGGCCCGATGATGCGCTGGCGCCGCGACGACGGGCAGGCGCTGCTCAATCGCGTGACGATCCCGCTGGCGGTCGCTGTGTTCGTGGCGGCGGCGTTCTTCGTCTTCGCTTGGGGGGCGGGGCTATTCCCGATCCTCGGCCTCGGCCTTGCCGCCGGGCTGGCGGTGGCGAGCGTCGCGCCGCTCTGGAAGCGCAACCTGCTGCGCACCCCGCTGTTCACCTGGGGCATGGTGATCGCGCATCTGGGTGTCGCGGTCAGCATCGCCGGCATGGCGAGCGAGCGCGCCTTCACGGTCGAGAAGCTGGTCGCCGCGCGCGTCGGCGATGCGTTCTGGGTCGGGCCGTACCGCGTCGAGATGCGCGGCATCCGCCCGGCGATCGGCCCTAACTGGTCCGCGATCGAGGCGGCGCTATCGGTCCGACGCGGCGACGGGTCGAACTTCTGGATGCACCCGCAGAGCCGTTATTTCTCGGATCCGCCCACCAATACGAGCGAGGCGGACATTCTGACCGCGGTCGACGGCCAGCTCTATACCGTGATCGGTCAGGCCGATGGGTCGGGCCGCTGGCAGCTTCGCCTGTGGTGGAAGCCGTGGGTGACGCTGATCTGGGCGGGCGGCGCGCTGATCGGATTCGGCGGCCTCCTGAGCCTGATCGGCCGCGTGCGGCGCGAGCGAAAGGCGCAGCGGCGAGAGGCGCTGGCGTGAAGCGTGGCCTGCTGATCTGGGTGCCACTGGCAGTGTTCGTCGCGCTGGCGGCGCTCGTCCTCTACGGCCTGTTCCGGCCTGACAACACGGTGATCCGCTCGGCGCTGGTCGGCAAGCCACTGCCCAACTTCGCCCTCGCGCCGATCGCGCCAGGCAAGCCGGGGCTGGCGGCGGCGGACATGAAAGGCGGGGTGCGGCTGCTCAACGTGTTCGGCAGCTGGTGCATCCCCTGCATCGCCGAGGCGCCGCAACTGATGGCGCTGAAGGAACGCGGGGTCGAGATCGACGCGATCGCGATCCGCGACACAGGCCCGGCGGTGCAGCGGTTCCTCAACGAAAACGGCGATCCCTATGCCCGCATCGGCGACGATCCGCGCAGCCAGGTGCAACTGTCGCTCGGCTCGTCGGGGGTGCCGGAGACGTTCGTGATCGACGCGCAGGGGAAGATCGCGCTCCAGCATGTCGGGCCGATTAATGCGAATGATATCGACGACATCCTGAAGGCGGTCGAGGACGCGAAGTGAAGCGCGCCGCGCTCCTCCTCGCGATCGTCGCCGCGCCCGCGCTCGGCCAGTCGAACCAGGCCGCGGCGCCGATGGCGAACGTCCAGCTGCCCGACGCGGCGAAGGAACGCGATGCCAAGGCGCTGATGGAGACGCTGCGCTGCGTCGTCTGTCAGGGCCAGTCGATCGCCGATTCGGATGCCGAGATGGCCGGCGACATGCGCTCGCTGGTGCGAGAGCGCATCGCGAAGGGCGAGACGCCCGACCGTGTCCGTGACTGGCTGATCGAGCGGTATGGCGATTATGTCAGCTACGACCCGCCGCTCAGCGGGGCGACCGCGCCGCTCTGGATCGCGCCGGTGGCGCTGCTCGTCATCGGTGCGCTGGTCGCCGCGCGCAGCTTCAAGCGGCGTCGGCGGTGACCCGGGGGGCGACGAGGCCCGCTGCGTCGGGCACGCTCGCGCCCAAGGCCAGCAGCCGATAAGCCTCGAACGGGCCGGGCAGGCGCCAGCCGCCCGTGCGCTCGGCCGTGAAGCCGAAGAAGCGACCGTAATAGTCCGGATCGCCGATCAGCATCAGCGCGTCGCCGCCCTCGACCCCCTCGGCCCGCGCGATCGCCGTGCGGGTGAGGGCGCGGCCGATGCCGATATCCTGATGTCCCGGGCTGACCGCGATCGGGCCGACGAGGATCATCGGCACCGCACCGTCGTCATCGCGCCGGAGCGAAACCGGCCAGCACTGGATGCTGCCGACCAGTTCGTCACCGATGACCGCCGCCAGGCTCATCGCCGCGATCGGTTGTACCCCTTCGCGCAGCCGATAGGCGGTTCGCCCATGCCGGTCGGTCCCGAAGGCGGCGTCGAGCAACGCCTCGACAGCGGCGGGCGAAACGGCTTGGATGGGGACGAGTTCGAACACGGGCGTCGGCTTTCCTGTCCCGCGACCGTGCGGGCGGGGCGCCATACCGCCCAGTGATGACAAAACAAGGGGGAGCCATGCGCCTTTACGATTCGCCCTGGGCGCCGAGCCCGCGCCGCGTGCGCATCTTCGCCGCCGAAAAGGGCATCGCGCTCGACCGGGTCGAGGTCGATCTGGGCAGCGGCGAGCATCTGCGCGAGCCGTTCCTGAAGTGCAATCCGCGCGGCGCGGTGCCCGTCCTCGAGACGGATGACGGCGAGTGCCTGACCGAAGGGCCGGCGATCTGCCGCTATCTCGAGGCGCTGTACCCCCACCCGCCGCTGTTCGGCGCGACCCCCATCGAGGTCGGCCGGATCGAGCAATGGACCCGCCGGGTTGAGGGGGAGGGCTATGCCGCCGGCGTCTATGCGTTCCGCAACAGCGCCCGCTCGCTCGCCAACCGCGCGTTGATCGGTGCCGCGCCGCCGGTGCCGCAGATCCCCGAACTGGTCGAGCGGGCGCGGATCATGTGGGCGGCGTTCGTCGCCGATCTCGATGCGCACCTTGGGACCCGCGAATGGATCGCGACCGATGTTTACAGCTTCGCCGACATCACCGCGCTGGTGACGCTGGACTTCTGCGGCCGCGCGAAGCTGGCGCTGCCGGAGGATGCGGTGAACCTGCGCCGGTGGCATGCGGCGGCGAGCGCGCGGCCGAGCGCGTCGGCCTGACCTCCGGGCCACGCTGGCGGGCGGGCGGCGGCTCTGCTACCCGCGCCGCCATCGTCATCCATCCAAGGCCAGACCCTTGCCCGACAGCCTCAAGCTCCAGGTCCGCGACCTCGAAGTCGACGTCCTGACCGGCGTCTATTCCGAAGAGACGCACCTGCCCCAGCCGCTGCGCATCTCGATCACCGTCGACCTGAAGATGCCCGAGCGGTTCGATCCCGACACGCCGCTTTCGGCGTCGAAATCCTATCTCGACCTGAAGGGCGCGGCCCAGAATCTGCCCGCGGGCGTCCACTTCACGCTGATCGAGGCGGTGGCCGAGCATATTGCCGACACGCTGTTCATCGGCGACGACCGCGTCACCCGCGTCGAGGTGGAGATCGTCAAGCTCGCGATCGCCGAGGCGGGCGAGCGGATCGGCATCACCATGGTACGCGAGCGCCCGTGAGCGGGCGCCCGCTCGCGCTCGTCACGGGAAGCTGTCGCCGGCTGGGCGCGTACATCGCGGCCGCACTGGGCGAGGCAGGCTACGACCTTGCGCTCCATGCCAGCACCGTGGCCGAGCCCGAGCGGTGGCTGGTCGAGCGCCTAGACGGGGCGGCGGCGGCGTATCGCGCGTTCGCCTGCGACCTCGGCGATTTCGCCGCGGTCGAGACGCTGGTGACGCGGGTCGCCGCCGCGTTCGGCCACGCGCCCGTCCTCCTCGTCAACAACGCCTCGCGCTTCGCCGCGGATGAGCAGGGGCTGCCCGGCGGCGACGTGCTGGTCGATCATTTCCGCGTCAACGCCGCCGCGCCGGTACTGCTCGCACGCGCCTTTGCGCAGGCGCTGGGCGAGGGGGAGGGGGCGGTAGTCAACATCCTCGACCAGCGGATTGCGCATCCGCCGGCCGACCAGCTAGCCTATACGCTCTCGAAACAGGCCCTCGCGGAAGCGACGCGGACGCTCGCGCGCGTGCTCGCGCCACGGGTGCGGGTGAATGCGGTGGCGCCAGGGCTTACCATTCCGACGCAGGACTACGGCGCGGCGCAGCTTGCCCGGCTGACCGCTTCGATGCCGCTCGAACGCCTGTCACAGCCTGAAGATGTGGCCGCGGCAGTCGTCTATCTCGCCGGCGCGCGGGCCAGCACGGGGCAGACGCTGTTCGTCGACGGCGGCGCGGGCCTGCACGATTTCGCCCGCGACTTCGTGCACTTGGAGCGCGACTAGCTGGCCTTGCCGCAGGCGCCGAGCGCGGCGATGACGAAGGCGTAGTCCTCCGCCGCGATGCCCGCACGCGCCGGCTCCTCGTTCGCGACAGCGCTGGCGGGCAATGTGCGCGGGAGGCCGCAGGCGAGGCGATACCAGAGCAGCGTGTCCTTCGCCGGCGGACCGGCGGCCTCGTCGACGATTTCCCCCAGCGACACTGCCCAGCGCCGCTGCTCGCCCGGTCGGCGCAAAATCAGGAGCGAGATCGGATCGCCCGTAGGCGTCTGGAGAAAGACCTGCGTCTCCCCTTCGCCGGGCAGGCTGCCGGGGACGTGGAATGCGTTGCCGATCCCGGTGATCGCGGGCGGCGCATCCGCGGCGAGCACTTCGCGCACCACGCGCTTGATCTGCGCATCGTCGCCGGCATTCCACGAGATCTGCGAGTCGGGCGAGACGAGCTGGATCTGGTCGGCGCGGCCCGCGACGGCACGCGCGAAGGCGATGACGCGCAGCTTCCTGAGCTTGGGCACGCGGCCCCGCGCGTCGAGCGGCACGTCGGCCAGCCAGCCGAGCACCGGCGCCACCGCACCCGGCCCGCGAATCAGCGCGCCGACGTCCGCCTCGACGTAGAAACGTGCAAATCCGGTTGCCAACCCTGCCGCCTCGGCTCCTTTTATCCTGACAGCGCTTCGGATCGTCGCATCGGCGATAATCGGCGATTGCAGCACGCGGCTGACTGTGTCGGCATAGCCGAGCGTGGGCGACGCCGCTGGCGACGCCTGCCCGTTTTCCGCCACGATCCGTTGGTTTTGCGCCGCGATGGGGCCAGCCGGCAGGGTGGCGGCGAAAAATGCTACCGCTAGCAAGGGGGTCGGTTTCATGCGCCGGATTCCTAGGCGAACGGGACCAGGGGTTACAGAAATAAATCTGCCATACGGCGATTATACGTTTGTTGCGTCCGACAAAGCGTTTGCGTCACGTCGGATGCGACGATAACAATCCGGGCTCCGGATCAGGCCGCGTGCCGCAGCGGAGCAGCGGGCTTGGCGTGCCGCCGCATTTTGGGCACAATGTGTTCAAAGACGCGGGGCCGGACGAGCTACGCGCGGGAATTGAGGAGTGTCGTTACTGAATGGCCTATGCTGACCAAAAAGCAGGCTCCGGAAGGATCATCGCGATCGTCATCGTCGCGGCGATTCATGCGGTGTTGGGCTACGCCTTCGTAACCGGCTTGGCGTTTCAATACATCAAGCAGGCCACCGAGAAGATGGATGTCTTCGACGTGCAGGAAGAGCCGCCGCCGCCGCCCGACGAGCCGCCGCCGCCGCCGCCCGAGCAGCCGACCCAGCCGCCGCCGGTGGTGACACCGCCGCCGATGGTGAAGACCAATGTGCCGCCGCCCGTGGTAGTGCAATCGGTCACCACGCCGCCGCCGACGTACGTGCCGGTGCCGATCGCTGCGCCCCCGGCGCCGCCTGCGCCCGTCGCCCCGCCTGCGCCCCCGGCGCCGGTGGTGAACAAGGCCGCGGGCGCGAAGGGTAACCCGGCCGACTGGATTTCGACCGACGACTATCCGCCCAGCGCGCTCCGCGCCGAGGAGGAGGGGACGACGGCGATCGCGTGGACAATCAACACGCAGGGTCGCGTGGAGAATTGCCGCGTGACCTCGTCGAGCGGATCTAAGGCGCTGGACGACGCGGCATGCCGCGCGATCACCCGCCGCGGTCGCTATTCGCCTGCACTCGATCAGTCGGGCAATCCGATCGCGACGTCTTCGTCGCGCCGCGTCGTGTGGAAAATCCCGCAGTAACGATGATCAAGCCGGTCCGGCGCCCCGAGGCCCGGACCGGATCCACTACCCTTTCCAGAGGATCTACCTGAACATGCTCACCACCATCCTTGCCGCCGCGCCCGCGGCCGAAGGCGAAAACCCCTACGGCCTGATGGCCGCGCTCCAGCAGGGCGGTCTTATCGCGCAGGGCACCTTCGCGATCATGGTCCTGATGTCGGTCGTTTCGTTCTACATCCTGTTCACCAAGCTGTTCGAGCAGCAGAAGATCATGAACCAGGCGAAGCGCGTCCGCGCCGAGTTCTGGCGCTCGGGCAACCTGCGCGAGGGTGCGGCGAAGCTCGAGAAGAACTCGGCCTATCGCCAGCTCGTCGACGACGGCATCGAGGCGCAGGACCAGCACTCGAAGCTGACCGATCCGGTCGAGGCGCATGACTGGCTGCACGGCTCGCTCGCGCGTTCGGAAGCGGCGATCAACTCGAAGCTGGGCGGCGGTCTCGCCTTCCTCGCGACCGTGGGTTCGACCGCGCCGTTCATCGGCCTGTTCGGTACCGTGATCGGCATCTACCGCGCGCTCATCAAGATCGGCATGTCGGGCCAGGCGTCGATCGACGCGGTTGCCGGCCCGGTCGGCGAGGCGCTCATCATGACCGCGCTGGGTCTGGCCGTCGCCGTTCCCGCGGTGCTGTCGTACAACTGGCTGCAGCGCCGCAACAAGGCGATCGCCGAGGAGCTGTCGGCGTTCTCGACCGCGGTGCTCGGCTACCTCGCCTCGAACGGCGCGGTTCGCCCGTCGCTCGCCACTGCCGCCGGCACGCCCAAGGCGCAGCCGGGCGCCGCGACGAAGGCTGCTGCCCCGTCGACCACGGCCGGCCAGGTCGGCGGCGCGCAGACCCGCTGATCGAACGGGTTCGGGCGGCGCCCGCTCCCTTTGCGGGACGGGCGCCGACCCGCCGGCCCACGGGTCGGAACTGAGACTAGGATAGGAATTCGCATATGGCGATGAGCGTAGGCAACGGCACGGAAGAGCGGGTGATGTCCGACATCAACACCACGCCGCTCGTGGACGTGATGCTGGTGCTCCTCATCATCTTCCTGATCGCGGTGCCCGTGGTGCTGCAGTCGGTGAAGGTGGAGTTGCCCAAGGTCGAGTTCGAGCCGACCACGACCAAGCCCGAAAACATCAACCTCGCGGTCAAGGGCGCCCCTGACGGCAGCTGTGAGGTCTATTGGAACCTCACGCGCGTCAACAGCCAGGAGCTGCTCGATCGTGCCGTCGGCAACCTCAAGGGTGTCGTCGATCGCCTCGGCAGCAACCTGACGCCCGATGACATTCCCGAAGTGCACATCCGCGGCGACGTGAACACGCCGTACAAGTGCATCGGTGGCACCGTCTATCAGATGCAGCAGGCCGGTTTCGTGAAGGTCGGCTTCATTTCCGAGCCGCCCGCGGGCACCGGCGGCCGTCGCGCCTGACGCGCCGGTCCAGAGGAGACTGAACAATGGCAATGAGCGGTGGCACCGAAGACGGTGAACCGATGGGCGAAATGAACACGACGCCGTTGATCGACGTCATGCTCGTGCTGCTCATCATGTTCATCATCACCATCCCCATCCAGACGCACGCGGTGAAGGTCGACCTGCCGCAGAACTCTGACAGCAACCGGAACGAGAACATCGACCCGGTGAAGAACAAGATCGTCGTTGATGCCAACGGCAACCTGACCTGGAACGGCGCGCCCGTGAACGAGGTCACGCTGACCCAGTATCTGGAGCAGACGAAGACGATCAGCCCCGAGCCCGAGCTGCATTTCCAGCCCGACGCGACGGCGAAATATGATCGTGTCGATCAGGTTCTGGCGATCATCAAGCGCTCGAACGTGTCGAAGCTCGGCTTCATCGGCAACGAGCAGTATCGCGAGTTCTGATCCTCACCGGTCAGGCTTTCGATTCGAGAGGCGGCTTCGGCCGCCTCTTTTTTTTGTGCCCGGCGTCCGTGTGCGAAAACTGCACGTGCCAACCGTAGGGGAGTGTGGCACCCACAAGAGCTATTGCGTCATCGAACCGCAACGCGCATGTAACAGAAGTGTCACGAAGTTGACGCGGAAATGACATGTGGAGGATGACGAGATGCGTGTGACGAAGGCAATCATTGTCGCGGCGATGCTGGGCGTCCCGGCGGCGTCGGCCGTGGCGCAGGACCGGGCCGACCCCTATGCCCACAATGCCATCGAGGCGGGCAATTTCACCGAAGCGGAAACGTCGCTGCGCGCGCAACTCGCGCTCGAGCCGGCCAAGCCCGAACTGCTGCTGAACCTGGCGGCGATCTATGCTCGCACGAACCGGCTCGATGCGGCACAGGCGATGTACGCCCGCGCGATGCAGGCCGAGAACGTGTCGCTGCTGTTGCGCCCCGATTTCGCGCAGGATTCGCACGTCATCGCCAAGCGTGGGATGATGAAGCTCGAGCAGCAGCGGATGGCCGCGCGCTGACTCTGATGGGCAGGACGCGCAGCCATGCGCGCCCTGCCGTGGTTGCCATGGCGGATGAATGGTGACAGCCTCGGGCCATGGGCTCTTTGATCGTGCTCCCGCTGATTGTCGCCCTGTCCCAGGCGCCTGCAGGCGAGGCGGGGTTCGGCCCGCCGCAGCGGATGCGGTGCGAATGGTTTAGCAACTTCGAGAACAGCCGGTTCGAGCGTTGTTCCAGCGATAGCCGCCCCGTCGTCGCGGAGGCGGCCATCCCGGTGTTCGCGGCTGGGGTTGCAGCAAGCTTCGATCGGGCCGCGCGCAAGCTTGGTGGCCGCAGTGTCGATGGCGTGCCGTGGGGCGTTTTCGACGTCGAAATCGTCGGCCGCCGCGGCCTCACGCGGCGCGAACATTCGCGCTACATCGGCGACGCGCGTTGGGACGTGAAGGTCGAGCGTCTAATCGCCATGCGCCTCATCCGCAGGGGCGATTGAGGTCGTGCGCTAGTCCTCGTCCTCGGCGTCGAGCATGTCCATCAGGTCCCGCGCGGCCTCTCGATCCTCGGCGGACTTGAATGTCTCCTCCACGTCGGGCGCGGCGCCCAGCATGTATAGCATCGTCCAGAGCGCGAAGCGGTGCGAGGCGTCGGTCGCAAGGCCCAGGTCCACGCGCATCCGCTCGATCCCGGCGATTAGCGCGTCCTGCGGCACGCTGCCCAGATCGTCGGTCCCGAAATAGTGGCGCGCCTGGTCGTCGAACTGCATCTCGTCGCTCATCCCGTCAGAGCCGCGGCAGCGTGACGCCGCGCTGGCCCATATATTTGCCCGCACGATCGGCGTAGCTCGTCTCGCACGGCTGCTCGCCCTTCAGGAACAGAAACTGGCAAGCGCCCTCGTTTGCATAGATCTTGGCCGGCAGCGGCGTCGTGTTGGAAAATTCCAGCGTCACATGCCCCTCCCATTCAGGCTCCAGCGGGGTCACGTTCACAATGATCCCGCACCGCGCATAGGTCGACTTGCCGAGGCAGATAACGAGCACGTCGCGCGGCACGCGGAAATATTCGACCGTGCGGGCAAGTGCGAAGCTGTTGGGCGGGATGATGCACACGTCGGTCTTGCGATCGACGAAGCTGTTGGCGGCGAAGTCCTTGGGATCGACCACCGCCGAATCGACGTTGGTGAAGATCTTGAACTCGTCGGCGACGCGCGCGTCGTATCCGTAGGATGACAGGCCGTAGCTGATGCAGCCCTCTCGCCGCTGGCTCTCGACGAACGGCTCGATCATGCCGCCCTGCGCCGCCTCGCGAATCCAACGGTCCGACAGGATCATCCGAAGTCCCCTTCAATCAAGCGGCGCTTGTCGCGGGTCGCGGGCGCGGCGGCAAGGGGAGAAGTGCCCCGCCGCGATCAGCCGCAGCGGGGCAGGGGCGCTTACTTGCTGCGCTCGACCTGTTCGAAGTCGAGCTCGACCGGCGTCGCGCGGCCGAAGATCGACACCGCGACCTTGACCTTCGCCTTGTCGAAATCGAGCTCCTCGACCAGCCCGTTGAAGCTGGCGAACGGGCCGTCGAGCACCTTGACCGAATCGCCGATCTCGAAATCGACCTTGATCTTCTGCTTCGGCGCAGAGGCGGCCTCTTCCTTCGAATTGAGCATCCGCGCGGCTTCGGCGTCGCTCACCGGCTGCGGCTTGCCCGACGAACCGAGGAAGCCGGTGACCTTGGGCGTGTTCTTGACGAGGTGATAGACGTCGTCGTTGAGTTCGAGCTTGGCAAGCACGTAGCCGGGCATGAACTTGCGCTCCGACTGCACCTTCTTGCCGCGGCGAACCTCGGTCACATGCTCGGTCGGCACTTCGATCGCCTCGACCAGCCGCTCGAGGCCCATGCGATTGGCCTCCGACATGATCGAATCGCGGACCTTGTTCTCGAAGCCCGAATAAGCGTGGATGATGTACCAGCGCGCCATCGTTGAATTATCCCTTTTGCGCGAGCGAGAGGAGGAACTTGACGAGCGTGTCGAAGAAGGTGTCGACGCCCAGGAAGAAGATCGCGAGCAGCGACGTCATGATGACGACCATCACCGCGGTCATCACCGTTTCGCGGCGGGTCGGCCACACCACCTTGGCGGTTTCGGCGCGTACCTGGCGAATGAACTCGGACGGACTGGTCTTGGCCACGGAATGCATCCTCGATTGCTCGGCCGCCAACCGGGCATGGGCCCGCTGCCCGTTTCCACTCTTGGAAGTCGGTGCAGCCCATCCAGATTGTCGGATTGAGCCGCGGACATAGCGCTGGTGAACGCCCGCGGCAAGGGCCGGTTCGTTACGGAACCGGTGTCAGGTCGCTTCGTTGGCGGGCCGAGACGAGGGGAGAGGAACGTTGAAGAAGACCGTCTGGGCCGCCGCCACCGCGCTGATGCTGACCGCGCCGGGCGCCGCCGATGCGCAGCGCACCGACCTTGCCGCCGGACAGGCCGCGGCGATCACCCCGGCCGAGCGACAGCAGGGGCAGCAGGCCAATGCCGGTATCGTCGCCGAATATGGCGGCGCGATGAGCGGGCGGACCGCGACCTATGTCGAGGGTGTCGGCCGGCGGATCGCCACCCAGTCGGGCCTGTCGTCGAACCCCGGCGCGTTCGACGTGACGCTGCTCAACAGCCCGGTGAACAACGCGTTCGCGATCCCCGGCGGCTATATCTACGTCACGCGCCAGCTGCTGGCGCTGATGAACGACGAGGCGGAGCTGGCCGCGGTGCTGGGGCACGAGGTTGGCCACGTCGCCGCCCGGCACAGCCAGTCGCGTCAGAAGGTGGCGCAGCGCAACTCGATCCTCGGCGCGCTGGGACAGCTGGCGGTCGGCGCGGTCGCGGGCAATTCCGGCTTCGGCCAGCTTCTTGGCCGCGGCGTAGGGACGGGCGCGCAGCTCCTGACGCTCGGCTATTCGCGCAAGCAGGAGACGCAGTCCGACGATCTCGGGATCGCCTATCTGCGCCGCGCCAATTACGATCCGGAGGCGATGGCCTCGATGCTCGACGCGCTGGCGTCGCAAACCGCACTCGACGAGCAATTGCGCGGCGACGCGCGCTCGACCCCGGCCTGGGCGAGCACGCACCCCGATCCCGGCGCTCGCGTCCAGCGCGCCGCACAGCAGGCCAGGCAGGGGACGGGAACGCGCAACCGCGACGCCTTCCTCGCGGCGATCGACGGGCTGCTCTATGGCGACGATCCGAAGCAGGGCGTGATCGAGGGGCAGAGCTTCCTCTATCCGCCCGGCCGCGTCGCCTTCACCGTGCCGCAGGGGTACAAGATGCAGAACGGCGCGAAAGCGGTGAGCATCAGCGGCGACGGCGGGCAGGCGCAGTTCGCCAGCGCCGCCTACGACGGCAGTCTGGAGCGCTATGTCGGTGCGGTCCTGCGCGGTCTCGGCGCCGCCAACGCACAGCCCGCGATCGAGCAGACACGGATCGGCGGCTTTCCCGCGGCGGTAACGACGGTGCGGGGCACGAGCGGGCAGCAACAGGTCGATGTGACTGTCGTCGCCTATGCGCTTGACGCGCGTCAGGCCTATCACTTCGCGATCGTCACGCCCGCGGGGCGCGGGGCGGCGGCGTTCGAGCCGATGATCGGATCGTTCCGCCGCATGACCGCCGAGGACGATCGCGCCGCGCGCCCGCGCTACCTTCGCGTCGTGACGGTGAAGCCCGGCGAGACGATACAAACGCTGGCGCGGCGCATGGCCTATGCCGACGCGCCGCTCGAGCGGTTCCAGGTGCTCAATCGCCTGGGCGAGGGCGACGCCGTGCGCGCGGGCGACAAGGTGAAGATCATTACCTACTGATGGCAAACGTCACCTCAGCTTGCGCTGGGGTGACGGGTCAGAGCGCCCCGCCGGTCAGTAGCGCAATCAGCAGCGGGTCGCGGGTGCGGCGGGGGTCGGCGCGGATCGCCGCCTCCTCGCGCCCAATCGCGCGGAAGATCGAGTCGCTCGCCTGGCGCGACACGGTGTTGGCGAGCGCGCTCAGGTCGAAACCCGATTGTGCGGCGAGCGCCGCGGTAAGGATCTCGAACGCATCGCCGCGCAAGCCCGCGGTCACTTCGGGGAACATCGCGTCGACCAGCGCGCCGCCGGTCTCGCGGCGGAGCAGATCGGTCGCCGCGGTCGGCCCGCCGCGCAGAATCGACAGCGCATCGGCGAACGACATGCGCCGGATCGAATCGAACACGATCGGCGCGGCGCGATCCGCTGCATCGACGGCGATGTCGTTGACCGCGATGGCGAGACGACGCTGCACCGCCTCGGTCCGGAGCACTGCGGCGAGCACTGCGCCCCCGCGCCCTTCACCGGGGGCGGGCAGCGCAAGCCGCGTCAATTGGTCGTCATAGAAGCCACCGGGCTGGATCAGCCGTGCGAACGCCGCCTGGCTTGCGGCGGTGAGCAGGCGCTGGACGCCCTCCTCGGGCGAAAGGGCGGCGCCCAGCGGTGTGGTGCAGGCGGCCAGCGCGACGGGTGCGGCGGCGACGAGGCCGAGGAACGCGCGGCGGGCGGGGGCGGGGATAGCAGACATGACGGGCTCCCATGTTGATGGGGGCGGCTCATGCCGCAGCGTGCCTTGCGCCAGCTTGAACGCGGGGGCGGGCCGTCAGTCCCGGCGATGGGGAAGACGGCTGGCAGGAGTGCACGGACTCGAACCGTGGGCCCTCGGTTTTGGAGACCGATGCTCTACCAACTGAGCTACACTCCTGCAGCCGGTGGCGGCCTTTAGCGCGTGACCCGGCGCGCGGCAAGCGGGGTTTCGCGATCAGGCCGCGACGCTGTCGCCGCCCGTGGGCACGCCCATCAGCGCGCGCGCTTCGGCCACCGGCAGCGGGCGGCCGAAATAATAGCCCTGCACCTTGTCGCAGCCGAGCGCGGCGACGACGCGGTGCTCCTCCTCGGTCTCCACCCCCTCCGCCACGGTCGCCATGCCGAGCGAATCGGCGAGCGCGACGACGGCGCGGATGATCGCCGTCGCCTCGCGTCCACCGGTCGCCGCAGCCTGGACGAAGCTGCGGTCGATCTTGATCGCCGAGAAGCGGGTGCGGGAGAGATAACCGAGTGAGGAATAGCCGGTGCCGAAATCATCCAGGCTTAGCCGGCAGCCGAGGCCCAGGAGCTGGTCGAGCACGCGGATCGCGCCCGTCCCCTCGCGAAGGAAGACGCTCTCGGTGACTTCGAGCTCGAGCCGGTCGGGGCGAAGGCCCGACTGGCTGAGCGCCTGCGCCACGACCGAGACGAAGGCAGGGTTGTGGAGCTGTTCGGAGGAGACGTTGACCGAGATGCGAAGATCGTCGCTCCAGCACGCCGCCTCTGCACAGGCATGGCGCAGCACCCACTCGCCGATCGGGGCGATCAGGCGGGCATCCTCGGCCAGCGGGATGAACTTCGACGGGCTGATCGGCCCCAGTTCGGGGTGGGTCCAGCGAAGCAGCGCCTCGAACCCGGTCAGCTGCGTCGTGGCGGCATCGACGACGGGCTGGAAATAGAGATGCAGTTCGTCGTTCTGGAGCGCGCCGCGCAGCGCGATCTCAAGGATGCGGCGCTCTTCCGCAGCGACGTGGAGCTGCGGCTCATAGGCGTGGAATACGCCGCCGCCCGCGTCCTTCGACCGGTAGAGGGCAAGGTCCGCTGACCGCACCAGCATCTCTGCGGTACGCCCGTCGCGCGGACCGACGGCAAGGCCGACGCTGGCACCGATATAGAGCGTGTGCTGGTCGACCTCGTACGGGCGTGACAGCTTGGCGATGATCGTCCGCGCGAGATTTTCGAGCCGTTCGGTATCGCGCGCGTCGCGAACAACGACGGCGAACTCGTCGCCGCCCAAGCGACCGATGATCTCGTTTTCGGTCATCATCTCGCGCAATCGCTCGGACACGCGGCCGAGCAGGCGGTCGCCGACCGGATGGCCGAGCGTGTCGTTGACCGCCTTGAACCGATCGAGGTCGATCATCATGAACGCGCAGCGCGAACCCCATTTGTCGGCGTCGGCCATCGCCTGTCCCAATGCCTCGTTGACCAGCAGGCGGTTGGGCAGGCCGGTGAGCAGGTCGTAGCGGGCCATCCGGTTGATGCGGTCGGTGGATTGGCGCGCTTCGGTCACGTCGGAGCCGACGCCGCGAAAGCCGATAAACGTCCCGGCATCGTCGAAGCGTGGGTTCGCCGCGAGCTGCCACCAGCGTTGCTGGCCGGCGACCTCGACCTGCAGGATCAGGTCGCGAAACGCCTCGCGCGCCTTCAGCTTGTCGGCGAGGACGCGCAGGCTGGGGGCGAATTTGCCCGTTTCCCAGTCAGGGCCGGCAAGTAGCTGGAGCAGCGGCATCCCGTCAAGGCCCGTCGGGTCAAGGCCGAGGGTGAGGGCAAAGCGCGCACCGGCGCGGACGACCCGGCGCTGCGCGTCGATCTCCCACAGCCAGTCGGCATTGCTTTCCTCGAACTCGCGCAGGAGCAGGCTGACGGTTTCGTCGCGTTCGGCAAGCGCCAGCTGCTGCGCGTGGACGATCGCCATCGCCCGGGCGCGGCTGAAGCTGGCGACGCCGAGGATCGCGGCGAGGACGAGGATCGCAAGGCCGAGGGCGGGGTGCGCCGCGAGTGCCAGCGACAGCCCCATCGCCGCCGAAAGCGTCGCGAGAAAGGCGATGCTGGCGAGCGGGAGCGTGGCCATCGCCATGGCGGAGGCGGTCATCAGGACGATCAGCATCATCCACACGCCGAGCACCGCGTCGTTGCCGTCCAGCGGCGCCAACCATAGCGGCACGACCGCCCAGACGATTCCGAGCGCGAGGCCGTCGAGCGCGGTGCGCCGAATGTCCGACAGCGAAGCGGCGGTCCGCGTGCGGTTACGGGCGGACAGACGGTGAAAGACCACGAAAAGCGACGTTGCGCCGACGATCGCAGCCCAGAGGATGCGCTGCCAGGCGGGCGCCTGTCCGGCCAGAAGCACGGTGACGATACCCGCGCCGAGAACGTTCGCCGCCAGCAGCATCAGGGCGAATTGCGCGCCGCCGCCGATCTGTGCGGCCCTGATGCGCGGCCAGTCGAAGCCGTCGCGCACGTCCCGGATGCCGAGAAGCGCAGGGCCGTCGATCGGCGGACGGGCAGGCGGGATCGGGGCGGCGCTCTTCACGAACGCCTCGCTACCGCGGGTCTGGTTATCGATCGGTTAGAATCGAAACGACCCCGGACGAATTTTATCGATCGAGCGTCGCAAGTCGCTCGGAAAGCGTGCTCATGATCGATCGGCGAGCCTCGGGCGAGAGCTGCGTCCAAGCGGCGATCTCGTCGCCTGTGCGCCCACAGCCGAGGCACAGGCCGCTAGCGGTATCGAGCATGCAGACGAGGATACACGGGCTTTCGATCGCGACCGCCGAGGTCCGTTCGAACACGCCCGTCATCGCCGGTGCCTCAGCGGCCGAGCGTCACGTCGAGGAACGCCGGGATCGGACCGTTCCAGCCGCCGTCGTCACGGTCGTCGTCCTGGTCGCGGCGACGATCGCGGCGACCGCCACGTTCACGCCGGGGCTCGAACGCGTCGTCGCGGCGCGTGTCGCGCGGGGCGTCCCGGCGGGGCGAGGGTTCGCGGAGCGGCGACGATCCGGCGACCGGCGCAATCTCGGGCTCGGCCTTCGCCTCGAACGTCGGCGCATTGCTGCGCGGCTTCTCGCGGCGCGGTTCCCGCTCGAGGCGGGGTTCGCGCTCGCGCCGCGGGCGTTCGGCCTGCGCTTCTGCCTCGGGCTCGCGATCGGGCAGCGTGTAGCGTTCGATCGTCTGGCCGGTCAGCTTTTCGATATTGGCGATGTTCTCGGCATCTTCGGCCGTCACGAAGGTGAAGGCCGCACCCAATGCCCCCGCGCGGCCGGTGCGGCCGATGCGGTGAACATAGTCGTCGGGATGCCAGGGCGCGTCGAAATTGAAGACGTGGCTGACGCCCTTGATGTCGAGGCCGCGGGCCGCGACGTCGCTGGCGACGAGGATGTTGACGTCGCCGCGCTTGAACCGGTCGAGTTCGGCGAGGCGTGCGGGCTGGTCCATGTCGCCATGGATCTCGCTCGACGCGAAGCCGCTGGCGCGCAGCGACTTGTTGAGCTCGCGCACCGTCGTCTTGCGGTTGCAGAAGATGATCGCGGTGCGGACGTCCTCGCCCTTCAGCAGGGTGCGCAGCGTCTCGCGCTTCTTGTCGGCGCGGAGTTGCACCACGCGCTGGGTGATGTTGACGTTGGTGGTCGCGGGGCGCGCGACCTCGATCGTCTTGGGATTGCTCAGGAACTTGTCGGCCAGCTTCTTGATCGGCGGCGGCATCGTCGCCGAGAAGAGCAGGGTCTGGCGCGTCTTGGGCAGCTTGGAACAGATCGTCTCGATGTCGGGAATGAACCCCATGTCGAGCATCCGGTCCGCCTCGTCGATGACGAGCAGTTCGCAGCCGGTCAGCAGGATCTTGCCGCGCTCGAACAGGTCCATCAGCCGGCCCGGCGTGGCGATGAGGACGTCGACGCCCTTTTCCAGCGCCTTGATCTGGTCGCCCATCTGGACGCCGCCGATCAGAAGCGCCATCGAGAGCTTGTTGTACTTGCCGTACTTCTCGAAGTTTTCCGCGACCTGTGCGGCGAGTTCGCGGGTCGGCTCGAGGATCAGGCTGCGCGGCATCAGCGCGCGGGTGCGCCCCTGCGACAGGATGTCGATCATCGGCAGGACGAAGCTGGCGGTCTTGCCCGTGCCCGTCTGGGCGATGCCGATCAGGTCGCGCATCATCAGAACCGACGGGATCGCGCTCGCCTGAATCGGGGTGGGCTCGCTATAGCCCGACTCGGTCACGGCGCGCAGCAGTTCGTCAGAAAGGCCGAGGTCGGCAAAGTTCATGCAATTGTCCGGAAAGGCGGCGCGTAAACCATGGCCGCGTCCCCAAGGGCGCTTGCGGATTTGGCGCCGAAAGTCAAGTCTGACGGCGGTTTCAGCGCGACGGGATCAGCGCGCGAAGACCCTCGATCCGGCACTCGCCGCCGCTGCGCGAGCGGATGGAATCGCGCCGCGCGCAAATCTGCCCGTCGGCGGGCGGGCGGATGTAGAAGCCCGAATAAAAGCCGAGCGCCGGACAATCGTCCCCCAGCCGCGCGCGCATCCGCCGACCGCCGGACAGGACGAGGTCGACGCTGTCGGGCCGGGTGATCGACGCGCCCGCCAGCGCGGCGACGGGCACGCACTGCTCTGCCTTGCGCTCGGTCCAGCTGATCGGCGGCAACGGGGCTGCGGCACTGGCGGGAGCGGCGAGACTGGGGGCGAGGCTCATCCGGGGCACGCGGACGACCATGTGGCGCTCGATGCGGATCATGGTGCGCGTCCCCGGTGCCGGCGCACGCGCGACCTGCGCCTGAAAGGCGGGGTCGGGTGGCAGGGAGAGGGTCAGCAGCAACAGGTCGAACAACAGGCCCACCATCTAAAACGGTCCCGCACGTGGCCGTCGCGGGTTGAACCGCCGATGAATTGGCGGCGAAGGAGCCCCATGCTAACCCCGCCGCCATCATGACGCCAGCCCAGTCCCAGCTTGTCGAGGAAGCGCAGCGCATCGGCGGCGCGCGCGCCGTCGTCACCGATCCCGCCGATATCGAACCGTGGCTGACCGACTGGCGCGGGCGATATCACGGGACCGCAGCGGCGATCCTGTTACCCGCCACGACGGCGGAAGCGGCGGCGATGGTGCGCGCGGCGCGATCGGCGGGCGTCGCACTCGTGCCGCAGGGGGGGAATACCTCGATGGTCGGTGGGGCAACCCCGCCCGCGGACGGTCGCGCGCTGATCCTGTCGACGCGGCGGATGCGGGGCCTGCGCTCGGTCGATGCCGCGGCGGGGCTCGCCGTGGCGGAAGCCGGCGTGATCCTCGCCGAACTGCACGATGCGGCGAACGGCGTCGGGATGCGCTTTCCGCTGACGCTCGGCGCGCGCGGATCGGCGACGATCGGCGGGCTCGTCTCGACCAATGCAGGGGGCACGCAGGTGCTCCGTTTCGGGACGATGCGGCGGCTGGTCGCGGGGGTCGAGGCGGTGCTGCCCGACGGATCGATCCATGACGGGCTGTCGGCATTGAAGAAGGACAATCGCGGCTACGACCTCAACCAGTTGCTCGTGGGAGCGGAGGGGACGCTGGGCCTCGTCACCGCGGCGGCGCTGACGCTGGCGCCGGCGGTGCGGATCCGCGCGGTCGGCTGGGCCGGGGTGGCGAGCCCGGCGGATGCGCTCACGCTGCTCCGCCGGATGGAAGCGCACACGTCGACGATCGAGAGCTTCGAGATCATTCCAGGCTCTTCGCTGCGCCTCGTCGTCGAGCATATCCCCGGCGCCCGCGCGCCGCTGGCGGGGGATCATCCCTGGCACCTCCTCATCGAGGCGGCGAGCGGCGATCCGTCCGCGCCATTGACTGAGACGCTGGAGGCGCTGCTGGCCGAGGCGATCGAGGCGGGGCTGGTCGCCGACGCGGTGATCGCCGCGAGCGAGGCGCAGGCCGAGGCGTTCTGGCGCCTGCGCGATTCGCTGTCGGAGGCCGAACGCGCGGCGGGGCCGGCGGCGCAGCACGACATCTCGGTGCCGGTCGCCGTCATGCCCCGCTTCATGATCGAGGCCGCCGCCGCGCTCGAGGCGGCATTTCCCGGCAGCCATGCCAGCGGCTTCGGCCATCTGGGCGACGGCAACGTCCATTTCCACGTGCGTGCGCCCGCGGGGATGGCCGCCGACCACTGGTATGGGGAGGTGGCGCCGCATGCGACGCGGATGGTCCACGACATGGTCGTCGCGGCGGGCGGCTCGATCTCTGCCGAGCACGGGATCGGGCAGATGAAGCTGGATGAGCTGGAGCGGCTGTCGTCACCCGCTCATCTCGCTGCGCTCAGGGGAATAAAATCGGCATTCGACCCGATGGGGCTTTTCAATCCGGGCAAGCTGGTCAAGGTTGCGCCCAGCGACGCGGCGACCTAGACGCGCGCGTCGACCGTGGCGGCACGTTGCCGCCGACTTTGGAATACCAGGAGAGTATGATGGCCAGCGCGCCGCAAGGACAGCTTCCGCTTTTCTACAACCAGCTTGCCGCGCTTTCGAGCGTCGACCATGCCGACTTCCGCGTGCGTCCGACGAACACCGCGCCGTTCCTTGCCAATCATCACGCCGTGCCGCTGACGGTCGAGGAATTCCCGCTGGTGCAGCGCCGGATGCCGATCGTGTTCTCGGTTGGCGACGATCCTGTGCCGCTGGCGCTGATGGGCCTCAACGAGGGCGTGAACACGTTCCTCGACGCCGAGGGCAAGCTGATCGACGACGAGACGTACATTCCGGCCTATGTCCGTCGTTATCCCTACATGCTCGCGCGGCTGCGGCCCGAGAGCGAGGAGCTGTCACTCTGCTTCGACCCCACGTCGGAGACGATCGGCGCGTTCGAGGAAGGGGACAAGCTGTTCGAGAACGGCGAGCCGACTGAGCTGACGCGCAACATCTTGAGCTTTGCCGAGCAGTTCGAGCAGGCTGGGCAGCGCACCAGCCAGTTCATGACCGAGCTCAAGGAGCAGGGCCTGCTCATGGACGGCGAGATCTCGATCCAGCCGGAGGGCGCGCAGCCCTTCGTCTACCGCGGTTTCCAGATGATCGACGAGGCCAAGCTCAACGAGCTGCGCGGCGACCAGCTTCGCAAGATGCAGCAGAACGGCATGCTGCCGCTGATCTATGCCCACCTCTTCTCGCTCAGCCTGATGCGCGACCTCTTCGGCAAGCAGATGCGCCAGGGCAAGATGCCGCAGCAGCCGGTGCCGCTGACGACCAACTGATCGCCGCGGGGTCGGTGACCCCATGGCAACCTGTGTCGCCCCGAACCGGCAACGGTTCGGGGCGATCGCATTTCCACGGTACGTTTTTTCTTGATCGTGCCTCTTGCGCCACAGGTCCGGGCGCCTATATTCGAATAGTACGGTCTGGTGTCCCCCCTTTCGCCGGGCTGTACGACACGCCTTCGGGCGTGTCTCCTCCCTGAACCTTGGCCAGCCGGTGCTTTCAGCATCGGCTGGTTTTTTAATGGGCGGTTACTCCGCGGCGGCGGCGGTCGGGAGGATCAGGTCGGCCAGCGCGTCGATCATGGACCGCAGCATCGCCGCGATCGCCCGCGCGCCCGCGCCGGGCTCCAGCGTCAGCGGATCGAGATAGAGCAGGCGGTCGATCTCCACCTGGATCGCGTGGATGCCGCCGGCGGGATCGCCCTGTCGCTCGAGAATGTGGCCACCGGCATAGGGCGCGTTGCGCGCGGTGGTGAGGCAGTGGCGCCGCACCGCCGCTTCCGCCGCCGCCACGATCGAGTCGCCTGCTGCGCGGCCGAAGCGGTCGCCGAGGACGATCTGCGGCTCGCCCGCGCCGAGCGTCGGCATCGAATGGAGATCGATCAGGATCGCGGTGCCGAACCGGTCGCGCGCCGCCGCCAGCGCTGTGGCCAGCGCGGCATGATACGGCCGGTGATCCTCGACGATGCGCCGGTCGATCGCCTCGCCCGTGAACCGCACACGCCACAGGTCACCCGCCGGGGTGACGCGGCGCGGCACGAGACCGAGGCCGCTGCGCAATTTGATCGAGGGTTGCGGCGTGGCGAGCGGGGAGGCGCCGTCGTCGATCAGCGGATCGCGCTCCCGCTCGCTGCGGTTGAGGTCGATCCACGCGCGCGGTCGGCGCGCGACGATCATCGTCTCGCCGCGCCGCGCCGAAAGGCCGATCGCATCGACATGCCGGTCCTCCAGCGGGAGGAGCGCGGTGAGCGGCACGCGCAGCGCCTCGACCAGTTCGCGCGGATAGTCGCGGCCGGCATGCGGCACGCTGACGACGACGGGACTGTCGGGGACGGCGGGGCCGTACAGGTCGAAGCTGCGGCTGGGGGCGGTGGTCACGGCGCGCACGCTAGAAGGCGTTCGGCGACGGGGCAATCGGCCCGTCGCAGGATCGGCGCCGCGGCTGGAAAATCTTAAGCCCTTTCGTCATACACGGACGCCTCGATCAAAGGGGTGACGATGTACCGAATCCTGCTCGCCGAGGATGACACGGTGATGCGTGAATATCTGACGCGCGCGCTCGAACGCGCGGGGTATCTCGTCAGTGCCGTCGACCGTGGGACCGCCGCGCTGCCGCTCATCGAGAGCGAGCCGTTCGATCTGCTCCTCACCGATATCGTCATGCCCGAGATGGACGGCATCGAGCTGGCGCAGCGCGCGGGCGATATCGCGCCGGAGATGCGGGTGATGTTCATCACCGGTTTCGCCGCGGTGACGCTGAAGGCGGGCAAGGCAATGCCGCAGGCGCGCGTTCTGTCCAAGCCGTTCCACCTTCGCGAACTGGTACTCGAGATCGACCGCCTGTTCGAGATGGAAAGCATCCCCTCGCGCCATTGACCTGGCGAATAGTTTGGTCCGACTTCGCCGCGAAAGTATCTGGTGCGATTGACTTTGTCGTCGTCCTGCCATTGTTTCGGGTGCGTGCCGGTCGGGGGACCGGCGATTCGATCGGGGGGTTCCGAAATGAAGTTGATGATCGTGGCGCTTGCGGGCGCGTGCGCCCTTTCGCCTGTCGCCCTGGCCCAGACCGCCGCGCCTAAGGCGACGCCGGCCGTCGCCGCCGGCCCGATGACGGTGGGTAAGGCCGACAACGTCCTGCGCACGGGCACGCCGGTGCCGCTGCGCGTGCGCGAGATGCTGACGACCAAGGGCAAGAACCTGAAGCCCGGCCAGCGCTTTAACCTCGAAGTGGCCGAGGCGGTGCTCGTCAACAATCACGTCGTCATTCCGGTGGGCAGCCCCGCGGTCGGCGAAGTGACCGAGATCCGCAACAAGGGGATGTGGGGCAAGTCGGGCTATATCAAGGCGCGGATGGTGTCGGTGACCGCCAATGGCCGCGTCATTCCGCTGACCGGCGAGATCGACGACAAGGGCGTGGCTGCCGGCGGCGGCGCCGCGGCGGTGTCGGCGGTCGTGTTCCTGCCCGCGGGCTTCTTCATGACGGGCACCAGCGCGGTGATCCCGATCGGCGCGCCCGCCACGGGCTTCATCAACGAGGATGTGCCGTTCGACCCGGTGGCCGAGCCGAAGCCGATGACGCTCGCCCCCGTCGTTCCGGCGACCCCCGCGGTGGCGGCGCCCGTCGCCAAGTAACGAGGCGCCGGGGCGGCGAGGGCGTCGCCCCGGCTCTCAAGCGGTAAAACCAGTTACCATGTTGGCCTCGCGCCCGCGCGGGGCTACATCGCCGCTCGATAATCAGATGAGTGGGATGTCCATGGTAAAGCTTGTCCGTACCAGTGTGTTGCTTGCCTCGGTTTCGCTGGTCGCCGCGTGCGCGTCCTCGGGCCGCCCCGATGCCGCCGTATCCGAGCAGGCAAGCGCCGCACCCGCCGCTGCCGCGAAGCCGCAGATCGGCAGCTTCGGCTTCGACGTCGCCGGCATGGACCGCGCCGTCGCGCCGGGCGACGATTTCTACAACTTCGCCAATGGCGGCTGGGCGGCACGCACGCCGATCCCCGCGGACAAGTCGAACTACGGCATGTTCAGCGTGCTCGCCGACCTGTCGACCGAGCGGACGCGCACGCTGCTCGACGAAGCGAAGGCGCAGGACGGGTCGAAGATCGGCACCGCGTATGCGACCTATCTCGACCAGAGCGCGATCGACGCCAAGGGCCTCGCGCCGATCCAGCCGTGGCTGGGCAAGATCAAGGCGTTGAATGACAAGTCCGGCTATGCCGCGCTGTTGGCTGAGGCCGACCGCATGGGCGTCGGCGGCCCGATCCGCAGCGGCGTGGGCCAGGACGACAAGGCGCCCGAGACCTATATCGTCCGCGTGGCGCAGGGCGGGCTCGGCATGCCGGACCGCGACTATTACCTGTCGACCGACGCCAAGCTGACCGAGACGCGGAGCGCCTATCTCGGTCATCTGACGAAGATGCTGACGCTGGCGGGCGAGGCGAACGCGGCGGCGCGAGCGAAGGCGATCCTCGATTTCGAGACCGGGATCGCCCGCGCGCACTGGACGCGGGTTGAGAGCCGCAACCGCGACAAGGTCTATAACAAGATGACCGTCGCCGACCTGTCGCGGATGGCGCCGGGCTTCGACTTCGCCGGCTATCTGCGCGGCGTCGGCACGCCGGTGAACGAGCTGATCGTCACGCAGCCGACCGCGCTGGCGGGCGAGGCCAAGCTGATCGCCGCGACGCCCGTCGCGGTGCTGCGCGACCAGCTGATCGTCCGCAGCCTCGAGGAATATGCCGACGTGCTGCCGGCCGCGATCGACCAGGCGGTGTTCGCGTTCCGCGGCACTGTCCTGTCGGGTACGCCCGAGCAGGAGGAACGCTGGAAGCGCGCGGTCGAGTTCACCAGCGATTCGCTGGAGGACGAGGTCAGCAAGGTCTATGTCGCGCGCTACTTCCCGCCCGAGACGAAGGCGGCCGCAGATACGCTGGTCAAGAACGTCATCGCCGCGATGGACCGCCGCATCGACCAGCTCGACTGGATGGCGCCCGCGACCAAGGCCAAGGCGCATGCCAAGCTCGCCGCCTTTACGCCCAAGATCGGCTATCCTGACCGCTGGCGCGACTATTCCAACCTCACGATCACGCCGGGCGATGCGTTCGGGAACAAGGTGCGTGCCGCCGAATGGGCGCACCAGTGGGACATCGGCCATCTCGGCAAGCCGCTCCAGCGGTGGGAGTGGGGGATGACCCCGATGACGGTCAATGCCTATGCCAATTTCGGCATGGTCGAGATCGTCTTCCCCGCCGCGATCCTTCAGCCGCCCTTCTTCGATCCGAATGCCGATCCGGCGGTTAATTACGGCGGCATCGGCGCGGTGATCGGCCATGAGCTGAGCCATCATTTCGACGACCAGGGCGCTAAGTACAATGCCGAGGGGCGGCTGACCGACTGGTGGACGCCCGCCGACGTGGCGGCGTTCAAGCAGCGCACCGACGCGCTCGTCGCGCAGTACGATGCGTACGAGCCGCTGCCGGGCATGAAGCTGAAGGGTGCGCTGACGCTGGGCGAGAATGTCGCCGACCTTGCGGGCCTTACGACGGCACACGATGCGTACATGGCATCCATGGGCGGCAAGCCCGCGCCGGTGATCGACGGCTTTACCGCGGACCAGCGCTTCTACCTCGGCTGGGCGCAGGTGTGGCGGCGCAATTATCGCGAGGCGGATTTGCGCAACCGGCTGCTCACCGACCCGCACTCGCCCTCGGCGCAGCGCGCGTGGATCGTCCGCAACCTCGACCCCTGGTATCCGGCATTCCAGCCGCAGCCGGGATCGAAGCTGTTCCTGACGCCCGAACAACGCGTCCGCATCTGGTAACGTCGATGACCGGGCGGCGGGTCGAACCGCCGCCCGGTCAGAGCATTTCGAGCGGCACCGGGCCGCGCGGGGCGGGGAAGGCGGCGTCGAGCGCCGCGCGTTCTTCGGTGGTCAGTTCGAGGTCCGCGGCCGCGCGGTTTTCGCGCACATGCGCCGCCGATCCCGCCTTCGGGATCGCGATCACGCCCTTTCCCAGCAGCCAGGCCAGCGCGACCTGTGCGGGCGTGGTGCCGCGATCCTCGGCGATCCGGCGCAGGCCGGCGTGATCGAGCAGCCGGCCCTGCTCGACGGGACTGTACGCCATCACCGGCATCCGCCGCGCGGCCAGCCACGGGATCAGGTCGTGTTCCGGCCCGCGCCGGGTGAGGTTGTAGAGGATCTGGTCGGTCTGGCACGCAGCCCCGCCCACCTCGACCAGTTCGGCCATGTCGTCGGCATCGAGATTGCTGACGCCCCAGCGCAGGATCTTGCCGCTGTCGACCAGCCGCTCCATCGCCTCCACCGTCTCCGCTAGCGGCACGCGCCCGCGCCAGTGGAGGAGGTAGAGGTCGAGCCGATCGGTGCCCAGCCGCTTCAGGCTCGCCTCGCACGCCCGTGGCAGCGCATCAGCGGAGGCGTGGTGCGGATAGGCCTTGCTGACGAGGAAGACCTGCTCGCGCAGGCCCGCGATCGCCTCGCCCACCAGTGCTTCGGATGCGCCGTCGGCATACATCTCGGCCGTGTCGATCAAGTGTCAGGCCGAGGTCGATGCCCTCGCGCAGCGCGGCGATTTCGGCGGCGCGGGCGCCGGGATCCTCGGCCATCATCCAGGTGCCCTGGCCGAGTGCGGGGACGGCGGTACCGTCGGGGAAGGAGATCGTCTGCATGCCCGACCAACGCCTTGGTCGCGCGATGGGGCCAAACGCGTTTCGCCGCGTTAGCGTGGCGGAGGTGCCGATGACGCAAGATGACGAACGCTGGATGCGCCGCGCGATCGAGGTCGCGCGATCGAAGGGATCGGACCCGGCAAGCTCGCCGCTCGGCTCGGTCATCGTCCTCGATGGGCGAGAAATCGCCGCCGAGCGCAACCAGACGCAGGAGCTGCCCGATGCGACCGCCCATGCCGAGATGATGGCGATCCGCCGCGGGTGCGAGGGGGTGGGCGAGCTCGAACTGCGCGGGGCGACACTCTATTCGACGCTGCAACCGTGCGGGATGTGCACCATGGCCTCGATCTGGTCGAAGGTCGGCCGGGTCGTCTACGGCGCAGGGCGCGACGACGTGCACGAAATGTATTTCGAGGCACGGCACATCGACACGCTCGACTTCATCGCCGAGGCGTATCGCGACGACATCGTGATCGAGGGCGGCTGCCTGCGCGAGGAATGCGCGAAGCTCTATTACCCGCCCGACGCCGACCTGTCGGCCGACGAACAGGCGAATCTCTGATGCTCGACCTCAATATCGCCACGGCCGAGGAAATCGACGCCGTGCCCGCGCTCAAGGGCCACGGGTTCGAGATCGTCCGCTATCGCGAGGAACGCGGCCGGTTCGATAGCCTGCGCCAGCTCGAGGAAGTCCCCGGCATGGCCGGCAAGACCGACGGGCTGAAGGGAGAGGTCGGGGTCGGATGAGCGTCGAACTGGACCGGCTTCAGGCGGAAATGGAGGCCGCCGCCGCCGCGCTGGATTTCGAGGCGGCGCGGCGGCTGCGTGACCAAATCGCGCTGATCCGCGGCGGCGCGGCGCCAGACGCCGCGGCAGCCGCCGACACTGCCGGGATCGCGCGCCAGCAACCCGGCCGCATGGGCCTCGGCAGCAGCCGACAGGCGGTGACCCCACCGCCCGGCTGGACCCCGCCGCCCAAGCCCGACCTGATGACCGGGCGGCGCAGGAAGCCCTAAGCTCCCGGGAACAGCGCCTCGACCTGCTTCGCCAGCACGACCATCGGCATCGACCCCTGGCGCAGCACGTCGTGGAAGCGGCGGATATCGAACCGCGCGCCCGCCCGCGCCTTGGCTGCCTCGCGCAGCCGTACCCATTCGGTATGGCCGACCTTGTAGCTGCACGCCTGGCCCGGCCAGACGGCGTAGCGGTCGATCTCCCGCTGCGCCCGCCCGCGCGCGAAGCCGGTGGTCTGGACCATGTAATCGGTCGCCTTTGCCCGGCTCCACCGCTTGGCGTGCATGCCAGTGTCAACGACGAGGCGGACGGCGCGGAACTTCAGCGACTGGAGATAGCCGATCCGCCCGACGGGATCGTTCGCATAGACGCCAAGCTCGTCGGCAAGCTGCTCGGCATAGAGCCCCCAGCCTTCGCCGTAGGCCGCAAAGCCCATGCCCGCGCGGCGCAGGATCGGCGTGTCAGTGGAGGCAAGCGCGATCGACCCCTCCCACTGATGGCCGGGCAGCGCCTCGTGATAGGTGAGGGTGGGCAGCGTGAACTTCGGCCACTCGGCCGTGTCCTTGAGGTTGATGTAGAAGCGGCCCGGCCGCGACCCGTCGAGCGCCGGACTGGTGGCATAGCCGTTGGGCGCGCCGTCCTGGATTTCGGGGGGCACGCGGACGATCTCGACCGGCGACTTGGGCAGTGTCGCGAATACCTGAGGCATCAGGGCGCGGATGTCGGCGACCTGCCGCTCCAGCGCGCGGAGCAGGTCGGCGCGGCCCGCATCGGTGTTCGGATAGAGCTGATCCTGCCGCTTCGACAAGGCGGTCAGCCGGTCGCCGACGCTGCCGCTGGTCAGCCCCTGCGCGCGCAGCAGCGGATCGAGCTGCGCGTCGAGCGCGGCGACCTGCTCCAGTCCTAGCCGGTGCACCTCGTCTGGAGTGAGCGTCGTCGTCGTCTGGAACTCGAGCGCGCCGGCGTAGAAAGCGTCGCCATTGGGGATCGCCCAGATGCCGGGCTCGGACCGTGCCTTGCCCCGGACCGCGGTCAGCGCGGCGATCTGGCGGTCGATCGCGGGATAGACTTCGCGCTCGACGATCGCCGCGGCGCGGGCGGCCCAGTCGCCGGGGATCTTCGCCGCGGCGGTCCGCTCTGCAAGCCCGGTGGTGAGGCCGTTGGCGCGCGCGGCCGTCGAGCGCAGCGCCTTCAACTGCGCCAGCGCGGCATCGAGCGCGAAGTCGGGCGCGAGCACGCCGGCCGCAGCATCCGCACGCAGCGTCGCGGTGTTGGCGTCGAGCGCCGCATCGAACGCCGAGAGCCGCGCGAGATATGCTTCCGCGTCTCGCACAGTCGTCACCGGATGGACCGAGGCGAGGAAATCGGGGACTGAGGCATAGGCGCCGGTTAGCTGGCTGACGACATAGGGCGAGAAGGGCGCATAGCCCGTCCCCGGTTCGCCGAAGCGATAGCGGTTGCCGCCCGCCAGCGCCTGTTCATAGGCATAGGCGACCACCGCCTTGTTCGTCGCCCATGCCGGCGACAAGGCTGCATCCGGGATCGCGTTCAGCCGCGCCAGCCGGTCCTTGCGGCTCGCCACCCAGCGCAGGCGACCGGCGGACGAATAGTCGTTGAGGCGCGACCGGGCGCCGGCATGGATGCCGGTGTCGAGGCCGAGCTGCGTCGCCGTTTCCGGCATCAGCTCCAGCTCTTCGTCCCAGAAGGCATCCATTAACCGCCGCATCGCCGCATCGCCCTTGCCGGGCGACGCCGCGCGCCGGACCTGCGCGATCAGCCCGCCATGCGCGGCGAGCGCGGCGATACTGCCGCCGAGAAAGAGCCTGCGGTCCATTCGGTCGATCCTCTCCAGTTCCATGTGGCACGCGGCATAGCGTGCGGCGTCAGTTCCCGCGATAGGTCGAATAGCCGAACGGGCTGACGACGACGGGCACATGGTAATGCGCCTTCGCATCGGTGACGCTGAACGTCAGCGTGATTTCCGGGAAGAAGGGCCTGGCCGATGCGTCGGAATAGCGGGTCATGTCGAAATCGAGGCGATAGACGCCCGGCTCGAACGCGGCCTTCTCGTCGAAATGGCGAATGCGGCCGTCGGCATCGGTCGTCGATGCGGCGACCCGCTGCCAGCGGCCATCGGCGGCGCGGCGAGAGAGGACGACCGGCACGCCCTTGCCCCCGACCCCGCGCGCGAGGTCGAGAACGTGCGTCGAAATGTCCGCCGCCGCGACGGGGGAGGCGACGAACGCGGCTGTGAGCGCGAGGGCGAGCTTCTTCATGGCAGGTTCTCCGGCTTCGATGAGGCCGGTCTGGCGCGTCGCCGGGCCGAACGCAACGCCCGGCCCCGCGCGTCAGTCGGCGATCAGCGCTGCGGGGTCGCCCAGCAGGTGCCAGATGCCGCCGCCGACCTCGACCGCGGCCGCGACGCCGGCGACCTGCTCCAGCCTCGACCCGGATACCGACGTACCGTCTAGCTGGAGGCGGAGGCGACCGGCGGCCAAGCTCGCGGCCTTCAGGTGCGCGGGACCGCCGATCGCTTCGACGATGGCCGGTACGGGGCGCACGGTCCGCGCGGACGCGGCCAAAGCGGGCGCTTGCGGCGCGCTATCACGATCGGTCAGCGCGGCGATTTGGGCACAAATGACGTCGGCGACCGGGCCGACGATCACCTGCACCGTGCCGGCCGAGGGGCGCAGGATCCCCATCGCGCCCAGCGCCTTGAGCGCGGCGTCGTCCACCCGGCCCGGATCGACCACCGTCAGGCGCAGGCGCGTCGTACAGGCGCCGAGCGTCAGGATGTTGCTGCCGCCGCCGAGCGCGGCGAGGAAGCGTTCGGCGCGTGGCGCGGCGGGGCCGGCAGCGGAGGCGGTCGACGCGGCAACCGCTTCGCGCCCCGGCGTCGCGAGGTTGAAACGCCGGATCGCGAACTCGAACACCAAGAAATAGATCGCGAAGAACGCCGCCCCCACCGGCAGCAGCATCAGCGGCCGGGTCGAGGCGGCGAAGTTCAGGACATAGTCGAACAGCCCGGCGGAAAAGCCGAAGCCCAGATGGACACCGAGCAGGTCCATCACCACCATCGCCGCGCCCGTCAGCACCGCATGCACGGCATAGAGCGCGGGGGCGAGGAACATGAAGCTGAACTCGATCGGCTCGGTCACGCCGGTCAGGAACGAGGTTGCGGCAAGGCTGGCGAGCAGCCCGCCGACTTCCTTGCGCCGCTCGGGCCGGGCGTTGCGATAGATGGCGAGGCACGCGGCGGGCAGGCCGAACATCATGATCGGGAAAAAGCCGCTCATGAATTTGCCGGCGCTCGGATCGCCCGCGAAGAAGCGGCGCAGGTCGCCCGTCGTCCCCTGATAGTCGCCGAGCACGAACCAGGCGATGTTGTTCAGGATGTGGTGCAGTCCCGTCACGAGGAGCAGCCGGTTGAGCACCCCGAAGACGAACAGCCCCGCCGATCCCGACGCGGTGAGCGCGGTGCCGAGATGGTCGAGCGCGGTGCTGAGCGCGCCATAGCCGAGGCCGATCACGCCCGCGAGCAGCAGGCCCGCGATCCCCGCGACGATCGGCACGAACCGCCGCCCGCCGAAGAAGGAGAGATAAGGGGGAAGGGCGATGCCCGAAAAGCGGTTATAGAGCTGCCCCGCCGCGACGCCCGCGATCATCCCGATCGGGACGTCGAGCCGCGCGATCGCCTTGGCACGAAATGCATCGGCGACGGTCGCGGCAACGTCGATTGCCATCCCTGCGGTCGTCGCCGCCGGTACGTCGAGCAGTGCGCGCGCGCCGTGGACCGCAACGAGGTAGCAGGTGACCCCCGACAGCGCCGCCGCGCCGTTGCCGTCCCTAGCCAGCCCCGTCGCGACGCCGATCGCGAACAGCAGGCCAAGGTTCGAGAACAGCGCATTGCCCGCCGCCGCCAGCAGCGGCACGTCGATGAGGTCGGGCTGGCCGAGCCGAAGCAGCAGCCCGGCGACGGGCAGCACCGCGATCGGCAGCATGAGCGCGCGGCCGATCGATTGCAGCACGGCGAGCAGCGTCTTCATGCCGGCAACTCCTGTTGAAAGCGAAGCGCGAGCGCGCGGACCTCTGCGGCGGTGGCGGCGGCGAGCGCAGCCTCGGCAAGTGCGCGGCAGTCGGCGCGTGAGAGGCGACGGACCAGGGCCTTCACTTCCGGCACGCGATTCGGGGTCGCCGACAGTTCCTCGACCCCGAGCCCGACCAGCAGCGGCACCGCGAGCGGGTCGGAGGCGAGGCCACCGCACAGGCCGACCATGCGGGCGTGACGCTCGGCCCCCCGCGCGGTCGCGGCGATCAGCGCGAGGACGGCGGGATGCAGGCCGTCGATCCCACTCGCCACCGCCGGATTGCCGCGATCCATCGCCAGCGCATATTGGGTGAGGTCGTTGGTGCCGATCGAGAAGAAATCTGCACGTCGGGCAAGCTGCGCGGCGATCATCGCCGCGGCCGGCGTCTCGACCATGATGCCGAGGGGGATCGGCCGCGTCCGCCCGATCTTCGCCGCTTCGCCCGCGACGACGGCGCGAACCGCCTCCAGTTCCTCGACGCTGGCGATCATCGGGACCATGATGCGCAGGTCGTGATGCTTGGCCGCGCGCAGGATCGCGGCGACCTGTGTTTCGAGCAGGGCGCGGTGGGTCAGACCGACGCGGATGCCGCGCAGGCCGAGTGCCGGATTCTCCTCGGCGGCGAAGTCGAGATACGGCGCGGGCTTGTCGCCGCCGACATCGAGCAGGCGGACGATCACCGGCCGACCCGCCATCGCCGCGCCGATCCGGTCGTAGAGCGCAGCCTGTTCTTCGACATCCGGCGGACTGGCGCGATCGAGGAACAGGAACTCGGTGCGCAGCAGGCCGCATCCCTCGGCCCCGGCAGCGACCGCCGCCTCGGCGTCGGCCAGCGAGCCAAGATTGGCGAAGACCTCGATCCGGTGGCCATCGCGGGTAATCGCGGCGTCGGCGGCGGCCGCGACCGCCACGGTGGCGGCGCGGGCGGCGGCTTCGACCGAGGCGCGTGCCTCGGCAAGGCGCTCAGGCGAGGGCGCGCGTTCGATCGCGCCGGTCGTGCCGTTCAGGATCAGCGCGTCGCCGTCCGCGACCTCGCCGATCGCCTCACCGATCGCGACGACGGCGGGTAGGCCGCGGCCCGCGGCGAGGATGGCGATGTGCGCGGTCGGGCCGCTGCCGCCCACCGCTAGGCCGACGACTTCCGAGCCAAGCGCCGCGACCTGTGACGGCAGGAGGTCGTCGGCGACGAGAATCGTGCCGGGCTCGAACCGCAGCACTGCGTCGTCCTCACCCACCAGGATGCCGAGCACCCGGCGTTCGAGGTCGAGATAATCGTCCGCGCGTTCGGCCAGGCGCCGGTCGCCGGTCAGGACGAGGCGATCGGCCATCGCCCGGCAGCCGCTTCGCCAGCCATGACCGGCCGAGCGGCCGGCGGCGATCTCCGCGTCGACGGCGGCAGTGAGGGCGGGGTCGCCCAACATTTCCAGATGCGCGGTCGCGACCGGATTGGTGCCCCCCTCCACCGAGAGCCGGTCACGCAGCGCAGTGAGCGCCGACGCAAGCTGTGCCCGTTCAGTCTCGACCCCCGCGCCGTCCTGCTCGACCGCACGGTCGGATACGCGCAGCCAGCGGGCATGGCCGACCGCGAGACCAGGTGAAGCGGGGACGCCGCCGATCGCGCCCGCGGGCAGCGGCACGTGCGGGGCCGGCACGGCGGCGACCTCGTTCGTCTCGCCCATGCCGCCGTGGATCAGCTCGCACAGTGCGGTGACGAGGCGCTCGGCATCGGGGCCGGTCGCGGCGATCTCGATCTCGTCGTCCAGATGCGCGGCAAGGCCCATCAGCTCGACGACGCTGCGCGCATTGGCGCTCAGCTCGCCCTTGGCGATGGTGCAGACCGCGTCGTAGCGGCGCGCATGCTCGCCGATCCTCGCGGCGGGGCGGGCATGGATGCCGTGCGGCAGCGACAGAGTAATGCGGCGGGCGAAGCGGGTGCCGGTTGAGACCGGAGCGGCATCCTCGATCGCCAGCGGGCGCAGGTCGAGAAACGCCTCGCCGCGCTCGATCCGGCGGCCGGCGATGCGGCTGGCCACCGCGAAGCGATCGCCGTTGACGATGACGATCGGGGTGACGAGCGACGGCGCGGCAAGGGCGATCGCATCCATGTCGAAGCGGATCAGCGGCTCACCCGCCATCACGCGTTGGCCGGGCGTCACCAGCACCTCGAACGGCGCGCCACCCAGGCTGACGGTGTCGATGCCGATGTGCATCAGCAGTTCGACGCCGGCGGGGCCTCGCATCGTCACCGCGTGGCGGCCGGCATGGATGCTCAGCACCTCTCCGTCGCAGGGGGCGTGGAGCGTGCCCTCGATCGGATCGATCGCGCCGCCGTCGCCCATCATCCGCCCGGCGAACACGCCGTCGGGCACGGCATCGAGCGACAGCGCAAGGCCCGCACAGGGGGCGGCGAGCGTGATGAGGTCGGCCATCGTCTCCCTTTCATTGTCCGCGGGCGGGGCGGCGGTCAGTGGATGCGCTCGCCGCCGATCCAGACGCCGCGCACCCGGTGGTCGGCCCCTAGCCAGACGAGGTCGGCGCGCCGCCCGGCGGCGATGCTGCCGTGCGTCGCCTCGATTCCCAGGAACGCCGCCGGATTGCCCGACGCCATCGCGCTCGCCCGTTCGACGGGCACGCCGATCGTCAGCGTGTTGGCAAGGGCAGTCGCCATGTCGAGGTCGCAGCCAGCCAGCGTCCCGTTCGCATCGACGCACACGCCATCGTCGACCCGGATCGGCTCACCGTTCAGGGTGAAGGGGCGCCCGCCGTTGCCGACGCTCGGCATCGCGTCGGTGACGAGCATCATCCGGTCGGCGGGCCGCGCGGCGAGCGCGACGCGCAGTACCGCGGGATGCACATGGCGATGGTCGACGATCAGCCCGCAATAGACGCCGGGGTCCTCGAGCGCGGCGCCGACCATGCCGGGCTCGCGGTGGATCAGCGGGGACATCGCGTTGAACAAATGAGTGATCCCGCGCGCGCCCGCTTCGATCGCGGCGCGTGCCTGATCGTAGGTGGCATTGGTGTGGCCGAGCGAGACGATGACCCCCGCCTCGGTCAGCGCGGCGATCGCGTCGGGATGGTTCCGCTCGGGCGCGAGCGTCACCATCACCTTGCCCGCCCGCGGCCGGGTCAACAGGTCGATCGCGGCGTCGTCGAGGGGGCGGAAATGCCGGGCGTCGTGGATCCCCTTGCGCTCGGCATTGAGGAACGGCCCCTCGATATGCACGCCGATACAGGCCGGCACGCCGCGTGCGATCGCATCGTCCACCGCATCCAGCGCGGCGGCGACCTGATCGAGCGTGTCGCTGATGAGCGTGGGGAGGAAGGCGGTGGTGCCGAACCGGGCATGCGTCTCGCCGATCCGGGCGATCGTTTCGGGCGTTGGCGCATCGTTGAACAGCGCGCCGCCGCCGCCGTTCACCTGCGTATCGATGAAGCCGGGGAGGAGCAGCCCGCCCTCGAGATCGATTGCGGTGCCCTCTGCCGGGTCGAGGCGCTCGATCGCTTCGTCGGCGACCGTCAGCGCGAGCGAGTCGCGGGTGCCGGCGGGCGTGACGATGCCGCCATTTTCGAAAGCGAGGCGGGTCATCGCGTCTCGGTCACCTTGCGCAGATGCGGGGGGCTGTCGGGATCGAGGCCGCGGGTCCGCGCCAGCGCCTCCGCCGCGCGATAGAAGCTCTGGATCATCAGGATCGGCTCGATCACCGGATGCGCGGCGATGGCGGGCAGGGTGCCGCCCGAGCCGCTGGCGTCGGCGAGCAGCGGGCACGCGCCGCGGCCGGCGAAATCGCCCATCGCCGAGCGAACATCGTCGCCGTCATGCCCCGACCCGGCAAAGGCGATGACGGGAAACCTGTCGCCGACGATCGCCATCGGCCCGTGCCGCACCTCGGCACTCGAAAACGCCTCGGCATGAAGCGCGCAGGTTTCCTTAAGCTTGAGCGCCGCTTCCTGTGCGATGCCGAGGCCATAGCCGCGACCGAGGACGAAGAGGTTGGTGGCGTCCGCCAGCGTGCTCGTCAGCGGGGTCCAGTCGAGGTCGAACGCCGCGGCAAGCTGAGCGGGCAACTGATCCAGCGCCTCGCCAAGCGATGCGTCCTTGCCCAGCACCGCGGCAATCTCGGCGATCACGGCGAGCGAGAGGATGAACGATTTAGTAGCGGCGACCGATCGCTCCGGCCCCGCGCCGATCGGAAACAGCCAGTCGGCGCGCGTTGCCATCGGCGAGGCTTCGTCGTTGACGATCACCGCCACCTTCGCACCCGCTGCGCGATAGCGGTCGATCGTCGCGAGCAGGTCGGGACTGCGCCCCGATTGCGAGATCGCGATCATCAGCACGCCCTCGGCCCGGAGCGGCGCGGCATAGACCGACGCGACCGAAGGGGCGGCCGACGACACGGGGATGCCGACCAGCGTCTCCAGCACGTACTTGGCAAAGGTCGCGGCATGGTCCGACGATCCGCGGGCGCAAGTCACGATCGCGGCGGGCTTTACCTCTGCCACATGGCGCGCCAGCGCCGCGGCGGTGGGGGCGTTGCGGGCCAGCGTGTCGGCGACCCGCGCCGACGCCTCGCCCGCCTCGGCCAGCATCAGCGTGCCTATGGAATTGGTCACTGTCGCCATCAGATCGCGCTCAGTTCGGCGACGACGTCATAGGCGTCGCCGCGGTAGTAGGATTGGGTGAACTCGATCGTCTCGCCATCGGCCGAATAGCCGAGCCGCTCGATGAACAGCCCGGCATGGCCCGTCTCCACCCCCAGCCGCTTGGCCTGTTCGGCGGGGAAGGGGATCGCCCGCAGTCGCTGGAGCGCGCGGACCGGGCGGCACCCCGTCGCCTCGAGCGCAGCGTACAGCGAATGCTCCACCGCCTCGGCGCTGGGCAGGCAGTGGCCGGCGATCGTCGCATATTCCATCGCCATCGGCACGTTGTCGGCATAGCGGACGCGCTGAAAGCGATAGACGCGGGTACCCGGCGACAGGCCGAGCGACAGCGACTCCTCGGGCGTGACGCTGCCTTCGGAACGCAGGATCAGTTCGCTGCTCGGCACGCGGCCGCGTGCCTGCATGTCCTCAGAGAAGGAGGAGAGCTTGGAGAAGCTCTTTTCGACGCGCGCGGCGACGAAGGTGCCCGCGCCGCGGCGGCGGACGATCAGCCCCTCGTCAACCAGTCCCTCGATCGCCTTGCGCACGGTGATCCGCGAGATGCCGAACTCGGTGGCTAGGTCGCGTTCGGGCGGTATCGCATCGTCCTGCGCCAGCAGCTTGTCGGCGATGGCGGCGCGGATGATCTGCTGGAGTTGGACATAGAGCGGCGCGCGATTGTCTGGATCGAACTGCCCCACGCGTTCGGAAAAGGTCATCGATTGCCCCCGGGCGGCGCCTGTCGCACCCTGTTCGACTCGAACTAGGTTATAAACTGGTATTGTTCAAGCCAAGATCGGTCGATCTGTCATAAATCAGGCAGTTCGGCGAAATAAAATTACGGATGGTGGGCAGCGGGCGGTCGATTTAACCGATTAAGTCCCTGTAATCGGCAAAACGATCGTGAAAATGACCCGGATGACATTTTTCCGTAGATTCGACGTTATAAATTGGTCATATCTTATGCGCCGGGTAGCGATACCAATATAGACCATCGTCGCATCCGAGTCGGGCCGGGACGTCGCGGCCGGTTTTGAGGTTGGGGAGCTCTCTTATGCTGATTCGAGCGATTTTGCTGGCCGGTACCGCGATTGTCGCGACGTCTGCGGTCCATGCACAGGATGCCGCCGCGCCGGCCGATGCCGCATCGAGGGCAGCGCCGGGCGATCAGGCCGACGCGCAGGACGGCGAAATCGTCGTCACCGGCATCCGCGGCGGCCTTCGCAACGCGATCGCGATCAAGAAGGAAGCGAACGCCGTCGTCGACGTCATCTCGTCGGAGGATATCGGCAAATTCCCCGATCGCAACGTCGCCGAATCGCTGTCGCGCGTGCCCGGCGTCAGCATCGACCGCCGCTTCGGCGAGGGTGAGAAGGTGGCGATCCTCGGCACCGATCCGGCGCTCAACCGTCTGCTGCTCGACGGTCACGGCCTCGCCTCGGCCGACTGGGGCGGCAACGACAACGATCCGTCGAGCCGCACCTTCAACTATTCGCTGCTCGCGCCCGAACTCGTCGACCGGCTCGAGGTCTACAAGTCGCCCGAGGCGCGGATCGAGGACGGCAGCCTTGGCGGCACGGTGATCGTGCGCACCCGCCGCCCGCTCGACCTGCCCGCCAATTCGGTGTTCGCCTCGGCCGGCTATTCGTACAACGACCGCTCGGAAAAGGGGAACGTCCGCGCCTCCGGCCTCTACAGCTGGAAGAACAAGGCCGATAATTTCGGCATCCTGCTCGCCGCGACCTATGACAAGCAGAACATCGTCCGCGCCGGCGTCGAGTTCTTCGGCTACGATAACAATCAGGCGAACGCGGACGGCACGCGCAACAGCCCGTTCGTCAATCGCGACCCCGGGACGGGCGCGCTGTCGCTGAAGAACCCGAACGCGACGATCACCGGCGGCACGATCACCGACCTCTACAACGCCGCATCGCCGTTCGGCATCAACTATGCCTATTTCCAGCAGTCGCGCGAGCGGGCGAGCGTGTCGGGCGCGGTTCAGTTCAAGCCCACCGACGACCTCACCTTCACGATCAACGGCCTCTACATCGACGGCAATTATGACAACTACAGCCAGGCGATGTACACGATCCCCGGCGCGTGGTCGGGCAGCGTGCTCCAGTCGGCGACGGTTGCGAACGGCGTCGTCACCGACGCCACCTTCGGCGCCTCGCCCAATCAGGCGGCGCAGCTCGACACGCTGGTGCGCAAGACGAAGCTGAAGACCAAGAACCTCAACTTCTTCGGCGACTGGGACAATGGCGACGGTGCCAAGGTGTCGTTCCAGGCGGGATGGAGCGAGGCGAAGGGCGGGCGCAATCCCGAATATCTCTTCAACGTCCAGACCAAGCTGCCTTTCAGCTACTCGATCACGCCCGAATCGGCGACGGTCAACTTCAACGGCGACATCACCAACCCGGCGAACTTCTTCACCAACCCGAACAACAATCCCGCGCAGATCGAGGGGCGCCCGGTCGTCGTCAACGGTCAAGCGCTGAACGCGGCGCAGATCGGCGGCCTCGACTACAGCGTCACCACCGACCGCGACATCTTCGCCGCCTATGACGCGACGATCCCGATCGCGTTCGGACCGTTCACCGAGCTGCTGCTCGGCAGCCGCTTCGTCGAGCATACCAACCGTGTCGATGCGCGCGGCATCAACACCTATCTCCAGACCTCGCGTACGCTCAACCAGCTCGGCGTCGACGTGGGCGTGACGCCCGACGGTATCTTCGCGGGAAGCGGCGCCAACGGCAATGCGGGCAGCTTCATCAACCTGTCCGAACAGGCGGTGATCGACATCCTCGCGAATGCGATCAACTCGCCGCTGGTCGACAAGGTCGGCGCTTCGAGCAAGGTCAAGGAGACGATCGCGGCCAGCTACGTCCAGCTCAACTTCGACCAGGGCGGCCTGCGCGGCAATATCGGCGGGCGGCTGGTCTATACGCAGGACAAGTCGAACTATGCGCTGACGCAGCCGACCGTCGCCAATCCGAACCCCCAGCCGGTGCCGACGACCTCGACCAGCGACTATCTGAAGTTCCTGCCGAGCTTCAACATCGCCTATGAATTCAGCCCGCAGTTCATCCTGCGCGGCGCGGTCGCCAAGGTGATCTCGCGCCCGCGCTATCAGGACCTCGCCGCCGCGATCACGCAGAACGACGTCACGTTCGACGCGGGCGGCGGCAATCCCGACCTGCGCCCCTATGAATCGATCAACTACGAACTCTCGGCCGAATATTATCCGCGTCCCGGCGCGCTGCTGTCGGTCGAGCTCTATCGCCGCGACATCAGCAACTACATCATCAACACCCGTCAGGAGGGCGTGACGCTCTTCAACTCGCTGACCGGGCAGCTCGAGAGCCGCTACAGCGTCTCGCGCCCGATCAACGGCGGCAGTGCCAAGGTCAGCGGCGTGCTGGTCAACGGACAGGCCGAAATCTGGGGCGGGTTCGGCATCCAGGCGAACTATGCCTATCAGGACAGCAGCACCTCGACGATCCCGGGCATCAACGGCACGCTCAACCTGCCGTACCTGTCGAAGCACACGGTCAACGTGGTCCCGTATTTCGAGCGCGGGCCGGTGCAGGCGCGGCTGAGCTACAACTACCGCACCGACTATTTCCGCACGATCGGGCGGCTCGGCTCGATCGAGAAGGTCGCGCCCTATACCCAGCTCGATGCCTCGGCGAGCCTGGCCATCACAAAGGCGATCTCGCTGACATTCAACGCGCAGAACCTGCTCGACGAGACGTACATCCAGTATAGCGGCACGCGCGATCGCCCCTCGGCCTTCTACAAAAACGGCCGCACCTTCATCGGCGGGGTGTCGGTTCGCTTTTAATCCTCCCCCCTGGCCCGAAGCGCGCTACCCCTTGCGCTTCGGGCCGTCTTTTTTTCGGGATTGCGCGGCGGGAGAGTGAAGATGCGGCATTGGGTGCAGACAATGGCGCTGCTGGCCGTCGGTACGCCGGCCATGGCGCAGCAACTGCCGCTGGTGCCGATGCCGGCCAGCGTCACGCCGGGAACCGGCATGCTGACGATCGGTGCAGGCGCGGGCATCGTCGCCGATGCGCGCGACAAGGGCGCGGCGACCGCGGCGCGGCTGCTGGCCGAGCGGGTGAAGGTCGATCGCGGCCTCACGCTGACGACGGCGGCGACCGGGCCAATCCGCCTGAACCGCGACAAGTCGATCAAAGGCGACGAAGCCTATCGCCTCGTCGTGACGGGCGAGGGGGCGACGATCACGGCCAGCGGCGACCGCGGCCTGATCTGGGGCGCGATGACGCTCGCGCAATTGCTGAGCCCCGATGCGGCGTTCGGGCGGCCGGTGACGCTGGCGGCGGTGACGATCGACGATGCCCCGCGCTTTCGCTGGCGCGGGCTGATGATGGACGTGGCGCGCCATTTCCAGCCGATCGAGACGCTCTACCCCATCGTCGACACGATGGCTGCGCAGAAGCTCAACACGCTTCACCTCCACCTGACCGACGATCAGGGATGGCGGGTCGAGATCAAGCGTTATCCCGACCTGACCCGCATCGGCGGGTTCCGCACGCCCCCCTCGGCCGGCGGTGCGCCGGGCGCGAAGTCGGGCGGCTTCTACACGCAGGACCAACTGAAGGCGCTGGTCGCCTATGCCGCGGCGCGCGGGATCGTCGTGGTGCCCGAGATCGACCTGCCCGGCCATGCGCAGGCCGCGGTCGCCGCCTATCCGGGCGAGGTCGGCGTGCTGGGCGACCGGCCGGAAGTTGGGCACGACTGGGGCATCATGCCCTGGCTGTTCTCGCCCGCGCCGCGCAGCATGATCTTCATCAAGAACGTCCTCGACGAGCTGGTCGACATCTTCCCGTCCGAGTTCATCCATGTCGGCGGGGACGAGGCGGTGAAGGACCAGTGGCAACGCTCCCCCGCGGTGCAGGCGCAGATGAAGGCGCTGGGCCTCAAGACCGAGAACCAGATGCAGGGCTGGATGATCGCCGAACTGGGCAAGCATCTGGCCTCCAAGGGTCGCCGCCTGATCGGCTGGGACGAGATCCTCGAGGGCGACGTGCCCACCAGTGCCTCGGTCATGTCGTGGCGCGGCGAGAAGGGGGCGGTCGAGGCGGCGAACAAGGGGCACGATGTCGTCCTCTCGCCCGCGCCGAACCTCTATTTCGACAATCTCCAGTCCGACCGCGGCGACGAACCGCCGGGCCGCATTGGCGTCCAGACGCTGGAGGCGGTCTATAACTACGATCCGCAGCCCGCGGGAATCGACCCGGCGCGGCTGGGGCATGTGCTCGGCGCTCAGGCCAATGCGTGGTCGGAGTATCTGGCGACCGCCCGGCAAAAGGAACACGCGATCTTCCCGCGCCTTTCCGCGCTGGCCGAAGTCACCTGGTCGCCGAAGGCGGCGCGCGACTGGCGCGGGTTCGTGGCGCGGCTCGATCCGCAGATGCTGCGCTACCGGCGCGAGGGGATCGCGGCGGCGGACAGCGCCTTTGCGGTCAATTTCCGGCCGCAGGGGACGCGCGGTCAGGCTCTGAAGGCGGGCCGCGCGGTGCTGGCGATGGATACGCAGGCGGCGACGGGGACGATCCGATATACCCTCGACGGCAAGGCGCCGACTGCCGCCTCGCGAGCCTATGCCGCGCCGCTGGCGGTGCGTGTGGGACAGGTGGTGACGGCCGCCGCCTTCACCGCCGATGGCCGCACGCTAGCCGCGCCGCGCCGCTACGACGCGACTCGCGCGGCGTGGCTGAGCGCGGGCGCCAGCGACTTCGCCGCGTGCCCCAAGGGTGCGCTCGGCCTGCGCGTGCCGCTCAATGAGGGGCAGGCGGAGGATGCGCCCGCCTATAACGTCAACATCTTCGACACTTGTACCCAGTGGGTCGCCGCGCCGCTGGGCGAGGCGAAGGCGGTGGCGATCGAGGTCGTGCGCCTGCCGCGCAACTATGGCCTCGCGCACGAGGAATCGGCGCTGCGTGCGCATTACGCCGTCACCGAACATGGCGAGCTGGTGGTGAAGGCGGGCGGCTGCGACGGCCGCGTCGTCGGCACCTTCCCGCTGCCGGACCCCGCCACCGCGCCGAACCGATTCCGGGTCGAGGCGCCGGTGAAGGGCGAGAGCGGCGACGCCGATCTCTGCTTCCAGTTCACCTCGCCGCTCGCCGATCCCTTCTATGCGGTGGGTTCGGCCACGCTTGAGGACCGGCGTTGATCGCCCTTGCCATCGCGCTGGCCGCGGCGGCGCAGCAGGAGCCGCCGGTCGATCCCGACGTCGCCGCGCGCATCGCCGCGATGACGCCCGCCGAAAAAGCCGAGCAGCTCCAGTCGAAGGTCAAGGCATCCAGCCCCGACCTCCCCGCCTACGACTATTGGAACGAGGCGCTTCACGGCCTTGCCCGCAACGGCGTCGCGACCGTGTTCCCGCAGGCGATCGGGCTGGCCGCCACCTGGGATGCGCCGCTGATGGAGCGGGTGGGGACGGTCATCTCCACCGAGGCGCGCGCGCGCTACAACGCGCTGCCGGGCCGGGACCGCAAACGGTATCAGGGCCTGGCGATCTGGTCCCCCAACATCAATATCTTCCGCGATCCGCGCTGGGGCCGGGGGCAGGAGACGTACGGCGAGGACCCGCTGCTGACCGGCACGATGGCGGTCGGCTTCGTCCGCGGGCTGCAGGGGCCGGACCCGAAGCAGCCGCGCGTCATCGCCACGCCTAAGCACCTCGCCGCGCATAGCGGGCCGGAGGCGGGGCGCGACAGCTTCAGCGTCCAGACCAGCCCCTATGACGTCGAGGCGACGTACCTGCCCGCCTTTCGCCGCGCGCTGACCGAGGGGCGGGCACAGTCGGTGATGTGCGCGTACAACGCGATCCACGGAGTCCCCGCCTGCGCCGCCGACTGGATGCTCAACCAGCGCGTGCGAAAGGATTGGGGCTTTACCGGTTTCGTCGTGTCCGATTGCGACGCGATCAGCAACATCGCCCATTATCAGCGTTACGCCCGCGACGATGCGGCCGGGTCGGCGGCGGCGATCAATGCGGGGATGGACCTGAATTGCGGCACCGGCTTCGCCGCGCTCGATCGGGCGATGGCGGAGGGGCTGACCGACGCCGCGACCGTCGACCGCGCGCTCGGCCGTGTGCTGAGCGCACGCAAGCGGCTCGGCGATGCGTTCGGGACGAAGAGCCGCTGGGACGCAATCTCCCCGCGAGCGGTCGGCACGCCCGCGCATCGCGCGCTGGCGCTTGAGGCGGCGGGCAAGTCGATCGTGCTGCTCGAAAACCGCGGCGTCCTGCCGCTTCGCAAGGGCGCGCGGATCGCGGTGATCGGCCCCAATGCCGACAGCCTCGACACGCTCGAGGCCAATTACCACGGCACCGCCGCCGACCCAGTGACGCCGCTGGCGGGCCTGTCGAAGCGGTTCGCCGTCACCTATGCGCAAGGCGCGTCGCTGGCCGAGGGGGTGCCCGTCGTCGTGCCGCAGACCGCGTTCGGCGAGGGGCTGGCCGCCGCCGTCTATCGCGATCCCGGTTTCACCGGCACGTCGCTGGCGACGCTCAGGCACCGCACGATCGATTTCGACTGGAACCGCGCGCCGCCGGTGAAGGGCCTGGCCGAGGATCGCTACGGCGTCCGCTGGACCGGCACGATCGCGGCGGAGGGGGCGGGCGAGCATCTGCTTCGCATCGACATTCCGCGTTGCTGGGATGCCTGCACCGGCCATGACGCGGTGCGCCTGTGGATCGACGGCAAGCCCGTCATCACCGACGGCGGCGACGGCAAGTCGGTCGAGGCGCGCCATGTCTTTACCGACACCGCCCCCCACGACTTCCGCCTCGAACTCGCGCATACCGGCGAAGACGAGGGCATCCGCCTGACCTGGGTCGCGCCCGCCGAGGCGCAGCGCGCGCGCGCTGTTGCAGCTGCCCAAGGCGCCGATGCGGTGGTCGCGTTCGTCGGCCTGTCGCCTGCGGTCGAGGGAGAGGCCCTGCAGATCGAGGTGCCGGGCTTCTCCGGCGGCGACCGCACTGACATCGCACTTCCCGCCGCACAGCAGGCGCTGCTCGAGGCGGTGAAGGCAAGCGGCAAGCCGCTGGTCGTCGTGCTCCTTTCGGGCAGCGCCGTCGCGATGGAATGGGCCAAGACCCATGCCGATGCCGTTATCGCCGCCTGGTATCCGGGGGAGGCGGGGGGCACCGCGATCGCCGAAATGCTGGACGGGAGCGTCAATCCCTCCGGCCGGCTGCCCGTCACTTTCTATGCCCGCACCCGCGACCTGCCCGCCTTCGTCGACTACAACATGCGCGAGCGGACCTATCGCTATTTCAGCGGTACCCCGCTCTGGGGCTTCGGCCACGGGCGAAGCTATACCCGGTTCGATTATGGCGCCGTCACCGCGCTCGCCGCGATCCGCGCGGGCGAGCCGCTGACCGTCACCGCGCGTCTGACCAATGCCGGCGACCGGGCGGGTGAGGAAGTGGTACAGGCCTATCTGATCGCGCCCGACAGCCTCAACCGCATCGGCAGCTTCAACGACCCCGTGCTGCGCCACAGCCTGGTCGGGTTCCAGCGGATCGCGCTCCAGCCCGGCAAGTCGGGCGAGGTCCGGTTCACGCTCGACCCGCGCGCGCTCAGCACCGTCGATGTTGCGGGCGACCGCGCGGTGCGGGCGGGTGCATACCGGCTGTTCGTCGGCGGCGGCCAGCCGGGGATGGCGGCGGGGCAGGAAGTCCGCTTTACGATCGCGGGCGAACAGGGCTTGCCCAAATGACGCTGACGCGGCGGACGCTGATCGGCAGCGGGCTGGCGCTTGGGGCGATGCCGCTGCGCGCCGCCGATCCGTTAAGGCCGACCAAGCGGCCCGCGCCCGCCGACCGCCGCTTCGTGAGCCCTGCGGTGGAGCGGGAGATCGCCCGCGTATCGGCAAAGGTCGCCGATCCCGAGCTTCGCTGGCTGTTCGCCAATTGCTATCCCAACACGCTCGACACGACGGTGTTCATGGACCGCGTGGACGGGCGGCCCGACGCGTTCGTCATCACTGGCGACATTCCCTGCCTGTGGCTGCGCGACAGCGCGGCGCAGGTGCACCCTTACGTCCACCTCGCACGCGGCGATGCGCGGCTGCGCGAGCTGTTCCGCGGGCTGATCGCGCGCCAGTCGCGCTCGATCCTGATCGATCCCTATGCCAACGCCTTCATGCGCGATCCCGCGGCCAAGAGCGACCTACCCTGGGCGCTGACCGACGATACCGAGATGAAGCCCGGTGTCGCCGAGCGGAAATGGGAGGTCGACTCGCTCTGCTATCCGATCCGGGTCGCGCATGATTACTGGCGCGCGACAGGGGACGAGGCGCCGTTCGACGCGCTCTGGGCCGATGCCGCGCGTGCGATCGTGCGCACCTTCCGCGAGCAGCAGCGGAAGGACGGGCCGGGGCCGTACCGCTTCCTCCGCCGCGACCGGCTGGCCAGCGAGACGCTGATCCTGAACGGCTATGGCGCGCCGACGCGCAAGGTCGGGCTGATCCATTCGATGTATCGCCCGTCGGACGATGCGTGCCTGTTCCCGTTCCTGATCCCGTCGAACTGGTTCGCGGTCTCGGCGCTACGTAAGCTGGCGGTGCTGGCGGGTAGGGTGCGCGACGACGCGGCGCTGGCGAACGATGCGGCGGCGCTGGCGGACGAGGTTGCCGCTGCGCTGGCCGCGCACGGGACGCTGATCGACCCGGCCAGCGGCGAACGGCTGATGGCGTACGAGGTTGACGGCTTCGGCAACGGGCATTTCATGGACGACGCCAACGTACCGAGCCTGTCGGGGCTGGCGTATCTGGAGGCGATCCCGGCGACCGACCCGCTCTGGCGGCGGACGGCGGCGGCGGCGTGGAGCGAGCGCAACCCCTATTTCAACCGCGGCCGTGTGGCCGAGGGGATCGGCAGCCCGCATTCGGGCATGGGCACGATCTGGCCGATGTCGATCGTGATGCACGCGCTGAACAGCGACGACGATGCGGTGATCCGCCAGTGCCTGCGCTGGTTGAAGGACAGCCATGGCGGCACCGGCTTCATGCACGAATCCTTCGACCGCGACGATGCGGGCAAGTTCACGCGGGCGTGGTTTGCCTGGGCCAACGGGCTCTTTGGCGAACTGATCGTTGACCTGTCGCGCCGCAAGCCGCACGTGCTGGCGGCTCCCTTGTGAAGCTCGCACGGCGCGAGTTGCTGGCGGGGGCGGCGGCGGGGATCGCGGTGCCGCCGCCCGCCTTTGCCGCGGCGGCGGATGCGCCAGGGCGGCCCGACCTGTTCATCGGCACCGGCGGGACCGGCCACACCTTTCCCGGCGCGACGATGCCGTTCGGGATGGTCCAGCTGTCGCCCGACACCGGGGTGGAACGGTGGGAGAATTGCTCGGGCTATCATCAGAGCGACGGCTCGATCCTGGGCTTTTCGCACACGCATCTGTCGGGGACGGGGATCGGCGACATGCTCGACGTGCTGGTCGTCCCCGCGACCGGACCCGTGGTGCTCGATCCCGGTCCGTGGGAGAACCCCGATGCAGGTTATCGCCAGCGTTATGTGGGTGAAGTGGCCGAGCCCGGCTATTACGCCGTCACGCTCGAAAACGGCGTGCGCGCCGAACTCACCGCGACCGAGCGTACCGGCATCCACCGCTATCGCTTCCCGGCCGGCGCGGGCCATCTGCTGATCGACCTGTCGCATCTGATCGCCGACCAGCCGCAATATCCCGCCTTTATTGATGAAGCGCGGCTGACGCTGGAGGCGGACGGCACGCTCACCGGCACGCGGCGCATGTTCCGCTGGGCCAAGGGTCGGCGCATCTTCTTCGCGATGCAATTCTCGCGGACACCCGAGCGCGTGCAATTCTACGGCGACGGCGACATGCCGGTCGAGGGGCGCGGGGTCGCGGGCAAGCGGCTGAAGGTCGCGCTGCATTTCGACGAAGCGGGCGCGGCGCCGATCGTCGTTCGCTGCGGGATCTCGGCAGTGGATGCGCACGGCGCGCGCGCGAACCTGAGGGCGGAGGCGCGGCACTGGTCGTTCGACCGCTATCGGCGCGACGCGGCACGGGCGTGGGACCGCGAGCTCGACGTGCTGCGCGTCGAGGGCGGGACCGCTGACCAGCGCACGATCGCCGTGACCGCGCTCTATCATGCCAGCCTCGGGCCGACGCTGTTTTCCGACGTCGACGGGCACACGGTCGGCCTCGACCGCAAGGTCCACCGGCTAAAGCCCGGCGAGCGGGCGTACAGCGCCTATTCGCTCTGGGACACGTACCGCGCCTTTCACCCGCTCCAGACGCTGATCGGTGGCGAGCGGACGCGGCGGATGATCGACGACCTGATCCGCCAGACGCAGCAGAGCCCCTATGGCCCGCCGGTTTGGCCGCTGCAGGGCGTCGAGACCGGCTGCATGATCGGCTGGCACGCGGTCCCCGTGCTGGCGGAGGCGCGGGCCAAGGGCATTCCCGCCGACTATGCCGCCGCCTGGCCCGGCATTGCGCGGCGTAGCTTCGACTGGACGACGCCGACGCTCGACAACAGCCTCGGCATCGGGGCCTATGACACGCTTGGCTACGTTCCCGCCGACCGGGTGAACGAAAGCGTCTCGCGCACGCTCGAATATGCCTATGACGACCATGCCGGCGCGCAAATCGCCGATGCGGCGGGCGATGCCGCCGGGGCGACGCGGCTGCGGCAGCGGTCGGGGAACTGGGCGAACGTGTTCGACCGGCGGATCGGCTTTGCGCGCGGCCGGCTGGCGGACGGGCGCTGGGCGGAGCCCTATGATCCCGTGGCGCTCGGCCATTCGAAGCGGTGGCACGACTTTACCGAGAGCAATGGCTGGCAGGCGACGTTCCTCAACCAGCACGACGTGCCCGGCCTGATCGCGGCGATGGGCGGCGATGCGGCGTTCGAGGCGAAGCTCGACGCGCTGTTCGCCGCGCCCTCGACGCTCCCCGCCGACGCGCCGCCCGACATATCCGGGCTGGTAGGCCAGTACGCGCACGGCAACGAGCCGAGCCATCACGTCGCCTATCTCTATGCCTATTGCGGCGCGGCGTGGAAGACGCAGGGAATGGTCCGCCGCCTGCTGACCGAGATGTACCGCGCCGCGCCCGGCGGCATCATCGGCAACGACGATTGCGGGCAGATGAGCGCGTGGTTCCTGCTCTCCGCGCTCGGCTTCTACCCCGTCGATCCGGTGAGCGCGCAATATGTGCTGGGAAGTCCCCTGTTCGCACGGGCCGAGCTGCGGCTAGGCAACGGGCGGCGGCTGGTGGTCGAGGCGGCGGGGAATGCGCCCGACGCGCCCTATGTCCGCGGCGTGTCGTGGCGGGGGGAGCGCTGGACACGCGGCTGGATCGACCACGTGACGCTGATGATGGGCGGCACGCTCCGCTTCGAAATGGCGCGAGAGCCCGACCGGGCCTTCGCCGCCGCGCCCGTCGACCGGCCGGGGCAGCTTACCCAAGGAGTTCGCCGATGACCGCATCCCTTTCGCGCCGCACGCTGATCGCCGGCGGGGCCATGCTCGGCGGGGCGGCCTGTACGCCGGTGGCGTCGCGATCGGTCGCCGGAGCATCCACGCCGCTGCCCCCGCCATGGGGCGCGGTGCCGTCGCCGCGGCAGCTCAGATGGCACGACCGCCGCTTCTACGGCTTCGTCCATTTCTCGATCAACACCTTCACCGACAAGGAATGGGGGTATGGCGACGAGGATCCGGCGCTGTTCAATCCGACCGACTTCGATCCCGACCAGATCGCCGCCGCGGCGAAGGCGGCGGGGATGACGGGCCTGATCCTCACCGCCAAGCATCATGACGGCTTCTGCCTGTGGCCGACGAAGCTGACCGAACACTGCATCCGCAACTCGCCGTACAAGGCCGGCAAGGGCGATATCGTCGGCGAGCTGGAGGCGGCGTGCCGGCGCGCGGGACTGAACTACGGCCTCTATCTCTCGCCCTGGGACCGCAACCACCCGGAATATGGGCGGCCCGCCTATATCGACTATTACCGCGCCACCCTGACCGAACTCTGCACGCGCTACGGCAAGCTGTTCGAGGTTTGGTTCGACGGCGCCAATGGCGGCGACGGCTATTATGGCGGCGCGCGGGAGACGCGGCTGATCGACGCGCCGGCCTATTACGATTGGCCGTCCATCGTGAAGCTGGTCCACGATCTGCAGCCCGAGGCGTGCACCTTCGATCCGCTCGGCGCCGACATTCGCTGGGTAGGGAACGAGGAGGGGCATGCCGCCGACCCGTGCTGGCCGACGATGCCGAACGAACCCTATACGCAGGCGAACGGCTATCCGGGCGTGCGGGGAGCGGAACTGTGGTGGCCGGCGGAGACCAACGTGTCGATCCGTCCCGGCTGGTTCTACCACGCCGACGAGGATACGCAGGTCAAGTCGCCCGCCACGCTGATGGAGATGTTTGACCGGTCGGTCGGGCACGGCACGACCTTCCACCTCAACATCCCGCCCGACCGGCGCGGGCGGATCGCCGATCGCGACGTCGCCAGCCTGACCGCGTTCGGCGACGCGCTGCGCGGCACCTTCGCCGCCGATCTAGCGAGGGAGGCGGTGGTGACGGCAAGCGCGGATATCGGATCGACCGCGGCGAATGTCGTCGACGGCGATCCGGCGACCTTCTGGTGCGCGCCGGCCGGAGCACGCGACGCCTCGGTCGTCCTCGACCTGCCGCCGGGGCGCGCGTTCGACCTGATCGAGCTTCAGGAATGGTTGCCGCTCGGCCTGCGCGTCACGCGCTTCGCGATCGACGTGGCGGACGATGGCGGTGAGTGGCGGACGATCGCGGAAAAGGCGATGGTCGGACCGCAGCGCCATGTGCGCCTCCCCCAGCCGATCGCGCCGCGCCGCCTTCGCTTTCGCACGGTGGAGGCGGAGGCGGGGCCGGCACTGTGCCGGATCGCGCTCTACCGCTCGGTCGCGCCGCGCACGCTGCCGCCTGCCGTTGCCAGCGATCCGAGCCTCATTTCGAGCGCGGGGTGGCGGATCGTCGCCGCCAGCGCCGATGGCGGCGCGGCGCTGTTCGATGACAACGCGAAGACGGCATGGCAGTCGCCCGCGCCCGCATCGGTCACGATCGACCTCGGCCGGACGGAGGCGCTGCGCGGATTCCTGCTGACGCCGACGCGCCATGTCGATCCCGACGCCGCGCCGCCGTCGCGCTGGCGGGCGGAGACGAGCCTAGATGGCAAAAGCTGGACGGCGGCTGGCGAGGGGGAGTTCGCCAACATCAACTATGCCCGCGCGACGCAGCGCCCCGCCTTTGCCGGCGTGCGGCAGGCGCGGTTCCTGCGGCTGCACTTCCCGGTGCCCGCGGTCCCCGCGCCGCGCATCGCCGTCGCGGGGCTCGCCGGCTTCCGCTAGCGCCGCGATGGCGATCATCCAAAATGAATCGGCCAATGCTTTCGACCGCGTGGGCGTTGTATGACGTCATTGTGAAGGCGCCGCGCGCGCCGTCACCGGTTCGAAACCGAACTGTCGCGCGCCTGAATTAGCCGCCCCGGCGAACGATCAACGCGATCCCAAGGGGTGACTTTCGATGAGCTTGCGCACCAACCGCCGCGCCGTGTTTCTGGCGGGCGCCGCCGCTGTCTGCATCATGGCGGCGCCGGCCATTGCACAGGATATGCCCGCCAAGGCAGCCGCGCCCGACCTCGACCAGAAGGGGGAGGGCGGCGGCGATATCGTCGTGACCGCGACCAAACGGGAAACGAGCCTTCAGAAGACGCCGATCGCTACCTCGGTCGTCAGCGACGCGATGATGAAGGACCGTCACGTCCAGAGCCTGTACGACCTTGCCGATGGCGGCGTGCCGTCGCTGCGCGTTGCGGCGTTCGAGGCGCGGCAGAGCGCGCTGACGGTGCGCATCCGCGGGATCGTGCCGCTCGATGCGAACCAGCCGGCGCGCGAGCAGGGCGTCGGCATCTATGTCAACGGCGTCTATCTGGGCCGCCAGCACGGCCTCAACGCCGCGCTCTTCGACCTCGAGCGGGTCGAAGTGCTGAAGGGGCCGCAGGGCACGCTGTTCGGCCGCAATACCGAGGGCGGCGCTCTCAGCCTGGTCAGCCGCGCGCCGAGCGGCGAGTTCGGCGGCTGGGTGGCCGGGCATCGGCAATTACGCGTCGTACAACAGCGAAATCCACCTCGACCTGCCTGAATATCAGGGCTTTGCCGTCAAGCTCGATGGCGTGCTGCAATATCAGGACCCGACGACGAAGAACTCGCTGCCCGGCCAGACCGGCTGGAACTATTTCGACCGCCGGGGCCTGCGCGCGGCGGTGCGCTGGAAGCCGATCGACGGGATGACGGAGGATTTCGCCTACGACGTCGGCCGCGACGCCAACTCGCCCTCTCCAGCCAGCTTCTGAACTACAATCCCAATGGCTGTGCGGCCGGGCCGCAGGCGTCCCAGCCGGCGTGCAGGCTGCCGGGCACGAACTACACGGCGCTGACCGGCACGGTCCGCCCGCTGCCCGCGCCGGTCGTCGTCAACGGCGATACGCGGATGAAGGTCGCCGATATCGGCGTGCCTCAGCAGGCGAGCATCGACCGGACCCACGGCTTCACCAACAGCCTGAAGTGGAATCTCGGGCCCGCGCTCGAGCTGCGCGCGATCACCCGGTGGCGCGGCGTCGATGCCAGCCATTGGGACAATTCGGGTGGCGCCCACCGGCCGCCGGTGTTCGTGCCCAACAGCACCGTCACGATCAACGGTGTCGCGACGCCGGGCAGCCTGTTCAGCCGCTACAGCCTCGCCGACCTGCGCCAGCGCCAGTTCAGCCAGGAATTGCAGGCCGTCGGCACGGTTGACTCGATCGATTACGTGGCGGGCCTGTTCTATTTCAACGAGCATGTCAGCGACGATGCCGCGACGCCCAGCTCGAACCTGTGGAATGCGACCGACGTGCTGCACCTGACGGTCGGCGGGCGCTAGACGCATGACCGCAAGCGCGGCATCCTGCACGTCTCGCGGGGGGTCAACTACGACACCAACCCGCCCGCGGCGAGCGTGGGCTATCTGCCGCTCGACAAAAGCTGTAACCGCTTCAACCCGATGGTCACGCTGGCCTACGACGTGACCGAGCAGACGCACGTCTATGCCAAGTACGCGACGGGCTATCGTGCGGGCGGCGCCAGCTCGCGCACGTCGAACTACCAGCCCTTCGATCCGGAGGACGTGAAGTCGTACGAGGTCGGGCTAAAGACCGACCTGTTCGATCACCGCGCGCGCCTAAACCTTGCCGGCTACATCATGGATCGCAAGGACAGCCAGGTCGATATCAGCTCGATCCAGTTCGTGGGGTCGAGCAGCTTCAACAACCTCGTCACGATGAACGCGCCGGGGATCACCAAGATCAGGGGGATCGAGGCCGACCTGACCGTCAACCCGGTCGAGCGCCTCACCCTCAACGCCGCCTATGCCTATACCCATACCAAGATCCCGCCGGTGCTGATTACCGCGCGCGACGCGGCCGGGCGGTCGACCAGCGTCTATCAGGACTTCTACATCGTCTTCACCCCCCGCAACGCCGCCAGCGGATCGATCGAATATGCAGTGCCGGTCGCGGCCGAAGTGACGCTCAAATTTCACCTCGACGGCAACTATGCGCAGGCGACGCAGGCCTTCGTCCAGTTCGCGACGAAGAACGACGCGTCGCTCCTATTCAACGGGCGCATTTCGCTCGCCGACATTCCGATGGGCGGCGGACAGGCGCTGACCGTTGGCGTCTGGGCGCGCAACCTGTTCGACGAGAAATATGTGTATCGCCGCGATCCGTCGAACAGCCTGCCCGGCGCGCCCACGTCCAACGTGACGACGGGCAGGATCGGCAACGTGCTGGGCGATTACGGCAATTTCAACGCGCCGCGCACGTTCGGGATCGATGCCAGCCTGAAGTTCTGAAACCAGGACCGGGGGGCGTGTCGTGCCCGGCCGTCATCGGGGCAGGACGACGACGACCTGAAGACCGGGACCCGCATCCTCGAGCATGAGCGTCCCGCCATGCAGCCGCGCGATCGACTGCGCGAGTGGGAGGCCGAGACCGTGGCCGCCCTCGTCGGAATCGAGCCGGCCGAAGCGGCGCAGCGCAAGGGCGCGCGCGTCGGCAGGGATGCCTGGGCCGTCATCGACGATGAGGACGCTCGCGTCGCCGCGCGCCTCTACCCCGATGGTGATCCGGCTGCCCGCGGGCGTGTGCCGGATCGCGTTCTCGACGAGATTCAGCAGTATCTGCATCAGCAGCGCCCGGTCGCCGACATGCTCGACGGCTGCCGGAGCGCGCAGGTCAAGGCGATGCGCGGTTTCCGCGGCAAAGGGCTCGACCAGCGCGGCCACCTCGCCGCCAACTGGTCGAGGCGCAGTAGGGCGAAGGCTTCCCGGCTCGCCCGGCTCTCGATCGATGCGATGCGGAGCAAGGCCGAGAACATCTCGAGCAGCGCATCGGCCTGCGCCGTCGCAGCGTGCAGCGCAGAGGCGACGGGGATGGCGTCGGGTCGGTGCTCGATCGCCGCCAGCTCGTTGCGCAACCGCGCGAGCGGCGTGCAAAGCTCGTGCGATATGTCGTTGGGGACGTTGCGGATCTCGGCAACCAGCGTGCCGATCCGGTCGAGCATCGCGTTGAATGCCGCCGCCTGCCGGTCGAACGCGCCGCCGTCGCCGGTGCGGCACATCTCGTCGATCCGGCGCGCCACCAGCCGCCGGAACAGCAGCAGCCCCGCCAGGACGACGACGATGATGGCTCCGGATCCGACGAGATGGATTTCCGGGCGGACCGCGAAATAATGGTCGATCGGTTCGGTCTCGGCAAAGATCGCCAACCGCAGGCGGCCGTCCAAATCGCGCACCAGGACGCGGCCCGCGCTCAAATCCTCGATCGCATCGCGCCCGCTCAGCGAAGAAAAGCCTAGCGGCAGCTCGCAGCGGAAACGCGCGTTGCCCGCGATCCGCCGACCGCGCGCGTCGAACAGCAGCAGGCCAAGGTCGCCGGTGTCGCGCTGGCGCGCCATCGTCTCCATCCGCTGCGTCAGGGCGCGAAGGTCGATGCGGGCGCCAGGCGGGGCCAGCACGTCTGCCTCTGCGCGGATCCGCGCGTCGACCAGCGCGACGATCATGCTCAGCGTCCCGAAATAGCTGCCGAGCCCCGCCGCCACCGTCACCGTCAGGAACAGCGCGAGGAACGCGATCATCAGCCCGCGCAGCGACTGGAGCGGTGCCTTCATCGACGAAGCGAGTATCCGGCGCCTCTCACCGTTTCGATCGGATCGTCGCCATATCGGCAGAGCTTCACCCGAAAATGCCGAATATGCGCCTCGATCACGTTCGAGGTGGTCACGAGGTCGCGGCCCCACACCCGCTCGACCAGCATCGCCCGCGTGACCGTATCCCCAGCGAGCCGCGCGAGTTCGAGCAGCATCCTGAACTCGATCTGCGACAGGCCCAGCGACTGCCCCTTTCGCCAAGCGCGGGCGCCCGCCGGACTGATGACGATATTGCCCACCTCGATCGTGTCGGCGGGTTGCTCGCCGGCGCTGCGGGCGCTGCGGGCGCGCAGCAGCGCCTTGATCCTGGCATTGAGCTCGAGCGGGTCGCACGGCTTGACTACATAGTCGTCGGCCCCGGCATCGAGCACCTCGACCTTGTCGATCGTCTGGCCGAGCGCGGTAAGCATCAGCACCGGAATCCGAAGCCCGCGGGCGCGCACCTCGCGCAGCAGCGGCAGGCCGTCGAGCGTCGGCAGCATCCAGTCGAGCACGACGATGTCGAACGCCTCCGTCCCGAGGGACGACAGTCCGGCGGGCCCGTCCGCGACAGCGGTGACGGTGTGACCGAACGCGACGAGCTGATCGGCGAGCTGTTCGCGCAACCGGGGGGCGTCTTCGACGAGGAGAATGCGATGCGATACGAGCCGAGACGTTAGCCGAGGGGAGGGCGGCGCTCAAATCGATTCACGAGGATCGCGATATCCGGAGCCAGCGCGACATCGGCTCGAAATCGTCGGGCGACGATCGCCGTCGACGCGCGTGTGGGGAATGCGGCCGTCGCGGGATGCGTCGACCATCGGTACCCACCCGATCAGGCGCGGATCGAAAGGATAGGGAGCGGCGAGGGCGCCGTCCTCATCGAGTATCAGCCGAAAAACTCTCCCCTGTCGAAAGCGCGTCGCGCTTGACGGCTGTCGACATTCGGTTATTGTATATAACAATAATGAGAGGATGAGGTCATGGCTGTGATGTTCGAGCGCCGCAATCCGGTGACCGGAGAGGTCGCCACCACCGCACCGACCGCAACCATCGCCGACGCGAACGCCGCCGTCGATGCCGCCGCCGCCGCCTTTCCCGCCTGGTCGGTGCTCGGTCCCAATGCCCGCCGCGCTGCACTGAGCAAGGCCGCCGACGCGCTCGCCGCCAGGGGCGAAGCGTTCGTCGAGGCGATGATGGGCGAGATCGGCGCGACCGAGGGGTGGGCGCGCTTCAACCTGATGCTCGCGGTCGGCATGGTGCGGGAGGCTGCGGCGCTGACGACGCAGATCGGCGGGGAGGTGATTCCGTCCGACAAGCCCGGCTGCATCGCGATGGCGCTGCGCGAGCCGGTCGGCGTCCTGCTCGGCATCGCGCCGTGGAATGCGCCGATCATCCTTGGCGTGCGTGCGATCGCCGTCCCGCTCGCCTGCGGCAACACCGTGGTGCTGAAGGCGAGCGAGCAATGCCCGCGCACGCACGCGTTGATCGTCGAGGCCGTTGCCGAGGCGCTGCCAGAGGGCGTCGTCCAGATCGTCACCAATGCGCCCGCCAATGCGGGCGAGATTGTCGGCGCGTTGATCGACCATCCGGCGGTGCGACGGATCAACTTCACCGGCTCGACCGCGGTCGGCCGCATCATCGCCAAGCGCGCGGCAGAGCATCTGAAGCCCGTCCTCCTCGAACTGGGCGGCAAGGCGCCGCTGATCGTGCTCGACGATGCGGATCTCGACGAGGCGGTAAAGGCCGCGGCGTTCGGCGCGTTCATGAACCAGGGCCAGATCTGCATGTCGACCGAGCGGATCATCGTCGTCGACGCGATCGCCGACGCCTTTGTCGAGAAGTTCGCCGCCAAGGTCGGCTCGATGCCCGTCGGTGACCCACGCGAGGGCAAGGCGCCGCTCGGCGCGGTCGTCGATCGCAAGACCGTGGATCACGTCCGCGCGCTGATCGACGATGCACTGTCGGCGGGCGCGGTACAGGTTAATGGCGGCGAGGCGAACGGTGTGCTGATGCCCGCGCACGTCATCGACAGGGTGACGCCCGCGATGAAGCTGTTCCGCGACGAGAGCTTCGGTCCCGTAGTCGGCGTCGTCCGCGCGCGTGACGAGGCGCACGCGATCGAGCTGGCCAACGACACCGAATACGGCCTGTCCGCCGCGGTCTTCACCCGCGACACCGCGCGCGGGCTGCGCGTCGCGCGGAAGATCAAGTCGGGCATCTGCCACGTCAACGGCCCCACCGTGCATGACGAGGCGCAGATGCCCTTCGGCGGGGTCAAGGCATCGGGCTATGGCCGCTTCGGCGGCAGGGCCGGGATCGACGCCTTTACCGAACTGCGCTGGGTCACGATCGAGACGCAGCCCGGCCACTTTCCGATCTGAGGCGCCGCAATGCTCGCGTTACCCCTTGCTGCCGCAGCCCTTGTCGCGGCACCCGCCGATCCCGCCCCGCCGCGCCTGACGCCCGTTTTCACGATCCGCGTGGAGATCGGCGCGCCGCTCGAACAGGGGGAGATCGACGGCGGGCGGCGGCGGTTCATTCCGATCACCGGCGGCACGGTCAGCGGCCCGCGCCTGTCGGGCACCGTCCTCCCCGGCGGCGGCGACTGGCAGACCATCTATCCCGGCGGGTTCACGCGGGTCGAGGCGCGCTATTTCCTGAAGGCCGCCGACGGCACCGTCATCGCCATCCACAATAGCGGCGTGCGCGTCGCGAGCGCGGCGGTGACCGAACGGATCGCGCGCGGGGAGCGCGTCGACCCGTCCGACTATTATTTCCGCGCCACCCCCGTCTTCGACCCGCCGCCGGGGCCGCTGCAATGGCTGCGCGAGAAGACCTTCGTCTCGCGCGGCACGCGGATGCCGACCCACGTCCTCATCGAAGTATTCGCGGTCGAATGATCGCCACAGGAGCCTGCAAATGACCGAAACCTCGACCAACGGCGTCGTCGCCTTCGACGTTACCGACCGCATCGCCTGGGTCCGCTTCAATCGCCCCGACAAGCGCAACGCGATGAGCCCGACGCTCAACCGCGACATGATGGAAGTGCTCGACGGCCTCGAGTTCCGCGACGATGTGGGCGTACTCGTCCTGTCGGGCGAGGGGCCGGCATGGACCGCGGGCATGGACCTCAGGGAATATTTTCGGGAGACCGAGGCCAAGGGGCTGGCTGGTACCCGTCAGGCGCAGCGCGAGAGCTATGGCTGGTGGCGGCGGCTGCGCTGGTATCAGAAGCCGACGATCGCGATGGTCAATGGCTGGTGCTTCGGCGGCGGCTATGGCCCGCTCTTCGCCTGCGACCTCGCCTTCGCCGCGGAGGAGGCCAAGTTCGGCCTCAGTGAGATCAACTGGGGCATCCTGCCCGGCGGCGGCGCGACCAAGGTGGCGCAGGAACTGATGCCCTTTCGCCGCGCGATGTACCACGCGATGACCGGCGAGCCGATCGACGGCCGCACCGCCGCCGAATGGGGCCTGGTCAACGAGGCACTGCCGCTCGACCAGCTCGAGGATCGCGTTGCCGCGGTGGCGGCCGTCCTCCTCCAGAAGAACCCCGTCGCGCTCAAGGCGACCAAGGACGCGATGCGCCGCGTCGGCACGATGAGCTACGAGGATGCCGAGGACTATCTCGTCCGCGCCCAGGAAGCGGCGAACAGCTACGACAATGAGGGCCGTAAGGAAGGCATCCGGCAGTTCATCGACGAGAAGAGCTACAAGCCCGGCCTCGGCGCCTATGACAAGGAAAAGGCCGGGGTCTGAAGCTGCCGCTCCGTCCGCTTCCCGACCCTGCCGACCGCGCACGAAGAAGGCCGCTGATGCCCGATCTTTCCCGCCTCATCACCCCGCGATCGGTCGTGATCGTGGGAGCCTCGCCGACGCCCGGCGCACTCGGCAATTCGGTACTGCGCAACCTGGAGCGGCACGCGTTTGCCGGCGATATCCACCTCGTCAATCCGAAGCGGGCGGAGATCGACGGGCGGCCCTGCTTCGCCTCGATCGCCGACCTGCCCGACGGCGTCGATGCGGCGGTGCTGGCGATCCCGGGGCCGGCGGTGCTCGACGCGGTCCGCGCGCTCGCGGCCAGGCGCGTCGGCGCAGCGGTGATCTTTGCCGCGGGCTTCGCCGAGGGCGGCGAGGCGGGGCTTGCCGCGCAGCATGAGGTCGCGCGGATCGCCGCCGAGCATGGCATGGTGGTCGAAGGGCCGAACTGCCTCGGCCTCGTCAATTTCGTCGACGGCGTGCCGCTGACCTTTGTCGAGACGCCGCCGCATCCCTGTCCCGGCGAGGGGATCGGGATCGTGTCGCAATCGGGGGCGATGGCGGTCGTGCTCGGCACCACGCTGATGAGCAAGGCGCTGCCGCTCACCGTGTCGATTTCGACCGGCAACGAGGCGGCCTCGGGCGTCGAGGATTATGTCGAGCATCTGCTCGGCGATCCGCACACGCGCGTCATTGCGATGATCGTCGAGCAGTTCCGCGCGCCGGCCCGCTTCCTCGCGCTGGCCGAACGGGCGCGCGAGGCGGGCAAGCGGATCGTGCTTCTTCATCCCGGCACGTCGAGGGCCGCGCGCGAGTCGGCGGCGACGCATACCGGCGCGATGGCGGGCGACTACGCCCTAATGGGCGCCAAGGTGGGGGCCGCGGGCGTCATCCTGGTGCCGGGGCTGGAGGAACTGGGCGACGTCGTCGACCTTGCCTATCGCTGTCCGGCGATGCCCGCCGCGGGGGTGGCGGTGCTGACCGAATCCGGGGCGTTCAAGGCACTGACGCTCGACCTTGCCGAAACGCTGGCGCTGCCGCTGCCGCCGCCCGGTGCGGCGACGCGCGAGGCGCTGGCGGCGGCGGTACCCGCGTTCATCCCGGTGTCGAACCCGATGGACCTGACCGCGCAGGCGCTGGTCGATCCCGACCTCTATCGCCGCACGCTGGCGCCGCTGCTCGCCGACGATGCCTATGGCGCGGTGGTGCTGGGGATCATCCAGACCGATCGGACGACCGCGACGCTGAAGCTGCCGCCGATCCTCGACGCGATCGCCGCGCTGAAGCCGGCCAAGCCAGTACTCTTTGCCGGGCTGGACGAGGGCGCGGATGTTCCCGCCGACTATGTGGCGGCGTTGCGGGAGGCGGGGGTGCCCTATTTTCCCGCACCCTATCGGGCGTTCCGCGCGCTGGCGGCGCTACGGACGGAAACGCCGGTGCGGGCGAATGCGGCCCCGATCCCGGTGACGCTGGCGCATCGCGGCACGCTCCCCGAATATCTCGCCAAGCAGGCGCTGGCCCCGGCGGGCATACCGTTTCCCCGCGGCGTGTTCGCGGCCACCGCCGACGCCGCGGTCGAGGCGGCCGCGTCGCTGGGCGGCGCCGTGGCGATGAAGGCGCAGGCGAGCGCCCTCAGTCACAAGAGCGATGCGGGCGGCGTCGCGCTGAACCTTCGCGGCGAGGCTGCGGTCCGCGCCGCATGGCACGCGATGCACGACGCGGTCGCGGCGCACGCGCCCGGCATCGTGCTCGATGGCGTGCTGATCGAGGCGATGGGCGAACGCAGCGTCGAACTGATCGTCGGTGCGCGAAGCGATCCCGAATGGGGCGCGGTGATCCTCGTCGGCTTCGGCGGGGTGCAGGCGGAGATCCTGAAGGATGTGCGGCTGATCGTGCCGGGCTTGTCGCGCGCCGCGATAGTCGGTGAGATCATGAAGCTCAAATCCGCGCCGCTGCTGGCCGGGTGGCGCGGCAGCCTGCCGCTCGACGTCGGTGCGGTGGCCGACCTGGTGCTGGCGCTGGAGGGCGTGCTGGCCGGGACGCCCGCGATCCGGGAAATCGACCTCAATCCGGTCGTCGTCTATCCCGAGGGTTGCGTGGCGCTCGACGCGCTGATCCTCGCCGACTGAGCCGCGTCGGGAAGGGCCATCCGAGAGGGGGCAACCCCGGCACAGGATTTTAAGCACGGCTCGCCCCCTGAAACGGTGCGCGCGGCGGTGTCAGAACCGGCGTAGCACTCGCTGATGCCGGAAAGTCGCCAAAAGACCTGCTCTAGCGCGTCGGAGCCGCGTGCCGGGGCACGCGGTTGCCGACACTTAGAAGGCGACCCTGACCCGCACGCGATATTCGCGCGGCGCGCCGTAGAATTCGTTCGAATTGAACTGGCCGCTGACATAGTCCTTGTTCGTCAGGTTGGTGCCATAGGCCGTCACCTGCCGGTCGCCCATGTCGAGCGTGACGAGCGCCGACAAGAGCCCGCGCCCGTCGACCCGGTCGCTGAGCGGCGAATAGCCGAGATAGGTGAATTGCGGCCCGACATAGGCATAGGTGACCCGCGGGGTCAGCGCCGCCGACCGGGATGCGGTAATCCGCGCCGAGATTGTACGTCCATTTGGGCGCGTACAGGTTCGGCCCGTCGCCCGATACCTGGATGAAGGGATTGTAGTCGAAGCAGAGCGGCGGGTTCGACGGCGTGCCCGAACCGCATTGCGGCCCCAGCGTGCCGGCGGGCAGGTTGCGCGTATTGACGAAGGTGACGTTCGCCAGATTGGAATCGACATAGGCGACGTCGGCGTCGAAGCCGAAGCCGCGCACCCGCGCCTGCACCTGCCCCTCGAACCCCTTGATCGTCACGTCGGCGATGTTCTCCACCCCCGAAAAGCCCGTGCTGGGTTCGACGACGTTGAACTGGAAGCCCTTGTACTTGTTGTAGAAGGCCGAGAGCTGCGTGCGTACCCGCTCGCCGAAGAAGCTCGATTTCCAGCCCGCTTCGTAGCTCATCACCGTTTCGGGATCGAACGTCGAGGTCGTCGAATTGAAGCCACCGGGTTTATAGCCGCGCGCGACTAGGGCGTAGAGCAGGTTGTCGGCATCGACCTTCCAGTTGAGCGCGACCTTGCCCGTGACGCGTGCGTCGTCGTTGTCGCCCGACAGGTCGGCGACGGGCAGGCCGTCGGCGGGGAAGCCCGGAACGCCGCGGCCGATCGTCACGAAGCCGCGGCCCGTCGCCTTGTAGGTCGAATAGCGGCCGCCGACCTGCACCTCGAACGTATCGGTGAGCTGATAACTGCCCTGGGCGAACAGGCCCGTCGTGGTGCGCTGGTTGACCGGGGTGATGTCGGTCGGAAAACCGCCCTCGCTTTGCAGGATGCGGACGCGAATGTCGTTGCGCTGGAAATAGCCGCCCAGGATCCAGTCGAACGGCCCGTCAGTGGGCGAGATGATGTTGATTTCCTGGCTATACTGCTTCTCGCCCGCGAAATAGTCCTGCGAGATCTCAGCGCCGACGGCGGCCGGTGCCTGCGACCCGTCGACGTCGAATAGGTTCTTGATCCGCTTGTTCTGATACCCCGTCAGCGAGCCCAGCGTGATGCCGTTCGCCAGCTCCTGCCGCAGCTCCAGCCCCGCCTGGAAGCCGAGGTCGCGATTGCCCGTCGGCGTGTCGAAGCTGAGCGTACGAATGTCGCCCACGCGATAGGCGGCGAAGTGCGTGCCGGGGATCGGGCGATAGGGATAGCCCCCGGTATCGCGGTTGTTGAGGCTGATCTTCGCCGTTGCCGAGAAGCTGCCCGGCTGCCACAGCACAGTGACGCGGCCGCCCTTTTCATCCAGTCGGCAGTCGGCCTGCGGCGTTGGCGAAGGGGCCGATGTCGCGATAATAGCTGTCGTGGCGGCGATAGAAGCCGGCGACGCGCACGCCCAGCGTCGCGCTGATTGGCAGGTTGAGCGCCCCCTCCGCCGTCACGGCGTTGTAGTTGCCGTAGCCGACCTCGCCATAGCCGCCGATACCGCCGTCGAGGTCGGGGCCCTTGGAATTGACGAAGATTGCGCCCCCGGTCGAGTTCGATCCGACCAGCGTCCCCTGCGGCCCGCGCAGCACCTCGACGCTCGCCAAGTCGTAGAAGCTGTTCGCCTGCACGATCGGCGGCTGGAACAGCCCGTCGACATAGGTGGCGACGCCCGCGGTCACGTTGGGGCTGTCGCTCGCCAGGCCGATGCCGCGGATGTTGACGTTCTGGATGATGCCGCCGTTGGTGACCGACAGGGCAGGGGTCGCGGTCTGGAGGTCGGCGAGATTGGTGACCGCGTTCTTGGTCAGCGCGTCGGCATCGAGCGCGGTCGCAGACAACGGCGCGGTCTGGAGCCGCTCGGTCCGGCGCTGAGCGGTGACGACGATATCCTGAAGCTGGTCGTCGCCCGCCGCCGCCGCCGCCTCGGCGGGCGGGGACGTTTCCTGCGCCTGCGCGAGGGCCGGGGCGGCAGCGGTGCCGAGCAGCAGGGCGGTCGCCGCCGCCTTCGTGCGAATGTTCATCGGTTCTCTCCCCAATTTTCTGATTATCGTTGGGCGGCTTGGTCGATCAGCGCGGGCTCCAGGCAGATGCCGCGGCGAGGAAGGCGCTCGTCTCCTCGGTGGCGGTGTCGCCGTCCGAGAGGAAATAGCTGAGCTTGACCACCACGGTGCGCGTCGCGGGATCGACGAAGACATATTGGCCCTGAAGCCCGATCGCGGAGAAGGCGGGCGTGCGGGGCATCGTCCACCACTGCATCCCGTAGCCGCCGGTCGCATCCTCCGCCGCGGCCGGGGCGCTCGCCATCTCCACCCATTTCGCAGAGACGACGCGGCGGCCATCGGCGACGCCGCCGTCGAGGATCATCTGGCCGAAGCGCGCCCAGTCGCGCAGCGTCGCGTTGAACCCCGCGCCGCTGAACTCGCGGCCTACGCCCGGGGCGCCGTCCATGATGTAGAAGCCGTCCGCCTCCGTCCCCAGCGGCTCCCACAGCTTGCGCGCGGTGTAGGCCGCGACGCTGCCGCCCGACACGCGCTCGATCAGCCAGCCGAGCACGGCGGTGTCGATCGTCTTGTAGGCGAAGACCGCGCCCGGCTTGTGCGCGCGTTTGACGGTGCGTGCGACGTCGGCGAACCGGGCGACATTCTTGACCGGCGCGTTAATGTGATTGGTCGCCGCGATGCCCGGATTGGCGAAGTCGTAGCGTTCCTCTTAATCGACGCCAGAGCGCATCTGAAGGATCTGGCGGATCGTCGTGCCGTCATAGCCGCCACCGCGAAGCTCGGGCAGGTAGCGTGTGATCGGATCGTCGAGCGAGGCGATCAGCTTGTCCTCGACCGCGGCACCGACCAGCGTCGAGGTCACCGACTTGGTCATCGACCAGCCCATGAACCGCGTCCGCTCGTGCGTGTTGTTGCGATAGATCTCGCTGACGATGCGCCCGTCCTTCATGACGAGCAGGGCATTGGTGTAAGTGCGTTCCAGAAACGCGTCCGCGCGATAAGTCGTGCCCTTGAACGCGTAGCTGAAGTCGAGCGCATGGTCGGCGCGCGGCAGCGCCCACACAGGCCCGCTGTGCGCCACGGTGCGCGTCGTGAACAGCGTGTCCATGCTGCGAAAGGTCAGCGTGTTGATGTCGCGGTCGAGCATGTGCCAGCGCGCGAGCTGCACGCGTGCCGTCCCGGTCGCGATGCCGCGGGCCTGCGCATATTCGGTGATCGACGCCCCGCCCGACAGAGCGGAGGCCAGCCGTGCCTCCGCCGGGGACAGGTCGAACAGCGCGGCGATGTCATCGGTCTCGAACCGCGTCCTGCTGTCGGGCAGCGACAGCATGATCGACAGCGGCGCGGTTTCGCAGTCGGCGGGGGAGGTGCCCATGGTGTCGCGGGTCGGCGCGATGCGCAGGTGCAGCCGGGCGCCGTCGTCGCCCGTCAGCACGACGCGTCCCACGCGGACCGCGCCGCCGGCGACCGCGCCCGCGGCATCGCGTAGCCGCTGCGCATGATGCGCGCGCGGACAGCACAGCTTGCCACGGGTCCGGGCGACGAGCATGGTGCCGGCCAGCACGTCGATCGCGGCGGCATTGCACCAGTCGATCGTCAGGTCGGCCCCGCACAGCAGCAGCGCCGCCTGCACATGGCTCGACGCCGCCTCCAGCGTCGCCGCCCGCGCCTGGAGCGCGCCGAGCTGCGCGCTCAGCCGCACCGCCTGTTGCAGATGCGGGAGCAGCCGCGTCAGGTCGCGCTCCTCTTCCTCGGTCAGGTCGCGCATGTCGCCGGGGTGGCGGTGCAGGATCAGGCTGAACGTCCGGTCGCCGCCGATCGGAAACGACGCCCACAGCCCGATGCCCAGGCCAGCCCGGTCCATCCGCCCGCGCAGGTCGCCGATCAGGTCGGAGCGCGCGCCGAAGCTTCGCTGGTCGCTCGAAATCTCGATATCGGGGACATAGCCGAGCGGCAGTTGAAAGCGCGGGCTGTCGGGCCGGTTGAGGCACCGGTCATGACGTTCGGCATCGCTCGTTGATTGCGTGTCGCGCGCCGTCCACGCCTCCCAACTGGCAGGCGGCGCCTCCTGGATGATCTGGACGACCGCGCTGCGCACCGATAGCAGCCTGCAAAGCTGGTCGAGCATCGGCGTCCAGCGCGCGTCGCATTGCGCCGCGGCATAGAGGTCGAGCAGGATGCGATCGTCGAACAGATGCTTCGCTTCGATGGCCGGTCTGGTTCCAGGATACCGGGTGCGCCCGTGCATCGCAACGGACGGGGCGCGGGCGTTCGACGGTCACGCGCCCGTCCGCCCCTACCGCCATTTGCAGAGAGGCGCGCGCCGGGCGCATGAGCCTCACTAAGGCGGGCCCGATCCACTGCCGGTGCTGTCAGCGCTGCGATTCCATTTATTGGTCACGAGGTCCAACAACGGATCGAGGGCATCGTCCTGATCAAGTTGAGCGCAGGCCGCTGTGGGCTCCGAGCGATCCTTCGTCGCAGGGGCGAGCATGCATCGCCGATTTAGGCCAAATGAATGGCAAGTATCCTCTACCCATTTCTGTTCAGCCGGCGTGAGCGCCGCGGCGAATCGAAAGGATCCGCGTCCAAAGCGGCCTCGATCGAACGGTTCATATCCATGTCGACGTCCTCCTCCAGCCAGCGTGATTGCTGGCCGAGGCCAACGCTTTGCGAAACCCCGCCGCCAATTCACCACAATATGTCCGCAGCACGCCGTTGCTATTCGACATGCTGCCTGTACGGGCGACCGGGGCCATCGGGGCCGCTCTGGGCGCGAAACCGGCTCGATCGGCCATTGACGTAGCCGCTCTGCAAGGGCAAACGGACAGCCTTCAACGAAGGTTTGCAGGACGCCTCCGTAAAGCGGCAGTGCGGATGTGACCCTAGTCGTTGAAATGCGGGTGTAGCTCAATGGTAGAGCAGAAGCTTCCCAAGCTTACGACGAGGGTTCGATTCCCTTCACCCGCTCCAGCCCTATCTTTAGAAACCCATTGCTGAAACATCAGCTGGCCAGAAGCCCGACCTCCATTCTGACGCTGCCGGCGATCGTGTCGCCGGGTGCGAGGATGCGTAGCGTTTTTGGCTGCTGATTCACCGCATCGGTCTGCTCGCTCATCGGTTCGATGCAGAGGAAGCCGTGATCGGGCTGCACGAAGACACCGGTGAAGGCGAAGATCGGGTCGGGATGCATCACCAGTTCGATGCCCCGCTCGGGCCAGGCGATTGACAGCGGGCCGTCGCGGTTGGCGTGGACGGTGTCGACGCTGCAACGCGCGATCGGCCGGTCGGCGAACCACTCGGCCGGGGCATCGAGCAGGGTCAACCGTTGCGGCAGACCGTCCGGCCGGGTCGCGAACGCGCCGCGATGACGGCCGCGATAGCGGGTGCCGGGTATCAGTGGGAAATAGGGGTGGAGGCCGATCGCGGCGGGCATCGGCCGGTCCGAATCGCTGCGCAGCGCCAGTTCGATCGTCAGCCCGGTGGGTGACAGGTCGAACGACTGCCAGGCCGTGTAAGCCCATGGCCAGTCGCCGCGCGGGCGATCGAGGATCAGTCGCAACGACCCCGCATCCAGTCGCTCGACGCGCCAGTCCGACAGCCAGCCGTCGCCATGCAGCGGGTGAGGGTGCGGCTCACCGGGGAAATTGGGCGACAGGCGAATGCTCTTGCTACCGAACGTGAACCGGCCATGGGCGATCCGGTTGACGAATGGCACCATCGGAAAACAGCCGACGTCGAGGATCGTCGAACCCGCCATCGGCCGGAAAACCGGCCATCCTCGCCACTCGAACCGCGTGATCGCACCCCCGAGCGAGGGCCGGATCGCCAGGCGATAGTCGTCGGCGGACAACTCGATATCGTCGTGGCCAGTCATCACGCGAATGACCCTAGCACCGGCCGCCCCGCTAGTCTAATCAATGATTAGATAGCGCCATGAGCGCCACGGAGAGGATCGCCATGAATCGTCGCCTGAGCCTGGGTCTCGCCGGGGCGTCGCTTATTGCGCTGGGGTGCCAGACGATGGCGCAGGAGCGGCCCGCACCGGCCCCGTTGCTCGAGGACGCGTTCCGCGATCCGCCCGCCTCAGCACGGCCGCGCGTCTGGTGGCACTGGATGAACGGCAACATCACCAAGGACGGGATCGCCAAAGACCTGGCGTGGATGAAGGCCACGGGCATCGGCGGCGTCCAGAATTTCGACGCCGATCTCTCCACGCCGCAGATCGTCGACAAGCGGCTGGTCTATATGACGCCCGAATGGAAGGACGCGTTCCGCTTCGCGGTGGAGGAGGCGGATCGCCTCGGCCTCGAGTTCGCGATCGCCGCGTCGCCGGGATGGTCGGAGACGGGCGGGCCATGGGTGCCGCCGCAGGACGGGATGAAGAAGCTCGTCTGGAGCGAGACGGTGGTCGAGGGCGGTCACCCGTTCGCGGGCAAGCTGCCCCGGCCGCCGCAGGTGACCGGCCCCTATCAGGCGATGCCGCTGGTCGAGGACGCGACCTTCGGCCCGCCGGTCGAGAAGCCCGCGCCGCCCACTTATTATGCCGACACGGCGGTGGTCGCATATCGGATCGACGACCGGGCCGCCGAGGCGCCGCGCTACACGCTCAGCGGCCAGCCGATCCCCGCCGCGCCGCTCACCGATGATGACCTGGGGACGGCCGTCGATATCGCCGCGGGGAAGGGGCGGATGATCGGCATCGACTATGCCCGTGCGATCACGGTGCGATCGGCGCGGCTGTTCATGCCGGGCAACGTCCCCAACTTTCGAGATCCGAAGAACGGGCCGGTGCTGGAGGCACAGGTCGGCGGCACGTGGCGGCAGGTGGGGACGTTCCGCCTGAGCGATGTGCCGACCACGATCGGTTTTGCGCCCGTCACCGCGCGGTCGTTCCGGATCGTCCTGGGTCCCTACACGGGGGAGGCGCGGCCGTCGCCGATGGGCGACCGGGCCGAGGGGATGACGCTTCCCAACTTCTTCCCCCCGGCGGACCCCGATGCAGCGGTAAAGATCGCGCTGCTGCGCCTCGATGCCGAGGATCGCGTCGATCATGTCGAGGCGAAGGCGGGGTTCACAATCGCCCGCGCGTACGACACGCTCGGCAATCCGGCAGCCCCGGCAACCGGCGTGGCGGCGGAATCGGTCGTCGACCTGACCTCGCGTATGTCCGCCGACGGCAGCCTCGACTGGCGCCCGCCCGCCGGACGCTGGCGCGTGCTGCGCTTCGGCTATTCGCTGACGGGCAAGACCAATCATCCCGCCCCGGCGGAGGCGACTGGGCTGGAGGTCGACAAGATGGACGGCGCGGCGGTGCGCCGGTACCTGACGACCTATCTCGACCGCTATCGCGACGCGTCGAACGGCGCGCTAGGCCAGCGCGGGATCGACGCGCTGCTCAACGACAGTACCGAAGTTGGCGCGTTCAACTGGACGGCGCGCTTGCCCGAGCATTTCCGCCGGCTGCGCGGCTACGACCTGACGCGCTGGTTGCCGGTGCTGACGGGCGCGCTCATCGGCTCTCGCGCGGAAAGCGAGCGCTTCCTCTACGATTTCCGCCGCACGATCGCCGACCTGCACGCGACCGAGCATTATGGCACCGTCGCCGACGTGGCGCACAAGGCGGGCCTCAAGGTCTACGGCGAGGCGCTGGAGGACTGGCGCCCGTCGCTTGGCGATGACCTCGGCATGCGGCGCTATGCCGATTATCCGATGGCGGCGATGTGGAGCTGGTCGCGGCGGGGGGCGCCGCGCACCGGCCTGATGGGCGACATGAAGGGTGCGGCATCGGTCGCGCACGTCTATGGCCAGAATATCGCCGCGGCCGAATCGATGACCTCGGGCTTTCAGCCGTGGCAGGATTCGCCCGCCGACCTGAAGCGGGTCATCGACCTGGAATTCGCGCACGGCATCAACCGGCCGGTCATCCATACCTCGGTCCACCAGCCCGTCGACGACAAGCAGCCCGGCCTCGCGCTCGCGCCGTTCATCGGCCAGTATTTCAGCCGCCACGAAAGCTGGGCGTGCATGGCGCGGCCGTGGATCGACTATATCGCGCGCAGCAGCCTTTTGCTCCAGCAGGGTCGCGACGTCGCGGATATCGCCTGGTTCATCGGCGAGGAGGCGCCGGTCGTCGCGCAATACGGGCTTGGCGTGCCCAAGGGGTTGCCGTCGCGTCACGGCTTCGACTTCGTGAACGCCGACGCGCTCGTGGATGCCATGCGCGTCGAGGGGGACGAGATCGTCTCGACCGGCGGTGCGCAATACCGGGCCTTGTATCTCGGGCCGGAGAGCCGGCCGATGACGCTGCCGACGCTGCGCCGCATCGCCGCGCTGGCCGAGGCGGGTGCGACGATCGTCGGCATGGCACCGACCGCGTCGCCGAGCCTCGCCGACAACCCAGCCGCATTCGCGGCGCTGGTACGCCAACTTTGGCCGGGTGGGCGAGAGGCGCGCGTCGGGCGCGGGCGCGTGATCGCCGCCGCCGATGCCGAGGCGGCGCTGGAAGGCGCGGGGCTGGCGGCGGACTTCGAGTATCGGGGCGGGGATACCAAGCCGGGCGACGTGCTGTTCGTGCATCGCCGGCTGGCCGACCGCGACATCTATTTCGTCAACAACCGCCTGAACCGCGCGGTGCGGATCGACGCCCGTTTTCGTGCGGTCGGCGATCGGGTCGAGCTGTGGCGCGCCGATACGGGCGAGGTGCGCACGGTCACAGCGACCGTGGCGGGCGGGGTGAGCACGATGCCGCTCGATCTGGCCGGCGAGGACAGCGTGTTCGTGGTGTTCCGGCGCGATGGGGAGCGTGGCCCGGTGCCCGCGCCGGCCGCCGCACCCCAGCCGGTCGCACAACTGGACGGACCCTGGACGGTGACGTTCGAGCGTGGGCGGGGCGGGCCGGCAACGCCCGTCACGTTGCCAGCACTCGCCTCGCTCAGCGAACAGGCGGATCCGCGCGTTCGCTACTTCTCTGGCGTGGCGACGTATCGCCGGGCGTTCGTGCTGCCGGCGAACACCCGGCCGGGTGAGCCGCTGCTCCTCGACCTCGGCCGGGTCGGCGATCTGGCACAGGTGTCGGTCAATGGGATGGAGATCGGCACAGTCTGGCACGCGCCCTATCGCATCGACATCGGCAGGGCGGTGAAGGCGGGCGAGAACCGCATTGAAGTGCGCGTGGCCAATGTCTGGGTGAACCGCCTGATCGGCGACGTGCAGCCCGGTGCGACGCGCGTCGGCTGGACGGCGGGTGACATGTACCGCCCCGACGCGCCGCTTCGCCCCTCCGGCCTGATCGGGCCGGTCGTGCTGCTTTCGGGCGATCGCCGCTGACGCCGTCTTGACCCCAGTGCCGAACCAATCTAATCAGCGATCAGATCGGTTCGGCGGTCCAAGGCTCCCGGCTCGATCGCCAGGCAAACGACCGTCTCGGACACCGGGCGGCACAGGGTGGGGATGCAGACATGAAAAGGACGCAGCTTCTTTGCGCGCTGATCGCGGGCACCATGCTCGGCACCGGCGCGGCGCATGCACAGCAGGCGGCACCGGCCGAAACGCGGCCCGCGGAGCAGGACGACGACAGCGGTGCCGCCGACATCATCGTGACCGCTCAGCGCCGTGCCGAAAGCGTGCAGGACGTGCCGATCGCGATCGCCGTCGTCAGCGGCGACCAGCTCGTCCGCCAGCAGGTGGTCGAGGTCCGCGATCTTCAGCGCACCACGTCCTCGCTCACCTTCGGCCCTCCGGGTGGCGGCAGCCCCGGCGGCGGCGGCATCATCCGCGGCATCGGCACCTTTGGCTTTTCCAAGGGCGCGGAGGCGGCAGTCGGCATCGTCGTCGATGGCGTCGTGCAGGGCAACACCAACATCTCCAACCTGTTCGACATCGCCCGGGTCGAGGTGCTGCGCGGGCCGCAGGGCACACTGTTCGGGCAGAGCGTGTCGGCCGGCGTCATCAACGTGACGACCGCCGCGCCCGATCCCGATGCGGGGATGTCGGGCAAGTTCAGCCTCGAGATCGCGGGCAAGGACGTGGCCGGTTCAGAGTTCGGCCGCCAGATCGTCCGCGGCGCGTACAACGTGCCGGTCAGCGCCAATTCGGCCCTGCGCTTCAGCGTGTTCGCCAATCGCACCGACGGCGTCACGCGCAACACCTATTTCAACCGTGACGACGAGTTGCTCGAATATGGCGGCCGCGCGCGGTTCCTGGCGACGCTGGGCGACAAGGTGACGATAAACCTGGCGGGCGACTATGCGCGCAACGACCAGCATTACGGCACCTTCTTCCAGTTCCGCTCGGTCCAGCCGGGCACGCAGCTTGCCGGCCTGCTGGCGGCGTGCGGGGTGACCGCGGGCAAGCGCGGCTTCACCAACTGCGGCAGCAACAAGGACAATGTGACGGACACCGAGACGTTCGGCGGCTCCGGTCAGATCGACGTCGAGCTCGGCAGCAACACGCTGACCTCGATCACCGCCTATCGCAAGCAGCTCAACTATCTGGCCGTCGACGTCGATCGTCTGCCGGGCACGTCGTCGCTCGACGTCTACTCGAACCTCAACACCAACTTCCGGCAGTTCACGCAGGAGCTTCGCTTCGCCTCCGACGCGGACCGGCCGCTGTCCTACACCGTCGGCGGCTTCTATCAGAAGGCGGACACGAACAACGACCAGTTCTCGTTCGTGACGATCCGGCCCGTGCCCGTCTTCACGATCCGGTCGAACAGCCGTCAGATCCAGGACACGAGCGTCAAGAACGCGTCGGTGTTTGGCGAGGCGCGGCTGAAGTTCGATCCGTTCACCGTCTTCGGTGGTATCCGCTTCACGCATAGCGAGATGGGCCAATATGCGGCCGAGCAGAACCTGACGCCGGCGCCGGGTGCCGTGCGCACCAACTATACGCTTTACAAGGACGACGACGTTTCGTGGCGTGCCGGCGCGCAGTTTGCCGTGTCGCCGGCGGTGATGCTCTATGGCAGCGCCGCGCGCGGCTACAAGAGCGCGCAGATCAACAACCAGGACGTCGACATCCCCTCGACGATCGTGCGGCCCGAAAAGCCGATGGACTATCAGCTCGGCATCAAGAGCAACTGGCTGCGCGATCGCCTCGCGGTCAACGTCAACCTGTTCCACACGACGGTGAAGGATTATCAGACCAACCGCTGCTTTCCGGTGAGCGCCGCCGATCCCGGCACGCTGACCTGTCAGCCGGACAACGTGTCGAAGGTCGTCACCAAGGGCGTCGAGGCCGATATCTTCGGCCGGCCGACCCGGAACCTGTCGCTCAACGCCAGCGCCATCTACAACGTCGCCGAATATCCCGACGACTTCTTCGCGACGCTGGGCAATTCACCGGCCGAGCGCAGCCTGGCGGGCCAGCAGATCGCCTTTGCCCCGCGGTGGAAGGCGACGTTCTCGGGCGAATACAGCGTTCCGATGGGCGGCGATGTCGACGGCTTCATCGCCGCGGACGTGACGTACAAGGGCAAGACGCGGATGGGCATCGGCCGGGCGAGCGCCGACTTTATCTATCCCGAGACAGTGGTGTTCGGCGGTCGGATCGGCGCGCGGGTCGACGATGCGTGGAGTCTCGCGCTGTTCGCGCGCAACATCGGCAACCAGCCGATCCCGACGCATTACGACAATCCGGCGGTGCCATTGGGCGATCCGGCGACCGCGGCGATCTGGCAGTGGCAGACGCAGCAGTCGCGACGGCTGGTCGGCATCCAGGCCGACTTCCAGTTCTGATAAAGGGGGAGAGGCGACCGGCGGCGGGCGACTGCCGCCGGTCGACCTTTTCGGCGGCGGGTTTTTCGCTATCGATGCAATCGACCCGCCCGCGCTTCTCGCGGCCGCCGATCGGAACCACGATGCCCAAGGATACGAGCTACCATAAGGAAAACCTGCGCCGCGACCTGATCGCCGCGGGCCTCGCCTTCGTCGAGGAGAACGGCCACGTGCCCTTGTCGGTACGGACGCTGGCGCAGAAGGTCGGCGTGTCGCCGGGCGCGCCCTATCACCATTTCGCCGATCGCCGCGCGCTCCTGCTGGCGATCGCGACCGAGGGGTTCGACGAACTGATCCGCGATGCCGCCGCGATCGTCGCCGCCGACCTGCCCCCGGTCGAGCGGCTGACCGCGCTCGGCCTCGCCTTCGTCGACTTCGCGTGCAAGCGGCCGCGGCTGATGGAGCTGATGTACGAGAGCGAGCTGACCGGTCCGACCCGCGACCCGGCGCTCGAACCCTATCAGACGTCGGGGCAGGGACTGATCCGTCAGGCGATCGTCGAGGGCGCGCCGAAGGACATCGACGAGCGATCGCTGGAAATCCGGGCAACCGCATTCTGGTGTGCGATGTACGGCTTTGCGGCGCTGCGCCGGAAACAGAACATCCAGTCGTTCGACCGTTTCGCGATGAAGGCCGACGACGTCGCGCGCTCGGTCGTGGGACAGGCGGCGGCCAACGCGCTCGCGCCGGTCTAAAAGGGAAAAGGATATGCGGCTTCGCGGCAAAACGTGCTTCGTGACCGGGGCGGGGCAGGGGATCGGCCACGCGGTCGCCGCGCGTTTCGTCGCCGAGGGTGGCACGGTGATCGCTGCCGACCGCCGCTTTCCAGCAAGCGCGGCGCCCGGCATCGTGCAGGTCGAACTCGACGTGACCGATCCCGCCGCCGTCGCCGCAGCGGCGAGGGCGCATGCCGACGTCGGCGTGCTCGTCAACTGCGTCGGTTATGTCGCGGTCGGCGCGCTGCTCGATTGCAGCGACGACGATTTCGATCGCAGCATCGACGTCAACGTCCGCTCGATGATGCTGACCTGCCGCGCGTTCCTGCCCGCCATGCTCGACCGGGGGGAGGGGGCGATCGTCAACATCGCCTCGGTCGTCTCGTCGGTGATGGCCGCGCCCGAGCGGTTCGCCTACGCCACCAGCAAGGCAGCCGTCGTCGGGCTGACGATGGCGATCGCCCGCGATTATGTCGGCCGCGGCATCCGCTGCAACGCGATCAGCCCCGGCACCGTCGACTCGCCCTCGCTACATGAACGATGGGCCGCGACCGGCGATGCCGCGGCGGCAAGGGCGGCGTTCACCGCGCGCCAGCCGATGGGGCGACTGGGCCGGGCCGAGGAGATTGCGGCGGCAGCGCTGCTGCTTGCGTCCGACGACGGCGCATTCATCACCGGCACCAACCTGATCGCCGATGGCGGCATGAGCCTGTGACCGCGCTCGCCGCCACGATCGCCTCGATCGTCGGGCGGCGGCACGTCTTGACGGGAGAGGCGGCGACGCGGCCCTATGCCACCGGCTATCGCTTCGGCGGTGGTCCCGTCGCGCTAGTCGCGCGGCCCGGATCGCTGGTCGAGATGTGGCGCGTCCTGAAGGCCTGCGTCGCGGCCGATCACATCGTCATCGTCCAGGCGGCCAATACCGGCCTGACCGGCGGTTCGACCCCCGACGGCGACTACGACCGCCCGGTCGCGATCATCAGCACGATGCGGATCGACGGCATCCACCTGTTGCGCGGCGGACGGCAGAGCGTGTGCCTTGCGGGCTCGACGCTCTACGCGCTGGAGGCGAAGCTGGCGCCGATGGGGCGCGAGCCGCATTCGGTCATCGGTTCCTCCTGCATCGGCGCGTCGGTGGTGGGCGGCGTCTGCAACAACAGCGGCGGCGCGCTGGTGCAGCGGGGGCCGGCCTATACCGAGTACGCCCTGTTCGCGCGCATCGGCGAAGACGGCGCGGCGACGCTGCACAATCACCTGGGGATCGCGCTCGGCGATACGCCGGAAGCCATACTGGCGGCGCTCGATCATGGGCGGATCGACGACGCCGCGATCACCGACGACGCGCGCGCGGCGAGTGCGAAGGACTACGCCCAGCGCGTCCGCGACCTGACCGCCGACACGCCGGCGCGCCATAACGCCGATCCGGATCGCCTGTTCGAGGCATCGGGCAGTGCCGGCCGCATCGTCGTCTTCGCGGTCCGGCTCGATACCTTTCCGACCGAGGCGAACACCGCCACCTTCTATATCGGCACCAACGATCCCGCCGAGCTGTCGGCGTTGCGCGCCGCGATGCTGGCGGGGAACACGCCGCTGCCGATCCTGGGCGAATATATCCACCGCGATGCGTTCGACCTCGCCGCGACGCACGGCAAGGACGTGTATCTCGCGATCCGCCTGCTCGGTACGGCTCGCCTGCCGATGCTTTATGCGGCCCGACGGCGGTTGGACGGGGCGGCCCGGGCGCTCGGCATCCGTGCGCCGCTGTCGGACCTGCTGCTTCAAGGCGCGGCGCGGCTCTGGCCCAGCCACCTGCCGCGGCGGCTGACCGAGTGGCGGGACGCCTACGAGCACCACCTCATCGTCAAGGTCGGCGGTGACGCGGTCGAAACGACGCGCGCGCTGCTCGCCGAGCGATTTCCCAGCAACACTGGCGCCGCGTTCGAATGCGACGCGGAGGAGGCCGAAGCCGCGCTGCTCCACCGCTTCGCCGTCGCCGCCGCGGCGGTGCGATATCGCGCGGTCAACGCCGACACGGTCGAGGACATCATCGCGATCGATGTCGCGCTTCGCCGCAACGATGCCGACTGGGTCGAGGCGATCGAGCCCGATCTTCGCGCGTCGCTGCTGCCGCCGCTCTATTACGGCCACTTCTTCTGCCACGTCTTTCACCAGGACTATCTGGTGCGGAAGGGCGGCGACCCGGCCGCGATCGAGCATCGCCTGCTCGCCGCTCTGGACCGGCGCGGGGCGCGCTATCCGGCCGAGCATAATGTCGGGCACCTCTATGCCGCGCCGCCGGCGCTGGCCGCGCATTATCGTGCGCTCGACCCTTGCAACGCGCTCAATCCCGGCATCGGCAAGACCGCGAAGCGACGCCACTGGCAGGACGCCTGACCTTCCGCTTTACAGACATCTAATCGGCGATTAGATAAGGTAGAGAGGGAGAGGAAGCATGGTCACGCGGCGCGGGACGCTGGGGATTATGGGCGCGGCTGGGATTGCGGCGACGCCGCTGGGCAGGCTGGCAGCGGCACCGGGAGCGTGGCGCCCCTTGTTCAACGGCCGCAACTTCGATGGCTGGACCTTCTTTCAGGACGGCATCGGCAACACCGATCGCGACAATGTCGCCGCGGTCGAGGGCGGGATTCTGCATATCCTCGGCCCGCGTTACCGTGGCCCGGCGGCGGCACCGATGGGCTATCTCGCGACGGCCGAGGCTTACGGCGAATATCACCTGAGCCTGGAGTATAAATGGGGCGAGCGCCGCTTCGCCCCGCGCGAGCTGTGGAAGCGCGACAGCGGCATCCTCTACCACGTACCCGCCGGGCGCGAGTTCCTGTGGCCCGACTGCGTCGAATACCAGATCATGGAGCGCAGCACCGGCGACGCGATCCCGGTCAATCACCGCGCGATCCCCGGCGTCTCGATGGGCGGCCTGCCCGCCTGGCCGCGCAATTTCCCCGGCCAGCCCTATGCGCCGCAGATCGATGCGGGCGGCAACCTGCGCCAGATGATCCGCGCCGAGGGCTCGTTCGACACCCTCGACGGCTGGAACACGGTCGAGCTGATCGCCAGCGGCGACAGCGCCGCGCACATCGTCAACGGCCGCATCGTCAACACGCTCTACGGCCTTCAGGCGCGGGACGCCGCCGGCGCTTACGCGCCGATCACGCGCGGGCGCATCCTGCTCCAGATCGAGTGCGCCGAAATCCGCTTCCGCAACATCCGCATCCGCTCGCTCTGAGCCCGATCGAAAGGCCTTTCCCGATGCCGGGTCAATTCAAGTACGGCGTGTCCGTCTACAGCTACACCGACGATTTCGGTTCGGTAATGACGCTGGAGGACGCGTTCGATCATATCGCCGACACCGGCGCCACGGGGATCGAGATCCTAGGCGAGGGGCAGATCGAGGGGTTCCCGAACCCGTCCACCGCGTGGCTCGATCGCTGGTTCGGCCTGCTCGACCGGCACAAGCTGGAGCCCACGAACATGTGCTCCTGGGTCGATATGCGGCTGACGCTGTCGCACTATCTCACCGTCGAGGAGGGAGCGGCCGAGCTCGAACGCGACCTGCGCCTCGCCCACCGGCTGGGGTTCAAGTTCCTGCGGCCCAAGTTCGGCGTGACCTCGCGCGACCTGATCCCGGAAACGAACTGGGAGGCCTATGTCGAGCGCAACCTCGACCTCGCCGCCAAGCTCGATATCGTCATCTGTCCCGAAATCCATTCGCCGACGCCGATCAACCACCCGGTGACGCAGGGCTATATCGACCTCATCGAGCGGACGGGCAGCGACCATTTCCGGCTAATGATCGACACCGGCATCTTTCAGGACCGCCCGCTCGTCCACTGGGGATCGCATCAGGTCACCGACGAGATGCGCGAGCACATGGCGTTCCTGAACGGCATCGCCGTCGACCCTGAAGAGTTCATCGGCATCGCCAAATATGTCGGCTTCGTGCAGGCCAAGTTCCACGACATCGACGACGAGCTGGTCGATCAGCAGATTCCGTGGCGGCCCGTCATCTCGGCGATCAAGCGCTCGGGTTACTCGGGCTATATGTCGAGCGAATATGAGGGGCTGCGCGCCCCCTGGCGGGCGATCGATCAGGTCCGCCGCCAGCAGGTGCTGCTGCGCCAGCTCGAGCGCGAATATGACGACGGCGGCTTCGCCTGACCCCGCGCCCATCCCGTTTTCCGGAGCCATTCCATGCTTGAACATCAGCTCATCCAGAGCACCGGCTTTCGCAATTTCGGCCCTGTGGGCGCGCGCGAGGGGTTCGCCGTTCGCCTGCGCTTGCCCAATTATCACGGCACCCGGCTATCGATGCTCGACGGGTTCGACGTGACCGTCGACGGCGAGTTCTTCGGCCACGAACGCAACCGTCTCGCCATCCGCGACGAGGTCTATACGCTCGACGAACTGCGGCAGGAGACGGTGCGCCGCTGGGACCTCACCGAACATGCCTCGGTGCTGGTAGATAAGGCGGGCGGCCTGACGCCGGGTATCCACCGCATCGCGGTCGCGGCGCGCATCCGCTATTCGTATTTTCCGCCCGACGTCCACGTCTTCATGATGCGTGCCGAGCGGCTCGGCACCGTCGTGATGGCCTGAGCGACAGGGTAAAGGAGGATCGGATGCCGAACATCGATCGGCGCGGGATGATCGCCGGCGCCGCCGCGGCGGCTGCCATGATCGGCACTCCGCTCGCGGCGCAGGCGCGCCGCCCGGGTGCCGCCTTTCCCAAGGGCTTCCTGTGGGGTGCCTCGACGGCTGCGCATCAGGTGGAGGGCAACAACCTCAACGCCGATCTCTGGGTCATCGAGAACCTGCCCGGCACGATGTTCGCCGACCGTTCGGGGGATGCGGCGAACAGCTTCGAGCTGTGGCCGACCGATCTCGATCTCGTAAAGGGGATGGGGCTCAACAGCTATCGCTTCAGCCTCGAATGGGCGCGGATCGAGCCCGACAAGGGCCATTTCTCGATCGCGATGCTCGATCATTACAAGGCGATGATCGACGGCTGCCGTGCGCGCGGGCTTCGCCCGATAGTGACGTTCAACCACTTCACGACGCCTCGCTGGTTCGCGGCGCAGGGCGGGTGGCAAAATGCCGAGGCGGCGGACCTGTTCGCGCGTTTCTGCGACCGGGCGGCGCGGCATCTGGCCGGCGGGATCAGCCATGTGATGACGCTGAACGAGCCGAACCTCGCGGGCATCATCGGCGAGATCCTGCCCGCGCAGCTCGTGCAGGGCGACGCCAGGATGCAGGCGATGGCGGCGAAGCAGCTCGGCGTCGCCGCCTATCGCCCCGGCGTCATCCTTCACATCGACGACCCCAGCCTATACCGCGCCAACCAGATGAAGGGCCATGCCGAGGGCGTGGCCGCGATCAAGGCGGTGCGCGGTGACCTGCCCGTCGGGGTCACGCTGGCGATCATCGACGATCAGGCGGTCGGGCCGGACAGCATCCGCGACCGCATCCGCGAGCGCTATTACGGCGAATGGCTGCGCGTCGCGGCGCGGACCTGCGACTTTCTCGGCGTCCAGAATTACGAGCGCAAGCGCTGGGACGCCAAGGGCGCGCTCCCCCCGCCGGAGGGATCGCGGCGCAACGGCGGCGGGGCGGAGGTCTGGGCCGGATCGCTGGCGGGCGCGGTCCGCTATGGCTGGGAAGCGACCAAGCTGCCGATCATCGTGACCGAACACGGCGTCAACAGCGACGACGATGCGCTTCGTGCCTGGCTGATCCCCGCGGCGCTGGCCGAACTGAAGCGCGAGATCGACGCCGGCGTGCCGGTGCAGGGCTATCTTCACTGGTCGCTGATCGACAATTTCGAGTGGGGCTTCGGCTATCACCACCGCTTCGGGCTGCATTCGTTCGACCCGAGGACGTTCGAGCGGACCGCCAAGCCGAGCGCCGCGGTGCTGGCGCGGATCGCATACGCCAATCGGCTCTGAGCGGGGTCCGCTCTCCGCTCCAAACCTGCCGTGACTCAACCATCCGAGGCTTGCGCGAACCGCTCGTAGCGCGGGGCGCGGTCGAAGTCGGATCGGTCGAACGGGCGATCGGTGAACAAATAGCCGTAGTAGAAACGGCGTAGCGCCGCGTGGAACGCGCGGATGCGATCCTGATATTCCAGCTGCGCCTTCAGGTCGGTCCGTGCGAGACGCGTCAATGCCGCCTGCACGCCCACCGACGGCAGCGCCCAGCCGAGCGCCCGCGCCGCGGCCTCGCGCCGCATCAGACCCGCGCGATAGACAGCGACCGCGGGCGCCACCTCCGCATCGCCGTTCTGATGGAAGGCAAGGTACCATTTATAGTTGAAGGCGGTCCCCAGCGGAGCGGACCCTGCCCATTCGGGATGCGCGGCATAGAAACGGCGCATCGTCGCTTCCCGCGGAATGTCCCAGGCGCGGTTGACCGCCTCGCGCTGGGCCAGCGCGATCTCGGCGCCTTCGCGCACCGGCACGGCCCGGTCGATCGCGACGTTGGCGAGCGTGGGAACGATCAGCACCAGCAGCAGCCACGCCCCCGCCAACGTCGCGGCATTGGCGACAGAGCCCCAGCGGAGCCGCCCGACCGCGGCCGCGGCGCCGATCCAGAACAGAAGATAGGCGGCGATCAGCGCGAGCACCGCGACGATGGCGGCCGCCCCGACGCCCTCGACCGCCGCGGCGATCGCGAAGGGGAAGGCGAGCGACAGCCAGAGGAGCGCGAACCGTATCGCCGTCCGCCGCCGCCACAACGCCTGGCCGCCGCGTGGCAGCGCCATCAGCGTCCGCGCGCGCCCCGCCTCCCGTTCGCTCGAGACGAGATCGTGGAACAGCGCGATGACGAACAGCGGCGCCAGGAACACAAGGACGAAGGCGAAGTCGAACCGGCCCGGCAGCGCGAGTTCCGGGTTGAACGCGTCGCCGTCGTAGATCTGCGCTTCCAGCCCCAGTGCCCGGACGCGCAGGATGGTGGGCGACACATCGCGCATCCCGAGTGCGGCAAAGGCGAGCGGCGCGGGCGGGTCCCAGGTCGGGTGGAAGCTGTAATAGGCTGCGCTGCCAGAATCCCGGGTCCGTACGACGTAATCGGCGACGGCCCAGATATCCTCCGCCTGAGCCGCCGGGATCGCGGCGATCGAGGCACGCTGGCGCGCGACCGCCGCCATGCCGGCCGCGAGCGCAGCGATCGTCAGGATCGCCAGCAGCAGGATCGCGAAGCGGCTGAGCCGCTGGCGCAGCAGCAGGCGCAGTTCATGGACATAGAGGCTCATCTGCGCGCTCCGAGTCGATACGTCGCGAAAGCGAGCAGGGCGCCCGCCGCGGTGAGCCAGAGCAGCACCACGGCCAGCCCCGGCAACGCGGCGCGCGCGAGCGTTCCCGGTCCGGCGGGGCGAAAGGCGAAGTCGGGCATCGCGCGCCAATTGGCGGCATCGACGCGCTTGCGCCGGTCGGCCCCTGCGTCGGTGGCGGTATCGTCGGCATAGGCGACGCCCTCCGCCTGCATCCGGTTGAGCCGCTGGACGAGGGCGTATCGGTACCGCTCCGCCTGTTCGAGGAAGCGGCGATGGCCCGACAGGTCGGTGCCCGCCGCCGCCATCGACAGCGAGCGCAGCGCGATTGCGGGGCTGATCGCACTCGCCCCCGCGACGACGGCGTTCTGCCGGGCCTGCACCGCGAAGCTCTCGGCGGCGTAGCGATCGAACAGCGCGGCGGTCAGCCGCTCGCCCTCCAGCGCGAGCAATCCCTTGTAGTTGACGGGCAGGTCCTCGACCCGCGCCGCGCCGTAGCGCTTGAGCGTCGCTGCCTTGAACGCGGCGAAATGCGGGTCGTCGGGATCGTGGCTGTCGCCCATCCGGCGCAGGTCGCGGGCGATGGCGACATCGGTCTGGAGGCGGTTGCGCAGAGTGTGCATCTGTCCCGCGATATCGGGGGCGAGGCGCGGCACGAGGATCGTGGTGACCGCCCAGAGCGCGATCAGTGCCAGGAGCGCGTCGCGCGACCGCGGCACCAGCGCCGATACCGTCAGAATGACCACGCACCAGAGCGCGAGATAGGCGAGATAGCCGATGCCCAGCACCAGCATGGGCAGCGGTGCCGCGCCCGGCTGCGCGGCGATCGCGGTAAGCCCGATCAGCGCCGGGGTGGCGGCCGCAAATGCGACCACGCCGAGTGCGGCAAGCTTGCCCGCGACCAGCTGCCCGCGGCTGACGCCCTGCATCATCAGGACGCGCAGCGTGCCCCGCTCCCGCTCGCGCGCGACCGCGGCGAACCCGAGGAAGACGAGGAGCAGCGGCGCGACCACCTGTAGCACGAAGGCGGGGGAGAGCTGGCCGAAGCGGACGAGCAGCGAGCTTTGCCGTACGTCGCCGAAATTGGCGGTGTTCTGGCGATGCCCCTCAAGGAACATGCTGTTGCCGGTAAAGGCATCCACCCCCGGATCGAACGCGGCAAGCGGCCCGAGCGGGCGGAAGATGAAGCTGCCGTAATGGACGACGCGGTGCGGGTGGCGATCGGGCTGAGCGTCGAACGCATCGGCCGCCGCCTGCTGGTGCCGGGCGCGCAGGTCGGCGATCCGCTGCCGGTGCGACCAGCTCGACGCGACCGCGACGAGGGTGAGGAGGATCAGGAGCGCGAAGGCGATGACCGCGACCCGGTTGCGGACCATCAGCCGCAATTCGTCGCGGGCGATCAGGGCGACCGGGCTCATGCCGCGCGCCGCTCGCCGCCGATCTGGAAGCGGGCGTGGAGCGCGCGCACGTCGAAGCGGTCGGGACCGTCCGCGGCGACCTCATGCGCGACGCGCCCGCGCTCGAGAAAGGCGATGCGGTCGGCGACGTCGGCGGCGGAGAGAAGGTCGTGCGTCACCATCAGCACCGCCGTCCCGCGGGCACGCACCGCCAGCAACAGTGCGTTGAAGTCGGCGGTCGCGCGCGGGTCGAGGCCCGAGGTCGGCTCGTCGAGCAGCAGTACCGGCACCGCGCGCAGCAGCGCGACGGCGATCGCCACCTTCTGGCGCATCCCCTTCGAGAAGCCGCCAAGCCGGCGATCCCATGCCTGGTCCTGAAGGCCCGCCGCCGCCAGCGCCCCGGCGATCGCGGCGCGATCGTGCCGCTCGCCCGACAGCGCGAGCAGATAGTCCGCATTCTCGATCGCGGAGAGGTGATCGTAGAGCGCGACATTCTCCGGCAGATAGGCCATCTGCCGCCGTGCCGCGTCGGGGTCCGACCCCGGATCGATGCCGCAGACCGCGATCGTGCCCCCGTCCGCCCGCTCGAATCCCAGCAGCGCTGCCAGCGTCGTCGATTTGCCCGCGCCGTTGCCCCCGAGAAGCGCGGTGATGCTGCCCGCCGGTACCTGCAGCGTCAGGCCGTCGAGGACCGGTGCCCGGCCGTAGCTAAGGGTAAGCGACTGGATCGAAATGGGCGGATCGGGGATGGTCTGCATCGTTACCTCTCGGAAAGCGAGGGTCCCTTAGCCACCATCCGTGTAATGATACAAGATATCATTGACGATGTTATAACGTTTCGTCATTGGCCGGCGCGGATCGGTCGCCGCGGCGCGACCGCGGACGATCGTGACGGGGGACCGATATGCTGCGCCATCTGCTGTGCGCCGGAGTGACGATGGGCTGGGCGACGCTGGCGCCGGCGGGCGAGCCCACGGAGGAGACGCCGCCGACCGATCAGGAGATCACCGTCACCGGCGTGCGACAGGCCTATCGCGGCGACTTCGCGCTGTCCGAAATCCCCCAGTCGATCGCGCAGATCGACGAGGGGGCGGTGCGCGAGAACAATTTCCTGCGGCTGACCGACGCGCTCGACCTCAACGCATCGGTCTCGCGCCAGAACTCGCTGGGGGGGCTGTTCGACAGTTTCGCCGTGCGCGGGTTCGCGGGCGACGAGAACATCCCGACCGGCTATCTCGTCAACGGGTTCAACGGCGGGCGCGGGTTCGGCGGCCCGCGCGACGTCGCCGGGATCGAGCGGATCGAGGTGCTGAAGGGACCGGCGGCGGCGCTGCTCGGGCGCGGAGAGCCGGGGGGCACGGTCAATCTCGTCACCAAGCAGGCGGAGATCGGCCGCACCTTCGGCAGTGCATCGCTGCAGGTCGGCAGTTTCGATCGGGTGCGGGCGGACGGGGATTTCAACCTCGCCGTCAGCAGCGACCTTACCGCGCGGCTGATCGGCTATGCCGAAGACGGCGACACGTTCCGCGATACGGTGCATCAGCGCCGCTGGGGCGTCCTGCCCTCGATCGGATGGACGATCGGCGCGGACACGCGGGCAACCTACGACTTCGAATGGACGCGGGTGGAAACGCCGTTCGACCGCGGGATTGTCGTGCTGAACGGCGACCTCGGCACGGTGCCGCGCGATCGCTTCCTGGGCGAGCCGGGCGACGGTGACCATGTCGCGCGCGCGACCGGGCATCAGCTGCGCGTCCAGCACGATTTTAGCAAGGACTGGAGCCTGCTGGTGGGCGCCAGCCTGCGCGACACGCTGCTGACGGGTTTCTCGTCCGATGCCGAGCTCGTCGCGGGCCGTCAGAAGCTGTTCCGCGACGGGCGGTCGCTGTCGCGCCAGCGGCGGTCGCGGCGGTACGATTCGCGGCAATGGGTCGTGCGTGCCGAGCTGTCGGGCGCGTTCGAGACGGGGGCGCTGCGCCACCGCGTCCTGATCGGGGCGGATCACGACCAGTTCGACAACGACCAGCAATTCGGCCGCGTGCGCCCGCCCGTGCTCGGCACGCCTACGACGGAACGTGCGGGGAACGTCATCGACATCTTCGACCCGGTCTATGGCCGCTTCCCGCTGCCGACGCCGGCGCCGCAGAACGATCGCCTCGACGTGCAGCGATCGACAGGCCTGTTCGTGCAGGATCAGATCGAGCTGACCGGCCGGCTTCAGCTACGCATCGGTGGGCGGTATGACGATGTGAGCCTTCGCACGCTGAACCGGCTGACCGGCACCGACAGCCGTCGCAGTGCTGGCCGGTTTAGCCCGCAGGCGGGGATCGTCTATCGCCTGTCCGCCCCGCTTTCCCTCTATGCCGCCTATGGCGAGGGGTTTCGCGCCAATATCGGTACCGACGTGACCGGGGCGATCTTCGATCCCGAGACGAGCCGGTCGAAGGAAATCGGCGTCAAGCTGTCCGCGCTTGGCGGGCGGTTGAACGGCACGCTGGCGGCATTCCAGCTCGACAAGGCTAACGTGCTGGCCAGTGACACCGGCAATCCGGGCTTCTCGGTCGCGATCGGCAAGGCGCGCAGCCGCGGGGTCGAACTCGACCTGACCGCGCGCCTGCCCAGCGATATCGAGGTGTTGCTGAGCTATGCCTATATTGACGCAGAAGCGCGGTCGACACTGCTGGAGCCGAACTTCAACTTCCAGATCCGGCCGGGTGACCGCCTCATCAACATTCCCGATCACAATCTGAACGTGCAGGCGACGAAGCGGCTGACGATTGCCGGGCGGGATGCGTCGTTCGGTGGCGGCATCCAGTATGTGGGTCAGCGGTCGGGGGAGACCGGAACGGCCTTTACGCTGCCGTCGCACACGCTGGCGCGCGTGTTCGCGGAGGTCGAGGCGATCAAGGGCGTGGCACTGTTTGCCGCGGTGCAGAACCTGTTCGACGCGCGCTGGTTCGCCAACAGCTATTCGCCACTCTGGGTGCAGCCGGGTGCCCCGCGAACCGCGTCGATCGGCCTGCGCACGACGTTCTGACGAATGCCCCCTCCGCCGCACGGGCGAAGGGGGCGGTCGTGCGCTAGTTGACGATCTTCCAAACGACCGGCGGCAGGCGCATCTGCGTCGCGACCGGGTTGCCCGCGGCGTCGCGCGCCGGCTCGAACCGGCCGTTGCGGACGGCGAGGCGGCAGGTTGCGGCGTCGAGCGCGTCATTCCCGGTGCTCGAGACGATCCGGCAATCGGTCACCTTGCCGGCAGACGACACCGACAGCGAGACAGATGCGCGCCCCTCCGCACCTGCGCGCAGCGCCTGCGCGGGATAGGCATCCTGCGGGAACCACGATCCGACATTGCCGCGCGCGCTGGCACCGCGCGACAGGTCCAGCGGCGTTGGGGTGGGCGAGGGCGGCGTCGGGATCGTCGGCAGCTCGATCGGTCCGGGAATGGGGATCGGCGTGCCGGTCATCGTCGGGGTGGTGACGTCGAGGTCGATCTTCGGCGTCGGCAGGTCGGGCAGGCGCGGCAGCGTCGTCGTCGGCGTGTCGATGGGCGTGCGCTCGACCGGCTTCTTCTCGGCCGGCGGGGGCGGCGGTACCTCGATCGGGATCGCGTAGGTCTCGAGGGGCTTGTCCGTGATCTTGTCGATGAACTGGACAGCGAGCCCGGACATGAGCGCGGCAATGATGCCGCCCTGGATCAGCCCGACAAGGCCGATCGCCACGATCCGTTCCCGTCCAGTGCCGCTATTGGCGTAGGACATGGTGGGCATCCTCTCTATGGCCGCGCCGCTAGAGGACGGCTGCGGTCAGGTGATGCTATCACATCGCTTTCGAACGCCAAGCGATTTTATGGGGTTAGCCGATAGCCCGTGCGATGGCGCAGAATTCGGCCACGCTTACCGTCTCGGCGCGGCGGGTCAGGTCGATGCCCACGGCCTCCGCCGCCTCGATCGCACCGGGCATTGCTTTCAGGCTGGTGCGCAGCATCTTGCGCCGCTGGCCGAACGCGGCGGCGGTCAGGCGTTCGAGTGTCGAGAGGCGCACACCCTCGGGCTGTTCGGCGTGGACCACATGGACGACCGCCGACATGACCTTGGGCGGCGGTGTAAAGGCCGAACGGTGCACGGGCATCGCGATCCGCGGCGTTGAGCGCCATTGGGCGAGGACGGCGAGCCGGCCATAGGCGTCGCTGCCGGGCGCGGCGACGATGCGGTCGGCAACCTCTCGCTGAAACATCAGCGTCAGGCTCTGCCACCAGGGCTGCCATTCGGCGCTCAGCCAGCCGACAAACAATTCGGTCCCGACATTGTAGGGCAGGTTGGCCACGACGTGCGGCGCGCCCTCGAACAGCGTCGGATGATCGATGGCGAGCGCGTCGCCCTCGATCACCTTCAGCTGGCCGGGATAGGCCTCGGCCAGTTCGGCAAGCGCCGGGATGCAGCGGCGGTCGCGCTCGATCGCGGTCACGCGCGCGCCGGCGGCGAGCAGCGCGCGGGTGAGGCCGCCGGGACCGGGCCCCACCTCCAGCACCTCGGCGCCGGCGAGATTCCCGGGGACGCGCGCGATGCGGTCGAGAAGCTGGCCGTCGAACAGGAAGTTTTGGCCGAGCGCCTTGCTTGCGGTGAGGCCGTGCGCGCGGATCACCTCGCGCAGCGGCGGCAGGGGGACGGCGGTCATTGGGGTTCGCAGAGGCGGCGGCGAGTCGCGGCCTGTGCGGCCATGCGGATCGCGGCAATCATCGCACCGGGCTCGGCCGAGTTGGTGCCGGCAATGGCAAAGGCGGTGCCGTGGTCGGGCGAGGTTCGCACGATCGGCAGCCCGAGGGTCATGTTCACCCCCTCGTCGAAATGCAGCGTCTTCAGGGGGATCAGCGCCTGGTCGTGATAGGCGCAGAGCGCCGCGTCATAGGTCGCGCGCGCGCGGGCGTGGAACATCGTGTCCGCGGCGAGCGGCCCGATCGCGTCGATCCCCTCCTCGCGCAGGATCGCGATCGCCGGCGCCATCACATCGATCTCCTCCATGCCCAGCGCGCCGCCTTCGCCCGCATGGGGGTTGAGGCCCGCAAAGGCGAGGCGGGGGCGCTCGATCCCGAAATTGCGCGTAAGGCCGCGCACGGTCACCCGCGCCTTCGCAAGGATGAGGTCGACGGTCAGCAGCCCGCGCACGGCATCCAGCGGCACGTGCGTGGTAATTGGCACCACGCGCAGCGTCGGGCCGGCAAGCATCATCACCGTGTTGGCGTGCGCGATGCCGCAGCGATCGGACACGAACTCGGTCTGGCCAGGATAGTGGAAGCCGATCGAATAGAGCTGCGATTTCGACACCGGCCCGGTGACCAGCGCACAGGCCGCCCCCGCCTGGGTCAGGCCCATGGCGAGCTCGAGGCTCTGGAGCGCGCAGCGTGCCCCCTCCACGTCCGGGTGGCCGGGCACGATCTCGCCTGCATCGGCGACGGTCATGACAGGGAGCGCATCGGCAAAGGCGGACGCGGCATGGTCGGGCGTGTCGATGCGCACGACGGGGCCGTGCCACACCCGCTCGATGGCGCGCGCGTCGCCGATCGCGAAGAAGGGGGCGAGCGCGTGCACGTCGCGCGCCGCCCATGCCTTGGCGATGATCTCCGGCCCAATCCCCGCCGGATCGCCCATGGATACGGCGATCGGGCGGTGGGGAAGGCCGCCCGCGGCCATGTCAGCGATACTCGACGATCGCGTCGCGGCGAAGATCGCGCAGCATGCGCTGGGCACGCAGGTTGACGCGCTCCTGCTCGAGGCCCTGCTGGATCTGCTGTGCCGACGGCTGCGAGGCGACGCGCGGATCGTCGCGGCCGCACAGGACGAGCACGCGGACGCCGTCCTCGGGCGAGCCGAACGGCGGCGTCGCCTGGCCCACCTGAAGCTTCACCATAATATCCTGAAGCTGCGGCGGCAGGTCGCGGATGCGGATCGCGTCGTTGTCGACGACGTCGGCGCCGATCGACGCCGCCACCTTCTCGACATTGCCGCAGCCCTGGATCTTCTGTGTGGCTTCAGCGAACTGGGCGGCGCGCGCCTGAACCTGCGGCTGGGCGAGGCCGGCGGGGAACTTGACCGAGATCTGGCGTAGGCTGAGCTTGGCGTCGCGCGGGTCGGCGCCGAGGACGGTCCGCTTGTCGACGAGATAAAGCAGCGAATAGCCGCCGGGGACCGACACCGGCCCGGCGATCTGGCCGACCTGCATCTCGCCCGCCGCCTTTGCCAGCGGCTCGGGCAGCATCGCCGGGCGCACCCAGCCGAGGTCGCCGCCGACCGCGCGGGTCGAGGCTTCGGACATGTTGCTCGCGAAATATTCGAATGGCGTGCCCGACTTCATCTTCTCGACCATCGCGCGCATCGCTTCGGTCACCTCGGCCTGCCGCTCGGGCGGGGCCGACAGATAGATTTCGCGCAGGTTATATTCTTCGGTGCCCTTGGCCTGCTCGAGGCGCTCGATGATCGACTTCACCTCTTCCTCGCCGACGCTGACAAAGGGTTCGACGCGGCGGCGCAGGAGGCGCTGCCAGGCGAGCTCGCCCTCGATCTGGCGCTTCAGCGACCGCTCGGACGAACCGACCTGGACAAGATAAGCGCGCAAGCCGGCGGGATCGCGCTGGAAATTGCGGGCGACGCGGGCGAAGCTCTGCTCGATCTCCTGCGGCGTGACGGTGATGTCGTTGTGCTTGGCTTCCTGGATCTGCAGCGTCTCGTCGATCAGCTGGCGCAGCACCTGAAGGCGAAGCTGGTCGCGCTCCTCGGGCTTGATCGTCAGGTTGCGCAGACCGGTAATCATGTTGACGCGCTGGTCGACATCGGTGCCGGTGATGACCGCGTCGTTGACGATCGCCGTCGGCTTTCGGACGTTGGGATCGGCCTTGCCGAAAATCTGGAGATTCTGGGGCAGGTTGAGGCCCGCCGCCGGGGTCTGCGCCTGGTCGCCCACGGTCTGCGCGACCGCGATGCCCGCTGCGCCGGCGAGAAGCACGCCCGCCACCATCTTCCCCGCCGTGATCTTGAACGTCGTTGCCAAGTCGATACCCTCATGCCGCGCACGCGCGCCGAAAGGCGGAACTAGTCCCGCCTCGATGAACCGAGCCTTTAGCGTCCCAGGTTCGTCAACGCCAGCGTCAGCAGGAAGCTGTTGCCGGCGCGCGCATCGCCATTGTCCTGATAATCGCGCCGCCAGGTCAGGCCGAGGCGGACACAATCGTCCTCGTACTGGACGCCCAGTCGGTGCCGGATCGGCTCGAACCCGTCGGAGATCGACAGCGGATCCTCGTTCCGGTCGGTGAGGTCGACCGTCGCCGACCCGAATGCCGACCAGAAGCGGGCAAAGGCGACGCGGCCGCCGACGCGCACTTCCTCGCGATCGCGAAGATCCTCGAGCAGCTGGTCGTTGTTGCGGTTGAGGCGAAGGTAGCCGATCAGCGCATAGGTCTTGCGCGAGCCGACCGTCGCGTCGACCTCGTTCCGGCGCACCGCGAACCCGTCCTTGTCGAGGCGATAGCGGTGGGTGAAGGCGACGAACTGGCCGACGCGCACCTCCGTCCGGCCGACGAAATCGGACCAGCGATCGGTGAGGCCCGTCCCCTCGGGGAAGATCGACGGCCGGGCGTTCAGGCGATAGCTCTGCCCGACATTGGCGTTGATCGACACGCCGGGCAGGTCGAGCGCATAGTCGACGCCGTAGGTGACACGCGTCGAATCCTCGAACCGGTCGTAGCCGGGGAAGCGGTTGAGCGAGAAGAGGTTGGTGTCCTCCAGATCGATCGACCGGGCATCCTCGTTCGGGATGTCGATGTTGCTGATGCGCGGCGACGCGACGATCTGGACGCGCGGCGTGATCCGCTGATCTCCGCCGAACGCCTCGCCGATGAACGGCCATTTGACGTCGACCGCCAGCGCGCCGATGCCGCGAGTGTGGAACCCGTCTTCGCCGCGATAGAGCGGGGTCAACGTCGCGGCACTGTTCGAGGTGTTGTAGATGTCGCCGCGGGCAAAGGCGCTGAACGTCACCTCCTGCCCCCAATTGGTGATGCGGCGAAGCTCCCACAGCGCGGAGGCAAAGGCGCGCTGCGTATCCTGACCGCCATTGTTGCGCGAGATGGCGAGGCTGTTGAGCTGCACCGTCAGCCGCCCGCCGATGAGCGGATCGGTCAGGCGGTGGCGAAAGTCGATCTCGGGCAGCGCGACGGGCTGGATTTGACCCGCGTCGTCGAGCCGGAGCGACTGGACCGCCCATCCCTGGATCGCGAAATAGGTGTCCTCGCTGATCCGCTGGACGCCGATATTGCTGCGCAGCCGGTCGTCGCGCGAAATGTCGTAGCGGCGCAGGAACGTCTTGTCGGTGGCGACGCGGATCGACCCGAACGCACTCCAATAGGGATCGAACTGCGCGCGGCCGGTCGCGTCGACATAGCCGCGGAATGCGTTCTCGCTGGTCGGCGCGACGCCCGCTTCGGTGACGAGGTCGTCGCTGCGGCGCGAATAGGTGCCGTACGCGGTCACCTCGAACGCGCCGAGCGAGGTGTATTGCCGGTAATTGCCCTCGATCATCGGCAGCGCTTCGGTGAACACGTGCGGCGTGACGGTCAGGTCGCGATTGGGGCCGAGGTTGAAGTGATAGGGGAGCGCGAACTCGAACCCGTTGACGCGGCTCAGCCGGAATTGCGGCGCGAGGATGCCGGGCGCGCTCTCGCCGCCGATCGTGTGGCTGAACGCGGGCAGCGGCAGCGACAGGCCGAACAACGTGACGCGCGCGCCCTTGTAGCGGATGCGCTTCCTGTCGGGATTGTAGACGACCTCGCGCGCGGTGATCTTCCAGCTCGGCTCCTTGGGACAGCCGGCGCTGTTTTCCACCGCGCAGGGGGTATAGGCCGCCTTCGTCACGCGCAGCACGCCGCCATTCTCGCGCACGCCCCGCTCGGCGGCGATGCGGCCGCCCTGTTCGAGGACGACGAGCATGTTGTTGACGACGCCGTCCTTCAGCGTGTCGGTCAGCTCGATCCGGTCGCCATAGGCGATATCGCCCTGTGGATTGGTGACGGCGATATCGCCTTCCGCCACCACCTGGCCGGTCTTGCGGTTCCACGTCACCTTGTCGGCGCGCAGCCGCTCGCCCTGGCGGAACAGGCGCACGTCGCCGGTCGCGTTGACGAGGTCGGCGTCGAAGTCGTATTCAAGCTGATCCGCGCTGAAATCGATCTGGTTGTCCGCCCGCGGCGCCGCGGTCTCGATCGGCGGCGGCAGTGCGGCGCCTTCACGATCCTGCAGGTCCTGCGCCGCGGCGATCGCGGGCAGGGCGAGCCACAGACAGGCGGGCAGCGCGGCGGTACGCAACAGGGCCTGGCGCATGCGAATTGGTCTTGTCCCCTTTTTCGCCCGGCGACGATACGCTGCGCCGGACAATTCCTGCCCTATCGCACCGCAAAAGCCACCACGCAATCGACGCGGGTTTTGCGAACCCGCTTTGGTCCCTAGATGGGCGTAATGACTCGTGCGACAGTTGGTTGCACGGGCGGAACGACAAGCAGCGAAAGGCCGCCGCCCCATGAAGATCGAGTTCCAGAACGAACTCCCCGACCTGACCACGATCGCGATCGCGGTGCCCAAGGGCGCCGCGCCGTCGCTCGGCCGGCTGGACGATGCCGGCAAGGCGCTGGTGACCGCCGCCGCCAAGGCCGCGCGGTTCGAGGGGGAGGCGGGATCGATCGCCGAGATCTTCGTGCCGAAGGGCGACGACGTCGGCCGCGTGATCCTGATCGGGACGGGCGAGGGCGAGGGCGTCGATTACGAAAAGGCGGGCGGCGCGCTTGCCGCGCGGTACGAGACGGCGGGGGTCGAGGCGATCGGTGTCGACCTGTCGGGCGCCGATGCGGCGGGCGCGGCGCGCTTTGCCGGCGCGGCCGCGCAGCGCGGCTGGCGCTTCGATATCTATCGCACCAAGCTCCCCGAAAAGGCCAAGCCGACGCTCCAGCGGCTCGTCATTGCTGGCGCGCCCGGCGGCACCGACGCCGAATGGGCGGAAACCAAGGCGCTGACCGAGGGTCTGGAACTCACTCGCACGCTGGTCGCCGAGCCGCCGAACATCCTCTACCCCGAGACGTTCGTCGAGCGGTGCCAGCACCTCGAGGAACTGGGCGTCAAGCTCACCATCCTCGACGAGGCGGCGATGCGCGACCTCGGCATGGGTGCGCTGCTGGGCGTCAGCCAGGGCTCGGTGCGCGAGGCGCGGTTGCTCGCCATGCACTGGAACGGGACCGGCGTAGACGGCGATCCGGCGATCGCGCTGGTGGGCAAGGGCGTGACCTTCGACACCGGCGGCATTAGCCTCAAGCCCGGGCCGGGCATGGAGGACATGAAGTGGGACATGGGAGGCGCGGGCGCGGTCGCGGGCGCGATGAAGGCGCTGGCGCTGCGCAAGGCGAAGGCCAACGTCATCGGCGTCGTCGGCCTGGTCGAGAACATGCCCGACGGCAACGCGCAGCGGCCGGGCGATGTCGTCACCTCGATGTCGGGCCAGACGATCGAGATCCTCAACACCGATGCCGAAGGGCGGCTGGTGCTGTGCGACGTGCTGACCTGGGTCCAGCGCAACTATCGGCCGAAGCGGATCGTCGACCTCGCCACGCTGACCGGCGCGATGATCATCGCGCTGGGCAACGAGCATGGCGGCCTGTTCGCCAACGACGACGCGCTGGCCGACGCGCTGCTGGCGGCGGGGCGTGAGACGGGGGACAAATTGTGGCGCTTCCCGCTGTCGCCCGCCTATGACAAGCTGATCGACAGCCCGATCGCGGACGTGAAGAATGTCGGCCCGCGCGGTGCCGGCTCGATCACCGCGGCGCAGTTCCTGCAGCGCTTCGTCGACGAGGGCGTGGCCTGGGCGCATCTCGATATCGCGGGCATGGTCTGGGCCGACAAGCCCGGCGCGACGCACGACAAGGGCGCGACGGGCTTCGGCGTGCGCGTGCTCGACCGGCTGGTGCGCGACACGGTCGAGAACTGAGCGAAAGGGCGGGCGCGCCGTGCAGGTCGATTTCTACCACCTGACGCTGCGCCCGCTCGCCCGCGCGCTGCCGCAGATCGCCGAGAAGGTGTTGTCGGGCGGCGCGCGATTGCTGGTGGTCAGCGGCGATGCGGATCAGCGTGCCGCGCTCGACCGGACGCTGTGGACCTATTCGCCGGGCAGCTTCCTCCCGCACGGATGCGCGGGCGACGGGGGCGAGGCGATCCAGCCGGTGCTGATCGCGGGCGACACCGCCGCGGCGAACGGCGCGCGGATGGTTGCGATCGTCGATGGGCTGTGGCGGGACGAGGCGCTCACCTTCGATCGTGCCTTTCATCTTTTCGACGAGGAACAGGTCGGGGCCGCCCGCGCGGCATGGCGCGGGCTGGCCGATCGGGAGGGCGTCGAGCGGCGATACTGGAAACAGACCGAGCGCGGGTGGGAACAGGCGGCCTGACGCGCTTGCGCGGGCGCGGCGGCGCGACTAAGGCGCGCGCCATCCACTCCAACGTAAAAACAAGGAAGTCGTCCGCCATGGCCGCCACGCGCACCTTTTCGATCATCAAGCCCGACGCCACGCGTCGCAACCTGACCGGCGCGGTCACCAAAATGCTCGAGGAAGCCGGCCTGCGCGTCGTTGCCTCGAAGCGTATCCACATGACCCGCGAGCAGGCCGAGGGCTTCTACGGTGTCCACCGCGAGCGTCCGTTCTTCAACGACCTGGTCGAGTTCATGATCTCCGGCCCCGTCGTCGTTCAGGTGCTCGAGGGTGAGGACGCGGTGACGCGCAACCGCGACATCATGGGCGCAACCAACCCCGCAAATGCCGAGCCGGGCACGATCCGCAAGGAGCTGGCCGAATCGATCGAGGCGAACACCGTCCACGGGTCGGACTCGGAAGAGAACGCCAAGATCGAGATCGATTTCTTCTTCAAGCCCGAAGAGATCGTCGGCTGATTTCAGCCACCGGGTTCGAATGAGCGACCGGGTCGGGGGGATGCCCCCGGCTCGGTTTTTTTCGTGGCCGGCTAGTTCGTCACCCCGGAACGAGGCCGGGTGACGATTGGCAAACCCCATATGAAAAGGGCGCCCCCCGCGAAGGGGACGCCCTTTCCAATTCGATAAACGTCACCGCGGCGCGCTGGGCGCCGCTCGCGATTACATCGCGTTGGTGAGGTTCGTCTCGCCGATCTCGTCAGCGTTGTCGGCAGCCGCCTCGAGGTTGTCGGCAGCGTTCTCGAGCGCCGCTGCCTCAGCCGCGTTGCCGGTCATGTCAGCAGCCGCTTCCATGTTGTCGGCCTCGGCCTCGAGGTTCGCCGCCATCGCGTCGCCGGCGTTCTCGGCGGGCGTGCCCTGGTTGCACGCGGCCAGCGACATCAGGCCAGCGGCAGCAGCCACAAGAGCGATCTTCTTCATGCGTTTGCTCCCAAGCAAATTCGTGTCGTGACTGGCCCGAATGCCGTCACGAAGCTGCCGCATTAACGCCCGTTACGGGTGCGTCAACTTATAAATCGACTCGATACGTAGGAAAGCAGCCTCATTTCGTCGCAGAAATCGCCTCCGGGGCGTCCGCGACGACGGCCAGCATCGCCGTCCACGCTGCCACATTCTGCCTCATTTGGGCCGGATCGACCTTGTCCAGCGTGTCGTCGGGCGTGTGGTGAAGGTCGAAATAGCGCGTGCCGTCCTGTTGCAGATCAACGCCCGCGACGCCAGCCGAAACGAGCGCCGACACATCGGCCCCGCCGCCCGCCGGATCGCGCCCCGCCGAAATGCCGAGCGGGGCGAGCGCGGCGGCGAGGCGGTCGGCCAGCGGCTTGTTCGCGGGCGCGAAGTTCGTGTCGAGGCGCCAGATGCGATCCGCGCCGAAGTCCGATTCGGCGGCCAGTACGTGGTTGTCGCCCTTGTGGGCATCGAAATAGGCCTTGCCGCCGAACACGCCGACTTCCTCCGATCCGGCCCAGAGCACGCGGATCGTGCGGCGCGGGCGGCCCGCGTCCATGATTCGCTTGGCCGCGGCGGCGACGATCCCGCAGCCCGAGGCGTCGTCGATGGCGCCGGTGCCGAGGTCCCAGCTGTCGAGGTGACAGGCGACGACGACGATTCCAGCGGCGGGATCGCGGCCCGGCACCTCGGCGACGACGTTGCCCGAGTTCTGCGTGCCAACGATGCGCGGGGTGAGGGTCAGGGCGACGCGGACCGGCGCGCCGCGCCCCACCAGCCGCTCGAGCTGATCGGCATCGGGCACGGCGAGCGCAGCGGCGGGGATCGGGGCGGTGCCCTCGGGGAACACGGTGCTGCCCGCATGCGGCATCCGGTGGCTGTCGGTGCCGACCGACCGGATCAGGATCGCGGCGGCGCCCTTCGCCGCGGCGATCGCCGGTCCTTGCCGCCGGACCGCACCGTAATAGCCGTACTGGCTGCCGTCCTGCGTCCGCGTCATCGCATGGCTGACGAAGGCGATCTTGCCGGCAAGCGACCCGTCGGGCGCGTCCTTCAGGTCGTCGAGCGTGGGAAAGAACACCACCTCGCCGGTCAGCCCCGCCGCCGGGGTCGCGCCCGAATTGCCGAGTGCGGTGAGGACCAGCGGCTGCGAGTTCTCGCCGACGACCATCGCCCTTTCGACGCCGCGGACCCAGGTCTTGAGCGGGAAGGGTTCGTCGCGGACGTTCTTGAAGCCCATCCTGGTGAGCGTCGTCACCGCCCATTTGCGCGCCCGCGCTTCCTCGGCCGTGCCGGCCAGCCGCGGGCCGAGCTCGGTCGTGATCGCCTCCGTGATCGCATAGGCATAGTCGTCCTCCAGCGCGGCATCGCGAAGCTGGGCGACGCGCAGGTCGGCGTCGTCAGCTTGGGGGGCGGGAAGGGCGAGCGCGGCAAGCGCGGGGAGGATCATGCTGGGCATGGGCCATTGGTAGCCGCTGGAACCGTCCGGTAAAGGCCCCCTGATTGCCAATCCGCACGCTCGTCGCTATCTCCCGCGGCGACTTTCCATCCTTGCCGAACCCCCATCCCGGAGACCCGCAGTGGCCGCCCAGTACGCCTTCGTCATGAAGGACATGACCAAGACCTTCCCCGGCGCGCCCAAGCCGGTGCTGTCGAACATCAACCTGCAATTCTATCAGGGTGCCAAGATCGGCATCGTCGGCCCCAACGGCGCCGGCAAGTCGACGCTCATCAAGATCATGGCGGGCATCGACAAGGATTATTCGGGCGAGGCGTGGGCGGGCGAGAACATCACCGTCGGCTATCTGGAGCAGGAGCCGCAGCTCGACCCGAGCAAGTCGGTGCTGGAGAACGTCAAGGACGGCGCGCGCGAGACCGCGAATCTCGTCGATCGCTTCAACGCGATCTCGGCCGAGATGGGCGATCCCAAGGAAGACACCGACTTCGACGCGCTGATGGAGGAGATGGGCGAGCTTCAGGCCAAGATCGACGCGGTCGATGGCTGGAGCCTCGACAACCAGCTCGAGATCGCGATGGAGGCCCTGCGCTGTCCGCCGGGCGACTGGGCGGTCGAGAACCTGTCGGGCGGCGAGAAGCGCCGTGTGGCGCTCACCCGCCTGCTGATTCAGAAGCCGTCGATCCTGCTGCTCGACGAGCCGACCAACCACCTCGACGCCGAGAGCGTGAAGTGGCTCGAGAACCACCTCAAGGAATATGCCGGCGCGGTGCTGATGATCACCCACGACCGCTACTTCCTCGACAATGTGGTCAACTGGATCCTCGAGCTCGATCGCGGCAAGTATTTCCCGTACGAGGGCAATTACTCGACGTACCTCGAAAAGAAGGCCAAGCGGCTGGAGCAGGAGGATCGCGAGGCGACCGGCCGCCAGAAGGCGATCAAGGACGAGCTCGAATGGATCCGGGCGGGCGTCAAGGGCCGCCAAACCAAGTCGAAGGCGCGTATCGCCAAGTTCGAGCAGCTCGTGGAGAGCCAGCAGAACCGCAGCCCGGGCAAGGCGCAGATCGTCATCCAGGTGCCCGAGCGCCTGGGCGGCAAGGTGATCGAGGTCGAGAACGTCTCTAAGGCGTATGGCGACAAGCTGCTGTTCGAGAACCTGTCCTTCACGCTGCCCGCGGGCGGCATCGTCGGCGTGATCGGGCCGAACGGCGCGGGCAAATCGACGCTGTTCAAGCTCATCACCGGGCAGGAACAGCCCGACACCGGCAAGATCGAGCTCGGCACCACGGTGCGCCTGGGGTATGTCGACCAGAGCCGCGATCACCTCGACCCTACCAAGAACGTCTGGGAGGAAATCTCCGACGGGCTCGATTACATGAAGGTCAACGGCCACGACGCTTCGACGCGGGCGTATGTCGGTGCGTTCAACTTCAAGGGTCAGGACCAGCAGAAGAACGTCGGCAAGCTGTCGGGCGGCGAGCGCAACCGCGTCAACATCGCCAAGATGCTGAAGCGCGGCGGCAACGTGCTGCTGCTCGACGAGCCGACCAACGACCTCGACGTCGAGACGCTGGGCGCGCTTGAAGAGGCGATCGAGAACTTCGCGGGCTGCGCCGTGGTCATCAGCCATGACCGCTTCTTCCTCGACCGTCTCGCCACGCACATCCTCGCGTTCGAGGGCGACAGCCATGTCGAATGGTTCGAGGGCAATTTCGAGGCGTATGAGGAGGACAAGCGCCGGCGCCTGGGCGACGCGGCCGACCGTCCGACGCGGCTTGCCTACAAGAAGCTGACGCGCTGAACGCCTAGTGGCCGTGGTCGAGGAAGCGCCTGACGCCGCGTCGCCACCGGGCGGCGACGCGATCGAATATCGCCTGCGCCAGCAGCGCATCCTCGCCGAGTTCGGCATGGTGGCGCTGCGCTCGCGCGATATCGACGCGATGCTCCAGCGCGCGACCGAGTTGTGCGCCGAGGGCATGGGCTCGCGCTATGCCAAGTTCCTGTCCGCCCCCGACAGCGACCAGCGGATGCGGGTCGAGGCGGGCGTGGGCTGGGACGCGGGCGTGGTCGGCAACGCCAGCCTGGGCGGCGATACCGCGAGCCCCGCCGGCTTCGCATTCAAGACCGGCGAGCCCGTCATCTCCAACCATCTCGAGGGCGAGGAGCGGTTCCGCACGCCCGAGATGATGGCCGACCACAGCATCCGCCGCGCGATCAACGTGCTCGTCGAGGCGGATGGCAAGCGGTACGGCGTGCTCGAGGTCGACAGCGAGGGCGAGGGGACGTTCGACGCCGACGACCTCGCTTTCATGCAGGGTTTCGCCAACCTGATCGGCGTCGCGATCGAGCGCCAGCAGGCCGAGGCGCGATTGAACGCCTCGATCGAGCATCAGGAACTGCTGGTGCGCGAGGCGAGCCACCGGGTGAAGAACAGCCTAGCGCTCGTCTCCGCCATGCTGACGCTTCAGATGCAGGCCGACGACGACCCGCGCGTCAACCGGCTGCTTGGCGATGCACAGGCGCGTATCACCGCGATCGCGCAGACGCACGACCAGCTTTGGCGCGGGGTGCGGGTGGGGATCGTCGCGCTCGACGACCTGTCCTGCGGGCTGGCGAATGCGCTGGCGGAGCAGTCGCCGCAGCACGAGATCGTCTGTCATGCCGAAGCGATCGAACTGAGCGCGGACACCGCGATCCCGCTTGGCCTCGTCCTCACCGAACTCGTCACCAACGCGATCAAATACGCCTATCCCGAGGGGGAGGGCGGGCCGATCACGATCCGCATCGCGCGCAAGGGCGGCCGGATCGAGATGTCGGTCGAGGACGAGGGGGCCGGGCTGCCCGCCGATTTCGACCTCAAGGCGCAATCGCGCCGCAGCCTCGGCACGCGGATGATCGTCAGCCTGACGAGGCAATTGGGCGGCGAGATCGAGATGGGCGCCCGCGCCGGACGGCCGGGCACGCTCGCGCTGTTGAGTTTCCCTGCGCCCTGAGGTCGATTCGATGTTCAGCCGTGTCGTGTACCCAGGCGGAGGCCGGGGTCCAGTCGCGGTGCCGGTCGAGAGGTTCGCCGACAATCGTAAGCGGCCCGATACTGGCCCCCCACCTTCGCCGGGGAACGGTCGGTGGGTGCCCGTGCTCAACTTTGTCTAGCAGGTGGAGGCGGTTTCGCCCGTTACCTCCAGAACGCCGTCCTGGTTGGCGTCGACATTCGTCGCCGGCGTGAGGGCGCGGCGGTCGCGGACCATCATCGATGCGGTTTCGACCATGTCGAGCGAGGGCGACCACGCCTCCTTCACCAGCGGCTTGTAGGTGTAGCTGACCTCGACCCACATCGTCGCGCCGTCGACAGGCGCGATCACCTGTCGCCCCGCCGGGCCGACGCCGGTCAGGTTCGTCGTGCTGTTGTCATAGGGCGAATCATACGCCTTGCTGCCGCGGCAACGCTGCCAGCGGATCCGATACTTGCCCGCATTGGCGGGGTCGTTCTCGATGCTCGTCACCATCACCCGGCCGCGATTGTAGAGGTCGAGCTCGCCCGCCTGGAGCCCCGCGCCGGTCAACAGGTCGTTGATGTCGGTCTCGTTGATCGTCTTTTGCTGAAGGAGCGTGCCGGTGCCGATCCGCGCCGCGTTGTCGGCAAGGTGCAGCGCGATCTGGCTGATCCGCATTCGGGTGATGATGTAGTTGGTGATCTCCGCCCCCGTCAGCCCGAGCAGCAGCAGAATCGGCAGGTAAAAGGCATATTCGATGATGATGACACCATCGCGTGCGGTGGCCAGCCGGCGGGCGAGGGCAGAGAGCGGCTTCGTCATGTGCAATTCCGCCGTGTGGGGGCGGCATAGCTGCCCTGGTCCGAATAGGGCTGGTTCTTGAGGACGGTCGTCGCGACGATCTTGGCATTGGCGGTGTTGTCACCGAACAGCTTGAGCAGCGGGAACATGCGTGGATAGGTGACGGTAACGGTCACGACCGTCGCGTCCTTCGCGCCGCCCTGTCCGTCGTCGCCGCCGTCGCTGTCCCAGCTGCTGTTGTTGTTGGCATCCTCATAGGGTTCGCCCGCATCGCAGCGGCCGTTGCGATTGGTGTCGGTCCAGTCTTCCGCCTTTGCGGCGGCCGCCTGGCTGAACGTACGGTAGAAGCGCCGCTTGATATCGATCGTCGCGTTGTTGGCCAGCGCCTTCACCTGGCTCTTCACCCGGTCGTCGAGGATCGCCTGCTGCCCCTCGGTCGTGTTCGATTCGAGCGTCGCGTCGCGCGCGGTCTTCTGAAGCACGCCCTGAAGCGCGCCGCGCATGTAGAGCGTATGCCCGAAATCGAAGATGCCGAGCAGCACCATGCAAAAGGTCGGCGCGATGAACCCGAACTCGACCGCGGACACGCCGCGCCGGTCGCGGCCGAGGGGGCGGAGCCACCGCATCACTTGATGAGCCTCAAGGCGGAGATCTGGTCGGCGATCGACTTGAACGTTCGCTGGAGCGCGGCGGAATCGTTGGCGAGGAAGTAGCGGCCCGGCGATGCGCACCGTTCCAGCCGATCCTCGGTCGATTGCAGGTTGCCGCCGCCGAACGAAACGACCCAGAGCGTGATGTTCTTGTTCTTGACCACGTCGCACAGTGCCTCGAGCCGGCTGTTGATCTGGCCCGTCAGGGAGTTGAGGGACGTGCCGTTCATGCAGTTCTGCCAGTTGCCCACATCGTCGGTCTGGCGCCGGTCGTAGAAGTGGATGCCATAGGCATTGTAGTCGCAGTTGCTCGACACCGCGTCGCCGTCGGTCATGAAGATCATGTGGCGTTGAATCTCGCCGCCCTGGGGCGTGAACTGGTTCTCGGACTTGAACATTCCGTCCGGCGACATGAGGCGCGCGCCCCAGATCATGCCGATGTCGTGATAGGTATTGCCGGTCGGCGTCAGGCTGCTGACATAGGCGTCGAACGCGCTGGCGTCAGGCCATTGCTGGAGCTTGCGTGCCTCCGCCGGGCAGTAATAGTTAAACCCGTACGGAATTAGCTGAAGATAGCGATAATAGGTGTCGGACGTGCTCGAAACCTCGTCGCGGTTGAGCTCGTCCCAGCTCGTGCGCAGTTTGCGCATGTACGTGATCTCGGGGAGCCCTGGCCTCCACTGCGTATCCGGGTCGCCCGGCGTCGGCGCGGTGTCGACGTCGAGGTCGAGCGCGTCGCTGGGGATCGGCGTATAGTCGGTCGTCTTGGCAGTCTTGCGTTCTTCAACGCACCCCGTCCAGTTGACGCGATAGGTCGAACGGATGCCGCTGTTCGGGCCGGCCTGCACGTCGAAGGTTGTGTTGTAGCCGGTGCCGTTCTTCATGCCGCTGACGTTCACGGGCATCAGACCGTAGCGGAAATTGCCGCTATTCCCGATCTGCGCGCGCGTATTGTAGTTCGCCTGATCCGCCATCCAGTCGGTGGGCAGCAGCCTGCCGACATTGACGTTGGTCGAATAGGGAACGAAGCCGAAGCGAATCTGCACCTGACTGCCCGTGCCGCCCGAGGGAGCGCCCGCGTCGCAATTGGCGACGGTGTCGAGCCGGGCGACGATTTCGTAGAAGCACCGGACCGCCTGCTTGAGGCCGTCGATCTTGCTCATCGTGTCGGTTGCGCGCGCCTTCGACGCCATCGACCCGGTGTTGTCGAGCACGAACATCACGTCGGTGTTCGGCAGCCGCATCTCGCTTTCGCAGGTGACGGTCAGCGTCTCGGTCGTCTTGCCCAGCACGCGCATCAGCGTCATCGGCAGGATCGCCGAGGCGGTGCCCGTCACCTTGCCGGCATTTTCCGAATAGCTCTTGGTGATGGTGTTCGAGCCATAGGCGTCGCTGGCGATGTTGGCGTCGAAGAAGCGCTCGGCCATCGTGCGCGGCATGTAGCTCGACTGTGCCCAGGTGCCGCCGCCCATCGACTTGCGCCCCGCCAGCGCACCCGCGTCGCACGCGTGCTGAAGCCGCGTCTTGACGATGTACATGCGGCTGAGGTCGAAGCCGCCGCCGATCATGCCGCACAGCGGGATCAGCGCCGCGGCGACGATCGCGATCGTGTTGGCGCGCGTGTCGCGGCTGAGCCGCGCGAGGAACCCGCAGCCTGCCCAGTCCTTTAGCCCCAACCAACCCATCCGCTTGCCCATGCCCCGCCCGTCTGACATTCCGGTTCAGTCGGGCGCTATGCGCGCCCAAGCGATAAGCCGGATTGAAGCAGCATGGTTAACGGTGACGAAACCTTCGTACCCGGCGCGGAGGCGCGGGCGGCGGAGCGGCGGCTGATCCTGTCCTATGCCCCGCAAGCGGCGCGGGCAGGGGTCGCGGCGTTGCTGGAACTCGACGACACGCTGGCCGCCGTGATCCGCCAGATGCGCGAGCCGATGATCGCCCAGATGCGGTTGACCTGGTGGCATGATGCACTGTCCAGATTGGACCAAGCGCCGCCGCCGGCCCAGCCGGCGCTGACGGCGCTCGCGGCCAACGTATTGCCGCAAGGGGTGGTGGGTGCCGACCTCGCGACGCTGGTCGAGGGATGGGAGGCGCTGATCGAGGGCGAGCCGGCCGATCCGGCGGTTCGCGCCGCCTATGCCGCCGGACGGGGCGAGCGGTTGTTCGCACTGGCCGCGCACCTGTGCGGCGGCGACGCGGCGACGGTTGCGCCGGCGGGGCGGGGCTGGGCGCTGGCCGACCTGTCGCGATCCGTTACCGACGCCGCGGCCGGCGGGGCGGCAGCGCGGGAGGCGGGGGATGCGCTAGCCGCGGCGCTCGGTTCGCCATGGCCGCGCCGGCTGCGCGTGCTGGGGGCGCTGGCGCGCCAGGCGAAGATGGACCTTTCGGCCGATCGCGACCTGCCGCTGCCGGGTGCCACGCCGGGGCGGATCGCGCGGCTGGGCTGGCACCGGCTGACCGGTCGCTGATCGCGCAAGCCGCTGTACCGGCGGGCTTCGTTCGCGCTAGGCTGGTACCGAGGCGATCGGGAGCAGGGCGATGTGGCGATATTGGGTGGGCGCGCTGGCGGCGCTGTTGCTGGCGGGCGCGGCGATGTTCCTCTTTCGATCGAGCGCCACCGCCGACGTGATCCTGCCACCCCCGCCGCCGCCCCCGGCGGCAGAGGTGCAACAGGTCGCGGCCGACGCCGAGGAGCCGGTGCCCGAGGCCGCGCCGAAGTCGCGCGAGGAGCGCCGCTTCAACCGCTACGACAAGGACCGCGACGAGCGGATCACGCGCGATGAATATCTCGCCAGCCGGAAGAAGGCGTTCGCCAAGCTCGACGTGAACGGCGACGGACGGCTGAGCTTCGACGAATGGGCGGTCAAGACGACGACCAAGTTCGCCGGCGCGGACAAGGACAAGTCGGCGACCTTGGACCGCGCCGAGTTCGCGACCACCGCGCCCAAGCGCAAGCCGCCTCGTCGCCGCGCCGACTGCCCACCCGCCGCCCCGCGCGAGGCGGAGGAGAGCTAGGCGGCGACCGGCTCCAGCGCGGCGGTCCATTCGGTAAAGGCGGCGCGGGCGCGGGCGGTGTACATGAGCTTGCGATCGGCCTTTTTCGTACGGCCCTCGATCGGCGGGAACAGCCCGAAATTGACGTTCATCGGCTGATAGCTGTCCGCTTCCGCTCCGCCGGTGATGTGCGAGAGAAGCGCGCCGAGCGCGGTCTCGACCGGCGGCGTCGGCAGCGACCGGCCGGCGAGTTCGGCAGCGGCGAAGCGGCCCGCGATCAGCCCGATCGCGGAGCTCTCGACATAGCCCTCGCACCCGGTGATCTGTCCGGCGAAGCGCAGGTTCGGCCGCGACTTCAGCCGCAGCTCATGGTCCAGCAGCACCGGCGAGCGGATGAAGGTGTTGCGGTGCAGCCCGCCCAGCCGCGCGAACTCGGCATTCTCGAGCCCGGGGATGGTGCGGAAGATGCGCACCTGCTCGGCATATTTGAGCTTGGTCTGGAAGCCGACGATATTCCACAGTGTCCCCTGCGCATTGTCCTGCCGCAGCTGGACGCAGGCGTGCGGCCAGCGGCCGGTGCGCGGATCGTCGAGGCCGACGCCCTTCATCGGCCCGAAGCGCAGCGTGTCGAAGCCGCGCTCGGCCATCACCTCGATCGGCATGCAGCCGTCGAAATAGGGGACGTTCTCCCACTCGCGAAACTCGCTCTTCTCGCCGGCGATCAGGGCCGCGTGAAAGGCGGCGTACTGCTCGCGGTCGAGGGGGCAGTTGATGTAATCCTTGCCGTCGCCCGCGGGGCCGGCCTTGTCCCAGCGCGACTGCTTCCACGCGATCGACATGTCGATCGACTCGGCGTGAACGATCGGCGCGATGGCGTCGAAGAAGGCGAGCGCATCGGCGCCCGTCGCCCCGCCGATCGCCTCCGCCAGCGCCGGCGCGGTGAGGGGGCCGGTGGCGACGATCGCGGGGGTGTCAGTGGGGAGCGTATCCACCCGCTCGCGCACGATCGTGATGTTGGGATGCTCGGCGAGCGTGCGCGTCACCTGTTCCGAGAAACGATCGCGATCGACGGCCAGAGCGGAGCCGGCGGGAAGCTGATGCGCGTCGGCCGCGGTCATGACGAGCGAGCCGAGCGCGCGCATCTCGGCATGGAGCAGCCCCACCGCATTGCGCTCTGCATCGTCGGAGCGGAAGCTGTTGGAGCAGACGAGCTCGGCAAGGCCGTCGGTCTGGTGCGCGGGCGTCATGTCGCCGCCGCCGCGCATTTCGGACAGGCGAACCTTGAACCCTGCGCTGGCGAGCTGCCACGCCGCCTCCGACCCGGCGAGCCCGCCGCCGATGACATGGATATCGTGATGCGTCATGCGGGCCAGATAGGCGAGGGGCGTGCGGGCGTCTACCGCTCCGCCCGCTGGCGCACGAGGGCGAGCAGGTTGTCCTGCACGTCGCCGAGGAACAGCTCGCCCCACAGCCGCGTGTAGAGATTGACCGGCGTCGTCGCCTCGTAACGGGTGTGCAGCGTCACGCGGGTCCGGCCACCGGGAAGCGGATCGAGGTGATAGCCGCCGTCGCGCACCTTCAGATAATGGCTGTCGGGCATCAGGTGGCGGTCGGTGAACGCCCAGCCGCGCACGTCGTCGAAATGGAACGTCCACGCGATTGCCCGGCCCGGCCGCCAGTCGGTGATCTTCTCGCGAAAGCGGATCTGCGGTCCCCAATTCGCCAGCCGCGTCGCGCCGACGCCCTCGCCGACCATCTGCGCGCCGACGGGGCGGGGGATGCCGAGCACGTCCTGCGACAGGTTCCAGCGCCCCTCGCCCGGGCGCACGTCGGGAATGCCGCGCAGCAGCGGCCAGAGCCGATCGGGGCTGGCGGCGACCACGACTGAGCGCGTGACCACCGCGCTGTCGGTCGGCCAGGTGACCAGCGGCTCGACCTGCATTGCCAGCAGCGGGACGAGGAGCAGCGTCGCGCAATAGGTCCGCCCGTCCTCGACCCGGCGCCGCAGCTTGTAGGTAAGCGCGGTCCCGGCCATGCCGCTCAAGAGCCAGAGCGGGCTGAGCAGGACGATGCAGATCGTCCCTTCGCGCAGGATGAAGATCGACACGGCGATGACCGCGGCCAGCACCTGCACCGGTACGAGCAGATAGGCGCGACGCGACCGCGTCTTCCACGGGTCGGCGACATAGGCGACGAACGCGCACAGCGCGGCGGGAAGCACGAGCAGGAAGGTGAAGCTGACGAGCCCCGCATCGGGCTGTGCGGCCTCCAGCAGCGCATAGACGACGCCCGCAAAGGCAAGGGCGGCGGCGATGGCGGCGAGCGTGCGGACGAAAGCGGCTTCGGTTCGTTCGCTCATTGCCATTGCAGTCTCCCTTTACGGTTGTTTCGGTAAACACCGAACGCTTTGGTCGCGCCGGTGCAGCGCGTTGCTTCGGATCAGCGCTCCTTGGACTTGCCCTTCAGCGGGGAGACGAAGCGGGCGACCTTGCCGCCCAGCTTCATCAGCGCGACGAGCGTGGGTTTGGGCAGGCAGCGGACCTGTTCGTACCAGCCGCCCAGCGTCGAGATGAACTCGTGCATCCGCCCGATCCGCTCGCGCACCAGCGCCGGCGCGGTCTCGTCATGGCGAAGGCGTTCGGCGAGCTCGCCGAGCAGCGCGATCGTCGGGTCGATCTCACGCCGCTTGCGCTCGGCGGCGATGCGCAGCAGCATTTCCCACAGGTCGGTTTCGGCAACGAAATGGTCGCGCCGGTCGCCCTCGACATGGACGCGGCGGACGATCGCATAGCCCTGAAGCTCCTTTAGCGCGGTCGACACGTTCGAGCGGGCGAGGCCCAGCGCCTCGGTGATCTCGTCGGCGGGCAGGGGGCGGTCGGACAGGTAGAGGAGCGCGTGAATCTGCGACACCGAGCGATTGACGCCCCACTGCGTCCCCATTTCGCCCCAGTGGAGAACGAAAGCCTTGACGTCGGGATGATCGAGCAGCGTTTTCATCGTCCATTTCTGTAATGACAGAAATAACCGGAGTCAACGCCAGCTATCAGACCACATCCAGCGATTGAAGTCCTGCGGGTCGGACAACGCGCCGCCGCTGATGATCGGGTAGAAATAGAGGAATAGCGCGACCGCAAGCGCGGCGAACGCGGGCTCGATCCAGCGCAGCCGCGGCGGGAGCAGCGAGAGGCCGGCGGCGCACGCGAGTGCGGCGAAGATACCGGACAGATGGTAGTAATAATAAAAGCCAAGGCTCTTCGGGATCGCCGCCCAGATGAGGATCGAAAAGACCCACAGTCCGCCGATGATGGCATGGCGCCCGCGTGCCCAAAGGCAGGCGAGAATCGCGACCAGCCCGCCCCACATGATCGCCGGGTTGCCGATCAACAGGACACCCCGCTGCACGCCCGCGTCCAGTTCATAGAAATACCAGATCGGCCGCAGCATCAGGGGCCAACTCCACCAGTCCGATTGATAGGGGTGCGCCTGGAGCACCTGCGTCTGCGCCGCGTACATCCGCTGCTGCAGCGCGAGCAGGTCCGATGGCACGACGGGGTCATGCGTGTAGAAAAAAGTGGGCACGAACGTCGCGAAATAGGCGGCGACCGCGACGAGGCCGAGCACTATCGCCGCCGACAGACCCGCAACCGGCCGCTGTCGCCCGCTCGCCAGGATCGCGAGGCACGCGAGCGCGACATAGGGCGCGGCCGCCCACTTCACCGCCACACCCGCGCCGAGCAGCAGCCCCGCGAGCGCGGCGCGCGCAGCCCGAGCGCCAGTCGGTGCCCGTGCGGCCCAGATCGTCGCGGCGAGCCCTGCAATCACGAACGCGCCCAGGAACCCGTCGAGCATCGCCACACGCGCCTGAACGAACACCGTCTGGTTGATCGCCACGAACAGCGCGCCGAACAATGCCGTTCGCACCGACCCGAAGAGGAGGATCAGGAACGCGAACCCCGCCGCCACCGTCGCCGCGCCCGCCAGCAACGGCATCGCGCGCCAGCCGATCGGATTGTCCCCGAACACCCCCAAACCGACCGCGATCAGCTCCTTGGCGAGCGGCGGGTGCTCGGTATTGGCCGGGTGATCGAGCGCCAGCATCGCGCGGGCGGCGGGGACGTAGTGCACCTCGTCGAACACCGGCTTGCCCGGCCGGTCGAGGTGCAGCGCGAACAGAAGCGACGCCGCCGCCGCGATGATCAGGCAGATGAGGCGGGGTCGATCGACAAGGCGCATCGCGCATCGGCTTAGCGCGGCGCTTGCATCACGCAAGGCCACAAGCCTAGGAAGCGGCCATGAAGCGCACGACTGGCCAGGACCGCTCGATCACCTCGCAATGGCGCCCCGCAACGCAGGCGGTGCGCGGCGGCACGATGCGATCGGAGTTCGGCGAAACGTCGGAGGCGATCTTCCTGACCTCCGGCTATGCCTATGACTGTGCCGGGGATGCCGCGGCTCGGTTTGCGGGCGAGCAGTCGGGCATGACCTATTCCCGGCTCCAGAACCCCACCGTGGAAATGCTGGAGCATCGCATCGCCCTGCTTGAAGGGGCCGAAGCATGCCGTGCGACGGCCAGCGGCATGGCGGCTATGACCGCGGCACTGCTGTGCCAGTTACAGGCGGGCGATCATGTCGTCGCGGGCCGCGCGCTGTTCGGGTCGTGCCGCTGGCTAACCGACACGCTGCTGCCCAAGTTCGGGATCGCCACGACGATCGTCGACGCGCGCGATGCGCAGGCGTTCGCGGATGCGACGACCGACAAGACCAAGCTCTGGTTCTTCGAGACGCCCGCCAACCCGACGATGGACGTGGTGGACCTGAAGACCGTGTGCGACCTGGCCAAGGCGAAGGGCGTGCGGACCGTCGTCGACAATGCGTTCGCGACCCCCGCGCTTCAGCGGCCGATGGATTTCGGGGCGGATATCGTCGCCTATTCCGCGACCAAGATGATGGACGGGCAGGGCCGCGTCCTCGCCGGCGCGGTGTGCGGGACCGAGGATTTTATCCTCAACGAGCTGCTGCCGTTCACGCGCAACACTGGCCCGACGCTCTCGGCTTTCAACGCCTGGGTGGTGCTGAAGGGGCTGGAGACGCTCGACCTACGCATCCGCCGCCAGTCGGAGAACGCGTTGAAGGTCGGTCGCTTCCTGGAGGGACGCGTGCCGCGGATCAATCATCCGGGGCTGCCCAGCCATCCGCAGCACAATCTGGCGCTGTCGCAGATGGCGATGACCGGGCCGATCTTCTCCTTCGAGGTCGATGGCGGGCGAACCCAGGCCCACGGCCTGCTCGATAGCCTCGGCCTGATCGACATTTCCAACAACATCGGTGACTCGCGCTCGCTGATGACGCATCCCGCCTCGACCACGCATTACGGCGTCGCGGAGGAAAAGCGGCTGGAGATGGGCGTGACCGAGGGGCTGCTGCGCCTGAACGTGGGGCTCGAGGATCCCGCCGACCTGATCGACGACCTTGATCAGGCGCTGGCCAAGGTGGGCCTGTGAAGGCGCTGTTCACCGAGGAGGCACGGACGCGCGGCGTCGTCGTGCGCACCTCGGTCAGCTATCTGCCCGAACAGTCGGAGCCCGATCGCGGTCGCTGGTTCTGGGCCTACCACATCCGCATCGAGAACGAGGCGGAGATGGCGGTCCAGCTCCTCACCCGCCACTGGATCATCACCGACGGCCGCGGCGCGCGCCATTCGGTGGAGGGCGAGGGCGTGGTCGGCGAGCAGCCGATGATCGCGCCGGGCGGCAGCTTCGATTACGTGTCGGGCTGTCATCTCGCGACGCCGACGGGGTCGATGCAGGGCAGTTATCATATGCTGGGCGAGGACGGGTCGGGGTTCGACGTGACCATCCCCAAGTTCGGGCTGATCGCCCCGGCGGTGGCGGGATGAAGCGGACGCACCTGCCGCTCAACGGGCTGCGCGTGCTCGACGCCGCCGCGCGCCATCTGTCGTTCACGCGCGCCGCGGACGAGCTGGCGGTGACCCCCGCCGCGGTCGGGCAGCAGATCCGCGCGCTGGAGGATACGCTGGGCGTCGTCCTGTTCCGCCGCACCACTCGCGGCCTCGAGCTGACGCCGGAGGGTGAGCGCGGGCTCACCGCGTTGCGCGACGGGTTCCTCCAGTTCGAGGAAGCGGTGCGGGCGATGCAGGCGGGCCAGTCGTCGCGATCGCTGACGATCGCCGCGCCGCGCGATCTGACGCAGAAATGGCTGATGCCGCGCCTGTCGGATATCGCGCGCGCCGATCCCGAACAGCGCTTCACGCTGGTCGCCGCCGAAGAGGGCGTCGATTTCGCACAGGCCAACCTCGATCTCGCGATCCGCTGGGGCGAGGGGCCGGGCGAGCACGAGGGCGAGGCGCTCGAATCCGACGGCATGGTGACGATCGGCGCGCCCGGCGGTGGCGCCGATACGCGCATCTCGTGGCCGGGCTGCCTCAATGAAGAGGCGGTGTCGCTGGTTTCGGTCGCCGACGCCGGGCTGGCGATCGAGGCGGCCGCGGCGGGGCTCGGCTTCGCGACGGTGCCCGAGCTGCTGGCGCGCGGCGATCTGGCCGCGGGCCGCGTGGTCACGGTGGGTGAGCCGAAGCCCTACAGCCTTGGCTACTGGATGGTCGCTCCGCTGCCGCAATGGCGCCAGAAGAAGGTGCGCGCGCTGGTCGACGCGCTGGCGGCGTGACGAACCGGCCGTTCCCGACGCTACGCACCGCGCGACTGGTGCTGCGCCCGCGCACGCCCGACGATGCCGTGACGCTGTTCGCCGCCTTCGCCGATGTCGAGGCCATGCGATACTGGTCGACCGGGCCGCACGAAACGGTCGAGCAGACCCATGCCTATCTGGCGCAGGACATGCCCGACTGGCGCGCCTGGGCGATCACGCTGAGCGGCGACGACCGCGCGATCGGCTTCGTCTCTGTGGGCGAGGACTGGAAGGGCAATGTCAGCGAGATCGGCTACATGCTGCTGCGCGCGCACTGGCGGCGCGGCATCGTCGCCGAGGCGGTGAGCGCGGTGATCGAGCAGGTGTTCGCCGAGGGGCAGCGCCGGCTCTATGCCGATACCGACCCGGAAAATACCGGCTCGCGCGCGCTGCTCGAGGGGCTCGGCTTCAAGCTGGAGGGCGTGCTGCGCGCCGAGTGGGAGACGCATATCGGCGTGCGCGACACCGCGCTCTACGGCCTGCTCCCCGACGACTGGTCAGCGGCGCGCGCCGAGAAGATCGAGCGCACGCGCCGAAAGGTTGCCTAAGGCGCCGGGGTCGACCGCGGCGTCGGCGCGATACTGGCTGGCGATGACGGCATACCATTTGCCCTGAGCGTCGCGGGCGAGATGGTTGAAGCTCAGCACGCCCGGTTCCGACCCGCCCTTGTACCCCAGATAGGCGAGGCCATGCGGATCGGCGCGCGGCGTCGCCAGAATCGCCAACGCGATCGGCCCGCCCTTTCGCGACAGCCAGTCGAGCGCCTTGGTGATGCCGCGGGGCGAGGCGAACCACTCGATCTCCGGCCGGACGGCGGTGTCGCCGAACAGGGCCGGATCGAGCGGGACCTTCGCCAGCGCCGGATCGGCAAGTCGCGCGCGCCGCTCGTCGGGCGTGAGAGCCGCCCAACTCGCGGCAAGCGCGGCGGCGGCGGGATGCTTGAGACGAAACGCTTCCGCCGTCGTCAGGACGGGCAGCCGGTCGGCGCCCAGCGCAGCGGCCCGCGCATCCACCGCCTCGCGGCCGAGGACGCCGATCAGCGTATCGGTCGCGGTATTGTCGCTGATCGCGATCATCAGCGTGGCGAGGCTTTGCAGCGTCATCGGTGTGCCCGCCGGCCACCCTTGCGTGATCCCGCTGGGAAGTGAGGCGGGGGCGAGCGGAGCGACGTCCTCCCATCGATGCTTGCCCTCGGCCACCTGCGCCGCGAGCTCGGCGAGCACCCATAGCTTGAACGCCGACCCGATCGGCGCCGCCGCCTCGCCGCGATGCTCGGCCAGCGCGCGGGGGGCGGGGTCCTCCAGCGCATAGACGCCGAAGCCGACCGTCCCCGGCAGCTTCGCTGCCTCTGCCACGATCGCGGCGAAGCTGTCCTGTCGGGGGGCGCTGCCGGTGATGCTGAAGCCCGCCACCTGGCGCGTGCCGCCGGGCATGAGCGTCAGCGCGACGCCGATACGCCCGCGCTCGTAGCCGATCGTCGCGGTCGCCTCGAGCGCGTTGGCGCGGTCGATCCGCTCTACCCCCTTCGGCTTGCCCAAGCCTGCCGCGATCTGCGCGGCCAGCGCGTCGAAGCGCGCCTTGGGCACCTCGCTGCGGAATCGCTCGCCGAAGGTGGCGGCATAGTCGCCCTTTCCCGACAGCAGCGCGACGATTTCGGCCAAGCGGCGGTCGACGTCTGCCGGCGCCGGCTGGACGATCGCGGGGGGCGGGGCAGTCTGGAGCATTGCGGGACCCTCGCCGATCGGCCGGGCGCTGGCAATCAGGCGGCGACGATCTCGCGCAGCATCGCCTCGAGCACGGGCATCCCGGTATCGGTCGCGCGCAGGCGGTTGCCGTCGCGGGCGAGCAAGCCTTCGCGGACCAGCCGATCGACGCGTGGGGCGTCGACCGGCAGTGCACCAAACGCCTCGATCCGCGAGAGGTCGACGCCCTCGCGCAGGCGAAGGCCCATCAGCAGCGCCTCGATCGCCTGTTCCTGCGGCACCAGCGCGTCTTCCGCCTCGATGCCGTGACCGTTGCGATCGACGGCGGACAGCCAGTTTTCGGGCTTCTTGCGGCGAAAGGTCGCATGGCCGCCGCGCCGGCCATGCGCGCCGGGTCCGACGCCGACATAATCGCGATAGCGCCAATAGGTGAGGTTGTGGCGGCTCTCCTCTCCCGGCCGCGCGTGGTTCGAGATTTCATAGGCCGGCAGCCCTGCCGCGGCGGTCATGGCCCGCGTCGTCTCGAACAGGTCGGCGGCGGCGTCGGCGTCGGGGATCGTCAGTTCGCCCTTCGCGGCCAGCGTGGCGAAGCGCGTGCCTGGCTCGATCGTCAATTGGTAGAGCGACAGATGGCCGGTGCCGAACCCCAGCGCGCGGGCAAGCTCGCCCTCCCACCCGACCAGCGACTGGCCGGGCAGCGCATAGATGAGGTCGAACGAGACGCGCGCAAACGCAGCCTGCGCGGTTTCCAGCGCCCCCAGCCCCTCTGCCACCGAATGCGCGCGGCCGAGAAAGCCGAGCGCCGCGTCGTCGAGCGATTGCAGGCCCAGCGACACGCGATTGACCCCCGCCGCCGCCACGTCGGCGAACCGCGCCGCCTCGACCGATGAGGGGTTGGCCTCCAGCGTGATCTCGCAATCGGGGGCGAGGCCCCAGTGGCGGTCCGCCGCCTCGATCAGCGCGGCGACCGTGGCGGGGGGCATCAGCGAGGGGGTGCCGCCGCCGAAGAAGATCGAGCCGATCCTCCGGCCGGGCGTCAGCACCGCTTCATGCGACAGGTCGGCGAGCAGCGCGTCGCGCCAGCGTGCCTGGTCGACGGCGTCGCGCACATGGCTGTTGAAGTCGCAATAGGGGCATTTGGAGACGCAGAACGGCCAGTGGATATAGAGGGCGAGGGGATCAGGGGACATCGCCGCCGCCTATGGACCGTCGTTGCACCGCGGGGAAGCGCTCAGCGAGGCCAGTCGCGCAGCCTGCGCGCGAATGCGGCAGGATCGGCATAATCGGGTTGCCACTTCTCTCCGCTATGGTCGAAATCGACCTGCACAGCGCCGCTCGCACGCTCGATCCGAAGCAGGCATTTCTTCCATCCGGGCGCGCCGGGCTGCGCCGTCGAAGCGCGGAACGCTTTTGCCAGCGAGAGCACGTCCCAATTTTCCGGCGTTTCCGCTTCCCATCGGTCGCCCGTCTCGAAAACATAGCCGAAATCGCGAGTTCGGCCTTCCAGCTCGAAGACCAAAACGATGAGTTCCCAGTCGCGCGTGGCATAAACGATGTCGCCGACGATCGCCTGGCAAAGTGCGTGCAGCGCGGCGTCGGGCGCGGACCCGTCGGTTACCATCGTCCGTGGTGCCGCTGCCGTCTACGAAAACTTATCGCGCAAGCCGCACCACGAGCCCGCTCAGCCAGTCCCGATAGCTAGAGCCCTCGCTCGCCGGGTTGTAATAGCAACCCGCCTCGTCGGTCAGGATCGTACGAAGCCGGGCCTCGTCGGTTTCGCGAGCCAGCAGAGCATCGATCTCGCTCACCGCGGCTTCGCGCAGCGACCGCGGCTCGGCGTTGATCATCGCCGCGACCGCGGCATCGACCGTCGAAAATTCGCCCGGCCAGTCCTGATGCAGATAGCCGCCAAGCACTTGTTCGGTCGAGGTGAGGCTATGGGTCATGGAGCGGTAGGATAGCCGGTCACGATGCGATAGCCAGTCTCCATCGACGCGTCGCGCTGTAGAACGAGACGGACCGAGTTGACGTCGGCCGCGTCGGCGGCGCCGCGATTGAGCGAAATCCCGGTGCTGGCACTGGCATTGTGGTTGAGGACGAGGCGATTGCCGCTCCCCGCAAGCCAGTCGTCGATCCGCTGCCGGTTCGCCGCGATCGCGTCGCCCACGACGGTCTCCGCGCGTTCGAGCGTCCGGAAAGACGACGCGCCCGATATTTTTGGATCGGCGTCGAGCCGTGCCCGCAGGTCGGCTTCGCTCTTGCCGACGTGGCGCTCGATCATGTGCCCGCCGGCTGCTTCGTGGGCGGCCAGCCCGCCGCCCGGCACTTGCTTCGTTGCGGCCGTGAAGAACTCGTCGAGCTGGCGTTTCGTCGCGTCGATCGATTCGCGTGCGCTGGCGGGCAGGGCGTCGAGCGCACCCTGCGGGATCGTACCGATCGCGTCGCGGACCTTTTGCAGCGCGGGAGCGAGCGTTTCGCGCAGCGCCGGGTTGTGCGCGACCGCGCTGACCGCGTCGCCTACGGTTTCGGCCCATTTGCCGATCTTGCCGAGCTTGGCGGCGTCGCCCGCCACCGGCACGATCGCGACGGCGGAGATGACGCCGTTCATCGCATGGCCGCCGGCCTCGCCCCAATTGCCGGAGAACAGCGATCCGATCGCCCGGCCGGCCGACACCACCGCATTGGCGCCGTCGCTGATCGGCGTGGGATCGAAGATCCCGGCGACGTCCAGCGCCATCTGGCCGAGGTCGAGGCCGAGTTGCACCGGATCGGGGCCGGCGCCGGGCGCGGCGGCGTTGTCGTTGGCCGGCGCCTCGAGCGCGCGGGCGAGTTCGCCGCGCTCGACCGGGGTCAGGTGTGCCTCGATCTGGGTGCGGAGCGTCTGGTCGAAACCCGGCTGGGCGGTGCCGAGCTCGGTCAGGCGGGCGGCGAGGGCGGGCGCGTCGAACGTGCCGCCCACGCGCGCCTCCGCCGCCAGCGTCGCGGCCTGATCCGGGCTGGACGTGACGCTGGCGCTGCCCGAGCCGGAGATCGATGCGGTTTCGGCAAACATGCCATGCCCTTCCACGCAGCTTTCGATGCCGGGATTGGAGCATGACGGTGCCGCTCTTGCGCTCGTCGGAGCGACTATGCCGCCTAATCGATCCGACTAGGCCGGCGTGCATGCGGCAACAAAAAAGGGAAGCCCGTAGGCTTCCCTTTCCGGCCGCGCGTTGCCGGCCACAAGCTGATCGAAGATCAGTTGCTGTCGGGCAGGCCGTTGTCGTCGCCGACGGTCAGGCCGAGCACGAGGATCGCGATGACGCCCGCACCGATGATGAGGCCGAGGCCGCCGGCGCCGCCGAGCGCGCCGTTGGCGTCCTTGCTGGCGGTCGAAGCGCGGACGCTCTTGGCGACCGACAGGTTCTGCGCCGGATTGGCGAGAACCGGAGCCGCAGTCATCGTGGTGGCGGCCAGCGCCAGAGCAATCTTACCGATCATGATACACTCCCTTTCAAACGTATTTCGCAGCGCCCGCTAGCGAGCAACTGCCCAAAAACTCGTTAACACGTACTTTGTTGCGTGCGCGATATCAAAAGCAGGGTTGATGACCCGGCAACTAAAAAATAGCCGCAACCAGTTGCTTAAATGCATCGGCGCGGTGACTGGTCGCATGCTTTTCCGAGGGGTCCATTTCGCCGTACGTTTGCGTACCCCCTTCGGGCAGGAACATCGGATCATAGCCAAATCCCCGGTCCCCGCGCGGCGGCCAGACGAGCGTGCCGTCGACTCGCCCCTCGAACCATTCGACATGACCGTCGGGCCAGGCGAGCGCGAGTGCGCAGACGAAATGCGCGGCGCGCGTGGGGGCGGGGTCGATCGCGGAAAGCTTGTCCTCGACTGCCTGCATCGCGATGGTGAAGTCCTTGGTCGGTCCGGCCCAGCGCGCCGAGAAAATGCCCGGATCGCCGCCCAGCGCCTCGACGCACATCCCCGAATCGTCGGCCAGCGCGGGCAGGCCCGACAGGTCGGCCGCCTGCATCGCTTTCAGCTCCGCATTGGCGACGAAGGTGGTGCCGGTCTCCTCGGGCTCGGGCAGGTCGAGTTCGCCGGCCGAAACCGGCTCGATGCCATAGGGGGCGAGCAGCGCACGGATCTCCCGCACCTTGCCCTGATTGTGGCTGGCGATGACGAGCTTGCCGGGGCGCAGCTTGCGGATCGCTTGCGGCTCCTTGCCCTCGCCGCTCATCGACCGACCGCCTTTCGCTGCGCCTCGAAGATCGAGTTGCAGCCGATCCGCGCGAGGCGGAGCAGGCGCAGCAGCGATTCCTCGTCGTAGCAAGCGCCCTCTGCCGTCGCCTGCGCCTCGGCGATGCGGCCATCGCCCAGCAGGACGAAATTGGCGTCGGCGTCGGCGGCCGAATCCTCGGGGTAGTCGAGATCGAGCACGGGGGTGCCATTATAGATGCCGCAGCTCACCGCCGCGACCTGATGCAGGATCGGATCGACGGTCAGCTTGCCCTCGGCCATCAGCTTGTCGACCGCGAGGCGCAGCGCCACCCACGCGCCCGAGATCGAGGCGGTGCGCGTGCCGCCATCGGCCTGGATCACGTCGCAATCGAGCACGATCTGCCGCTCGCCGAGCTTCTTGAGGTCGGTGACGGCGCGAAGGCTGCGGCCGATGAGGCGCTGGATTTCCTGCGTCCGGCCCGACTGCTTGCCCTTCGCCGCCTCGCGGTTGCTGCGCGTGTGCGTCGAACGCGGGAGCATCCCGTATTCGGCCGTCACCCAGCCCTCGCCCTTGCCGCGCAGAAAGGGGGGCACGCGCTCCTCGATGCTGGCCGTCACCAGCACGCGGGTGTCGCCGAAGCCGATCAGCACCGATCCCTCGGCGTGGCGGGTGAAGTTCGGCTCGATCGAGATCGGGCGCATTTCGTCGGGGGCGCGGCCGGATGGGCGCATCTGTTCAGCTCCTATTGGGTTTGGCTGGGCGATAGACCGCGCATGGCGCTCGCGCCAGCCTGACATGAGGGGAATGCCCGTGAAGCTCCGTTCGATCGCCGCCGCGCTGCCGCTGCTCGCCGGGGCATGTGCAATGCAACCCGGCCCCAAAACGGGTGCGCCGATCGCGATCGAGCGTGAGGCGGTTACCTATTCGACCGAGGTGTGTCGCGGCTTCTGTCCCGTCTATTCGGTGAGGATGACGCCTGAGGGCGAGGGCGTCTTCACCGGCGAGCAGCATACCGCCGTGACGGGCGAGCGGCGCTTCACCGTCGAGCCCGCGGTCGCCGCGCGCTTCATCGAGCATGTCGACGCGGTGAGGCCGGCCGGCGGCGACCGGCGGATCGAGATGGGCACCGCCGATTGCGGCACCGTCGCCACCGACCTGCCCGCGATCAACGTTCGCTGGGATTCGAACACCGGCGCCGCGCCGCAGTCGCTGCACCTCTATCTCGGCTGCAGCGCCGATGAGGCTCGGCGGGTACGCGCGGTGCTGGAGGCAGCGCCCTCGCTCCTCCCGATCGCCGCCTTCATCGGAAAGCGTTGAGCGAACGCGCCGCGGTGCCTAGATCAGGGGCATGACACCGCCGATCCACGAAATGACCGACCGCGCGCGCGAGGTGTTCCGGATCGTCGTCGAAAGCTATCTCGACACCGGCCAGCCGGTCGGGTCGCGCACGCTGTCGAAGATTTCCGGCCTCAACCTCTCGCCCGCCAGCATCCGCAATGTGATGCAGGACCTCGAGGAGTTCGGTTTGCTCGCCGCGCCGCACACCAGTGCGGGGCGGATGCCAACCGAAAGCGGCCTTCGCCTCTTTGTCGACGGCATGATGCAGAGCCACGAACCCTCGCCCGAGGAGCGCGCGGCGATCGAGGGCGGGGCGCGCGGCGGCGACGGCCCGGTCGAGGCGGCGATCGCCAACACCACCGCCGTACTGTCGGGCCTGTCCGCTTGCGCGGGCCTTGTCCTCGTCCCCAAGCGCGAGCCGCGTTTGCGGCAGGTGAGCTTCGTCCCGCTCAGCCACGACAAGGCGCTGGCGGTGCTGGTGGGAGAGGACGGATCGGTCGAGAACCGCGTCGTCGATCTGCCGCCGGGCCTGCCCGCCTTCGCGCTCGAACAGGCGGCGAACTATCTCTCGGCGACGCTGGCCGGCCGGACGCTCAGCGAGGCGCGAAGCGCACTGTCGCAGCAGATCGCGCGCGAGCGGGCGGCGCTCGACGTGGCGGCGCGCGATCTGGTCGAACGCGGCCTCGCGATCTGGAGCGAGGATGGCGGCAGCCGCCCGGTGCTGATCGTGCGGGGGCAGGCGCGGCTGCTCGACACCGGCGCCGCCGACGACCTCGACCGCGTGCGACAGCTGCTTGACGAGCTGGAGGACAAGGAAGAGATCGCCCGCCTGCTCGATTCGGCGCGTGAGGGGGATGCGGCACGCATCTTCATCGGGTCGGAGAACAAGCTGTTCGCGCTGTCGGGCTCTTCGGTGATCGCCAAGCCCGTCCGCTCGCTCGACGGGCGGGTGGTCGGCGTGGTCGGGGTGATCGGCCCGACGCGGTTGAACTATGCGCGAGTCGTGCCCATGGTGGATTTGACGGCCGCGACGCTCTCGCGGCTTCTCAGCTAGAGACTTGAACGAACGGACTGTACGACAGGGGCTTATGGAAAACGAACAAACGACGGCGGGCCAGCCCGCCGATGCCGAAGCGCTGCGCGAGGCGACGGCCGAAGCGGCGCCCGAGGTGGCCGAGGCCGATCGCCACGCCGAACTCGCCGAAGAGCTGGCCGAGGCGAAGCGCCAGGTCCTCTATGCACAGGCCGAGGTGCAGAATGTCCGCCGTCGCGCCGAGAAGGAAGCCGCCGATGCGCGCACCTATGCCGCCACGGCTTTCGCCCGCGACATCCTGTCGGTCGCCGACAATCTGACCCGCGGCCTGTCGGCGATCCCCGAGGACGTGCGCGGCGAGGAGCGGTTCAAGGGCCTCGTCACCGGGCTCGAGGCGACGGGCCGCGAACTGGAGAGCATCTTCTCGCGGCATGGCATCACCCGCATCGCCGCGGTCGGGGAGACGCTCGACCCCAATCGCCATCAGGCGATGTTCGAGGTCCCCAGCGCCGACGCCGCGCCGGGCACGATCGTGCAGGAAGTGCAGGCCGGCTACATGATCCGCGACCGCTTGCTGCGCCCGGCACTGGTGGGAGTCGCCAAGGCGGCGGAGTAACGCTTCTGCGTCATCCCGGGCTCGACCCGGGATGACGCTTCTTCCCGCTTTGACGCAGAAGAAGCGGGACCCCGGAAAAAGTCGGTGGTAACGATTTGGGTAAGCGATACGCCCCACAAATCCCGTCACTCCGGCCCCCGAGCTGGGGTCCCGCGTCTTCTTCTGTCAGCGCCATCCGCTGAGCCAGCGCGACCCCGGCTCAAGCCCAGCGCAACGACATGACGGGGCGCGCCGAACCCTCGCGACTTTTCAACCGTCGCCCCTTATCTAGGGCGCTATGCCCAACCGCTTCGCCCATCTGCCCCATCGCCGCGCGATCATCGACCGCCGGATCATCGCCGACCAGCTTGCGGCGGTCGAGGCGGCGAAGGGCGCCAGCCTGCGCCTGGCCGGCACCGCGATCCTCAAGCAGGCGCTCGACGACGGCCGGGCGGAGATCGAGCGGCGCTTCGCCGAGCATCCGACCCGCGGCCTCGAAACCGCGAACGCACAGGCGTTCCTCACCGATCAGCTGCTGCGCCTGCTCTGGGACTTCACCGTCCAACGCATCTATCCGAACACCAATCCGACCGCGGCGGAGCGGATGACGCTGATCGCGGTCGGCGGGTACGGGCGCGGCGAAATGGCGCCGCATTCGGACATCGACCTCGGCTTCCTCACCCCCTGGAAACGGACCGGCTGGTGCGAGCAGGTCATCGAATCGATGCTCTACGCCCTCTGGGACATGGGGCTGAAGGTCGGCCACTCGTCGCGCTCGCTGGACGAGATGGTGCGGATGGCGAAGAGCGACGTGACGATCCGCACCGCCCTGCTCGAGGGGCGATATGTCTGGGGCGACACGCACCTGTATGACGAGGCGTCGCGGCGGTTCCGGGCGGAGGTGCAGGCCGACACCCGCGGCTTCATCGCGCAGAAGCTGGCCGAGCGCGATCAGCGCCACGTCAAGATGGGTGACAGCCGCTACGTCGTCGAACCCAATGTGAAGGAGGGGAAGGGCGGACTTCGCGACCTCCACACGCTCTTCTGGATCGGTAAGGATGCCTACGGCGTCCAGCGCGCGGCCGAACTGGTCGAGAAGGGCGTGCTCACCCGGCAGGAATATCGCCGCTTCAACCGCGCCGAAAACTTCCTCTGGGCGGTGCGGTGCCACCTGCACCTGATCGCCGGGCGGGCCGAGGACCGCCTGACGTTCGACATGCAGCGAGAGATCGCGGCGCGGATGAATTACGGCGACCGGCCGGGGAAGATGGCGGTCGAGCGGTTCATGCATTTCTATTTCCTCCAGGCCAAGACCGTCGGCGACCTGACCGGGGTGTTCCTTGCGCATCTGGACGAGACATTCGCATCGCGCGGTCGCCGGTTCGGGCTGCCGTTCATCCGCCGGTCGCCGCGCAAGCTCAACGGCTTCGTGCTCGATCGCGGGCGGCTGGCGCTGCCCGCCGACGACTTCTTTCGCCAGGATCCGGTGCGGCTGATCGAGCTGTTCGCGCTTGCCGACCAGCACGGGGTCGAGGTGCATCCGCAGGCGATGCGCGCGGCGGCGCGCGATGCCAAGCTGATCGACGACCACCGCGACGATCCGCGTGCCAACGCGCTGTTCCTCGGCGTGCTCACGTCCCCGCGCGATCCCGAGACGGTGCTGCGCTGGATGAACGAGGCGGGGGTGTTCGGCCGCTTCGTGCCCGATTTCGGCCGCGTCGTCGCGCAGATGCAGTTCGACATGTATCATCACTATACCGTCGATGAGCATACGATCCGCGCGGTGGGCCTGCTTGCGCGGATCGAGCAGGGGAAGCTGAGGGACGAGCACCCGATCTCGACCGCGCTGTTCCCCCAGATCGTGTCGCGCCGCGCGCTCTATGTCGCGGTGCTGCTCCACGACATCGCCAAGGGGCGCGGCGGCGACCATTCGGTGCTGGGGGCGGAGGTGGCGAAGCGCCTGTGTCCGCGGTTCGGGCTGACCGCGGCGGAGACCGAGGCGGTGGCGTGGCTGGTGCGCTGGCATCTCCTCATGTCCGCGACCGCGTTCAAGCGCGACCTTTCCGACTTCAAGACGATCCTCGACTTCGCCGGCGCGGTCGCCAGCCCGCAGCGGCTGATGATGCTGATGGTGCTGACCGTCGTCGATATCCGCGCGGTGGGGCCGGGGACGTGGAACGGGTGGAAGCGCCAGCTGATCGGCGATCTGTACGAGGGCGCCGAAGAGGTCCTCCGCCTTGGCCACAAGCAGCGTGGGCGCGGTGAGCGGGTGGCGGCGAAGCAGGACACGCTGGCGCAGACGCTGGGCTGGGACGCGCCCGCGTTCCAGCGCCTCGTCAAGAAACTGCCCGAAAGCTACTGGGTGGCCGAACCCGTCGACGTGCTGGAGCGCAACGCGCGGCTGATCGAGCGGGCGGGCGACGCCAAGCTGTCGATCGACACCCAGCCCGATCGGGAGCGCGGCGCGACGCTGGTCACGATCTATGCCGCCGACCATCCGGGCATCTTCTATCGCATCGCCGGGGCGATCCATGCGGCGGGCGGCAACATCATCGACGCGCGCATCCACACGACGCGAGAGGGCATGGCGCTCGACAATTTCCTCGTCCAGGATCCGCTCGGCCGGCCGTTCGACGATCCCGGCCAGCTCGAGCGGCTGACCGCGGCGATCGGCGATGCGCTGCTCAACCGCGCGCGGATCACCGAGCGGCTGCGCGCCAAGCCGCTCGTCCGCCCGCGTGCCGACGCGTTCGAGATCGAGCCGGCGGTGCTGATCGACAACCACGCCTCGAACCGGTTCACGGTGATCGAGGTGAATGCGCGCGACCGCCCCGCGCTGCTCTTCCACCTCGCCAACGCGCTGTTCCAGTCGAAGGTGACGATCCATTCGGCGCACGTGGCGACCTATGGCGAGCGCGCGGTCGACACCTTTTACGTGACCGATTTGATCGGCGACAAAATCGACGCCGCCGCCCGGATGCGGTCGATCGAGCGGCGCCTGATGGAGGCAGCGGTGGGTGAGGGCACGCTGGCCGAGGCCGCATGACGAACAGGACATCGATGACCCGCATTCCGCTTCTCGTTCTCGTCGCCCCCCTACTCGTGGCCGCGTTCGCGCCCGAGCAGCAGCAAGGCCTGAGTATGCCGACGCTGCTCCTCGTCAGCGTGGCGATCGTTGGTGTCGTCGTCCTGCGCGGCGTGCTCCTGCGACGCCACTTGCGGAAGCGGCCCCGGCGCCGGGCCGGTGATGACACGGGAACGGCGGACGCAGGCAACGCGCAGCAAGGCGGCGCAGCCGATTGCGGGGAGGAAGGCGGCGGCGATGGATCAAGTTGCGACTGATCCGCAATATTTGGTCGCGCTATTGAGAGTGACTTGCATCTTCTGTCTGTGGCGTTAGAGCGCTTCGCAGAAGGAGACACGTTAGATGCCCGCACCGCTGTTGCTCGCCGCGCTTTCGCTCGCCACGCCGATCGAGGACGATCCGCAAACCTCGCAGGAGATCGTCGTCACCGGCGTGCGCGATACGAGCGTCGACGAGAACGAATACGGCGTGCGCGCCGCGCGATCGGCGACCCGGCTGAACCTGAGCCAGAAGGACACGCCGCAGTCGATCAGCGTCGTCACCCGCGCGCAGATCGACGACTTCCAGCTTCGCGACGTCAACACGCTACTGAACACGACGACCGGCGTGAACGTGCAGCAGGCGGAGACCGACCGCACCTATTACACCGCGCGTGGGTTCGAGATCACGAACTTCCAGCAGGACGGCATCGGCCAGCCCTTCGCCTTCGGGCTTCAGAACGGGGCGCTCGACACCGCCGCCTATGAGCGGGTCGAGGTGCTGCGCGGTGCCAACGGCCTCCTGTCGATGACGGGCAACCCGTCCGCGACGATCAACTTCATCCGCAAGCGGCCGGGGACCGACCTCACGGGCAGCGTGTTGCTGACCGGCGGCACCTATGACACGAGGCGGGTCGAGGGCGACCTGACCGTGCCCCTCTCCAGCGACGGCACCGTCCGTAGCCGCATCGTCGGCGCGTATCAGGACGTCGGCAGCTATCTCGATCGCTATACCGGCAAGCGGTCGGTGCTGTACGGGATCGTCGAGGCGGATCTCACCCCGACCACCACGCTGTCGGTCGGCTATCAGCGCGAGGACAACCGCACCGACGGCGGCCTGTGGGGCGCGCTGCCGCTGTTCACCGCGCAGGGCAATCCGACCGACTATCCGCGCTCGACCAGCACCTCGGCCGAATGGACGCGCTGGAACATCCTGACGCAGCAGATCTTCGGCGACCTGACGCAGGATCTGGGCGGCGGCTGGAGCGCCAAGGCGTCGGTGCTGCGCAAGGCGATCGACGAGGATACCAAGCTCTTCTACGTCTATGGCAACCCCGATGAGGCGACCGGCGACGGGCTGTTCGCCTATCCCGGCTGGTTCCGCGGGCCGACGCGCGAGCTGACGCTGGACGGCTATGTCACCGGGCCGTTGAACATCGGCGAGCGCAAGCATGAAGTCGTATTCGGCGTCAACCACGGCACAGCCAACCTGATGCAGTATTCGAGCTATCCGCCCGCGGGCGCGCCGCTCCCTGGCAACAGTGCGTTCGACGGCAGCATCGCCGAGCCGGTCTTCCCGCCCTTTACGCTCAGCGCCGACTACAACACCAAGCGTACGTCGGTGTACGGCCTCGTCCGCCTCAACCCGTTCGACCGGCTGAAGATCATGCTCGGCGGCAACTACACCTGGGTCGAGAGCAGCGGCTATTCCTATGGCGTCGACCGCGTCTATGACGAGAAGCGCGCGCTTCCGTTCGCCGGCGCGACGTTCGACGTGACGAAGAATGTCAGCCTCTACGCAAGCTATTCGGAAATCTTCAATCCGCAGTTCGAGATCGGCGAGAACCTGTTCATCCTGCCGCCGGTCAAGGGCGACAATCTGGAGGCTGGGGTCAAGGGAAGCTGGTTCGGCGACCGCTTCTACGCTTCCGCCGCCGTGTTCCGCGCCACGCAGAACGACCTGGCCGAGGCGTCGATCTTCGACACCACGATCGGCCAGCAGCTCTATCGCCTCATCAACGCCCGGTCGGAGGGGATCGAGCTCGACGTCGGCGGCCAGCCGTTGCCGGGGCTCAACGTCAATGGCGGCTATACGGCACTGCGGCTGCGCGATCCGGATACCGGCGTGGCGGTACGGACCTATGTGCCGCGGCACACCGCGCGGCTCAACGTCACCTACACGCCGCCCGCGCTGCCCGAGGTGACGGTCGGCGGCGCGGTCCAGTATCAGAGCGAGATTTCGCGTGAGCAGCGGGCGGCAACCGCCACGACGCCGGCGATCCGCACGACGCAGGGTGATTATGCGCTGGTCGACCTGATGGCGCGTTGGACGATCAGCCCGGCGCTGTCGCTGACCGCGAACGTGCGCAACCTGACCAACGTGAAGTACATCTCCAGCCTCTATTGGGAGCAGGGCTTCTACGGCGCGCCGCGCACGGCGAGCGCGACGCTGGCGGTGAAGTTCTGACCGCTACGTCACCCCAGCCCCCGAGCCGGGGTCCCGCTTCTTTCTTCAAGTAGAGAAGAAGCGGAACCCCGGATCAAGTCCGGGGTGACGGTAGACTGCAGGGGTACGAAAAAGGGCGGCCCCATCGGGACCGCCCTTTTTTCGTCCAAACGCTGGACTCGCTTACTTCGGCGACAGGACCATCAGCATCTGACGGCCTTCCATGCGCGGATAGCTCTCGACCTTCGCGTCCTCGGTACAGTCGGCGGCGACGCGCTGGAGCACCTGCATGCCGAGCTGGCCGTGGCTGAGCTCGCGACCGCGGAAGCGCAGCGTCACCTTGACCTTGTCGCCTTCGCCGATGAACTTGTGGATCGCGCGCATCTTCACGTCGTAATCGTGATCGTCGATGTTCGGACGCATCTTGATCTCCTTGATCTCCTGCGTCTTCTGCGACTTGCGCGCGAGGTTCGCCTTCTTCTGCGCCTCGTACTTGTACTTGCCCACGTCGAGGAACTTGGCGACCGGCGGATCGGCGTTGGGCGACACTTCGACCAGGTCGAGGCCGACTTCCTTCGCCTGCTCCATCGCTTCGCGCGTGTACATCACGCCCAGGTTCTCGCCGTCCTGGTCGATGACGCGGACGCGCGGGCTCTGGATGAATTCGTTGAAGCGGGGGCCGTTCATGGGCGGGGGCGCCAGCGGGCGCCGCATCGGGGGACGTATAGCTGTTTCTCCTGAGGCTATTTCGATTGCGTCATATAGTCGCACGGACCCGATTTTGGAAGCGCCATCGCCCGCCGCTCGCGATCAATCGAGCGCGGCGGGCCACGGGGTGATGCGTCCGCGCAACGGTGGCCCGCCGATCAGCGCAGATCGGGCGGCGTCGCTTCCTCGGTCAGCATCGCGATCGCTTCGTCGAGGGTCATCATCCGCTGTCCCTCGCGGCCCAGCGTGCGGACCGCGACGGTGCCCTCCTCCGCCTCGCGCTTGCCGACGACCAGCAGGTGCGGGACCTTGGCGAGGCTGTGCTCGCGCACTTTGTAGTTGATCTTCTCGTTGCGCAGGTCGGCGTCGGTGCGGATGCCGGCGGCCTTGAGCTTTGCCTCGACTTCGCGCGCATAGCCGTCGGCGTCGGAAACGATCGTCGCGACCACCGCCTGCGTCGGTGCGAGCCAGACGGGCAGGCGACCGGCGAAATGCTCGATCAGGATGCCGATGAACCGCTCGTAGCTGCCGAAGATCGCGCGGTGGAGCATGATCGGGCGGTGGCGCTCGCCATCCTCGCCGACGTACGACGCGTCGAGCCGCTCGGGCAGCACGCGGTCGGACTGGATCGTGCCGACCTGCCACGTCCGCCCGATCGCGTCGGTCAGGTGCCATTCGAGCTTGGGCGCGTAAAACGCACCCTCGCCGGGCAGTTCTTCCCAGCCATATTCCGGGGTCGCCAGCCCCGCCTCGACCACCGCATTGCGCAGCTCGGTTTCGGCGAGGTCCCACATTTCCTCGGTCCCGAACCGCTTTTCGGGGCGCAGCGCGAGCTTGATCGAATAGGCGAAGCCGAAGTCGCGATAGATGCGGTCGGCGAGCTCGCAGAACGCGCGGACTTCCGCGACGATCTGGTCCTGGCGGCAGAAGATGTGCGCGTCGTCCTGCGTGAACTGGCGCACGCGCATCAGGCCGTGGAGCGCGCCGTGCGGCTCGTTCCTGTGGCAGCAGCCGTTTTCGTAGAGCCGCATCGGCAGGTCGCGGTACGACTTGATCCCCTGGCGAAAGATCAGGACGTGCGCCGGGCAGTTCATCGGCTTCAGCGCCATCCAGTCCGCGTCGTCGCTGACGATCGGGCCGTCATCGTCGGTGTTCGGCACCTCGTCGGGGATGACGAACATGTTCTCGCGATACTTGCCCCAATGGCCCGACGCCTCCCACTGGCGCGCGTCCATCACCTGCGGCGTCTTCACTTCCTGATAGCCGGCCGCGTCGATCGCGCGGCGCATATACGCCTCGAGCTGGCGCCAGATGACGAAGCCGTTGGGGTGCCAGAACACGCTTCCATGGGCCTCGGCCTGAAGATGGAAGAGGTCCATTTCCTGGCCGAGCTTGCGGTGGTCGCGCTTGGCCGCTTCCTCCAGCCGGTGAAGGTGCGCGTCGAGCTGCTTCTTGTTGAGCCAGCCGGTGCCGTAGATGCGGCTGAGCATCGCGTTCTTCTGGTCGCCGCGCCAATAGGCGCCCGACACGCGCGTCAGCTTGAACGCGTCCGCCGCGACCTTGCCCGTGGAGGCGAGGTGCGGACCGCGACACATGTCGAGCCACGCATCCTCGCCTTTGCCCGCGCGATAGACGGTCAGTTCCTCGCCGTCGGGCAGCTCTGCGGCCCATTCGGCCTTGAACGTCTCGCCCTGCGCCCGCCAGCGCGCGATCAGGTCCTCGCGGCTCCAGACTTCGCGGATCAGCGGCTTGTCGGCGGCGATGATGCGGCGCATCTCCGCCTCGATCGCGGGCAGGTCGTCCTCGGTAAAGGGCCGGTCCTTCGGCGCGAAGTCGTAGTAGAAGCCGTCGTCGGTCGAGGGGCCGAAGGTGATCTGCGTCCCCGGAAACAGCGACTGCACTGCCTCGGCCAGGATGTGCGCATAGTCGTGGCGGACGAGTTCGAGCGCGTCGGCCTCGTCCTTCGACGTGATGAGCGCGAGCTCAGCGTCTCCATCGAACGGCCGCATGATGTCGCGCACCTCGCCATCGACGCGCGCGGCCATCGCCGCCTTGGCGAGGCCCGGCCCGATCGCGGCCGCGATGTCCGCGGGGGTGGTCCCCGGCGCTACCTCACGAACCGAACCGTCAGGGAGCGTGATCTTGAACATCGCAGACATTCGCGCGGGCTTTCGTCGCTTGTGATGGGAAGGGGCGCATATGCCCGCCCGCGCCCGCACTGGCAATCGCCGCGGCCCGACCAAAAGCGGGATTGGGGGCGGGGCGGCGGCGACCTAGCTCACGGGAATGAGCCACGAACCCACCCGCGCCGCCGGCCTCGCCCGCCTCGACGCCTTCGCCCCCGGCATGGGCCGCCGCTATGCTGCCGAGCGGAATCACGACCGTGGCGGCGCGGGCGAGTGGCCGGGGAACGTGTCGGCGCTGTCTCCCTATCTGCGGTATCGGCTAGTCGAGGAACAGGAAGTGCTGGCGCGGGCGCTGGCGGAACATGGGCCGGACAAGGCCGACAAGTTCGTCAGCGAAGTCCTGTGGCGCGGTTATTTCCGCGGCTGGCTGGAACAGCGGCCGGCGGTGTGGGACCGCTATCTGGCCGAGCGCGACGCGGCGCTGGCGGCGGTCGAGGCGAATGGCGGGCTGGCGCGCGACTATCGCGCGGCGGTCGGGGGGCGGACGGGGATCGACTGTTTCGATGCCTGGGTGGGCGAACTGACCGAGCACAACTGGCTGCACAATCACAGTCGCATGTGGTTCGTGAGCATCTGGATCTTCACGCTGCGGCTGCCCTGGGTGCTGGGGGCGGACTTCTTCCTGCAGCACCTGCTCGACGGTGATTCGGCGTCGAACACGCTGTCGTGGCGCTGGGTCGCGGGGCTCCACACCCGCGGCAAGGCCTATGCCGCGCGGGCGGACAACATCGCGAAGTACACGGACGGCCGTTTCGATCCGAAGGGACTTGCGGCGCATGTCGAGCCGCTGACCGAGGATTTCGAGCCGGCGCTGACCCGCTTCGTGTCGCCGCCGAAGCCGAAGGTAGAGGGCGAGTGGGTGCTCCTCTTGCACGAGGGCGATCTGGCGATCGAACATCCGCTGCCGACAGCGCCTGCCGGGGTGATCGCACTGGCGCCGCGGGACGAGGGTTTGTCCGAGGCGGTGGCCGCGTTCCGGCGTGCGGCGGGTGAGGATGCAGCGGCGCGTGCGAGCAAGGCTTATGGCTGCCCGATCCTGCCGTGCGACCGTCCAGAGGCGATTGAAGCGGTGGCCGACGGTCGCCCGGTCGTCGCGCCTTATGTCTCGATCGGCAATGCCCCGGCGCTGGCCGGCGTTACGACCTTCGTCCGCGACTACGACGCGGCGATCTGGCCGCTCGCGACGGCGGGGTTCTTCAAGGTGAAGAGCGGCGCGCCGGCAAAGCTGCGCGCGCTCGGCCTGCCGGGCTAGGCGATGCCGAACGGGACGACGGTGTTTTCCGCATCATGGCCGATCTTCGCACGGCCCAGATAGGGGACGCGCATCTCGCGGCACCAGCGCGTCATCATCGCCTCGATCGTCTCGCCGAACGCTTCCGGCCCGTCGCCCTCCGGCACGTCGGTGACGCTGCCGAGGCGGATCCCCGCCAGCCCACGAAGCTGCGGCGCATTGGCGAGTTGGAACATCATCCGGTCGATCCGGTAATAGCTCTCGCCGACCTCTTCGAGCAGCAGCACGTGGTCGGTCAGGTCCGGCACCCAGGGCGTTCCCAGCATCGCGGTGATGATGGCGAGGTTGAATGCCGCCGCCGGCCGCCCGTCGAGCCCGGGTTCGAGCGCGCGGCGGTCCTTGCCCGTCAGCCATGCGAGCGCCCGCCACGCCGGCCCGCCGCGGTTGCGCGCCGTCGCCTCGGTCGACATCGGCCCGTGGCAGGGCCGTCCGATCCGCCGGGCATAGAGCGCACCCAGCAGGAACCCCATGTCGGAAAAGCCCATATAGGTCTTGGCCCGCGCCGCGTCGGTGAGCTTCGGCATCACCTCGGCCAGGATGCGGTTCGAGCCGTAACCGCCGCGCGCAAACCAGATCGCGTCATAGGCGGGGTCGTTGGCGTAGCGCAGGAACGTCTCGGCACGCAGCGCGTCCGGCCCGGCGAAATGCCCCGCCTCGGCAAAGCATTGCGGGTCGAAGGCCAGCTCCGCCTCGGGAAACTCCAGCGCCGCGAACGCCGCGCCGCGGGCGGCCGATTCGGGGCGGATCGAACGGGCGGGGGCGACGACGGCGATCCTCATGCGCGCCTGTCTCTAGGCTTGCCCTCGTCCGCGCAAGTGCCGATAGCGGCGGCCATGCACCAGCGTTATTTCTTCGTGGGCGTGGGCGGGTCGGGGATGATGCCGCTGGCGATGATCCTGGCCGGCCGCGGCGCGGCGATCGCCGGGTCGGACCGGACGCTCGATCAGGGCCGGCTGGCGCCGAAGTTCGCGGCGCTCCGCGCGCTCGGCATCGACCTCTACCCTCAGGACGGCACCGGCATCGTCTCGCCCGACCAGATCGTCGTTGCCTCGGCCGCGGTCGAGGAAACGGTCCCCGACATGGCCGCGGCCACGCGCGTCGATGCGCAGCGGATGCGCCGCGCCGACCTGCTCGCGTCGCTGTTCAACGACAGTCGGGTGCGGATCGGCGTCGCTGGGACCAGCGGCAAGTCGACCGTCACCGGCATGATCGGGTGGATTCTCCACGCGCTCGGCCGCGATCCGACGGTCATGAACGGCGCGGTGATGAAAAACTTCGCGACCGCCGATCGCCCCTTTGCCAGCGCGCTGGTGGGGCAGGGCGACGCCTTTGTCAGCGAAGTCGACGAGAGCGACGGGTCGATCGCGCTCTATTCGCCCGACATCGCGGTGCTCAACAATGTCAGCCTCGACCACAAATCGCTGGACGAACTGCGCACGCTGTTCGGCGACTTCGCGGGCAAGGCATCGCGGGTGATCGTCAATGCCGGCGATCCCGAAGCGGCGGCACTGGCGGCGACGATCGGCAGCGACCGGCGCACGACCTTTGCGATCGAGGCCGAGGCCGATCTCGTCGCGCGCGATATGATTCCCGAGCCGTTCGCGATTCGCTTCACGCTGGAGGGGGAGGGCAGGTCGCTGCCCGTCCGCCTGTCGGTGCCGGGCCGCCACAACGTCGCCAACGCGCTCGCCGCGATCGGCGCGGTCGTGGCGAGCGGGGTGCCGATCGAGGATGCGGTGCGCGCGATCGAGGGGTTCGTCGGCCTCAAGCGCCGGTTCGAGCTTGTGGGGGAGGCGAGCGGCGTCACCGTCATCGACGATTTCGGGCACAACCCGGATAAGATCGCCGCGACGCTCGACACGCTGATGGCGTTTCCCGGCGCGCTCAAACTCCTGTTCCAGCCGCACGGCTATGGCCCGCTCAAGGTGATGCGCCGTGAACTGGTCGAGAGCCTCGCTGCGCGGCTGCGGCCCGGTGACGAGCTCGTGCTACCCGATCCGGTCTATCACGGCGGCACCACCAGCCGCGAGGTGACGAGCGCCGACATCGTCGCCGACCTGACAGCACAAGGCGCCCCCGCGCGCCACATCCCCGACCGCGCCGCCGCCGCCGCGCACCTCGTGGCGAACGCCGTGCCCGGCGACCGCATCGTCGTGATGGGCGCGCGCGACGATACCTTGAGCCAGCTTGCCGCCGACATGCTCGCCGCGCTCGACAAGAGGACCCAGCCATGACCGACCACGCCCGCATCGCCTTTCGCGTGACCGAGGGGGAGGGGCCGACGATCGTCTTCCTGCCCGGCTATGCCAGCGACATGACTGGGACAAAGGCCCTGGCGCTGGAGGCGTGGGCCAAGGCGAACGGTCGCGCCTTCATCCGCTTCGACTATCGCGGCTGCGGCGAGAGCGAGGGCGCGTTCGAGGACTACACCCTCGCCGACTGGCGTGACGACGTGCTGCTCGTCGTCGATCAGGTGGCGAAGGGGCCGGTGGTGCTCGTCGGATCGTCGATGGGCGGCTGGATCGCGCTGCTCGTCGCCAAGGCGCGACCCGAGCGCGTGACCGCGCTGGTCGGCATCGCCCCCGCGCCCGACTTCACCGACTGGGGATTTTCCCAGGCGGACAAGATGACGCTGCTGACCGACGGGCGGCTGGAGAAGCCGTCGCCCTATTCGGACCAGCCGACGGTGACGACCCGTGCCTTCTGGACCGCGGGGGAGGCGAACCGGCTGATGCACGGGACGATCTCGCTCAAGCTGCCCGTCCGGATCGTCCAGGGGATGCGCGACCCCGACGTGCCGTGGGAGCGCGCGGCGCGGCTGGCGCAGTTGATCGAGGGCGACGACGTGCAATGCTGGCTGGTCAAGGACGGCGATCACCGCCTCTCGCGCGATCAGGACGTGGCGATGATCGTCCGGGCGGTGGAGGAGGTCTCGTAACGTCAGCCGTTTTATTTCGTCACCCCGGGTCAAGCCCGGGGTGACGGTCGATTGTGGGTGACGGGCGGGTCGCTCGGCAATTACCGCAGATAGAAATCCACCGTCGTCACCACGCGTACCTTCTTGAACGGCGTGTCGGCGACGCCGTAATTCGCCTGATCGCCGTCGCGGGCCTCGACCGAGAAATAGCCCTGCGTCGCGCTCTTGATCGCGCCGACGCCGGTCGCGCTGTCCTTTGCGAACTGCTCGGCTGAGGCGCGGGCGTCGCGCGTCGCTTCGGCCACCATCGCGGGCTTGATGTCGTTGAGCTTCGTGAAGCTGTAGGTAAGGCCCGATCCCTCCTGTAACACCACGCCGTCGCGAACGAGGTCGAACTGCCGCGCCGCCGCCTTCTGCGCGCGCACCACGTCGCCGGTTCGCAGTTGCAGCCGCTGCGTCACCGTGAACCGCTGCACACCGTTGTTGTCGTAGTTCTGCATGACGCTCGCGCCCGCCGGACGCAGCGTATCGGCGGGGAAGCCGAGGCCGGCGAAGAAGCGGCGGATCGCGGCCGTATCGCCGTCGATCTGGGCGCGCACCGCCGCCAGATCCTCGCCCAATCGTGAATAATTGAGCGTCCAAACGGCAAGGTCGGCGGTGACGTTCCGCTCGGCCAGCCCGCGCACCGTCACCGAACGGTCGGCCGCCCGCGCGCGGCGCAGGCCGTCGCCCAGCAGATAGCCGCCGATGACCAGCCCCAGCGCGACCAGCGCCGCGGCGATCAAGGTGAACGAACCCCGCTTTTCCATCGTTATCGACTCCCCATATGCAACGCGGCGATGCTGCGTGTCTGCCGATGAACCGTTGCTTACATACGACGAATGGAGTCGAGTGGCGATGAATTACCTCCACACGATGATCCGCGTGACCGACCCCGACGCGACAATCGCGTTCTTCGAGCTGCTTGGCCTCAAGGAAGTGCGGCGCATGGAGAATGCGGGCGGCCGCTTCACGCTGATCTTCCTCGCCACGCCCGAGGACATGAACGGTCCCGGCGAGCGCGCGAAGGCGGAGGTCGAGCTGACCTATAACTGGCCCGCCGAGGACGGCAGCGCGCCGGAAGTCTATACCGGCGGGCGCAATTTCGGGCACTTGGCTTACCGCGTCGACAATATCTACGAGACGTGCCAGCGGCTGATGGACGGCGGCGTGACGATCAACCGCCCGCCGCGCGACGGCAACATGGCGTTCGTGAAGACCCCCGACAACATCTCGATCGAGCTGTTGCAGGCCGGCGACGCGCTCGCGCCGGCCGAGCCGTGGGCGTCGATGCCGAACACCGGGGCCTGGTAAGGTGGACGGCCCGCTCGAGATCGTTCGCGTGCCCGTGCTCAGCGACAATTATGTCTGGCTGATCCACGATGACGAGAGCGGCGAGACCGTCGTCGTCGATCCGGGCGAGGCCGCGCCGGTACTCGCGGCTGCCGATGCGCGCGGGTGGCGTATCGGTCAGGTCTGGAACACGCACTGGCACCCCGACCACACCGCGGGCAATCAGGCGATCAAAGACGCGCATGGCGCGGCCGTGACCGCGCCGGCGGCGGAGGCGGCGAAGATCCCGACTGCTGACAGGCTGGTGGCCGAGGGCGACACGGTCGCGATTGGCCGGCGACAGGCGCGGGTGTGGGAAACGCCCGCGCATACCGCCGGCCATGTCAGTTTCCATTTCGAGGAGGAGGCGCTGGTCTTCGTCGGCGACACGATGTTCGCGATGGGCTGCGGCCGGCTGTTCGAGGGGACGGCGGACCAGATGCACGCCGCGCTTCAGCGGCTGGCGGCGCTGCCCGAGCAGACAATCGTCTACTGCGCGCACGAATATACGCTGTCGAATGCGAAGTTCGCCGCCCATGCCGAACCCGACAATGCCGCGATCGCCGACCGCCTGAAGCGGGTGGAGGCCCTTCGCGCCGATGGCCAGGCGACGGTGCCGACCACCATCGGCGACGAGCGCACGACCAACCCGTTCGTTCGGGTCGACAACGCCGCCGCACTGGCGCAGCTTCGCGGGCAAAAGGACCAATTCAGCTAAGCCTCGTGCGCTCAGCCCGCGTTCAGGCGTTGGGGTATCCACTCGCATTCTCACAGGAGCCGGCCATGTCGCGAATCACTACCCTCGTAGCGCTCTCGATCGCCGGCACTGCGCTGTCCGGCTGTGCGGCCACCCCGCGCGAGCAGGCGGCGATGGCGGAGCGGAATGCCCGCGACGCCGTGCGGCTCGATCAGCGGCTGGCAGGGTTCACGCCCGGCAAGCCGGTTTCCTGCCTGCCGGTCAGCACCTCGCGGCGGAGCGAATATTTCGGCGACACGATCGTTTACGAGGTCAGCGGGAGCCTCGTCTATCGCACCGATACCAGTGGGGGCTGCACGCTCAACCGCGACGACATTCTCGTGACCCAGACGCCGATCGGCTCGCTTTGCCGCGGCGATATCGCGCGCACGATCGATCGCGGGTCGAGGTTCCAGACCGGGTCCTGCACGCTCGGCGACTTCGTCCCCTATCGCAAGGATCGCAGCTGATGCGCGCCGCTGCTCTGTTCGCCGTGCTCGCGGTCGCGGGCTGTGCGCCGCAGCAGCAGGCGGCGAGCGCCCTTGCCGCGCGCGGCGATCGCGAACTCGCCGCGGCGATCGGCGGTCGGGTCGCGGGCAAGCCCGAACGCTGCATAAACCCGGTCAACACCGGCGGTCCGCAACTGATCGCCCCCGACCGGCTCGTCTATCGGGATGCCGGCACCGTCTGGGTCAGCCGCGCGGAGGGATGCCCCTTCATCGGCCGCGACGAAATCGTGATCGCCGAGGTCTATGGCGGCCAGCTTTGCCGCAACGACCGCTTCCGCACGGTGCAGCGCGGCACGAGCGCGGGTATCGCAGGCCCGTTCTGCCGCTATGGCGATTTCACGCCCTACCGCCGCGCGCGGTGATTATCGTCACCTCGGACTTGATCCGGGGTCCCGCTTCTTCTTTCCGACAACAGGAGCAGAAGAAGCGGGATCCCGGATCAAGTCTGGGATGACGGAAGTAAGGGCTAGAGCACGTAGCGACTGAGGTCCGTGTTCCGCGCGATACCGGCCAGCTGTGCCTCGACATACGCCGCATCGACCGTGACGGTCGAACCGCCGCGATCCTCGGCATCGAAGCTCACTTCCTCCAGCAGCTTCTCCATCACGGTCTGAAGCCGGCGCGCGCCGATATTCTCGACCTCGCCGTTCACCTGCGCGGCGATGCGCGCGATCGCGCGGATGCCGTCGTCGGTAAAGGCGATCTGAACCCCCTCGGTGCCGATCAGCGCGCGATATTGTTCGGGCAGGCTCGCCTTGGTGTCGGTCAGGATCGCGACGAAATCATCCTCGGTCAGACCCTTCAGCTCGACCCGGATCGGCAGGCGGCCCTGAAGCTCCGGCAGCAGGTCGCTGGGCTTCGCCACATGGAACGCGCCCGACGCGATGAAGAGCACATGGTCGGTCTTCATCGGCCCGTACTTGGTCGCCACCGTGGTCCCCTCGATCAGCGGCAAGAGGTCGCGCTGCACGCCCTCGCGGCTCACCGATCCGCCGCGCACGTCGCTGACGGCGATCTTGTCGATCTCATCAAGAAAGACGATGCCGTTCGCCTCCGCGTCAGCGAGCGCGGCACGATGCACCTCGTCCTGGTCGAGGCGCTTGTCGGCCTCTTCCTCGACCAGCTTGGCCCAGGCGGCGTGGACGTTCATCTTGCGCCGCTTGAGCTGCGGCCCGCCAAGGCCGCGCATCATCTCGCCCAGGTTTATCATCTGCGGCGCGCCGCCGGGCACCTCGAACGGCATCGGGCTGGATGCCTCCAGCTCGATCTCGATCTCGGTATTGTCGAGATGCCCTTCGTTCAGCCGCTGGCGGAACGCCTCGCGCGTTGCCTGGCTCGAATCCTTGCCGGTCAGCGCGTCGAGCAGGCGCGTCATCGCGGCGGCTTCGGCCTTGTCCTTCACCGCGACGCGGCGGCGTTCCTTCTCCAGCCGGATCGCTTCCTCGACGAGGTCACGCGCGATCTGCTCGACGTCGCGGCCGACATAGCCGACTTCGGTGAACTTGGTCGCCTCGACCTTCACGAACGGCGCATCGGCGAGCTTGGCCAGGCGTCGGCTGATCTCGGTCTTGCCGCAGCCGGTCGGCCCGATCATCAGGATGTTCTTCGGGGAAACCTCGTCGCGCAGGTCGGCGGACAGCTGCTGCCGGCGCCAGCGATTGCGCAGCGCGACGGCGACCGCGCGCTTGGCGTCCTTCTGGCCGATGATGTGCGAATCGAGGGCGGCGACGATCGCCTTGGGGGTGAGAGTGTCGGTCATTTTTTACTCGCTCCCCTCCCTGGAAGGGAGGGGCTGGGGGTGGGTTGGTTCGCGGGGCAGACCGATCGTGCTTTGCAGACCGACCGACCCCCGGCCTCTCCCTTTCAGGGAGGGGAGTAGCTCAGCTTGCGCTTTCCAGCGTCTCCACCGTCAGCCGGTCGTTGGTGTAGACGCAGAGCTCCGCGGCGATGCCCATTGCTTTCCGCGCCAGCACTTCCGGATCGGGCTCGTAGTCGGCGAGCGCGCGCGCCGCGGCGAGGGCGAAGTTGCCGCCCGACCCGATCGCCGCAATCCCGCCCTCGGGCTCCAGCACGTCGCCATTGCCGGTGACGACCAGCGTCACGTCGTTGTCCGCGACGATCAGCATTGCCTCGAGATTGCGGAGGAACTTGTCGGTGCGCCAGTCCTTGGCCAGCTCGACCGCGGCGCGCAGGAGCTGGCCCTGATGCCGCTCGAGCTTGGCCTCCAGCCGCTCGAACAGGGTGAAGGCATCGGCGGTCGCGCCCGCGAAGCCTGCAATGACCTTGCCGTCGCCGAGCGGGCGTACCTTTCGGGCATTGGGCTTCATGACGGTGTTGCCGGCCGAGACCTGGCCGTCGCCCGCGATGACCACGCGGCCCCCGCGGCGCACGGAGAGGATCGTCGTGCCGTGCCACGCATTGTCTTTGCTCATGGCGCGCATATGGGGAGGGGCCGCCCGCTGCCAAGAGCGCGGCTATTTCTCCACGCCCCTGACCTTGCCCCACTGGCGCATCGCCGCATAGCCCAGATAGCCGGTGCCGAAGAGCGTGTAGAGTTCCTCGGGCAGTGCGCGCAGATAGCCGGTGATGCCGCGCGCGATCGCGTCGGCGGTGGCCGGGCTGGCGGCGGCGATCAGGCCCATCGGGATCGCCCAGAGAAACAGTGCGTACATGACGTAGAGGAAGCCCGGCCGCGCCCGACTGGTCCACGGGTCGGGTGACTGCGCCTCCGCCACGATTGCAGAGAGCTGGGCGCGCAGCTGTTCCAGCTCCTGGCTGCCCTGAAGCTTCAGCAGTTCCAGCTTGGCGGCGTCGCGCGCACGCGGGTCGGGGATCACCTTGTCGATGAGGCCGGCGAGCGGGCCGATGATCGTGTCGAGGATGCTCATGCGCCGTTCTCCACCGGATCGGCGAGGCGATTGGCGAGCCAGCCATAGAGAAACGCCTCGTTCGCCGGGCGCTGTTCGGCAAGGCGGAGATATCGCTCGCCCTGCATCGCCTCGACCGCTTTCAGAAGGACGATTTCGCCGCGATCCCCGCGAACCGCTAGAAACGCATCGAGCGCTGCGAGCGTTCGCGGCCCGATCCGGCCATCGACGGCGATGTCCGCATAGTCGCGGCCCTGCCGGTTGAGCGCGGTCAGCGCGCGCTGGAGGAACCCGCTCGCGACTGCCGGCCCCATGTTGACGCCGGTGTCGAACAGCTCCGCCGCCAGTCGCGGTGCCCGTTCCGCCACCGCATCGAAGCGCGGCGCCAGCCAGTAGCGGCTGCGATACAACGACGCGGCGGCACTTCGCGGATAGTCGCGCATCGCCCCGCGATAGCCCGAGGCGCGCGCAGTCTCCTCCGTCACGCCCCAGCGCGTCGGACCGCCGCGATCGGCGGGGTGATCGACGAAGCCCCCCTCGCGCGCGATGAGATCGTCGATCATCGTCTCGATTTCCATGCTACTCTCCCGCCCGAAACGATTCGACGGCTAACCCATATGGTTCGCTGTAGGACAGGTGCGAAAGGGCGTGAGCATGGGCGAGGATACCAACCGGCGGGCATGGCTGATCGGCGGTGGCGTCGCGGGCGCGGCGGCGGCGGGCGTCGCGGCGTGGTGGCTGACGCGTACCGAGACGCCCGATTACTCGCTGGTGCTCAAGGACGGGGCGATCGAGGTCCGCGCATATGGCGCGCTGCCGATCGCGGAGGCGGTGCATGAGGGCGACCGCGACGCGGCGCTCGGCAAGGGCTTTCGCGCGCTGGCCGACTATATCTTCGCCAAGTCGCGGGTGGGCGAGAAGATCGCGATGACCGCGCCGGTCATCGCCGACCGCGCCGGCGACAAGTGGCGCACCCGCTTCATCCTGCCCGCGCAGTATCGGGACCTGACGCCGCCCGAACCCACAGGGAACGAGGTGACGACGGCGACACTGCCCGCGCGCCGCGTGGCCGCAATCCGCTTTGCGGGCCGCGCCGATGATGCGCTGCTGGCCGAGCGCGAGGACGAACTGCGCGATTGGCTCGGCAGCTACGGCCTCAAGCCGACGGGGCCGGCCGAATACGCCTTCTACAACGCGCCCTTCGTGCCGGGGCCGCTTCGTCGGAACGAGGTGCTGCTGCCGGTCGCCAGTATCTATTGAAGCCGGTGTCCTAGAGGACTATATCACTCTCATGTTGAACCTGCTCTCGATCCTCATCGGACTCGTCGCGCTGCCGTTCCTGCTGTTCGGCTTCATCCCGTTCCTCGGCTGGTCGCTGTGGTTCGGGTTGATGATCCCGGCTGTGGGCGCGGTGGTAGGGGCGTTGTCGGACAGCAATGCCGGCCGCAACCTCAACCTCGTCATTCTGGGCATCGGCGCGATTCGCCTCGCGCTCGGCGGCGGCATCATCTGATACGAAAAAGGCCCGGCGATCGCTCGCCGGGCCTTTCGTTCAGGCTAACGGTCGCTTAGCGGCAGCTGACACCGCCGCGGTCGATCTCGCGGCCCAGCAGCGCACCGCCGCCTGCACCGAGCAGCGTTCCGAGCAGGCCCGAATTGCCGTTGGTCAGCACGTTGCCGAGCACGCCGCCGCCCACCGCGCCGATCACCAGACCGGTCGTGCCGTCATTGCGGCGGCAATAATACCGCCCATCATTGCCGCGATAGAGCCGGTCGTTCCGGCCAAGGCGGCGCGGCTGATAGTAGCGGCCGTCGCGATAATAGTTGTCGGCATAGTAGCGGCGCTGGCCCGGGGGCAGGCGATTCCAGTCATAGTTGCGGGCCTGACGCCAGTCGCGGCGATCCTCGCGATAGTCCTGGCGGGCGTCGCGGACGTTGTCGCGATACTCGCGGCGCGCCTCGCGCACGTCGCGGCGCGAGTCGGCGTCGCGAAGGTCCTCGCGATACTCGCGCTGCGCGTCGCGCACTTCGCGGTTGTATTCGCGGTTATACTCGCGCGGGCTCTGCTGGGCTATGGCGGGCACGGCCGGGATCGCGACTGCGGCGATCAGCGCGCCGAGGATGGGGGTACGCATCGAACTTCCTCCTGTCATAGGTGGCGGAAGAACGACGCGACCCACATCAAGTTTCGTGAACGTAAAACTACGTTCGGTTCAGGTTAGAGCCGGGTCGTGCCAGGATAGGCAAAAAGAAGATCAGTCTCCTGATCTGCCTCGATATTTTCCGAACCCGTCACCGATACGCATTCGCCCGCCTGCCATTCGACGCCGGCGACATTTCCATTGCCGCGGACCGGCACCAGCCATCCGGTAACGCCCACGGGCAGCGACACGTCGCGTCCGCCGGTCCAGCGTTCGAGCACGAACTTCGGCCCCTCGACGAGGATCGTGCGCCCCGCCTCGACCTCGCCGGGCGAGGGGTAGGGGACGTAGGGCACCGGATCGCTGACCGCGACGCCGTCGTCGAGATGCAATTCGCGCGGTCGGCCGTAGTCGTAGAGGCGATAGGTCGTCTCGCTGTTCTGCTGCACCTCGATCAGCGTGATGCCGGCACCGATCGCGTGGATCGTGTTCGATTCCGAATAGAGGAAGTCGCCCGCCTTCACCGGCTGCCAGTGGACCAGATCCTCGATTGACCCGTCCAGCGCGGCGGCGCGCAGTTCCTCCGCCGACAGCGGGCGGACCGTACCGAGCGCGATGGTCGAATCGGGTTCGGCATCGAGGATCAGCCAGCATTCGTCCTTGCCGCGCGGCAGGCCGCGGGCCTGCGCCTGCTCGTCATTGGGGTGGACCTGCACCGACAGCTTCTCGCTGGTGAACAGATATTTGATGAGCAGGTCGGGGGTCGCATCGCCCGGTTCCTGGAACCAGACCTCGCCCACCGGCTCGCCGCCGGGCGCCGGATCGGGAAAGCCGGGAAACAGGTGCGTGCGGCCCCAGGGTTTTTCGACGCGGTGGGTGGCAAGCTTGGTCGCGGGCAAGGGGCTTCTCCGTCGGATGGCAGTGGCTGCTGCAACGCAGCGGTATCGGCGCGGGCTCCCCCGCGAGCAACCGTTTTTCAGGTGCGTCCGCCCGCCTCCAAAAATCCGTTGTTCGCGCCTTCAACCCTCGGGTAAGGAGGCGCGATGCGTAGCCTGCCCACCCGCCCGTTCGCGATCGCCGCGATTGCCCTGTCCGCCTTCGGCCTGTCGGGCTGCGCCAAGTCGAAGAAGGGCGCGGATATCCCCTATGTCGCGCGCGACGTGGGCACGCTCTACACCGCGGCCAAGCAGCGCCTCGATCGCGGCCAGTACAAGCAGGCGGCGGCGCTGTTCGATGAGGTCGAGCGCCAGCATCCCTATTCGATCTGGGCGCGCCGCGCGCAGCTGATGAGCGCGTTCAGCTATTACCTGAACAAGGATTACACCGAGTCGATCCAGTCGGCGCAGCGCTTCCTGTCGGTGCATCCGGGCAATCGCGACGCGCCCTATGCCTATTATCTGATCGCGCTCGGCTATTACGAGCAGATCACCGATGTGACGCGCGACCAGAAGATCACGCAGCAGGCACTCGACGCGCTGGGCGAGCTGTCGCGCCGCTATCCCGACACGCGCTATGCCGCCGATGCGCGGCTGAAGGTCGATCTGGTCCGCGACCACCTGGCTGGCAAGGAGATGGAAGTCGGGCGCTTCTATGGTCGACGCGGCCAGTGGCTTGCCGCGTCGATGCGCTATCGCACCGTCGTCGACCAGTTCCAGACGACCAGCCACGCGCCCGAGGCGCTGCTGCGCCTGACCGAGGCCTATCTGAACCTCGGCCTGCGCGAGGAAGCGAAGAAGTCGGCCGCCGTGCTCGGCGCCAATTATCCGGGCACCGACTGGTACGAGCGCGCGTACAAGCTGGTGAACGAATATCCCGTGCTGCCGGCGCAGCAGGTCGAGAAGCCCGCCAAGGAAATGCAGCCGGTCGGCGCCTGACGCCCGCCGCGACGCCCCGCTCATGCTGAACGCGCTGTCGATCCGCGATGTGGTGCTGATCGAGGCGCTCGACCTCGATTTCGGCCCGGGCCTTGCCGTGCTCACGGGTGAGACGGGCGCGGGCAAGTCGATCCTGCTCGACGCGCTCGGCCTCGTCCTCGGCGCGCGCGGCGACAGTGGGCTGGTGCGCCACGGCGCCACGCAGGCGGTGGTGACGGCCAGTTTCGAGACGCCCGACGCCGCCGGCCCGATCGCCGCGCTGCTCGCCGACAACGGCCTCGACCTCGATCCCGGTGAGCCCTTGATGATCCGCCGCCTGGTCAAGGCCGATGGCGGCAGCCGTGCGTTCGTCAACGACCAGCCGGCGTCCGCCGGTCTGCTGCGCGAACTCGGCGCAATGCTGGTCGAGATCCACGGGCAGCACGACGATCGCGGGCTCCTCAACCCGCGCGGGCACAGGGCGCTGCTCGATGCGTTCGCGCGGACCGACACGGCGGCGGTCAATGCCGCGTGGCGGGACTGGCGCGCCGCGCTCGCCAAGCTGGACGAGGCGCGGGCGGTGCAGGAGGTGGCCGAGCGTGACCGCGACTACCTCGCCCACGCGGTCGAGGAACTGACGAAGCTCGCGCCCGAACCGGGCGAAGAGGCATTGCTGGCCGAGCGCCGCGCGACGATGCAGCACGGCGAACGGGCGGCGGGCGAACTCGCTGCGGTCGCCGACTTGCTCGACGGATCGGACGGCGCGCTGTCGCGCCTGCGGCAAGCGGCGCGTATCCTCGAACGCACCGGCGACGCGCATCCCGCGCTGGTCGAGGCTCTGGCGGCGATCGATCGCGCAATCGTCGAGGCGGCGGGGGCGCAGGATCAAATCGATGCCGCGGCAGAGGCGCTCGCCTTCGATCCCGCAGTGCTGGAGGCGGACGAAGCGCGGCTGTTCGAACTGCGCGGGCTGGCCCGCAAGCACCGCGTCCAGCCTGACGATCTCGCCGCGCTGGCGGCGGACTTCGCCGAGCGACTGGCGCTGGTCGAGGGCGGGGAGGCGAGCATCGCCGGCCTGACCCGCGCCGCCGCGACCGCAGAAGCGCGATTTGCAGAGGCGGCTGGCGTGCTTTCGGCGCAGCGGACAGAGGCGGCTGCTCGCCTTGATGCCGCGGTGATGGCCGAACTCGCGCCGCTGAAGCTCGACGCTGCTCGCTTCCGCACCGCCGTCGTGCCGCTGGCGCGCGAGGGCTGGGGGCCGGATGGCAGCGACCGCGTCGAGTTCGAGGTGTCAACCAATCCCGGCGCGCCGTTCGCCCCCTTGATGAAGATCGCCAGCGGCGGCGAATTGTCGCGCTTCATCCTCGCGCTCAAGGTCGCGCTGGCGGAGGAGGGCGGCGCCCGCGCGCTGGTGTTCGACGAGATCGATCGCGGCGTCGGCGGCGCGGTGGCGAGCGCGATCGGCGAACGGTTGTCGCGGCTGTCGGGCCGCAACCAGGTGCTCGTCGTCACGCACAGCCCACAGGTCGCGGCACGCGGCGACCGGCACTATCGCATCGCCAAGTCGAGCGACGGCACGGTCACACGCACCGGCGTCACCCCGTTGGATGCCGACGAACGGCGCGAGGAAATCGCTCGGATGCTGTCGGGGGCGGAAGTGACGCCCGAAGCCCGCGCGCAGGCGCAGCGATTGCTCGCCGTCGCCTGAACCCGTCGGTCACCCCGGACTTGATCCGGGGTCCCGCTTCTTTCTTTCGCCGGAAGCAAGAAGGTGGTTCACGCAGAGACGCGGAGAGGTTGCGATCGCTGCCGGGTCAGCGGCTCCTATCCGCGGCACACCTGCTTTCAGGAGTTGGGTTGGGCTGCTACGCGGCCGCAGGCGCGATCTCTCCGCGCCTCCGCGCCTCCGCGTGAACCTACTTTCCTTTTGCGCGAGGAGAAGAAGAAGCGGGACCCCGGATCAAGTCCGGGGTAACGAGGCTAGAGCGTCGCCTCGATCGCCCGAGCCGCCATGTCCGGGTCCTCCGCCTGCGTGATCGGACGACCCACCACCAGGATCGACGCCCCCGCATCCAGCGCGGCGCGCGGCGTCACTACCCGCTTCTGGTCGCCGACCGGGCCATCGGCGGGCCGCACCCCCGGTACGACGAAGAAACCGTGCGGCCACGCCTTCTTCGCTGCGGCGACCTCGGCGCCGGAGCATACGATGCCGTCGACCCCGGCATCGTATGCCAGCTCGGCGAGGCGCAGGACCTGCTCGTGCGGATCGCGCTCAACGCCGATCGCGCGGAGGTCCTCGCCGTCGAGGCTGGTGAGCGTCGTGACGGCGACGACCTTCGTCCCCGTCGGCGCCGCCGCCTTCGCATCCTCGAGCATCGCACGCCCGCCCGAGGCATGGACGGTCAGGATCGCCGGCTCCAGCGGGCGGAGCGCCTGGATCGCCTTGGCAACGGTATTGGGAATGTCGTGGAACTTGAGGTCGAGGAAGATCGGCAGCCCGATCTCCGCCATTTCCTTCACCCCTGACCGACCGTTCGCCATGAAGAATTCGAGGCCGAGTTTCAGCCCGCCGACATGATGCCGCACGCGCTTGGCAATCGCGGCGGCGCGCTCCAACTCGGGGGTGTCGAGCGCGACGAACAGCGGCGAGCTCATGCCCGCGTCTCCACCGGCGTCTCGGCAGGAATCAGCGGCGGTGCGGCGACGGGTGAGGCTGTGAGGACCGGATCGCCCGGCACCGCGGCGGGTGGAGGCGCCGCCTGAACCGCCCGAAGCTCCGCCACGGTCCGCTCGCTGCTGGCAAGCCGAGACTTCAGCCGCCAGCGCGTGCCGACATGGACCAGCCACAGCGGCAGAAACCCCAAGAGGAACATGACGCCCATCAGGAGCGGCAGGTTGATGTCGGCGACCAGCCCGCCCCACAGCTTCACCGGCACCGGTGCCCAATTGTTGAACGAGAAGGCAACGACGATGCCGGCGATCAGCACCCAAATCAACGTGCGCAGAAACTGCATTGCGACCCCTAGGGCAGTGGAGCCGCGATGCTAGGCCCAGATGCCCGCCGCGGCTAGTCCCCGCGGGGACCAAGCTCGGCGCGGATCGAGGCGAGCAGGCCCGGGATCGTCGTCAGCCGATCCGCTTCCTCGTCGAGGATCGCGTGGAACAGCGCGCGCTTGATCGCGGTCGCACGGCCGGGGCGCAGGCGGGTGCCGGCAGGCAGCGACGACAGGACGATATCGACCAGCCTCTCCGCCCCGTGCAGGCGGCCCCAGAGATAGTCGTTCTCTCGATAGGCGCGGCTGAAGAACGCGCCGAAATTGTGGAACTGCGTTCCCTTGAGGCAGGCGTCCGCGCCGCCTTCGCGGATCGCAGTCGCGTCGTCAGGGCTGATGCGGTCGACGCGGACGGGATCGAACTCGTCTAACCCCTCGCCCTGCAGCAGCGGCAGCGTGGCGATATCGAAGAAGGGAAAGCCGAGATAGGCGAGCAGCAGCGGCCGTTTGAGGTCGCGCGACAGCCCGCTCAGCGCCGTGGCGAGCGCGGCATCGGTTTCCGCGTCGAGCCGCGTCAGGTTCAGCGTAGCGTCCAACGCATCCAGCGCCGCACCGGCATCGGCGGGCAGCCGGCGCGCCACGTCGCGAAGGCCGGCATGCGGCTCGGCACGCTGCGCCTCCAGATAGGCCGACAAGGCGGTGTACGCCGCCTCGCGCACCTCGCTCAGGTCGCTGCGTTCGTGATCCCCGTCCTGCTCGCCGATGCGCCGGACGAGCAGGCGCAGGCGGCGGATGCGAAAGCCGATGTCGAACGCGCGCAGAAACGCGATCGCCTCCGGCCCCGCGCCGCCGGCATGGGCGGTGCCGATCTCGTACGCCCCCCGCTCGCGCGCGGCCGCAGCGACGGCTTCGCGGATGCGGCGCTGGGGTTCCGGGCCCTCGCGCCCGGCGAGCTGTGACAGGAGCTGGGCGGTGCGGTCGATCACGCCCTCGAGCTTGAGGATGCCGTATGCCGCCTGTCCGTAGCCCGCGCGCGTGGCCGCCGCCGCCTGCGCCCGGCGACGCCATGCCGCCAGCCGCTTCGGCGTCGGATAGTCGAGGAGGAAGGTATAGCCGAACAGACCCTCGACCTGCCCCTCCACCTCGCCGCGAAGCTGGTCGAGGATCGCGTTCATCCGCTCGATTCGCGCCGACCGGGCTGACAGCGCCTCCAGGCTGTCGCGGATCGGCTGCTGGCGCGGGATTTCTGACAGGGCGCCGATCAGCGTCTGGAAGAAGCCGGGCACGCCGTCGATCTTGCCGTTGAGCGCAAAGGCGAAGCCGGGGGCAGGGTCGATGAAGACGAAGCGACGGTCGATCTGTCGCCGCGCGGGCCGCTCGCGCAGCGCAGCGATGGCTGGGCGGAACGGCGCGTTGGCGAGGACGGAGCCGTCGATCAGCACCGCCCGCTCGGCCCCGCGCGCGCTTGCGTGGCGCGGCATTGCGCGGGCGAGGAAGGCGTCGCGCGTCGGCCATTCGCTCTGGCGCGCCGCCATCACGCGGTCGAGCTCGGCGACGGTGAAGGGCGGGAAGGCGCCCGGAAAGCTCGACGTCGCCCGTGCGGCGAAGGTGAGGTCGGGCGCCTCGGCCAGTCGCTCCCCCGGCCGCCCCTGCGACGAGAAGGAGAGGACGAGGCGATGCTCGGTCTCGACAACCTCCGCCGGCGAGTTGAGCCGCAGCCGTTCCGGATGCCCCGCGAAATCGGTGACGGTGACGAACAGGTCGAGGGGCTGGCCGGCGGGAAGCAGGCGCGGGCCGGCCGGCGCCGCCGCCATCGCGTCGAACGCGTCGAGGATCAGGTTGCACAGCCGCTCACCCCCGAACGGCGGCTCGAACCAGCGGGAGCGGACGAAATGGTCGAGCTTGGCGCGCACCTCATCCCGCGCCGCGGCCTCCACCGTTTCGTCGATCAGCTTGCCGCTGCCCGCCGCCATCCAGGCGAGCGGGCGCGCCCAGAACTTGGTCATCGCGTGGCCGGGCGCCTGGGCCGGGTCGATCAGCCGCTCCACATCGGCATCGCGCAGCCACAGGTCGGTCAGCGGGTCGAGGCTCTCGCCCGTGTCGATCGCCCGGGCGAGGAACACGCTGTTGATGCCGCCCGCCGATGCGCCGGCCAGAATGTCGGTCAGCACGCGCAGCCGCACGCCGGATGCTTCGGCGATCTCCTCGAACATCGCGCGATAGACGCGCTCGCTGCCTCCCGACGCCGGATCGCCCGCGCAGAACGCGCGGCTGGCGCTGAGCAGTCGCCACAATTCCTTGGTGATGCCGTGCATGTAAACGGCGAGGCTGATGCCGCCGTAACAGACCAGCGCGAGCCGCAATTCCTTGTCGCGCATCAGTGAAGTAGTGCCCAGATCGGCAGGTGGTCGGACGCGACACGGGCGGCGGCGCTCATATGGACGCCGCACTCGGTGATGGTGAGGCCGGGGCTCACCATGATCCGGTCGAGCCGGCCGATCGGTCGGCGCGCATGGAAGCTTGGCCCCGTTTCAGCGATTGCATGGCTGCGCCCGAAATCCTGAAGGCATCCGGCGGTCGGCCGCCATTCGTTGAGGTCGCCCATCATCACGCTCGGCAGCTTATGCTGTGCAGCATCGAGGTGGTCGAGCACCGCCTTCGCCTGTTTCCGTCGCCACAGGCCCGACAGGTCTAGATGCATTCCGACCACGCGCAACTTGTGCTTGCCGATGCGCAGGTCGGCGCGCACCGCGCCGCGCGGTTCGAGCGCCGGCAGGACGATCGGCTGCGCGTCGAGGATCTCGGCGGATTTGCGCACGAGCAGGACGTTGCCGTGCCAGCCCATGCTGGCGGCACGGACGGCGACGGGCACCGCCTGATAATCGCTGTGCTCGGCGAGTAGATGCGGGGTCAGCACCGCGGCGCGCGTGCCGAACCGGCGGTCGGCCTCCTGCAAAGCGACGATATCGGCGTCGATCTCGCGCAGCACCTCGAGGATGCGGTCCGGGCTGCGGCGGCGGTCGGTGCCGATGCCCTTTCGCATGTTGTAGCTGGCGACCTTCAGCATCGTCAGGCTGAAAGCCGCCGCGGCGCCGCGGGTTCCGCCCGGCTCACCGATCGAGCTCGATCCGCGCGATCAGCCCGCCCCCGTCGCGGTTCTGTAGCGTCACCCGCCCGCCCGCATCGCGCACGATCGCGCGAGTGAGCGCGAGGCCGAGGCCGATCCCGCCGGTATCGCGATTGCGCGAGCTTTCGAGGCGAACGAACGGATCGAACACCGCATCGAGCTTGTCGGGGGGCAGGCCGGGGCCGCGATCGCACACGGCGATGACGACGCGGCTCGCCTCGTTCGCGATCTGCACCTCGGCCGCGCCGGCATATTTGATTGCGTTCTCAATGAGGTTGCGCACCGCTCGCCGCATCAGGCTGGGGCGCAGGCGCATGCGGATGCGCTCTGCCTCGTCGAAGGCGACGTCGTGGTCGAGGTCGCGGAAATCCTCGACCACCGCATCGACGAGTGCCGCAAGGTCCACATCGGCCAGCGGCTCCGACGGGCGGCCGAGCCGCGCGAGCGAGAGAATGTCCTCCAGCGTCCGCGTCATCTCGTCGACGATATCGGCCATCCGCTGCCGGTCGGTGTCGTCGTCGACCGATTCGATGCGAACGCGCAGCGCCGCCAGCGGCGTACGCAGGTCGTGACCGATCGCGCCGAGCATCCGGTCCTTCTCATCCAGCATCGCCGACACCCGCGAAGACAGCTCGTTATACGCGGCGATCAGCGCGCGCAGGTCGCCCGGCCCGCGTTCGACCATGGGCTCGGGATCACTGCCCGGCGCGAAGGCTCTCGCACGGGCGGTGAGTTCGGACAGCGGCCGCGCCACGCGCCGGCCGATCCAGAGGACGGGCAGCAGGACGACCGCGTAGAGGATCAGCGTCTGCGCGATGAGCTGCCAGACCAGCCCCTGTTCGGTCCGCGGCCACGGGCCGTTGAGGCTGAGCCAGCGGCCGCCCGGCAGCTCGACCCCTACGATCACCTCGGCCCCCAGGCTGGCGAGGCGGCGGGCGCGGTCTGGGCGCATGTCCGCGAGCCGCGGGTCGTTCGGGCGGAAACGACGGATGCCGCTGACGACGGTCCGATAGGTGATGTTGCTGTCGGCAAGGCCGGCACGGATGCCCGCCTCGATCTCCTCGGCGTGCGGGAGCCCGGCGGGCACCGGGTTCGCCCGGACAATGCGCAGGCGCGAGCGCGGGCGCTCGAACCCGGCGATGCGGCCAGACTGATAGCGCTCGGCGGCGTCGACGACGCGCGTCACCGTGGGCACGACGATCTGCGTAAAGCGCAGTTCGCGCCGCTCGCGATAGAGGAGGGCGAAGTTGATCGCCTGCGCCACGAACAGCGCCACCGCAACGAGCAGCGCGATCTGGCCGGAGAGGCTGCGCGGCGGCCCGAGGGGAACTTTCACAGGCGGGTGACTTCGGCCGCCAGCGTGTAGCCGCCGCCCCACACAGTCTTGATAATCGCAGGGTTCTTTGCATCCGCCTCGATCTTCTTGCGCAGCCGGCTGACCTGATTGTCGATCGCGCGGTCGAAGGCAGCGGCTTCGCGCCCCTGTGTCAGGTCGAGCAGCTGGTCCCGCGTCAGCACCTGTCGCGGGCGCGTGACGAGCGCGAGAAGCAGATTGTATTCGCCGGTCGACAGCGGCACCTCCACCCCCTCGCGGTCGACCAGCGTGCGCTCGCCGGTCTTGAGAACCCAGCCCGAAAAGGCATAGGCGCCAGCCTCCGGCGCATGCTGCCGCACCGAGCCGGAAGCAACACGGCGCAGGATCACCTTGATCCGGGCGAGCAGCTCGCGCGGGGAAAACGGCTTCACCACGTAATCGTCGGCGCCCATCTCAAGGCCGACGATCCGGTCAGTCTCCTCGCTGCGCGCGGTCAGCAGGATGACCGGCGTCTCACTCGTCTCGCGGATGTGGCGACAGAGGCTGAGGCCGTCCTCGCCCGGCATCATGATATCGAGAATGGTAAGGTCGATCGCATAGGCCGCCAGCCGCGCACGCGCACCCTCCGCATCGCCCGCCTGCGTCACGCGAAAGCCCTGCTTGGTCAGGTACTGTGCGAGCGGTTCGCGGATCGAGCGTTCGTCGTCGACGAGGAGGAGGTGCGGAATCTCGGCCATGTGCAAACCTTGGCAGGCGGCGGGGCGCCCTGACTAGCGAAAAGGTTGCGCCGGGCGAGCGTCGGGGAGGAGGCTCGCCCGCCCGGCGCGCCGGCGTCAGGCGCCGGTAGCGGGTGGGGTCATGCCGGGGCCGCCGCGATGACCGCGCCGGGCCTGCATTTCGACGGCGTCGATGCGGCCGTCGGCGTTGGTGTCCATCTTCTGGAAGCGCTGCTGCGCGCCCGCGACGAACTCGGCCTGGCTGATCGCGCCGTCGCGATCGGTGTCGAGCCGGGCGAGCATCCGCTCGCCGCCGCCGCGTCCACCGCGCTTGCCCCATTTGCCCTGGCGCTCGCCGGGCTCGATCGTGCCGTCACGATCGGTGTCCGCCCGGGCGAAGCGATCGGCGGCGGCGGCGCGGAACTCGGCCTGGCTGATCGCGCCGTTCTTGTCGGTGTCGAAGCGGCCGATCATCCGGGCGGCGCGCGGCCCCTTGAGTTCGTCGGCGCTCAATTGGCCGTCGCGGTTCGCATCCAGCTTGGCGAAGCGCTGATCGGCGCGCGCCATCGCCTCGGCCTGCGTCGTGGGCGGGGCGGGGCGCTGGTTCATGTCCTGCGCGGCATAGGCCACACCGGCAAAGGCGGCGCCGCCGAGTGCGGTGGCGGCAATCCATCGGGGAAGGGTCCTGGCGTTCATCGTCATCGTCCTGTCTGGGCGACGGGGTTCATTCCCGACGTCGTGGGTCACGTTATGGCGGGCGCCTGTCGCGCCGATATGTCGCCCGGCCGTAGGGTTTGTCGCGAGATGTCGCAGTGCAAGGTTTCAAATCGCTACGTTTCGGAAGGCGGGTATGCTCCTTTCGAGTGATGGCATGGACGCAACACTGTCCGGAAATCCCCTTGATGACGGTGCAGATAGCGCTTGACGTACGAGGCGTCGCATCGCTTATTCGAGCAATGGGTACGCACAGGTTCAGATGTGCGGTCCGGGAGGAGAGGATATGACCAAGCCGCAGTTGATGACCGCGTGCGGGCTTGCCGCGCTGACGCTCGCATGGGGATCGCCCGCCTTCGCACAGACGGCCGCGACCGACCCCGCCGCGCAGCCGGCAAGCCCCACCGAACAGGCATCGACCGAGCAGTCGAGCGACGATGCCGCCGCCGACATCATCGTGACGGCGCAGGGCCGCGCGCAGATCCTGACCGACGTGCCCGTCGCCGTATCCGCGGTATCGGCGGAGGCGCTGCAGCTTTCGGGCGCGACGGACATTCGTGCGCTCAATCAGCTCGCACCGTCGCTGCTCGTCAGCTCGACGGGCTCGGAAGCGAACGGGTCGGCGCGTATCCGCGGCATCGGTACGGTCGGCGACAATCCCGGCCTCGAAAGCTCGGTCGCGGTGTTCATCGACGGCGTCTATCGCTCGCGCTCTGGCATCGGCCTCAACGAGCTGGGCGAGATCGACCGGATCGAGGTGCTGCGCGGGCCACAGGGGACGCTGTTCGGCCGCAACGCGTCGGCGGGCATCATCAACATCGTCTCGAAACAGCCGACCTTCGACGGCATCCACGGCATGGCCGAGGCGACGTACGGCAATTACGACTTCTGGCGGCTTCAGGGCGCGCTGAACCTGCCGCTCGGCGAGACGCTCGCGGCGCGGGTCGACGGCGTCTATGTGAAGCGCGACGGCTTCTACAACGACGTCGCCAACAACATCGACGTCAACAACCGCGACCGCTGGTTCGTCCGCGGCCAGCTGAAGTTCGAGCCGACGAGCGATTTCAGCGTCCGCATCATCGGCGACTATACCAAGCGCGACGAGCGGTGCTGCGGCGCGACTTATGTCGACCGCTCGGTCACGCCATCGGTCGGCAACCTCAACAACCCCGCGACGCCGCTGACGACGGGGCTGGCCAACGGTAACAACATCATCAACGTCCTGCGCGACCTCGGCCAGCCGCTGGCGTCGTTCAATCCGGGTTACGACCGGACGATCTATTCGACGCCGGGCCGCAGCTTTGCCGGCAAGACGACCGACAAGGGCATTTCGGGCCAGATCGACTATGATTTTGGCGCTGCGAAGCTGACTTCGATCACCGCCTATCGCGACTACAAGTCGGACCAGGGGTCGGACACGGACTATTCGACGATCGACATTCTTTACCGCGCGGCGGACGGCAATTCCTATCGCCAGTTCCAGACGTTCAGCCAGGAACTGCGGCTTCAGGGCGAGGCGTTCGGCGGCAAGCTCGACTGGCTGGTCGGCGGCTATTACGCCAACGAAGACCTGACGGTGAACGACAATCTGCGCTTCGGGAACCAGTATGGCCGGTTCGCGACCTGCCGCATCATTTCGGGCAGTGCGCTGGCGTCGCTCTACTCGCCGACCAACGCATCGTGCATCAGCCCCACGGGCCGCGCGGTGCTCAACGGGCAGGTGCCGGGCGTCGCCTCGCCGTTGGGCGCGGCGGGGCCGCTCGTCGTCGCCGCGCTCGACCGTCTGAACGGCATCAACGACCGCGGCACGGTGCGCGATCATTTCGAGCAGAACAGCCGCAACTATGCGTTCTTCACGCACAACATCATCCATCTGGCCGACACGCTCGATCTGACGCTCGGCCTTCGCTACACCAACGAGCGCAAGCGGCTGGATGCCAGCTTCCAGAACGACAACACCGCGTGCGTCCAGAACCAGCAGGCGCTGGGCAGCTTCCTCGCCAACCCCGCGCTTGCCGCGGTGGCGGGCGGCATCATCGGCCTGTCGTGCCAGGGTAACTCGACCGCAGAAATCAACAATGCGACGCTCAGCGACGAGCGCAAGGAAGACGAGTTCACCGGCACCGCGATCGTGTCGTGGAAGCCGACGGACGACGTGCTCCTCTACGGCAGCTATTCGCGCGGCTACAAGGCGGGCGGCTTTAACCTGGACAAGTCGGCGCTGAAGAATCCGCTTCAGAGCTTCGCGCAATTGGGCGGTGTGCAGGCGCTGTCGCGCAACCTCCAGTTCGACCCCGAGATCGTGAACGCGTACGAAGTCGGTGCCAAGCTGTCGGTCCGCAACTTCACGCTGACTGCTGCGGCATTCCGGCAGGAGTTCAAGAATTTCCAGCTCAACACCTTCAACGGCGCGGTCTTCCTCGTCGCGACCGTCAACTCGTGCGACACGGACCTGGGCGGCGGGGATCGCGATCTGAGCGCGGCGACTGGGGCGTGCGCGCCCGACGACGTGAAGTACGGCGTCGTCTCTCAGGGCGTCGAGCTAGAGGCGAGCGTGCGTCCAATTCGCGACGTCAACATCAACCTCGGCATGACGTACGCCGACACGCACTACCGCGAGAACCTGGTCGGCAGCGCCAACGGCATCCCGCTCGACCCGGCGCTGCGCGTCCTGCCCGGCAAACAATTGTCGAACGCGCCGGAAATCGTCGCGACGGCCAGCGCGTCGTGGACGCCGGAGCTCGGCAGCTCGGGGCTACAGGCGCTGTTCTACGTCGATACACGCGTGACCGACGACTATAACACCGGCTCCGACCTGTTCCCGCAAAAGGCGCAGGACAGCTTCGTCCTCGTCAACGCGCGCGTCGGCATCCGAGGCCGTGACGAACTATGGGCGCTGGAGCTCTGGGCGCAGAACCTGACCAATACCCAGTATACGCAGGTCGCGTTCAACTCGCCGTTCCAGGCGGGTGCGACCAGCGCGCCGTTCGTCGACCCGTCCTTCCCGGGCGGCCGCCAGATCTTCTCGCAATATCTGGCCGAGCCGCGCACCTATGGCGTGACGCTGCGTACCCGCTTCTGATGGGGAGAGGGGGGGCGGGGGCTTTCGGGCCTCCGCCCCTTTTCTATTCGAAGACGACAACCGACCGCACGCTGTCGCCGGCGCGCAGCTTGTCGAAGGCGGCATTGATGTCGGTCAGGGCGATCCGCTCGGCCACCATCGTGTCGAGGTCGAGCAGCCCGTCGAGATACATCCGCACCAGGCGCGGCAGGTCGATTGGGAAGCGGGTGGAGCCGAGTAGCGAGCCCTGCAATTTCTTGCCCGTCAGGAACGAGGGGCCGGGTAGCGACACCGAGTGACCCGGCGCGATCATGCCGAGGATCGTCGCGGTCCCGCCGCGTTTCAGGAGTGCCCAAGCGAGTTCGGCCGTCGCCTGCCGCCCGACCGCCTCGATCGCGTAATCGACCCCGCCGCCGGTCAGCGCCATCAGCTCGCGCGCGGTATCGTCCGGGGCAAAGGCGTGGGTGGCGCCCATCTTGAGCGCAAGGTCGCGCTTGTCGGCGACCGGGTCGATCGCGGCGATCACGCCGGCGCCTGCGATCCGCGCGGCGTTGATCGCGGCCAGCCCGATGCCGCCCGCGCCGATCACCGCAACGCTCTCGCCGGGCTTCACCTTGCTGTCGTTGAACACCGCCCCCGCGCCGGTGATGACTGCGCAGCCGAGCAGCGCGGCGCGATCGAGCGGCATCGCCTTGTCGATCGCGACACACGCATTCTCGTGCACCAGCATCGCGCCGGCGAAACCCGAGAGGTTCAAGAACGGTGTCAGCGGCGTGCCGTCCTCAAGACTGAGGCGCGGCGGCGCATCCTTCGGCCGCCGCGTTGCGGGACTGACGCACAGCGACGGGCGGCCGCTGGCGCAGAACTCGCACGCGCCGCAAAAGACGGTGAAGAAGGTGACGACATGATCGCCCGGCTTCACACTTACCACGCCGTCGCCAACGGCCAGCACGACGCCCGCTGCCTCGTGCCCCGGCACCATCGGCATAGGGTGGGGGAAGGCGCCGTCGACGAAGTGCAGGTCCGACCGGCACACCCCGCATGCGGCGGTGCGGATCAGCACTTCGCGCGGACCCGGCGCGTCGACCTCGATCGTCTCAATTGTCAGTGGGCTGCGGGGTTCGCGAAGGACGGCGGCCTCGACCTTCATGCGCCGTACCGCCCGAACTCGGCGCGGGCGATCGCGCGGTTATGCACCTCATCCGGCCCGTCGGCGAAGCGGAGCGTGCGCAGCCCGGCCCAGGCGGCGGCGAGCGGCGTATCCTGCGACACGCCCATGCCGCCGTGCGCCTGGACCGCGTCGTCGAGCAGTTGCAGCGCCATCGTCGGGGCCTGCACCTTGATCATCGCGATCTCGAGCTGCGCGGCCTTGTTGCCCGCGCGGTCCATCATGTCGGCGGCCTTGAGGCAGAGGAGGCGCGTCATCTCGATATCGATGCGCGCGCGGGCGATCCGCTGTTCCCAGATCGAATGGTCGGCGATCCGCTTGCCGAAGGCGGTGCGCGCCATGAGGCGCTTCGCCATCAGCTCGATCGCCATCTCGGCCGTGCCGATCGTGCGCATGCAGTGGTGGATGCGCCCCGGTCCGAGCCGTCCCTGCGCGATCTCGAACCCGCGCCCTTCGCCGAGCAGCAGGTTTTCGGCGGGCACGCGGACATTCTCCAGCACCACCTCGCCATGCCCGTGCGGCGCGTGGTCGTAGCCGTAGACGCTCAGCATCCGCTCGATCCGCACGCCCGGCGTGTCGAGAGGGACGAGGATCATCGACTGCTGCTGATGCCGCTTCGCCTCGGCATTGGTCTTGCCCATCAGAATCGCGATCTTGCAGCGCGGATCGCCTGTGCCCGACGACCACCATTTGCGGCCGTTGATGACATAATGGTCGCCGTCGCGCCGGATCGAGGTTTCGATGTTGGTCGCGTCGGACGAAGCGACCGCCGGCTCGGTCATCAAAAAGGCCGAGCGGATCTCGCCGTTCATCAGCGGGCGCAGCCAGCGCTCCTTCTGTTCCAGCGTGCCGTAGCGTTCGAACACTTCCATGTTGCCGGTGTCGGGCGCGGAGCAGTTGAACACTTCGCTCGCCCAGTGAAAGCGCCCCATTTCCTCGGCACAGAGCGCGTATTCGAGGTTGGTGAGCTGCTCCCCCTCGAACCGGAACGTCTCGTCCACGGGCTTTAGCGCGGGGGCGGGGGGCATGAACAGGTTCCAGAGGCCGGCGCCGCGCGCTCGCGGCTTCAGTTCCTCGATGACCGACGACGGCGCCCAACGGTCGCCGCGCTCGACCTCAATGTGATATTCATGGTCACGCGGGGCGATCTCGCGGGCGATGAAATCGCGCACCCGGTCGCGGAAATGCGTCTGGCGCTCGGTCAGCGTGAAGTCCATCTGGCCCCTCCGGCAATTGGCGTTTGCGATGGGGTTAGACCATACCCGATCTTCGGACAAGCCGGCCGAAGGGTGTCTCGCCGCTTCGTTAGCGAGGAGCGGCGGGCACGCGCAAAAAACACTGGTTCTTCGAAAACCATTCGCTAATCTCGGGCCATGAGCGCGAACGAGGGGGCCGTACGGGCGGCCGAGGGGACCAAACGCTTTCAGGCCAAGCGCGACGCGATCCTCGCGGCGGCGGCAGAGGCGATCAACGAGCAATCGGCAAAGGGCATGACCTTTGCCGACGTGGCGCGGCGTGTCGGGCTCAATACCACCAGCGTCACCTATTACTTCAAGCGCAAAGAGGATCTGGCCGCCGCGACGTTCGAGCAGACGATCGATACGCTGCTCGCGACGCTCGACGACGCGCTGGAACAGGCGACGCCGCAGGACCGGGTGGCACGGTTTGTCGCGCTCACCTTCGCCCGGCTGGCGCGGGTGCGCGAGGGGACGGATTCCTCGGTCGCCGTGCTGTCCGACCTTCGCGCGATGGACGAGCCCGCCAAGGGCGCGCTGCTCGCCCGCTGGCGCGAGGTGTTTCGGCGGACGCGGCAATTGTTCGGACCGATGACGACGCGGGCGCAGACCGACCTCAACGGCGCGCGCGCGCACGTGCTGCTCGAAAACAGCTTCTGGCTGACCGTCTGGCTCGACCGCTATGACCTGGACCAGTTCCCGCGGATCGAGGCGCGGCTGATGGAGCTGTTCGCCGGCGGGCTGGCCGGGCCGAACGCGCGCTGGTCGCCGCAATTGCTCGACCTCACCCACGGAGCGCCGCGGACGAGCCGGGAGAATTTCCTGCTCGCCGCCACGCGCCTCATCAACGAGCTCGGCTATCGCGGCGCATCGGTGCAGCGGATCGCGAGCGAGCTCAACGTCACCAAGGGCAGCTTCTACCACCATCTCGACGCCAAGGACGATCTGGTCGCGCAATGCTATGCGCGCAGTTTCGAGACGATTACCGGCGCGCAGCGAGAGGGCGATGCGGCGGGCGGCAGCCACTGGCAGCGGCTGTCGAGCATGATCGCAACGCTGCTCGACATCCAGTTTTCGGAAGCGGGGCCGCTCCTGCGCACCACCGCGCTGTCAGGCCTTCCGGTCGAGACGCGGCAGGGGATGATCGATCGGTCGAACCGAATCGCCCGTCGCTTTGCCGGCACGATCAGCGACGGGATTGCCGAGGGGTCGTGCCGCGCGGTCGACCCGCTGGTGGCGGCACAGGCGCTGATGGCGATCCAGAACGCCGCGTTCGACATGCGTAAATGGGCAAGCACGATGCCACGCGAGCGGGCGGTCGCGCTCTACGCCTCGACGCTGATGTTCGGGATGTTCGACGATTCGGTGATCGAGGGGGCACGCTGATGCGGTTCGAGGGTAAGTCGGCGATCGTCACGGGCGCGGGCTCCGGCATCGGCCGCGCGACTGCGATCTGGCTGGCAGTGGAAGGGGCGGCGGTGGTCTGCGCTGACCTGTCGGGTGCCGATGCAACCGCAGCGACGATCCGCGAGGCGGGCGGCCGGGCGATCCACGCGACCGCCGACGCAGGCGACGAAGCGGCGGTGGCCGAGCTGGTCGAGGCGGCGGTGGCGGCGCATGGCGGGCTCGACGTCTTCCACGCCAATGCCGGGGTGTCGGGCGGGCTGGCGGGTCTGTTCGACCAGAGCGCAGCCGACTGGGCGGAGATCCTGCGCATCAACCTGATCGGCCCCTTCCTTGCCGTAAAATACGCCGCGCCGCGCATGGCTGAGCGCGGGGGCGGATCGATCGTGCTGACCGCCAGTGTCGCGGGGCTTCGTTCGGGCGCGGGCGGGGCGGCTTACTCCGCGTCGAAGGCGGGCGTCATCAACCTGGCGCAGACCGCGGCGCAGCAGCTCACCGGCTCGGGCGTCCGGGTGAACGCGGTCTGTCCCGGTCTGATCGAAACCGGCATGACCCAGATGATTTTCGACCGCGCGCGCGAAAAGGGTGTGGAGGACAGGATCGGCGCGCTCAATCCGCTGAAACGCCACGGCGCGCCTGAGGAGATCGCCGCCGCCGTCCTGTTCCTCGCCAGCGACGCGGCCAGCTATGTCAACGGTCAGGCGATCGTCGTCGACGGCGGCCTCTCGTCCAGCCACCCGATGACCGTCCAGCGATATGGCCGCGTCGCTGCCTGATCAAGCAACGCTTGCCGTCCGACAAGCCGAAAGCCCTTCCATTCGCGGGCGGACCTTCTAAAGCGGCCGTCGTTTTCTTGTCCCCATGCGGGGCGTTTACGACAGGAAGTTGCGGACCATGGGTTATCGGATCGTCGTCGCGGGTGCCACGGGCAATGTCGGGCGCGAGATGCTCAACATCCTCGCCGAGCGCGAGTTTCCGGCCGACGAGATCGCGGTGCTCGCCAGCAGCCGCTCGGTCGGCGAGGAGGCCGAATATGGCGAGACCGGCCGCCGTCTGAAGATCCAGAATATCGAGCATTTCGATCCCAACGGTTGGGACATGGCGCTCTTCGCGATCGGCAGCGACGCGACCAAGATCCATGCGCCCCGGTTCGCGGCGGCGGGCTGCGTCGTGATCGACAATTCATCGCTTTATCGCATGGATCCCGACGTGCCGCTGATCGTGCCCGAGGTGAACCCCGACGCGATCGATGGCTATACGGCCAAGAACATCATCGCCAACCCGAACTGCTCGACTGCGCAGATGGTCGTGGCGCTGAAGCCGCTGCACGATGCCGCCGGCATCAAGCGTGTCGTCGTTGCAACCTATCAGTCGGTGTCGGGCGCGGGCAAGGCGGGGATGGACGAGCTGTTCGAGCAGAGCCGCAACATCTTCGTCGGCGATCAGGCGGAGCCCAAGAAGTTCACCAAGCAGATCGCCTTCAACGTCATCCCACACATCGACAGCTTCCTCGACGACGGGTCGACCAAGGAAGAGTGGAAGATGGTGGTCGAGACCAAGAAGATCCTCGACACCAAGATCAAGGTCGTCGCCACCTGTGTCCGCGTGCCGGTGTTCGTCGGCCATTCCGAAGCGATCAACATCGAGTTCGAGCGCGAGCTGTCGGCCGAGGATGCGCAGACGATCCTGCGCGAGGCGCCGGGCGTGATGCTCGTCGACAAGCGCGAGGACGGCGGATACGTCACGCCCGTAGAATGCGTCGGCGACTTCGCCACCTTCGTCAGCCGGGTGCGCGAGGATTCGACGGTCGAGAACGGCCTGTCGCTGTGGTGCGTCAGCGACAATCTGCGCAAGGGGGCGGCGCTGAATGCAGTGCAGATCGCCGAGCTCCTGGGCCGTCGCCACCTCAAAAAGGGTTGAGCGCAGCGGCCCTCGCGCTAGTCAGGCGCGATGACCGATCAATCGACGCTCCACCACCTGACCGCGGCCGACGGCACGCGCCTTGCCTGGCACGAACTGGGCGAGGGGCGGCCGATCGTCCTGATACACGGCTACATGTCCGATGCGTTCACCAACTGGATGCGTTGGGGCCATGCGGGCAAGGTCGCGGCGCAGGGTTACCGCGTCATCATGCCCGACCTGCGCGCGCACGGGCAAAGCGACCGCCCGCACGATGCCGCCGCCTACCGCCCCGACGTTCTGGCCGAGGATGCAGAAGCGTTGATCGCGCAGCTCGACCTTACCGACTATGACCTTGGCGGCTATTCGCTGGGCGCGCGCACGACGATGCGGGTGCTCGACCGGGCGATCGCGCCCGCGCCGCGGCGGGTGATCTTCGTCGGCATGGGGCTGGAGGGCCTCACCGACACGAACCGCCGTAGCGGCCGTTTCCGCGGCATCCTCGACAATCTCGGCACGTTCGAGCGCGGGTCGCCCAAATGGATGGTCGAGGCGTTCCTGAAGACGACGAAGGGCGATCCGGTGGCGCTACGCCACATCCTCGACACGTTCGTCGATACGCCGATCGAGCGGGTGCGCGCGATCACGCAGCCGACCTTGGTGCTGGCGGGCGAGGAGGACGACGACAATGGCTCGCATCGCGAGCTCGCGGCGGCGATCCCGGGCGCGGCGCTGGCGGAGGTGCCGGGCGGACATATGAGCGCGGTGACGAAGCCGGAACTGGGCGACGCACTGGCCGACTGGCTCGACCCGGCCCACTGAGTCGATCAGTCGGCCGGCGGCGGATTTCGCTTCAGCGTCCCGTCGCCCAGCCGCGTCGGGCGCAGCAGCAGCCACACGGTCGCCGCCACCCCGATCGCGCCGAGCGCTCGCGGGCTCACCGGAACGGTGGCTCGTTGAACGCGCGCAGCTTGCGGCTATGCAACTTGGCGCCCTCGCGGCGGAGTTCCTCGACCGTCTCGATGCCGATCCGCATATGCTCGCTGATCGCGCGCTCGTAGAAGCGGTTGGCCTGACCCGGCAGCTTGAGTTCGCCGTGCAGCGGCTTGTCGGAGACGCACAGCAGCGTGCCGTAGGGAACGCGGAAGCGGTATCCCTGCGCGGCGATCGTCGCCGATTCCATGTCGATCCCGACCGCGCGGCTGAGCGAGAACCGCAGCGCCGAGGCGGAGAAGCGCAGCTCCCAGTTGCGATCGTCCGTGGTGACGATCGTCCCGGTACGCAGCCGCCGCTTGAGCTCGTCGCCGGACTGCCCGGAGATCGTCTGTGCCGCGCGGGCGAGGGCCTGCTGCACCTCTGCGATGGCGGGCACGGGGATGGCCGGCGGCAACACCTCGTCCAGCACATGGTCGTCGCGCAGATAGGCGTGGGCGAGCACATAGTCGCCGATCCGCTGGCTGGGGCGCAGGCCGCCGCAATGGCCGATCATCAGCCAAGCCTCGGGCCGGGTGACGGCGAGGTGGTCGGTGATCGTCTTGGCGTTCGACGGGCCGACGCCGATGTTGACCAGCGTGATGCCGCTGCGATCGGGCGCGATCAGGTGATAGGCGGGCATCTGGTGCCGGCGCCACGCGCTGTCGGCGACATGATCGGTCGGATCGGCGCCCGGCTCCAGATACAGCCCACCCGCGCCCGACAGCGCGGTATACTGACCCTTGCCGAGCTGCTCGGTGCCCCAACGCACGAACTCGTCGACATAGCGGTGATAGTTGGTGAATAGCACATACTTCTGCACATGCTCGGTCGGCGTGCCGGTATAGTGGCGCAGCCGCGCGAGGCTGAAATCGGTGCGGAGGCCATCGAACAGCGCCAGCGGGCGCGTGCCGTCCAGGCTGACCCACAGACCGTCGGCAATCTCGTCGCCGATATGCGCGAGCTCGGTCGCGGGGAAGAAGCGGGCGAGTTCCGAGGCCGAAACCTCGTCCAGTTGCAGTGCATGGCCGGGATCGAGGACATAGGGGAAGGGGATTTCCTGCCGCCCCGGCACCGCCTCGACTTCGACGTCGTAATCTTCGATCAGGAGCGTCAGCTGTTCAGTCAGATAGTCGCCGTACATCGCCGGCTTGGTTACGCTGATGCGATAGTCGCCCGCGGTGACGAGTCGGCCGAACGAGCGCGTCGGCGCGGGACGGTCGGGGCCGCCGGTATAGCGGACGCGAATCTCGGGATAAGCGAAACTGCCGTCCTTGCGCATTTCGGGCGCGGGGGCTTCGCCGGTGGATAGATAGGTCTCGAGCGCCGCCTGAAGGCGCGAGACGGAGGCGGTGTAGAGCCGATCGAGTTCGGCGACGATTGATTCTGCCTTTGTCATCTTGGACGGCTAATTCGCCGCGATGACGCTGGCAAGACGGGGCCGTGACGATTCCGCGGCGGTACGCTGATCGCACCGCCGCGGGGGATCGTCAGTGCTGGGTCGCGCCGTTGGGCTTGGCGACGGGCTTCTTCGCGGCAGGTTTGCGCGCCGGCGCCTTGGTCGTCGCGGGCTTCTTGGCGGCAGCCGCCTTTGCGGTCGCCGGCTTCGGCGGAGTCGCGGCCTTCTTCACCGTGGGCTTGCGCTTGGGCGCGGGCTTGGCTTCCTTGCGCTTCTCGACCAGCTTGGTGGCGCCGAACGCAGCGCCGGCGATGGCGGCGGCGGTGCCCACCGCGATCGCGGCGGCGGCGACGGGGTGGCGCTTGGCCGTGTCGACCGTCGTCTCGGTCACTTCGTCCACGCGCTTCGCCGCCTTCTTGGCAACGATGCGGCTCTTGTCGGCGGCGGTGGTCGCCGCCTTCTTGACGGTGGCGCTTGCCTTTGCGGCCTTGGTCTTGGTCGCTTCGGCCGCGTCGTGCGCGGCCTTGGTCACGTCGGTGGTCATCGCGAAATCTCCTTTCGGACCAGCAACATTCCAAGGCCGTCACGGTTCCGGTTCAGAGCTTTTCGAGGAGATGGTCGGCCGAGCTGACGCTGAATTCGCCGGGCTGTTCGACATGGATCTGTTCGACGACGCCGTCGTTGACGATCATCGCATAACGCTGGCTGCGCATGCCCATCCCGTAAGCGCTGCCGTCCATCTCCAGCCCAGCCGCCTTCGCGAACTCGCCGTTGCCGTCGGCGAGCATCGTCACCGCATCGGCATTGTTCGCCTTGCCCCACGCGCCCATCACGAACGCATCGTTGACGGAGGTGCAGGCGATCTCGTCGATGCCCTTTTCCTTGAGCTCGTTCGCGCGCTCGATGAATCCGGGCAGGTGCCGCGCCGAGCAGGTCGGCGTGAACGCGCCGGGCACCGCGAACACCGCGACGCGGCGGCCCTTGAAGAAATCGGCGGCGCCGATCTGCTCTGGGCCTTCGGCGCCGGCCTTGACCAGTTTTGCGTCGGGAATGCGGTCGCCTGCCTTGATCGTCATGCCATGCTCCTGTTGGACTGGACGCCAGCTTGGCGCGGCCCACGCCTTTTTCAAGCGATGGCGGATCGCATTCGCCGCTCTTATTGTTCTTCGGCGATGGTTATGTCCGTTTCCGCCAGCCCGTTCCTGACCGGCCAGTTCCTGCTGGCGATGCCGGGGATCGGCGATCCGCGCTTCGAGCAGGCGGTGATCGCGATGTGCGTGCACGATGCCGACGGTGCGCTCGGCATCGGCATCGGTGCGCTGGTCGAGGGACTGACGTTCCACGACGTCCTCGAACAGCTCGACATCCCCACCGACGGCGTGCCCGCGGTGCCGGTGCATTTCGGTGGGCCGGTCGAGCCGCGTCGCGGCTTCGTCGTCCATAGCGCCGACTGGAGCGGCCAGGACACCGTCGATGTCGCGGGCCGCTGGGCGCTATCGAGCACCGTCGACGTACTGCGTGCGATCGCCGAGGGGCGGGGGCCGTCGCGCTGGATCGTCGCCTTGGGCTATGCCGGCTGGAGTGCGGGGCAGCTCGACGAGGAGATGACGCGCCACGGCTGGTTCAACGTCGACGGGGACGAGGCCTTGTTGTTCGATGCCGACGTCAATGCGCGCTGGCTGACCGGTTTCGCGAGCGTGGGCATCGACCCGCTGCTCCTTTCGACCAGCGCGGGCAACGCCTGACAGTCCCAGCGGCTGGCGATCACACTTAAAGATATCTTTATATCGCGTTTGCGTTTGAGCGATCGGCGCGGTAAGGCGCACGGCATCCATCCAGACCCAGGAGTAATGCCCGTGGCCACCGCCCCCGTCCTCGCGACGAAGGATTACGTCGTCGCCGATCTGTCGCTCGCCGATTTCGGCCGCGCCGAGATCAAGATCGCCGAGACCGAGATGCCGGGCCTGATGGCGCTGCGCGAGGAGTTCGGCGCGTCGCAGCCGCTCAAGGGCGCGCGCATCACCGGTTCGCTCCACATGACGATCCAGACCGCAGTGCTGATCGAGACGCTGACCGCGCTGGGCGCCGACGTTCGCTGGGCGACGTGCAACATCTTCTCGACGCAGGACCACGCCGCCGCCGCGATCGCCGCGTCGGGCGTGCCCGTCTTCGCCGTGAAGGGCGAGACGCTGGCCGATTACTGGAACTATGTCGGCGACATCTTCAGCTGGGACCATGAGGTCGAGGGCCAGACCGCTAACATCATCCTCGACGACGGCGGCGACGCGACGATGTTCGCGCTGTGGGGCGCCAAGCTCGAAGCCGGGCACACCATGCCCGAGCCCGAGAACGAGGAAGAGGTCGAGATGCAGCGCGCGCTCAAGGCGTTCGTGGCGCGCAAGCCCGGCTACCTGACAGAGACGGTCAAGAACCTGAAGGGCGTGTCGGAAGAGACGACGACCGGCGTCCACCGCCTGTACGAGATCGCCAAGAAGGGCGAGCTTCCGTTCCCCGCGATCAACGTCAACGACAGCGTCACCAAGTCGAAGTTCGACAACCTCTATGGCTGCAAAGAATCGCTGGTCGACGCGATCCGCCGCGCCACCGACGTGATGCTGGCGGGCAAGGTCGCGGTCGTCGCCGGCTTCGGCGACGTAGGTAAGGGCTCGGCCCAGTCGCTCCGCAACGGCGGCGCGCGCGTGATGGTGACCGAAGTCGATCCCATCTGCGCGCTCCAGGCCGCGATGGAAGGGTTCGAGGTCGTAACGATGGAGGAAGCGGTGACCCGCGCCGACATCTTCGTCACCGCCACCGGCAACGCCGACGTCATTACCGCCGATCACATGAAGGCGATGCGCCCCATGTCGATCGTCTGCAACATCGGCCACTTCGACAGCGAGATCCAGATCGCCGCTTTGTCGAACTACAAGTGGACCGAAGTGAAGCCGGGCACCGACCTGGTCGAGTTCCCCGACGGCAAGCAGATCATCGTCCTTGCCAAGGGTCGTCTCGTGAACCTCGGCTGCGCGACCGGCCACCCGTCGTTCGTCATGTCGGCCAGCTTCACCAACCAGACGCTCGCGCAGATCGAGCTCTGGACCGACGGCGACAAGTACGAGAACAAGGTCTACGTCCTGCCCAAGCACCTCGACGAAAAGGTCGCGGCGCTGCACCTCGAGAAGCTGGGCGTGAAGCTGTCGAAGCTGTCCGACAAGCAGGCCGGCTATATCGGCGTGCCGGTCGAGGGGCCGTTCAAGCCGGACCACTACCGCTATTGACGCGAGCGGGCGGGGCTACCCGTCCCCGTTCGAGAGGGGCGCGGCTTCCGCTCGGAGGTCGCGCCCTTTTCGTTGCGCGCGTGAGAGAAGAAGCGGGACCCCGGATCAAGTCCGGGGTGACATGGTTGGGTAGGTGTTGCCCTAGCCAAAATCGTCATCCCGGGCTTGACCCGGGATCCCGCTTCTTCCTTCTTCACCCAAGCGTTTCGAACAGGTCCCGCCACTCGCGATTGTCGCGCTCGATCAGCTCGAACTTCCAATCGCGCTGCCAGCGCTTGATCCGCTTCTCGTGCGCAATGGCGTCAAGCGTCGTTTCAGTACGCTCCGCCCAGACCAACCGGTCGAGGCCGTAGCGACGACAGAAGTCTGACCCTTCGCCGGCCCGATGTTGCGCGACGCGAGCCGCTACGTCCGCCGTCACCCCGACGTACATCGTGCCGCGGTAGCGATCCGCCATGATGTAGACCCAGCCGCCCGTCGCCATTGGCGGAAGAAGAAAGAAGCGGGATCCCGGGTCAAGCCCGGGATGACGTGACTGGTTAGGGACGGTCCCCAACAAAATCCGTCACCCCGGACTTGATGCGGGGTCCCGCTTCTTCTGCTTCTCCGGGCAGTCAACCCGCCGCCTTCGCCAACCCCCGACTGATCTGCAGCGCCGCGTTCAAGCGCGCCTTGGGCGTCGCGAAGGGGCGGTTGACGACCAGCTTCATGTCCGGGCGCAGCTTCGCCGTTCCCTCCAGCCGGCCGACATAGGCCATCAGCCCATCGACATTGGGGAAATGATCCTTGGCGAAGCTGACCAGCGCGCCCTTCGGTCCCACGTCGAGCTTGGCGATGCACGCGGTCTTGGCATTGAGCTTGGCTTCCATCAGCACCAGCAGGTTCTCGGTCGCCTCGGGCAGCTTGCCAAAGCGGTCGATGAGTTCGGCGGCGAACGCCTCGATCCCGCGACGGTCCTCGACGTCGTTGAGCCGGCGATAGAGACCCATGCGCAGGTCGAGGTCGGGGATGAACTCCTCGGGCAGCATGATCGGCGCATCGACGGTGATCTGGGGCGAGAAGTCGCCGGGCTTCAGGTCGCCGTCGTCGGCGGTGCGCCCTGACTTGGCCTCGAGGATCGCTTCCTCCAGCATCGCCTGGTAGAGTTCGTAGCCGACCTCCTTGATATGCCCCGACTGCTCGTCGCCGAGCAGGTTGCCCGCACCGCGAATGTCGAGGTCGTGGCTGGCGAGTTGGAAGCCCGCCCCCAGCGAATCGAGGTCGGACAGCACCTTCAGCCTCTTGTCCGCCGCCTCGGTCATCATCCGCTCGGGCGGGGTCGTCAGGTACGCATAGGCGCGCGTCTTGGCCCGCCCGACGCGGCCGCGAAGCTGATAGAGCTGGGCGAGGCCGAACTTGTCCGCGCGATTGACGATCATCGTGTTGGCGCTCGGAATATCGAGGCCGCTTTCGACGATGGTGGTGGAGATCAGCACCTCGAACTTCTTGTCGTAGAAGGCGGACATCCGCTCCTCGACCTCGCTTGCCGCCATCTGGCCGTGTGCGACGACGTAGCGAACCTCGGGCACTTCGTTTCTGAGGAACTCCTCGATCTCGGGAAGGTCGGCGATGCGCGGGGTGACGAAATAGCTCTGACCGCCGCGATAATGCTCGCGCAGCAACGCCTCGCGCAGCACGACCGGGTCCCATGGCATGACGTAAGTGCGCACGGCGAGGCGATCGACCGGCGGCGTCTGGATCACCGACAGCTCGCGCAGCCCCGACATCGCCATCTGAAGCGTGCGCGGGATCGGCGTGGCGGTGAGGGTGAGGACGTGGACGTCGGCCTTCAGCGCCTTCAGCCGCTCCTTGTGCGTGACGCCGAACCGCTGTTCCTCGTCGACGATGACGAGGCCGAGGCGCTTGAAGTCGAGGCCCTTGGCGAGCAGCGCGTGGGTGCCGATCACCACGTCGATCGTCCCGTCCGCCAGCCCTTCCTTCACCTTCTTGATCTCGGGCGCGGGGACGAGGCGGCTGATGCGGCCGACATTGATCGGGAACCCCTCGAACCGGGCGGAGAAGTTGGTGTAGTGCTGGCGCGCGAGCAGCGTGGTGGGGCAGATGACCGCGACCTGCATCCCCGCCATCGCCCCGACGAACGCGGCGCGCAGTGCCACCTCGGTCTTGCCGAAGCCCACGTCACCGACCACCAGCCGGTCCATCGGCTTGCCGGAGGACAGGTCGCCGAGCACGTCGTCGATCGCGCGGTCCTGATCCTCGGTCTCCTCGTAAGGGAAGCGGTCGAGGAAGGCGGGATAGCCGCCGGCATCGGGTTCGGCGACCTGGCCGGGGCGCAGCGCGCGCTTGGCGGCGGTCTTGATGAGCTCGCCCGCGATCTCGCGGATGCGTTCCTTCATCGCCGCCTTGCGCCGCTGCCAGCCCTCACCGCCGAGGCGGTCGAGGCTCGCGCCCTCTTCGCTCGAACCGTAGCGGCTCAGGACCTCGAGATTCTCGACCGGGACGTAGAGCTTGTCGCCGCCGGCATAGGTGAGCGCGACGCAGTCGTGCGGCGCCTTCTGTACCGGGATCTGCGTCAGCCCCTCGTACCGGCCGATGCCGTGATCGACATGGACGACGAGGTCGCCGGGCGACAGCGTGGCGAGTTCGGCGAGGAAGGCGTCGGTCGATTTCTTGCGCTTCTTGCGCCGGACCAGCCGGTCGCCGAGCATGTCCTGCTCGGTCAGCACCGCGATCCCAGGCGCGGTGAAGCCGTGGTCCAGGGGCAGGACGATCAGGCTGACGCCGAAGCTCTTGGTCGTATCCGCCTTGCCCAGCGCGTCCTGCCACGTGTCGGCGAGCACGGCGCCCTTCAGCCCGTGATCGACGAGCAGGCCCATCAACCGCTCGCGCGCGCCTGCCGAATAGCTGGCGAGGATCGGCTTGCGGCCGTCCTTGCGCAGCTTTTCGACATGGCTTGCGACGGCTTCGTACACGTTGGCCTGCGCGGTGCGTTCGGGCGTGAAGTCGCGCGGGCCGTCGACGCCGAAGTCGAGGACACGGGCGCTTTCCGGCTCGTGGAACGCGGTGACGAGGTGCGCGGGGGCTTCCTCGACCCGCTTCGCCCATTCGTCGGCGAGTAGGTAGAGCTGGTCCTGGCCGAGCGGGCGATAGCTGCCCGGATCGCTCGACTGCGCGCGGACGCGGTTCGCCTGATAGTCGGCGATCCCCTCGAACCGCGCCTCCGCCGCCGAGACGGCATTGGCGTCGCGGACGATGACGGCATCAGCGGGCAAATGGTCGAACAGCGTCTCCAGCCGCTCCTCGAACAAGGGCAACCAATGCTCCATGCCGGCAAGGCGGCGGCCGTCGCTGATTGCTTGATAGAGCGGGTCGCCCGTCGCGGTCGCGCCGAACCGCTCACGGTATCGGGTGCGGAAGCGTCTGATCGTGTCCTCGTCGAGCAGCGCTTCGGACGCGGGCAGGAGGGTGAAGCCGTCGATCCGGCCGGTGGTGCGCTGGTCGGCGGGATCGAACGTCCGCACGCTCTCGATCTCGTCGCCGAAGAAGTCGAGGCGCAGCGCCTGTTCCGCGCCGGAGGGGTAGAGGTCGGCCAGCCCGCCGCGAATCGCGAACTCGCCCGCGTCGTGGACGGTATCGGTGCGGACATAGCCGTTGCCCGCGAGCAGCGCCGCTAGCTTGTCGAGCGAGATGCGCTCGCCGGGGGCAAGACGGGCGACGAGCTGGCGGACGCGGAAGCGGGTCAGGACGCGCTGCGTCGCGGCATTGACCGTCGTCAGGAACAGGCGCGGGCGCGTGGCCTTCTGCTGAAGCGTGTGGAGCGCCGCCAGCCGTTCCGACATGACGCGCAGCGAGGGGCTGGCGCGGTCGTAGGGAAGGCAGTCCCAGGCGGGGAACTGCACCACCTCGATCTCCGGCGCGAAATAGGGCGCGGTTGCGGCGATCGCGCGCATCTCGTTGTCGTCGGTGGCGACGAACACCGCGCCGCCCGATGCCGCGCGCGTGAGGTCGGCGAGCAGCGAGGGCAGGAAGCCGCTCGGCACGCCCGCGAGGGTGAGCGGGGCCTTGGCGGTGAGGATCTTAGAGAGGTCGGGCATCGGCTTCCTAGGCGGCGCGGAGGATCACTCGGCGATCGGGACGTAGTTCAGCGCCTCCAGCGCCTGCATCATCGGGCCGCGATATTCGGGCGGGACCGGCTGCGACTGCGTGGCCCAGCCCATGATGTCGACGTCCTGCTCCTCCAGCAGCCGCTCGAACAGGTCGATCTGCGTGTCGTCCCATTCGCCATGCTGCCGGTCGAAGAAGCCGCCGATCAGCAGGTCAGCTTCCTTGGTCCCGCGATGCCAGGCGCGGAAGCGCAGGCGCTTCAGTCGGTGTTCGCGGTCCATGGGCGTTCCTCCAATGCCGAATAGCCGGCGGGCGCTGGCGGCGGCCGTCGGCTGGTGTATGGGGGCGAGATAGGCATGAGACCCCAATTGCTCAATCCGCTGTTTGCAGAGATCACCGCGCTGAAGGGCGTGGGGCCGGCGCTCGCCAAGCCGCTGGAGCGGCTGAAGATCGCGCGCGTCGTCGACATGGCGTTCCACCTGCCCACGGGTTACGTCGACCGCGTGCGGCGCGACACGCTGGATGCCGCCGACGCGGGGCGGGTCATCGCGATCACACTGACCGCGATCGATTATCGCACCTCGAGCGGGCGCGGGCCGACACGGGCGATCGCGGCCGATGCAGCAGGCAACGTCGTCGCGCTCACCTATTTCGGCGGCCATTCGGGCTGGGTGAAGAAGCTGTTTCCGCTGAACGAGCCGCGGTTCGTGTCGGGCAAGCTCGAAACCTATGGCGAGGTGCTCCAGATCGTTCACCCCGACATCGTTGTGCCGCCGGAGGAAGCGGAGACCGTGGGCGGGCGAGAGGCGATCTACCCGCAGTCGGAGGGGGTGAACTCCAAACGCCTCGCCAATTTCGCCGCACAGGCGATCGAGCGCGCGCCCGAGCTGCCGGAATGGATCGAGCCGAGCGTGCTCGCGCAGCGGCAATGGCCGGGCTGGCGCGAGGCGCTGGCGCGCATCCATGCCGACCCGTCGGACGGCCCGGCGCGCGCACGCCTCGCCTATGACGAACTCCTCGCCAATCAGCTCGCGCTGTTGCTGGTCCGCGGGGAGGCGCGGGCGAAGCGGGGGCGGGCGCTGACGGGCGACGGCCGGCTGCGCGCGAAGTTGACCCTGCCCTACACCCCCACCGGCGCGCAGTCGCGGACCGTGGGCGAGATCGAGGGCGACATGGCACAGGCGCGGCCGATGCTCCGCCTGCTTCAGGGCGATGTGGGCTCCGGCAAGACGCTGGTCGCGACGATGGCGCTGCTGATCGCGGTCGAGGGTGGGGCGCAGGGTGCGCTGCTGGCCCCCACCGAAATCCTCGCGCGCCAGCATTACGAGAACCTCTCACGCAGCCTGTCGGGCATCGCCCGCGTCGCGATCCTGACCGGCCGCGACAAGGGTCGTTTGCGAGAGGCGACGCTGATGGGCCTCGCCGCGGGCGAGATCGACATCCTGATTGGCACGCACGCGATCTTTCAGGAGGCCGTCACCTATCGCGACCTCGGCCTCGTCGTGGTGGACGAACAGCACCGCTTCGGCGTCGCGCAGCGGATGCTGTTGCAGGCGAAAGCAGAACGCCCGCCGCACCTGCTCGTCATGACCGCGACGCCAATCCCGCGCACGCTGACGCTCGCGCAATATGGCGAGATGGATGTCAGCCGCCTCGACGAGATGCCGCCGGGGCGCGAGCCGATCGAGACGCGCGTGGTGTCGGAAGATCGGCTGGCCGAGGTGATCGAGGGGCTGGGCCGGCATCTGGCGAGCGGCGGCCAGGCCTATTGGGTGTGCCCGCTGGTCGAGGAGAGCGAGAAGTCCGACATGGCCGCCGCCGAGATGCGCGCGGAGGTGCTGCGCAAGCGCTTCGGCGACGACGCGGTTGCGCTGGTCCATGGACGGATGAAACCGCCCGAAAAGGATGCCGAAATGGCGCGCTTCTTGTCCGCCCGCGCGGGCGTGCTCGTCGCGACGACGGTGATCGAGGTGGGCGTGGACGTGCCCAATGCGACGCTGATCGTCATCGAACATGCCGACCGGTTCGGCCTTGCCCAGCTCCACCAGCTGCGCGGCCGGGTGGGGCGCGGCGGGGGCAAGTCGATCTGCCTGCTCATGCGCGGCGGCGGGCTGTCGGAGACGTCACGCGCGCGGCTGGCGCTGATGCGCGAGAGCAACGACGGGTTCGTGATCGCCGAGCGCGACCTCGAGCTGCGCGGCGCCGGTGAACTGCTCGGCACGCGCCAGTCGGGGGAGGCGGCGTTCCGGCTGGCCGCGCCGGAAATGCTGGGCGAGCTGCTGCCCGTCGCCAATGCCGACGCCCGCCTGCTGGTCGATCGCGACGGGGGCCTGAGCGGCCCACGCGGGGAAGCGGCGCGGATGGCGCTGTACCTGTTCGAGCGCGACGCCGGGGTGGCGCTGCTGCGGTCGGGTTGAAGTAGCCCGCACCCCGGCGGAGGCCGGGGTCCAGTTGCGGGCGGCCGATTTGGATGCGGATACGGCACCCAACTGGACCCCGGCCTTCGCCAAAGTACGGTGAGGCGGGGAAGGGTGCCGCGAGCCCCGGAACAAGTCCGGGGTGACGATCAGGGAGCGATCCGCTACCGCGCGGCCATGAACGCGCTCCTTCCTTTCATCGCCGCGCTTCTGGGCGGGATCGGCCTGGCGTCGCAGCCGCCGACCAATGCCGCGCTCGGCCGCGCGGTGGGGTCAGTGACGCTCGCCGCGCTGATCTCGTTCGCGGTGGGGACGACGATCCTGATCGCCGCGTGGCTCAGCTTCGACCGGACGCCGCTGTCCGCGCTCCGGGGCGTGAAGCCCTGGATGTTCGTCGGCGGCGCGTACGGCGCCTTCTACGTCGCGGCGACGGCGTTCGCGGCGCCGCGGCTGGGTCTCGCCTCGATGCTGACGATCGCGATTGCGAGCCAGCTCGTTGCCGCGCTCGTCATCGACCATTTTGGCCTGATCGGTCTGCCGCGCTCGCCCGTCACCTGGGTCAAGATCGCGGGCGTGCTGCTCGTGCTCGTCGGCGTCGTGATCGTTCGAAAGGGTTAGGGGCGCAGGATCGCCGCCAGCATTTCGTAATAGCTTGCCCGGTCGATGCCCTGACCAAAGCGCCCGCCGATCCGGCCGCCGAGCGACCAGCGAACCTCCGCCACCACCACCCCCACGACGGGCAGTGTCACGCGGATGCGCGTCCCCTCCGCAAGCTCCGTGTCGCAGCGCGCCATCAGGCCGTGCGGCGACAGGTTCACGATGGTGAGCGACAGCGGCCGGGCATCCGGGCCAAAGGCGCGGGCACGCCAATGGACATGATCGCGATGCTCGGCCCGGTCGTCGTGAAAGATACGCTGCGCTGACTGTGCCACCTTAGCCCTCCGCCCCCGAGCGATCGTTATCCCGGACAGCGATAAAGGCTTGGCGAAGGAAGGCGGCTAACGCGACGTTACCCTTGCCGGATCAACAGCCCGTGATGCTTCTTGCCCGCCGACACGCGCACGTCGGCGCCGTCGACGGTGATGACCATCGCCTCATCCTCGACCTTGACGCCGTCCACGCGTGCGCCGCCGCCCTTGATGAGGCGGCGTGCCTCGCCCTTCGACGCGGCGAAACCAAGCGCGACGAGCGCATCGACGATGGCGATCGATTCGCCGGCGACGGCGTGGGTCGGCAGCGCCTCGCCCGCGGCGCCTTCCTCGAAGGTCCGCCGCGCGGTCTCGGCCGCCAGCACCGCGGCGTCGCGGCCGCGGCACATCGCCGTCGCCTCGTCCGCCAGCACCTTCTTCGCCTCGTTGATCTCGGCCCCGCCCAGCGCCTCCAGCCGCGCGATCTCATCGAGCGGCAGGTCGGTGAACAGGCGCAGGAACCGGCCAACGTCCGCGTCGTGCGTGTTCCGCCAGAACTGCCAATAGTCGTACGCCGGCAGCGCATCCTCGTTCAGCCAGACCGCGCCCGACATCGTCTTGCCCATCTTGCCGCCATCGGCCGTGGTGATGAGCGGGGTGGTGACGCCGTACACCTCGGTCCGGTCGACGCGGCGCGTCAGCTCGATGCCGTTGACGATGTTCCCCCACTGGTCGGACCCGCCCATCTGGAGCCGCACGCCCAGCCGCCGCGACAGCTCGCGGAAATCATAGGCCTGGAGGATCATGTAGTTGAATTCGAGGAAGCTCAGCGACTGCTCGCGGTCCAGCCGCAGCTTGACCGAATCGAAACTGAGCATCCGGTTGACCGAGAAATGCTGGCCGATGTCACGCAGGAACGGGATGTACTCGAGCTTGTCGAGCCAGTTGGCATTGTCGACCATCACCGCATCCGACGGCCCGTCGCCGAAGGTCAGGAAGCGGTCGAACACCGTCCTGATCGACGCGACGTTGCTCGCGATCACCTCGTCAGTCATCAGCCGCCGCGCCTCGTCCTTGAAGCTCGGGTCGCCGATCTTGCCGGTGCCGCCGCCCATCAGCACGACGGGCTTGTGCCCCGCCTGCTGCATCCGGCGCAGGAGCATGATCTGGACGAGGCTGCCGACATGGAGCGAGGGCGCGGTCGGGTCGAAACCGATATAGCCGGGCACGATCTGCTTTTCGGCCAGCGCATCGAGCGCCGCCGCGTCGGTGACCTGGTGGATATAGCCGCGCGCCGACAGCGTGCGAAGAAGCTTGGACCGGTATTCGCTCATGATGCCTGCGCCGATAGCATGAAATTGTCGCGGTGCGAGGGGGGACGTCTCGACTTCGCCCGCGCGGCGGCTAGAGGAAAGCGATGGACAAGGGTGCGTGCGTGAAGGCGATCGGGTTGATGTCGGGCACTTCGCTCGATGCGATCGATGCCGCGCTGATCGAAACCGACGGCGAGGGGCAGGTGCGCTCGCTGGGCTTCGTCGCGATCGAGTGGTCGGCCGAGGATCGCGAGCTATTGATGGCGGCGACCGAACGGGCGCTGACGATGGCATCGCCGGGCGCCGATCCGCTGATCGAGCGAGCCGAGGCTCGCGTTGGCGCCGCTCATGCCGAGGCGGTTGCGACGCTGCTTCGCGAAACGGGTGCCGACGACGTGGCGGTGATCGGCTTTCACGGCCAGACGATCGCGCACCGCCCGGATCGCGGCTGGACGTGGCAGCTCGGCGACGGCGCGGCGCTCGCGGCGGCAACGGGGATCGACGTGGTCGCCGATTTGCGCAGCGCCGACGTGGCCGCGGGCGGACAGGGGGCGCCGCTGCTCCCCGTCTATCACCGCGCGCTGGTCGCCGGACAGACGGGGCCGGTGGCGGTACTCAACCTTGGCGGGGTCGCCAACGTCACGTACATCGACGGCGACACGCTGATCGCGTTCGACACCGGCCCGGCCAATGGCCTGATCGACAGCTGGGTCGGCGAAACGCGCGGGGCTCGCTTCGACGAAGGCGGCGCGCTGGCGGCGGCGGGGCGGGTGGATGAGGCGGTGCTGACCGCGATGCTTGACCATCCCTATTTCGACATGGCGCCGCCCAAGTCGCTCGATCGCAACGACTTCACCGTCCAGCCCGCTCGCGGCCTAGCCGAGGCGGACGGGGCTGCGACGCTGACCGCGTTCACGGCGCAGACCGTGGCGGAGGGGTTGCGGTTGCTCCCCACCCGGCCGACGCGGCTGATCGTCGCGGGCGGCGGCCGGCATAATCCGACGCTGATGGCGATGATCGCCGAGCGGACCGGCCTGACGCCCGAGCCCGCCGACACGCTTGGCTGGAACGGCGACGCGCTGGAGGCGGAGGGGTTCGCTTATATGGCGGTGCGGGCGCTCAAGGGCCTGCCGATCAGCTTCCCCGGCACCACCGGCGCGCCAGAACCGATGACGGGCGGCGTCGTCCACCGGGCGTGCGCATGATCGCTGGCCTCATCTTCGCGACCGAAGCCGCCGAGGACCGCGGCGAGGCGCTGGCGGCGACGTCGCCGTTCGGCGGCATGACGCTGATCGAGTATCAGGCGCGGCTGCTGATCGGCTGCGGCGCAGGGCAGCTCATGATCGCCGTCGCGCGCGTCACGCCCGCGCTGCTGGCGGCAGTCAATCGCATCGCCCGGCGCGGCGTCGCGGTCGATGTCGTCCGCTCGGCCGAGGAAGCCGCGGCCAAGGCGCATCCGCTCGCCAGCATCGTCGTCGTTGCCGATTCGCTCGTCACCACCGATCAGGCGATGCGCGCCATCGCCTTTGCCCAGCCCGACACGCTGATGGTGACGGCGGAAGCCGCCTCGCCCGCCGCGGTGGAGCGGGTCGATGCAGGCCATGTCTGGGCGGGGCTTGCGGCGCTGAGTGCCACGCGGCTTAAGGAAATCGCGGGGATGCCGCGCGAATATGATTTCCAGTCGACGCTGCTGCGCGTCGTCGTGGCGGGCGGCGCGGCGCAGGTACAACTGCCCGTCGCCGCCAAGCGCGCGGGCCACGGGGTCGAACGCAATGCCGGTGCGCTCGCCAGCCGCGGCAATGCGGTGCTGGCGGCACTCGCCAACGGGCGGACCGGCTGGCCCGACCGCTTCGTGTTCACGCCCGTCTCGCGATTCGCGCTCCCGAAGCTGGCCGCACGCGGCCTGCCGCACTGGGCGGCGCCGGCGGCGGCGGGCGTGCTGACCGTGGCCGGGCTTGCCGCGGCGTGGTTCGGCAGCGCCGGGGCGGGGGTGCTGCTGTCGCTGTTCGGCATCGCGTCGCTGTCGACCGGATCGCTGCTCAGCTGGCTGCGCGGCGACGACCGGCGCGCGCTGGCACAAGAGGCGGCGATCGCGCTGATCGCGGCGATCACGGTGCTAGCGACGGGCGTCGCCGCCTCGGTCCAGGATGCGACGCTCACCCCGGTGGTGCTGGCCGCGGTCGCGGTGGCGGCGGCGGGGATGGGCGAGCGCAGCGGCGCGCGCGCATCCTGGTGGTGGGGCAGCCCGGCGGGCTACCCTCTGATCCTCGCGCCCTTTGCGCTGGCCGGCTTTTCGTGGGCGGGGCTCGCCGTCATCGCCGTCTATGCCATGGTGACGCTGGGCGCGGTCGTCGAAAGCTTGCGCGCCAAGGCTTAGCGCCTCTTTAACGACAGTCGGTTAGAACGTCCCCACGATGTCGATCGACCCGACCGACCCCCTTGGCGGCACCCCCGCCGACGTAGCGACCCTGTTGGCCGAGGCCGATGGGGCGGCCGCGCTCGTGCGCCGGTTGCGCGGCGCGGCGATCCGCGACCTGCTGATCCCCGATGCGGCGCGGCTCGACGACCGCCGCCGTGCCGCGCTTCGCACGCTGATTCGCGCGATCGTCGGCACGATCGGTGCCGACATTCACGATTTCGCGCTCCGCCGCCTGACCGAAGTGGATGAGGGCGGCGCGGCCGCGCTGTCGCGTGTCGATGCCTGTCATCTCATCGCGTCGATCGAGGCGCGGTTGGGCACCGACGAGGCGATTGCCGGCGATCTGATCGACCGCGTGACGCTGGACCTGATCGGCGACGGCCTGCCGACCGGCCTCATCGAGCAGGCGCCCGAGCCGTGGCAGGGCCGCGCCGCCGAGCGCGCGGGCGAGGCGCTGCGTCAAGCCGAGAGCCGTCGCCGCACGCCCCCCGATCAGCCCCCCTATGCCACCGACCTGCCGGCGGAGAGCCAGGCGGCGTTCACCTGGTGGATCGCGGCGGCGATCGCCGATGTCGCACGCCCGCCGCTAACCGACACGAGCGCCGCGCTCGACCGCGCGCTGGCCGATGGCGCCGCCCACTCGTTGGCACAGGCGGACGAGGGCGAGCGTCTGGAGGCGGCGGCGACGCGCCTTGCCGCGGTCGCGGATCTGCGCGGCGGGGCGCTGGTCGGCGCGCTCGACCACGCGCTTGCCGAGCGCCGTGTCGTGCTGCTCGCGGCGCTGATCGCCCATGCCGCGGGCACCAGCTTCGACAGCGTTCGCGTGCTGATGACCGAGCCCGCCGACCCGCGCCTGTGGCTGCTGCTGCGTAGCCTCGATCTGCCGCGCGAATCGATCGCGCGGATCGGCTTTGCCTTGTGCGAGGCCGATCATCGCCGCGACGTCGAACGCTTCGCCGATCAGCTCGATGCGGTGATGTCGCTACCCGTCGCCGACGCCGTGCTGGCGACCGCCGCGCTGCGCTTGCCGGCGGCGTTCCGTGCCGCGCGTGCGAGTGGAGAGACCGTCCGATGACTGACATGGCCGCGGCGTTGATCGACGGCGAAGGGCGCCTGGTCGAGGCCGATCCGCGGATCGCGGCGCTCAACGCGTCGGCGGGCGGCGGCATCGGACAGCCGCTGGCACTGCCGGCGATCGGCGAACTCGCGCGGCTGTCGCGCCGGCTCGGCATCGTCATCGCTCGCCCCGCGGTCGTCGCCGATGGCGAGGATGACGTGGAGCTCTGGATCCGCGCCCGCCCGCAACCCGACGGCATCCGCGTCGAAGTCAGCGGCTGGCGCGATCGTGCGCCCGAGCCGTCGCCGGCCCCGCGCGATGCCCACCGTTTCGATGCAGCCGAGGCGCAGTTTTTCTGGAAAAGCGACGCGGCGATGCTCGTGACCGCACTGTCGGGCGAGGGGTTCGACGCCGCCGCCGCGATCGGCCAGCCGCTGACCCGCCTGTTCGACCTCACCACCGACGAGGCGCTGTTGCCGCTCCTGTCGGCTGCCGCGGCGCGCGGCAGCTTTGCCGATCAGCCCGCGCGGATTGCCGCCGATGGCCGTGCGATCCGGCTGAGCGGACGCGCACAGGTCGATGGCGGCGGCGTCTTCGCCGGCTTCGTCGGGACCGGCCGCTTCGTCGATGCCGCGCCCGCCGAACCGGTGGTGGAGGCCACCCCGGCGTTCGGCGAGCAATTCGCCGACCGCCTCGACCGCGCGCTGCGCACCCCGCTGCAACGCATCGTCGCGCATGCCGATTCGATCGGCGCCCAGGCAGACGGCCCGGTTCGCCCCGAATATGTCGAATATGCGCAGGATATCTCGAGCGCCGCACGGCACCTGATGGGGCTGGTCGACGATCTGGTCGATCTGTCGGCGATCGAGCGACCCGATTTTGCCATCGCCAGCGAGACGATCGATCTGGCCGACGTGACTCGCCGCGCCGCCGGGCTGCTGGCGGTTCGGGCGGCCAATGCGGAAGTCCGGATCGACCGTCCGGCGATGGACGACGTGCTTCCGGCGATCGGCGAGTTTCGCCGCGCCCTTCAGATCCTCGTCAACCTGATCGGCAATGCGGTGCGTTACAGCCCGCGCGGCGGCGTCGTATGGCTTCGCTTGGATGGGGGAGAGGGCAGCGCCTCGGTCACCGTCGCCGATCAGGGGCGCGGGATCGCGCATGAGGATCAGGCGCGTATCTTCGACAAGTTCGGCCGCGTCGATGCGAGCGAGCCGGGCGGCAACGGCCTCGGCCTCTATATCGCCCGGCGGCTGGCGCGCGCGATGGGCGGCGACGTGACGGTGGAGAGCGAGCCGGGGCAGGGCGCGCGCTTCAAGCTCACCCTGCCCGAAGGCTGATCGGCCTTATCGAAGCCGGCGACCGATCAGGATCAGCAGCACCCCGGCCGCCGCGACTGCCGAGCCGATCGTCACCCATACCTGGTCACCGATCATGAAGCTCGACGCCGGCCAGCGGATCACGCCGAGCCCCTGGAGCATCCATAGGATGCCCATGAGCGCGACGACCAGCCCGACGACCGAGAGTATCGGGCGAAGTCGCCGCATCCTCCGATCCTCAGCGCTGGCCGAGCGGCACGTAGTCGCGCTGCGTCGGGCCGGTGTAGAGCTGGCGCGGGCGACCGATCTTCTGCTCTGGGTCCGAGATCATCTCGTTCCACTGTGCGACCCAGCCCACCGTGCGGGCGAGCGCGAACAGCACGGTGAACATCGTCGTCGGGAAACCGATCGCCGACAGGATCACGCCCGAATAGAAGTCGACGTTCGGGAACAGCTTTTTCTCGATGAAGTAATCGTCGCTGAGCGCAATTTCCTCGAGGCGAAGCGCGGTCTCGAACAGCGGGTCCTGGACGTTCAGCGCGTCGAACACCTCGCGCACCGTCTTCTGCATGACGGTCGCGCGCGGGTCGTAGTTCTTGTAGACGCGGTGGCCGAAGCCCATCAGGCGGAACGGATCGTTCTTGTCCTTGGCGCGGGCGATATATTCCGGAATCTTGTCGGGCGTGCCGATCTCGCGCAGCATGTTGAGCGCGGCCTCGTTCGCGCCGCCATGCGCCGGACCCCAGAGACAGGCGATGCCCGCCGCGATGCACGCGAACGGATTGGCGCCCGACGAACCCGCCAGCCGGACGGTCGAGGTCGACGCGTTCTGCTCGTGATCGGCGTGGAGGATGAAGATGCGGTCCATCGCCCGCTCAACCGCGGGATTGACCTCATACTGCTCGGCCGGAACGCCGAACGTCATGCGCAGGAAATTGCCCGTGTAGGACAGCGAGTTGTCGGGATAGAGGAACGGCTGCCCGATCGAATATTTGTACGCCATCGCCGCGATCGTCGGCATCTTGGCGATCAGCCGGTGGCTGGCGATCATCCGCTGGTGCGGATCGGCGATGTCGGTCGAATCGTGGTAGAAGGCCGACAGCGCGCCGACGACGCCGCACATCACCGCCATAGGGTGCGCGTCGCGGCGGAACCCGCGATAGAATTGCGCGAGCTGCTCATGCAGCATCGTGTGGCGGCTGATCGTGTAGATGAACTTGTCGAGCTCGTCCTTCGACGGCAGCTCGCCGTTCAGGAGGAGGTACGAAACTTCCATGAAGCTCGACTGCTCGGCGAGCTGTCCGATCGGATAGCCGCGATGGAGGAGCACGCCTTCGTCACCGTCGATGTACGTCAGCGCCGACTCGCAGCTCGCGGTCGAGGTGAAGCCCGGATCGTAGGTGAACATGCCCGACTGGGCATAGAATTTGCGGATGTCGACGACGTCCGGCCCGACGCTCCCGCTGCGGACGGGATAGTCCTTTTCACCGATCTTCAACGTCTGGCCGGTGGTGTCGCTCATTCGCGTTTCCTTCCTATCGGTCGGCCGTGACGGCCATCTGGTCTGCGATCCGTGCCAGGCTTTCCTGACGGCCGAGCAATGCCAGCACGTCATAGATACCCGGCGAGGTCCGCCGCCCGGTGAGCGCTGCACGCAGCGGCTGTGCCGCCGCGCCCAGCTTGATCCCGCGCGTCTCGGCGACCCCGCGTACCGCCGTTTCGAGCGCTTCCGTATCCCAGTGCGGCAGCGCGTCAAGTGCGGTGTGCAACGCAGCAAGAACCTCGGTGTTTCCACCCTCGAGCAGCGGACGCGCATCTTCGTCGATGGGCAGCGGCCGAACCGCAAACAGGAATCGCGCGCCGTCGGCCAACTCGTTGAGGTTGGCGGCGCGCAGCTTCAATACCGGCATCGCGGTTTCGATAGTCGTCCGGCCCGCCTCATCGACGCCAAGGCGCGCGGCGGTCAACTCGGCCAGCCGCGCATCGTCGGCGCCGCGGATATAGAGGCCGTTGAGGTTCTCGAGCTTCTTCTGGTCGAAGCGCGACGGCGACTTGCCGACGCCCGCCAGGTCGAACCACTCCACCGCCTGCTCGCGGCTGATGATCTCGTCGTCGCCGTGCCCCCAGCCGAGGCGGAGGAGGTAATTGCCCAGCGCCTCGGGGAGGATGCCGAGCTCGTCGCGATACGCCTCGACCCCCAGCGCGCCGTGCCGCTTCGACAGCTTGGCGCCGTCCGACCCGTGGATCAGCGGGATATGGGCATAGACCGGGTCGGGCCAGCCGCCCACGACCGCGTCCATCGCGCGGATGAGCGCAAGCTGGCGGAAGGCGTTGTTGAGATGATCGTCGCCGCGGATGACGTGGGTGACGCCCATGTCGTGGTCGTCGACGACGACGGCGAGCATGTAGGTCGGCGTCCCGTCCGAGCGGAGCAGCACGAAATCGTCCAGCTCGGCATTGTTGACGGTGACGTCGCCCTGCACGCGATCGGGGATGGTGACGCTGCCCGTGGTCGGCGCCTTGAGCCGCACGACGAAGGGCGCGCCCGCAGGCGCATCGCTCTCGGGGCGATCGCGCCAGCGGCCGTCATAGCGCATCGGCTTGCCCGCCGCGCGCTGGCTCTCACGTAGCGCGGTCAGCTCCTCGGGCGTGGCATAGCATTTATAGGCGTGGCCGGCGGCGAGCAGCTGATGCGCGACCGCGGCATGGCGGTCGGCGCGCGCGAACTGGAACACCGCCTCGCCGTCCCAGTCTAGACCGAGCCAGCGCATGCCCTCGAGGATCGCGTCGATCGCCGGCTGGGTAGAGCGCGCGCGGTCGGTATCTTCGATGCGCAGCAGGAACTTGCCGCCGTGATGGCGCGCAAACAGCCAGTTGAACAGCGCGGTGCGCGCGCCGCCGATATGCAGGAACCCCGTCGGCGACGGGGCGAAACGCGTGACCACGGGGGCAGCGGTGTCGGCGGCTTTATGATCGGTTGCGCCCACGCGCAGATGCTCCCAAGCTGAACAGGTGATGGCTTCTCGGCCCGGCGGCGCCCCTAGCACGCACCCCGGCACGCTTCAAATCGGGGCGTGGCGACCGGCCTTCAACCCGTGGCCGCCGATCGAGCGCTGGCTGGAAGCCGAGCGCGACCAGTTGCCGCTGTGGCTGCCGGTGGCACTGGGCGGCGGCATGACGGCATGGCTGGTATTGCCGTGGCAGGGCCAGTGGGCGGCGTTCGTGCTCCTTTGCCTTGCGATGGCATCGACGGCGCTCGCGCTGGGACGGGGCGGGCGGTCGCCTCGAATGATCGCGGTTGGCGCGCTGGCGGCGGCGCTCGGCTGCGCGCTGATCTGGTGGCGGGCCGAGCGGGTGGCGGCGCCGGTGCTCGCGCGGCCGGCGGTCGTCGACCTCGCCGCGCCGGTCGAGCGGATCGAGCGGCTGCCCGCACGCGGGATCGTGCGGTTGACACTGGCGTCGGGACGGGGCGATCTGCCGCCGCGTGTGCGGGTCAATGTCGATGCGACGAAGCTGCCCACCGGGATCGCGATCGGGTCGCGCGTCACGCTGAAGGCGCGGCTGATGCCGCCCGCCGCACCGGCGGTGCCGGGGGCTTACGACTTCGCGCGGGTCGCGTGGTTTTCGGGGCTGGGCGCGACGGGCACTTCGCTCAGCGCCGTGAAGGCCGAGGGGGCAGGGGGCGAGGCGGACGGGCTGCGCGATCGCCTGACCCGTCACATCCATGGCCGGGTCGAGGGCAGCGCGGGCGGGATCGCCGCCGCGCTCGTCACCGGCGACCGCGGCGCGATCGCGCCCGAGGATGACGAGGCGCTGCGCCGCGCGGGCCTCGCGCACCTGTTGTCGGTGAGCGGCCTGCACGTCACCGCCGTCGTCGGCGCGACGATGCTCGTTGCGCTGCGATTGCTGGCCCTCTTTCCGGTACTGGCGATCCGCTTTCGCCTGCCCGTCGTAGCGGCGCTGATCGCGGCGGGGGTGGCGGGCTTCTATACCTGGCTGACGGGCGCGGAGGTGCCGACGGTCCGCAGCCTCGTCGCCGCACTGATCGTGCTTGCGGCACTGGCGCTGGGGCGGGAGGCGATCACGCTTCGGCTGGTCGCCGCGGGGGCGCTGATCGTCCTCGTCCTCTGGCCCGAGGCGATCGCGTCGGCGAGCTTCCAGCTGAGTTTCGCCGCCGTCACCGCGATCGTCGCGTTGCATGAAAGCTCGATGATCGCCCGCTGGTTCGGCCCGCGTGAGGAGGGGCGGGGGTGGCGGCTGCTGCGCGGGCTCGGCTCACTGCTGCTGACGGGGCTCGTCATCGAACTGGTGCTGATGCCGATCGGGCTGTTCCATTTCCACAAGGCTGGGCTTTACGGATCGGTCGCCAATCTCGTCGCGATCCCGCTGACGACCTTCGTCGTGATGCCGGCAGAGGCGCTGGCGCTGGTGCTCGATGCCGGCGGGCTCGGCGCGCCGGTCTGGTGGGTGGTCGAGGTGTCGCTGAAGGGGCTGCTCTGGCTTTCGCATACCGTTGCCTCGGCCCCCGGATCGGTTGCGGCGCTGCCGACGATGCCGAATGCCGCCTTCGCGCTGATGGTCGCCGGCGGGCTGTGGATCGCGCTCTGGCGGACGCGGTGGCGGTGGTTCGGGGCACTGCCCTTTGCGCTTGGCGGGGCGATGGCCGTGGCGGCGCCGACGCCCGAGCTGATCGTCACCGGCGACGGTCGCCATGTCGCGATTAGGGGCAGCGACGGCTCGATGCGCGTCCTGCGCGAGCGGGCGGGGGAGTATGTGCGCGGCATCCTTGGCGAAGCCGCCGGCATCGACGGCGAACTCGGCGCGATCGACGATGCGGGCGATGCCCGGTGCAGCCGCGACGCCTGTACCGCGACATTGACCACGGGCGGGCGGCGATGGCGGGTGGCGGCGACGCGCAGCTTCGACCTGATCCCCATCGCCGCGATGATCCGCCTGTGCCGGACGAGCGACATCGTTATCAGCGATCGTCGCCTGCCGCGCGGTTGCAACCCCCGCTGGCTGCGGCTCGACCGGCCGATGCTGGCGAAGACCGGCGGCGTGTCGATCGACCTCGACGGGCCCCGCGTGACCAGGGTGTCGCGGCCGGGCGACCAGCCGTGGCTGAACCCGGTTCGCGTCGCCCCGCCGCGCTTGCCGCGCCCCAGGCGATCGGGCACGCCGAAGCGATGATCCGCACCCTCGCCCTCATCGCACTCGCCGCGCTGCAATCCGACCAGCGCGCCGAGTGGAACCGCCCGCAAGCCCCGTTCCGCATCGCCGGCAACCTCTATTATGTCGGGACGAGCGAGCTTGCCGCCTACCTGCTCACCGAGTCGAAGGGCCATGTCCTGATCGACGGCGCGATGTCCGAAAGCGTGCCGCAGATCCGCGCGAACATCCGCCAGCTCGGCTTTCGCGAGCGCGACGTGAAGCGCCTGCTCATCAACCACGCGCATTGGGACCATGCCGACGGGCTCGCCGGGCTGAAGGCCGCGACCGGCGCGCCGTTATGGGCGAGCGGGGCGGACCGGCGAACGCTGGAGACCGGCCGCGCGACCGATCGCGACGACCTGACGCCGTTCGCGCCGGTAAAGGTCGATCATGTGCTGAAGGACGGAGAGGTGGTGGAGGTCGGCGCGACCCGCATCGCGACGCTCGCGACGCCGGGGCACACCGCCGGCTGCACCAGCTTCACGACGACCGTCCGCGATCCGGCGATCGGGCGGGGGCGGCCGCTCAAGGTGCTGCTGGCGTGCAGCCTGTCGGTCGCCGACCAGCGGCTTGTCGGCAATCGCCGCTATCCCACCGCCGCCGCCGATTTCCGCCGCAGCTTTGCGCGGCTGGCACCGATGCGGCCCGATATCTTCGTCAACTTCCACGCCAGCGCCTTCGACCTCGCGGCCAAACGCGCGCGGCAGGTGAAGGGCAACACCGCGGCGTTCGTCGATCCGAGCGAGTGGCCGCGCCGCCTCGCCGCGACGAAGGGGGCGTTCGAGAAGGAATATGCCCGGCAGAGAGCGAAGGGCGGCGTCTGAAATCCTCCCCGCCAGGGGGAGGGTTCGGAGCGCTCGCTGCCCGCCCCCTCCGTCACCCTTCGGCTGCCATCTCCCCCTTGTGGGGGAGGATGAAGGATCAGGCCAGCGCCGCCTTCACCGCGGCGCTCGCCTTGCTCATGTCGAGCACCGCGCCGTGGCGCGCCTTCAGCTCGGCCATCACCCGGCCCATGTCCTTCATGCCGGTCGCGCCCAGCTCCGCCTTGATCGCCTCGATCGCCGCCGCGGTTTCGGCCGCGTCCATCTGGCGGGGGAGGAAGCGTTCGATCACCGCCACCTCGGCCGCTTCGGCGGCGGCGAGTTCGGGGCGGTTGCCCTTCTCGTACATCTCGATCGATTCGCGGCGCTGCTTGACCATCTTCTGAAGGACCTCGACCACCAGCGCGTCGTCGTCCGCCGGGGCGCTCCCCGTCCGCGCCTCGATATCGCGGTTCTTGATGGCCGACTGGATCAGGCGGATCGTGCCGGTCGTCTCCTTCTCGCCGCCCTTCATGGCGGTGACGAGCGCGGCCTTGATGTCGTCGCGAATCATGTTCGTCTCTTCGGTAAAGCGGAAACCGTGACGCCTAGCGGACGCGGCCACGCCCGTCACCCGGTTGACGGGGTGGGCTCCGAGGTCTAGCGGACGCGGCTTAGCGACATCGCCAACCTGTTTTACGGAGTAGCCAGCCCCATGGCCGACGCCACGCCCTTTGCCGCGCCTGAAGGAGCTACGGGGGTGTTGGTCCTCTCATCCGGGGAGGTGATCTGGGGCCGCGGGTTCGGCGCAGAGGGCGCGGCGGTGGGCGAGGTGTGCTTCAACACCGCGATGACTGGCTATCAGGAGGTGATGACCGATCCCTCCTATGCCGGGCAGATCGTCACCTTCACCTTCCCGCACATCGGCAATGTCGGCACCAATGCCGAGGATATCGAGGCCGACGACCCCCACGCGCTCGGCATGATCGTGCGCGAGGACGTGACCGAGCCGTCGAACTTCCGCTCGGCCGAGCGGCTGGACGACTGGATGAAGGCGCACGCGCGCATCGGCCTTGCCGGCATCGACACCCGCGCGCTGACCCGCCGCATCCGGGAGGGCGGGGCGCCCAATGCCGTCATCGCCCATTCGCCGAGCGGCCAGTTCGACGTGGACGCGCTGCTGGCGGAGGCGCGCGCCTGGCCCGGCCTCGAGGGCATGGACCTCGCCAAGTCGGTCTCCACCGCGACGCATTACGGCTGGGAGGGCGGCCTCTGGCGGCTCGGCGCCGGTTATGACGACAGCGTCGAGGACGGCGCCGACCGGCCCGCGGGTGACGAGAGCGACCGGCCGCACGTCGTCGCGATCGACTATGGGTCGAAGCGCAACATCTTCCGCAATCTCGTCGCCGCCGGTGCGCGAGTGTCGGTGCTGCCCGCCACCGCGACGTTCGATGAGGTGATGGCGCTGAAGCCCGCGGGCGTGTTCCTGTCGAACGGCCCCGGCGACCCCGCCGCGACCGGCGAGTACGCCGTCCCCGTCATCCGCCAGGTGCTGGAGGCAAAGATGCCGGTGTTCGGCATCTGCCTCGGCCACCAGCTGCTCGGGCTGGCGGTGGGGGCGAAGACCACGAAGATGCATCAGGGCCATCGTGGGGCCAACCACCCGGTCAAGCGCCTGTCCGACAATGTGGTCGAGATCACCAGCATGAACCACGGCTTCGCGGTCGTGACCGAAACGCTGCCCGAGACCGCGCGCGAGACGCACGTGTCGCTGTTCGATGGCTCCAACGCCGGCTTCGAACTCACCGACCGCCCCGCGTTCAGCGTGCAGTATCACCCCGAGGCGTCGCCGGGACCGCAGGACAGCTTCTATCTCTTCGAGCGGTTCGTGGGGATGCTGGCGGCCAAGCAATGATTGCGCTTGTTCCAGTCGTAGTTGAGCAATGCGTTGCTCCTGAAGCACCCACAGCTCGTACCGCCGAGACCTTCGTCAAATTGAAGGGCGCGCCGCGCGACGTTGAATCATTGCTGTCCGCCAAGTTGCCGGCTGGCTGGGAAATCAAGGCGGACGTGACCCGAAGTAATCGCCGAAGCGTGTCGATCTACGTTGGTCGGCAAGCCAAATACCGAGACATCGGCGGCTTCATTTATTCAGCACAGGCAAAGCGCCTTGAAGTGGCTGTCGTCACCAACCCCCCGATTTGCGGGATGGATCAATAACAATGCCCAAACGCACCGACATCTCCTCGATCCTCGTCATCGGCGCGGGGCCTATCGTCATCGGGCAGGCGTGCGAGTTCGACTATTCGGGCACGCAGGCGATCAAGGCGTTGAAGGAGGAGGGCTATCGCGTCGTCCTCGTCAATTCCAACCCCGCGACGATCATGACCGATCCGGAACTCGCCGACGCCACCTATGTCGAGCCGATCACCCCCGCGATCGTCGCCAAGATCATCGAGAAGGAGCGGCCCGACGCCGTCCTGCCGACGATGGGCGGCCAGACCGCGCTCAACACCGCGCTGGCGCTGTTCCACGACGGCACGTTCGAGAAGTACGGCGTCAAGATGATCGGCGCCGATGCCGAGGCGATCGACAAGGCCGAGGACCGGCAGAAGTTCCGCGTCGCGATGGACAAGATCGGGCTGGAATCCGCCCGCTCGGCGATCGCACACACTGTCGAGGAAGCACTCGAAGGGCTCGAGAAGACGGGTCTTCCCGCAATCATCCGCCCCAGCTTCACCTTGGGTGGCACCGGCGGCGGTATCGCGTACAACAAGGAGGAGTTCGTCGAGATCGTCCGCAAGGGCCTCGACGCCAGCCCCACGACCGAGGTGCTGATCGAGGAATCGCTGCTCGGCTGGAAGGAGTACGAGATGGAGGTCGTGCGCGATCGCGCCGACAACGCCATCATCGTCTGCTCGATCGAGAATATCGACCCGATGGGCGTCCATACCGGCGACAGCATCACCGTCGCCCCGGCGCTGACGCTGACCGACAAGGAATATCAGATCATGCGCTCGGCGAGCATCGCCGTGCTGCGTGAAATCGGCGTCGAAACAGGCGGTTCCAACGTCCAGTTCGCGGTCAATCCGAAGGACGGCCGCCTGATCGTCATCGAGATGAACCCGCGCGTCAGTCGCTCTTCGGCGCTGGCGTCCAAGGCGACGGGCTTCCCCATCGCCAAGGTCGCGGCGAAGCTGGCGGTCGGCTACACGCTCGACGAGATCGAGAACGACATCACCGGCGCCACCCCCGCGTCGTTCGAGCCGACGATCGACTATGTGGTGACGAAGATCCCGCGCTTCGCGTTCGAGAAGTTCAAGGGGTCCGAGCCGCTCCTGTCGACTGCGATGAAGTCGGTGGGCGAGGTGATGGCGATCGGCCGCTCGATCCACGAAAGCCTGCAAAAGGCGCTGCGGGGCCTGGAGACCGGCCTGTCGGGCTTCAACGACGTGGAGCATCTGAAGGGCGCGCCCAAGGCGGAGATCGAGGCGGCGCTGAGCCAGGCCACGCCCGACCGCCTGCTCGTCGCCGCGCAGGCGCTGCGCGAGGGCCTGTCGGTCGAGGAAGTCCACGCGATCGCCAAGTACGATCCGTGGTTCCTCAACCGCATCAAGGAGATCGTCGATGCCGAAGCCGAAGTGATCGAGCACGGCCTGCCGCGCGACGCCGCCGGCATGCGCCGGCTCAAGGCCATGGGCTTCAGCGACAAGCGGCTCGGCTATCTGTCGATGACCTCGGCGGGTCTGCGCGACCGTTTCCAGGCGCGCGGCGGCCTGATCCGCGAAGCGGTGAAGGCGATGACCGGCGGCGTGACCGAGAGCGAGGTGCGCGAGCTTCGCCACAAGCTGGGCGTGCGGCCGGTGTTCAAGCGCATCGACACCTGTGCCGCAGAGTTCGCGGCGAAGACGCCCTACATGTACTCGACCTACGAAGCGCCGATATTCGGCGCGCCGGAGGACGAGAGCCAGCCGACCAACCGGCGCAAGATCGTGATCCTCGGCGGCGGGCCGAACCGCATCGGGCAGGGGATCGAGTTCGACTATTGCTGCTGCCACGCCTGCTTCGCGCTGGCGGATGCGGGCTATGAGACGATCATGGTCAACTGCAACCCGGAGACGGTGAGCACCGACTACGACACGTCCGACCGCCTCTATTTCGAACCGCTGACCGCCGAGGACGTGCTCGAAATCCTCGAGACCGAGAAGGCGAACGGCGAGCTCGTCGGCGTGATCGTGCAGTTCGGCGGGCAGACCCCGCTCAATCTGGCGCGTGCGCTCGAAGCCGCCGGCATCCCGATCCTCGGCACTTCGCCCGACGCGATCGACCTGGCCGAAGACCGCGAGCGCTTCGCCGCGCTGGTCGCGAAGCAGGGCCTCAAGCAGCCCGCCAACGGCATCGCCCGCAGCCGCGAGGAAGCGATCGCGGTCGCCGAACGCATCGGCTATCCCGTCCTCATGCGCCCCAGCTACGTGCTCGGCGGCCGCGCGATGGAGATCGTCGACGGCACGCCGCAGCTGGAGGCCTATATCCAGACCGCCGTCCAAGTCTCTGGCGATGCGCCGGTCCTGATCGACCAGTATCTGCGCGACGCGATCGAGGTCGATGTCGACGCGATCAGCGATGGCACTGATGTTACCGTCTCGGGCGTGCTCCAGCATATCGAGGAAGCCGGCGTCCATTCGGGCGACAGCGCCTGCTCGCTGCCCCCCTACAGCCTGCCCGCCGACGTGATCGCCGAGATCGAGCGCCAGACCGCGGTGCTCGCCAAGGCGCTCAGCGTCGTCGGCCTGATGAACATCCAGTTCGCGGTGAAGGACGGCGAAGTGTACCTCATCGAGGTCAATCCGCGCGCCAGCCGCACGGTGCCCTTCGTCGCCAAGGCGATCGGCGTGCCCATCGCCAAGATCGCCAGCCGCGTGATGGCCGGCGAGAAGCTCGCCGACCTGCCGCCGATCGACCGCCATGTCGACCACATCGCGGTCAAGGAAGCCGTCTTCCCCTTCGCCCGCTTCCCCGGCGTCGATCCCGTCCTCTCGCCGGAAATGAAGTCGACCGGCGAAGTCATGGGCATCGATCGCGATTTCGCCACCGCTTTCGCCAAGTCTCAGCTCGGCGCGGGCACCGTCCTGCCCAAGTCGGGGACGCTGTTCGTCAGCGTCAAGGATAGCGACAAGACGGTCGTGCTCCCCGGCGTAAAGCTGCTCGCCGAGCAAGGCTTTACGATCATCGCGACCGGCGGCACCGCCAATTTCCTCGCGGGACAGGGTATCGCAGTCGAGCGCGTCAATAAGGTGGCGCAGGGTCGCCCGCACATCGTCGACCGCATCCTCGACGGCAGCGTCGACCTCATCTTCAACACGACCGAGGGGTGGCAGTCGCTGAAGGATTCGGCCGACATCCGCCGCTCCGCGCTCAACATGAAGGTGCCGTACTTCACCACCGCGCCCGCCAGCGTCGCGGCGGCGCGTGGGATCGCGGCGATGGAGAGCCAGTCCCTTGAAGTGCGGTCGTTACAAGCCTATTATTCGCGCTCGCACGATTAATCCCCATAACAATTGGTTTGGTGTGCGGGCGGTTTCGACAAGAAGCCGCGCGAAAAGGGGCTGTTGAAGGAACCGAGTATGGCGACCGTCGAGAAGATGCCGATGCTGCAGGAGGGCTATGACAAGCTCACCAGCGAGCTGAAGCGGTTGAAGGCGGAACGCCCTCTGATCGTCGATGCGATCGAGGAAGCGCGCGCGCACGGCGACCTGTCGGAAAACGCCGAATATCATGCCGCGAAGGAGCGGCAGGGCCAGATCGAGGCGTCGATCGCCGATATCGAGGACAAGCTCAGCCGCGCGCAGGTGATCGACCCGCGCGACCTGTCGGGTGACAAGGTCGTGTTCGGCGCGACCGTCACTCTGCTCGACGAGGACGACAAGGCGGTGAAGTACCAGATCGTCGGCCAGACCGAGGCGGATGCCAAGACCGGCCGCATCAGCTACAATTCGCCGCTCGGTCGCGCGCTGATTGGGCGCCGCCTCGACGACGAGGTCGAGGTGTCGGTGCCCGCCGGCGATCGTTATTACGTCGTGTCGAAGATCGAGTTCATCTGAGTCATAACGTGCTGACGCGCGCGCCCGCAACGGCCGCGATCACCATCGTGACGGGGATCGCGGGCGCAGTCCTGATCCTGTCCGATCTGGTCGGCTATGCGGCGATCTATGCCGGGTTCATACCCGCGCGGATTGGTGACGCGTTTCCGCTGCTCGACCAGTCGGACCTGCTGCCCGTGTGGCTGACGCCGTTCAGCGCGACCCTCGTCCACGCCAGTTTCTTCCACCTCGGCTTCAATCTGCTGATGCTCGGCTATACCGGCATGTCGGCGGAGCGGGCGCTGGGGGCGAAGGGGATCGCGGCGCTCTATCTGGTCGGCGCGATAGGCGCGGCGGCGGCGCAATGGGCGATCGACCCGGTATCCGCATCCCCGATGATCGGGGCGAGCGGCGCGATTTCCGCGATCGTCGGTGCCTATTCGGTGCTCTACAGTCGTAACCGCACCCGCGCGGTCGGCCCGTTTTCGGCGCAGGTCGTGCAGGGCGCGTGGCTGATCGCGGCGTGGACCGCGATCAACCTGCTTGTCACTTATGTCAGCGCGGGGACCGACATGCCCGTGGCGGGTGCGGCGCATGTCGGCGGGTTCGTCGTCGGCGTGATCCTCGCCCGGCCGCTGATGCGCTGGCACTGGCGGCGCGCATGATCGCGATCGGCGGCGCCGGCCTGTCGGCGCGGATCGACCCGCTGGGCGCCGAGCTCGTATCGCTTCGCGACGGCGACGGGCGAGAGCTGATGACAGACGCCGATCCGGCCTATTGGACCGGCCACGCGCCGATCCTGTTTCCCATCGTCGGGGCACTGAGGGACGGGGTCTATCGGCTGGACGGCCAAGAATATGCATTGCCGCAGCACGGTTTCGCCCGGCGGTCGATGTTCGAGGTGATCGAACAGACAACCGATGCGGTCACGCTGCGACTGACCGACAATGACGAGACGCGCGCGGTCTACCCGTTCGCCTTCGCGCTTGACGTGCGGCACGCGATTGAGGGCGCGACGCTGACGACGACGGTGACGGTGCACAATAATGGGCATCGCGACCTGCCAGCCAGCATCGGCTTCCACCCTGCCTTCGCCTGGCCGCTTCCCTATGGCCGCCCACGCGCCGGGCACCGGATCGAGTTCGAGCGCGAGGAGCCGTCAAAGCTGGTGCGGATCATGCCCGGCGCGGTGATCGGCCCCGCCGACCGGGAAAGTCCGCTCGACGGGCGGACGCTGGCACTGACCGACGAGCTGTTTGCGGTCGATGCGCTGGTCTGGCCGGCGATCGAGAGCCAGTCGGTGCTTTACGGCGTCGAGGGCGCGCGGCTGCTTCGCATCGACTTTCCCGACACGCCGATGCTGGGCATCTGGACCAAGCCCGGTGCCGCATTCGTATGTGTCGAGCCGTGGCACGGGATTGCCGATCCCGAGGGGTTCGCCGGCGACATCTGGGAAAAGCCCGGAATCAAGCGGTTGTCGCCCGATGCTCGCTGGTCAGTCGAGATGCGGATAACGCTGACGCATTGACGGTTGCGGCGCGCGCAGTTGACGCTGCGGTGCAGCATCACGATCTCCGGCCGATGCCAGCGCTCATCCAAGCCCGTCAGGCCCCCGTTGGCCTCATTCACCTCGCGCTCGCCGTGGGTGGCTTCGCGATCGGTACGACCGAGTTCGCGACGATGAGCCTGCTTCCCTTTTTCGCTCGCGACCTGGGCATCGACGCGACGACCGCGGGGCACGCGATCAGTGCCTATGCGCTTGGCGTGGTGGTGGGCGCGCCCGTCCTCGCGATCCTCGCGGCGCGCTATTCGAAGCGGCTGCTGCTTGTCGCGCTGATGGGGCTGTTCGCGATCGGCAACGGGCTGTCGGGGCTGGCGGGCAGTTACGAGCAGATGCTCGGCTTCCGCTTCCTCGCCGGCCTGCCGCACGGCGCCTATTTCGGGATCGCGGCGCTCGTCGCGGCCGGGCTGGTGCCGACGGAGCAGCGGACCAAGGCAGTGGCGCGCGTGATGCTGGGCCTCACTGCCGCGACGATCGTGGGCGTGCCGGTCGCCAATTTCCTGGGACAGGCAGTGGGCTGGCGCTGGGTATTCGCGCTGGTCGCCGGCCTTGCGCTCGCGACCGCGCTGCTCGTCTTCGTCCTCGCGCCCCGCGACGAGCCCGATCCGGCGGCGAGCCCGACCCGCGAGCTCAAGGCTCTCGGCAAGCCGCAGATCTGGCTGACGCTGGCGACCGGCGCGATCGGTTTCGGGGGCATGTTCGCGGTCTACACCTATCTCGCCGACACGATGCTGGAGGTGACGAAGGTGGGCGAGGGGGCGATCCCGATCGCGCTTGCCGCGTTCGGCATCGGCATGACCGGCGGCAATCTGATCGTGCCGCGCTTCGCCGACCGGGCGCTGCTGCCGACTGCCGCCGGGTTGCTGATCTGGTCGACGATCGCGCTGCTGATGTGGCCGCTTGCCACCGGCACGCTCTGGACGCTGTGCCTCGGCGCGCTGGCGATCGGGATTGGCGGGGCGCTGGGCACCGTGCTTCAGACCCGCCTGATGGACGTGGCGGGCGAGGCGCAGGCACTGGCCGCCGCGCTCAACCATTCGGCGTTCAACACGGCCAACGCACTCGGGCCGTGGCTGGGCGGCATGGCGATCGCGGCGGGGTTCGGCTGGACCTCGACCGGCTGGGTCGGCGCACTGCTGGCGCTCGGCGGCCTCCTCTTCCTCGCGGTCTCGATGCTGATCGAGCGGCAGGGGGCGCCGGTGCCGGCGACCGCCTGACCCCCTCGCGTCCCGCGGCAATAGCCGCTAGGGGCGGCGGACGATGAGCCACTACGACGACCGCCGGACCTTTGCGATCATCTCGCACCCTGACGCCGGCAAGACGACCCTCACTGAAAAGCTGCTCCTGTTTGGCGGTGCGATCCACCTTGCCGGCGAGGTCAAGGCGCGGGGCGCCGCCCGCCGCGCCCGCTCCGACTGGATGAAGATCGAGCAGCAGCGCGGCATTTCCGTTACCTCCTCGGTCATGACGTTCGAGCGGGAGGGGGTGACCTTCAACCTGCTCGATACGCCGGGCCACGAGGATTTCAGCGAGGACACCTACCGCACGCTGACCGCCGTCGATTCGGCGGTCATGGTGATCGACGTCGCCAAGGGCATCGAGAGCCAGACGCGCAAGCTGTTCGAGGTCTGCCGCCTCCGCTCGGTCCCGATCATCACCTTTGTGAACAAGGTCGATCGCGAGGGCCGCCCGGTCTACGAGACGCTGGACGAGATCGCCGAGCTGCTTGCGCTAGACGTGACGCCGATGACGTGGCCGGTCGGCATGGGCGGCGAGTTTGAGGGGATCTACGACCTCGTCGGCAATCGCCTGCTCCTGCCCGAGGGGGCGAGCCGCGAGTTTCTGGGCAAGGTGATCGAGGTTTCCGGGCTCGACGATCCGTTGCTCGACGAGCATCTGTCGCCCGCCGGCATCGCTAAGTTGCGCGAGGAAGCGGAGCTTGCCATGGCCGGCTATGCGCCCTTCGATGTCGAGGCGTATCGGAACGGCGACCTGACGCCGGTTTATTTCGGGTCGGCACTCAAGGAGTTCGGCGTCGATTCGCTGATCGCCGCGCTCGCCGAACATGCGCCGCCGCCGCGCCCGCAGCCGGCCGAGCCTGCGCCGGTCAGCCCTGCGAACCCCGAAGTCACCGGCTTCGTGTTCAAGGTGCAGGCGAACATGGACCCCAACCACCGCGACCGCATCGCGTTCATGCGGCTGTGTTCGGGCACCTTCAAGCGTGGCATGAAGCTCACGCCGAGCGGCCATGGCAAGCCGATCGCGATCCACTCGCCGATCCTGTTCTTCGCCCGCGAGCGCGAGCTGGCAGACGAGGCCTATCCCGGCGACATCATCGGCATCCCCAACCACGGCGTGTTGCGGGTGGGCGATACGTTGTCCGAGCGGCCGGGCGTGCGCTTCACCGGGCTGCCCAACTTCGCGCCGGAAATCCTGCGCCGCGTCGTCCTGAAAGACCCCACCAAAACCAAGCAGCTTCGCAAGGCGCTCGACGACATGGCCGAGGAGGGGGTGACGCAGGTCTTCTATCCCGAGATAGGCTCGAATTGGGTGATCGGCGTCGTCGGCCAGCTCCAACTCGAAGTGCTGCTGTCGCGGCTGGACGCGGAGTACAAGGTCGGCGCCAACCTCGAGCCCGCGCCTTTCGAGACCGCGCGCTGGATCAGCGCGGAGGACCCGGCGGAATTGAAGGCGTTCATGGATCAGAACCGATCGGCGATGGCGCGCGATCGAGACGACAATCCCGTCTTCCTCGCCAAGTCGGCCTGGGAAGTCGGCTATATCGCCGATCGCTATTCCAAGGTGAAGTTCGCGGCGACGCGCGAGCGGTAAGCGGCGCGGCGGGCGGTCAGCGCCCGCCCGTCCGCCGGGTCAGCGCCGCGACGCAGCTCGCCCGGTCGATCGCCCGCCCGTCGCGTTGGCGCGCATCGACGTACGAAACGACCGGCACGCCGCCCCCGTCCTTCGGATAGAGATAGGCGTCGAGCACGCAGATCCCGCTAGAGAACTGGAGCTTGCGGCCGGTCCCCTCGGTCATTTCTGCGTCCGGTTCGCCAAACAACTGGCGAAGCGCGGCGGCGTTCTGGCCCAGCACGCGCTCCAGTCCGACGGTGGCGAAGGTCGGCTTGGCTGGCGGCGGCGGGGGGCTCGCCATCGGCGCGGGTACGGTCGCGCAGCCCGCCAGCAGCAGCCCGCCCGTCATCGCCAGTCCCAGATGCCTCATCCACGCCCCCTCATGTGATACCAATGCGTCGCCATCGCCGCCGCCAGCACCGGCGCGACGAGATTGACGAGCGGTACGACAAGCAGCGCCGTCCCCGCCAGCCCCAGCATGAAGCGTCCGCCGCGCGTGCCGCTCCGCCAGTCGCGCATCGCCGCGCGCGGGTGATGCCGCGCCGCGACCATGTCGCCGAGGTCGCGGCCGAGCAGCCACCCGTTGACGACGAAGAACGCCGCCGCGGTGCCGACACCCGTCACCAGCAGCGCGATGTATAGTGGGGAGAGCGCCAGATTGACCAGGAGCGTCCGCGCCGCCGACCCGAGGCCCATCGCCGCCCCGCGCGCGATTGGTACCGGCCGTGCGGTCGCCAGCGCCGCGGGATAATGCCGCTGCTCGACTGCCTCGACCACTTCGTCGGCGAAGATGCCGACGACCGCGATCGCGACCGCGCGGAACAAGAGCCATGACGCCAAGAGCGCAACGAACACCGCCGCCACGCCCGCCAGCTCGCTCCACCCGCCCGCGCCGTAGCTTTGGGCGAGCGCCCGCGCGCCCCACCAGCCACCGCCGCCGAGCGCGAGGAAGACGACGACCGTCAGCCCCAGCGACTTGGCGAGGACGCGCAGCACCGGCGGATCGCCGAGCTGTCCGATCGAAAGGGCAAGCGCGCGGAGCATCGCCGCCTTGTGCCCTCGGGGCCACGCGAACGCCAGCACCGCTTGCGCGCGCGCGGCGCGGGCGATAGGCGCGCCCAAACCCAGGAGCATGAATTGACCAATACCCAGTACGACGTCGTCGCGATCGGCAATGCCATCGTCGACATTCTCGCCCAGGCCGACGACGCCTTTCTCGCGGCCGAAGGGATGAACAAGGGCTCGATGCAGCTCATGTTCTCGCCCGAGGATGCCGATGCGCTTTATGACAAGATGGGGCCGGGGCGCGAAATTTCGGGCGGGTCGGCCGCGAACACCGTCGCCGGCATGGCGGCGCTGGGCGACCGCTGCGGCTTTATCGGCCAGGTCGCCGACGACCAGCTCGGCCAGGTGTTCGGCCACGACATCCGCGCGCAGGGCGTCCGCTTCGACACCGCCCCACGCGCCGGCGATCCGACGACCGCGCGCTGCCTGATCTTCGTCACGCCCGATGGCCAGCGGACGATGAACACCTTCCTCGGCGCGTCGCAGTTCCTGCCCGAGGCCGCGCTCGACCGCGCGATGATCGAAAGCGCCGCGATCCTGTATCTGGAGGGCTATCTCTGGGATCCCGAGGAACCGCGCGCGGCGATGCGTGCGGCGATCGACTATGCGCGGGGCGCGGGGCGGAAGGTCGCCTTCACGCTGTCGGACGTGTTCTGCATCAGCCGCCACGGCGACGACTTCCGCCGGCTCCTCGCCGACGGCCTGATCGACATCCTGTTCGCCAACGAGAACGAACTGCTGGCGCTGGCACAGGGCGAGGATTTCGAGGCGGCGGTGTCGGCGATCTCGGCGCAGGTCCCCGTCCTCGTCGTCACGCGCGGCGAGCATGGCGCGATCGCGGTCTCGAACGGCGAACGTGCCGAGGTGGGCGCCGAGCCGATCGAGCGCGTCGTCGACACGACGGGTGCGGGCGACCTGTTCGCGGCCGGCTTCCTCCACGGTCAGGCCAAGGGGCAGGACCTGTCGACCTCGCTTCGCACCGGCGCGCTGTGCGCAGCCGAGATCATCTCGCATTACGGCGCGCGGCCCGAGGTGGACCTGAAGGCGATGATCGCGCAGAAACTCGGCTGAGTTTCACGAGGGGAGAGGCGGCGATGCGCGGACGGTTCTGGATCGGTCTCGCGCTCGCCGCCGCTCCGCTGCCCGCGGCGGCACAGTCCGTCGAGGCGCGGCTCGACCGCTTTCTCGCCACCCGGCCGGTGATCGACGGGCACAACGACCTGCCCTGGGAAATCCGCGAGAAATACGGCGCCTCGCCCGAGGCGGCGCGTCTGGAGGGCGATACCGCCACCGCCTCTGCGCCGCTCCAGACCGACCTGCCGCGCTTGAAGCGCGGGGGCTATGCCGCGCAATTCTGGTCGGTGTGGATCCCCCAGACAACGATCGGCCCCGCGGCTGTCGAAACGACGCTCGAACAGATCGACATCGTTCGCCGGATGGTCGCCGCCCACCCCGACCGGCTCGCGCTCGCGACGACCGCCAGCGAGATCGAGGCGGCGCGCCGGGTGGGTAAGGTCGCCAGCCTGATCGGGGCGGAGGGCGGCGGGCAGATCGACGGCAACCTCGCCATGCTGCGCCAGTATCGCGCGCTCGGCGTCATTTACCTCACGCTTACGCATACCAAGAACATCGCCTGGGCCGACAGCGGCACTGACGTGCCCGCCGTCCGCGGCTTCACCGACTTCGGGCGGCAGGTGATCGCCGAGATGAACCGCATCGGCATGATCGTCGACCTCAGCCACACGTCGCCCGACACGATGCGCGCTGCGATCGCTGCGTCGAAGGCTCCGGTGATTTTCAGCCACTCGAATGCCTATGCGGTCAATCCGCACCCGCGCAACGTGCCCGACGACGTGCTCGCTTCATTGAAAGCGAACGGCGGCATCGTCATGGTCAACGTCTATCCCGTATTCGTTTCTGCCAAGGCGCGCGCGTGGCAGGCGGAAAAGGCGGCGCAGGAAGCGCGGCTGACCGGCTCCCCCGCCGGGCTGATGCTCGGCCAGCCCGCGGCGGCGGTCGAGGCGAAGATGGCCGAATGGGTCGCCGCCCACCCGCAGCCCCCTGTCACCGCCGCCGACGTCGCCGACCAGGTCGAGCATATCGCGCGCGTCGCCGGGCGCGATCATGTCGGCCTGGGCGGCGATTACGACGGCATCAGCGGCGCGGGGCCGGAGGGGATGAAAGGAGTCGACGGCTGGCGGCTGCTGTTCGCCGAACTCATGCGCCGCGGGTGGAGCGACACCGATCTGGCGAAGCTGGCGGGCGGCAACATCCTGCGCGTGATGCGCGGGGTCGAGGCTGCCGCCGCCGGGCGTTAGGCGGTGGCGGTCAGCTTGGTGCCGACGACCCCCACCACGATCAGCGCGATGAAGCCGAGCTGCACCGTGTTCACCTTCTCGCCGAACAGCCAGATGCCGAGCAGCGTCACGCCGACCGCGCCGAGCCCGGTCCACACCGCATAGGCGGTGCCGGCGGGCAGGCCGCGCATCGCCATCGCGAGCAGGCCCATGTTCACAAAACTGAGGACGATGGGCACCGCCGATGCGGTCCAAGTCCCCTGCGTCGCCGCCCATTTCAGGCTCAGCGCCCAGATGATTTCGGTCACGACCGCGACCCCGAGGATGACCCACGCCATCATCGTCTCCTCATAATCGGGCTCGTCAGGAAAGTGCCGGCCGGAAACCCGAAAAGAGGCCGTGCGTGCGCGCCGCCTAGCCGATGGCGCGCGGCGGGTCCAGCTTCAGCGACGGGCGAGCGCGCGGCCGGTCCAGATGCCGAAGCCGATCCCGACGATCGCGAGGACGCCGTTCACGATAAGCGCCACCTCGATCAGTCGGATGCTGCCCGTCGCCGCGGCGACTATCGTGAGGCTGAACGCGAGCCCGGCGGCGATCCACAGATAGCTCGAGCGGGCCATCACGGTTCGGTGCGCGTCATCCATCAGCGATCTCCTCGCGTACAGCATGCTCGAAACGCGCAGCGCCGACTAGCCTGCCGCTTCGGCCTCGCGCAGGTGTTGGGCAATGATGGGGTCGCCCGGCGCCAGCAGGCTCGCCTTGTGAAGCAGGTCGCGTGCGCCCGGGGCGTCGCCATTTGCCAGTAGCGCAACACCGTACGCATCGGCGACCGCCGGGTTCTGCGGCTGGAGCGCATAGGCGGCGGCGGCGTATTCGATCGCGCGCGCGTCGTTCTCTAGCCCCAGATGCGCCAGCGCCAGTTCGGCGAGCAGCCCCGCATCGCGGTCGCCGATCCGCAGCCGCAATTCCTCCAGCGTCGCGGCGGCGGCGGCATCGTCGCCGGCGGCCAGGTGCCAGTGCGCGGAAAGGCGCAGCGCTGCGACATTCTGCGGGTTCTGCGACAGGAACAGCGCCAGCGTGCTCGCCGCCTTTTCCCGCTGGCCCGACGCGTCGAGCGCCTCGATCAGCCGCATCGCGGCCGGCTCGTCGAAGCGAAGCGCGGCGACACGGGCATAGGCGGCGGCGGCGTCGGCGGGACGCTTGCCCATCATCCACACGTCGCCCAGCAGCAACTGCGCCGCTGGCACGCCGGGATTGGCATCGGCCAGCGCCCGCGCCTCCGAAAGCGCCTGCGGCCCGTTTGCGGCGTCGATCAGCCCGCGGATCAGCGCGATCCGCTCGGCCGGCGATCCGCCCGCGGCACGCTGTCGCAGCACGCCGAGGCCGTCGTCGGGACTGAACGCCGCGACCGCGGCGGGGGCGGGCAGCGCGGCGCGGTCGAGCAGTTGGGCCGCCACCTGCCGCTCGCCGATCCGCTCATGCGCACGCGCAGCGAGAGCGAGCGTGTAGCTGTCGGCATCGGGTCGCGCGACGACAGGGCCGAGCACGCCGATCGCGTTGCGTGCCGCGTCGGAGCGGAGATAGGCGGTCGCCAGCAACTTTCGCGCGGTGATGTTCATCGGCTGGCGCGTGACCAGCGTTCGTAGGCCAGCGATCGCCTGTTCCTGCTCGCCCGCCTGAAGATCGAGGACCCCGCGCAGCAGCATCACGCCGGGCAGGTCGTCGATCGCCCCGTTCGCATGGTCTAGCACGTGACGCGCCAGATCGAACTTGCGCGCCCGCGCCGCGAGCACCGCCTGAAGATAGAGCGCCTGCGGGCTGCCCTTGCGCACCAGCGTCGCGCGGCGCAGTGCCGCTAGCATGTCGCGCGCGCGGCCCAACTCACCGAGCGTGGCGGCGTACTGGATCAGCGCCGCGTGATTGCGGGGATCGCTCGCCAGCGACCGCTCGAACCAGGGGAGCGCGGCGGTCAGGCCATATTGCTCGCGCACCAGCTCCCCGCGCAGCGCGAGCGCATCGGTCGATCGCGGGGCGGCGGCGACGGCGCGCGCGCTCGCCTCGATCGCGCCCGACAAGTCGGCGGCGGCACGGCGAGTGCGGGCGAGCGCCAGCCACGCCGCCCCGTCAGCGGGCCGCGCCGCGACCGCGCGGTCGAGCGTCGCGAGCGCGTTGCCGAAACGTCCAGTCCGGGTTGCGAGTTCGGCGCGAACCAGATCCGCCTCGGCCGCGTCGCTCGGGTCGGCGGCGGCGAGCTCGTCTGCGGCACGTTTGGGGTCGCCCATCAGCATCAGCGCGCGTGCCCGCAGGTGCCGCGTACGCTTCATGTCGAAGCCCACCGCCTGTGCCCGGTCGAGCGAGGCGCCGGCACCCAGGCCGTCGTCGAGCGCGAGCTGCATCCGCGCGAGCCCTACCTGACCCTCGCCCCAGTTTGGATCGGCGGCGACGGCATCACCCGCGGCGGCGCGCGCGGCAGAGGGATTGCCCGCCTTCAACAGCGCCTCGGCCTGCGCCAGCGCCTTTTCGGCCGCGGGCCGGTCGGCACGGTCGGGCAGCAGGCCCCGGATGCCAAGCGTGACGACGCCAAGCCCGAACAGCGCGATGACGCCGATGACGATGCGGCGCCGCCACCGGCGGCGGACGCTGCCGCTGCGGCGGACGGGCTTGGGCTCAGGGCTGGAGGTCATAGGCCTTCATCAGGTCGTAGAGGGTAGGGCGGCTGATCCCGAGCAGCCGGGCGGTGCCAGAGATATTGCCCTCGGCATGGGCAAGCGCCTGGCGGATCGCGGCGCGGTCGGCCGCCTCGCGAACCGCGCGCAGGTTGATCGGTAGCGCGGGGGCGGCATCGCCGGTCAGGTCGAGGTCGTCGGCGGTGACGTGGCTGCCATCGGCCATGATGACCGCGCGCTTCACCCGGTTTTCGAGCTCGCGCACGTTGCCGGGCCAGCGCCACCCCTCGATCGCGGCGACCGCATCGGGAGTGAAGCCCTTGACCGGCAGCTTCATCGCCGCGGCGTGGCGCTTCAGGAAGTGCCGGGCGAGGAGGACGGCATCGCCCGACCGCTCTGCCAGTGCCGGAATGCGCACGACGATCTCGGCAAGGCGGTAATAAAGGTCCTCGCGGAACCGACCGTCGGCGACCATCGCGTCGACATCCTGATGCGTGGCGCAGACGATGCGCGTGTCGACCGCGATCGGTCGCCGCCCGCCGATCCGCTCGATCACGCGTTCCTGAAGGAAGCGCAGCAGCTTGACCTGAAGCGGGAGCGGCACGTCGCCGATCTCGTCGAGGAACAGGGTGCCGCCCGCGGCCTGTTCGATCTTGCCCTCGGTCGTCTTGACCGCGCCCGTGAAAGCGCCCTTCTCGTGCCCGAAAAGCTCGCTTTCGAGCAACGTTTCGGGGATCGCGGCGCAATTGATCGCAACGAACGCGCCGCCGCCACGCGGGCTGGCGTCGTGCAGGCTGCGGGCCAGCACTTCCTTGCCGGTGCCACTGGCGCCCAGCAGCATGACCGACACGTCGGCGCCCGCCACCCGCTCGATCATCCGCGTGACCTTGAGCATTTCGGGCGAGGCGGTGACGAGACCATGGGCACGCTCGCCGCCGCGCTCGGCCAGGCGCCGGTTCTCCGCCTCCAGCGCGTGGACGTGGAACGCGCGCGCGACGATCAGGCCCAGCGCGTCGATATCGATCGGCTTGGCGTAGAAGTCCCACGCCCCCTCGGCGATTGCACGGCGCGCGCTTTCGCGTTCGCCATGGCCGGAGGCGACGATGACTTTCAGGTCGGGTTTCAGCGCCAGCATCTCGGCCAGCGCGGTGAACCCCTCGTTCACGCCGTCGGGATCGGGCGGCAGGCCGAGGTCGAGCGTCGCGACCGCCGGCTCCTCGGCGCGCAGCAGCGTGAGGGCGGTCGCGCGGTCGGGCGCGATCAGCACCTCGTACCCGTCATAGGCCCATCGCAATTGCCGCTGAAGGCCGGGATCGTCCTCGACCACGAGCAGCTTGGGAAGGGGCGTCGTCATGCCGCGCGCTCCATCGAGCTGACCGAAGGAAGGATCAGGCGGAAGCGGCTGCCTTCGCCCTCGCGGCTGGACACCTCGATCGCGCCGCCCATTGCCGCGGCGATCGCACGCGCCTCGTACGTGCCGATGCCGAAGCCGGCCGGCTTGGTCGAGACGAACGGCTTGAACAGGCGGTCGCGCATGAAGGCAGCGGACATGCCGCACCCGCGGTCGATGACTTCGGCGACGACGCGCGGCCCCTCGATCCGCACGGCAACGCCGACCGGCTCGCCGGGCGGGCTCGCCTCGATCGCGTTCTGGATCAGGTGGCGCAGCACCTGTGTCGTGCCGGCGGAGTCGGCAAGCGCGATGGCGGCCGGATCGCCGGTGACGACGACCGGATGGGTCAGTCGCCGCTCGCCCGCCAGCGTTTCGGCAAGGCCGAGCAGCGGCACCGCGCGCGGCGCGTCGGTCCGCGGCGCGCGATCCTGCGACAGTCGGGCGACAAGTTCGGTCATCCGCCCTGCGGATTCGTTCAATGTGGCGACCATGTCGGCGCGAAAAGCGGGGTTGTCGGCATGGCGTTCGGCATTGCGCGCGACGAGGCTCAATTGGCTCACCAGATTCTTGATGTCGTGAAGGATGAAGGCGAAGCGGCGGTTGAACTCGTCGAACCGCTCGGCCTCGACGAGGCGCGCCTGCGCCTGCTGTTCGGCCAGCGAACTTGCCGCCTGTCGCCCCGCGACTTTGAGAAGATCGAAATCCTCCCAGTCGAGCGCGCGGGGCAGCGGCGGGCGGGCCAGCACGATCGCTCCCACCAATCCGCCGCCATGCGGCAGCGGAACGATCGCCCACGCCTCGGCACAGTCGAGCAGCGCCGCCGGGATCGTGTCGGCATCGGCGGGCGCACCGCCGGCGCGGATTGCGTCCAGCTCGATCACGCGGCCGGTGGCGCCGAGGTGCCGGGCCAGCAGGTCGTCGCCGACCTGAACCGGCATCGCCGCGGCGTCCCAGCGCCATTCGGCCGCCGGGACCAGCGTATCGCCCGACAGCGTCAACAGCACCCCGCCCGGCGCATCGAGCAATTCGGCGATCGCGCGGATCACGCGCGCGTCGAGCGCATCGCCGTCCGCGCGATGCCCGAGCGTTTCGGTGAACCGCATCCACTCGGCCCGATAGTCGTAGCGGTGGCGGAACAGGTGCTTCATCGCCTTGACCCGCAACCAGGCGCGCGCGGCGGGCGAGGCGAGGACGGCGAGCAGCGCGGCCGTCGATCCGAAGACGAACGCGGTCTGGAGCACGCGGGCGTGCGTGCCGCCCATGATCGCCAGCCCCTCTGTCACGCTGGCGAAGATCGCGAAATAGCTGAGCACCGCGAGCAGCGAGAGCGACTGGACCGCGACGGCGCGCGACAGCTGGATCGGGCGGTCGTCCTGCCGCTGAAGATCGGCGGCGAAGACCGCGGCGACGACGACCATCACCGCGCCGCGCATGGCGAGGATCGCGTCGGGCCAACTTCCGGTCGCCCAGGCAAGCGTCAGGATGTTTGCGTCGACCAGCCACATAGCCGCGATGCCGAGCGTCGCCGCACGCAGGCTGGCGCCCGTCGCGCGAGCATGGACATGCTGGACGAGGACGAGCGCGGCGACGCTCGCGAGCAGCCGGAGCACCACGCCGGCATCGACCAGCGCGCGGGCCATCGCCGGGTCGCGGATCATCGCCCCCGCCGACCCGATCGCACCGCCGGCGACGACGATGGAGGCGAGCACAGCGTAGAAGACCGTCCGCGATCGCTGCGCGCCCGCCTGCTCCGCACGCCACAGAAAGGCGAGCCAGCCGAGGTTGCGCAGCGTCTCCGCCAGCCGCGTCACGCCGTCACCGCTGCCGAGCCCGGCGACCGCGAGCGCCCACAGCGCCGTCAGCGCCAGCGCGGTCGCAAGGCCACGCCGCCGCCGCGGCTGCCGCCACGTCCATGCCGCCAGCGCCGCGAACAGCAGCGCGGCCAGCGAATGGCCCCAAAGCGTCAGCAGGTCGATGGCACCGCTCGCCAGCATCGGCTCAGCGCGCGCCTTCCGGCCACAGGACGACGCGGATCGTCTGAAGCAGGATCAGCACGTCGAGGAACGGCGAATAGTTCTTCGCGTAATAGAGGTCGTATTCGAGTTTCTGGCGCGAATCCTCGATCGAGGCGCCATAGGGGTAATTGATCTGTGCCCAGCCGGTGATGCCCGGCTTCACCATGTGCCGCTCGGCATAATAGGGCAGCTTCTGTTCGAGGTCCTCGACGAACTGCGGTCGCTCGGGGCGGGGGCCGACGAAGCTCATCTCGCCCTTCAGCACGCTCCAGCATTGCGGCAGTTCGTCGATGCGGAGCTTGCGGATGATCCGGCCGATCCGGGTGATGCGCGGATCGTCCTTCTCGGCCCAGACGGCGGTGCCCGCGACCTCGGCATCGATCCGCATCGACCGCAGCTTCACGATGTCGAACCCCTGATTGTAGAGGCCGACGCGGCGCTGGCGGTAGAAGGCGGGCCCCTTGCTGTCCAATTTCACGACGATCGCGGTGACGAGGACCAGCGGCAGCGTGAGGACGAGGAGCAGCAGCGAGGCGCCGATGTCGAACAGGCGCTTGAACGCGCTCGAGAACATCCGCCCCGAGGAAAAACCGTCGGAGAAGATCAGCCAGCTCGGATTGACGCTGTCGAGGTCGACGCGGCCGGTTTCCCGCTCGAGAAAGGTCGAGATTTCGTTGACGTGGACGCCGGTCGTCTTGATGCGGACGAGATCCTTGAGGGGCAGGGCGTTGCGCCGTTCCTCGAGCGCCAGCACGACCTCACTGGCGTTCAACAGGACGACGTGATCGGCCAGGTTGTAGATCGCGTCGCGGGCGATCGCCTCCGGGATCACGCGGTTTGCCTCGCTCATCGAAACATAGCCGACGACGACGAAGCCGGATCCCGGCTGGCGTCCCAGCGCCTTGATCCGTTCGGCGCGCGGCCCGGCGCCGAGCACGACGACGCGCCGCTTGAACACCTGTCCGCCCAGCGTCTTGCCGATCAGCAGGCGCAGGACGAACATCAGCACCAGCGCGGCGCCCATCGCGTAGAGCAGGTTCGATCGCCAGAAGGTCAGCGTCGGCACGAAGAAGAACACCACCGACAGGAAGATCGTCCCCAACGAAACCGCGACGATCAGCCGAGCGGTGGCGAACCGCATCGAGGTGAGCGCCTTCGGGCTGTAGGCACCGACCGCGACCATCGCCAACATCAGGCTGCCGGCGAAACTCAGCAATTGCGGAATGCGGGTCGATACCGGCTCCAGGTCGAAGTCGAGCTGATGGATGCGCCATTGCCAGCCGAACTCGGCCGCGGCGAGCAGGCAGACGAAGTCGAGCAGGCCTAGGAGCAGCACCGCATTCGGCACATAATGCTTGAACAACCGGATCATGCGGCAGGCCCCTGTCGCCCAGGTGTAAGGTTCACCGACATGTTGGCCGTGTCGCATCAATTGACAAAGAAAAGCTGAATGGTCCGTTCAAGAGGAACGGTTCCTTCCGGGCGTTCGTGCGTTTAGGCTCCGAAACGACCGCCATCCGGCGGCGAGGGGGAAGTGCGTCGATGTCCGAAACGAAGCTGATCGTGCCCGTCATCCTGTCGGGCGGATCGGGAACGAGGTTGTGGCCGATGTCGCGGCCCGAACTACCCAAGCAGTTCCTCGCGCTGACCGCCGACGAGACGATGCTGCAACTGACCGCGCGGCGTACCGACGCGGGCGAGCATTTCGCCGCGCCGATCGTCGTCGCCAACGCGATGCACGTCGACCAGATCGAGGCGCAGCTGGCCGAGGCGGGGACTGCGCCGGCGTCGATCATCCTCGAGCCGATGGGCCGAAACACCGCCCCGGCGATCGCGCTGGCCGCGCTGGCTGCCGAGGATCCTACGGCGCCGCTGCTGGTCATGCCGTCGGACCATGTCATTGCCGACGTGGCCGCTTTCCACGAAGCGATTCACCGCGCGCTGCCGCTGGTCGAGGACGGGTGGCTCGTCACCTTCGGCATCGAGCCCGACGCGCCGGAGACGGGCTATGGCTATATCCAGGTCGGCGAGCCGCTGGTCGAGGGCGTCCACCGCGTCGCCCGTTTCGTCGAGAAGCCGCCGCGCGACGTGGCCGAGGCGATGGTGGCGTCCGGCGATCATGCGTGGAACGGCGGGATCTTCCTGTTCAGGGCCGACAAGTTCCTCGACGCGCTGTCGGTCCACAATCCCGACATGCTCCACGCCGTCCAGCAATCGATAGAAAAGGCCAAGCGGGAGGGCGTGCGCGTCTGGCCCGAGCATGACGCCTTTGCTGAATCGCCATCCGATTCGATCGATTATGCGGTGATGGAAAAGGCCGACCGCGTTGCCGTCGTCCCCGTGGCGATGGGATGGAGTGACGTCGGCAGCTGGGACGCGCTGCACGCGATCAGCGACCGCGACGAGGGCGGCAATGTCTGCCGCGGCGACGTGGTGGCCATCGACACGCGCGGCTGCCTGGTCCGCGGCGACGGGCGGCGGGTGGCGCTGGTCGGGGTCGAGGACCTTATCGTGGTGGCGAGCGGCGACGACGTGTTGATCCTGCCGCGCGGCCGCAGTCAGGAAGTCAAGAAGCTGCTCGACGCGATGAAGAACTGAGCCGATGGGCCGGGTGCGGCGCAAGCTTGCCGTGGCGGCGGGCGAGCGCCGCGCGGCGGAGGCGGAGCCCCCGCCGGTCTGCGCACTGTGTGCCCGGCCGCTCGGCGCGAAGGTCGAGTGGCATCATCCGGTGCCCAAGGCGGAGGGCGGGACGGCGACCGTGCCCGTCCATCCGATCTGTCACCGTGCGATCCACGCCGCTTTGACCAATGCTCAATTGGCGAAGGAGGGTGGCAACATGGTCGCCCTCGCGGCGCATCCCGCGCTGGCCGCGTTCCTGCGTTGGGTGGCCGACAAGCCCCCCAATTTCCACGCGCCCACGCGCCGGGCAAAGACGCGCGGCGTCCCCAACCCACCGTCACCCCGGACTTGATCCGGGGTCCCGCTTCTTCCCCGTGTCCAGGGGGAGGAAGGGATTTCTCGCAGAGGCGCAGAGATATGGTGATTGCCGCGCAGCGGCTCTTACCAGCGGGCGTCGAGGAAAGCACTTTCGGCGCCCCGAAAATCATCACCTGCGCGCTCTCTACGCCTCTGCGCGAACTACCTTCTGCCGCCTCTTTTCAGAAAAAGCGGGACCCCGGATCAAGTCCGGGGTGACGGAAGAAACCTCAGGCAGCCGCCTTCTTCCGCTCGGCCAGTTCCTCGTTAAGCATTTCGGCGAGCAGGAACGCCAGTTCGATGCTCTGCCCGGCATTGAGTCGCGGGTCGCAGTGCGTGTGATAGCGGTCCGCCAGCGCCTGCTCACTCACCGCGATCGCGCCGCCGGTGCATTCGGTGACGTCCTGTCCGGTCATCTCGGCATGGATGCCGCCGGCATGCGTCCCCTCGGCGCGGTGGACGGCGAAGAAGCCGCGCACTTCGGCCAGGATTCGCTCGAACGGCCGCGTCTTGTAGCCGGTCGCCGCCTTCACCGTGTTGCCGTGCATCGGGTCGCAGCTCCACACGACCGGATGCCCCTCGCGCTTGACCGCGCGGACGAGGGCGGGGAGGTGCGCCTCGATCTTGTCATGGCCGTAGCGGGTGATGAGCGTCATCCGCCCCGCCACGCGATGCGGGTTGAGCGTGTCGAGCAGGCGCAGCAGCGCGTCGGGTTCGAGGCTCGGCCCGCACTTCATGCCGATCGGATTGCCGATACCGCGCAGATACTCGACATGCGCCGACCCCTCGAACCGCGTCCGGTCGCCGATCCACAGGAAATGCGCCGAGGTGTCGTACCACTGGCCGGTCAGCGAATCCTGCCGCGTCAGCGCCTGCTCATAGGGGAGCAGCAGCGCTTCGTGGCTGGTGTAGAAGTCGGTCCGCGACAGTTGCGGCACCGTCTCGGCATTGATGCCGCACGCCTCCATGAAGTCGAGCGCCTCGCCGATCCGGTCTGCGACGTCGGCATAGCGGTCGGCCCAGGGGCTGCGACCCATGAAGTCGAGCGTCCATTTGTGGACCTGATGCAGGTTCGCGTACCCGCCCTGTGCAAAGGCGCGCAGCAGGTTGAGCGTCGCCGCCGACTGCGAATAGGCACGCAGCAGCCGCGCCGGGTCCGGCACGCGCCCCTCCGTCGTGAAGGCGATGTCGTTGACGTTGTCGCCGCGATAGCTCGGCAGTTCCTGCCCGTCGATCACCTCGGTCGGGGCCGAGCGCGGCTTGGCGAACTGGCCCGCCATACGCCCGACCTTCACCGTCGGCAGCTTCGAGGCGAAGGTGAGGACCACCGCCATCTGAAGGATCACGCGGAACGTGTCGCGGATATTGTTGGGGTGGAACTCGGCAAAGCTTTCCGCGCAATCGCCGCCCTGAAGGAGGAAGCCATGCCCCTCCGCCACCCGGCCGAGCTCGGCGGTCAGTTGCCGCGCCTCGCCCGCAAAGACGAGCGGGGGGAAGCGGCCAAGTTCGGTCAGCGTCGCGTCGAGCGCGGCCTGGTCCGGATAATCGGGCATCTGCCGCGCTTCGGCGTTCTGCCAGCTTGCGGGGGACCAGCTACCCATTGCATTCTCCATGTTACGCGGGGTCACGAACCAGTCGGCGTGGTGCGCGATGCCGTTGGCGGCGATCTGATTGACGATCGGCGCGGCAGCGCGCTTGCCGTCCTCCTCCCAGCCCTGAACCGTGCTGCCGGGCGCGCCGTACCACGTGCCGAAAGCGGCGCGACTGATGCCGCGCGCCTCGCGAAACCGCCTGATCTTGATGCCTGCCAACGTCGTCATGCGTGCCGTTTACGCGATCTGGGTAAGGCCGATCAACCCCAAAAGGGTAAGCGACAAAGATTGTGCGCGCCGGGCTTGTGCAGCGCAACAATGCGCTACAGCATGCAACCGTCTTCGCATTGAAACATTGAAGGGGCGGATGGGGGAAGCACGCGCGTTCGATGAGATCTGGGGCCATGGCGGGCCGACAAACCCGCGTGCGCCACTGGAGATGCTGGCCGGCTGGATCGCCGAAACCCCGCGCGAGGAACTCGCCCGGCGGCTGGAAGCGGCGGAGAACACCTTCCGGCAACTCGGCATCACCTTCGCCGTCTATGGCGACCGCGATGCGGCAGAGCGGATCATTCCCTTCGATATCGTACCTCGCGTGTTCCTAGCCGATGAATGGGCGCGGCTATCGGCGGGGCTCGTCCAGCGGGTCGAGGCGATCAACGCGTTTCTCGACGACATCTATGGCGAGCGCCGCATCCTCGCCGACGGCATCCTCCCGCCCGACATCGTGTTCCGCAACCCGCAGTTCCGGCACGAGGTCGTCGGCATCCGCCCGCCGCATGGCATCTGGGCGCATATCTGCGGCATCGACCTCGTTCGCACCGGGCCGGACGACTTCTTCGTTCTCGAGGACAATGCCCGGACGCCCTCGGGCGTCAGCTACATGCTGGAGAACCGGGAGGCGATGATCCGCCTCTGCCCCGAACTGTTCCGCAATTTTCGCGTGGCGGCCGTCGACAGCTATCCCGACCGGCTGCACGAAACGATGCGCTCGGTCGCGCCGCCGGGGGCGGGGAGCCGCCCTGTCTGCGTCGTCCTCACCCCGGGGCATTTCAACAGCGCCTATTACGAGCACAGCTTCCTTGCCGATTCGATGGGCATCGAACTGGTCGAGCCCGCCGATCTCGTGGTCGACGACGACGTCGTCTGGATGCAGACGATCGCGGGCCGGGTGAAGGTCGATGTGATCTATCGCCGGATCGACGACGACTTTCTCGATCCTGTCGTCTTCCGCCCCGATTCGCTTCTCGGCGTGCCCGGCATCATGTCGGCGTATCGCGCCGGCAACGTCACGCTTATCAACGCGCCGGGCAACGGCATCGCCGACGACAAGGCGATCTACAGCTACATGCCCGAGATCGTCCGCTATTATTCGGGGGGCGAGGCGAAGCTGCCCAATGTCGAGACCTATCGCTGCCGCGAGCCGCAGGCACTGAGATACGTGCTCGAACGTCTGCCCGAACTGGTTGTGAAGCTGGTGGACGGATCGGGCGGCTACGGCATGCTCGTCGGGCCGACCGCCACGAAGCAGGAGATCGAGGATTTCCGCGCCGCGCTGATCGCCGAGCCGCACCGCTACATCGCGCAGCCGACGCTGGCGCTCTCGACCGTGCCGACGCTGACCGAAAAGGGGCTGGCGCCGCGGCACGTAGATTTCCGTCCGTTCGTTCTCACCGGCCGGGACGGGGTGCAGGTGGTCCCCGGCGGCCTGACGCGGGTGGCGCTGAAGGAAGGATCGCTGGTGGTGAACTCCAGCCAGGGTGGGGGGACGAAGGACAGCTTCGTCCTGTTGCCCGACAGCCCCCAGCTGCAGGCGCAGAGCCAGACGCTGGGCGGGATGTTTCAGCAGCAGGAACTGGGATCGTGAGGGGCGTGCACGCATGCTGATGCTCTCGCGCACCGCCGCGTCGCTCTACTGGCTTGGCCGCTATGTCGAGCGGGCGGACTTCATCGCGCGATTGGTCGAGGCGACCGTCCGCCTCGACGCGCTGTCGGCGACCCCGGCGGGGGAGGCGGCGTGGGAAAGCGCGCTCAACGTCACCTATACCGACGAGGCGTTCGCCGCGACCGGCGCGCGGGCCGATCAGGCGAGCGTCGCGCGGTTCCTGACGATCGACACCGGCCATTCGGGCTCGATCGTTCAGTGCCTCGACATGGCGCGCAACAATGCCCGCGCCGTCCGCACCGCGCTGACGCGTGAGGCGTGGACCGCGATCAATCGCGCATGGCTGCTGTTCAACTCGCGCATGCGACCGGGCAACGCGATGGCGACGCTCAACCTCGTTGAGGCGGTGAAGGCCGAGACGCGCGGGTTCGAGGGCGCGATCCTTCGCATGATGCGCAATGAGGCGGTGTGGTTCATCCGCCTTGGTTCCGCGGTCGAGCGGGCGGACAACACCGCGCGGCTGGTCGACGTGAAATACCACCTGCTGCTGCCGGAGGGCGAAGCGGTGGGCGGCATCGTCGATCGCGACCAGTGGACGACGATCCTTCAGACCGTGTCCGCGGTCACCGCCTATCGCTGGCTCTATTCGGAGGGGCTGGAGCCGCGGCTCGTCATCGACCTGTTGCTCACCCGCCCCGAACTCCCCCGCTCGCTGGCCGCGTGCGTCGAGGAAAGCGTCGAGATGCTCGGCCTGCTCGGCAAGCGCACGGGGCTTCAGGGCGGGGCGGACCGGATGGCGCGCGCGCGAATGGCGCGGATGCACAAGACGCGCACGCCCGAGGTGATCGTCGGCGGCCTGCATGAGTGGCTGTCGGCGTTCATCGCCGAAAACCTCGCGCTCGACCGCGCGATCGCCCAGCAGTTCAGGTTCATCTAGGATAGAGAAGATGCGCCTCATCGTCGAACATCGCACGCGCTATCGCTTTAGCGAGCCGCAGATCCGGTTGATCCAGTGCCTGCGCATGACCCCCGACGATACCGACGACCAGACGGTGGTCGGCTGGTCGATCGATGTCGATTGCGACGCGCGCCTGCGCCAGAGCCGCGACGGGCTCGGCAACCGACAGGCGATGCTCTACGCCGATGGCCCGATCGGGGCGATCGAGATCAGCGTGCGCGGCGAGGTCCTTACCGGCGACCATGGCGGCCATGTCCGCGGTACGGCCGAGCCGCTGCCGCCCGAATTCTACCTGCGCGAAACCGACCGGACCGTCGCGGGCGAGGCGCTGGGCGCGTTCGTCGGCGGCGCGGTGAGCGGGCTGTTGGGCGCCGACACGATCGATGCCGCCACGCGGGCGATCCACGGGCGGTTCGAGCGAATCCCCTATGTCGAGGAACTGCGCGACGCGGCGACGACGTTCGCCGGCACCACCGCTACCGGGCGCGAAATGGCGCAAATGCTGGTCGCCGGCCTGCGCACCGCCGAGATTCCCGCGCGCTATGTCGGTGGCTATCGCCAGCGCGAGGGGCGCGCCTGTGCCCCGCATGGCTGGGTCGAGGCGTATGCAGACGGCGAGGGCTGGATCGCCGTCGATCCCTCCACCGGCGGGCGCGTCGACGAGCGCTACATCCGCGTGGCGGTGGGCCTGGACACTGCGGGCGTGACGCCCGTGGCGGGTTCTCGGCTGGGGCAGGGCGAGGAGATGCTCGACGTCGCGCTGATCGTGGAACAGGCGCGGAGGCAGTAACCCGATCCTCCCCGGCATGGGAAGTCGGCCGCGCAGTCTGAAGAAGGGGCTGCCACAGGCGCGCCGCCCGCGGCGCGCCCGCTCCATCACGCTTCGCGTGCCACCTCCCCTTTGCGGGGGATGATGACGGTTCAGCGCCAAGCGCTCAGCTTGTCGATATCGCTAGGGACGGTGCGGTGCCGATTGGCGAAGACAGTCTCTCTACCGTCACCCCGGACTTGATCCGGGGTCCCGCTTGCTCTTGTTCTATCGTTCCAGCAGGCAGCGGGATCCCGGATTAGGTCAAGGATGACGAGCAACATCGATGGATCGCAGAAGCCTGAAACGGCAAACGCCCGGGCCGCATGTTGCAGCCCGGGCGCCTGCGTGACGATCGCTCGTCAGCCCCCTAATGTTGGCTCCGTCCACTCGCACTTTACCTTACGGCAAGGCGGGACTGGAACCTCCCCGAACCACGGCCTGTTTGCCTGAGCTTCGTGAGAGCTTGATTACGATTCCGTCATCCATCTGTCATTCACAATCGAGCAACGTGATTCCGAATCGCTTCACCATGTGTTCATTCGGCAACAGCCCCGATTGCACCCCTCCACAACGCTGCTAAGGCGGGCGCGAATGATCCCCTTTATCAAGGCCAATCCATGATCCTGTCGCGCTACGAGCGCATGATCGCGCGGCGCTATCTGCTGCCCGGACGGGGCGAGGCGTTCATCTTCCTGGTCGCGGGCATCAGCCTGGTCGCGGTCATGCTCGGCGTCGCCGCGCTCGTCATCGTCATGAGCGTCATGAATGGCTTTCGTGCCGAGCTGTTCGACAAGATCGTCGGCCTCAACGGTCATGCGGTGGTTCAGGGCTATGCCGGCCAGCTTCGCGACTGGCGCGAGGTGCTGGACGATGCCAAGGCGACCAAGGGCGTGACCAGCGCGACGCCGCTGATCGAGCAGCCGCTGATGACCGATTATAACGGCCGGACCGAGGCGGTGATCCTGCGCGGCATGCGGGTCGAGGATATCCGCGGCAACCCGACGATCCGCGACAATGTCGTGTTCGGCGACCTGAAGCAGCTGACGCCCGGCAGCGGCAACGTCGCGATCGGCTCGCGCCTTGCGCAACAGCTCGGCGCGACGGTGGGCAGCGAGATTTCGCTCATCAGTTTTCAGGGGGTGGCGACGCCGATGGGAACGGTGCCGCGCATCGTCTCCTACCGGGTGGCCGCGATCTTCGAGGTCGGCGTCTATGACTATGACAAGGCGTTCGTCGTCATGCCGATGGAGGATGCGCAGACGCTCCTCCTGATGGGCGATTCGGTGGGCATGATCGAGATCGACACGGTGGACCCCGACAAGGTGGAGCAGATCCTCGCGCCGCTGGCGGTCAAGGTTGGCGCCAAGGGCCAGCTCAACGACTGGCGGCGGCTCAATTCGGAGATTTTCGAGGCGCTCCAGGTCGACCGGCTCGTCACCTTCACCGTGCTGTCGATCCTCATCCTCGTCGCGGTTTTCAACATCCTGTCGTCGCTCATCATGCTGGTGCGTGCCAAGACGCGCGACATCGCGATCCTGCGCACGATGGGCGCGACGCGGCAGGGGCTGATCCGCATCTTCGTGACCGTGGGGACGACGATCGGCGCGCTCGGCATCATCGCCGGGCTCGTGATGGGGTTCATTCTTCTCTATTTCCGGCAGGGGGTGCTGAGTTTCATCGGCACCGTCACCGGGCAGCAGATCTGGGACCCGTCGATGCGTTACCTCACCGAATTGCCGTCGAAGACCGATCCGGTGGAGATTGCGGGCATCGCGCTGATGGCATTCGTGTTCAGCTTCCTCGCGACGCTCTACCCCGCGTTCAAGGCGGCGAGCACTGATCCGGTGCAGGTGCTGCGCTATGAGTGAGCCGATCCTCGCCACGCGCGGCCTGACGCGCAGCTTCACGCAGGGCGGTGCCACGATCGAGGTGCTGCGCGGCATCGACCTGACCGTAGGCCCGGGCGAGATCGTCGCGCTGCTCGGCCCCTCCGGATCGGGCAAGTCGACGCTGCTCCAGGCAGTCGGGCTGCTAGAGGGCGGATTCCAGGGCTCGATCCGCATCGCCGGACAGGAAGTCGCACAGATCAACAGCGCCGAGCGGACCGAAGTGCGCCGTGATCGCCTCGGTTTCATCTATCAGTTCCACCACCTCCTCCCCGACTTCACCGCCGCGGAGAACGTCGTCCTGCCGCAGCTCATCCATGGCGCGGGCGAAAAGGAAGCGGCCGACCGCGCCGAACGGCTGCTCTCCGCGCTCGGCCTCGGCCACCGGCTGACCCACCGGCCGAGCCAGCTCTCGGGCGGCGAGCAGCAGCGCGTGGCGGTCGCCCGCGCGCTCGCGAACCGGCCGGCGCTGGTGCTCGCCGACGAACCCACGGGAAATCTCGACGAGGCGACAGCAGACGTCGTGCTGGCCGAGTTCCTTCGCCTCGTCCGCGGTGAGGGATCGGCGGCGCTGGTCGCGACGCACAACGAACGGCTCGCGGCGCGGATGGACCGCGTCGTGCGCCTGCATGAAGGGGTGCTCGAATGACCAACCTCTACACGATCCCCGTCACCGCCGCCGACGGCAGCACGACCGACCTGTCGGCCTATCGGGGCCGCGTACTGCTGATCGTTAACGTCGCCTCCAAATGCGGGTTCACGCCGCAATATGCGGGGCTCGAGGCGCTTCATCGCGCGCATGAGGGCGCGGGGCTGACCGTCCTCGGCTTCCCCTGCAACCAGTTCGGCGCGCAGGAGCCGGGCGACGCGGCGGAGATCGCCAGCTTCTGTTCGCTCACCTACGACGTGACCTTCCCGGTGCTCGGCAAGGTCGATGTCAACGGCGCCGATGCCGCGCCGCTGTGGCGGCATCTGAAGCACGAGGCGCCGGGGCTGCTCGGCAGCGAGGCGATCAAGTGGAACTTCACCAAGTTCCTGGTCGGCCGCGATGGCCGCGTCATCGAACGCTATGCGCCGACGACCAAGCCCGAGGCGATCGAGGCCGATATCCAGCAGGCGCTCCAGCGCTGACGGGGGCTATCGCCCGCCGGCCCCAGCCCCTAGATTGATCGCGATGGACGAGATGGGTTTCGATCTGGGCGAACCGCCCGCGCCGCCGGCGCCGAAGGGCGAGGCGTACCGCGTCCTCGCGCGCAAATACCGGCCGCAGACCTTTGCCGCGTTGATCGGCCAGGACGCGATGGTCCAGACGCTGGGCAACGCGATCAAGCGCGACCGGCTCGCCCACGCCTTCCTGCTGACCGGCGTGCGCGGGGTCGGCAAAACCTCGACCGCGCGACTGATCGCCAAGGCGCTCAACTGCGTGGGGCCGGACGGTGAGGGCGGCCCAACGATCGACCCCTGCGGCGTCTGCGAGCCGTGCCGGGCGATCGCCGAGGGGCGCCATATCGACGTGATCGAAATGGACGCCGCGAGCCACACCGGCGTCGACGACGTGCGCGAGATCATCGAGGCTTCGCGCTATGCCGCGGTCTCTGCCCGCTACAAGATTTACATCGTGGATGAGGTCCACATGCTGTCAAAGAACGCGTTCAACGCGCTTCTGAAGACGCTGGAGGAACCGCCCGCCCACGTGAAGTTCCTGTTCGCCACGACCGAGGTGAACAAGGTCCCGATCACTGTCCTGTCGCGCTGCCAGCGTTTCGACCTGCGCCGCATCCCCGCCGACAAGCTCGCCGCACATTTCGCGCATGTCGTGGGCGAAGAGGGGTTCGAGGCCGAGCCCGAGGCACTGGCGCTGATCGCCCGCGCGGCGGAGGGGTCGGCGCGCGACGGCCTGTCGATCCTTGATCAGGCCATCGCCCATGCGGGGCTGGAGGGCGGGGGTGTGCGTGCCGATGCGGTGCGCGAGATGCTGGGCCTGTCCGATCGCGGCGCGGTGCGCGAACTGTTCGGCCATCTGCTCGCCGGCGACGGGGCGGGGGCGCTCGCCGCCTTGCGCCGCCAGTACGACCTTGGCGTCGATCCGCAGGCGGTGATGCGCACCCTACTGGAAGCGGTGCACGGCATCACTTTGGTCAAGGTCGGCACGCCCGCCGATCCCGCGCAGCCCGTTGAGGAGCGGGAGGCGCTGGCTGAATGGGCCTCGCGCCTGTCCTTCCCGCTGCTCCATCGCCTCTGGCAGTTGCTGCTCAAGGGGCATGAGGAAGTCGGCCGTGCGGCGCTGCCGATCGAGGCGTGCGAAATGGCGCTGCTGCGCGTCGTCCACGCCTCGCAGCTTCCCGATCCGGGCGAGCTGGCGCGCCAGATTCGCGAGGGCGGGGTGCAGGTCGCGCCTGCTGCTACCGCGCCGCCGCCGCCCGCGCCCGCCACGGCGCCGGCGCTCCCCTCGACCGCCGAGGCGATCGGCGACACGATCGCGCAGACCGGCCGGATGGCGCTGGCCGAGGCATGGCGTAATCATGCGCGCCCGGTGCGGATCGAGCCGCCCGAGATCGAGCTGTCGACCGCGCGCCCTATCCCCTCGGACTTTCCGCGCGAACTGATGGACGCGCTCAAGACCGCGACCGGCACCCGCTGGAAGGTCACGACCAGCGACGCGCCCGGTACGCCTTCGTTGCGCGAGGCCGAACGCGCCGACGACGAGGCGTTTGAGGCCTCGATCCGTGAAACCCCCGTGGTGGCCGCCGCGCTCGCCGCCTTTCCCGGCGCCGAGCTCGTCGGCCCCAAGACCCGACGGAGCATGACATGAAGAATCTCGACGACATCATGGCGATGGCCCAGAACGTCCAGAACGAGCTGACGAAGGCACAGGCGGCGCTCGACACGATCGAGGTCGAGGGCGTGTCGGGCGGCGGCCTGGTCAAGGTGCGCGCGAGTGCCAAGGGGCGGATCATCGGCGTTTCGATCGACGACTCGCTGCTGAACCCTGCCGAAAAGGGTGTGCTCGAAGACCTGATCGCCGCCGCGCTCAACGACGCTCGGGCCAAGGCGGATGCGGCAAGCTCGACCGAAATGTCGAAGCTGACCGCGGGGATGCCGTTGCCGCCGGGGTTCAAGCTGCCGTTCTGATTTGGACCAGGGGGCGGTGCCGCGCTGACAATCGGGCGCCCCATCCCGATCGCGATAAAGAAGGAAGAAGCGGGATCCCGGATCAAGTTCGGGATGACGGTGTGGCGAGGGGAGCGTTTCTCCCCAACGTCACCCCGGACTTGATCCGGGGTCCCGCTTCTTCTTCTTCTTCTTCTTCTCGACCAGCGCCGCAAGGTGCGCCCGCAGCGTTTGAGCATTCCGCTCCCAGGTAAACTTCGCGGCAGTCGCTCGAACCGCCTCGCGCGCCGGGGGCACCCGCAACAAGCCATCGATCGCTTCGGCAAACGCCTCAGGTGTCCGCGCGACGATCCGCCCCGCCTCCGCCCGATCAACCACCTCGCGCGCCCCGCCGGCGTCGGGAATGACGAGCGGCGTCCCGCTCGCCAGCGCCTCGACCCAGGCGTTCGCCAGCCCCTCCGACGAGGAGGCCAGCGCCATCACGTCGGCGGCAGCGAGCAGCGGCGGGAGCGCGTCATGCGGCACCGGCCCGAGAAGCCGTACGCGATCCCCGACATCGAACGCGTCGATCAAGCCTTGAAGCCGAGCGCGTTCCGGCCCCTCACCGGCGATACGCAGCGACACGCCCGGCAGCCGCGCCACCGCCTCGATCACGATCCCGTGCCCCTTGCGCGGGATCAGCGCACCTACCGAGGCGACCAGCGGCCCGGTGACCCCAAGCGCCGCCTTCGCCGCCAGGTCGGGGCGGAAGCGCGCCTGATCGACGCCGGTATGGTGAATCGCGATCCGATCGCTCGGCATCCCCAGCGCGATCATATCCTCGCGCATCGCCGCGCTGACGGCGAGGAGGCCATCGGCCGCGCCGCCCGCGTGCCGGACGGCATCGAGCGTAGGGGCGGCGCGTCCCCAGTGATGGATGTCGGCCCCGCGCGCCTTGATGGACACCGGCACGCTGAACCGCTTGCCGAACGCCACCGCCGCCGGGCCATCGGGAAAGAAGAAAGACGCGTCGATCACGTCAAAGGCGAAATCGCGGCGAATGCTGGTCAGCGCCGGGACCAGCGCGCGTATCAGCATCGCCGCATGAAAGCGCCCGCTCGTTGCCGGTATATTGAGGAATCGTGGCCGCTCGACCGACAGTCCCTTCCACGTCTCGTGGCGGGGCAGCGCGGCGAGTTTACGATGGCTCGGATGTTTTGAGAGCGGAAAGGGCGCTAACCCGACCGGCGCGACCACGCGAACCTCGGTATCGGGCAGCGCCGCCAGCCCCAGCGTCTGGCGCTCTACGAACACGCCAAAATTGGGCCGCGTGGCATCGGGAAACAGGGTGGAGAGCGTGAGAACGCGCAGCATCGCCCCCGATTAGCGCGGGAAGGTTAAACGATCCGCCACCTTCCCGCGTATCGGCTTACGCGTTCAGCGTGTGCTCCAGCGTGATCTCGGCATTGAGCAGCTTCGAGATGGGGCATCCGGCCTTCGCCTCGCCGGCGATCTTCTCGAACTCGGCGGCGTCGATGCCATCGACGTGCGCGATCAGGGTGAGGTCGGAGCGCGTGACCTTGAACCCGTCGCCGTCCTTTTCGAGCGCGACCTTCGCCGTCGTCTCTAGCGTCCCGTCCTTGTGGCCGGCCCCGGCGAGCGCGAAGCTCAGCGCCATCGTAAAGCACGACGCATGGGCGGCGGCGATCAGTTCTTCGGGATTGGTGCCGGGCTCGTTTTCGAACCGGGTGTTGAAGCCATAGGGCTGGTCGGTCAGCACGCCCGACTGAAGCGAGACGTGGCCTTTGCCGTCCTTGCCAAGGCCCTCATACTTCGCACTTGCGCTGCGGGTTGTCATTTCCGGCTTCTCCTTTGGTGGAATGCGCCGGACAAACGAAAGGGGCGGGCAAAGGATGCCCGCCCCTCCGTTCATTTCAGACCGTTCGGCTTAGCGGCAGCGACCGCGGCTGCCGCTACGCTCGATCTCGCGGCCCGCGAGCGCGCCTGCACCGGCGCCGAGCAGCGTGCCGAGCGTGCGGTCGCCGCGCGTGTCAATCGTGCGGCCGACGAGGGCACCGGCGACGCCGCCGACCAGCAGGCCCGTCGTGCCGTCGGGCTTGCGGCAATAACGGCGACCGTCACGGCCGCGCCACTCGCGATACTTGTAGCGCTTCTGCATCGACGCTTCCGCCTTGTCGGTCGGCAGGACGACGGTGGCGGGAACCAGAAGACCAGCGGCCGCAACGGCCATCATCAGATTACGCATTATAGTAACTCCCTAGTATCAATCTCGCCCCTCTGAACGTCGATTGCGGCGAAGGGTTTCATGAACGAAACGTTCAGCCGAATCAGCGTTCCCGGTGAGGTTCTTCTAGGGATGTGAGCCTGAACGCTGCGTGGGATCGTCGTTCATCTAGCGCGCAGATTCGGCCGCGATCGACTTCAGCGCATATAGTGCATCCAGCGCCTCGCGCGGGGACAATGCATCGACGTCGATCCCGGCCAGTTTCTCGCGCAGCGCGTCCACGGCCTGCGCTTCGTGCTCAGCCGCGGCGGCGAACAGCGGCAGGTCGTCGAGGCCGGCGGCAAGTCCGCCGGTCTTCGCGCGCCCCGCCTCGAGCTTCGCCAGCACCGACTTGGCGCGCGCGACCGTCGCCGGGGGCAAGCCCGCAAGCCGTGCGACGGCAAGGCCATAGCTGCGGTCCGCGGGACCGGGGGCGAGTTCGTGGAGCAGGACCAGATCGCCCTTCCATTCGCGCGCGCGGACATGGTGGAGGCGCAGCGCATGGCAGCGTTCGGCGAGCCGGGTAAGCTCGTGATAGTGCGTCGCGAACAAGCAGCGGCAGCGATTGACCTCATGAATCGCCTCCACCACTGCCCAGGCGATGGCGAGCCCGTCATAGGTCGAGGTGCCGCGCCCCACCTCGTCGAGGATGACGAAACTGCGCGGGGTCGCCTGTGCCAGGATCGCGGCGGTCTCGACCATCTCGACCATGAAGGTCGAGCGCCCGCGTGCGAGATTGTCGCTGGCGCCGACGCGGCTGAATAGGCGGTCGACCAGGCCGATGCGCGCACGCGTCGCGGGGACATAGCTGCCCGCTTGCGCAAGCACCGCGATCAGCGCGTTCTGGCGCAGGAAGGTCGACTTGCCGCCCATGTTCGGCCCGGTGACGAGCCAGAGGCGCGAGTCCTCGCCCAGCGAACAGTCGTTGGCGACGAAGCGCTCGGCCCGCTTGGCCAGCGCCGCCTCGACGACCGGATGGCGGCCGCCCTCGATCTCGAAACAGGCATGATCGACGAGCGCGGGGCGGGACCAGCCCCCCTCGATCGCGCGTTCGGCCAGCGCCGCGGACACGTCGAGCCGGGCGAGTGCGTCGGCAGTGGCGGCGATCGGTTCGCGCCGCGCCATCGCTTCCTCGATCAGCGTTTCGAGATGCGCGGCCTCGGCCGCAAGTGCGTGGTTGCCGGCCTGCGTGACCTTGAGCGCGGCTTCGTGCAGTTCGGGGGCGTTGAAGCGGACGACACCGGCCAGCGTCTGGCGATGGGTGAAGCCGCTCCCCTCGGCCATCAGCTTGTCGGCGCCGCGGGCGGGCACCTCGACATGATAGCCGAGCACGCCGTTGTGGCGGATCTTGAGCGCCGAAATGCCGGTGCGCGTCCGATACTCGGCCTCCAGCGCGGCGATGACGCGGCGGCCGCCCGCGCCCGTCGCGCGTAGGTCGTCGAGCGCGGGGTCGAACCCCTCGGCGATATAGCCGCCCTGCGCCGCCTCGATCGGCGGCACGGGCACGAGCGCGCGCTGGAGCAGGTCGATGAGCGCGCCGTGCCCCTGCAGCCGCGGGGCGAGGTCGGTCAGGAGCGGCGGCGGCGCGGCGAGCTTCGACAGGCTTTCGCCGAGCTGCCACGCGGCATCCAGCCCGTCGCGAAGCTGGCCGAGGTCGCGTGGGCTGCCGCGCCCCGCGACGATCCGGCCGAGCGCGCGACCGATGTCGGGCAGCGCGCGCAGCTTGGCGCGGACCCGCTCGCGCAAGCTTCCTTCGTCATGAAACCGCTGGACGAGATCGAGCCGCGCGCCGATCGCTTCGGCCTCCATCAGCGGGGCGGACAGGTCGGCGGCGAGCAGCCGCGCGCCCGCGCCCGTCACGGTGCGATCGACGGCATCGAGCAGGCTGCCCGTCCGCGCGCCCGCCTGTGTCTGTGTGAGTTCGAGGCTCTCACGCGTCGCCGCATCGATCGCCATCGTCGCGCCGCCGGCGTGGCGGACCGGCGGGCGCAGGAACGGCAGCGCGCCCTTGGCGGTATGGTCGAGATAGGCGACGAGGCCCCCGGCGGCGGCCAGCGACGCGCGGTCGAACTGGCCGAACCCGTCGAGCGTCGCGACACCGTACAGCGCCTTCAGCCGCGCTTCGCCCTTGGCGCTGTCGAATTCGCCGCGCGGACGATAGGCTGTCGCCTCGACCGCCGACCCCTCGGCGGCGATGACCTCCGCCGGTGACAGGCGGGCGAGCGTCGCGCCCAATGCGGCTGCATCGGTTTCGAACAGCTCGAACCGGCCGGTCGACACGTCCGCGGCGGCGACCGCGACCTCACCGCCCGCCTCGCCCACCGCGACACACCAATTGGCGGCGCGCGAATCGAGCAGCGCCTCCTCGGTCAGCGTGCCGGCTGTGACGACGCGCACGATCGCGCGCGCGACCAGCGCCTTCGACCCGCCGCGCTTCTTGGCTTCCTCGGGCGTCTCGACCTGTTCGGCGATGGCAACGCGGTGCCCCGCCTTGATGAGCCGCTGGAGATAGGCGGTGGCGGCGTGGATCGGCACGCCGCACATCGGGATCTTCTCGCCCTCGTGCTCGCCGCGCGCGGTCAACGCGATGTCGAGCACGGCGCTGGCGATCTTCGCATCGTCGAAGAACAATTCGAAAAAGTCGCCCATGCGGTAGAAGAGCAGGCAATCGCCGGCTTCCGCCTTGAGCGTCAGATATTGCGCCATCATCGGCGTTGGGGCGGTGGTCGTCATAGGCGGGGAAAGGGGGCGTCCGCAATCATCCCCGGCCTTTAGGCGGCGGCTACCGCCTTGCCTAGCGGGGTTGCGGTTCGCTGGCTTAGCGGCCAAGAGCCGTAGCGTCATTCCCGTCCCCGGAGCGCCGCCCAGCATGACCGAGATCCCCGCCGACCAGTTCACCGAGCGCGAGGCGCTGCGTTTTCATGCCGAGGGCCGGCCGGGCAAGATCGAGATCATCGCGTCGAAGCCGCTGACGACGCAGCGCGACCTGGCGCTCGCCTATTCGCCGGGTGTCGCATGGCCGGTAAAGGCGATCGCGGAGGATCCGGCGACCGCCTACGACTATACCGCAAAGGGCAATCTCGTCGCCGTGATCTCGAACGGGACCGCGATCCTCGGCCTGGGCAATCTCGGCGCGCTCGCCTCCAAACCCGTGATGGAGGGCAAGGCGGTGCTCTTCAAGCGCTTCGCCGACGTCGATTCGATCGATATCGAACTGAAGACCGAGGACGTGGACCGCATCATCGATGCGGTGGAACTGATGGAGCCGAGCTTCGGCGGCATCAACCTCGAGGATATCAAGGCGCCCGAATGCTTCATCATCGAGCAGACGCTGCGCGAGCGGATGAATATCCCGGTCTTTCATGATGACCAGCACGGCACCGCGATCATCTGTGCCGCGGGGCTCATCAACGCCTGCCTGCTGACCGGGCGGCGGCTTCAGGACATCAAGATCGTCGTCAACGGCGCGGGGGCGGCGGCGATCGCCTGCACCGAACTCGTCAAGGCGATGGGCGTGCGCCACGACAACGTCATCATGTGCGATCGCACCGGCGTGATCTATCAGGGCCGCGACGGCGTGAACCAGTGGCAGTCGGCGCACGCCGCCGCGACCGAGGCGCGGACGCTGACCGAAGCGCTGCACGGCGCCGACGTGTTCCTCGGCCTGTCCGCCGCGGGCGCGCTGAAGCCCGAGATGGTCAAGGACATGGCCCCCGCGCCGATCATCTTCGCGATGGCCAATCCCGAGCCGGAGATCCGCCCCGAACTGGCGAAGGCGGCGCGCCCCGACGCGATCATCGCGACCGGCCGCTCGGACTATCCGAATCAGGTCAACAACGTCATCGGCTTCCCCTTCATTTTCCGAGGCGCGCTCGACGTGCGCGCGACCGGCATCAACGATGCGATGAAGATCGCCGCGGCCAACGCGATCGCCGAACTGGCGCGCGACCGCGTGCCCGACGAAGTGGCGGCGGCGTACGGTGTGCAGCACAGCTTCGGCCCCGAATACATCATCCCCGCGCCGTTCGACCCGCGCCTGATGGAAGTCGTGTCGGCCGCGGTCGCCAAGGCGGCAATGGATTCGGGCGTCGCGACGCGGCCGATCCTCGACATGCCCGCCTACCGCACCAGCCTGCGCGCGCGGCTCAACCCGACCACCGCGGTGCTGAGCCTGGCCTATGAGGGCGCGCGGGCGCGGCCGAAGCGCGTCATCTTCGCCGAGGGCGAGGAGGAAGTGGTGCTTCGCGCGGCGATCGCGTTCCGCGACGGCGGTTATGGTACGCCCGTCCTCGTCGGACGCGACGACGTGCACGACCGCCTGCGCTCGCTCGGCGTCGCCGATCCCGAGAGCTTCGAGGTGCATAACAGTCGCGTGTCGCCGCTCGTGCCCGCGATGGTCGACTTCCTCTATGCCCGACTCCAGCGGCGCGGCTTTTTGCGCCGCGAATGCGAGCGGATGGTCAATCAGGACCGCAACATCTTCGGCGCGCTGCTGCTCCAGCTGGGGGAGGGCGACGCGATGATTACCGGCGTCACCCGCGCCTATGCCCAGTCGATGCGCGAGATCCGCCGCGTCATCGATCCGGCGCCCGGCCGCACGCCGTTCGGCGCGCACGTGCTGGTTGGCCAGACGCACACCGTCTTCATCGCCGACACCACGGTCAACGAACGTCCCACCGGCGAGGAACTGGCCGACATCGCCGAGGCGACGGCACAGGTCGCGCGCCGCATGGGCCACGAACCGCGCGTCGCGTTCCTGAGCTATTCCACCTTCGGCAATCCCGAGGGCAAGTGGCTCGACAACATTCGCGGCGCGGTCAAGGAACTCGACAAGCGCGAGCCGGGCTTCGAATATGAGGGCGAGATGTCGCCCGATGTGGCCCTCAATGCCAAGCAGCTGGCGAACTATCCGTTCGCGCGCCTATCGGAACCGGCCAACGTCCTCATCATGCCGGGGCTTCAGTCGGCCAACATCTCGGCCAAGCTGCTGCGCGAGCTGGGCGGCGACCAGATGATCGGGCCGATGCTGATCGGCATGGAAAAGAACGTGCAGATCGCGCCGATGACCGCGACGGCCAGCGACCTGGTGACGTTGGCGGTGCTGGCGGCGGGGGGCATGGCGCGCTGAAGTCTATGCTGACGCGGCGCGGGCTGATCGCGGGCGGCTTCGGCCTGCTCGCGATCCCGCGCGCACGGGCGGCGGCGCGTGAGCCGGCGGTGGTGCGGGTGCGGATCGTCACGCCCGCCGGCGTCATCATCGTCGCGCTCGACACGCGCCGTGCGCCGGGGACGACGGCGAACTTCCTCGCCTATGTCGATGACGAGCGGTTCGACGGCACGCGCTTCTATCGCGCCGCGCGCTCGAAGAAGGTGCCCGGCACCGGCTTCATCCAGGGCGGCATCCAGACCGACGCGCGTCGCATCCTGCCGCCCTTTCCGTTCGAGCCGACGACGAAGACCGGGCTGCGGCACGTCGATGGCGCGATCTCGATGGCGCGGGGGACCGATCCGAAGTCCGCGGGCGGCAACTGGGTGATCTGTGTCGGCCCGGCACCGCAGCTGGATGGGCGCGAGGGCTATATGGGTTACGCCGCGTTCGGGCGGGTGATCGCCGGCATGGCGGTGGCCAAGCGCATCCTAGCGGTGCCGACCGGCGGCGGGTTTGACGCGATGAAGGGCCAGATGATCCTGAAGCCCATCCCGATCCTGCGCGTCGAGCGTATGGATGGCGTCAAGAAACCGACCGGGCGCCCGCGCATGTGGCTGCTCTTTCAGAAGCGTTGACGTCTATTTGGCGGGCTTCAGGAAGACCAGCATCACCGCCCCGCTCGCAAGCACTACGCAACCCGCCAGCGCGCCCCAGCCGGTATAGGCCAGGCTCGACCAGAGCAGATACGCCGTCGTCGCGCAGAACAGCGCCGGTGTCACCGGATAGAGCGGCACGCGGAACGGCCGCTCGATTCCCGGATCGCGGCGGCGCAGGACGAACAGCGACAGGCCGGTCAGCAGCAGGAACAGCCAGAAGACCGGCGCGGTGTAATCGACCACCAGCGCGAACCCGTCGCGTGCGACCGCGCCGGCCGCCACCAGCGCCAGCGCGATCGCGGCTTGCGCCAGCAGCGCATTGCCCGGCGTGTCCCGCCGCTCGTTCCAGCGCCCCAGCCACCGCAGCCCCGGATATTCGCGCCCGATCGCGCAGGTCGTGCGCGCGCCGGTAATCGCGGTGGCGTTGGCGGAGGTGAGCGCCGCGATCGCCACCGCGCCGGCGATCAGCGCCGCGCCGGTCGGCCCGAACGCCGCGCGCGCGACATCCGCCGCCACCGCTTCGCTTCGCGCCACGCCGGCGAGGCCGAGCGCATTAAGAAACGCGAGGTTGGCGAGCACGTAGAGCGCGGTGACGATGCCGAGCCCCGCAACCAGCACCCAGGCGATCCGCCGCTTGCTGCCGCGCACCTCGGCCGACAGATACGCCGCCTCGCTCCATCCGCCATAGGTGAGCAGGACATAGACGAGCATCAGGCCGACCGATCCCTCGCGGGGGACCGTCGGCGCGGCCGGCACGCGATCGGCGACGAAGCCGGCGACGATCAGCAGGACCAGCCCGCCGATCTCCGCCAGCGTCAGCCAGCGCTGCACCGCCGCCCCCTCGCGCACACCCAGCCAGTTGATCGCGGTGATGACGGTGACGGCCTGCGCCGCCCAGAGACTGGCGCCGACCGCGCCGAGCGGCAGCAGCGCCTGGAGATAGTCGCCGCAGACATAGGCGAGCAGCGCCAGTGACCCCGTCTGGATCACCGCCAGCCGCGCCCAGCCGTATAGAAACGCCAACCGCCGCCCGAAGGCGAGCCCGAGGAAGTGATAGTCGCCGCCGACATCAGGGTAGGTCGCGGCAAGCTCGGCATAACAGAGCGCCCCGACGATCGACAGCAGCCCGCCCGCGACCCACACGGCGACGACCATGCCCTCGCTGCCCGCCATCCCGGCGACAAGGGCGGGGGTGCGGAAGATGCCCGCGCCGATGACGATACCGACGATCAGCGCGAGCAGGTCGACGAGCCCCAGCGTCGGTCGCGGCCGACCGAGCGCACCGTCACCTGAAGGGTCGCTCAACCCTCTGCCCGGCGGACGCGGCGGATGCGCGGTTCGCGGTCGAGCCCGGATGCATCCTTGATCGCCTTGCGCATCTCGTCGCGCTTTTCGTGTATCGAGGCGATCACCGGCCCCACCGCGACGCCGAGGTCGACGAGCAACGCCTCGGACAGTTGCAGCGAGCTTTCGAGCGTCTCGGGCACCGCGTCCGTGGCGCCCGCGCGATACAGGGCGGCGGCGTGGCCCGCGTCGCGCGCGCGCACGATGATCGGCAGATTGGGCACCCAGCCGCGGACACGCCGGGTCAGGCGGACGCTCAGCACCGGATCGTCCATCGTGATGACCAACGCCTTGGCATGGCCGAGGTTCAGGCGGTCGACCATGTCGGATCGTGCGACGTCGCCGAACTGAACGCTGTACCCCTCCGCCCGCGCCATGTTGACGACGTCGATATCCGCCTCGATCGCGAGATAGGGCTTGTCGTGGGCGCGCAGCATGTCGGCGATCGTGCGGCCCACACGGCCGAAGCCCACGACCACGGTCCCGTTCGAGGCCACCGCGCCGGTGTCGACCGCTTCGGCCGGCACGCCCGCGCGGGCCTCGATCCGGCGCGCGACCAGTCGGCCGCCCTTGGCGAGGATCGGCGTGATCGTCAGGCCGATCGCGGTGACGGTGGTCCAGAAGGTTGCGGTCGACGGCTGGATGAGGCCCGCGGCGCCCGCCGCCGCCAGCACGATCAGCGTCGTCTCCGACGGGCTGGCCATCAGTACGCCGGTCTCGGCGGCGACGCCGGGCCGCGTGCCGGACAACTTGAGGATCACCATGGTGACGAGCGTCTTGACCGCCATCACCCCAGCGATCGCCGCCAGCAGTTCGGGCCAGTATCGCGCGACCAGCCGCAGATCGAGCGCCATGCCGACCGAGATCAGGAACACGCCCAGCGCAAGGCCCTTGAACGGCGCGGTGATCGCGTCGACTTCCTCATGATACTCGGTCTCGGCGATCAAGAGGCCCGCGAGCAGCGCGCCGACGATCGGCGACAGGCCGGCGGCGGCGGTGGCGAGGCTGGCGACGATGACGACGAGCAGGCTGGCGGCGAGGAACAGCTCGGGGCTCTTGGTCCGCGCCGCCTGTCCGAACATGCGCGGCAGGACGAGGCGCCCGGCGACATAGAGCGCGACGATGGTGATACAGCCCGCAATCGCCACCTCGGCCAGGCCGTTCCAACCCTCGTCGGTGGCAGTGGGGGCGAGCGCGCCGAGCATGAAGATGATCGGGACGAGCGCCAGATCCTCGAACAGGAGCATCGCGAATGCCCCGCGCCCGATCGCGCTGGTGGTACCTGCCAGCGGCAGGACCAACGCGGTAGACGAGAGCGCGAGCGCGAGGCCGAGGCCCAGCGCACCGCCCCATGCCTGTCCCATCAGGTACAACGCCGCGCCGATCAGCAGGCCCGAGCCGAGCAACTCGGCCGCACCCAGCCCGAACACCTGCACCCGCATCGCCCATAAGCGCCGGAACGACAGTTCTAGTCCGATCGAAAAGAGCAGCAGGATGATGCCGAACTCGGCGAACGGCTCGATTGCGTGGGTGTTCGAGATCGTGATGAAATAGAGCCACGGATAGCGATCGACCATCGAGCCGAGCGCGTTCGGGCCGACCAGGATGCCGACGAGGATGAACCCGATGACGGGGCTGATCTTGAACCGCGCAAAGGCGGGGATCACCAGCCCCGCCGAGCCGAGGATGACCAGGGCATCGGAAAGCCCGCTGTTCCGAATGTCTAGCGCCATGGGGCCATCTAAGCGGGGCGGGGCAGTGCTGTCAGCCGCTAATACACCTTTCGGACCATTATCTTCCCGTCAGCGCCCCAGCCGTGCCGCCGCGCCCGCGCGCGCCTCGACATCCGCCACGGCGCCGCCCGTGACCCAGCTGCCGCCGACGCAGAGTACCGGGTCAAACGCCAGCCAGTCGGGCGCGGTCACTTCGGAGATGCCGCCGGTGGGGCAGAACTTCGCCTCGTAGAACGGGGCCGCCAGTGCCTTCAGCGCCTTGAGCCCGCCCGAGGTTTCGGCGGGGAAGAACTTGAAGTGGCGCAGGCCCAGCGCATAGCCGCGCATGATGTCGCCTGCGGTCGCGACGCCGGGCAGATAGGGAACCTGCGAATTGACGATCGGCTCGGCCAGCTGCTCGGTCAGGCCAGGGGAGACGATGAACTCGCTACCCGCGGCGATCGCCTGCTCGAACTGCTGCGTCGACACGACGGTGCCCGCGCCAACGATCGCGCCCTCGACCTTCTTCATCTCGGCAATGGCGTCGAGCGCGGCGGGCGTGCGCAGCGTGACCTCGAGCACCTTCAGACCGCCGCGGACCAGCGCCTCGGCCAGCGGGCGGGCGGTCGCCGCATCCTCGATCACTAGCACGGGGATGACGGGGCTAGTGCGCATGATGTCTTCGATGGTCATTGCGTATGCTCCTGCGCAAAGGCGGCGGCGGCGCCGTAGAGGCCCGGCTGCGGATAAGTGATGAGCTTGACGGGGATCGAGTTCATCAGGCCCTGGAACCGCCCCTTGGCGATGAACCGCTGACCGAACCCCGAATTGAGCAGATGGTCCTTGAGGCGCAGGCCAAGGCCGCCGGCGATCACCACGCCCTTGGGCCCATGGCACAGCGCCAGATCGCCCGCGACCGAGCCCAGCGCCGAACAGAAGCGGTCGAGCGCGGCGGCGGCAAGGCTATCGGTATTCTCGAGCGCCATCGTCCAGATCGCCTTGTCGTCGAGCTGGTGGATCGGGCGGTTCTCGATCGCGGCCAGCGTTTCGTAGATCGCCTTGATCCCCGGACCCGAACAGACGCGCTCGACCGAGACGCGCGTGAAATCCTTGCGCAGACGGGCCAGCAGTGCGTCCTCGATATGATCGAGCGGGGCGAAGTCGGTGTGCCCGCCCTCGGTCTCGATCACGTGATAGCCGGTGCCGCTGCGAAAGACCTGTGCGACGCCCAGGCCCGTGCCCGGGCCGCAGACGGTGATCGAGCCCTTCTCGGGCAACCCGCTTTCCGGTCCGCAAAGGTGCACGAAATGCTCGTCGCCCAGCTGCGCGACCGCATGACCCACCGCGCCGAAATCGTTGATGAGCGTCCAGTCGTCGACCTCCAGCCGCTCGCGAATCAGCGGCGGGCGGATGATCCACGGATTGTTGGTCAGCTTGATAAGGTCGGGATTGATCGGCGAGGCGACGGCGATCGCGATCGCGCGCGGAGCCGGCCGGCCGAGCGTCGCGCAGAACGCCTGCCATGCCAGTTGCAGGCTGCCATGCTCGGCCGTCTTCTGCGTGACGGGCTCACCCATATGGACGACGCGCCCGTCCTCGACCTCGGCAATGGCGAAGCGGGCGTGCGTACCCCCGATATCGACTGCGGCGACTTCCATCACATTCCCCTAGATCGTCGTGCCCGGCTTGGCCGGCGCTATTCGTCGTGTGGTGTCAGAGACCGGCGGCGGCGAGCATCGCGCTGGCGCCCTTCTCGGCCTCGTCGGCGCGCTGGTTCATCATGCGGAACAGCTCGCGGCCGGTGCCATCCGCCATCTCCGGCGTCGCCGCAGGCTCGCGCGCGGCCCACTCGGCCTCGTCCACCAGCACCTGAAGTGACCCGGCCTCAGCATCCAACCGCACCACGTCGCCGTCGCGCAGCTTCGCGACCTGGCCGCCGCCGAATCCCTCGGGCGAGAGGTGGATCGCCGCGGGCACCTTACCGCTCGCACCCGACATGCGCCCGTCGGTGACGAGCGCGACGCGAAAGCCGCGGTTCTGGAGAACGCCGAGCGGCGGCGTGAGCTTGTGAAGCTCGGGCATCCCGTTCGCCTGCGGCCCCTGAAAGCGGACGACGACCACCACGTCGCGGTCAAGCTCGCCGGCCTGAAACGCGTCCTGCACGGCTTGCTGGGTGGAGAAAACGCGCGCCGGGGCCTCGATCACCCAGCGGTCGGGATCGACTGCCGACGTCTTGATGCACGCGCGGCCGAGGTTGCCCTGGAGGATGCGGAAGCCCCCCTCGGGCGAAAAGGGCGTCTCGACGTTGCGGACGATGCTGTCGTCGCCAGACTTGGCGGGCAGGTCGCGCCAGATGAGCGCGTCGCCCTCCACGTCCGGCTTGCGGCCGTACTGGGCGAAGCCGCCCTCGGCGATCGTCAGGATGTCGTCGTGGATCAGCCCGCCGCGCGACAGTTCGCGCAGGACGAAGGGCGGGCCGCCGGCATCCTCGAACGCATTCACGTCGGCCGATCCGTTGGGATAGACCCGGGTCAGCAGCGGCACGACCTTCGATAGGCGATCGAAATCCTCCCAGTCGATGACGATCCCCGCCGCCCGCGCGATGGCGGGAAGGTGGATGAGGTGGTTGGTTGAGCCGCCCGTCGCTAGCAGGGCGATGGCGGCGTTGACGACCGCCCGCTCGTCGACGCAATGGCCGATCGGGCGATAATCCTCGGTGCCCCAGCCGATCTCAGGCAACCGCTGAACCGCGGCGCGCGTCAGTTCCTGGCGCAGCTTGGTGCCCGGATTGGCGAAGGCGGCGCCGGGAACGTGAAGGCCCATCGCCTCCATCATCATCTGGTTCGAGTTGGCGGTGCCGTAGAAGGTGCAAGTGCCCTTGCCGTGATAGGCCGCGATCTCGCTGTCGAGCAGCTCCTCGCGCGTCGCCTTGCCCTCGGCATAGCGTTCGCGCACCGCCGCCTTGTCCTTGTTGGCAAGGCCCGAGCGCATCGGCCCGCCGGGGATCAGCACCATCGGCAGGTGACCGAAGCGCAGCGCCCCCATCAGCAGCCCTGGCACGATCTTGTCGCAGATGCCGAGCAGGGCCGCGCCCTCGAACGTCCGGTGGCTGAGCGCGATCGCGGTGGCCAGCGCGATCGTGTCGCGGCTGAACAGCGACAGCTCCATCCCCTGATAGCCCTGCGTCACGCCGTCGCACATCGCCGGTACGCCGCCCGCGACCTGTGCCGTCGCGCCGACCTCGAGCGCCCAAACCTTCATCTGTTCGGGATAGCGGTAATAGGGCGCATGAGCCGACAACATGTCGTTGTACGCGGTGACGATGCCGATGTTCATCGCCTGCCCCGACTTCAGCCGGTCGCGCTGCTCGTCGGTCCCGGCATAGGCATGGGCGAGGTTCGCGCAGCCGAGCTTGGGCCGATCGAAGCCCGAGGCGCGCTCGCGCTCGATCAGGTCGAGATAGGCGCGGCGGCCGGGCCGCGACCGCTCGATGATGCGGTCGGTGACGGCGGCGATGGTGGGGTGGAGCGTCATGCGTCTGGCCCTTTGCGGCGGCTTCAGGCGGCCCAGTGGATGTCGACGGGGAGTTCGGCGTCGGCAAGCACGCGGCCGATCGGATAGGGCGACCCGGCGCCTTCCTTGATTGCCGCTTCGATCACGTCGCGCTTTGCCTGGCCGGTGACGGCGATCATCACCGCCTTGGCCGAGACGATCGACGCGCGGGTCAGCGAAACGCGCGCGACCGGCGCCTCGGGCGGCAGCGGATCGGGCATCACGCCCAATGCGCGGCGGTCCTTCGGCCCGTTCAGTGCCTCGTCGAAATCGGAGCCGGGGAAGATCGAGGCGGTATGCCCGTCGCCGCCGACGCCGAGCAGGCACAGGTCGAGCGGCCAGTGCAGGTCCTGAAGCCGCGCATCGGCGGCCTTGCCCGCGGCCTTGTAGTCCTTCGCCGCCTCGCTGGTGATCGGGAACACGCGCGCGCCCTTGGGCACGAACAGCTTGCCGAGCGCGGTGACGTTCGACAGCGGATCGCCCATCGGCACGAGCCGGTCGTCGGTGGGGACGATCGTCACCCGCTTCCAGTCGAGCTTGGCCTTGGCCAGCTTCTCATAGGCGGGGAAGGGGGTCTTGCCGCCCGCCAGCGCGACAACCGCGCTGCCGCGCGCGTCGATCGCGCTTTCGATCACGAACTGGACGTCGCCGGCCACGGCCTCCGCCAGCTCGTCCGCGTCGTCATAATCCCACCATTCGATCTCGGTCATGTCACTTCTTTCGGTCGTGTTCGGGTCGGCGTCGGATACGCTACGCCGAGAAAAGCTCAGTCGTTCCAGGTGACGCCGTCACGCTCGGTCAGGGCGATGCTGGAGGACGGACCCCAGCTGCCCGACTGATAGCCCTTGGGCTTCACGTCATTGGCATCCCAGCCGGCGCGGATCTGGTCGATCCACTGCCACTGGGCCTCCACCTCGTCGCGGCGGACGAAGAGAGTCGGGTCGCCCTCGATCAGGTCGAGCAGCAGCCGCTCATAGGCGATGCGGCGGCGGGTGCCGGCGAACTCGGTGTCGAGGCTGAGGTTCAGCGGCACCTCGCGCAACCGCACGCCGTCGCGGTCGAGGCCGGGCTGCTTGGCCATCACCAGCAGGCGGACATATTCCTCCGGCTGCAACCGGATCGCCAGCACGTTGGGCTGGAGCATCCCGCCGCGCTCGGCGAAGATCGAGTGCGGGACCGGCTTGAACTGGATGACGATCTCGCTGCGCCGCTCGGGCATCCGCTTGCCGGTGCGCAGGTAGAAGGGCACGCCCTGCCAGCGCCAGTTGTCGACATGCGCCTTGAGCGCGACGAACGTCTCGGTCCGCGAATCCTTGCCCAGCTCCTCGTCATAGCCGCGCACGATCTCGCCCTTCACCGCGCCGGCGTCATACTGGCCGGTGACGGTCAAGTGCGGGGCTTCGTCTGCGGAAATCGGGCGCAGCGATCGGAGGACCTTCACCTTCTCGTCGCGGATCGACGTGCCGTCGAAGCGCGCCGGCGGTTCCATCGCGATGAGGGCGAGCAGCTGAAGCATGTGATTCTGCACCATGTCGCGCAGCGCCCCGACCTCGTCATAATAGCCCGCGCGCCCCTCAAGCCCCACGGTTTCCGAGATGGTGATCTGCACGTGGTCGATGCCGCGCGCGTTCCAGATCGGCTCGAACATCGAATTGCCGAAGCGGAGCGCCAGAATGTTCTGGACGGTTTCCTTGCCGAGATAATGGTCGATGCGGAACGTCCGCTCCTCCGGGAAGGCGGCGGCGACAAGGTCGTTGATCTCGCAGCTCGAGGCGAGGTCCTTGCCCAGCGGCTTTTCGAGGCCGATGCGCACGTTCTCGCCGGCCAGACCCGCCGATTGCAGGCCCTTGATCGTCGGGCCGAACAGCCACGGCGCGGTCGACAGGAAGATGGCGAGCCCGCCCGACACGTCGCCGATCTTGGTGGCGAGCGCATCGAACCCCTCGAGCGTCGAGGCGTCGAGCGGCTGATACTGGAGCCGGGCGAGGAAACCCTCGATCGCCTCGGCATCCTTGCGGTCGTCGGCGAGGTGGGTGTCGAGCGCCTTGCGCGTGAAGTCGCGGAAATCGTCGTCGCTCTGTTCGGAGCGCGCGGTGCCGGTGATCGTCAGGCCTTGCGGAAGCAGGCCATCGGCGTGGAGGCCGTAGAGCGAGGGCAGCAGCATCCGCTGCGACAGATCGCCGGTGGCACCGAACAACAGCAGTTTGCCCACCGCGTCGCGCATCTCGTGCCGTCTCCGTTCCGTTACCGTTGGCCGCGGGGTAGCGGATGGGGCGGCGGGCGCAAGCCGTGCATAGCTATTCTATGCGATTTGCCGCCCGCCTTGGCAGATCAGCCCTGCGGCTTCACTGGCTCCCGCCGCGTCGCCTCGGGCGCGTCCTCCCAGCCGCCGCCGAGCGCTCGGAACAGAGCAATCTGCGCTTCGGCCAGCGCCGCATCGGATTGAGCGCGGGCAGCGCGGGTGTCGGCGCGGTCGCGCTCTGCCTGGATCAGCTGAAGGAAGCTCTCGCGCCCCAGGTCAAAGCGGAGGCGCGACAGCCGCGCCGCCTCGCCCGCCGACCGCTCGCCGCGGCGCAGGACGCGGTTGCGGTCGAGTTCGCCCGCATAGCGCGCCAACGCCTGTTCGGTCTCGCGCAGCGCGGTGAGCACGGTGCCGTCGAAGCTGGCGAGGCTGCCCTCCGCCGTCGCTTCCGCCTGACGCAGCCGGCTGCGCGCTGCGGTCTGGTTGGGGAAACTCCACGAGATGAGCGGCCCTAGCGAGAAGTTGATGCTGTCCTTGTCGATCAGACTGTCGAGCGTGGTCGAAGCGAGGCTGACCGATCCGAGCAGCGAGATCTGCGGATAGAGTGCCGCGGTCGCCACACCGACGCGCGCGGTGTCGGCGGCGAGCTGGCGCTCGGCCTGGCGCACGTCGGGTCGGCGGCGAAGCAGCGAGGCGCCGTCGCCGACCGGGATCAACTGTGTCAGCTGCGGCAGGCGCGCACATTGCGCCGCCGCCGCATCGGTTTCCGCGGGCGGGCGTCCCGTCAGCGTCGCCAGCGCATAGAGAGCGGCGCGGCGTTCCGCCTCCAGCCCCGGCACCTGCGACTGGGTCTGGGCCAGCAGCGCGTCGGCCTGCTCCACGTCGCGGCGCTGACCGCGGCCGGCATCGAACAGCCGGCGGGTGAGTGCCAGCGTCTGTCCCTGAAGCCGCACCGTCTCCCGCGCGACGGTCAGCTGCGCGGCGTTGGAGCAGACGAGCGCGTAGGAGCGCGTCGTTTCCGCCGCGACAGACACGCGGGCGGCGTCGATCTGTGCCGCCGCGGCCTGCACGTCGCCGCGCGCCGCCTCGATCGCGCGGCCGACGCCGCCGAACAGGTCGAGCTCGTAATTGGCGTTGAAGCCGGCGGTGAACAGATCGGTCTCGAACGACGGGATCGCCTGCGTCCCCCCGAACTGCGCGCCGAAGCTGTTCGATCCGGTGCGCTGGCGCGTATACTGCGCCTGCACGTCGGTGGTCGGCAGCCGACGGCCGCGCGCCTCGTTCAGGACGGCGCGTGCGCGCTGAAGGTTGGCGGCGGCGACGCGGATGTCGGTATTGTGCGCCAGCGCCTCGCCCACCAGCCGGTCGATGTTCGGGTCGTCGTAAAGCCGCCACCATTTCTGCGGCAGCTCGGAGGCGTTGACCGCGGACAGGCGGGCGCCTTCGACGAACGCCCCCTCCGCGTTGATCCCGCCCGGCGTCGCCGGCTTTTCGTAGTTCGGACCGACCGCGCAGGCGCCGAGCATCAGCGCGGCCGTCAGGCTTGCCAGTTTCTTCATGCCGGGGCTCCCGGTTCGGTCGCAGGGGCGGGCGGGGCAGTCCTGGGCTTGCGCTTGAATCGCTTGCCGGCCCAGTCGCCGAAGCGTCTGCTGATGACGTAGAAGGCAGGGGTGAAGATGAGGCCGAACACGGTGACGCCGATCATCCCGAAGAACACCGCGACGCCCAGCGCGCGCCGCATCTCGGCACCCGGACCCGACCCGATTACCAGCGGCAGCACGCCGAGGATGAACGCGATCGAGGTCATCAGGATCGGGCGAAGGCGCTGCGCGGCGGCATGGCGTGCCGCCTCGTAGAGTTCCTGTCCCTCTTCCTCGTTCTGCTTGGCGAATTCGACGATCAGGATCGCGTTCTTCGCGGCGAGGCCGATCAGCACGACCAGACCGATCTGCGTCAGGATGTTGTTGTCCATCCCCATCAGATTGACGCCCAGCATCGCCGCCAACAGGCACATCGGCACGATCAGGATGACCGCCAGCGGCAGCACGAGGCTTTCATAATTCGCCGCGAGGAGCAGGAAGACGAACAGCACTGCCAGCGCGAAGGCGATGACGCCGGTGTTACCCGCCTGCTTCTGCTGGAAGGCGAGTTCGGTCCACTCGTACGACATCCCCTCGGGCAGCGTTTCCGCCGCGATCTTCTCCATCGCCGCCAGCGTCTGGCCAGAGGAGAAGCCGGGCACGGTATCGCCCTGCAATTCGGCGGAGGGATAGAGGTTGTAGCGCACGACGCGGTACGGACCGCTGTCGTCGCGCACCGTCATGACCGCGTCGAGCGGCACCATCGCGCCCGAGGCCGACCGCGTCTTCAACCGCCCGATATCGGAGGTCTCGTCGCGGTATGGCGCATCCGCCTGTGCCGTCACGCGGAAGGTGCGGCCGAGGAAGTTGAAGTCGTTGATGTAGGAGGAGCCGAGATAGGTGCCCATCGTCGAGAAGATGTTGCTGACGGGCACGCCCAATTGCTCGGCCCGCTCGCGGTCCACGTCGGCGAACAGGCGCGGGGTGCGCGTGTTGAACAGCGTGAAGGCGCTGGCGATGCCGGGCGTCTGGTTCGCCTTCATCATCATGCCGAACGTCGCCGCCTCGAGCGCCTTGTAGCCCCGGTTCTCGCGGTCCTCGATCATCATCTTGAACCCGCCGCCGGTGCCGATGCCCTGGACGGGCGGCGGCGGGATGACGAGCAGCAGTCCCTCGTTGAACTGAGCGAAGGCGCCGCGCAGCTGGTTGGCGATCGCTTCAAGCGGCGCGCGGTCAGCATGCGGCTTCATCGTCACGAACATCGCCGCGGTATTGGGCGCGGTCGAGAAGCTGGCGCCGTCGAGACCGACGAGCATGACGGTGTCGAGCGTGCCCGGTACCGCGCGCGCCGCCTTGTCCGCGCGGAGCATCACATCGGTCGTTCGTTGGAGTGAGGCGCCCGGCGGCAACTGCGCCGCGGTGATGACATAGCCCTGGTCCTGCGAGGGGATGAAGCCGGTGGGCGTCGCATAGAAGCGCCAGCCGGCCAGGCCGATCAGCAGGATATAGGCAATGGCGATGACGCCCAGCATCCGGATCGCACGGGCCGTGAACCGGCCATACCGGTCTGCAAGCCAGTCGAACCCGCGGTTGAAACCGCGCGCGAACCGGCCGGGCGCGCCGCGCCAGCCGGGCTTGGGCTCGGCATCATGCGCCTTGGGCTTCAGGATCAGCGCGGCGAGCGCGGGCGACAGCGTCAGCGACACGATCGCCGAGATGGCGGTCGCCGAAACGATCGTCAGTGCGAACTGCTGATAGAAGGCGCCCGAGATGCCCGGAATGAACATCGTCGGCACGAACACGCCGCACAGGACGAGCGCGATCGCGATGAGGGCGCCCGCCACCTCGTCCATCGTTTCGTGCGCGGCCTCGCGCGGGGACATGCCGCGCTCTTCCATCAGGCGCTCGACATTCTCTACGACGACGATCGCGTCGTCGACGACGATGCCGATCGCCAGCACCATGCCGAACAGCGAGAGGTTGTTGAGCGAATAGCCGAAGCCGGCCAGCACCGCGAGGCTGCCGAGCAGCGACACCGGGATCGCGATGATCGGGATGATCGCCGCGCGCCAGCTTTGGAGGAAGATCAGCACGACGAGGCTGACCAGCACGATCGCCTCGATCAGCGTGTGGACGACCGCATCGATCGACGCCGAGATGTATTCGGTGGGATTGTAGGGCACCGAATAATCGAGGCCCGGCGGGAAGGACGCCTTGGCGCGATCGAGCTCTTGGATCACCGCGTCGGCTGCCGACAGCGCGTTCGAGCCGGGCAACTGACTGACCGCGACCGCCGTCACCGGCTTGCCGTTGAGATAGGCGTTGACCGAATAGGTCTCGGCCCCGAGCTCGACGCGCGCCACGTCGCGCAGACGGGTCATCGCGCCGTTCGCGTCGCGCTTGACGATGATCTGGCCGAATTGCTCGGGCGTGGTCAGACGTCCTTCCGTCTGCACGCCAAGCTGGAAGGCGGCGCCCGAACCGGCGAAGGGCGGCTGACCGACGGCACCCGCCGCGACCTGCGCATTCTGGCCGCGAATCGCGGTGACGATCTCGTCGACGGTCAGGTTGCGTGCGGCGGCAAGGTCGGGGTCGATCCAGACGCGCATATTGTAATCGCGTCCGCCGAAGCTTTGCGCGTTGCCGACGCCGGGCACGCGCGCCAGCCGGTCGATGACCTGCGTGCCGACATAGTTGGAGACATATTCCTGGCTCAGCGACCCGTCAGGCGACGAGAACATGATGACCATGAGGAAGTCGGGCGAGTTCTTGAGCGTCGTCACGCCGATCTGGCGCGTCTGTTCGGGAAGGCGCGGCTCGGCCGAGGCAACGCGGTTCTGCACCAGCACCTGTGCCTGGTCGGCGTCGGTCCCCTGCGCGAACGTCACCGTGATCTGAAGCGCGCCGTCGCCGGTCGAGGAAGAGGACATGTAGATCATGTTCTCGACGCCGTTGATTGCCTCTTCCAAGGGAGCGGCGACGGTTTCGGCCAGCGTCTCCGCGCTCGCGCCGGGGAACTGGGCGGTGACGACGACGGTCGGCGGCGCGATCTCGGGATACTGGGTGATCGGCAGCGTCGGCAGCGCGACGATGCCGAAGACGAGGATCAGGATCGACAGGACCGCCGCGAAGATCGGGCGGTCGATGAAGAAATGCGGGAAGCGCATGTCAGTTCGCCTGGCTGGCGTCGGCGGCGGGCGGGGTGGTCAGCGCCTGCGACGCGGGCGTGTCGCCCTTGGGCTTCGCCTGGATCTTCGTGAGCTTCGCCTGCACCGGCATGCCGGGCTGGAGCGTGGTCAGCCCCTGCACGACGACGCGGTCGGTGGGGGCCAGCCCCTCCTTGATGACGCGCAGGCCATCGGCCGGCGGGCCGGTGACGACGGGGCGCGGTGCGACCTTGCCGTCCTTGCCGACGACGTAGACGATCTTGCGCGCCTGGTCGGTGACGATCGCGGTGTCGGGGACCAGCATCGCGCGGTACGTGCCCGAGCCGAGCAGGCGGGCGCGGCCGAACATGCCGGGGGTCAGGAAGCCGTCGGGATTGGCGATGCGCGCGTGTGCCCGGATCGTCCCCGAATTGGGGTCGATCGCGTTGTCGACGAAGTCCATGCGGCCCCGCCAGTTATAGCCGCTCTCGTCGGCCAGCTGGACCTCGACCGGATTGGCGGTGTTGCGCGAGGAGCCCCGGACGCCGGCTTCGTTCTGGCGGCTGTACTTGAGGTAGAAGGACTCCGCCCCGTCGAAGCTGAACCAGATGGGGTCGGTCGAGACGACGCGGGTGAGGACGGTCGTCCCCTCCTGAACGAAATTGCCGCGACTGACCGAACGACGCGAGACGCGGCCGCTGATCGGCGAGCGGACGGTGGTGAAGCCGAGGTTGAGCTCGGCGGTCTGCACCTGCGCGCGCGCAGCCTCGAGCTCGGCGACGGCGGTGCGCACGTCGGCGACGTTCTTCTCATATTCCTCGCGGCTGACCGCCTGCGCCTTGAGCAGCGCTTCGGATCGCGCGGCGACCGAACGCAGATTGGCGAGCGAAGCCTGCGCCTTGAGCACTTGCGCCTTCGCGCTGGCGAGCGCGGCGCGATAGGGGCGCGGATCGATCTGGAACAACGCCTGGCCCTGGCTGACGCGCTGGCCGTCGCTGAACAGGACGTCCTGGATCGTGCCCGAGGCACGCGGACGGATTTCGGCGTCCTGTATCGCCTCGAACCGACCGACATACTCGTCCCAGTCGTACACTTCGCGCTGGATCGGGGTCGCGACCTGCACGACGGGCGGCGGCGGCGCCTGTTGCGGCTGCCCGCCGCCGCATGCGGCAAGCGCGAGAAGCATCAGGGCAGGGGCGGGGACGGCGGCCCGGCGGAGAGGAGCGGGGAAGGAGCGCATAGAGGTATCCCTTTTCGGCAGGCCGCGCTCTTTCGGCGCTTCGGCGACCCCTAAGTGCGGAGCCGTTCATCTGATTGCAAGGATGCGGAGGCAGATTTTTGTACGAAGGCGTTCATAAGTTTTGCATCGCAGCATTTGAGCCCGTCCGGCGTCCTGTCCGAAGCGCTTGAAAGGCCGTGCCAAAGACAAACTGTCTTGCAACCCGGGGCGGGTGCGATCATTTCGCCGCCATTCCTCGCGCGCGTCCACGCGTGCCGCTGTCACGGAGCCATTGTCTTGAACGCCCCCGCCCGCCTGCCGATCGTCCAGCCCCCGCACGCCGCTTTCGAGACGGTAAAGGTGCTCTGGGTGCGCCACTGGAACGAGCATCTGTTCAGCCTGGCGGTCGAGCGTCCGCAAAGCTTCCGCTTCCGCTCGGGCGAATTCGTGATGCTGGGCATGGAGGTCGAGGGCAAGCCGCTGATGCGCGCCTATTCGATCGCGAGTCCCGCCTGGGCCGAGGAAGTTGAGTTCCTGTCGATCAAGGTCGAGGACGGCCCGCTGACCTCACGCCTTCAGTCGGTGGGCGAGGGGGACGAGCTCTATCTCGGTCGCAAGCCGACCGGCACGCTGGTCACCGACGCGCTGCGGCCAGGCAAGCGGCTGTTCCTGCTCTCCACCGGCACCGGCCTCGCGCCGTTCCTCAGCCTCGTGCGCGATCCCGACACCTATGAGCGGTTCGAGCAGGTGATCGTCGTCCATTCGGTGCGCCGGGTGAGCGATCTCGCCTTCCGCGAAGAACTGACGGCGAGCTTCGCCGAGGATCCGCTGGTGGGCGAGCAGGCTGCTGAGCAGCTTCACTACCTCGCCACTTGCACCCGCGAACCGTTCGAGAACCAGGGCCGCATCCAGGCGCTGATCGAAAACGGCAAGATGTTCGCCGACCCGATCAAGGGCCCGCCGCAGTTCGACCCGGCCGAGGACCGGATCATGCTGTGCGGCTCGACCGCGATGATCAACGATTTCGCCAAGCACTTCGAATCGATCGGGTTCGAAGAGGGCTCGAACGCACGGCCCGCCGATTTCGTGATCGAGCGCGCGTTCGTGGGTTGATCCGGCGCGCGGGCAGGGGAAAGCAAAAAAACCTGCTTTCCCCGCTTGCGCGATCCGAAAAGGCGGCGCTATAGGCGCGCTTCCAACGGGCGGGACGCCCCTTGGCACTTGGTGATCCCTGATAGCTCAGCGGTAGAGCTCTCGACTGTTAATCGAGCGGCCGTAGGTTCGAATCCTACTCAGGGAGCCACCAGTCGGCCGGTATCGCCCGGCCCCTTCCGGCTCGGCTGTCGTCAGCCGGCCCTACCTTTCATCCCCGTTCGTCCGGCCGCTTGCGGCCACGCTTCACGAACGCCTGCCACTCGCGGTCGAGCTCTCGATTGCGTTCGCGGCGGGCCAGACGCTCCTGCCGTCGTTTTCGCTGGCCATTCTGTTTCAGGATCACCGGCGTCATCAGCACGAGCGCCGCGCCGACGCCCAACAGGATCAGATGTGTCATTCGCCCTATTCCCCCGGTGGCGGGGGGTAGCGAAGCGTTCGGCAACCCGATTGGAAAAACGGTCGCAAGCGGCGGAGAACGGCGGCGTTCAGGCGATGAACTGTTCCATCGTGATGCGATCGTCGAGCGCGTGCTCGGGATCAAACAGCAGCGTCAGGTCGCGGATATGGTCGATCGCGATCTCGACCCGAGCGACGTCGCGCACCTCGCGCTGGTCGGCAACCGCGCTGACCGGCCGTTTTTCGGCCTCGAGCACGGTCAATGCGACGCGGGCCTTCTCCGGCAGGATCGCTCCGCGCCAGCGCCGCGGGCGGAACGGGCTGATCGGCGTCAGCGCAACGAGCTTCGAGCCGAGCGGCAGGATGGGTCCGTTGGCGGACAGATTATAGGCGGTCGATCCCGCCGGCGTTGCGACGAGGATCCCGTCGCAGACGAGTTCGGGCAGAACGTCGCGATCGTTGACCTCGACGCGCAGTTTGGCGGTCTGACGCGTTTCGCGCAGGAGCGAGACCTCGTTGATCGCGGGCATGACGTGGCGGGCGCCGTCGATCGTCGTCGCGGTCATGCTGAGCGGCGACACGCGAAACGGCCGCGCGCGGGCGATCCGCTCCTCCAGCCCGTTCAGCCGCCACTCGTTCATCAGGAAGCCGACGGTGCCGAGGTTCATGCCGAACGCCGGTACGATCCGCCGCCGCTCCAGCATCAGGTGCAGCGTCTGAAGCATGAACCCATCGCCGCCGAGGACGACGAGCATCTCCGCCTGTTCGAAATCGACCCAGTCGTAGCGGTCGCGAAGCTCGCCGATCGCCGCCTGCGCAGGACCCGTGGGCGAGGCCACCAGCGCGGCCCGGTGGAACAACGTCATCCGCCGGTGACGCTCATGTGGCGCGAATGCGCGGGCGCGGCGCCCGCCTCGATCCGGAAGTCGTGCGCCAGTGGCTTCGCGGCGAGCGCGTCGTCGATCGCGGCGTCGACGGCGGCGAGGCCCCCGTCCCGGATCGCCGCCTTCAGATCGACCGAATCCTCGTGGCCGAGACAGGTGTACAACATCCCCTCGGTCGTCAGCCGCACGCGGTTGCACCCGGCGCAGAAATTGCCGGTCAGCGGCGAGATGAGGCCAAGCCTCACCTCGCTGCCCGCCACACGCCAGTAGCGCGCCGGCCCACCGGTCGAGCGGGCGTCGGGCGCCAGGTCGAATCGCGCCCGCAACTGTTCGAGCACACGGGTCAGCGGGACGAATCGATCGGCGCGATCCTCGTCGATATTGCCGACGGGCATCGTCTCGATCAGCGTCAGGTCGTGGCCCTCGTCCACGCACCAAGCCAGCATGTCGCCAAGCGCATGATCGTTGAGGCCGGCCAGCGCGACGGCGTTGATCTTGACCGAAAGCCCCGCTGCCTTTGCCGCGGCGATCCCGCCAAGCACCTGATTAAGGTCGCCGTGGCGGGTGATGTGTCGGAAGGTCGCAGGGTCGAGGCTGTCGAGGCTGACGTTGATCCGCCGGACGCCAGCGGCGAACAGCGCCGGGGCGTGCTCGGACAGGCGCGTGCCGTTGGTGGTCATCGTCAGTTCGTCCAGCCCGCCACCGACATGCCGGCCGAGCCGCTGGACAAGATCGAGCGCGTCACGCCGGACCAGCGGCTCGCCGCCGGTCAACCGCACCTTGCTGACGCCGCGCGCGATGAACCGTTCGGTGATGAGCGCCATCTCGTCGAGCGTCAGCAACGCCGACCGCGGCAGGAAGGTCATCTTCTCGGCCATGCAATAACGACAGCGCAGGTCGCAGCGGTCGGTGACCGAAACGCGAAGGTACCGGATCGCGCGGCCGTGACGATCGATGAGAGGCGCTTGGATCGTCATGCTGTGAAATAACCTAGGTCGGGGGTGAATTGTGAACAACCCCGGATTGGCGAGCAAGTGCCACCGCGCTACACATTGTTTCCGAGGGGAAGGGGAGCGGGTGACCAGCGACGCCGAGATTGCACCGCGCGGCCAGCCGCCATTGTTCGTGCTTTCGTTCCGCCAGAGAGATGAACTCGCCAGCCTGGTGGCGCGGGGCGGGTGGCTGGCGGTCGCCGCCCGGCGGGGCGAGGCGGTGGAGCGGCGCTTTCGCGCATCGGGCGCCTCGATCGCGCTGATCGACGCGCGCGGCGCGTTCGAGGACGGCCTGATCGCCGCCCGCGCGCTGGGCGAGGCGATCGAGCGGCCGGCGGCGATGATGGTGTGCGTGTCGAAGACCGACCTGTCGCGGCTCGGCGCCCTCTATGATGCCGGCGCGACGCATTTCCTCGCGAGCCCGTTCGGCGAGGAGGAACTGCTCCACGCGCTCCGCTTCGCCGCGCGCGGGGCCGAACCGCGCGGCGGCGGCGTCGCCCGCGACCTGATCGGCTGGCGCTGGGATCCCGAGCGGCGGCGCGTCCAGCTCTCACCGCTGCTGGCGCGGCTGTCCGACCAGGCCGATTCGCTGACGCTGCGCGCCGCGATGCGGCTGCTGACGCGAGACGCGCGGGGCGACCTTCGCGCGGCCCTGCGCGGAATCGAGGGTGCGACTGCGCTCGTCCAGACGATCGAGCCGCTGGGCCGCGTCGTCCAGCATCTGCAGCGCGACCCGCGCACAGGCCGCCTGCTCGCGCTCGTCGAGCCGCTCGGCGCCCCGCCCGACGTCGCCGTGCTGCTGCGCGAGGCGATGCCGCGCGTCCGCGATGCGGCGGGTGCGCGCCGCTGGATCGAACATGCACTGGCGGAAGGAGAGGTCCACCTGCTGGCCGTGTCGCTGGCGCGGCTGGATATCGTCAACCTCGCCTATGGGCGCGGGGCGGGGGACCGGCTGATCCAGTCGGCGGCGCGGCGGATCGACGATGCGCTGGGGCCGCTCGGCGGAGCCCGGCCGCCGGTCGCACGGCTCGACGGGGCCGAGTTCGCGGTGCTGTCGCGTCGGCGGCTGGAAGAGGCGGCGGCCGCGATCGAGGCGGCGCTGGCGCGGCCGTTCGTGGTCGAGGGCGAACTGATGCCGCTCGGTGCCACGCTGCGCACCGTGGCGAGCCGTCCGGGCGACGATGCGGCGGCGCTGCTCCGCCGGTTGAGCGAGGGGGACGAGGCGCAGTCGGTGTCGATCGATACGCTCGCGGTACAGCTTCGCGACGCGATGGACGCGGGCCAGGTCGATATCCTGTGGCAGCCGCAGGTGGCGATCGCCAGCGGCGCGATCGTGGGGGTCGAGGCGCTGGCGCGGTGGCGGCATCCGCAGCTCGGCGAGCTCGGCGCGGAGCCGTTGTTCGCCGCCGCCGACCGCGCGGGCCTGTCGACGGCATTGTCCGATCATGTTCAGGCACTGGCGCTCCGGCGCGCGGCGAAATGGCCCGCCAGGCTCAAAACGCTGCGAGTGTCGATCAACGTGACCGCGGGGGACGTGGCCCGCGCGGGCTTTGCCGACCGGCTGCTCGACCGCGTGGATTCGAGCGGCTTCCCGCGCGGGCGGTTGACCGTCGAGATCACCGAAAGCGGGCTGATGGCGGAACTGGGTGAAGCGGCGCGGCTGCTCGCCGAGCTGCGCCGCGCGGGGCTTCGCGTCGCGATCGACGATTTCGGCACCGGCTATTCGAGCCTCGCCTATCTGAAGGCGCTGCCGCTCGACTATCTGAAGATCGACAAGGCGCTGGCGCAGGATATCGGTGGCACCGCGCGCGACCGCATCGTCGTGCGCGGCGTCATCGACATGGCCCGCTCGCTCGGCCTGTCGGTGGTGGCGGAGGGCGTGGAGACCGAGACGCAGCTCGAATTGCTGGCGGCGGAAGGGTGCCAGTATTTCCAGGGGTTCCTATGCGCCCCGCCGCTGACGCTGGAGGCGCTGGAGGGATTGGTGGGCTAAAACCCACGAGCCGTACCCCGGTGAAGGCCGGCGTCCAGTTACGGTGTCGCCCGCTGGTCCGTAATTCCGCAAAGCCGTCCCAACTGGACCCCGGGCTTCGCCGGGGTACGGCCAGTTTTCAGACCCGCAGCCCCGCCGCCGGGTCCAGCCCCGCCATCAGATTGAGGTTCTGTACCGCCGCGCCGCCCGCGCCCTTGCCTAGATTGTCGAGCGTGGCGATCAGCCGTGCCTGGCCGCTCGCCGCATTCCCGAACGCGCGCAGCGTCATGCGGTCGGTCCCGGCATCCGCCTCGATCTCGACGCTCGTCGCTTCCTCGCTGGCGGCGACGCGGACCAGCGGCTGGTCGCGATACGCCTCCCGCCACGCCGCCTCGATCGCGGCGAGCGAAGGCTTGCGGGGCAGGGCGTGGAGCGCCAGCGGCACCTCGACCAGCATGCCGCGATAGGTGCGCGCGACCGCGGGCTGGAAGATCGGCGGATGGGCGATGCGCGCATGCCGCTGCATCTCGGGCAGGTGCTTGTGCGAGAGCGACAGCGCATAGGCGCGGTGCGCGGTTTCGGTCCCGCCGCTTTCGAACTCGGCGATCATCGCCTTGCCGCCGCCCGAATAGCCCGACACCGCGTTGACGTTGAGCGGCCATTCGTGCGGCACCAGCCCGGTGCGGACGAGCGGCCGGACAAGCGCGAGAAAGCCGGTCGGATAGCAGCCCGGATTGCTGACGCGGGCCGCTTCGGCGATCGTCGCGGCCTGCACGGGCTCGAGCTCGGGAAAACCGTAGGTCCAGCCATCGGCGACGCGATGCGCGCTCGACGCGTCGATCACCCGGACGGCCGGGTTGCGGATCAGCTCCACCGCCTCACGCGCGGCGTCGTCGGGCAGGCAGAGGATGACGAAGTCGGCGGCGTTGAGCGCCTCTGCCCGTGCGGCGGGGTCCTTGCGCGCGTCGCCTTCCAGCGTCGTCACATGGAACTCGGGCCGATCGGCCAGCCGCTCGCGGATTTCCAGGCCGGTGGTGCCCGCGCCGCCGTCGATGAAGACGCTGCGCATCAGTCGAGCGTGCCGTATGCGACGGGCGCACCGTGGCGTTCGATCAGCGTCGACAGGCGTTCGCGCCCGACCCGGCCCTTGACATGCACCGCGCTGACGGCGTCGACCATGATCGCCAGATGCTGATCGGCGAACACTACGACCTCGCCCGCGACCGCCGCCTCGCCGCCGGCGCTGACCGATGCGGCGATCAGGTCGGGCAGGCGCGGGACAGCGAAGCCCGCGACATCGTGCGCCAGGAAGATCAGGCCCGCGCCGTCGACGCCCGCCCCCGATCGACCGCCGGTCCGCTCGCTCGCGCCGATCATGCGCAGCGCCGCGGCGATCACCTCGGCGCGTTCGGGCTCGCCCACCGGACGCACCGCATCGGCCGCGACATAGCCATGGTCGGTGAGTAGGAACTCCCCGCGCTCGCCCAGCGCGGCGATGCGGCTGCCCATCGGCAGCGCGGCCAGCGTCGCGGCATTGCGGTCGGGCGCCTCGCCCAGCGTCGCCTCTCGCGCGCAGATGATGTGCGTGGCGGCGACCGCCTCGCCCAGCAGACCTTCCGCCACATAGCCGACGATGCCGTCGGTCAGCGACCGGCCCCAGGCCATGCCGCCGCTCAGTTCCAGCAGGTCGAACGTATCGCCGGGCACGAGCTCCGACACCGGCACGCCGCCGGGTGCGTCGAACACCGGGCCGGCGGCAAGCGCCGTCTGGGTCCGCGCCTCGGCATAATGCGGCGCGAAGACGCGATCGGCGAGGCGCAGGTCGGTGAGGTCCGCGCGCACCGCATCGACCCGCGGGTCGAGCCGGACCGAACGGCCCGTCAGGGCATGGCGTTCACGCGGTGCCGATTCCGTTGCGGCGGGGATAGGCGTCGTCTGCCCCGAGGAAATGCCCGAATTCTGCAAGAAAGTCCGCCCCTTCCGGTGTGCGCGTCACGAAGATGTTGCGCTTGTCGCTATCGTCGCGCTGTCGACGCAGATAGCCGAGCGCGCCCAGCCTGTTCAAGGCGCGCGTGACGACCGGTTTCGAAACGTTGAGCGCGCGAGCAAGGCCGCGCACCGTATGGGGGCCGGGTTCGAGATAGACGAGCATCAGCAACGCCATCTGACGATTGGTCAGATCGGGCTCGCCCGAGCGGACATAATCGACCAGCGTGTGCATCCACGAGGATAGTGCAGCGGGGGTGATCGCATTCACGCGCGAATCCATATCGTTACAGCTCCGCAAGCACGGACGCTCTCTGCGCACCTGAACGCCCCTGCGGCGCTGCGGTTTCGCGGCGTTTCGCAAATGTCACATCCATCCAGTTTCGCGGCCCAAAAGGGGTATCCGCCCGGCCGGGCGAGGCCGTGGTTGATCCCGCGGCGCGCCCGGCTTATGTGCGCGGCAAGCCGGGCGTCGCCGATACGCCCCAAAACTGGATTCCTGGTCTCCGATGCTGTTCTCCTTCCTTCTCGTGGTGCATGCGATCATCGCCGCGCTGCTCGTCACCGTCATCCTGATGCAGCAGTCGGAGGGCGGCGGCCTGACCTCGAGCGGCAGCCCCTCGGGCCTGATGTCGGCGCGTGGCGCCGCCAATTTCCTGACGCGCGCGACCGCGGTGCTGGCGGGCCTGTTCATCGGCATGAGCATCCTGCTCGCGGTGATCGCCGCGACGCGCAGCAACAACGCGATCGACACAAGCCTGGCGCGGCCGACCGCGGCGGCGCCCGGCGCTCCGACCGGTCCCGCCCCGGCGGCGGCTCCCGGCGTCGATCCGCTCGACGCGGCGGCCGGCGCGGTCGCGGCGAACCAGGCGGCCCCCGCCGCCGGCAATTCGAGCGCGCCGGGCCGCTGAGCCCCGCCGCTCGCGAGCCTCGTCTCGCATGATTTTTCGAGAGCGTGCGGATTCGCGCGCTTGGTCCCCATGACTTTCGGCGTTAGGCGTTTCCTCCCATGGCGCGGTACATCTTCATCACCGGCGGCGTGGTCTCGTCGCTCGGCAAGGGTCTCATGGCAGCCAGCCTCGCGGCGCTGCTCCAGGCGCGCGGCTATCGCGTGCGGATCCGCAAGTTCGATCCCTATCTGAACGTCGATCCGGGGACGATGAGCCCCTATCAGCACGGCGAGGTCTACGTCACCGACGACGGGGCGGAAACGGACCTCGACCTCGGCCATTACGAGCGGTTCACCGGCGTGTCGGCGCGTCAGTCGGACAACGTCACCTCCGGCCGCATCTACCAGACGATCATCCAGCGCGAGCGGCGCGGCGATTATCTCGGCGCGACGGTGCAGGTGATTCCGCACGTCACCGACGCGATCAAGTCCTTCTCGCAGGTCCAGACCGAGGATCTCGACTTCGTCCTGTGCGAGATCGGCGGCACCGTCGGCGACATCGAATCGCTGCCGTTCATCGAGGCGATCCGACAGCTTCGCAACGACCTGGGCCGCGGCCAGTCGATCAGCGTTCATGTGACGCTGGTCCCGTACATCGCCGCGGCGGGCGAGCTGAAGACCAAGCCGACGCAGCATTCGGTGCGCGAGCTGGCGGCGCTGGGCGTTCAGCCCGACGTGCTCGTCTGCCGATGCGAAAAGCCGCTGCCCGAGAGCGAGAAGCGCAAGATCGCGCAATTCTGCAACGTCAGGCCAGAGGCGGTGATCGCCGCGCTCGACGCGCCGAGCATCTATGCCGTTCCGCTCCAGTATCACGAAGAGGGGCTGGACGAGGAAGTGCTGCGCGCCTTCGGCATCGATCCGGGCGAGAAGCCGGGTCTTGGCCGCTGGACCGAGATCACCGACCGGCTGTTCAACCCCGAGGGCGAGGTGACGGTCGGCGTCGTCGGCAAATATGTCGGGCTTCAGGACGCGTACAAGTCGCTGAACGAGGCGCTGGTCCATGGCGGCATCGCCAACAAGGTTCGCGTCAACATCCGCTGGATCGACGCCGAACTGTTCGAGGGCGACGAGGCCGAAGTCGCCGCCGCGCTCGAGCCGTGCCACGCAATTCTCGTCCCCGGCGCGTTCGGCTCGCGCGGGGCGGAGGGCAAGATCGCCAGCGTCCGCTTCGCCCGCGAGCGGCGGGTGCCCTATTTCGGCATCTGCTTCGGGATGCAGATGGCGTGCATCGAAGGCGCCCGGAACCTTGCCGGCATCGAGAATGCGTCCTCGACCGAATTCGGCCCCACGGACGAGCCGGTCGTCGGTATCATCACCGAATGGATGAGCGACAAGGGGATCGAGACGCGTGAGGCGGGCGGCGACCTGGGCGGCACGATGCGGCTCGGCGCCTATCCGGCCAAGCTCGCCGGCAACAGCGTCGTCGCCTCGATCTACGGCGCCAACGAGATCGAAGAGCGGCATCGCCACCGCTACGAGGTCAACACCGGCTATCGCGAGGCGCTGGAGAAGGGCGGGCTGGTCTTTTCGGGCATGTCGCCCGACGACATGCTGCCCGAAATCGTCGAGCGGCCCGATCATCCCTGGTTCGTCGGCGTGCAGTTCCACCCGGAGCTGAAGTCTAAGCCGTTCGATCCGCACCCCTTGTTCGCCAGCTTCATCGCGGCGGCGGTCGCGCAGTCGCGGTTGGTCTGAACAATCAAAAGGCGCCCGGACCGAAGTCCGGACGCCTTTCGCCGCGGCGCCCAAGGGAGCAAGGCGCTTGGCGGATCGGTGATCGCCCGAGCCGGGCGGCGGATTACGCCGCCTTGTGCTCGATCGCGGGGCCGGTGGGGGCACCGGTCGCGACGGCGATCTTCTTGGGCTTCATCGCCTCGGGCACTTCGCGGACGAGGTCGATCGTCAGCAGCCCGTCAGCGAGGTTCGCTGCCTCCACCCGCACGAAGTCGGCCAGCTCGAACCGCCGCTCGAAGCTGCGATTGGCGATGCCGAGATGCAGGAAGTTGGCGCCCTGGTTGTCGTTGTGCTCGCCCTTGCGACCGGCGACCAGCAGCAGGTTCTGCTGCGCGGTGATGTCGATCTCGTCGGCCTTGAACCCGGCGACGGCAAGCGTGATGCGATACTGGTCCTCGCCCATCTTCTCGAGGTTGAAGGGCGGGTAGTTATCCCCCTGGTTCTGCCGGGCACTCGTCTCGAGCAGGTCGAAGAGGCGGTCGAAGCCGATCGCCGAACGGCGATAGGGGGTGAAGTCGAACTGACGCATGTCAAATCCTCCAAAGAAGCAATGTGACGAAAGCGCGCCGCCCATCTGGCGCGGCGTGGTCGACGACCCGTTCTACGGCGTCGGCGACACGAACAAGATGGGCCAGATCGGTACGATTTCAAGTGGAACGATCGGGGAGAGCCGGACTTCGCCGGACCCAATTGCTTCTTTATCGACTATCCCGATGGGAATTGTAGGCTCAGCGATGTTCTAGGGAGAATCATCGATGAGCCTTGCCGTTCTGAAGGGGGTGCTGCTGCTTGCAGCCAGTCCGCAAGTCTTCGCCGCCGCCGAGCCGCCGCGCGTGCCGGTACCCGTCGCATCGTCTGCCACGGCCGAGGAGGGCAAGGAGCCCGAGGCGCAGCAGGGCGGCGACATTACCGTCACCGCCCGCCGGCGCGAGGAGAATGTGCAGCAGGTGCCGATCGCCGTCTCGGTGGTCAGCGGCGCGACGCTCGACGCGCAGGGGACGTACAATATCTCGCGCCTGACGCAGCTCACCCCGACGCTGCAATTCTATTCGCAGAACCCGCGCAACACCTTCATCAACATCCGCGGCATCGGCGCGCCCTTTGGTCTCACCAATGACGGGTTCGAGCAGGGCGTCGGCATCTATATCGACGACGTCTATTACAACCGGATCGCGTCGGCGACGCTGGACTTCGTCGATGTGGAGCGGATCGAGACGCTGCGCGGGCCGCAGGGCACGCTCTACGGCAAGAACACCACCGCCGGCGCGATCAACATCACGACGCGCGCGCCGAGCTTCGATTTCGAGGGCAAGGCCGAGGTTTCGGTCGGCAACCTCGACTTCAAGCAGGGCAAGGTTTCGGTTTCCGGCCCGCTGTCTGAGAACCTTGCCACGCGGCTGAGCGCGACCGTGACCGACCGGCGCGGCACGCTTTACAATACGCGTACCGGCCAATACATCCAGTCGCAGGACAGCGTCGGCGTGCGCGGGTCGCTCCTCTGGAAGGTGAAGCCTGATCTCGACATCACATTGTCGGGCGACTGGAACCTTCAAGACCCGATCTGCTGCGCCTTCTCCTATGGCAGCTACGGCCCGACACAGCGCGTGGCGAACCGCCAATATCCCGCGCTGGTCAGCTATTTCCCCGGCTATGCGGTGCCGAGCACCAATCCCTATGACCGGCTGACCGACGTCGACGCACAGCTTCGCGCGCGCAACGAGCATGGCGGCCTGTCGGCCCGACTGGTGTGGGAGATCGACGGGGCGAACACGCTGACCTCGATCACCGCCTGGCGATACTGGGACTGGCAGCCGGCGAACGACCGTGATTACACCGGCCTGCCGGTCTATACCAAGGTCAACAACCCGACCAAGCAGGACCAGTACACGCAGGAGTTGCGCTACAACCATCAGGGCAACGGCTTCGACTTGACGCTCGGCCTGTTCGGCTTTCACCAGAAGATCCGCACGAGCGGCATTCAGGAGACGGGGACCGCGGCGAGCAAGTGGCTGCTCAACCCGACCAGCGCGCTCTCGAACAATCCGGCGGTGCTGAACAACGTCCTCGCGCTGAACGACATCCGCCTCGACAACACCAGCGTCGCGGCGTTCGGCAAGCTCAACTGGGAAGTGACCGATCGCTTCACCGTGTCGCCGGGTATCCGCATCAATTACGACAAGAAGGACGGGCTCTATAATTCGGTCGTGACGGGCACCGCGTCGAACGGCACGCGGCAGGTGGTCTCGGCCGTCCCCGGCTCGCCCTCTTACAACGACCCGTGGACCGCGGCGCAGCGCGGCATTCAGGCATCGCAGTTCTTTGAGCCGAAGTTCAGCGCGTGGAACGCGAGCTACGACCTCAACCTGCGGTACGAGGTGGCGCGGGACATCAACGTCTATGCGACTTATGCGCGCGCGTTCAAGACCGGCGGCATCAACCTGAACGGCGTCCCCGCCGACGCCAATGGCGCTCCGATCCTGGCGGCCGCGACGATCAAGCCCGAAAAGGTCGATCATTTCGAAGCGGGCATCAAGACGCAGTTCTGGGACCGCCGCGCGACGTTCAACCTCACCGGCTTCTGGACCGACATCAAGGATTTCCAGGCCAACGTCAGCAACGGCCAGTTCGGCACGGTGCGCGGCTACCTCGCCAACGCCGAAAAGGTGCGCAGCCGCGGGTTTGAGGCGGACTTCTCCGTCAGGCCGAGCGCGCGTTTCAATGCCTATGCCAGCGGCGCGTTCACGGATGCCGAATACGTCAAGTTCTGCGACGCGCCGCCACCGCCGGAGCTGTCGGGCGGCACCACGCTCCCTGCGACGGGTCCGTGCACCTTCTCGGGCACCGTCAGCGCACCTGGCACGTCGGGAGGCAACAGCCCGCCGTTCGTCGATGCCTCGGGCCAGGACCTGCCCGGCGTGTCAAAATGGGCGTTCTCGTGGGGTGCGGAGGCGAACAAGGAAGGGCGGCTGTTCGGCGAGGGCGGGCAATTCTATGTCGGCTATGACGGCAGCTATCGCTCCGACTGGTCGTCGAACCCGACGCCGTCGATCTACACGCAGGTCGAGGGATACTCGATCCATAACTTCCGCGCGGGCTTCCGCACCGGCAAGTTCGACCTGTTCGGCTGGATCCGCAACGCCTTCGATCAGGATTATATCGACCTGCTGCTGGCGGGCACCGGCGGCAATACCGGGCTGATCGCGGCCCAGGTGGGCGATCCGCGCACGTTCGGCGGCACGGTGAAGCTCAACTTCTGATGGTGAAAGGGGCGCCCGTAGCGGGGCGCCCCGTCATTCATCCGCCCAGCTTGTCGAAGCTGTCCGGCCCGGTCGCCGGCGGCCCGCCGCTCGGCGCGCGGGCGGGTACGATCTCCGCCGCTTCGGGCGTGTCGAGTCGGCCGCCCTCCCACTTGGCGATCACCGCGCTTGCCACCGCATTGCCGACGACGTTGGTCGCCGACCGGCCCATGTCGAGGAAGTGGTCGACCGCCAGGATCAGGAGCAGCCCCGCCTCGGGGATCTTGAAGAAGGCCAGCGTCGCCGAAATCACCACCAGCGACGCGCGCGGCACGCCCGCCACGCCCTTCGACGTCACCATCAGTATGAGCAGCATCGTGATCTGCTGCCCGAGGCTCAGGTCGATGCCGTAAGCCTGCGCGATGAACATCGTCGCGAAGGTCATGTAGATCATCGACCCGTCGAGGTTGAACGAATAGCCGAGCGGCAGCACGAAGCTGGCGATGCGCGGCGGCACCCCGAACTTGTCCAGCGCCTCCAGTGTCCGCGGATACGCCGCCTCCGAAGAGGCGGTAGAGAAGGCGAGGAGCAGCGGATCGCGGATGTAGCGGACGAGCTCCGCCATGCGCGGACCGACGATCAGGAAACCGACGCCGATCAGCAGCGCCCAGAGCAATCCCATGCCAAGATAGAAGGTCGCCATGAAATAGGCGAGGTCGCCGATGATCCCCGCGCCCCGCTCCGCCAGCGTCCCCGCCACCGCGGCGAACACCGCCAGGGGGGCAAAGCGCATGACGTAGTTGGTGACCTGAAGGATCACTTGCGCCAGTGCCTCGATCCCGCGCAGCAGCGGCGCAGCCTTTTCGCCGACCGCAGTCATCGCGACGCCGATGAACAGGCTGGCGACGACGATCTGGAGGATCTCGTTGGTCGCCATCGCCTCTACGATCGAGGCGGGGACGATGTGGGTGACGAAATCCTTGAGGTTGAACGCCGCCTTGTCGACGCCGGAGGCGGTGTCGATCGGCGGGATCGGGATGCCGACGCTGGCGCCGGGCTGGAAGAAATTGACGAGGATGAGGCCTAGCGTCAGCGACACGAGGCTTGCGCACAAGAACCAGCCGATCGCACGGCCCCCAACGCGGCCGAGCGCCGAGGTGTCGCCCATATGCGCGATGCCCGCGACCAGCGTCGAGAAGACGAGCGGCGCGATGATCATCTTGATGAGCCGCAGGAACAGGCTCGTCACGATCGCGAAATAGCCGGCGATCTCCTTCAGCCGCGCATCCCCCGCGCCGCCGCCGTCGGCCAGCGACAGGTTGAGCGCAAGGCCGACGACGATGCCCAGCACCAGGCCGATCAGGATAAAAAGGGTCAGGCGCTTGGCCACGCAGTCACTCCGGTTGGTTCGGCCTGCAACCAAGGGGATTGCGGAGCGTGGGTCAAGTCGGCGAGCATCGGCGGATGACCGTCGGGACCGTCCGCTCGCTGCCCCGCGACCTTATCGACCGCGGTGCATGGCCTGTCCGGGGCCTGCTTTCCGTCGCCGCGCAGCGTGTGCTGGCGGATCGGTTCGAGTAGCTGGCGCCCGGTGCGCCCGGCGGCCGGATCGAGGTCGGGGCGGCGCGGGTGAGCCCGGTATCGAGAAGGCGCGACGCTACGCCGCCGATTGGCTCAGCGAATCGGGTCGCGTCGCGCGCGTGCTGCTGCTCGACAAGCGGCCGGATGCGAACTGGGCGCTCGGCTGGCATCAGGATCGGACGATTGCGGAGCTCTCGCGGCAGGAAGTGGACGGCTTCGCGCCGTGGACCGTGAAGCGTGGGATCGTCCATGTCGCACCGCCGGCCGCGCTTCACGCGAAGATGCTGACCGCACGACTGCATCTGGACCATATGGACGAGCGGAACGGCGCGCTACTGATCGCGCCCGGCTCGAACCGTTTCGGCCGGATCGCCGAGGCCGATATCCAAGCCGTGGTTGATCGGCATGGCGTTGAGACGTGTCACGCCGATGCCGGCGACGTCTGGTTCGATTCGACGCCGATCCTTCATGCGTCCGCCCGCGCCGAGGCCGGCCGCCGCCGCCGGGTCGTGCAGATCGACCTTGCCGCGTTCGACCTGCCGGGCGGGCTCGAATGGAGTGCTTGAGCCCGGACGCGGCCTCGCATAAGCGGCGTGCATGACCTCGACCAACGACATCCGCCGCTCGTTCCTCGACTATTTCGCGGGCCAGGGCCATGCGAAGGTGCCATCGGCGCCGCTGATCCCGCAGAACGATCCGACGCTGATGTTCGTGAACGCGGGCATGGTGCCATTCAAGAACGTGTTCACCGGCCTCGAAAGCCGGCCTTACACGACCGCGACGTCTTCGCAGAAGTGCGTGCGCGCGGGCGGCAAGCACAACGACCTCGACAATGTGGGCTATACCGCGCGGCACCACACCTTCTTCGAGATGCTCGGCAATTTTTCGTTCGGGGATTATTTCAAGGAGCAGGCGATCACGCATGCGTGGACGCTGCTGACGCGCGAATGGGGCCTGCCGGCGGACAAGCTGACCGCGACGGTCTATCACACCGACGACCACGCATTCGACCTGTGGCGCAAGATCGCCGGCCTGCCCGAAGAGCGGATCATCCGCATCGCGACGAAGGACAATTTCTGGGCGATGGGTGCGGACGGGCCGTGCGGGCCATGCTCTGAAATCTTCTACGATCACGGCGACCATATCTGGGGCGGCCCGCCGGGATCGCCGGAGGAGGACGGTGACCGCTTCGTCGAGATCTGGAACCTCGTCTTCATGCAGCATCTGCAGGAAGCCGACCAGATCGTCGGCGACCTGCCGCGCCCGTCGATCGACACCGGCATGGGGCTGGAGCGCATCGCCGCGGTGATGCAGGGCGTCCACGACAATTACGACACCGACACCTTCAAGGCGCTGATCGCCGAAAGCGTCGCGCTGACCGGCACGGCGGCAGAGGGCGAGGCGCGGGCCAGCCATCGCGTCATCGCCGACCATATGCGCGCGTCGGGCTTCCTCGTCGCCGACGGCGTGCTGCCCGCGAATGAAGGGCGCGGCTATGTCCTTCGCCGGATCATGCGCCGGGCGATGCGGCATGCGCACCTCTTGGGCGCCAAGGACCCGTTGATGCATCGCCTCGTCGGCGGGCTGGTCGCGCAGATGGGCGCGGCCTTCCCCGAGCTGGCGCGCGCGCAGTCGCTGATCGAGACGACGCTGGAGCAGGAGGAAACCCGCTTCCGCCGCACGCTCGCCAACGGTCTGCGGCTGCTGGACGAGGCAACGGCGGACATGGGCGAGGGCGATACACTGGCGGGTGAGACGGCGTTCAAGCTCTACGACACCTATGGCTTTCCCTACGACCTGACCGAGGATGCGCTGCGCGCGCAGGGCCTGTCGGTCGACCGCGTGGGCTTTGACACCGCGATGGCCGAGCAGAAGCGCGCCGCGCGCGCCGCGTGGAAGGGCTCCGGCGAGAAGGCGTCGGACGAGCTCTGGTACGACCTTGCCGAGGAAGCCGGCGCGACCGAGTTCGTGGGCTATGCCGCGGAAGAGGGCGAGGGGCAGGTCATCGCGATCGTCAAGGACGGCGTGCGCGTCGAGCGCGCCGCTGCGGGCGAGGCGGTGGAGGTCGTCGTCAACCAGACGCCCTTTTACGGCGAGAGCGGCGGACAGGTTGGTGATGCCGGCAGCCTGACAACCGAGGGTGGCGTGCGCGCCATCGTCAAGGACGTGCAGAAGCATCTCGGCCGCATCTTCGCGCATCAGGCGGTGATCGAGGCGGGCGAACTGAAGGTCGGCGATGCCGTCCACCTGACCGTCGACCACGCCCGCCGCGCCGCGATCCGCGCCAACCACTCGGCAACGCACCTGTTGCACGAGGCGCTCCGCGAGCATCTCGGCACCCATGTCGCGCAGAAGGGCAGCCTCGTCGCGTCGGAGCGCCTGCGCTTCGACTTCTCGCAGCCGACTGCGGTGACCCCTGAGCAGATGGCGGCGGTCGAGGCCGATGTGAACGCGCAGATCCGCGGCAATGGCGTGGTCTCGACGCGGCTGATGACGCCCGAGGACGCGATCGCCGAAGGGGCGATGGCGCTGTTCGGCGAGAAATACGGCGACGAGGTGCGCGTCGTGTCGATGGGCACCAATGGCGACGGCTCGACCTATTCGCTCGAGCTGTGCGGCGGCACGCATGTCCGCGCGCTGGGCGATATCGGCCTGTTCAAGGTCGTCGGCGAAAGCGCGGTCAGCTCGGGCGTGCGCCGGGTCGAGGCGCTGACCGGCGAGGCGGCGCGCGCCTATCTCGCCGGCCGCGACGAGAAGCTGCGCGAGGCGGCGGCGGTTCTCAAGGCTTCACCCGACGAAGTGCCCGCGCGTGTCGCGGCGCTGGTCGAGGAGCGCCGCCGGTTGGAGCGCGAATTGGCTGATTCGAAGAAGGCGCTGGCGCTGGGCGGTGGCGGTGCGGCGGTCGCCGGGCCGGAGCAGGTCGGCGGCGTCAATTTCGTCGGTCGCGTGCTGGACGGCTTGGAGGCCAAGGCACTGCGCGGTGCGGTCGACGAGGAAAAGGCGCGCATCGGTTCGGGCGTCGTCGCGCTGGTGGCGGTCAATGACGGCCGTGCCTCGGTCGCGGTCGGCGTGACCGACGACCTGAAGGACGCGAAGAGCGCCGTCGATCTGGTCAAGCTGGCGGTCGCGGCGCTGGGCGGGCAGGGTGGCGGCGGGCGGCCGGATATGGCGCAGGGCGGCGGGCCGGATGGCGCTGCCGGTGATGCGGCGATCGACGCGGTGCGTTCGGCGCTATCGGGCTGAGCCGCTCACGCAGATAGCCGAAAACAAGAGGGGCGCAGCGGTCGAACGCTGCGCCCCTTTTCGCGTAAGGCAGACCGACTCAATCGCCTGCGCCGGGCTCCGGCGAGAAATACTTCTCGAACTTGCCCTCGACGCCCTTGAACTCGTCGGCGTCCGGCGGCGTCTGCTGCGCGTTGCGAGTGACGTTGGGCCACTGGGCGGAGAAGGTGTTGTTGAGCTCCAGCCACTTTTCGAGGCCGTTCTCGGTATCGGGCAGGATCGCCTCGGCCGGGCATTCGGGCTCGCACACGCCGCAGTCGATGCATTCGCTGGGGTTGATGACGAGCATGTTCTCGCCCTCGTAAAAGCAGTCGACCGGACAGACTTCGACGCAATCCATGTACTTGCAGCGGATGCAGGCGTCGGTGACGACATAGGTCATTGTCGGGTCAGCTCCAGTCGGAAATCGCGGCCCCTGCTATGCGGCGGCGCCGGGTGCGTCAACGCCCTTGGCATGGCGAAGGTCCAGGTCGGCGTAACAGGCCTGTGCCTCGGGCGCGGGGCCTCGGCGGCCGGGGAGCGACTCGACGCGGATGACCCGAATGACGCCGTGACAGGGGAAGGCGAGGACCGAGCCGACGCGCACGCACGCATGTGCCCGGTCGATCCGCCGCCCGTCGAGGCGCAGTGTCCCCGCCTCCGCAATCGCCTGCGCCGCGCTCCGCGTCTTGGCGAAGCGTGTGTACCACAGGAACAGGTCGAGGCGCTGGCCGTCACCCACCGCGCAGGTCCAGTCCGGCAAGCGCGGCAAAGGCATTGCCCGGGCGCGGCTTGGCCGGTGCCGTCGCCTCGCGCCGCCGCGGCCGCCCGCGCCAGGTCCAGGCGGGCGCCTCGCCATCGCGCGCGTTGTGCTGGAAGCCTATCATCGCCATCAGCCGCGCAAAGGTGGCGGGGGCGAGCCCGATCGAGGTGGCGAGCGCGGGGTCGGGCACGAAGGGCTTGCGCCCCTCCCGCGCATCGTGCGCCGCCCGCGCGATCCGCTCGACCAGATCGACGCGGACGAACTGCCCGCCGATCCGGCGAAAGCCGGGGGCGGGGTGGGCGAGGACGGTGGCGCCGACCGGCGGCGGATCGCCCGGCGGCAGCGCACCGCGCGCGGCAGCGAGCGCCCGGCGCCAGCGCGTCGGCTCGGGTTTGAGCAGGCGCGGATCAAACACGTCGAGCGTGCCGATCACGATCCCCGCCCGCCGCAGCCAGCGACGCGGCCCCGGCTCCAGATGATCGAGCGAGGTCGACAGCGACTCGCGCGGCGCGATCCCGCCAGCATCGGCGAGCGCCGCGATGAACGCGCGCAGGACGCCGGGTGCCTCGGGATCGCGCACCGCCCCGTCGAGGATGACAAGCGCGGGGACGTGTCGCCGCACCTGTCCCTCGACCCACGCCGCAATCCGCGCGCGCGCCTTATCGCGCAGCGTCCGGTCGAGACAGTCGAGCGCGCGGTCGAGCACGACCTGTGGCCGGGTGAGCACTGGACCCGATTCCAGCCTTGCTACGACGTGGCTCTGCCAGACGACCACCGGCGCATCCGCGCCGAGCGACAGCGCCTCGTCCGGCGCGTCGATCAGTGCGCCGCCGCGCTTGGCAAACTCGCCCGACAGATGCTTTTCGGCCGTCGACAGGAGCAGCCGCTTGTCCGCCGCCTTCGCCTCCGGCGCGACGCGGAAGCGGAAGCCGTCGATGCGGCCGAGTTCGTGCTCCTCGACCGTCACCTCGCCCTCTGGCCCCACGACGACGGGCAGGTGGCCGGCACCCGCGCCGATCTGACGGAGGAGTGCGGTGGTGCGCTTGTCGACGAACCGCTGCGTCAGGCTGGCGTGAAGCGCGTCGGACAGCCGCTCCTCCAGCTCGCGCGTCCGGCCCGCCCAGTGGGCGGGGTCCTCCAGCCAGTCGCTGCGATGCGCGATATACGCCCAGCTTCGCGCGGCGGCGATGCGACCCGCCAGCGTCTCGACATCGCCGTCCAGCCGGTCGAGCCGCGCGATCTCGTCGGCGAACCACTGGTGGGGCAGGTGCCCGCGCCCCTCGGACAGATGCTGGAACACGCGACCGACGAAGCGGGCGTGCGGATCGACGCCGAGCTTGCGGAAATCGGGGAGGCCGCACGCCGCCCACAACCGCCGCAGGATCACCGGATGCCGCGCCCGCGCGCGCACCCAATCCTCCTCGGCCAGTTTCTTCAGCACCGCGAGATCGACGGCCTGTGGGGCTGCACGCAGCACCTCGTCGCGCGGCTTGCGCTCGAGGCTGTCGATCAGCGCGTCGAGCGAGGCGAAATCGGGCGACCCCTCGCGCCAATAAAGGTGGCTGAGCGGCGGGACCTGATGCTCCTCGATCGCCAGCACTTCCTCGGGCGCGAAGGCCCCGGGCCCGTCGTCGACCAGCGCGCCGAACGTGCCGTCGCGCTGGTGCCGTCCCGCGCGGCCGGCGATCTGCGCCATCTCGGCCACCGTCAGCCGGCGGCGGCGGTGGCCGTCGAACTTGTGCAGCCCCGCGAACGCGACGTGCGCCACGTCCATGTTGAGGCCCATGCCGATCGCATCGGTCGCGACGAGGTAATCGACCTCGCCCGCCTGGAACATCGCGACCTGTGCGTTGCGCGTGCGGGGGGACAGCGCACCCATCACTACCGCCGCGCCGCCGCGCAGCCGGCGGATCGCCTCGGCCACGGCGTAGACCTCCTCGGCGGAGAAGGCGACGATCGCCGACCGTTTGGGCAACCGGGACAGCTTGCGCGCGCCGGCGTAGGTGAGCGTCGAGAAACGCGGGCGACCGATGATCTCGGCATCGGGCACCAGCGCCTTCAGCATCGGCCGGAGCGAATTGGAGCCGAGGATCATGGTCTCGGCATAGCCGCGCGCATGGAGCAGCCGGTCGGTGAAGACATACCCGCGCTCGGGATCGGCGCCCAATTGCGCCTCATCGATCCCGACGAACGCCGCCTCGCGCTCGATCCCCGTCGCCTTGGCAGCGTTGCCGCTCAAGAGCGGCATCGATTCGACGGTGCAGAGGAACCAATTGGCCTGCGGCGGGACGATCCGCTCCTCGCCGGTGACGAGTGCGACCTGATGCTCGCCCTTCACCTTCACCACGCGGTCATAGACCTCGCGCGCGAGCAGGCGGAGCGGGAAGCCCATGATGCCGCTGGCGTGGCCCATCATTCGCTCGACCGCGAGATGGGTCTTGCCCGTGTTGGTCGGTCCCAGCACTGCCGTGACCGGGCTACGCGCGAACTGCGTCATGGTGCCCCGAACATCGGACGCCGCGGCACCATGCGCAAGTGCCTAGATCAAGCCGATCAGCTTACCGGACGCAGCCTCAACGAACGCGCGGGCCGCCATAGGGAAGCGGCGGCGGCGGGCGCCGATCGCGGCGGGGCAGCTGCGCCTGATAGGCATGGCCGCAATGATCGACGCAATAGGGGAAGCCCGGGTTCACCTTGTCGCCGCAGAAGTGGAAGTCCGGCTCGCCCGGATGGCCGATCGGCCACTTGCAGACGCGATCGTTGAGGTCGAGCAGGCTGGTCTTGCCCGCAATCGCCTCCGACGGCCGCGCGGGGACGAGGCGGCGGGGCGGGGCCGGCGTGCTGGGCGGTGCCTGCTCGCCCGGATTCTGGCGCACGAAGCCGCCCGGGCCGACCGAGCGAAGTTCGGGCTGGCGCGGCACCGGGGCGGTGGGGGTGGTCGAGGGGATGGCTGGCCCTTCGCCGAACACGTCCTCTTCCTCGTCCTCGTCAGCAGTCTCGACCGGCGCGGGCGGCGGGGGCGGCGCGGCGACGGGCGGCTGCGGCTTGGGCGCGGGCGTCGCGGCCTTGGGCGCTTCGGCGACCGGCGCGGGCTTTTCGACCGCGGGTTCGGCAGTAGCGGCGGCGTTCGCCTTGACTGGCGACGGGCGCGGCTTCAGGCCCAGGCGGTGCGCCTTGCCGATCACGGCATTGCGGCTGATCCCGCCGAGCTCCTCGGCGATCTGGCTCGCGGTCATGCCCGATTCCCACATCCGGGTCAGCGTACCAATGCGTTCCTCGGTCCAACTCATGTGCGTCGTCTTTCCAATACAGATCGTCCGCATGTCGCCTTGCAGGCCCCGGCGCCAGCGACTAGTCGCCGCTACCATGGCCAGCGAACCCCGGGCTGTTCAGCCCATGCCCACCGACGACATGCTGCCCCCGCCCGGCGCGCCGGTGATTCGGAGCGTCAACTGGGGGGGCTTGAAGGCGCTCTATGTGAAGGAGGTGCGCCGGTTCTTCAAGGTGCAGCTCCAGACGATCTGGGCGCCGGCGGTGACGACGCTCCTCTATCTCGTCATCTTTACCGTGGCGCTCGGCGGATCGGGGCGGACGGTGATGGGGATGCCGTTCGCCAGCTTCATCGCGCCGGGGCTTATCGTGATGGGGATGCTTCAGAACAGTTTTGCCAACGCCAGCTTCTCGCTACTCGTCGGCAAGATCCAGGGCACAATTGTCGATTACCTGATGCCTCCCTTGTCCACCGGCGAGCTGCTGGCGGCGCTGGTCGGGGCGTCGGTGACGCGCGCCGTGCTGGTCGGCGGGGCGGTGTGGCTGGCGATGGCGATCTGGGGCGTCGACGTCTGGCCGCGCCATCCGCTGTCGATCCTGTGGTTCGGGCTGTTCGGGGCGGCGATGCTGGCGCTCGCTGGCGTCATGACGTCGATGTGGGCGGAGAAGTTCGACCACGCCGCCGCCGTCACCAATTTCGTGATCGCGCCGCTGTCGCTCCTGTCGGGCACCTTCTACTCGGTCGAGGCGCTGAGCCCCACCTTCCGCGCGATCAGCCACGCCAACCCGTTTTTCTACATCATTTCGGGCTTCCGATACGGCTTCCTCGAGCGCGCGGATTCGAACATCGTCGTCGGCGGCGTGGTGCTGTTGGCAGTCGATGTGGCGCTGGCGGTGGCCTGTTACGTGCTGCTGCGCCGCGGGTGGCGGATCAAGAGTTGACCCCCCACCACCCCCGGTCGTAGAGCAGCACACAGGGCGGCCGGGGGTCGCCCTTTCGCGTTTCTCACGTCAGGAGTGATCCCATGTCGATGCCAGCGCTCATGCCCGTCTATCCGCGGTGCGAGGTGCGTCCGGTGCGAGGCGAGGGGTGCTACCTGATCGGCGAGCGGGACGAGCGGTATCTCGATTTCGCCAGCGGCATCGCGGTCAACGCGCTCGGCCACGGCCACCCGCATCTGACCAAGGCGATTCAGGAGCAGACCGCGACGCTGATGCACGTCAGCAACCTCTACGGTTCGCCGCAGGGCGAGGCGCTGGCGCAGCGGATCGTCGACAACAGCTTTGCCGACACCGTCTTCTTTACCAATTCGGGCGCCGAAGCGGTCGAGTGCGCGATCAAGACCGCGCGCCGCTATCACCACGTCAACGGCAATCCCGAGCGGCACACGCTCATCACCTTCGACACCGCTTTCCATGGGCGCACGCTCGGCGCGATCTCGGCCACCAACCAGGCGAAGATGCGCGACGGGTTTGAACCGCTGCTGCCCGGTTTCGCCTATGCGACGTTCAACGACCTCGAAGGGGCGCTGGCGCTGATCGACGGCAACACCGCCGGCTTCCTGGTCGAGCCGGTGCAGGGCGAGGGCGGCATCCGCCCGGCGTCCCCTGAATTCCTCAAGGGCCTGCGCAAGGCGTGCGACGAACATGGCCTGCTGCTCGTCCTCGACGAGGTGCAGTGCGGCTATGGCCGAACGGGCAAGTTCTGGGCGCACGAGCATTACGGCGTGAAGCCCGACATCGTCGCCTCGGCCAAGGGGATCGGTGGCGGCTTCCCGCTCGGCGCCTGCCTTGCGACCGAGGAAGCGGCCAAGGGCATGGTGTTCGGCACCCACGGCTCGACCTATGGCGGCAACCCGCTGGCGATGGCGGCGGGGCAGGCGATCCTCGACGTGATCCTCGAGGACGGGTTCCTCGATCATGTCGCCAAGATGGGCGATCGCCTGCGCCAGAGCCTTGAGCAGATGATCCCCAATCACGACCACCTGTTCGACAGCGTGCGCGGGATCGGGCTGATGCTCGGCCTCAAGATCAAGGACCCAGCGGTGTGCCGCGATTTCGTCGCGCATTGCCGCGATCATCACGGGCTGCTGCTGGTGGCGGCGGGCGAGAACGTCGTCCGTATCCTGCCGCCGCTGGTGATCGAGGAGGCGCACATCGCCGAGGCGATCGAGAAGCTGTCGGAGGCGGCGCGCGCGTTCGTGCCGGTGAGCGAGGAATGAGCGCGCCGCGCCATTTCCTGAACCTGTCCGACGCCGGCCCCGACGGCTGCGCCGCGATCCTCGCCGACGCGCTCGACCGCAAGCGCGCGCGCGCGGGCTGGACGAAGGGGCGCGTGGATGCCGATGCGCCGCTCGCCGGGCACGTCCTCGCGATGATCTTCGAGAAGAACTCGACCCGCACGCGCGTCAGCTTCGACATGGCCATGCGCCAGCTCGGCGGGCAGGCGATGGTGATGGACGCCGGCTCGATGCAGCTCGGTCGGGGCGAAACGGTGGCCGACACCGCGCGCGTCCTGTCGCGCTATGTCGACGGGATCATGATCCGCACCGACGACCATGCCAAGGTCGAGGAGATGGCGGCACACGCGACCGTGCCGGTCATCAACGGCCTGACCGACTTCTCGCACCCGTGTCAGATCATGGCGGACCTGTTGACGATCCTCGACACCGGCCGCTCGCTGCCGGGGCTGAAGGTCGCGTGGCTGGGGGACGGCAACAACGTGCTCGCCTCGATCGTCGAGGCGGCGGGCATCTTCGGCTTCGATGTCGTCTCCGCCTGCCCGCAGGGGTTCCAGCCCGACGAGGCGGTGCTCGCGCTCGGCAGGGGCCGCGCGACCTGTGTCGCCAGCCCGGAGGAAGCGATCGCGGGTGCCGACGTGGTCGTCACCGACACCTGGATCTCGATGGGTCAGGCGCATGCCGAGGCGAAACTTGCCGCGATGATGCCGTATCAGGTCGACGCCGCGCTGATGGCAAAGGCCAAGTCCGGTGCCGCGTTCCTCCACTGCCTGCCCGCGCATCGCGGCGAGGAAGTGACCGCCGACGTCATCGACGGCCCGCAGTCGCTGATCTGGGACGAGGCGGAGAACCGGCTGCACGCGCAGAAATCGATCTTGCGCTGGTGCTTCGGCCAGATCGGCTGAACTTGTAACCGCGGGCGCGGCGCCTATTTGTGTCGCTCCAGCAATCGCTGGAGTCTCTTGCCTCTTGCATTCTGCCTTTGGCCCGAGGCCCCGGTTCACGCCGGGGCGACGAGGAATATTCGACATGTCCCACCTGCCGCTTCCCCCCACCGATATCGATCGCGCGATCGGCTTCACGCTGCCCGATCGCCATGCGCGCGGGCGCGTGGCGCGGCTGGGGCCGGTGCTGGACGAGATCCTGTCGGCGCACGCCTATCCCCCGGTGATCGAGCGGCTGCTGGCCGAGGCGCTGACGCTGACCGCGCTGCTCGGTTCGACGCTGAAGGACATGGAGGGGCAGCTTACGATCCAGGCGCAGACAGAGCGCGGGATCGTCAGCCTGATGGTCTGCGACTATCAGGGTGGGCGGCTGCGCGGCTATGTCCAGTTCGACGCGCATCGCCTGTCGCAGCTCGGGAAGAACCCGTCGATCCATGCGCTCTTCAACAAGGGCTATCTGGCGGTCACATTCGACCAGGCGTCGAGCGGCGAGCGGTATCAGGGGATCGTTCCCCTCGACGGCGAAACGCTGGGCGAGGCGGCGCAGGCCTATTTCATGCAGTCGGAGCAGATCCCGAGCCTGGTGACCGTCGGTACGCATCGCGGTGCTGACGGCAAGCTGCGCGCCGGGGGCCTGTTCCTTCAGCACCTGCCCGAGGGCGAGGTGGGCCGCGAACGGCTGCATGCGCGGGAGGATCACCCCGAGTGGAAGCACGTCGAGACGCTTGCGGCGACGATGGGGCAGGACGAGTTGGCCGACCCGTCGATCCCACTCGAGAACCTCGTCTGGCGCCTGTTCAACGAGGAACGCGAGGTGCGCACGCTGGTCGGCGTCGACCTGAAGCGCGGGTGCCGCTGCGACCCCGATTACATCCGCTCGGTCATCGCCAAGTTCCCAGAAGCGGATCGCGTGGAGATGGCGGACGAAGAGGGAATGATCGTCGTCGACTGCGCCTTTTGCGCCACCAAGTTCCCGGTTCCGCTGGCTGAGATCGCTGGAAACTGAACAGGGCCTTGCAAGCCTGACATCGGCTTCCCACTTTCGTTTTTTGTACGGCGGCGTCGGTTATTCACGACGCCGCCGTTTTCGAATGGCAGGGAGTGACGGCCATGGCGACGGGCAAGGGGTATGGCGTACTGGCCGGCATCGTGCTGGCGATGGGCGCCGGGCTTGCCAGCGCCGCGCCCGCGCAGGCTCCGGGCCTCAAGGTCCTGTCGCAGATCGAGCCTGGCCGCTGGCAGCTTCGCGAGACGGACAGCAAGACCGAGCGGACAGTCTGCCTGTCCGATCCGCGCATCCTGATCCAGTTGCATCACGGCGCCAGCCAGTGCTCGCGCTTCATCGTCGACAATCAGGATGCGACGGGCACGGTTCACTACACCTGCTCGGGCGCGGGACACGGGCGCACGACGATCTCGGTCGAGACGCCGCGGCTGATCCATGTCGAGACGCAGGGGCTGGCCGACGGCCTTCCCTTCGAAAGCGAGATCGAGGCGCGGCGGCTGGGCGGCTGCTGACGCCATAGGCGGTTGCCGTATCGCGGCGGTCCGCCACCGTTGCCGATGTGGTTGATGGTTCGGTAAGGCTGATGCCGCTAAAGACGGCGTCAGCCGAAAGGGACCGATCTTGCGTAAACCGATGACCGTCGCCGCGTTGACCGAATTGGGGCGCGTGCAACTCTCGCCCAATTTCTACATGCGCGACTTCCTCTATTCGGAAGTGGCGGCGATCTATGGCCTGTCGAATATTCCCGACAATCCCGACCTGGCGATCGAGGCGGGGCGGCGGCTGTGCACCGAATTGCTTGAGCCGTTGCAGGATGCGTTCGGGCGGATCACGATACGCTCGGCCTATCGCTCGGCCGAGGTCAACCGGATGGGCAATGCCAAGGGGCATAATTGCGCGCCCAACGAGCGAAACCATGCCGCACACATCTGGGACGTGCGCGACGCCAAGGGGCATATGGGCGCGACCGCGTGCATCGTCGTGCCGAGCTTCGCCAACCGCTTCGACCAGCCCGGCGACTGGCAGAAGCTCGCTTGGTGGGTGCACGACCATCTGCCCTATTCGACGATGGAGTTCTTCCCCGTCTATTGGGCGTTCAACCTCAATTGGCACGAGGCGCCGGCGCGGATGATCTACAGCCACGTCCCCGACGCGCGCGGCTATCTGACCAAGCCCGGCATGGCGAACCATGAGGGCAGCCATGAGGCGGAGTGGGTGGGGATCCTGCCCTAGTCGAGCGCCCGTCCCGCGATCGCATAAAGCTTCGCGAGGAGCGCGGGATCTCGTGCCGAGGGCGCGGTAATGAGCGCTGCATCCAGGCAGGTGTCGATCGGCGATGCCGACCGCTCAGCCGGCAATCCACGTAGCAGGTTCAAGACCATAGCCCGCGCCTTTACCGCGTTGGCCGAAAGTTGGCGGATCACTGCGGCGACATCGACGGCTTCCTCGCCTTCGCGCCAGCAGTCGTAATCGGTGGCCATCCCGACCAGCGCGTACGGCAGCTCGGCCTCCCGCGCGAGCTTGGCCTCCGGCATTGCGGTCATGCCGATCACGTCGCAGCCCCATTGGCGATAGAGGTTGCTTTCGGCGCGCGTCGAGAATTGCGGCCCCTCCATCGCCAGATAGGTGCCGCCGCGATGCACCGTCGCCCCTGCCGCCCCTGCCGCGTCGGCGGCCAGCGCGGACAAGCGCGGGCAGACGGGATCGGCCATCGAGACATGCGCGACCATGCCGGTGCCAAAAAAGCTGGACGGCCGCCCCTTGGTCCGGTCGACGAACTGATCGACGACGCTGAACGTCCCCGGCGCGCGCTCCTCCGCCAGGCTGCCGACCGACGACACGGCGAGCACGTCGGTCACGCCCAGCCGCTTCAAAGCGTCGATGTTCGCGCGCGCGTTGAGGTCGGACGGGTCGATGCGGTGCCCGCGGCCGTGGCGCGGCAGGAAGGCGACGCGGGCATGGCCGATCCGCCCGGTATAGATCGCGTCCGACGGCTTGCCCCAGGGCGTGTCCACCTCGACCCAGCGACCGTCCTCGATCCCTTCGACATCATAAAGGCCCGAGCCGCCGATGATGCCTATGTGCCACCCTGCCATGCATCGTCCCCGTTCAGTCATTGCCGCGAAAGCTTCGCCGCCCTAACCATGAGGCCATGAAGCATAAAGCCCTGTTTTCCGCGGCCCTGATGGGCCTTTCCGCAACCGCCGCGCATGCGGCCGAGCCGGTGACCGGCCGCTGGCTGACCGAGGGAGGCGCGGCGATCGTCGCGATCAAGCCGTGCGGTCAGAATCTCTGCGGCGCGATCGAGCGCGTCGTGAAGCCGACGCCCGGCGGCCCGACCACCGATGCGAAGAACCCGAACCCGGCACTGCGCAACCGCCCCTATGTCGGCATCACGATCCTGAGCGGCTTCACCAACAACGGCGACGACTGGCGCGGCCAGATCTATGATCCCAAGTCGGGCAAGACCTATCGCTCGATCATCAAGGCGGCGGGTAACACGCTGGACGTGAAGGGTTGCATCGCGGTCTTCTGCCGCAGCCAGACCTGGACGCGGGTCCGCTAATTGGTCGCCGGCGCCCGCAACGGGCGCCGGCCCATCAAACTGTGAAGCTCTCGCCGCAGCCGCAGGCGCCCTTGGCATTCGGGTTGGCGAAGACGAAGCCGGCGGTAAAGTCGTCCTCCACCCAATCCATCGTCGAGCCGATCAGGTACAGCACCGATCCGCCATCGACGAAGAAGGTACCCCCCGGCGTCTCGATCCGCTCGTCCATCGGATTGGCGGCGGCGACGTAATCGACCGAATAGGCAAGGCCCGAACAGCCGCGCCGCGGGGTCGACAGCTTGACGCCGACCGATCCCTCAGGCGCGCGCGACATGAGGTCGGCGACGCGCGCCTCCGCGGCGGGGGTCAGATGGATTGCCTGCGGGCGCGCACGGATGGTCGTCGTCATTTCACAGCATCCCGAGTTCGAGGCGCGCCTCGTCGGACATCTTCATCGGGTCCCAAGGCGGGTCCCAGACGAGGTTGACGTCAACCGCGCCGACGCCCGGCACGCTGCCGACACGAAGCTCGACCTCGGTCGGCATCGTCTCCGCCACCGGACAGTGCGGGGTGGTCAGCGTCATCGTGACCGCGGCGTGGCCGTCGTCCGACACTTCGACGCCGTAGATCAAGCCCAGGTCGTAGATGTTGACCGGGATTTCGGGGTCGTAAATGTCCTTCAGCGCCGCGATGATCGCGTCATAGGTTTCGCCGCCGGGCTGCCCCGCGGCCACGCCCACGGGCTTTTGCGCGAGGAAGCCGTCCAGATAGTCGCGCGTCCGCTCCGCGCGCGGTGCGGCGTCCTCCGCGTCGCTCACGCGGGCGCGGGGCGGGGGGGCGACGGCATCGACTTCTTCGACCTTAATATTGTCAGCCATTATCCGAAAATCCGTGTAACGCGTTCAATTCCTTCGACCAGCGCGGCTACGTCGCGCGGGCCGTTATAGACGCCGAAGCTGGCGCGCGCGGTCGCCGGGATGCCAAGATGGTCCATCAGCGGCTGCGCGCAATGGTGCCCCGCGCGGATCGCCACGCGGCCTTCGTCCAGGATCGTGCCGACGTCGTGCGGGTGCACGCCCTCGACCATGAAGCTGACGATGCCCGCCGAGTCCGCCGGGCCGAACAGCCGGACCGAATTCAGGCCCGACAACGCCTCCCGAGCCTCGCGAACCAGTGCGCCCTCATGCGCGTGGATCGCCTCCAGCCCGATCGCGTCGACATAGTCGATCGCCGCGTGCAAGCCGAGAACGCCGACGATATGCGGGGTCCCGGCCTCGAACCGCGCGGGCGGGGCCGCATAGGTGGTGCCGGCGAACGAGACCTTGTCGATCATCGCACCGCCACCCTGATAGGGCGGCATCGCTTCGAGCAGATCGCCGCGACCCCACAGCACACCGATTCCAGTCGGACCGTAAAGCTTGTGCGCGGAAAAGACATAGAAGTCGCAATCGAGCGCCTGAACATCGACGGGGAGCCGCGGCACCGCCTGGCACCCATCGAGCAGCAATTTCGCGCCGACGCCGTGGGCCAGATCGGCCGCGCGCTTTGCATCGAGCACCGCGCCGGTCACGTTCGACACATGCGCCAGCGCGACCAGCTTGTGTGCGGGCGTCAGCATCGCCGCCATGGCATCGAGGTCGATCGCGTGATCCGCGGTAAGTGGCACCACGTCGATCACCGCGCCGACGCGCTGGGCGACCAGCTGCCACGGCACGATGTTCGAGTGATGCTCGAGCTGTGACAGCAGGATGCGATCGCCCGCCCCGAGCTGCGTCGCCGCCCAGCATTGCGCGACGAGGTTAATCCCCTCGGTCGCGCCGCGGACGAACACGCATTCGTCGGGACTGGCCGCACCGATGAACCCGGCCACCCGCCGCCGCGCCGCCTCGTACGCCAGCGTCATGTCGGCGCTGCGCTGATAGACGCCGCGATGCACCGTCGCATAGGTCGTGTCATAGGCGCGAGTGATCGCGTCGATCACCGCTTGCGGCTTCTGCGCCGTCGCGGCGGTGTCGAGATACGCCCAGCCCTCGGGAATCGCCGGAAAGTCGGCGAGCCGGTCGAGCGGGCGGGCGTTGGTCAGCGTGGTCATAGCGCTTCGTTCAGCCAGGCTTCGGCGTCGGCGGCGAACACCTCGCGCACCGCCTCGTCCTCGATCCGGTCAATCGCGTCGGCGACGAAGGCACGGGTCAGCATCGCCTTGGCCGGTCCCTGGGGCAGGCCGCGCGACTGGAGGTAGAACAGCGCCTGTTTATCGAGTTCGCCCACCGTCGCGCCGTGCGCGCACTTCACATCGTCTGCGAAGATTTCGAGCTCGGGCTTCAGGTTTACGGTTGCCGTACGGTGCAAGAGAAGCCCGCGAAGCGATTGTTCGCCGTCGGTTTTCTGTGCCCCGCGCGCCACGTCGACCCGAGCCGCAAGACTGGCGGCCGAGCGATCGGCGGCGACCGCGCGCCAGATCTGGCGGCTCGCACCGTCGAGCGCGGAATGGCGGACCGTAACCGCGCATTCCTGTCGCTGCTCACCGCGGGTCAGCAGCGCGCCGCCCATCTCGGCGAGGCCGCCGTCGCCGGTGACGACGAGTTCGCCGTCGATCCGGCTCGCAGCCTTCCCTGCGCCGAGGAAGATGCTGGCAAGGCTCGCCGCCGCGCCAATCTCGGCCTCTTCGCGCAGGCTGACAAACCCCGACGCCTGGAGCAGGCGGACCGATCGCGTGAGACGCGCGCCCTCGGCCAGACGGATCGTCGTCAGGCGGTTGGTCCAGCCGGCGCCGACAAAGGTTTCGACGATCGAGGCGTCCGCATTGCGACTGAGTTCGATGACGCCGGGCAGGTGGTTCTCGCCGCCCGTCGCGACGTGGACGATCTGGATTACCGCGACCGTCTGCTCCGCCGCGAGCGTCAACCGCCAGCCGTCTCCTGCGGTCACCGCGCCGAGAGGGTGTGCGGTCGCCGGGCTGATCGCCTCGACCGACACCTCGCCCGGTGTGCTAAGTTTAGGCTGGTACATGCCGTCCCGAAACACGAGGCGCGGGCCATCGCCCTCGATCCAAAGTCCATCGAGCGCGGGCGCACTGCCACGATCCGTCGACCGAGCCGCCTCCAGCGCGGCGAGGTCGGTCCAGCGCCACGCTTCCATCCGGTTGGTGGGAAGCTGCGTCACGCCGCGATCGCTCCATAGCCTTCGCGCTCCAGTTCAAGCGCGAGCTCCGGCCCGCCCGAACGAATGATGCGCCCATCGGCCAGCACGTGGACGAAATCGGGGCGGACATAGTCGAGCAGCCGCTGATAGTGCGTGATGAGCACCACCGCCTTGTCCGGCGCGCGCATGATGCGGTTGATGCCGTCGCCGACGATGCGAAGGGCATCGATGTCGAGGCCGCTGTCGGTCTCGTCCAGGACGGCGATGCGCGGGTCGAGGATGCCCATCTGGACCATTTCGTTGCGCTTCTTCTCGCCGCCCGAAAAGCCGACGTTCACAGGCCGCTTGAGCATTTCCGCGTCCATGCCGAGCGCCGCCGCCTGTGCGCGCGCCACCTTGAGGAACTCGGCGCCCGACAGCGGCGCCTCGCCGCGCGCACGGCGCTGGCTGTTCAGCGCCTCCCGCAGGAAATGGAGGTTCGAGATGCCGGGGATTTCGACCGGATACTGGAAGCCGAGGAACAGGCCCGCGGCCGCACGCTCATGCGCTTCCATCTCGAGCAGGTCGTCGCCCTCAAGGCTGACCGAGCCAGCCGTCACCTCATAAGCCGCGCGGCCGCCGAGCACGTAACCGAGCGTCGACTTGCCGGCGCCGTTGGGCCCCATGATCGCATGCACCTCGCCCGCATTCACGGTGAGCGAGAGGCCCTTGAGGATGGGCTTGCCGTCGATTTCGGCGTGGAGGTCTTCAATCCTGAGCATCATCAACCTGCTTTGAAGCGAAATAGGTGTCGAGAAAGCGCGCGCGACCGTCGCGGACGCAGGTGCGAAAGGCCTCGCCGCGGCCCTTGTCGAGGCAATGCATCGCCACCTCGCACACGCCGTTGTCGATCGCCGCGTCGCCGCTGGTGCGCGTCACCCGGCAGCGGCGCTTGCCGGTGACGAGATTGCGGCCGACGGTCCCCCGCGTGGCGTCGAACCGCTTGCCGACGACGACAAGGTCGGCGTCCTGCACCAGCAAGGCGAGGGCCAGCGCAATCACGGCTTCGGCGCGTCAGACAGATCGCCGTCGACCTGTTCGGCGGACACTGGATCCTCGAGCACCTTGCGCGTCGAGGCGTCGACCTTGTCGAACATCGCCGCATCATCCGGCCGCGCGGACTTGCGCTTCGGCGCGCAAAGCTTGAGCGCGGCGTCATGGATCGCGAGGCGGGCAGCAACGTCGGCGGGCGGGTCGATCATCGCTGGGTCGGCATTGATCCGCGACGACAAGCAATCGGCATAGCCGGCCACCGCATCGCTCGGCGTCACCTGCGCGAAAAGGAGCAGCGCGAGGATCACCCGACGCTCCCTTCGAGACTGATGCCGAGCAGCTTCTGTGCCTCGACCGCGAACTCCATCGGCAGCTGCTGCAGCACTTCCTTGGCGAAGCCGTTGACGATCAGCGCGACCGCCGCTTCCTGATCCAGCCCGCGCTGCATCGCGTAGAACATCTGGTCGTCGCTGATCTTCGATGTCGATGCCTCATGCTCGATCTGCGCCGAGGGGTTGCGCACCTCGATATATGGCACCGTATGCGCGCCGCACTGGTCGCCGAGCAGCAGGCTGTCGCACTGGGTGAAGTTGCGCACGCCCTCTGCGGCCGGCGCGACGCGGACGAGGCCGCGATAGGTATTGTCCGACCGTCCCGCGCTGATCCCCTTCGATACGATCGTCGATCGCGACCCCTTACCGTTGTGGATCATCTTCGTGCCGGTATCTGCCTGCTGGCGGCCGTTGGTCACGGCGACCGAATAGAACTCGCCGACGCTGTTCTCGCCGTTCAGCACGCAGCTCGGATACTTCCAGGTGATCGCGCTGCCGGTCTCGACCTGTGTCCACGACACCTTGCTGTTCCGACCCTGGCAAAGCGCGCGCTTGGTGACGAAGTTGTAGATGCCGCCGACGCCGTTCTCATCGCCCGGATACCAGTTCTGGACGGTCGAATATTTGATCTCGGCATCGTCGAGCGCGACCAGTTCGACCACCGCGGCGTGAAGCTGGTTCTCGTCGCGCATCGGCGCGGTGCAGCCCTCGAGATAGGACACATATGCGCCCTTGTCGGCGACGATCAGCGTCCGCTCGAACTGGCCGGTATTCTCGGCATTGATGCGGAAATAGGTCGACAGCTCCATCGGGCAGCGGACGCCTTCCGGAATGTAGACGAAGGTGCCGTCGGAAAAGACCGCGCAGTTGAGCGTGGCGAAATAATTGTCGCGCATCGGCACGACCTTGCCCAGCCACTGGCGGACGAGGTCGGGATATTCGCGGATCGCCTCGCTGATCGAACGGAAGATGACGCCTGCCGCCTCCAGCTCCTTGCGGAACGTGGTCGCGACCGAAACGCTGTCGAACACCGCGTCGACCGCCACCCGGCGTGCGCCCTCGACGCCGGCCAGCACTTCCTGCTCGGCGATCGGGATGCCGAGCTTCTCGTACGTCCGCCGAATCTCGGGATCGAGCTCGTCGAGCGACGCGATCGTCTTCTTCGCCTTCGGCTCGGCGTAGTAGTACGCGTCCTGATAGTCGATCGGCGGCACGTTGAGCTTGGCCCAGTCGGGTGCCTCCATCGTCTGCCACAGGCGGAACGCCTTGAGCCGCCAGTCGAGCATCCATTCGGGCTCGTCCTTCTTGGCGCTGATGTAGCGGACGGTGTCCTCGGTCAGGCCCTTGGGCGCGAATTCCTGCTCGACCTCGGTCGCGAAGCCCCACTCGTACTTCTTGTTGGCGGCGGCCAGCGCCTCGGCGTTCTTCGGCGCGACGGCGGTATCGGTCATGCTTCGGCTCCAACGCGCGCAGGCTGGTGCGCGCCGATCAAATTACTGAGGGTGACGCCGGCCAGCGCGCCGCGGACGGCACCGTTGACCGCGTCCCAATGGGGGCGGACGTCGCACGACCCCTCGATCGCGCAGTCGTGGCGGCCATGCTCGACGCACGGGGTCATCGCGATGGGGCCCTCGATCGCCTCGACGATGTCGGCCAGCGTGATCGCGGCGGGCGGGCGGGCGAGGCGAAAGCCACCGCCGGTGCCGCGCGAGCTTTCGATGAGGCCCGCCGCCGACAGCCGGCTGACGAGCTTCTGCACCGTCGGCAGCGGCAGTCCCGTCTCCGCTGCCAGCAGCGTCGCGTTGAGGCGCACCGACCCGCACTGGCGGGCGGCGGCGCGCATCATCACGACGGCATAGTCGGCCTGGGCGGAAAGGCGCATGGGTTCCTAATCGGATGGTTTCGTTCCGATTGCCATGTGGGCGCGCGGGCGCGGGGGGTCAAGCCCGTTCGGGTGTCGCAGGCTCTGGTGGGGCCAGCTCATTGAATGCGGCGGGCGACAGGGTCATCGCCAGTACCGGGTCCATGCGAGAGGCAAGCGTCCCCGGCGTGTGACCGGTGAAATGCTTGATCTCGCGGATCATGTGCGGCTGGTCGTAGAATGCCTCCGCCACCTCGCGCGCATCCGCGCCGTCGGCCAGCGCGGTGGCGGCGCGCAATGCACGGAACTTGCGCTCGAGGAGCTTAGGCGGGGCGCCGAAATAATGGTTCACCAGCCGCACGACCTGGCGCGACGACAGCGGGATCGCATCGAACAGCGCCGCCACGCGCGGTGCATCGCTGCTCGACAGCCACTGGCGGACCGATTCGCAGAGGCGTTGATGCTCGGGCGGGACCGGCCGCGCGCGTTCGAGCAGGAACGGTTCGACCACCGCCGCCATCGCCGCCACGTTGTCCAGCGTGCGCAGATGCTCGAGCAGCGCGCTTCCCGCCGGGCCGAATACGGCCTCGCCATCGGTGACGTGGTCGGCGCGCTCGTGCGCGGGAATGCCGATCAGCGAAGACCAGCCCACGGGGCGCAGCGCCGCGCCGAAGCAGTGAAAGGGCCCCTCCACCCGGTACGCCGCCGCGCCCGTTCCGGGGCCGTTAACCATGATCGGGCAAGAGGGTTCGACATGCCCCTCGGCAAAGGTCAGGTGGCCACTACCTTTCAGCATGAAGCGGATCTGCCCGACGTCCGCGCGCTCGATCCCCTCCACCACCGGCTCATCGGATCGATAGAGATAGAAGATCGTCACCAGCGGCGCGATCGCCGGCGACGGTTGGTGGAAATCCAGCAACATCGACACGCTTCCCTGTTGGCGAAGTCGCCCCCGATGCCCCCGGGGAACGATGTCGCGTGCCACGGCGATGCCGGGATCGATCGGAAAGCGAAAGCGGGAAAGTGTGGGGGAGGCCCAAAAGCCGTGTACGCCGGACCGAAAAAAAGGGAGCGGCCGCTCACGAATGAGGGCCGCTCCTAGAAAAAGGCCCCTGTTAGGAACCTCTTGGGTCGCAAGGCTGCTCTAAGCGCGTCGATCGAGTCGGTCTTGTACGGATATGACAAAAAGGATGTAGTCGCGAAACGAACGCGTCCCCCTCATCCTCCGACACATCCCGAGCGTTGCGCCGGGTCAGCTCCGCCGGAACACGCCGCACGCGATCCGGCTGCCGCTGTTGCCCGAAGGATCGGTCCGCATGTCGTCCGGGCCCGCATGGATCATCATCGCCGAGCCGTCGGCGTCGAACAAGCCGTCGAACGTGCCGCCGGGCAGCGTCACGGTGAGGACGCCCGACCCATCTGTACCGACGTCGAGATTGGGCATGTCGCCCGCATGCGGCCCGGCCGGATTTTCCATGCCGTGCTTCTTCGCCATCGGGTTCCAGTGACCGCCGGCGGTCTCGAACGTCGGCGCGTCGCAGCGGCCGACCGTGTGGACATGGGCGCCATGCGCGCCGGGCGGCATGTTGCGGCCCTCGACCACGATCTGGATGCCGTCGCTCATCGCCGTCGCCGTCGCGCGGCCGACCGACTGGCCGTTGGCGGTCATCAGGTCCGCGACCGCCGTGGGTTCGGCCGTGCCGCCGCCGTTGCCGTTCATCGTGCACCCGCCAAGGCCCACGCCGCCCAGCGCGATACCCGCCATCGCCAGTTTCAGTCCGCTCCGCATCTCGTCCTCCTGCCTGTTGTTCGCTTGCGAATGCGCCAGGGCTTGCCCGGTTCCGCGGCGGGTTGACCAGTGCCACCGTTCGAGCGATATTCGTATCAACTGATACCATCTTTGGAGGATGCCGCCGTGGAGCATATGGACGTCAATCCGCTGGGCCTCGACGGGTTCGAGTTCTGCGAGTTCTCCTCGGCCGATCCCGAGCGGATGGGGGCGCAGCTCGAGGCAATGGGCTTCACTGCCTTCTCGACGCATCCGAACCGCGACGTGGTCCGCTACAAGCAGGGGCGGATCAATCTTCTCCTCAACCGCATGAGCGAAGGCCACGCCGCCGATTTCCGCGCCGCACACGGGCCGTCTGCGGCGGGGATGGCGTTCCGCGTCGCTGACGCCAAGGCAGCGTTCGACAATGCCGTAGCCCGCGGCGCCAAGCCCGCCGACGCGTCGAACGGTGCGCTGGGCGAGGGCTATGTGCTGGAGGGGATCGGCGGCTCAATGCTGTATCTCGTCGACCGGCATGGCGATGCCGGCAGCCTCTATGCCGACTGGACGCCGATCGAGGGCGCGGAGGAAGCCGAGGCGCGCAATTCGGTCGGCCTCGACCTGCTCGACCACCTCACGCACAATGTCCGGCGCGGGCAGATGCGCGTGTGGTCGGAGTTCTACAACCGCATCTTCAACTTCGAAGAGCAGAAGTATTTCGACATCAAGGGCAAGGCGACCGGCCTGTTCAGCCAGGCGATGATCGCTCCCGACAAGGCGATCCGCATCCCCCTGAACGAAAGCCAGGACGAGAAGAGCCAGATCGAGGAGTTCATCCGCGACTATAATGGCGAGGGGATCCAGCACCTCGCCTTCACCACCGACGACATCTACGCAACGGTTGAGAAGCTGCGCGACCGCGGGGTGAAGCTTCAGGACACGATCGAGACCTACTACGAACTCGTCGACAAGCGCGTGCCGGGGCATGGCGAGGACCTCGACCGGCTGAAGAAGAACCGCATCCTGATCGACGGCAATGTCGGCGAGGAGGGTATCCTGCTCCAGATCTTCACCGAGAATCAGTTCGGGCCGATCTTCTTCGAGATCATCCAGCGCAAGGGGAACGAAGGCTTCGGTGCCGGCAATTTCCAGGCGCTGTACGAATCGATCGAGCTGGACCAGATCCGGCGCGGCGTCATCACGGTCGACGCGTAAGCGTCGGCCGGATGCCGAGCGCAGACGAGGCGCCGCGCCCGGCCGGCACGGCAAGCCGGGCATAAGGCCCGGCTTTGCCGGGTCCGACGCCCGGCGGGAGAAAGAACGGAGGTTGCGATGAGCGAAGGTTACATCCCCGGTTTCGGCAACCACGTCTCGACCCAGGCGGTGCCCGGCGCCCTCCCGATCGGCCGCAACTCGCCGCAGCGGCCCGCCTTCGGCCTCTATGCCGAGCAGCTCTCGGGCACCGCGTTCACCGCGCCGCGGCACGAGAATCGGCGTTCGTGGCTCTATCGCCTGCGCCCCACTGCCGAGCATCCGCCGTTCGCGCGCTACACCGGCGCGGCGCGGTTCGCGCCGAAGGCGGATCGGACGCCGCTCGCCCCCAACCGCCTGCGCTGGGACCCGCAAGCTTTACCGGACGCAGGCGGGCAGGGCGTCGACCTCATCGACGGCATGACGACGATGCTGACCAACCGCGATCCGGCCGACCTGGAGGGCGTCGCGCTCCACATCTATGCCGCCGACCGCGACATGGACGCGCGCGTCTTTCAGAATGCGGATGGCGAGATGCTGTTCATTCCCGAGCAGGGCCGCCTGACACTGCTGACCGAGATGGGCCGCATCGACCTTTCGCCGGGCCAGATCGCTGTGGTGCCGCGCGGCGTCCGCTTCCGTGCGCTGCTGCCCGATGGGGCGGCGCGTGGTTATGTCGCGGAGAATTATGGGAGCCTGTTCCGGCTCCCGGATCTCGGCCCGATCGGTGCCAATGGCCTCGCCAACCCGCGCGATTTCGAGACGCCCGTCGCCTGGTTCGAAGACCGCGACGAGCGGTTCGAGGTCGTGCAGAAGTTCATGGGCGCGCTTTGGACGACGACGCTCGATCACAGCCCGCTCGACGTTGTCGCTTGGCATGGGAACTTCGCCCCCTACCGCTATGATCTGGCGCGGTTCAACACGATCAACACCGTCAGCTTCGACCATCCCGATCCGTCGATCTTCACCGTGCTGACCAGCCCCAGCGACGTCCCCGGCCGCGCGAACGCCGACTTCGTCATCTTCCCGCCGCGCTGGATGGTGGCGGAGGACACGTTCCGCCCGCCCTGGTTCCATCGCAACGTTATGTCGGAGGCGATGGGGCTGATCCACGGCGCCTATGACGCCAAGGCGGAGGGTTTCCGGCCCGGCGGGCTCAGCCTCCACAACCTGATGGCCGGGCACGGCCCCGACGTGGCGACGTGGGAGAAGGCGAGCGCCGCCGACCTTCAGCCGCACAAGATCGACGGGACGATGGCGTTCATGGTCGAAAGCTGCTGGCCCTATCGTCCGACCGCGCATGCGCTGGCAACGGCGCAGCCCGACTACGACGCCGCCTGGGCGCCGTTCCCCAAGGCGAAGCTGCCCGGATGAGCGAGGCGCCCGCGGGTAGCCGCGTGTTCGCGACGCCGCCGGGCGTCACGCTCGGGCCGGTCGACCTGATCGCCGAGGGGGCGGCGCGCAACTTCGTGCTGCAACTGCGGGCGGGCCGCTTTCACGGTTTCGTCGTGCGAAGGGGCGATGAGGTGATCGGTTATGTCGATCGCTGCCCGCATATGGGCGTACCGCTGGCGCAGCAGCTTGACGGCTATCTCTCGCCCGCCGGCGACCGCATCGTCTGTAGCTGGCACGGCGCCGTGTTTCGCATCGAGGATGGCGAGTGCCTGGGCGGGCCGTGTCCGAACACGCGGCTGACGCCGTGGCCCGTGACGGTCCGGGACGGAAAGATCGTTACCGGCTGAGCCCGCGCACGATCTTCGCGGCGAGCCCCGGCCCGTGATAGACGAGCGCCGAATAGAGCTGCACCAGCGACGCCCCCGCGTCGAGCCGTGCCTGTGCCTCCGCCGCCGAGTCGATGCCGCCTGCCGAGATGATCGGCAACTGCCCGCCCATCGCCGACACCGCGTCGCTCAGTATCCGGCGGGCAAGGGGCGCCAGCGGCTTGCCCGACAGCCCGCCCGTTTCCTTCGCGTTCGCCGATGTCAGCGTATCGGGCCGTGAGATCGTCGTGTTCGACACGATCAGCGCGTCGATCCCATGATCGATCGCCGCGCGCACCACCACGTCCAACCCCGCCCGGTCGAGGTCTGGCGCGATCTTCAGGAACAGCGGCACCCGCTCACCGCCGCCGCGCCGCGCGTCGTCGCTGGCGGCGAGAAGCTCGCCCAGCGCCGGCTGTGATTGCAGGTCGCGCAGGCCCGGCGTGTTGGGGCTGCTGATATTGATCGTCACATAGTCGGCCAGCGGCGCGACCTTTGCCACCGCGGTTGCATAATCGGCGACGCGGTCGGTCGAGTCCTTGTTGGCGCCGACATTGATGCCGAGGATGCCCCTCTTGCGCCGCGCCGCGCGGATGCGGGGCAGGGCGGCGTCGATCCCGCCATTGTTAAAGCCCATCCGGTTGACGACGCCCTCGTCCTCGATCAGCCGGAACAGGCGGGGCTGTGGATTGCCCGCCTGTGGCCGGGGCGTCAGCGTGCCCACCTCGACGAAGCCGAAGCCGAGGCCGAGGAACCCGTCGATCGCCTCGGCATCCTTGTCGACGCCAGCGGCGAGGCCCACGGGGTTGGGAAAATCGAGGCCGGCGATGCGGACAGGCTTCGCCTTCGGCCGGACGGCGAACGGCGTTCCGGCCTTGCCCCAGGCCGACAGCGCCCGGATCGTCAGGCGATGCGCCTTCTCCGGATCGAGCGCGAACAGGGCGGGGCGATAGAGCGGGGCGGCCATGGCGCGTGCTCTGCCAGCGGGTGCCGAAGCACGCTAGGGTTGATTTGCGCGCGCGCATGGGGTTTCGGAACGGCGAACGGTCAGTTGGACCGCAAAGGACGATGATGAGCGAGCTTCAAACCCTTCAGGCCGACCTTCTCGCGCGCATCGACGGCGCCGCGAGCATCGAGGCGGTCGAGGCGATCCGCGTCGAGGCGCTGGGCAAGCAGGGGCGCATCACCGCGCTTCTCAAGTCGCTGGGCGGGATGACGCCCGAAGAGCGGCTGGTCGAGGGGCCGGCGATCCACGCGCTGCGCGAGGGCGTGACGGCGGCGATCGGGACTCGCAAGGCGGCGCTGGAGCGGGCGGCACTCGACGCGAAGCTTGCGGCCGAGACGCTCGACATGACGCTCCCCGCCGATCGCACCCCGCCGGGCAGCGTGCATCCGGTCAGCCAGGTGCTCGACGAACTTGCCGAAATCTTTGCCGACCTGGGCTTCGCGGTGGCGAGCGGGCCGGAGATCGAGGACGACTGGCACAATTTCTCGGCGCTCAACATCCCGGAGACGCATCCGGCGCGCGCGATGCACGACACGTTCTACTTCCCCAATGAGGGGGAGAAGCGGATGCTGCTGCGGACGCACACGTCGCCGGTGCAGATCCGGACGATGCTGAAGGACAAGCCGCCGATCCGCATCATCGCGCCCGGCCGCGTGTATCGCAGCGACAGCGACGCCACGCACACGCCGATGTTCCATCAGATCGAGGGGCTGGTGATCGACCGCGGTATCACGCTCGGTCACCTCAAATGGACGCTGGAGACGTTCCTGAAGGCGTTCTTCGAGCGGGACGACATCGTCCTGCGCCTGCGTTCGTCCTACTTCCCCTTCACCGAACCCTCGGTCGAGATCGATGTCGGCTACTCGATCGTGAACGGCAAGCGGGTGATTGGCGGGTCCGACGGCTGGCTGGAAGTGCTCGGCAGCGGCATGGTCCATCGCAAGGTGATCGAGGCGTGCGGCCTCGACCCCAGCGAGTGGCAGGGCTTCGCATTCGGCACCGGCGTCGATCGGCTGGCGATGCTCAAATACGGCATGGACGACCTGCGCGCCTTCTTCGACGGCGACCTGCGCTGGCTGCGCCATTACGGCTTCGCCGCGCTCGACGTGCCGACGCTGTCGGGCGGCGTCGGCGTGCCGGCCTGAACAAGATACGTCACCCCAGCGAAAGCTGGGGTCGTCCGCGGCCAAGTCGCACCATTTCAGAAAGACCCCAGCCTTCGCTGGGGTGACGGGTTGAAACGATGAAGTTCACGCTGAGCTGGCTCAAGTCGCACCTCGACACGGCTGCCGACCTCGACACGATCCTGACCACGCTGACGCGCATCGGGCTGGAGGTCGAGGGCGTCGACAACCCGGCCGAGCGGCTGGCGGGCTTCCGCATCGCGCGGGTGCTGACCGCCGAGCGGCATCCGCAGGCCGACAAGCTGCAGGTCCTGTCGGTCGATACCGGCGAGGGCGCGCCGCTTCAGGTCGTGTGCGGGGCGCCCAATGCGCGTGCAGGGCTGGTCGGCGTGCTCGGCACCCCGGGCGCGGTGGTGCCCGCCAACGGAATGCAGCTTCGCGTGTCGGCGATCCGCGGCGTCGAATCAAACGGCATGATGTGTTCTAGCCGCGAGCTGGAACTCGGCGACGACCATGACGGTATCATCGAGCTGGGCGAGGATGCGCCGGTCGGCATGCCTTTCGCAGCGTTCGCCGGCCTCGACGATCCGATGATCGAGGTGTCGGTGACACCCAATCGCCAGGATTGCATGGGCGTGCGCGGCATCGCCCGCGACCTTGCCGCCGCGGGGATCGGCACGCTGAAGTCGCTGGAGGCAGCGTACCGCCTCGACGCGCCGCTCGTCCCGGTCGAAGGCAGCGGTCCCGCGCCCGAAGTGCGAATCGAGGATGCCGAGGGCTGCCCCGCCTTCTACGCACAGGCCGTCCGCGGCGTGGCCAACGGCGCGTCGCACGACTGGCTGCGGCGTTACCTGACCGCGATCGGGCAGAAGCCGATCTCGGCGCTGGTCGACATCACCAACTTCGTCTCGGTCGATCTCGGCCGCCCGCTACACGTCTATGACATGGCGAAGCTGAGCGGACCGCTGACCGCGCGCCGGGCGAAGGCGGGCGAGCAGGTGCTGGCGCTCAACGGCAAGACCTATACGCTGACCGAGGGCATGACGGTGATCGCCGACGACGCCGCGGTCCACGATATCGGCGGCATCATGGGCGGCGAGGAATCGGGCGTGGGCGAGACGACGACCGACGTGCTGATCGAATGCGCCTATTTCACGCCGGAGGCGATCGCGCGGACGGGACAGGCGCTGGCGCTGACCAGCGATGCGCGGCAGCGGTTCGAACGCGGGGTCGACCCGGCCTTCCTCGACCAGGGCCTCGCCATCGCGACGCATCTCGTCACCGCGCTGTGCGGCGGTAGGCCGTCGGCGATCACGCGGGCCGGCGAGGCGCCGCTCGGCACCCGGCACTTCGCTTACGACCCGGCGCTCGCCGGGAGCCTCGGCGGGTTGGAAGTGCTGCCGGTCCGTCAGCGCGAAATCCTCGCCTCGCTGGGGTTCGAAGTTAGCGACGAGTGGCAGGTCACGCCGCCGACCTGGCGCCGCGACGTGGACGGCCCCGCCGACATCGTCGAGGAGGTCATCCGTATCGTCGGCCTCGACAACGTGCCCTCGACCCCGCTGCCGCGTGCCGAGGGCGTGGCGCGCCCGACCGCGACGCCCGAGCAGCGCACCGAGCGTCGCCTGCGCCGTGCCGCCGCCGCGCGCGGCCTCAACGAGGCGGTGACGTGGAGCTTCCTTCCCGTCGCCCAGGCCGAGGTGTTCGGGGGTGGGGCGTGGACGCTCGCCAATCCGATCAGCGAGGACATGAAGGTCATGCGCCCGTCGCTGCTCCCCGGCCTGCTGGCGGCGGCGCAGCGCAACCTGTCGCGCGGGGCGACCAGCGTGCGGCTATTCGAGTTCGGCCGTCGCTATCTCGCCGATGCCGAGCGGCCGACGCTCGCCGTCGTGCTGGCGGGCGAGCGGTCGGCGCGCGGCTGGCAGGGCGGAAAGGCGCAGGCGTTCGACGCCTACGACGCCAAGGCCGAAGCGCTCGCGCTGCTCGAGGCCGCCGGCGCGCCGGTCGCCAACCTGCAGGTGATGCGCGAGGCGGGCGAGGCGTGGCATCCCGGCCAGTCGGGCACGCTGCGGCTGGGGCCCAAGACGGTGCTGGCCGCGTTCGGGACCGTCCATCCCTCGGTCGCACGGGCGTTCGACCTTGGCGGGCCGGTGGCGGCGGTCGAGCTCTATCCGGATGCGATCCCGGCCAAGCGGTCGTCGGGCTTCATGCGCGCCGCCTATGCGCCGCCTGCGCTACAGGCCGTGCGCCGCGACTTCGCATTCCTGGTGCCCGCATCGCTGTCGGCCGAGCAACTCGTCCGCGCGGTGCGCGGCGCCGACAAGGCGGCGATCGTCGAGGCGCGACTGTTCGACGTGTTCGAGGGCGCCGGCGTGGGCGAGGGGATGAAGAGCCTCGCGGTCGAGATCGTGCTTCAGCCCGGCGAGAAGAGCTTTACCGATGCAGACCTGAAGGGCATCGCCGACCGCGTCGTCGCCGCGGCCGGCAAGCTCGGCGCAGTGCTGCGCGGTTGAACGCTAGCCGGCCGGGGCGAACCCGGCCGGCAGCGCGCTTACTCGACGTAGATGCCGACGACCTTCCAGGCGCCGTTCTCGCGCTCGAAGGTGACGGTTTCGACCGCATCGGGCTTGTTCGCGTACTGTGCGCGGAACTTGACCACCTGATAGCCGGCGGGCGGGGCGGGAAGCTCTTCCTGCGCCAGGAAAGTCCGCGTCTTTACCTTGCCGAAGCGAGCGCGAACCTGCTCGGAAGTCTTTGCCCAAACCGCCTCGGTATTGAGTTTCCGGAACGCCGCGCCGGTGCCGCGATAGGTGCCGGCCCAGTCGTCGCGATCGAGCTGCGCCAGCCATTGCGTCGCCGCCTCTATGACCGAGGCGTTGGCGGAGGCCTGGGTCGCTGGCGCAATACCCGGAAGCGTGGGGGAACCGATGCCGATCACGGCAGCGAGGGCGAGGGTGAGGGACATGAGCGACACTCCGATGATCGCGGCGGGGCCGATCCGCCGCCGGGCGCCGTCGACCGGCGCTGCGGCCTGATTGCGCTGTCCGGTCGCGGAATCTTCCCCGATTCCATTGTTCCCAACGGTTTCGGGGATGCCGCCCTCTGCCTCGAACAGCAGGCGCGCGGCCTCGCGGCTGCTCGGCACCGCCAGCTTTCGGCGCGCCTCGCGAAGCCGCTCGTTGATCGTGTGGACGGATAGGTCGAGCGCACGCGCGGCCGACTTGGCGTCATGACCGCGCACGATCAGGCGTAGCGTCGCCTTCTCCTTGTCGGTCAACGTGTCGAGGTCGCGAAGGGACATCTGCATGCCCCAGACTAGGGGGCGCGGCGGGCGCCCCGCTACCCCAAAATCCTTGTAGGGTGCCGCTTACTCGCCGCGGTTCAGCGCGGGGTCGGGCTCCAGCAGGCGATGAAGATGCACGACGACATACTTCATCTCGGCATCGTCGACGGTCCGCTGCGCGGCGGCACGCCAAGCCTTTTCGGCGCTGGCATAGTCGGGGAACAGGCCGACGATATCGAGGCCCTTCAGATCGGTGAAGTCGAGGGTCTGCGGATCGCTCACGCGGCCGCCGAAGACGAGATGAAGCTTGCTCATGCGCCAAGGTTCCGATGCTAGGGGCTGTACCCGCGCTCGCGGCGGGCTTCGTCAGACCGCATAGCGGAATCGGCGGGTGGCTCAAGGGTGTCGGGGTGGCAGCAACGAAACGTCACTGCTGGAGGCGGCGGAGAGCCGATATAGAAAACACCGTACCCCGGCCTGCGCCGGGGTACGATCGATAGGTCAGGCCGCCGACTTCACCGCGTCGCGCGCTGCGCTGGCGACGTTGCCGAGCAGAGCCGACGCCTTTTCCTTAGCGTTGTGCTTGTCGGGGATAAGCGCCTCGATTTCTTGGCGACCGGCGTCGCGGGCGGCGCGCACCACGGCACCCGCGCTCTCGGTCAGGCGCTTGCCGAGCGGCCCCAGCGTCTCGCGCTCGCGCTGCGTGCGGGGCAGGAGCGCACCGATGGCGATGCCGATCGCGACGCCGCCGAGCAGCGCGGCGAGCGGATTACTCTCGATCTGGTCGGCGGTCTTGTTCGCCGCCTTGGTCGCGGCGTCCTTCGTTACCTCGACGGCGTGCGTCGTCGTTTCCTTCGTCGCCTCGACCGCATGGGTTGCGGCGTCGCGGGCGCGGTCGGTCAGGCTGGCCTTGGTCGGATCGATGTCGGTCATGAGGGATGTCCTTCGACGAGTTCGATGGGATCGGGTTCGGGGGCTGGTGACGGGGTCAGCCGGCGGAAAAGGCCGAAGATCGGCTTGCGGGCGAGGAGCAGGAGCGCGCCGCCCGCGACCGAACCGGCGAGCACGGGCCGCGCCCGAGCGGTTTCGACGGTCTGTTCGGCCACGTCGATCGCTTTCTCGCGGGCACTTTCCACTGCCTCGCTGACGAGCGTGGCGGGCGACAGGCGCGTCTTCAGCCGGTCGAGATTGCCGATCAGGTCCGCGCGCGCCGCGTCGGCCTCGGCCCGGGCTTTCGCCGCGCTCATGCCGCACCGCCAAAGGCACGGCGGATGCGCGACAGGCCCAGCAGGCCGAGGATCGCGGTCACCACCAGCGCGGCGATAACGACGATCAGCGTGGCGATGCCGGTACCGACATGCGGCGCCAGCGTGAGGACGAGGCCGACGAGCAACGCCGCCAACGCCGCTTGCGCGATCCCTGCCGCGGCGATGGCCAAGCCGATCCCAAGCCCGGCATCCTTGCCGCGCTCGGACACCAGCGCCTTGCCATAGGCGACCTCTGCGCGCGCCCACCGCTTGGCATCGTCGACCGCCTGCATCGCCAGCGCGGCGATGCCGGGTTCCTCGGTTGGCGAAGTGGCCACGGGCAAATTCAGACCGTCGTCTTGGTCGTGACGGCCGGCTCGACGCCCGCCTTGACGACGCGCGCGAGGACGAAGCCGAGCGCCGCCGCAGTGCCGATCGCGACCGCCGGGCTCTTGCGAACCAGGCCGCGCACGTCCTCGAGCAGTTCGTCGACATCCTTGGCATCGAGCTGGCTGGCGAAGCCGCCGAGCGACTGCGCGGCCGACCGGGCATATTGGCCGTACTGCTCGCCCAGCTTGTCGTCGACCTGGCCCGCGGCGTCTTCCATCATCTTGGCGAACTCATTGAGCGCGCCCGATGCCTTGGCCTTCCCGTCGCCCGCCAGCGAGCGCGCCTTGTCGGCGGCCTGGGTGCCGAGCTTCGACGCTTCGGTCTTGATCGTGTCCTTGGTGGTGCGCGCGGTCGACGCTTCGAACGTCACGTCGCCCGCCTCAGCCTTCAGCGGCACCGCGGGTTCGAACGTCGGTTCGACGTTGTTGTGGTCAGCCATTTGAAATCCCTCCGTCGTTTGCCGAACAACCGCATGGCCTCGTGGGGGTTCCATACGAAACGACGCCCGGCACCGTTTGCGCCCCCGGCATCGGCCCGCTAAGGGCGGCGCCGAGCCTGCTGCCCCAAGCTTAGGGAGACCGTTACGTGACCGCAATCATCGACCTGCACGCCCGCCAGATTCTCGACAGCCGCGGCAACCCCACGGTCGAAGTCGACGTGCTGCTCGACGACGGCAGCTTCGGCCGCGCCGCGGTCCCCTCGGGCGCCTCGACCGGCGCGCACGAAGCGGTGGAGCGCCGCGACGGCGACAAGAGCCGTTGGGGCGGCAAGGGCGTGACCCAGGCGGTCGAGGCGGTGAACACCGACATCGCCGAAGCGGTGCTGGGCCTCGATGCCGAGGATCAGGCCGATGTCGACCAGGCGATGATCGAGCTGGACGGCACCGCCAACAAGAGCCGACTCGGTGCCAACGCGATCCTCGGCGTCAGCCTGGCGGTGGCGAAGGCGGCGGCGGATGCGCGCGGGCTGCCGCTCTATCGCTATGTCGGCGGCGTTGGGGCGCTGACGCTGCCGGTGCCGATGATGAACATCATCAACGGCGGCGCGCATGCCGACAACCCGATCGATTTCCAGGAATTCATGATTATGCCCGTGGGCGCCGACAGCCTGTCGGAAGCGGTGCGCTGCGGCTCGGAGATCTTCCACACGCTGAAGAAGGGCCTGTCGGAAAAGGGTCTGAACACCGCGGTCGGTGACGAGGGCGGGTTTGCGCCCAACCTGGCCAGCGCGCCCGACGCGCTCGACTTCATCATGTCGAGCATCGAAAAGGCCGGCTATAAGCCCGGCGATGACGTGATGCTCGCGCTCGACTGCGCCGCGACCGAGTTCTTCAAGGACGGCGCGTACCGCCTCGAAGGCGAGGGGCGCACGCTGTCGCCGCACGAGATGGCCGCGTACCTCGCCGACCTTGCCGCCCGCTATCCGATCCTGTCGATCGAGGATGGCATGGGCGAGGACGATTTCGAGGGGTGGAAGGCGCTCACCGACCTCATCGGCGACAAGGTCCAGCTCGTCGGCGACGACCTGTTCGTCACCAACCCCGAGCGTCTGGCCGACGGCATCAAGCGCGGCCTCGCCAACTCGCTGCTGGTCAAGGTCAACCAGATCGGCACGCTGACCGAGACGCTGGAGGCGGTGAATCTGGCGCATCGCTCGCGCTACACCGCGGTCATGTCGCACCGTTCGGGCGAGACCGAGGATGCGACGATTGCCGACCTGGCCGTCGCGACCAACTGCGGTCAGATCAAGACGGGCAGCCTCGCCCGCTCGGACCGGCTCGCCAAGTACAACCAGCTGCTCCGCATCGAGGAGGAACTGGGCGATGTCGGTCGTTATGCGGGCCGGGATGTGCTTCGCCGCGCTTGATTAAAGGCGCGTTCGATATGATAAGGATAACATGTCGAACGCGTCCAAGAACCGCCTGATGCCGTTGTTGCAGAGCGCCGGGATCCCGGCGCTCGCGATCGTGTTCATGGGCTTTTTCGGCTATTATGCCGTCGCGGGACCCAACGGCCTGCTGCGCTACCGAGAATACAGCCGTGCCTATGCCAAGCGCGAGGCGGAGTTTGCCCAGCTCGACAAACGGCGCGCGGCGCTGCGCAACCAGGTGGCGCTGCTCGATCCGAAGCGCGGCGCCAATCCCGACATGGTCGACGAACTGGTCCGCAAGGAACTGAACGTCGCGCATCCCGACGAGATCATCGTCCCGCTCAACTGATCGCGGCCACGTAGCCTATTCGGTGGACGTTCAGACTTTCGCCGCATAGATGGAAAGCGTGAACCTGCTCGCTGCCCTTTACGCGTTCCTCGCTGCGATCACCGGGCTGTCGCTCGGCGGCGTCGCAGACGCGCGTGTGGCCCGGCCGGCGGTCGCCGCGAGCTTCGTGCAGCCCGGCGTTGCGCAGGTGGTGCAGGCAGCAAAGCGCCGCGATCCCGTCGCCGCCATCCGGCCGGTGCCCGCGCCGGTGCGCGCCGAGGCGGCCGCGCCGCTGACACTCGTCGTCCTGCCGATCGAGCGCATTCCCGCCCGCCGGCGCGAATAACCCCGGCGCCGGCGCGGGAACCCGCGCGCGCCCTTCGCATTTCCTCATTTCATTACGCCCCCGACAGGTGCGCCCGCGCGCCCGGCGGCGATCCGATTTCAGACAGGACACCATCATGCTCGGCGGCCTTGCCAAGACCTTTTTCGGCTCCTCGAACGACCGCTACGTCAAGTCGCTCGGCGGTCTCGTCAACAAGATCAACGCCTTCGAGCCCAGCGTTCAGGCGTTGAGCGATGACGAGCTGAAGCAGCAGACCGTCCGCTTCCGCGAGCGCTTGGCGAATGGCGAGACGCTCGACGGTCTGCTGCCCGAGGCGTTCGCGACCGTGCGCGAGGCGTCGGTGCGCGTCCTCGGTATGCGCCATTTCGACGTACAGCTCGTCGGCGGCATCGTCCTCCATCGCGGTGAGATCGCCGAGATGAAGACGGGCGAGGGCAAGACGCTCGTCGCGACGCTCGCGGTTTATCTCAACGCGCTGGCCGAGCAGGGCGTCCACGTCATCACCGTCAACGACTATCTCGCCCGCCGCGATGCCGAGGAAATGGGCCGCGTCTATGGCTTCCTCGGTCTGACGACCGGCGTGATCGTGCCCAACCTGCCCGATCACGAGCGCCGCGCGGCCTATGCCGCGGACATCACCTACGGCACGAACAACGAGTTCGGCTTCGACTATCTGCGCGACAACATGAAGTACGACCGCGAATCGATGGTCCAGCGGCCGTTCTCGATGGCGATCGTCGATGAGGTCGATTCGGTCCTGATCGACGAGGCGCGCACCCCGCTCATCATCTCGGGGCCTACCGACGACAAGTCGGAGCTCTACATCGGCGTCGACGCGATCGTGAAGCAGCTGACGCCCGAGGATTACGAAAAGGACGAGAAGCAGAAGTCGGTCGTCCTGACCGAGGACGGCACCGAACGGGTTGAGCGCCTCCTCGAGGAGGCCGGCCTGCTCCAGGGCACCAACCTCTACGATTTCGAGAATACGCAGGTCGTTCATCACCTCAACCAGGCGCTGCGCGCGGTGGTGATGTTCAAGCGCGACATCGACTATATCGTAAAGGACGAGAAGGTCGTCATCATCGACGAGTTCACTGGCCGCATGATGGACGGCCGACGCTGGTCCGACGGCCTGCATCAGGCGGTCGAGGCGAAGGAAGGCGTGACGATCGAGCCGGAGAACCAGACGCTCGCCTCGATCACCTTCCAGAACTATTTCCGCATGTACCCGAAGCTGTCGGGCATGACGGGCACCGCCGCGACCGAAGCGGCCGAGTTCTTCGACATCTACAAGATGAACGTCGTGTCGATCCCGACCAACGTGCCCGTCCAGCGCGTCGACGAGGAAGATCAGTTCTACAAGACGCTGCAGGACAAGTTCATCGCCATCGCTCGCTCGATCAAGGAACATGCCGAGAAGGGGCAGCCCGTGCTCGTCGGCACCGTCTCGATCGAGAAGTCGGAGCTTCTGAGCGAATATCTCCAGAACGAGGGCGTGCCGCACAAGGTGCTGAACGCGCGCTATCACGAGAGCGAGGCGCACATCGTCGCGCAGGCGGGGCGTCTGGGCGCCGTGACGATCGCCACCAACATGGCCGGCCGCGGCACCGACATCAAACTGGGCGGCAACCTCGACTTCCGCGTCGCCGACGAGCTGGCCGACATCCCCGAGGGGCCGGAGCGTGAAGCCGCGATCCAGCGCATCCGCGAGGAGATCGAGGCGGAGAAGGCGCAGGTGCTCGCCGCCGGCGGTCTGTTCGTGCTCGGCACCGAGCGGCACGAGAGCCGCCGCATCGACAACCAGCTGCGCGGCCGTTCGGGTCGTCAGGGCGATCCGGGGCTCAGCCGCTTCTACCTCAGCCTCGATGACGATCTGCTGCGCATTTTCGGCCCGGACACGATGTTCGCCAAGATGATGCGCTCGAACATCGCCGATGGCGAGGCGATCGGATCGAAGTGGCTGACCAAGGCGATCGAGACCGCGCAGAAGAAGGTCGAGGCTCGCAACTACGATATTCGCAAGCAGGTCGTCGAATACGACAATGTGATGAACGACCAGCGCAAGGTCATCTACGAGCAGCGTGCCGACATCATGGATGCCGAGACGGTGGGCGACGTCGTCGCCGACATGCGCGCCGAGACCGTCAACGCGCTGGTGGGCGAGGCGATCCCGCCGGGCACCTATCCCGAGCAGTGGGACGTGCCCGGGCTGACCGCGCGCGCGACCGAGGTGCTGAACGTCGAGGCGCCGGTCGCCGACTGGATCGCCGCGCAGGACGGCCTCGAGGCCGAGGATATCGAGACCCGCATCCGCGAGGCTGCCGACGCGCTGGTCGAGGGCAAGTCGAAGGAGCTGGAGCCAGCGACCTGGGCGGGGATCGAGAAGTCGATCCTGCTCCAGAACCTCGACCATCACTGGAAGGAGCATCTGGCGATGCTCGATGCGCTGCGCCAGATAATTCACCTGCGCGCCTATGCGCAAAAGACGCCGATCAACGAGTACAAGCAGGAGGCGTTCGGCCTGTTCGAGAAGATGCTCGACAGCATCCGCGAGGATGTGACGCGCACCTTTGCGTACGCGCAGTTCCAGTTCCAGGCGCCGCCGCCGCTCCCCGAGCTGCCCGATTTCCTGACGCATCACTTCGACCCGCTGACGGGCGAGGATGACACATACGACCAGGACGGGTCGGGCCTCGTCATCCCGCCCTTCCAGATCCCCCAAGCCGAGCTTGAGGATTACGGCGACGACCCCGCCGGCTGGGAAGGCCGGGTCAGCCGCAACGCGCCGTGCCCGTGCGGGTCGGGCCGCAAGTACAAGCACTGCCACGGCGCGCTGGTGGCGTGACGATCGGGGGAGCGGATCATTTTCCCGCTTCCCTTCACCTCCTTCGGTCACCCCGGACTTGATCCGGGGTGACGTGTTCTGGTTGCAAAGCGAACCGCCCAAAGCCCGCAGTGGCGCCCGGTCCGCACCGCCGCTAGACCGACCCAGATGCTTCGCTTCCTCGCGCTCCTCGCCGCCTTATTCCTCGCCGTCCCCGCGGCGGCGCAATTGGCGGGACAGCCCCGCCACATCGCGATCGAGCTCGTCGCCGAAACCGACATGCCCGCGCCGGGCAGCGAGGTGACGCTCGCCTTTGCATCGAAGCCGGACAAGGGTTGGCACGGCTATTGGCAGAATCCCGGCGATGCGGGGGTCCCTACGGCGCTCAAATGGACGCTGCCCGCGGGCGTCACTGCCGGGCCGCTCGAATACCCGGTCCCGCAGCGGCTCGTGATCGCGGGCCTCATGAATTACGTCTATGAGGGGCCGTTCGCGCAGTTCGTGCGGCTAAAGGTCCCCGCCGGACGCGCCCCCGGCACCCGCCTGCCGATTGCGGTCGAGGCGGATTACCTCGTCTGCACCGACCAGATCTGCGTGCCCGAACGCGCGCAGTTGTCGACCGTCCTGACGGTCGGCGATGGCGCGATCTCGCCCGAGCGGCGCGCGCAATTCGACCAGTGGCGCCGGACGCTACCCAAGCCGCTCGGCAGCCCCGCGGTCTTTGCGGTCGAGGCCGGAAAGATGCGGATCGCGGTGCCGTGGCCAGCGGACCAGGCGGCGGACGGCGCCTATTTCTACCCGCTCACTGACGGTGCGGTCACCTATGCGGCGGTGCAGACGATCGGCCGCGCCGGCGATCGCCTCGTCATCGAGACGCAGGCCGGCGGCAAGGTGCCGGACGAAGTGTCGGGCGTTGTCGCGCTCGGCGACGGACGCGGCTTCACTGTACGCGCGGTGCCGGGCGCGGTGCCGGCGGCGAGTGCGCCGGCAGCCTATGACTGGCGCGCGATCCTCGTCGCCTTCGCCGGTGCGGTGCTCGGCGGCCTAATCCTCAACGTCATGCCCTGCGTCTTCCCGATTCTGAGCCTCAAGGCGCTCAGCCTCGCGAGAGCGGGCGGCGACGAGCGCGGGGCACGGGGCGAGGCGCTTGCCTATTCGGCCGGGGTTATCGCCGTTTGTCTCGCGCTCGGCGGTGCGTTGCTGGCGCTGCGAGCGGGCGGCGCGACAGTGGGCTGGGCATTCCAGCTTCAGGACCCCCGCGTCATCCTCGTACTGCTGCTGCTGGTCACCGCCATCGCCCTCAACCTCGCCGGATTGTTCGAGCTGTCGGCGCCCGGCGCGGTCAATCGCATGGCGGCGAGCGGCAAGGGCGGGGCGTTCATAACGGGCGCGCTCGCCGCGTTCGTCGCGACGCCCTGCACCGGGCCGTTCATGGCGGCGGCGCTCGGGGCCGCACTGGTGCTGCCCACTGCGGCGGCGCTGATGATCTTTGCCGGCCTTGGCCTAGGCCTTGCCATCCCGTTCCTGTTGATCGGCTTCGTGCCCGCGCTGCGGCGGCGGATGCCGAAGCCCGGACCGTGGATGGCGACGTTCCGCCACATCCTGTCGGTGCCGATGTTCCTGACCGCGCTGGCCCTCGCGTGGGTGCTGGGCAAGCAGGCGGGTGTCGACGGCATGACGCTGGGGCTGGGCGCGGTGCTCGTCGCCGCGCTGGCGCTCTGGTGGACGGGGGTGCGGCAGGGCCGGGGGAAGGGGCTGGCCTGGGCGCCGGCGGCGGTCGGCATCGCCTTGGCGCTGGCGGTGACACTGCGCATCGAACAGCGTCCGGCGGAGGCGGCGGGAGCCACCGCGCTCGGCGCCAAGCCCTTTACCGAGGCCTCGCTTGCGGCACTCAGGGCCGAGAACAAGCCCGTCTTCGCCTATTTCACCGCCGACTGGTGCGTGGCGTGCAAGGTGAACGAGAAGGCGGCGATCGAGACCGATACCGTCGCCGCCGCCTTCGAGAAGGGCGGGGTGGAGGTGCTGGTCGGCGACTGGACCAACGGTGATCCGGCGATGGGCCGCTTCATCGAGCAGCACAACCGCGCGGGCGTGCCGCTCTACCTGTGGTACGCGCCGGGTGCCGCGCAGCCGCGGGTCCTGCCGCAGCTTCTGACCCCGGCGATGCTCGCCGCGCTGCCGGCGGGCTAGAGCTTCCAGTCCCAGCCGAGCGGGTCGCCGTCCATTACTTCGACCCCAACGGCGGTGAGCTCATCGCGTAGCGTGTCCGAACGGGCGAAGTCCTTTGCCGCCCGCGCGTTGCGCCGTTCTGCGAGCTTCGCCTCGATCGCGGCCTCATCGATCGCAGCATCGGCGGGGCGGACGCGCAGGTCGGCGCGGGTGATCGTTGCGAGTTGCAGCCCGAGCACGCGGTCGAACGCGGCGGCGGCTTCGAGGCGATCGGCGGGCGACAGCGACTTGTCGGCGAGCAGCTCGTCCAGCACTGGCACCGCGCGCGGCGTGTTGAGGTCGTCGCTGACCGCCGCGTCGAATGCCTCGCGATATCCATCGACGGTCCCGCGTGAAGGCTTGTCGGGCGCCGCGCGCAGCTTCTCGACCGTCTGCACCAGCCGCTTCAGCCGTGTCTGCGCCGCGATGACGTTGTCCCAGGTGAACTCCAGCTCGCTGCGATAATGCGCCGACAGGCACATCAGGCGGTAGCTGAGCGGATGGATGCCGCGATCGACAAGCGTCTGGAGCCGCAGGAACTCGCCGGTCGACTTCGACATCTTGCCGCCGCGGTCCACGAGGAAGTTGTTGTGCATCCACATCCGCGCGCCGGTGAAGCCGGGCTCGGCGTCGGTGCAGCCGCACTTCGCCTGGTTTTGGGCGATTTCGTTCGGATGGTGGATCTCGCGGTGGTCGATGCCGCCCGTGTGAATGTCGAACGGGTGGCCGAGCTCGGCGAGGCTCATCACCGAGCATTCGAGATGCCAGCCCGGCGCGCCGCGGCCCCAGGGCGAGTCCCACTCCATCTGCCGCTGCTCGCCCGGCGGTGAGGTGCGCCAGATCGCGAAATCCTGCGGATTGCGCTTGCCGCCCACCGGGTCGATCCGGCTCTCACCTGCTTGCGTATCCGTGCGCGCCAGACGACCGTAATTGGGCACCGTCGACACGTCGAAATAGAGCCCGCTGTCGAGCCGGTAGCAGTGCCGCTCGGCGAACGTCTCGGCAAAGGCGATCATCTGCGGCACGTAATCGGTTGCGACCGTCCACTTGGCCGGCGGCGTGATGTTCAGCCGCTCGACGTCGAGCTTGAACGCCTGTGTGTAGTGCGCGGCCACGTCCCAGATCGACTTCTGCTGCGCGCGGGCGGCCTTTTCCATCTTGTCGTCGCCGGCGTCGGCGTCGCTCGTCAGATGGCCGACATCGGTGATGTTGATGATGTGCTTGAGGCCGAGCCCCTTCCACCGCATCGTCCGGCCGAGCGTGTCGGCGAACAGGAACGCGCGCATGTTGCCGATATGCTGGTAATTATAGACCGTCGGACCGCAGGTATAGATGCGCACCTCATTCGGGTCGATCGGATGGAAGTCCTCGATCGACCGGGTCAGCGAATTGTAGAGCTTGAGAGGGGCGCCGTTCATCGCGCCCGCTTAAGCAGGCCGAGCCGCCCCGCCAAGCCCCGGTCGGCAAGGATCGCTCTTGCCGCATTGTGGCCCGGCGCCCCGGTGACGCCGCCGCCCGGATGCGCACCCGCGCCGCACAGATAGAGACCCGCGATCGGCATCCGGTATCGCCCGTGCCCGAGCACCGGCCGCGCCGCCCAAAGCTGGTCGAGCGACATCCGCCCGTGAAAGATATCGCCGCCCGCCAGCCCGAACTTGCGCTCGAGGTCGAGCGGCGAGTGGATCTGGCGCGCGAGGATGCTGGCGCGAAAGCCGGGGGCGTAGGTTTCGATCGTATCGATGATCGTGTCGGCCGCAGCTTCTCGCGCGTCGTCCCAACTGCGGCCATCGGGGAGGCACGGATTGAACTGCTGACAGAACAGGCTGGCGACATGCTGCCCTGGCGGGGCGAGCGTGTCGTCAAGCGTCGAGGGGATGAGCATCTCGACGATCGGTTCGCGCGACCAGCCCAGCGCCTTCGAGTCGGCGAAGGCGCGCTCCATATAGTCGAGGCTGGGGGCCATGATGATCCCCGCCGACAGATGCGGGCCGGGCTCGGGCCGTGCGGTAAACCGCGGCAGTTCGCTGAGCGCAAGGTTCATGCGGAAGCTGCCGGAGCCGACCGCATAACCGACGATACGCGCGCGAAAATCGGGGTCAAGGTCGGCGGGGTCGACCAGCTTCTCGAACAGCGGCTTCGGCCCCAGATTGCCAATGACGCGCGACGCGGCGAATTCGCGCCCGTCGGCAAGGCGGATACCCACGGCGCGACCGCGGTCGGCCAGCACGCGGGCGACGGGCGCCTCGACCTCGATCTCGACGCCCACATCGCGGCACGCCGCCGCCATCGCCTGCGTGATCGCGCCCATCCCGCCGATCGCATGGCCCCAGGCGCCGCGATTGCCGTTCACCTCGCCAAAGACGTGGTGGAGAAAGACATAGGCGCTACCCGGCGTGTCGGGGCCGGCGTGGTTGCCGACGACCGCGTCGAAACCGAACACCGCTTGCACCGGATCGCTTCCGAACCAGCCCGACAGGAACTCGCGTGCGCTTTTGGTAAACAGGGCGAGCGCGTCGCGCTGCGCCGCTGCGGTCATCCGCCGCGCTCGCATCGCCAGCGACAGCGCTTCGCCGATCGAAGTGCCAGCGGGCGGCGGGCGGAGTGCTAGGTCGCGCAGCAGGTCGGCGACCCGCTCCACGGCTGCGTAATAGGCGGGCAGCCGCTCTGCATCGCGGACGGAGAATTTCGCGAACTCGGCCTGCGTCGCCGTGATCCCTCCACCCAAGCTCAGGCTGCGGCCGTCGGGTAGGGGTAGGAAATTGGACAACGGCCGCTCGACGATCCGCAGGCCGCGTTCGTGCAGGCGCATGTCGGCGATGACGCGGGCCTGGAGCAAGCTGACGGTATAGCTGGCGGTCGAGTTCCGAAAGCCGGGGTGAAAACATTCGGTGACGGCCGCGCCGCCAACCACGCCACGCGCCTCGAACATCTTTACGCGAAGACCCGCGCGGGCAAGATACCAGGCGCAGACGAGGCCGTTATGGCCCGCGCCGATGATGAGCGCGTCGTATCGTTCCATGCCGCCGGTGGTGCCCCGCCGGCGGCTGGCGGTCAATCAGGCCGCGAGGGGTGCAAACGGCTTGTTGCCGACCGACCGGAACAGGCCGGTGCCGGAGGTCTGGCCGGTGCGGATCGGCAGCGCGGTCGCGCAATAGGCGCATTCGGCGGTCAGACGCCCGACCAACCAATGCGACCGGCCGCAACCGGGGCAATGGTTCGCCTCGTTCATGCGATAGGCGATGCGATATCCCGCGCCGCTGGGACTGAAGGGCAGGCTACCGAGCTGCATTTCCCAACTCCCCGTGTGATGGTTTCGCCATCGTAACACGGATGAATCGTGCTTTGTTCCCGGTGAAGCGAACGCACGCGAAAAAGTTAACGCCGTGGCGCCATTGCAACATGTCGACGGGGAGGAACGACGGTAGGCACAGAAGAAGGATCAGCGCCACGGACACGCTCGGCAATGCCGGATCGCAATCGCATTGCAAAACACCGATGATCGCGCGGACGGACGGGGCGTGAGCATGCGAAAGCTCCAGACGGAAACGTTCGTCGCTGGCGGCCCGACCAACGAAAACCCTCTCCGCGATTAACGCTCACGGACACCCTAAGCGGCCTCTGCACTAGTGCGCGCAAAGCGACAAGCCGCCGACGCTGGCAACCGATCGTGATCGGCGATCATGCGGCGGGATCTTGAAACCGGCCGTCTGCCGGTACCGGTTCGCGCTGATATCGATCGGCCCCGGCAACAATTCATCACGGAACCCATCCGGGATCATGGGGGCACTCTTCATGCGGTTGGGCTGTACCGGCTCGGCCCCGCCACCCGGATAAAGGGAGTCAGTTGATGACAAAACAAACGGAATAGCAGCAAATTGCTGAGAAGGCGGCCCGGCTCAAGGCCGAAGCGGATCAGGGCTCGCACCGCCCCGAGAATGACGCTCATGCCAACGAGTGCATCGTTTCAAAGCGTTTCGAGGATCAGGCACCGTCGGGCGCCTTTGATGCCGAAGGCCATCGTCCCGTCCTTGAATGTAGCCGGAAGGTCCGCTGATGCTCGTACAGATCAATACCGACACTCGTGTCGATGGGACCGAGGCGACCAGCGATGCAATTGAAGACCGGCTGCGCGAACGGCGGTCACGGTTCGGCGACCGACTCACGCGAGTTGAAATGCGTATTCGCGACGTCGACGGTGATCGAAACGGAGCCAGGGGCATCGAAGCCAAGCTAGAGGCGCGACCTGCTGGTGGGCAACCGATCGTCGTCACTGACCAAGGCGCGTCGACCGATGCCGCCATAACGGGGGCATTGCGAAAAGCTGTCGAGATCCTCGATCGCGCCTTTGCGAAGCATGACGCCGTGCGATGATTAAGGAAGGCGCGCCCAAGGCGCGTCTTTCATCCCTAAGGATTTTCTACACGCGCTTCCGCCGGCAACAGGGATGCGCTGATCACGCTCGACCGTCTGCGCATCGACGTTCGCGCCGAGTTCTACGTCCGCGTCCGCCCCGATCGTGAGGCGCTTGCGACGGCGGCGCAGATGCTCGGACAGCGATGCATCCCGAAGCACTCAAGGAACTGGTGGAGGGCAAGTTCGTCGACGCCCTCCGACCCGAGCAGGATAACGAGGGCTGGCCGCGCACTTCGAACCATCACTGTGGGGCGATGATTATCAACGTTGATGGGAGCCCGCAACGTCAGCTGCGACAGCCGTTTCTAGTGCGATCGCCGACGTCCTCAGTGGATGAACAAATGGCAGAAGACGGGAAAAAGCGAGGCCGAGCGCCGACAGTCCGGTTGTGGGTCTGTTGGACCGATGACAGCATCGAAACTCAAGCGATCAACGTAGCTGACTATGCGTATTGAACCAGAAGAGGAAATGATGATGGCGATCCTAGATTCTGGGCCGTTTCAGGATTGGATCCGCGCCTTCGACCGTCACGAGCGGGCTCAGAAGCGCTATGACGCGGCAGGCCGAATCAGGAACGAGGCGTTGATAAACTACCTGCGTCCCGAGTTGGATGAAGCGGGACGCGAGCTCAACGCGGCAACAAGGGCGCTAAATAACCAATACCGCTAAGTTGCAGAATTGTGGCGCTGCGGTTCGGCTATGGAAGCGGCCATTTCGCCTTCTGCACCAGGGCGTTCACCCGGATCTACGAACGCCGTCAATCCGCACGCATTGGCGAGATGAACGATCGACCGGCCTTAGATTGCGTGCAAAGGCACTCGAACGAACGAAACTAGGTCAGACCTCTCATCTTTGTTTGCCGTCCAATCTTTACCGGACGCGGCCAAGAAAAGACGCAAGGGCAGCTGAAAGCGTCGACAGTCCGACGGAAAGCATCACCGCTGCCTCACCATAAGAGTTTACGATCATACCTTCCGCAGCGGTGCCACGCTGCTGTAACGAAGATATATCTCATGGGAGCTCCCCGGCCGCATCCTAGAGGAGCCGTCGTGCGTAAGGCGATGCACGAGATTGCCGGGCCTTAGTCCCACGATCCTGTACGATTCCAATTATTTGACCGTTGTGGAGGAAGAAAGAAAGTAAAGTTTTCATTGATATTGATTCGTTTGTTGACCGACTCGGTTTTATCCTAAATAATACTCCAAGTAGCTTTGGCGTTTGTACGATCTCTGTTGCTCGAAAAAGAGTAGGGGGAGGGTTCAATGCCGACGCCGTTGGCAGAGCTGTTCGATGGCCCGCTCGGACCGCTGTTCCGTGACATCGCCGACCGGTTCACCACCGACGGCGTCACCTCGACCCCGTTCACTGGCGGCGTCCAGCACAGCGGCACGCTGAAGTCGGTCCGCACCGATCCGATCGACCTCGGCTTCGGCGAACTCGAACTGCCCGGTGTTACCGCCGGCGTGCCGTTTCGCATGGCGGAGTTCGATGTGCCCGACGGGCGCTGGCACCTCGACCTCGTGCTCGACGGGTTCAGCCTCAAGCTCAAGGACCTGCACGGCGCCGATTTCGAGGCGGCGACCGCGACCACGCCGCGTCGGCTGATCCGCCGCGCGACCGATACCGCTGTCGTCATCTCTGGCGAGGCGACGATCCGCTTTGCAAAGGCGTCGGCGGACACGCCGGTCATCCTGCTGTTCGTCGAGAACCGCTCGGCCGCCGATCCGCTGGCCACGACGGGCGCGGTTGTCCAACTGCGCTGCACGCCGCGACACTTCTTCTTCGGCAGCTCGCAATTCGCGATGACGCTGGCGGACCTGCTGTTCGACGCTTCGGACACCTTCTCGCCCGATTTCGTCATTGGCCAAGGGCAGACGGCCGAGTGGGTCGGCTTTGCCGTTGCCGAAGCCACCTTCTACGCGCCGCCCAATGCGATCGGGCGCGGCGGTTTTTCGGGCGGGGTGCGCAATCTCCTGATCGGCAGCCCACGTGGCGTCCAGGGCGAGTTCGAGGTCCAGTGGGGACGTACCCCGCTCGACCCCGCGACCTTCGTCTTCACCCAGACCGGCCATCCACAGACGGCGGCGACCGGCAGCGGCAACACCCGCCTCGTCGCGATCACCGGGGGGCAGGACGAGGATGTGGCGATGACCGCCAGCTTCGTTGCCTCGCAACCGCCGGATGGCGGCGCGCTGACCGACTGGGGCGCGACATGGCGCTGGCCCGACGGCAGCGAGACGACCGGCGACGTCGCGACCGGGCAGGTGCGCCACGGCCAGGTGCTGCGGGTGGTGCCCGAGGAACGGATCACCGGCCGCCCGGTGGTGCGCCATCCGGAGGTCAGCTTCCGCTTCGTCGCGGCGGGGGAGGTGCCGGAGATCGACGTCGTCGCCGGTGCCTCGACGGTGGCCAACGTCGTCCACGTCGCCGGCCCTGCCGCCGATATCGCCGCCCTGTCGTTCGCCGCCCGGTCGAGCGCGCCCACGCCCGGCACCTTCCACTGGAAGGTCGAGCCCGACGGCACCGAGCGGACCGGCACGTCGGTCAGGATCCCACTGGCGGAGCTCGACGGCGACGCGCCTCTGGTGCTGCGGGAAGTCGACGGTGCCGGGCGTGCCCGCGTCGCGCGGGTGCGGCTCCAGGTGGCGGAAGGGGCGGGACTGCTGATCGGCAGCGAGGGCGGCGTCGTTGCGGCGACGGCGCCGGCAAGCCCGATCACGCCTGCGGCGGTCGAGGGGACGTACGACCTTACCGATTTCCGCGCGCGCGGACGCTATGCGCCCAGCCTCGACGACGCGGCGGTCGATGCAGCGCGCGCCGAACGGGTCGACGTGCCGGCCGGTGGGCTGGCGCTCGTCACCATCCCCTCGGGCGGGGCGGCACCGACGGTCGAGCATGACCGCCATGTCGAGATCCTGTTCGAATTCGCAACCGGCCGTGCGATCCGCTGGGGCGCGGATCGGCCTGCGGCGGCAAGCCAGGGCGGGGACGAGGCGGGGTTGCAGCGCCAACTCCTGCAATGGGCCGCGAACTATCCCGGCGCGCGCTTCCTGGTGGTCGGGCGCTGCGACGACCTGGGAACGGACAGCCTCAATGCGACGCTGGCGCATACGCGGCGCGACACGGTGCTGCGCTTCCTGACGGCGGTGCCCACGGGCAGCGGGCTGAGCGCGATCAACCCGTCAAGGATCGACCATTGGGGCGAACAGGACGGTCAGCCGGGCAGCGTCACCGCCAGCCCGCTCGACGACGAGGAGAAGGCGCCCCAGCGCCTCGTCCTGGCGACCGACGCGGGCGGCGCGCCGATCACCGACCGCAGCGACTGGATCACCGGCACCAGCGCGCCGACCGAGCCGCGCCGCGAGCCGTTCCGGCGCGTCGACATCTACGCCGTTGGGGGCACCCCGGCCGCGGGGGCGGTCCGCCGCCAGATCGACCCTGGCCGAGCGCCCGACCTTCGCCGGATGCTGATGCCCGGCGCGACGGTCGATCCCGCGCCCGCGCCGGTGACGACGCCGGAGAGCGACTATCGGGTCAAGCTGCTGGCCGCGTGGGACAAGCCCAGCGGCGACGGGTGGAAGGATCTGATCCCGTCCAAAGCCGAGTTCGAGTACGCCTGGTCCCCCGACGACCATCCGCTGCCGTCGCTGGGCGGACAGCCCGTCACGCTCGAGGTCCTGACCGTTTATGGCAACTGGCGGCACGACGACGCCAGCGGTTTCACCCGCACGCAGCTCGGCATCCGGTCGGACGGCGATCCGGACGGGCTGGTGCGGATCGACCAGCCCAACCTCGTCGCCGCGCTGGCGCTAGGTCCTGTGCTGCTGTCCGGGGTCAAGCCGGGCGTCGACACGGTCGAGGCGGGCGCGCGCATCGCCGCGCTCGCCGCGGGCATCGGCTTCGCGCAGGTCGACCTCGGCGGCGGGCCGCTGCTCGGCACCGCGTCGAAGGCAGCGATCAAGAAGCTGGAGGCGACCGCCGAGATCAAGGACATCGATGCGGTCGGCGACGACTACAAGATCAGCCTGACCAGCGACTATTCGACCGTCCTGCACGTCAACACCGGCGCACTGGGCCTTCGCACCCAGCCCGACCAGCCGGTCAAGTTCCGCTACAAGGACGTCGGCATCGTCTTCGACCAGTCGAAGACGAACATCTGGGAAAAGATCGCCGTCGCCTATCCCACCGACGCGCTCAGCATCGAGGATCCGGGCCGCTGGCGGATCGAGGGCGTGCTCGGCGAGCTGCTCCGCGCGGTGGAGACGGCGCTGGGGCAGGGCTCGCTCTGGATCGAGACGCGCTTCGCCTTTGCGCTGTCGATCGGCGTGGTCGAGGTGACGGAGGCGGTGATCCGCGTCACGTTCAACCCGCCCGCGACGTTCCCGGACATCTCGCTGCGCGGGCTGGTCGCCCGGATCGACATTCCCGCGACGCTGAAGGGCGAGGGGCGCCTGCGGATCGAAGACCCGGGCGGTGTCATCAAGGCGGGCATCGACATCGAGGTCGTGCCGCTCCAGCTCAAGGCGTCGGCCGCCTTTGCGATGGCGCAGATGACGACGCCGGTGCCGTACACCTTCGTCAATCTCTATGCCAAGGTGCAGTTTCCCGTCGGCATCCCACTGGGACCATCCGGCGCCGCGCTGCACGGATTCATCGGCCAGACCGTCATCAACGGCACGCGCGATGTCGCCTCAACGACCGACATCGTCGCGCGAGAGATCGGCTGGTGGCGCAAGAACCCGGAGGACAAGTACAAGCCGCTGAAGGACCAGCACGCATTGGGCATCGGCGCGGTCGTCGGCACGCTGCCCGATGCCAGCTTCTCGCTGTCCGCGACGGGCATGATCGTCATCGCCTTCCCCGATCCGGAAGTGATCTTCGCGGTCGAGATCGCGCTGCTGTCGGTGCCCGTGCGTGCACCCAAGGAGAAGAAGGACGGGTCGAGCGCGGCGATCACCGGGCTGATCGTCATCGACGACACCGCCGTCGCGCTGGCGGCGCAGGCGCGGTATGAGATCCCCGAGGTGCTGCGCGTCGTCGTGCCGTTCGCGGCCTACTTCCCCTATTCGGGGATCGGCACCTATGTCCGGATCGGGTCGGACGGGCAGGCGGGACGCAGCGGCGAGCCGGTCACGCTGACCCTCCTTCCCTCAACGCTCAATCTTCAGGCCTATGCCTATCTGATGATCGAGCAGGACGGCCTGCCGAACCTGGGCGGCGATCCGCGCTTCAGCTTCCAGGGCTTCTCGGTCGGGTTCGGCGCTGGCGCGGGCCTGGAATGGAAGGCGGGGCCGATCCGGCTGTCCGCCTCGGTCAAGCTGCTCGCCGGCATGGGCACCGACCCGCTGCTCATCAAGGCCGGGATCTTCGTCAAGGGCGAGCTCGACCTCGTCGTCGTGTCGGTCTCCGCACGCGGCGAGATCATCCTGACCTATCAGGCCGGCCGCATCTGGATGGACGGGGAATTCTGCGGCGAGGTCGACCTGTTCTTCTTCTCGCTGAAGGGCTGCGTCACCTTCCGCATCGGCAGCGACCTGACCGGCCCGCCACCGCCGCCCCTTGCGCCAGTCGTCAGCATCTTCCTGACCGATCGCGGCGGCCGGGTGATGGGTGAGGCGCTGGCCGACGGTGCCGGCGCGCTCCAGGCGCTGCCGATCTTCGATTTCGTCCAGGTGGGCGACAAAGTGGAGAACCACGGCGTCGCGCCGAGCGGCAATCACACCGTCTGGGCCGACACCGCGCCGCTCCTCAACTTCCGCCACTATATCGCCGATGGCGAGACCGGCACGCGCCAGTTCGAGCGCGCCGGGCTGTCGTCGGGCGCGCCGTGGTTCGGATCGAACCGGCTGAAATACGCCTATCTCCTGAATCGCGTGCGGGTCGTACGCGACAGCGACGGCGCGCCCGTGACCGGCAGTCACGCGCTGAAGGCCGGGTGGCAGACCTCGCCCGCGCGTCAGCCGGGCGGCGCGGGACCCGCACTCCCCTCCGGCGCGGAAGCGCTCAGCCTGAAGCTGTTCGACTGGCAGCCCTGGGACTGGGCGCTGCCAATGGCGGACGGGGGTGAAAGCGCGGCCGGCGATCCGGCGGCGACGGTGGGCAATCTGTGCCAGCCGGTCCCCGCGCCCGCGCGCGCCTGTCTGTTCGGGCAGGACGCACGCGGCTCCGGCGGCGACCGCATCGGCCTGTTCCACGAGACGCCGCCGCCCGGCCCCTATCCCAGCTTCTTCACGCTGCGCGGGCGGCCGGGGCTGCGCACGCCGGCCGGTGTGGTTGAGGGATCGGCGCTCGCCTCGCTGGTCGCCGCCGCGGGCGCGCTGCCGCTGCCGGGATCGGTGGTGATGCTGGCACAGCCGGTGGCGGGGCCGCAGGGACCGCTACAAAAGGGCTATCGCCTGCCCGCGGTGCAGGTGGCGACGCCGGGCAGCGTCGCGACCACTACGCTGCCCTGGATTGCCGCGTTCGACCGCAGCGTTCGCCGCGCCAGCTTGCTGATGCTCGTTTGCGACGGTGGTGGGCGCGGTGACGCGGGGGCGCGCGACTGCTACCGCTTCGCTGGCCTGCCGACGGGCAAGAGCTTCGCCGCGCTCGACGTGCCGCGCTTCAAGCTGGAGGCGATGCGCGCCGACCGGCCGTTCACCATCACCGACCGCGTCGACCTGACGCACAGCGGCGGCACGTTGGGGAGCGATCGCCAGCCCGACATCCTGATCGCCGAGCCCGGCCTGATCCTGCGCCCCAGCGTGCCCGTGCGCGACATCGAAGTGCACGTGTTCCGCGGCGCACCGCTGACCGGCACGGTCAAGTGGCGCGACGCCGCGGGCGGGGGCGACGCGATCGCGCTGGAACCGGGCGAAGTGGGCGCCCGGTCGGTGCGGATCAGCGCCGCGGCCGATCTGGTCGAAATCGCGATCTCGGTGAAGGGCGGCATGCTGTTCCTGACCGAAATCTGCACGCCGGCGGCGGGGGAGGGGCGGCGCTGCCTCGACTTCGAGGATCTGTCGCCGCGTGCGATGCAGCAAGGACGCTTCGCGCTGGACGGCGTAACGTTTACCGCGCTCGACCCGCGCATCGGCTTCGCGCTGGCCGACAATGTCGATGCCGGCGCGGTGCCGCCGGTGCGTGGCAGCGACCGCCGCCCGGAGCTGCGCTTCCCCGACAAGGGCGTCGAACTTGCCTTCGCCGCGCCGGTCGCCGGGGTCGATCTGGGCGTTTGGAGCGGTGCCGGCCCGGTTTCCGCGATCGCGTTGGATGCACGTGGCAACGTGCTGGACCGGGCCAGCGATCCGGCACGCGACCCGGTCGAACTGCGCCTTCGCGGCACCGGCATCGTGCGCGTGATCGTGTCGGGCGGCACGAACGAGGCGGCGCTCTACCACGTCTGCCGCCACGATGGGCAGGGCGAGGAGCGCTGCGTGACGTTCGGCGTCAAGGCGGAGCGCGGGCTGCGAACGCTGGAGCGCGAAGGCCTGACTTTCACCCCGCGCAGCGATGCCGAGGTGCTGACTCTGGGCGACGTCGCCACCGCCGCCGATCCGGTCGTCAACGCACAGGATGGGCTGGTCGAACTGATCCTGCCGGGCAAGGGCTTGTCGATCGCGCTCAAGACGCCTGTCGGCGGCGTCACCCTGTTCGTCCTCGCGCTGCGCGACGCGCGGGTCGAGGCGGTGGCTTATGACGCCGCGGGTGCCAAGGTGGCGAGCGCCGATGGCGGTGGTGCGGGCGACACGCTCGCACGGCTGGTGCTGGCGGGCGCGGGCATCGCGCGTATCGACCTGATGGCGCGCGGCCGGGCGGCCCTGACGCGCGTCTGCCTGCGCGAAAGGCAGAGCCAGGGCGGCTCGCTCATCGCCCGCGCCGCCGCCGTGGCGACCGGCGGCACGCCGATCGTCACGACGCGGCAGGGCGACCAGATGCACCACTGGCCAAGCACGGTCGTCGGCACGATCCCCTCGGCAGAGGGCCGTTCCTGCCGCCTGATCCGCTTCGACCAGCCCGCTGCGCTGGTCGACGTGGCCGGGTTCGACGTGGTGGCGCCCGCCGGACTGAGCCTGACGCTGCTGTCCGTCTGTGCGATCGACAGTGCCGCGGCGCTGGCGCAGGCACAGGACGCCGTCGCACAGGGCGATCTGGCGGGCACCGTCGGCGCCGCGTCGGGGGCCGATCCCGCCGAGCCGTCGCGTGAAGTGTTGCTCGAACCGGGCGAGACCTATCGCATCGAGGTCGATTGGAGCTGGCAGGCCTGGACGTCGAATGCGGAAGGCACCGACAGTCCCGATCCGCCCGTGCCCGGCGCCTTCACACCCGGTACGCGCCAGGTCTTCCGCTTCCGCGTCGCCGCCGAGGAGCTCGCGCCTTCGGGCACGCAGGACGGGCTCAATGAGTTCAAGTTCGATCCGCGCGACCTGGTCCGTTATCTCGGCCGTATCGAGCCCGCGGACGGGCGCGACGTCGTCTTCACCGACGATCCGCTGTGGGTCCATTTCAACGCCGGCCATGTCGAGGCGCTGGCTGACCGATACGACCGCGAACTGGTGCTGGAGGTCAAGCGCACCGATCCGCCGCCGCAGGTAGACGACGCGGCGATGACGCTGGCGGTGTTCCCCGACCTGATCGAGGTCATCAAGGCCAAGGGCGTGCAGTCGGTGCTCTCACTGGCAGAGCAACGGATCAACGCCGCGCTGGCGGACGCACCCTGCCTGCCCGACGCGCCCGCGGTCGGCGGCCAGTCGATCGGCGGCCGGTGGAAGCTGGTGCCCAACGCGATGTACGATTTCAACCTGCTGGCGGTGCGAAAGGGCGCGCCACTCGCCGCGCGCGATCCGATCGTCGTCAACGCCACCCGCTTCAAGACCTCGCGCTATGCCAACCCGGCCGAGATGCTGGCGGCGATGGGCTTCGCCACCAGCAGTACCGCGCCGATCGCGCCGGAGGAGCTGTTGCTCGCCGACGCGGCGGTGCTGCCGACGGGCGCGCTGTCGGTCTCCGACCGCGATCTGGCCGACGCGCTTCGGGCGATCGGGGCCGACACGCTGCCGCTGCCCGGCGATCGCCCCCGCGCGATCACGCTGTGGCAGCGGATCGGCGGCAGCTACCGGATCGCCGGCTTCCTGATCGACTCGCCGGAACCGATGCGGCGCGAGGGGGCGGTGCTGATCGGCGACACCGCCGTCGACACGGTGCGCTGCAAGCCCGATAGGCTGACGGTCGGCGGCACCATGTTCGAACCCGTCCGCGCGACGCTCAGCTGGACGCGCGTACTATTCCGCACCGCAAGCCCGGTGGTGCCCGCTGACGAAAGCGAGCTCGCCTTCCGCCTGCTCGTCCTTCCCGGCGGCACGCTGACCGGCAAGCGGGTGCTCCGCGCCCGTCCGCTGATGCTCGACATCGAGGGGTTCTGACATGCCCGCGATCGCCTCGCCCACGCTGCTTAACCTTGCCGCGCTGCCGGCGCTTGCCGACGAACCGCATGCGCGGGAGGGCAACCACCTGCGCGTGGCGCACCATCCGTTGCTGGGATTGCCTGTGGCGCCGTTCATCGTCCAGCGCGCGGTGTTCGAGCGGTTGCCGGATGCTTTCGCGCTGCGCCGCGACGTCGTGTTCCGTGACCGGGACGGCGCGGTGCTCCAGCTGCCGATCACGGTGCGCAAGGGGGACGAGATCCGCGCGACGATCGTGCAGGGGGCTGCGACACAGTGCATCCTCGTCTCCATGCTGACGCGGCCGCTGGATGCGCCGTCAGCGCCCGGGCCGGTCATCCGTGGCCCGGTGATCCGCGGACCGGTCATTCGCGGTGGCATCGCAGTGCGCACGCCCGTGCTGCCGGCGGACGCCTTCGACCGGATCGACGGCGACCGCCTGCGCGCGCTCGTCAGCTCGACGACGCAGCCGGCGCCGGGCGACAAGCGCAGCGCGTCGTTGCTCATGCGCGCGATGGGCGCTTCGATCGCCAACGGCCCCGCGCTGCTGGGCGAGCGGCGGGCCGCGCCCTACACGGTCGCCGCCCCGGCGATCGCGGAAGTGCGGATCACCGGACAGGGCATCATCGCCGATCTCGTCTGGCTCGCCGCGGCCGATCTGGAGCGCCTCGACTGGCGCTCGATCGACGTGCTCAACCTGCCGCGGAAGGCAGGCGCGCGTTATCTCTCGCTCAAGGACCCGGTGACGCACGCGGAGAAGAACGTGCGGCGGCAGGCGTCGAAGCGGCGGCCGCTCCACGAAACGCAGGGCGGGCTCGACCCTGTGGGCGCACCGCCCTTTACCGACAACGAAGAGAGCGACCGGGTGCATACGCTCGCTGGGCCGCTGGACGGCGACCTCGATGCGCTGATCGACGGGCCCGATGCGCCGCTGACCGCCAGCGAGACGATCGTCGTCACCGACGAGGCCGGGCAGCCGCTGGCCAACGGGCCGGGGCAGGAAAGCACGATCGCGATCAGCCATCTGGGGCGCGTGCTGCAATCGACGCTCGATCCCGGCGTCGCCGCGTGGCTGGGCTACAAGGGCCTCGACGAGCGCGTGCCGGGGGCGGGCATCGCCTTCTATCGCGTGCTCGGCTTCTTCCGCCATCCGCTCGGCAACGGCGCGACCGCCGATCAGCTGGGCGGGCTGCCGCTGGGGCAGATCCCCGCCGGCGACAGACAGCTCGATGCACCGGCGTTGTTCAAGACGTGGATCAAGCTGTCGGGCGGCATCCTCGATACGACGGGCGAGGCGCTGGTCGGCCAGCTCGCGGTGGCGGGCGACTATATGGTGATGGGCGCGGTCGCGGCGGTCGATCGGCGCGCGCCGCCCGCGTCGCCGGCCCCGCCCGACCTGCTCACGCCGGAGCACGTCGCCTGGCTGCCCGCGATACCTCCCGCTGCGGTGCGCGAAGTCGACTGTCCGATGCGCGGCCTGCTGGTCGGCGCGACGCTGGCGGGCGAGCGCGAGCAGCCGGTACCGGGCGGCGCGGTGAGCGGCCTGAACCGCGCGGTCGGGAGCCAGCCGTGGCACGCGCTCCTCACACTCGGGGTGTCGAGCACGGCCGACGGGCTCCCGCTGGGGTCGGCGGACGGGCGGCAGGGGAGCGTCGGCGATCGCGGCGTAGGGCCCGATGCCGCGCGCTATCGCTTCGCCCAGCAAGACCGCTTCGGTCGATGGTCGCGGTTCGCGATGCGCGATGCGGCGCCCGGTCCGCGCCCGAAGCCGCCGCGCCCGGTGGTGCAGGGGACGTATCGTCAGCCCACGCCACCCTCGGCGGCGGCGCTGGTTGGCGGCACGTTCGACCTGCGCGTGCCGCTGCCCGAACCGGCAGCGCTGGCCCCGGGCTCCTTTCTTCTCTCCCACGCACGGCTCAGCTTCCGCCATTCGGATGCGCTGGTACCCGGCGGGCCGGAGGTCGCGATGCCCGACATCGACGGCGCCGTCACGACCGCGACCGTGACCGAGGATTCGCCGCCGCCGGGCGAGCCGCCGCAGCGCGCGGTGCCGGTGATCGCGACCGGGCCGGTGCTCGCCGCCACCGCCCAGCGCCGGATGGTCATCACCGCCCGCTGGGTGGATGTCGCCGGACAGGTTTCAGAGCCGTCCGAGCCGCTCCGCCTGACGATGACCGACCCGCGCCCGCCCGCGCAGATCGCCATCCCCGACACGCTCCTCTATTCCTCTCGCCCCGACCCGACCGGGCTCGCATGGATCGAGTATAAATGGGCGGTGACGGCCGGCGACCCGGCGATCTACGCCGCCTATTATTCTGATGAAAACCGGCTGACCGCCTGGCTCCGTTCGGTCGGCCGGGGGCCGGAGGCAGACGCCATCACCGCGACGGTCGACCGAGCCGCGCGCGCCGGGATGATGCGCGCGATCCAGGACGATTTCCCCGACCATCTGTTCGAGCGGCTGCCCGGGGCAGTCATCGCCCCGACCACGACCGAGCGGCGCCTGCGCCACGCGGTGTCCGGCGCGACGCGCATTCTTAACGCCTACAAGATCGCAGCCGAAGCGCCCGCCAGCGGCGCGCGGCCCGATCTGTCCGCGCTCGACCTCGTCTTCTTCGGCGTGCCCAACTCCGACCCGCCGCCGCGGCCCTCGGTGTCGGTCCGCCTCGTGCCCCCCGCGGCCGGCGAACCCGATCTGGTGGCCGAAGTCACCGTCACGCTGGAGGCGGGCATGACCCGCGGCCAGACCGCGCGCATCTTTCGGACCCGCGGGACGCAGGCCGATTCGATGCATGCGCCGGTCGTTGCCGACCTGCCGCTGTCGGCACCCGAGCCCGTGACCGGGCGTCAGCAGGCAGTGTTCCGCGACGTCGGATCGGCGGCGATCGCGACCACGGCAAGGCTGGCCGCCTTCTTCCGCTATCAGTGGCTGGCGCAGGTGCAGGGGGCACCCGAATCGGGTTCCGACGTACCCGGCATGTGGAGCCGCGAGTCCGATCCCGCGGCGCTCGTCGTCACGCCGCCGAACGCGCCGACGGTGCCCGTCTTCGACGGGTTCGGGGGAACGACGGTGCCCGGTGGGACACTGGATCTGACGATCGGTGTCTCGCATCCGCTCGGCCTCGTGCCGACTGGGCTGGGGCCTTGGCGCTATGAGGTGCTGCGCGCCGCGCCCGGGGAGACAGCGGCGCTGGCGGCGCAGGGTGCCGTCGCGACCCTGCCGCTGTCGATCGCCGATCCGGTCCCGGGCGGGCTGACCGTCGCGGGCACCCGCTTCGAAGTGCGCCTTTTCGACCCGCTCGGCCGCCAGACGCCGCCCCTGACCGTGATCTCAGCCTGATCGGGTCAGATCGCGCCGGCCTTCATCTGCCCGACGGCATGGCCGACGGGGCGCGCGGCTATCGCCATGAAGGTGAGCGAGGGGTTCACGCATGACGCCGATGCCGCCATGGCGCCGTCGGTGGCATAAAGGATGTACGCGTCGTGCGCCTGGTTAAAGCCGTTCAGCTTCGACGTCTCGGATCGTGAGCCATGCGCGCGCCGCCATATTCGACGAACCCGGTCATGCCGGGCACATCGCTGCCGGCTGTGATCAACGAGTCCTGACCTTAGCAGAACCCGAGCAGTCGGCTGACCGAATGGCAGTTTAGCGCTGTCGAGCGCTCGTAAGCGGGTGGGCCTCTTTCCTGCCCATCTGCCCATAGTAGACATCCGGATGTCTAAACGGTGCCGATCGCCGCGCTTCAGCGCGATGAACGAATGACCGGTTTGGGAGCGCATTCAGGGGCCGCCGAATGACTGATTGTGGGTCTCCTCGTCTCACGAAATGTGCGTCGATACGGTCATCGTCGACTTTCCATTGATCACATTCGCCGGTTTCGAGGCGAAAGCGCTAGTCCCGCAGGCCCGTCTGGAAGAGAGCGTTTGCTTCGAGATGAGGCGAAGCGGGGCCGCCCACTACGCTGCCAGTCTCATGCGGGTCGTTTGAAAAAATGATGGATGACGAAATGCGCAGGCGAGGTGACGGCGACGAGTTCCCAACCCTCGGCACCGAGTGCGTTCAGACCAGTTTCGTCGATGCTTTCTTTGACGACGAGATATTCGAACCGCATGATGGCTGCTCCATGGATCGGCCAGGGGGGCGTTCTGTTTCGGCACTAAAGCAGACGAAGATTGCACGAACCTGCGCTCCGGCAATCGCCCGCACCCCGTCGCGGCTTATCAACGATGAACGGCGTACTCCGCTGGCAGCCAGACTTCGACGATGGTGCCGGTGGGGACCGCCGCCGTGATCGACAGTCGGCCGCGCAGCCGCTCAACGATCTGCTTGACGAGATTGAGGCCCAGGCCCGCGCCGGTCGAGCGCGGCTTCAGACGATAAAAGGGTTCAAGAACCTTTGTTCGTGCCTCGGCGGGGATACCATCGCCATCGTCCTCGACCGCGAGGGTGGTGCCGGCCACTCGCACGATGATGCGTGGCCCGCCATGGTCGATCGCGTTGTGGATCAGGCTCACGAGCACACGCTCGATGGCACCTGGATCGGACTGGATCGTGCTAGGATGATCGCTCTCGATCTCGATCGTCCGATCGCTTGCGATCGCCAGCGGGGCAAGTTCGCCAATTACGCGCCGCGCCAACGGGGCCAAGTCGACGGTCTGCATGCGCGGCCGCGTATCGATGCGTTCGAGGTCGAGCAGTTGTTCAGCCAGATTGGCGAGCCGGTCCACATCGCCGCTCAGCCGGCGCAGGGCGACCTCCCCCGAGGCGTCGATCTTCGTCCGAATGATCGCGATCGGCGTGCGAATTTCGTGCGCGGCCGATGCAATGAAGCGGCGCTGGCGATCATAGGCCTCGTCGAGCCGCGCGAGGGCATCGTTGACAGCTTGAACGAGCGGCGCGATCTCGCTTGGCACCTCCTCGTCCCTGAGCCGCCATCCCCGCACGTCCGGATCGATTTGCCCGGCTTCGGCTGCGATCCGATTGACCCCGGCGAGCGACCGGCGGACGATCCACGGGATCAGCAGCGCGGCAATCGCGGCGAAGATCGCGATGATCGGGATCACGAGGACGTTCGATGCCATGAGGACGGTGAAGGTGAGGCCAGTCAGCTTCCCGTGGCCGAGGATCGTGACAGGACCGGCGGGCGACATTTCCTGACGGATGACGGCGGACAGGCGATAAGGCGGCCTTTGATCGCGCAGATGCGCATAGCCCACCGAACGAAGCACGCCGACGAGCGAGGCGTATTCCGACGGGATGCGGCCATAGGTGACGCGGTATCCCGCCTGGTCTTCCGCCACGAACCACAGGTCGGGGGTTTCGCGCTGTAGCGCGGTGAGTTCTGCTGTAGGCTGGATCGACAGCCCGCCGTTGCCGCCGCGGATCACCGCGCCGGCGATGACCGGCGTGATCGTCTCGTCGGTGTAAAGTCCGCCAACGTCGGCGCGGAGCGCAATAGCGATCAACGCCACGCTCATCACCAGAAGCGTGACGAGCTGGACGATGAGCGGCTGAATGATGAGCGGCCGCTTCAGCGACTTCGGCCGTTTCATCGGTCGGTCGCCTTGATAAGATAACCGACGCCGCGGACGGCATGGATGCCGATCCCCGCATCGGCATCGAGCAACTTTCGGCGCAAGCGCGAAACGTGAGAATCGAGCGTGTTCGACTGGATCTCGTCGTCGAAGCCGAAGACTGCCTGCTCCAGCATTTCGCGCATGACGGTTCGGCCCCGCCGCCGGACGAGCGCGGCGAGGACGCGAATCTCGCGTCGCGACAGCTCGAGCGGCCGGTCGCCGACGCGTGCGACATCGGCGGCGAGATCGAAGACGAGCGCGCCCACCGCGATTTCTTCCCGCACCAGATCCGAGGGCCGCCGCCGGATCGCGCGGATGCGGGCGAGCAATTCGTCGGCGGCGAATGGCTTGACCAGATAATCGTCGGCGCCGCCGTCGAGCCCGGTCACTCGGTCCTCGACCTCCCCATGCGCGCTGAGGACGATGATCGCCACGCCGGGATTGTATTCGCGAAGCGCGCCGACAATCGACAAGCCCTCGCCATCGGGCAGCCGACGGTCGAGCAGGACGAGATCGAACGAGCCCGACCTTGCAGCCTCGATCGCCATGGCAAGGCTGTCGACCTGATCGACCACGAAGCGCTCGCGCTCGAGTACCGAGCGAAGCGCTTGGGCAAGCTCGACTTCGTCCTCGATAATCAGGATACGCAATGTGCATTCTCCGATGGCGGCGCCCTTACGTATCGCTTCCGGCGGCGAGCGCATCGATCAGCGCGTTGATGTGCCTGACTTCTGCGGCCGAATAGCCGGCGGTGATCAGCGATGTGGCGGGCAAACGCCAATCCTGCCGAAGCAACACCCGGCGCAATTCTGCGTAAGCGCAGAGCGCAGCGAGCCTTGGCTGGCAGTGCGCTCGTATTGCTGATCGGGCGAACACGTACAGAAAACCGGAGCATTCCGCCCGGCGCAGCACAATCTCGGCCGCTCGGACCCCCGCCACGATCGCATCGCACTCGGCAAGGCCGAAGGATGTCGGCCCGGCCGCGGCATTCGTCCCGCCAGGAAGGGCGGGGAGCCGCACCCGTCTTGGCAGAAGCATCGGCCGCGTTCGCCCGCCAATCCGCGGGCTTCTCGCAATTCGCACCGGGCTTTACCGTCGGCACTCCTTGCGATCGGGATTGCAGCGGCAGCGGTCCCGGCGCGCGCGGTCGGCCATGATCTGACCTTCGCGGGCGATCTCGGACGTCATGCGCATCTTCTCGAGCGTTCGAAGATCCTTGTCGTCGCGTCGGCGCTGCTGCTCGAGCATGCAGTCGCTGTAGGCGCGCGAGCCGTAAGGCGAGCCGAACCGCTCGCAAGTGCGACTGTCCTCTCGAACGTTGCTCGGACGCTGGGCCGCGCTCGACATGCATGCGGACAAGCTGGCGGCAATGAATGCTGCGGCGATCGGCGCCGCTTTGAATGGTGTTGAGTGGGTACGCATGAACGGCTCCGTGTAATCGGTCTGCATCGATGACGGCCGCGCTCTGGCGACTTGTCACGCAACCGACAAAGAGCAGGCGAAGATTGCACGAACATGGTGGCGCTCACGGTGACGGATGCGATCGGGCCAGACCTCGAATGGATCTCCGGGGTAGCGACTGCGGCTTTGATGAATGAGCGGCAGTTTTTGGAAAAGGCGGTGGATGAGGAGAACGACCGGAAGTCGGTCTCGCTAACATCCAACAAACATGAACCAACGCGATCCTAGAGCGTCACTAACCACGGATCGCCGCATGCACCGCTAGTGTGATCGTCCGCCGTGCGACTTCGTCGCTCGCGAGCCCATGTGGGACGAACTCGGATACCATCTGGCGTTTGCGCAGCGTCGCAAAGCCATAGATCGACGACCATAGAGCCAGGACGCGGATAGCCAACTCCGCTTCGTCGCAATCTGGCACTGCCGCGCGGAGCGGCTCGGTCAGGGCAGCCTGCCCGATATGCTGGTACTCTAGCAGTGCGGGGTCGATGGAGGGGCTGGTCAGCTCGCTCTCATACATCAGCTCGGCGAGGCGCGGGTTCGCCGTGACGAACTCAAGATAGCCAAGGCCTGCACCGATCAGTGCCTCTTCCGGATCATGGGCCGACGCGTTGATCGCTCGCGCCGCCGAAAACAGATCCGTGTAGCCGTCGATCGCGATCGCCAGCAGTAGCGCGCGCCGATCGGAGAAATGGCGGTAGGGCGCCCCCGGCGAAACGCCGACCGACTGCGCCAACGTGCGCACCGATAGCGAGTGATACCCGTTGGCGGCGACGTATTCCCGTCCGGCTCGCACCAGATCGCCGCGCAGATCCTCCCGGTGATAAGGTTTCTCGGCCTTGATCGCCACCCAGCCCCTCCGTTTCGACATTTATCGCCTAGCCGCCAGAAACGGGATTGCCAACGATGTAAGCGCCGCTTACAGACAATGTAAGCGCAGCTTACATTAATGCGCATGCATGGGCGAGGATACGGATGGACAAGGGTCGGATTGCGATCATCGGCGCGGGGCCAGGCGGCATGGCAGCGGCGCTGGCGGCGATCCGGGTGGGCTTCGACGTTCAATTGTTCGAGCGCGCGACCGAGGTTCGGGCCGCCGGCAATATCCTCAATCTCTGGCCGCCGCCGCAGAAGGTCCTGAAGCTGATCGGCGTCGACACCGACGATCTCGGCGCGCCATGCCACACTTATTTTCAGAGCGCGAAGGGCCGGCTGCGCGCCGACGTGAAGCTGCCTCCGGAAGTCGAGGCCGAGTATGGCGGCGGCTTTATCGGGCTGCTGCGCATGGGCCTCTACGACCGGATGCTCGATGCGTTGCCGCCGGGCGTGCTCCGGCTTGGCCGCGATGTGGCGAGGATCGACGACCGTGGCGATGGCGTCCGGCTGACGTTCAGCGACGGCGCGGTCGAAGAAGCCGATGTCGTGATCGGTGCCGACGGCATCAACTCGTTCGTGCGCCGCCAGCTTTGGGGCGAGGAGCCGATCCGCCGCCAGTTCCTTCACCTCGTTGGCGGCTATCTGTTCCTAGACGAGGAGCCCGAAGGCGTCGGCGTCCTGTCGCACGACCGCACGACGCAGGTCAGCTACACCCCGATCCGGCACGAGGGGAAATGGGGATATGAGTGGTGGGTGCTCGAGGCGTTCAAGCCTGAGGATCCGCTGCCGGTCGATCTGGTCGAGTTCTGCCGCGTTCGCGCGCAGGGCTTTCCGCAGCGTGTTCAGGACCTGATCGCCGCAACCCCGCCCGCGCACATGCAGCGGTGGGAAATCCGCGATCGGCCGCCGCTGAAGCAATGGTCAAAAGGTCGCGTGACGCTGGTCGGCGACGCTGCGCATCCCACTTCGCCTTACGCTGCCTACGGCGCGGGCATGTCGATCGAGGACGGCTATTTCCTCGCGCGCGAACTGGATGCCGTCGACGTACGCGATGCGGACGCGGTGGCGGGTGCGCTCCAGCGGTTCGAGGATCGGCGAAAGCCGCATACGTTCAAGATCACGCAGGGCGCCTATTTCACCGGGCGCATCTTCCACCATCTGCCCGCGCCGCTGCGGCCACTGCGCGACTGGGTCTTCGACCATACGCCGTTCCTGCAGAAGATGGTGGGCGACGACATGCCGGTCCACATCCTCTCGCAGCTCGCCGAGATCGAGGATGCCGAGCCCTACGTCCCCATCCACAAACGCAAGAAGGAGGCGGCCGAATGAGCGGCGCGTTCAAATACGGCGTGTCGCTTTACAGCTACACCGACGACCTCGGCACCGTGATGACGCTGGAGGATGCGTTCGGCCATATCGCCGATGCGCATGCGACGGGGATCGAGCTGCTCGGCGAGGCGAGCCTGCCCGACTATCCCGAGGTTTCGACCGCCTGGCTCGACCGCTGGTACCGCCTCCTCGACACGCACAAGCTCGAGCCCACCAACTTCGCCTGCTGGATCGACACCGAGGCGTCGCGATCGCGCGAGCTGACCGCGGGGGAAGCCGCGGCGCAGCTTCGCCAGGATCTCGATCTCGCCAAGCGGCTCGGTTTCCGGTTCGTGCGGCCCAAGTTCGGCGTGGTTGACGACGAACTCACCCCGCATCCGGTCTGGGATGGGGCGGTCGAACGCTCGCTTGATTTAGCGGCCAAGCACGACATCGTCATCATTCCCGAAATCCACGCGCCGACGCCGATCCGGCATCCGGTGGTCGAGGCCTATGTCGACTTCATCCAGCGCACCGGCACGAAGCATTTCGGCCTGCTGATCGATACCGGCATCTTCCAGGATCGACCACTTCCCTTCTGGCAACACGAGACGCCAGAGATGCGCGAGGGGGCGATGAGCTTCCTCAACGGCATCAAGGTGCCGGTCGAGCAGCTCGCCGAGGTGATCGACTACGTCCCCTTCATCCAGGCCAAGTTCCACCACATCGACGAGACGCTGCACGACCACAACATTCCGTGGGAACGCATCGTGCCCATGCTCAAGTCGCTCGGCTACTCGGGCTATCTATCGAGCGAGTATGAGGGCGCGCGTGACCCGTGGGTCGCGGTCGAGCAGGTCCGCCGCCAACACGCCCTGATCCGCAAGCTCGAGCGCGAATACGACGCCGCCCATGCCGCCGGAGGGGAGCAGACCCATGCTTGAGCGCAGCCATATCCAGAGCAGCGGCTTCGACAATGTGTCGGAAGACGGCGCCGTCACCGGCTTTCGCGTCCGGCTGCGCCAGCCCAATTACCGGGGCACCCGTGTTTCGCTGATCGAGGGGATCGATGTCACCGTCGATGGCGATGCCTATCCGGCCGCGGGCAACCGCTATCGCATCGCCGGGCGCGAATATGCACATGGCGAACTGGAAGGGTCGCTCGATGTGCGCTGGCCGGTCGGGACGTGGATCGACGTGATCGTTCCACGGGCCGGCGGCCTGACGCCGGGGGTCCATCATGTCGAGACGATCGTCTGGTATCGCCATCCGTATTTCCCGCCACAGTTCCGGCCGATCCCGGTGCGCGACGCGCGCCACGCGACGATCATCCTTTGACATGGTGAGCAGCGCTCCACGCATGATTGCGAGGCCGTCGCATGGCGCCCGTCGCGTCGCCGGCATCCCGCAGGGGGTGACGGTGATGTTCGCCGCCTTTCTGCCGATCCTGGCGATCGTCGGGCTGGCGCCGGCGGTCCCGAACATCATCGCCGCATTTGCCGACGTGCCCGGCGCGGCGACCTTGGTGCCGCTCGCGGTCACCGCGCCGGGGCTGATGATCGCGCTGTTCTCGCCGCTGATGGGCTGGCTCGCCGATCGATATGGCAGGCGCAAGCTGCTCCTTGTCGCGACAACGGTCTACGGCGTGTTCGGCCTCGTGCCGTTCTTTGTCGGTTCGATCGAGGCGCTGATCGGCTCGCGCCTCTTGCTCGGCATCTGCGAGGCAGCGATCCTGACCGTCACGAACACGCTGATCGCCGACTATTTCACGCACGACCAGCGACGCGGGTGGCTGACCTTCCAGGGGGTGATCGGCCCGATCTTCGGCACCGGCACCGTCGTCCTCGCCGGGTTCATGGCCGCGCAGTCGTGGCAGCTGCCGTTCGCGATTTATGCGGTCGCCTTCCCGATCTCGCTGCTCATGCTGTTCTTCCTCTACGAGCCTGACGTGGCGAGCGAGGTCGCGGCTGAGGCAGCGCCGGCGGGTGCGTTTCCGTGGGGTCGCCTCGCGGTCTGCTGCGGCTTCACGCTGTTCGCCGCCGCGCTCTACTACGTCTACATCGTCCAGGTCGGCCGCGCCTTTACCGAGGTCGGCGTCGTCGATGCCGGGCGCATCGGCATGCTCATTTCGATCGCCAGCATCGGCGTGGTGATCGGCGCAGTCCTGTTCCAGTGGATTTCGAGCCGGCTCGCCTCGGGCAATCAGTTGCTCGTCTTTCTCGGCCTGCTCGGAATCGGCCTGGTCGGGATCGGCCTCAGCGACGGCGCGCAGATGATGACGAGCTTTGCCTTCGTCCAACAGCTAGGTGCGGGCATCCTGATCCCGGCGCTCGCGCTCTGGACCATGGCGCAACTTCGGCCCGAGCATCGCGGGCGCGGCATGGGGATCTGGAGCGGTTGCTTCTTCCTCGGCCAGTTCGTCAGCCCGCTGATCGTGACCGCGGCGGAAAGCGCATCCGGCTCGATCCGCGGTGCCTTCGTCATCCTGGGTACGGTGTCAATCGCGGGGGCGCTGTCGACCCGCCTGATGAGCAAAACCATTCGATAAAACATATCCTCGGAGGGGTTGGACATGAAGAAGACGAGCAAGTGGCTGGTGTCGAGCGCGGCACTGGCGGCGGCCGGCGCGTGGGCGCCGGCGGCGATGGCGCAGACCGCTGTGCCGCAGTCGGACACCGCCCCGACGCTTCAGGCAGCGCCCGCGACCGAAACCTCCTCGACCAGTCCGGCGGCGAGCCAGCAGGCTGCCGACACCGATACGGGTGACATCATCGTCACCGCCCAGCGCCGCAACGAGAGCGTAATGAAGGTGCCGGTCAGCGTGACCGTCGTCAGTGCCGAGGCGCTGACCAAGAACGGCATCAACGATCTTCGCGCTGTGTCGAAACTCGCGCCGAGCCTTCAGCCGGGGCAGGACAACCAGTTCTCGATCCGCGGCATCGGTACCGCGACGTTCGCCGACACGGTCGAGGCGAGCGTGACACAGGTCATCGATGACGTGGCGCTCGGCAGCCGCTATTTCGCGAGCGCCGGCTTCTACGACATCGAGCGGGTCGAGGTGCTGAACGGGCCGCAGGGCCTGCTCTTCGGCAAGAACGCCTCGGCCGGTGTCGTCAACATCACCACCACCGCGCCGAAGTTGGGCGAGGCGAGCCTGTCCGCCGACCTTGAGGGCACCACCCGCGCGCGAGACGGCAAGGACGGGCTCGGTATCCTCGTGCGCGGCACGGCGAACGTGCCGGTCGGCGACAACAGCGCGCTTCGCATCAACGCGATCTACAGCAGCCAGGATGCGATCACGCAGCTTCGCTCCACGGGCAATGGCCGCGCCGAAAACGATGTCGGGCAGCGCGCCTTCCGTGCCAAGTTCCTGACCAAGCCGACCGACAATCTGTCGATCTACCTGATCGGCGATTACGGCAAGTTCACCGGCATTTCGGGCACGTTCGACTTCACCTATCGCTCGCTGGGCGCAGGCAGCCAGTATCCGGCGATCCTCGCCGGTGCCGGGGTGTTGCCGAGCGACCGGAACCTGACCTCGGTCGTCAATGCCGATTACTACCGCGATCTCGAAACCGGCGGGCTTCAGGGCAAGGTCGCCTATGCCCTCGATTCAGGGGTTGAGATCAGCAACATCGCGGCCTGGAAGACCTATTCGCTCGGCACGACGTTCGATTCGGATTTCACGCCGGTCGATTTTCTCGATCGGAACGCCAACACCAGCAGCTATGACCAGTTCTCGAACGAGCTGCGGGTCACGCTGCCGGCTGAGAACAGGCTGACCGGCCAGTTCGGCCTCTATTACTTCTATTCTAAGAACAACTTCACCAACCAGCGCGGCGGCAGCAACGGCTTGCCGGGTTTCGTGATCGGCGGCTTCCCGTTCTGCGTCGGCGCGACCCCCGTCGCGGGGCCGCCGCCCGCCTGCAACGTCCGCAACCGCTACTTCCTGGGTCAGGACAGCGCCGGGCGAAACACCAACGAGAGCTTCGCCGGGTTCGGCCAGTTCACCTATGCCGTTACCGACACGCTCAAGGTCATCGCCGGCGGCCGCGTGACGCGCGACAAGGTGACGCTCGACCTGACCGAGAACGTCAATCCGTATTTCGTGACGCTCGGCGTGCCAAACAACCGCTTCTCGGGTAGCGAGAGCAACACCAATTTCAGCTGGAAGCTGGGGGTCGACTGGCAGCCGACACCGACCACGCTGGTCTATGGCTTCTACGGTCATGGCTATAAGGGGCCGGGCTTTTCCAACGCATCCCCCGCGCCGGGCGCAGATCTAGGCGTGGCACCCGAAATATCGAAGGGCGGCGAAGTCGGCCTGAAACAGGCGCTGTTCGATCGCCGCGTGAACCTGAGCTTCTCGGCCTTCTACACCAGGTTCGACAATCTTCAGGTGCAGGCGTTCGATGCGGCGCTCCAGACCGTGGTGCTGCAGAACGCGGCGCAGGCGACCACCAAGGGCATCGACTTCAGCATGCAGGCGCGGCCGGTCAAGGGGCTGACGCTGTCGGCGGGCGGCACGCTGCTCGATGCCAAGTACGACCGCTATCCGGGGCGCCAATGCTATCCGGGGCAGCAAGCGGCGAGCTGCGCCGTCAACGGCACGTTTGACGTGTCAGGCCGGCAGGTGCCGCAATCGGCGAAGTTCACCGGCGTCCTGTCGGCGGATTACGAAGCGCCGCTGACGGGCGACCTGAGCGCCACGGTGGGCGGCAATTTCTATCATCGCTCGCCGCTGCTCAGCGAATATGCGCCGGGGGCGACGATCCCAACCTGGAATACGTTCGACTTCAATCTTGGCGTCCGCAGCGACCGGTGGAGCGCCTCGCTGTTCTGCAAGAACTGCTTCAACGAGCTGCGCCCGGTGTCGATCGAGGTCGAGGCGGGCGACGGCATCAACGCCGGCGCGCTCTCCTACGTCCAGCGTTGGAGCTATGATTCGGTGCGCACGATCGGCCTGCGCCTCGGGCTCCAGCTCTAGCCGAGATGGATGGGGTCGGGTGTTCGCGCCCGGCCCCGCAACCAACTGATGATGATGTGGGAACGGGTGATGTGGGACAGGCGTGAGGTGATCGGGGCCGGCGCGCTGGCGCTTGGCGTCATCGGGCTCCCCACAGCGGTGATGCGGCAGTCGCGCCCCGCCGATCCCGATGCCCCGCCCAGCGACAGGCAGCGTGCGATCGCCGCCGACGTCGCCGACCTGCTCATCCCAGCAAACGATACGCCGGGCGCCGCCGCGGTCGGCGCGCATGAGTTCCTGATTGTCGCGCTCACCCATGGGCTGGACGGCACGCGCGCACCTGCTGCTGGAAGCGAGATACAAGGCGACAACGCCGTGTACGCCCGCGCCGACGGCAGCCTCGACCATCTCGCCTGGCTCGAGGACGAGCTCGATCGCGGCGCGCGCGGCGACTATCTGGCGCAGCCGATCGCTCGGCGGCAGGCGGCGCTCGACCGAATCGATTCCGCGGCGTTCGCAAACCATCAGGCAGTCGGCCCGTGGCCTCGGATCAAGGGCCTGTTGATGACCGGCTATTACACGTCCGAAATCGGCGGCTCGAAGGAGCTTCGCTACGAACTGGTGCCCGGCCGCTTCGACCCGGACATCCCGCTCGCCCCCGCCGATCGGGCATGGTCGAGCGACTGGAACGCGGTGGCGTACGGATGAGCGCGCAATTCGATGTGATCGTCGTCGGATCGGGCGTGACTGGCGGCTATGCGGCCAAGGAACTGACCGAGGCCGGCTTCAAGGTGCTGATGATCGAGCGCGGGCCGAAGATCGAGCACGGCTCGGGGTACAAGACCGAGACGCTGGCGCCCTGGGAGCTGCCGTTCCGTGGGCTCGGCGACGCGGCCGCCTATGCCCGCGATTATCCGATCCAGGCGCAGAACCGGCACTTCAACGAGTTCACGCAGAACCATTTCGTCAAGGACAGTGAGAATCCCTATTCGACGGAGCCGGGGAGCGAATTCACCTGGTTCCGGTCGTACAATCTGGGTGGGCGGTCGCTGACCTGGGGGCGCCAATGCTATCGCTGGTCCGACTATGACTTCGCCGCGAACAAGCGCGATGGACACGGCACCGACTGGCCGATCCGCTACGCTGATCTCGCCCCGTGGTACGATCGGGTGGAGGAGTTCATCGGGGTGTCCGGCGCAGCGGAGGGGCTGGCGCAGCTTCCCGACGGCCGCTTCCAGCCGCCGATGGCGCTAAACGTCGTCGAGCAGCATTTGCGCGAGGGGATCGGCGCGCGCTGGCCGGAGCGGTGGCTGACGATCGGGCGGACCGCGAACCTGACGGTGGCAAAGGATGGGCGCAGCGCCTGCCAGTATCGCAGCATCTGCGCGCGAGGCTGTTCCTACGGTGCGTACTATTCGACGCAGAGCGCCAGCTTGCCCGCGGCGATGGCGACGGGTCGCCTGACGCTGGAGACCGACAGCGTGGTCGAGGGGGTCGATTACGATCCCGTTACGCGGCGCGCGACGGGCGTGCGCTTCCTGGACACCGCGACCGGCAAGCGGGGCAGCGCGACCGCGCGCGCCGTCTTTCTCAATGCGGGTGCGTTCAACACCAATCACATCCTGTTGCGTTCGCAATCGGAAGCGATGCCGCGGGGGCTCGCCAATTCGAGCGGGGTGCTCGGCACCCATATCATGGACCACGCGACCAGTCTGTCCGCGCTGGCGATCATGCCGGGCTTCGACGATCGGACGAGCTTCGGCAATCGTCCGACCGGCGTCGTCATCCCCCGCTTCCGCAATCTCGACACGCTCGATGGGAAAGGGTTCACGCGCGGCTATTCCTATCAGGGCGGGGCGCTTCAAGGCACTTGGACCAGCGGCAAGCGCGAGGCGGGTATGGGGGCGGCGCTGAAGGGGAAGCTGCGCCATCCGGGCCCATGGAGGGTCGTGCTCGTCACCTTCGCCGAGTCGCTGCCGCGCGCGTCGAACCGACTGACACTCGATCCGGTGAAGAGCGATACACACGGCGCCCCACTGCTTCGCATCGCCTTCGAACATGGCGCGGACGAGCGTGCCGCGCTGGCCGATGCGAAGACGGAGGCGGCGGCGATGTTGTCGTCGGTCGGCGGCCAGGTCGTGATGGGCATGGACCAGCCGGGGCCGGGCGGGTCGTCGATCCACGAGATGGGCGGCGCGCGTATGGGGCTCGACCCCGCCACGTCGGTGCTCGACAAGTGGAGCCGCGCGCATGACGTCGCCAACCTGTTCGTTACCGATGGCGCGCAAATGAGCTCCTCGGCCTGCCAGAACCCCTCGCTGACCTACCTCGCGCTGACCGCGCGTGCGTGTGCGACGGCTACATCGATGTTTCGCGAAGGAGCCTTGGCATGATCGACCGCCGCCAATTCGTTGCGGGTGCCGCCGCGCTGTCGGCCGTTCCGGCCGCTGCCCAGGTCGCGCCGGCCGGCGCGTTTCCGAAGGGCTTCCTCTGGGGCGCTTCGACTGCCGCGCATCAGGTCGAGGGCAACAACGTCAACAGCGATTGCTGGGCGCTGGAAAATGTCGAGGGGACCGCTTTCGTTGAACGCTCGGGTGATGCGGCGAACAGCTTCGAGTTGTGGCCCGTCGATCTCGACCTCGTTCGCGGCATGGGTCTCAACACCTATCGCTTCAGCCTCGAATGGGCACGGATCGAGCCCGAGCCGGGCGTCTTTTCGGTCGCGATGCTCGATCATTACGAGGCGATGATCGACGGTTGCCGCGCCCGCGGCATCCATCCGATCGTGACGTTCAACCATTTCACCACGCCGCGCTGGTTCGCGATGCACGGGGGGTGGATGAACGACGACGGGCCGGCGCTCTTCGCGCGATACTGCGACCGGGCGGCGCGGCACCTCGCCGGCGGGATCGGTCATGCCGCGACGCTGAACGAACCCAATCTCGCGGGTGTGCTCGACCGGGTCCTTCCGGCTCCGATCGGCAAGACCATCCTCGACGCCGATCGCCGTACGAGTGAGGCGGCAGCGAAGAAGTTCGGGGTGCCTTTGTTCATCGGCGGCATCTCGGTCTGGCTTCCCAACCCGGCCAAGGCGCGCGAAAATCTGTTGCGTGGCCATGCACTGGGCCGTCAAGCGATCAAGGCGGCGCGCGGCGACCTTCCCGTCGGGGTCACGTTGGCGATCATCGACGACCAGGGGGCACCGGCAAAGCGCGACGCGATGCGGGATCTGCTCTACCTCCCCTGGCTCGAAGCAGCGCGCCAGGACGACTTCGTCGGCGTCCAGAATTACGAGCGCGCGGTATGGGGACTGGAGGGGAAGCTGCCCGTGCCCGCTGGTGTACCCACCAATGCCGGCGGCGGCGAAATCTATCCGGCCAGCCTGGCCGGTGCCGTCCGCTATGCTCATTCGGTAGCGAAGGTGCCGGTGATCGTCACCGAGCATGGTATCCAGACCGAGGACGACACGCAGCGCGCCCGCTTCATCCCGGCAGCGCTGCGGGCGTTGAGGGAGGCGATAGCCGAGGGCGTTCCCGTGCAGGGCTATTGTCACTGGTCGCTGATCGACAATTTCGAATGGGGCTTCGGCTACAAGCCGAAATACGGCCTGCACAGCTTTGACCGGCAGACGTTCCGGCGGACCGCCAACCTCAGTGCGAAAGTGCTGGGACGTATAGCGAAGGCCAACAGCTTATAAACGCGCGCAGGCCGATCAGCCGGCCGCGGTTGCCGCCCAGTCGGCTAGCCGAAATGAGCCCGATTGAGGCGACGGGGCATCGTCTGAACCAACGGCTGCTTTCGGGAAACGTCTGAGTGATCGCTATTGTCGCTTTCTGGGTCCTCTTAGACCTCAGCGCGTTCGGCCAGTTCTAGCGCGTCTTCCACGTCAACGCCCAAGTAGCGCACCGTGCTGTCGATCTTGGCATGGCCTAGGAGGATCTGAACGGCGCGGAAATTGCCCGTCGCCTTGTAGATGATCGATGCCTTCGTGCGCCGAAGCGAGTGCGTCCCGTAATCCTGAGCCGGAAGGCCGATGCCGACCACCCACTCGTGCACGAGGCGGGCATATTGTCGTGTGCTCATATGAGCCATGTAGTCGTTTCGGCTTGGGAAGACGAAATCGTTCAGTGTCCCGCCGCGTCGTTCCAACCATGTCCGCATCGTCTTTCGTGCCGTGTCCAGCAGCTCGAACTGAACGGGGCGTTTGGTCTTCTGCTGAACCATGACGGCGCGATCACGAATGCGCCCACCGGAAACGACGTCGCCGATGCGTACCCTGACCACATCGCAGCCGCGCAGCTTGCTGTCGATGGCAAAGTCAAACAGTGCCCGATCGCGCAATCGTCGATGCTGATCGAGCCAGAAACGAATGGCCCAGACCTCCTGCTGTTTCAGTGCCCGCTTGGCACCAATAAGCCGACCTTCATTCCAAGGTCGCAGTCCGTGAAAGGCGGGGTCCGTTGACGAGTGACCCATCGACCATCTCCCTCGGTCGTATCGGGCGACGAAGCATATGCGGGCGCGGTAAACTGGCGCTTTCGTTGTGTGGTTGATCTGCTGTCTTTGATGCTGAATGTGAGGCTGGTTACGGACGAAGCTTTAGAGGCTTTGGGCGGCGGCTCTTGGGTATTCGCACCGTCGATCGCCATCTGATCGATTACTGCCTGTTGCCCGACTCAGCCATCTTGCGATGCTGCTCGGCTAAGACGGCCTGTGGGACGACGCCGCTCGCCAGCACCTGCGCCTTGTTCAGGAGCCCCGACACGATATGCCCCTTGCCGGAAAGCATCGCGTTCCAGCCGTCCTTCGCCACCTTTGCCGGGTCGGCTTTGCTTTCGTCCTGCCCGACCTGCGTGTCGCGCATCCCGGCGCGGTCGAAGAACGCGGTGTCCGTCGCGCCCGGCATCAAGGTCGTCAGCGTGACGCCCTGGCTGTCTTTCAGCTCGTTGCGAAGCGCCTCGGTGAAGTTGTCGATGAATGCCTTGGTCGCGTTGTAGATGGCGTTGAAGGGCCCCGGGATGTACCCGACGATCGAACCGGTTACGAGCACCTTGCCGGCGTTACGCCCGACCATGTCGCGCAGTACGCGCTGGAGCAAATAGACCGTCCCGGTGACGTTGGTGCCGATCGAATGCTGCCACGAGGCGACGTCCTGATCGAGGAAGGCGCCACCCTTGCTGATCCCGGCATTGGCGATCACGACATCGACGGTTCTGCCCTCGGCGGCGGCCAGCAGCGTGTCGACCCCCTCGATGGTCGAGAGGTCGACCTCGACCGCGTCGACCCGGGTGCCAAACGCCTCGAACTCGTGCGCCGCTGCGTCAATGCGCGGTTCGTCGGCGGCGACGATCAGGTCGTAGCCGTCCTGCGCCGCCAGTTTCGCCAGTTCGAAGCCGATCCCCGTCGACGCGCCGGTGACGATGGCGAGGCCCTTGCTCATACGACGTCTCCCGATCGCGCACCGAAGCCGGGCTTCAGCACCACCTTCGTCACTTCGTTCTGGTCGTCATGGAACATCTTGTACCCCTGCGGCGCCTCCTCGAGATCGAGGCGGTGCGAAATCAGGAAAGTGGTGTCGATCTTGCCCTCGATGATCGCGGCGAGCAGGCCGGGCAGGTAATGCTGGACGTGCGTCTGGCCGGTCTTGAGCGTCAGGCCCTTTTCCATGAACGCGCCCAGCGGAAACTTGTCGACGATGCCGCCATAGACCGCCGGCATCGACACACGCCCGCCCTTGCGACAGGCAACGATCGCCTGGCGGATCGAGTGGATGCGATCGGTACCGAGGAAGGTCGATGCCTTGATCTGGTCGATCACGTTGTCGACGAAGAAACCGTGTGCCTCCAGCCCGACCGCATCGATCACCGCGTCGGGACCGATCCCGCCGGTCATCTGCATCAGCGCCTCGTAGGTCTTGGTTTCCTCGAAGTTGATCGTCTCGGCTCCGAACGTCTTCGCGAGTTCGAGGCGACGCGGGAAATGGTCGATCGCGATGACGCGCTCGGCCCCCATCAGGAATGCAGACTGGATCGCGAACAGCCCGACCGGTCCGCAGCCCCAGACCGCGACGGTATCGCCCGGTTCGATGTCGGCATTCTCGGCGGCCTGCCACCCGGTCGGCAGGATGTCGGAGAGGAACAGCACCTTCTCGTCCTCGATCCCGTCAGGAATGACGATCGGGCCGACATCGCTGAACGGCACGCGGACATATTCGGCCTGTCCGCCCGCATAGCCACCGGTCAGGTGGCTGTAGCCGAACAGCCCCGACATGGGCTGGCCGTACAATTCCTGCCCGATGTCCTGATTGTCGGCCGGGTTGCCGTTGTCGCACGCCGAATATTGATGCTTGCCGCAATGATAACAGCTGCCGCACGAAATCGTGAACGGCACCACCACGCGCTGCCCCTTCTTCAGCGTCGAGCCGGCGCCGACCTCGACCACCTCGCCCATGAACTCGTGGCCGAGGATGTCGCCCGCCTTCATCGTCGGGATGTAGTCGTCGTACAGATGGAGGTCGGAGCCGCAGATCGCCGTCGACGTCACCTTGATGATGCAGTCGCGCGGGTTGAGGATCTCGGGATCGTCGACCGTATCGACGCGCACGTCATGCTTGCCGTGCCATGCCAGCGCCCTCATGCGCGTTCCTCCTGAAGCTGTGTCTGGGTTCGCGAGGATGTGGCGATCTCGCCGGTTTCCATCAGTTGCTTGAAGCGCCTCAGGTCGCGGCGCGCCTGGATCGCCGGCTCGCGCTGGAACAGCTTGGCAATGACCTTGCCGACGATGCCGGCGGGGGGATCGTAGGCAATCGTCGCGCTCACGACGGTGCCGCGTGCGCCCGCGTCGGTGAAGGTGACGCGGCCCGAATTGGGCACGTCGGCACCGTCTTCCGACTGCCAGCTGATCGACCGGCCCGGTTCCTCTGCGGTGACGGTCGCATCCCATTCGACCGTCTTGCCTGCCGGTGCCTTTACCACCCAGTGCGAGCGGTGCTCGTCGATGACGTCGATCCGCTCAACATTGTCCATGAAGCTGGAAAGGTTCGAGAAATCGCGGAAATAGGCGAAGAGTTCGTCCGCCGGCCGGCCGATCGTGACCGACTGCATCGTCAGGTCCTGATCCGGCGAGGTATGCTTGGCTGTCGCCGAAGGGGCGTCGTCGGTCATCGCAGGCTCCTGTTTCTTGAACCACAAGCGAATGCCGAAGCAAAAAAGTTCCCGATTTTCTGATGCTTAACCTGAATCAAGCGGGTGTAACGGCACTGTCGTTTGAAGGATGCGTGTTACGACCACACCCCTTATGCTCGCAGACGATGCCGCAGGAGTTCAATCACCCTGAAGACCCGCCGCCAGATTTCGTCGTCGTCGATGTCGAAACCGCGTGCTCCAGCGTCAGTAGCATCTGTCAGATCGGGATTGTGGGCTTTCGAGACGGGGCGGTGGCGTTCGAGTACGAAACGCTGGTCGATCCACTCGACCGCTTCTCGTCGTTCAACATCGGCATCCATGGCATCACCAGCGACCATGTCGTCGGCGCGCCGACCTTTGGGGCGATCCACGCGGTCGTCGACAGCCATCTGGGCGGGCGCATCACCGTCGCGCATTCGAACTTTGACAAGGGGGCGCTGGGGGCGGCCTGCCTTATCCATGATCAGCCCATGATCGAGACGACGTGGCTGGACAGCGTGCGCGTGGCAAAGCGCGCCTGGCCCGAACTGCCCAGCCATCGTCTGAACGTCCTCAGCCGCTTCCTTGGCCTGCGCCACCGGCATCATGATGCGCTGAGTGATGCGCGTGCGGCCGGGATGGTGATCGTACGCGCGATCGACCACACCGGCATCGACCTCGCCGGCTGGCTCGCCCCGTCGAGGCAGACCGGGCGTGCGCCGAAGGCGGCGGCGACTGGCCCGTTGAAAGGCGAGCGCGTCGCGATCCTGGGCGCGCCTCGCGACGGGCCTCTGGCACATCGACTGGCCGCCGCCGGCGCGCGCGTGGTTGCATCGGTCGGCATGACCACGACGACGCTCGTCATCGGCAACGAGCAGCCATTCGGCCGCTATGTCACCGCCCATGCCGAGTATCGGCGCGCCGAGGCGCTGCGCCGCGAGGGCCGTGCCATCGTGATCCTGCCCGAGGACGAGATCACCGCGCGGCTCGCTTCGGGGTAAGCGTCGCCGACAGGACGATCCAGTGGCCGGTGCGGCGTACGGCCTGCACGCGCCACTCGCGTCCCGTTGCGACAAGGAAGCGGGTCTGGATGCCCGCCGCCTTTTGGGCAAAGTCGGGAAAGTCGATGCGATGATGCGCGAGGACCAGGGTACCGCCCGGGCGCAGCGCGGCCGCGACGTCGTGCGCGGTCCGCCGCATCTGAAGCGGTGTCAGGTAGTAGAGCAGCTCGGCCACGACGACCGCGTCATAGCGTGGCCGCGGGAAGCTGCCCGGCACCGCCAGCCGCACCGCCCGCGCGCGGGGAGCGGCGTCGGCGAGCGCATCCGCCGCCAGCGCAGTACCGCTCTCGGTCGCCTCGGTCGCGTCGAGGCGGCGGGCGCGGGGGGCGATCGCGGCGCTGTTCGATCCGTTGCCGGCGGCCAGTTCGAGCACGCGGCCGATCGGACCGGGGCCGAGCGCGTGGAGGATCGCACGGCGCTTCACCGCCTCGTCATGGTTGGTGAAGGTCGACCAGGGATCGGCATTCGCTGCGAACTTGGCGTCGAAGCCATCCAGTGTGATCGGCCTCATCGCGGCTCTATCACGAATGTCTCGCACGGGCGGCTAAAGGCTGCGACCTGTGCCCGTGTCATCGAAAAGCCTGCCGGATCGTCGGTGATCCGGCCCGCCTGCGTGCGGTAGCGCAGGATGGCGAGGCGTTTGGCCAGGCGCGCCTGTGCACCGAGCGGCGGGGCGATGCTGCGCGGCAGCCTTCGTCCGGCCGGCCAGACGGGATAACCCAGGCGGTGAAGCCCCGCCTTGCGGCAGCGGGCGAGGGCATCGGCGACGATCCGGTGGTCGGGGTGGTCGTCCCCCGCCGCGGGGCCGAGCAGCGTCAGCGGAACCGGCGCGCGCCGGACCGCGCCGGTGATCCGCTTGCGGGCAAGCGGGGCCATCGCCGACAGCCCGCCATCGGGCAGACCGAGAAACGTGATCCGGTCGGCCGTAACGCCGATCCTGCGCATCTCCCGCCGCGTTTCGCGCTGGCGCTCGCGGATCAGGCGGGTAGGGGGCCAGCGCCGGCTCGACGGGTGTGAGGCGGCACCGTCGGTGACGACCAGGATTCGCACCGCGATGCCCCGGCGGCGCAGTCTCGCGATCCACCCATAGGCGCCGATTGCTTCGTCATCCGCGTGCGGGGCCACCACCATCAGATTGCGTGGCTTAGGAAGGCAGCGTGTCATAGCGTGGGCACGATGACACCGTCCGCCACAGCCCGGCCCACGCGCATGCGTTGCGCGTCGGGGCCGGGTTGGCGAAGATAGACCGAAAGATCGGTGATCGTCGCGGCCAGCGGATGGTGGACGAACATCGCCTGTAGCCCCACCGCTTGCTGAGCCAGTGTCAACGCGGTGTCGCCCGCGGCATAGACGGCGCAGCGTGCGGCGCTGACCAGCGGTAGCCGTGCCCCCTCGTCGGCAAACCATGCGTGGGCGGCGGTGCGCACCGCGCCGGCAGCCGCCTCCGCGGCGGCGTGGAGCGCGGCGAGGCGGCCGAGCTGGTGTGGATCATCGGCGCGGTCGACAGCAACCAGATGGTCCCGCACCCAATCGACCAGCGCCGCGATCCCGCCGGCCTGCACCGCCGCGAAGCGCAGCGCGCCGCCGCTGAACCACGGTTCGCGGACGTAGTCGCCGGGTTTGCCGATCAGGTCGCCGGGGTCGAGCGCGGCGTCGCTCCACCGCACGACATGCGTCTCCGATCGCTGCATCCCGACGACGTGCCAGACCTCGCGATCGATCGCGGGGGGCACGCTTTCGAGGTCGAGCAGGATCAATTGCGGTCCGTCCGGGGTCTCGGCCGTGACAAGCGCATGCGAGATCACCCCCGCGCCCGAGGCGAAGCTCTTGCCGCCCGACAAGCGCCCGTCGCTTTCACGAAGCGGTTCGCCGGCAAGTGCCGCGTTCCACACCCCAAGCAACGCACCGGAGCGCCCCGCCGTAGCGAGCCGGCTGCGCTGCGCATCGTCGCCATAGCGATGGACGATCTGGGTCGCATCGACGTGCCCCTCAAGCAACCGAGCCAACGGCAGGTCGATGCGTCCAGCGTCGTACAGGAGGCGAAGGAGCGCCATCAGCGAACCGGTATCGGCAGGATCGCCCGGCGCCGAAACGCGCGCCGCGCGCGTCACCAATTCTTCGCGCAGGTTCATGCCGCCGCCCACCCATGCAACAGAGCTGCAAGTTCTGCCTCCGCCACCGGGAGCGCGACGCTGCGCATGCCGCCCGGCGGGACGGGCACGATGCGCATCGCGAAGGCCTCTCCATTGGGACAGTCGCGCGCCACGCCGATCACGTGATCGCGCGTCAGCGAGAGTGCGGCGGCCACGCCCCACGGTCGTCCCGTGTCAAAGGCGGTGCGTGCGGCCGCATGCAGCCGATATTGCCACGCCGCATCGACAGGATGCGCGACGAACGTCGCGGCCGCATCGCACGTGTCGGCCCAGCGCAGTGCGTTCGCCAGGCCGCCGGGACAGCGCCCCTCTCGCCGGTCGGACGTTTCGACCGTACAGGCCGCGTCGTGCCGGACGCGAAGCCCGGCCCGCGCCGCCGCGTCGAGAAGCGCTGCATCCTCGCCGCTCGCCCGCGGTGTGAACCCGCCGAGCGCGCGATACGCTTCGGAACGGATGCCCATATTGGCGCCGCCGCCATGGTGGTGCGTTTCCGCCGCTTCCCATGGCACCGGGTCCAGATGCCGACGCATCGCGAACAGCGAATCGTAATAGGTCTCGATCCGGTCCTGCAGCGCGCTCGGCCGATCCGCGCGGCGCACGATCCGTCCCGCCACTAGATCGGCAACGCTCAGCGCACGCGTCATCGCGGACACCCAGTCGGGCGCAGGCCGGCTGTCCGCGTCCGTCGTCAAGAGCAATCCGTCCGCGCCGCCCAGTGCCGCCAGCCCCGCCTGCATCGCAAGGTGTCGCGCACGGCCGACGGTCGTGCACCCGGTCGGCGCCGTGATCATTCGCACGCTCGCTGTCGCGCACCCTGTGTAATCACCGATGAGCTCGACACTGTCATCGTCGCACCGATCCAGGAGGAAGCAGACATGCGACGGCCCTGGACGAAGTCGCTCCAGCGCCTCGAACAGACCGGGCAGTTCGGCCGCCTCGTTTCGAGCCGGGATACAGATGGCGACAAGCGTCAGGGCGCGTCCTTTCACGGTGCCGCCGGCTGCGGATCTGGGACGATCTTCGCATGGTGGGACGGGTACGCGCATCAACTGGATCAACCCCGCGGGCGTTTGGGGTAAGGGCAGATTGGCAGCATGAAGACGCCCGGACCTTGCCGAAAGGTCCAAAGCGACGATTATTCGGCCGGTGCCGATGCATCCGGTCTGTCGGGATCGACGCCCCGCTGCCGGTCGAGCGAGCGCATGATCGGCGTGACCGTCAACCCATGCAGCAGCACCGACAGCAGCACCACCAGCCCGACGATCCCCCACAGCCGCGGTGCATCCGCGATCGGCATGTGGTTGATGCCATAAGCGAGATAGTAGATCGAGCCCACGCCGCGGATGCCGAAGAACGCCAGCGTCAGCTTTTCACCCCGTTCCGCAGGGTGCCCGACCAGCGCCAGCCAGCCCGTCACCGGCCGAACGACGAGCAGGATGAAGAGGGCAAAGGTCGCATCCATCCACGTCACGGATGACAGCAGGCCGCTGAATAGCGCGCCGCCGAACAGGATCAGCAGCACCATCATCGCCAGCCGTTCGATCTGTTCGGTGATGGCGTGCATGTCCGCCTGAAACTGGTGCTCGCGGTGCGTATGGCGGAACGTCAGAGCGGTGACGAACACCGCAAGGAAACCATAGACGTGCAGCATCTCCGTCAGGCCGTAGGAGACCAGCGTTGCCGACAGCGCGATCAGCCCGTCCCCGGTTTGCGCCAGCTTGCTCTCGCCGGGCACGTGAAAGGTTAGCCAGCCAAAGGCCCGGCCGACCAGCCAGCCGCCGACGATCCCGCCCAGCACCTCCCACAGCACGCGATAGGTCAGCCATTCGGCGACCCAGGGCTTGTCCGCGGGCAGTGCCACGGCCAGCAGGATCGCCAGATGCACGAACGGAAACGCGGCGCCGTCGTTCAGGCCCGCCTCGGACGTCAGGCCGAAGCGCACTTCGTCCTCGTCACCGGTCTTGGGTGGCCCGACCTGCACATCCGCGGCAAGGACAGGATCCGTGGGCGCGAGGCTGGCCGCAAGCAGCAGCGCCGCTGCCCAGGGGAGACCGAGCGCCCACCCGCCCAGCAGCGTGATCGCAGCGATGCCCAGCGGCATGGTGATCGCCAGCAGCCGCCACGTGATCGACCAGCGCCGCCAGCCGAACACCCGGTCGATCTTCAGCCCCGCACCCATCAGCGCGATGATGACGACGGCCTCGGCAAAGCGCTCGGTGATTTCTGGAAAGCGGATCGGCAACGGCCGCAACGTCACTTGCGGCAACAGGAAGATCGTCGCGCCGATCCCTATGCACACGATCGGTAGCGACAACGGCAGCCGCTTGAGCGCCAGCGGCAGCCACGCGACGAGCGCGATCAGCAGACCGGTGCCGGTCATGATTAGGATATACGGATCGGGGATGAGCGAAATTGACACGGGACCCTAACGGCCGGGCGAGCTGTGTGGCCCCGCTCAATTCCGCTGCGGTCAGTGTACTGACGGGGGATCGGGTCCCTTACCTGTCGAGGTATCTCACCCGTATTCCGGATTAGATTTGGGAGTAGGCCGCCGGTGTCAAAATCTGGTTGTCGATCCCGGTCGTAATCTCCGGATCGGTGAGCCCGGGGGTGGCGATCAGCTTGCGCCAAGCCGGGTCCGCGCCGAACGCGCCCCAGCTTCGTTCGCGCGTCGCGTGGTCGGGAAATGTCAGAAGATAGGTGAGGCTGGGCAACCGGTGCCCCGTCAGGTCCTGTGCGAAGAAGACAGGCGTCAGCCCGTTTCGCCGAAATATCTCGATCTCGCCGCCGGTGTCGAACATGCCAATCTTCGTGGCGCCCGCACGATCGTTGTGACTGAAATAGGTCCTCAGTTCGAAGATTCGGCCCCGACCCACCGGGACTTCAATCTGCGAGAAACGGGGAAAAGCGCGCATCAGTTTGACGTCGAGCGAAGCGTAGGACGGGTCCCGCGGCGACGCGCCCAGGAAGGGTTCGCCAGCCTTTGCGTACGCCGGGTCGCTGGCAAGCTTCTCGGGCAGGGAGGCGAAGTCGGCAATCGTGGGATGAGGAACGAGAACGTGGACGCTCGGGCTACCTTCGCCGATCGCCACGGTGAACACCCCGATGGGGCCGCAGCCGGCGCGGCGGGCCGCCGGGATGAAGGCGTCGCGAAGATAGCCATCAAGACGTGCCCGCATCGGGCCGTTGATCAGACGATAGGTCCGTAGTTCGTAGATCTGGCGGGCTTCGGCTTTGCTACCCGGTTGAGCGTGCGCGGCACCGGTCGCGATTGCGACGCTCCCGCTTGCTGCGCCTGCGATCATCGAACGCCTGTCAATCGGATGGCTCATGATGACTTTCCCCGCGCCGCTATCGGTAGACCGGTGAAGCAATCGTTCCGTTCGCCACCGACGCCAAGCGAAAACTGGCGGGAGGCCGTCGTTACTCGGCCGTCAGGTCGGCCGCGATGGTCGAAGCACTGACCATCTGTCGACCGGCGGTCATGTGTCACGAGCGCCGGGCGGTCCGAACACCGACCAGCCGGTGCGATGGACGAGCATCTCCAGCGCCCGAACCCCGAGGATCGAATTGCCATGCTGGTCGAGGTTCGGTGACCATACCGCGATCGACGCGACCTCTGGCATGACAGCCAGGATTCCCCCGCCGACACCGCTTTTGGCTGGCAGGCCCACGCGAAGCGCGAAATCCCCCGAACCGTCATAGTGGCCGCAGGTCATCATCAGCGCGAGCAGTTTGCGCATCCGCAACGCACGCTCGCGATCCGCCTTCCCCCCGGCCAACCTGGTGCGCGCTAGAAACGCGGCCGCATCCGCGAGCGCGCTGGCGTTCAGCGAAATCGCGCATTGCCGGAAATAGGCTGACATGACCGCATCGGGTTCGGAGCGCAGGTTGCCATGATGCTTCATGAAGCTCAGCATGGCGCGATTGAGGTCGCCGGCCTGTTCCTCGCTTTCCAGGACTTCGTCGTCCAACGCGACCGGCTGCCCCAGTCCCGAGCGACCAGGCCGATCACGGCATCGCGCGCACATTTCGCGTCGATCAGCGCATCCCCTGTGACCAGCGCGCCGGCATTGACGAAGGGATTGCGCGGGATGCCGTCGGTCCGCTCTAGATCGACGATCGAGTTGAACGGATCGCCCGAAGGCTCCCGGCCGACCCGCTTGAAGATATCGTCGCCGATCGCGCGAAGCACGATCTCCAAGGCGAAAACCTTGGCGATGCTTTGCAGCGGAAACGGTGTTGCCGCCGCCCCGCTGCAAAACCGCTCGCCGTTCAGCATCGTGACCGCGATGCCGAAGGGGCCGGGCTTCATCTCGGCTCCTTTGCATCGGCGGCTTCCTCGATCCGCACCGCGTCGGCTTCGATCTCGACCGCGATGTCGGTCAGGATGCTGTCGAGATCGGGCGCCTCGTCCGCGCTCATGCCAGCGTGCGAAGCCCAGGCTCGCGGTCGTAATAGCGCCGTTTTGCCGCGGCAACGAACCGCTTGTCGAGCATGGTGACGCCCTTGTCTGGCTCAACCCCGGCCTTTTCCAGCAGCGGCCTTGCCGCATCGTTTGCGCCAATCGCCTTCAGGTGGCCGAACGCGTCCATCACGAACTGGATGGCCGCCGCCTCCTTCAGCAGCGATCGGCAGCCGTCTTCCGATACGATGATGGCAACCGCGTCGAAGATCTGGCTGGGCATCCCAGCCAGCTGCCCGTCCGCCTTTCGCTTCGACCCGTCGGCAAGCACCGCGCCGCCGACCTTCGGTGCCACGAGCACGGCCTTGCCCTTCTCGGCCTCGATCGCGGCGACGATTGCATCGATCGCCCCGCCATCGCTGCCGTCGGTAAAGAGGATTCCGACGACGCGTCCCTCGAGCGTGTCCTTCATGTTCTTGTGGATCGACAGCGCATCGGATGCGCCCATCTTCACCGGCGCGCGCGCGGGTGCCGCGGCATCCGGGACCTCGATGCCGAGGCCGTCGGCGACCCGCTTCGCCAGATCCTCGTCGACGTTGCGCAGGTTGGCGACCATGCGCGGCGGTACCTGATCCAGCACGCCCACCTTTGACAGCTCGAACACGAAGGAGGAGGCGATGTGCGCCTGCTCGGCCTTGGTCTGCGAATGGTAGAAAAGGCGCGCTTGGCTGTAGTGATCGGCAAACAGCTCGGCGCGGACGCGCAGCTTGTCGCCCTGCTCGTCCGGCCCGGTGAGGGCGTTGGCGGTCGCGAAGCCGCGCTCGGCGCTCTCGCGCGGCCCGCCGTCCTCGCCATGGTCGGCCAGGCTGTTGGGCTCGTAGTTCGCGCGCCCCTTCGGTACCTGCGTCTGCATCTTGCCGTCGCGCTGGAAGTTCCCGAACGGGCACCGCGGCGCGTTGATCGGGATCTGGTGGAAGTTGGTCGTCCCCAGCCGCGAATTCTGCGTGTCGAGATAGCTGAACAGCCGCCCCTGGAGCAGCGGGTCGTTCGAGAAGTCGATGCCGGGCACGATGTTGGTGGGCAGGAACGCCACCTGCTCGGTCTCGGCGAAGAAATTGTCCGGATTGCGGTTGAGTGTCAGCGTGCCGATGATCCGCACAGGCACGTCATCCTCGGGGATCAGCTTGGTCGCGTCGAGCACGTCATAGGGTTGCGCCTCAGCAAACGCCTGGTCGAACACCTGGATGCCGAGGTCCCATTGCGGAAAGGCGCCCGTGTCGATCGCTTCCCACAGGTCGCGGCGGTGATAGTCGTTGTCGGCTGCCTGCAGCTTCAGCGCCTCGTCCCAGATCGTCGACTGCAGGCCGAGCCTGGGCTTCCAGTGGAACTTGACGAAGCTGACCTTCCCCTCGGCATTGACGAGCCTGAACGTGTGAACCCCGAACCCTTCCATCATGCGCAGCGATCGCGGCAGGGTGCGATCGGACATCGCCCACATCAGCATATGGGTGCTCTCGGGCATCAGGCTGGCCCAGTCCCAGAAGGTATCGTGCGCGCTGCCCGCCTGCGGATAGGCGCGGTCCGCCTCCATCTTCACGGCATGGACGAGATCGGGAAACTTGATCGCGTCCTGGATGAAGAACACCGGGATATTGTTGCCGACGAGATCCCAATTGCCCTCGGTCGTGTAGAACTTCACCGCAAACCCGCGCACGTCACGCGGCGTGTCGACTGAACCCGCACCGCCGGCCACGGTCGAGAAGCGGACGAAGACCTCAGTCGTCTCGCCCTTCCTGAAAACCGCGGCCTTCGACAGGTCGCTGATGTCGTCGGTCGCCTCGAACACGCCGTGCGCGCCCGATCCACGCGCGTGGACGATCCGCTCGGGAATGCGCTCGTGGTCGAAGTGGAAGATCTTTTCGCGCAGCACGAAATCCTCGAGCAGCGTCGGGCCACGCGCGCCGGATTTCAGGCTGTTCTGATTGTCGCCGATCGGCATGCCATGGTTCGTGGTCAGGACCCGCGCGTCGCCCTCGGCACGCTGGTGGGTTTCGCCGCCGTCGCCGACGCTCGTGCTGATCTTGGTCATCCGGATTCCTCTTGCGCCTGGGTTTGGCGCTTGAAGACTCAACAAAGGACGCTCCCGAAAGACCCGTTTTGCCAATGATTTAGTTTTGTGCGCTATCCGTAATGGTGAGATGGGACCGAGTCATCGGCATCAGCGCTCGCCTTTGCCAGCCGCCTGATGAGGAATGGGTTCGAAAGCGCCAACGGCATTTATCTCGCCGCCATCAGCGCATTAGGCCTGCAGCGCGCAGAGCATCCTCGATTGCGCCGCCGACCCCACCAGCAGCTTGCTGCAGCGGGGGTGGCGCTTCGCCACGATCGACAGACCCGGTTGCGATGAAGTTCTGCGACGCTGCAGGTTGCGGGTTGGAAGGCCGGGGCTGGTGATCGTGATGTTCGGACTTCCGCGCGAGCAACCCCCAGAAGTCCGCGATGCGGCGTGTCGAGGATATCCCGGCTTCGAGCATATACGGCCCGGCGGTGCCGCAAGCATCGGTGCCCGAGGTGCGGAGCGGCGTGCCATGGCCGAGCCCGGCGATCCGATACGCTTCGATGACCTCGCGCCCATCGGCATCGCGCCACACACGTCTGGCATGACCATCGACCTGCTCCACGGTGCTCGGCTCGCGTGATGCTCCATGGATTGCGCGCCATTGCTCGACGATCAGAGCGGCATTCGCATGGCTCACCGTTGCGTCGCTGTCGCCGTGCCAGACCGATATCGTTGGCCATGGGCCTTCGTGGTGGGATGCCGCGGTTACAAGCGCGCTGAGCGCGCCAGTAGGAGGCCCACCATGCGCCCGCATGCGATCGAACGCCTCCGGCACCGACGCCGCCGTGCCATAGGGAAGGCCGGCAATGATCGCGCCTCCCGCGAACACCTCAGGATAGGTGGCGAGCATCACCGATGTCATCGCGCCGCCCGCCGAAAGTCCGGTGACGAAGATGCGGGTGGGATCGACCGCGTGGTCCGCGAGCATCGCCGCAATCATCTGGCGGATCGACAGCGCTTCCCCGGTGTCTCGCTGCGTGTCGGTCGTATTGAACCAGTTGAAGCAGAGGTTGGCATTGTTGCCGCGCTGCTGCTCTGGATAAAGCAGGGCGAAGCCCTGTTCGTCGGCAAGGCGGGACCAGCCCGAGCCATCGTCGTAGCCGGCAGCCGTTTGCGTGCAGCCGTGCAGGACGACGACCAGCGCGGGAGAAGCTGGCCGCGACGCGGGCATGTAGAAGCGGCCGCGAAGTGCGCCCGGGTTGGACCCGAATGCCTCAAGGTCGGACAGCCGGTCTTCTGCCGAGACGGCAAGCCTTCTGCCCAGAGCGCCGGCTTGGAAATGGGAGAGGCGGCTGATGGTGTCGTTGATGCTTCGCATGCGGCATACTCCCGGCCACGGCGGAAGCCCTGACGCGCGACATCGACTTATTTCGATGCTGCAGTGCACAATATCGGCCCAGCCGTCGGGGATGCAAGGATGCGTGCAGACTAAACACGATCTCGGCGCAGGAATGCGGCCGTCAGGTGCCGACGGGTGGTCCAGCGGCAACGCGCAATCGAAGCCGCAGGGCCATCGCGCGGGTGTCCTCCACGGTCCGGCCAATCGCATCGGCTATGGTTTCGATTTGTAATCCGCCGGCAACACCGCTTCTAAGATCGTCAATGTTGGTTTGAGTCCAGCGCTGATGTTTGTCGGTCATTGGGGCGATACCGCGGTCGTGCCGTTAGCCCCTGAACGCGTCGCAACCTCCCATTTGCATCGGTCGCCCAATCCAGAAGACGTTGCCATTTCGGCAAGCCCGGCGATTACTTCGATCGCACATGGAACCGCAGGCGCGTAGATGAAGCGCCAGCACCAGCGGCATTCGGTAGAGCCCTGGTTGGATGGCGGCGTGTTCCAGGGCAGCGAAAAGCCCTTGCAGCCCTCTGCATCGCGATCGTCGAGGAACATCATCATTGCCATCCTGCTCGCTGTGGCGCGGTACAAAGGCCGAGGGATCAGCTTCAGGATCGCACGAGTGATGTCGTGCCTGCGCGAGAGGGCTACAAGGCACTCCGAGTATTTCTAGTTTCGCAGGCCCCAAGGGTGGCGGATTGAAGCTGCCATCTCCATATACTGCATATCGCGCCGTCTTTTTCGAGCTTGGCCGCGACTGAGAGTGCTTCATGCTCCCGCTCTGACGCGGAGTAGTCGCATTCCCCGATCCCTGACGCCTGTTTGCCATAGTTTCGCGCGGCAATTCCGTCCCGCCGGAAGCCAGAGCGGCGTGATCGATAAGGCGGCGCACCCTTGATCGCTCAAGGCTGCGCTGCCGGCGCTACCGCTTGAAAAGACCTGACCCCTTCCACCGAAAGGCCACGCCATGCAGCCCTCTTCAACCCTCTGCAGCGCTCGAGAGGCCCATCATCAGGCCCTTGCTCGCGCTGCCACGCTCGACAATGTGCGACTGATTGCAAGTGCCGCAGCCGCTGCCTGGGCTAAGGAAGGCGTTGCTGCGGGCTTGCGCGAAGACCGCAAAATGCAAACGCGAGCATTCGCAGAGGCACATGCGGTATGCAATGAGTCGCTATCGATCGGCGACCGCGCATTAAGTGAGAATCCGGATCGCGGCCACGCTCATCAACGCTCATAAATCTTCCGTCGATTCGTCGCGCAAAGAGGTGCGGCTGCAAATCCTGCATGTCACCAGCTATGCCTATCGGGCGCCAGTGGAGTTACTGGCGCACCGTATGATGTTGAGGCCACGCGGATCGAATGCACTTCGCCTGATCTCGGCCGATATAAGCTGCGAACCGGCAGCCGAGATCGAGTGGACGATGGATGTGTTTGGCAACCTTGTTGCCGCCGCATCGTTCCCAAAGCTCGCCAGACGCTTGGTGATTACCAACCGCCTGGTCGTTGAACAGACCGCCGCCATTTGGCCTGTCCTTAAGATTGCTCCGCACGCGCACCGCTATCCGTTCAATTATTCGCTGCAGGAGCGACTCGATCTTGGCGCGCTTCTGGTGCCGGAGCATGCCGATCCGGAGGGCAGGCTTGCGGCGTGGGCGAAGGCGCAGATGCTCGGTGGCGACCCCGATACGCTCTCGCTTCTCCAAGACATGAATGCCGCCGCGCGGATCGGCATCAGCTATGTCGTGCGAGAAGAAGCCGGAACGCAGGCCCCACTGGAGACGCTCGATTTCCGTTCGGGGTCGTGCCGCGATCTTGCGACGTTATTCATCGAAGCGGTCCGGCAACTCGGCTTCGGCGCCCGCGCGGTGTCCGGCTATCTTCTCGATCCGACGATGCTGGACGATCCTGGAAGCTCGTCCGGTCAGCACGGTGCGACACATGCGTGGGCCGAAGTCTATCTCCCCTGTGCCGGCTGGGTAGCGTTTGATCCGACCAATGGCCGCATGGGCGAGGCTCATCTGGTACCGGTCGCGGTCGGGCGAAGCATTGCACAGCTGTGCCCGGTCGACGGCCGATATGTCGGCACAGCGGACATGTTTCTCGGAATGGCGGTGGAGGTCACAATATCGACGGCGGACAATGCCGAACACGACGCGAAGGATCGACGATGACACCCCGATTGCTGATCGCGTATGCCCTGATACTCACCATGACGGCGCTCGCCGCGGGTTTCGGCGCTTACCTCATGTATCACTCGCACGGACGTTCCTATCGTCGCCGCTTGCGCAAGGAACAACGGGCCTATGAGGCTCGCGAGGTTCCGCGAGACCCCTGATGCCGCGCGATACGCGACGTCAGGCTATTCAAAGACCGCCGGAGCGGTGTTCGCATCGCGTTTCGCCTGCGCGAGGGCGTCGCTGAGCTTGGCGTAGCGATAGTCCTGGTAGTGGAATATGTCGGCGGGCACTCGCGTGATCCCGTAACGTGCCATTTCAGCTTCTGCGCCCTCTTGCGCCGGTAACTGATCGTTGCCGGCCTCCTCAAGCGGACTCATGACGCAACCGCGTCGTGCGCCCGCATCGTCGCGAGACTTCCCGCCATCTGACGCAGAACTCGAGCGCGGTGCTCGTAGGTGTTGTGCCGATCGCCAATACGGGCAGCGACGAAATCATTGGAAAAGGCGGCGGTCATGTCAGTAAGTGCCGCCTGCAGGGCATCCGTTTCCGACCCGGCGTCGCGCGTCGCGGCAATCGGCACGGATGGCCGTGTATTCGTCGGCACATTGGTATGATGGATGCCCATAGCATGTCTCCTCAGCAGAGCGGGAGCACGAAGCATCTCTCAGTCGCAGCAAAGCTCATGGCAGGCGCTGCGATACCACTCATATGGGGAGGCGCGGCGAGATTGATAGGGTGTCGCGGCGAGGATGGCGAAGGTAGAGATGTGCCGTCGTCACAGGGGATCCCGGCGGCATTCACCAGGTGAAGTAGGGACACTTAGGGTTCGACGAGCATGAGACCCGGCTGCGGCGAACGCTTGCAAAAGGACCGTGGGGCTGAAGAGGCCTTCCGCCGGGACAGTGCTCGGCAATGCGGTGCAGGAAATTCGACGCCGATAGATTGACACGCGCGTCGCCAGCCCTCGCCCGTGATCGTACGCCCTGGACCTTCGGCGTTGCAGTGAACGCACGCGCGCTTTTAGCATCTAGGGTCAGGACCCATTGATGTGAGGGTCGCGATCTGATTCAGGCTCCGCAAGGAGACCGGAATGAGTGACCTGTTTTGGCTGACGGACGAGCAGATCGAGCGGCTGCGGCCGTTCTTTCCCAAGAGCCACGGCAAGCCTCGTGTGGATGACCGG
>NZ_JACIJJ010000005.1 GCF_014199325.1 Sphingomonas yantingensis
AGCATCACCGGCTTCTCGCACTCGGCCACAACCTCGCGCAGGATGTGGATGCTCTCGGCTTCGAGCCGCTGAAGGTGGTTGAGGTCGGTCATCGGGCGCTCCCTAGTAATGCGACGTACCTCACCCGATGGCCTTGCGTGCGCACCTCCCATATGGGAAGTTTGGCTGCGATGGTTTTATCTCGCATCGACCAAGACGAATTGCTGGGCGCGCTGTATGCGCTCGACGATATCCAGCCGTTCGCTGCCTTTCTCGAGCGGCTCCGTCGCCGCACGCACGCCAGGGAAGCGGTCCTGCTCACACGCAGCGTCACTTCCGGGTGGAAATCGCATGTGTCCCGCATATCGAACGCGACCGCGCTTCCCCCTGTGCCGCGCGGGTTGCTCCAGACGTTGCGATCCGGGCGCCTTTATGATTTCGAGGAACTCGGCGAAGGAGGATCCGGTCGGATCATTCGCGCATCGAACCATCGGAACGATGTCTGGATCGGGATCCGGGGCGGGGCGTCAGACTGTTTCGGGGCCCCCGACGGGGCGTTGCTGTCGGCGTTGTCGTCCCACGCGGCAATTGCCGTCTCCAACATGGCGCGGCTGCGCGACAGCCAGATCGAACTTGCCGCAGCAAATGCTGCGTTAGACAGGGCCGGCGTGGGGTGGGCGGTGCTGGACGAATATGGAGAAGCCGTCACCGGCCAAAACCACGACGTGTCGTCACGGCAGCGAGCCGCGCTGGTCAACGGTGTGAACGATGGAGCACGCGTTGCCGTCGCGGGGCAGGCGATAGCGATCCCGTTTGCGGCCGGTGGTCGCGGTGCGGCGCTCGCTCTGTTCCGCGAACCCGTGCAGTCGATCGACCGGGCCGCTGCCTTCGCCGCTGCATACGGGCTGACGGGCGCGGAGTCGCGGATGGCGATCGCGCTGGCAGAAGGCGCGTCGATCGTCGAAGCGGCCGCAAGGCTCAATCTCACCGAGCAGACCGCCCGCCACTATTCGAAGCGATTATATGCGGCGACCGGGGCGCGTGGTCAGGCCGAACTGGTGCGCCTCGTCTGGACCAGCGTGGCGGCGCTGGCCTGACGACATTCCGACCGGGACCGGCTGACGAGCGCCGCCTAACCCTTCACGGCGGATGGAAATCCCGGGAATCCGGGCACGCCGGCGAACATCGCCTGGCCGTGCGCGCCAAGCCGGACATATTCGAGGTAGTGACCGAGTTCCGCGACGGTGTCGGCGTAGAGATAGGCGGCGAAATCCGGCACCTCTCCTTCCATGACGATCGCGCTGCCGTTCTCGACCACTCTCTGCCGCATCGCATCCCAGTCCGCGGCTTCGTCGATCAGCAGACCGACGTGATGGAAACGGCATACGAACGACGTCGCATCGGCGATCCAGTCCGCATACAGCGCGCGTCCGTTCTCACCGGGCTGGATCAGCTCGATGTTGGTCTTTCCGGCATAGCCGAGCGCGACATGGATCTTGCCATCGGCATCGGGCGTGTCGCGCATGATGTGGAATCCGCCGACGCCGTAACGCGACGTGAACATCTCCACCGCGCGATCGATTTCGTTGGTGACGTAGGCAAGCTGAAAGGCGTTCTGGAAAAGCGGGTAAGACATCTGGCGTCCTTTCCTGAGCTGGTTGGCGCCGACAGGTCGTTAGCCGCCGCCGCCCGATTTCGATTTCGTTGCGCCGGGCGCGGCCTACCAGCGGCGGCGTTGCTGGGCGCCGCGACTGCGATTGCGGATCGCGTCCGCCCGCGCCCCGGGCGAGACGCTGGGCGTGTCGGGCGGTAGGTGATCGCGGACTTCGGACAGCTTGACGCGCCGCAGGACGGGGGTCGGTGCATCACTGGACCGATACCATCGGCCCACCAGCGTACCGGTCGGATGGCCGAGCGTATCCAGCCAGTTCGGCACCCCCGGATCCTGCGAGGCGACGACGGCGCGGAACATCCCGTCAGCGTTCAGATGCGCCTGATGCCCGTTCAGGCTGGACTGCGCGTTCACATATTCGATCGTGTTCCAGATTTCGTCGTTCAGCTGCACGTTCCAGTAGCGTACCTGGCGCGGGACTTCCGTTTCGACGATCAGCGCCTCGTCCGGCCCGATCTCGAAGATCGCCTCCCAGTAAACCTGCGCCTTCACGCCGCCCATTTCCTGAAACGGCGCGACATGGACGGTATTGGGCGCATGTCGCTCCTTGATGCCGTTGACGAAGTTCAGCCAGAATCGGCTGAGCCGCTCGGCGAACGCCATCATCCCGTCGAGACGCTGTTCGATTTCTTCCGTCGGCATCCGCCTCTTGATCGGGTCGTTATCGAGCCGCTCGATCGACAGGCGGGCATCGGCTTCGTTCCCCCAGTCGTAGCTCCGCTGGCGAATGAGCACATATTCCGAATCGGGTCGGATCTGGAGCCATGCGCCTGAATGGCCTTCGGGTTTCTCCACCGAGAGGACGATGTCGACCTTGCCGTCGGGCCCGGGCGCCAGATCGTCGACATCCACCTCGAGATGCTGCTGGCCCAGTTCCTCGACCATGCCCATCATATTCTTGCCGATCGTGATGGTCAGCAGATGGACCGAGCCCCGATCACCCGAGATGCGATAGACTCCGTCGCCGCTGATATGCGCAACGACATAGGCGTCGTCGGGGTTCGGCTGAAGGAGGTAGACCGAGTTCAGGAACGGTGCGAAGTCGGGATGTTCGGGGCTGGACTGGAAATACAGGAAATAGCCCAGCGACAGGTTCATCATGATCTGCCGGTGCAGTTCTGCCCGCACCTGTTCGTCGTCGGGGGCCCATGTGCGCGCCCAGAGTTCGCCGGCATGTTCGATCTGCTTGAGCCGATCAGGCCATGGAAGAACCGTCATCGTCCGCCTCCTTACGCAAAGCCGTAGCGTTCGCGATACGCCGCATAGCGCTCCACCAGGCTGCCCGTGCTCCCGCCCCAGTCCTCGGGCGTGAAGCGCTGCATCGTCGTCGACCTGCGCGGATTGGCGGCGAGCCAGTCGCGCATCGCGGTTTCGGCCGCGCTACTGAGCGTCAGGTCGAAATGATCGTAGATCTTGTGGACGACGCTCATCTGGTCGCGCACGAACTGCCCGAAATCGATATCGATGGCGCGGCCCGGGATCGTCGCCTTGACGGCATCGGCCCGTTCGACCGCCAACGCCCACATTTCCTGCTCGCGCGCGAAGACCTTGGCCATGTCGGCGTGCTCTCCGACATAGAAGCGATGCGCGCCCGCGAGCAGGTTCACGATCGACGGTACCGCCTGAAGCGGATCGCGATGGGTCTGCACGATCATCGCGTCCGGGAAGACGTTGAGCACCTGCTGGAGGGAGAAGGTGTCCGTCGGGTTCTTCAGCAGCCAGGTGCGATCCGGATCGTTCGCGCCGATCAGGCGGAGGTTGTCAGCGAAATGGCGATAGCTGAACGTGTCGTCCGTCGCCTTGTACCAGGCGTCATATGCCGGAATGCTCGTCTGCGACGGAAACATGTTCGAGCAGAAGCTCTGCGGCAACAGGTGGAGCGATTCCTCGACCGTATCGACGGCCATGCCGTGATCCTCGATCACTTCCGGCGCGACGGCGGCCATCGCTGCCAGCTTTGCACTGGCGCGCTCGAAATCGGGGTTGCCGGGCCAATCCCGACGCGCGGGGCGCGGCTGGGGCGCGAAGGTGATCCAGTGTTCGATTCCCTGGAATTGCGGATCCATCGACAGCAGCTTGTGCAGTGCGGTCGTGCCCGATCGAACGATCCCGGTAATGATGAGCGGGCGAGCGATCGGCCGCGCCATCGCGTCGCGCTGCTGCTTGAACCCCGCGACCGAGCGTAGGCGGCCGGTCAAATAGTCGACGATCTGCTCGCGCATCGCCGAGGCGCCCGCGTCCGACAGGCCGATCCCGTCCAGTTCCCCGAGCAGGCGGTCATATCCTTCACGATAATCATCCGCCCCGAAGTCGTCGTGGCCGGCTCGACGAATTGCCTCCTCTCGCAACCTGTCATGTGCGGTAGCGAAAGCGTGGTCGGTCATCGAAGCTCTCCATCCGGGCGGCGTGCGAGCGCCAGGCCGCACGTTGATGTTCTTTTTTGCGTGGACGACCCGACCGCAAAGTCCGGCCGATTACAACGGCGGAGATCGGTTGATCGTTCTGACGATATGTCTGTCGGCCGATACGCACAGCCGTCTTCGCGCCTGCGCCCCATGCATCACGGTTGCGATAGACAATTCGTCGGCATGATCGTCGCGAAGAAACGCGCTTTAAACTCGATCCAAGAACAATCGGGAGAAACCGCGCATGCTTCTATCCGATGCAATGGCCCCGATTGCGGCGTTTCGGAGCCGGCGATCCCACGATTGCCTGTTTGCCGAGCGCGGGGGCGGGGCGAGTTGCCCCGCCCGCCCGAAGCGGATGAAGGCGCGGTCGTTTTGAACGAGCCTCGGTCGCAGCGCGCGATCATCGCATCCGAATGGCGCGAGGGGTGGAGCACCGGCGTCGCGACGATGCTCGGCATGGGATTGGGCGCGGCGATCATGCCCACGGTGTTCAGCCTATTCGTCCGGCCGCTCGGCGAGGCTTTTGGCTGGACGCCGGGACAGATCGGCCTGGCGCAGAACGCAGCGCTGCTGTCCGCCATCGCATCGCCCTTCGCCGGCCGGCTGATCGATCGCATGGGCGCGCGGCCCTTCATTCTTTGCGGCCTGGCGGGGATGGCGGCGGCCTATCTGGCGCTGGCGGCGATGCCGGGGCGGCTCGCGCTTTTTTACATGCTCTGGGCCACGGCAACGGTTGTCGGCGTTGCGACGTCGGGGCTCGGCTTCTCGCAAGTCATGGGCCTCGTCTTTCAAAAATCGCTCGGCTTCTCGTTGGCGGCCGGTCGAACGGGTCAGGCGCTGGCGGGCATCGCCCTGCCGCCCGCCCTTTACGCCGCCATTGACGCATATGGGTGGCGCGCGGGTTACGCGCTGATGGCGGCGTTGATCCTCCTGGTCGCGTTGCCGGCGGTTTGGCGGTGGCTCGGGCGTACAGCACCGGCACCTCAGGCGCCTCGCGAAAGCCACCGGCGCCGTTGGACACGCCTGTTTTCCGACCGACGCATCATCATCGTCGCGCTGGCGGCCGCCCTCGCTTACGCCGCTTTGATCGCGATCGTCTCGCAGCTTCAGCCGCTACTTGTCTCGAAGGGCATCGCGCCGGCGTCGGCGGCAGCGATGATGGGGTTGATCGGAGCGTCCAGCTTCGCCGGAGCGTTCGTGACAGGACTGCTCCTCGACCGGTTCTGGGCGCCGGCGGTCGCGCTGGCGATGATGCTGGCCGCGGCATCGGGCGCGGCGCTGCTGCTATGGCGCGGCGGCGACCCGCGCTACGCGGCGGCGGGGCTGCTCCTGCTGGGGCTGGGGCAAGGGGCGGAATTCGACATCGTCGGCTTCGTCGTCGCGCGCTACTTCGGCATGCGCGATTTCGGTGGCCTGTTCGGTATCGTCGTCTTCTCGATCGCGGTGGGGGTGGCGGTCGGTTCCTCGCTGATCGGATTGTCGTTCGACGCATTTCACAGCTACGATCCGGCGCTCGGCGTTGCGGCGGGCGCTCTCGTGCTGTCGGGCTCGGCCTACCTCCTGCTCGGGCGTTATCCCGACCGTCCCGACGGCTGAGGTGCGGACCGGGCCATCGACACAGTCATCGCAGGCGCGATGCACGGTTCGTCACAAGCGGTGCTATGCAGGCGGCGGAGAGGATTGGTCGACAGCCGCGGCGTAGCCGGTTGCGACAGGTTCAGCGGGGTAGTGACCATTCCGTTTCGTGCGCTTTCAACGAGGAACAACAGCATGCGCGCTGCCGTATTCAAAGGTGCCGACCGTCCCTGGGCCATCGAAACCCTGCCCGATCCCGAACCCGGCGTGGGCGAGGCCGTCATCAAGGTCGGTCGGTGCGGCATCTGCGGCACCGATCTGAACATGACGTCCGGCAACGGATACGACTTTCCCTGCGGTTCGGTGCTGGGGCACGAATTCTGCGGCGAGGTCGTGGCACTCGGCCAGGACACCCATTCGTTGAAGGTGGGAGACATCGTGACGGCGATGCCTGCCGCGGGTTGCGGGCATTGCGACATGTGCCGGATCGGGATGCAGGTCATGTGCGCGACGCCGACCCACTATATGGGCGGGTTCGGCGAATATATGCGCATTGCGGAGCGCGCGTCCGTCAAGTTGCCGTCCGCGCTGTCGCTTCTGGACGGTGCGTTGGTCGAGCCGCTGGCGGTCGGCTTGCACGGCGTTTCGCTGGCACGGCTGAAGCCGAACGCACGGGTGCTGGTGCTTGGCGGCGGTACGGTCGGTTTGACGGCCACCTTCTGGGCGCGGCGGCTGGGTGCCGGACGGCTGGTCACGGCATCTCGCTCGAAGCGACGTGAATCGCTTGTGCTCGCGATGGGGGCCGATGCTTTCGTCACTCTGGGCGAGGGAGAGGGCGAACGCATTGCCGAGGCGCTTGGCGGTCCGCCGGACTATGTCTTTGAGGCGATCGGTGTTGTCGGCGCGCTCCAGCAAGCGGTGAACCTGGTGAAACCGAATGGCGAGGTCATCTCTCTGGGCTTCTGCATGGCGCCCGATCCCGTCATTCCCGGCATCGCGACGTTCAAGCAGGTGAAGCTGACATTCTCGATGGCGTGGACGCTGGAGGAGTTCCAGACCGCCGTCGATCTGCTCGATCGGGGCGATGTCGAGGCGCGGGCCATGGTGTCGAACACCATTCCGCTTGAGGCTTTGCCGGGCATGATCGAGACGCTGCGGGGGCCGCACAACGAAACCAAGGTACAAGTCGACCCATGGAGCTAGGCGGCAGGCGTTCTTCCTAAAGACGATGAACCGCAATTACTGATTTGCTGCGCCGGCGAGCCACAAACTGACTCGATAAAACTCCGAACAGCAAAGGCAAATGACAGATGTGCAGATCGCGGCATCGGAGAGGAGCAAGCGGGAACGGTGCGTCGTGCGACTGCAAGTCGCTTCATGCGTTTCACTCGCCGAAGCATGAGCTAGTCCAGGAGACGCAATCGCTCCGGCGGCGCTAATGGCGAAGGTAAGTGGAAAGCGGAATGGCCGCTTTCCTGTGATCGAGCGCGGTAAGTTGCTGCTCGTTCAGTTGAGCCGGCGTAGGGACGTCTAGCCGTCGCGAAGGGTGGTAAGCGGGACGGCCCTTTTCGATTGCACACAGGCGAATAGCAGAGGGCCGTTCACGAAAGATGTGGGGCGGGTCGGCTTCCATTCCGGTCGCAAGCTGCCATTCACCTCAACGTTGGTTAGCAAGAACAGCGGCTCCGCCTTCGAAAGGAGTTGCCGTTTGCTGCAACGGATACCTGCGCCGTGATCGAACACCATTCGGCGGTAGCCCTAAACGCCGTTGCGGCTTTGCGGCCATGCCGGAAGAGCCGCCAACTGGTCGACGCTGTTATTTACGGCATGGGCAAAGAAGCCCAGTCCGCCACTGCACGGGTCGCGATTTGAAAAATAGGCGCAGCCTTACGGCCCAAGGACACATGGCTGGCGACCCCGGCAGGGTTCGAACCTGCGACCTAGTGCTTAGAAGGCACTTGCTCTATCCGACTGAGCTACGGGGCCGGCGCGCATCGGGCTAATCGGCCGGGCGCAGCGCCGCAATCCCCTTATTCGGCAGGCGCCATTTCGGGCGTGCGGGCCGGGCGCCACTGGCGCAGCGCCGGCCACAGGAACCACGCACCGCCGCCGAGAAGCGACAGGTCGAGCAGGTAGAGCGGCACGATCGCGCTTTCCATCATCGCCAGATGGATCGCCCCCGCCGCGACCGTCGACAGGCCGAGCGCGAGGCGCAGCGATCGCGCCCATGCCTCGGCGCGGGGGACGAGGATGCTCGCGGCGATCAGGAGGGCAAGGCCGATCCAGAACAGCGCCACCATCGGCGCCTGCGGCCCGGCCGCCGCGCGCGCGGCCAGCGCCACCATCAGGAGCAGCGGTGCGCCCCACAAAGTCGCCGCCCACATCGCCTCCAGCCGGGGGCTGGCGCGCCCGCGCTGGCGGCGCTTGACCAGCCAGATCGACATGCCGGTGCCGCAGATCACCGTCACGGCGGCGCCGAGCAGTACATAGACGAGGCGCACCGGCCACCCGCCGAACGACCCGAAATGCAGGTCGTAGGTGGAGGCGGCGAACTGCTGCCCGATCGGCCCGTCGCTCAGCCCCACCTTGTGCGTGGGCTGGCCGTTCGCGTCGAAGGCATAGGTTTCGCCATAGATCAGCCGGCGCGGATGCTTGGCGAGGATCGTCAGATATTGCCCGCGGGTGCCGGGTTCGTGAAGGATGACGTAGCTCGGCTCGACGCCCGGATGCGCGGCGGTCAGGTTCGCCATCGCGCGGTCGATGCGGGCGAGCGGCGCCTTGCCCTCGGCATGGGCAGGCTCGCCGCCGAAGATCGGGGCGTAGGCCTTTTCCACATCGCCGCCATACCACTGGTTCGCGACCGCCCAGAAGCCCACGCCCGCCAGCCCGATCATCGCGCCGGTGAGCGCCAGCGCCAGACCGAAGGGCAGCGTCCAGACGCCCAGCCGATTGTGCCAGTCGGCAAGCGCTAATTGCGTCTGCCCGCGTGCGCGCAGCCGGAACGCGTCGCGAAAGATGCGCGGATGCGCGAGCACGCCGCCCAGCGTCAGCGCGGTCATCATCACGCCGAGCGCGCCGACGATCGTCAGGCCGAGCGTGCCGGGAACGTGGAGGTAAACGTGGAGGTTGATGAGGAACTCGGTCCAGCCATGCGCCTCCTTGTCGGCGATGGCGCCGGTCCCGTCGACATAGACCGCCTGGTTGTCGGTGGTGACGACCGCGCGGGGGAGGGCGCCGTTGGGCAGGCGGATATAGAAATGCTCGGTCGGCTTCCTGCCCGCCTCGCTCGCCAGCACGTTGCGGGCGGCGGTCTGGAGCGCGGCCGGCGTCATCATGCTCGCTTCGGCGACGTTGGGCTGTTCCCAGCGCTGGATCTCCTCGCGCAGCACGACGATCGTGCCCGACAGGCAGATCAGATAGAGCAGCCCGCCCGCAAGCAGCCCGATCGCGGCATGGCCCGACAGCGCGCGGCGGACGAGATCGGCGGAGGGAAAGCGCATCTGTTGATCCTCAGCCGAGCAGCCAGAAGGTCGCGCCGGAAACCGCGCCGATCGCAGCTAGCGGGCGCAGCATCGCCGCAGCGCGCGGCTGGAGCAGCAGGACGACCCCGAAAACGCTCCAGATCAGCGGGGTGACGAACAGCGCGGTCGTGATGGTGTCCGCCTCCACCGCCCCGGATGCACGCGCCCCTGCGGCAAGGGCGAGGCCGACGAGCAGCGATACCGCGCCGGCGAGCGGGACGGCGATCAGGAAGATCGCGATACGCCGACCCACGTCGCGCCAGTCGGCGGCGTGGAGGCGGACGCTCGGCTCGGTCTCGGCAATGCGGGCAGCGCGGGTCGGGGCGGTGGAGGCAATCGCCTCACGCAGCAGAAAGCCGAAGGCGACGAGCGTGACGGGGAGGGTGCCCATCGCCAGCCCCCACGCGCCGTCGCGCACGACAAGAACTGCCAGCGCCGCCCCGATCGCCGCCCACCCGGCCAGCGTGAGCCGGAGCTGCGCCGGCTCCCGCGCATCCCAGGCGAAACGAAGCGCGACCGTGCCCGCTGCGGCAAGGAGGAGCAGGGCAGTCATCAGCATGAGGAACGGCGGCGGCTTGGCATGCCGTCTTATGACGCGCGACTCTTTTGAGAGCAAGTCGCAATAGCAGGATTTTGGGACGGGAGCCTATTCCGCCGCCACCGCCTCGCCCCCCCCGCGCGCCAGCAGCGGCGCGAGGTACCGCCCCGTATAGCTGCGCGGCTCCTTCGCCACCTCTTCGGGCGTGCCGACCGCGACGATCTCGCCGCCCTTGACGCCGCCTTCGGGGCCCAGGTCGATCAGCCAGTCGGCGGTCTTGATCACGTCGAGATTGTGCTCGATCACCACCACGGTGTTGCCCTGGTCGACCAGCGCGTGGAGCACTTCAAGGAGCTTGCGCACGTCCTCGAAATGGAGGCCCGTGGTCGGCTCGTCGAGGATGTAGAGCGTCTGGCCGGTGGAGCGGCGCGCCAGTTCCTTGGCCAGTTTCACGCGCTGCGCCTCGCCGCCCGACAGCGTGGTCGCCTGCTGACCGACCTTTACGTAGCCGAGGCCCACTTCGGCGAGCATCGCCATCTTCTCGCGGATCGGGGGGACGGCCTTGAAGAACTCGACTGCGTCCTCGACGGTCATGTCGAGTACGTCGGCGATCGACTTGCCCTTGAACTTCACCTCCAGCGTCTCGCGGTTGTAGCGCGCGCCGTGACACACGTCGCAGGTGACGTAGACGTCGGGGAGGAAGTGCATCTCGATCTTGAGCACGCCGTCGCCCTGGCACGCCTCGCACCGCCCGCCCTTCACGTTGAAGCTGAAGCGGCCGGGCTTGTAGCCGCGCGCCTGCGCCTCGGGCAGGCCGGCGAACCAGTCGCGGATCTGGGTAAAGGCGCCGGTATAGGTCGCCGGGTTCGACCGCGGTGTGCGGCCGATCGGCGACTGGTCGATGTCGATCACCTTGTCGCAATGCTCAAGGCCGGTGATCTTGTCGTGCTTGCCCATCAACACGCGCGCGCCGTTCAGCGCGCGCGCGGCGGCGGCATAGAGCGTGTCGATCGTGAAGCTCGACTTGCCCGACCCCGACACGCCGGTGACGCAGGTGAAGGTGCCGAGCGGGATCGAGGCGGTGACGCCGGTCAGGTTGTTGGCGGTCGCGTTGTGGACGGTCAGCTTCTTCTTGTTGCCCTTGCGCCGCTTGGCCGGCACCGTGACTTCTCGCGTACCGTTGAGGTAATCGGCGGTGACGCTGCCCTTGGCCTTCAGAATCTGCTTTAGCGTCCCCTTGGCGACGATCTCGCCGCCATGCACGCCCGCGCCGGGCCCCATGTCGATGACGTAATCGGCAGTGCGGATCGCATCCTCGTCATGCTCGACGACGAGCACGGTGTTGCCGAGGTCGCGCAGCCGCCGGAGAGTCGCGAGCAGCATGTCGTTGTCGCGCTGATGCAGGCCGATCGACGGTTCGTCGAGGACGTAGAGCACGCCCGACAATCCGCTGCCGATCTGCGACGCCAGCCGAATGCGCTGGCTCTCGCCGCCCGACAGCGTGCCCGACGTGCGGTTGAGGTTGAGGTAATCGAGGCCGACATTGTTGAGGAAGCCCAGCCGCTCGTCGATCTCCTTCAGGATCGCGCGGGCGATCTCGCGTTGCTGGTCGGTCAGCTTTTCGGGCAGCGCCTTGTACCATTCGAGCGCGTCGAGCACCGATAGCCGCGTGATCGCGCTGATGTCGGTGCCGGCGATCTTGACCGCCAGCGCCTCGGGCTTCAGCCGCGCGCCGCCGCAGGTCTCGCACGAATGCGCGGCCTGATACTTCGACAGTTCCTCGCGCGTCCACGCACTCTCGGTCTGGAGCATCCGGCGGTTGAGGTTGCCGATGACGCCCTCGAACGGCTTCTTCACGTCATAGGATTTGCGCCCGTCGATGAAGGTCAGCGTCACCGCCTTGCCCTTCGTCCCCGTCAGGATCACCGCCTGATGCTCGGGCGACAGATCCTTCCACGGCGTATCGAGGCTGAACCCGAACTCGCGTGCGAGGCTGCCGAGGACCTGCATGTAATAGGGGCTGGGCGGATTCGACTTGGCCCAGGGCACGACCGCGCCCTTCTTGATCGACAGGTCGTGGTTGGGGACGACGAGGTCGCGGTCGAACTCCAGCCGCTCGCCAAGCCCGTCGCACGCCGGACAGGCGCCTTGGGGGGCGTTAAACGAGAACAGGCGCGGCTCGATCTCGGGGATGGTGAAGCCCGAAACGGGACAGGCGAACTTCTCGCTGAACACGATCCGGTTGGGCGGGATGCCCGCGCCCTTCATCGCGCCGGCATCTGTCGCCTCGTTCTCACGCCCCGGCACGACGCCGTCGGTCAGGTCGACATAGGCAAGGCCCTCGGCAAGCTTGAGCGCGGTCTCGAAACTCTCGGCAAGCCGCGTGGCGATGTCCTCGCGCACGACCAGCCGGTCGACCACCACCTCGATGTCGTGCTTGTACTTCTTGTCGAGGGTCGGCGCTTCCTCGATCAGATAGGTTTCGCCGTCGATGCGGACGCGCTGGAAGCCCGCCTTCTGCCACTCGGCCAGTTCCTTGCGATACTCGCCCTTGCGCCCGCGAACGACGGGGGCAAGCAACAGAAGCCGCGTCCCCTCCGGCAGCGCCAGCACGCGGTCGACCATCTGGCTGACCGTCTGCGCCGCGATGGGCAGGCCGGTGGCGGGCGAATAGGGGATGCCGACCCGCGCCCAGAGCAGACGCATGTAATCGTAGATTTCGGTGACGGTCGCGACGGTCGAGCGCGGATTGCGGCTGGTCGTCTTCTGCTCGATGCTGATCGCCGGCGAGAGGCCCTCGATATGGTCTACATCGGGCTTCTGCATCATCTCGAGGAACTGGCGCGCATAGGCGCTCAGCGACTCGACGTATCGCCGCTGCCCCTCGGCATAGATGGTGTCGAAGGCGAGGGACGACTTGCCGCTGCCCGACAGGCCGGTGATGACCGTCAGCGTGTCGCGCGGGATGTCGATATCGACGCCCTTGAGATTGTGCTCGCGCGCGCCGCGCACGGAAATGTGGGTCAGGGTCATGCGATCCGTTCTAGCTTCGTTCCGGGGCGAGGGCCAGTGCGAGAGATAGGGGTGGACGGCCCCGGTTACGAGGGGTGCACGCCCCGCCAGACGAGCGACCGGCGGTTGAGGTCGGCTAGGTCAATGGTCCCGGCGACGGCCCCTTCGCCGAGCGCGACGGCGCGGGCGAGGGCGGCGGCATCGGCATGGGCATAGGCGGGGCGGCGGGAAACGAAGTCGTACCACACGCCGCCGAACGCATTGTCGAGCAGGATGCGCTGGAAACAGTGATCGGCGCGCACCGGCCAGCCTCGTTCGGCGGCGAGGGCGGGCAGGACGCGGCGCGTGAGGTCGAGCCAGCGCGCTTCGAGGGGAGTGCGGTCATCCACCTTGCCACGAAAGTGCTCCGTTTCGGACATTGCTAGGTTCCTCGGAAACCTTGGCATTCTGTCGTGAGACGGCAGATCCAACCGATCAGGTGGAAGTTGAGGTCGTGCGGCTTTGGCGAACGTCCGAGGATGACCACACGTTCAACAGTAAGAGCCGAATCGGATGAAGTTCGATATATGTTCTCATTTTGAAGATGTAAAGTTCCGGCCTCTCTATCAAAAGCGGGGTAGGTCGATGGTGTCGCTCAACCAGCTATTTTATGGCGACAATCTATCGATCTTGCGGGACTATGTCGCTGACGAGTCTGTCGATCTGGTTTATCTCGATCCCCCGTTCAATTCGAACGCTAACTACAACATCTTATTCAGGTCGCCGACTGGAGCCGCCGCCGACGGCCAGATCGAGGCGTTCGAGGATACTTGGCGTTATGGGACGGAAGCGGCCAACGCCTATCATGAGGTGATCCAAAGCGGTCGGTCGGATATCGCCGAACTGCTGCGATCGATACAGGGCTTCCTCGGCCAGAACGACATGATGGCCTATCTGGCGATGATGGCGGTCCGCCTGATCGAGCTTCACCGCGTCCTCAAGCCGACGGGCAGCCTGTATCTCCACTGCGATCCCACGGCGAGCCACTATCTGAACCTCTTGCTGGACGGCCTGTTTGGCCCCCGAACTTTCGCTCGGAAATCAGTTGGCGGCGATCGTTCGCGCACAACGACGCGCGCCAAGGCCGCGCTCAGTACGGCAATATCCGCGACACCATTCTGTTCCACACCAAGGGTAACGAATGGACGTGGAACTGGCAGTATACGGCCTACGATGACAGTTATGCCGACAGCGCCTACCGCCACATCGATCCCGAAGGTCGCCGCTATCGCCGGGGCGACCTGACCGCCGCCAAGCCGGGCGGCGATGTATCCTATGGATGGCCAGTCAAACGTCTGGTGGGCGGCGGGTGGGAAGCCGACATCGACGCAGAGTTCGAGACGCCGAAAGACGGCTGGGAGTATCGACAGGTACCACCCTACAAAGGACGCTTCTGGGCGTTTTCCCGCGCCAACATGACCCGCTTCGCCCGGGAAGGCCGGCTCGTCTACGCATCGTCAGGAATGCCCGAATACAAGCGCTACCTCGACGAACAGCTTGGCGTGCCGCTCCAGAACGATTGGGACGACCTGCCGCCAGTCTCCGGCCGGGAGCGACTTGGCTATCCGACGCAAAAGCCGATCGCCCTCCTCGAACGCATCGTCGCGGCCTCATCCAATCCAGGCGATGTCGTGCTCGACCCGTTCTGCGGATGCGGCACAGCGGTCCATGCCGCACAAAAGCTGGGGCGGCACTGGGTTGGGATCGACATAACCTATCTGTCGATCGGCCTGATCCAGCGTCGGTTGATGAATGCGTTCCCGGACATCAACTTCAATATCATCGGCGAACCAAGCGGCCTCGACGACGCTCGCCATCTTGCCGCCGTCGAGCCTCATCAATTCCAATACTGGATCACGCAGAAAATCGGGGGTCAGCCTTATCGCGGGGGGCGGAAGGGGGCCGATCGCGGAATCGACGGCTATATCTACTACACGTGGAATGCGGTTGGCGCCGGGAGAGCCGGCACCGCGGCGGCGATCATCTCCGTCAAGACCGGGCGGAATGTCGGGGTCGCCATGGTGCGCGATCTGTGCGGCGTCCTGGAACGCGAGAAAGCCGACATCGGCATTTTCGTCTCCGTCGCGGCGCCCTCGCGCGACATGGCGCGCGAGGCGGCCGCGGCGGGCATCTGGACCGATCCGATCACGAACGAAAGCTATCCGCGCATCCAAATCCTCACGCTCGATGATGTATTCGCCGGTCGGATCCCGAAACTGCCGCTGCTCGACCGTCAGGCGGGCTATCGCCGCGCCCCGCGCGAGGCGGTTTCGCGGCAACAACCAAGCCTGTTCTAGGCGCTCAGATCAGCTCCACCGCCATCGCCGTCGCCTCGCCCCCGCCGATGCAGAGCGAGGCGAGGCCGCGCTTCTGGCCGTGGGTCTGGAGCGCCGAGAGAAGGGTCGCGAGGACCCGCGCGCCCGATGCGCCGATCGGATGGCCGAGCGCACAGGCGCCGCCATGGACATTGAGCACGTCGTGGCCGATCGACAGGTCGCGCATCGCGATCATCGCGACGACGGCGAACGCCTCGTTCACCTCGAACAGGTCGACGTCGCCGGTCTGCCAGCCGGCCTTTTCCAGCGCCTTCTGCATCGCGAAGACGGGCGCCGTCGTGAAGAGCGCCGGCGCGTGCGCATGCGCGGCGGTCGAGACGACGCGCGCGACGGGGGTCAGCCCGAACTTCTCCGCGAGCGACGCGCGCGTCATCACCAGCGCCGCGGCCCCGTCGCTGATCGACGAGGCGTTGGCGGCGGTGATCGTCCCGTCCTTGGAAAAGGCGGGCTTGAGGGTCGGAATCTTGGCGACGTCGCCGCGCGCGGGCTGCTCGTCGAGGCGGACGGTATCCACGCCCTTGCGGGTCTTGATCTCCACCGGCACGATCTCGCGATCGAACGCGCCCGATTGCTGCGCCTTCTGCGCGCGCTCGAGGCTCTGGATCGCGAAAGCGTCCTGCGCGGCGCGGGTGAACTGGTACTCGGCGGCGGTCTCCTCGGCGAAGCTGCCCATCAGGCGGCCGGGCTCGTACGCGTCCTCCAGCCCGTCGAGATACATGTGGTCCTTGAGCACGTCGTGGCCGATCCGCGCGCCGCTACGATGGCGCAGCGACAGATAGGGGGCGTTGGTCATGCTCTCCATCCCGCCCGCGACGATCCAGTCGGCGCTGCCCGCCGCCAATGCCTCGGCCGCCATGATCGCAGCCTGCATCCCCGATCCGCACATCTTGTTGACCGTCGTTGCCTCGACATGTTGCGGCAGGCCGGCATCCAGCGCCGCCTGACGCGCGGGCGCCTGCCCGAGCCCGGCGGGCAGGACGCAGCCCATGTAGATGCGCTCGATTGCCTCGCCCTTCAGCCCCGCACGCTCGACAGCCGCGCCGACCGCCGCGGCGCCGAGCTGCGTTGCGGTTGCGCCGGTCAGGCAGCCCTGGAAGCTGCCCATCGGCGTGCGGGCATAGCTGGCGATGACGACGGGATCAGCGGACATAGGGGCTCTCCGGGATTTGCTTTGCCCGCGATCTAGGGCCGAATGATCGCGATTGAAACCTTGGCGAGCGCGGGGCGGAACGGGTAGGGGCGGGAGATGGTTCCGCCGCTCCTCTGGCCCGTGCTGCTCGGTGTATTGGGTGCGGTGTTCGGCAGCTTCATCGCGGTGATCGCGATCCGCTGGCCGGCGGGGGGGCGCGCGAACGGGCGGTCGCGCTGCGACGCGTGCGGGGTCGAATTGCGAGCGCGGGAACTGGTGCCGCTGCTCAGCTTCCTGATCCAGCGCGGGCGTTGCCGGCATTGCGGGGCGCGGATCGGGCGCTCGCATGTCGTCATCGAGGCGCTCGGCCTCGCAATCGGGATCGTCGCCGGGGCGGTCGCGCCGGGGATCGAGGGTGTGGCGGGGGCGGTCCTCGGCTGGCTGCTGCTCGCGCTCGGCGCGATCGACTTTGCCGCCCTCTGGCTGCCGAACCGGATGGTCGCGGCGCTCGCACTGGCGGGTCTGGCGAGCGGCGCGATCGGCCTGCCGCCGTCATGGACCGAGCGGCTGATCGGCGGGGCCGCGGGGTTCGGCGTGCTGTGGCTGGTCGCCGCGCTCTATCGCCGGGTGCGCGGGCGGATGGGGCTGGGCGGGGGCGACCCCAAGCTCTTTGGCGCGATCGGCCTGTGGCTCGGCTGGCGAGCGCTGCCCGGCGTGCTGCTGGCGGCGTGCGTCATCGGGCTCGCCTGGGCGGTCGCGACGCGGATGCGCGGCGATTCGCGATTGCCGCTCGGCACGCTGCTGGCGGCGGCGGCTTGGCTGTTCTGGGTGGGGGCGGCGCTGGCCTAGCGCGCAAAAAAGCGGGCGCGATCCGGGTTTGCTGTCCGTTGGATCGCGCCCGCCACTTGGCCGCTATATCGCGAAAATCCGAACGGATCATTAACCGATACGCGGCTTTGCGCCCAACCGAGCGGATGAAAGGGAGCTAAACCCGCTTGCTGGACGAACGGCAGTCTTCGCCGATTTTGTGCGACCCGCCATCCCCTTAATTGAGCAAGCCCGTCGAAAGATGGGACGCTTGCGGCGAGCCATTTGCGCGGGCGGCCGGCGCGGCTATGCCCCTCGCATGCGCTCGCTCCTGACCCTCGCCGCCCTGATTGCCATCCCCGCCGCCGCACAGGACATGGCGCCGCTCCCGCCCGAGATGCCGTGGCGGGGGGCGAGCGAGGCGCTGGTCGCCCGGCCCGGCAGCCGCTGGATCACGCCGGCGGAGGCAGCAAACTTCGACCGCACGCCCGATTACGCTGCGACGCGCGCATTTGCCGAGAAGCTGGTTGCCGCCTCGCCGCTCCTGAAGCTCGAGGTGTTCGGGCGCAGTCCGGAGGGGCGCGACCTGTTCTTCATCCGCGCGAGCAAGGGGCCGGGCAAGCCCGTCGTGCTGGCACAGGCGGGCATCCATGCCGGCGAGATCGACGGCAAGGACGCCGGCCTGATGCTGCTCCGCGACATCGCGTTCGGCGGCAAGGCGGCGCTGCTCGACAAGGCCGATCTCGTGCTCGTCCCGATCTTCAACGTCGACGGGCATGAGCGCGCCTCGCGCTACAGTCGCCCGAACCAGCGGGGGCCGATGGTGCAGGGGTGGCGCACGACCGCGCAGAACCTCAATCTCAACCGCGATTACCTGAAGGCCGACGCGCCCGAGATGCAGGCGATGCTCGGGCTGATCCGCCGGCTCGACCCGGTGCTGTACCTCGACCTACATGTCACCGACGGCGTCGATTACCAGTATGACATTACCTACGATTTCAACGGGCTTTACGGACGATATGCCGCGAGCCCGGCGATCGGGCGCTGGCTTGACACGCGGCTGCGCCCGGCGTTCGACCGCGAGCTGACTGCGGCGGGGCATCTGCCGTCACTCTATATCGATGCGCTCGACAACCGCGCGCTGGGCAAGGGCATCGCGCACAATGCCGATGCCCCGCGCTTCTCGACCGGCTGGGGCGACGTGGCGCGCGTGCCGACGGTGCTGCTCGAAACGCACAGCCTGAAGAACTACCGCCGCCGCGTGCTCGGCACCTATGTCTTCATCGAGACGGCGCTCAGGACCGCGGGCGACGAGGCGGCGGCGCTTCGAAAGGCGATCGCCGCCGATCGCGCCGCGCGGCCGACGACGATGGTCACCGAGTGGAAGGACGATCCAAAGCCCCTGTTCACGATGGCGTTCAAGGGCATCGCGCAGGAGACGTACCGCTCCCCCGCCTCGGGCCGAGACGAGGTGCGCTGGACCGGGCGGCCGGTGACGATGCAGGTGCCGGTGATGGGCCAGTCGCCCGCCGCGAAGGTCACACTGCCCCGCGCGTGGTGGATTCCGGCAAGCGCGACCGCGATCCAGAAGGTCGCCGGGCTTCAGGGCCTGAAAATGGAGATGATCGACAAGCCGCGCGAGATCGACCTCGACATGGCACGCGTGCTCGACCCGAAGCTGGCGGCGGCGAACGAGGGGCGGGTGCCGTTGTCGGGCCGGATCGTGCACGAGCGCCGCCGCGTGACGATGCCGGCGGGCTCGGTGCGCGTGACCGCCGACCAGCCGCTCGCCCTCGTCGCCGCAGCGCTGCTGGAGCCCGAGAGTGCGGACGGGGCGGTGGCCTGGAACCTGACGCCCGCGATGCTCATGCGGACCGAATATATCGAGGGGTACGCCATCGCTCCGCTCGCCGACGCGATGCTGGCGAAGGATCCGAAGCTCAAGGCCGCGTTCGAGGCGAAGCTGGCCGCCGATCCGAAGTTCGCGGCCGACGGACAGGCGCGGCTGGCCTGGTTCTACGAGCGGACGCCTTATTATGACGACCGCTACCTTTTGTATCCGGTCGGCCGCGAGGTTCGCTAGAAGATCACCTCCGTCACCCCGGACTTGTTCCGGGGTCCACGTCTCGGCTTGAGCTACCGCTGCCGGGCATGTGGCAACGTGGACCCCGGAACAAGTCCGGGGTGACGTATCGGTTTGGGTTGACTCTCGATCACGATCCGCTAATGGCCCGCGCTTCGCCGGGTGCCCAATTTGGGGACACGGCGTCCGTCCGAGACAGCAGGGGATGGGGTTCGCCCGTCTTAATATCCTGCCGAGACGGGGAATGTGTTTCTGCCGCTCCGTTCGCGGATCGGGTCAGCCGCCGGGCAGTGTCCGGCCATGACGACCATGCCCCCTTGGACGAGGGGACCGGGCAGCCGCCCGATCCTCGACGTAACCGGACCCCGATGGGGTCCATTGTGAGGAGACCGGCATGGATCGTTCGCAAAAGACCGAAGCCGTTGCCGAGCTGAACCGCACCTTCAACGAGGTTGCCGTGGTGGTCGTCACCCGCAACCTGGGGCTTACCGTCGCCCAGTCGACGCAGCTCCGGAACAAGATGCGCGAAGCCGGTGCGAGCTACAAGGTCAGCAAGAACCGCCTTGCCAAGATCGCGCTCGAGGGCACCGAGTACGCAGGGATTTCCGACCTGCTGACCGGTCCCGTCGCACTCGCCACCTCGACCGATCCGGTCGCGGCCGCCAAGGTCGCGTCGGATTTCGCCAAGACGAACGACAAGCTCGAGATCGTCGGCGGCGCGATGGGCAAGCAGGTGCTCGACGCGGAAGGCATCAAGGCGCTGGCGTCGCTGCCGTCGCTGGACGAACTGCGCGCCAAGCTCATTGGCCTGGTGCAGGCGCCCGCGACCAAGCTCGCCACCATTACGCAGGCACCGGCGGCGCAGATCGCCCGCGTGCTCAGCGCCTATGCGGAAAAGGACGCCGCCTGAATTTCGGGCGGTTCGGACACTGACCACATTCAACCCATTCAAAATTGGAGTTTACCATGGCTGACCTGAACGCGCTCGTTGAGTCGCTGAGCGAACTGACCGTCCTCGAGGCCGCCGAGCTCTCGAAGATGCTCGAAGAGAAGTGGGGCGTTTCGGCCGCTGCGGCCGTTGCCGCTGCGCCCGCCGGTGGCGGCGCCGCCGCTGCCCCGGTCGAAGAGAAGACCGAGTTCGACGTGATCCTCACCGGCGACGGTGGCAAGAAGATCAACGTCATCAAGGAAGTCCGCGCGATCACCTCGCTCGGCCTGACCGAAGCCAAGGCCCTGGTCGAGGGCGCGCCGAAGGCCGTCAAGGAAGGCGTGTCGAAGGACGAGGCCGAGAAGATCAAGAAGCAGCTCGAGGAAGCCGGCGCGACCGTCGAGGTCAAGTAATCTCGAACGGCTCGCCCGCATCCACGGATGCGTCGAGACAGGGAAGGGGCGGTCCGGCAACGGGCCGCCCTTTTTCGTTTCGCGGACGGAGGGAAGAAGGAAGAAGCGGGACCCCGGGTCAGGCTCGGGATGACGTTATTGGACGGGACCTCTCCAAACCAACCTCGTCACCCCGGACTTGATCCGGGGTCCCGCTTCTTCACTTCTTTCAACCCTTGCGACGAAGAACCGGGATCTCGGATCAAGTCCGAGGTGACGTGCGTATTTCCGCCGGGTGCCTGCAAGAAATGCACCGCCCGGCCCGGGTTCGCCTTTGCGGGGGACGGCCGGGGCCGCTATGTGGGGCGGGACAGGCGCGCGTACCGGCGCCGATGCGAGGCGGGTTGATGGCTGGCGACAAGATGAAGCGGTTCGGGATGGTTCTGGGTACGGCGACGATGCTCGCCGGCACGGCGCAGGCGCAGCAGTCGCTGCTGCCGGCCGATATCGTGCCCGAGACGCAGGACGCGCCCGCGGCCCCCGCCGCCCCGCGCATCCAGGTGCCGACCGTTCCCGTGCCGTCGCCCGCCGCGCAGCGCCCGCTCCCCAAGCTGTCCGGCGAGCAGGCGGCGCTTCTTGCCCAGTTGCTCGGCAAGGATACCAACGAGCAGGGCCTGCGCTTTTCGGGCCGGGCGGCGCCCGCGCCCGCCGACAACGACGCGCTGGTGCGCGCCGCGCTCGACCACGCCCATGCCGTGCGCGCCGGGCGACTGGACACGGCGGATTTCCAGGCGGACTGGGCGCTGCGGCCACAGCCCTATGATCCCTATCCCTCGTTCGTGCAGGCGGTGCAGGCCGATCGCCTCGGCCAGTGGTTCGCCGAACTGCCGCCGCCCTGGGCGGGGTATGAGGGGCTTCGCAAGGGCCTGGCCACCTATCGCGGTATCGCGGCGAAGGGCGGGTGGAAGGCGATCCCCGCCGGTCCCGACATGGGGATGGGCGCCAAGGGCGCGCGCGTCGCCGCGCTGCGCGAACGGCTGGCGATCGAGGACAGCGCGGTTTCGGCCACCGGCGCAACCTATGACGAGGGGCTGCGCACCGCGGTCCAGCGTGCCCAGCGCCGCTATGGCCTCAACCCGACCGGCGTCGTCTCGACCGGCACGCTCGCCGCGCTCAACGTGCCCGTCGCCACCCGCGTACGCCAGATCATGGCAAATATGGAACGCTGGCGCTGGCTGCCGAGCGAACTGCCCAAGGACCGCATTCAGGTGAACATCGCCGCCGCCGTCATGACGGTGTTCGAGGGCGACCAGCCGGTCATGTCGATGAAAGCGGTGACCGGCAAGCCTGGCGGCGGCGAGACGCCGATGCTGTCGTCCAGCATCCATTCGGTCGTGCTCAACCCGCCGTGGAACGTGCCCGCCGGCATCGCCAAGCGCGAGCTGTTTCCCAAGGGCATGGGCTATCTGAAAGCCAATGGCTTTCGCGTGATCGGCGAGGGGCCGGACGCGCGGCTTCAGCAGGCGTCGGGCGACACCAGCGCGCTCGGCCGGTTCAAGTTCGACTTCGACAATCCGTTCGCGGTCTATTTGCACGACACGCCCGCCAAGGGCGGCTTCTCGCGCTTCGACCGGCTCGCCAGCCATGGCTGCATCCGCCTCGAAAAGCCCAATGCGCTGGCCAAGCGGCTGCTGCGCGACGTGCCCGAATGGAACGAGGCGGCGATCGACGAGCTGACCACCACCTCGACCAAGACGGTTCGCGCGCGGCTCAATACGCCGGTCGCGGTCTATCTGCTCTACTGGACCGCGTTCGCCAGCGGGAACGGGCAGATCAACTTCCGCGACGATCCCTATGGCTGGGATGCAAAGCTCGCCGACAAGATCGAGAACCGCTCGGCCGTGCAGACGCAGGTCGCGTCGCGCTGATGACCCCTGACTGGAGACTGTCCTTGATGCGCCTCAAGATTCGCCCGGCCCTCATGCTTCTGCCGCTCGCGCTGGCGGCCTGTTCGGGTGAGCCCGAGGTGCCCGCGCCCGAGGGGCCGGACGCCAACCTGACCGAGGCGATGCCGACGCCCGAGCCGCTGCCGAGCGCGACGCCCGAGCCGGTCGCGACGCCCTCGCCCGAGCCGACCTTCGACGCCGCCCCGCCGCCTAAGGTGGCCGAGGATCAGCAGATGATCGACGATGCCGAAGCGACGGGGATGACCGCGCGCGTCACGCGCGACGAGCAGCGTCCGACTGACGAGGAAACGCCGGTCCCGGTCGAAGAGAAGCAGTAAGGTCGAGAAGAAGAAGCGGGACCCCGGATCAAGTCCGGGGTGAAGGTGCTTTTGGAGGGCGAACCTCTCAAACCACGTCATCCCGGCCTTGAGCCGGGATCCCGCTACTTCTTCTAAATCACCCCCCGTTCGCCATCCGCATCGCCCAGCTGGCGTAGAGCGCCCCCCAGCCATGCGCCGGGTGCTTCGGATCGAGCGCCATGCCGAAGCCATGGCCGCCCTTGTCATAGAAATGCGCCGCCACCGACACGCCGGCGGTGCGCGCCGCGGCGATCATCGCGGTGCTCATCTCCAGCGGCACGATCGGATCGTCGGCGGCGTGCAGCAGGAACAGCGGCGGCGTGCCGGCATCGACGCGGCGTACTGCATCGTAGCGCGCCGTCGCCTCGTTCATCGGCGAGGGGCCGAGCAGGTTGGCGCGCGACCGGCTGGGCGATCCCGATTCCGCCAGCGTCGTCACCGGATAGACCAGCCCCGAGAAATCGGGCCGCGTCCAGGCGCGGTCGGTCGCATCGACGGGCTCGTAAACGGGATCGTTATACGCCGTCGACAGCGACGCGGCGAGGTGCCCGCCTGCCGAAAAGCCGAGGATGCCGAGCTTCTTCGGGTCGATCCCGAACTCGGCGGCCCGCGTACGGATGATCCGCATCGCGCGCTGCGCATCCTGAAGCGGCACGTCGGCGCGGTTCGCCCAGCCCTCACCCGGCAGGCGATAGACCAGCGCGAAGACCGTGAAGCCGAGCGGGTTCAGCACCTTGGCGACATTGTGCCCCTCATTCTCGACCGACACGAACTGGTATCCGCCGCCGGGGATCGAAAGGATGCCGATGCCGTTGGGATTGGCGGGGCGATAGACCGACAGGGTGGGCTTCGCGATCCCGCGCAGCCACAATTCGCGCCCGTCGGGGCCGTAGCGGACGAGGGTGGGGAGCTTTGCCGGCGTCCCCGGTGCCTTGCCCGGCCACAGGTCGAACGTTTCGCGCGGGGGCCAGGGCAGGTCGCTCGGTCGGTCGGGCCCGGTCTGTGCCCGGGCGGTCCCGGCCGCGACCAGACCCGCGGCGGTCATGCCCAGCATCGTGCGTCGGTCCATCGTCATCCCCTCAATTGTCATCGCCGCTTCATACTGAAGCGCGAGGCTTTGCATCCGGTGGCCGGGTCCCATATGGGACCGCCATCCCCTTACTCGCGCGAAAGGCGACGATGTGAAAGACGTTCTGGTGATCGGTGCGGGCGGCGTTTCGTCGGTCGCGGTGCATAAGATGGCGAAGAACCCCGGCCTGTTCGGCAAGGTGACGCTCGCCAGCCGCCGCAGGTTCAAGTGCGACGCGATCGCCAAGTCGGTTCAGGAGCGTTTCGGCGTCGAGATCGCGACCGCCGAGGTGGACGCCGACGACGTGGACGCGACCGCGCTCCTGATCGATCAGGTGAAGCCCAAGCTCGTCGTCAACCTCGCGCTCCCCTATCAGGACCTCAATCTGATGGAGGCGTGCCTCAAGACCGGCGTCGATTATCTCGACACCGCCAATTACGAGCCGCGTGACGAGGCCAAGTTCGAATATGGCTGGCAATGGGCGTATCAGGACCGCTTCAAGGAAGCCGGTCTGATGGCGCTGTTGGGCTCGGGCTTCGACCCCGGCGTTACCAGCGTGTTCGCGACCTACATCAAGAAGCATCTGCTCGACACGATCGCGACGCTGGACATCCTCGATTGCAATGGCGGCGATCACGGCCAGCATTTCGCGACCAACTTCAACCCCGAGATCAACATCCGCGAAGTGACCGCGCCCGCGCGTCACTGGGAGAACGGCGATTGGGTCGAGACACCCGCGCTGTCGGAGCGTCAGGTGTTCATCTTCGACCAGGTCGGCGCGAAGAACATGTACCTGATGTACCACGAGGAGCTCGAAAGCCTCGTCAAGCACATCCCCGAGATCAAGCGCGCGCGCTTCTGGATGACGTTCGGCGAGCAGTATCTGACGCACCTGCGCGTGCTCCAGAACGTCGGCATGACCTCGATCGAGCCGGTGATGTACGAGGGGCGCGAGATCATCCCGCTCCAGTTCCTGAAGGCGGTGCTCCCCGAACCCTCGACGCTCGGCGAGACGACCAAGGGCAAGACCAACATCGGCGACATCGCGACGGGGACGAAGGACGGGGCGGAGAAGACCGTCTATGTCTACAATGTCTGCGACCACGAGGACGCCTATGCCGAGACCGGCAACCAGGCGGTAAGCTATACCACCGGCGTGCCCGCGATGATCGGCGCCGCGCTGATGCTGAACGGCCAGTGGCGCGGCACGGGCGTGTTCAACATGGAAGAGTTCGATCCCGATCCCTTTATGGACATGCTGAACGCGCACGGCCTGCCCTGGCAGGTCAAGGAACTGCCCGAGCCGTTGAAGTTCTGATCCAGGCGTCACCCCGGACTTGTTCCGGGGTCCACCGTTCCGCAGGCGCCGCCGCCCGCAGCTCGTGCGGGGCGGTGGATGCCGGAACAAGTCCGGCATGACGAGTATGACGACATGAAGCCCGACGACACCTGCGCCGCCTCGCCGATGACGACCAAGTCGGGCGGGGCGGGCGCCTTTGCCCGCTTCGACCTCGGCCGCGTGCCGAGCCCCTGCTTCGTCGTCGACAAGGCGGCGATCGAGCGCAACCTGTCGATCCTCGCCGACGTCCGCGACCACGCGGGGGTGAAGGTATTGCTTGCGCTCAAGGCATTCTCGATGTGGTCGCTGGGCGATCTGGTCGGGCGCTATCTCGACGGCACCGCCACCTCGGGCCTATGGGAAGCGCGCCTTGCCGCCGAGCACTATAAAGGCGAGGTCGCGACCTTCTGCGCGGGCTACAAGGCGGGCGACATGGTCGAGGTGGCGACGCTGTCCGACCACATCATCTTCAACTCGCCCGGCCAGCATCGCCGCTTCGCCGATCTGCTCGCCGCCGCGCGGCACGGCGGCGCGTCGTTCGACGTGGGCCTGCGCCTCAACCCCATGCATGCCGAGGGGGAGGTGCCCAAATACGACCCCGCCCAGCCGCATTCGCGCCTTGGCCACCCCGCCGACCAGCTGACCGCGGCGGACATGGAGGGGGTGAGCGGCCTTCATTTCCACACGCTGTGCGAACAGGACTTCCCGCCGCTCCGCCGGACGTGGGAAGCGCTGCGCCCGCGGATCGAGCCGTATCTCGGCCAGCTCAAATGGCTGAACTTCGGCGGCGGGCATCACATCACCCGCAGCGACTATCAGCGCGACGATCTGGTCGATTTCCTGAAGGCGGTGAAGGCCGACACCGGCCTTGAGGTCTATCTGGAGCCCGGCGAGGCGATCGCTTTCGACGCCGGTATCCTTGTAGGCGAGGTGCTCGACGTGCTCGACAACGGGATGCCCGTCGGAATCGTCGACATTTCTGCCACCTGCCACATGCCCGATGTGATCGAAGCGCCCTATCGCCCGGCGATGCTGGGCGAGGTGGAAGGCGGCGTGCCGGTGCGGCTCGGCGGCCCCTCCTGCCTAGCGGGCGACATCCTCGGCGACTATCGTTTCGCCGAGCGTCCCGAGCCCGGCACGCGCATCGCCTTCCTCGATCAGGCGCATTATTCGATGGTCAAGACGACTACTTTCAACGGCGTGCCCCTGCCGGCGATTGCGCTATGGGACTCGCGCGACGACAGCCTGGAAATGGTGCGCGAATTCGGGTGGGAGACGTTCCGGGATCGGTTGTCCTAAGCCTTAGACAATTACCGGCCTCCGCGTTCTACGGCAATTCATAGCAATGAGTGACGGCAAGACCTCTCGTGACGTGATGCTGCAGCGGCTTCAAATGAAGCGCGCGACATCGATACTCGGGATGGTTGTCATGTTCGCCCTGCTGGCGGCGCTATGCGCCATGCTCGTCTTCGTTTTCACCTCGGACGACGGGGTCGCCTGGATCAAATGGCCCGGCGGATCATCGCGCTCGGTTTCCCTATGGTACTTTGAGGTCGGGGCCGCGGCTGTCCTGTTGCCGGCGATCGCTCTTCTGGGCTGGCGGCTCGCCTTCGGCCTCTATCTGTTTTCGATTGCTGCGCGACCCGCGTCGATCGACCTTTCACTGGAAGCGGGCGAGACGATCCGGTGGGAGGGCCACCAGGGGATCCGGGCTCTCGGTCGCCTTCACTGGATGGGGATCGCCGTAACGGCGGCGGTCGCGCTGCTGTGTGTCGTGTCGCTCTGGCGCGGCTGGTCGACAGCGGAAAGTACGAGTGAAGGCGCGTTCGGCACGTTCATCGTACTGATGCTCGGCGGCTTTTCGGTGATCGGCATCATCGTGATATACGGCGGCGAGGTGATGCGGCTCGCGCTAGACCGCATGGCGATCACCGACCGCCGGATCATGTGGACCGATCGAAGGGGCCGGGTCGGACGAGAACTGTGGGGGAGCGAACTGATCGGAGCCGGGATCGTCGAGGGTGACGAGCGACGCGGCTGGGTGACGGTGACGACAAGGCGCGGGCGGCGCGTGCGGGAGCTGGACCTTCATGGCGTGCCCCGTCCACAGGCGGCCGTCGCGGCGATCGACGCACTGATGCGCGACCAACCTCAAGCCTGAAGATACGAAAAGGGCGGCGGAAGCATGATGCCTCCACCGCCCCTCCTACACTGGTGATTACAATCAGCCGCGCCGTGCGCCCAACCGTACGACGTTGCCGCTGTCGGCGTCGTCCTCGAGGCCGGCGTATAGCGTCGCCATCGGCTCGTCCGAGACCTCGATGGTCTCATCGGTGCCGAAACCGTTGAAGGCCGTGCGCATCGCCGAGCCATAGGCACCGAGCATCCCGACCTCGATATAGTCGCCGGTATCGACGTCGGCTGGCAGGTCGAACGGCCCGGCCATATGGTCGAGATCGTCGCAGGTCGGCCCGTAGAAGCTGAACGCGACGTCCTTCGCCCGGCTTTCCTCGGCGCGCAGCAGCGTCACCGGGAAGCGCCACGCGACGTGCGCCGCGTCGAACAGCGCGCCGTAGGCACCGTCGTTGATGTAGAGCTCGTCACCGCGGCGCTTCTCGACGCGCACGATCAGCGAGCTGTACTCGGCGCACAACGCACGGCCGGGCTCGGCCCAGAGCTCGGCCGAATAGCTGATCGGCAGGCTCTCGAACGCACGGTGGATCGTCTCGAAATAACGCTCCAACGGCGGGGGCTCCATCCCCGGATAGGCCGAGGGGAAGCCGCCGCCCACGTCGATGACGTCGACCGTCACCGCCGCCTCGACGATCGCCATGCGGACGCGTTCCATCGCTTGAGCATAGGCATCGGGCGACATCGCCTGGCTGCCGACATGGAAGCAGATGCCGAGCGTGTCGGCCGCCTGGCGTGCGGCGAACAGCAGCGCCTTGGTCTCGCCCGGACCCGCGCCGAACTTCGACGCAAGGCTGAGCTTCGACAGCTCCGACGACACGCGGATGCGCACGCACAGCGTCAGGTCGTCGGCACCCTTGGTGGCGCGGACGATCTTCTCAAGCTCCTCGATCGTGTCGAGCGAGAAGGTGCGGACGCCGTGCGTGAAATACGCCTCGGCGATCGCCTCCTCGGCCTTGACCGGGTGCATGAAGCAGAGCGTCGACTCGGGCAGCGTGCGCGCGACGAGGCGCACTTCGCCGATCGAGGCCACGTCGTAATGCGTGACGCCGTTGTCCCAGAGAATCTGGAGAAGGTCGGGCGACGGGTTCGCCTTGACGGCATAAAGCGTCCGACCCGGGAACTTCTCGACGAAGAACCGAGCCGCACGAGCCGCAGCGTGCGGACGAACCAGCGTTACCGGCTGAACCGGTCGAAGGGTGTGAGCTACCCCCAGCGCGCGATGATGCTTGGCCAATTCAAGGGACCTCCAATTGCCTTTCGGCATACGGTGAAAAAAGCTGCCTTGCGGTTGGAAGTCCCATGGGGCAGCGGAGGGCGCACATAGGGTCCACACCCCTGGGTGTAAAGCGATTCTGCGCAGCTTTTTGGGCGATGGGACGATTTGTGACGTTTATGCGACAACCCACTCGCGCTGGCGTCCGCGACGCCGCCGCCAAGATCGCCGCGGTGGTGCCGCCGACCCCGCTGCTGACCGCCGACATTCACGGGCAAGTCGTTGCGTTCAAGGCGGAATGTCTGCAGCCGATGGGCGCGTTCAAGCTGCGCGGGGCCTGGCACCGGCTGACCGCGATCGCAGCGGAGGACAGGGCGCGCGGGGTCGTCGCCTTTTCCTCGGGCAACCATGCACAGGGCGTGGCGTGGGCGGCGAGAGCATTGGGCATGCCCTGCGTTATCGTGATGCCGGCGGACGCGCCCAAGGTGAAACGGGACGCGACGCTCGCCATGGGCGGTGAAGTGGTGAGCTACGATCGCCGGACCGAAAGCCGTGAGAAGATCGCCGCTTACCTCGCCCATGCGCGCGGCGCGGTGCTGGTGCCGAGCTTCGACGACCCCTGGATCATCGAGGGGCAGGGAAGTGCTGGGATCGAGGCGGCGCGTCAGGCCGAGGCGCAGGGCTTCGGCCCCATTGGGCGGGTGGTAGCGCCCTGCGGCGGCGGCGGGCTGGCCGCGGGCCTCGCGCTCGCGCTGCCCGAGGCCGCGGTCGTGACGGCGGAGCCGGTCGGCTGGGACGACATGGCGCGGAGCCTGAAGGCCGGATGGATCGAGCCAGTCGGTGACGATGCGCCGCCGACCGCGTGCGACTCGCTCCAGACGATGCGGGTGAGCGAACGGACGTTCGAGGTGCTGGCGCGCCGCGACGCGCACGGCGTGGCGGTGAGCGAGGCGGAGGTGCGCGCCGCGCAACGTTGGGCCGCGGCAAAGCTTAGGCTGGTGGTCGAGCCCGGCGGCGCGGTGGCGCTCGCCGCGTTGCTGTCGCGCAGGGTCGAGCCGATGCCGGGGACGCTGGTGATGCTGTCGGGCGGCAATACCGACCCCGAGGATTACGCCCGCGTGCTGGCCGGCGAGGCGGTGTTCGTGGGGGAGCCCGCCTGATGCCCGCGCCCACCGCCACCGTCTCGACGCTGCTCGGGATCGCGATGCTCGGCGTCTTTGCGCTGCTGATCGGCGCCATTGTCCTGTGGCGCCGCGGCGAGCGGCAGAAGCCGGTGCTGATGGCGCTGGCGGCGCTCGTCACGCTCGCCAACGTGCTGATCTGGACGGTTTAGGTCGGGACACTACATTCGAGAGCCGTCACCCCGGACTTGATCCGGGGTCCCGCTTCTTCTTCTTCGGGCCGAGCAAAGAAGCGGGACCCCGGCTCAAGGCCGGGGTGACGAGTGAATTCTATCCCGCTCGGAGCCGGCTGTAGCGCCGCCCGTACGCCAGATAGATCGCCAGCCCGATCATCGTCGCGATCACGAACCGGCCCTGCGTCGTCGCGGGCAGGCTGGCGAAGAGGTAGAGGCAGCCGATAATTGCCAGCGTGCCGACCAGCGTCGGTGCCGGGCAGCGGAACAGGCGCTTGGCGTCGGGTGCGGTGCGGCGCAGCACCATCATGCAGACCGCGACCGCAATGAACGCGACCAGCGTGCCTGCATTGGCGAGCTCCGCCAGCTCGTCGATCGGGAAGAAGCCCGCGATCGCCGCGCTGACGAGGCCGGAGAGCAGCGTGATCCGCACCGGCGCGCCCTTGTCGCTCAGCTTCGCCAGCCCCTGCGGCAGCAACCCGTCGCGCGCCATCGCGAGGAAAACGCGGCTCTGGCCGTACATGAAGACGAGGATGACCGACGGAAGCGCCACGATCGCGGCGAGCGCAATCGCGCGTGCGGCGGTAACCTGGCCGACCGAACGCAGGACGAGCGCCAGCGGTTCGGGCGAGTTGGCGAGCTGGAGATAGGGCATCGCCCCGACCGCGGCGAGCGCGATGACCATGTAGATGGTCGTGCACGCGATCATCGACCCGACGATTCCGATCTTGAGATCGCGCGTGGGATTCTTCGCTTCCTCGGCCGAAGTCGCCACCGTGTCGAAGCCGTAAAAGGCGAAGAACACGATCGCGGCCGCCGCCATCACCCCCTTGCTGGTGCCATTGACGGTGTGCGAGCCGAAGCCATAGGGCATGAACGGCGTCAGGTTCTCCGCCTTGAACGCCGGCAGCGCGTAGATGACGAAGATGGTCAGCGCGATCAGCTTGATCGCGACGAGGACGATGTTGAGCGTCGCACTCTCGCGCGTTCCCGCGATCAGGAGGCCCATGACGGCGAGCGCCACGAGGACGGCAGGCAGGTTGAGGATCCCCCCGGCATGCGGCCCGGCGAGCAGCGCGGTCGGCAGGTCCAGCCCCGCCGATTGCAACCACCCCACTAGATAGCCCGACCATCCGACCGCCACGGTCGAGCAGACCAGCGAATATTCGATGATGAGCGCCCAGCCGACGATCCAGGCGAACGTCTCGCCGATCGCGGCATAGGTAAAGGTATACGCGCTGCCCGCCGCGGGGATCATCGTCGCGAGCTCGGCGTAGGCGAGTGCGGCGCACGCGCAGACCGCCCCTGCGATCAGGAAGGCCAGGATCACCGCCGGCCCCGCCCGCTCGGCCCCGACGCCAGTCAGCGTGTAGATGCCGGTGCCGACGATCGCGCCGACGCCAAGGGCGATCAGGTGCGGCCAGCCCAGCGTCTTCTTCAGGCCCCCGCCGGGCGGCGCGGCCGCCTCCAGCCCCTTTCGCGGTCCCAGGATCGACATGTTGCACTCCCCGTTGATCGTATCGTTGGCGACCTTCCTTTCACGCTCGTCCCATCGGATCAACCGACTGACATTTTTAAGCATGGCCGGCACGGTTGCGAAACGAGTTTGGCGGACCCATTGAGGATGCACGGCGTTCTCTCGCCGAACCCAATCGCCAACCCCCAGGAGGGATTATCCATGGCCTTCGAACTGCCGCCGCTGCCCTATGCCTATGACGCGCTGGAGCCTGTGATCGACAAGGAGACGATGACGTTCCACCACGACAAGCATCATGCGGCCTACACCAACAAGCTGAACGAAGGCGTCGAGAAGGACGGGCTTCAGGGCAAGTCGATCGAGGAGATTATCGCCAACATCTCGTCGGCGTCGACGGCGGTGCGCAACAACGGCGGCGGTTACTGGAACCACGACTTTTTCTGGAAGACGATGGGCGCCAAGGACGAGCGCGGCGAACCCTCCGCCGAGCTTCAGGCAGCGATCGACCGCGATTTCGGCGGGCTCGACAAGCTGAAGGAAGAGTTCAACACCAAGGGTGCGGGCCAGTTCGGTTCGGGCTGGGCGTGGCTGATCGTTGACGAGAGCGGCAAGCTCAAGGTCACCTCGACCCCCAATCAGGACAATCCCCTGATGGACGTGGCCGAGGAAAAGGGCACGCCGCTGCTTGGCAATGACGTGTGGGAGCACGCCTATTACCTCACCTACAAGAACGACCGCCCCGGCTATCTGAAGGCGTGGTGGGACGTGGTGAACTGGAACACGGTGTCGAAGAGGTTTGCCGACGCGACGGCGTAACCAGCGTGCGGGGGGAGGGCCAAACGTCCTCCCCTCCACGGCATCCCGGACTTGATCCGGGATCTCGCTTCTTCACTTCTTCACCACGGCGAGAAGAAGCGGGACCTCGGATCAAGGTTGGGGTGACGAGAGGAGTCAGGCGACCTCTACGTGCAACGGCCGCTCACTCAGCAGATCGGCCACGGCGCGCGAGCCCGACGGCGTCTCGACCGCCGTATCCCCCCACCAGTCACAGTCGACCATCGGCCGCCCGGCGACGCCGCCCCCGGCGCGCAACGGGACCACCACCAGCAGCGCGGCATCGCCCGCCCGCCGCTCGAACGCGAGCACGTGGGCCGCGCGTTCGCCGGTTATCGCAAGCGGGGCCACCGGCGCTGCGAACAACTCGGGATGGTCCGCATGCAGGCGAAGCGCGTGAGCGATCAGCGCCTGCTTGACCCGGCCGCTTTGCCAGTCCGCGTCAGGCCACGCGGTGATCTCCCGCCGCGTCGCGTAATCCACCGGCCGGCGATTGTCGGGATCGACGAGGCTCAGGTCCCAGAACTCGGCGCCCTGATAGGTATCGGGCACGCCGGGGAGCGTCAGGCGCAAGGCCGTCTGGACGAGGCCGCCCAGCGCACCCGCCGGTGCGATCCGGTGCGCGAAGGCGGCGACGGCCGGCTCGGCGATCAACGCCGCGGCGACTGCGATCGCCCGCGCCTCATACGCCTCGTCCGGCGCGGTCCAGGATGAGCGCAGCTTCGCCTCGCGCAGCGCCTTGCGCGTCCACTCGCCGATGCGCTCCGCGAAGTCCGTGGCGGGATCGCCCGCCATCGGCCAAGCACCCACGATCGTCTGCAGGATCATATACCCATCGGCCGCGTCGATCCCGCGGTCGGCAAGCGCCAGCCCCTCGACCATCGCCCGCCATTCGCCGGGCATTTCGCTCAGCACCGCCAGCCGCGCGCGCACGTCCTCGCCGCGCTTGTGGTCGTGCGTCGCGGTGGCGAGCATCGCGTTCGGAAAGTCCCGCGCACGGCCTGCGATGCGATCGAGGAACGCGGCGGGACCTTGCGCGAACCGCGCGGGATCGAAGCCGACATCGGTGCGCGAGAGCAGGCGGCCGTAGCGGTAGAAGGCGGTATCCTCGACCGCCTTGGCCGCGAGCGGGGCGGCAAGCTGCTCGAACCGGCGCGCGGCGTCGCGCGCTTCCGGCCGGGTCAGCATCCATTCGATGAGGCGCGCTGGCAGGTTCTCTTCGCCCGGCGCGGTGACGGCACGCGTCGCGGCGGCGCGCAGGCGCTGGCCGTTGTCTTCGTCGCTGCCGGCATAGCTGCGATAGGCGTCGAACGCGATCAGTGTAGCCATCAGCGCGCGGCGGATCATGCCCTTCGTCACGTCCCGCCCAGCGATCGCATGGAAAGCCTCGGCGACGGTATCGAGCTGGCCGGGGAAGGTCCGTTCCAGCGTCTCGATCCGCGCCGCATGTTCCTCGGCATGGAAGTCGCCGGGGCGACCGCTCAGTTCGGTCCAGAGCGCGGTCAGTGGCGCTTCGCCCGCCGGGTCGTGGAGGAGGGCGGCGACCTCGTTCATGAAGTCGTAGCCGCTGGTGCCGTCGGTCTGCCATGACCGAGGTAGCGCCTCGTCGGCGGCGAGGATCTTCTCGACCACCAGATAGCCGCCGGGCCGCCGTTCCTCCATCGCCGCGCGCAGGCGCCGGCAGTAGCCGGGCGGATCGGACAGGCCATCGACATGGTCGATGCGCAGCCCGTCGATCAGCCCCTCTGAAAAAAGCAGCAGCGGCAGCGCATGGACCGCGACGAACACCGCCTCGTTCTCGATCCGCAGCGCGGCGAGCTCGGTAATGTCAAAGAAGCGCCGCCAGTTGATCTCGTCCGCCGCGGTCCGCCACCAGGCGAGGCGGTAATGCTGGCGTTCGAGCAACTTGTGCAGGCGATCGGGGTCGTCATAGGCGCGTGGATCGGCGGCGACCGCTTCGCGGTCCTCGGGCCGGATGGGGAAGCGGTGCGCGTCGTGGGCGATGATCGCCGCGCCGTCGTCTCTGACCCGCAGCGCACCGGACGCCAGTGCCTTTTCATAGGGCTCACCAAGAAATGGCGCGAGGAGCTTGCCGGTGGGCGCCCAGTCGATGTCGAAGAAGCGGGCGTAGCGGCTCGCCTGACCGTGTTCGAGCACGTCGAGCCACCAAGCGTTCTCGTCGCCCCCGACGCCCATATGATTGGGGACGATATCGATGATGATCCCGATGCCTCGCGAGCGAAGTGCCGCCGCCATCGCGCGAAAGCCGTCCTCGCCGCCCAGCGCCGGGTTGATCGTCGTCGGGTCGACCACGTCGTAGCCGTGCATCGACCCCGCCTTCGCGGTAGTGATCGGCGAAGCATAGAGGTGGCTGATGCCGAGGTCGGCGAGATAATCGGCAAGGCCGGCGGCGTCGGCGAAGGTGAAGCCGGCGTGGAACTGGATGCGATAGGTGGCGCGCGGGGTCATCGCCGGCGTTCCTTCTTGATGCGGTCGATGCGCGCGGCGACGTCGAGCCTCGCGAACAGGTCGGCGGCGGGGGCGGGCAGGCGGCGGCGCCAGTTGGGATGCTCGTCCACCGTACCGGGCAGGTTGGGCGCCTGGTCGAGGCCGAGCAGGTCCTCGACCGGCACGATCGCGAGTGCCGCGGGCGTGGCCGCGACGAAGGCGGCGGCGGCATCGACCGCGGGGTCGGGCGTGTCGGGCAGCGCGCCGTCGGCCACGCCTCCGTCGGTGGCGGCTCGCCAGAACGCCTCGCGTTCGGTGGCGCGGCCTTCGAGATCGGGCTCTTTCCCGGCAAGATCGGCGCGCCATTGAAGATCCGTGCCCCGCCACCAGCCGGCGACGGGCGCGAGGTCGTGCGTGCTCGTCATCGCCACCACGTCGGCGTCGTAATCGGCAGCAGCGACGAAACCGCCGTCCTTGGTCCGCTCGAACGGTAGCACGCGCATGCCGAGGATGCCGCGGTCTGTCAGCGCCTCGCGCAGGCCGGGCGGGACGACGCCCAGATCCTCGCCGATCACGATCGCCTTCGCCCGCGCGCTCTCGAGCGCGATCAGGCGAAGAAGCGCATCCTCGGGCTGGCGCAGATACGCGCCGTCGAGCGGAGAGGCGCCGTTCGGCACCACCCACAGCCGGCGGAGGCCGAGCGCATGGTCGATGCGGATGCCGCCGGCATGCGCCATCGCGCTGCGCAGCAGGTCGATGAACGGGCGGTAGTGCTTGGCTTTCAAAGCGACGGGCGAGAAGCTGGTAATCCCCCAATTCTGCCCCGCCGCCTGAAACGCGTCGGGCGGCGCGCCGATGCCGATGCCGAGCATCAGCTCGTCGCCCGCGGTCCAGGCATGGCTGCCGCCCACGTCGATGCCCACCGCGATGTCGGTGACCAGGCCGATGCGCATGGCCCCGGCCGCCTCGGCGGCGCGGGCGAGCGCGGTCTCGGCGCGCCACTGGGCATAGAGGTGGAAGTCGATCTCGGCCTCATGCTCGCGCGCGAAGGCGGTTACGGCGTCGCCGTCGGGGTCGTGATAGGTGGCGGGCCAATCCTGCCAGCCGCGCTTGCCGAAATGCGTGAACAGCGCCTCGAACAGCGCATGTCGGCGCAGGTCGTCGCCGGCCTCTGCCCGATACTGGTCGAACGCCGGATCGGGCTTCGCGAACTCACGGCGTAGGGCGGCCATCCGCGCGTCGACCGCACTCGGCCAGTCGATCAGGTCGCCGCCGGGATCGGGCGCATCCACGGGCGCGTACCAAGGGTTGAGAAAGCGGCGGCTGGACGGCGAATAGGGACTGTAGCGGCCCGGATCGGCGGTGAAGAGCGCGTGGACGGGGCTGAGCATCAGCGCGTCGGCGCCCGCCCGCGCGGCCTCGCCCGCGAAGTCGGCAAGCGCGGCGAAGTCGCCGATCGCGCCGTCCCCGCGCAGCGAATAGAGCTGGACCGCGGTGCCCCACAGCCGCTCGCCGGCATCGAGTGCCGCGCCGCGCGGCGGGGCGACGATCAGCTCGATCTCGCCGCCGCGATGCTCCAGCCGATGATAGCCGATCGCCTGCACCGGGCTGCCCGGTCGCACGTCGATCACCGATCCGCTTTCGAGGATCAGCCGCGCCGGCCCCTCGAACCCGGTCAGCGGCGTGCCGGCATCGACGACGCGGCACGTCTCGGCCGTGTCGGCGCGCAGCCGCGCGAGGCTGTCGGCGCATTGCCCGGCGCTGTCGCAATCGAGGCCGAGACCCGACAGGACCGCGCGCAGGCTTTCGACCGACACGCGCTGCGGCTGGCCGTCGGCATCTTCCCAGTCGATCAGGACGCCCGCCGCTTCGGCAAGCTGGCGGACGGCGTCGTCGCTCATGCGAGCCATGCGGCGAACGACGCGGGCGGCAGCGTGTCGCCCACCTCGCCGAGTGCGAACAACCGCTCGCCTTCGCCCGTCGCCGCGACCGGCGCGTCACCCAGGTTGATCGCCAGCGTCAGTACCGCCTCCCCCAGCCGCCAGCGCGCGCGGACGGCGCGATCGCCGATCACTTCCGCGCCGATCGCCATCGCGTCGGCGAGCAGCGGCACGATCCGTTCCCGCCGGATCGTCAGCAGGCCGCGGTAGAGCGCCTCCCAAGCCACGGCGTCGGGGCCGGGCAGGGGGCGCGACGCCTCGAACGTCGTGCGGGCATTGGGGTCGGGAATCGCCTCTCGGGCATCGGCATCTCCGAAGCCAGGATGGCCGGCAAATTCGCCGCGGCGACCGTTGCGAACGGCATCGGCAAGCTCGTCGTGGAAATCGGTGAAGAACAGGAATGGCGCCTCGGAGCCGACCTCGTCGCCCATGAAGGTGAGCGGGATTTGCGGGCAGAGAAGGAGCAGCGCTGTCGCGGCACGCAGCCGCGCGGGGTCGGTCAAACGCGTCAGCCGCTCGCCCATCGCGCGGTTGCCGATCTGGTCGTGGTTCTGGAGGAAGCTGACGAACCGGATCGGCGACAGATGGCCGCTCGATGCGCCCCGCGGCTTGCCCTTTTGGTTGGGCGAACCCTGGCCCTGGTAGATGAAGCCTTCCGACAGGCAGCGCGCAAGCTTCTCCTCGGGCGCTTCGGCGAAGTCGCGGTAATAGCCGTGCGTTTCGCCAGTCAGCAGGACGTGGAGGACGTTGTGAAAGTCGTCGTTCCACTGTGCGTCGTAGCTGCCGGCCAGCCGGTCGGGGTCGTTGTGCTCGTTTTCGAGCACCAGATGGACGTGGCGGTCGGGGAAGGCGGTGCGGACCTCGTCTGCCAGCCGGTCGAGGAACGCGTTGTCGCCGACCGCGTGGACGGCGTCGAGGCGTAGCCCGTCGAACCCCATCTCCCCCAGCCAGTAGAGCGCATTGTCGATGAAGAACCGCGCGACTGGCTCGCGCGCGAAGTCGATCGCGCCGCCCCAGGGGGTGTGGACGTCGGGTTTGAAGAGATTCGGCGCATAGGCGGGGAGGTAATTCCCGTCCGGCCCGAAATGGTTGTAGACGACGTCCAGGAGGACCATCAGTCCGCGCGCATGGGCCGCGTCCACCAGTGCCTTCAGCTCTTCGGGCGAGCCGTAGGCGGCATTGGCGGCATACGGCAGCACGCCGTCATAGCCCCAGTTGCGCATGCCCCCCGTCGCGGCGAGCGGCATCAGCTCGATCGCGGTGAAGCCCGTCGCGGCGATCGCGTCCAGCCGATCGATGACGCCGGCATAGCCGCCGAGCACACCGACATGCACCTCCTGGATCACCGCGTCCGTCCACGGCCGCCCGCGCCAGCCAGTTTCGCGCCATTCGTAAGCGGCCGGGTCGGTGACGACGCTACAGCCATGCACGTCGCCCGCCTGCCCGCGGCTCGCCGGATCGGGCACCGCCGTTCCGTCGGGCAGGCGGAAGCGGTAATGCGCACCCGGCCCGGCATCGGTGTCGGCTGCGAACCAGCCGTCCGCTTCCCGCGTCATCGGCAGCGGATCGGCGCCCTCGATCTCCAGCGTCAGCGTGTCGACGCCCGGCGCCCAGATCGAAAAGCGCGTGCCGCCGCCCGCGAGCGGTTCCGGCCCCCACCTCATTCGACGGGGCCGCTCGCGTAGATCAGCACCGCGGCGCGGTCCTTCACCTCGATCTCGGCGGCGTCGAGGTCGACCTCGCCGATCTCGGTATCCGCGCTGTCGATCAGCAGGCGGCGATGATGGTGAGGCTCGGGCAGCTTGAAGGTCAGCGGCGTCTCCGACCCGTTCATCAGCATCGTGATCGCCTCGAAACTCCCGTCCTCGCGGATCGCGGCGCGGCGCATCACCAACGCCTTACCAACCGGGTTTTGCCAGTCCTCGGGCGACAATTGCTGCCCGCGCTCGTCGAACCAGTCGATGTTGCGGATGCCGGGCGCGATCTCCTCGCCGTAAAGGAACGTCGCCGACCGAACGAGCGGGTAGTGCTGGCGGATCAGGATCAGGCGGCGCACGAAGTGGGCAAGGTTCTGGCCCTCCGCGCTCGCCGCCTGTTTCCAGTCGAGCCAGCTGATCTCGTTGTCCTGGCAATAGGCGTTGTTGTTGCCCATCTGCGTCCGCCCGAACTCGTCGCCCGCCAGCAGCATCGGCGTGCCGAGCGAGGCGAGGAGGGTGACGAGCATCGACCGGCGCACCCGCTCGCGCACGGCGGTGATCGCCGGGTCGTCGGTCGGCCCCTCGACCCCCCAGTTGCACGACAGGTTTTCCGAATGGCCGTCGCGATTGTCTTCGCCATTCGCCTCGTTGTGGCGATGTTCGTAGCGGGTGATGTCGGTCAGCGGCTGGCCGTCATGGCTGGCGACGAAGTTGACGCTGGCCCAGGGCCGCCGCGCGCGCCGGTCGAACAGGTCGCCGGAGCCGAGAATGCGGGCGGCAAACTCGGGCCGCACGCCCGCATCGCCCTTCCAGAAGCGGCGGGTGCTGTCGCGGAACTTGTCGTTCCATTCGGCGAAGCCCGGCGGGTGGTTGCCGAGCTGATAGCCGCCCGGCCCGATGTCCCACGGCTCGGAGATGAGTTTCACCCGGCCGAGCACCGGGTCCTGCCGCAGTGCGTCGAAGAAGCTGGCGCCGGGATCGAACGCGCCGTCGCCGGTGCGGCCCAGCGTCGCGCCCAGATCGAAGCGAAAGCCGTCGATGCGATAGCTCTCGGCCCAGTGGCGCAGCGAATCCATCACCATCTGAAGCACGCGCGGCTGGTCGAGATTCAGCGTGTTGCCGGTGCCGGTATCGTTCACACAGTAGCGCGGATTGTCCTTTTGCAGCCGGTAATAGGTCGCGTTGTCGAGGCCGCGGAAGCACATCGTCTGCCCCATCTCGCTGCCCTCGGCGGTATGGTTGTAGACGACGTCGAGAATCACCTCGATCCCGGCGGCGTGAAAGCGGCGGACGGCGAGGCGCAGGTCGTCGGCATCGCCGCGCCCCAGATAGCGGGCCTCCGGCGCGAAGAAGGCGAGGCTGTTGTAGCCCCAGTAATTGACCAGCCCCTTTTCCTTCAGGAACCGGTCCTGGACGAAGCCGTGGACGGGCATCAGCTCGATCGCAGTGATGCCGAGCCGCTGGAGATGCGCGATCACGTCGGGGTGGCTGAGCGCGCGGTACGTGCCGCGCTCGGTCGCGGGCACGCTCTCCATCAGGCGGGTGAGGCCCTTCACATGCGCTTCGTAGATCACCGTTTCGGACCAGGGCGTGTTGGGCCGGCGATCGTCACCCCAGTCGAAGCTGTCGGCGACCACCACCGACTTGGGCATCGCGGGCGCGCTGTCGCGGCGGTCGAAGCTCAAGTCGGCGCGGGGGCTGGCGACGCGATAGCCGTGCAGCGCATCGCTCCACCGCACGCGGCCGAAGGTGCGTTTGGTATAGGGGTCGAGCAGCAGCTTGTTGGGGTTGAAGCGGTGGCCCTGCTCGGGCTCGTACGCCCCGTGCGCGCGAAAGCCGTAGAGCATCCCCGGCCGTGCGTCGGGCAGGTAGCCGTGCCAGATCTCGTCGGTCCATTCGGGCAGTTCGAGGCGTGCGATCTCCTGTCGCCCCGTCTCGTCGAACAGGCACAGCTCGATCTTCTCGGCATGGGCGGAAAAGACGGCGAAGTTGACGCCCAGCCCGTCGAACGTCGCGCCCAGGGGGTAGGGGGCGCCGCTTTCGAGGCGATCGGGAATGCGGGTCAAGGGGTCATGCTCCGTGATGGCGAAGGACGATGGTCGCCAGCGGCGGCAGCGTCAGCTCGATCGAATGGTCGTGCCCGTGGGCGGGATGCGGCTGTGAGTTGTAAGCGGCGGGCGTGTCGAGGCCGCTGCCGGCATAAAGCGGGTCGTCGGAGTTGAGCGCGAGCGCCCAGCGGCCCGCCTCCACCCCGATCCGGTATCCGTGGCGCGGCACCGGTGTCATGTTGACGACGCAGAGGAGCGCCGGCGCGCCATAGGCCGAGCGACGGTGAAAGGCGAAGACGCTGTTCGCCGCATCGTCGCCCACCGCCCAGGCGAAGCCGCGCTCGTCGGCATCGCTCTGGTGCAGCGCGCCCTCCGCCCGATAAAGCGCGTTGAGGTCGCGGACGAGCGCCTGAACGCCGGCATGGTTCGGATCGCCGAGCGCCGCCCAGTCGAGTTGGCCGTCATGGCTCCATTCGTGCCACTGCGCGATCTCGCCGCCCATGAAGAGCAGTTTCTTGCCCGGATGTGCCCACATGAAGGCGAGATAGGCGCGGAGATTCGCGAATTTCTGCCACGGGTCGCCGGGCATCTTGGCGATCAGCGATCCCTTGCCGTGCACCACCTCGTCATGGCTGAGCGGCAGGACGAATCTCTCGGAAAAGGCATAAACCGGGCCGAAGGTCATCAGGCCGTGGTGCCAGCGGCGGTTGATCGGGTCCTCTTCGACATAGCGAAGCGTGTCGTTCATCCACCCCATGTTCCACTTGAACGTGAAGCCGAGGCCGCCGTGATCGGTCGGCGCGGTCACGCCGGGGAAGGCGGTCGATTCCTCGGCGATGGTGATCGCGCCGGGGCATCGCGCGGCCACCGCCTCGTTCATCCGGCGCAGGAAGGCGATCGATTCGAGATTCTCGCGCCCGCCATGGACGTTAGGCACCCACTCGCCCTCGCGCCGGCTGTAGTCGCGGTAGAGCATCGAGGCGACGGCATCGACACGCAGCGCATCGACGTGGAACTGCTCCAGCCACCAGAGCGCCGAGGCGATCAGCATCCCCGCCACCTCGCGCCGGCCAAGGTTGAAGATGAGCGTGTTCCAGTCGGGGTGATAGCCCTCGCGCGGGTCCTCATGCTCGTAGAGCGCAGTGCCGTCGAAGCGGACGAAGCCGTGCGCGTCCGAGGGGAAGTGCGCGGGCACCCAGTCGATGATGACGCCGATCTCAGCCGCGTGGCAGCGATCGACGAACCGCGCGAACCCCGCCGCGTCGCCATAACGGGCAGAGGGCGCGAAGGGCGACAGCGGCTGATACCCCCACGACCCGCCGAACGGATGCTCGGCGATCGGCATCAGCTCGACATGCGTGAAGCCCATGTCGGTCAGGTACGGGATCAACTGATCGACCAGCGCGTCCCAGTCATGCTCGCCGCCATGCCACGGCCGCCGCCACGATCCGGCGTGCATCTCGTAGATCGAGATGGGCGCGCCGGGATGCTGGCGATCGCCGCGGCCCGCCATCCACTCGGCATCGGTCCAGGCATAGTCGGGGGCCGGCGCGACGATCGAGCCGGTCGCAGGGGGCAGTTCGGCTGCTCGCGCCAGCGGATCGGCCTTTTCGCGCAGCACGCCATCGGCGCCCAGCACCGCATATTTGTATCGCGCGCCCGCACCGACGCCGGGGACGAACAGCTCCCACACCCCGCCATCGTGGCGCAACCGCATCGGCAGCCGCCGCGCGTCCCAGCTGTTGAAGTCGCCGACGACACTGACGCTACGCGCGTTCGGCGCCCAGACCGCGAAGCGCGTCCCCTCGAAACCGTCCACCGACTCAACATTGGCGCCGAGCCGAAGCGGCAGGTCCCAATGCGATCCCTCGCGCAGCAGGTGAAGGTCTAGGTCGCCGAGCTGCGATGGGAAGGCGTATGGGTCCGCTGCCTCGCTGATCGCGCCGCCCGGCCAGGTCGTGCGGAGGTGATAGGCGCCGATGGGCGCGGGGCCGGTGAAAAGGCCCGCAGTCCCATCGGCTTGCATTTCGATCTCGCGATCGCCGGCAACCAACGTCACCCGCTCGGCGCCCGGTTGAAAGGTGCGAACGATGCTATCGTGCCGGCCGAGAAACGCGAACGGATCGCGCAGCCAGTGCAGTTCGCTCGAAAATGCTTGCCCCATGCGACCCCCAATCGCCTAAGTTCCCCGAACGCTGCGCATGCGAAGAAGTGCCATCGCCCTCGATTTATCGCAAAGGCCGTGGAACTTGCGTCGCCCCGCCGCGCTCTACGCCGACAGGCGAGGGGGGGAACGATGCCGCCAAGTGCAACATTACGGGGTCTGGTCACGCGCCAGGCGATGGCGATCGTGCTGGCCGGGGGCCGCGGCAGCCGGCTGATGGAATTGACCGATATCCGCGCCAAGCCCGCGGTCTATTTCGGCGGCAAGACGCGGATCATCGACTTCGCGCTGTCGAACGCGCTCAATTCGGGCATCCCGCGCATCGGCGTGGCGACGCAGTACAAGGCGCACAGCCTGATCCGCCACCTTCAGAACGGCTGGAGCTTCTTTCGCAACGAGCGCAACGAAAGCTTTGACATCCTGCCCGCCAGCCAGCGCGTGTCGGAGGAGAACTGGTATCTCGGCACCGCAGACGCGGTGTACCAGAACCTCGACATCATCGGCTCCTATGCGCCCAAATACACGCTCGTGCTGGCCGGCGACCATATCTATAAGCAGGACTACGGCGTCATGCTCGAGGAGCATGTCGACAGCGGCGCCAGTGTCACCGTGGGCTGCGTCGAGGTGCCGCGGATGGAGGCGGTCGGCTTCGGCGTGATGCACGTCGACGAGAACGACCGCATCGTCGACTTCCTCGAAAAGCCCGCCGATCCGCCGGCGATGCCCGGCCACCCCGACCTCGCGCTCGCCAGCATGGGCATCTACGTCTTCGAGACCGAGTTCCTAGCCGAGATTTTGCGTGAGGATGCGGCGGACCCGAACAGCAGCCACGATTTCGGCAAGGATATCGTCCCCCGGCTGGTCCGCGACGGCAATGCTCGCGCGCATCATTTCAGCAAGTCGGCGCTGCGCTCCGGACCGGAGGCGGAGCCTTACTGGCGAGACGTGGGGACGCTCGATGCCTATTTTGCGGCGAACATCGACCTGACCAATACCGTCCCCGCGCTCGACCTTTACGACCGCGAATGGCCCATCTGGACCTATTCGGAAATGACCGCGCCGGCCAAGTTCGTCCATGACGAGGACGGGCGTCGGGGCGAGGCGATCTCGTCGCTGGTGTCGGGCGACTGCATCGTGTCGGGCGCTTCGCTGCACCATTCGCTGCTGTTCACCGGCTGCCGAATCAACAGCTATTCGGCGATCGACAATGCGGTGCTGATGCCGCGGGTGAAGGTCGGGCGGTCGGTGCGGCTCAAGAACGTGATCGTCGATCGCGGGGTGGAGATCCCCGAAGGGCTGGTGGTGGGCGAGGATCCGGTCCTCGACGCCGCGCGCTTCCGCCGGACCGATGCCGGCGTGTGTCTCATCACCGCCAAGATGATCGAGGCGCTGAACGCGTGATCCGCCTGCTGTCGGTCGCGTCCGAAGTCTATCCGCTGGTCAAGACCGGCGGCTTGGCCGACGTCGCGGGCGCACTGCCCGCGGCGCTGGCGGGGGAGGGGGTCGCGACGACGACGCTGATCCCCGGCTATCCCGCAGTGCTGGATGCAGCGGGCGATGGCGAGCGGCTGCATAGCTATGTTGACCTGATGGGCGGGCCGGCGACGCTGGTACGCGCGCAGGCGGCGGGGCTCGACCTCTTCGTCCTCGACGCACCCCACCTGTTCGAGCGGCCGGGCAACCCGTATCTCGGCCCGGACGGACGGGACTGGGAGGACAATGCACTGCGCTTCGGCGCCTTCGCGTGCGCGGCCGCCGATCTGGGGTCGGGGCGGGTCGCGGGCCTCGAATATGACGTGCTCCAGCTCCACGACTGGCAGGCGGGACTGGCGGCGGCGTATCTTCACTACGACCCGCCGGTGCGCCGGCCCGGCGTCGTCGCGACGATCCACAATCTTGCATTCCAGGGCGTGTTCCCCGCCTGGCTGCTCGGACCGCTGGGACTGCCGGCGGAGGCGTTCGCGCTCGATGGGATCGAGTATCACGACCAGATCAGCTTCCTGAAGGCGGCACTGATCTTCGCAGACCGGATCACCACCGTTTCCCCCACCTATGCGACGGAAATCATGGGTGAGGCGGGGGGCATGGGTCTGCATGGGCTGCTCGCCGGGCGCGGTGGGGTGGTTTCGGGCATCCTCAACGGCATCGATACCGCAGTCTGGAACCCGGCGACCGATCCGGCGCTGGCGGCGCGCTTTGATGCGAGCGATCTGGCCGCCCGCGCGGCCAACAAGGCGGCATTGCAGCGTGAATTCGGGCTCGACGGGGACCCGGCCGCGTTCCTCATTGGGTCGGTCGGGCGGCTGACCGAGCAGAAGGGCATGGACCTGCTGCCCCCGTTGATGCCCGACCTCGTCGCTCGCGGTGCGCAGTTCGCGATGCTGGGGAGCGGCGATGCCGGGCTGGAGGCGGCGTTCGACGCGCTGGCCGATGCGCATTCCGGCGCGGTCGGTGTCCGTATCGGCTATGACGAGGCGCTGGCGCATCTGATCGAGGGGGGCTGCGACGCGTTTCTGATGCCTAGCCGGTTCGAACCGTGCGGCCTGACGCAAATGTATGCGCTGCGCTATGGCGCGGTGCCGATCGTCGCGCGCGTCGGCGGGCTCGCCGACACGGTGATCGACGCCAGCCCCTACGCCCTGGCGCAGTGTGTGGCGACGGGGTTTCAGTTTGCAGCGGGTTCGGCGGCCTCTCTCCACGCCGCGCTGACCCGGGCCATGGCGATGTTCGCCAACGATCCGGCGGCGTGGTCGCGGCTCCAGCGTAACGGCATGGCGACCGACGTGTCATGGGGAAGCGCGGCGCGCGAATATGCCGCGCTGTTCGATGTGATCAGGCCGAAGGGGTAGCGTCCCTTATCGCCATCCCGGCGAAAGCCGGGATCACCCGCCGATAGCGGGCGATAAAAGCCGACCGGAACCCCAGCCTTCGTCAGGATGACGAGTGAGAGGTTTGCGGATCAGCCCGCGGTCGGCTTCGGCTTGCGCGCCCGCGTTGGCTTGGCCTCATCGGTCGGCGCAGTGGCCTTCTTCGGTGCACGCTTCGTCTTCGGCTTTTCGGCAGCCGGCGCTGGCTGGTGGGCGTCCACCTCGGCGGCGGCATCGTGCCAGTGGGCGTCGTGGCGACCGTCGGGGCGGCCCTCTGCCTCCCACTTTTCATAAGCGCGGCGGGCGACGCGGGTGTCGCGATCCTCGGGATGCTGGTCGCTCATTCGCATTGCCTTTCCGATGGTTGGCGTGTCTTCGCCAAAACCGGCGACACGCCGTTTCGTTTCGTCTCCGGCGATCACGGGCTGGCTGGGGCGGGAGGATTCGAACCTCCGAATGACGGTACCAAAAACCGTTGCCTTACCGCTTGGCGACGCCCCATCAGCGCCCGTGGCGAGCGCGCGCTTATACCGTTCCGTTCGCGCCTGAAAAGAGGGGATCAGAGGATGCGGCGCACCCAGCCGTGCGGATCGGGCGCCTGCTGCTTCTGTATCGCCACAAGCTGCTCTCGCAGGCGGCTGGTCAGTTCGCCCGGCCCGCCATTGCCGATGCGGAAGTCGCGCGTGCGCCCGCGGACGCGGCCGATCGGCGTAACCACCGCGGCGGTGCCGCAGGCAAAGCTCTCGCGAAGGTGCCCGCTTGCGGCATCGGCCTCCCACGCGTCGATCGTGTAGGGGGCCTCGCGTACCGTAACCCCCGCGTCGCGGGCGAGGGTCAGGATCGACTCGCGGGTGATGCCGGGCAGGATCGTCCCGGTCAGTGGCGGCGTCTGAATCGAACCGTCCTCGAACACGAAGAAGGTGTTCATGCCGCCCAGCTCCTCGACCTGCGCGCGCTCAACCGCGTCGAGGAACACCACCTGGTCGCATCCCTCGCGGATCGCCTCGGCCTGTGCCTGGAGGCTGGCGGCATAATTGCCGCCGCATTTGGCCGCGCCCGTGCCGCCGGGGGCGGCGCGGGTGTAGTCCTCGCTCACCCAGACCGTGATCGACGGCGCACCGCCCTTGAAATAGGCGCCCGCGGGCGAGGCGATGACCATGTAGAGATATTCGGCCGAGGGCTTCACGCCGAGGAACACCTCGCTCGCGATCATGAACGGGCGAAGGTAGAGCGAGCCGCCCTCGATCGCCGGGATCCATTCGCGATCGGCGGCGACCAGCGCGTCGATCGAGGCGAGGAAGAGGTCCTCGGGCAGTTCGGCCATTGCCATCCGCCGCGCGGACTCGCGGAAACGGCGGGCATTGGCGTCGGCGCGGAACAGCGTCACGCCGCCATCGTCGGTGCGATACGCCTTCAGCCCCTCGAAAATCTCCTGTGCATAGTGAAGCACGGCGCAGGCGGGATCCATCTGAAGCGGCGCGCGCGGCTGGACGGCCATGTCGTGCCAGCCCTTCTCGGCGTTCCAGCGCGCGACCGCCATGTGGTCGGTGAAGACGCGGCCGAACCCGGGGTTCTCCAGCATTCCCGCGCGGGTCGTCGCATCGACCGGGCTTGCATGGCGCTCGAGCGGGAAGGTCGTGTTGTCGTCGAGCGTCAGGGTCATCACATCCGTCCAGTCACAAGGTTGCGGGACGCTAGGAGCGCTGGCAGAACAGGTCAACATGGCTGTCCCGACCGCGCCCGAACCGTTCCGCCCCGCCTCGCCCCTGTTCCTGCGCGAGCCGGAAATCCGCAAGGGCGTCGAGCTCCTCTATTTCGGCTACAGCCACCTCACCCGCGCGATCGACGAGGGGCTGGCGGCCAAGGGCCTGGGCCGCGCGCATCACCGCGCGCTCTATTTCATCGCACGCCAGCCGGGGCTGACGGTCAGCCAGCTCCTGGCATTGCTGGCGATCACCAAGCAGTCGCTGGGCCGCGTCCTCACCGAACTGACCGAACGCGGGCTGGTCGAGATGCGCCCCGGCGACCGCGACCGGCGTCAGCGGCTGCTCCGGCTGACCGCCGAGGGTGCGGCGCTGGAGGCGGCGTTGTTCGAAGCGCTGCGCGAACGCCTGTCGGCGGCGTATCAGAGCGCGGGGCAGGGGGCGGTTGGCGGCTTCTGGGCGGTGCTCGAAGGGCTGGTGCCCGCGGACGAGCGGGCGAAGGTGGCGGCGCTGGGGCGCTAGTTCGATCGCAAGCGGCGGGACGCGCGCGATCCGGTAAGCTGCGATTGTCGCCGCCGCCGATCAAGGCGGTCACCGGAGCACACATCATGTCCTTTCGTATTCGCGGGCTCGACCCCGCGCCGTTTCTATCCCTTTATGGCCTCTCGGACCCCGAGCTTGCGGATCGCGGTGCGCGCCGCGTCTTCGTCGATGCATCGCCGGGCTATCCCGATCGGATCGAGGTGCGCGACATGGCGATCGGCGAGGCCGCGCTTCTCCTCAATTACGAGCATCAGCCGGCGCCGACGGCCTATCGATCGGCCCATGCGATCTTCGTGCGGGAGGGGGCGACGGCGCCTCTCGATCTCGTGAACGCGATTCCCGCGGTTATCGCACGCCGCCCGATTTCGCTTCGGGCGTTCGATGCGGCGGGGGAGATGCTCGATGGCGAGCTGTGCGACGGTGGCGCGCTGATACCGCTGATCGATGCTTGGCTCGCCCGGCCAGAGGTCGACTATCTGCACGCACATTACGCGAGGCGCGGCTGCTATGCTGCCCGGATCGAGCGTGCCTAATATTGTCCCCGTCGCGGCTTGATCTGGCGCTTGCTGGGCAGTGTGTCGGCCATGCGCGCGCCGCGCTTGCCGAGGGGGCGTTCGGCCCCCGTCGTCGTGTCGATCGCGGTCTGGCGCTCAGCCTCGGCATTCAGTTCGGCACCGATCAGCACGGCGAAGCTCGACACGAACAGCCACATGAGCAGCACCACGACCGCGCCCAGCGCGCCATAGGTCGCGTTGTAGTCCGCGAAATTGGCCGCATACACGCCGAAGCCAAGCGTCGCGGCCAGCCACAGCAGGGTCGCCGTCACCGACCCGATCGTCAGCCATTGCCAGCGTGCGGGCGCGCGATCGGGGCCGAAGCGATAGACGAAGCCGAATGCCGCGCTCGCGATAAGTGCGGCAATGATCCAGGTGATGATCTGGAGCGTGACGACGCCGGCCGCGCCCAGATAGTCGGTCAGGAACTTGAGATAGCCGAGGCCCACGGCCGACAGCAGCCCGACGATCGCCGCGACGATCGCGCCGACCGTCAATGCCGCGGACAGCAGCGTGGTGACGACGATGTTGCGGCCTTCCTCCTCCTCATAGATCACGTTCAGCGCCTGGATGATTGCGCTCGACGCGCGCATCGCGCCGTAGATGGCGAGGAACAGCGCGATGGCCAGGCCGAACCCCGCCTTCGACGACGCGGTGGAGACGACGGCGATCAGCTGGTCCGAGATCAGCCGCGCGGCGTCGGCGGGGACGAGTTCGAAGATCGTCTGCATGTGCTGAACGACGGTCTGTGGATCGGCGAACAGGCTGTAGCTCATGACGATCGCGCCGAGCAGCGGGGCGATCGACAGGAACGCATAGAAGGCGACGCCCGCTGCCATCAGCGACAGGTTGTGATAGCCCGTCATGATCCAGACGCGGCCGAGGATCGAGCGCCACGCGTGCCACGGATGGTGCCAGGGCTGGGTCGATTGCGCGCCGGGCCGGGCATCCGCAACATCGCCGTCGGTCCGTCGGTCGATTGCCGTGTCCTTCACTCGCGCCCCTTCGTTTCGCAGCCGTTCGATCCGCAGAGAACGTCCAAGGCGCCAAGGGGATGCAGCTTTCGTCCTGATCTTTCGCCGATTTTCACGATCGTTTTGGGAGCGAAACGCGTTCTGGTTCGTTCGGATGTTCACTTGGGGGATCTTTCGAGCCCCGGTCAGGGACGGCGGGGCGGCGTGGCGAAGCGGGGTTTGAAGGGCGTTCGGATTGCGCTGTGTGCAGGCGCGGCGATGATTGCGGTTCCTGCTGCGGCGCAGATTACACCTGATCCGACCAAGCCGGGCCAGTCGGCGCCAGCGCCCTCGTCCGAGGCGCCGCAGGCCGAGCAGCAGCCTGCCGCGCCGATCGTTCCCGACGAGCAATTCGAGGCCGAGCTGCCGACGCTGTCGAACGATCTCAATGCGCCGCTCGAACCCATGCAGTTGTTTGAGACGCCCGCCGCCCCTCGGCCCGCGCAGCCGTCACGTCCAGGCGCCGCCGCCACGCCCGCGCCGGTCGCGCCGCAAGTCACCGACCCCGCCGCGATCCCACCGCAGCCGCTGCCCGCCGAGACCGAGCTTGCGCGCCCGCTGCCCCCCATCTCGACGTTCGACGTGACCCCGCCGGTCGAGGTCGCCAGCGGCGCGGCGGACCCGCGCACGGTCGAGATCCGCTATACGACCGTGGTGGAGGGCCTGAAGGAAGTTGGCCTCGACGACGAGTTCAAGGGGCTGTCCGCGCTTCAGGAAGGCAAGGGCAAGGCGGCCAACGCGACGATGGTGTCGGCCCGCGCGCGCGAGGATGAGCAGCTTGCCGTCCGGCTGATGCGCTCGCTCGGCTATTATGACGGGACCGCGGTCTCGACGGTCGAGCAGAACCCGGCCAACTCGGGCAATCTGCGCGCGACGATCAGCGCGACGCCGGGCTCGCGCTATAAGCTGGGCGACATCACCGTAAGGGCGAACGCGACGATCCCCGACGGGCTCGTCCGCCGCGAGCTGCCGCTCAAGTCCGGCGATCCGCTCGAGGCGGCGCGCATCCAGGGGGCGGAGGCGAACGTCTCGCTCAAGCTACCGCAACAGGGCTATCCCTTCGTCAAGGTCGGGCAGCGCGACATCCTGCTCGACGAGCGCGATTTCACCGGCGACTACACGCTGCCCGTCGATACCGGGCCGCGGTCGTCGTTCGGCACGATCTCGACCGAGGGCGACCTCGCGTTCGACCTCGACCATGTGAAGGTGTTCCCGCGGTTCAAGCCGGGGCAGCTCTACGACGCGCGGATGGTCGACGACCTGCGCGAGGCGCTGATCGCCACGGGCCTGTTCTCCACTGTCTCGGTCGAGCCGCAGCGGACGGGCGTGCCGGGGCCGGACACGACCGAGCAGGTCAACCTGCTCGTCCGCCAGAATGCCGGGCCCGCCCGGCGGCTGACCGCGGAGGCCGGCTACGGCACCGGCCAAGGCCTCCGCCTCGAGGGATCGTGGCAGCACCGGAACCTGTTCAAGCCCGAGGGTGCGCTGATCGTCAACGCGGTCGCCGGCACGCAGGAGCAGGGCGCGGGCGTCACCTTCCGCCGCTCGAACGCGGGCAAGCGCGATCGCACGTTCCAGGTCGGCGCCGCCGCCAACCGCTCGAACTACGACGCGTTCGAGGCGTTCACCGGCACGCTGTCGGCGCGCTGGAGCTATGACTCCACCCCGATCTGGCAGAAGAAGTGGACCTATTATTACGGCGGCGAGCTGATCGGCACGAACGAGGACGTGTTCGACTTCGGCCGCAACGAACGCGTTCGGCGGACCTACGGCATCGCCGCGATCCCGCTGTTCCTCGGCTATGACAGCTCCGACGACCTGCTCAATCCGACGCGCGGGTTCCGCGTGAAGCTCAATCTGTCCCCGGAAACGTCGGTGCAGGGATCGGTGCGGCCGTATCTGCGCTCGATGCTGGAGGTAACGGGCTATTTCCCGGTCATGGACAACCTCGTCATCGCCGGGCGCGCGCGCGCCGGGTCGATCGCGGGGATCGCGCGCGACGACCTTGCCCCGTCGCGGCGCTATTATGCCGGCGGCGGCGGATCGGTGCGCGGCTTCGGCTTCCAGGAACTCGGCCCCCGAACGGAGGAGGCCAATCCCGATTTCAATCCGGACGAGGAGGTGTCGGACGACAACCCGCTAACCGTCTTCCGCCCGGTCGGCGGCCGCAGCCTCAATGAATTCGCGCTCGAGGCGCGGTATCGCTTCGGCAATTTCGGGATCGTGCCGTTCCTCGACGCGGGTCAGGTTTACGATTCGACCCTGCCCAAGGGCCGCGATCTACGCTTCGGCGCGGGCATCGGCGGGCGCTTCTACACCAATTTCGGACCGATGCGCGTCGATGTGGCGACGCCGATCGCACGAAAGCCGGGTGAATCGCTGATCGCCCTCTACATCTCGATCGGGCAGGCGTTCTGATGGCCGAGGAGATGGCTCCCCCCGCCGATACGGTCGTGGTCGTCGAGCGTCGCCCGCTGTGGCAGCGCATCCTGAAATGGATCGGCATCGCGCTGATCGTGATCGCGCTCTTGCTGCTGGCGGTCGTGCTGGGGCTCAACACCTCGCCCGGCAAGCGTTTTTTGGCGGACAAGATCGGCGGGTTCACCACCGCCTCGGGCCTCAACGTCAAGGTCGGGCGCATCGACGGGTCGATCTATGGCGCGATGGTGCTGCGCGACGTGCGCGTCAGCGATTCCAAGGGCGTGTTCGCCAACTCGCCGCAATTGAACGTCGACTGGCGACCGTTCGCGTTTGCGAGCAACCATGTCGACGTCCGCAGCCTGACCAGCCCGCTGATCCGCGTCGCGCGCTTGCCCGAATTGAAGCCGGTGCCGAGCGATCCGAACGCGCCGCTGCTCCCCGATATCGACATCGACGTGAATCGGCTGGCGATCGATCGCATCGATCTGGCCCCGCCGGTTGCGGGTAAGCGCTATCTCGCGAAGCTCGACGGCGCGGTCCACATCGCCGACCGCCGCGCGCAGCTCACCGCGAACGGCGCGACGCTTAATGGACCCGGTATCGCGGGCGGCGACCGGGTGACGGTGAAGCTCGACGCGGTGCCCGATGCCGACCGGTTCGACCTCGACGTCAAGCTCGCCGCGCCCGCCAACGGTCTCGTCGGATCGATGGCCTCGCTCAAGGCGCCGCTGAATGCGACGATCGACGGCGCGGGCACGTGGAAGAAGTGGCAGGGGCGGCTTGCTGGCACGCTCGGCGGGTCGCAACTCGCTGACCTCGCGATCACCGGCCGCAACGGCTTCTTTCAGGTGCGCGGCGCGGCGCGTCCGGGGCTTTATCTTCAGGGCCCGGTCGAGCGGCTGACGAGCCCGAACCTACAGATCGCGCTCGACGCCCGGCTGCTCGAGGGGCGGCGGATGGACACGCAGCTACGCCTGCGCTCCTCGGCGCTCGTGGTCGCGACCACCGGCCTGCTCGACCTTGGCCGCAGCCGGTTCGAGAATTTCCGTGCCGAGGGGCAGTTGCTGATTCCCGGCGCGATCGCCGAGAATCTCAACGGCAATGCCGTCCGCGCCGCCGTCGCGCTGAACGGCACGTTTGCGACGCCGACCGTCGATTACAAGCTGACCGCCGCTGCCCTCGGCTTCGGCGAGACGGTGGTCGAGCGGCTCTATGCCGAGGGCAAGGCCGTGGTGAACACCGACCGCATCCTCATTCCGGTCAACGCCCGCGCCGCCCGCATCAACGGCCTCAACGCCGCGGTCGGCGGGTTGGTCACCAACGTCGCGGTCAATGGCGACCTGGCGGTCAACGGCGACCAGATCCTTTCGGACAATCTGCGTATCCGGTCCGACCGGATCGACGCGACCGCGATCGTCGTCGCCGACATGGGCACCGGTCGCTACACCGGCGCGCTGAAGGGCCGGGTCAATGATTACGAAGTCGCCTCGATCGGCATCGTCGATCTGCAGACCGACGCCGACCTCGTGATGACGCCCGGCGGATATGGCATCAAGGGCCGCGTCGTCACCCAGACCAAGCGGCTGTTCAACGACGGCGTGCGCAACTTCCTGGGCGGCAACGCGACCGCGCGGGTCGATGTGGCGCTCGGGCCGAACGGCGTCGTGACCTTCCAGAACCTGCGCCTAAACGCGCCGCAGTTCCGCATTCTGAACGGCCGCGGGCGCTACGACTTCGCCGGGCCGCTGCTGGTCGAGGCGAATGCCGTTTCCACCCAATATGGCCCGCTGACCGCGCGCGTGTCGGGCAGCGTCGCGCAGCCCGTTGTCCTGCTGCGCGCCCCGCGGCCCGGCGTCGGCGTCGGCCTCGTCAATCTGGAGGCGCGGGTGCGCGGACAGGGCGATGCCTATGCCATCGCCGCCACCGGCGGGACGAATTACGGGCCGTTCAACGCCAACGTGCTGCTGCGAACCAGTCCGCGCCTGACCGCCGACATTCGCAACACCGTGTTCGCGGGGATCACCTTCAACGGCAGCGTCGCCGCAACCGCGGCGGGGCCGTTCGCGGGCGCGCTCGATTTCGCCGGGTCGGGCGTCACCGGCCGCGCGGACCTCAACGCCGTGGGCAAATATCAGGCGGCCACGATCGCCGCGCGCGCGTCGAACGCGGCGATTCCCGGCGACATGGGGCTGACGATCGGACAGGCAATCGCGAACGCACGCGTCGTCCTTTACGACGACGCCCCCGCCGTCACCTTTGACGCGCAGGTCGCGAACCTGCGGCAGGGCGAATATGTCGTGACCAAGGCCCGCGCGCGCGGCGATTATCGCGGCGGCAACGGCTATGTGCAGGCGGTAGCGCGCGGCACGACGGGCGTCCCGTTCGAGGTCGCGGCCAATGCGCGGCTCAGCCCCGCGCTCTGGGTCGTGGCGCTCAAGGGCAAGGGCAACGGCATCGGTTTCAAGACCGCCAGCCCGGCACGCATCGACGTCGTGGCCGGCGGGGGCTATCGCCTGCGCCCGACGCGCATCGACTTCGACCGCGGGTCGGCGCGCATCGCCGGGCGTTACGGCAACGGCTATGCGCTGCAGGGCCGGCTCGACAGCCTCGACCTTCAGATCGCCAATGCGCTCGTCCCCGGCCTCGGCCTCGGCGGCAGCGCGACGGGCAGCTTCGAGGTGAACCAGGCGGCTGGCGCGGCGACGCCGACCGGCAATGCCCGCATCCTCGTCAGCAACTTCACCCGCTCGGGCCTGTCGACCGTGTCGACGCCGGTCGATATCCAGTCGATCGTCAACCTGACCGGCGGGCGCGCCGATATCCGCGCGCTCGTCCAGCGACAGGGGGCGGCGATCGGCCGCGTGGCGGTGCAGACGGGCACGTCGGCTGGCGCTCCGCTGACCGGCGGCATCCGCTACAACGGCCCGGCCGAGGTGCTGTGGTCGCTGGGTGGCGTGCCCAACCAGCAGCTTGCCGGCCCGATCGGCATCGCCGCGGACGTGAGCGGCACGCTCGGCGCGCCGCGCGTCACCGGCCTCGTCCGCGCCAACAACCTCGTCTACGAGAACGAGACCTATGGCACGCGCCTGTCGGCGATGCGCCTCACCGGGCGGTTTACCAACGACCGCTTCGTGCTCGAGGATCTGCGCGCGACGGCGGGTGAGGGGACGGTGACGGCGCAGGGCTATGTCGGGCTAGCGGCGAACAGCGGTTTTCCGATCGACGTGCGCGCCAACCTCAACAATGCGCGGCTTGCCCGCAGCGACATGATCGGCGCGACCGCGACCGGCGAGGTTCGCGTGACCAACGGCGCGAACGGTGGCCTGATCGAGGGCGATATCCGCATCCCGGAGGCGCGCTATCAGGTGATCCGCCAGGGCTCGGCTGAGGTGCCCGAACTGACCGGCGTCCGTCGCCGCGGCGCCCCGCTGGAGGCCGCGAATGCCCAGCGCGGCAGCACGACGCCGCCGCCGTCGGCCGGGCTCTTCCGCCTCAACATGCGGGTCAGTGCCGACAACCGCCTCTATGTCTCGGGCATGGGGCTGGAGAGTGAGTGGCAGGCGGACCTGCGCGTCACCGGCACGTCGGCAGCGCCGCGCATCCGTGGTCAGATCGAAGCGATCCGCGGCACCTACAGCTTCGCCGGCAAGCGTTTCAATCTCGACCGCGGGCTCATCACCTATGAGGGGAACGAGCTCACCAACCCGAACATCACCATCGCCGCCTCGACCACCGCGGAGGGGGTGACCGCGACGATCAACGTGACGGGCACGGCGCAGCGGCCGCGACTGTCCTTTACCTCCACCCCCGCGCTCGCGCAGGACGAGGTGCTGGCGCGCATCCTGTTCGGACGGTCGGTCACGAACCTGTCGGCGGTGCAGGCGATCCAGCTGGCCAGCGCGCTCAATTCGCTGCGCGGGTCGGGTGGCGGGCTCAATCCGCTCGGCTCGCTGCGACAGGCGGGCGGGATCGATCGCCTGCGGATCCTCGGCGCGGACGAGGCGAGCGGGCGCGGCACGGCGCTGGCGGCGGGGCAGTATCTGACCGACGACATCTATGTCGAGATCATCACCGACGCCCGCGGCTTCACCGCCACCCAGCTCGAAATCGCGCTGACCAAGGCGCTGTCGCTCCTGTCGCAGACGGGCAGCTTCGGCGGGTCGAGCGTGAACCTGCGCTACTCGAAGGATTATTGAGGTCATTCCTCCCCTCCCCGACAAGGGAGGGGAGCAGGTTGTCGCTTCCCACCTTCGCCGCGATCGAATATCCGGTACGGGCGGGAGAGCGATCGATGGCCGATGAATGGTTCGATGTCGTGGTGGTGGGTGCCGGTCTGTCGGGCATCGGCATGGCGCGGCATTTGAAGGTCGAGTGTCCCGACCTAAGCTTTGCGGTGCTGGAAGCGCGGGCGCGGCTGGGCGGCACCTGGGATCTCTTCCGCTATCCGGGCGTCCGGTCGGATTCGGACATGTACACGCTCGGCTACAGCTTCCGCCCGTGGACCGGGGAGAAGGCGATCGCCGATGGCGGGTCGATCCTCTCCTACCTCCACGACACTGCGCGAGAGAGCGGGATCGAGGGACATATCCGCACTGGTACGCGCGTCGTCGCCGCGGACTGGTCGGGCGCGGACGCCGCCTGGACGCTGACAGTGGATCAGGGCGGCGAGCGGCGGACGATCGGCTGTCGCTTCGTCGTGATGTGCACCGGCTATTACAATTACGAGCGCGGCCATACGCCGGCGTTCGAGGGTGCGGAGACATTCGCCGGACGGATCATGCATCCGCAATTCTGGCCCGAGGACCTCGATGTCGCGGGAAAGCGCGTCGCGGTGATCGGCAGCGGTGCGACCGCGATGACATTGGTTCCCGCACTCGCTGACCGCGGGGCAACGGTGGCGATGGTGCAGCGGTCGCCGACCTATGTCGTCGCGCGCCCGGCAACCGACCGGTTCGCCAACGGCCTTCGCCGCGTCATCGGCGCGCGAAGGGCGACGAATACGATCCGCTGGCGCAACGCGCTGATCGGCCAGTTCTTCTTCGAGCGGATGCGCAAGCATCCCAAGGCTGCAGCCGAGCGGCTGATCGGCTGGGTCCGCGATCATCTCGGCCCCGATTACGACGTCGCGACCCACTTCACGCCGCGTTACGACCCGTGGGACCAGCGCCTGTGCCTCGTCCCCGACGGCGACCTGTTCGAGGCGATCAAGGCGGGCCGGGCCGAGGTCGTGACCGGCGCGATCGAGCGGTTCGAGCCCGGCGGCATCGCCATGGCGGACGGGACGAAGGTGCCCGCCGACATCATCGTCACCGCCACCGGCCTCGAACTCAAGCTGATGGACGACATGCCCGTCACCGTCGACGGCGCGCCGGTCGAGTTCGCAAAGACGCTGAATTACAAGGGCATGATGTTCAGCGACGTGCCGAACCTGGCCTATACTTTCGGCTATACCAATGCGTCTTGGACACTGAAGGCGGATCTGACCGCCGCCTATGTCTGCCGGCTGCTCAAGACGATGCAGGCGCGGGGGGTGCGGTCGGCCACCCCGCGGGTGGGTGAGGGGGAGGCGGGGGACGAGGCGTTCCTAGACTTCACCTCGAGCTATGTTCAGCGCGCGATCGACAAGTTTCCCAAACAGGGGCGGCGCGCGCCGTGGCGGCTGCACCAGAACTACCTCAAGGACCTGATGGCGCTGCGGTTCGGGCGGGTCGATGATGCGATGGAATTTTCGCATGCCGAGGCCAAGGGCAAACGCGCCGCCTGACAATCACGATAAAATGCCGCATTGCGGAACCGCGTTCGGGGGCGAAACATTCCCCGGTGCGGGAGGCATTTTTGACCGACACCACCACCCTGTTGCCCGTGCCGCCGCGCGACCTGCTCGCCGGGGCCAGCCTGTTCCTCGATTTCGACGGCACGCTCGTCGAGCTTCAGGACCGGCCCGACCTCGTCCACCCGGACGCCGACCTCATCCGCCTGCTCGCGCGGGTGGGCCATGCGCTCGACGGCCGGCTGGCGATCGTGACCGGCCGCGCGAGCGAGCGGATCGTCGAAATGTTCGGCGGCATCCCCTTCGTCATCAGCGGCAGCCACGGGGTCGAGTTCCGCTATCCGGGCGGTCGCACGTCGGGTCCCGACCTGCCGCCCGGCCTGCCGCAGGTGATCGACCGGATGCGCACCTTCGCCGCCGGGCATGAGGGGGTGCTGGTCGAGACCAAGCCCTACGGCGCCGGCCTGCATTATCGGATGGCGCCGCGCGTCGAGGCCGAGGCACAGGCGCTTGCCAAGGACCTCGCGGTCGCACACGGCCTTACCGTCCAGCCCGGCAAGATGATGGTCGAGCTCCGCGCCGCCGCCGGCGACAAGGGCGCGGCGATCGAGCGGCTGATGGGGGAAGCGCCGTTCGCGGGCAGCCGCCCCGTCTTCCTCGGCGATGACGTGACCGACGAGGACGGGTTCCGCGCGGTCGCCGGTCTTGGCGGCGCAGGCATCCTGATCGGGGCCGAGCGCGACACCGCCGCTCGCTATCGACTGGACGGCGTCGAGGCCGTCCGCACCTGGCTCTCGCGCGCAGTGGAGGCATATCTGTGAACCCGACCCTCGATCTCTGGCCGATCGGCAATTGCCAGGTATCGGCGCTGATCGACACCTCGGCGCGCTTCATCTGGGGCTGCGTGCCGCGGGTCGACGGCGACCCGGTCTTCTCCGCGCTGCTGGGCGGCGCCGATGCGGGGGACGAGGATACTGCCGGACTCTGGGCGATCGACCTTCAGGACGTCGACCGGACCGAGCAGCATTATCGTCGCAACACGCCGATCCTGGTCAGCCGCATCACCGACGTGAACGGCAGCGCGATCGAGGTGATCGATTTCTGCCCGCGGTTCGAGCGGCTGGGGCGGATGTATCGCCCCGTCGCCTATGTCCGCATCGTCCGCCCCGTCGCGGGGTCCCCACGCATCCGCATGCGGCTGCGCCCGACGCGAAGCTGGGGCGAGACCGCGGTCGACCGCACCTCCGGCTCCAACCATATCCGCTTCCTCCTCGAGGGGATGCAGCTTCGCCTGACGACCAACGCGCCCGTCGGCCAGTTGATGGACGAGCGATCGTTCCGCGTCGAACGCCCGCTCTATTTCTTCATGGGGCCGGACGAGAGCTTCGGCGGCGACATCGCCACCGCGGTCGAGGAGATGCTGACCTATACCGAGCAGCATTGGCAGCACTGGTCGCGCGGCCTCGCCACCCCGCTCGAATGGCAGGACGTGGTGATCCGCGCGGCGATCTCGTTGAAGCTGTGCCAGCATGAGGAAACGGGCGCGATCGTCGCGGCGCTGACGACGTCGGTCCCCGAACATGCCGGATCGGAGCGGAACTGGGACTATCGCTACTGCTGGATCCGCGACGCCTATTACACCGTCCAGGCGCTCAATCGCGTCGGCGCGCTCGACGTGCTGGAGGGGTATCTCGGCTATCTGCGCAACATCGTCGACGATGCCAAGGGCGGGGCGATCCAGCCGCTCTATGGCGTGCTGGGCGAGAAGAGCCTGCCTGAGGTGTTCGCCCCCAACCTCGCCGGCTATCGCGGCATGGGGCCGGTGCGCGTCGGCAACCAGGCGGCCGAGCAGATCCAGCACGACGCCTATGGCCAGATCGTCCTGTCGAACGTGCAGGCGTTCTTCGACGAGCGCCTGTTCCGCATGGCCGGGGTCGAGGATTTTGAGGCGCTGGAGCGCGTCGGCGAGCGAGCGTGGGAACTCTATGACAAGCCCGATGCGGGCCTGTGGGAGCTGCGCACGCGCCAGTCGGTCCACACCTATTCGGCGGCGATGTGCTGGGCGGCGTGCGACCGACTGGGCAACGCGGCCAACCGGCTCGGCCTGCCCGACCGCGCCAAGTTCTGGAACGATCGCGCGGCGGTCATGCGCGACCGGATCGAGAGCGCGGCGTGGCGCGAGGAGACGCAGCGACTGTCGGCGACCTTCTCGGGCGACGACTTGGACGCCAGCCTGATCCAGCTCCTCGACCTTCGCTTCCTGTCGCCCGACGATCCGCGGTTCCGCGGGACCCTCGACGCGGTCGAACAAGGGTTAAGGCGCGGCAGCCACATGCTGCGCTACGATACCGAGGATGATTTCGGCTTGCCCGAGACGGCGTTCAACGTCTGCACCTTCTGGCTCATCGAGGCGCTGCACTTCACCGGGCGCGACGCCGATGCGCGCGAATTGTTCGAGGAGATGCTGTCGCGCCGCACCGCCTCGGGCCTTCTTTCCGAGGACATCGACCCCCAGACGGGCGAGCTTTGGGGCAATTACCCGCAGACCTATTCGCTGGTCGGCATGATCAACTGCGCCGTCCTGCTCAGCAAACCATGGAGCTCGATCCGTTGAGTCGCCTCATCATCATCTCCAATCGCGTGTCGGCACCCACGGATTCGCATTCCGGGGCGCAGGGCGGGCTGGCGGTGGCACTGTCGGCGGCGCTTCGTGAATACAAGGGCATCTGGTTCGGCTGGTCGGGGGAGACGGTCGACCAGTTCACCGGGCACATCAACTTCCAGCGCGCCGGCGGGGTGACGACCGCGACGGTCGATCTGGAGGAGCAGGACGTCGAGGAATATTATAACGGCTACGCGAACCGGACGCTGTGGCCGCTGTTCCATTATCGCATCGACCTCGCCGAATATGAGCGCGACTTCGCCGGCGGGTACAGCCGGGTCAACGACCGCTTCGCCGCCACCGTCCGCCCGCTGATCGAGCCGGACGACGCGATCTGGATCCAGGATTACCATATGTTCCCGCTGGGCAGCGCGCTGCGCGAGCGGGGGTGCCAGAACCGGATCGGCTTCTTCCTCCACATCCCGTGGCCGCCGCGCCGGCTGCTGGCGGTGCTGCCAGAGGCGGCGGCGCTGGTCGGCCACCTGTTCGCCTATGACGTGATCGGTTTTCACACGCAGGAATGGCTCGACAGTTTCTGCGACTATGCGATCGACGAGATGGGTGCGGTGCTAGACGGCGATCAACTCCGCCTCGGCGATCGCAGCGTACAGGTGATGGCGAACCCGATCGGCATCGACGCGAAGGAGTTTGCCGAGGCGTCGCGGACGCCCACCGCCCGGCTCGCCTATCGCCGGATGCGCGACAGTGCGGTCGGCCGCGACCTGATCGTCGGGGTCGACCGGCTCGACTATTCAAAGGGACTGGAGGAGCGCTTCCTCGGCTACGAACGCTTCCTCCAGGAGCATCCCGAGGAGCGCAAGGAGGTGTTCCTGCTTCAGATCGCGCCGCCGTCACGCGGGGCGGTGGGTAGCTATCAGAAGATCCGTGCGACGCTGGAGGGACTGTCGGGGCGGATCAACGGCGCCTATGCCGACACCGACTGGGTGCCGATCCGCTACGTCAATCAGGGCTATCCGCGCGAGCAGCTGGCCGGCATCTATCGCGCGGCGAAGATCGGGTTGGTGACGCCCCTGCGCGACGGCATGAACCTGGTCGCCAAGGAATATGTCGCGGCACAGGACCCGGAGGACCCCGGCGTCCTCATCCTCTCGCGCTTCGCGGGGGCGGCGGCGCAGATGGGGGTCGGCGCGATCCTCATCAATCCGTACAGCGCCGAGGAGATCAGCGACGCCATCATCGCCGCGCTCAAGATGCCGCGGTTCGAGCGGGTCGAACGCTGGCGCGCGATGATGGACAATGTCGAGGCCGAGGACGTGGTGTGGTGGCGCAAGCGCTTCACCGATGCGCTGATCGGCGAGCCAGCGACACGCCAGCCCGCCGATTAACACTCAGGGGATCAGCCGGTCCGCGCGCAGCCGCTCGAACAGCGCGAAGAATGCCTCGTCGGTCGGCTGATAGTCGAGGAAGCCGAGCTTGCGGCTCTTCGACATATCGGTGACGACCTCGATTGGGCGGCCGAGATCGGCATCGGTGTGCCAGGGGGAGGCGAGGCGGTCGAGATCGGGTTCTGCCAGCCCCTCGCGCTCGGCGATCGCGCGCCAGGTGTCCGCCATCCCGCGCATCTGATCCTCCAGCGGGCGAACGGTGCCGTCGAAGGGGGCGGCCTCGATCCCGAACCAGTCGGCGATGCGGCCCCACATCCATTGCCAGCGAAACACGTCGCCATTGACGATGTTGAACGCCTGATCGTGCGCGGCGGGCGTCTCCGCCGCCCAGACGAGCTGCCGTGCGAGCTGCCCGGCATCGGTCATGTCGGTCAGCCCCTCCCACTGCGCGGCCGATCCCGGGAACACGAAGGGGCGACCGAGCTCGCGGCAGAGCGTGGCATAGACGGCGAGGGTTGTGCCCATGTTCATGGCATTGCCCACCGCCTTGCCGATCACAGTGTGCGGGCGATGCACGCTCCAGGTGAAGCCGTCGCGCGCGGCAGCGGCGAACACCTCGTCCTCCTGCGCGTAATAGAAATTGTCGACGTCGAGCCGGCCCTGTTCCTCGCGGAACGGCGTCTGCGGTAGCGCGCCTTTGCCATAGGCCTCGAACGGGCCGAGATAGTGCTTAAGCCCCGTCACCAGCGCGACGTGGCGCGGGCCGGTCGCGGGCGGCAGCGCGTCCAGCAGGTTGCGGACCATCGCGGCGTTGACGCGGATATTCTCCGCCTCGCTATCCTGCCGCAGCCAGGTGGTGATGAAGACGGCATCGGGCGCGATACCTGCCAGCGCCGCGCGGGTGCCGTCCGCTTTCAGCAGGTCCGCGGCGACCGGCGATACGCCAGCCTGCTCGACCGGACGGCGGGCGAGGCCGTGCACCTGCCACCCGCGTTCTGCCAGCAAGCCCGCAACCGCGCTGCCGACGATCCCGCTTGCGCCCACCACCAATGCCGTCTTCGTCATCAATCATCCCGATCCGCTGATCGCCGAACACCGGCGAGCTTGGGTCGGATAACGATGAAGCGGCGGCTGCTATCCCTCAACCCGCGACGGGCAGGCGCACTTTTCCGTCGTCCCCGCGCTCCAGCGGGCCGTACGCCACCACCGCGTCGAGCGGCAGCGCGGCATAGAGATGCGGGAACAGCGCGCCGCCGCGGCTCTCCTCCCACTTCACCGCGTCGCCGAGCGCATCCAGATCGACGGCGGCGACGTGGAGGTCGCTTTGCCCGGCGAAATGCTTGTCCACCGTTTCGGTCAGCTGGTCGGCAGTCGACAGGTGGACATAGCCGTCGGCCACATCCACCGGCGCGCCGGCGAACGAACCCTCGGCCTCCAGCGCCGTCATCTGATCGGCGGTCAGCACCTTGTAGGCGAGGGTGGGGACGTCACTCGCCATCGTCGTCTTCCTCGACGCGCTCGCTGATCGTGTCGGGGCCGGTGCCGTCGTCGAGCTGGATCGACTTGTCCGCCTCGACCTCGGCGATTTCCTGAAGCTCCTCGGCCACCGCCGCCTCGGCCGGGTTCTCGGGCTCAGGCTCCTCGTCGATGCGGGCGACGCCGACGACATGCTCGTTGTCGGCGACGTTGAAGAGGCGCACGCCCGCCGATCCGCGGCCGATGACGCGGAGCGACGCGAGCGGCATGCGGATCATCTTGGCCTGATCGGTGACGAGCATCAGCTGGTCGGCGGTCGAAGCGGGGAAGCTCGCGACGACGGGGCCGTTGCGACGGATATTGTCGATGTTGGTGATGCCCTGACCACCGCGCCCGGTGCGGCGATACTCGTATGCCGAGGACAGCTTGCCGTACCCGTTGGCGCAGACGGTGAGGATGAACTGCTCAGCCTCCGCCAGCTCGGCGAGCCGCTCGGGATTGGCGGGCTCGCCTTCGCGCTCCGGCTTCCACGGGGCGAAGCGCAGATAGTCCTCGCGCTCTTCCTGGCTCGCGCCCGAACGATGCAGCACGGACAGCGAGATGACGTTGTCGCCATCAGCCAGCCGCATGCCGCGCACGCCGGTCGAATTGCGGCTCTGGAACTCGCGCACGTCCTCGCTCTGAAAGCGGATCGCCTTGCCCAGCCGGGTGGCCAAGAGCACGTCGTCGCCCTCTTCGAGCAGCGCGACGCCGATCAGGCGGTCGTCGGCATCCTCATCCTCAAACTTCATCGCGATCTTGCCGGCGGTGGGCACGTTGGCGAAGGCGTCCATCGAGTTGCGGCGGACATTACCCTTGGCGGTCGCGAACATCACGTGGAGCTTGCCCCACTCAGCTTCGTCCTCGGGCAGGGGCAGCACGGTCGAGATCGTCTCGTCCTTCGCCAGCGGCAGCAGGTTGACCATCGGCCGCCCCCGCGTTGCCGGGCCCCCTTCGGGCAGGCGCCAGACCTTCATGCGGTAGACGCGGCCGAGCGTGGAGAAGAACAAAACCGGCGTGTGCGTCGAGGTCACGAAAAGGTTGGTGACCGCGTCCTCATCCTTGGTCGCCATCCCCGCGCGGCCCTTGCCGCCGCGCGCCTGGGCGCGGAAGGCGTCGAGCGGGGTGCGCTTGATATAGCCCTGCATGGTCACGGTGACGACCATGTCCTCGCGCTCGATCAGGTCCTCGTCCTCGATCCCGTCGGCCGCCGCCGCGATCTCGGTCCGGCGCGGGGTGGCGAAGGCGTCGCGTACCTCGACCAGTTCGCCGCGCATCACCTCGTAGAGCTTGACGCGGTTGCCGAGGATCTCGAGCAGCTCGGCGATCGACGCGGCGAGCTCGGCCAGTTCCCCGCCGATCTCGTCGCGGCCGAGTGCGGTCAGGCGGTGGAGGCGCAGGTCGAGGATCGCGCGGACTTGAAGATCGGACAGGCGATAGGTGTCGCCCTCGACTTCCTCGTCCATCGCCTCGACCAGGCGGATATACTGGATGATCTCGCCGATCGGCCATTCGCGCATCAGGAGCGCGTGACGCGCCGCCGCCGGGCTTTCCGACCCGCGGATGATCTTCACCACCTCGTCGAGGTTGGTGACCGCGATGACGAGGCCGAGCAAGATGTGCGCGCGGTCGCGGGCCTTGGCCAGCTCGTACTTCGAGCGGCGGGTGATGACCTCCTCGCGGAACTTGACGAAGCTCTCGATGATGTCGCGCAGGTTGAGGAGTTCGGGGCGCCCGCCGCGGATCGCGAGCATGTTGGCGGCGAAGCTCGACTGGGCGGGGGTGTGGCGCCACAGCTGGTTGAGCACGACCTCGGGCGTCGCGTCGCGCTTCAGGTCGATGACGATCCGCACGCCCTCTCGGTTCGATTCGTCACGGATGTCGCTGACGCCCTCGATCCGCTTGTCCTTCGCGGCCTCGGCGATCTTTTCGACCAGCGCGTTCTTGCCCTGCTGGAAGGGGATTTCGGTCAGCACGATCGAGCGCCGCTCGCCGCGCTGCTCGAAGGCGTGGCGCGAGCGCAGGATGATCGAGCCGCGGCCGGTGCCGTGGGCGCTGCGGATGCCCGAGCGGCCGAGGATGATCGCGCCGGTCGGGAAGTCGGGACCGGGAACGATCTCCATCAACTCGTCCGCCGTCACCGCGCCCTGGCTGTCGACATAGGCGAGGCAGGCGTTGACGACTTCGCCGAGGTTGTGCGGCGGCACGTTGGTCGCCATGCCGACGGCGATACCACCCGCGCCGTTGACGAGCAGGTTGGGGAACCGCGCGGGCAGGACGGTCGGCTCATGCTCCGACCCGTCGTAATTGGGCTGGAAGTCGACGGTATCCTTGTCGAGGTCGGCCAGCAGCTCGCCAGCGACCTTGTTCAGCCGCGCTTCGGTATAACGCATCGCGGCCGGCGGATCGGGGTCCATCGAGCCGAAATTGCCCTGGCCGTCGATCAGCGGCACGCGCATCGACCAGTCTTGCGTCATGCGCGCAAGGGCGTCGTAGATCGCGGTGTCGCCGTGCGGGTGATACTTACCGATCACGTCACCGACGATGCGCGCCGACTTGCGATAGGGCTTGTTGTAGGTGAAGCCGCTCTCGCTTGCCGAGAACAGGATGCGGCGATGTACGGGCTTCAGCCCGTCGCGCACGTCGGGCAGCGCGCGCGATACGATGACCGACATGGCATAGTCGAGATAGCTCGACTTCATCTCGTCGACGATCGAGATGGGGGAAATGTCCGAAGGGTCGGCGAGCAACGTCTCGTCGGTCAAGGCAGGCTTTCGCTTTCGTGTGGGTGGTTGCGTACGGTCCTAGACCCGTACGACGCCCCGAACAAGCCTCGCGCGCCCGCGTGCGCGGGGGAGGGGCTTAGGTGGAGCGCAGGCTGTCGTGATCTTCCTGAACCCCGGCCTCCGAGCCGGGGTCCCGCTTCTTCTGCCTGCCTCGCGACGAAGAAAGGAGCGGGACCCCGGATCAAGTCCGGGGTGACGATGGGGTTGGGTGCGCGTGTCAGATCAGAACGGCACTTCCGAGCCGTCCCACGCGAAGACCTTGCCGCTGTCGTGCGGCTTCAGCCCTTCGAGCACGTCGAGGAGCTGCATCGCCGCGCGGTCGGGGGCGAAGAGGCTGCCCGGCGCGACATTGCCCTGGAACGGCTTGGAGAGGCCGGTGTCGACGGTGCCGGGATGCAGGCCGACGACGATCGTCCGTTCGTATTTCCGCCGCGCCTCGATCGCGATGTTGCGCAGCATCATGTTGAGCGCGGCCTTCGACGCGCGATAGCCGTGCCAGCCGCCCAGCGCATTGTCGCCGATCGAGCCGACCCGTGCCGACAGTGCGGCGAAGGTCGGCGTCCCGGTCTTGGGGAACAGCGGCACGAAATGCTTGGCGACCAGCGCCGGGCCGATCGCATTGATGGCATAGACGCGCGCCAGCCAGTCGGCGTCGAGTTCCTTCAACGCCTTTTCCGGCCCGCGCTCGCCATCGTGGAGGATGCCGGTGGCGACGATGACGAGGCTCGGCGCCGGCCCCTGCGCCACCTTTTCGGCGGCGGTAGCGATGCTCGCCTCTTCGGTCAGGTCGAGACCGTCCTTGCGCGAAAAGCGCCAGACGCGCTCGTGATTGCCCTCTTCCTCGATCGCGTCGGCAAGCGCGCCGCCGATACCGCCCGAGGCGCCGATGATGACTGCACTACCCATGGTCCGGCGCTAGGCGGCGTGTTCCGCACGGTCAATTCCGGCCTTAGGGATAGGGTGCGTTCAATGTGCGTTCAGTGGCCGGGTGCCACCGGCGGACGCGAACGCGCGCCCGCTTGTCTGGCGGCGCTCGGGCATTTAGGGGCATCGGACCCCGAGAGGAGATTTCTGAAGATGTCGATCGTGTCCAAGGCCGCGCTGACCGCGATGCTGGCGCTCGGCGGTGTCGCCGTCGCGACCGCGGCGCCGGCGGCCCCCGTCCAGAAGCAGAAGAAGGGCAAGGAGGGTGAAGCCCCCGCGCTCAAGGTGGGCGAAGAGTTCCGCAAGGCGGCGATGGCTGCGCAGACCGCGCTGCAGGCGAACGATCTCGCCACGGCCGAGACACAGCTCGCCGCTGCCGAGGCGCAGATCAAGAACGACGATGAGAAGTATTTCGCCGCACAGCTTCGCCTGCCGCTGTCGGCGCGTCAGAAGAACAATGCCGGCATGAAGACCGCGATTGACACGCTGATCGCCGACCCGCGTACCGCCGACAAGGCCAAGCTCGCCTTCGTCCGCGGCGACATCGCTCGCCAGGAAAAGGACTATCAGGGCGCGCTGCGCTACTTCCAGCAGGCGCAGCAGCTCGGCTATAGCGATACCGAGAATCTGACGCTCAGCATGGCGCAGACCCAGTTCGACCTGAAGAACACCCAGGGCGGCATCGCCGAGCTCGAAAAGGCGGTCCAGGCCAAGAAGGCGGCGAACCAGCCGGTGCCCGACGCCTGGTACGATCTGGCCGTCGCCAAGCTTTATGCAGCCAAGGATTCGGCCGGCGTCAGCAAGTGGCTGCGCATGCAGCTCAACGATTATCCGAACGCCAAGAACTGGCGCCGCTCGCTGCTCGTCTATCGCGACAGCGCGCAGCTCGACAATCAGGGCAAGCTCGACCTGTTCCGCTTGATGCGCGTGACCAAGGTGCTCGCCGACCAGAACGACTATGCCGAATATGGCGACATCGCTTACCGCGTCGGCCTGCCGTTCGAGACCAAGTCGGCGATCGAGGAAGGGCGTGCGCAGGGCAAGATCCAGCCCACCGGCCTTGCCCAGCTGCTGAACGACGCGAACACCGCGATCAAGACCGAGGGTTCGCTCGCGGCGCTCGAGCCCAAGGCGAAGTCCGCGCCGAACGGCAAGGCGGCGGCGCAGCTCGCCGACGCGTATCTGGGTAGCGCGAACTACGCCAAGGCGGTCGAGTTCTACAAGCTCGGCCTGCAAAAGGGCGGCGTCGATACCGAGACCGTGAACCTGCGTCTAGGCAACGCGCTGGTCGGTGCGGGCAATCGCGCCGAGGCGGCGACTGCGTTCGACGCGGTCAAGACCGCGCCCAAGGCCGAAATCGCGACCTTCTGGAAGCAGTGGCTCGCGGCCAATGGCGGCGGGGCCGCGCCCGCCAACTGATCGGTCTCGACCGATGAGATGAAGGGGCCGGGGGGTGACTCCCGGCCCCTTTTTGGTGCCTTGCCGCTGGAAAGCTGATGTAATAGTCAGACTAAAAGCGGAGAGGCGATATGATCGGATCAGGTAGGCACGGCGCATCGCGCCGTGAGTTCATGGCCAGTGCGGGCGCCGGCGCCGTGATGCTCGCCAGCGCCAATGCGGCGGCGGCGTCAGCCGGGCCCGTGCCAGCCTCCGCAGCGGTGCCGCCGATGCTCGCGGCGTTCGACATGGCTGATGTCGATCTGCACGACGGCCCGTTCCTCCACGCCCAACGGATGACCGAGGCCTATCTCCTCCGCCTCGATCCCGACCGGATGCTCCACAATTTCCGCGTCAATGCCGGGCTGAAGCCGCGCGCACCAGTCTATGGCGGGTGGGAGTCGGAGGCGATGTGGGCGGACATCAACTGCCACGGTCACACGCTCGGCCACTATCTCTCGGCCTGCGCGCTGGCGTTCCGCAGCACGCGCGACCGGCGCTATGCGCAGCGGATCGAGCATATCGCGGGCGAGCTTGCGGCGTGCCAGGCGGCGGCAGGGAGCGGCCTCGTTACCGCGTTTCCCGACGGCCCCGCGCTGCTGGCGCGGCATCTGGCGGGGCAGCCGATCACCGGGGTGCCGTGGTACACGCTGCACAAGATCTATGCGGGCCTGCGGGATGCGGCGCTGCTGGCGGACAGCGCCGCGTCGCGCGCCGTGCTGATCCGGCTGGCCGACTGGGGCGTCGCCGCCTGCCGGTCGCTGTCAGATGCCGCGTTCGAGGCGATGCTCGATGTCGAGCATGGCGGGATGAACGAGGTCTATGCCGACCTGTTCGCTATGACCGGCAATCCCGCCTATCGCGACCTGTCGCGCCGCTTCTCGCACAAGGCGATCCTCGACCCGCTGGCGAAAGGGCGCGATCACCTCGATGGCTTACACGCCAATACGCAGGTGCCGAAGATTACCGGCTTCCACCGCGTCTACGAAACGACCGGCGATGCGAAGTACCGCGATGCCGCGCGCTTCTTCTGGCGGACGGTCGCGCGTACCCGATCCTTCGCGACGGGCGGGCATGGCGACGGCGAGCATTTCTTCGCACCCGTCGATACCGCCGCGCACGTCTTCTCGCCCAAGGCGTCGGAGACGTGCTGCCAGCACAACATGCTGCGCCTGACGCGCGCGATGTTCCTCGACGAGCCGCAGGCCGAGTACGGTGATTATTACGAGCGGACGCTCTACAACGGCATCCTCGCCTCGCAGGACCCCGACAGCGGCATGGCGACCTACTTTCAGGGCGCGAAGCCGGGGTACATGAAGCTTTATCACACCCCCGAGCACAGCTTCTGGTGCTGCACCGGCACGGGGATGGAGAACCACGTCAAATATCGCGATTCGATCTACTTCAAGGGCGACCGCGCGCTGTACGTGAATCTGTTCATCCCCTCCGCGGTTCGCTGGGCGGAGGCGGGGGCGACGCTGACGCAGGTCACGCGATTTCCCGACGAGGCGGCGACCCGGCTGTGCTGGTCGATGAAGGCGCCGCGGACGCTGACGCTGGCGCTGCGCCATCCGGGCTGGAGCCGCACGGCGGTGGTTCGCGTCAACGGGGCGGCGGCGATGCGGTCGGATGCGCCGGGCCGTTATCTGGAAGTCGCGCGCGAGTGGCGCGACGGGGACGAGGTGACGCTCGAGCTCTCCATGGAAGCGGGGTTCGAGCCGATCCCGGCGGCGCCCGATGTCGTTGCCTTCACCTATGGCCCGCTGGTGCTGGCCGGGGCGCTCGGGCGACAGGGGTTGAAGCCCGGCGACGATATCGTCGTCAACGAGCGCAAGTTCGGTGAGTATAACGACGCGCCCGTCGCGGTGCCACGATTGGCGGGCGATCCGGCGGTGCTGGCGCGCAGCATCCGCCCGGCAGGGGCGCCGCTCACCTTCACGATTGCGGCGGCGGGCGGGGAGGCGGTGCGGCTGGTCCCCTATCACCGCATCGCGCACGAGCGATATGCGACGTACTGGAAACTGGGCCGGGCCTGAAAAGAAGCGGGGCCCCGGGCCAAGCCCGGGGTGAGGATTCCCACCCCGCACGTCACCCCGGCCTCCGAGCCGGGATCCCGCTTCTTCCTTCTTCCACCCGACGAAACCCCGCCGTACACAGCCGACGTGCCGCTCACCCTCTCCGCCGACGAATGGGAAGTCGTTCGCCTGTCGCTGCTGGTCGGCGGGGTGGCGATCGCCGCGACGCTGCCGATCGCGTTCGGGCTGGCCTACCTCCTAGCGCGGGGGCGCTTCCCCGGTCGCGTGCTGCTCGACGGCATCGTCCATCTGCCGCTCGTCCTGCCGCCGGTCGTCACCGGCTGGCTCCTGCTGATCGCGTTCGCTCCCGCGGGTGTGCTGGGCGGTCCGCTGGAGCGCTGGTTCGGGGCAAGCGTGCTGTTCCGCTGGACCGGCGCGGCGATCGCGGCGGGGGTGATGGCGCTTCCCCTGATGGTGCGCGCGATGCGGTTGTCGATCGAGGCGGTGGACCGGCGCGTGGAGGGCGCGGCGCGGACGCTGGGAGCAGGGCGGCTCGACGCCTTCCTGACCGTGACGCTGCCGCTCAGCCTGCCCGGCGTGCTGGCGGGCGCGGTCCTCGGCTTCGCGCGCGCGCTTGGCGAGTTCGGGGCGACGATCACCTTCGTCTCGAACGTGCCGGGAGAGACGCGGACGCTGCCGATCGCGATTTATTCCGCGCTCCAGATTCCCGGCGGTGATGCGCAGGTCTGGCGGCTGGCGGCGATCTCGGTCGCGCTGTCGCTGGCGGCTTTGGTCGCGTCCGAAGCGCTGACCCGGCGGCGGGGTGGCCATGGCCTTTGACCTGTCGCTGGTAAAGCGCCGCGGCGAGACGCTGGTCGCCGCGCATGTCGAGGGCGGTGAGGGGGTGACGGTGCTGTTCGGCCCCTCCGGTGCGGGCAAGACCAGCGTGCTCGACATGGTGGCGGGACTGCTGCGCCCCGACGAGGGGCATGTCCGCGTCGGCAGCGAGACACTGTTCGACAGTGCCACGGGCATCGATCTGCCGCCCGAGCGGCGGCGGGCGGGCTATGTCTTCCAGGACGGGCGGCTGTTTCCGCATATGAGCGTTGCGGCGAACCTGCGCTACGGCGAGCGGCGCGCGCCCGTTGAAGCGCGCTGGATCGAGTTCGGCGCGGTCGTCGAGTTGCTTGGCATCGGCCACCTGCTCGCCCGCCGCCCGCGCACCTTGTCGGGCGGCGAGGCGCGGCGGGTGGCGATCGGCCGCGCGTTGCTGTCGGGGCCGCGCTTCCTCCTCCTCGACGAGCCGACCAGCTTCCTCGACCGCGCGCGGCGCGAGGAAGTGGCGCGTGCGGTGGAGGATGTGCGCGACCGGCTGAAGCTGCCGATTCTCCTGGTGACGCACGATCAGGACGAAGCGTCTCGCTTGGGCAATCGGATCGTCAAAATGTAACCTTTCACCCCGGATCAAGTCCGGGGTGACGGTGCTCTCCGGGCAAAGAAAAAGCCGCCGCCGGGCATCCCCGACGGCGGCTTTTCTCATTTAGGCCCGAACGATCAGTCGTTCAGATACTCGCCCGCATCGGCGTCGGTGCCGTGACCCGAGGGGGCCACGTCCGCCAGTGGATCATTGCCGGCGCCCTGCGAATCGCGGGGCGAGCGCGCCAGTTCGGCGGCGTGCTCTTCCTCGGCCGAGTTCGGGGCGATGATCGTCGCCTCCGCCATCCGGCGCTGCGCGACGCGAAGCGCGGCGTCGCGCGACGATGCCGCCACGCGCATCCGGTTCATGCCCGCGCCGGTGCCCGCCGGGATGAGGCGGCCGACGATGACGTTCTCCTTCAGCCCGTTCAGCGAGTCGATCTTGCCCTGCACCGACGCCTCGGTGAGCACGCGGGTCGTCTCCTGGAACGAAGCGGCCGAGATGAACGAACGCGTCTGGAGCGAGGCCTTGGTGATGCCCAGCAGGACCGGCTTGCCCTGGGCGGGCTGCTGGTTCTTGTCGAGCTTCGAATTGGCCTCGTCCATCTCGTCGCGGTCGAGCTGTTCACCCTTCAGCAGCGTGGTGTCGCCGCCGTCGGTGATCTCGACCTTCTGCAGCATCTGGCGAACGATCACCTCGATGTGCTTGTCGTTGATCTTCACGCCCTGCAGTCGATAGACTTCCTGGATTTCGCTGACCAGATACTCGGCCAGCGGCTCCACGCCCATCGTCTCCAGAATGTCGTGCGGATCGGGCGACCCGCCGATCAGGTTGTCGCCGCGCTTGACGTAGTCGCCTTCCTGCACGTCGATGACCTTCGACTTGGGGACGAGATACTCGACCACCTCGCCGCCATCGTCGGGCTGGATGCCGATCTTGCGCTTCGCCTTATAGTCCTTGCCGAACAGGACGCGGCCCGAGACCTTGGCGATGATCGCCGAGTCCTTGGGCGTCCGCGCCTCGAAAAGCTCGGCGACGCGCGGCAGACCGCCGGTGATGTCGCGGGTCTTGGCCGATTCGCGGCTGGCACGGGCAAGCACGTCGCCCGCCTGCACCTGCGCACCGTCCTCCACCGACAGCACCGTGCCGGGGGCGAGCATGTAGCGGCCCACATCGCCTGAATTCTCGTCGAGCAGGGTCAGGCGGGGACGCAGGTCCTCCTTGGCCTTGCCGCGATATTCGGTGACGACGCGCTGCGAGATACCCGTCGCATCGTCGGCCTGCTCGGTCAGCGTCTTGCCTTCCATCAGGTCCTGATACTTCACGATACCGGGGTTCTCGGTGATGACCGGCATGGTGAACGGGTCCCACTCGGCCATGCGATCGCCCTTGGTGACCACGTGACCGTCGTCGAACAGCACGTACGCGCCGTACGGGATGCGGTGCGTCGACAGCTCGCGGCCGTCCATGTCGAGGATCGCGATCTCGCCCGAGCGCGACAGCGTCACGCGGCGACCACGCTGGTCGACGATCAGGCGCAGGTCGCGGAACTCGACGGTGCCGTCGACCGGCGCCTCGAGGTTCGACTGCTCGTTGAGCTGCGCCGCGCCGCCGATGTGGAACGTCCGCATCGTGAGCTGCGTGCCCGGCTCGCCGATCGACTGGGCGGCGATGACGCCCACCGCCTCGCCGATGTTGACCGGCGTACCGCGGGCAAGGTCACGCCCGTAGCACTTGCCGCACACACCCTGCTTCGCTTCGCAGACCAGCGGGCTGCGGATCTTCATGCCCTGGATGCCCAGCGCCTCGATCTGCGCGATCATCGGCTCGTCGAGGAGCGTGCCCAGCGGGATCACGACCTCGTTCGACTTCGGATCGACGACGTCCTCGGCCGTGGTGCGGCCCAGGATACGCTCGCCGAGCGAGGCGATGACCGAGCCGCCCTGAACGATCGCGCGCATTTCGAGCGCGCGCTCGGTGCCGCAATCGTCCTCCATCACGACGCAGTCCTGCGACACGTCGACAAGGCGGCGGGTCAGGTAGCCCGAGTTCGCCGTCTTGAGCGCGGTGTCGGCAAGACCCTTACGAGCACCGTGGGTCGAGTTGAAATATTCAAGGACGGTCAGGCCCTCCTTGAAGTTCGAGATGATCGGCGTCTCGATGATCTCGCCCGACGGCTTGGCCATCAGGCCGCGCATACCGGCCAGCTGCTTGATCTGCGCCTGCGAACCGCGGGCACCCGAGTGGGCCATCATGTAGATCGAGTTGATCGGCTTCTCGCGGCCGGCCATCTCGCCGTCCTCGTAGCGCTTCACCGCCTTGATCTCGTCCATCATGGCCGCCGCCACCTGGTCGCCGCAACGGCTCCAGGCGTCGATCACCTTGTTGTACTTCTCCTGCTGGGTGATGAGGCCGTCCTGATACTGCTGCTCGTAATCCTTCACGAGCGCGCGCGTCTCATCGACCAGCCCGACCTTGGCGTCCGGGATAATCATGTCGTCCTTGCCGAACGAGATGCCGGCGCGGAACGCGTGACGGAAGCCGAGCGCCATGATCGCGTCGGCGAACAGCACGGTCTCCTTCTGACCGGTGTGGCGATAGACCTCGTCGATCACGTCGCCCACGTCCTTCTTGGTGAGGAGGCGGTTGACGATCTCGAACGGCACCTTGTGGCTCTTCGGCAGGGTCTCGCCCAGCAGCATGCGGCCCGGCGTCGTCTCGAAGCGCTTGAGGTACTGGTTGCCGTCCTCGTCGGTCTGCGGGACGCGGCTGACGATCTTGGTGTGGAGCGTCACCGCGCCGTTGAACAGCGCCTGGTGCACTTCCTCCATGTCGGCCAGCACCATGCCCTCACCCGGCTCGCCGGTCTTTTCCAGCGAGAGGTAATAGAGGCCCAGCACCATGTCCTGCGACGGCACGATGATCGGCTTGCCGTTCGCCGGCGACAGGATGTTGTTGGTCGACATCATCAGGACGCGCGCTTCCAGCTGCGCTTCCAGCGACAGCGGAACGTGCACGGCCATCTGGTCGCCGTCGAAGTCGGCGTTAAATGCCGAGCAGACGAGCGGGTGCAGCTGGATCGCCTTGCCCTCGATCAGCACGGGCTCGAACGCCTGGATGCCGAGGCGGTGGAGCGTCGGTGCGCGGTTCAGAAGGACCGGGTGCTCGCGAATGACTTCGTCGAGGATGTCCCAGACTTCCTTGCGCTCCTTCTCGACCCACTTCTTGGCCTGCTTGAGCGTCATCGACAGGCCCTTGGCGTCCAGACGGGCGTAGATGAACGGCTTGAAGAGCTCGAGCGCCATCTTCTTGGGCAGGCCGCACTGATGCAGCTTCAGCTCCGGACCGGTCACGATGACCGAACGGCCCGAATAGTCGACGCGCTTGCCGAGCAGGTTCTGACGGAAGCGGCCCTGCTTGCCCTTGAGCATGTCGGACAGCGACTTCAGCGGACGCTTGTTCGCGCCCGTGATCGTCCGGCCGCGGCGGCCGTTGTCGAACAGAGCGTCGACCGCTTCCTGCAACATGCGCTTCTCGTTGCGGACGATGATGTCCGGCGCGCGCAGCTCCATCAGCCGCTTCAGGCGGTTGTTGCGGTTGATGACGCGGCGATACAGGTCGTTGAGGTCCGACGTCGCGAAGCGACCGCCGTCCAGCGGCACCAGCGGGCGGAGTTCCGGCGGGATGACCGGCACGACGTCGAGGATCATCCACTCCGGACGGTTGCCCGAATCGATGAAGCTCTCGACGACCTTCAGCCGCTTGATGATCTTCTTGGGCTTGAGCTCCGACTTGGTGGTCGCCAGCTCTTCGAGCAGGTCGCGGCGCTCACCTTCGAGGTCGAGGTCCATGAGCATCATCTTGACCGCCTCGGCGCCGATCCCGGCCGAGAACGCGTCCTCGCCATACTGGTCCTGCGCGTCGAGCAGCTCGTCCTCGGTGAGGAGCTGATACTTCTCGAGCGGGGTCAGGCCAGGCTCGGTGACGATGTAGCTCTCGAAATACAGCACGCGCTCGAGCTGCTTGAGCTGCATGTCGAGGAGGAGGCCGATGCGCGACGGCAGCGACTTCAGAAACCAGATGTGCGCGACCGGGGCGGCCAGCTCGATATGGCCCATCCGCTCGCGGCGGACCTTCGAGACCGTAACCTCGACGCCGCACTTTTCGCAGACGATGCCCTTGTACTTCATGCGCTTGTACTTGCCGCACAGGCACTCGTAATCCTTGATCGGACCGAAGATGCGCGCGCAGAACAGGCCGTCACGCTCGGGCTTGAACGTGCGATAGTTGATCGTCTCGGGCTTCTTGATCTCGCCGAACGACCACGAGCGGATGCGCTCGGGCGAGGCGATGCCGATCTGGATCTGGTCGAAGGTCTCCGGCTTGGCGACCGGGTTCGCGAAGTTGGTCAGTTCGTTCATTTCTAGTCCCTCGTCCAACTCCCCTCCCTGACAAGGGAGGGGCTGGGGGTGGGTTGGGTGCCTCAGGCGTCCCGTATGGGGAGAGGCACCCACCCCTCGATCCCCTCCCTGCGTGCAGGGAGGGGAGGGTCTGCTTGGCTTACTCCGCCGCCTCGGCCAGATCGTCGCCTTCGTCCATCGACTTCAGTTCGACGTTGAGGCCCAGCGAGCGCATTTCCTTGACGAGAACGTTGAAGCTCTCGGGAATGCCGGCCTCGAACGTGTCGTCACCCTTGACGATCGCCTCATAGACCTTGGTGCGGCCGACCACGTCGTCGGACTTCACCGTCAGCATTTCCTGCAAGGTATACGCCGCGCCGTAAGCCTGGAGCGCCCAGACCTCCATCTCGCCGAAGCGCTGGCCGCCGAACTGCGCCTTGCCGCCCAGCGGCTGCTGGGTGACGAGGCTGTACGGCCCGATCGAACGCGCGTGGATCTTGTCGTCGACGAGGTGGTGGAGCTTGAGGACGTACTTGTACCCCACCGTCACCTTGCGATCGAAACGATCGCCGGTGCGACCGTCATAGAGATCGACCTGACCCGATTCGTCGAGGCCCGCCAGGCGGAGCATCGCCGTCACGTCGGCTTCGACCGCGCCGTCGAACACCGGCGTTCCCATCGGCACGCCCTTGCGGACATGACCGGCGAGGTCGGCGATCTGTTCGGGCGTCCGCGCCGCGATCTCGTCGGCGTAATTGTCGCCGTAGATCTCGCTCAAGAGCTCACGCACCGCCTCGGGCGGCTGGCCCGCCTCGGGGTTCGGGTTCGCCTCGCGCCAGCTGTCGAGCGCCGCACCGATCTTGCGACCGAGACCGCGCGCGGCCCAGCCGAGGTGCGTCTCGAAGATCTGCCCGACGTTCATGCGGCTCGGCACGCCCAGCGGGTTGAGCACGAAGTCGACCGGCGTCCCGTCCTCGAGGAACGGCATGTCCTCCTGCGGCAGGATGCGGCTGATGATGCCCTTGTTGCCGTGACGGCCGGCCATCTTATCGCCCGGCTGCAGCTTGCGCTTGATGGCCACGAACACCTTGACCATCTTGAGCACGCCCGGCGGCAGCTCATCGCCGCGCTCCAGCTTCTCGCGGCGATCCTCGAACTTTTCGCGGATGCGCTTGGCCGCCTCGTCATACTGGGCCTTCACGCCCTCGAGATTGGCCTGCACGGCGTCGTCGGCGACGGCGAACTTCCACCATTCGTGGCGCTCGACGCTCTCGAGCAGAGCGTCGTCGATGACCGCGCCCTTCTTGAGACCCTTGGGCACCGCGGTGGCGGTCTGGCCGATCAGCATGTCCTTCAGGCGCGACCAGGTCGCACGGTTGAGGATGCCGCGCTCGTCGTCCGAGTCCTTCTTCAGGCGCTCGATCTCCTCGCGCTCGATCGCCATCGCGCGCTCGTCCTTGTCGATGCCGTGACGATTGAAGACGCGGACGTCGACGATCGTACCCGACACGCCCGGCGGCAGGCGCAGCGACGTGTCGCGCACGTCCGATGCCTTCTCGCCGAAGATTGCGCGCAGGAGCTTTTCCTCCGGCGTCATCGGCGATTCGCCCTTCGGCGTGATCTTGCCGACCAGGATGTCGCCCGGCTCGACCTCTGCACCGATATAGACGATGCCCGCCTCGTCGAGGTTGCGAAGCGCTTCCTCGCCGACGTTCGGGATGTCGCGGGTGATGTCCTCCGGCCCGAGCTTGGTGTCGCGGGCCATGACCTCGAACTCCTCGATGTGGATCGAGGTGAAGACGTCGTCCTTGACGATACGCTCGCTGATGAGGATCGAGTCCTCGTAGTTGTAGCCGTTCCAGGGCATGAACGCGACGAGCACGTTGCGGCCGAGCGCCAGCTCGCCGAACTCGGTCGAGGGACCGTCGGCGATGACGTCGCCCGCCTTCACCATGTCGCCCACCTTCACCAGCGGACGCTGGTTGATGCAGGTCGACTGGTTCGAACGCTCGAACTTCATCAGCGTGTAGATGTCGACGCCGCTCTCGCTGGCGTCCACATCGCCGGTCGCACGGATGACGATACGCGCCGCGTCGACCTGGTCGACGATACCGTCACGCTTCGCCGCGATCGCCGCGCCCGAATCGCGGGCCACGGTCTCTTCCATGCCGGTGCCGACGAACGGCGCCTCGGCCTGGAGGAGGGGGACCGCCTGACGCTGCATGTTCGAGCCCATCAGCGCGCGGTTGGCGTCGTCGTTTTCCAGGAACGGAATGAGCGAGGCCGCGACCGACACGAGCTGCTTGGGGCTGACGTCCATCAGCGTGATCTGCTCGGGCAGCGCCATCAGGAACTCGCCGCCCTGACGGGCCGAGACGAGCTCTTCCGAGAAGCGGTTCTCAGCATCGAGCGCTGCCGACGCCTGTGCGACGGTATGCTTCTGCTCCTCCATCGCCGACAGATAGACGACCTCGTTGGTCACCTTGCCGTCGATGATCTTGCGGTACGGCGTCTCGATGAAGCCGTACTTGTTGACGCGGCTGAACGTGGCGAGCGAGTTGATGAGGCCGATGTTCGGCCCCTCAGGCGTCTCGATCGGGCAGATACGGCCATAGTGCGTCGGGTGAACGTCGCGGACCTCGAAGCCCGCACGCTCACGCGTGAGACCGCCCGGCCCGAGCGCCGACACGCGGCGCTTGTGCGTCACTTCGGACAGCGGGTTGGTCTGGTCCATGAACTGCGACAGCTGCGACGAGCCGAAGAACTCGCGCACCGCGGCGACCGCGGGCTTGGCGTTGATGAGGTCGTTCGGCATGACCGTCGACACGTCGACCGAGCTCATGCGCTCCTTCACCGCGCGCTCCATGCGGAGCAGACCGACGCGGTACTGGTTCTCAAGTAGCTCGCCGACCGAACGCACGCGGCGGTTGCCGAGGTTGTCGATATCGTCGATCTCGCCCTTGCCGTCCTTCAGGCCGACCAGCGTCTTGATGACCGCGAGGATATCCTCGCTGCGCAGCGTCGTCACCGTGTCCGGCGCGTCGAGGTCGAGGCGCATGTTGAGCTTGACGCGGCCCACGGCCGACAGGTCGTAGCGCTCGGGGTCGAAGAACAGGCCCGCGAACAGCGACTCCGCGGTCTCCAACGTCGGCGGCTCGCCGGGACGCATGACGCGATAGATGTCGGCCAACGCCTGTTCGCGCTCCTCGGCCTTGTCGGCCTTGAGCGTGTTGCGGATCCACGGGCCGGTCGAGACATGGTCGATGTCGAGCAGCTCGACGCGGTCGATGCCGGCCTTGTCGAGGAGTTCGAGGTTCTCGGCCGACACTTCGTCGCCCGCCTCGATATAGATCTGGCCCGTCGTCTCGTTGATGAGGTCGAACGCCGAATAGCGGCCGAAGATTTCCTCGGTCGGGATCAGCAGCTCAGTCAGGCCGTCCTTCGCCGCCTTGTTCGCGGCGCGCGGGCTGATCTTCTGGCCGGCGGGGAAGATGACTTCGCCCGATTTGGCGTCGACGATGTCGAACATCGGCTTGGTGCCGCGCCAGTTCTCCGCCGCAAACGGAATCTGCCAGCCGTTCGGGCCGCGGACGTACGTCACGCGGTTGTAGAAGTGGTTGAGGATGTCCTCGCTGTTGAGGCCGAGGGCATAGAGCAGCGACGTGACCGGCAGCTTGCGCTTGCGGTCGATGCGGACGTTGACGATGTCCTTGGCGTCGAACTCGAAGTCCAGCCACGAGCCGCGATACGGAATGACGCGCGCGGCGAAGAGGTACTTGCCCGACGCGTGGGTCTTGCCGCGGTCATGGTCGAACAGGACGCCCGGCGAACGGTGCATCTGCGACACGATGACGCGCTCGGTGCCGTTGACGATGAAGGTGCCGTTGCCCGTCATCAGGGGCATGTCGCCCATGTAGACGTCCTGCTCCTTGATATCGAGGACGCTGCGCGCCTCGGTATCGGGATCCACCTCGAACACGATGAGGCGCAGGGTGACGCGCATCGGCGCGGCATAGGTGATGCCGCGCTGACGGCATTCTTCCTGGTCGAACTTCGGGCTTTCCAGCTCGTAGTTGACGAAATCGAGTTCGGCGGTGCCGGCGAAATCGCGGATCGGGAACACGCTGCGCAGCGTCTTCTCAAGGCCCGAGACGTAGCCGATCGAGGGATCCGAGCGCAGGAACTGCTCGTAGCTCTCGCGCTGCACCTCGATCAGGTTCGGCATCTGCACCACTTCGTGGATGTCGCCGAAAACCTTGCGGATGCGGCGCTTCATCGTGCCGCGTTCGATTGCCTTGGATGCCATAAGCTGCTGTTCGCCTCGCTCAGCCGGAATGTCGGGCGCAAATGCCATTCGGGACGCAAAAAGCCGCGTATCCCGCATGGGACCGCAGCTTGATGGGGCGTCCTGAAATATCCTTTAAGACCAATCCCTATGGCGCGCTGCGCGACGGCGCACCCTATCCCGGTCTTGAAGGCAGAGGCGCGATATAGGCGGCGGGGGTGAGGCTGTCAAACCACGCGCAGCCCAAAAAGCCGCGGCGGGATGCGCGGGGGACTAGCGGCGGGGGCCGGAACAGCGATAAAGCGCGGCCCCATGTTCCGGTTCCCACTGTTGCTTGCCGCCGCGATCCCCGCGGCCATGCCCGCCGCCGCGCAGGATACGCCGCCGCAGGTCAATCCCTCGCAGGCCAATCCCTCGCAAGAACGCATCCTGCCGCCGATCGACTATTCGCTGCCGCCGGGCGAGGGGCAGCAGCAGCCGGCGCCCGCGCCGACGCCGACGACGGCCGCGCCGCGGGTGACGCCTACGGCGACGCCGACGCCGCGCGCCACCCCCACGCCGCGCGCGACGCCGACCCCGCGGGCAACACCGACGCCGCGCGCGACGGAAACGCCTAGGCCCGAGGCGACGCCGACCCCGGCACCGACCGAGGCAGCACCAGTGCCGGTCGAAACGCCGGTCGCGGTAGAGACGCCGACCGCGGAGGCGACTCCGGTGGCGGAGGCGACGCCTGTCACTGCCGCGCCCGCCGCTGCCGAGGGCAGCGGCGGGACGATCTGGTGGATCGTCGGCGGGGTCGTGGTGCTCGCAGGCCTGGCCTTCTGGTTCCTGCGCCGACGCGGCGCGAACGACGGCTTCGTCGAGGCGGCGGCGGTGCCGGAGCCCGCGGCCGCCCCCGTGCCGCCGCCTGCGCCGCGCGCCGTGGTTCCGCCGCCGGCGCCGCGCCCCGTCACGCCGCCGCCCGCGCCGCGTCCGGCAGCCCCGGTCGCCGCACCGCCCGCAGCACCTCGCCCGCCCGCGCCCCCGGCCGAGCCGCCGCAGTTCCTCTCGCGCCCCGCGGGCACGCCGCTCACCCCGCGGTCGGACATTCCCGCCGGCACGATCACCGCCTTTCGCGCGCCCGCGCCCGTCGCCGGCGGCGGCACGCTGACCGCGTTCAGCCGCCCGGCGCCGCAATTAGGCATCGAGCTTCAGCCGATCCGCGCGGGGCTTCAGGAGGATGCCGGCTTCGTCGAGTTCCAGTTCGCGATCCTGAACCAGAGCGATCAGGCGGTGTCGGACATGCTCGTCTCCGCCTGGATGCTGACCGCCAGCGCCGAGCAGGACGAGCGCATCCTTGCCCACCTGAACGAGCCGGTCGATCCGGCGCAGCACAGCCGCTACGCGCTTCGCCCGCAGGAGCATCGCGAGCACCGCGCGGCGATGGGCGCGCCGCTGGACGAACTCAACGTGGTCGAGGCGGCGGGGCGGCGGTTCTTCGCGCCGATCATCCTCGTCGATGCGCGCTACCGCGCCGAAGGCGGTGGGCAGGGGCGCAGCACCGCCGCCTTCACCGTCGGGCGTCCGAGCCCCACCACCGGCAAGCTCGTCCCCATCTATGTCGACCGCGGCCCATTGATCGTCGAGGGGCTTACCGCGCGCCCCTATCCCATCCGCCGGACGCAGGCGGCGTGACGTAACGAATGCCACGAAATGCCGCTTGCGGGCGGTCGCTGTCTTGCTAAGCTGATACAGTTACCTTTGGGGGAGTATCATGAAGCTGAGGCAGATGACCGCCGCGCTGGCGCTTGCCGCGTGCTGGCCGGGGATGGCCGCCGCGCAGAGCCGGGCTGCACCCGCCGCCGCGCCCGCGCGGCTCAATATCGACATGCAGTACTTCACGCTGCCCAACGGGCTGCGCGTCGTCCTGTCCAAGGATGCGATCGCCCCTACCGTCACCGTGGGCGTCTATTACGGCATCGGTTTCCGCGTCGAGCCGCGCAACCGCACGGGCTTCGCGCACCTGTTCGAGCATCTGATGTTTCAGGGATCGGGCAACGCACCCAAGGGCGTGTTCGACACGACGATCACCGGCGTCGGCGGCATCAACAACGGCTCGACCCGGTTCGACTTCACCAATTATTTCGAGATCGTCCCCTCGAACGCGCTCGAGCGGATCCTGTGGCTCGAGGGCGACCGCATGGCCCGCCCCGTGATCGACGAGACGGTGCTGAAGAACCAGCAGGGCGTCGTCGGCAACGAGGTGAAAGTCAACGTCCTCAACCAGCCCTATTCGACCTGGCCGTGGATCGACCTGCCGATGCTCGCCAACGAGAATTGGCACAACGCGCATAATTTCTACGGCGACCTGACCGAGATCGAGGCGGCGACCGTCGCCGATGCCAAGACCTTTTCGGACAGCTATTACCGCCCGTCGAACGCCGTCCTCGTCGTCGCGGGCGACATCGACTATGCCGCGACGCGCGCGATGGTGACGCGCTATTTCGGTGCCATCCCCGCCAAGCCCCGGCTGCCCCAGCCCGACATCAGCGAGCCGCGTCAGACCAAGGAGAAGTTCAAGAGCCGTGTCGACCGCCTCGCGCCGCGGCCGGGCTATGCCGCGGGTTACAAGGTGCCGCCGCGCGGCACGCCCGAATGGTATGCGATGGGCCTGATCGACCAGATGCTGGTGCAGGGCGAGGACAGCCGCCTCTATGCCGAACTGGTGCAGAAGCGCGGCATCACCGGATCGATCGACGGCGGCATCAACGCGCTGCTCGGCACGATGTACAATTACAACGGCCCGATGCTGTGGAGCTTCAGCTTCAGCCACGATCCGTCGAAGTCGAATGCGGAGATCACCGCCGCGATCGACGGCGTGATCGACGGGCTGCGCACCCGGCCGGTGACGCAGGCCGAACTCGACCGCGCGCGCACCAAGATCCGCTCGGACCTCTATGCCACGGTCGATGGGCAGGGCCGGGTCGGACTGATCGACCTGCTCGCGGTTCACGCGCTGTTCGACAACGACCCGACCAAGGTCAACCGGATCGAGGACGGCTTTGCCAAGGTGACGCCCGCCCTCATCCAGAAGGTCGCGCAGGAATATCTGCGCCCGACCAACCGCTCGATCTACGTCATCGAACCCGGCGCGGCCCAGCCCGCCGCCGCGGCCAAGGGAGCTGCCAAGTAATGCGCTCGCTCGTTTCCACCGCCGCGCTGAGCCTGGCCGCGCTGGTCGCCGCCACGCCGGCACTCGCGCAATCCTATCCGCCCGCGCCGCCGATCGGCAGCCCAAAGCCGTTCAACGTGCCCGCCAGCGAGACCTACACGCTGCCCAACGGCATGATCGTCACGCTCGTGCCTTATGGCGCAGTGCCCAAGGCGTTCATGATGCTCGACGTCTATGCCGGCGGCGTGAACGAGGACGACAAGGTCTGGCTGTCGCAGCTTGCCGCCGAAATGACCAAGCAGGGGGCGGCGGGCAAGACCGCCGGCCAGATCGCGACTGCCGCCGCCGACATGGGCGGCAACCTCAACGTCTCGCCCGGCGAGGAGAAGACGAGCTTCGCGATCGACGTGCTGTCGGAGCATATCGGTCACGCCGTCGCGCTGCTGAGCGACGTCGCGACGCGGCCCGACTTCCCCGCAGCGGAGTTCGACCGGGTCAAGGCCGACGCGGTCCGCCGCCTCGCGCTCACCATGTCGCAGCCCGGCACGCTCGCCACCGCGGCGCTGTTCAAGCGCTATTACGGGGCCACGCATCCCTATGGCCGCTACGTGCCGACACAGGCGCAGCTGTCGGCGTACACGCTGGCCGATGCCAAGCGCTTCTACGCCGCCAATTTCGGGGCGAAGCGCGCGCATCTCTACATCGCCGGCCGGTTCGACACCGCCGCGGCGAAGGCGGCGATCGAGCAGGCGTTCGGCGGTTGGGCCGCGGGCGCCGATCGCGCCCGCGTGCCCTATACGCCGATCACCGGCCCGGCGGTGCTGCTCGTCGATCGCCCCGGCGCGCCGCAATCGACGCTGCGACTCGCCTTCCCGGCGCCTGCCGGCGCTTCGGCGGGCGACGTGCCCGAACGCGTGTCGAACGCGCTGCTGGGCGGGGCGTTCAGCTCGCGCATCACGCGCAACATCCGCGAGGACAAGGGCTATACCTATTCGCCCGGCTCCTCGATTCAGTTCTGGCCGGGGGCGGGCACCTGGGTCTTTCAGGCCGACGTGACGAGCACCGCGACCGGTGCTTCGCTGACGGAGGTCTACAAGGAGATCCGCCGGCTCCAGACCGAAACCCCGCCGGCCGAGGAGGTTGCGGGTTCGCGCAACTATCTGGCTGGGCTGTTCGCGATCCAGAACGCGACGGCGGCCTCGCTCGTCAATTCGATGGCGCAGCGCGACGCGCTGGGTTGGCCGAAGGACTGGCTCCAGACCTATGTCCCCGCGGTCCTCGCGGTGACGCCGGCGCAGGTGCGACAAGCCGCGGTCGCGTCGCAGCCGCTGGACAAGGCGACATTGGTCGTCGTCGGCGACCTCACCAGCGTCGAGCCGCAGCTCAAGGCGTTGCCCGAACTGAAGGGCGTGACGTTCCAGCGCGTGACCGTGCCCTGATCCGCGCCGGGTCGAGCGCCCGCGCGATCGGCCGCTCGACCCGGCGATGGACTATCAAGCTGGCGGCGATGCCGAGGATCGCCGCCGGCAGCATCAACGCCGCGGGCGGCACCGCCCCGGCGGTCAGCGCGAACAGCGGCTTCATGACGAGCAGGTGCGTGAGATAGATCGCGTAGCTGGCATCGCCCAGCGCCTCCAGCCGGGGGCGCCGCGTGACGGGCTCGCGCGAAAGCGTCCAGACCATCGCCGCGATCGTGAGCGTTCCGGCAAAGAAACGGATGCGATCCATCAGGCCGGCATGCAGCGCCAGCATGAAGATGAGGCAGAGGCCGCCGCCCATAGCCACCGCGCGCATCGTCGCCCGTCCGCGCCATACCTCGCCGATCCACATGCCCGCCGCGAACTCGATCAGGATGGGGCTGGTCCACGCGCTGCGCTGTGCCGAGCCGATCGCGGCGAGGGTGAGCAGCAGCGCCGAGAGGAGCGGCGTGCGCCACCGCACCGGCAGCATGAGGGTCGCGGCGAACAGCAGGTAAAAACTCATCTCGTAATGCAGGGACCAACCGGGGGCGAGCAGGGGAAGGCCCATGGCGGTCGGCCCCGCATTCCCTTGCGGCAGGAAAGCGAGCGCGCTGGCGATGCGGCCCGCGCCGGGCGCCATCCCCGCGACCGCCAGCCCCGTCGCCATCACCAGCGTCGCCAGCCAGTAGAGCGGCACGACCCGCCGGATGCGGGCGAACAGGAACGGGGTGGGCCGGCTGTTCTCATCGGTGATCGCGACCATCATGAAGCCGCTCAGGACGAAGAACAGGTCGACGCCGAACGCGCCGGGGATGAACGGCACGCCGCCCATCTCGCCGGCATGGAACGCGACGACGCCCAGCGCCGCGATCGCGCGCAGCTGTTGCAGCCCCATCAGCCGCGCCGGTGGTTCCGTCCGCCCCATGTGCACGGGCTATCCGACAAAGGTGAACCAAGCCTCGCTTGACCGTTGCGGCGCCGATGCCTCATTCGGATCAGATGATCTGGAACGACAACCTGACCGCCGAGCGCCCGAGCTTCGTCACGCACCTGGAATGCGGACTGACGGGGGAGCGGTACGAGGCCGATGTGGTGCAGGGCCTGTCGCGCGCCGGCCGGCCGCTATTGGTGCGCTACGACCTCGACAGCGTGCGCGCGGCCCTGACGAAGGACGTGCTGGCGGGGCGCCCGCGCGACCTGTGGCGCTGGCGCGAATTGCTGCCGGTGCGCGACAAGGCCAACATCGTCAGCCTGGGCGAATGCGAGACGCCGCTGATCCCGCTGACGACGGCGGGCGAGCGGCTGGCGGCGCGCGCGCCCTTGGTGAAGGACGAGGGGCGGCTGCCGACCGGCAGCTTCAAGGCGCGCGGCCTCGTCATGGCGATCAGCATGGCAAAGGCGCTGGGCGTCCGGACGATCGCGATGCCCACCAACGGCAATGCGGGCGCGGCGGCGGCGGCCTATGCCAGCCGGGCGGGGATCGAAAGCGTGATCCTCTGCCCCGACGACACGCCCGAGATCAACGTGCGCGAGATCGCCGCGCAGGGCGGTCGCGTCTACCGCGTCAACGGCCTCATCGACGATTGCGGCGCGATCGTCGCCAGGGGGTGCGCCGAGAATGGCTGGTACGACCTGTCGACGCTCAAGGAGCCGTACCGGATCGAGGGCAAGAAGACGATGGGGCTGGAGCTGGCCGAACAGCTCGGCTGGGAGCTGCCCGACGCGATCTTCTATCCGACCGGCGGCGGCACCGGCCTGATCGGCATGTGGAAGGCATTCGACGAGCTGGAAGCGATCGGCCTGATCGGCTCGCGCCGCCCGCGCATGTATGCGGTGCAGGCGTCTGGCTGTGCCCCCATCGTCCGCGCGTTCGAGGCTGGCGAGCGCCACGCGGAACGCTGGGAGGACGCGCATACCGTCGCCGCCGGCATTCGCGTGCCCAAGGCGGTGGGCGATTTCCTGATCCTCGACGCGGTGCGCGAAAGCGGCGGCAAGGCACTGGCGATCGGCGACCCCGCGATCGTCGCGGCGACCGAACGTGCCGCGATCGAAGACGGGCTGCTCCTCTGTCCCGAGGGCGGCGCGACGCTGGCGGCGTACGAACAGGCGCTGGCCGATGGCGAGGTCGGGCGCGACGAACAGGTGGTGCTGTTCAACTGCGCGACGGGGCTGAAATACCCGATGCGCGATCGGTCGAAGACGCTGGACCGGCACGGGACGATCGACTTGCCGAGCCTCTAGCCTCCCGTCATCCCGGGCTTGACCCGGGATCCCGCTTCTTCTTCTTCTCGGCCGTTGAAAAGGCAGCGGGACCCCGGATGAAGTCCGGAGCGACGGTCACAAATCTGGTGGCACCCGCCCGTCGCATCGGCCGGGACGGGCGCCCTGCCCATCAACGGATCGGTGAGTTGGGGTCGAGCCGCATGTCGAGATAGCGGTCCACGCTGCCCATCAGCTGCGGCATCTCGTGCTCGAAGAAGTGGTTCGCGCCTGGGATCGTGTCGTGGTGGATGGTGATGTGCTTTTGCGTGCGCAGCTTGTCGACCAGCTTCTGGGTTGCGCTCGGCGTCACTACTTCGTCCGCATCGCCCTGGATGATGATGCCCGAGGAGGGGCAGGGGGCGAGGAAGGTGAAGTCGTACATGTTCGCCGGCGGCGCGATCGAGATGAAGCCGCGAATCTCCGGCCGGCGCATCAAGAGCTGCATGCCGATCCACGCGCCAAAGCTGACGCCCGCGATCCACGTCGTCTGCGCTTCAGGGTGGAAGCTCTGCACCCAGTCGAGCGCGCTCGCCGCATCCGACAGCTCGCCGATGCCGTTGTCGAACGTCCCCTGGCTCTTGCCCACGCCGCGAAAATTGAAGCGCAGCGTCGCGAAACCGCGGCGCTGGAAGGTTTTGTAGAGCTCCTGCACGATCCGGTTGTTCATCGTGCCGCCCGACTGCGGGTGCGGATGCAGGATCATCGCGACGGGCGCGCGCGGGCGGGGGGCGGGGGCGAAGCGCCCCTCGAGACGGCCTTCGGGGCCGGGAAAGATCACTTCGGGCATCGGTTTCCTGTACGACTGTCGGCGCCGCGAAAGCTGGCGCCCACCAATGCGACGGCTATATAGACCGGGCGGCCCGACAAGCAACGCCGCCGGGAGACGAAGCGCTTGGGCAATCGCCTCTATCTGGATCACGCCGCCGCCACGCCGATGGTCGAGCCCGCGATGGCCGCGGTCGCCGCGGCGATGACCGACTGGGCCAATCCGTCGAGCCCGCATGCCGAGGGGCGGGCAGGGCGCGCGGTGCTGGAGGCGGCACGCACGCGGCTCGCCGCCGCCTATGGCTGGGCGGGTGAGGTCATTTTCACGGGCGGCGCGACCGAGGCGTTGGGCATCGCGCTGACCCGCGCGGAGGTGTCGCGGGTGCTGGTCGGCGCGACCGAGCACGAGGCGGTCTTGCGCGCCGCGCCTGAGGCAGAGCGGCTGCCCGTTACCGAGGACGGCACGTTGGACCTCGCCGCGCTTCAGGCGGCGCTGTCGGCCGACCCGTCTCCGGCGCTGGTCGCCGTCCAGTGGGGGAACAACGAGACGGGCATCCTCCAGCCGCTCGCCGAGATCGCACGGATCGTTCATGCCGCCGGCGGACTGCTGCTCGCCGATGCCGCGCAGATGCCGGTCGGCTGGGACGACGAGGATTTGCCCCAGCATCATGCCGATTTCATCGCGCTATCGGGGCATAAGCGCGGCGGGCCGCCGGGGATCGGCGCGCTGCTGATCCGCGATTTCGCTGCGCTGCGCCCCTCCGGCGGGCAGGAGCGCGGCTATCGCGGCGGGACCGAGAATGTGCCGGGCGCGCTCGGCTTCGTCGCGGCGGTGGACGTGCCCGAGGACCTGATCGACCTCGCCGAGCTGCGCGAACGGCTGGACCACCGGCTCGCCGCAGTAGGCGCGGAGCGGGTGGGGGCGGAGGCGGAGCGGCGGACGCCGACGATCGCCGCCTATCGGATGCCCGGCGTGGCGGCGGCAACGCAGCTCATCCGCTTCGACCTGATGGGTATTTCGGTGTCGGCGGGCGCGGCCTGCTCGTCGGGGACGATGCGGCCGAGCCATGTGCTCGCTCAGATGGGCGTCGCGCCGGAGGCGGCGGGCGAGGTGATCCGCGTCAGCTTCGGCCGGACGACGACGACCGAGGACGTGGACCGTTTCGTCGACGCCTGGACGACGATCCGGCGCGAGGCGGGTGGCGCAGTGGCGGAGGGCGACCTCCTCATATGATCTATCTCGACCATCAGGCGACGACGCCGCTCGCGCCCGAGGCGCTGGCGGCGATGCTGCCGTGGCTGGAGCGCCAGCACGCCAATCCGCACAGCCCCCACGCCCCCGGCCGCGCCGCGCGGGCGGCGGTCGAGGTGGCGCGCGATGCCATCGCCGCGCAGATGCCGCCGGACGGGCGCGTCGCGTTCACGAGCGGCGCGACCGAGGCGCTCAACTGGGCGATCAAGGGCACCGCCGGCCCGATCGTGACGATCGCGACCGAACATGCCGCGGTGCTCGATACCGCTGCCGCAACGGGGCGGCCGGTGAGGGGGCTGCCGGTCGGGCGGGACGGCATCGTCGACATGGACGCGGCCCGCGCGGCGATCGTGCCGGGGACGGGGCTGGTCGCGGCGATGCTCGTCAACAACGAGATCGGCGTAGTCCAGCCGATCGCCGAACTCGCCGCGCTCGCGCATGATGCCGGCGCGCTGATGCTGTGCGATGCGGTGCAGGGCTATGGCCGGACGCCGATCCCGGAGGGCTGCGACCTGATCGCGGTGTCGGCGCACAAGATCTATGGGCCGAAGGGGATCGGCGCCTTGTGGATACGCGACGGCATCGACCTTGCGCCGCTGTTGCACGGCGGCGGGCAGGAAGCCCCGGGGCGGTCGGGCACGCTCAGCCCTGCGCTCTGCGCCGGGTTCGGCGCGGCGGCGCGGCTGGTGAGGGCGCGGATGGAGGCGGACGCGGCGCACGTCGGGCGTTTGTTCGACCGGGCGCTGGCGGTGCTGGGCGATGGCTGGACGCTCAACGGATCGGCGATCGAGCGTTGGCGCGGCAACCTCAACGTGCGCCGGGACGGGCTGGACGTGGCGCGCCTCATGTCCGAATGCCGCGATATCGCCTTTTCCGCGGGCTCCGCCTGTGCCAGCGGATCGGGGCGGTCCAGCCACGTCTTGCGCGCGATCGGCTTGACCGAGATCCAAGCGCGGTCGAGCATTCGGATCGGCTTCGGCCGCGACACCACGGAGGAAGACCTGATCGACGCCCTCACCCGCATCGACGCCGCCGCCCGGGCGCAGCGGATCGCCGCATGACGCGCATCCGCTTCGTCGCCGCCGATGGCGAGACCGTGCGCGAGGTGACGGGGGTACCGGGCGACCGCCTGCTCGACCTCGCCCAGAATGACGGCCAGCCGCTGGAGGGGACATGCGAGGGGCAGATGTCATGCTCGACCTGCCACGTCATCGTCGCGGCAGAGGATTTCGACCTCTTGAAGCCCGCAAGCGAAGAGGAGGAGGACATGCTCGACCTCGCCGCCGGGGCAACGCGGACCAGCCGGCTCGCCTGCCAGATCTGGATCGAGGACGGGTGGGAAGCGCTGACCGTCCGCATCCCGCCCGAACGCCGCGACATGCGCGGGCGCGGCTGAACACGGAACCGCGGTTCCTTACAGGGATTAGGAAGGCTCTCCCTTCCTGCCGCTGGAGGCTCTCATGTCCGGTTACGTCGCCTATTCCCCCGCCCTCGAGACGATCGGCGAGGACGAGCACGAGACGGTTGAGGGGCTGAAGGAGCAGTTCGGCCACATCCTCGATACGACGCTGGCTGACTATGGCCGCGGCGTGCGGTCGGTTCATGCCAAGGGCCACGCGATCGCGCGCGGGCGGTTCGTCGTGGCGGCAGGCTTGCCGCCCGAACTGGCGCAGGGGCTGTTCGCCAAGCCCGGCGAGTATGAGGCGGTGTTCCGCATCTCGACCAATCCGGGCGACATTCTCGACGACGCGATCTCGGTCCCGCGGGGCATGGCATTGAAGGTGCTGGGCGTCGAGGGCGAGCGGCTGCCGGGCAGCGAGGGGGAGGCGACGCAGGACTTCGTCATGGCCAACGCCCCCGCCTTCGCCGCAAAGGACGCGAAGGCGTTCCTCGGCAACCTGAAACTGCTGGCGAAGACCACCGACAAGGCGGAGGGCGCCAAGAAGCTGTTTTCCGCCGCGCTTCAGGGGATTGAGGCGGGGCTGGAGAAGCTTGGCACCGAAAGCGGGCTTTTGAAGACGCTGGGCGGCGCGCCTCAGGTGCATCCGCTCGGCGCCACCTATTTCAGCCAGACGCCGTACCGCTTCGGCGATCATGTCGCGAAGTTCCAGCTTCGCCCGGTTTCGCCAGACCTGCTCGCGCTGGTCGGCGAGCGGATCGACGTGAAGGGGCGGCGCGATGCGATCCGCGAGGATACGGGCGAGGCATTGGCGCGGCACGGCGGCGTCTGGGAATTGCGCGTCCAGCTTTGCACCGACGCCGAGGCGATGCCGATCGAGGACGCGACCGTCGTCTGGGACGAGGAAGCGAGCCCCTGGCGCACCGTCGCCCGGCTGGAGATCGACCCGCAGCCCGGCTGGGGCGAGCGCCACGAGGCGCTGGACGAGGCGCTGTCCTTCCGCCCGTGGCATGGCCTTGCCGCGCACCGCCCGCTCGGCAACATCAACCGGGCGCGCAACGAAACCTATCGCTTCTCCGCCGACACGCGGCGGCGGGCGAACGGGTGCCCGCTGCACGAGCCGGCGGCGCTCGCCGAGATCGCCTGACCGCTTGCCAACCCGATCCCGCGCGGCCATATGCGGCGCGGGAGTCGGGCGGACGCAGCTGTCGCCAACTCGGTCAGGTCCGGAAGGAAGCAGCCGTAACGACCTCGTTGCGGGTCGTTCCGGCTCCCACCGCTCCCATTCACTGTTTCCCTTGTGACTCCTCGGTGTAGGCGTGCCCGCCCGCCGGATAGGGATTGATCGCGACCCGCGTGCCCCATTGCCCCTCCGGCCCGCCGAAGCTGGCGCGGTGCCAGTGGCCCTGCGGCGCCGAGATGATGTCGCCGGCGGCGGCGGTAAAGACCGGCTGCCCCTCGACCTGAAGCGTGACGTTGCCCTCCATCACGAACCAGAATTCGTCATAGCCGACATGGAAATGACCGAGGTTCGAGGCCGGCGGCGTCGGCGTCGCGCGGCCGCGGATGTTGTTCACGAACAGGTGCTGGTCGGCGATGAACGCGCCGGGCCGTGCGCCCTTGCCGACAATCTCACCATAATAGTCGAGGAACGGGCGGTGGCGGTCGTCGAACCCGCCGGGGCCGCCGGTAACGATCCGCTTTTCATACGCCCAGCCCGAAACCTTGGCCGGGGCGGGCGTGTCGGCAGGATAGAGCGGCATGTCGCTGGCGGCGTTGAGCTGGAAATAGAGCGCGGGCGTGTCGCCTACGCTTTCGAGCGTGAACGAGACGCGAAAGGGCACGTCGATCTCGAACCCCTTGCGCGCGGTGAAGGCTCCCTGCCCCGCCATCGTCACGCGCAGCTCGCCCTCCCACACGATGATCGCGGTGCGGTTGTCGGAATAGGCCAGCGTCGTCGTCCGCCCGCCGGGGGCGAGCTGATGCCAGTCGGCGACCAGGTCCTTGTTGCGGATGACGGCCTGCGTCCAGTTCGGCTTGCCTCGGTGGAGCGCCTTGACGTCGGCCAGCTTCCACCATGGGCGATTGGGCGCGCGCCACGGGGTCGCGGGCGTCTTCTTCGGCGTCCAGGCGGCGAGCGGCGGGGGCGGGGCGGGGCGTTGCTGCGCGGGGGCGGCGACGGCGATCGCCGTCAGGGCGGCGGCGGCTGCGAGCTTCATCGTCATTCCCCTGTTCAGACCGCGACCGGCACGGGTTCGATGCCGAGATCGTCGCTCGGCGCGGGCTCGATCAGCCGGTTCGGATCGACCACGGCCCAGGCGAGCGTTCCGGCGAGCACGATCACCGCTCCCGTCCCGAACGCAGCGACCCAGCCATATTGCGCGGCGATCCACGGCGTCAGCGAAGAGGTAATTGCCCCGCCGACCTGACACCCGACGTTCATCAGGCCCGAGACAACCCCCGTGTGCCGCCCGGCGATGTCCGCCGTCACCGACCAGAAGCTGCTCTGCGAGACGTAGATCGCCCCGCCGCCGAGCGCGAGGACCGCGACCGCCAGCGGGGCGCTGTCCACCCGGCTGCCGATCAACAGGAATATGCCCGTCAGCACGAACGCGACCATCGCCAGCCCCGATCGCCCGGCATAGAGCCCGCGCCGCTTCGAGATCGCATCGTTCAGCACCCCGCCGCCGAGGCACCCGACCGTCATCGCAAGGAACGGCGCCATGCCGTAGAGCGCGCTCGCCTTCAGATCGAGGCCCCGCGCCTCCGCCAGATAGATGAAGAACCAGGAGAAGAAGATCCAGATGACGTAGCCGAACGCGAAATAGCTGAGGAACAGGCCCCAGACGTTGCGGCTGGACAGGATCGCGCGCCACGGGATCGCGACATGCGCGGCGGGTGAGGCGGGGGGCAGGCCGCCCTCGATATGCGCCAGTTCGGCGAGCGAGACCCGGCCATGCTCCTGCGGCCGGTCGCGCGCGACGGCGTACCAGATGACCGCCACGACGATGCCGATCGCCGCGCAGACGTAGAAGGACGCGCGCCAGCCGCCCATGACGATGATTGCGGTGATGAGCGGCGGGGTCAGGCCGGACCCCGCGCCGACGCCCGCGAAGATCAGCCCGTTGGCCTTGCCACGCTCGCTCGCGGGGACCCAGCGCGAGACGAACTGGTTGGCGGACGGATAGACCGCCGCCTCGCCGATGCCGAGCGCGAAGCGGACGATCGCCAGCATCAGGATCGCATGGGCAGCATCCGGCGGCACCAACGCCGTGGCGATACTGAATAGCCCCCACCAGACCAATGCCCAGGTGAGTAGCAGCCGCGGACCGTAGCGCGCCGCGAGCCAGCCCGCCGGCACCTGAAACGCGGCATAGCCGATCAGGAACGCGCTGAAGACCCAGCCGAGCTGGATCTGATCGATCCCGTATTCCTGCCGCATCTGAACGCCGGCGACCGAGATATTGGTGCGGTCGAGAAACGCGATCGCGCTGATGACGAACAGCAGGAAGACGAGTCCCACCCGCACGCGCGTCCGCCGCTCTGTCGGCATCACCCTCTCCCTTGCTGACCGCAAAATATCCTATATGATTCTGGTGTAGAGCGGTTATATTCTTGCGTAAAGGCCTGAAGGGTCGATCGAGGGGAGGCGCGATGATGCGCACGGCATTGGCGACGGTGATGATGCTGACGTTGCCCGCCTCGGCACAGACGCTTGATGCGCGGATCGGGCGGCACGATCCGGGCAAGCTGCGTGACCTCAGCGCGGTGCATGGCGGGGCGGGGACGATGCGCTTTGCGGGCCTGCTGGGACCCGACGCGCTGTCGACCAACCTGATCTTCGTCCACCGCGGCGTGATCGCGCCAAAGAGCAGCATCGGCCAGCATTTTCACAACCAGTGCGAGGAGATGTTCGTCATCCTCGATGGCGAGGCGCAGTTTACGGTCGATGGGCGTACCTCGACGATCAAAGGGCCGGCGGCGGTGCCGGATCAGATGGGTCATTCGCACGCGATCTACAATCCGACCGACAAGCCGCTGCAATGGCTGAATATCAATGTCGGCATCACCAAGGCCTATGACAATTTCGATCTTGGCGACACGCGTGAGGGGGCGGCGCTCGACCGGGTGCCGCAATTCATCTCGATGCGGTTCGACCGCGCGCTGCTGAAGCCGCTCGCAGGCGGCACCGGCGCGTCGTGGCGCCGTGCGCTGGGGCCGGAGATCTTTGCGACGACGTGGAGCTATGTCGATCACTTGCTGCTCGCGCCGGGCGGCCGCGTGCCGTCGGCTGCGAAGGCCGGCATGAGCGAGATGCTCTACGTCATCGGCGGGGCAGGCGAGGTGGAAGTGGCCGGCGAGCGTGCGGCGATCCGGGCGGGCGATGCCATCCCTGTCGAGGTGGGACGCGCGCGCGCAATCCGCCAGACGGGTGCGGTCCCACTCGAACTCATGATCGTCGGCGTGGCCAGGGATCAGGCCGCCAAGGCTGCCTTCGCCGCCGCCGCCCGCCCAGCGCGCTGAACCTCAGGGAGAGTGAAAATGAAGCGACGTAAACTGCTGCAATTGCTGGGTCTCGCCGGTGTCGCGAGTGCAGTCCCTGCCGCCGCGTTGCCACAGGCGCGCGGACGCAAGCCGATCGTCCTCTATTGCGACCTCGCCATCGACCCGGCGCGCGAGGCCGAGATGCTCGACCATTTCCACAAGCGCTTCCGCCCCGCGGCGGAAAGCTTTCGCGGGCGCGGGTTCCTCGACCTCAAGATGCTGAAGATCCGCTCGGTGATCCAGGGACAGCCGGCCCCCGCGAACGGCATCAACTATCGCTTCCAGTTAACCTATGAGAGCGAGGAACAGCGGCAGGTGTGGGTGAAGTCCGATCTGCACCAGCGCGTCTGGCCGCTGATCGAGAATACGGTCACGAACAAGGACTATCTCGTCCTGCTGACCGACGCGGTTTGAGGAGCCTGCCCATGCGTTTCGCCCTATCGCTTGCCGCTGCTGTCGTTTGCGCCCCGCCGGTCCTCGCCCAGGAGGCGCCGCGGATCGAACGCGCCGATGCAGCGCTCGACGCGCTGATCGCGCCCGATGCGAAGGTCGAGCGGGTCGCCACCGGCTTCACCTTCGTCGAGGGGCCGTTGTGGCATCAAGGCAAGCTCTGGTTCTCCGACGTCAACGGCGACAAGCTGCGGACGGTGACGCGCGACGGCAAGGTGGTCGAGGTGCTCGCCAATTCGGGCGGCCTTCCCAATCCGCCCGCGGGCAAGAGCATCGGCTCCAACGGCCTCGTCCCCGCCGCGGACGGGCGCGTGCTAATGGCACAGATGGGCGCACGCCGAATCGTCAAGGTGGACGCCGCGGGCAAGATCGAACCGTTCCTCGACCGGCTGGACGGCAAACGGCTGAACAGCCCCAACGACATGGTCTATGCCCCGGACGGGTCGCTGTGGATCACCGATCCGCCTTTCGGCCTGTTCAACGGGATGGACAAGGACCCGGCCAAGGAACTGCCGTTCAACCCGGTGCTGCGCTATGCGAACGGCCGGCTGACCGCGCCGATCACCGACCTGGTCCTGCCCAACGGGATCGGCCTGTCGCCTAGGGGCGACACGCTCTACATCGCCGATTTCGGGCAGGCGACGATCTTTGCCTACAACATCGCGGCGGGCGGCAAGCTGGGCACGCGGCGGACGGTGTTCACCTTTCCCAAGGAACCGGGCGGCGGGGCGGACGGGCTGAAGGTCGACAAGCGCGGCAATCTCTGGGCGACGGGGCCGGGGGGCATCTGGATCATGACGCCCGCGGGCAAGCAGCTCGGCCGCATCCGCCTGCCCGAAGTCGCCGCGAACATCGCGTTCGGCGAGGGTGGGAACGCGGCGTGGATCACCGCGTCGACGAGTGTGTACCGGGTGCCGATCAAGGGCGTGGGAATAATGCCGCGGTTCGCGAAATAGCGTTCAATCCACGCGTGTCAGGTTCGCCTTGAAGTGCGCCTGGCGCGCGGCATAGCCGGCCGCCGAGACCTTGAGCGCGGCGAGCGCCTCTGGCGGCAGTTCGCGCACGACGCGGGCGGGCGAGCCGACGATCAGGCTGCCGGGCGGAAAGTTCTTGCCCTCGGTCACCAGCGCGCCCGCGCCGACCAGGCAATCGTCGCCGATCACCGCATTGTTGAGCACCGTCGCGCCCATGCCGATCAGCACGCGGTCGCCGACCGTGCACCCGTGCAGGATCGCGTGGTGGCCGATCGTGCAGTCCGCGCCGACCGTCAGCGGTACGCCGGGGTCGGAATGCAGCATCGCCCCTTCCTGCACATTGGTCCGGTCGCCGAGCACGATGGGCGTGTTGTCGGCGCGGATGACGGCGCCGAACCAGATGCCGACCTCACGACCCAATTGAACATCGCCGATCAGGTCGGCGGAGGGGGCGACCCAGCTGTCGTCCGGCACCTGCGGCGCATGGCCGTCGATCGCGTAGCGCGGCATCAGTGCTGCGCGGGTGCGGGCGAGGCGGGCGCCGAACCGTCCGGCCCGGCGAGGTTGGCGGCGAGATAGTCGGTCAGCACCTTCTGCTCCTCGGGCTCCAGTTCCGCGCCGCGGTCGATCATCGACTGCACCGTCGCGGCCCAGGCGGCGGGGGTCTTTCGAACGCCCGTCACCTGTGCCGTCGAATGGCAGAAGCCGCAACGCCCCTTGATGAGGTCGAGGCCGGGGCCGGGCGGCGGGGCGGCCTGTTGCCCCGCCACGGCGGTGCCGATGCCGGCAGCGGCGATCAGGAGGGCGACGGCTAGGTTACGCATGGGACACCTCGTTCAGGGAAGCGCGTAGACGACGACCTCGTCGGCGGTCGCGGGCTGGAAGGCGAAGCCGCCGGTCGCGACGACGCCGAGCGCCTGTCGCCCGCCGGGCAGGGCAAAGGTCATCGGCGTGCCGTAGTTCGAGGCTGGCAGGCGGTCCTTCCATAGGAGCCTGCCGGTCCTCGTTTCGAACGCGCGGATCATCGAATCGCGGGTGGCGCCGATGAAGGTGAGGCCGCTCGCCGTGGTGATCGGCCCGCCCGCGCTGATCCCGCCCGCGTCCTTGAGCGCGGGGTCCTCGTTATCGCCGAGGACGCTGCGCCAGGCGACGTCGCCGGTGTTGACGTTCACCGCGACCAGTTCACCCCAGGGCGGCTTGCTGCACGGATTGCCCGTCTCGGGATCGAGGAAATAGGCATAGCCCGATTTCAGGCCCCAGGTGCCGTCCTCCTGTTTCGCCATCTGCTGCGGGCTGGCGAGATTGTTGATGTTGACGACATATAGCCCGCTGGCCGGATCGAAGGCGCCGCTACCCCAGTCGATCCCGCCGAAGCTGCCGGGGAAGAACGCGACCGCGGATTCGGCCCGCAGCGGCTGGAACATCTTCGAGGGCGCGACCTTCATGTCCGCGACAATCTTGTCGCAGGTGGCGCGAAGCGCGGGCGGGCCGGCGACCATCTCGTCCATGCGGAACGACAGGCGGCTCAATGGCGCGGGCTTGGCGGGCATCGGCTGCGTCGGCCAGGGGTGCTCGCCGGTGTCGTTGTCGGTCGGCACCGGCACCTCGCGCACGTCGTAGAGCGGCTTGCCCGTCACGCGGTCGAGGATGAACATGATCGCCATCTTGTTCATGACGGCGATGGCGGGGATCGTCTTGCCCCCGCGCTTCACGTCGATCAGTGTCGCGGCGGGCAGGTCGACGTCCCAGATGTCGTGATGGACTGTCTGGAAGTGCCAGAGATACTTGCCCGTCGCCGCCTCCACCGCGACGATCGAGTTGCCGTAGAGGTTCTGGCCCTTGCGGTCGCCGCCCCAGCGGTCGAACGTCGGCGTGCCGATGGGGAGGTAGGCGATGCCGCGCTTGTCGTCGACGAGCGTGAAGGTCCAGATGTTGGCCCCCGACCGCTCCTTCCAGCTCTCCCCCTCCCACGTGCCGAAATTGGCCTCGCCGGGGCGGGGGATGGTGTGGAAGGTCCAGACGAGCTTGCCCGTCTGCGCGTCCCAGGCGCGCACGTCGCCCGACGCGCCCTTGACCGGCATCTCCTGAACGCGGCTGCCGGTGATGATGAGGTTCCGGTAGATTGCCGGCGGGCTGCTCATGCCGAGCGGCGCGCGGGTGCCGTTCATCACCTCCGGCGTCTTCATGTCGACGATGCCGTCGGTGCCGAAGCCGCTCGCCGGTTTTCCGGTCGCGGCGTCGAGCGCATAGAGCTTGCCCGTGCGCGTGCCGAAGACGATGCGCGCGGGCGTTTTCCCCTCGCCCGGCCAATAGGCGACGCCGCGGGTCGAGGCCTGGTCGTTGCCGGGAAAGGCGAACACCCATTTCTCGCGCCCCGTTGCCGCATCGAGCGCAACGACGCGGCGATAGGGGGTGGAGAGGTACATGGTGCCGCCGATGACGAGCGGCGTCGCCTCCGACGCGGAGAAGCCGGTCCTGAACTTCGCCGGCACGCCGTCGGGCAGCGGCGCGGTGTCTGCGGCGGCGCCGGCGGGGCGCATATGGTAGGACCATAAGCGCGTCAGGCTGGCGACGTTGGCGGGGGTGATCTGGCGAAGCGGCGAGTGGCGCGCATGGCTTTCGTCGCGGCCATAGCTGGCCCAGTCCCCCTGGCCTTGCGCGGCGAGGGGCGTTGCGGGCAAGGTGCAGGCGGCGATCGCGCCGGACAGCAACAGGGGGAAGGGTCGCGCGGTGCGGATCGTCAAGCCAGCTCTCCTCGTCGTCTGCCCTGACGGAGCCAACCCCGGCGGCAAATCGCGTTGCACCGCAGATTAGACCGACTATAGATCATATACAATATGATCTGAGCGGATTTGTCCGCAGCTTGAAGGAGAGGGACGGCAATGGCCGATCTGCCGCTCGCGGGGCTCCGCGTACTCGACATTTCGCAGGTGATGGCGGGGCCCTTCGCCTGTATGCTGCTCGGCGACATGGGCGCCGACGTCATCAAGATCGAGCCGCCCAAGACGGGCGATTCGACGCGCCATTCGATGGGCTTCCGCCTAAAGGGGGAGGATAGCCCCGGCTTCCTCGCGCTCAACCGCAACAAGCGCAGCATCACGCTCGACCTCAAGAACGATGGCGATCGCGAGGTGCTGTATGCGCTGGTGAAGACTGCCGACATCCTCGTCGAGAATGCGCGGCCGGGCGTCGCCGCGCGGCTGGGAATCGACTATGACACACTCGCCGCGATCAATCCGCGGCTGGTCTATGCCTCGATCTCGGGCTTCGGGCAGACGGGGCCGTGGGCGCAGCGGCCGGGGTTCGACCTGATCGCGCAGGCCATGTCGGGGATCCTCTCGTCGAATGGCTTTCCGGGCATGGAGCCGGCCAAGAATTCGATCGCGGTCGCCGATCTGGGGGCAGGGCTGTTCAGCGTCTACGCGATCCTGTCAGCGATCATTGGCCGGCAGGTGTCGGGCAGGGGCCAGTATATCGACGCCTCGCTGCTCGAAGCGGCGATGGGCCTGTCGATCTGGGAGACGACGGAGCTGTGGGGCACCGGCAAGGCGCCGACGCCGATCGGCTCGGCCAACCGCATGTCCGCGCCCTATCAGGCGGTCGAGGCGTCGGATGGCTGGTTCGTGATCGGCGCGGCCAATCAGGGGCTGTGGCTGACGTTCCTCAAGGTGATCGGCCGGACCGAATTGCAGGACGATCCCCGCTATTCGACCAACGCCGCGCGGGTGCAGAACCGTCAGGTGCTGATCGACGATCTTGCGCCCACCTTCGCCACGCGAACGAAGCAGGACTGGATCGACGCGCTGCTCGCCGCCGGCGTGCCCGCCGCACCGATCCTCGATTATGGCGAGGCGGTGGAAAGCGAGCAGGCGGTGGCGCGCGAGATGGTGCAGATGGTCCCGCACCCGGTCGAGGGCGAGTTCAAGGCGCTGGGCTTCCCGGTGAAGATGCGCGGTACTCCGCAACAGGTCCGGATGCCGCCGCCGCTGCTCAACGAGCATGGGGACGCGATCCGCGCCGAACTGGCCGCGGCGGGGCTGCTGCCGGCGCGCGAGGCGGCGGAATGAGCGGCCGGGTCGTCGTCACGCGCGACGGGGCGGCGGCGCATGTCCGATTCGACAATCCCGCCGCGCACAATGCGCTGACGAGCGAGATGTGGCTGGCGCTACGCGATGCGGCGCTGGGTTTCGCCGCCGATCCGACGGTCCGCGTCGTCACCTTTCGCGGGACGGGGGGCAAGGCGTTCATCTCGGGCACCGATATCTCGAAGTTCGCCGACTTTGCGACGGGCGAGCAGGGCGTCGAATATGAGCGCGGCATCGACGAGTGCATGGCCGCGGTCGACGCGATCCCCTGCACGACGATCGCGGTGGTCGAGGGATGGGCCGTGGGCGGCGGCATCAACATCGCCGCCGCCTGTGACTTCCGCATCGCCACGCCCGACGCGAAGTTCGGCTCGCCGATCGGGCGGACGATCGGCAACTGCCTGTCCGCCGCCAGCGTCGCGCGGATCGGCGGCGCGGTCGGCGTGCAGTTCGCCAAGCGGATGGTGCTGCTGGGCGAAATGCTGACCGCCGAGCAGTTGCTGGCGAGCGGTTTCCTGCTGAAGATGGTTGATCGCGACTTGATCGACGACGTGCTCGATGCACTGGTGGCGCGTGCGGCTGAGAACGCCCCGCTGACGACGCGCACGACGAAGGCGACGATCCGCGCGATGACGTTCGCGGATTTACCGGCGATCGAGGCGCTGATCGCCGAGGTATACGGAAGCGCGGACTTCCGGCGTGGGGTGGGGGACTTCCTCGCGAAGACGAAGCGCGTGCCGGAGTGGGAGGGGCGCTAGACCTCGCCCTCACCCCGAACCCAGTTCCTTCGTCACCCCGGACTTGATCCGGGGTCCCGCTTCTTCTTGCCAGCAGCCTGAAGAAGAAGGAAGCGGGATCCCGGGTCAAGCCCGGGATGACGAGTTCACCAGCTCACCGCGATATATTTCGCTTCGCAATATTCGATCAGGCCGTGGTGCGAGCCTTCGCGACCGAGCCCGCTTTGCTTGACCCCGCCGAACGGCGCGGCGGCGTCGGACACCAGCCCGCGATTGACCGCGACCATGCCGCATTCGATCCGCTCGGCGATCTGCAACGCGCGGCGCAGGTCTTCCGAATAGACATAGGCGGCAAGGCCGTATTCGGTCGCGTTGGCGAGCGCGACGGCCTCGTCCGCCTCATCGAACGGGATCACGGCGGCGACCGGCCCGAACACTTCGGTTGAGAGGATTTCCGAGCCGGGCTGGACGTTTGCGATCACCGACGGGGGATAGAACCAGCCCGGCCGGTCGAGCGTCTGCCCGCCCAGCTTCACCTCGGCCCCGCGCGACACCGCGTCTGCGACCAGCCGCTCGATCTTCTGGATCGAGGCGCGGTTTATCATCGCGCCGCATTGCGTTCCCGGCTCGGTGCCCGGCCCGACCGTCAGTGCGCCCATCGCCGCCGACAGCCGCTCGACGAACGCGTCGTGGATGCCGCGTTGGACGTAGAAGCGGTTGGCGGCGGTACACGCCTCGCCCGCATTGCGCATCTTGGCGACCATCGCCCCCTCGATCGCGGCGTCGAGATCGGCGTCGTCGAAGACGAGGAAGGGCGCGTTGCCGCCGAGCTCCATCGACGAACTGATGACCTGATCCGCCGCCTCGCGCAGCAGGATGCGCCCGACCTCGGTCGAGCCGGTGAAGCTCAGCTTGCGCACGCGCGGGTCGTGAAGGATCGCGCTGCACACTGGGCCGGGATCGCTGGCGTTGACGACGTTGACGACGCCCGCCGGCACGCCCGCGCGGCGCATGATCTCCGCCACGGCGAGCGCGGTGAGCGGCGTCTCCTCTGCCGGCTTCAGGATCACGGTGCAACCCGCCGCCAGCGCTGGCGCGATCTTGCGCGTCGCCATTGCCGCGGGGAAGTTCCAAGGCGTGATGAGCAGCGCGATGCCGATCGGCTGATACTGGACGAGGATGCGGTTGCCACCCGTGGGCGAGACCGACAGTTCGCCGTTCACGCGCACCGCTTCCTCGGCATACCAGCGAAAGAATTCGGCGGCATAGGCGACTTCGCCGCGCGCATCGGTCAGCGCCTTGCCGTTTTCGAGCGAGATGAGGTGGGCCAGCCATTCCTGCTCGGCCATCATCGCGTGAAAGCAGGCGATGAGGATATTGGCACGCTTGCGCGGTGCCGTCGCGGCCCAGGCGGCGGCAGCGGCCTCGGCGGCATCGACTGCGCCCATCGCCTCGTCGACGCTGGCATCCGCGACGCTGGTCAGCACCGCGCCGGTCGCAGGATCGGCAATTTTGATCCGCTTGCCGCTCGCTGACGGGACCCAGGCGTCACCGATGAGGCTGTCGGTGGGGATGGCGAACGGGGCTGGCCGCCCGGCGGGCGTGTAGCTGTTGACGGTCATGATCGGATCGGTCCTGTCAGATCGCGGCGAGGCGCTGGCGCTCGCCGGCAAAGGCCGCTTCGGTGATCGCGGTCATCGCCGCGAGGTCGAGCGGGCGGGGATTGTTCTTGACCAGCCGCTGCGCGCCCAGCGACGCCTCGGCCACATAGGCCTGCTGATCGGCGGCAAGGCCAAGGTCGGCGAGCGTGCGAGGGATGCCGATCTCCGCGAACAGCGCGGCGATCGCGTCAATGAAGCCCTGCGCGCCGCCCTCGACCCCGACCAGCGCCGCCAGTTCGGCGAACGCCGGTTCGGCGGCGGGGCGGTTGAACTGCATGACATAGGGGAGCAGCGCGGCGACCCCCGCGCCGTGCGCGGTGTGGGTCAGGTTGCCGATCGGATATTGCAGCGCATGCGCCGCCGCCGTCCCCGCGGTCCCGAACGCGCACCCGGCCATCAGCGAGGCGAGCATCACCCCCTCGCGCGCTTCCATGTCGCCGCCGTTCTTCACCGCACGGGCGAGGAAACGGAAGAGGTTCGCCACCGCGACCTTTGCGTACGAGTCCGAGATCGCGTTCTTGCCGACGAAGACGTGATCCTCGGTCAGGCGCGGGTCGATCGGCCGCGCGGCGTTGGAGAACGCCTCAACCGCATGGGTCATCGCGTCGGCGCCCGACAGGGCGGTCAGGAACGGCGGGCAGGTAGCGGTCAAGTCGGGGTCGCAGACGGCGACTTCCGGGATCAGATACGGGCTGGCGATGCCGATCTTGGTCCCGCGCGCCTCGTCATGCACGACCGCGACGGGTGTGGCCTCGGAACCGGTGCCCGCGGTCGTCGGCACCCCGATCAGCGGCAGGATCGGGCCGGGGACGGCGAACTCGCCATAATAATCCGAGACCTCGCCGCCATGCGTCAGCAGCACCGCGGCGACCTTGGCATGGTCGATCGCGCTGCCGCCGCCGATGCCGATGACGACGTTCGGCATGAAGTGGCGCGCCGGCGCGACGCAGGCGTCGATCGCGGTGACGGGCAGGTCGGGGATCACGCCCGCGAAGACCTGTACCTCGACGCCGTTGCCCTCAAGATCGGCGAGGATCGCGGCGAACTCGGGCTGCGCGGCCTGCCGCTCGTCGGTGACGACGAGGGCGCGGCGGCCGATCCGGGCGGACGCCGCGCCGATCGCAGCGCGCTGGCCGCGCCCAAACAGGATCGTGCGGGGCAGCCGGGCGGCGCCGAAAACGGGGGGCAGGCCGGTCACTTGGCCGAAACCGTCTTGAGGTAAGCCACGATGTTCGCCTGATCCTGTGGATTGGTGACGGGCGCGGCCATCATCTTGGTGCCGGGGACCAGCTTCGATGGGGCGGCGATGAAGCGGGCGATCGTTGCCTCGTCCCAGGTCAGCCCCGCCTTCTGCATCGCGGGGGAGTAGCGATAGCCGGCGACCGCGCCCGACTTGCGCCCGATCACGCCGGCGAGGCTGGGGCCGACACCGTTCTTGCCGGGTACGACCGCGTGACAGGCGGCGCAGCGTGCGAAGGTCGTCTTGCCCTTGGCGGCATCGCCCGGCGGTGCCGCGGGTGGCAGCGCGGCGGCGGCGGCACCAAGGCCGGCCAGCCCGAGCGCGAGGATGGAAGTGCGAAGCATCAGGGTCTCCAAGGGGTCAGACGAGGCGCCCGGGGCGCTTCAGATATTTCTCGCGGATCGCGTCGGCCGCCCAGAAGGCGAGCGCGCCGACCGGGCCGGTGGGGTTGCGCGCGGCATTCTGAGGCAGCGCACTCGCGCCCAGCACGAACACGTTCGGCACGTCCCACGACTGCATGTATTTGTTGACCGCGCTGGTCCGGGGATCGTCGCCAAAGATGGCGCCGCCGGTATTGTGCGAGGTCTGGTAGGGCACCGAGCTGAACCGCCGCCCCGCCATCGCACGGCCGGGGGTGGCGGTGGCGGGCGCCTTGCCGCTGATCTCGCCGGCGATGCGCTGGCAATGGGCAAAGGTCGCGGCCATGATCTTCTGCTCGTTCGCCTGCCAGTCGAAGGTCAGGCGCAGGAGCGGTCGGCCCCAGGCGTCGCGATAGGTGGGATCGAGGTCGAGATAGTTCTGCCGGTACGACATGACCGCGCCCTGGAACCCGACGCTCATCGTATGCTGGTATGCCTCGACGAGGCCTTTCTTCCACCCCGCGCCCCAGCGCGGCGCGCCGGGGGTGGAGGGGCGATAGGTCAGCGGATCGCCGCTGTTCTGGCCCGCGCTGATCCCCGCGCCGCCGATGTATCCGGCCTTGGCGAAGTCGAAATTGTCGGCGGCGAAATCGTCGATCCAGGTCCCGAGCGCGCCCGACCCCATGAACGGGTTGATCGCGATGTCCTTCGGCACCTCCACCCGGGCACCGCCCAGGCTCTGATAGGCATAGTTGCGGCCGACCACGCCCTCGCCCGTCTGCGGGTCATAGGGCTTGCCGATGCCCGAGAGGAGCATCAGCTGGACGTTGTTCATCACGAACGCACCGACGACGACGAGGTCGGCGGGCTGCTCATACTCACGCCCGCGCGCATCGGCATAGGTGACGCCGGTCGCTTTCTTGCCCGTCGAATCGAGGTTGATCTTGAGCACCATCGCGTTGGTGCGCAGCTCGAAATCCTTGTTGGCGCGCGCGAGCGGGATCATCGCGAAATGCGGGCTCGCCTTGGCATTCGCCTCGCAACCATAGTTGGTGCAGTGGCCGCAATAATGGCACGCGCCAAGCGCCACGCCGTCGGGATTGGTATAGTCGGTCGAGCAGTTGGACGCCGGGATGGGGAAGGGGTGGTGGCCCAGCCGCTTCGTCGCCGCCTCGAACATCGTCATGCTCTGGCTGGGCGTCATCGGCGGCAGGGGGTATTCGTTCTGGCGCCGCGCCTCGAACGGATTGCCGCCGGGCTGGATCTTTCCGCGCAGGTTGCCGGCCTTTCCCGAGACGCCGCAGACTTTTTCGAAGCGGTCGTAATAGGGCTCGATCTCCTTGTAGCCGATCGGCCAGTCCTGGATCGTCATGTCGTCGGGGATCAGCCCACGCCCGTATTTCTCGACCGTGCCGGAGCGCATGCGGTGCTCCCACTCGGCCCAGCGCCAGGTGAGGCCCGACCAGTGCGCGCCCGACCCGCCGACGCCTGATCCCGGAATGAAGAACCCATATTGCCGCATCGGCAGCGCGGTCTGGCCGCGGTCGTTGCGAAAGGTGATCGTCTCCTTCGACAGGTCCTGCGCGAGGTCGAGGCGGCGAGAATATTTGAGCGCGTCGTGCGATTGCGGCGCGAGGAAGTCGGGATTGGTATCCTGGAACTTGCCGCGCTCGAGCATCAGGATCTTGAGGCCCGTCGACGCCAGCTCCTTGGCGACGATGCCGCCGGTCCAGCCGGAACCGACGATCACCACGTCGACGGGGGGAAGCTTGGTCGCCATCAACTGAGGTCCAGGATCGATTGGGGGTCGTCGACGCGAAAGGGTCGCCCGCGCCATTCGGCGATCTTGTCGGCATACATCTCGCCGACGCCGGGATAGCCGACCATCTTCCACGACGCCTTGCCGCGATTGCCGCCATGCAGCGGGTCGGCGAAGAAGCCGTCGGTGACGAGCTGATAGAGCATGTTGAAGAAGACCGGCGTCGGCACCGCCGCCAGCTCGACCTTGTTCGCCTCCAGCGCGGTGACGATCTCGATGCGCTGGGCGTCGGTCACGGTGTCGAAGCTGTTGTCGGTATAGGTCTTGCGCGCCCAGGCGTTGAGGTCGGCGATGCCGTGGCGGACGATATCCGCCGGGGCAAGCGCCATCTGGTAGCCCTGTTCGGGCGTGCCGTCCTGGAAGGGGCCCTGAAGATACATGTTCCGGCCCTGACCCCAGGCCGAATAGAGCTGGCGATCGACGAACGTCGCGACGCCCAGGTCGGTGCCCTTCGCGCTGTATTCGTCGGCGGGGATGATGGTGTCGACGAACGCCTCGACAAAGGCCGCTTCCTCGGCATCGAGGAAGACGTAGCCGAGGCGGGGCACGTCGCCCGCCGGCTTCGGCGCGGCCATGTGGGTGGCCATGTCGTGCGCCTTGGGCGGCGACGGCGGGGCGGGGATGGGGGCGGCGCCCGGTTGCGGGATCGCATCGGTCTGCTGCGCGGCGAGCGGCATCGCCGCCGCGCCCATGCCGAGCCCCGCGAACTTCAGGATCGTGCGCCGGTCGGCGCGCGGGCGGTCGTCGTCGGTCATGCCTGACCCTCCGGGACGTAGAGCGGACGAGAGGCGTCGATGCGCGTGAAGAGGAGCGCCGCGATGACGCAGAGGACGGCGAGCACCGCAAAGGCCGCGAACCAGCCGCTGGCCGCGACGATATAGCCCGTCACCGCCGCCGCGATCGCCGCGCCGCTGTTGCCGAGCGTGTTCATCACCGCCGACACGGACCCTGCATATTCGCCGCCGATGTCGAGCGTCACGGCCCAACTGACGCCGACCGTCAATTCGAGCCCGAACAGGGCGACGCAGAAGAAGAGGATGCTGGCGACGTGCGCTTCCGACGCGGCGGCGAGCGGGATCATCGCCGCGGCGATGGCGAAGCCCGCGATCGCGACGATGCGGCGACCCATCTTGAGCCCCGCGCCCCGCTCGACAAGCCGGTCGCTGAACCAGCCGCCCGCCATGTCGCCGACCACGCCGGCGGCAAGCGGCGCACTGGCGAAGATGCCCATCGTCACGAGGTCGAACCCGCGTTCATCCGCCAGATACTTGGGAAACCAGGTCAGGAAGATGTTGATGCAATAAGCGTAGCAGAAATACATCGCCGACAGCGTCCAGAGCTGCGGACGCGCCAGGAGCTTGCCCCACGGCACGCTGACCCGCGCCTTGCCCTTGCCCAGCGCGCCCTCGATCAGCGCAAGCTCGTCCGCATTGACCGACCGATGCTCGCGCGGGGTGTCGCGATAATACCAGAACCAGAGCGCGGCCCAGCCGAGGCCCACCAGCGCGAACAGGAAGAACGGCATCCGCCAGCCGAAGGCGAGGATCAGCGCCGCGACGAGCGCCGGCGTCACCGCGCCGCCCAGCCGCGCGCCGGCATGCGTCACGCCTTGCGCCCAACCCCGCTCGGCCGGCAGCATCCAGCGCGACAGGCTGCGCGTGGCGATGGGGAACGCGCCCGCCTCGCCCATCCCGAACAGGAAGCGCGTGACCATCATCGACCCGGCGGAGAAGGTCGTGGCGGTGAGCGCGGTGAAGGTCGACCACCAGACGACGACGCCGGTCAGCGCGCGGCGCGGCCCGAACCGGTCGCCCAGCCACCCGCCGGGGATCTGGAACAGCGCATAGGCGATCGAGAAGGAGGCGAAGACCCAGCCCAGCGTCTGGTCCGAAAAGCCGAACTCGCGCTGGATCGACGGTGCCGCGGTCGCGATGACGACCCGGTCCATATAGGTGATGAGATAGGCCAGCACCGTCAGCCACAGCACGACATGTCGCGCGCGCGTGGGCCGCGTGGTCGCCGTTGCGGCTTCAGGGGCGAGCGCGTGGTCGGTCACTGCGGTGCCGGGCCGCAGGCGTCGGCGGCGCGCCCGGTGCAGGTCTGCCAGATCGTCGGCTGCTTCCGCCCGGCGACATAGACCGCGCGGATGCTGCGCGTGTTGCGGATGTCGGCGGTCGGATCGCGGTCGAGGACCAGCAGGTCGCCCCATTTCCCGCGCTCGACCGTGCCGATGTCGCGGGCGTTCAGGAACTTCGCGTTGGTGCCGGTGGCGGCGGTCAGCGCCTGAAGCGGGGTCACGCCCGCCTTGACCATCAACTCGAGCTCCCAGTGCGCAAAATAGCCGGGGAAGCGCGCGGTCGGGCCACTGTCGGTGCCCATGCCGTAGGGGATGCCTGCCTTCGCCATCGTGCCGAAGTTCTTCAGCGCCATGTCAAGGACCGCCGGATACTGGCCGAAATGCTTGCCCGCGGCGAGGCGTGCCTGCCGCTCGGGGCTCTTCAGTGCGGCGATCGTCGCGGGGGCGACGCCGCGGACAAAGAAGGGGTCGTCGACGAAGGGGAGGAGCTTGTAGGTGAACGACGCTTCACGGCTGAGCGTCGAGGCGAGCTGCCATGTCCGCTTCGCCTTCATGTCGGCGATCAGCTTCGGCCCGATGGGCTTGTCGCGGACCTGATGCATGAAGCCGTCGACCCCCTGGCCGACGAGGCCGGCGGCATTCTCGTTGTAGAAGATGTGCCCGACCGCCTTCTTGCCCAGCGCATGCGCGGTGTCGATCGCCGCCTTGCTGATCGGATAGGGCATGCGTTCGGCGACGTCGCCGAACTCGTCGTCCATCCACAGTTTGACGAAGTCGTCGCCCTTGGCGACTTCGCGCCGGACCATCGCGATGGTTTCGGCCGGCGTCGACACCTGCTGGTCGAGGCCGGGGACGCCGCCATAGCTGCCCTTATAGACGACGCCGCGACCCGCGGTGAACGCGCGCGCGCCGTCGATGCGGCCGATGCGGCGCTGGTCGGCGATGATCGTGTGGATCTCGTCGCCGTCGGTGCCGAGCGTGTAGACGGAGGTGACGCCATAGGCGGTGTAGAGCTTCAGCTGCTGCTCGACGTTCGCGCGGTCGTAATATTTGGGGAAGCTCTGCTCGATCCCGTCGACGAGGCCGAGGTGCACGTGGCTGTCGATGATGCCGGGCATCAGGAACTTGCCCCTCAGGTCCTCCCGCGTTGCGCCTTTGGGTGCCTTGATCCGCGCGGCGGGCCCGACCTCGGTCACGCGGCCATCGACGAGGATCAGCGACTGGTCGCGCTGGGCCGCGCGGCCGGTGCCGTCGATCAGCGTGAAATGCTCGAGCACCAGCGTTTCGGCGCTTGCGCCCGAGGCGAGAAGCGCGATGATAGCGATACCGGCGCCGATCCGTCCGACGCCTACCCTTGCCGGGCCGCGTTGCAGTCGCTGCCGCATCCGCCTCTCCAATTTCCTATCCTATAGGATTTGGGTACGCAGCAGGCAGCCGGGTGTCAAGCGATCAAATCGGCGTCAGCCGCTGGCGAGGACGCGGTCCATCCGCTGTTGCGACCGTTCGAGATGGGTGCGCACCGCCTCGCTCGCGGCCGCGCCGTCGCGCGCGATCAGCGCGTCGATGATCGCGCGGTGCTCGGCCGCCGCCTCGGTCGGGGCGTTGGTGCTGTAGAGCGCGCGGAAGATGTGGAGGTGCGCGTGCAGCCGCTCGACGGTGTCGGCGATGAGGCGATTGCCGCTCAGCGCCGCGATTAGCCGGTGAAGCTGGTCGTCGGCCTCGGCAAAGCGCGAATAGCCGCCCGCCGCGCCGTCCTCGACCCCGGACATCGCCTGATCGATGGCTTCGAGTTCCTCGACCGCATCTTTTGTCATCGCCTCAGCCGCGCGGGCGGCGGCATAGGGTTCGATGAGCTGGCGAAGGGTATAGAGGTCGCGCACTTCTTCGCGCGTCATCTGCGCGCTGGCCCGGTAACCGACGTTCGGCATCTTGTGGACGAGCTTCTCGGCCTCGAGCTGGCTCAGCGCCTCGCGGATCGGGGTCTGCGAGATGTTGAGGCGGCGTGCGACCTGATCGATCGCGATCCGCTCGCCCGGCGCGATCTGAAGCGTCATCAGCGCGGTCAGCAGGTGGTCATAGGCTTGCTGCACCATCGTCGGCGCGGCGGCGGGGCGGCTGGTGCGCGGACGCGGGGCCGCGCCCTCCGCCAGGGTGGCGTTATCGTTCAGAAGGTGCCGCATCGTCGTTTCGCCCATCGTCATCGCCGTATCCTATAGGACCGGCGGCTCGCGCGAAAGGCGATTTGACGCACGTAGAGCGGACCGTTCAGCCGCGGGTCAGGCGAAACACCGATGCCGGCGGCAGGTTGCGATAAGCGATGCCGATTCGCCGCGAAGTGAGGCCCAGTTTCGACAGGATCCCTGCCGGGACGGAGCAGCGGCGGCCATAGGTGAACAGGTAGAAGGCGGCGCCCGGCGCCATGTGCGCGAACGCCCCGGTCAGGATCGCCTCGATCAGCTCGGGCTTCATGTTGCGCAGGCCGAGGCCGCAGACGATCGCGCCGAAGCGCGGCGTGTCGGTGGCGATCGCGGTGCCGAGCTCGCCCGCATCGGCGACCAGGATCGAGGCGTGCGGATGCCGGTCGCGCAGCAATTGCGCGAAGGCGGGGTTCCGCTCGACCAGCGTCAGGTCGCGCTCGTCGACACCGCGCGCGACGAGAGCGCGGGTGAAGACGCCGGTGCCGGGCCCCAGTTCGAGCACGGGACCGGTCCATTCGCCGATCTCGCGGGTGATGAGCGCGACCAGCGCCTCGCCCGAGGGGGCGACCGCGGCGGTGGCGACCGGATTGCGGAGCCACTCACGAAAGAAGCGCGCGCTGTCGTTGCCGCCGCGCCGTGCCTGCTTTCCGCGGCCGATCCGCCCGCGCCGTGCGCCGAGCCGCGCGCGGCTGTCGAGCCCGAGCCACACGCGCTTCCACCGCGGAAGATCCAGGCTGGGGTCGAGGTCGGTCATCGTCGCTCCGTCGAATGGACCCGGCGAAACCGGGCGCGGCAGCGGCTTTAGCCTGTCTTAATGCGCCAAGTCACGATGCAAGCGACGATCGGGTGCGACGAAACGAGGGGCGTTGCGCCGAAGGGAGGCTCGTCTATGCTCCGACTAAAGCCCGCGCAGGGCAGGGAGAGGATGACATGAGCCGAGCAACGCCCCGCCGCCTTCGAGATCTTGCGGTCTTTATCGGGCTCGCGACCGCCGCCATGCCCGTGGCGGCGCACGCTGCGGTGCCCGACTGTCCGCTGGCGACGACGCCCTATTCGATCGACGGGCCGCTGATCGACCTGCTGATCGATCCCCGCGCGCGGCAGGTACTCGATGAGGCGGGGCTGCTCGCCAAGATACCGCCGTTCCTGTCGGGCACGACGCTGCCGACCTTCTCGGCGATCGTGTCGCTCGACGGGCTCGGCGACTACAAGGCGATGCCGGTGGCGGCGCAGGCCGATCTGCGGGCGAAGCTGGCGGCGATCCCGATCGATGCCGCCGCGACGGCGCGTCGATGTGCCCGCTATGTCGACGGCCCGCCCCCGGCGGAGCGGGTGAAGCCGGGCAGGCCGGCGATCCTCGTCTTCGACCGGATCATCGGCTTCAAGGACACCCCCTCGGTCAACGCAGCGACCGAGGCGCTGCGCGCGATGGCAGCGCGCAAAGGGTGGGAGGCGGTGTTCACCGACAATCCCGGCGCTATCACGCCGGCTTACCTGAAGCAGTTCGGCGCGGTCGTCTGGAACAACGTCAGCGGCGACGTGCTGACCGTCCGCCAGCGACAGGCACTGCGCGATTTCGTCGAGAAGGGCGGCGGCTTCGTCGGCTTTCACGGCGCAGCGGGCGATCCGCGCAACATCTGGGACTGGTATTCCGATGTTCTGGTCAGTGCCCGCTTCGCTGGTCACCCGATGGACCCGCAGTTCCAGACCGCGACGATCCGGGTGGAGGATCCGAACAGCCCGCTGATGCGGGGGCTCGGCACCGGCTGGGCACTGAACGAGGAATGGTATTCGTTCACCGCCAACCCGCGCGACAAGGGCGTCCACGTGCTGCTGGCGCTGGACGAGGCGAGCTACAAGCCGGGGAAGCTGGCGATGGGCGACCACCCGATCGCCTGGAGCCGCTGCGTCGGCAACGGGCGCTCCTTCTATTCGGCGATCGGGCATCGGCCGGAGAATTACGCCGACGCGAAGAACGTGACGCTGCTCGAGAATGGGATCGGCTGGGCGCTGGGCGCAAAGGCAGGGCCGGTGTGCCGCGGCGGGCGCGAGGTGTCTCGCTGATCCCCGCCGCGGCGATCGGTCAGTCGGCGGCGGCGTCGCTCTTCTTGCGGCGCCGCGTCGGGGTGGCGGCAGGCGCGGTCGCTTCCTTCGCGGCGCCGGCGCGGGCCTGACGACCCTTGGAGCCCAGGCCGATCTGCTTGGCCATCGCGCGGCGCGCTTCCGAATAGCTCGGCGCGACCATCGGATAGTCGGCCTTGAGGTTGTAGCGCGCGCGATACTCGTCAGGCGTCAGGCCATTGGTCGACAGGTGGCGGCGTAGCGTCCGATAGGGCTTGCCGTCGATCATCGACAGGATGTGATCCTTCGATGCCAGCGACTTGCGCACCGAGACGGCGGGCGTGAAGTCACCCTCGGTCGCGGGCGTCTCGGCATTGTCGGCGGTCTCAGCCGTGCCGCCCGAAAGCTCGTTGATCGTCGAGTGCATCGTGCGAAGGAACGCCGGCACGTCTTCGGCCGAAACACGGTTGTTCTGGTTACCCAGCCACGCGATCGTCAATTCGGTGGCGAGTTCGACGGCATTCAACGTGGTCTCTTCGGACATGACAGGTTCCCGTTCTGGCTGCGACCATTTGCTGGCAAGCACATTGCTTGGCCCATGCCTATGCGCCGTCCGAACAGTAAAGTCGATGCGTCATGTGTTGCTTCTTTGGCGTCAAAGAATACCCGCTGGCGATCTTGTCGACAAAATATTGGGCGGCGGGGTTGTTTCGAGTCCTCAGCGCCTTTGGATCGAACCACTTAAGGTCGTCGGGGCCACGACACACCGGCGTCGTGGCCCGCCCGTTTCGATCAGTTTCCGGCCACGCCGAGCTGATCGAGGACGAAGGCCTGCCATTCGGAGGCGTCGCGATACCGCTCGAACCGGCCCGACTTACCGCCGTGCCCGGCTTCCATGTTGGTGCGGAACAGGAGCGGGGCGGTGCCCGTCTTGGTCGCGCGAAGTTTCGCGACCCATTTGGCGGGCTCATAATATTGAACCTGGCTGTCCCACAGGCCGGTGCCGACGAACATCGCCGGATACGCCTTCGCCTCGACATTGTCGTAGGGCGAATAGCTCAGCATGTAATCATAGTAACGCTTCTGCGCGGGATTGCCCCATTCGTCATATTCGAAGGTCGTGAGCGGGATGCTGGCGTCGAGCATCGTCGTGACGACATCGACGAACGGCACCTGCGCGACCATCACGCGGTAATCGGTGGGCGCCATGTTGGCGACCGCGCCCATGAGGAGCCCGCCGGCGCTGCCGCCCATCGCCGCGACGCGATCCTTTGCCGCGACCTTTTGCGCGACGAGGAAGCGGGTCACGTCGATGAAGTCGGTGAAGCTGTTCTTCTTGTTGAGCAGATGGCCGTCGTCGTACCAGCCGCGGCCCATTTCCTGCCCGCCGCGGATATGCGCGATCGCGTAGACGACGCCGCGGTCGAGCAGCGCGATCCGGCTGGGGTCGACGGCGGGATCGGTCGAATAGCCGTAGCTGCCATAGGCGTACTGGAAAAGCGGCGCGGTGCCGTCGCGCTTAGCGCCCTTGCGATAGACGATCGAGACGGGGATGCGGGTGCCGTCGCGCGCGGGCGCCCAGAGCCGTTCGGTGACGTAGTTGGCGGGGTCGTAGCCGGGAACGGGCGCCACCTTGAGCACGCGGCGCTCGCCCGTCCGCGCATCGACCTCGTACGTCGTCGTCGGGGTCTTCAATGAGCCATAGGTGTAGCGGACCGAGGTCGCGCCCGCCTCGCGGTTGGTGGCGAGCGCCATGCGGTAGGCGGGTTCGTCGGCGGCGACTGCGGTGGAGCGCCCGTCCTGGCCGAGCAGGCGGATCATGCGATTGCCGCCCTGCCGCTGGTCGATCGCGACGAAGCTGTCGAAGGGCTGGAATCCCTCGATGAACACCTTGTCGTCGGCGCGCGTCAGGTCCCGCCAGGCCGCGGTGCCTCCCGACAGCCCGGCATCGGCGACGGTGACGAGCTTGTAGTTCTTCGCCCCCTTGTTCGTGCGGATCACCCAGCGCCCACCGGCATGGTCAGCCGAATAACGGAATTCGCGCGCGCGGGGCGCAAGAACGGTAAAGCGAGTCGGCTGGTCAACCGGTGCGCAGCGTTGCTCGTCGCTGACGGTGCTGGAGACGGTGATGCAGATGAACTTGTCGTCGGCCGTCTTGCCGATGCCCATCTGATAGGTGTCGTCCTTTTCCTCATAGACCAGCTTGTCGGCGCTGGCGGGCGTGCCGAGCGCGTGGAGCATCACGCGGTAGCCGCGCAGCGTCACGGGGTCCTTGGCGACATAGAGCAGCGACTTGCCGTCGCCGATCCAGACGATTTCGGGCTCGAGATTGGTGAGGCCCTGGTCGAGGATACGGCCGGTGGTGATGTCCTTGACCTTCAGCACATACTGGCGGCGGCCGACGGTGTCTTCGGCCCAGGCGATCGTCTTGTTATCCGGGCTGACGGCAAAGGCCGACAGCGAGAAGAAACCGTGGCCCTTTGCCATCGCATTCTGGTCGAACAGCAGCTCGGCGGGGGCATCGGGGGTGCGGCGGCGCTCGACCAGCGGATAGTCGCCGCCCTTCACGAACCGCGTCTGGTACCACCAGCCATTCTCGCGGTACGGGACGGTCGTGTCGTCCTGCTGGATGTGCGAGACGGTTTCTGCATAGAGCGTGTCAGCCAGCGGCTTGAGCGGGGCCATGCGCGCGTCGGCATAGGCGTTCTCCGCCTTCAGATAGGCGAGCATTTCGGGGTTCTTGCGCGTGTCGTCGCGCAGCCAATAATAATCGTCGTTGCGGGTGCCATTGGGCGAGACGACGGGATGCGGGCGTTTCGCGGCGCGGGGCGCTTCCTGTCCGGCGGCCGCCACCGCGATCGCTGCCAGACTTGCCGCCGCTGCCCATCGAATCATGCCCGAACCCCTGTGCCTGGTGATGACAGAGGGCTAACACGCCGGTGCCACGTGTCGAGGTGCCGCATGACCAACCTGCTCCATCCGCTGCCCGATGCGTCCCGGGGCGAGGTGTTCGAGAACCTGCTGACCCGCCCCGGCTGCCGGATCGAGCGGATCGTGTCGCTGGGACAGGTGACGCCGCCCGAGCGCCCCTATGTCCAGCCGCATGACGAGTGGGTGCTGGTGCTGGCAGGGCGCGCGGTGGTCGAGGCGGAGGGGGCCGCGACCGCGCTGTCGCCGGGCGACTGGCTGCTGATCCCGGCCGGGGCCGCGCACCGCGTCACCTTTACCGATCCCGACGCGCCGACCGTCTGGCTGGCGGTGCATTTCGGCTAGACCGCGAAGCGCACCGTCCCGCCGATCGTGCGCGGGTCGCTGGGGCTGCCGAGGATCAGGCCTGAATTGCCCGCCTGGATCGTCAGGTTCTGGATATAGTCGGCATCGAGCAGGTTGCGCGCCCAGACGATCACCTCCGTCCCGTCGGCAAAGCGATAACCGATATTGGCGTTGGTGAGGTTGGAGCCGCGGATGCGCGTGAAGCGCGACAGGCTGGGGTCGCCGTTAAATCCGCCGCGCGAGGCGCTGTCGACATGGAGAATGAGCTCGCCGCGCCCGACCGGCCGGACATAGTCGAGCCCGCCCGTCACCGCGAGTCGGGGGAGCGAGGCGAGGCGGCGGCCGGTCAGGCTGCACCGCGCGGTCGCCGCGGTCTGAACCTCGAGCGGGCAGGGGCCGGCGGGATAGTCGGTATAGACGCCGTCGGCATAGGCGACGCTGCCGCGGATCGATAAGCCGGGGACCACGATCGCGGTCAGGTCCGCCTCAATCCCCTGCACGCGCACCGCCGGAATGTTCGACAGATAGCCGCGAAGCTGCACGGTCTGCGTCGTCGAGTTCTCGACGATCGTCGCCTGAAAATCGCGGACGCGGGTGCGATAGGCGTCGATGTTGAAGATCAGGCGCCGGTCGAAAAGCGTGTTCTTGAGGCCGATCTCGATCGTCTCGTTGCGTTCGGGCCGGACGACGGCGGTGGCGAGGACGGGCTGGTTGGCATTGTCGAGCGGCAGGCCCGACATGTTGATGCCCCCCGACTTGAACCCGCGCGCATAGCTTGCATAGGCGAGCACCCGGTCGCTCACCGCCCAGGCGATGTTGCCGCGGCCCGACAGGCTGCCGTCCCGGTCGCTCGCGACATAGCTTTGTGGACGCAGGACGCCGAGCCGTGCGTTGACGAGTGCGGCGTTTGTCGTCGCCGGCCCGCCCGACACGGTCGTGCGATACGAGCCGTCCTTCCCCTCATAGGTGTAGCGAAGGCCTCCGGTCAGCGTCACGTCGGGGACGATGCGCCAGTTGACCTCGCCGAACGCGGCATAGCTCGACGTGCGAAAGACGGTGCGCCCGTCCTGGCCATAGCCGTCGAGCAGGTTGGCGGGGACGGGGGTGTTGTTCGCACCCGTCGTTGTGCCGATCAGATAGCGGGCGGCGGCGGGGCCGTAGATGCTGATCGGCCGCCCGGTGATCTTCTGCCAGAAGCCATAGAGCCCGATGACGTAGGTGAGCGGGCCGGAGCCGTTCGAGGCGAGGCGGAACTCCTGGCTCGCCTGATCCTGCCGCGAGGGGATGTGTTGCGACAACTGCACCGGCAGGCCGGTATAGTCGCGGTCGTTCTCCGCATCCCAGTTCCAGAACCGCCACGCACTGACCGAGGTGAACGTCGCGGGGCCGAGATTCCAGTCGGTTATCGCGCTCACCCCGCCCTCGTTCGTGTCGACGCCGAGCGGGCCGTCGATGTCGGTCAGGCGGTCATAGGGGTTGGTGCTCGGCAGGGCGTAGTCGAACTGCGCCGCCAGCCCCTGCGGCCCGCCGAACTGACGGGTGGGCGCCCGAAGGCTGGTGCCGGTGCGCAGGTATACCTGCCCGCAGCAATAGGCCTGGAAGTTGGCGAAGTCGGCGATCAGGCGAGTCCGGAACCCCTCGCGCGGCTGGAACAGGAGCTGCCCGCGCACCGCCTGCGTGCCGAGCGTGTTGGTATTGCGGCCGGTGCGGACATTCTCGATCACGCCGTCGCGGCGGGTCGAGACGCCCGACAGGCGATAGGCGATCGTGTCGCTGATCGGCCCCGATGCCCAGCCCCGCGCCTGGACGAAGTTGCGCTCGCCGACCGAGATCTCGGCGAACCCCTCGGGCGTGAAGCTCGGTGCGCGGCTGGTGATGTTGAGCGCGCCGGCGGTGGTGTTCTTGCCGAACAGCGTCCCCTGCGGCCCGCGCAGTTCCTCGACCCGCTCGATATCGGCGAAGTCGAACGCGGCGGTCGCGGGGCGGGCGTGATAGACCTGATCGACGTAGAAGCCGACGCCGGGTTCCAGCCCGTCATTCGCCTGGCTGACCGCCACCACGCTCGACCCCAGCCCGCGGATCGTGAAGGCGGTGTTGCGGGGGTTGGCGGAGCTGTAGTTGAGGCTGGGGATCAGCGTCGTCAGCGCCTGCGTATTCAGGCTGTAGCTGCGGTCGAGCAGGTCGCCGTCCACGACCGAGAGCGCGGCGGGCACGTCCTGCGCATCCTCCTCCCGCCGGCGAGCAGTGACGGTGATGGCGGGGAGTCGGTCGTCCTCGGCCTGCGCTGCGGCCGGGGCGGTCTGCATCGGCGACACAAGCAGGGACATGGCGACGAGTGCGAGCATGGCCGGGGAGCCCCTTTCGGCAGGGGGCGTCCCCGCTCTATGTTCCGGCGTATACCGAGACTGTATCCAGCCGTATATAGAGGTCGCGCTATTTGGAGGACGGCAGCGGGGCCTCGCGAAGATGGGTGCGCAGGCGCGCATAGGCCGAGCGCTCGGCGAGCGCCGCGGCGTCGCGCTCCATCTCTCGATAGGCGACGAGGACGGCGGCGCCGGTGTCGGTCACGCGCGCGCCGCGCTCGGTCCCGCCGCCGCGCAACGTCTCGACCAGCGGCGGGTCGAAGCAGCGGTTCATCTCGTCCACGAGCAGCCAGGCGCGGCGATAGCTCATCCCCATCGCCGCCGCGGCGCGCGCGATCGACCCCTCTGCGGCGATGGCGCCGAGGAGGTCGGCCTTGCCCGGACCGAAGGCGACCGCATCGCCGCACGCGACCTGGAGCTTGAGGCGGAGCGGGCCGAGTTTCATGCCGGGCGAGTCTGGCGGATCATGCCCCAGCGTACAGGGCCGCTCCCGCATGGGGAAGCGGGCCGGCGCGCGATCGAACCGCTTCGCTCTCCTTTTGCTTTGCGACAGAAGACCGGCGGCCGGTCAGCAAGGCGGGGCTCAACGCGGGGGCGTGAGCATACCGAGACCGCGTAGCCACGCTTCCATCAACTCGGGCCAGCGGGCGAGCGCTGGATCGTAGCCGCCGAGCCCCGTCCCATGATCGCCGCGCGCGAAGACGTGGAGTTCGGCCTCGACCCCCTTGGCCTGCAGCGCCTCGTAGAAGCGGAGACTGCCCATCGCGGGGACGAGCTTGTCCCCGGTGGTGTGATAGATGAAGGTCGGCGGCATCCGGGCGGTGACGGACTTGAGTGGCAGATACCGGGTATATTGCTTCGGATCGCACTTCACCCCGGTGAAGTCGCAATATTGCGACCGGCCGTTCGCGCCGATCTGCATCCCCTCCAGCCATGGGTAGCCGAGGACGAGGAAGTCGGGGCGGCTGTCGGTTTGGTCGACCGCATCGCCGGTGCCCGGCGCGCCGGTCGCGGCGACGGTGACGCTCAGATGGCCGCCGGCGGAAAAGCCGATCATGCCGATCCGCTTCGGGTCGATGCCGTACTTCGCCGCATTGGCGCGCACGAAGCGGACCGCGCGGTGGCCGTCGGCAAAGGGAATGGGCAACCGCGCCTTGGCCCCCACGCGGTATTTGAGGACGAAGGCGGTCATCCCGCGAGAGGCGAACCAGTCGGCCACCTGTCGCCCCTCCAGATTATCGGCGAGGCCCATGTAGCCGCCGCCGGGCGCGACGACGATCGCGGTGCCGTTTTCGTGCCCGCGATGCGGGCGCATGATCGTGAGGGTCGGCGTCTCGTCGGGGCCGTCGCCCGTCGCGCCGGGTGCGCGGCCGGGATAGAGGCGGATGGTCTCGATGCCCAGCATCGGCTCGCCGGGCGCCTCGCCGGTCTGGTGCGCGGGCGCAGCCGACGGGATGAGTGCAAGCGCCAGCAGCGGTGCCAGCCAATGAGTCAATCCGGCCATGCCAATCCTCCCCGATTTGTCGGGGCATCCTGCCGCGCGGCAACGCTCAGTGTAAAGCGATCGCTTCACCCGCCGCGAACCCGCTCGCCCAGGCCCATTGGAAATTATATCCGCCGAGCCAGCCGGTCACGTCCACCGCCTCGCCGATCGCATAGAGACCGGGGACGCGGCGCCCTTCCATCGTCTTCGACGACAGCTCCGCAGTGCTGATGCCGCCCACGGTCACCTCGGCCTTCGCAAACCCTTGCGTGCCGTTCGGGTGGAAGGCCCAGTGGCTCAGCCGCGCTTCGGCGGCGGCGAGCCTAGCGTCGGTCAGGTCGGCGAGCGTGCCGGAGAGTGCCAGCCGTTCGCCGAGGACGGCGGCCAGCCGTTCGGGTAGCGCGGCGGTCAAGGTGCGCGCGACGGTCGTGCGCGGGGTGTCGCGCTTCAGTTGCTTGAGCCAGCCGGGCGTGCGGCCGGGGAGGAAGTCGATCGCGATCGGCTGGCCATGGCGCCAATAGCTTGACACCTGAAGGATCGCGGGGCCGGACAGGCCGTGATGCGTGAACAAAGCCGCCTCGCGGAATGCGGCCTTGCCGGCGATCGCCACCACCTCGGTCGCGACGCCGGAGAGTTCGCGGAACAGCACCTCGTCGCCGCCGAGGGTCAGGGGGACGAGCGCGGGGCGCGGCTCGACCACCCTGAGGCCGAAGCGGCGGGCGAGGTCGTAGGCAAAGCCGGTCGCGCCCATCTTCGGGATCGACGGCCCGCCGGTGGCGATGACGAGGGCAGGGGCGCTAGCGGTGCGGTCGCCGAACGTCACGCGATAGCGGCCATCGGCATGATCGACCGCCGTGATCGGCTCACCGAGGGCGACCTCGACCCCGCCCTTCGCGCCTTCCGCCATCAGCAGGTCAACGATCTGCCGTGCCGATCCGTCGCAGAAGAGCTGGCCGAGCGTTTTTTCGTGCCACGCGATGCCATAGGCTTCGACCAGCTCTGTGAAATCGGCGGGGGTGTAGCGGGCCAGCGCCGACCGCGCGAAATGCGGATTGGCGGAAATGAAGCGGTCGGGGACGGTGCCGGTATTGGTGAAGTTGCAGCGCCCGCCGCCCGAGATCAGGATCTTCTTTCCCGGGCGGTCCGCATGGTCGATGACGAGCACGCGTTTGCCGCGCTGGCCCGCGACGCCCGCGCACATCAGGCCGGCGGCACCCGCCCCCAGCACGATCGCGTCGTAATCGGCCATGTCAGCGAAGCTTGGCGATCGACAGTCCGTCGGCCTTGGCGCGTTCCTTGGTCGATTCCTCGCTGCGGGTCAGCGCCTTGGCGATCGCTTTCAGCGCCATGCCCTTCTTGGCGAGGGTGTGGAGCTTCTGGATCTCGTCGGCGGTCCAGGGCTGGCGGTGTCGTTCGAAGCGTTCGGCCATGATCTCGTCCTTACGCCCGGCGCTTGAGCCGCACCAGCGCCTCGTCGAGCGACTGGAGGAAGCGCGAGCGGTCGGTCTTCGAGAAGGGCGCGGGCCCGCCGAGCTGGTCGCCGCCCGCGCGCAGGTCGGCCATGATCGCGCGCACTGCGACCGCCGAGCCGATCGAGGCGGCGGTGAACGGCTTGCCGTTGGGCGCAATCACCGTGCCGCCCGCCTTGATGCAGCGGTCGGCGAGCAGGATGTCGGCGGTAATCACCACCGTCGCCGCATCGACCCGCTCGGCGATCCAGTCATCGGCGGCGTCGAAACCGTCCGAGACGACCTCACGCCCGATCAGTTCATGCTGCGGCACGCGGATCGGGCTGTTGCTGACGATCGTGACGGGGACCGCGTGGCGCAGGGCCACGCGGTACACCTCGTCCTTCACCGGGCAGGCATCGGCATCGACGAGGATGCGCATGGCTGGCCTCAGCGCGGGCGGCGCGGTTTGTGCGGCGGACGGGCGCCGGTGGGCTTTGCGCGATAAGGCGGGCGGCCGGCCGGCGCGTTTGCACGATCGCCGCGATGGCCGGGCGAGGGGGGCTGGCCCTCGGCGCGCTCGATGCGCACGCCGCTTTCGTCATCGGCCTGCGGGTCGCCGCTGCGCTGGACGGCGCTGGCGAACTTGGCGGCGATGCCGCTCGGCACCTGGAACCAGGTTTCGGTGGGCAGGATGCGGATCGCGCCGATCTCGTTCTTGGTGATGTGCCCGCGGCGGCAGAGCAAGGGCAGGATCCAGCGCGGATCGGCATTGTGACGGCGGCCGATATCCATGCGGAACCACTGCACGTCGTCGAAGCCGGGGCGGTGATGCGCGGTCGCGGGATCGCGCGGGGCCGCCTCGATCATCTCCTCGGGCGCGGGCAGCTTGGCGCGGACGCTCTGAACGAAGGCCGCGGCAATATCCTCGGCGCTCATCTTTTCGAGGAGCTGCGCGGCGAGCGCGCGGTCGTCCTCGTCCGCCTCGACCGGCGCGAGCAACGTCGCCAGCATCCGCTCGCGGTCCTTGGCGCGGATGTCGTCGGGCGTCGGCGCATCCGTCCACTCGGCGGCAATGCGCGCCGATTTGAGCATCATGTCGACGCGGCGGCGGCGGGGATAGGGAACGATTAGGACCGCAGTGCCCTTGCGCCCTGCGCGGCCGGTGCGGCCCGAGCGGTGCTGCAACGTCTCGGCATCGCGCGGCAGCTCGACATGGACGACCAGGCTAAGGCTCGGCAGGTCGATGCCGCGCGCCGCCACGTCGGTTGCGACGCAGACGCGGGCGCGGCCGTCGCGCAGCGCCTGAAGCGCGGCGTTGCGCTCGTTCTGGCTGTGCTCGCCCGACAGCGCGACCGCGGCGAATCCGCGCTCGGTCAGGCTGGCGTGGAGGTGGCGGACATTGTCGCGCGTGGCGCAGAACAGCATCGCCGTCTCCGCCTCGTGCAGGCGAAGCAGGTTGATCGCGGCATGCTCGATATCGGCGGGCGAGACGGCGATCGCCTGATATTCGATGTCGCCGTGGCCGCGATCCTCGCCCAAGGTCGAAATCCGCTCGGCATCGCGCTGATAGCGGCGGGCGAGCGCGACAATCGACTTGGGCATCGTTGCGGAGAACAGGAGCGTGCGGCGCCCCTCCGGCGTCAGGTCGAGGATCTGCTCGAGATCCTCGCGGAACCCCATGTCGAGCATCTCGTCCGCTTCGTCGAGGACGACGGCGCGCAAGGCCGAGAGGTCGAGCGCGCCGCGCTCGAGGTGATCGCGAAGGCGGCCGGGGGTGCCGACGACGATCTGGACACCGCGCTGCAGATTGCGGCGTTCCTTGGCCGCGTCCATCCCGCCGACGCAGGTGGCGATGCGCGCGCCCGCCTTTTCATAAAGCCACATCAGCTCGCGGCTGACCTGGATCGCGAGTTCGCGGGTCGGCGCGATGACGAGCGCGAGCGGCGTGTCGCTGCGCGCGAGCGCGCCGTCCTCGAACAGCTGCGACGCGATGCCGAGGCCGAATGCGACGGTCTTGCCCGAGCCGGTCTGGGCGGAGACGACGAGGTCGCGGTTGGGATCGGGCTGTTCCAGCACGGCGGACTGGACGGCGGTCAGCGTGTCGTAACCACGCGCGGCGAGCGCTTCCGATAGAAGCGGGGGGAGGGTTTCGATTGTCATGAACGCGCTCCCCATGCGCCTTTGTGCGCTGCAACGCAAGTCTGGAAGCGGTTACAGCCCCAATTGCGCCCGATCCACGGTCGCGGCGACCAGTTCAGCGCGGGCGGCGGAGCGGCGATATTCGGCGTCGAGCTGGCGCAGGCGCGCGTCGGCGGCGCTTTCCTCGCGCAGGTTGACGACGATGAAGTCGCTGGCGCCCAGCTGGAACCGGCGGCGCTCGGCCTCCGCCATCCGGTTGGCGAGCGCGGTTTCGTCGACCGCGAGGCCGAGCAGCCGGTCGGCGGTGGTCGCCTGGATCGCAAGGCCGTTCACCTCGACGAGGATCTGGTCCTCGATCAGCTTGCGGCGAAGGCGCAGGCCATCCGCCTCGGCCGCGGCCTCGGCGATCTTGCCGCGGGCGGCGCGGCGTTCGAGGGGGAGCGAGAAGCGCAGGCCGACGATCCCCTCGGCGGGGGTCCGCGACGACCCGCCAAGGCCGATCGGCCCCACATCCTTCGCCGCCTCCGCCCGGATATCGAGCCGCGGGCGCAGGTCGTTCTCGGCGAGCAGGCGCTTTACCTCGACCTGATCCAGCCGGACGAGGATCGCCTCCAGATCGGGCCGCTCGATCCGCCGGGCGAGGTCGGGGCCGAGCGCGGGGAGGCGCAGTTCCGGGAACCGGTCGGGCAGGCGTTCGGCGGCGGGGACGAGCCGCTCGCCATTCTCGTCGCGCAGATAGAAGGAAAGCGCATTGGCGGCGGCGGCGAGGTCCTGTTCGGCGCGCACCAGCAGCGTCTGGCGGCGGACGATGTTCTGGCGGTTCTCCGTCCCCAATATCTGCGGGCGCGCGCCGAGCGCGATCATCCGCTCGATCGACGCCTGCCGCTCGGTCGCGAGGGATAGGAGGTCGCGATAGACGCGCACCCGCATCCCCGCGACGACCCAGCTCTGATAGGCGTCGATCGCGCGTCGCTGCACCCCGATCGCCACCATTTCGCGGTCGAGCCGCGCAAGATTGATGTCACCGCCCGCGAGCCCCAATCGCCCGCGCCGCTCGTCGATCAGCCGGTCGCGCATCAGCGAAAAGACCGCGCCGACCTTCACCTCGCCCAGCCGGTTGGTGAACGCCTTGTCCTCATAGACCGGAAAGTCGCCGCGCGAGACGCGGTAGCCGCCGAAGACATAGCCGCCGTTGCTGGCGAGCGGGCGCGTCGCCTTCCCCTCAACCACCGTGCCGTCGTAATAGCCGGCGAGGCGCGACTGGACGTCCCCCTCGAACAACAGGTCGAACGCGCCCTCGGCCGACAGGCGGCGGCCGTCGGCCTGTCGTTCGCGCGTGATCGCCTCGAGGATCGCGGGGGCGTGGGTGGCGGACGAGCGCAGCACCTCGTCCAGCGTCAGTTGCTGGGCGGCGGCGGGGGCGGCCACGAAGACCGCCGCGACGATGGCGATCAGGCGGATCATTTCTTCACCTTGACGACCGGATCGGGGCCGGGGCCTTTCGCATCGTCGGCGGGACGGCGGAATTCGAGCGGGAAGTCGTTGAGCTGGCGCCAGAGTTCGTAGCCGACGCTGACCGTCTCGCCCTGGATCCAGCCGCGCACCTTGCCGCCCAGCCGGACGAAGCCGGCGCCGGGCCAGCCCGGCTTGCCCGGCATCGGTTCGACCAGCACGCGGAACAGGCCGGTGGTCTGGGCCGAGGGGTCGATCGAGCGGACGCGGCCGTCGAACATCCCCTGCGCGACCGAGGGCCAGCCGCTGAACTGGATCGCGGGCCACCCCTCGAACGCCAGTCGCACCGGGCGGCCGGGGCGGATGATCGCGACGTCGCGGCCGTCGACCATCAGCTCGACCACGCGCACCGGCGCCTCCGGCGCGAGCGTCGCGAGCGGGTCGCCCGCCGAGACGAGCGTCGCGCCGGCGGCGGCATTGATCGACTGGATGCGCCCGTCACGCGGCGCGCGGACGAGCTGCGCCGACTGGCGGTTGAGCGTCACGTCGACGCGGGTGAGCTTGGCCCGAGCCTCCGCAAGCTTGGCGCGCTGGTCGGCGACCTTGATCTGCGTCGCTTCGTAATCGCGGCGTGCCGCCAGCCCCTCGGCCAGCAATTGCGCGGAGCGGCCGACGTCGATCTGCGACACGGCCATCGCCTGTTCGGCGGCGGCGATCTCGGCCAGCACCTGCGCGCGCTCGGCGGCGAGGCGGGCGAGGAGATCGGGGTCGTTGTCGGTGATCTTCGCGATCGGGTCGCCGCGCTTCACGAGGTCGCCGTCGCGGACGTACCAGCGCTCGACCCGGCCGGGGACGAGCGCGGTCACGTCCTGCACCCGGTCCTCGGGATCGAGGGCGGCGACCTGGCCCGCGCCGGCCGAGGTCTGGACCCAGGGGACGAGGATCAGGATCGCGACCACGACCGCGATCGCGAAGAAGACCAGCCACGCGACGACGCGCGTCACCCGCGGCGGCCGGATGCTCGCCAGCGTCGGGAAATGGACGATATGGTCAGGCTGGAAGGGCATCGCTGCCTCCTTCGCTGGCGAGTGCGATCAGTTCGGCGTCGGTGGCGCAGCGGCGCTGCTCGGTGGCGCCGATCCAGAGCGCGCCGTCGCGCACCAGCCCCTGTGGCCGTCGGGTGAACTGAAGCACAGTGGTATCGCCGCGCAGCCGGGCGAGTACCGCATCCACGCGCTCGGGCGGGAGCAGATCGTAAAGCGGCGACAGGACCAGCAGCTTGGGCCGGGCGAGCAATGCGGCGGCGAGTTTCAACGCCATCAGCTCGCCCACCGATAGCGGCCAGCCCGAGGTGGAAATGACGGTATCCAGCCCCTCGGCAAGCCCGCCGAGCCGTTCGGCGAGACCGACCGTCTCCAGCGCCTCAACCATCCGCGCCGCATCGCCCGAGGCGGCGAGCGTCAGATAGTCGCGGATCGACATTTCGACGAAGCTCGGCCGGTCGAGCACCATCACCTCGGCCCGCAGGCGATAGGTGTCCAGCCCGCCGATATCGCGCCCGCCGATGACGACCAGGCCGCGCGCCGGGCTCTGGTGCCGCTTGAACAGCATCGCCAGCGAGCGTTCGACCCCCGGCGCGGCGACGACGGCGAGCTGTTCGCCCGCCGCGACCTCGAAATCGAAGCGGCGGCCGTCATGCTCGACGCGGGCCATCCGGATGGCGCCGTCCGCCGGTCCCTCGCCCTCGGCTTTGCCCGCTTCCTGCGGCACGTCCCAGAAAAGCGACAGCTCCTCCAGCCCGGCGGCTAGGTCGTACAGCGCCTCCAGATACGGCCCGAACTGGGCGATGCCGTAGAAGACGCCCGACAGGATCAGCTCGGCGGCGACGAGCTGGCCGATCGACAGCTGGTTCTGGATGATGAGCCAGCCGCCGAGCGCGAGCAGCGCGGCGCTGGCGATCGCGTAGATGAGGAGGAGCGCGCAGGTCTGCGCGAAGGTGTAGCGGAAGTGGCGGCGGTGCGCGGCGACATAGCCCGCCGTCATCGCCTCCGACCTGTCCATCGCGAAGTCGAGGTGGCGGCTGGATTTGTAGAAGCCGTTCGACCCGCCGACGCTGTCGAGCCAGTGCGCGGCCGCGTGCTTGGCATGGCTTCGCGCGACCGCGCTGCGGATCGCGCCAGACGCCCAGAGCTGCCAGACGAGGAACAGCGACAGCGCCAGCACAGCGTTGAAGGCGAGAAAGAAGGGGTGGTAAAAACTGGTGACGATCAGGCCCACCGCGCCCTGAAGGAAGATGGTGAAGCCGCCGATGAGCAGGCTGGGCAGCGCTTTCTGCACCGTCATCAGGTCGAAATAACGGTTGAACAGGTCGCCGCGCCGGGCATCGGCAAAGAACGGGTTCTGCGCGTGCACCGCGCGGATCGTGATCTCCGCGACGATCCGCGCGAACAGCCGCCGCTCGAACTGCGCGAGCAGGTGGATGCGGAAGGCGGCGAGCACGCCGGCGATCAGCAGCAGCAGGAACAGCAGTCCGGCGAGCGTGAACAGCGGCGTCGGCAGCGCGGTGTTCGCGACCGAATTGATGAGCAGCTGGACCGAAATCGGCGTCGCCAGCGACAGCAGCGAAATGGCGATGCCATAGACGATCGCCAGCCGCACGAACGCGGCATCGGGGGCCAGCACCAACCCGATCCACCCTGCAAAGGCCCGGATCCCCGGGCGCTGGTCCGCCATTGCCGTTTCTCCCTGACAGACGCGCTATCTGTAGGGGGTAGGTTATTGGAGCAACGGCGCCCGGACTATATGTCCGATAGGGTTATCCTATTGCGCAACATCGCGTAGCAATTGCGCAAGCGTGAGAAACGCGGGCGCGCGTCCGGCGCCGGATCGCCACACCAACCCGATCTCGCGATACTGACGCCCGCCGGCGAACGGTCGGACGATCAGGCCGTCACCCTCGCGGATTTCCTGGCGGATGTAGAGCCGCGGCAACAGCGCCAGGCCCATGCCCATACCCGCCATCTGCCGGATCGCGTCGAGGCTGGTCCCCTCGTAATCGCGCAGCACGTGTGCGCCCGCCTGTTCGGCAAGCGCCGCGACCTGCTCGCTCATCCGGTATTGCGGCTGGAGCGTCAGCAGGCCGCGCCCGGCCAGATCCTCGACGGCGATCGTGTCGCGCTTCTTCAACGGATCGTCGGCGGCCATGCCGAGGAACAGCGGCTCGCGGAACAGCCGCTCGACGTGCAGGCCGCGGTCGGCGATCGGCAGTTGCACGAGGATCACGTCGTGGGTGCCGTCGGCGAGCAGCTCGACCAAGCGGTTGGGCAGCCCCTCTCGCACATGGACGCGCAGGTCAGGGCTGACGGCGTGTAACTGCGCCACGAGCTGCGGCAGGATATAGGGACCGAGTGTCGGCGAGACGCCGAGGCGGATCGTGCCCGACAGCGCATCGCCGCGGCGATCGGCCAGTGCCTCGAACGCGGCGACCTCGGCCAGCACGCGGCGCGCGCCCGCCACCGCTTCGCGTCCCAAGGGAGTCAGGATCGTCTTCGTCGCACCGCGCTCGACGACGCGGCCGCCGAGCAGCGCCTCGACCAGCTGGATCTGCTGTGAGAAGCTGGGCTGCGACACCCCAGCCGCCGCCGCGCCGCGCGTGAAGCTGCCATGATCGGCGAGTGCGATCAGGTAGCGCAGCTGGCGGAGCGTCGGCTGCGTCGTCACCGGGCGGGCAGCGTGACGATGCGGCCGGGGGCGTCGCGCAGCTTGAGGTAGAGCGTGCCATCGGCGGGTTTCGGCACCTCGATCGCTGGGCCGGTGAAGCCGTCGGGCACGGAAACGGCGTCGGTGAAGGCACGGGTCGGCGCCGCCGCCTCGATCAGGAACAAGCCCTCGCCGCGAAGCGTGCAGCGCGCCTTCGCCTCGCACTTCACCGGCTGCAGCGCGGGCAGGCGGACGAGCGTGGCGAGCGGGCGCCAGTCGCTCGCCTCGTTCGCGCGGGCGAGGCGGTAGCGCAGGGGGCCGAACGCCGAGGGGCCGAGCGCGGCGGGATCGAGCGCGGCGACGAGCACGTCCTTGCCCTGAAGCTGAAGCTGCGGCCCGGCGGTCAGGCGCGCGGTCTGGCCCGCCGGACCGGCGATCTCGATCGTGTCGGTCGGGGCGAGGTCACCGCCCGACGCGCGAACGGCGAAGCGCAGCGTCGCGCCGGCCGGGAGCAGCGGTTCGCCTGTTTCGAGCGGGGTGAGCGGGCTCGATCCCTCCACCCGGACGCTGCCGTCGATCAGCGCAGCGGCGATGCGCGGGGGACGGACGGTAACGGGGACGGTGAGGGTACGGCCGTCGCTCAGGAGTATGCGCGCGGTCGCATTGCCTGCCGCAGGTGCGGTTCCGGTGCCGGTCAGGGTGAGGCGATCCGTCTTGGCCTCGCGGGTCAGCGCTTGCGGCGTCGCGCGCAGGTCGCCGATCTCGACGCGTTCGACCAGGTCGAGGCGCTGGCCGGTCAGTTCGGCGGCGGTGTCGCCGGTATGGACGGTGACGGCCTCGATCCGGCTCGCCTCGCGATAGGCGCGCAGGGTCAGCGTCGTGGGCTTCGCCATGCCTGTCTCGCGCAGCTCGATCGACACGCGGCCGGCTTTGGCCTCGGTCAGCGGTAGCGTGAGGGCGAGGCGACCGTCGCCCTGCGGCTTGAAGGTAACGTCGCGGGCAGGGCCGTCACCGACGCGCATCGTCGCGCCGGTAATGCAGGCGGGCGCAGCGCCGCGCAGGACGAGCGTATTGTCGCGGCCGACGACGAGTGTCGCATCCTCGGGCGCGGTCCAGCCCTTGCCGTCGGGGAATTGCAGGCGGAAGGCGGGGCCGGTCAGCGGCTCGAACCCCCAGCGGCCCTCGATCCGGCTCTCGACCGTGCCCGTCCCGGTCAGCGGCGCGGTGACGACATAGCCGCCGTGGTCGGCGCGGGGGCGAAGGGGTACGCGCTGGCCGCCGGCGACCAGCGCCATCTCGCGCGCGAAATCGGTCGAGTAAATGAGCGGCGCGCCCTCGACCGGCAGTGTGAGTGTGGGGTCGGCGCCGCAGAGCGGAGCGTCGGTCGCGGCGCGGAGGCGCGGCGGGCTGTCGCCGCCGATCGCGGGCATCGGCGCGACGATCACCGAGCGCGGCTTGGCGAAGGAGGGCGCGGTGTCGAGCAGGAGCGACATGCGATCCCCGCCGCGCAGGCCCAGCGCGGGGAGGTAGCGGAATTGCGGATTGCTGAACGCGCCGAACAATCGCGCGATGTCGCGGACGACGGCGATATACTGGCTGTAGTAACCGAAGCCCGCCTCCCGCGTGTAGCTCAGTTGCAGCGCGAGGTTGGTGGGCGCGCCGGCGATCGTTTCGGCCAGCGAGCTGCTGTGCACGTCGGTCAGGACCAGCGACTCGCGATTTTCGAGCAGGCAGGCGACCTGATAGTCGACCACCTTGTCGAGGCATTCGGCATTGAGCTTGATCGCAAGGCTTTTCGCCAGCGTCGGCGCGACGCGCTTCAGGTGCGCCGGGTCGTCGTCCTCCTCCGACCGGATCGCCGCGACGAAGGCGTTGAGGCGCGAGCGGTCGAGCGAGGCGCGGTTGATCGCCTGGATCGCGCGGACGAATTCGCCGGGCTTGCCGCGCACCGCGCTGGCGATCGTCCCCTCCGCGCCGCCCGTTTCGGGGACGAGGAAGACGGCGAGCTGGCGCGCGCCCTGCGGCACGGTCAAAGTCAGGACGCGGTCCTTGTCTTTAGTCTTCCACGTTTCGGCCGAGCGGATCCAGTCGCGCGGGGGCGGGTTGGTCGCGCCGCTCAGGAAGGCGGAGACGAGGATGAAGCGCGCGCGCTGGTCGGCGGGCAGGTCGGCTTCGATGCGGACGGTGTCGCCCGCGGCCAGTTCCGGCACCTCGGCGATCGGCAGCGTCGCGGTGCCGCGCGTGACGCGGATACGCAGGTCCGGGCCGGGGAGGTCGAACGGCGCCGGGTCGGCGGCACGGACCGCGCCCGGCGCCGCGGCGGCGAGCAGCAGCGCTGGTAGGGCGAGGCGGCGCAGGCGGGGAAGCGAAAACATGCGGCCCCTTAAGACCCTGCCCGGCGCGTGGTTTCAACCCATTGGGTTTGGGGCGGACCCGCGCGGCGCGACCGATGCGCGCCGCGCGGGGAAGGATCAGGCGACCTCGGGCAGCTTTTCGAGATGCTTTTCAAGGGTGATCGGATAGTCGCGCACCCGAACGCCGGTGGCGTTGTAGATCGCGTTGGCGACCGCGCCGCCGACGCCGCACAGGCCGAGCTCGCCGATGCCCTTGGCCTTCATCGGGTTCGCCTTGTCGTCCGCCTCGTCGAGGAAGATCACGTCCTGATGCGGAATGTCGGCGTGGACCGGCACCTCATAGCTGGCGAGGTCGTGGTTCACGAACATGCCGAACCGCTTGTCGACGGCGAGCTCCTCCATCAGCGTGGAGCCGACACCCATCGTCATCGCGCCGATCACCTGGCTGCGCGCCGAGACGGGGTTGATGATCCGCCCTGCCGCACAAACCGCCAGCATCCGGCGGACGCGGACGACGCCGGTATAGCTGTCGACGCCCACCTCGACGAAATGCGCGCCGAAGGTCGAGATCTGGTACGCCTTGTCCAGCCCGGCGAACTCGATCTTGTCCTCGCCCACCAGCTCGCCGCCGCGGCCCGCGTCCTTGAGGCTGGCCGAGCGGTTGCCGCTCGTCACCTTGCCCTCCTTGAAGGTCACGTCGGCCGAGTTGTAGCCCAGCCGCTGCGCCACCGCCTCGCGCAGCTTGACGCAGGCGGCATAGACGCCAGCGGTCGCGTTGGCCGCGCCGAACTGGCCGCCCGAGCCCGCCGACACGGGGAAGCTGGAATCGCCCAGCTTCACCACCACCTGCTCGGCGGGCACGCCCAGCATCTCGCCCGCGGTCTGGGCGATGATCGTGTAGCTGCCGGTGCCGATATCGGTCATGTCGGTCTCGACCGTCACGATGCCATCGGAGCCGAGCCGCACGCGCGCGCCCGAGGTCATGTTCATGTGGTTGCGGAAGGCGGAGGCGACACCCATGCCGACCAGCCACTTGCCGTCACGGACCGAGCCGGGCTTTGCCTGACGCTTCGACCAGCCGAACTTCTCGGCGCCGGTCTCCAAACAGCGGACGAGTTGGCGCTGCGAGAATTTGCGGTCGGGCTTGGCGGGATCGACCTGCGTGTCGTTCTTGATGCGGAAGGCGACGGGGTCCATGCCGAGCTTCTCGGCCATCTCGTCCATCGCCGCCTCAAGCGCCATCATGCCCGGTGCCTCGCCGGGCGCGCGCATAGCGTTCCCTTCCGGCAGATCGAGTTCGGCGAGCCGCATCGCGATTAGGCGATTGGACCCTGCGTACAGGAGTTTGGTCTGCGCCGCCGCGATTTCGGGTGAGCCGCCGGGCTGGTCGCCCGATCCGCTTTCGTGCGCGATCGCGGTGATCGTGCCGTCCTTCGTCGCGCCGATGCGGATGCGCTGATGCGTCGCGGGACGGTGCGTCGCGTTGTTCGCCATCATCGGCCGCGCGAGCGCGACCTTTACCGGCCGCTTCGCCGCGCGTGCGCCGAGCGCCGCCATCACCGCATCGGTGCGCAGGAACAGCTTCCCGCCGAATCCGCCGCCGACATAGGGCGACATGAGGCGCACCTTTTCCTTGGGCATCCCCAGCGTCTTGGCGAGGTCGCCGTGACCCCACGCGATCATCTGGTTCGACGTCCAGACCTTGACGCTGTCGCCTTCCCACACCGCCATCGACGCGAAGGGCTCCATCATCGCGTGGCTGTGGTCGGGGGTCGTGTATTCGACGTCGATCTTGACCGGTGCTTCGCCGAACGCCTTTTCGAAGTCGCCAACGCGGTCCTCCTTCGCCTCGTTGCCGCTATCGCCGCCGCCCGCGAGCTTGGCGGTCTTGAGACCCTCGGTCAGGTCGAAACGGCCCTTGGCGCGGGCATAGTCGACCTTGAGGAGGCCGGCGGCGGCACGCGCCTGTTCAAAGGTTTCGGCGACGACGATCGCGATCGCCTGATGATAATGGTCGACTTCCGGTCCGCCGAGCAGCTTCACGGTGTTGAAATTGCCCTTGCCGAGCTTGCCGGCATCCTCCGCGGTGACGACGGCGATGACGCCGGGCGCAGCCTTCGCCGCACTCGTGTCGAGGTTGGTGATCCGCCCCTTGGCGATCGCGGAGCCGACGACATAGCCGTAGGCGGGGCTCTCGACTTCCTTGTGATGCTCATAGGCATAGGGGGCAAGGCCCGTCACCTTGAGCGGGCCGTCGATGCGGGTGTGGGGGCGGCCGACGACCGTCATGGTGTCAATCGGGTTGGCGCCGGCTGGCGTGTCGAACTTCATCGGATCAGCCCTTTGCTTCGGCGAGGACGGAGGCCAGCGCACGCGTCGCGAGCGGCAGCTTGAAGGCATTGTCCTTCGTGGGGGTCGCGCCCTGGAACGCGCGGGCGGTGACGGCGGCGGCACCCTTGGGCAGCAGCGCCTCGGCCTCCTCGACCCGCCACGGGCGCGGTGCGACGCCGCCGAACGCGACGCGGCCGGTACCGTCGTCTTGGATCACCGCTGCGACCGAAACCAGCGCATAGGCGTAGGACGCGCGGTCGCGCACCTTTTCATAGAAATGCTTGCCGCCGAGCGGGCGGGGCAGCGTCACCGCGGTGATGAGCTCGCCAGGTTTCAGCACCGTGTCCTGCTCAGGCTTGTCGCCCCACAGCCGGTGGAAGTCGGCGATCGGGATCGAGCGGCGCTGCCCCTCGGCGTCGATCGTCTCGATCACTGCGTCGAGCACGCGCATCGCGACCGCCATGTCGCCGGGGAAGGTGGCGATGCATTGATCGCTGACCCCGATGATGCCGAGCTGACGCGAATAGCCGCCGATCGCCGCGCAGCCCGACCCCGGCTTGCGCTTGTTGCAGGCCATGTTGGTGTCGTAGAAATAAGAACACCGCGTCCGCTGGAGCAGGTTGCCCGCGGTCGACGCCTTGTTGCGAAGCTGTCCCGAGGCGCCCGCGACGATCGCGCGGGTCAGCACCGCATAGTCGCGGCGCACCCGCTCGTCGGCGGCGAGGTCGGTGTTGGTGACGAGCGCACCGATGCGGAGGCCGCCGTCCTTCGTCGCCTCGATCTTGTCGAAGCCGAGGTCCTGTACGTCGACGAGGTGGGTGGGCGTTTCCACCTCGATCTTCATCAGGTCGAGAAGGTTGGTGCCGCCAGCGATGAACTTGGCGCCGGACCGCCCCGCGACCGCGCGTGCAGCAGCGACGGGGTCCTTCGCACGCTCGTAGGTGAAGGCCTTCATGCGCTTGCTCCCGCGACGTCCGCCATGGCCTCGGCGATGTTGGAATAGGCACCGCAACGGCAGATATTGCCGCTCATCCGCTCGCGCATTTCCTCACCCGTCGCGCCAGGGGCGGCGGTCAGGTCGGCCTGCGCGTGGCTGGGCACGCCGCGCTTGATTTCGTCGAGGACGGCGACCGCCGAGCAGATCTGGCCGGGCGTGCAATAGCCGCACTGATAGCCGTCATGCTTGATGAAGGCCGCCTGCATCGGATGCAGCTTGTCAGGGGTGCCGAGGCCCTCGATCGTTGTCACCTCGTCGCCCTCGTGCATCACCGCGAGGCTGAGGCAGGAATTGATCCGCTTGCCATTCACGATGACGGTGCACGCGCCGCATTGACCGTGGTCGCAGCCCTTTTTCGTGCCGGTGAGCTGAAGATGTTCGCGCAGCGCGTCGAGCAGCGTCGTGCGCGGGTCAAGCTTCAGCTCGCGGGGTTTGCCGTTGACCTTCATCTTTACCGGCAGGTTGATCGGGGCCGGGCTGGGCGACGTGCCCTGCGCCACCAGCGGCGCGGTGCCGGCAGCAGCGGCAGTCGCGGCGGAGCCCATCAGGACCCCCCGACGGGACAGTTCAACCCCGGAAGCGGGGGCAGCATTTGCAGACATTCTCGACCCTTTTTTGATCGTGGGGCTACGCCGACGGCACGCTCACTCGGGGGGGATAACGCATGATACGAAAAAAGGCGCAATCGGACGTGATATTCATGGCCCAAGGGCCGTGTCGCCGTTCAGGCGACGGCGGCGGGATCGAGGACGAAGGCCTGTCGCCCGGCCAGCGCCTCGATCTGCGACAGATAGGCCTGGAAATGCGGGGTCGCCCGGTGCGCGGCGACTGCGTCGGCATCGGCGTACAACTCGTCGAGGACGAAGCGGCCGGGCGTCGTGGGGTCGGTCCACAGGTCGTAGCGATGGTTGCCGGGTTCGCCGCGCGAGGGCGCAAGCATCGAATCCAGCAGTGTGCGCAGATTGGCTTCCTTGCCGGGCCGCGCGGTGAGGATCGCGACGATCTTGACGGGGGTGGGCATGGCGTTTGCTCCAGTGAACGGCGGGGCGCCGGTCGGACGCCCCGCCGATGGTCGTCATCCGCGGGCGGCGAGCGCCTCAACGAAAGCCTTTGCCAGCGGCTTGTCCGAGGCGGGGTTCTGGCCGGTGATGAGCTCGCGGTCGGTGACGACGAAGGGGGCGAAGTTCTGGGCCCCGTTCTCGACGCTGCCGCCCGCGGCGGTGAGGGCGCGCGGCATGTCGAAATAGAGCTTGGCCTTCAGGATATGCTCCTCGGCCACCTTCTCCTCGTTCGCCGAGAAGATCGTCATGCGATAGCCGCGATAGGGCCAGTCGCCTGCCGCTTCAGCCGCCTTGGCGTCGTCGCCCGCGACCATCGCGGCGCGGAAGCCCTTCGGATCGGCGGCGGCGCCCGCCAGCGCGATGGGGCCGTGGCAGAGGAGCGCGGTCGGCTTGCCCTCGGTATGGAAATGCGCGAGCGCGCGGCCCACCGTCTCGTCCGGCATCAGGTCGGTGATCGGGGCGTGGCCGCCTGGCACGAATACGCCCGCAAAGCCGTCGAGGCCCGCGTCCACCACCTCTGACAGCTTCTTCGGCGCGTTCATCGCGGGCGAGTGGGCGTAATAGCCGCGCGCCTCTTCGAGCGCCTTTTCATCGCCGCCGAAATGCTCTGCGGCGTCGGAAACGGGATCGATGGTCGGCTTCGCGCCGGTCGGCGTCGCGAGGACGATCTCGTAACCCGCCGCCTCGATCGCCATCGCGGGCACGACGGTTTCGTTGAGATACTGCCCGGTCTCGACCGTGCCGCCGCCCTGCACCTCTAGCGTGGTCGCGTTCGAGCCGATCACCAGCACCTTGCCCTTGCTCATCGAAAGCCTCCTGTCGGTCGTTTGATTGAATGATGCGCGCATATGGGACCGCGCCGCGCGGTTTCGAGACCGGTCGCTCAGGCGGCGCAGTCGTTCGCGGCGGCGTGCGCCGCGATCTCGCCCGCGGTGGTCCACCAGATGCGCGGGTCGTCCGCCTCGCGCAGCCGGGTCAGCACGCGGGCAAGCGCTGGGACGCGGTGCGCCTGGCCCATGATATAGGGGTGGAGCGCGATGCCGAGCACGACGGGCCGGCGGTCGCATTCGGACAGCAATTGCTCGACCGCCGCGTCGATCATCGCGCAAAAGGTCTCGGCCTCCTGCTTGCGGCCGATGATCGCGGGGATGTCGTTGATCTCCTGCGAATAGGGAACCGAGAGGAGGTCGCCATGCGCGGTCGACAGGCGAACCGGCTGGTCGTCGTGCGCCCAGTCGAGGACGTAGCGATAGCCGGCCTCGGCCAGCAGGTCGGGGGTGTCGGCGCTTTCCGAAATCCAAGGGCCGAGCCAGCCGGTGGGCCGCACGCCGAGCGCCGCGAGCCGGTCGGTCACGTCGGCGATTAGCCGCGCCTCCTCCGCGCGGCTAAGGTCGCCCTGCGCCTCGGCATTGGTGGCACCGTGGGCGGCGATTTCGTCGCCGCGGTCGCGGCAGGCTTCGGCCAGGCCCGGACATTGATCGAGCACGTCGGCGTTGAGGAGCGCGGTGGTGCGAAGGCCGAGCCGATCGAACAGGTCGAACAATCGCCAGACGCCGACGCGATTGCCATAATCGCGCCAGGCATAGTTCATCACGTCGGGCTGCGTCTTCGCCGGTGCGAGTTCGGCGCCGTGGCCGTCGCCGAAGCGAAACACCTCGTGATTGACGCCGAGATAGAGGGCGAGCCGCTTGCCACCGGGCCAGTCATAGACGGGCCGGTCGGTGATCGAGCGATAGGGATAGCGGCCGTGAGAAGATGACATGCGGCCCGAACGCCGGGCCCGCCGATATTATCCCGCGGCGCGCATCCGCTCGTCGTCGCGGCGCGCCGAACGGCGGAGAGCGGCGGCGAGTTCGACGGGCGGGCTGGGCTTGGGACAGACGGTCGCGGCCGGATAGCGGCGGCGCATCTCGCCCTCATCCGCATGACCCGAATGAAAAATGATGGGCACGCCCGCAGCATCGAGCTGGTCAGCGGCGGGGAAGACGGTCGCGTCGGCAAGGCGGACGTCGAGCACCGCGGCGGCGAACTTCGCCTGATGCCGCGCAATCGCCTCCTGTGCCTCCACCAGCGTCGTGTAGGGGCCGTCGACGTGGAAGCCCTCACCCTCGATCGTCGCCTGAAGATCAAGGGCGATGAACAGTTCGTCTTCGACGAGCAGAACGGTGTCAGTCACCCGCCAGCACGCTTTCGGGCAGATTGACTTCGATCCAGAAGGCGCCGTCGTCGGTGCCCGTCGTCATGTTTCCACGCAATTGCCGCACGCTCGTTTCCACCAGGATCGATCCGAACCCCCGCTGGGCCGTCGCCGCATCAAACCGACTGGCGCCTTCCTCGTTCCATCTGAGCGTGATTCCACCGTCCTGTGGCATCCATGCAATGGCGAGCGAGCCGGCATGGTCGGTGCCGAGCACGCCGTACTTGACCGCATTGGTCGCCCATTCGTGGAGGATAAGCGCCAGCGGCGACAGGCAACTCCGGTCGAGCGCCACCGGCGGTCCCTCGATACGGACGGCTGCGTGGTCGCGGTACGGGGCCAGCGTCGCCTCGACGATTTCGTCGAGACTGACCGCCTGCGGCTCGCCCGCCGGCGAGGCGAGCGAATGCGCGCGGCCGAGCGCGGCGATGCGCGTGCGCAGGTCGTCGGCGAAGTGGCGCACGTCGGTCTCGACGCGGGCGGCGACCGAGATCATGCCGGCGATCACCGCGAACAGGTTCTTCACCCGGTGGTTCATCTCGCGCAGCATCAGATCGCGCGTTTCGGCGAGCGCATATTCGGGCGTGACGTCGATCGACACGCCGATCAGCCGCGGGGGCGTGCTGCCCGCGACGATCCGGCCGAAGCCCTTGACCCAGCGGACCTGCCCGTCGCCCTGGCACACGCGGAAGGTCGCCTCGAAATCGGCATGGCTTCCCACCGCCCGATCGATCGCGGCGCGCACGGCGTCGCGATCCTCGGGATCGATCTGTTCCATCAGCGGGTCGATATGGCCGGCATCGGCGGCATCGACCTCGAACAGCCGCTGCTCGATCCCGTCGAGCACCGTTGCGCCGGTTTCGGGGCAATATTCCCAGACGCCGATGCCCGCGGCCTTGATGGCGAGGTCCAGCCGTTCGCGCTCGCCGGCCAGCTGCCGCTCCAGCGACAGCGCATCGGTGATGTCGGTGAGGACCAGCGAGGCGCCCGCAACCTCGCCATTCTGCGTGCGATAGGGAAGGACGCGCATCGAGAAGACGTGATTGCCGTCGCGCGTCGTCACCCGCCGCTGTGTGGCAGGCGCCCCGCCGGCGACGGCACTGGCGTCGTCCAGATGCTCGTGGCCCAACAGCCGGCTGGCCACGTCGGTCAGCGGGCGGCCGCGATCGGCGGGCTTCAGCGGGAAGATCGCGGTCGCCGCCTCGGTATAGTTGCGCACGTTGAGGTCGGCGTCGAGCACGACGACGGCGAGGTCGGTCGAGGCGTAGAAGTTGCGCAGGTCCGAATTGGCGATGGTGAGCTGGTCGACCTTGCTCTTGAGCTCGTCGTTGACGGTGGACAGCTCCTCGTTGGTCGACTGGAGCTCCTCGTTCATCGACATCATTTCTTCGTTGGAGCTCTTGAGCTCCTCGTTCGCGGTCTCCAGCTCCTCGATCGCCGAGCGCAGGCGATGGCGCGTCAGGCGCAGCTCGTCCTCCAGCGCCTCCATATGGTCGTCGCTGTCTTCGAGATCGTACAGCTCCCCCTGGTCCGCCGGGCGGAACGGGCCGCTGTCGCGGAACACGAACAGAAGCGTGCCGTCGCCGAGCGGATCGCAGATGATCTCGGTCGGCTGGACGCCGTAGTCGCCCTCGATCGCCACGTCGCGGGCGACGACGCGGCGCCGCTCGTCGCGCGCCTGGCGCAGGAGCGGACCGATGACGGTGCGAAGGCCCCCGCGGGCGAGATTGACCGCGCTGCTCCCGCCGGTGCGCGTCACCGGAAACTCGAAATAGCGCGACAGCTTGCCGTATGCGGCGACGATGCCGCCGTCCTGGTCGACGATCAGGCTGGGCGGGGCATAGCGTTCCATCACCCGGCGGACGGCGACGGCCTCGTTGGCAAGGGTGGGGGGGCTGTTGCCGATCTCCCGCTCACGCCGGGACGCCAGCTGCCGACCGCTGCCGGGGAGGTCGATCGGATAGCTGGGCGCGCCGGGGCCGCGTTCGAAGATGCGCGCCTGCTGGTCGACCGAGTGGAACAGATGATCGAACCGCCCGACACTTTCCGAAGGGCCGAGGAACAGAAACCCGCCGGGGCGCAGCGCATAGTGGAACAGCGGCAACACCGCCTGTTGCAGCCGGTCGTCGAAATAGATGAGCAGGTTGCGGCAGGAGACCAGGTCGATGCGCGAGAAGGGCGGGTCCTTGACGAGGCTGTGGCTCGAAAAGCGGATCAGGTCGCGGATCTGCGCGGTGATCTGGAACCGCTCTGCATGGGGGATGGTGTAGCGTTCGCGAAGGTCGAGCGGGAGGTCGGCGAGTGCGGAGGCCGGATAGGTGCCCTCTCGCGCGATCGCTAGCATCTGCTCGTCGATATCGGTGGCGAAGATCTGGACCGCGAGCGGCTGGTTCGTCCGGCGCGCGGCCTCGGCGAACAGCATCGCGATCGTGTACGCTTCTTCGCCGCTGGAACAGCCGGGGATCCAGATGCGCAGGTCCTCGTCGCCGGGGCGGCCCGCCAGCAGCGGTTCGACGACGCGCGTGCGCAGCGCCTCGAACGCGTCGGCATCACGGAAGAAGCGGGTGACGTTGATGAGGAGGTCGCGAAATAGCGCCTCGCACTCCTCGGCATCGGTTTTGATCCGCGCGAGATAGGCGCGGCCGGTGTCGAGGCCGAGGACGTGCATCCGCCGCTCGACCCGGCGAACCAGCGTCGATCGCTTGTAGCCGGAAAAGTCGTGGCCGACCGCGGTGCGCAGCGTCTTGCAAAGCTCGTCGATATGGTCGGCGACGACGTCGGCCTCGTCGTCGATCGGATCGCGGCGGCGTGCGAAAAAGCCTTGAAGACACGCAAGGATTTCGCTGGCGGGCTTCACGAAGTCGATGAGGCCGGTCCCGACCGCCGACAGTGGCATCCCGTCGTAGCGCGCGCTTTCGGGCTGCTGGACGACGCAGACGCCGCCATTTTCCTTGATCGCGCGCAGGCCCGTGGTCCCATCTGCGCCGGTCCCCGACAGGATGACGCAGGCGGCGTTCGCCTGCTGGTCAGCGGCGAGCGAGACGAAGAAGTCGTCGATCGGTCGGCGAAGGCCCCGCGGCTGCTGGAAATCGGTGAGCTCGAGCACGCCGGCGTTGATCGCCAGGCCCCGCCCAGGCGGGATGATGTAGACGGTATCGGGCTCGATCCGCTCGCCGCCCGCGCTTTGCAGAACGGCGAGGCTGGTGTTCCGATCGAGAAGCTGCGCCATCATCGATTCGTGATTGGGATCGAGATGCTGGACCACGACGAAGGCGAGGCCGGTCGGCAGCCGCGCAGGCGCCAGCATCTCGCGCAATGCCTCCAGCCCGCCGGCGGAGGCACCGATGCCGACGATCGGGACAGTGGCGGCGCTGTCGCCCTGCGCCCCGTTATTCATGATCGGCACGATTGAGGTCGTCGAGCATGATCTTGGCCTGCGCGACGGTCGCGGCGGTATTGGCGATCGCGAGCAGCGTGCCCTCGACGACGATCCCCGCATCGCCCGCGATCGGTGCCAGCCGGCCGAGCGTCGCCGCCAGCTGCTCGTCGTAATCGGCGAGCAGGTCGGGCTGCGACCGGCTGACGTCGAACTGCGACGCGAACATGAAGCGCACCGTCCCATCGGTGCCGCGCAGCCGCGACATGTAGAGGAGGTTGACGAAGGGGGTGCCGTCCTTCCGGAAATTGACGATCGGCGTGCGGACATTGGCCTGTCGCGGCTGAGCCAAGAACTCGCGCAGCCGCGCGCGCGCCTCTTCGTTGGTGGCCTGGCGCTGGAGCATCCGGCAATTGCGGCCGAGCACGTCGTCCGCGTCATAACCCGTCAGCGTGCAAAATGCCTGGTTGACGAACAGGAGCGGGTTGTCGTCTTCGGCCGACGCGATCGCCAATGCGACGCGGGAGTCCCGGAGATAGGCGGACAGCGCCTCGGGTAGATGGGTTTCCAAACGCTGGACCACTTTCGAACGACGAACCGAAACGTCGTTCGATAACAGCCCGGCGGGGATAAACAATCGGCCAAAGCGTGCGCTCGCGCACCGTCGATGGTCCGGTTCGGACCGCGGGCGTCGGTTGCGCTCAGGCCGGAGCGGCGGCGAGCAGTTGCTTGAGCGGCACCGCCGTGTCGGCGAGCGCGGCGGGATCGGGCCGTGCGCCTGCCTCGATCAGCTTGCGGCCCTGGACGTAGTCCTTGACGCTGTTGACCGCGTCGATTGCGATCAGCCGCCCGTCCTTCAGATATGCGACGGCAAAGGATCGCGCGGCCGGATCGCCGCGCAGGACCGCGCGGTCATGGCCTACCGACAGCCCGGCGGTCTGGAGCTTGAGGTCGTACTGGTTCGACCAGAACCACGGGAAGGCTGCATAGGGTTGCGGATCGCCGGTGATCGCGCGCGCGACGCAGGTCGCCTGGTCGTTGGCGTTCTGCACCGACTCGACGCGTATGCGGATGCCGCCCGCATGGTCGTTCTCGAACGCCGCGCAGTCGCCGATCGCGTAAATGTCGGGCAGCGAGGTGCGGCAGTGGTCGTCCACATCGACGCCGTTGCTGCCCGCGGCGCCCGCGGCCAGCAGCGGCTCGACCGCGGGGACGATGCCGATGCCGACGATCACCGCGTCGGCGGGCAGGATGCTGCCGTCCGCCAGCTTCACGCCGTCGACGCGGCCCGTGCCGACGAGGCAGTCGACCGCGCCCCCGGTGCGCAGATCGACCCCGTGCGCGCGGTGCTCCGCCTCGTAGAAGGTTGACAGTTCCGGGCCGGCGACGCGGGCGAGGACGCGCGCCAACGCCTCGAGCAGCGTCACCCGGCAGCCGAGCTTGGTCAGCACCGCGGCTGCCTCCAGCCCGATATAGCCGCCGCCGATCACGACGATGTTGCGGGCACCGCCGTCGATCTCGCCCATCAGCTGGTCGCAGTCGGCGCGGGTGCGGACGGCGTGGACCCCCGCCAAGGTCGCACCCGAACAGGTCAGCCGGCGCGGCTCGCCGCCGGTCGCCCAGACGAGCGTGCCGTAACCGACCGACCGCCCGTCCGACAGCGACAGGCGCTTCGCGGCGGGATCGACCGCTGTCACGGCGACGCCAAGCAGCATCTCCACCGCCTTGTCCGCCCAGAAGGCGGCGGGGCGGATGTAGAGCCGCTCGAACGACTTCTCGCGCGCGAAATATTCCTTCGACAAAGGCGGGCGTTCGTACGGCAGTTCGGGTTCGCGCCCGATCATCGCGATCGAGCCGCCAAAGCCCTGCTGCCGGAGCGCGATCGCGCATTGCGCGCCGCCATGGCCGGCGCCGACGATGACCACGTCATAGGCGATATCGATCGTCTGCATCGATCAATCCGTACGCGTTTCGCCCACGATTGCCAGCACGTCGCGCGCGAGTTCGGCGCGGCAGATCAGCAGGTCGGGCAGGTACACGTCTTCACGATTGTATCGCAGCGGGGTGCCGTCGATCCGCGAGCAATGGAGCCCGTGGGCGAGCGCGACGGCGACGGGCGCCATCGAGTCCCATTCATACTGGCCGCCGGTGTGAAGGTAGATGTCGGCCTCGCCGCGCACCACCGCCATCGCCTTTGCCCCCGCCGATCCCATCGGGATGCGTTCGGCGCCCAGCCGCTCGGCGACCGCGACGGCTTCGGGGGCCGGGCGGGACCGGCTGACCACCATGCGCGGCGGGCGCGAGGGGGCGGCCAGTGACTGCGGCCGGTCGGAGCGGAGGACCACGCCTGCATCGGGGAGCGCCACCGCGCCGGTCACCGGCTCGCCGTCGATGGCAAGGCCGACATGGACCGCCCAGTCGGCACGCGCTTCGCCATATTCGCGGGTGCCGTCGACAGGGTCGATGATCCAGACGCGCGATCTGGTCAGGCGCGTGCCGTCGCACTTCGCTTCTTCGGACAGCAGGCCGTCGTCAGGACGCGCCTCGCGCAACGCGTGGACGAGGAAGGCATTGGCAGTCTGATCGCCTGCCTTGCCGAGCGCCTTTGGCGAGAAGACCCCGCTCGCCCGAACCTCGCGCAGGATGCGGCCCGCGGTCTCGGCCAGATGCGCGGCGAGTTCGGCGTCGTCCATCGCGCTCATGGGATCAGCCTTTCGACGATCGCGTCGGCGGCCTCCTCGGCGGTCATGCCGGTCGTGTCGATGCGGATCTCCGGATCGTCGGGCGCTTCATAGGGGCTGTCGATGCCGGTGAAGTTGGCGAGCTGGCCCGCGCGCGCTTTGGCATAGAGGCCTTTCACGTCGCGCGCCTCGGCATCAGCAAGCGGCGTGTCGATATGCACCTCGATGAATTCGCCCGGCGCCATCATCCGGCGCACCATCTCCCGCTCGGCGCGGAAGGGCGAGATGAAGGCGGTGATGACGATCAGGCCGGCATCGGTCATCAGCTTGGCGACCTCGCCCACCCGGCGGATATTCTCGACGCGGTCGGCGTCGGTGAAGCCCAGGTCCTTGTTGAGGCCATGGCGGACATTGTCGCCGTCAAGGAGGAAGGTATGCCGGTTCATCCGCGCCAGCTTCTTCTCGACGAGATTGGCGATCGTCGACTTGCCTGCGCCCGACAGCCCGGTGAACCAGAGGACGGCGGCCTTCTGGTTCTTGAGCGCGGCGTGATGCTCGCGGTCGAGGTCGACGGGCTGCCAGTGGACGTTCTGCGACCGGCGCAGGCTGAAATGCAGCATCCCCGCGGCCACGGTCGCGTTGGTCAGCTTGTCGATCAGGACGAAGCCGCCGAGCGTGCGGTTGTCGGCATAGGGCTCGAACACGATCGGCCTGTCGGTCGACAGCGTGGCGACGCCGATCGCGTTCAGGTCGAACGTCTTGGCCGCAAGCCGCTCCATCGTGTTGACCGCGATCTGGTATTTGGGCGCCTGCACCGTCGCGCTCACGCTCTGGGTGCCGAGTTTCAGCCAGTAACTACGGCCCGGCAGCATCGCCTCGTCCGCCATCCAGACGAAGGTCGCCTCGAACTGGTCCGCCGTCTGCGGGGGGGCATCGGCGGCGGCGATCACGTCGCCGCGCGAGCAGTCGATCTCGTCGGCCAGCGTCAGCGTCACCGACTGGCCCGCGATGGCCACGTCAAGGTCGCCGCCGAAGCTGACGATCCGCGCGACGCTGCTCGTCTTGCCCGACGGAAGTACGCGCACCTTGTCGCCGGGGCGAATCTCGCCGCTGGCGATCAGCCCGGCGAACCCGCGAAAGTCGAGGTCGGGGCGATTGACCCACTGGACGGGCAGGCGGAACGGCCGGGCGCGATCCCGCTCGGCATCGATCTCGACGCGTTCCAGATGCTCGACAAACGAGGGACCGGTGTACCAGGGCGTGTTGGGGGAGGGGGCGGTGATGTTGTCGCCCCTGAACCCCGAGATCGGCATCGCGGTGAAGGCGGCGATACCGATGCTCTCGGCGAACGCTCGATAATCGGCGACGATGTCGTCGAACTTTTGTTGGTC
>NZ_JACIJJ010000006.1 GCF_014199325.1 Sphingomonas yantingensis
GCAGCCCTATCACCTCGGCGCGGGGTGGAGCAGCCCGGTAGCTCGTCAGGCTCATAACCTGAAGGTCACAGGTTCAAATCCTGTCCCCGCAACCAACACCACAACGCCCCCGCCTCGATAGAGCCGGGGGCGTCGTCGTGTCCGCCCTACAACAGCCCCAGCGCCCGAAAACTCGTCAAACCCGTCCGCGTCACGATCACGTGATCCACCAACGTCACGTCCAGCCGCCCGAACACCTGCGCCGCCGAACGCGTGACCGCAATGTCGCTCTCGCTCGGCCGTCCGTCCGCAGACGGATGATTATGCGCCATCACCACACCTGCCGCCTCCAATGACAAGGCTTCCCGCGCAACCAGCCTGAGGGAGAGATCGACGGCGCTCACATGACCCGCCTCACCCTGACGGATGGCAATCACCCTGTGCTGCCGATCGAGAAAGGCAAAGGCAGCGAGTTCGATGGCCGCGCCCCCCAGCGGCGCGAAGATCCTTCGCGCGCCGCCGATATCCACAAGGCATTGGTTTGCCGAGGTCATTTCCTGAGCATGCCATGAACGAGGGCTTCGGGGATTGCCAAGCGCCTCCGTTTCGGACCTGCGATCCGCATGCTTGGGTTTCGGAGCAAGCGCAGCCGGGCTTGCCCCGCCGCTCCCCGCGGCTAAACCGCAAGGCGGATTACGGAGCACCGGCATGGACCATTTCGAGCGACAATATCTCGACCTGCTCGAGGCGGTCTGGACAACGGGCGACGAGCGCCGCGATCGTACGGGCGTGGGCACGCGGTCGCTGTTCGGGCCGACGCTGCGCTTCGATCTGTCGGACGAGCGGGTCCCGCTCCTCACGACCAAGCGCGTGGCGTGGAAGACCGCGGCGCGCGAGATGCTGTGGTTCCTGACCGGCGATACGAACATCCGCGAGCTGGTCCGGCAGAAGGTGCATATCTGGACCGACTGGCCGCTCGACCGCTACCGGCGCGAAACGGGTGAGGCGATCGAGCGCAACGCATTCGAGGCTCGGATCCTGGCAGACGACGATTTCGCTGCGCGGTGGGGCGATCTTGGGCCGGTCTATGGCAAGCAATGGGTGGCGTGGGACACCTATGCGCCGGCGGGCGACGGCCTCTATCGCCGGGGCGAGCCGGTGAACCAGATCGCGGCGCTGGTGGATGCCATCCGCAACAACCCGACGTCGCGGCGCCTGCTCTTCACCGGGTGGAATGTCGCCGAGCTTGGCGGGATGGCGCTGCCGCCCTGTCACATGACCTATCAATATCATGTCGCGAACGGGCAGCTGTCAGGAATGTTGTGGCAGCGGTCGTGCGACCTGGGGCTCGGCTTTCCATTCTTTTCCGGCGTAGCGCCAACCCATCACTGAATGAATGGCGAGGGTGAAGCCTGCCGTTCGGTCGGCGTAGCGCTACTGTCGATGAATGGTTTCGCGTTGCGGGGTCTAGCTTCCCCGACGTACCAAAAATGACCAATTCGAAGCACGGTGCGGCAGATGGATCGAACCGTTTCTACAACAGCGTCTGTTCCGACACTCAGTGCCATAAGCAATGTGCTGGAAAGGGTGCGTGGATGAAGTTTTGGTACGCCCGTGTCTCCACCGACGAGCAGAAACTGGATCTGCAGCTTGATGCGCTCAGGACTCATGGCGTGAATCGGGCGCGCGTGTATGTCGATGCGAGAAGCGTGCGGTATTTTAGGATGCCCAAACTTCAGGGTCCGCTGAAGGCGATGCGTGGAGGGGACGAATGCGTAGCCTGGTGGCTCGACCGGGATGGCGCATCGACCAAGGAACTGCTGGCTACAGTTGAGCTGCTATGCTCTCGTTAGATCGGGTTCGCATCGTTGCGAGATCGAATCGAAGCGATCACTGCTAATGGCAAACTTATGTTCACCGTCTTCGCTGCGATCGCGGCTTTCAAGCGGGACCTTTTGGCTGAGAGGTCGCAGGCCGGCCTAGCCTCGGCACGTGCGCGAGGTCGAACAGGTGGTAGACCTCCTGCACTAAGTAGTACTGATATCGAGCTCGCGTGATCGATGCGTTCCAAAAAGGAGGTATCAGTCACAGACGTAGCAGAGCACTTCAAGGTTTGGCAAAATACGCTATACAGTGCTCTAAGCAAGGAAAAGTAATGATTAGGCATCCAGAACATCAATACCTAGATCTTCTTGCGCAAGTCCTTGAGCGAGGGGACGAGCGAGAGGATAGGACGAGAGTCGGAACCAAGTCGATTTTCGGTGCGATGGTGCGCTTCGACCTTTCTCAGGGAGATGTACCAATCCTCACGACTAAGCGCGTCTACTGGAAAACCGCCGTCAAGGAAATGCTTTGGTTCCTAACCGGCGAGACAAACATCCAACCGTTGCTGCGGGAAAATGTCCGTATTTGGAGCGATTGGCCGCTTGCGACGTATCGGCGCGAGACGGGCGAAGCGATTTCACAAGAGGAGTTCGAACGGCGCATTGTAGAGGACGACGCCTTTGCCTCGCGTTGGGGAGATCTCGGACCGGTCTACGGCAAGCAATGGCGCCGTTGGCTCGGCTCGGACGGTCGTGAATATGACCAAATCGGCGAACTGGTCCGTACACTCCGTGAAAATCCCACAAGCCGTAGAATGCTCTTTCACGGCTGGAATGTCGCCGAACTAAGCGCAATGGCCTTGCCGCCATGTCACATGGTTTATCAATACCATGTAACCTCTGACGGACGGCTCAACTGCCTTCTCTTCCAGAGGTCGGTCGATCTACTGCTTGGAGCTGCGTTTAATTATGTTGGTGCAACCGCGCTTCAGCTTATGCTTGCTCAGCAAACAGATCTTCGGCCCGGTGAGCTTATCTGGGTAGGAGGCGACGTTCACCTTTACATGAACCATCTCGAACAGGCGCGCGAACAGGTCCAACGGCTTCCCCGGCCATTCCCCAAGATGCGCTTAGTTCGAAAGCCTGAGAATATCGACGGATACAGGATCGCGGACTTTGAGGTGGAGGGCTACGCACCGCATAGCGGAATCAAGGCTGACGTGGCGGTATAGCCTACACTCCTCCCCTCATCTCACGTCCTCTGGCCATTCGTGTCCAAGCAGCCAGGGGAAGTGCCAGTCGACATTGATCAACGTGGACTGGCCCTCCTCCGCTCTAAAGAAGCGGAGGCCAGCGTGGCGCCCTTCTTCGTCGGGAGGGTACGTCTCACGTCCGTCGAGATCGAACGCCCTGAGATGTAGGTCGATGTCCTCAAGATGTCCGAACTGACCTTCGGCGAGGATGCGCAGCACCCTCATCATCAGAGAGGCGAACTGGTCAATGGTATACCTTCCCTCGAAGCTCACCCTCATCTGCCATCCTTCCGAGTTGCCAACGCGAGTTTGCGTGACGCAACCTCTCCTAGCGGATAAGTGAGGGACTCAAAAGCCGTGTTCCGCTAGGCCGTGGACGTCCTAACGACTCAACGTCACGTCCTTTTCATGGAACGAGAGGTGCTGCAGATCATCGGAGCGACAATCAGGCGGCTCCGGGAACAATCGGGCCTGAGTCAGGAGGCTTTCGCGCAGGCTGCCGACCTGGATCGCTCCTTCTATGGACGAGTCGAGCGCGGAACGCAGAACATCGCATTAACGACCTTGTGCATCGTGGCGTCGAGTCTAAAAGTTCATCCCAGCGAGCTCTTAGCTGATCTCACGAACGCTGACATCAGCAAGCTGAAGCCTTCCCGGCGGAGGCAGAACGCCGCTAAGTGACCAATTCGCTCAATCAATCAATTACTCGGCTTGATTTTCTCTGCCGCTCGCTGAAGCTCTCGGGCAGGATCGAAATCGAAAAAATCTGACGTTCGAAACAGTTCTACTACTCGAGCAGAACAGGGTGATTTCATCTAAAAGGCTCGGCCTGTTGGCGATCTAATTCTGCCTCCTTCAGAGAGCCGGGATGAGCGACCTGTTCTGGATGACGGATGCACAGATCGAGTGGATGCGGCCGTTCTTTACCGAGAGCAACGGCGAGCCGAGGGTGGGTGACCGGCGGATGCTGAGCTGCATTCTGTTCGTCAACCGCAACGGGCTTCGGTCGCGAGATGCGCCCGGCGAGTACGGCCCGCACAAGACGCTGTACAGTTTGTAGAAGCGTTGGCGCGAAGCCGGCGTGTTCACACGAATGAGGGAAGGTCTGGCTGCAGTTGTGGCGAGCCACAGACAATCATAATCGACGCTACCTACCTGAAGGGCGCACCGCACGGTCTAGATGCTGCGGATTACAATGGGGATCCTGGTCGCCTGATCGGGCGCACCAAAGGTGGCGTGAGCGTCAAGCTAAATGCCTTCGCCGATGTGTACGGCCGTTTCTTGATCTTTTTCATGACCGCCGGGCAAGTCAGCGAATACGCCGGCACGGCAGCGCCGCTCGACGACATGCCAAAAACGCAGTGGCTGCTCGGCCACCGCGGCTATGACGCTGACCGGTTTCGGGACGCTCTACAAGCCAAGGGTATCCGGCAATGCATCCCAGGCGGCAGGTCGCCCAGCGAGCCCGTCGGGTACGACAAGCGGTGCTACCGGCACCGCAGCCGCATCAATATTATAATCGGCCTCCGCAAGGACTGACGTTGCGTCGCTACGCGCTACGATCGCCACCCCACCGCCTTCTTATCCACCGTCGCTCTAGTCATCACTGTCGTCTTACTGCTATGACCATCGAGGCCTGACGCTAGTTACCCTGTCCTTCGGACTAGAAATCGTCGTGCAGCAGCGTTTTTCGCACTGACCTGCGGCACAACTAGTTAAGCGCTACAATCTCACGTCTGGAAAATCAGCAGATTGCAAATAACCACCTGCCGAAAGCGATATCGGTGCGGGGAAGACGAGTATATTACAGCGCCTATAAATTTATCGTTCAGTCGCACCGACCAAGTCGTATTAGCTCATATCCTGGAACCAAACGAACAGACTTAAGCGAATTAATGCCTGGAATACTTCCCTTCAGAGGAGTGCAAACCAGCTTCTGGTAGCGGCTGAATGAGACCCGGATCCGTGCTACCTAGGGCGCGCGCCAATGCAGACGATAACTGCGTCTGATGCGATGCGCCCTCACGATCAGGTCCGCTATCAAGATCGCACCCAGCGCGCTGCAAATGATGCAGAAGCACACGAAGATGTATTTCGGCGCAGGTATGGGCGGCAGGACGCTCACTACGATGAGCATCAAAAGAACGGGGAAGTTCACCATCGAGCGGCGATAAGAGCGCGGCGCGATGCAGACCGTCCGGATGTATATCGCGATCGCCAGAAACAAGATCGGCAAACCAAGGTCGTGCATCGCAGCCTCCTGTCAGCCCATGTCGTAACCCAATCGACCTGAAAAGTCGGCGACAATTCGCATATCGCTTTCCCCGCCATCTGCACCTAGAGCATTGCGGGCGCCATGCGAGCCGCAAACGAGGCTCTTATTTTCGGGACGTGCCCAATCAGTCAGGCTCGCGGTTTGCAGCCCCTCCAGGCCGATGCCATACCGATAGTCATGAGGACCCGGATCAAGGTGTGCTGCATCGCCTCGCCCGACGAGGCGACGATGGCAATCAAGGCCGGCGCCGACGCTCTCGGGCTGGTGGCGCGTATGCCGTCCGGTCCCGGCCCGATCCCTGATACCGCCATCGCTGAGGTGACGGCGTTCGCGCCGCCACCGATCGCAACGTTCCTGCTGACCTCGGAGACGACCGCCGAGGCTATCTCAGCGCATGTTCGAGCCACGAATCCGTCCACGGTTCAGGTCGTGTCGCATATCGAACCGGTCGAGTCGGAAAGACTGGCCGCGCTGGAGGCTCATCTGCGGCGGGTCCAGGTCATCCATGTCGAAGGGCCCGAAGCCCTGGACCTGATCCCCGCCTATGCGCCTCACGTCCACGCCTTCCTGTTGGACTCGGGCAAGCCGAACGCTGCGATCGCGGAGTTGGGTGGGACCGGTCGTGCTCACGATTGGGCGGTAAGCGCCGCCTTCGTTCGGGCGACCGAACGGCCGGTGTTCCTTGCGGGTGGCCTGTCGGCCGCCAACGTGGCCGACGCGATCAAGCGGGTCCGCCCCTACGGACTCGATCTGTGTTCCGGCGTGCGGACCGACGGTCGGCTTGATCCGGAGAAGCTGGCTGCGTTTGTACTGGCAGTCGAGCAGACCGATGCCGTGGTTACCTCCAGGCACCCGATCATCTGAAGCGACCTCCGATCCGGGTTTATTGGTCGCCAGGTTTCTGGGTACCGTAACGTTCGCCTGGTCTCTGAGCCGCACCGCGGCGACGAGCAAGGATCACGGATAAGAAAGCGTCTGGGGATCGCAACGGGGAGCACCGCACGGTCAAGGCCGGGCGGTGCTCCCACCAGGACTAGGCTTCCCCGGTCTTCTTCCGGCGGCGGGTGGCGGGCTTCACCTCGGTTGCGGCAGCCGGCTCCTTCGATGCGTCTGCACGCGCCTGACGCCCTTTCGACCCGAGGCCGATCGCCTTGGCCATAGAGCGCCGCGCCTCCGAATAGCTGGGAGCGACCATCGGGTAATCGGCTTTCAGGTTGTAGCGCGCGCGATATTCGTCCGGCGTGAGGCCGTTCGTCGAAAGGTGACGACGAAGCGTCCGGTAAGGCTTACCGTCGATCATCGAGACAATGTGATCCGGTGAAGCCAGCGACTTCCGCACCGAAACCGCCGGCGTGTATTCGGCAGTATCGACTTTCGCATCGGCGGCTTCAACCGTCGGGGCCGCGCTTCCCGAAAGCTCATTGAGCGTCGCGTGCATCGTACGGAGGAAAGCCGGCACGTCGTCAGGCGACACCCGATTGTTCTGATTGCCGAGCCAGGCGATCGTGAGTTCGGTGGCCAACTCGACCGGGTTGAACGTCGTCTCTTCTGACATGGTCATTTCCAATCTTGAAGCCGCGGAACGAAGTGAAATCCAAAAGCTCGACATGCGGCAGAACGCGATATGTCCATAATGGAGGTTCTTCGCAATCGCTTAAATAGTCATGCGTTTTCGAAGCAGCCGTAATTTATGTTGCCGTCGCTCGCGAGTTAGCCCCTGCAGTGACATTGCGGCAAGTCGAATGGACGTGATTTGTAAGCGCCGCCCTGAACCCGCTTGCCGTCAACGATCCCCGGTGGACCGCTTGAAGCTTTAGTGCGCTGCTATTCCCCCAACCAACTCCCGCCCAACTCGCGGAGCGCGTTGATATCGCGTCGAGCTGCTCGATGCTCTAGACGAGCGCGGATGCTGTTGCTGTTCGTTCTGTCCGTCATCGATGTGGTTCCAGCCGGCACGACCTTCGTCTGCACGCCTGATCGGGTGTGGGATGGAGACGGCCCTTTGTGGTGCAAGGAGGGGCCTCGCATCCGCCTGGCGGGCATTGCCGCCCGGGAGATCGGCGGCGACTGTCGAAAGAAGCAGCCCTGCCCCGCTGCCTCCGCCGAACGCGCACGAGATGCGTTGGCGCAGCTGGTCGGTAAGCCAGTCGGCCGATCACGCGAGGGTCACGTCATCGTCACGGGACCGCAGCTGACATGTCGATCAGACGGCGATGGGCGCGGCAACCGAACTGCCGCGTGGTGCAGGTCCGCGAGGACAGGCGACCTGTCCTGCGCGATGTTAAAGACGGGGACTGTGCTCAAGTGGCAGCGCTATTGGCGGAGACATCGCTGTGACGCCTGACGAGGAGCGCTGGGCAGAGGCGTTGATGGTCGAGCGTCAGCACGGCAGCAGGGCGGGAGAGCACATCGCGGAGCGGGTCACCGCGCTCGCGCTTGCAGGCGACGAAACGGGCGTAGCCAGATGGCTCGAAATCGCTGCGCGACTGGACGCTCTCGATCAACGCCCCGAGCGACCGTCGTGACCGTTCCATGAGGCGTCCGAGCCGGCTAGAGATCGAGGCTTGGCTGATCGGGGCGCTGCTCCTCAGCAGTTTTCTGCTCGGCCTTGCCCACCTCGGCACGTGGATCGTCAGCTTGCTTCACTGACATTAGCTGCGATGGGAACGGCTTCGCCAAGGCAACGGCGTCATCGAACGAGCAGGTGAGCCATCGCTCCTCGTCCTCCTCATCAAGCAGCACCGGCATCGCCTTCGGATGAACCGGGGCAACGAGCGGGTTCGGCTCGGTCGTCAGGAACGCAAAGACGGCGCCGGCCTCGGTTGGACGCCAAACCCCCGCAAAGCTGACAATGGGTCGGCTGGGGACGCCGAACCAGAACAGCGGGCGTTTCCCCGTCGGACCCGGCCCATATTCGCTGAAGCTTGTGAATGGGACCAGGCAGCGCCGCTCGGGGTTGGCCAGCGCTGATTTCCAGAAGGGCGAGGTGTAGTTGCGGACGTTCGTCACCTTTGTGTCGAGCAGCACGGGCTTTCCCGTAATCTTGTCGATCCGTTTGCCCGGGACCTTCCGCGGAAATCCCCACGACATCGTGTCGAGCCGCCGTCCATCATTATCCTGCCGAAGCACCCAGGCCTCGCGATCGGGGAACAGCTCGGGCGGGGGAAAGTTGGCGTCCTCCGGATAGATCGCATCGACGCCGTATCGAGCCGCGAGATCGGCCTGCTTTGCTGTCATCCGGTACCTGTTGCACATCAGAAGTCGCCTACCTCGGTGTCGCTCTCGTCACTTCCGCTGCCGGACTGCTCCTCGGCATATGATCGGCATCCTTCGACGAAGCTCCACGACTTTCCGCCGCAGTCGTCCGCGCTCGTGACACCGCGCCGTTCAGCCCACTGCCTGCCGGCATCATGGCCGCTGCAGTCCTCGGTGCATTCATCGCCTCCTGAATAGAGGCCGGTGGCGATGGCATCGCGTCGCTCATCATATTGGGGATACGTTTCGCCAGCGATGACACGGCCGTCGAATACATCCTCACGATCGTTGGCATCTTGCTGGTCGTCCGTTTCGATCGGTGTGGCGTCGGCCTCGTCCGGGGATGAGTCGTAGGCGGTGATCGTGCTGGCGGTGGCTTCAGGCTCGTCCTTTTTCAGTGAGCAGTAGCCAGCCAAAAGGACCGCCCCGACGACAAGCCAGCCGCCTCCATTCGATGACTTCTTTTGCACAGCGTTGCCCCCCGGATCAGGCAGGGTCGTCCCGACAAGCGGATGAGTCAACGCGTTCCCTCAGGAGCGATTTGCGGCCGTCACGTCCACGCCCAAATCCGTCAGCTGCTGCACGATCCAGCGATATGGCAGGTGACAGCTTGCCCACGGGTGACGAGGCTCTGCGGTTGCCGCCTTCCAGAACTCGTTGAGCAATCGCTGATTGCGAACGAACGGCCGCAGGACATGCAACGCGAGCCGTACTTCCAGCGTCCCGACCGCCTCGTTCGCTGACCGAGCTGTAGCCTCGCGCAGAATCTGCAGCGACAGATCGACGAGCGCGTGATGATGCGCCTCGCGGCGCGCTCGCCGCCTTCCGAACGGTAACGGAAGCAGATCGATTAGCGGCGATGCGCATCTTTTGGGACACTTGATCGATCGCCGTGCCGCCCGCCAATCGGTGTTGCCGCCGTTCCTGCGAACCTCGGCGATCAGTGCGTTGAGCTCCCAGACCTCGGTTGCCTTGCAACCCCGGCACGTAACCCGAACCTGCGCCTCGATCTTGTTGAGTTCGTCGAGGGTCTTGGGGTCGCTAACCACATCAGGCGAAGACTGGCAGGGCCAGCTGCTCGCCGCGCGCGGCCATCACGGCGCGGGCCTGAAGTGCGGCATCGACGGCTTGGCGATAGTGGACCGTTCCGAACCGCTCGGCCTCATCGAAACCGACCGGGGACCAGTCCTCGCTAGGGTAGCAGGCGTTGTAGACCGCGCTAGCAGCCGCACGCAGTTGCAGATCGTACTGCATTCTCATGTCCCTGTGACCGTCGAATCGCCGTCGCTTCGGCGGCCCCAATGTTAGAACGTACAGGGAACGTTTTTCAAGCCGGTGGATCGCCTCGCAGCTTCTCATTTTGCGCCTGGCGTTCGAGCGGCAGATCAATTGGCAGTCGTAGAAACGACCGCCGATAACGGACGGATACCGATCCAGTCGGTCAGGCTTAACGACCGCTTACCACTGCGGGCTTTGCAACCCGGGAAGGCCTCTTTCGCGAAGGCGATTCAGTTGCCGATCCTGCCCGTCCGAATGACCGATCAGCAAGCACCGGCCTTCTCGTACCACTGTGACACCCGGCACCGGATCGGTCGGATCTCAATAGACTCCAGCGGAAAGAGCTCGCAGGCGCCCTCCGAAGCCGCGACTATCTGCCAATTGTCCCCCACCTATTTTCCCGCCGATTTGAGGCAGTGTTCGGCGTGGGCTACCCCGCCTATGTACGCGCGCTTCGCCTGAACCTCGCCTCCCGCCGATTGTTGGAAGTCGGTGAGAGCGCGGCGACGATCGCTTATGCCTTAGGGTTTGCCAGTCCGGCGCACTGCTCGAACCGGTTCAGGGCCCACTCCGGGGTAGCGCCAATCGCCTTTCGCCGCGGCGAAGGCGTTCGCCACGCTGCAGGCGCATGAAGTCACTGCCGAAAGGACCCACTTGCGGTCGTTCAGCGGCATCTTTGCCCTTCCCGGAAGCGGACGCTTGTTCATCTCGGCAGGTACGAACCGGGCGCGCGGTTGGTGGGTCTGCACCGGATGGCCGCTCATTCCCCCGCAGACGATCTGACACAGAATTCTGACACGCCGAACCTCGCATAAAACGCCCGGTAGCGCGGCGGTGTCACAACCGGACGGTTCTGACACCTCAGGCGTTCGGTAAGGCCGCTGGTCCCAATGCCTCAATGATCCGGCATTCAGCGACTGTGCCGCCGTCGCAGGAGTCGATCACCGCCTTCAGTTCGCGGCGAAGGGCGGTCAGATCGGCGAGCTTGCGATCCACCTCGCGCAGATGCTCGTTGGCGATACGGTCGATGCCGGCACAGTCGCACGTCCGATCGTCGGACAGACCCAGCAGAGCGCGTACCTGATCGAGCGAGAAGCCGAGGTCGCGCGCGCGTCGGATAAAGGACAGACGGCCCAACTCGGCCGCGCCATAGGTGCGGTAGTTGCCCGTGCTGCGGGATGGCTTCGGCAACAAGCCGATGCGCTCGTAATAGCGAACCGTTTCGACCTTGGTGTTGGTCGCCTTGCCCAGATCGCCGATCGTCAGCGCCATCACCTTGACCCTGTAGCTGCTACAGACACTAGATGGGGTGTCGCGCTCGGCTTCAAGAGGTGACGACATGGCAGGAGGATGCTGCGGCGGCTGTGCCGCTCCAACCGACAGGGACGACGACCGCGCATGGCGGCGCGTGCTGTGGATCGCGCTTGCCATCAACGCCGGCATGTTCGGCGTCGAGGTCGTCGCCGGCGTGGCCGCGCATTCCGCCTCGCTCAAGGCGGACGCGCTCGACTTTCTCGGTGATGCCGCGAACTACGCAATCAGCCTCGGCGTTGCGGGGATGGCGCTGCACTGGCGAGCGCGCGCCGCGCTCGCGAAGGGCGTCTCCCTGCTCCTGCTCGGCCTGTGGGTGCTGGGCTATACCGTCTGGATGGCGGCGTCGGGCACGCTGCCGGGCGCGGAGACGATGGGGGTTGTGGGCGTGGCGGCGCTGATCGCCAACATGGCTTGCGCCGCGCTGCTCTGGCGGCATCGAGGCGGCGACGCCAACCGGCAGTCGGTCTGGATATGCTCGCGCAACGACGCGATCGGCAACGTCGCCGTCGTCGCCGCGGCGTTCGGCGTATTCGGCACCGGCACCGGCTGGCCGGATATCGCGGTCGCCGCGATCCTCGCAGGCCTCGGCGTCTCCGGGGGCTGGCAGATCATCCGAAAGGCGTGTGTCGAGCTGGCTCAATCCCCGCCGAACCGGAAGCGGACGCCGCCGTTGATGGTGCGGCCGTCCAGCGGACCCCAGGCATCGACCGTCCACGCCCCGTCCGGCGCGCGCCGGGGCAGCAGCAGCGGATCGTAGCGGGTCTGGCGGAAGTTCAGCAGGTTCTCGGCGTTGAGGAACAGGCTGACCTTGCCCAGCTTCAGCTCGCCCATCGCGCCCAGCTCGACATAGGGACGGCTTCGGCTGCGATAGGGGTCGTCCTCAAGGCTCTGGCGGCCGGTATAATAGGCCTCCAGCCCGATTCGGCCGCGCTCGTGCTTCTCCCACACCGCTGTCAGCCCGGCGGTATTGCGCGGAGTGAGGGGAACGGCTCGCCGGCCGATGCCGTCCGGGTTCGGTTCGCGCGCGTCGGTGCGGACATAGCTTCCGGTGAAGGTGATGGCGTTTAGACGGTAGCGCAGCAGCAGCTCGGCCCCGCGCGAGCGCGTCACGCCATCGGCGTTGACCAGTTCGGCGCGGGTGGCGCTCACATCGCGGAGCTGGACGGCATGGTCGATGTTCGACCCGAACAGCGTCAGGCTCGCCTCGATCGGCCCGTGCGCATAACCGAAGTCGATCGAGGCGGTGTCGGCCGTTTCGGCGCGCAAGCCCCGTAGCGGCTCGATCCGCGACAACCCTGCCGCCTCCACTTCCTCGATGAACGGGGTCGGCGCATAGAAGCCGCGACCCAGCGACGCGCGCACGGTGAAAGGGCCGGGCCTGAACAGCGCCGACACGCGCGGACTGACGCGCGTACCGTATTCGCTATGGTCGTCGAGGCGCGCGCTGCCCGCAAGCGTCAGGTTCGCCGACACCTTCTGCTCGGCCTGCACGAACAGCGCGGGCACTCGATAGGTGTAGTCGAAAGCCGGGAAGGTCCGCGAGCGATAGCTGTCCACCTGGTAGGCGGCACCGGCGAGCCAGGTCGTGTCGCCGGTGCCGCCGCCCAGCGATGCCTCGGTCAGGACGGTGTTGTGGCGGTCATTCTCGATCACGTCGCCGAAGGTGTGCCGATGGGCCTGCGTTACGCCCGACGCGCGCAGATAGAGCGTACCGACGCCCTCGATCGGCGCCTGGGCGTTGAGGCCGGCGTCAAATCGCCGGCTGCGCTGATCCTGGGCGAAGGTCGAACCGTCCGGCACGACGCGGCCGGGCAGTGTGCCGCCGCGGCGCTGCTCGGCGAGCGCCCCGACCGTCAGATAGGCTTTCGCGCCGCCCGCACCGTCCCAGAACAGCCGCGGTCGGAACGTCCAGCGATCATAGCCGGGAATGTTCGCCCAACCGTCGCCGTCGATATCCTGGGCGGACTGCCGGTTGAACCCGCCGGTCAGCGAGTAGCCGATCGCCTCTGTCAGCGGACCGGAATTGTAGCCGGTCACGTCCTGCCCGCCCCGGCTGGTCGCGTTCACCAGCAACTCACCCAATTGTGCCGGCGAAGGTCGGCGCGACACGAGATTGATGACGCCGCCCAGCGCCGATGGGCCGTAGAGCGCGGATGCCGCACCCTTGATGATCTCGACCTGTCCAAGGTCGGTAGGCGGTATTTGTAGAAGGCCGATCGATGGCGTCTGCCCGCCGTAGAGCGGCAATCCATCGGCGAGGATTTGCGTGAAGCGACCTTTCAGGCCCTGCACCCGGACGTTCGCCGCCCCCAGCGCCGGCGACGTAACCTGGACGCGCAGACCGGGCGTCTCGTTCACCAGCATGGAGATGTTACCGGGCTGCATGAGGATTTTCTCCTCGACCTCTTCCCGGTTCAACACCTCGACGCGGATCGGCTCGTCCTGCACCCGGCGACCGGTGCGGGTAGCCTGGACCACGATGTCCTCGCCCTCATCAGCTTCCTCGGTGGACGTCGGCGGCACAGCTACGGTTGGTCGATCCTGTGCCGCCGCAGCGTTCGCTGTCAGGCATAGGACCGCAAACACGATGGGCGACGCTATCAAAATCCTGTCGCCTGCTCTGTACGGCAAAACGCTACCCCTGCATGGGCGTCGCGATCATCGGGACGCTTGTGAGGGACGGCCCATAAGGGCTGTAGCCGCTACAGGGTCAACACTGTATTGGTCAGGACCGTTGTGCGCGGTCCCTGGTCGATCTACGACACCGCCATGTCGCTCCGGGCCTTCCCGCTTTTCCGGCTCGTCCGCACCGCCACGATCGTCGTCCTGGCGGTGATGATGCTCGTGCGGCTCGGCCCGCTCTGCGAGACGATGGCGATGGCCGCGACGCCGATCGCGTCCGCGGCGATGGATTGCGCCAACACCCCAGGCCACGTTCCGATCAAGAAAATCCCGCCCTCGGCCTGCGCCACGCCGTGCGCGGCGATGCCCGGCGAGACGGTTGCGCACGTCGAACCGATGCTGTTCGTGCCGCTGTCGCCTTGGGCGGTCGCCCATACCGGGCTGCTCGGACTTACCAGCGCACCGGCAACGCCCCCTCCGCAGACCGCGTGACGTCGAACCTGACCTCACACGAATCGACACGGAGAATACCATGACCAAGTTCAAGCTCATCAGCGCCGCTTTCGCCCTCACGCTCTCGACGGGCGCCTTCGCCGCGGTCGCGAATTGCTGCGCCGATATGGCGTGCTGCAAGGACGGTGCTGACTGCTGCGATCATGGCGACAAGGCGAAGGGCGGCGATCACGCCGGCCACGCCATGCCGAACATGAAGTAAGACGAAGGGACGGGGGGCGGGCGACCGCCCCCCGTTTTCATGGCGCGCCATATCGAGCGTGAAGCCACCACTAGACTACACTTATATATCCACTATGCTAGATATATGGAAAATGAGTCGGCAATCGCTGCGCTAGGCGCGCTCGCCCAAGGGACGCGGCTCGACGTGTTCCGCCTGTTGGTGCGTCACGAACCGGACGGCATGGCGGCGGGCGATATCGCGCGGGCGCTCGACGTGCCGCAGAACACCATGTCGGCGCATCTCGGCATCCTCGCGCGCGCCGGCCTGGTCCGCTCTGAACGGCATAGCCGCTCGATCATCTACCGTGCCGATCTGGACGGCCTGCGCGCGCTGACGCTGTTCCTCGTCAAGGATTGCTGCGCCGGCAATGCGGAGCTGTGCGCGCCGCTCGTCGCCGAACTCGCCCCCTGCTGCTGAAAGGACGCCCCGTGGCCGTCGATATCGTCATCTATCACAACCCCGAGTGCGGCACGTCGCGCAACGCGCTGGCGATGATCCGCAACGCCGGCATCGAGCCGCATGTCGTCGAGTATCTGAAAACTCCGCCCTCGCGCGCGCTGCTAGTCGAGTTGATCGATCGCGCCGGCATGACGCCCCGCGAGCTGCTACGCGAGAAGGGGACGCCCTTTGCGGAGTTGGGCCTGGGCGACACGGCGCTGTTCGACGACGTGTTGGTGGATGCGATGATGGCGCATCCGATCCTCATCAACCGGCCGCTGGTCGTCTCGCCGCTCGGCGTGAAGTTGTGCCGGCCGTCCGAAGCCGTCCTCGATCTGCTGCCGAGCGGCCAGCTCGCCGCGTTCGCCAAGGAAGACGGCGAACAGGTGGTGGACGCTTCGGGCCAGCGCGTCGCCTGATGCTCCTTGCCCTCCTGATCTTCGTCGCGACGATCACGCTCGTCATCTGGCAACCGAAGGGCCTCGGCATCGGGTGGAGCGCGATGGGCGGGGCGATCGTGGCGCTGCTCACGGGTGTCGTCACCCTGTCCGACGTGCCGGTAGTATGGGGCATCGTCTGGAACGCGACAGCCGCGTTCGTCGCGATCATCGTCATCAGCCTGCTGCTCGATGAGGCCGGGTTCTTCGAATGGGCGGCACTCCATGTCGCGCGCTGGGGCAGGGGGCATGGTCGCCGGCTATTCGTTCTGATCGTGCTGCTCGGCGCGGCGGTGTCCGCGCTGTTCGCCAACGACGGCGCGGCACTGATCCTGACGCCGATCGTCATCGCCATGCTGCGCGCGCTGGGGTTCAAGGACAAGGCGACGCTGGCCTTCGTCATGGCGGCCGGGTTCATCGCCGACACCGCCAGCCTGCCGCTGGTCGTGTCGAACCTCGTCAACATCGTGTCGGCCGACTTCTTCAAGATCGGGTTCGGCGAATATGCGGCCGTGATGGTGCCGGTCGATCTAATGTCGATCGCGGCTACGCTGGGCGCGCTGCTCATATTCTTCCGACGTGATATCCCGCGAGATTACGATGTGACCGCGCTGCGTGCGCCCGGTGCCGCTATCCGTGACGCCGCGACCTTCCGCGCCGGATGGATCGTCCTTGCCCTGCTGCTCGCCGGCTTCTTCCTGCTCGAACCGCTCGGCGTGCCGGTCAGCGCCGTCGCCGCTGCCGGCGCGATCCTGCTGCTGGTGATCGCTGGGCGGGGCCATGTCATCCAGACAGGCAAGGTGCTGCGCGGCGCGCCGTGGCAGGTCGTCATATTTTCGCTCGGCATGTACCTGGTCGTTTATGGCCTGCGGAACGCCGGCCTGACCGACCATCTGGCGGCGCTGCTCGACCGCACCGCACAAGGCGGCGTGTGGAGCGCAGCGCTGGGAACGGGCGTGATCGCGGCCGTCCTGTCGTCGGTAATGAACAACATGCCAACCGTGCTGGTAGGCGCGCTGTCGATCGACGCCACGCATGCGACAGGGGCGGTCAAGGAAGCGATGATCTACGCCAACGTCATCGGCTGCGATCTCGGCCCCAAGCTGACGCCGATCGGCTCACTCGCCACGCTGCTGTGGCTGCATGTCCTGGGGCAGAAGGGCGTTCGGATCGGGTGGGGCTATTATTTCCGGGTCGGGGTCACACTGACCGTACCGGTTCTGCTCATCACGCTTGCGGCGCTGGCGTCGAGGATCACGATCGGATGACGGCATTGATCTACATTGGCGCGGCGCTCGCGGAAATTGCTGGATGCTTTGCCTTCTGGGCCTGGCTCCGTATGGGAAAGTCGCCCGTGTGGCTGGCGCCCGGCATCGCTTCGCTGATCCTGTTCGCCTGGCTCCTGACTCGCGTAGACAGCGACGCGGCGGGCCGTGCCTATGCCGCCTATGGCGGCATCTACATCTGCGCCTCGCTACTCTGGCTATGGGGCGTCGAGGGCGTTCGGCCCGATCGATGGGACGTGGGCGGTGCGGTCCTGTGTCTTGTCGGAACCTGCGTCATCCTTCTTGGCCCGCGGGGGGCATGATGGAGCTGACTGCCACATCGCTTGGTCCCGATGAAATCGCCAAGCTGGCATCGTTCCTCGAAACCGCGAACCTGCCCAGCGCCGATCTCGCTGATCCCGGCCGCCTGTTCTTCCAGTTCGAGGCCGATAGCCTCGTGGGTTATGGCGGCCTGGAGGGTGGAGGGGCTGACCGCCTGCTTCGCTCGATCGTCGTACTCCCCGATCGCCGGGGGCATGGCCTCGGGCGGGCATTGGTCGCCACCCTCGAAAGACAGGCGCGCAACCTCGGAGTGGAACGCCTGCATCTGCTGACGACGACGGCCGCGCCGTTTTTCCGAACGCTCGGCTATGCCGACGCCGATCGCGGCGCTGCTCCTCCGGCCGTCGCCGCATCGCGCGAGTTTACCGCGCTCTGCCCCGCATCGGCCGCCTATCTCATGAAAGCCATCTGATGCCGCTCCGCACCCTCACTGAACCCGATACCCTGCCAGCGCTCGATCCGGCCTATGCCGTTCAGCGGCCGGCGCTGGGGCTCGGCCCGCTAGAACCCGCGCCGCGCATCCTCCTCCTCTATGGATCACTCCGCGAGCGATCCTATTCCCGCCTGTGCGTTGAGGAAGCGGCGCGGTTGCTCCGGTTCTTCGGCTGCGAGATACGCATCTTCGACCCGTCCACCCTGCCGCTGCCCGATCAACATGCCGGCGACGATCATCCGGCCGTCCATGAGCTGCGCGAGCTGTCTTTATGGTCGGAAGGTCAGGTGTGGTGCAGCCCGGAACGTCACGGTCAGATCACCGGCATCATGAAGCTGCAAATCGATCATCTGCCGCTGTCGATGGGCGGGATGCGCCCGACACAGGGGCGCACGCTCGCGGTCATGCAGGTGTCGGCCGGATCGCAGTCGTTCAACAGCGTCAACACCCTGCGCGTGCTGGGTCGCTGGATGCGAATGGTGACGATCCCGAACCAGTCGAGCGTCGCCAAGGCGTTCAACGAGTTCGATGACGCCGGGCGCATGAAGCCGTCCAGTTACTATGACCGGATCGTGGACGTGATGGAGGAGCTGGTCCGCTTTACGGTGCTGCTGCGTCCGCACACCGAACATCTCGTCGATCGCTACTCGGAAAGGAAAGAGGCCGGCATACCGATCGACGCAACGACTGATCTGTCGAGCATCGCGACCGAAGCACAGCGCTCGTCCTGACGTGTCATAGGCATGTCGCGGGACGATCATAGCCGCATCGGCCACGTCATGGCACAAACCCGAATATGATCGATCCGGAAACACAATCACGGGGCCGCCCGGGACTACTTGCCATTGCAGACGTGTTCGCCCGCTACGGCAATTTCACGCTGGGCGGCGGTAGCGCGACGGTGGGCACGCTGCATCGCGAGCTGCTGGATCGGCGACGCTGGATCGATGCCGATGCCTTTACGCTGTGCTTCAGCCTCGCTCGCCTGACACCTGGCACCAACGTCCTGGCCTTCTGCACTGGCATCGGATGGCTGCTGCGCGGCTATCCCGGCGCGATCGTGGCGCTGCTCGCCGCCTCCGTCCCCTGCACCCTGATCGTCGTTGTCGCGAGCGCGCTGTTCACCGAGGCGGAGGGCAACGGCCTGGCGCAGGCGGCGATCCACGGCGCGATCGCCGCGGCCGTGGCGATCACCGTCAAGACGTGCTGGACGATCGCGCACCCGCACTATCGACCCGGATCGCGGCTGCGGGTCGTCGCCATCGCGACGGCTGCATTCCTGCTCTACGTCGTGGCGGGCATCCCCGCGATCGAGGTGCTGCTGGGCGCGGCCGTGCTGGGCGCGATCCTGCCCCCGGTCCGCGCATGAACATCGTCCTGCTCTATCTGATCCTGCTCAAGGCGACGTGCACAGCGTTCGCCGGGCTCGCCTCGCTGCCGGTCGTCCAGGACTCGCTCGTCGCCCATCATCACGTCCTGACCGACAAGCAGCTCAACGAAGCCTCGGCGATCGGTGCCGTTCCCCTCTTTCACTAGGCTATCCGTTGGACACCTACACCCTGCTCGCAATCTGCGCCCTGCTCGGGCTGGGCGCTCTGCTCTATACCTCGGTCGGGCACGCCGGGGCGTCGGCCTACATCGCCATCATGGCGCTGTTCGGCCTCGCTCCGGCGACGATCCGACCGGCTGCGCTGGTCATGAACATCATGGTCGCCTCATTCACCTCGTGGCGGTTCATCCGCGCCGGCCAGTTCGACGGGCGACGCCTGCTCCCCTTTCTGCTCGGGTCGCTACCGCTCGCCTTCCTTGGTGGTCGCATCACCTTGCCGGGCGCAACCTACCGGCCGCTGATCGGCATCGTTCTCCTGGTCGCCGGCGTGCGACTGCTCTGGCCGCGACAGATGAAACGACAGGACGAAATCACGACACCGCCGCCTGCTGCCGGGGTCGCGAGCGGCGCCGCGATCGGGCTGCTCTCCGGCCTGACTGGCACTGGGGGCGGCATCTTCCTGAGCCCGCTGCTCATCATGGCGGGCTGGTCGAGCGCGCGGATGGCGAGCGGCATCGCGGCTGTATTCATTCTGGCGAACTCGATTGCCGGCCTTGCCGGCAATCTGTCGAGCGTCGGCCATCTGCCGCCCGAATTGCCCTGGTTCATGCTGTCGGTGGCGATCGGCGCGGTGATCGGGACATCGCTGGGCGTGGCAAGTCTACCCGCACAACGTCTTCTTCAGGCCTTGGGTATCGTGCTGCTGGTCGCGGCGGGGAAGCTAATCCTGACCTGATCGCGTCGTACAGACTTGCTTGCAGCGCCGGCAGGGCTCCGGTTTCCGAATATTGGTGTCACAACCGAACGGTTGTGACACCTGGCATACATCCGCTCGCTGCTGCTCTGACCCAACTTCGGCCATTCGTGGCCTCGCTTCGGCTCCCCAACTTCTGCCATTCATTCATGTCGGCAGGAGGACAGCCGCTGAGCCTCGACCTCCCCGATTCTGTTCGGCTTTCCCAAAAACGATGGTATTTCGGGATTATGGAAGTAGATCGGTTAGCCGGTTCCACCTGAGACATCAGGAGCCACTTTGGGGTCCGGGTCCTGCGCCTTGCCGGTCGCGGGTGCCACCTTCTGGCTCGGCATAGCGGTGAGATAAGCAACGATCGCATCGACGTCCTTCTCGGCCACTGGCGCCTTATACACCTCACGCATCTTGGTGACGGTCGCCTTCCACTGATCCGCCGATAGCGCAGGCTGGGTCAGCGCCATGCTGGCTGAGTGGCACGAGGTGCAATTGGCATTGATGACGTCGGCGTGCGGACCGTCGGGGTAGGTCGCGTCGTCGGCCGGCAGGTCGACGCTGGTCGAGGCAAGCGAGAAGCCGCGCGCTGACACGCTGGCGGCCGGTGCCGGCTCAGACATCTCGGAGATCGGAACGGGCGCCTTGCGGCTGCTCGGCGCGCCGATCGAGACGAGGATGATGCCGGTCAGGCCGATCAGGCCAGCAGCCATCATGCCGGGAGACGGAGTCTTCATGATTTGCTCGCTCCTCAGGCCGCGATGATGGTGGTGGTTTCAATGTTGCCGCGCATGAACCCGCCGGGATTCCAGATCGGCTTCATCGGCTGAGCGACACCGTTGGTGTTCCAGCAGCGCACCATGATGGGGTTAGGCCCGCGTCTCAGCGGCACCCGCCCGTCCCAGCGCCGGAAGCTGTACCTGCCCTCGTCCGCTCCGAGCGTCGTCCTGTACCAGGTGCGGCCACCGTCCGACGACACATCGACCTTGGCGACGTCGCAATCGCCGCCCATTGCGATGCCGCCGACCGGGATCGACGCTTCATAGGCGATCGCCTGACCATCGGGCAGGCTGGTCATCCAGCTACGCGGGATCATGCGATTGATCGGTACGGTCGGGAAGTCCTTGGCACCGGGGGCGACATTCGCGCCGGGTGTCGCGGGGATCTTGTAGGCCTTGGCCATCCAATACTGGTCGTCAGGGCCGGGCAGTACCTCGATCGCGTTCAGCATCTTGACCCAATAGGTCGAGTACCAGCCCGGCACGATCAGCCGGCAGGGAAAGCCGTTGAGGAGCGGCAGTTGCTCGCCGTTCATGCCGAAGGCGATCATGACCTCGCCGTCGCGGGCATGGTCGATGTCGAGTGCCTTCTCGAAGTCAGGAGCGCCCGCCACGACCGGCTGATCGAGAGCGCCGAAGCGCACCTGCACCGCGCCTGCCTTGACCCCGGCGAGGTCGAGCACGTCGCGCAGGCGAACGCCGAGCCACTTGGCGTTGCCCATCGCGCCATTGCCCCATTGCGCGCCGGCGACGCGCGGCTGGAATAGCCCGCGACTGTTGCCCGAGCACTGATTGACCGCCGCCATTTCGACCCGTGGAAGGCGCAGCAGCTGAGCGAGGCTGATCGACAGCGGCCGGTTGACGTGGCCGAAGACGTTGAGGCGGAAAGTCTCGACATCGATCGAGGTCGGGATATCGGCCCAGTGCCAGCGGACGAAGAACTGGTCGTTGGGCGTGAACACCGACTTGTCGAAGACCTCCATCGGCGTCTCCAGCAAGGGTGGATGGACACGCTGGAGGATCATGCTGCCCTTGCCGGGAAAGGCGCTGGTCATCGGCCGTTCGGCATTGCCGCCAGGCAGCTTCAGGTCGACGAGCTGCTGTGCCAGCGCAGGTGCTGCGGCAAGGCCGGCGCTGCCGAGCGCGGCATGCCTAAGAAAGCGGCGACGGCTGGTCTCACTCGCCAGCCCGGCGTCGAAATTGTCCATGACAAGGCTCTCCTGTGGCCAGCCACGCTGGCGGATCGAAGGGGCGTTCTGCAAGTGATCGAACCGACTGATCCGATCACCACGGCGGATCAGTTCGGGGTGGCGATGCAGGGCGAGACGAACAGGTTGCCCCGCCATGCGCCAGCCAGCGTCTTGGCACCGACCAGCAGCCACATCGCCGCAAGCGCGACTGTCAGCACCGTGCCAGCTATGCCGAAGAAGCCGAGGTTCAGCGTCGTGCCGAGGCGGAAGGTGGCGACGGTGTAGACGCCGAGCGGAAAGGTATAGCCCCACCAGCCCAGGTTGAACGGCACACCAGCGCGCCAGTAGCGGATGGTGATAAGCGTCGCGAGCGCCAGCCACCACAGGCCGAAACCCCACAGGCAGAGCCCGGCGACAACGCCGATCCCCTGCGCGACGGTGCCGACGCCGGCTAGCCGGTGCGCGGTGAGGATCGCCGGCGCATCCGCGCCGAGCACCAGCATGCCCAGAGCACCCGTGCCGATCGGCCCCAGCGCCAGCCAGGAGGATGCCGCCATGCTTTCATGCGGCAACTTGTGGAGTGCCATGCGCAGGATGAGGATGGCGAGGATGCCAAACGCGACCGGCACTGAATAGGCCCACAGCACATAGGAGGTCGCAAGCGTGACTAGCTGCGCGTGGGGATCGGCCAGATGCGGCGCGAGCAGCCCGCCGCTGGCACCCGCCACTTCGGCAGCGACGACCGGCAGCAGCCATACCGCGGTCATGCCGTCCAGGCTATGCTCGTGGCGGGTGAACATCAGGTACGGGATCAGCACGCCGCAGACGAGCGACATGGCGACGTCGATCCACCACAAGACCTGCGCGACCGGTACGATGCCATTCCCGAACCGCGCGATGCCGAAGGCGAGGCAGCCGTTGATGATTGTCGCCAGCCCCATCGGGATGGTCCCGATGAACATTGACACGGTGTTGTGCCCGAAGATGCGCCGCGCCTCATGCCCGAACATCACCCAGCGCGCGCCATAGAGGCCGGCGAACAGCGCGAAGAGTGCGATGTTGAAGAACCACAACACCTCGCCGAATGGCTTCAGCGAGGGTCCAATGCCGGGTACCTGCGGCAGTGCGAGCGCGAGGATGCCCGTGCCCATCGTCGCGGCGAACCAGTTGGGCGTGAACTGGCGGATCATCTCGCGGGGGTGATCGAGCCGGCTGAGCGGCTTGAGGCCGCTCAGAACGGAGTGCGTGTCGGCAGTCATGCGACCTGCTCCTTGATGAGGTCCGTCAGCGCGTCGGCCGCGCGGGTGCGATAGCGTTCCTTGTGGCGCAGCGCGTGAAAGGCGCGGTCGGGCAGCCCGAGCGGCAGCTCGACAAGGTCACCGGCCTTGAGCGCACGAGCTACGACCAATCGCGACAAGACGGCAACGCCGGCACCGGCCTCGACCGCGGTACGCACCGCCTCGTTGGACGGCAGCGTCATCGCTATCGTCAGCTGGGCCGGATCAAACCCGCGCGTTCGCAGCACGTCCTCGAAGGTCGAGCGCGTACCGGATCCCAGCTCACGGACGATCCAGCGTTCAGTGCGCAGCCAGGCCTCGTCGACACGTTCGGCGTCCTCGCGGCCGACCAGCACCATCGGATCACGCCCGACAGTCCAGTGGGCGAGTGCCGGTTCGTCCACCTCGCCCTCGACAAAGCCGAGTTCCGCCGCGCCGCTCAGGACCTGCGCTGCCGCACCTTCGGTGTTGTCGATCGCGAGCTCAACCGCGATCTGCGGGTGGCGTTCGTGGAAGGCGGCGAGCTTTGCCGGCAACCAGTAGCTCGCGATCGTCTGGCTGGCGACGATCCGCAATGAACCACGGGCAAGCCCGGCATAGTCCGCCAGCATCGTCTCGGCATGCGCTGCCCGCCCCAGCACCGCGCGCGCTTCCTCCAGAAAGCCGCGGCCTGCTTCGGTCAGCTGGATGCCACGCCCGACGCGGTGAAACAGAGGAACCCCGTAGCGCGCTTCGAGGGCAGCAATCGCGCCGGAGGCAGCAGACTGCGTGACGTTCAGCACCTCCGCTGCCTTGGTGACGTGTTCGCGCTCCGCGACACCGACGAATATTCTGAGCTGCTCCAGGGTCATGCAGCTTATATCGCGCAATCTGATCGATACGACCAACCGTTTGATCTGCTCATTCCAATCTGGATATCGGAACGATCGGCAGCCTTTCGTCTGTGATGGTCTTGAAGACTTGAAGCGATCCGCGCGCTTGCGGCGTTTGTTCGTCCATGACCGATATGATCGAGCGCAAATCCGATCCCTACAACGCCGAGCCGACGCCCAGTGCGTTGATCGAGCGGTTCCTGACGCCGCAGGCGCTGTTCTACGTGCGCAGCCACGGGCCAGTGCCGGATCTGCCCGCCAATCATCGGATCGAGGTGAGCGGGACGGGCATGGCGAGCCGCTCTTTCTCGGTAGAGGAACTGAAAGCTACGTTTTCCACGCACTCGGTGACAGCCGTGCTCCAATGCGCGGGTAACCGGCGCACGGACCTCCAGCAGGTCGGCAAGACGTCGGGCGATCCTTGGGATGTCGGCGCGATTGGCAATGCGGAGTGGACCGGCGTACGCCTGGCCGATGTGCTCGATGCAGTTGGCGCGCCTGATGCGTCCAACCTGTTCGTGGCGTTCACCGGCGCCGACGAGGTGGACGTGGAGGGCGAAGAAGCCTTGTTCGGGGTCTCGATCGCCATGGACAAGGCGCGGCAACCCGACGTCCTCATTGCCTGGGCGATGAACGGCGAGCCGCTGACGCCCGAACATGGCGCCCCGCTCCGCATGGTGGTGCCGGGCTATGCAGGCGTGCGCAGCGCCAAATGGCTGACACGGATCGAGGTGCGAGACACGCCTTCCGACGCACCGATCCAGGCGCACGACTACAAGCTGTTTCCCGCCGATGTGACGAGCGACACCGTCGACTGGAGCCAGGGTCTGACGATCAACGCCATGCCGCTCAACGCCGCGATCTGCGTGCCCGGCTCTGGCGAAAGCCTGCCGGCCGGGGAGGTGCGGATCGAGGGCTATGCCATCGCCTATGATCGCCGCGTCTCTCGGGTCGAAGTGTCGGTAAACGGTGGTCGCGAGTGGCAACAGGCGACGTTCGCCGATGATCCGGAGACGCACTGGGGTTGGCGGCGCTGGACCCTCGACGCCACGCTTGCCAAAGGTCGCCAGCACCTTGTCGTGCGCGCCTTCGACGGGGCTGGACAGGGACAGCCCGAACGGCCGGACACGATGTGGAACTTCGCCGGATATCTGTGCACCGCCTGGCATCACGTCCACGTGCTGGTCGAATGATCGAAGCGTCAGCGGCATCGGACATCGGCTTCTGGATCGATGCGATCGGGCGGCTGGTGGTGGCGACCGCGGCCGGGATGGTGCTCGGCTGGGAACGCTCGCGCGAGAACCGGCAGATCATGGGCTTGCGAACGCTGGGTCTGGTCGGTCTGGCGAGCTGCATCGCCGTGCAGGCGGTCGTGCATAGTGGCCTGCCAAATGTAAACGCCGACGCCGCAGGGCGGGCGATGCAGGGCATTCTGACAGGCGTCGGTTTCATCGGTGCCGGCGCGGTGCTGCGGGTCGGCCAGGGTCAGGAAGTGCATGGATTGGCGACCGCCGCGTGCATCTGGGTGACGGCCACGATCGGCGCGGCAGCGGGGTTGGCAGTGTGGCCGCTCATCATCGGCGGGGTGAGCCTTGCAATGCTCGTCCTGTTCGTCGGTGCGCCGCTGGAACGCCGCATCCGCGAGCGGGCTCGCCGGACGCCGGCCGAGGCCGACAGGAAGGACGTCGAGCGCAAGCCGTGATCCCGCTGGATCGCCCGGTGCCTGTCGGCGTCGGGAAGCGGCAAGGTGCAATCAGGACACCAGCGCCGCATCGGCCTGGCGCCGGACCTCGTCGGCGATCGGATGCAACTCGGCCGCGGGTCGCTCGCCCACCACACTATAGCCGATCCCATCAACCGCCCATGTGACCCGGCCCATGGTCCCGCTGGACGTGCTGGTCATGCTCGCGGTCTTGTCGATCTGCATAGGCCTCGTCAGCACCGCGAGTTTCGACGCTTGCGGTCCGTCGTAGAGGAGCAGTGCCGCAGGGCCGTGAGGCGTCGCGACCAATCGCCCCCCGCCATAGCGATAGCCGGCTGTGCTGAGGTCCGGGATGGTGACGCGCTCACCCAGTCGGGCGGAGGTCCACCGGATCAGCATGGCGCGCTGGTCGGGGCCGATTTCCGCCGGTCGTATCCGGTCGGCGGCATAGACACGGAAATTGTCACTCGCCTCGTTGGCCAGCGCCGCGATGCCCGCGCGGGGTTCACCGCTCCACCGCGCGCTCGACCAGCCCCCGCCAAACCCCAACGCCAGCAGAAGTGACGCGGCAATGGCGAGTTGCCAACGCGGTTGCCTTTGCCGTCCCCTGATCGCTGCCACGCGCATCGTCGCCGGAATGGGTTCGTCCGCGATCGTGGTGAACAGGGATGCAAGGGCTCGCGCCTGCTCCGCCTGCTCCCGCAAACGGGCATGCAGATCCGGCTGGCCTTTAAGGTAGGCGTCAACCAGGCGCTGCCGCTCGGGCGACAACCTGCCATCGATCCATGCGGCCAGATCGTCCTCGCCGATCGGGCTGGTCATTGCACGCTCCTCAATCGCGGCCGTTCACCCTCCCGGAGGAGTGTCGCCAGACGGTCGCGCCCCCGCGATATGCGCGACATCACCGTGCCCAGCGGCACGCCGACGACGGCAGCGACCTCCGCATAGGGCAGACCCTCGACCGATACGAGGAGCAGCACCGTTCGCTGCTCTTCAGGCAACGCATCAAGCGCGCGCAGCAGGTCGCGGTGGTGCAGGCCTGTGTCCTGATCGGCCGGACGGCCGAGCGCGGCGTCATCCACGAGGTGGAGCGGAACCGCCGTGCCTCGCCGGCTACGCTGCCGCTGATGGTCGACCAACAGATTGTGCAGGATCGCGTAGACCCATGGGCGAACCTCCACCCCGCGCCGCTGTCGCCATCGCCCGACCGCGCGCTCGAGGCAATCCTGCACCACGTCGTCCGCCATCGCCCGATCGCGCAGCCACGACCGGGCATAGCGGCGCAGGCCGGGGATCAGGGGTTCGATCGCGGCGGCAAGAGGGTCCATTTCAGTCGCGCTGCACCTGCACGATGCGTCCAGGCGCGCCGTTCACCACCTCCGCCACCGCCAGAAAGCGGCGGGGCGTCGCGGTGCTGCCCTGAACGATCTGCCGGATCGGACCCGATGCGTTGACGATCGCCGCACCTGCCGGGTTGCTCATGAAGTTCGCAAGCGGCTCTACCGCACCACTGCCGTCCGCATTGGCGGTCAGCACGAGCATGTAAGGCTTTTTGGGCTGCAAACCGGTAACGGCACTTTGCACGACCTGAATGATGCCCTGGTCGAAGAGGGTGATGCTGCTTGCTGTACCTTTGCCGCCGATCGGCCCCATGGTCAGATGCAACGCCTTGCCGGCCGTGCCGAGCGGCTGGAGATTGTCGGTGCCGGGGCCTGTCGGAACTGCGTTCGACACATAGGCGATCGCCTGCGGTGCCTGTCCGACCGGCACGGTGGCAACGACCGTGTTGCCAGCGGTGTCGATCGCGGCGAGCTCATCGGCATTCTCCAGCCCGACGTAGATGCGCCGGCCGTCGCCCGATGGCCAGACACCGTGCGGCATCTTGCCGACCGGGATGGTGGCGACGGGCGCGAAGTCGGATGTGCGGAACACCTTCACCGCATTCTCTCCGCCGACCGTCACATAGGCGAACTGCCCCTTGGCCGTGCGGGCGAAGTTGACATGGTTGGTGATCGGCCCGGTATCCAGCACCTTCAGGATCGCGAAGGGTGGTCTCGCATCGAATGCGACCGTCTTGCCGATGTCCTTCAGCGTGAACCACACCTGCTTGCCGTCCGGCGTCGCGGCAATATTGGGACAGAACGGGCTTGGCTGTGCCACCTGTCCGACCTGCGCGTGGGTCGCGACATCGAACACGGCCAGCACCGGATTGAACGACGAACAGACATAGCCGTACCGGCCATCGGGAGAGAAGATCGTCATGCCCGGACCACCGGGCGTCTTGATGCGCCCCGTCTCCTTGTACGTCGTAGGGTCGAGCACGGCGATATAGTCCTCGCCGCGTACCGTAACCCACACCTCCTTGCCGTTTGGCGTGAAGAACGCCTCGTGCGGACTGCGCCCGACATAGGTCGTGTGCTTGACGGTGTTGGTGGCGGTGTCGATCCACGACACGGCGTTCGATCCGATCGACACGACCGCCAAGGTCTTCCCGTCCGGCGAGAAGCCGAGGCCGTGGACCAGCACCTGTCCCTTGTAGAGCGGCGAAAAGTTCATCGGCTGGGGATCGCCCAGCTTGATGACGCCGAGCAGCCGGTTGTCGGCCGGGTCCGTCACCGACACCGTGTTGGAGAATTGTTCGGACGCATAGACGCGGTCGCGGTGGCTGACGGGTACGTCCCTGGCGTTCCATGGCGCCTGCTGGGCCATGGCGATCCCCGGTGCGGCGCTCATCAGCAAGGCGGCCGAGCGCAGGATGGTCCGGATCATGTCAGTGCTCCATATGGCTGTGGTGGTCGCCGCCCTGCGTCGGGGCTGGCGTCGAAGGGGGTAGCGGCTGACCGATCGCCAGCTTCATGGCGGCGATCTCCTGCTGCTGATCAATGATGATCTCCTGCGCGATGCGCTTGAGCTGCTCGTTGTGGCCGTAGCGAAGCTCCGCCACCGCCATATCGATGGCACCCTGATGATGCGGAAGCATCATCGTGACGAAGTCGCGGTCGACGTCGCCGGACGGCTTGACCATCATGCCCGCCATCATCCGGTCCATCGCGGCAGCCACCATGCTGGCGTAACCACCGGCAGGGGCGGCCGCGACTGCGCCTGTGAGCAGGGCCGAAGCAGTCAGACCGAGCATCCAATATCGTCTACGCATAAGCCTCCGGCGCATCAGTCCTGAAAGCATAGACGACGCTCGTCCGGGTTTATTCCATGGGTGAGCCGGTTATCAGCCTTCCCGATTGGGAACCTCAGATGGGAATCCCGCCTCGCCGATCGCTCTGTCAGACGTCTTATTGGTCCACTTTCCCGAAATTTGTTCCCGAATGCATTTTCCCGAAACGGTCACGTGAAGACGGAGAATTGGGAAAGTCGCACCAGCCGCAGGCCGCGGGTTCCGATGCGCAATCGGCAAGGCAAGCAGCGGAGATAGACCACGTCGCGACCGGTGGGTCAGCCGCTACAAGGACCCAATGTCGGTCGTTCGATCGCCTTCGCCCGCGATTCGAAATCGGCCTTTCGTTCATCTGATCGCGGATCGAAATTGCGAAGCCGGGCATCGGCCGTCAGCCCCCATTGAATTGCTTCTTCGCCGACGACGTTTGCATGTTGTTCGACCGGCCGAATGCGCTTCGAGCCGTCGCCGTTATGGGTCTGTAAAACCGCCCTCAGCGAATGCTCCCGCGAGTGGACGGCCCCGATCAACGAGAGGCATCGTTGGACGAATTCAGCGAAGAGCGCGCCGAACGATCAGCCGGTCCAGCGCCCAGTCGCCACCACCGTGCGCGACCAGCGGCAGCAGGAGCGCCACCCAGCTCAGATGCGTCGGCCAGGCGTCAGGATAGACGAAAATCTGGATGACCAGCGTCATTCCGATCAGCGCCAGCGCGGCGAAGCGCGTGCCGAGGCCGAGGATCAGCAGGATCGGAAACAGATGCTCGGCACCCGTCGCCGCGATCGCCGCAACCTCCGGCGGCACGATCGGCAGCGCGTATTCGCTGCGGAACAGCTCATACGTGCCCTCGGTGATCGTCAGCAGACCCTCGACCTTCGTCCGCCCCGACAGGAAGAAGATGGCGGCGATCGCCACCCGCGCGATCAGCAGCAGCAACGCGTCCGGCAACAGGCGCGGCAAGGCGGCCGTGCCGCTTCGATAGAGTTTGACGGCGTGCATGGTCGTCCCTTGAATAAGGAGAGGACCGGCACGCCGCAGCGCACCGGTCCTGTGCCGTTCAGGCCCTGATCGGGGTCAGCGATCCCTTGCCCTTGGGCGTCTTGATTGCGGTGCAGGTGCCGGCCTTCACCAGCTTCCAGGCGTTGCCCTGATAATCGACCTTCGACGTGCCGGCACAGCTCGTGCCGGCGCCGGCGGCGCAGTCGTTCCTGCCCGCGAGCGAGACGCCGTAGCATTTCTCCATCGCCGGCTTCTGCTGCGCGTGGGCGGGAACCGCGAGTGACGCGGCGGCGACGGCGATGGTTGCGGCAAGCGCGGCGGGGGTGGCGGACATGCGGTATCCTTTCGATCGGTCGCCTCGTCGCGCGGCCCGGCGGAGGGAAGCCGGGCCGCGCGGTGACGGGGAAGGAGGCGGGGGACCCACGTCACGCCGGGCTATTCGCGGCGACCTCGGCATCGGTTACACCGGCGCTTGCGGGAAAGTTTGGCGCCCATCTGTAACCAAGCGGCCCGCTCGCCCGAACAGGGCGGCGAGGAGGATGGATGGGGACCACCGAAGCGGCATTGCGGGACCTGATGGTCGCGGGCCTGGCCGGCGATGCGGGCGCGCACGCCGCGCTGCTCCGCGCGCTCGTGCCCCTGCTTCGCGGCTTCTATCGCCGGCGCGTGCGCGGCGGCGACGACGATATCGAGGATTTGGTGCAGGAAACGCTGATTGCCGTTCATACCCGCCGGGCGACCTGGGACCCGGATCGCCCGTTCACCGCCTGGCTGTTCGCGATCGCGCGCTACAAGATGGTCGACCAGTTCCGCCGCCATGCGCGCCTGTCGCCGATCGAGGATGCGGACGCGATCGCCGCGGCGGACGATTTCGAGGCCGAGACGATCGCCCGGCTCGACGTCGACACGCTGCTTGAACACGTCTCGCCCAAACAGGCGCGTATGATCCGCGCGACCCGGCTCGACGGGCTGAGCGTCGCGGAAGCTGCCGCGGCCGAGGGGATCGGTCAGTCCGACGTGAAGATATCGGTCCATCGCGGGTTGAAGGCGCTCGTCGCCCGCGTGCACGGAGGCACGCGATGAAGACCGACGATCTGATCCGGCAACTGGCCGCCGACGCCCTGCCGGTGCGTCGCGGCGCGATCGGGCGGCGGCTGCTCGCCGGGCTTCTCGCCGGGGGCCTGTTGTCGGCGGCGGCGGTCGTCATCGGCCTCGGCATCCGGCCGGACCTCGACCGCGCGATGCTCGGGCCGGTGTTCTGGATGAAATGGAGCTACACGCTGTCGCTGGCAGTGGCGGCGCTGGCGGTGACGGTGCAACTAGCGCGACCCGATACGGTGCGGCCGCGCGGGCTGTGGTTCTTGGCGATCCCGGTGGCGCTGCTTGCACTAGCGGGTGCCGCCGAGCTGGTGCGGACGCCCTCGACCGAATGGCTGGCGATGTGGCTGGGCCATAGCTGGAGGACGTGCCCGTGGCGCGTTCTCGCGCTGTCGGCGCCGATCTTCGCCGGGCTGCTCTGGTCGTTCCGACGATTTGCGCCGACCCGGCTGCGCGCGGCGGGAGCCGCCGCCGGTCTGTCGGCGGGGGCGTTCGCCGCCACGGTCTATTGCCTCCATTGCCCGGAAGTGTCGGCGATCTTCGTCCTCACCTGGTATTCGCTCGGCATCCTGCTGGCGGCGGGAATCGGATCGCTGCTCGGCCCGCGGCTGCTGCGCTGGTGAGCGCCGAATTTTTCGGCGTCGGACGCGTAACCGGATCACGGGGCCGGACGAATGAAGGGGGCCAATCCGGCTGAACTTTTCCTTCAGGAGAGCCCCATGATGACCCTCGACACCGGCCTCGGCCTTGCCGCTTCCGCCGCCGCCATCGCCATCGTTGCCGCCGCCGCGCCTGCGCCCGCCGAAGCGTTCGCCGCCGGCAAGATCCACTGCTACGGCGTCAACACCTGCAAGGGCACGTCGGACTGCAAGACCGCCGCGCACGAGTGCCGCGGCCAGAACGAATGCAAGGGCCAGGGCTTCAAGGAACTGAGCGCCAAGGCATGCAAGAAGGCCGGCGGCAGCCTGACCGAAGGCGCCTGACCCCCGCGATCTGGCCCGGCGCGATCGTGCCGGGCCGCCCATCGAGGAGCGATCCCATGATGCCCCGCCCGACCTTCGGCCTTGGCCTCCGCAAGCCGCATTATGCCGAGTTCCTGTCGCACAAGGTGCCCGTCGATTTCGTCGAGGTCATCTCGGAGAACTTCATGGTCGACGGCGGCCAGCCGCGCCGCATCCTGCGCGAAGTGCGCGAACGCTATCCGGTCGCGCTGCACGGCGTGTCGATGTCGCTGGGCTCCGCCGACGGTCTCGACCCCGCCTATCTCGCGCGGCTGCGCGCGCTGGTGGACGAGGTCGATCCGCTGTTCGTGTCCGACCATCTGAGCTGGTCGCGGATCGACGGGTTCAGCGCGCACGACCTGCTGCCGATCCCCTATACGCAGGAGGCGCTATCGGTCGTCTGCGCGAACATCGACCGGGCACAGGCCGCGCTCGGCCGCACGATGCTCATCGAGAATCCGTCGAGCTACCTCGCGCTCGGCCCTGCCGAGATGACCGAATGGGCGTTCCTGGAGTCGGTGTGCGATCGTACCGGTTGCGGGGTGCTGCTCGACGTCAACAACGTGTTCGTCAGCGCCGCCAATCACGGCTTCGATGCGCTCGACTATCTGGACGGTCTGCCCCATGCGCGCGTCCGGCAGGTGCATCTGGCGGGGCACAGCCAGGGCGAGCAGCTGCTGATCGACACGCATGACCGGCCGGTGCCGCCCTCTGTCTGGGACCTTTATGCGCATGTCCTGCCGAAGCTCGGCGCGGTTGCGACGATGATCGAGCGCGACGACGACATTCCGCCGCTTGCCGAGCTGCTCGGCGAACTCGCCACCGCCCGCCGTATCGCGGCCACCGGCATCCGGCACGCGGCATGATGCTGGTCGTGCAGCAGCGAGCGATGCGCGACTGGCTGAGGAGCGGCTGCGCCGCCGGCTTTGACGCCGGGGCTGCGCCGGGCCTCGCGGTTTATCGCAACAATCACCGTGCGGCGCTGGTGGCCTGTCTGGAGGCCGGCTTCCCGCGGACGCGCGCGTGGATCGGCGACGATGCGTTCCTCGACACGGTGATCGACCATGTCGGACGCGTCCCGCCGAGCAGCTGGACGCTCGATGCCTATGGCGAGGATTTCCCCGTCACGCTGGCGCTGCGCTATCCCGACGATCTCGAAGTGGCGGAAATCGCCGCGATCGAGCTCGCCCTCGACCGCGCGTTCATCGGGCCGGACGCGTCCGTTGTGGGGATCGATCGCCTCGCCGGCTATGACTGGGATCGGGCGGTGCTCCACATCACGCCGACGCTCGAGCTGCTCGAAGGGGCGACGAACGCCTTCGAGCTTTGGGAGTTGCTGTCCGCCGGCGCCATGCCGCCCGCCGCCGCTCGCCTCGATACGCCGCGCGCCCTCTTCGTCTGGCGGCAGGCGGGCATATCGCGCATCCGCATCGCCGATCCGATCGAGGCACAGGCGCTTTGCCGCGTCCGTGCCGGGCTGCCGTTCGGCGACCTGTGCACGCACACGGCGGAGGCATTCGGCCCGGACGAGGGCATTAGCCGCGCCGGCGTCTGGCTCGGCCGATGGATCACCGACGGTTTGGTGTGTGCGATCGACGACGACAGGAGTATCCTATGATCCTTGCCCAGCTGAGATACCGCGCGCCGCTGCTCGCCGCAGCGATCGCGCTCACCGCTTGCAGTGCTGCGGGCACATCGACCGCACCACCCCGCACCGCCGATGCCAGCCCCGCACTGGTTGTCGAGCTATATCAGAGCCAGGGATGCTCGAGCTGTCCGCCGGCGATCGCCAACGTCAACGCGATCGCCGACCGGCCGGATGTCCTCGCCCTGACCTTCGCCGTCACCTATTGGGACCGGCTGGGATGGAAGGACACGTTCGGCGACCCCGCCTTCACCGATCGCCAGCGCCGCTACGCCGTCGCCGCCGGCCGACCGGGCGTCTTCACGCCTCAAGTCATCGTCAACGGTCGCACCTCGATCGTCGGCGGGCGGCGGGCGGAACTGGATGCGGCGCTCAAGGCGACCCCGCGGCTGGCGGGCGGTCCGGCGATCGCGGCGAACGGGTCCGACGTGACCATCGCGGCGGGCATCCGCCCCGGGAGGCCGGCGGCCGTGTGGCTCGTCCGCTACGACCCCCGCACGCTGCGCGTTGCCATCGGCCGGGGGGAGAATGGCGGCCGAAAGATCGACCACCGCAACGTCGTGCGCCAGCTGATACGGCTGGGCAGCTGGAACGGCAGCGCGACCCGGTTTAGCGTAGGACAAGCAGTGCCCAAGGGGCTTGCGGGAGCGATCCTCGTTCAGGATGGCGCGAACGGTCCAATCCTCGCCGCGCGCCATGTCTAGTAGACTGGCGGAGCGAAGCTGAGCGAGAGCGCAATGGCGGCCTCGCGGCAACTGCGACCCAATTCCAGCCGTTCGCAGCCGGCTTTCACCACCCCAACTTCGGTCATTCGTTCATACTGCGCGACAATGCCGATCGGCAGGGCGGAAGGGCGAGGATTGGGACAAAGCCGTCGTTCCCACGCCGCAGGCTGAGCGTCAGCTCTTGTCAGAAGCCGACGTTCAGCACTTGCCTGCGTCATGAAGCGTGACGTAACGTGCAAAGCTTATCTTCGGCGAACAACTCTCGATTGAGCTGGAGCCTCAAGGTAACCTTATACCTCTGACCGGTGCCCCAACTCAGCTCGGCTAAAGCTATCAGCTGAAGTCGTTGTCACCCCGTCGCCAATGGATGAGCTCGAGTTCGTCGATGGCTGACCCGGCGGTGACCAACGCGAGGCCGTCGGCAAAAACCGCGCCGCCGCGTCCCTCAAGATCGAGTCCACGGGCGCGATTGCGTAGATCGTCTCCCATCACCTCGAACGGAATCGACGAGCGATCGGTATCTATCGCGTCGTTCAGGAACGAGCGCAGGGCGAGCTTAGCGACGTCTGCGCGGATCGCAAACAGGTGCGAGTGGACAAATGGGCGCAGCCACGGCCAGTCCGAAGCCGCATGCAGCCGCGTTTGCGGGACGTTCGACACGTCGCTCCAAATGGTCGGCGGAACGAGAGGACCGGTAACCCAATACTGATCGAGCCAACGGAAACGCAGGAACGGGACGAACTCTGTATACCCCGCTCGGTCCGTTCCATGCCGGATCGCGTTAGCTAAAACTGGCGAATGGGCGAGCCCGAAAGCGGTCGCGAAGTTATTCTTCTGAATATCCGTCCCGACCTCGTCGTCATCAACGCTGGCAACAGGGGTGGAGTTCGGCGGGGCGGGCGACGGCGTGGTCGGTGCGGTGTGATGGACCCGAAACTCAGCGGCGGTGGGCGATCTCATCCACGCGCCGATGCTGTAGCCCCGCACCGCGGTCTGGTTGCCTACGACGTGTCCGAGATGCGGCTCTGCGGCAGGAAACGCAGGCCGGTATCAGTGGCTGAAATAGCCAGTTGGCCGGGCTTCTCATACAGGCGTTCGGAGATTTCCGAAAAGGTGCGGCTCGCTGTATCGACGATCGCCGATCGCTCGCGGCGGTCCTGACGCATCGCGCGCACGGCTTCCTCCACCTCGCGTTCAAGCGCCTCGGCTCGCTCTTCGAGCTTTCGAGCCTCCTGCAGACGCCCCTCAAGCTGCTTGAGCTCAGACTCACGTCCGGCGAGTTCATCGCGTAGCCGTAGCAGTTCGTCGGCAGGGCCGCTCGCACGCAAAGATCGCGTGATGTCGCGGCGGCGCGCTTCTATGAGTTCGCGAAGCGGCTGGCGCTTGGCGATACGCTGCTGCGCCGCCGCGATTTCGTTTTGCAGATGGGATTGCCGGTTCTCGAGCAACTTCTCGTGAAAGCGGTGGACCTCTTCATATCGATCGGTCACGAGGTCAGGGAAGACGATCCTCGCTTCTTCGAACAAGCGGGCGATGTCCGGTACGTCGGTAAAGATCTCCGCCTCCAAAGCCCGCGCGTTCACGTCGATCGCCTCTTGATCGATCACATCGCCGTCGGAGAGATCGCGGAAATCTTGATTGAGGGTAGCGAGTTCGCGTTCCAGCTCGCGAAAGGCGGGCAGGACGTTGAACGCTTCGATCCGCTCCGCCAGACGATCGCGCCCGAGCTTTACCGAGGCGATCTGCGCCTCAAGCTGAGCCTCAAGGTCGGCGCGCTTGGCCCCCTCGGCAGCGGCCTTATCCAAGGTGGCTAGAGCGGTCTGTGCATCCTTGGTCTGTTTGAGTGCTGCCTTTGCCTGGTGCAGTCGACGCACGAGTTCAGCATCGAGACCAAACAGGTGGGCGAGTGAAGTTTCAGCCGAAGCGGTGGACTGGTTCCTGAAGGTCCGGACGGGGCTGTCGAGGCCGCCATCCCGCTTGCGGCGGGCGAAATAGCTGACGAGTTGCCGATATGAGACGTCGCCGTTGCCGCGCTTCTCGCGCAGCCTGAACCACTCCTCGCCGAGCCGTTTGCACCACTGCGCGTTCTGAATACGATCTACGCCGGACTGTGGAGAGCGGATGAAGACCTGCTTGGCGTTGGCGACGCTGCGCGTGACCTCGATCCGCTCGGGACCGACATCGAGATCAAGCGTGAAATTCCATTCGGCCAGGGCAGGTGCGGTAAGGGCGCCCTCGGGTTTGCCCCCGAGAAGGAAGTGAACCAAATCGATGGTGCTCGACTTGCCGGCACCATTGCGGCTGCGCCTCTCGCTGGCGCGACTACTATCCTGGTCGCTCCCATCGGCGCGCGTCGCGAGAAGGATGTTGAGGCCGGGGCGGAGGTTCAGCGTCCTGAAGCCTGCCCGGTCCGCTGCCAGCCTGTGCAGCATCAATGCCCTCCTACGCGGCGACGAATCAAGCCGTCGTCGCCGAGCGAGACCAACTTCATCAGGAAGAGGAGATCGATCGCAAGGATGAAGAAGGCATACGAGACCGGCCGGGCCTCCTGCTGCATGCGGAATTCGTCCCAAACTCCGGAGACCGTGCGCGGGGAGCCGAGGCCGTCAAAAACCTTACCCGCCAGGGTGAGCAGTGCCCGATCCGGACTGATGTTCTTCGTTGGAAGAATCACGGCGCAAAACCCATCACTGGAATCTCAAATATCTGACACGTCACAAAAAAGCGGGTCACGATCGCGAGAGCCGCGGTGTCGCGCTCTGCTTCGCCCGTGCCGCCGCCTGCGAAGATTACCAATTCCCTAAATGTGTGATCGGGTTCAAGGCCGGAGGTGACGCACTCTGCGTATCGGGCCTTGAACCCTTGGGCCATACGTTCGGGCTCCTCGGGGTCGGGCTGATCGCGCAGATACTCTTCGACCTTTGCGACGCCGGTCTGGCCGATCGAGAGGAAGTGGCGCGTCGCATCGGATAGCGCGTTGAAGGCCACCTTGGTCGCGAGATCGGCAGAGAGGGATACGGGCTCGTTCGGATCGGTGGCGATGGCGCGGCGAATCAAGGTTAGTGCACGCCCAAGGTTCGCGTAGGTGATCCTTGCCATGTCCGTCGGCCGGGGCGCGCGGCCATATAGTCGCATACGCTCCTCCGCCGGCAGGCTTTTGATCAGGTCCAGAATGTCGGACCGCGTGAGCGGTCCGGCCGGCACCTTAAGTTCGTCGGCGAGCTGCTCTATCTTGCGCACCAGTTCTGAGGGCATCGGCCGGCGGTGCACAGATGCGCAGTCAAGGCTCGATCTCGGCTGCGACGCCGCCATCGAGTCGTTCGAACGCCAGGCAAGCAACGCTTTCAAGTTGGCGGAGAAGCAGCGCGCTGCAATCCGCAACGCCATCGAATTGCCGTTGTCGATCGTCATCGGGGGAGCTGGAACCGGTAAGACAGCATGTCTCGCCGCTCTCCATCACGCCGTGGAACAGCTTCAGGATAGAAAAGACGCTGTCCTTCAGATGGCGCTCGCGGGGCGAGCAGCCAAGAGGATGCGGGAGGCGACTGGGAGAGAAGCTGTGACGATTGCTGGCTTCATTCATACGATGGAGCAGAGTCGCATAATGCAGGCCACTCATGTCATCATCGACGAGGCGTCGATGCTGGACGTAGCCAGCTTCTATGCTGTTCTTCGACGTCTGAAGGGGCGTGCGAACCTCGTGCTGGTCGGAGATGACTTCCAGTTGCCGCCGGTCGGCAGCGGGAAGATCCTTCATCTGTTAGCTGGACGCGAGGGGCTTCCCGTCACGGTACTCGATCAAATCTGGCGGCAGGAGAAGGGTAACTCAATCCGGGACGTCGCGCGCGCCGTACGGAAAAAAGAAATCGACCATCTCCCAATCTTTGAGGGACCCGCAGATGGCGTATTCATGATCGCGCCTGGGGAGGACGCGGTTAGAACCACCTGCGAAGTATTCGCCGATCTCGGGGGTACCGAGGATCATTGTGACATCTGCGTCATCGCTCCTCGCCGTCGCACCGGACACGGCAATGCCCTAACAATCAACACCGCCATCCACGAAAGCCATTTCAGTGCGCGAGGCGTAGCGAACGGCTTGGCGGGGAAGAGCGGGTTCTGCTTGGGGGATCGGTTCGTTTGCGACGTGAACCATTGGGATGTCGACCTGATGAACGGTAGTCTTGGCCGGATACTCAGGTTGGCGACGAGCGACGAGATCGACCAAAGCCGCCGGGACCGCGCAGCGCGTGGAGCCGAAAATGGCGATCTGCCGTTCGTGTTGGTGGAAGTCGATGGCACGACCCGCCTTTTGGATCGCCGACACTTGGCAAGCTGTTCGTGGGGATACGCGCTAACCTGCCATCGAGCGCAAGGATCTGACTTCGAGCGTGTCATCGTTTTCCTCGACGACGACATGGATCAAAGCTGGTTGTATACGGCGATTACCCGTGGAAGGCGGCAGGTCGTGCTTGTGGGGACGCCGGACCAATACCGCCGCATTGTGCGAACGACGCCCAAAGTTGATCAACGGCGTGTCGCGTTGGACGTCCTCCTTGCTTCTCACAGATCCTCCGAAATTTCATCACATGCCTGAATCCGACGTTGCTAACGGGTTGATCGTTCTCACCGATGCGACCTGCATGATCAAAGAGAAGCGCTATCCAGGGATCCCCACGCTTGTGTGGAATGACGGCATTGATGAGGACGCTTCAGACTGGTTTCGAGACCTTGTGGTTCGCGATGGACTAGCGATCAGTAGTGTGGAAGAATATGCGAATATCCTCCGACCCTTCCTTCGCTTCTGCCGCTCGAGACGGAGAAACTGGAGGACCGTCGATGATGACTTCCTGCTGGTTTGGCGAGAAGAGCTGCACCGCGGCCAAAGCGTCGGAATCCCTCGGGTGAACACCTCCTTGGACGTAATATTCAGCTTCTATCAGTGGGCGGAGGAGAAGAGGCGTATTCGTTACCACGTCGGCATCTACACCGATGACGAGATACCGGCTCAGATCAGAGAACACGGCTTTTCCATAACAGCTAAGCGAACATTCCGAAAGACGCGACATGGAAAGGTTTTCGCGAGCTGGTCAACGAAGCTGAAGCTTGCTGGTGCGAGGCAAAGTTCGCGTCTTCGTCATACTCCGACCGAAGATGAGACACGTCGCGCTCACGAGGTAATCGCTGAGCAACCTCTGGGTGAACGAGACTCGCTAATGTTCTCTTGGGCGGAGGAAGTCGGAACCCGTCGGTCTGAGATTCTGCAAGTACGCAAGTCGCATATGCCAACCCAGTCAGAACTGGAAAAGCTTATTGATCTAGGTGAGGACTGGTGTATTGAGCTCAAACGCAAGGGGGGTAAAACAAAGCCAATTTACGTTTCACCAGACCTGGTAATCAGAACGATGGACTTCATAGAGGTTGGAAGGGCAGACATCGTCAGCCTCTGTAAGGCTAAGATCGTTGATTACCACGAACCGGATGAGGTGTTCATCTCGACCCGCACCGGTCTCGTTCTGCATCCAGACAGTGTGACCTCTCTTGGGGCAAAGGCCTTCAACAGCGCGGGTATCACGAACGCGAACATACACCGGCTACGCGCGCGCAAGGCCGTCGAGGTGGTCGAAACGCTCGTCGAGGCGGTATTCAGCGGTGAGATGATCGGCTCCCAGACGAGCTGGATCGAAACCATACTCACGCTTGCAGCCGAGCGCATGGGACATATGAGTCCCGAGTCTCTGCGCCCGTACCTAAATTATGTACTGAAAAGGCGTATCGAGAAATCCGACGCGAACGCAGTGGCGAAGCTCAAAACGAAGCGGCGTCAACTCGAGGCACATGTAGGTACGCTTGCCCGTCGCTTGTCGCAGCACTGCGAGCTTCATCGCGCTGCGCGGTTGATCGCGGATTTGAGAAACGAGGAAGCAGCTTCAGCGTTGCGGCGGATCGCCGACGAGCTGCTTCTCGGTGCCTAAGACTTCTTCCAAATGGATTGTTACCATAAAGACCGTCCGCTCGCTTCACTCGCGCTGCCGACTCCTAACCGAGCGGATGCGTGTTGACCGAGCCCGCTGCTGGTGCAGCGGGAGTGAAAGTCGGTCGTGGGTCCGGCCAATCCCGGTACTCCACAGGTACCTCCCGCGGGCATCACCGCCAGCGCTCTGGGCTGCGCGCGGCGATGCCCGCGGGGCCCTCCTATGGATTACCGGGATCGACCTCTGTCGGTGTATGGCGCATTAGGGTAAGCAGCGATAAGTGTGGTTACTGTAGCGATTGATGCTGATTCATCGCACACCGGAAAAGCGTTCAACGCGTTTTCGGCATCGATGCTGCTTCGGATGCTGGCGCAACAATGCGATCTCGAACCCCGCGAGCTCGTCTGGAGCGCGGGCGACGCGCACATCTATCTCAACCACGCGCATCTGGTCGAGGCGACGCTGGCGCGCGAACCGCGATCGGAGCCGCGGCTCAGGATCACGCGCCGGCCCATCTCGATCTTCGATTACGCGATCGAGGATTTCGAGGTCGAGGGCTACGACCCGCATCCGCATATCGCGGCGCCCGTTGCGGTCTGAAGGCCGGGGTTGAAGCCGGGGGCGTCACCGCCACATCGGACCTGGACATCAAGGAGCAAGCCGATGGGCCAGCGCCCGCCGCACGTCAAACCGCCCGCCTATCTCTCGAAGAGCCCGCCCGTGCCCAAGCCCGAGCCGGCGGAGCGCAAGCCCGATCCCGACGGCCGCGATCCCGTGCGATACGGCGACTGGGAGCTGAAGGGGATCGCGATAGACTTTTAAAGCCTCGCCCGTCATCCTAGCGAAGGCTGGGATCGCTTCGTATGGGAGCGCTCAAACGGCCGGGGTCCCAGCCTCCGCTGGGATGACGGCTTGTCGTTCAAGCTTCGGGCCGCAGCGGCCGTGCCAGCAGCGCCTGGGTGATCGCGCCCACATCCGCGCCCTCCAGCAGCGCGCATACTGCTTCAGTCACCGGCATGTCGACGCCGCGCGCGCGGGCGTCCTCGCGCAGGACGGGTGCGGTAAACGCGCCCTCCGCCACGGTCCGGCGATCGGCGAGCATCGAGGCGGCGGGGCGCCCCTCGCCGATGCCGACGCCCAGCGAGAAATTGCGGCTGCTGGTCGAGGAACAGGTAAGGACAAGGTCGCCGAGGCCCGACAGGCCGCTGAGCGTCTCGACCCGAGCGCCGCGGGCGATGCCGTAGCGCGTCATCTCGGCGAAACCGCGCGCGATCACCGCGGCGCGGGCGTTCTGGCCAAGGCCCGCGCCATCGACCACGCCGCAGGCGATGGCGAGCACGTTCTTGACCGCGCCGCCGATTTCCGCGCCCACCACGTCGTCGCTCGCATACGGGCGAAGACTGGGCGAAGCGAGCCGCTCAGCCAAAGCATCGCGAAGGCCCGCATCGGCGCAGGCCAGCGTGACCGCAGTGGGCAGGCCCGCTGCGACTTCGTGCGCGAAGGTCGGGCCGGACAGGACGGCGAGCGGCGAATCGGGGCGCGCTTCGCTCGCGATCTCGCTGACCAGGCGGCGCGTGCCCGCCTCGATCCCCTTGGCGCATAGGACGAGCGGGCGGCTTGCGACGTCGATCTCGCGCAGGACCGCGCCGACATGCTGGGCGGGCACGACGACCAGCAGCGCCTCGGCATCACCCAGTTCGGCAAGATCTCCGGTCGCGCGGATGGCGGGCGACAGCTTCGCCTTGGGCAGGAACAGCGTGTTGACGTGGGTGTCATTGATGCTCGCGACGACTTCGGGCTCGCGCGCCCAGAGCGTCACGTCCTTGCCGCCGGTGGCCGCGACCTGGGCGAGGGCGGTGCCCCAGGCGCCCGCACCGATGACGCCGATCTTCATGCCTTCACTCCCGCCCCGCGCGCCGGCGCCGCATGGGGATCGAGCGGCCAGCGGGCGCGCGCCGGCGTGTCGAGCGGATCGGTCAGGCCCGCGGCAAAGCGCTCGGCCCCAGCCCAGGCAATCATCGCGGCATTGTCGGTGCACAGCCACAAGGGCGGCGCGACGAAGCGCAGGTCGTGACCCGCCGCCAGCGCCTGAAGCGCGGTGCGAACCCCCTGATTCGCCGCGACCCCGCCCGCAACGACGAGCGCGGTGGCGCCCGGCGCCTGCCCGATCGCGCGGCGGGTGCGGTCGATCAGGCAGTCGATCACCGCTTGCTGAAAGGATGCGGCGGTATCCTCAGCGCGATGCTCGCCCGATTGCGCGGCGCGGGCGACCGCGCTTTTGAGGCCGGCGAAGGAGAAATGGGGCTCGGCGCTGCCGACCAGCGGGCGGGGGAGCGGCACGGCCCTAGCATCGCCCAGCGCCGCGGCGCGCTCGACCGCGGGACCGCCGGGAAAGCCGAGGCCGAGCAGCTTGGCGGTCTTGTCGAACGCCTCCCCCGCGGCATCGTCGATTGTGGTGGCGAGGCGAACGTGATCGCCAACGCCGCGCACCAGCAAGAGTTGGCAATGCCCGCCCGAGACGAGGAGCAGAAGATAAGGAAAGGCAAGGTCGGGTTCGGCCAGCCGGGGGCTCAGCGCATGCCCCTCCAGATGATTGACCGCGATCAGCGGCTTGCCCGCCGCATGGGCCAGTGCCTTGCCGGTGACGAGGCCGATCATCACCCCGCCGATCAGCCCGGGCCCCGCGGTCGCGGCGATCGCATCCACGTCGGCCAGCGTCACACCCGCCTCGGCCAGCGCGCCTTCGATCAGCGGAGCGAGAATATCGGCATGGGCGCGCGCGGCGATTTCCGGCACGACGCCGCCATAGGGGGCATGCGCCGCTTCCTGCCCCGCCAGCTTGTGCGAAAGGATCTGCCGATCGCTGGTGACAAGTGCCGCGGCGGTTTCGTCGCAGCTCGATTCGATGCCCAGGATCAGCGCCATCGCTTCCATCTAGCCGCGCGCCCGGCTAGCACAAGCCATGGCCCGACCCTTCCGCATCGGCACGCGCGGTTCGCCGCTCGCCCTCACCCAAGCCAATCTGGCGCGTTCGCTCCTGTCTGCGGCGCACGGACACGACGCTGCCGCCTATGAAATCGTGCCGATCCGCACGACCGGCGATGCGGTGCAGGACCGTCCGCTGGCCGAGATCGGCGGCAAGGCGCTGTGGACCAAGGAACTCGACCGCGCGCTGATCGAGGGGGACATCGACTGCGCGGTGCATTCGATGAAGGATGTCGAGACGTTGCGCCCCGGCGCGATCGCGATCGCCGCGATCCTCGAGCGCGCCGACGTGCGTGAGCGGCTGCTCGGCGCGCCGTCGATCGAGGCGCTGCCCGAAGGCGCAGCGATCGGCACGTCCTCGCCCCGGCGGGCGGCACAGATGCGGCGGATGCGCCCCGACCTGCGCATCGTGCCGCTTCGCGGCAATGTCGACACGCGCATCGCCAAGCTGACCACCGGCGAGGCGGACGCGACGCTGCTCGCCGCCGCGGGGCTTCAGCGGCTGGGCCGCAGCGAAGTGGGCGTCGCGGTGCCGATCGAAACGATGCTGCCCGCCCCGTCGCAGGGCGCGATCGGGATCGAGGTGCGCGCCAACGATCCCGATTCGATCGCACTGGTCGGTGCGATCGACCACGAAGCCACGCGGGCCTGCGTGATGGCCGAACGCGCGCTGCTCGCCGCGCTCCAGGCCGATTGTCACTCGCCCGTCGCCGCCCATGCGCGGTTCGAGGGGGGCGTGATGACGCTCGCCGCGCAATTGCTGAGCGAGGACGGGGCCGAGCATGTCACCGGCCGCCTGTCAGGCCATGACGGGGTCGCGCTGGCGGAGGCGTTGGCGCGCGACCTGCTCGACCGTGCGCCGCCGCTCGTTTGCGCACGTTTCGGCAAGTGCGCCGCCTGATCGTCCTTCGCCCCGAACCGGGCAATGCGAAGACCTGTGCCGCGATCCGTGCGGCGGGCGGCGAGGCGATTGCGCTGCCGCTGTTCGAAGTCCGGCCGATTGATTGGCTAGCGCCCGATCCCGCAGGGTCCGACGCGCTGGTGCTGACGAGTGCCAATGCCGTTCGACATGCCGGGCCGCAGATTGAACGGTTCGCGCACCTCCCCGTCGTCGCGGTCGGTGCCGTGACCGCGCGCACCGCCGAGGCCGCCGGCATGTCGGTGGCGGCGGTGGGGGAGGGCGACGCCGGCGACCTGCCGCCGCTGCTTGCCCGGATCGGCAGCCTCGCGCCGCTGCACCTGACCGGGCGCGAGCATCGCGATCTGGGCGCCGGATGTGCCATCGCGGTCTATGCGAGCGAGGCGATCGAGGGCGTCGATGCTGCGCCGCTGGTGGGCGCCACCGCGCTCGTCCATTCGGCGCGGGCGGGCGAGCGACTGGCACAGATCGTCGATGTCGCCGGCCTCGACCGCGCGGGCATCGCGATCGCCGCGATCAGTCCGGCGGCGCTTGCGGCGGCGGGTGAGGGGTGGGCGGCGGCGGTCTTAGCGCCGGTGCCGCGCGACGACCCGCTGATCGCCGCGGCGCTTTCGATTGACCGTCCCGTGGCGGGCGGGGATAAGACCGCATGATCGCCGACGAAGTTTCGTTCGAAGCGCGCCCCCGTCGGCGCGGGCGGGGCCTGTCCCTGTTTCTCGCCATGCTGGTGGCGCTGGTCGCCGGCATCGTCGTCGCCGTGATCTGGGTCGCGCCCGCGTGGCAAAAGTGGCGGATGCCGACAGCGCAGCAGGCCGCCTCGCTGCCGAAGACCACGACGCAGCCGCAGCAGCCGGCGGTCGAGCCCGGCGCAGACCTCACCTCGCTCTACGGTCGGGAGGTCGCGCTGGCCGCGCGGCTCGAATCGCTCGAGACCGAATTGAACGGGATCGAGACCGACTCGCGCCTCGCCTCCGGCTACGCGGGCCGGGCCGAGGGGATGCTGATCGCCTTTGCCGCGCGCCGCGCGCTCGATCGCGGGCTGCCGCTCGGCTACGCCGAAACGCAGCTTCGCGAGCGGTTCGGGGCGCTGCGCCCCAATGCGGTGACTGCGGTGACGCAGGCCGCAGCCGCGCCGGTGACGCTGGAGGATTTGCGGCTCGGGCTCGATTCGATGGCGCCGACGCTTTTGAGCGGGACGCGCGACGGCTGGTGGCCGGCGCTTCGCCGTGAGCTGGCCGGGCTGATCGTGCTGCGCGAGGAAACGAGCCCCAGTGCGCGGCCCGCCGACCGGCTGACGCGCGCGCGCCGCCTGGTCGATGCGGGCAATGTCGAGGCGGCGATGGCCGAAGTCGCGCGGATGCCCGGTGCACAGGGTGCGCAGGGCTGGCTCGACGCCGCCCGTCGCTATGTCCGCGCGCGGCGCGCGCTCGACATCATCGAAGCGGCGGCACTGGCGCAGCCCGCGCCGCCGCCACTGCCGCCCGAGGCAGCGCCCGCACCCAAGTCACCTGCGCCGACGGTGCCGGCGGCGCGCTGAGTCGCTACGTCGCGCAGGCGACGCGCGCCGCGTCGATCGCGGTCGCCGCGCCCGACAGGCGGTAGACATCGGCGAACGGCCGGCGATCCGTGCCCACGCTCTCGACGCTCAGGCTGCGCGCGCCTCGCATTGCTGCCACAATCGCCCGGTCTGTCTCGGCATCGGGTGCCCAGCCGTCGCGCGGCCCCGCAGTCAGGCGAAAGCGCCGCTCGCCGATCGTCAGCGTGACGCGGGCGCTGTCGCTGCGCGGCCGGCTGAAGCGGACGTGCAGCTGCGGTCGCGCGCTGGATGCCGGCCAGACGCCGACCGCGACGAATGCGGTGCGTCCTTTCTGCACCGGCGCGCTCATCGCATAGCAGCGCCGCGGCCCCCGATCGGCGAACGCGCCCCACGCGTCATAGATGCCAAGGGATTGCGGCGCGGCGGGCAGCAAAAGGGCGATAAAAAGGCTCATGCGCTTCCGATTGCGGCGTTGGAACGGGGCGCGTCGGCTTCAACCCCCTGTTGCTGAGATACCACGAAAATTCCTGTTTATCTGAGGTTCATGCAACGCCGACGCATCACGCCCATTTGAGCCCACCGTCCGGGACGCCGCGAGCGAACCGGACGCGTGTTCAGGTAAGGAGTTTCTCATGCGTTATGCAATCGCCGCGGCCCTCGTCGCTTCCACCGCCTTTGCCGCCCCCGCCTTCGCGCAGGACCAGGTGAACCCCGCGTTCACCGGCCCGCGCATCGCGGTGCTGGGCGGCTATGACGGCATCCGTCCCGGCTCGAGCGAGGACAGCGACGTTGAGGGTGACGACCAGACGGTCAACGGCTTCCTCTATGGCGGCGAGATCGGCTACGACTTCGCATTCGGCGGCGCGCTTGTCGGCGTCGAGGCGGAGCTGACCGATTCGACCGGCAAGGTTGAGACGAACCGCGTCAATCCCAACACCTTCGGCTTCGGCGAAGTGTCGACCGGGCGCGACATCTATGTCGGTGCGCGCGTCGGTGCGCTCGTCGATCCGTCGACGCTCGTCTATGCCAAGGGCGGTTACACCAACACGCGCCTGAACGTGCTGGCGAGCGACGGGACGACCGATCTCGACACCAACTTCAACCTTGATGGCTGGCGCATCGGCGCAGGTGTCGAGCGCGCGATCGGCACCAACACCTTTGCCAAGGTCGAGTATCGCTACTCGAACTACGAGCGCGCACGCCTCGAATATCCGAACGGCGCGACGACGGGCCGTTTCGACGTCGACACCGACCGCCATCAGGTGGTTGCGGGCGTCGGTCTGCGCTTCTGAACAAGGCCGGGTTCGTTAGCGGGGCGTTAACCCCCGCGACCTAGTCGATCGAAGGGCCGGGGCGCTTGCTCCGGCCCTTTTTCGCGCTAGACATAAGCGGCTGAGGCCGCTCCCGGTGCGGGAGGCGTGACGTTGTTGGGGCGCGGCCCCGGGGGATTGAGATGAAGGCGACGATCGAACGCGCGACCCTGCTCCGGGCGCTGAGCCACGTCCAGTCGGTGGTCGAGCGGCGGAACACCATCCCCATCCTGTCGAACGTGCTGATCGACGCGCAGCCGCAGGGGACGATCCGCCTGATGGCGACCGACCTCGACCTCCAGATCGACGAGACGATTGCCGCCGCGGTGGATCAGGCGGGCGCGACCACGGTGTCGGCGCACACGCTGTTCGACATCGCCCGCAAACTGCCCGAGGGCGCGCAGGTCGAGCTTTCGGCTGCCGAGGGCCGGCTGACGATCGTGGCGGGCCGCGCGCGCTTCCAGCTGGCGACGCTGCCGCGGGACGATTTTCCGGTGATCGCCGAAGGCGAGCTGCCGACGCAGTTCGAGCTGCCGGCCGAGACGCTGAAGGCGATCATCGACAAGACGCGCTTCGCGATCTCGACCGAAGAGACGCGCTACTACCTCAACGGTATCTTCCTCCACGTCGCCGACGACGGCGGCCCGGCGGGCGGACAGGCTGTGCTGAAGGCCGCGGCCACCGACGGCCATCGCCTTGCCCGCGTCACTGTGGCAAGGCCCGAGGGGGCCGAGGCGATGCCCGATGTGATCGTGCCGCGAAAGTGCGTGGGCGAGTTGCGCAAGCTCTTGGACGAAATCGACGGATCGGTCGGCGTGTCGCTCAGCCCATCGAAGATCCGCTTCGACCTGGGCCAGGCGATCCTGACCTCCAAGCTGATCGACGGCACCTTCCCCGATTATTCGCGCGTCATCCCGACCGCGAACGACAAGCTGCTCAAGCTCGACCCCAAGAGCTTCATGGAGGGCGTCGACCGCGTGTCGACGATCGCCACCGAAAAGACGCGTGCGGTGAAGATGGCGGTCGATCGCGACAAGATCACGCTGTCGGTCACGAGCCCGGAGAACGGCACCGCGGCCGAGGAAGTGCCCGGCGACTATGCCGCCCTGCCGCTCGAGATCGGCTTCAACAGCCGCTACCTGCTCGACATTCTCCACCAGATCGAGGGAGACAGCGTCGAGGTTCATCTGGCCGATGCTGCCGCACCGACGCTGATCCGCGAGAACGACAAAAGCCCCGCCCTATATGTGCTGATGCCGATGCGCGTCTGAGGTGATGCAGTGCCGGCCGGCGAGTCGCGCGCTGGTCGCGGCTCTCGCCGGCTAGTCTTGCTGCGCTGCAAGATGCAGCAAAATCAACTACCTCCTTTGGCTCAGATCGCATCTAAATCGTCACGTTGCGCATTCACTCTTCGCTAGCCCGGTAAAACTATAACTGGGATCGGAGAGGTACGATATGAATCGGTCGCAGCCCTTTGACGAAGCGATGGCATCCAGCCGCTCGGACGCCGGCAACGTTTCGAACATGGCCGTCTATTCTTCGATCGCGGTGTTTCTGGCGGTGTTCTGGCTCACGGTCGCGCTGCTCGTCTTCTGACGACTTGCCTCGATGTCGCCGACGCGATATTGACAGGATTGTCAGTAAGGAGCGAGCGGTGGCCACTCTTCCCGATACGATCGGCATTGATGCCGATAACCGCGACAGCGATTTCAACTCCGGTCGACCGCTGAAGCGCGACTGGCGCGGCGCCTTCGTCGCGGTCCGCAAGCTGCTGCAGAACGCCGATGACACCGGTCAGGTGTTTCGCATCATGCGCTCGCTCAACGCCGATACCAGCCACAAGAATTATATCCGCCTCCTGCGCACAGCGGAGGGCGGGCGCATCGCCTTTGCGCATGTCGAACTCGCCGAGCGATTCAGTGACCGAGCCTGGGTCGATACACTTCCCGCCGGATCGGTGGGCGCAGCATATCGCGACTTTCTCGACCGCACGGGTTTTTCGGCACAGGGGCTGGCCGAGATCAGCTATGCCGAAAATGCCGAGTTTCGCGGCAGCGATCATCCCTATGCTTGGTTCGGTCGCCGCGAACGCGACGTGCACGACATCTGGCACGTGCTCACCGGCTATACCGCGGAGGAGCCGCTGGGCGAGGCATGCCTCGTCGCGTTCAGCTATGCGCAGACGAAAGGATTGGGCTGGGCGGCGATCGGCGTGGCCGCGGCGCTCAAGAGCCTGAAGATCACCGGCGACACGCTGTTCGCGAAGGCGGTGTGGGAAGGCTACGCCCATGGCAAGCGCGCGGCATGGCTGCACGGCGAGGATTACGAGGCGCTGCTCGCCGAGCCGCTGGAGGCGGCACGGCGGCGGCTGCGGATCGCCGAGCCGGTGGCGTATCACCGCGCGCAGGTGTCGCTGAGGGCGAAGGGCCTGAGCGGAATCTAGGAACGAAGGCAGTAGGACCCCGGATCAAGTCCGGAGTGACGAATTGTTTGGCGATATCGGTTGCGAACAAAATCTCTTCATCCCGGACTTGATCCGGGATCCCGCTTTTTTACTTCGTAACCTCGACCGCTTCCTCGACCAGCAGCACCGGTACGCCGCCGCGAATCGGATAGGCGAGGCCGCCCTCGTCCGACACCAGCCGGTCGCCCTCTTGCCTGAGCGGCGTGCGCGTCGCTGGGCACACCAAGCGCTCGAGTAGCCACGGGTCGATCGGCGGCGTCATTGCAGCGTCGCGTCGTCCTGGCCATGGCGGCCGAAGAACTGGATGAGCTGGACGAGGAGTTCGGCACGATCGTCGAGGCTTTCGGTCTCGAGCAGCGCCTGCTTCGACGCCACGTCGAACGGCGCGATCTGGGCGATCCCGTTGACCAGGCTCTCGTCGTCGAGCCGCGTCACCGCTTCCCAGTCGACGGCATAGCCATGCACCTCGGCGAAGCGGCGCGATTCCATCTCGATCGACGCCCGCATGCCGAGGCTCAACGTCTCGTCCTCGGTCCGGGGCAACAGCTCGGCCTCGACCTGTCGGAACAGCGTCGTCACCTCAAGCTCGCGGACGATGCGGAACAGCGCGACGCCCTCGAGCACGATGTCGAAGCGGCCGTCGTCATGCGCCTCAACATCGACGATCCGGCCGACGCAGCCCGTCTCGAACAGGGGCGGCGGGTCGCCGGGGCCGCGCGGCTGGACCATGCCGATGCGGCGGTCGCGGGCAAGCGCGTCGCTGACCATCGCGCGATACCGCGGCTCGAAGATGTGCAGCGGCAGGTGCATCCCGGGAAACAGGATGGCGCCCCCCAGGGGAAAGACCGAGAGGCGCGTCGCGCTCATCCGAACAGGATCGCCGACAGGCGGCGGCGCTGCTGCGACACCCACGGGTCCTCAAGCCCGACGACTTCGAACAGCTTGAGCAGTCGCTGACGCGCCGCGCCCTCGTTCCAGTCGCGATCGGCCTGGATCATTTTCAGGAGCAGGTCGACGGCGGCATCGCGTTCGCCGGACGCCATTAGCCCGCCGGCCAGTTCGTATGCGAGCGCCGGATCACCGGGATTGGCCGCCACCTGCGCCTTGAGGCCGGCGAGGTCGTCGACCGGCGCTGCCTCCCGCGCCAGCGCGAGCGCCGCCTGCGCGCGTGCGACTTCGGGCGCCTTGGCCGCTTCCTCTGGCAACGCCGCGAGTGCGCCCTCGGCCTCGTCCACCCGGCCAAGTGCGATCAGCGCACGCGCACGCCCTCCCGCGACGGCAGGATGCTCGGGCGCCATTTCGGCAAGCTGGTCGTAGACCGACAGCGCGCGCTCGGCATCGCCGTCGGCCAGCACGCCCTCGGCCATTTCGATCAGCGGTTCGAGTTCGGCTTCGGCTTGGCTGTCGGCGCCGCCCACGGGCAGCTGGCGCAGGATCTGGTCGAGATTGGCCTTCAGCGCCGATTCGGTCCGTGCCTGGCCGAGGTCGGCGACGAGCTGGCCCTGAAACATCGCATAGACGGTCGGGACCGACCGCACCTGGAACTGCGCGGCGATGAACTGGCTCTTGTCGACGTCGAGCTTGGCGAGGCGGACGCCCTTCGACGCATACTCGCCCGCGACCTTTTCGATCACCGGGCCCAGCGCCTTGCACGGGCCGCACCATTCGGCGGTGAAATAGACGATCACCAGCTCGGTCATCGACGGTTCGACGATGTCGCGGCGGAACGCCTCGACGGCTTCCTTGTCGGCGGCGGAAAGACCCAGCGTGGCCAAGAGGGCACCCCTATATGGAGAAACGGAACGTCGCCCTCATGTGGGCCTTTCGCCGGGCAAGGCCAACCCCTCACTTCGTCACGCGCAAATGGGCGAGAAAAAGGGGTTGCAGGCCCGAAAACCCGGTGCTAGTGGCCCCGCCTCGACACGGCACGCCGGTCGATGAACGCCAGAGCGGGCGTAGCTCAGGGGTAGAGCACAACCTTGCCAAGGTTGGGGTCGAGGGTTCGAATCCCTTCGCCCGCTCCAGTTCGCTGCTGCTGATTAGCAGCGCTAATCAGCAAGATTGCAGTGAACCGGCCGGCGGTGGCAGAGCCACCGACCGACGACGTGGATTCGCCGCGGCGCTACCCGAGCCGTTCCAACGTCGCCGCATCCGCCCCGCCGAAGAACGTCCCCAACGCGTCCTCCACCAGCGCCCCACCGCCCGCCGCCGCGAACAGCGTCAGCGAGGACCGCAGCTTCATCGCATCGACGGTGCCCATGATCGCCTCGGCCGAACGCCCGCGATGCATCAACAGCGCCTCGACACATTCGAGATAGCGCGGTCCCAACACCGGGTGCGCAAGATACGCTCGCGCCTCCTCGATCGACCCGATCGCATAGGCCGCCGCCATCGCGCTTCGCCCCAGCCCGGCGATCTGCGGAAACACGAACCACATCCAGTGGCTGCGCTTCTCGCCCGCGCGAAGCTCCGCCAGCGCGGCGGGATAGACGCCCGCCTGCGCGGTCACGAAGCGTTCGAGATCATAGCCTTCGGTCACGGCATTGCCCTTGGCCACCCCGATGGTTACGCCCGGCACCAAATAACGATCCAGTCGGGGAGACCATCATGCCGCGCACCGCCGTTTCGCTGCTCGCGCTCAGCCTTTCGCTCGGGACCGCGCAAGCCCAGACGCCGCAGACCCAGCCCCCGGTCGAGGCGACCGAAGCGCCCGAGAATGTCGCCCGCTTGCCGCAGCCCGCCGCCGCGCCGCAAGCCGCCCCCAACCCCGCGAGCGTACAGGCGCCCCCCGCGCCCGCCGACAAGAAGGCGAAGTGGGATGTGAATGCGCCGCAGGGCGCGCAGCTTCGCCAGGTGAAGATCGACACTGACGAGGGGAGCTGGATGGACGTCGACGTCAGCCCCGATGGTGGCACGATCGCGTTCACGCTGCTGGGCGACATCTACACCATGCCCATCGCGGGCGGCACGCCGCGCCGCATCGCCGAGGGGCTGGCGTGGGAAGTGCAGCCGCGCTTCTCGCCCGACGGGCGCCGCATCGCCTTCACCTCCGACCGGGGCGGCGGCGACAATATCTGGATCATGAACGCCGACGGCAGCGACAAAAGGCAGGTGACGAAGGAGGATTTCCGCCTGCTCAACCAGCCGAGCTGGTCGCCGGACGGGCAGTATATCGTCGCCAAGAAACACTTCACGACCGGCCGCAGCCTCGGCACCGGAGAGGTGTGGATGTACCACGTCTCCGGCGGGGCAGGCGTGCGGCTGGTCAAGCGGCCGAACGAGCGGCACCAGAAGGAACTGGGGGAGCCGGTTTTCGCACCCGACGGCAAGAGCGTCTATTTCACGCGCAACGTGACGCCGGGGCCGATCTTCGAATACGCGCAGAACTCGAACACCGACCTGTTCCATATCGAAAAGGTCGATCTGGCGACCGGCGAGACGAGCGCGGTCGTTACCGGCAATGGCGGCTCGGTCCGCCCGCAGCCCTCGCACGACGGCAAGAAGATCGCCTTCGTCCGGCGTGAGGCGACACGCTCGAAGCTCTACGTCCGCGATCTGGAGAGCGGGGCGGAGCGCAAACTCTATGACACGCTCGATCAGGACGTGCAGGAAACCTGGGCGGTCACCGGCGTCTATCCGAACATGGCCTGGATGCCCGGCGACAAGGAGATCGTCGTCTGGGCGGGCGGCAAGCTCAACCGCATCGACGTGGCGACCGGACAGGCGCGGCAGATCCCGTTCCGCGTCACCGACACGCGCACGGTGACGCAGGCCCCGCACCCTCAGATCGCGGTGGGCGAGGAACGCTTCACGACGAAGATGCCACGCTTCGCCGCCGTCTCCCCCGATGGCGGGCGCGTGGTGTTCGAAAGCCTGGGCAAGCTCTACCTCAAGCCGATGGCGGGCGGCGCGGCGAAGCGGCTGACGCGTTCGGGCGACGGGCGCGAGCTGTTCCCGACCTGGTCGCCCGATGGCCTCACCATCGCCTATATCGAATGGACCGATGCCGGTGCGGGCCGGCTGATGACTGTGCCCGCTACGGGCGGCGCGGCCAAGGCGATCACGACGCGGCCCGGCCATTACGCGCGCCCGCGCTTCTCGCCCGATGGCAAGACGATCGTGTTCGAGGGCAAGGGCAATCGCAGTGTGACGCTGCCCGGCTATGCGCTCGACACCGGCGTCTACCGCGTGGCCGTGAGCAGCGGCGCGCCGGTGCTGGTCGCCAAGGACATGGCGCTGCCGCAGTTCGGCGCGGCCAGCGACCGCCTGTTCATGGTGGGCGAGGACGAGGGCAAGCAGGTGCTCGTCTCGACCGACCTCAATGGCGGGGCGAAGCAGACGCATTTCGTCGGCGAGCTCGCGACCAACTTCTCGGTCTCGCCCGATGGCCGGACGGCGGCGTTCGTGCAGAATTACGAGGCGTTCGTCGTGCCGCTCGTCCCCGGCAACCAGGCGCTGGAAATCGATCCCGACTCGAAGGCGCTGCCGGTAACCCGCGTCAGCGCCAACGGCGCGACCTATGTGAACTGGTCGGCAAAGGGCGACCGTATCCACTGGTCGACGGGCCCGACGCTGTATACCGCCGAGCGATCGCGGCTGTTCCCCACCGCCCCCGCGAGCGAGAATGCGGCAAAGTTCGTGCCGCCGGCCAGCGGCCTCGACCTGTCGATGCCGGTCGAGGCGGCGAAGCCGACCGCGACGGTCGCGCTTACCGGCGCGCGGCTGGTCACGATGGCGAATGCCGAGGGCGGGATCGTCGACGACGGCGTGGTCGTCATCCGCGGTGATCGGATCGTGGCGGTCGGGCCGCGCGCTTCGACGCCCGTGCCGACCGGTGCGAAGACGATCGACGTTGCGGGCAAGACGATCATCCCCGGCCTCATCGACGCGCACGCGCACGGGCCGGAGGGCGATGACGAGGTGGTGCCGCAGCAGAACTGGTCGCTCCTTCAGAACCTCGCGCTCGGCACGACGACGATCCACGATCCGTCCTCGACCGCGAGCGAGATCTTCGTCGCGAGCGAAATGCAGCGCGCCGGGCTGCTCACCGGCCCGCGTATCTATTCGACCGGCGAGATCATCTACGGCGCGCGCGCGGCCGACGTGTATGCGCGGATCGACGGCTATCAGGACGCGCTCGACCATGTCCGCCGGCTGAAGGCGCAGGGCGCGCATTCGGTGAAGAACTACAACCAGCCGCGCCGTGAACAGCGCCAGATGGTGGTCGCCGCCGCGCGGGCCGAGGGGATGCAGGTGGTGGCCGAGGGCGGGTCGCTGTTCGGCATGGACATGAACCTGATCGCCGACGGCAACTCGACGCTCGAGCACAACATCCCGCTCGAAAAGTTTTACGACGACGTCGTCCAGATGTTCGGCCAGTCGGACACCAACTACACGCCGACGCTGATCGTCAGCTATGGCGGGCTGGCGGGCGAGCCCTATTGGCGACAGGCGACCAACGTCTACGACAACCCGCTCTTGATCCACACGCCGCGCGACGAGCTGCTCGCATCGACCGCGCGGGTGGTGAAGGCGCCCGAGAGCAACTTCGTCGACGACGACAATGCGCGCGAGGCACGGCGGATCGCCAAAGCCGGGCGCCACGTGTCGATCGGCGCGCATGGGCAGCAGGCGGGTATCGGCTCGCACTGGGAACTCTGGTCGTTCGTGCGCGGCGGCATGACCCCTGTCGAGGCGCTGGCGGCGGGAACGATCGAGTCCGCCCGCTCGCTCGGCATGGCACGCGATATCGGCAGCCTTGAGGCGGGCAAGCTCGCCGACCTGGTGGTGCTCGATGCCGATCCGACGCAGGATATCCGCAATTCGGACAAGGTGGCGCGGGTGATGCTCGGCGGGCGCCTCTATGACGCTCGGACGATGAACGAGGTCGAGACCGGGACGGGCAAGCGCCTGCCCTATTGGTGGGAGTGATGGGGCGGCGTCCGTCCCGCTAGGGGACGGGCGCCCCCGCAATCGGGCTTGAGCCAAATCGTAAACGGCGCGTTAACGCTGTCATGCGATCCCGTGCCGTTCCCGCCAGCCACCCGCTCCGCCGTCAGCTCAAGCTGACGCGCACCGACCGCGCCGCCAATGCGAAACGCGCGGAGGACAGCGACGTGAAGCTGTTCATCCTGAGCTTCACGGCGTTCTTCGTCTGCTTCTACACGTTTCTGCTCTAGGCCGTCGCCCCGGCGAAGGCCGGGGCCGCTTGCGGCACTTGCAGTGCACCGTCACCGGGCGATCCCAGCTTTCGCTGGGATGAAGCAGTGGGGTGGGTTCAATCGCAGGCGAGGTGTAGCTGCCGGGCGATCCAGGCCGACACTAGGCACATGCCCGCCACCACCAGCAGCATGTCGGCGGGCCCGACGCCCAGCGCGGTGATCGCGATGACCGCGGCCGCGCCGATCACCATGGCTCCTGCATTGACGACGTTGTTCGCCGCCACCGTGCGCGCGGTCTGGTCCTTGGTCACCGTGGTCGTCAGGAACGCATAGAGCGGCACGACGAACATGCCACCCGTCGTCGCGATCGCCATCAGCGTGCCGAGCACCAGCAGCGACTGTGGATGGCTGACGAAATCCCACACATTGTAGAGCTGCCCCGGCGGCGCCGCGATCCACAGCCGCGATTCGATCGAGAAGGCGACAACGAACAACGCCATGCCGATCACCGAAATGGGCGAATATTTCGCCGAGATCTCCGACTTGAGCATCGAATTGATGATGACCGACCCGATCGCCACCCCGATCGAGAAGATCGCGATCATCAGGCTCGCCACCTTCTCGTCGGCAGTCAGCACGTTCTTGGCGAGGGGCGGGAAGATGACGATCAGTACGGCGCCGATCGTCCAGAAGAAACTGATTGCGCAGATGGCGAGGAACAGGCGCCGGATGTGCATCGTCTGGCGAATGAGCGCGTAGGAGGCGGTGAAGGGGTTCCAGTTGATCTTCAGCATCGCGCCTGCACGCGGTGCCGGCGGCACCTGTCGTCCGGCCAGGAGGCCGACGCAGGCGACGAGGATCACCGTGACCGCCGCTGCCTCCACCCCGATCCATCCGGCGGTCACGGTGCCGAGCAGGATCGAGAGGTACGTCCCCGCCTCGACCAGCCCGGTGCCGCCCAGCACCTGATCCTCGTCCAGATGCTGCGGCAGGATCGCGTATTTGATTGGGCCGAAGAACGTCGAGTGGACGCCGAGCATCAGCACCGCGCCGAGCATCATCGCGATGCCGGGCGTCACATAGCCGTGCTTGGCGATGATGAGGCCGGCGGCGCCGAAGATCATGATGCCGATCTCGGCCAGCTTCACGAGCCGTATGATCCGCGCCTTGTCATAACTGTCGGCAAGCTGGCCTGACAGTGCGGACAGGAGGAAGAACGGGATCAGCGACAGGCCGGTGGCCAGCGCATTGAAGTTCGATTCGGTCGCCGGGTCCTTGAAGATCTGGTACGTCGCGAACAGCACCATCGCGGTCTTGAACAGGTTGTCGTTATAGGCGCCGAGGAACTGCGTCACGAACAGGGGGAGGAACCGGCGCTCCTTGAGCAGTCCGAGCGCGTTGATCATGCGGGGCAACCGGCCTTGTTGGGACGCGTGGCGACAGGAAGCGGTGGGTGTAGCCGCTAGGGGAGGGGCGCTCAACCCGCTCGCTGGTACGCATGGGAAGCGTGGCGCGGCGGGCAATCGGGTGTTAGGGGGCGTCGATGCTGACGCTGCCCAACATCCTGACCCTGTCACGGATCTTCGCGGTGCCGCTGCTCGTCGGCCTGCTCTGGTGGCCGCAATGGGCGGCCGGTTACGCCATCGCCTTCGTCCTCTACTGCATCGTCGGGTTCACCGACTATCTCGACGGCTATCTGGCGCGGTCGCAGGGGACGGTGTCGAAGCTCGGCATCTTTCTCGATCCCATCGCCGACAAGATCATGGTGGCGGCGGTCATCCTGATGCTCGCCTCGACGCGCGACATCGGCGGGGTGCACCTGATCGCCGGGCTCGTCATCCTGCTGCGCGAGATCATGGTGTCGGGACTGCGCGAGTTCCTCGGCAGCCTGCGCGTATCGGTCCCCGTGTCGCGGCTGGCCAAATGGAAGACGACGCTGCAACTGGTCGCCCTGGGCGCGCTGATCCTGGCGGGCGCAGTGCCCGATTATGGCTTCGTCCGGGTCGTTGGGCTCGCCAGCCTCTGGGGCGCGGCGGTGCTGACGCTGGTGACGGGATGGGATTACCTCCGCGTCGGCCTACGGCACATGGATAGCTGATGGCGATCGAGATGCTCTATTTCGCCTGGGTCCGCGAAGTGATCGGCACCGGGCATGAGCGTGTCGATCCGCCGGCGGAGGTGGAGACGGTGGGCGCGCTGATCGACTGGCTCGCTGCATCGAGCGACACCCATGCCGCGGCCTTCGAGAATCGCGAGCGGCTGCGTGCCGCCGTTGACCAGGCGTTCGTTCCGCTCGATGCAGCCATCGCGGGCGCGCGGGAGATCGCGATCTTCCCGCCGGTGACGGGCGGATGATCCGCATTCTCGTCACCCCCGATCCGATCGACGTTGCCACCGAAGTGGCGCGGGTCGAGGTCGAGGGGGCGGGCGGGATCGCCAGCTTCATCGGCCGCGTGCGCGCCGACGATGGAGTGAGCACGCTCGAGCTCGAGCATTATCCCGGCATGACCGAAGCCGCGCTGGAGGCGGTGGCGAGGACCGCCGCCGCGCGCTGGTCGCTGGCGGCGGTGACGATCGTCCACCGCGTCGGCCCGATGGGGCCGGGCGAGCGCATCGTCCTTGTCGCGACCGCCGCCGCGCATCGACAGGCCGCGCTCGACGCCTGTGCCTATTGCATCGACCGGCTGAAGACCGATGCGCCGTTCTGGAAGCGGGAGGTCACGCCCGAGGGCACGCGCTGGGTGGAGGTGCGTGCGGCGGATGCGCAACGGGCCACCGACTGGGCATAGCAAAAGGGCGCCGCATCGCTGCGGCGCCCCTTCGTTCGGGTCGGGACCGGAGGCTTACGAGCCCGAGGTCGACGTCGCCGGCGCCAGTTTCGGCACCACGACGCCGTTGACGACGTGGACGACACCGTTCGAGGCCATCACGTCGGGCTGCGCGACATAGCTCTTGTTGCCGCTGGCATCGACCAACGCGATCGCCGCGCCTTCCTCGGTGACGGTCAGCGGGCTGCCCTCGACCGTGGTCAGCGTGGCCTTGCCGCCGCCGGCCTTCATCTGCGCGCGAAGCTGCTCGAGCGTCACCTTGCCCGGCACGACGTGATAGGTCAGCACCTTGGTCAGCGTCGGCTTGTTCTCGGGCTTCAAGAGCGTGTCGAGCGTACCGGGGGCGAGCCGCGTGAACGCCTCGTTCTCGGGCGCGAAGACGGTGAAGGGGCCGGGGCCCGACAGCGTGGTGGCGAGGTCGGCGGCCTTCACCGCGCTGACCAGCGTCGACAGCTTGGGGTTGGCCATCGCGGCGTCGGCGATCGTGCCGGTGGCGGCCGCGGGGGTGGCCGCCGTCGTGGTGGTAGCCTCGCCGGCCATCGGCTGCGCCTGAGTCGTGGTCGGCATCGGCGTCCTGCCCGGCGTGGTCTGGGCCATCGCGAGGGTCGAGGTGGCGGCGAGGCCGGCCAGGGCGATCATCGAAAAGCGGTTCATCGGGCGTCTCCATCGACTGGAACGTGAAACGGGGTGCGCGCCGCGGCGGGGGAGGGGGGGAGCGACACGGCGCGCGATTGATCTACGTTTCAGTGCTGCGATGGTTTCCCCTACCGACCTTGGTCCGTACGCTCGGCAGCGGCGGTCCGCAGCACCCCGGCCAGCAGCCGGAAGTCGCGCTCGCGCGGGCTCGCCTTGCGCCAGACGAGCGCGATGCGGCGCTCCGCCCGCTCGGCATCGATCGGCCGCGCGTCGATATGCGTGCCGCGCAGGATCCCCGCGCCGATCGCCATTTCGGGCAGCATCGTGACGCCGAGGCCGTTTTCCACCATCTGCACGATCGTGTGCAGCGAGGTGCCGAGCATCGCCGCCTGTCCGCGCAGTTCGCTAGTGGCGCAGACCGCCAGCGCATGATCGCGCAGGCAATGACCGTCCTCGAGCAGCAAGAGCCGCGTCTCGTCGATGTCGTCGGCCATCACCGGCCCGGAGCCGGGCAGCGTATCGGCCTGGGGGAAGGCGACGAACAGGCGGTCGGCGAACAGCGGCTCGACCTCCACCTCGCCGCAGGCATAGGGCAGCGCGAGGAGCACGCAGTCGGTGCGGCCCGAATGCAGCGCCTCGCACGCCGGCCCCGTCGGCTCCTCGCGCAGGAAGAGCTTGAGGTCGGGATATTCGCGCCTCAGCTGCGGCAGGATCTGGGGCAGCAGGAAGGGGGCGATCGTCGGGATGACGCTCATCCGCATCTCGCCGGTCAGCGGGCGGCCGGCTGCACGCGCGATCTCGCCCAGTTCGTCCGCCTCGCGAAGCACGCGGCGCGCCTTGTCCGCGATCCGCTCGCCGAGCGGGGTGAAGCGCACGACCCGCCGTGTCCGCTCGACCAGCGTCACGCCAATCAGCGTCTCGAGCTCGCGGATGCCCGCCGAGAGCGTCGATTGCGTGACGTAGCAGGCGTCGGCCGCGCGCCCGAAATGCCCCGCGTCGTTCAGCGCCACCAGATACTGGAGCTGCTTCAGCGTGGGGAGGTAGGTCGTCATCCCCGACAGATGGATTGATCGGTTCAGTCGATCAATAGGCGGCGCGGATCAGGCCGAAAAGAAGCGATAGATGCTGAACAGGCTGGTCGCGGTCAGGACGATGCCGACGAGCACCAGCAGCGTCTTGGTCGGCACGCGCTTGGCGATCATCGCGCCGAACGGCGCGGCGATGACGCCGCCGATCAGTAGGCCGAGGACCGGGTGCCAGAAATCGGGGCCAAACCCCTTGGTGCCGATGCCGATCAGGAAGGTGATCGAGACCGAGACGGTCAAGAAGAACTCGACCGAATTGACCGTGCCGATGGTGGTGCGCGGCGTGCCGCCCTGGATGAGCAGGTTGGAGGTCACGACAGGCCCCCATCCACCGCCCCCCGCGGCATCGAGGAACCCGCCGGCCAGCCCCAGCGGCTCGATGATCTTCGGCTCCCGCTCCCGGTGCGGCGGATAGCGAAGCCCGCGCCAGAGGAGGTAGAGGCCGATCCCCGACAGATACGCCATCACGACCGGCCGCGTCACCGATGCATCGATCGAGGTGAGCAGATACGCCCCCGTCACGCCGCCGACGATGCCGGGGAGGAGGAGGCGCCAAAACATCCGCCAGTTGACGTTCTTGTGCAGCGCGTGGCTGATCCCCGACACGCCCGTCGTCGCGCATTCGACGAGGTGGACGCCGGCCGAGGCGGTGGCGGGCGGCACGCCGATGACGCTGACCAGCAGCGTGCTCGAGATCACCCCGAACGCCATGCCGAGTGCGCCGTCGACGATCTGCGCGACGAGGCCGACCGCGATGTACGGCAGCAATTCGGCAACCTGAACCCCCTCGAACATGCGCGTCCTTATCGTAGAGTGCGATGATGGGGATTGCCGCCCCCGCCGCCCGGAAACAAGACAGTTCGGGTTTAGCGTTGCCAAGCGGCAACGGTTCCGCGCTTGGAATGACCTGTGCGGCGTCCTACATGCCAATCTTCGTGGCTAGGGGACACGCCATGCTTGCGGCGCTTCGCGTCTATCTCGATTCGATCCGCGCGCGCGATCCCGCGCCGCGGTCGCGGGCCGAGATCATGCTCTATCCGGGCGTCTGGGCGCTCGGCTATCACCGGATCGCCAACGCGCTGTATCGGCGCGGATGGTTCTTCGCCGCGCGGCTCGTCAATCACTGGTCGCGCTGGATGACGGCGATCGACATTCATCCGGGCGCGACGATCGGGCGCAATTTCTTCATCGACCACGGTTTTACCGTCATCGGCGAGACCGCGGTGATCGGCGACGACGTGACCATCTATCAGTGCGTGACGCTGGGCGGCACCAGTCCCGACAACGGTGTCGCGGGCAAGCGGCATCCGACGCTGATGGACGGCGTCATCATCGGATCGGGTGCGCAGGTGCTCGGCCCGATCACCGTCGGTCCGCGCGCGCGCGTCGGCGCCAACGCGGTCGTGACGAAGGACGTGCCCGAAGGCGCGACGATGGTCGGTATTCCCGCCAAGTCGACGCTGGTCGAGGCCGAGACGTACCAGAAGCCCTTCGTCCCCTATGGCACACCGTGTGCCGAGATGTTCGACCCCGCGACGCAGCGGGTCGAGATCCTGCGCTGCGAGATCGAGACGCTGAGGAAGCGCCTCGACGCGCTCGTCGCCGAGGAAGAAGGGCGCCGGGACAGCGCGTGACGGCAGAGGTCGTCAATCTCGCCACGCGCCGCACGCCGCAGATCGGGTTCGAGCGGCTGGAGCTCAACCGCATCCTCGACCTCTATGGCCGGATGGTCGCGGCGGGGCACTGGCGCGACTATGCGATCGAGCTGGGTCGCGAGGCGGCGGTGTTCGCCGCCTTCCGCCGCGCCGCCGAACGGCCCGAGGTGCGGATCGAGAAGCGCCCGGCGCTGCGCCAGAAACAGGGCATGTGGGCTTTGGTCAGCGAAGGCGGCGCGATCCTGAAGCGCGGGCACGATCTGGCCGGCGTCCTGGCCCCCCTCGAACGCCGGCTGATGAAGATCGTCGAGGATTAGGCGACCGCTGGTGGCAACCGCATCGCCGCGCTTTCGCCCAGCATCGTTACCACTCGCCGCCGCATCGGCTGCCAGAAGGCCGAGAGCGTGAGCAGCGCCGATCCGATGATGAGGCCCGTGAACGCCGTACCCAGTTCGACCGCGCCGGCGCTGCGGAACAGCTCGTAAAGCGCGAACAGGACATAGGCGAGGCTGGAGACGAGCAGCGCGCGGCGATCGACGGCGAGCGCGACGACCGCGAAGCCAAGATAGAGCGCGAGCACCAGCGCGGCGATCGCCGGCCCCACCGGCCCCTCGAACACGCCCAGCATGTTGAAGATCGGATGCGCGATCAGCGGCGCGGCGGCGAGGTGGAGCCAGAAGGCCACGTCGCTCGCCCGGGTCGTGCGCGCCCGGTCGCTCATGTCCCAGCGCATTGCGAGGGCAAAGGTGGCAAGGCCTGCCGCCAGCACCAGCGGCAGCGCCGCGTCGTCGAGGCCCGGCCAGATCGCGAAAGCGGCGCCGACGCCCGCGCCGGTCAGCGCCAGCGCGCCCGCCGCGACGGTGATCGGCACCATGAACCGCCGCCAGTGCGCCCACGCCGCCGCGACGCCGGTCAGGCCGACGCCGGCCAGGATCAGCGCATTCACCCGGTCGCCGTAGTTCGGCTCGAGCGCGACCAGCGCGCCGATCGGCGTCGCCACCACGCCGCCGACGAACGCGCCGAGCAGCAGGATGCTGGGCAGCGCCATCCGTCGCCGCTTCGTGAAATACTCGGCCAGCAGCCACGCGGCGACCGCGACCCCCGCGCCGCCCATCGCCGGGGTGATCGCCGCGCCGATCTGGCCGATCGCGGCGAGCAGCAGGGCGAGCGCGACCGCGACGAAGATGTCGTTGAACCCGGTCAGCAGCCGGAACGATTCCTCGTCAACGGCGGGGGTGTTGCGCTGCGCGGCGACGTGCGCGCGCAGGCTTTCCGCGGCGGCGGGACTGATCGCCCCCGCCGTCACCGCAGCATCGAGATCGGATTCGCTATACATGGCTTTCCCTCCTGTATTGCCCGACTATGACACTAGTGTCGTAGCCTTGCAATACACCGAATGGGTCAGCCCTGGACGGTCACCGTGGCGGGGTGATGCTTGTCGAGGTGGCGGCGGATGATGCGCAGGTTGCGCGTGTTCGACCGGAAGAAGAAATCGGGAATGATGCCGATCCCGGGGATCAGCCCCAGCGCCCAGTCGACGCCGACATTGCCCGCCATTCGCGCCATCGCGAGCTTCGACATGCCGAGATTGCGCGCTTCCCACAGCATGTACGCGCCCGCCGCCGCACCGACGAAGCTGCCCGCGACCGGAATGAGGTCGAGGATCACGTCGAGGCCGACCGGGCGGTTGATCCCCGGAATAACGACGGCGCGTTCCATCACCCGCTCGATCGCCTCGATGCGGGTGCGGCACGACTGCGCGTCGCGCTTGAGGGGGAGGCGATCGAAGATCGCGGGGTCGATGCGGCGGGTCTGTGCCATGAACCCTAGTTGGTCTCGCGGCGCAGGTGATTCAATGGATGCCACGCGCGCGCATTCGCCCGCCATTCGCGAAGGCGCAGCGCGACCAGCGACCAGCGCAGCGGCTGGGCGAGCGGAATGAACGCCACGTCCTGCACCAGCGCGACGTCCGCCTCGGCCAGCAGGCGGCTGCGCTCGATAAGGTTGCCGCTTTCGCGCGCACGCTCCAGCGTGTCGGCGATCGGTTGCGCGCACGGCTGGCACGCCATGCGCAGGTACCAGCGCGCGCTGTCATAGGGTGCGATGAGGTCGACGAGACGCAGGTCGGCGCGGGTGCCCGGCGCCACGCGCCGTGCGAGAATGCCGATGCTGGCGAGATCGGCGGTCAACCGCGCGGCAAGGCGGCTGGCGCCCGGCCCCGCCGGCATTGCGATCGTCAGCTCGGGCGCGGTCCCGCCATTCGCCGCGCGCCATTCGGTCACCCGCACCTGCGCCGCCGCCCGCCGCGCGTCGAGATCGAAGGCGAGCCACGGCGCGCGCGCCGGCTGCGTCACCGAATCGAGCTGATCGGGCAGCACCGTTTCCGCCGGGGTCCAGTCGGGAGCGAAGTCGCGGGTCAGCGCATTCCGGTCGATCGCCATCGCCACCGCCTCTCGCCGATCGGCAGCGGCGAGGAAGCCCTGACGCCGCGCGACCGAAAGTCCGAACAGCCCGCGCGCGGGGTCCAGCCGGCGGTTTGGCGGCGACACGTCGGCGGCATCGACCAGCGGCCAGTCGGCAAAGGTGCCGCCGGTGACGTAATCCGACTGGCGCTCGCGAAAGCGCAGGATGGCGTAGGCGGGCCGCTCGGCGTGGATCTGAACGAACTCGGCGGCGTCGGGCGCCTCTGGCGCATCGTCGGCGGCGGTCGGGTCGTAGCCGGGGCGCAGGCGGGGGGCATTGCCCGCACGCTCGATGCGGAACGGCCCGCTGCCGCCGCCGCGCGGACCGGGGATGGCGAGTTCGGGCTGCGCGAATAGCGGGAGCAGGTCCGGGCGTGGGCGCGACAGGCGAACCTCGATGACGAGTGGCGTCATCTCTACCACTTCGTCGATCGCGGTCAGGTGCGGGCGCAGCGGGTTGCGCGGGTTTGCGATCGCGCGTTTGAGGCCGGCCACGACCTCGCGCGCGGTCACGCGGTCGCCGTTCGCCCATTCGGCATCGGCGAGGCGGAAGATATAGCTGCGCCCCTCGTCGATGACGATCCAGCGTTCGGCCAGCCCCGGCTCGACCTGTCCCGACGCATCGAAGCGGACGAGGCCCTGTGCAGTGGAGGCAGTGAACAGCGCGGCGGGCAACGGCAGCGCGTCGCCCGGCCGCATGGGCAGGCGCGGCACGCCAAATCCGATCGCGCTCACCACCACGGGCACGTCGTCGGGCCGGCGATCGCACCCGGCCAGCGCGGCGAGCATGAGAAGGGGGGCTAGGCGGCGCATCGGTTCGACCCGGTAACGATCCATCGGGCGGTCGGTGCCGCGATCAGAAGCTGCTTTCGATGCCGACGCCGGCGGGCAGGCCGGTGAACGGCAGCATCGCCGCGCCATCGGGGGTCAGCATCACCTTGTACCCGCCATCCTCGCTAACGGTCGAGTCGATCAGCGTGCGTCGGCGTTGGCCGATGGGGGCCAGGCGGATGCGGCTGTCGGTGCCCAGATGCTCGGCGGTGAGGATCATCGCCGGGGTGGGGACACGCGCGCCGTCGGGCGTCTTGCGGCAGGCGCCGGGATCGATCGTCGCCTGCCCCTCGATCAGGCCATGGCCCGGCCCGAACGACAGGTGCGGAAACTCGGCCTGCATGGTGAGGTCGCAGGTGAAGCCGACATCGGGGAGTAGTGCGGACAGGAGCGTGCCGTTCGCCGTCCCGCTGACATTGTCGAGCCGTACCCCGCCCGGCCGCAGCAGCGCCTGTCCGCCAAGGTCGGTATTCTCCCCGCTCGCGCGCCAGTCGACCGCGAAGCCCAGGGACGTCAGAGAGCGGAGCGGCGCAAAGGTCCAGCGGACGATGCTGCCCCCCGCGACGCCCACTTCGCCCGACCACACCGTGCCCGCGACGCCGGTGCGCCACGGCCGGTTCTTGATGAAGACGCTGGCCGGCATCGTCGCCAGCATCGCGATCGCATAGGCGGCTATGCCGATGCTGCCGAACAGGATAAGACGCCGGCGTGCCGCACCATCCGCCTTCGGGAGCAACGCCGCTGGATCGGCGGGCCGCGCTAGCGTTTCTGCGATCGTCCCTCGTCGCAGCAGCGTCTGCATCCGTCGTGTCCCCCGTCTGGGCAGCGGCAAAGGTCGACAAGCGGCCCGTCGCGCTCCTGATCCCGCGCACCGGACCGCGCGCGGCGCTGGGGACTAGCATGGAGCGCGCGGCGATGCTCGCCGAAAACACGCCCGGCCGCCTGATCGTGTTCGATACCGGCGGTACCGCGGCGGGCGCGCAGGCGGCGGCAGAGGCGGCGATGAAGCGCAAGGTGGCGATGATCCTCGGCCCGCTGCTGGCCGAGGAAGTCGGGCCGGTTGCGGGCGTCGCGGGGGCGAGCGTCCCCGTCCTCGCCTTTACCAACGATCCCGGTGCGCGGGCGCCGGGGGCGTTCACGATGGGCATCACCGCGCGCCAGTCGACGGGCGCGATCCTTCGCTATGCGCGCTCGCGCGGCGTACGGCGGGTGGCGACGATCGCCGACGGATCGCGCTGGGCGGTCGCGGCGGCGGAGGCGGCGGCGGCGCTGCAGGGCGAGCTCAACCTCGATGTGCGCCGCATCGACGTGGCGGCGGGTCAGCCGCTGCCGGCAGCGGGCGATGCGCCCGATGCGGTGCTGATCCCGGGTGGCGGCGATCCCGTCATGGCGGCGGCGCGCAACCTGAAGGACACGGGCATCCAGCTGCTCGGCACCGTCCAGGCGCTCGACCACCGGCCTGCCAGCCTCGCGGTGCTCGACGGCGCGTGGCTGGCGAGCCCCGATCCGGCGGCGTTCGCGGCGTTTTCGCAGGCGTATGAATCGCGGATGGGTGGGAATGCGGGGGTGATCGCGGCGCTCGCCTATGACGCGGCGGCGATTTCGAAGACGCTGCGGGAAAAGAACGCGTTGAGCCGCGCCGGGCTGCTCGCCGAACCGGGTTTCGACACCGCGACCGGCCCGCTTCGCTTCCGCGAGGACGGCAGCGTCGCGCGCGACATGGCGATCGTCGTTGCCGGACCCGAGGGCTATGCCAAGGTCGCAACCAGCCGCGGGGCTTGAGGGGGTGGACTTCCCCCCCCCGCGCCGTCACCCCGGACTTGATCCGGGGTCCCGCTGCCTTTCACTTGCAGAAGTAGAAGCGGGATCCCGGATCAAGTCCGGGATGACGAGAGAGGCTGAGGCCGGCTTCACTCTCATCGAACTCATGATCTCGCTCGCGCTGTTCGCGCTGATCGCGGTGGCGGGGATCGCGCTGGTCGATTCGATCCTCGGCGTGCAGGGGCGGACCGCCGCGCGGCTCGACGATCAGGGGGCGATGGCGCGCGCGGTCTATGTGCTGACGAGCGACATCGACCAGATCGCGCGCGGGCGGATCGTGTCGAACGGGCACGAGCTCATCTTCACCCGCGCCGCTCCCGGCCTCGGCGGCGCGCCGGTCGAGGTCCGTTGGATACGGACGGGCGATACGCTCACGCGGCTGGTCGGCGGTGCGCCGCAGCCGGTGATGGCGGGCGTCACCGGCCTCGACGCGCGCTTCCTCGACGGCGGCGCGTGGCGGGCCGGCTGGCCGCCGAGCGCGGATCGCGGCGAGGACTGGCCGCGTGCGGTCGAGATTACGGTGGGCCTCGGCACGCGCGGGACGCTGCGCCGCGTCGTCGCCCTTCCCGCGCGCCCGGCGAGCGGACCGTGAGGGCGCCGGCACGGGGCGAGGAGGGGCTGATCCTCGTCAACGTCCTCCTCTTCGTCGCGATCGCCAGCGGGCTCGTCCTCCTGATGGTCAATCGCGAGGAACTGGCGCTCGACGGCGCGCTTCGGATGCGGGAGGCGTCGCGGGCGGCGGCGATCGTGCGCGGCGGCGAACTGTCAGCGCTGACGGCGCTCCGCCGCGATGCGGAGGACGCGCCCGAGGTCGATCACCGCGCCGAACCCTGGGCCCGGGTCGCCGAGCGCGCTATCCCGATCGAGGGCGGCGGCACCTTCGACCTCGCCGTCGCCGATGCCGAGGGGCGGTTCAATATCAACAACCTGCGCACCGGCGAAGCATCGGCCGCGATTCTGTTCGAGGCGATCGCCCGCGACGCCGGGCTGACGCCCGAGCAGATCATCCAGGCGATCGGCTATATTCGCGCTGCCGGTCTCGTCACCGACCTTCGCCCCATCCGCCTCGCCGGGCTCGACCCCGCCGCTGCAGACCGGCTGGCGGGGATGGTGACGGCGTTGCCCACGCCGACGCAGATCAACCTCAATGCGGCGGACCGACCGCTGCTGACGCTGATGCTGCGCGATCCCGTCGCGGTCGAGCGGCTGCTGGCGGTGCGCGACCGGCAGGGGTTCCTGACGCCGGAGGATCTGTCACGCGAGAATCTGACGATGCCGCCGGGCACGCGGCTTGCGTCCGACCATTTCTGGGTCCGCACGCGCGCCAGCGTGGGGGCGACCAGCCAGCAGGGCGCGGCGCTGATCGAGCGGCGAAAGCGTGAGGACGGCACGCGCGATACAGTGGTGGTGGAACGCTGGCGCGGCGCGGCGATCCCGCCCGACGTGCCCGACTTTCCGGCAGCCAAGTAATTCACATGTGCTCCCGCGGAAGCGGGAGCCTAAGGGCGTCGAAGGATGACGCTTGTGGCTCTGGGCTCCCGCTTCTGCGGGAGCACGGCACCGCTTGCGGGTGGGGCCCCGCTCCCGCTAGGCCTGTGCCCATGGCAATGACCTATGGCGACTATCTTGCGCTGCCGACACTGTTCGATGCGCAGCGGCCGATTTCGGACCATCCCGACGAGCCGCTGTTCATCGCGATGCACCAGACGCAGGAATTATGGATGAAGCAGGGCATCCACGAGCTGACCCAGGCGCTCGCGCTCCTCCGCGCCGATCGGCTGCCCGAGGTGTACAAGGTGCTCGCCCGCGTCAGCCGGATCCAGGCGGTGATGACGCTGTCGTGGGACGTGCTGACGACGATGACGACCACCGACTACATGCGCTTCCGCAATGTGCTCGGCAGTTCGTCGGGGTTCCAGTCGGACCAGTTCCGCACGGCCGAGGTGATGATGGGCTTTCGCGACGGCCCCCGCCACGGACCGCAGACGCGCGCGGCGGCGGCGCAGCCGAGCCTGTGGGACGAGGCGAACATGGCCGCCGCGCGCGCCGGCCTGCCGATGCCGGCGGCGGCGCTCGCTCGCGACTGGTCCGCTCCCTACACCCCTGACCCGGCGGTCGAGGCGGCATGGGCGACCGTGTACCGCGAGGAGCAGGCCTGGTGGCCGCTCTATCAGCTCGCCGAGAAGCTCGTCGACCTTGATGAGGCGTTCGCGACGTGGCGCCACAAGCACGTGCTGACGGTCAGCCGCATCATCGGCCACAAGCGCGGGACCGGCGGCACCGGCGTCCATTATCTCGAATCGACACTGCCCAGGCGCGCCTTCCCCGAACTCTGGTCGCTGAGAACGAGCCTGTGACGACGAGCTACAAGCACCTTTTCCAGCGGTCGCTCGCCGCCAATCCCGACCGGCTGCACATGGCCGCGCACAGCCATCACCTGTGGCCCGATGCCAGCTGGCTGGGGCACCGGGCGGCGTGGGAGGATGCCGCGCGGCTCGCCGACACCAAGTGGAAGCGGGTGATGGAAGAGATGTGGCCCGCGGGGCAGGACCATGTCGCGCGCGAATTGGGGCTGCCCGATCCCTCGACCGTCTGCTTCGCGGGCAACACGCACGATTTCCTCGTTCGGCTGGTCTCCGCGATCCCCCGCCGCCCCGTTCGCATCCTCGCCACCGCGGGCGAGTTCCACAGCTTCACGCGGCAGGTCGCGCGCTGGGTGGAAAACGGCGAGGTCGTGCTCGAGACCGTCGAGGCGGACGACGCTTTGGAGGAACGGCTGGTCGAGCGGGCACGCTCCGGCGACCACGACCTGATCGTCGTCAGCCATGTCGCGTTCGGCACGGGGCGAGTGTTCGGCGGCTTGAGCGACCTTGCCGCCGTGGCCGCGCCGGAGGGGCCGTGGGTGCTGGTCGACGGCTATCACGGGTTCATGGCGGTCGAGACCGATTTCTCGGCCTATGCCGGATGCCTGTTCTACACCTCGGGCGGGTACAAATACGCGATGGCGGGGGAAGGCGTCGGCTTCCTCCATGCGCCGGCCGGCTATGCGGCGCGCCCGGCCGTCACGGGCTGGTATGCCGCGTTCGACGACCTGAGCGCCCCGCCCGGCGGGGTGGGCTATCCGCCCGACGGCCGCCGGTTCCTGGGCGCGACGTTCGACCCGTCCGGGCTCTACCGCTTCGTCGCGGTGCGCGACATGCTCGCGAGGGAGGGGCTGTCGACCGCGGTCGTCTCCGCCCATGTCGCCGAATTGCGCGACCAGCTGATCGGCTCGCTCGACCGGTCGCCGCTCGGCGATGCGGAGATCGTCAATCCGCCCGGCCCTGTGCAAGCGCGCTTCCTCGCGCTGCGCAGCCCGCGCGCGACGGAATGGCAGGCGAAGCTGCTCGCGCAGGACGTCGTCACCGACGTACGCGGCGACGTGCTGCGCATCGGCCTCGGCCTCTATCACGACGCGCGCGACGTCGAGCGGTTTGGTGAGATCGCAACAAAGCTATAGTCGGGCTGGTCTTTCGCGCACGAAAGCTGCATAGGGCGCGCCTCACCGCCGCTTGAGGAAGTCCGTCATGCCTGCCTATCGTTCCCGCACCACCACCCATGGCCGCAACATGGCGGGCGCGCGTGGCCTCTGGCGCGCGACGGGGATGAAGGACGAGGATTTCGGCAAGCCCATCATCGCCGTCGCCAACAGCTTCACGCAGTTCGTGCCCGGCCATGTCCACCTGAAGGACTTGGGCCAGCTCGTCGCGCGCGAGATCGAGGCGGCGGGCGGCGTCGCCAAGGAATTCAACACCATCGCCGTCGATGACGGCATCGCGATGGGTCATGGCGGCATGCTCTACTCGCTGCCCAGCCGCGAGCTGATCGCCGATGCGGTCGAGTATATGGTGAACGCGCATTGCGCCGACGCGATCGTCTGCATTTCCAACTGCGACAAGATCACGCCGGGGATGCTGATGGCGGCGATGCGTCTCAACGTCCCTGTCGTGTTCGTGTCGGGCGGGCCGATGGAAGCAGGCAAGGTTGTGGTGAAGGGCAAGGCACGCGCGCTCGACCTGGTCGATGCGATGGTGGTCGCCGCCGACGACAGCTATTCGGACGAGGAAGTCGCCGCGATCGAGCGGTCGGCCTGTCCCACCTGCGGCTCCTGCTCGGGCATGTTCACAGCGAACTCGATGAACTGCCTGACCGAGGCGCTGGGGCTGGCGCTGCCCGGCAACGGTTCGGTGCTGGCGACGCACGCCGACCGCGAGAAGCTGTTCCGCGAGGCAGGCCATCTGATCGTCGACCTTGCCAAGCGCTGGTACGAGCAGGACGACGAGACCGCGCTCCCCCGGACCATCGCCAGCCGCAAGGCGTTCGAGAATGCCATGAGCCTCGACATCGCGATGGGCGGATCGACCAACACCGTGCTCCACCTGCTGGCGGCGGCGCAGGAGGGCGGGGTCGATTTCGGCATTGCGGATATCGACCGGCTGAGCCGCCGCGTGCCCGTCCTGTGCAAGGTCGCGCCCGCGGTCGCCGACGTGCACATGGAGGACGTCCACCGCGCCGGCGGGATCATGGCGATCCTCGGCCAGCTCGAGCGCGGCGGACTGTTCGACGCCTCGCTCCCCACCGTCCATTCGGCGACGTTCGGCGACGCGCTCGATCGCTGGGACGTGTCGCGAACCAACTCGGATGAGGTGCGCCAATTCTATCGCGCGGCGCCCGGCGGCGTGCCGACGCAGGTGGCGTTCAGCCAGGCGGAGCGGTGGGACGAGCTCGATACCGACCGCGCGGGCGGCGTCATCCGCTCGGTCGAGAACGCGTTCTCGAAGGATGGCGGGCTGGCCGTGCTGTTCGGCAACCTCGCGCCCGAGGGGTGCATCGTGAAGACCGCGGGCGTGGACGAATCGATCCTCACCTTCCGCGGGAGCGCGCATGTGTTCGAGAGCCAGGACGCCGCGGTCGCCGGCATCCTCGGCAACATGGTCAAGCCCGGCGAGGTCGTGTTGATCCGCTACGAGGGGCCGAAGGGCGGGCCGGGGATGCAGGAAATGCTCTACCCGACCAGCTATCTAAAGTCGAAGGGGCTGGGCAAGGCGTGCGCCCTCGTGACGGACGGGCGCTTCTCGGGCGGCAGCTCGGGGCTCTCGATCGGCCATGTCTCGCCCGAGGCGGCGGAGGGTGGCCTCATCGCGCTGGTCGAGCAGGGCGACCCGATCGTCATCGACATCCCCAACCGCCTGATCGCGATCGACCTGCCCGAGAATGTGCTGGCGGAGCGCCGCGCGGCGATGGAGGTGAAGGGCGCGAAGGCATGGAAGCCCCTTGGGCGCAAGCGCGAGGTGTCGGCGGCGCTCCGGGCCTATGCGGCGCTGACGACGAATGCATCGCGCGGCGCGGTCCGGGATGTGGGGCAGGTCGAGCGCTGATTTCCTCCCCACTTGAGGGGGATGATACAAAGACTTGGCGGCGTGAGCCGCCTAGTCGCAGTTGGAGAGGGGGAGCGACCGCTTGACGGTCGCGCGGCGCTTTGCGCCGCTCCCCCTCTCCAAGCTTCGCTAGCCGCTAAAGCGGCAAGCTGCGCTATCCTCCCCCTCCAGGGGGAGGAAATTACGCTGCGATGTCGTACGGCTTGATCTCACCCGCCAGGTACAAGTTCCGTGCCTTTGCTCGCGACAATTTCCCCGAGCTCGTCCGCGGGAGCGTGCGCGGCGGGACCAGCTCCACCACGCAGTTCATGCCCGTCACCGAGCGCACCCGCTCGCGGATCTCGTCGCGCAGGCGGCTGCGCTCGGCATCGTCGCTGGTACGGCACTGAACGAGGACGGCGGGCGTCTCTTCCCCGCCCGGCGTGGTGATCGCGAACGCGGCGATATCGCCCGCCTTAAAGCCAGGCAGCTGCTCGACCGCCCATTCGATGTCCTGCGGCCAGTGATTGCGGCCATTGACGATGATCATGTCCTTGGCCCGGCCGACGATGTAGACATAGCCGTCCGACAGGTAACCCATGTCGCCGGTGTCGAGCCAGCCGTCCTTCATGCATGCCTCGGTCGAGGCTTCGTCGCGGAAATACCCGGCCATGACGCTGGGGCCGCGGCACCAGACCTTGCCGATCGCCTTGTCGGGCAGCGGCGTGCCATCCTCCTCGCGGATTTCGACTTCCATATCGCGCACCGGACGACCGCAATTGACGATCGCGCGATATCGCTGCGGGCGCCCGCCATCGGCGGAGATGCCGGAAAGCTGCGTTTCCTCGACCAGCTCGACGACGATACCCTCGCCTGGCGGCATGATCGAGACCGCCAGCGTCGCTTCGGCAAGGCCATAGCTCGGCAGGAAGGCCGACGCCTTGAACCCGGCATCGGCAAAGGCGTCGACGAACTTCTGCATCACGTCGGGGCGGATCATGTCGGCGCCGTTGCCCGCAACGCGCCAGCGCGACAGGTCGAATCGCTCGCTCGCCTTGGTCTGGCTCGACATGCGGCGCGCGCAGATGTCGTAGCCGAAGGTCGGCGAATAGCTGAGCGTCGTCCCCGGATTGCGGCTGATGAGGTCCAGCCAGGCGAGCGGACGGCGGGCGAAATCCTCGGTCTTCAGATAATCGACCGACACCTGGTTGGCGATCGGTGACAGGAAGCAGCCGACCAGCCCCATGTCGTGATACCAGGGCAGCCACGACACGCAGCGGTCGCTGTCGATCAGCGCCATGCCGTGCGCGTGCGCGGCCAGGTTGTTGAGGAGGGCATGGTGCGTGACCGCGACGCCGTGCGGGAAACGCGTCGAGCCACTCGAATATTGGAGGTAAGCGATATGGTCGCCCTTGGCCTCGGGCAGCGCCGTCTCGGTCGCGGTGGCGGCGGCGAACGTTTCCCACGCGATCCCCTCGACGCCGATGCGCTGCGCGGCGGCACCGGCCATCGCCTCGAGCTCGGCGGGATAGAGGAGCAGGCGCGGGTCGCAGCTTTCGAGCTGGACCGCGAGCTGGTCGATATAGCTGTCGCGCCCGCCGAAGCTGGTGGGGAGCGGCAGCGGCACCGGCCACGCGCCGGCATAGACGGTGCCGAAGAACAGCGACGCGAACTCGGGGCCGGTTTCGGCGACGAGGGCGATGCGCTCGCCCGGCTTCACGCCCATCGCGATCAGGCGGTACGCCTGTTCGAGCGCATCGACGCGAAGCTCGCTATAGGGATAGGCGCGCGTCAGCGTTCCGCGCGCGTCGTGGAAGTTGAGGCCCCGCGCGCCCGTGGCGGCGAAGTCCAGCGCCGCACCCAGCGTCTCGAAATCGGAGAAGCGGCGCGCGAGCGTACAGGCGCTCGGCGTGGCGTTCAGGGTTCCGGCGGCGGCACTGGTCACGAATGGCGATCCTGGATTGTTGTCATTTTCGGCGCTTATCCTCCCAGTCGCCGGCTTCTAACCGGCGCAAGATAAGCGCAGGCTGACACCGGTCGCACGGCCTCGCGTTCAAAATCGACCGTCACTATGGCACAAACATGGCCGATGCCCGGACGCAAGCCTTCATTACGGCCGTATGACGCCAAGACGCTCGAGCGGTCGGCGCTTCGCTATGTCGAGCGATTCGCGACGACGCGTGGCAAACTGGCCGACTATCTGACGCGAAAGCTGCGCGAGCGCGGCTGGGCCGAGGACGCGCCGCCGCCGGTGGAGGCGCTGGTCGAGCGGTTCGCCGGCCTCGGCTATATCGACGACCGCGCCTGGGGTGAGGCCAAGGCGGCTTCGATGGCGCGCCGGGGGCTCGGCGCGCAGCGGGTGCGCCAGACGCTGGGCGCGGCGGGAATCGCGGGCGAGGACATGGCCGCGATCGGCGACGCGGTGGCGGAGGGCACGATCGAGAGCGCCGTCGCCTTTGCCCGGCGCAAGCGAATCGGTCCATTCGGGACCCCCGTCGACGACCGCGCGGCGATCGAGCGACAGGTGGGACAAATGGTCCGCGCGGGCCATTCGCCGATGCTCGCGCGCCGGATCGCGACCACCTCGTTGGAATCGCTCGAACCGGCGTCCCGTTTCGAGGATGCCGACGATGTTGCTTTGCGACTCATTCGTTCGCTTTCGTGAAATGCTGTGATAGGTTCTGCTTTCGGGGGTACACCAATCATGCGTAGCGATCCGCAAAGACGGATGGAGGATTACGAGGCGCCGGCCTTTCTGTCGGGGGGCAGCATGACCGATCACGATGCCCAAGACCGTATCTATGCCGGAACGGTCAAATGGTTCGACGTGACGCGCGGGTTCGGCTTTCTGGTCGCCGACGATCCGGCGGTCGGCGACATCCTCGTCCATTTCTCGGTGCTTCAGGAACATGGGCGTCGCAGCCTGCCCGAAGGTGCGCGGATCGAATGCCGCACGCTCCAGCGCCCGCGCGGGCTTCAGGCGCGAGAGATCGTGTCGATCGACCTGTCCACCGCGGTCGAGATGCCGCCGGCGCGCAATCCCGACCGCGTCGATCGCACCAAGCTGATCGACACCGCCGGCCCGTTCGAGGCGGTGACGGTGAAGTGGTTCAACCGCCTCAAGGGCTATGGCTTCGTGATTCGCGATTCGGTGCCGGGCGACGTGTTTGTCCACATGGAGACGCTGCGCCGTGCCGGGGTCGAGGAGGTCGAGCCCGACCAGCGGCTGCGCGCCCGCATCGTCGAGGGCGAGAAGGGCCCGCTTGCGGTAGCGGTCGAAAAGCCCGAATAATCGCGACCATGTTGACGCGCATCCTCGCCCTGGCGCTCGTCGCCGGGCTCGCACCGCTTGCCGCCTGCACTGGTGGTGCCACGTCGCTGACGGCGGAGGAGCAGGCCAAAGGCATCGTCCCCGTCACGGTGACGACGAAGGGCGGCAAGCACGTGTTCAAGGCCGAACCGGCAGTGACGGCGGCCGAGCAGCAGCGCGGACTGATGTTCCGCACCGATCTCACCGACACCTCGGCGATGCTGTTCTGGCCCTATCCGGCGGGCGGCGGCGCGCCGAAGGAGGCGAGCTTTTGGATGCAGAACACGCCGACCGCGCTCGACCTCATCTTCATCCGCCCCGACGGCACGATCGCCCGCATCGCCCGCGGCGAACCCTTCGACGAGACGCCGATCCCCTCGGGCGAGCCGGTGGGCGCGGTGCTGGAGGTAAAGGCCGGCGTCGCGGCGGCGACGGGGATGGCCGAGGGCGACAAGGTTACCTGGCCGCAGAAATAGTCGGCGTCAGGCCGGCTCGGCGACCCTGTCCGGCGTCGCTGTCGGCTCTGCCGCCAGTTCGCGCCAGCCGCCGGCGCCCAGCACCTCGAGCGGCTGGAAGCGCGCTTTGTACGCCATGCGCGCCGATCCCTTCACCCAATAGCCGAGATAGACGTAAGGCAGGCCGACCGCGGTCGCGCGGGCGATGTGGTCGAGGATGATGAACGTGCCGAGCCCGGGCCGTGCGTCCGGCCCCGAATCGTAGAAGCTGTAGATCATCGACAGGCCGTCGGCCTGCTGGTCGGTGATGCACGCGCCGACCAGCTTGCCCGGCCGGCCGTTCACCGACGGCTCGCGATACTCGATCACGAACGAGCGGACGGGGCTGTGCTCGACCATGTCGGCATAATCCTGCTCGTCCATACCCGCCATGCCGCCGCCGGGATGCCGGGTGGAAAGATAGCGCTGGAGAAGGTCGAACTGCTCGTCGGTGGCCCAGGGGCGACAGGCGCTGACCTCCAGATCGGCCATGCGGCGCTGGAGCTTGCGCTGCGTCGCGCCGGGGACGAAGCGGTCGGCGACGACGCGCACCGACTGGCACGCGTTGCAGCTGGGGCAGGAGGGGCGATAGGCGACCGACTGGCTGCGGCGAAAGCCGATCCGGCCGAGCGCGTCGTTGAGTTCGCCGGCGTGATTGCCGGTCAGTTCGGTGAACACCTTCCGCTCCTGCCGGCCCGGCAGATAGGGGCAAGGCGCGGGGCTGGTGACGAAGAAGCGTGGAAAACGGAACGGCGCAGTCACGCTTCGCAAAGCCCCTGAAACAGGGCCGCGACATACGGCCCGTGTCCAATATGCAGGTCGCCCCGAGTCATGAAAAGACGGTTTACCATGAAATGCGGGTAGCCGATTCGGGGGATGCGGCGATCGTCATGAACCGCGCGCCCGATCGTGCCGAAATCGTACGGTTCGCCGGTCAGGCAAGCTCGACCAGCGACACCTCGTACTGCGCGGCGCGCAGCGCGTCGATCAACCGGTCGAGATGCGGGCGGTCGCGCGTCTCGCACTCGATATCGGTGATGAGGCCCTTGGCCGGCAGCGTCGTGAAGACGCGCTGGTGATAGATCTCGATGATGTTGACGGCCTGCTCGTGAAAGATCTTGGCGACCCCGAACAGCGCGCCGGGCCGGTCCTGCAACCGCACGCGCAGCCGCGCGAGTCGCCCCGAGCGGGCGAGGTCGCGAAGCAGCACGTTGGCGAGCAACCGCGTGTCGATATTGCCGCCGCACAGGACGATGCCGATGTGCCGCCCGGCGAACCGCTCCTTGTGCGTGAGCAGCGCGGCAAGGCCAGCGGCGCCCGCCCCCTCGACCACAGTCTTCTCGATCTGGAGTAGGAGGCTGACCGATTCCTCCAGGCTGCGCTCGCTCACCAGCACGATGTCGTCGACCAGTGCCTTGACGATCTGTGCGGTCAGGCCGCCCGGTTCCTTGACCGCGATCCCCTCGGCCAGCGTGTCGCCGCCGATCGGCAGGCTCTGGCCCGAGACGCGGTTGTACATCGACGGATAGAGCTCGGCCTGCACGCCGATCACCTCGATCGGCCGCGACTGCGCCTTGGCGACGGTGGCGATGCCGGAGATTAGCCCGCCGCCGCCGATCGGCACGACAAAGCTGTCGATCCCCGGCGCATCCTCGAGCATCTCGAGCGCGATCGTGCCCTGTCCTGCGACGATGCGCGGATCGTCGAACGGATGGACGAAGGTATAGCCGTTCGACGCCTCGAGCTTACGGGCATGGGCGTATGCCTCGTCGAAGGTTTCGCCCTCGAGGATCACGGTCGCGCCGTGCCCCTCGGTCTGCGTCACCTTCACCGTCGGGGTCGAACGCGGCATGACGATCGTGACCGGGATGCCGAGGCGGATGCCGTGATAGGCAAGTCCCTGCGCATGATTGCCGGCGGAAGCGGCGATGACGCCCTTCGCCCGCTGCTCGGTCGAGAGCTGGAGGAGCGTATTGAGCGCGCCGCGCTCCTTGTAGGCGGCGGTGAACTGGAGGTTCTCAAACTTCAGATAGACGGTCGCGCCGACGAACTGCGACAGCGTCTTGCTGACCAGCGTTGGCGTCCGCACCACTGACCCCGCGATCCGCGCGCGCGCCGCGAAAACGTCGTCTAGCGTGACCGGCGTATCGGTCGGGGCGGGCGATGCGGGAAGGCTGGCCATGGCCGCCCCCCTAGCGGATTGGCGGCACCGGGGGAACAGGGTGGCGAAAGCCCGCCCTTGCGCGGCCGCGGGCGCGCGGCGATAGCGCGGCATGGCAAAAGTCGCATTTCTGGGTCTGGGCGTCATGGGCGCGCCGATGGCGGGGCATCTGGCAAAGGCCGGGCACGACGTCACCGTCTTCAACCGCACGCGGGCCAAGGCCGAAGCCTGGGTCGCGGCGAACGGGGGCCGCGCGGCGGCGAGCCCCGCTGAGGCGGGCGAGGGGGCGGCGGCGGTGTTCGCCTGCGTCGGCAACGACGACGACCTGCGCCAGGTGACGCTGGGCGAGCAGGGCTGCTTCGCGGCGATGGCCGAGGATGCGGTGTTCGTCGACCACACCACCGTCTCCGCCGCGATCGCGCGTGAGATGGCGGGCGAGCGCGCGCTGGTCGTCGACGCGCCGGTGTCGGGGGGACAGGCGGGGGCCGAGGCGGGTAAGCTCTCCGTCATGTGCGGCGGCAGCGACGCGGCGGTGGCGGCGGCGCGGCCTTTGATGGAGGCCTATTCGGCGCGGATCGTCCATGTGGGCGCGGCGGGCGCGGGCCAGACGACCAAGATGGTCAACCAGATCTGCATCGCCGGCGTGCTGCAGGGGGTGAGCGAGGCGCTTCGCTTCGCGCAAGCGTCCAACCTCGACCTCGACAAGGTGCTGGAGGCGATCTCGGGCGGCGCGGCGCAGAGCTGGCAGATGGTTAACCGCTGGTCGACCATGGCCAAGGACGAATTCGACTTCGGCTTCGCGATCGACTGGATGCGCAAGGACCTGGGCCTGACGCTCGACGAGGCGAAGCGGAATGGCGCACTCCTCCCGATGACCGCGCTGGTCGACCAATTCTATGCCGAGGTGCAGAAGGCCGGCGGCGGGCGCAAGGATACAAGCGCGCTGGTGACGCGGCTGCCGAAGGGTTGAAGACGAAGCGTGACTTCGGATCAAGTTCGGGGTGACGAGCTCACTTCGTGCCGAACGCATCCCGGTACGCCGGCTTCACCGCCGCCAGCAATGCGTCGGTGACGGGCAGCGTCACCTCGAACGTACCCTCCGCATAGGGCCCCGCGACGTATGGCCCGACCAGCAGCCCGATCCGGTCGATCGTCTGCCGGTCGGTGGACCCGAGGATCAGTGTCGCGTCGGCGACCTTGGGGCAGGCGTCGAAACTGTCATCGGAGCGGACGACCGGGGCACCGCGGCGCTTTTCGCGCTCCTTATCGATCGCGGCGCAGAACGGCGCGCCGATCGCCCGCTGGATCGCGTCGGTCGAGGTGAAGACGTCGGTCGGCTTCAGCCGCTGCCCCGCCGCCTTGTCCCAGACGATTGCGTCATAGCCCGGGCTGCCGTGCGCGCCGCCGGTATAGACCCAGGTTTCCGCCGACAGGCTCAGGAACCGGGGGGTGTCGGTAACGACCTGCCATTCGTGCGTCGATTCGTACGGGCGAAACTCGAAATCGCCGTCCGCGGCTTCCTTGCGAAAGGCGGCGGTATCCTTGTCGAGTTCGGCGATCAGCGCGGCGCGGTGACCCTCGAACCATTGGGCGAGCGCGGGGATCGCCGCTGCCTGCGCCGGATAGGCGAACTCGAAGCTATAATTGTCGTTCTTGACCGCGGTCTTGCTGGGCTTCGCCGCAGAGCTGGGCGACGGCGCGGGTTCGGGCGTCGTGGTCGATGCGGGCGCCCCCGCGGTCACCCCGTTCTCGGGTGCGGCCGGCTGCTCGGGCACGCCGCCACAGCCCGACAGGAGCGCGCCGAGCGCCAGGATCGCCATCGTCCGCATCGATGCCCTCGCCAAAAACATGGCCAAGTCATATGGCATGGCCATGAAACTTCTCAACCGCTTCGCCGCCCTCATGCTCGCCGCCACCGCGCTGTCCGCGCCTGCCCTTGCCGACGGGCTGGTCGACAATGTCGACGGCGTGACGCTTGACGAAAAGGGCCGGCCCGAGCGGTTCACCGGCATCCTGATCGACAAGGACGGCACGATCACCCGCGTTCTGGGGCGCAAGGACAAGCGGCCCGAAAAGCTCGACTGGCGCACCGACATGAAGGGGCGCGTTGTCATGCCCGGCATGATCGACGGCCACGGCCATTTCATGGAGCTTGGGTTCAAGGCGCTGTCGCTCGACCTTTCAGACACCAAGAGCTTTGAGGAAGCGAAGGCGAAGATCGCCGCCTATGCCGCGGCCAATCCTAATCGCCCGTGGATCACCGGCGGCGGCTGGAACCAAGAGAAATGGGGCCTCGGCCGCTTTCCGACCGCGGCCGAACTCGATGCCATTGTGCCGGGCAAGCCGGTCTGGCTCGACCGGGTGGACGGCCACGCCGCCTGGGCGAACTCGGCCGCGATGAAGGCGGCCGGCGTGACCGCCAAGAGCGTCGCGCCCACGGGCGGCCGGATCGAGAAGGGCCCTGGCGGCGCCCCCTCCGGCGTGTTCGTCGACGCGGCGATGGCGCTGGTGGCCAAGGCGGTGCCTGCCGCGCCCCCGCGCGAGCGCAACGCCGCGTTCCTCGAGGCGCAGCGCATCCTCCTGTCGAACGGCATCACCGCGACCGCGGACATGGGCACCAGCCTCGATGACTGGCTGACCTATCGCTACATGGGCGACCGCAACCTCCTGCGCATTCACATCATGAGCTATGCCAATTCGGTCGAGACCGCGGTGCGTGTTGGCGTCAGCGGGCCGACGCCGTGGCTCTACAACGACCGGCTGCGCATGGGCGGGATCAAGCTTTATCTCGACGGCGCGCTGGGCAGCCGCGGGGCGTGGCTGAAGGCGCCCTATGCCGACGCGCCGGGCCAGACGGGCCTGCCGCTCCAGACCGATACGCAGCTTCTCAACCAGATGAGCCGCGGGGCGATGGACGGGTTCCAGCTGGCCGTCCACGCGATCGGCGACCGCGCCAATGCCGAGGTCCTGAACGCGATCGAGGAGCTGTCTGGCAGCTATACCGGCGACCGGCGCTGGCGGATCGAGCATGCGCAGATCGTCGATCCCGCCGACCTGCCGCGCTTCGGCCGCAACGGCGTCGTCGCGTCGATGCAGCCGGTCCACCAAACCAGCGACCGGGTGATGGCGGAAACGCGGCTGGGTGCGCAGCGGCTGGCGGGTGCGTACGCCTGGAAGTCGATCGCCGCGACGGGCGCGCGCGTCGCGTTCGGTTCGGACTATCCGGTCGAGAGCCCCAACCCGTTCGCGGGCTGGGCGGCGGGCTTCACGCGGCAGGATGCCGAGGGCCAGCCCTTTGGCGGCTGGCGGCCCGAGGAAGCGCTGACGCGCGAGGCGGCGTGGCGCGCCTTCACCATCGATGCGGCTTACGCGGGGTTCGCCGAGAAGAAGCTCGGGCGGATCGCGCCGGGGATGCGTGCGGACTTCATCGTCGTCGATCGCGATCCGACGATGGCAGCGCCCGCGGAACTGCGCGCGACACGCGTGCTCGAAACCTGGGTCAATGGCGAGAAGGTGTGGGTCGAGGGCCAGCGTGCACTGCCCGTACCCGAAGGCGGCACGGCGCCCGCGCCGGTGGCGGCGGCGCCGGTGGCGGCCGCGCCGGTCGAGCCGGGCCGGTAAGCGTGCGCCCGCGAAAGCGGGAGCCCAGAGCCAAGCAGCGCGCCGTTCGCGACCCTGCGCTCGCGTGCGGCTTCGTCATCCCAGCGAAGGCTGGGACGACGTAGAGGAGGGGGCGGGACCCTCTCGGTCGCCGCCCCCCAACCCGTTACTGAACCCCGTGCATCCACTTCCGGATGATCGGCGACAGCGCGAGGAGGACGAGGCCGATCACCGCCGAGGCGATGCCGATCGTCCAGAACACGCCGTTATAGGTGTCGAGGCTGACCTTCAGGTTGGTCACCTGACCGCCCACCGTCTCGACGCTCGCCACCTGCGCGACGATGCCCGCGACATACTGCGCGACCGAGATCGACAGGAACCACACGCCCATCATCAGCCCGACGATGCGCACGATCGACAGCTTGGTCACCATCGACAGGCCGACCGGCGAGATGCAGAGCTCCGCCAGGCTGTGGATGAGGTAGAGGCCCGCGAGCCACCACAGCGCCACCTTGTAGTCCGGCCCAGCAAACTGCCCGCCCCAGACGAGGAACAGGAAGCCGGCGCCCACGCCCATCAGCGCGATGCCGAACTTCACCGGGATCGACGGCTCGATCCCCCGCTTGGCGAGCGTGGTCCAGAGCGCCGCCATGATCGGGGCGAAGGCGACGATGAAGAAGGCGTTGAAGAACTGCGTCTGACCCGCCGAGATGTTGAATAGGCCGAAGACGCTCAATTCGGTATTGCGGTCGGCGAACAGCGTCAGGCTGGACCCCGCCTGCTCGAACAGCGTCCAGAACACGACGTTGAAGATGATGAGCACCATTGCGGCGACCATCATCTGGAACTCGCGGCGATCGCCGTTGACGTAGGACCAGATCAGGATGCCGGGGACGGCGACGAGGAACGTGCCGAACAGCAGCTTGCCCATCAGCGGTAGCGACAGGACGTAGCCGAGGATGCCCGCACCCGGCGCCGGCGGCTCGGCATTCATGAGGTTGGAGAAGAGAAGGTAGAAGAGCGGCACGCCGAGCAGCGCCGCGGCATAGATGCCGAGCGCGCGCTGCGGCCCCTGTCCCGCGGGCGGCTCGCCGTAACCGGCCAGGCGGCCGCCATCGAACTGGATCAGGAACCACGAGAAGAACATGCCGATCGCGGCGAGGCCGAAGCCTGCCCACCAGCCGATCGTGGTCGCGAGCAATGGGCAGAGCAATTGCGACCCCAGCGAGCCCAGGTTGATGCCCATGTAGAAGATGGTGAAGCCGGTATCGCGCCGCCGGTCACCGGGGGCGTAGAGTTCGCCCACCATCGTCGAGATGTTGGGCTTGAAAAAGCCGTTGCCGACCGAGACCATGCAGAGCGCGATCAGCATCACGGTCACGAAGAACGGGCTGCGCTCGCCGTCCGACACGAAGCCGCCCTTGGCCACCGTGCGGTCGACCGCGCCCGCATCGTTTAGCAGCGACACGGTGCCGTCGTCATTGCCCTTGATCGCCAGGCGCCGGTCGCCGTCGAGGACGTAGCGTGTCTCGGTGCCGTTGTTCGCCTCGATCTGCACTTCGTACCGCTGGCCGTCGATCGTCGCGAAGGGCTTGGCCGTCTCGCCGCCGAAGCAGAGCGTCAGATAGCCGAACGCCATCAGGATCGCGCCGAACTTCACCGCGCGCTTCGACCCTAAGAACTGGTCGGCGAGGTATCCGCCGATCAGTGGGGTCAGATAGACGAGCGCGGTGAACCCGCCATAAAGGCCCGTCGCCTGCCGGTCGCCGAACAGGAAATGCTGCGTCAGATAGAGCGTCAGCAGCGCGCGCATGCCGTAGAAGCCGAACCGCTCCCACATCTCGGTCGTGAACAGGCGGGCAAGCTGGGCGGGATGGCCGAACCAAGTCTTTTGCGACGACGGATCGACGCGGGAGATATCGGGTTCGGCCGGGCTGTCCGCGGTCGGCGTTTCTACCATGTGGGGGGAAGGCTCCTGATGGATGCGCAGCGGACAGCGCCCGCGCGAGTGGTTGCGGCGGAGACTAGCGCGATTGTCGCGCCTGTAAACCTTGGCGGCAGCAGGGGCGGTCGCTAGCTGACGCCCATGTTCAACGATCCCACCAGCCTTTCCGCCTATCTCGCCAGCCGCCGGTCGGGAAAGCCGCGCGACATGGTCGCCCCCGGCCCCGACCGCGATCAGGTCGCCGCGATGGTCGAGATGGCCGCGCGCACGCCCGATCATGGCAAGCTCGCCCCCTGGCGCTTCGTCGTGATCCCGCCAGACCGGCGCGAAGCGTTCGCGGCGATGCTGGAGGCGGCGTATCTCGCCGAACGGCCCGAGGCCAAGCGGCTGGAGATCGAGGCAGTGCGCCAGTTCGCGCTTCAGGCGCCGACGCTGATTACCGTGCTGTCGAGCCCGCGCGACAGCCACATCCCCTTGTGGGAACAGGAATTGTCGGCGGGCGCGGCAGTGATGAACCTGCTCCATGCCGCCAACGCGCACGGCTTCGTCGGCGGGTGGCTGACAACCTGGGCCGCCTTCTCGCCCGCGGTGCTGGCGGGGCTTGGCGGGCGTGCGGGCGAGAAGATCGCCGGGTTCGTGTTCGTCGGCACCCCCTCGCGCGCGCTCGACGAGCGGCCGCGCCCGCCGCTCGACCTCATCCTTTCGGATTGGTCCGGCTGAGGCGGTTTCCAAACGCACCCACTTGCCGTATTAAGTCGGCATGACAGCGATCGAGCATGACGATTCTCCCGTGTACATGCGGCTTCGCGCCACGATCGCCGCGGCGATCCTGCGCGGCGAGTATCGCGCGGGCGACCAGCTTCCCTCGGTCCGCGCGCTCGCGGCCGAAGTCGGCGCCAACCCCCTGACTGTCGCCAAGGCGTATCAAACGTTCCAGGACGACGGCTATGTCGAGGTGCGCCGCGGCGTCGGCATGTTCGTGCTGCCCGGCGCGGCCGAGGCGCTCAGGGTGGCCGAGCGCGACCGGTTCCTTAAAAGCTACTGGCCGCGGGTGCGCGACCATATCGCGCTGCTCGGCCTCAGCCCCGAGGAATTGTTCGAGCGCGTTTGAGCCTCCACCCCGGCGAACGCCGGAGTCCTGTATCGGGCCATTCGCGTTGGCGTGCCTTCGCTGGCCGCTCGTTACCGGACCCCGGCCTTCGCCGGGGTACGGGTAAGAGCCTTTTCCACCACCGGCTCCACGCGATCGACGATCCGCACGATCCCCTCTGGCTTCGGGTGGATGCGGTCGGGGAGCATCAGCGCGGGGTTCGTGACGACGCCCTCGAGGAAGAACGGGTCGAGTGCGGCGTCGTATTTCTTTGCCAGGTCGGGATAGATTGCCTCGAACGCCCGAACGTAATCCGGGCCAAGATTGGGCGCCGCGCGCATCCCCGTCAGCACGATGGGAATGCCGCGCTTCTGCAATTCGGCGCAGATCGCATCGAGATTGGCGCTTGTTTCCTTTGGGTCGATCCCGCGCAGCATGTCGTTGCCGCCCAGGCCTACGATCGCGAGGTCGGGCTTCCTCGGCAGGCCATCCAGCGTGAAGGCAAGCCGCCTGAGCCCCGCCGCGCTGGTGTCGCCCGACACGCCGGCGTTGCGCACGCTGGACGCGATCCCGGCAGCGCGCAGCTTCTGTTCCAGCACATAGGGGAATGCCTGCTGCGGCAGCACGCCGTAGCCCGCATAGAGGCTGTCGCCGAACGCCAGGACGAGGCGCGTGTCCGCCGCCTCTGCGGTCGCGCGGGCTGTTGGCGTGGGCACGGGCTTTGGTGCCTCGCCCGAACAGGACTGGAGAAGCAGCGCCGCCACCACATATGATGCACCAAGCATTATCGAAGGACGCACATTGCCACCCATGCCAGCCGGACCGTTGACGGCCGATATCGCGATCCGCGCGCGCAATGTCACGCTCTCGCTCGGCAGCCGCCAGGCGCCGACCGAGATCCTGAAGGGCATCGACCTGGATGTTGCGAGCGGTAGCTCGGTGGCGATCCTCGGGCCGTCGGGCTCGGGCAAGTCGTCGCTGATGGCGATCCTGTCGGGCCTCGAACGCGCGAGCGGCGGTAGCGTCGAGGTGGCGGGGGTCGATTTCACGTCGCTGAACGAGGACGGCCTGTCGCGCGCACGGCGGGGGCGGATCGGTATCGTGCTTCAGGCCTTTCACCTGCTCCCGACGATGACGGCGCTCGAGAATGTGGCGGTGCCGCTCGAACTGGCGGGCACGGATGATGCGTTCGCGCGGGCAGAGGCGGAGCTGGCGGCGGTCGGGCTCGGCCACCGCGTCACCCATTATCCCGCGCAATTATCTGGCGGCGAGCAGCAGCGCGTGGCGATCGCCCGTTCGGTCGCGCCCGCCCCCGCGATCCTGTTCGCGGACGAGCCCACCGGCAATCTGGACGAGGCGACGAGCGGCGCGATCGTCGACCTGTTGTTCGAGCGGCAGCGGGCGGCGGGCGCGACGCTGGTCATGATTACCCATGACCCGTCGCTTGCCGACCGCTGCGACCGCGTCATCCGGATGCGCGACGGCCGCATCGTCGAGGACAGCGCTGCTTGAGCCCCGCCGCGCTATGGCGGATCGCCCGCCGCGACCTCAATGCCGGGTTTCGCGGGCTGCGCCTCCTGTTCGTCTGCCTGTTCCTCGGCGTCGCGACGCTGGCGACGATCGGCAGCCTGACCGCCTCGATCTCCAGCGAACTGACCGCGCGCGGCCGGGTGATCCTTGGCGGCGATGTCGAGGTGGCGATGACCCAGCGAGAGGCGAGTGCGCCCGTGCTGGCGGCGATGCGACAGGGGACGACGGGTTTCTCCGCGACGATCCGGCTGCGCGCGATGGCGAACGGGCCGGCGCGGCCGGGTACGCCGGGTGCGGTGCTGACCGAGTTGAAGGGCGTCGACGGCGCCTATCCGCTGACCGGCACGCTGCGACTGGCGAACGGTCGATACGTGCCGCTCGCGCCCGATGCGGTAATTGTCGACCGCGCGCTGGCCGAGCGACTGCTGCTGCGCGTCGGTGATCCGCTCCGCTACGGCACCGCACGGTTTCGTGTCGCGGGGATCATCGCCGAGGAGCCCGACCGGGTCAGCGAGGGGTTCACGCTTGGTCCGGTAGCGATCGTGTCGCTAGACGGGCTCAGGCGCACCGGGCTGGTCCAGCCGGGCGCGATGTACGAGGCGAAGTATCGGCTGACGCTTTCCCCCACCGCATCGCCGACGGCAGTGGTCGATCGGCTGAAGGCGCGCTTCCCCGTCGAGGCGCTGGAGACCAAGACGCGTGACCGGGCGGCGCCGGGGGCGGATCGCTTTTTCCAGCGCCTCGGCCAGTTCCTCGGCCTGATCGGGCTCGCTGCGCTGGTCATCGCCGGAATCGGCGTCGGCAACGGGGTGGGCGCGTACCTGATCGCCAAGCGCGGCGGGATCGCGACGCTGAAGGTGCTGGGCGCCACCAGTCGCGATATCGAGCGGCTCTATCTGATGCAGATCGGCGCGGTGTCGTTGGCCGCGGTGGTCTGCGGGCTGGCAGTCGGGGCGGCGCTGCCCGCGGTGATCGTCGCGGCTGTGGGCGACCTGTTGCCGGTGAAGCCGGCGGTGGGCCTGCATCTGCTGCCGCTGCTAACCAGTGCGACCTTCGGGCTGCTCATCGCCTATGCCTTTGCGCTGCCGCCGCTCGCCCGCGCGCGGTCGATGCCTGCCGCTGCGCTGTTCCGCGAGGGCGTGGAGCGGCGGGCGGGGATCCAGCGGCGCACCGTGCTTCGGGTCGCTGTCGCTGCGGCGGCGATCGTCGCGCTGGCGGTCGGCACGGCGCGCGACCCGCTGTTTGCCGCCGTGGTGCTGGGCAGCGTCGCGGGTGTGCTGCTGCTGCTCGCGGGGCTCGGCTGGGCGATCCGGCGGCAGGCCGCGCGAGTGCCGCGGCCGAAGGCGCCGCTCGTCCGGCTGGCCGTCGCCAATCTCCACCGGCCGGGGGCGCAGACGGGCGCGCTGGTCGTCGCGCTCGGCTTGGCGCTGACGCTGTTCGTGACGCTGGCGGCGATCCAGACCAGCCTCGATGCGGAGATTGCCCGCGCAGTGCCGGCCCGCGCGCCCGACCAGTTCGTGCTCGACGTGCCGAGCGACCAGCGCGCGCGGTTCGAAGCGCTGGTGAAGGCCGATGCACCCGAAGCGAAGCTCAACATCGTCCCCTCGCTGCGCGGCACGATCGTCGCCTATGCCGGTACGCGCGTCGCCGATTTGAAGGCGATCCCCGACGATGCCTGGTTCCTGCGCGGCGAGCGCGGCGTCACCTATTCGGCGGCGCTGCCGCAGGGGAGCGTGCTGAGCGCGGGCGAATGGTGGCCCGCCGGTTATGCCGGCCCGCCGCTCGTTTCGCTGGACCGCGAGGCCGCAAAGACGCTGGGGCTGAAGGTCGGCGACACGATGACGGTCAGCGTGCTCGGGCGCGAGATCGAGGCACGGATCGCCAACCTGCGCGAGATTCACTGGGAGACGCTGGGCTTCAACTACATCATGGTCTTCTCGCCCAACACCCTCGCCGCGGCGCCGCATAGCCTGACCGCGACGATCGAGATGGACGACCGTCATCAGGGCGCCGTGACGCGCGCGCTGCTCGCCGCCTTCCCGTCGGCCTCGATCATCGCGACGCGCGAGATCATCGGACAGGTGCGCACGATCCTCGACCAGATGGCGGCGGCGATCCTGCTCTCCGCCTCGGTCGCGATCCTCGCGGGTATCGCCGTGCTGGTGGGCGCGATCGCCGCCAGCCGGGCCGCGCGGACCTATGACAGCACGATCCTGAAAACGCTGGGCGCGACGCGCGGACAGGTGCTGGGCGCTCAGGCGATCGAGTACGCGCTGCTCGCCGGCGTGCTCGCGCTGCTGGCGCTCGGTCTTGGCGGCGGGGCGGCGTGGTTCGTCATCGTGCGCGTGTTCGACTTCGGCTGGGCGCCCGACTGGGGCGTGGTGCTGGGGACGCTGGGCGCGGGGGCGTTCCTGACGCTCGGCATCGGGCTTGCCGGAAGCTGGCCGGTGCTGTCGGCGCGTCCCGCAGCGGTACTCCGGCGCCTCTGATTAACCGCCGCGGCAGGGCGGCGCGGGTGATAGATGGTGCGGGGAATCAAAAAGGATGTCCCCATGCGCCACATCGCCGCGCTGCTTGCCGCCACGCTTCTTGCCGCGCCCGCCCTCAGCCAGGGCGGCGGGCCGTATCAGGTCGAGGGCGGCCGCACCTATTCGAGCCTTCAGGACGCGGTGAATGCGATCGGCGGCGGCACGGGAACGATCCGCATCGCGCCGGGCCGCTACCGCGACTGCGCAGTGCAGGAAGCCGGCCGCATCGCCTTCGTCGCGGAGCCCGGCAAGGTCGTGTTCGACGGCGCGATCTGTGAGGGCAAGGCGACGCTCGTCCTGCGGGGCAAGGGCGCGAAGGTCGACGGCATCGTCTTCACCCGCACCTTCGTCCCCGACGGCAACGGCGCGGGCATCCGCATCGAGACGGGCAATCTGGAGGTCGTGAACACGATGTTCGTCGACGGCCAGTGCGGCATCCTGTCGGCCGAGGACCCGTCCTCGACGATTAGCGTGGACAAGACGACGTTCGCGCGGCTGGGCAAGCATCCTGACGGGACCGGCGCGCACGCGCTCTACATCGGCAATTATGGCGGGCTTCGCGTAACGCGCAGCCGGTTCGAGCAGGGGACCGGCGGCCATTACGTGAAGAGCCGCGCGCCGCGGGTCGAGATCGTCGACAACAGCTTCGACGACAGCCGTGGGCATACGACCAACTACATGATCGACCTGTCCAACGGCGCGGCGGGCCGCATCGCCGACAACAGCTTCGTCCAGGGGCCGGACAAAGAGAACTACTCGACGATGATCGCCGTGGCGGCGGAGGGCGTGCACCATTCGTCGCGCGGACTGGTGGTCGAGAACAACCGCGCGAGCCTGGCACCGACGTTCAAGGAATCGACGACGTTCGTCGGCGATTGGGCGAAGGACGGGGTGACGGTCCGCGGCAACATCCTCGCGCCGCGCATCAAGGAATATGCGACCCGCTAGGCCAGCCGTCCGCCCAGCCACGTTCCCAGATATTCGAGCGCCGCGAGCCGCCGCCACACCGCACTGTCTGCGACGCGCTCGACCGCGAAGAAGCGCGCCATCAGCGGCATCCGCAAGTCGATGACGCGGCGCATATAGTCCGCCTCCAGCAGCCCGCCATGCTCGTCGCCCATGGGCCTCAGCCGCCGCTGGAGCGCGTAGCTGCGCTGGCGCAGCCAGGTGGGCCGCACGCGCGACGACCATTCCGACCGGCGGTGGCGCTTGTCCGGCCCGCTCGCGAAATCATGGCCATAGGCGGAGGGCTGCGCCGCCAGCACCGGGTCGATCGCGGTCAGCAGCGCGCTCTCGAACGCGCCCGCCTGCTTGAGCGCCATCGGCAGCTTCATCGCCTCCCCCACGACATGCTGGTCGAGGAACGGCATCGCATAGGCGCCCTGCCGCGATTCGAGGCTGATCTCGCGCCCGAACAGCGAGCGACAGCGCACGCGGGGATAGGCGTGCTCGATCCACTGGCGCGACAGGCGCGCGATGGGCGAGGGCGCACCGAGCGCGTCGGCGATTTTGCCCTCGATCGTTTCGAGAAACGCACCGGCATCGAACAGCGCGGTCGCGTCGCGCGGGTCGAAGCGCGCGAAGAAGCTGCGCGCCACCGTCCGCGCACTGAGTGGCCGGTCGGGCAGGAAGAAGAAGTCGCGCCACACCTCGCCGCATCCGCCCGAGGCGGCGAGCCCGCCGCCCGCGTGCCGCTTGTTGCGCGCCCACACCGCGCCGCCATTGTCGAAGATGTTGCCGAAGGTGGGCAGCGCGTCCCACGCTCTGAAATTGGCCTCCACCACCGCCGGAAATGCCTCGGGCGTCGGCGAGAAGACGCCATCCTTGTCCACCCATTCGACGCCGAAGCCGAGCGCGGCGGCCATCGCCTCGGCGATCACCACGTCCTCGTCATCGCGAGTGCCGTAGACATAGAGCGCGGGATCGACTCCCTCTGCTCGGAGCGCGGCGAGGAGCAGGCGCGAATCGAGGCCGCCCGACAGCGGCGCATGGACGGTGCGGAAATGGCCGAGATGCGCGGTGAGCGTATCGGCAAGCGCCTTGCGGTGGCGCCCGATGCGGTCGGCGAGCGGCTCTTCGCTGGCGATATCGGGGAGCGGGCGGTCGTAGCGATGCCGGACGACGCCCTCGCGCGTCAGCTCGATCACCATGCCGGGGCCGAGCGTCTTCAGCCCGGCGAACACCGTGTCGTCGCCGATGGGGACGACGTTGAACGCGTATTCGTACACGCCCTGTGCGTCGAACGACACGCGCGGCAGCGAGACGAGCGCGGCAGTGAGCGAGGTCGAGAACAGCGTGTCGCCGGTGTCGTGGTGCAACTGATGCGCGGCGAACCAGTCGCAGAAGACCCATGCCCGCCCGTCCTTGACGATCAGCGCGCTGAATTGTCCGCCAAGCCGCGCCCAGTCGGGATCGCCGCCCCGATAGTCGTCGAGCAGCGCCGCGAGCGCCGCGGTGCCGATCCGTCCGGCATAGGTGAGTGTGCCCGCGACCGCGATGAGGTCGTCGCCGACGCGGTGCCACGTCGCCGGGCCGCCCTGCACATAGCCGTAATGCATCCCCGTCCAGCCGGGGATTGCGATCCGCGTCGGCTGGCCGAAGCCATGATCGGCGTACTGGCGCGCGGCGGCGTCGATCCGCTCGCGTGTCCGTTCAGGGTCGTCCGCGCGGGTCAGGTACAGGCCGGCCATAAGGCTGGCCTAGCGCGCCGTAGTTAACAAAGCGAATAGCGGCGAAGGAAGGGGCGGGTGCTGCGTCGTGCCTCGGCGGGGCCGTGCCCCGGCGAGGGTCGGGGTCCAGTTGCGATGGTTTGGCAGCGACACGCGACCCACGCCGCGTGCCCACCTGGACCCCGGCCTCCGCCGGGGCACGGCAAGTGGCGGTCGTCGCTATTTCCCCATCGTCACCCCGGCCTCCGAGCCGGGGTCCCGCTTCTTCTTTGCGGGTCGCAGAAGGACGAAGCGGGGACCCCGGATCAAGTCCGGGGTAACGGGAAGGGGAGGTCAGGCGTCCTTCGCCGCCGCCTTTTTCGCCGCCGGTTTCTTCGCCGCGGCCTTCTTGGCAGGTGCCTTGGCCGCCGCCTTCTTCGCGGGCGCCTTCTTCTTCGCACCCTTCTTGGCCGGCGCCGCAGCGGCGCGGGCGTCGATCAGTGCGGTGGCTTCCTCCAGCGTCAGCGCATCCTTGTCGGCGGTCTTGGGGAGCGTCGCGTTGGTGGTGCCGTCGGTGACGTAGGGGCCGTAGCGGCCCTCCATCAGCTTCACTTCGCCGCCGCTGGTGGGATGCGTGCCGAGCACCTTGAGCGGCGCCTGCGCCGCGCCGCGCGCGGGGCGTCCGCCACCCGCCGCCGCTTCGGCGAGTTTGACGACGGCGGCGTTCATGCCCGTCTCGAACACCTCGGCGGTCGAAGTCAGGCGCGCATATTTGCCGGCATGCGCCAGATAGGGGCCGTAGCGCCCGATCGAGGCGGTGATCGGCTCGCCACTTTCCGGGTGCGTGCCGATCGTGCGCGGCAGGCTCAAAAGTTTCAGCGCCATTTCGAGGTCGAGGTCGCCGATGTCCTTGGGGATCGAGGCGCGCTTGGCCTCCTTGCCTTCGCCGAGCTGGATGTAGGGGCCGAAGCGACCCGATTTGCGCTCGACCGGCAGGCCGGTTTCGGGGTCGTTGCCCAGCGTCTCCGGCCCGGTGTCCTCGCCCGCCTCACCGCCTGGCTGCGCGAAGCGGCGGGTGTATTTGCACTCGGGATAGTTGGAGCAGGCAACGAACGCGCCGAACCGGCCGCCGCGCAGCGCGAGGCGCCCGTTGCCGCAATTGGGGCAGAGGCGCGGGTCGCTGCCATCGGCCTGCTTGGGGAAGAGATAGGGTTCGAGGAACTTGTCGAGCTCGACGGTGATGTCGCTCGGCTTCTGCTCCATCACCTCGTCGGTGCGCGGGCGGAAGTCGCGCCAGAAGTCGGCGAGCACCGACTGCCATTCGGCGCGGCCGCCCGAGACGTCGTCCAGCTCCTCCTCCAGCCCGGCGGTGAAGTCGTAGCTGACATATTTCTCGAAGAAGCGTTCGAGGAACGCGGTCAGCAGCCGGCCGCTTTCCTCGGCGAAGAAGCGGTTCTTCTCGACGCGGACATAGGTGCGGTCCTTCAGCACCTGAATGATCGAGGCGTAGGTCGACGGGCGACCGATGCCGAGTTCCTCCAGCCGCTTGACCAGCGACGCTTCGGAGAAGCGCGGCGGCGGCTGGGTGAAATGCTGCTCGGCATTGACGCCGTGCTTGGCGGGCGCGTCGCCGGTGCGCATCAGCGGAAGCCGGCGCGAATCCTCGTCGCCCTCGTCATCGCGGCCTTCTTCGTAGAGCGCGAGGTAGCCGGGGAAGAGCACGACCTGGCCGGTCGCGCGCAGCATGTGACGGCCGGTGCCGTCCTCCATCTCGACCGCAGTACGCTCCATGCGGGCCGACGCCATCTGGCTGGCGAGCGCGCGCTTCCAGATGAGGTCGTAGAGCCGGGCATGATCGCCCGACCCCGCCTTGTCCCGGCCGAAGTCGGTGGGGCGGATCGCCTCGTGCGCTTCCTGCGCGTTCTTGGCCTTGGTCTGGTACTGGCGCGGTTTGTCGGGGACGTAGCCGGCATCATAGCGGTTCGCGATCGCCGCGCGCGCGGCCTGGATGGCCGAGCCATCCATCTGCACGCCGTCGGTCCGCATATAGGTGATCGCGCCGTCCTCGTAGAGGTTCTGCGCGACCCGCATCGTGTGGCTGGCGGAGAAGCCGAGCTTGCGCGCCGCCTCCTGCTGCAGGGTCGACGTCGTGAAGGGCGGCGGCGGGTTGCGGGTCGCGGGCTTGGTCTCGACCGCGGTCACGGTGAAGCGGCCTTCCTCGACCGCCGCCTTGGCGCGCATCGCGGTGCCCTCGTCGCCGATCGACAGGCGGTCGAGCTTGTCGCCGTCGAACCGGGCGAGGCGGGCGGTGAAGCGGGTGCCGTCCGCCTCCATCTCGGCCAGAACCGACCAGTATTCCTGCGGCGTGAACCCCTCGATCTCGCGCTCGCGCTCGACGATCAGGCGCAGCGCCACTGACTGGACGCGGCCCGCCGACTTGGCGCCGGGCAGCTTGCGCCACAGGACGGGCGAGAGCGTGAAGCCGACCAGATAGTCGAGCGCGCGGCGTGCCCGGTACGCGTCGATCAGATCGGTGTCGAGCTCGCGCGGGGCCTTCATCGCCGCCAGGATCGCGGGCTTGGTGATCGCGTTGAAGGTGACGCGCTCGACCTCCTTGGGCAGCACCTTCTTCTTGGCGAGCACTTCCTGCACGTGCCACGAAATCGCCTCCCCCTCGCGATCGGGGTCGGTGGCCAGGATCAGTCGGTCGGCCTTCTTGGCCTCGTCGGTGATCGCCTTGAGCTGCTTTGCCTTGTCGGCGTACGTCTCCCATTCCATCGCGAACCCGTCGTCGGGGTTCACCGACCCGTCCTTTGGCGGCAGGTCGCGGACATGGCCGTAGGAGGCGAGGACGCGGTAATCGCCGCCCAGATATTTCTCGATGGTTTTCGCCTTGGCGGGCGATTCGACGATGACGAGCTGCATGGAGGCGAACGGGTCCCTTACGTGTACGCGCGAGGATGGGGAGCCGTCCGGGCCGGCGTCAACCCGTCGAGAGTGGTGGCTGCCCACACGCATCGTTAACCGGGATATGCGCATTATCGTACCGATGTCTCCGTTGCTGCCCCCGATCGCGTCCTATGCGCGGCTGATCGGCGAACATGCCGAGATCGCGAGCCGTGCGGCGCGGCTGGCGACCGCGACCGCGCGCAGCGAGGCGGCAGCGGTGCGAGAGGCGCTGGACGAGCTGGCCGATGCGCTGATCGAACACCTTGCCAACGAGGATCGGGAGATCCACCCCCGGCTGATGGCGGCGCGCGACGGCGGCGTGCGGATCAGTGCGCAGGAAGCGCGCGTCCGCTACGAAACGCTGGCGGCCGACTGGATCGCGCTGATCGAGAAGTGGCCGTCGCCGCGCATCGAATCGGATCGCGAGGGGTTCGCAACCGAATCGGGTGCGCTGATCGAGCGGCTGTACGCTCGCATCCGCGACGAGGACGACCTTCTCTATCCTGCCGCACTGGCGAGCGGGCAGATGGCGTTGAAGGGCTGACGCAGCGTCAGGCGCGCGGCGCGGTCCGGCGATAGGACAGCGCCTCGGCGACGTGCAGGCGGCCGACCTTTTCGACACCCGCCAGATCGGCGATCGTCCGCGCGACGCGCAGCACGCGGGTATAGCCGCGCGCCGACATCCGCGTTGCCTCCGCCGCCTGAGCGAGTAGCGCCCGCCCCGCCTCGTCCGGCGTCGAGTGAGCGTCGAGCAGCGCGCCCTCCGCCTCGGCGTTGGTGCGCGCGGGGTGGCCGTCGTAGCGACCGGTCTGGATCGCGCGCGCCGCCGCGACGCGGGCGGCCACTTCCGCCGTTCCTTCGGGGGGCGGCGGCAGGACAAGGTCGGCGGCGGTCACCGGCGACACCTCGACATGCAGGTCGATGCGATCGAGCAGTGGGCCCGACACCTTGGCCTGATAGTCCGCCGCGCATTTGGGCGCGCGGGCGCACGCCAGCGCCGGATCGCCGAGATGCCCGCAGCGGCACGGGTTCATCGCCGCGACGAGCTGAACGCGGGCGGGGAAGGTGACGTGCGCATTGGCGCGCGCGACGCTGACGACGCCGCTCTCCAGTGGCTGGCGGAGCGAATCAAGCACCGCGCGCTGGAACTCGGGCAATTCGTCGAGGAACAGGACGCCTAGATGCGCGAGGCTGACCTCGCCCGGCTTCACGCGAAGGCCGCCGCCGGTGAGCGCGGCCATCGAGGCGGAGTGATGCGGCGAGCGGAACGGCCGCGTGCGCGTCAGCCGCCCGCCCGACAGCGTGCCCGCGACCGACTGGACCATCGACACCTCCAGCGCCTCGGCTGCGCCGAGCGGCGGCAGGATGCCGGGCAGGCAGGCGGCCATCAGCGACTTGCCTGCGCCCGGCGGGCCGACGAACAACAGGTTGTGGCCGCCCGCCGCCGCGATCTCCAGCGCGCGCTTGGCGGTTTCCTGTCCCTTCACCTGTTTGAGGTCGGGGCCGTGCGTGCCCTCCTCGACCTCGCCCGGGGCCGGGGTGGCGAGAAGCGCCGAGCCCTTCAGATGGTTGATGAGGCCGATCAGGTCGTCGGCGGCGATGACCTCGATCCCGCCCGCCCAGGCCGCTTCGGGGCCCTGAGCGGCGGGACAGATCAGGCCCTTTCCGATCGCGCTGGCGTGCATCGCCGCGAGTAGCACGCCGGGCGAGGGGGCGATTCGCCCATCGAGGCCGAGTTCGCCGACGACGACGTAATCGGCCAGCGTCTCGACATCGACGACGCCCATCGCGCCCAGCAGCGCGAGCGCGACGGGCAGGTCGTAGTGGGAGCCTTCCTTGGGCAGGTCGGCGGGCGACAGGTTGACGGTGATCCGCTTGGGCGGGAGCGCGAGGCCGATCGCGGCGACGGCGCCGCGCACCCGCTCCCGGCTTTCGCCCACTGCCTTGTCGGCAAGGCCCACCATGACGAAGGCGGGGACGCCGGCGACGAGGTTACACTGCACCTCGACCCCGCGTGCCTCCAGTCCCAGATACGCTACCGTCGATACGATCGCGATCAATGCCGCTTCCCCCCATTTCGCCCGTCGGTTACAGGCTTAGCGGGCCGCGCCGCGATTGGAACGGGGCATCGCGCGATTGACTCGGGCGACGGGCGTGCGTAAGGGCGCGGGCTTGTGACGGCCGTCTTTGGGCGGCCCTTTTTCGTTATGCCAGGGAATGAGCGATGAAGCGGACTTTTCAGCCGAGCAATCTGGTGCGTGCGCGCCGGCACGGCTTCTTCGCGCGGATGGCGACGGCGGCGGGCCGCAAGGTGATCCGCGCGCGTCGTGCCCGCGGTCGCAAGAAGCTGAGCGCCTGATTCGACTGACCGAGCGCCGCGACTATCTCGCGGCGAACGGCGGCAGGCGCGCGGCCATGCCGGGATTCGTCCTGCAGGCGCGCGATCGCGGCGACGGCGACGTCGCCATGCGGATCGGCATCACCGTATCGAAGAAAGTCGGAAACGCCGTCGTCCGCAACCGGATGAAGCGGCGTTTTCGCGCCTTGGCGCGTGCGGTGCTGCCGCAGCACGGGCTGCCTGGCCACGACCACGTGCTGATCGGCCGGGCGGGCGGGATCGAGCGGCCGCATGCCGACCTGGTCCGCGAACTCGAAAAGGCGCTGCGAAAGGTCGCGCGCCCTTGATCGCGCGGGCGCTGATCCTGGTGGCGCGCGCCTGGCAGGTCGGCCCGTCGCGCATCCTGCCCCCGACCTGCCGATACGCGCCCTCCTGTTCGGCCTATGCAATCACGGCGCTTGCCCGCTATGGCGCGCTCAAAGGCGGCTGGCTTGCGCTCAAGCGCATCGCCCGCTGTCATCCATGGGGCGGTTGCGGCCATGATCCGGTGCCCTGAGGCGCGGATCGCCAGTCCAGCCACCCCGCATTGGGAAGTCGTTCGGTGAAGGAAGACAGCAAGAATTTCGTCCTGTTTGCGGTGCTGGCGGCGCTGATCCTGTTCGGCTGGCCCGTCATCTCGCGCTATGTCTTCCCGACCGCCAACCCGCCGGTGACGAAGATCGAGGGCGGCCAGACCAAGGTGGTGCCAAATCCGGGTGCCGACCCCACCGCCGATGCGCCCGGGGCGCTGCGCGATCGTCGTATCGTGCTGGCCGAGACGCCGCGCGTGCGCATCGACACGCCGGCGCTGGCGGGCTCGATCAACCTCAAGGGTGCGCGGCTCGACGACCTGGTGCTCAAGCGGTACGACGAGACGGTGGCGAAGAACTCGCCGCCGATCCACCTGCTCTCGCCCGCGGGCGCGGCGGGGGCCTATTTCGGGGGCTTCGGCTGGCAGGGCGCGGGCGTGCCCGATGCCAACACCGTCTGGACCGCGACCGGCGACGTGCTCGGCGTCGGCCGGCCGGTGACGCTCCAGACCACGGGCGCTTCGGGCCAGCGCTTTCAGATCAAGCTCTCGGTCGACGAGAACTACATGTTCACCGCCGAGCAGACGGTGGCGAATGCCGGTCCCGCGCCGATCGCGGTGCGCCCCTACACCTATGTCCAGCGCGCCGACAAATCGACCGACGTCGACCAGTGGACCGCGCGCGTCGGCCCGATGGCGGTCGTCGATAATGACGAGACCAACCTGAAATGGGACGAGGTCACGCAAGCCGGTAGCCGCTTCGCGACGACCAAGGGATGGGCGGGCTTTACCGACCATTACTGGCTGACCGCGATCATCCCCGATCAGCGGACGCCCGTCGATCTCACGATCCGCAAGAGCGCAGCGGGCCGGTTCGGCGCGGAGGCGCTGGCGAAGAACCCGGTCGTGGTGCAGCCGGGCAAGGCGATGACCCAGACCGTCCGCCTGTTCGCCGGTGCCAAGGAAGTGAAGGTGCTCGACGGCTACGCGGCCGAGCTCGGCATCCGCAACTTTGACAACGCCATCTACTGGGGCTGGTTCAAGGTCCTGGAAAAACCGATCTTTTACTATCTCGACTGGCTGTTCAAACTGGTCGGCAATTTCGGCGTGGCGATCATGCTGCTGACGCTGACGATCCGCCTGCTCCTGTTCCCGATCGCGCAGAAGCAGTTCGCGTCGATGGCCGGCATGCGCGCGCTGCAGCCCAAGATGAAGGCGCTGCAGGAGAAGTACAAGGACGACAAGCCGCGCCTGCAGCAGGAGATGATGCAGCTCTACAAGACCGAAAAGGTCAATCCGATGGCGGGCTGCCTGCCGATGCTGCTTCAGATCCCGATCATGTTCGCGCTCTACAAGGTGCTGATCCTGACGATCGAAATGCGGCATCAGCCCTTCGTCGGCTGGATTCGCGACCTGTCCGCGCCCGACCCGCTGACCCCAGTCAATCTGTTCGGCCTGTTGCCCTTCACCCCGCCGCATTTCATCGCGATCGGCGTCGTGCCGATTCTGCTGGGCGTGTCGATGTGGCTGCAGTTCAAACTCAACCCGCAGCCTGCGGACGAGGTGCAGAAACAGGTGTTCGCGATCATGCCGTGGATGCTGATGTTCGTGATGGCGCCGTTCGCGGTCGGGCTCCAGGTCTACTGGATCACGGGCAACGTCCTGACGATGGCGCAGCAATGGTGGCTGTACCGGCAGCATCCGTCGATGAAGGTGGCGACCGCAAAGTGAACCCTGCGTTTGACGAGGACCTGACGGAGGACGCGCGGAAACTGTTCGCGGGGCCGGTTTCGTTCCTGAAATCGGCACCCGAGCTGCGCTTCCTGCCAGATGCCGAGGTGCCTGAGGTCGCGTTTGCGGGCCGGTCGAACGTCGGCAAGTCGTCGCTGCTCAACGCGCTCACCAACCGCAATGCGCTGGCCCGCACGTCGAACACGCCGGGGCGGACGCAGGAGCTCAACTTCTTCAATGTGGGCGAGCCGCCGGCGCTCCGCCTCGTCGATATGCCGGGTTATGGTTTCGCCAAGGCGCCCAAGGACATGGTGCGCAAGTGGCGCTATCTGGTGAACGATTACCTTCGCGGGCGGATGGTGCTGAAGCGCGCGCTGGTGCTGATCGACAGCCGCCACGGGATCAAGGAGGTCGATCGCGACATCCTCAAGATGCTCGACGACGCCGCGGTCAGCTATCGCATCGTCCTGACCAAGGCGGACAAGGTGAAGGCGACCGATCTCGCCGACGTGCGCGCCCGCACCGAGGAGGAAGCGAGGAAGCGCCCGGCGGCGCATCCGGATATCCTCTCGACGTCGAGCGAGGGGGGCATGGGGATCGCCGAACTGCGCGCCGCGGTGCTCGAGGCGATAGGCTGACGGAGCCTTCGCGGCGCCCAACGCGTTGATCGGCCAAGGAGAATGCCCATGGCCGACGAGAAAGCGCAGCCCGACGATCGCAAACCCGAAGGCAGTCGTCCGCAGGAAAAGGTCGAGGACCGGCCCGTCGTCGGCACGACCACACCCGATGCCTATCCCGACAAGGCCAAGGGCCAGGAATAAGAACGCTGGTGCCGGCTGCAGGGATCGAACCCGCGACCCCCTGATTACAAATCAGGTGCTCTACCAACTGAGCTAAGCCGGCGTCGGCGCCTCTTTGCGTCAGGCGATGCCGAAGGTCCAGCCTTCGGTTGTGCCGATTTCGGGGGTCATGCCCTCGGGCTGCCAGAGTGCCGGCCGGTGCGCGTCGCGGCGGAGCCAGGCGGCGGTGAGGATCGCGTCGCTCTTGTGGTCGTCGATCGGACCGTGCCCGCCGGTCGGTTCGCTGCCCAACATTGCAAGCGCCTCATCCAGCGCGGCGTGGTTGCGCATCTTCGCGCGGCCCTTGGGGCGGCCGGCGGCGAGGGCGGCGAGACTGGTGTAGATTTCCAGCGCGACCGGCCCTGTTGCGGGCAGCGGATCGAACGGCCAGATCGCGATCCGGCCGGCCAGGCGGTGGAGGACGCGCATCCCCGTCAGGCTCGACTTGCCCACCTGCGCCGCGCCGACGAGATTGAGGTTGCTGTAGGGGTTGAGCCCCTGTTCGCGCTGCGCGACCTCCGTTACGCGAAGGCGGCCGCGGCCGGTGAAATACTCGCCCTTGCGCCCGCCGTGGCGGCGAAAATGGCGGGCGATCTCCGGGTGGTCGACGAAACTGCCCGCCGACAGATGCGGGTCGCCGGCGGCAATCGCCTCGATCGTCGCCCACAGCGCGCGCGCGTCGGGCGGGCTGTCGACCCAGCCAGGAAAGAAGGCGCCAGCGTCCGCGAACGGCAACGATGCGCCGAGGTCGAGGCCGACGATCGCATCAAGGGGCAGCTCGTGGATCAGCCAGTGCAGCACCTCGGCCCGCGACCAAATATGGCCGGGCCGGACGAGCGTCGGTGTGGCATCGCCCGCCGCGCACATCGCCACCGCGATCCCGCGCTGCCGCTCCCCCGCCGCGCCCGACCAGTCGATGCCGACGAAATGGCCGAAGCGGTCAGGGGCGGGGACCGTAATCGTTCCGCTCCGCGCGTTTAGCAACGTCCCACCAACGGCGCGCGATCAACGCCTCGATCCGCTCGCGGTCCCCGCTGCCGTAGCGGACGAGGACGGCGGGCCAGCCGCGATAATGGTCGGTTTCCCAGAAGGTGGCGGGGTCGGTGTCGATCAGCACCGCCTTTTCCTCGACCCCGATCATCAGCACGAAGCTGTCCGGCTCGCGACCCGGCGCGACCAGCGGCTTGCCGTTATGCTTGGGGACGGGCGATCCATAATAGCTGTCCATGACGACGCCGGGCAGCGTGCAGGCATAGGAGACGACCGCGTCCCAATCCTCCATCACCGCGTCTCCAGCACGGCCTTGGTGAAGGCGGCGATGTCGAAGCTGTTGCCCGTCCCATCCTCGCCGCGGCGGACAACGACGAGGCGGGCCGAGGGCACCACCATCACATATTGTCCGCGATTGCCCTGCGCAGCGTAGCTGCCCGCGGGCAAGCCCTGATCCGGCCCGAACAGCCACAGCGTCGCGCCGTATCCCGGTCCCTTTGCCGGCTGTGGCCCCGCGGGCGTCGTCATCCGCTTCATCCAGCCGGCGGGGAGCAATCGCCGACCCTGCCAAACCCCGTCGTCGAGCCAGAACTGGCCAAGCCTGGCGAGGTCGCGCGCGGTCGACCACACCTGCGACGACAGGATGTAGTTGCCGCGCCAGTCCTGTTCGGCGACGGTGTGGGTCATGCCGAGCGGCGCGAACAGCCGCTGCGGCAGCGCCTGATAGGCTCGCTCGCCCTGCGATTCGCGAACCGAGCGGATTGCGAGCAGAATGTCGTTGTTGGCGTAGCGGAAGCGGGTGCCGGGCGCGGCCTCCAGCGGCCAGCCGGTCGCCTGTTCCTCGACCGAGGTGCCCCCGAAATAGAGTGCGTCGGTGCGATTGCCCGCGGTGTCGCTGTGGAGGCCGCTCGCCATCCGCATGAGCTGGTCGAGGGTGATCGCGCGGCGCGGGTCGCCAGGGTTCTGCCACGCGGCGATCGTCGCAGGCTCGGCGGGATCGACGCCCGACATGCCGATCAGCGTGCCGGCGATGCTCTTTGCAACTGACCAAGTACGATTGGACACGAACGGCCCCCAGCCCTCGGCGTAGCCTTCGCCGACGATCTTGCCGTCGTGCAGGATCACGACGCCGGTCGTCTTCGCCGCCTTGCCGAACGCCCCGGTAAAGGTGCGGTCAATCGTTGCGGCAAGCGCAGGCGAGGGGATAGGCGCGATCCCGGCATCGCCGAGCGGCCAGCGGCGCGGGTCGGCGCCCCGTACCGGCGGCACCGGGGTGCCGGTGGCGGGCGGGGTCCAGCCGATCGGCTCGCTGCGGCAGCCGCGCCCGGCGGCGAAGGTCGAGACGCGCGGCGGCAGCCGGTCGTCGAAGGCAACGCTGACCCGGCCCCGCGTGCGATCGATTGTGGCGGGCAGGGCGGCGATCAGCGGCTGATATTCGGGATAGATGCCGGCGAGTTCGTCACGGGCGACCTGCGCCTCGGTCCGCCCCGCGTTGAACACGCCGCTGCACAGCATCGCCGCCTTGTACCCGGCGGCGATCGCGCGGGCGTAGGGGGCGGGGGCCTCTACGACCTGCTGCGCGGGCGCAGCGGCGCTAAGCGTCGCCAGTCCCGCGATGCTCAGTGCGGCGCGCATCCCACCACGCCATGCGCTCGGCGATGCGCTTTTCGTAGCCGCGGTCCGTGGGCTCGTAATAGGTTTCGGCATCCATTTCCCCCGGCCAGTAATCGGCGCCCGAAAAGCCGCCCTCGCGGTCATGGTCATAGGCATAGCCGCTGCCATAGCCGATGTCCTTCATCAGCTTCGTCGGCGCATTGAGGATGTTCTGCGGCGGCATCAGCGATCCGGTCGCGCGCGCCGACTTGAACGCCGCCTTCTGCGCCTTGTACGCCGCGTTCGACTTGGGCGCGGTGGCGAGGTAGAGGCACGCCTGCACGATCGCCAGTTCGCCCTCGGGACTGCCGAGAAAGTCGTAGGCGTCCTTGGCGGCAAGGCACTGGACCAGTGCCTGTGGGTCGGCGAGGCCCACATCCTCGCTCGCGAACCGGACGAGGCGGCGCAGGACGTAGAGCGGCTCCTCCCCCGCGGTCAGCATCCGCGCGAGATAGTAGAGCGCGGCCTGCGGGTCCGAGCCGCGCAGCGATTTGTGGAGCGCGGAGATGAGGTTGTAATGCCCCTCCCGATCCTTGTCGTAGACCGCGACGCGGCGGTGGAGCAGCGCCGACAGCCCGGCGGGATCGAGCGGTTCGCTGAGGTCGACGGCGAACAGCGTCTCGACCTGGTTGAGCAGGAACCGCCCGTCGCCATCGGCACTGGCGATCAGCGCGGCGCGCGCCTCCGTCGTCAAGGGCAGGTCGCGGCCGACCTCGACCTCGGCCCGTGCGATCAGTTCGCCGAGCGCCGCGGCGTCGAGGCGGTGCAGGATCAGCACCTGTGCACGACTCAGCAGTGCGGCATTGAGCTCGAACGATGGATTCTCGGTCGTCGCGCCGATCAGCGTGACGGTGCCGTCCTCGACGTAGGGGAGGAAGCCGTCCTGCTGCGCGCGGTTGAAGCGGTGGATCTCGTCCACGAACAGCAGCGTGCGGCGGCCGGTGCGGGCGTGGTCGCGGGCCTCGGCGAACACCTTTTTCAGGTCGGCGACGCCCGAGAAAACAGCCGAAATCTGGGCATAACGAAGGCCCACCGCATCGGCGAGCAGACGCGCGATCGTCGTCTTGCCCGTGCCCGGCGGCCCCCAGAGGATGATCGACGACAGGCGGCCGGCGGCGACCATCCGGCCGATCGCGCCCTCCGGCCCGGTCAGATGATCCTGCCCCACGACCTCGGAAAGGCCCTGCGGGCGCAGCCGGTCGGCGAGCGGGGTGTCCACGGCGGGCGGGGTCGGCGGGGCGAGGTCCCCGAAAAGATCGGCCATCACGCGAACATAGCGTGTCCGAGAGATTTTTTCAGCGGGGGCTTGCGGAAGCTCTTTCAAGATATATCTTGAGCGCATCAAGACTGATTAGGGAATCATTATGTTCGGAAGACATCATCAACATCACAGGGGTGGTCACGGCCGCTTCGCCATGCGCGGCGGTCGTCACGGCGGGCCGTTCGCGATCGAGATCGACCTGGGCGAGGGGCCGCGGCGCGGCGGCGGCGGGCGTCGGCGCTTCGACGGCGACGAACTGCGCCTCATCCTTCTCAAGCTGATCGCAGAGGCGGCGCGCCACGGCTACGACCTCATCCGCGAGATCGAGGCGCGGACCGGCGGCGCCTATGCCCCCAGCCCCGGCGTCGTCTATCCGACGCTCACGCTCCTCGACGAGATGGGGCTGATCGAACAGGCGGCGAGCGAGGGCACCAAGAAGCTGTTCGCCGCGACCCCGGCGGGCGAGGCGCATCTGGCCGAGCATGCCGAAAAGGTCGAGGCGCTGTTGGCGCGGCTGACCGACCTGTCCGATGCGCGTGCGCGGGGCGAGGGCGGGCCGGTGCGCCGGGCGATGCACAACCTAAAGGCTGCGGTGATCGGCCGCGTGTCTCAGGGCGCGGAGACCGAGACGCTGCACGCCATCACCGACATCCTCGACGACGCAGCGCGCCGCATCGAACGCCTGTGAAGGACGAGCCCATGACCTACACCACCACTGCCGCAGTCCCGACCGAGCACGTCTCGAAATATCTCCAGCAGCTCTGCAAACACTGGACGCACAACCTTGCCGTCGAGTTCGACGCCGATCACGGCCGCGTCGTGTTCCCGAAGGACGCGCGCGGAGCCGAGTGGCCGGGCGACGCGGTTGTGCGCTTCGATGCGGCGCCGGGCGCGCTCACCATCACGATCGAGGCGAGCGCCGACGGCCAGCGACAGGGCCTCAAGGGCGCAGTCGAACGCCACCTCGACCGCTTCGCGTTCCGCGAGGCACCGATGACCTACGACTGGCAGGATGCGTGAGTACCTTGGTTACCCCGGATCAAGTCCGGGGTGACGGGGCTTTCATGAGCTCGAGATACGCGTCCAGCACCGCCCTGTTCGCCGTATCCCAGACGTAGCGTTGCGCCGCGCGGTTCCCGGCCGCGCCCGCCGAGCGGCGAAGCCCCTCGTCCTCGACCAGCCGCTGGATCGCGTCGGCATAGGCGGCGACGTCGGTCGGGGGGACGAGGAAGCCGGTCACGCCCTCCTCGACCAGGTCGATCGCGCCGGTTGCGCGCGCGGCGACGACGGGAACCCCTGCGGCCATCGCCTCGGTCGTCACGTTGCCGAAAGTTTCGGTGACGCTCGGCATGAAGAACACGTCCATCCCAGCGACCGCACGGCCGAGGTCGTCGCCCGACTGGAAGCCGGTGAACACCGCTTGCGGCACGCGCTCGGCGAACCAGCCGCGTGCCGGCCCCTCGCCGATCACCAGCACCTTGTGTGGCACGCCGCGGCGGCGCAGTTCGCCGACCACATCGGCAAAGATGCCGAGGCCCTTTTCGAGCACCAACCGGCCGAGAAAGCCCACCGCCACTTCGCCATCCGCGATGCCGAGCGAGCGGCGCCACGCCTCGTCACGGCGGCCGGGGTTGAAGCGTGCATGGTCGATCCCGCGCGACCAGATGCCGATCGGGCTCGTCACGCCCCATTCGCGCAGCAGGGTCGCCATGCCGGGGCTGGGCACCATCACCCGGTCGGCGCGGTTGTAGAAGCGGGTCGACAGCTTCACCGCCAGCGGCTCGAGAAAGCCGATGCCGTAATAGCGCGGGTAGGTCTCGAACCGGGTGTGCAGCGAGGCGAGCGTCGGGATGCCGCGCTTCTTCGCCCAGGTCAGCATCCGGTGCCCCGACCAGTCGGGGGCCGAGACATGGACGATATCGGGGCGATACGCCTCCAGATCGGCACGCACGCTAGGCGGAAGGCCGCGGCCCAATTTGTATTCGTCGCGCCCGCCGGGCAAAGGCACAGCCGGCACGTCGACCAAGTCCCCGGTCGCCGGGAAGGCGGGCTTCACCACCGTCGGCGAATAGGCGCGATAGGTGACGCCCTTGTCGATAAGGAACGCCGCCAGCCGGTTCAGCGCCTGGTTCGCGCCGTCCCGCACGTAATTATAGTTGCCGCTATAAAGCGCGATCCGGAGGTCCTGGGGCTGCATCGCGGCTCCGCTTAGACCGGATACGGCCCTTTGGCCATTGGAACGAAGCCCCCCGAATCAGGTTAGCTTGGCGAAACAGAACTTTCGGGAGCAGCCGCATGTCCAACGCCTTTCGCAAGGGTCAGGCCGTAAAGTGGGAATGGGGTCAGGGGACCGCCAAAGGCAAGGTCGCCGACAAGTTCACCCGCCGTGTCCAGCGCACGATCAAGGGGTCCAAGGTCGTCAAGAACGGGACCGAGGACAATCCCGCCTATCTGGTCGAACAGGACGACGGCGATCAGGTACTGAAGCGCGGCAGCGAACTGAGCGCGGGCTGAGCCGGACGCCGCGCGGCGATCAACCAGTCGAGCGCGGCATCGGCGGTGGCGGCGACCTCCAGATAGGGCTGGCGCATCTCGCGCAGCACCTGAAGCGCCGCGAGCTTGCTCTGCGTGACGACGGCAATCCGCGTGGCGGGCGGAAATCCGGCGAACTCGCGGCGAAAGGCGGCCAGCGATTCCTGGCTCTGGACGCCCGCTTCGGCCATATCGATTCGCAGCAAGTAGCCAGGGGCGAACGCCATCTCCTCGAACTGGCGCCGCACCATCGCCGCGTAGCGCGCGACCTCCCGCGGGCAGAACAGGCCGCTCCACCGCACGTCGAGCAGATCGAAACCGCGATCGAAATCAAAGGCGTACATGAGCCGGGCTTATCCCCCACGCCTTTCGAAAGCGTAAGCGGGGCGGTGCATATTCCCCTTTCGTTCTGCGCCTGCTAAGCTCGCGTCATGGCGAAACCCCGCAAGCGTTATGTGTGTCAGGCGTGCGGCAGCGCCACCGCGCAATGGGCGGGGCAATGCACCGACTGCGGCGAGTGGAACACGCTGGTCGAGGAAGCGCCCGTCGCGGTCACGCCGTTCCAGCAGAAGCACAATCTGCAATCCGGCGGGCGCGCGATCCTGCTTTCCGGCCTCGACACCGACGTAGCGCTGCCCGACCGGATGGCGACGGGCATCGCCGAACTCGACCGCGCGCTGGGCGGCGGATTCGTCGAGGGGTCGGCGACGCTGATCGGCGGCGATCCGGGAATCGGCAAATCGACGCTGCTGCTGCAAGCCACTGCGAAGCTGGCGCTAGCGGGCAAGCGGGTCGCCTATGTTTCGGGCGAGGAAGCGGCGGACCAGGTGCGGCTGCGCGCGCGGCGGCTGGGCCTCGGCAACGCGCCGGTGCAACTGGCGGCGGCGACGTCGGTGCGTGACATCCTGACGACGCTGGGCGGGGCCAATCCGCCCGACCTGCTCGTCATCGATTCGATCCAGACGATGCACTCCGACCTGATCGAGGGCGCGCCCGGCACCGTAAGCCAGGTGCGCGCGGCGGCGGGCGAGCTCATCCGCTTCGCCAAGGAGCGCGGCACCGCGGTCGTGCTCGTGGGCCACGTCACCAAGGACGGCAGCCTCGCCGGCCCGCGGGTGATGGAGCATATGGTCGACACCGTGCTCGCGTTCGAGGGGGAGCGCAGCCACCAGTACCGCATCCTGCGCGCGATCAAGAACCGCTTCGGCGGCACCGACGAGATCGGCGTCTTCGCGATGGAGACGCAGGGGCTGTCGGAGATCGCCAACCCCTCCAGCCTGTTCCTCACCAGTCGCGACGAGGGGGTGACGGGCACCGTGGTCTTCCCCGCGCTGGAGGGGACGCGGCCGGTGCTGGTCGAGGTGCAGGCGCTAACCGTGCGGCTGGCAAGCGGGGCGACGCCGCGGCGCGCGGTGGTGGGTTGGGACAGCGGGCGGCTGTCGATGATCCTGGCGGTGCTGGAAGCGCGGTGCGGGCTCAGCTTCTCGTCGGCGGAGGTCTATCTCAACATCGCCGGCGGCTACCGCGTGTCGGACCCGGCAGCAGACCTGGCGGTGGCGGCGGCGCTGGTCTCGGCGCTCAGCGAACGCGCGGTGCCGATCGATGCGGTCGCGTTCGGCGAGATCGCGCTGTCGGGCGAAGTGCGGCCGGTCGCGCACGCCAATCTGCGCCTCAAGGAAGCCGCCAAGCTCGGCTTCGGCCGTGCGCTCGCCTCCACCGCGCCGGGGACGGAGGAATCGGGGATGCGGCTCCAGTCGTTCCGAACGCTCGGCGCGTTCGTCGAGCATCTGCTGGGGCGTTAGCGACAGGTCCGCCACCCGCCCGCGCCGCGCTCAGCCTGGTCGAGGTGGAAATGGTCGGCGTGCGCGGCGTTGTAGTCGGGTGAGAGCACCGTCGCGAACACGTCGCAGGCGCCCCTTCGCACCTCGCGCAGGAAGGCACCCTTGGCGCCCTCGTCCTTCCAGTCGCCGACGATGGTGATGCGCGTGCCGTCCGAGAGGCGGAAACCCGCTACGTCGACGGCATCGGCGGTGGCGTGCTCGGAATAGTCGCCGGTGTCGCGGCCGTACATCCTGCGGCAATTATAGCTGCCGATATGATCAATCCGCCGCACCTTCGCCCCGAAATGCTTCTGCGCGGCGGGCTGAACGACGTTCCATTCCCACATTGCCAGCGCCGCCGCGACGGGGCAGGAGATGCCGAGATCGGCGGGCGAGAAGGCGATCGTCCGCGCGCCGCCCGCCGCGAACCGCACCCCGTCGCGATAGCCGCAGGACGGCCCCGCATCGACGGGCGCGAGCGCGGTGTAGCGGACGCCCGCCTGTTCGAGCAGCCGGCGGCACTCGGCGAAATCCTGCGTCAGCGCAGTCAGCTTGCGCCCGGTGAACATCCCCACCGGCTGGCTGAGGTCGAGCGGCGTCCAGGGCAGGTTCTGCGGCCGGCTCTTCATCCAGGCATAGACGGCGAAGACGGCGGCAAGCACCAGACCGGCGATCATCACCGCGCCGACGATCCGCCGCACCTCGCTCACGCGCGCTCCGCCGAGGCCATGGGCTCGGCGGTCACCGGATAGCCGAGGTCACCCGGGATGCAGAGGTGCGGCACGCCGCCGCGATCCTCGACCCACGGCGTCACGGTTTGCACGGGGCGGGCGCAGGCATCGGCGAGCGCGACCTCGACGCTTTCAAAGGTCGCGAGCCGTTCGAGATTGCGGCGGGTGGGGAAGATGATTCGCCCATCCCCCGCCAGCACGTCAGCGGGGCGCGTCCAGAAGGCGCGCGCGTTCTCCTCTCCATCGGCCTCCGGCTCACCATCGCCGCGCGCGAGGTAGAAGCGCGTATCGAAGATGCGATGCGGCAGGCCGAGCGGCAGCCAGCGTGCGAAATAGACCAGTGTGTCGAGGTCGAAGGCGTCGGTGGGAAGCAGCGTCTCCGCGGGTTCGCCCGCCAGTAAGGCTTCGCGGTGTTTGGCAAGGCTCGAGTCGATGCCGATGGCGAGGCCGACTTCTTCAATCGTCTCGCGGATTGCGGCGATGCGGGCGGCGGTGTCCTCGGGATCGCCGCCGATCGCGCGCGCGATGGCGTGGTCGCCCGCATCGATCCTCCCGCCGGGGAAGACCAGCGCGCCGCCGGCAAAGGCGAGGGTGGCGCCGCGCTCGACCATCAGCACTTCGGGGCCGCCCGGCCGGTCGCGCAGAATGACCAGCGTCGCGGCGGGGATCGGATCGCTCACCAGAAGCGCGATCCCGGGCCGCCCTTGAACGGGCCGGCAAGGTCGCTCGTCACCCAGCCGCCGTAGAAGCCGCCCGGCTGCGGCAGGGCGCGCTCCCCATCGACGAGGCAGGTGTCGAACAGATGCGGGTAGAAGGCGAAATGCCCGGCGATCGAGGCGAAGGGGCGGGTCGGGTCGGCATAGCTCCATACTGCGGCGGCGATCGTCTCCCCGCCGACGCGCACGTCGAAATAGCGCGCCTGCCCCTTCCATTCGCACAGGCTGCGCTGCGCGGTGGGCGTGAGGAGGTCGGTCGCGACGTCTTCCGCCGGGAAATAATAGGTGGGCGGGTGGCTGGTCTCGAGCGTGCGGACGCCGCGGCGCGTGTCGGCGATCGTCACGCCGCGATGGCGGACGATCAGGTGGCGGCTGGTCGGCTCAGCAATGGCGGGGCGGGGATAGTCCCAGACGCTCTCCTGCCCCGGCAGCGGCTTGTCGGGAACGGGCCTCATGCCAGCCACCGTTGTAGGCGCGGGCGGACGGTCAGGAAGCGGTTGTAGAGGCGGTCGAGAAACTTCAGCACTGTGGCGTTGCGCGCAGCGAGGCCAAGCGGGCGAAGTACCGGGATCGCCCGCCACATCGCCGCGAACGCCGCCGCGCCGGACAGCAGCCGGCCGTCCTCGATCGCGTGAAAGCGAGCCAGCGCGGCGTGCCGGTCGATCGGGCAGGAGGCGCCGGGATCGGCCACATCGACGAACGCGATCGCGCCGCGCCGGTCGAGCCGCCGCATCAGCGCGATCTCTCGCGCGCAAAGCGGACAGGCGCCATCGTGGAAGACGGTGAGCTTCGGCATCGACCAAAGGTGGCGCTCGGTCCTCGCGGACGCAAGCACCGGCTAAAGCCTCAGCCGGCGCGACCCATCTTGAGGAACTTCGTCCGGCGGTCCTTGCGCAGTGCCTCGGGCGATTTGTCGTCGAGCGCCGCCAGCGCGGCCTCGATCGCGTCGCCAAGCGACAGGATCGCGGCGGCGGGATCGCGGTGCGCGCCGCCGAGCGGCTCGGCCACCACACGGTCAATGACGCCGAGCGTGATCAGGTCCTGTGCGGTCACCTTCATCGCCTCGGCAGCATCCGCGGCCTTGTCGGCGGTGCGCCACAGGATCGACGCGCATCCCTCGGGCGAGATCACCGAATAGACCGCGTGCTCCATCATCAGGACGGTGTTGCCCGCCGCCAGCGCCACCGCGCCGCCCGAACCGCCCTCGCCCAGGATCGAGGCGACCAGCGGCACGCCGAGGTTGAGGCAGGTCTCTGTCGCGCGCGCGATCGCCTCGGCCTGGCCGCGCTCCTCCGCCTGCACGCCCGGGAACGCGCCGGAGGTGTCGACCAGCGTGATGACCGGCAGGCCGAAGCGGTCGGCGAGCTGCATCAGGCGGATGGCCTTGCGATACCCCTCGGGCTTGCCCATGCCGAAATTGTGGCGAAGCCGGCTGGCGGTGTCGTCGCCCTTCTCATGCCCGATCACCATCACCCGGCGACCGCGGAACCGGCCGAGGCCGCCGATGATCGCGGCATCGTCGGCGAAGGCGCGGTCGCCGCCCAAGGGCATGAAGTCCTCGATCAGCGCGGCGACATAGTGGAGGAAGTGCGGCCGCTCGGGATGGCGGGCGACCTGCGTCTTCTGCCACGGGGTGAGGCGGGCATAGGTCTCGCGCAGCAGCTTGTCGGACTTGGCCTGGATGCGGCCGACCTCGGCGTCGATATCCACCTCGCCCTCGGCGGCGGTGTCGCGCAGTTCGTCGATCCGGCCCTGAAGCTCGGCGATGGGTTTTTCGAAGTCGAGAAAGCTAGCCATGCGACCCGCGCGGTTAGGCGCATGGGGCGGCATCGTCAACTTGGAGGCAGGAGCTCGGCAAGCGGATGGCGAGCATTGACCAGCTCGACCAGCCGGCGGCTGTCGACATGGGTATAGATTTCGGTGGTCGCGATATCGGCATGGCCGAGCATCGCCTGGAGCGCACGCAGGTCCGCGCCGCCCTCCAACAGGTGCGTGGCGAAGGCGTGGCGCAGGACGTGCGGGCTCACGCGAGCGGGGGGGATGCCGGCGAGGGCGGCGAGCGCCTTGACCAGCTGATAGAGGCGGATGCGCGATAGATGGCCCTTCCCCGAGGGGAAGAGCCACGCCGTATCGGCGGGGACGTGCGCGCGCCATGCGCCGACCGCGGCGCGCGCGCGGTCGGAGATGGGGACGAGCCGCTCGCGCCCGCCCTTGCCCTTGAGGATCAGGAACGGGCGGTCGGGATGCACCGCGCCGCGCGGCAGCGACACGAGCTCGGTCGCGCGCAGGCCCGAGCCGTAGAGCAGCTCGATCAGTGCGGAGAGCCTGAGGTCGAGCGGGTCGGGGGGCACGCGCGCCAGCCGGTCGTCGATCGCGGCGAACAGGCGGTCGACCTCCGCGGAGGACAGGATCTTGGGCAGCGGGCGGCGGGTGCCGGGGCGGGGCAGCGCGTCCGATGGATCGTCGGCACGCAGGCCGTCGTCGATCAGGAAGCCGAAGAAGCGCCTGAGCGACGCCGCCTTGCGCGCGACCGTGGCGGGCGAGAGCGCGTCCCATCCGTCGGCGAGGCGGGCGAGCGCGGCGGGATCGGCCGTGCCGAGTCCGCCGCCGAGCGCCTCGGACGCACGGCGCAGATCGGTGCCGTAGGCGGCGAGCGTGTTGCGCGCGGCACCGCGCTCGGCGCTCAGCATGTCGAGAAAGCGGTCGATGAGGGCGGCGTCCGGGCCGGCCGCATTCACGCCCGTGACACCGCCTCGGCCGCGATCATTCGCGCCTCGCCCTCCAGCCCGACGCGGGTCAGCGACGCGACGATGTGGAACAGCGTGGCGGGGGCGACGCCGCGCCAGTCGGGGGTCTGCATGCCGACGGCGGCGAGGAGGACGACGGTTGCCGGCTCGCCGCGCTCGGCGGCGGTGCGGATCGCGCGGACCCAAGCGTTGTCGGCGTTGATCGGCACGGCGAATGCCTCGGCAAGGCTGGGGATGCTCCCGGCATCGACGCGGCCGAGGCCGGCGATCCCCGCGAAGAACAACTGCCCGCGCCGGCTGTCGGCGGTGCCGCGATAGCCGTCGACCTCGCCTTGGCTCACCTGCCCGCGCGCGTCGGGATCGGTGAGCGCGATCAGCGCCCAGGCGTCGCTGCTTGCCTCAACCACGTTTCGCCAGCGCGCGGCGGGGCGGTCGAGCCCGGCGGTCAGCATCGCTGCGATCAGGTCGCCGGCCGACGCCGCTTGTGCCGCTGCGGGGCGCACGCCCGCGGCGGCGCGGGCGGCGAGGACCATCCGGGCGTAACGCTGGCGCGGGTCGGCCGCTTCCTTCCAGAGCTGGGTCAGGATCGACACGCGCTCGCCCATGTCGGCGCTGGTATAGGCGGCACGCAGGTCGCGGGCGATCGCCGCGTCAGAGTTCGAGGTGTCGTCGGCATCCTCGACCTGACCCCACAGGTCGACCATCGCGAGGTTCGAGAGCACGCCCTGCGACGCGGCCCAGTCGGCGGCGCGCAACCGGGCGGGGGGCGCGATCCCCGCGCCGCGCGCGGCCCAGCCGCGCACCTGCGGGCCGGCGCTTGCCAGCAGCGTATCGGGCACCGCGACGCCCGCGGCGGTGGCGAGGCCCCAGCGCCATGCCGACAGCCGATCGACGCCGTCCCACTCGATCGTCACCGCGCGGCGCCCCTGCGCGCCGGCGCCCAGGATCTTTTCGGCGAGCAACAGGTCGATGCCGCTTGCCGCGCGCTGCTTGCGCGCCGCGTCAATCAGCTTGCCCGCGCGCGACGGCTCGCCCGACAGCCCCGCGCACATCGCCTCCGCCAGCCGCCAGCCCGTGTCGCGGGTGCGCGTCATCGCAAAGGGCTGGAGCGGGCAGAGCATCGCCGGGTCGGCGGTGGCAAGCGCTGCCTGCATCGCCACCTGATCGAGCTTGGGCGTGAAGTTCTCGGTATCGACGCCGTTCACGACATCGCGCGCCGCCTGCGCCTCGCCCATCCGCAGGAGCAGCCATGCGCGCTCCGCGGCGAAGTCGGCGCCGTTCACGCCCGCGGGCGTATCGAGCCGTGAGACGAGCATCCGCCGGAGCGTGATCGACAGCCAGCGCGACGCGATCGGCGCGTCGAGGCGGCGCATCAGCCCTTCGAGGAAGCGGCCGTCGCTGCGCCCGAACCCGTTCGCAGGGAGCCCGCCCTCCGCCAGTCCGATCGCACCGACGCGCGCGACCGAGCGGCGGGCATAGTCGGGCAGGTCGTATTGCAGCAGTTCGGCTGCCGTCAGCGGCGTGGCGGTCGGGGTCGGCGTGGGGCTGGGGGTGGGCAGGCCGGGGGCAGTGGAAAGGCCTGGGATCGGCTGAACGATCTCACCCGGCCGGCGGATCGGCGGCGCGGTGCCGGCAGGCGGCTGCACCTGCGGCGTCGGCGCGGTCGGGCGGTCGGCGGGCGGCGGCGGCGACGGATCGCCGAACCCTTCGGGCAGCAGCGATTCGGGCGCGTCGCGATCCTGCGATCGGGATTGGGACTGCGCGTTGAGCCCCGCGCCGGCACCCGCCAGCGCAATCGCCACGAGCGACGCGGCCCAGCGCCGGCGCATCGGCGTCAGTTCGCCAGATTCTCGAGCGCGACGCGCTTTTCGACCGTGACCGGCGGCTTTTCGGTCGCGCTGCCCGACAGGAAGAACAGGCCGCCGACCAGCGCCACGATCACGACGACCAGAAGAATGAGCGCGCGCGAGCCGCCCGAGCGCGACGAGGACGAGCGGGACAGCGACGAACGGGAAATCGGCGAGCGGGACACGGGAAACAGGATCCTTTCGGGCGATCGGTCGCCACACGGCTTTTGCCGCAGGCGAAGGGGCGCTGTATAGCCCCCGCGCAAATGCTGCAAACCCACGAGCGCCCCCGCCGAACCGCCTTCGACCGACCCATCGTGCTGGTCGGGCTGATGGGCGTGGGCAAGTCGACCGTCGGCCGCCGGCTTGCCGTCCGCCTCGGCCTGCCGTTCGTCGATGCCGACCACGAGATCGAGGAAGCGGCGGGGATGACGATCGCCGACATCTTCGAACGCTTCGGCGAACCCTATTTTCGCGATGGCGAGCGGCGGGTGATCGCGCGGCTGATCGACGGGCGGCCCAAGGTGATCGCGACCGGCGGCGGCGCGTTCATCAACGACGAGACGCGCGCGCTGATCCTGAACAGCGCAGTGGCGATCTGGCTGGATGCGGAGCCGCGCGTGCTTGCCAGCCGGGTCAGCCGGCGCGACACCCGGCCGCTGCTGCGCGGGCGCGATCCACTTCAGGTGCTGACCGACCTCGCCGAAAAGCGGAACCCCTTTTACGCGCTCGCGCCGATCCATGTGACCAGCTACGACGCCCCGCACGAGGCGACGGTGAACGCGATCCTGGAGAAGATTGAGAAATGACGAGCGTGCATGTGGCGCTGGGGACGCGCGGCTACGACATCCTGATCGAGGCGGGGGCGCTGGCGCGGGCCGGCGAGCTGCTCGCACCGATCGCCAAGGGACGCTCGATGCCGATCGTCACCGACGCGAATCTGCGTCCGCAGCTCGATGCGCTGGCCGCGTCGCTGGCCGATGCCGGGATCGCGAGCGAGGCGATCGTCGTGCCGCCGGGCGAGGGGTCGAAGAGCTGGACGACGCTGGCGCACGTCACCGAACGGCTGCTCGACCTGGGGCTGGAGCGGTCGGATCACGTCATCGCGCTTGGCGGCGGGGTGATCGGCGACCTCGTCGGGTTTGCCGCGTCGATCATGAAGCGGGGCTGCAAGTTCGTGCAGGTACCGACCAGTCTGCTGGCACAGGTCGACAGCTCGGTGGGCGGCAAGACCGCGATTAACACGCCCGCCGGCAAGAACCTGGTCGGCGCGTTCCACCAGCCGTCGTTCGTGCTGATCGACCCGCTGGTCCTCGAAACGCTGCCGCCGCGCCAGCTTCGCGCAGGCTATGCCGAGGTCGTGAAATACGGCCTGATCGACGATGCCGGCTTCTTCGGCTGGTGCGAGGCGCATGGGGCCTCGCTGCTCGATGGCGATATCGAGGCGCGGGAAGTGGCGATCGCGCATTCGGTTGCGGCCAAGGCGCGCATTGTCGCCGAAGACGAGCGCGAGACGAGCGGGCGGCGTGCGCTCCTCAACCTCGGCCACACCTTCGGCCACGCGCTGGAGGCCGAGACGGGCTTTTCCGAACGGCTGCTGCATGGCGAGGCGGTGGCGGCGGGCATGGCGCTCGCCTTCGCCTTCTCGGTGGAGGAGGGGCTTTGCGATCCGGCCGATGCCGATCGGGTGGCCGCGCATCTGAAGGCGGTGGGGCTGCCGCACGACCTTCTGAGCGCGGGCGTCGATGCGCCGGGCCAGCGGCTGGTCGACCATATGCGTCACGACAAGAAGATGGAGGGCGGCACGCTCCCTTTCCTCCTCGCGCGCGGGATCGGGGCGACGTATCTGGATCGCACGGTGTCGCTCGACCGGGTGGCGGCGTTCCTCGACCGTCAACTCGTCGCGGCATAGGGCGCCGACCCCAACGGGACTCTTGCCAGCACGCGGCGCATCATGTTTAGATTCGGACAGGCCGATCCGGTCGACCCGGTTTGAAAAGTCGCCGAAATGATCCTCGAATGCACCCAGTGCCGTACGCGCTATCTGGTCCCCGACACCGCCATCGGTATCGAGGGCCGCACCGTCCGCTGTGCGAGCTGCAAGCATAGCTGGTTCCAGCCGCCGCCGGTGATCGCGGTGAGCCCGCCCGCGCCGAAGCCCGCGGCACCGACGCCGGTCGAGGCGAAGGCGCCTGAGCCGCTGGCTGCCGATCCCGTGCCCGCGGCGCCGATGCCAGCGCCCACGCCCGTCGCTGCCGCGCCCGTACCGGCCCCCGCCGCGGCCGAACCGGCCAAGGCCTTCACCTATGTCGATCCCAATATCGACAATCCGAATTTCAGCCCGTTCGCGCACCGCCCGCCGTTCCAGCCGACGCGAAACCCCGCGCGCCGCTGGACGATGGCCGCGGCGATCGCGGGCACGTCGATGCTGCTGGGCGCGGGCGCGATCCTCTATACCGGCGCGCCGGGGATCGCCGCACAGCTCGGCTTGCCGCTGCCCGGTGCCGAATCGCCGCTGCGCTTTACCGAGCGCGCGATCGAGCGGCGCTATCTGTCGAGCGGGAACGAGCTGTTCGTCGTCTCCGGCAAGGTCTCGAACCCCAGTTCGAGCGCGCAGCCCGTGCCCGACATCCGCGCGGAGCTTCGCGATCCGCAGGGGCGCATCGTCTATAGCTGGACGATCACGCCCGAGATGCGGCGGCTGGCCCCCAACGGGACGGTCGCGTTCAGCAGCGGCAAGCTCGACGTGCCGGCCAATTCGAAGCAGCTCGACCTGAGCTTCGCCGGCGGGATCTGATCTTTCCTAGCCTCTCCCTTGTCAGGGAGGGGAGTAGGTAGTTCCGACCTCCTGTCTCGCCGCCCCAGCGAAAGCTGGGGCCGCCATCGGCTCCTACGGTGCGCTATCAGCGGGCGATCGCAGCTTTCGCAGGGATGACGGTGGTGGTCAGGCCCGCGCCGCCTTCACCGCGGCCTGCATCGCCTCCAACGACACCGCGCCCGACAGGACGCGGTCGCCGACCACCCAGCTCGGCGTCCCCGTCATGCCGAGCTGGCCCGCGGTCTGGAGGTTGCGCGAGATTTCCTGCTCGGCCGCGGGCGTCTTGACGAACGCGGCGCCGCGATTGCGGTCGAGGCCGGCACGCGCGATCGCCGCGTCGACCGCCGCCTGGCTGAGCTGGCCGACCGCGAACAGCGTGTCGTGATAGCGCTTGAACTTGCCCTGCTCGGCCGCGGCAAGGCTCCACTCGGCGGCGACGCGGCTCTCGGCGCTCAGCACCGGCAGCTCGCGAAACACGACGCGGATCTTCGGGTCGCTCGCCACCAGCTGCTCCAACATCGGCAGCGACTGGCGGCAATAGCCACAGGCATAGTCCATGTACGCGACGACGGTGACGTCGGGGGTCGCCGATCCCTTCCACGCATCGCCGAACGGGGTGACGATGCCGGCGCGGTTGGCGGCGACGGTCTTGCCCGTTTCGCGGTCGCGCAGCGCCTGCATCGCCTCGGGGATCATCTCCGGCCGTTCGAGGATCGCGGTGCGCACCGCGTCGGCGCTGACGCCGCCGGTCGGGGCGGGGCGGACGAGCGCGTACACCGTCGCGCCGGCCAGCGCCGCCAGCAGGAAGGCGAGCCCCAGAACGACCGGGCGGCCGAGCATCCTTGCCATCATCGCTGTCGCCGCCTGTTCTTCTTGTCCGCCTCGACCGCCACCTCGGCGGTCATCTGGATATCCTGCGCGCGGATATAGTCGGGGCTGCCCTGCGGCAACCCGGCGAGCGCGGCGCGCGCCGAATAGAGCGCGCGGGCATTGTCGCCCGACAGGCTCGCCTGTTCGGCGGCGGCGAGCGCGGTGCGCGGGGCATCGCCCTTGCGCTCGTAGACGGTGCCGAGCTGGTACCAGGCGAACGGGTTCTGGTCGTCGCGCCCGACCGCCTGGCGCAGTACCTTTTCCGCCTCGGGCAGGTTGGCCGGATCCTCGGTCGCGACGAGGGCGTGGCCGAAGGTGGTGGCGATCAGCGGCTGGTAGTTGGTGCGTTCGGTCGCGGTGCGCAGCGCCTTCAGCGCCTCGGCCGGCTTGCCCGATTCGAGGAGGATTTGTCCCTCGAGCTCGAGGAAATAGGGGTCCTGCGGCGCGGCCCTGACCAGCGCCTCGGCCTCCGCCGCGGCCTGTTCCGGATAGCCCGAGCGGTGATAGGCATAGGCGCGGGCGTAGCGCGCGGGGATCGTCGTGTCGGTCGCGGGATATTTCCTCAGCGTATCCTTGGGATCGTCGACATAGCCGCGCAGCTTGGCCTGGATTCGCTTGAAGCGGTCGTCCCACCCCGCCGGGGTCGGCACGCGCCAGCCGGGGCCGTTGGTCAGATCGTTGGTCAGGTTGGCGATGCGCTGGCCCGACAGCGGGTGCGTCCGGTGATAGGGATTGTTCTGCGGGATCGCGAGGCGGAACTCCTGATTCTGGAGCTTCTTGAAGAACTCGAGCATCCCCTTGCCGCTGATCTTGGCGGTGTTGAGATAGCGCACGCCCGCGGCGTCGGCGGAGGATTCCTGGTTGCGCGAAAAGGCGAGGACGGTGCCCATCGCCGCCTGCTGCCCCGCCGCGAGGATGCCCGCGCCCGCCTCGCCCGCGCCGGCCGCCATGGCGGCGACGCCGAGCACGAGGCTGAGGATCGAGATGCCTGTCGCCTGCTTGAACATCTGGCCCGACAGGGGCGCGTGGCCGCCGGTGACGTGGCCGAGTTCGTGCGCGATGACGCCCTGTACCTGGTTGATGTCGTCGGCCGCGTCGATCAATCCCGAATGGATATAGACCGCTTGCCCCCCCGCGACGAACGCGTTGATCGAGGGGTCGTTGATAAGGACGATCCTGACGTTGCGCGGGGAAAGCCCCGCCGCCTCGATGATCGGGCGGGAGGCGTCGTTGAGCAACGCCTCCGTCTCGGCATCGCGCAGGATCGACTGGGCACGGGCGGGTTGCACCGCCACCAGCATCAGGAGCGCGAACAAGGCATACAGGCGCTTCATGGGCGAGGGGTATCGGCGGATTCGGTGCGGGGCGCAACGGGGCGTGCGCTCCGTCCACCTCCGTCATCCCGGACTTGATCCGGGATCCCGCTTCTTTCTACTTCCAGCGCCGGAGAAGGCAGTGGGACCCCGGATCAAGTCCGGGGTGACGAAGGGGCACGCTTAACGCCGCCTCAACGCCTTTGCCGCTAGGCCATCCTCGATGCGCGTGCGCCTGCCTCTACCCGCGATCGGCTGACCGGCCGATGCGCGATCTATTCTTCGTCGGGTTTCTCGGCGCGCTGATGCTGCTGGGATTGAAGCGGCCGTTCCTGCTCGTCCTTGGCTATGTCTATATCGACCTCGTCTCGCCGCAGCGGCTGTCCTATTACCTGCTCTCCAGCGTCCCCATCTCGCTGATCTTCTTCGCCGCCGCGTTCCTGTCGTGGATCGTCGCGGACCAGAAGGACGGCAGCCGGTTCAGCGTGCGGCAGGGGATCATGCTCGCGCTGCTCCTCTGGGCCGGCTGGACGATGAAGGACGCCGACTTTCCCATCGAGGCGGCGCAGAAATGGGATTGGGTGTGGAAGACATTGGTCTTCGCGATGTTCCTGCCGCTGACGCTGCGCACGCGGCTTCGGATGGAGGCGCTGATCGTCTTCATGAGCCTATCGGCCGGGTGGATCATCATCACCGGCGGCTTGAAGACCGCGCTGTCGGGTGGCGGCTACGGGACGCTCAACCTCGGCATCGACAACAATGCCGGGCTCTATGAGGGCTCGACGATCGCGACGATCGCGATCGCGATGATCCCGCTGATCCTGTGGACGATCAAGCACCAGACGATCTTCGAGCAGAAGAAGCTGGTGCGTGCGTTCGGCTATGCGCTCATCTTTGCATGCCTGCTGATCCCGGTGGGAACGGAGGCGCGCACGGGCCTGATCTGTATCGGCGTGCTCGTGATCCTCAGCCTGCGCGATACCAAGCGGCGGCTGACCTATATCGCGCTGATCGCCGCCGCGGGCCTCATCGCGGTGCCGTTCCTGCCCAAGAGCTTCACCCAGCGGATGGACACGATCCAGGGCTATCAGGGCGACCAGTCGGCCTCGACCCGGATCATGGTCTGGAAATGGACCTGGGACTTCGTGCGCGAGCATCCGTCGGGCGGCGGGTTCGCGGCCTATCAGCAGAACGAGTTCACGGTGACGACGGTCGACGTGGCGCCCGACGGCACCGTCCGGTCGGCGCGCGTCGTCGACAAGGGGCGCGCGTGGCATTCGAGCTATTTCGAGCTGTTGGGCGAACTGGGTTTCCCCGGCTTCGGGCTATGGGTTCTGCTCAACATCGCCGGGCTGATCCGGATGGAGATGCTACGCCGCCGGTTCGCGCGGGCGGGGCCGGAGGATCTGTGGATCCGCGATCTCGCCGCCGGACTTCAGGTCGCGCACGCCATCTATCTGGTCGGCTCGCTGTTCCTCGCGCTCGCCTTCCAGTCGTTCTTCTATATGTGGTTCGGGCTCCAGATCGCGCTCGACACCTATGCAAGGAAGCGCGCGGCGGCGGATCAGCCCAAGGGGTTCGTCAGGGCGAAGCCGGCGGCCGCCTGAGGCGCCCGGCAAGCCAGCGGGCGGCGGCTTCCGGGCTCTGCTTGTCGGTGTCGCGATCGACCTGAAGATTGGCTTCGCGCATCGTTTCCACCGGGATTGCGCCGATCAACGGGCGGAGCGCGGCGGCGAACTTCGCGTCGCCCGCGCGGGCAGGCGAAAGCAGCAGCACCGCGTCATAGCCGGGCAGCGCGCCCTTCGGGTCGGCGAGCACCGTCAGCCGGTCCGCCGCGATCCGCCCATCGGAAGAAAAAGCGGGGATCACGTCCGCCCGGCCGCTCGACAACGCGCGGTACATGAAAGTCGGGTGATAGGCATTGGCGGCGGCAAAGCGCAGGCCATAGGCGTCGCGGACCGACCGCCATTCGGGCCGCTCCAGAAACTCGACATCGGTGCCCAGCCGAAGCCGCGGCGCGGCGCGAGCGAGGTCGGCGATGCTGGCGATGCCGAGCACCCGCGCCCGGTCGCCGCGCATCGCAAAGGCATAGGCATTCTCGAACCCCAGGCTGCCGAGCAGGCGGACGCCGTGTTCGCGGCGCGCCCAATCGGTGACGCCCCGCACGATCGCCGCGCGCGGGGGCACGTCCTTGCGCTGCATCTGGTTGGTCCAGAGCGTGCCGGAATAATCGACGTAAACATCGATATCCCCGCTTGCCAGCGCCTCGAACGCCACCGCCGAGCCCAGGCCCTCGCGATATCGCACGCGGTAGCCCGCGGCATCGAGCCGGTCGCCGATCAGCTTGGCGAGGATATATTGCTCCGAGAACCCTTTGGCCCCGACCGTGACCGTGCCCGCGCCGCCCGCGGCCCAGAGCGGGGCGAGCGCCAGCGCGATCCCGGCCACTAGCGCGACGATCGCGCCGCGCACCTGCCACCGGCGGCGTTTCGCCAGGCCATGCTCGACCGCCGCGAGGATCAGGTCCACCGCCATCGCGAGGCCCGCCGCGGCGATGCAGCCGACGAGGACGAGGCTCCAGTTCTGTGTCTGAAGCCCTGCGAAGATCAGGTCGCCAAGGCTCGCCGCCCCCACCGTGGTCGACAGCGTCGCCGCGCCGATCGTCCACACCGCCGCGGTGCGGATGCCCGCCATCACGATCGGCGCGACGAGCGGCGCCTCGACCAGCCGCAGCCGCTGCGCGCGTGTCATGCCCACCCCGTCCGCCGCCTCGATCACCGCGGGATCGAGGCCGGTGAGGCCGGTGACGCCGTTGCGCAGGATTGGCAGCACCGCATAGAGTGTGAGCGCCAGCAGCGCGGGGAGGAAGCCGAGCGCGGGCAGCGCGCCGCCGGTTGCCAGCAAGAGCGGATAGAAAAGCGCCAGCAGCGCCAGCGCCGGGATCGTCTGCACGAGGCTGGCGAGCCCCAGCGCCACCCGCGCCACCGCCGGATGTCGCGCCGACCAGACCGCCAGCGGCAGCGCGATGACGATGCCGAGCGCCAGCGCGCTCAGCGACAGCAGGACATGCGCGGAAAGCAGGTCGGGGATGCGGGTGAAGGCGTCGCTCATCCCCCGCCCTCGATCGCGGCCAGAGCGCGCGCCTGCTCGCGCGGCACTGCGACCAGCGCATCGGCGACCGGGCCGCCCTTGCCGGCCAGCAGTTCGGCAGGCGTCGCATCCGCGACGATCCGGCCCGCGTCCATCACCAGCACCCGGTCGGCGAGCAGCAGCGCCTCGGCGATGTCGTGGGTGACGAGGATCGTGGTGAGGCCCAGTTCGTCGTGCAGTCCGCGCACCCGCCGCCCCAGCGCGTCGCGGGTGACAGGATCGAGCGCGCCGAACGGCTCGTCCATCAAGAGGAGCTTCGCCTCGCCCGCCAGCGCACGGGCAATGCCGACGCGTTGGCGCTGACCGCCCGACAATTGCGCGGGGCTGCGGTCGGCGAGGTCATGCGGCAGTTCGACCTGATCGAGGCGCCCGCCGACATCGACGGGCGCGCCGCCGATCCGCTGCGGCATCGCGATATTCTCGGCGACGGTCAGGTGCGGGAACAGGCCGACATTCTGGAAGACATAGCCGATGCGGCGGCGCAGGTGCGGGGCGGGGCCGTCGCCCACGTCCGCGCCGTCGATCGTGACCCGGCCCGCATCGGGTACGATCAGCCGATTGATCGTCTTGAGCAGCGTCGACTTGCCCGACCCCGACTGCCCGACCAGCGCGACGAACTGGCCGCCGGGGATCGCCAGCGTGACGTCGTCGACGGCGCGCGTCCCGCCATAGGCTTTGGTCAAGCCCTCAAAGGCAAGGCAGGGCGGGGCTGGCATCGCGCGCGGTTGTGCGGAATGATGGCCGCAAGGTCAAAGCGAAAGGGATGGGGATGGGTGCCAAGCGACTGTTCGTGACGGGCGGCGCATCGGGGATCGGGCGGGCGACCGCGCACCTTTTCGCCGCGCGTGGGTTTACGGTGGGGCTGGCCGACATCAACGAGGCCGGGCTGGCCGCCGTCGCCGCCGAACTGCCGGCGGGACAGGCGAGCATCCACCGCCTCGACGTACGCGATCGCGACGACTGGGCGCGCGCGCTCGCCGAGTTCGCGGGCGAGGGGGGCATCGACGTCCTCTTCAACAATGCCGGCATCGCGGTCGGCGGGCCGTTCGCGGCAACCAGCGCGGCGGAGATCGACCGCTGCATCGCGATCAACTTCACCGGCGTCGTAAACGGCGCGCATGCCGCGTTCCCGTATCTGAAGCGGGCGCCGGGCTCGTGCCTGCTCAACACCGCGTCGGCGGCGGGCATCTATGGCTCGGCGGGGCTGGCCATCTATTCGGCGACTAAGTTCGCGGTGCGTGGGCTTTCCGAGGCGCTCGACGGCGAGTGGCGGCGCGAGGGGGTCAAGGTCCGCTGCCTGATGCCGAGCTTCATCGACACGCCGCTGCTCGATGCGGGCGTCGCCGGCTCGAACCGCACCGCGCGCGAGGGTGTGCAAGCCGCCGGCCTCGAGTTCACGCCGGTCGAGAAGGTGGCGGAGGCGGCGTGGCGCGCGGTGCACGGCGACGCGGTCCACACCGTCGTCGGCAAGACTGCCGAGCGGATGCGCTTCGCCGCGCGCTGGTTTCCGGGCAAGCTGCGCGCGCAGATGGGACGCGGCGCGATATGACCGACCGTGCCAACCCCAACCTGCCCGCGCGCGATTTCGACGTGACGGAGGCGTTCTATGCCGCGCTGGGTTTCGAGCGCGGGTTTCGCGACGACGGTTGGATGATCCTGACCAAGGGCACGCTGGCGCTGGAGTTCTTCCCCTTTCCCGACCTCGATCCCGGGCAGAGCGCGTTCGGCGCATGCCTGCGCCTCGACGATCTCGACGAGATGGTCGCGCGCGTCGTGGCCGCGGGCGTGCCCGACCAGCGCACGGGGGCGCCGCGCTTTCACCCGCCCAGGACCGAACCGTGGGGCGGGCGGATCGCGTACCTGCTCGACCCGGACGGGAGCCTGCTAAGGCTGATCGACAATCGGACTCTGGGAGAGTGATCTTCTCCCCTCCCTGGATGGGAGGGGAGAAGCGTCTTTACCGCGCCCAAGTCATGCTTGGCTGGCCCCGCGCGCGCCGCATCCCCATCTTCATCTCATGACAAAGTATTCGCTTCTCGACCTCGTGCCCGTGCGCGAGGGTTCGTCGGTCGGCGCGGCGCTGAACGAAGCCACCGACCTTGCTGCCCATGCCGAGGCGCATGGCTTCACGCGCTACTGGGTGGCCGAGCATCACGGGATGCCCGGGATCGCTGGCGGTGCGACCGCGGTCGTGCTCGCGCATGTCGGCGCCGCGACCTCTTCCATCCGCATCGGCGCTGGCGGGATCATGCTGCCCAACCATGCGCCGCTCGCGATTGCCGAGCAGTTCGGGACACTCGATGCGCTCTATCCGGGGCGGATCGACTTGGGCCTCGGTCGTGCGCCGGGGTCGGACCAGCGCGTGATGCGCGCGATGCGACGGACGCTGGATGCGAACGGCCCCGACGCCTTCCCGCAGGATATCCTCGAGCTGCAAAGCTATTTCGCCAACGACGGGCAAACCGGGATCGAGGCGACGCCCGGCGCGGGCGCGGAAATTGAGATGTGGGTGCTGGGCTCCAGCCTCTACGGCGCGCAGCTCGCCGCGGCGCTCGGCCTCCCCTACGCCTTCGCCTCGCACTTCGCGCCCGATGCGCTGCTGCAGGCGGCCGAGACCTATCGGCGCCATTTCCGTCCCTCGGCCCGGCTCGACAAGCCGTACATGGCGGCGGGCTTCAACGTCTTCGCCGCCGATACCGACGAGGAGGGACGGTATCTCGCCTCCTCGATGGAGCAGAGCTTCGTGGCGCTTCGCACCGGCAATCCCGGCCGCCTGCCGCCGCCCGTCCGCGACTATCGCGCCGGGCTGGGGGCACAGGGCAATGCGATCCTCGACCATGTGCTCGCCTGTTCGGGCATTGGGTCGGCGCGGACGGTGCGCGCGGCGATCGATGCATTCGTCGAGCGGACGGGGGTGGACGAGGTGATCCTGACCGGCGCGACCTTCGATCCCGAAGCGCGCAAGAAGAGCCTCGCGATCGCGGCCGAGGTGATGGACGCGCGCGTGCCCGCCTGAAAGCTGTTATGGCGGACGTCGATCAAGGGGGTCCGCCATGCCGCAACTCGTCTTCGCCGTCGCCGCGTTCGTCGGCACGCATTTCCTGCTGTCGCATCCGCTTCGAGGCGCCATCGTCGGGCGGCTGGGCGAGCGCGGGTTCATGGGCGTCTATTCGCTCGTCGCGTTTGCCACGCTCGGCTGGGTGTATCTGGCGTGGCAGGGCGTACCGCCGCAGGACCCGCTCTGGCCGGTCGGCGACGGGCTCTGGGCGGTCGCCACCGTCATCATGCTGGTGGCGAGCGTGCTCCTCGTCGGGTCGCTGATCGGCAATCCGGCGCTGCCCGATCCCGATGCGGCGACCAAGCCGGTGCCCGCGGCGCGCGGCGTCTATTCGGTCACGCGACACCCGATGATGTGGGCGTTCGGGCTGTGGGCGCTGGTTCACATCCTCGTCTATCCGATCCCCGCGCAGATCGTGCTGGCGGTCGGCATCGCGATCCTGTCGCTGGTCGGCGCCGCGCTTCAGGACGCCAAGAAGCGCGCGCTCCAGCCGCAGCGCTGGCGCGAGTGGGAAGCGCGGACCAGCTATCTGCCCTTCGCCGCGATCGCCGCCGGGCGCGCGCGGTTCGGCGGCTTCCGCCCGCATGACCTGGCGGGCGGGGTGGTCGTGTGGCTGGCGGCGACCTGGGCGCACATCCCGCTGGCCGGCTGGGCGGCGGGGATCTGGCGCTGGATTGCCTAGCGCGTCACGCGGTTCTCGACGAGATCCTCCACCACTGGGGGATCGGCGAGCGTCGAGGTGTCGCCGAGCGATCCGACGTCGCCCTCGGCGATCTTGCGCAGGATGC
>NZ_JACIJJ010000007.1 GCF_014199325.1 Sphingomonas yantingensis
CCACCCGCTACGACCGCTGCCCCACCGCGTTCTTCTCCGCCGTCGCCCTCGCTGCCACCGTCATCTTCTGGCTGTAATCAACGAGTCCTGACCCTTAGCATCACGGGCGCACCTCTCAATCGCTGCGATTTGGAGCAGGGCGTCGATCAGCTTGCTCGGAACGCCAGCGCAGTCGTTGGCGGGTCTTGGTCATATCGCGAACTCATGACCGCGAAACCTATAGGATCAGGCTGTCAGCGGTTAAGATTGGCCTTGTCGACAGCTGTATTTCGAAATCGGCGATACCGTCCCCGTTTGTATCGCCAGCCAGGATACCGGATGCATAGCGAACCTGTCCTGCTTCTCGCGTAAAGCTGCTCGCGCCTATAAAGTCGAAATCCTGATCGCCAGTCACATTCGAATTCGCGTCGATCATGGAAAGGTCGATACGATCGGCTGCCGCGTCGAAATCGGTGATGCCGTCTCGCGCCGAACTGCCCACCCGGCGCGGCGCATCACTTGCATTTTCGAACACGAAGATGTCCGAGCCGAGCCCGCCGGTCAATTGGTCGGCCGCCGCGCCGCCGATGATGATATCGTCACCATCCCCGCCAGAAATCGTATCGCGACCGTCCTCGCCTCGCAGCGCATCACTACCTGCACCCCCGGACAACTTGTCGTCGCCTGTACCACCGGTAAGCAAATCTGCGCCATCGCCGCCGGCAAGATCGTCGTTGCCGCCCCCGCCGTCGAGTAGGTCGTCACCGGCACGACCGTCGATCTTGTCGGCCCCGTCTAGCCCCATGATCAGATCGGGCCGGCTGGTACCGACCAGCTTGTTTGCACCAGGGGTGCCCATTATACGATTAAGATACGGTTGGATGATGAGGTCGAACGTGTCGCTGGCAGCGGCATTGAATGTGTCAACCACGGTCACCGTGATCGAGATCGAGATGGGCGTCGCTTGGGATTGACTGACGGGCGGCGCGCCGCTGAACGTCCGGCTGGCAGGATCGAAGTGCAACCAGGACGGCAGCGCCTCGCCACTGGCAAGCGTCGCCTCCCAGATCAGCGTATCGCCGTCGTCCCGCTCACGAAACGCATCCGCCGGAACCGTGAAAGAGAATGCCTGAGTCTCGACGATTTGCCGGTCTGCCACGCCACGGTCGATGACTGGCGCGGTGTTGACCTTCCAAGGAACGTGAAACGCATCGTTTCCAGCGATCGCCTCGCCCGTGTTCCGTTCGACGATCGTCGCGAACCCAAAAGTGTCGGCGTCGATGTTGACGTTATACAATTCAAAGTCGTCTAGCCGATCGAGGTAGTAGAAGCGATCTCCCTCTTGCAGCCTATCGAGCTGCTCGTGAAGGATCACCCAGAACGTCTGTCCGACCACACCGCCGTTCACGTGGGATTCGAGCATCCCGCCCAGCCACAAATCCAGCCGGTCAATTCCGGCAACGACATTGCCCGGGCGTAGCGCGATGTCGGGATTGGCCGACACGAATGCGGCTATCTCGTCCGGGCCGGTCAGTGTCAGATCGGGATAAGCTAGTCGCAGTTGCGAGATCACTTTATCGGACAGTCCGTTCCGAATTTGAAAATCCTCCCACGAACCGTAGGGGGAGAGGTTGCCGGCGAAGCCCACCGCTTCCGAAACATAACGATCGGTCGACGCCGACAACTGCGCCCGCACCTGATTCAACGTGCCAAGGCCTACGTCCCTGCCGCGCGCCACGTTGAAACTGAAGAGATCCGCCGGCTGACGCACAAGGTCGTTGCGCACTGCATCGACAACTTGGCCATCCACCTCCTCGGCGGCTTGGCGCGAGATTCCACCCAGGATCGATCCAACACCAATCTGAGCATAGCCAGGCTGCGGATCATAGCCATAGCTGCGTAACAGCTCGATCGGAGCAGTGAAGACTGAGGCTTCGTTGCTGGGGTTCAGGAATGCGTCGAGGAGCTGCACATCGCGCGTGGTCCCGCTCGCAGTCATCAGCCGAAGCGTGTCACCGACCATGGAATGGCCGAACCGATAGGCAGCCGAAGCGAACTCTTCCGAAATCGCGACATTGGTATCGGCCTGATAGCCGTTCCAACCGTGCGAGCCGAGCCCTCGCATGCCGCCAAGTAATGTTTCTGCAAACTCCGTAAAGACGACACGCTGATATTCGGCTTCGTTGATGATTTTCGCTGCTTCAAACAACGCATGCTCGCCACCGGAAAATCCGGAAGCCAAAAGGTTGTCGACATGGAAGTTGTGATTTCTGGCCCAAATCGTATGCATCGCGGTAAGCGAAATGTTCTCGTTGACGCGGCCGTCCCCGGAAACTACGTGGTCCAGCAGGTTTATGTAGGGGTTTGTATCGAGCAATAACGGTTGACCGCTGCCCATGAAGTCGCGCGCCATACCCGCCACGATCGCGCTGTCGATCCTTCCGTCCGCGTCGACAAGACCGGCGTAATAGGTACGAAATGTCGTCGTTCCGCCATCGACGTGGAAACGAGTGTCGTTGCCCCAATGTTCGGCGATCAATTGGCGAAGGGTCGGCAGCAGGTAATATCCGGGCGCCGACGGGTCCTCTGCTCCCATCGAGAGATGCGAGCCGACCCCACCCACCCCATCTGGTTCCCGCAAAAAGATCCCTACAAGAACATTGGATCCATAAGCTTGATTTTGATCGACAAAGGCTGCCGTATTATTGATGTGAACCGGATCACCGGCCGCATCAAACCCGGAAACGGTAGCACGCGTCAGATTCGCGGGGTTGTTTGACGATGGCGCAAAGTTGATCCCTGCCCCACCGATTTCGATGGTCCCGCTGCCGCCTTTCTTGATGAAATCCAGGCCATGATCGAAATATTGGCCAAAGGCGGTGAATAGCGTGTTGGCCCCACTGGCGGCGCGCAGTTGACCCTGTTCCTGTGCACCGACGAGATTGCTGATCGCGCGTGGATCAAGATCGGCGAATATGGGATTGATCCCGCGATTGCCTGTGGTCTGATCTGTCTCGCCGTGAGCCGCGTACCGACTTTCCGTCAAACGGATAAATGGGGTATCGGCCTGACCAAAGGTCTGATTCAACAGGTTATTACCCCTACCACTGAGATTACGAACGCCGGGTACAGCCTCCCCCACGGCATCGCCGTTGACCAATGCGTACAGGCGATCAATGTCCATCGTGCTCAAAGTAAAGTTTTCCATCTCAAAATCCATTCCTTAAAATGTATGAGAAGTATCGACAATATGTTGTCTAAGATTCTATACAATAGGATGAAAGTATGATCCGGAATTGTCCCACCAGCTCCTGAAAATGCTTGCGTAGCTATCGCCCTTTTCGCTCAAGCTTTCATCATAGGTGTAGGCTGATATGCCAGCCTTGTAACTAAAAACGGAGCTTAACGAGTCGATGATGTCTTGGGGACGACTCGATCCGATGATACGATCATCGCCGCCGTTCGTATCAAAAACAACGCGATGATCTGAAGATAGAGCGGTAATATCGACAATGTCGGTCGCCCCACTACCAGAAACCCTGATGGTGTTGTAATCCAGGCTGGTGAACGGAGCAGAGAAATCGCCAACGACCACAATCGTGTCTCCAGCGCTGCTTCCACCGTCTGGGACACCATTGCCATTATTGGCGGTCACGGCGAGGGTGTTGATCTGCAGCTCCTCGACCTCGTCCAGTTCGGCGACGATGGTTCCGTTACGGGTGATGACGATTTCGGTCTCGTTCGCCAGGTCGGCGCCCAGACCGGCTGCTACAGCAGCAGCACGCGCATAGATGGCGAAGGATTCAGCAGTAGCGTCGCCGTTCAAAATGAACGTGTCGCTGCCCGCGCCACCGGCGACGATGTCGCGCCCTCCAATTGCTGCGAACTGGGTAATAAAATCGTCGCCCTCGCCGGCAACGATGATGTCATCGCCGCCGCCACCGTTGATCCGGTCGACGCCGCCGAAACCAAAGACGATCTGCGATCCTGCTGCGCCCGCAGCACCGTTGAGATTGTTATTGGCCAGCGCGGTTCCGCTCACCACCGCGTAAGTTGCGGTTCCGAACCGAATCTGCTCGATAGAGTTGAGTTGATCGCTGCCCTCGTTCCCAACCTTATCAGTGAGAAGCATTGTCGTGCCAGCGCTGCCGAACTGAAATGCGCCGGCGCGACCTGCGTAAATCGCAAGATCAACTGCGCCGTCGCCGTTCAGAACGTCGTTTCAAGCGCCACCGGTCAGAAGGTCGTTCTGGTTTCCTGCCGAAATGACGTCATCGCCGGCGCCACCGATAAGGTTGTTGATACCCGCCGATCCAGTGATCTGGTCGTTACCCGACCCCGAAACCACGTTGTCGATGGCGTCAAGCGTATCACTAGTTGCAGACGTAGCGCCGGAGCCAATCACGAGCGTCGGCAGCGCCAAGTTAAATGACAAATTGCTCGAAAAGCCGGAATAATCGACGGTATCCAGGCCGACTGATCCATTGAAGCGATCGGCGGCGTTGTCGGCAACGACAACGAAAAGGTCATTGCCGGCGCGCCCGTCCAGGAGTTGTGATCCGGCTGCGTCATGGAAGCGATCATCGCCCGCAGCCGTCACGACTTCCTCGACGTTCGCAACCGACTTGAACCCGGGCAGCGTTGGCGCCGCCATATCGATATCGATGCCGAAGCCCAGTGGAATAAGGTAGGTGATCCGATCGACACCGCCTGCCAGATCGACCGAGACTTCTTCCACGCTGATTAGCGTTTGGCCCGTCACGGCAAGCTGCGCACCATCCCAGGTGACGACATGGCTGTTCGCCGCAGCGGTTCCGATCAATTCAAGCCGGTCCAGCCCATCGCCGCCGTCAATGACGTCGACCCCGTCGCCGGCCACGTAACGAAAGCGATCAGCACCGGCTCCGCCGAACAGGGTATCGTTCGCGACGCCTCCATCGATGATATCGTTGCCGTCGCCACCATTGATCGTGTCCCGTCCGGCCTGGCCGTAAAGAACGTCATTGCCGCCGGCGCCATCGATGGTGTCGTTGCCGGCGTTACCGTAGGCGATATCGCGCGTGGCATCGCCGGAGATGGTGTTCGAGGCCGTAGTGCCGTTCCGCACGGTGATCGTCGTATCGAAGGTTCCAAGCGTGCCCGTGGCATGGACCAGAAGCACGGAGGTGCTGCCAACGACAGGCGCCGTTGTCGCGACCAGCTGATTTGCAGCGTTGACGGCAAATCCCGGAGTGCTTCCCGGAAGCAGCGTAAAAGCGAAATCACCCTGCGGTGCGAGGCTCAGCGACGCTAGCACGCTGCCGGCGGTTTCCGGGTTCTTCAAACTCCGCATAAAACCGTAGTTCCGACTTCTTCCAACATGTTCCTTCCAGTCACCCCATACCCCTAGGCGGCTGGAAGCCCGCCCCTGAAGGCGGGCCAGCCTAAGCCAACTGCGGCAAGCGGATGTAAACTCCGCCATCGAACAGCGCACTTGCGAGGATTCTATGTCGAAGCCTTCTACGCGGCCAACATCACGGCCAACATCGAAGCTGAACCCGAAGCCGATGCCGCAACCGATATGGGACGATCGGGCGCACGTGGCGCTAAGCCGACTGTTCAATCAAGAGCAAGGTCGATTGGAGCGCCAGGGCTTATGCGACGGCATAGCTGCGCACGAACTGCTAACGCTTGAATTCATCGATACGCATCGGACCCAACTCGCATACACTCCCCGTTTTTTACGGAATGAGGAGCGTGTCTCCGCTGGTGTCTTTTTGCAAAGGCTGTGGCGACGAACCAAGCAGAAATCGGGTTCGATACCCGTGGGCATTTCCGCGCAGCTAACCGAATTCGCTACGGTCTATTTTCCGAACTTTGTCCCTATTCTACGAATTGAATATCTCAGAATGCTTAGAACTGCATCTTCGGCTGATGAAGTAGAGTATCACGGCCTAACTCGTTTGGCCGCTGCATACCTACATGGGGCCAAGGATGACGCCGAGCGCGAGATCCGAAGAATGGGCGGAAGTCTTCATTGTAGCCTTATAGACTCCGTCGAAATCCGTATCGAAACCCGATCCGCGATAGCGCAACTATAGATTTGCGACATCGCTTCTTTACTTTGCTCTTAATTCACGCCCTATGTCCCTCTATATGGTCACAGGTGGCGGAAAAATGTCAGGTGAAGCTTGGGGATTGCCCGCAAATCAGGGGCTTTCGGCCTTAACCCCTCCCCCTGCCAAGCCGAAGCGGTATCGGGCCAAGCTTTCGACCGTAGCCGACGTGAACCGGGAAATTCAGCGGGTCTATCGCGAAGCCCGGTCGAACTTGCTCGATACCGGCGACGCCTCGAAACTCGCCCATATTCTGAGCCTGATCGCCCGCATTCACGAAACGACGGACTTAGAAGCGCGCCTTGCGAAGTTGGAGGCGTCGGCATGAGCGCATCGCTCGCGCGCCGCATCGCCAAGCTTGAGCCGCGCATCATTCCGCAGCGCGTCCCGCATGTCGTCATAGTTCCCACGGGGGGCACTTCGATCGAAGCTATTGCGGCTTTCAAGCGGCAGCACGCCCGTAAGCTGAAGCCCTACCATACCGTGCTTGTGCTGCCCGCTCGAATCGAAGGCGCGGAAGCAGAGGCGGATTTCAAAGATCGCTTTTTCGCGCACCAAACTCGGTTGGTGGCGGATGCGAAGTCGAGCACGAAGGACTTGAGCAATGGGTAGCAACGTCTGTTTGACGAACGATCCGTTCGCGCTCGAATGGGTTGAGAGCCATCAAATTCAGGCGCGCCGCAATGCGAGCCTTGGCGACGCTTCAAACTTTCATGGTGACGCCTATAATTCTATCCAACGAGCGCATACCGCCCTCGCGGAAGGCCTCGGCACCATCGCTAAGCTGGTCAAAGACCCCACCAAAACCGAAGTAGTGAAGCACGAAGTTGCCGAGCGGGTGGCGAACCACGTAGTCGGAACGCTAGAGCAATCGGCATCTGTCTTCCGATCGGTATCGGCGGCGCTTGCCAATCAGGCAAACGAAGCCATCGCCGATGCCTTTGCGATCGACGAAAAGCGCATTGGCATCCATGCCGAAATCCGGGAATGGATAAGGCAGACGGCCAAAGTCGAAGGCGGGTTGCAGACGATCCGCAAGGAAATGGCAGCCGACGCCGAAATCGCGGCAGTCATTTTTCAGCGGCAGCACTTCCTGCTCGGCCTCGCGTCCGAAGCGCGCGACCGATTGCTTTCGGATGCGATCGAAAAGCACGTTCCGAAGGCGGGGGAGAAGGTCGCCCAGGCCGATGATTTACGTGCGCTCGCGATACGCTACAGCCAATTAGGGAAGGCTGTTCGGCGCAGCTTCTACAATCCGCAAATGGCGGCTCAAGCGAAGCTTCGGGTGGAGTTCGGTTAGCCATGACGCTCGCTCAACAGCGGATTGGCGAAGTGCTGAAGTGGATACAGATTTCGAGCGCTCCCCGACGAACACCGCTCAACGATCCTACGATCGTCGGGCCGTTCGCGGTGATCGTGCCCTCCGAACTCGACGCGCCGCTAACGCCCGGCTTTGCAGCGAACGCGCTGCCGCTATTCGCGCCGAAGGCGCAATGCGAAGGGCTGGCGCTGCCGCCGATCGACAAGGAAGCGCCAGCTTCACAGGATCGGATGAAAGAACGGCTAGAACACCTGCTTTGGAAGGTTCAGGCGGGCGCGCTCCCGCCCTGCCGCTTCGTGCCCCTCCCAGACGGACGGGAGACGCTGCGGGAGGCAATGGAGCGCGCAGGGGCCACGGATACCGACTTAGACCGCCTCCCGCTGCTAGGCGTGCCCCTGTGGGCATTGTCGGCATGGGATAGCGCATCGATCACGGCGAGGTTGGCGTCCTTCCCTTAGCCGTGCCAGCCCGTCGCCGCGCGACGGCGGGCGTCATCCCCCGGCGCTACGTGTAGTGCCCACGCCCGATGCGCCGGGGGATGATTTTAGCTTTGATGTTGGCCGCATTGATGGCCGAAGCCAACCGCAGCTTCAGAATACACAGCAACGTCAACGAGTTGGCCGCAATCTAGGCGGAACCTATATCCGCCATGGTCAGGAGTCCGAACACGTAAGCGTTCGCTTCCAAAAGCGTCCAGTAGTTACCTGAATATTATCCATTCCAGTCGCTCGATTTGAAGCCGCGATTAGGTCTTGGCTATTCTCGAATATATAGCTGAGTTCCTGATATAGAGGGCCGACGTTTACCCCCGTCGGGTTCTTGTCAGCCTCTACAACGAAGTTGACAACCGCCTCATCAAATCGACGAGCGCTCTCCTTACCGTCTGCATCCAGATATGGCACTACAAAGGCTAGCTTGGCGCGCTGCTGACGAAGATTAAGCAACACTGCCGTTCTCGAAGCGGTAGTATCTTTGCCGCGCAACGCAGCTTGCATATAATTAGGTACAAGGGCCTCAAACTCAGCCGCGACTGTACGAAAGCGTTCAACGTCTCCGAGGCGCTGAGTTCGAATAGATTGACACTCTGCAGTACGATCCTGCGCCACAAAGCCGAAATAGCTGGTGCATATTGTTGTAGCGAGAAAACCTCCCACCATAAGCAAGCGATCCCATCCGGATAGCTTGGCTGTCTGCGGCGGTAGATCGGAGTTCATAGCAGCGCTATTCACTTCTTTTTCTTCTTAACTATTCGAGATCGAGCCTTCATCGAGGTCTTAAGACCAGTATCCGCTTTTGTTTCAAGCAAAGCGTCACACATTTCGCGAAACTCTCCGAAATGCGCCAATTTCATTGATCCGATGATACGCTCTTGAACCTCCACCGCGCACGGATCATTTTTCAACATAGCAGAGTTTTTTATCCGAATCTCTGTAGTTTGCCCGATAGCTGCCCCTGATAGGGCTGCTGTCATCAGGGCGCCGATGACCAGTGGCGCAATGTGCCCATTGTAGATCCGCTGAAAGCCTGGCGAAGATATGCTCTGATCTAGTTCTGGTACCAAATCTCGCCGTTGACGAAGATAGCGCAACGCCTCGGCAATTTGTAAACACGCCCCCGCCTTAACTTTGGCTTCTTCAGCAGCTAATAATCCAGCTACATAGTTATTGAATAACTGTATATTCAGATCATCTAAAGTGCTAAAGTCGTCTTCGGTGGTAAGTAATTTTGTGCTATTTGTACCGTCGAATACGAACTGCTTAAAGGCAGCCTTTGCCACTTCTTCTCGGAGACTTCGATCGAGTTGCATGACGGGCGTTGGGCGACCTACGGCACCGCGAAGGTCAGCAGTGAGGGACGCTTTCTGTTTTCGGCCAAGCCAACGAACCGGCCTGACCATCATATCTTCACCCGGATAGGCGCGAACAGCCTTCCTTCGCTCTACTGGGCCGGTGATTTCTGCGAATAGAACATCACCGATATAGGTTTTGCTGGGGATAATTAGAACGGCACCAACAGGCAGATCATAATACAGCCGCTGAATTGCGCCGACATATTTGCCGATGCGCCGATTAGACGCCTTGCCCTTGTAATCAGCCGGATCGCGCGATGGCTCGCTTGAGCGCTTACCAAGATGCCAATCCCGAATCTCGATCGAACGCGCTACAATCTCGCGAAGCGCGACGGTCGTCTTTGGCTTCGTATCGAGGGAAAGCGGCAAATCCGGAAAATCCAGGAATACCGCATTCTCTCGCTGGAAATCATCGTACAGGGAGAACGATGCGCCGGGACGGATAACGAACATATCCTCGTTATCGCCGATCATGCGAGTCGCGATATCGATCACAATGACGCTGTGGCCGCCGTCCGACATACTACCGTGTCTCTCCCGAAAAACGGCATGCTAGGCCGCCAGGTGAGTGCGATACCATAACGGCTAACGATTGACGAAGCGTCGATTGTATACCGCCACGAAGATGGCCGGCATGTTGGCCGCAGCCGCCAACAAGGCGCTAAGTCGTTGATTTCACTCGGAAGTTGGCGGAGACGGAGGGACTCGAACTCCGGCGGTCCGGCACAGTGGGAATTTTCGGTTTTCGCGACAGATGAGTGTTGGGATACCCCCTGGGATACCCCCGAATCCTGATCGTGCCGGTCAAAGTCGCGATCGGCCCGGATGCCACACCGGGATCTCTTCGGCCGGGCGGTCCCGACCTAATCTACTGCCGGCCCGCATATCGCATGACCCCTGGGCCTAAGCCCCGATGCTGGTTCCTATCCAGCCATAGCCGTGTGTGAGGTGGCGGTTCTCACCTCCGATCGCGCGTTCGACAATACACCTTGTATTGCGATCCTCGCAAACTCAGCTAGGATTCCACGGGGCGACCATCGCCGGAACTACCCAGAGCATCCGATGAGGTTGCAGGCCGCAAGGTCACCATGGGCCGGGGGGTCGTCCCACCCTACCCGAAGATTGCCAGGAACTCGCGCTGCTGCTCCGTCAGGGGAATCGTGTCGGCGTTGGGTACGATCTTGGCGCCGTAGCTGAGATAGTTGCCGCCTCGGCTATACACGATCGGCTTCAGCATGCGGGCGAAGCGCGGTTCGACGTTGCCGTAGAAGTCCGGCTCCAGCGCGGCCGTCAGCCCCGACATGACGAGGTCGGCGATCTGGAGGCCGAAGCGGCTGCCATGATCCTCGGCTTCGATGGCGGAAATGTCGATCACCGGCCAGTGGATGCGGATCTCGGGATCGGCCGCATCCTTCAGCCGCTGGATGTAGTGCTGAAAGTCGTCGTAGTTCATCGCGCGCCGGCGTGAGAAAACGATCTTCACGCGGCCGTCGCCCTCGGGGACCATCGGTCGCATATCCCGGCAGAGCCAGGATAGTCGCTCAAGCAGGTAGCGGCACATGTAATGGTACAGCTGGTTCTTCTGCTCGTACATGCCGGCCGGGATGATCGGCTTGTTCGCGATCACCGCGGTCGCGCGCATCGGTCGATCGCACAGGCCGGTGATCGCCATGACACGCTGCGCGTGGTCGAAGTCTTTGTAGTGAAGCGGCTTGTGCTTCTTCTGCTGCGGCAGCTGCTCGCGGATCTCCTTCGCCCAACGCACAGCGTCCAGGTCGCGGGACTGGCGCCAGACCGTCGCACCGATGGTCAGCCAGTGCGAAGAGCCACCGCCGCGACCGGGCACCCGGTACCTGTCGGGGTTCAGGCCGTCGTCGCCCGCTTCGTCGATATAGGCAATGAAGGAATGCGCCATCGCCCGATTGGAAAGTAAGTACGTGCCTAGAGTCAACGACCTGTGTCGCGCATCTCCAGCACGAGCTCGATCGGCGATGCTTGGCGATCCGTCCTACCCGGCCTAGAATCCATGGATGCAGCCTGCCGATACCATCGACGACACGAACATCACCGCCTCCGCCCGCGCCGACCAGACCCGCCTTGAGATTTCCCCTGGTCTCGACGTCGCCCGGCGCAGCAAACTCGGCCAATTCATGACGCCGGCACCGATCGCAAGCCGGATGGCGCAGATGTTCGGTCCGATGCCGCGGGACGTTCGCCTTCTCGACGCAGGCGCCGGGATCGGGGCGCTTACCGCTGCATTCGTGACAGAGGCGTTGGCACGGAACGAAGTGCCCAGATCGATCACCGTGACGTGCTTCGAAGTCGACGAGGCCATGGCGGCGCACCTGGCTCGTACATTGCACGATTGTGCGGTTGCGTGTGCCCAACGCGACGTGGCGTTCCAGTCCGAGATCGTGCGAGACGACTATGTCCTCGCGTCAGCCGAACCACTGTTAGCCCGCGCCTGGTCGTTCAATCGGGCGATCCTCAATCCGCCCTACGCCAAGATAAACACGACTTCGCCCTGGCGCCTTGCCTTGCGATCTGCCGGCATCGAGACGGTCAACCTGTACTCGGCGTTTGTGGCGCTAGCCGTGAACCAGCTCGACCACGGCGGCGAACTGGTCGCGATTACCCCGCGGTCGTTCTGCAACGGCCCCTACTACGAGCCCTTCCGTCGGCACCTGCTCGCCAACACCGCGCTCCTGAAGTTGCTGGTGTTCGAATCGCGAAAGAAGGCGTTTGCCGACGACGATGTGCTTCAGGAGAACGTGATCTTCCACGTTCGCAGGGACGACGCACAGCCGATCGCCGTTCGGCTCGAGACTGATCTGGGCTGCACGCGAGACGTGCCCATTGCCGAAGTCGTGCGACCGGGTGATCCAAATGCCTTCATCCGGCTGGCCATCTCGAACGACGATGCTGCGCTGGCGGAGAAGGTGCAGGCGCTGCCGTGCACCCTCGCCGAGCTGGGCATCAAGGTTTCTACGGGTCGCGTGGTCGACTTCCGCGCCAAGGAGCAACTGAGGAAGGACGCCGGCGAGGGCACTGCGCCTTTGATCTACCCCGGGCACATGAAGGACGGCGGCGTCGTGTGGCCGATCGCCGACTTCAAGAAGCACAACGCCATTCTGATCGATGACCATACGCGGTCGCAGCTCGTCCCTTCAGGGCGCTACGTGCTGACGAAGCGCTTCTCGGCGAAGGAGGAGCGCCGGCGCATCGTGGCATCGGTGTACGAGGCGACCGAACCGGCGGGCATCGAGAACCACCTCAATTACTTCCACGAGGCGGGCGCCGGCCTACCGGCGGATCTGGCGATCGGCTTGGCGGCCTTCCTCAATTCGACGGCCGTCGACGACTATTTCCGCCTGTTCTCCGGGCACACGCAGGTGAACGCGACCGACTTGCGGAACCTGCACTATCCCACGCGGGTCGAGCTTGAGCAGCTAGGCCGCGTCACCCTTGGCGATTGGACCGCACTGGACGACGCGGTCGGACGTATCCTCGCACGTGGTGTCGTAGGAACCGACGAATAGCTGTTTCGACGGGTCGCCTTGAATCCAGATGTACGTGTCGATTGCGATGTTTCGATGCGTCCCCTGCCTGCCGGCCGCGTCCTTCCAGGTCAGATAGGTGGTGGTGAAGCCCACCCCCGACTTGCCGTGGCGCTGAGCGAACTCGGTCATCTTCGTCACCTTGGTGATGTCGACTTCGCCATCGCTGGTTACCGCCTCGATCACCCACAGGTGATCGGTCTCAGGATTCCAGAGCAGCACGTCCGGCATGGCGTCGCCGAGCTCGAGCTTCACGCCCGCCCGCGCCATCGCCGCCTTCTCCTTCGCGCTGACGCGATCGCCGTCGCTGTCGTCGATGTACAGCGCCTCGTACCCGGGTAGGAACTTCGCGGCGTAGAGATCGACGCTCGCTTTGATCAGTTCGCCGTGATTGTTGTCGACGAGACCTTTTGCACGTTCGGCGATTTCCGCCTGGAATTCGAGCCGCTGTCGCGCCGCATCCTTGCTCGCCCATTCGGAGAGCATGTTCTGCCAGACGCCGTCATCGGCGACCAAGATCGCCTTGAACGCATCCTCGAGCCTGTACGCCGACGAAGGAGATTTGGGTTTTGGGTGACCAGCGATGAATTGGCCTTGATGCAAATAGATCGCTTCGAACCCGCCGAGGTCGCGGAGCGGCTTGATCCAGTAATCACGGCCTTCGCGATCGAGCTTCGTCCTGCCGCGCTGGAGGATGCCGACATGGCAGGCGATGTGCGCCGTGGTCGCGCCATCGGCAAACTTCGCGCCGCTGGGCGCCAGGTTGGGCATCCAGCTTGCAGTCTCGTCATCGAGCATTGCGAAGACGGCATCGACCAGGTCGGCGTTGCCGCTCAGCGAAATGCGGCTGAGCACCTCCCGCACCTTGTCACGCGTGACGCCCTGATAGGCATCAGGCACGGGATACCCGTTCTTTCTGATCCGCCTCTCGCGCAGTTCCTGCACGACGTCCTCGATCTTCGCCATCCGCTCCCCCGATTCGCATCGTCTACAAGATACTTAGCAGCGGAAAATCAAAACGATGAACGCCGCGCGCGATCACCGGAACGAGGCAACAGCATCCTCAATGAGTCGTGCCGGTTCGGGGCGCATGCTGCTAATCGAGCGCCATTGCTCGTCACCGGGCCGCTTGGCTTCCCAATATTTCCATCCGTCGAGCGACGTTCTGGCTCCGCTCTTCGTCGTGCAGGACTCGCTCGCGGCGCTCGACGGTGATGAATAGCGCTGGCCTTCCACCACCCAGCTGCCGTCAACGATAATGCCGCTGAGTGCACGACCATTGTAACGCATGCGAACCTGAGTTCCAGCGGGCAGCGTCACACCTTTACCTGTCCAGGCGCGCCCCTCAGCCACCGGGCTAATACGCTTCGGCACCGCCTCGTCGGTGATGCCAAGCAGGCGTCGCAGCACCTCGTTCGGCGTCTCCGCGAAACTGCTACGCTCAGCTTCGATACGCTTATGAACGTCGAAATCGATCTCGATCGTACGGTGTTCCATGAGTCGCCTCCATTGCTCGCGACTCAGTTATTTCAGTAGAAAAAGTAGTGCAAGCAGTTTCTCGCACCTGAGATCATGCCCCCTTGGTCTTCCCCTTCAGCTTGGCGGCCTTCGCGTTGATCACCTTGGTGTCATAGATGCCGGTCACGACGAACTCGAGCACGTCGACCGCGTCGAACAAATCCTCGCTAGTGACGTCGTCGCCGCCATGCGTCCCCAGATTGCCGATGACGCGCAGGCCCTGCAGCTGATCGGCGTGCACCGCGCCGCTGGCGAAGGCGTCGATCCGCTCCTTCAGGTCCATGCGTAGAATCTTGCCCTTCTTCGTCGTCTTCTCGGTGGGAACACCTTGGTCGTCTAGCAGGCGCTCGACCGCAGTCCGCAGCCTGGCGACGCACGCGGCGGTGTCCGTCCAGTACATGCGGAATGCGACGCCCAGTTCCTTCGCGACCGGTCGCGGCACGTTCTCCGAGAGGCGAAACAGCGCGGGCGCGGGGAACACGGCCTGGATCCGCAACACGTCTTCAAGGCCCCACACGGTCTTACCGTCCGGCAGGTCGAGCTCAGCCTGCACAACCTCGACGTCACCGATCATGTGGACGATCTCGCCGCAGCCGGGTTCGTCACACCGCATCTCGGCGGACCACCGCTCGACGTTGTGGTCAGGTTCCCAATCGTCCCAATGCTTGTCACGCCATTCCGACGAGTACTTCGGCTCACGTACGCTCAGGCCGTCCTTGACCAGCTTCAGCTTGCCGGGGGTGCATTGCGGGCAAGGCAGACCGGGCAGTCGCTTCTTCGCGACGGTGCGGTGCCAGAGGGGGCGATGGATCGTCATGACCAAACGCTACGCCAGATATTGAGGGCGCGCTATGGCCCCGTATTCCAGGGCATTTCCTGGGATCCCACCGGGTCAGGCTCCTCGCGCGCCCTCATCGCGAACATCGACGCCAGCAGATGCGCCGACAGCCGACCCTCGTAGTATGCCATCTCACCCCATGATTCCCACCGGTCGCTGCGCGCCAGCATCCACGCGAAGAACGCGTCCCGCTCGTCCCGCCGGGCGAACGTCATCGACCAGATCGTCTCCTGGGTGGGCATGCGGCCCGCGTTCGGGTGCCGGTCGATCAGCACGACCGCCGCGTCGCGGGCGACGTCCTCGCACTCGACCACATACCGCAGCTCTCCGAGATCGATGTGCGGGTTGGCGCCGTCGGGCGGATCGCTAGGCGCGGCCATCTCGCTGCGCCCCTTGATGCGCGGCGCCGACGTGGCGGCCGGCGGGCGCGTCGCGCGGATCATCCGCATCACGGCCAGCCCTTCGTCGGTCAGCCGGATCGTCGCCGACCCGAACGTCGCCGGCTCGCCGTGCGTCGCGAGCAGCCGCTGCGACACCAGCCACGCGATGTAATGCGAAGCGCCGAACCCGCCCTCGTCGCCCATCACCTCGCGCGCCAGCTCGAAGATCGACGGCGACTGGCCGCGTCCGTGCGCCGCCAGCACAGTGTGTATCATGTCGAACTGCGCATCGTACTGGAACGCCTTCACCGCAGCCTTCGCGAAGCCGAAGCGGCCTTCCCACAGTGCGTCGCGCACCGACGCCCAGCGTCGATCCTGCTCGTCGAACACCCCGGAGAGCTGCGGCTTCACTCGCAGCCAGTATCCCCACGGCAAGTCGGGATCACGCTCGCGGCAATAGTCCGTCAGGATCAGCGGGGGTGGCGGTGGCTGCACGATCACGCCCTCGCCGGTTCAACCGACCGTTCGAACGAGGGTGCGGGCAGCGCGATCATCGGGGCGGGCAGTGCCAGCTGCGGCGGAGGTGCGGCGACGTCGGCCAGGGCGCGCGCGAGGCGGCCGACCTGGGCCTTCACGTACGGCACGTCGGCATAGATCGCGCCGGTCGCATCGCGATGCGCATCCATCGGGCTGAGGTCGCCCCGATGATTGCAGCGGAAGCCGAGCCACCACACGTCATCGGGGCGACCAGCCTCCGGCACATGGCAGCGCGCCATCGCCTCGTCGCCGCCCTCGCAGATGCCGCTTTCGTCGATGCCGCGATGCGCGGTGACGCCGAGTTCCGTCGGGATCGCGTCGTGGCGCCACCCGAACAGCGGGTGGCCCTGCTCGACCCCGACGTATCCGCAGAGATAGCCGCCGTCGGTGCAGCGCCGGTACATCGCGTCCAGGCCGGTCGACTCGTCGATCCACTGCTGCTTGTCCGCCTCGTCGCGCCAGGGCCCGTCCGCCCAGCCCGCCTTCTCGCGGCGGAATGGCTCATAGCTACGCAGCGCGGTCGTGCACATGTCTCGATCTCCCTCCGGCGGGGCATCCATAAGGACGCCTCAAGCGTCCTATTGTTGGCGATCGTCACGCGCGGGACAAGCACAAAGATCGGTTGCCGATCGCCGCCGGATCCGCTGGAATCGCGTGCGGGAGAGCCGCGATGATGCATAGACTGGACGTCGACGACGAGGCGTTGGCGACGATGGACCGCGCCTACGCCGGGCGATCGGGCGGCACCGCCTGGCCGTTTGCGGACGCCGACCCTGACGGGCCGTCGACCGCGATGTTTGCATGGGTGCGCGCTGGCGCGCGCGAGGCGCGATGCCTGTGGTGGGTGGTCGAGCGGTACGGCACCGAAGCCATCCTGGTCGCGCTCGAGGAGATGGCGGCGCGCGGTGTCGACTTCGGCGCTGCGCGTGCGGCAGCTGCGGTCTGGATCCGAAAGGAAGCCGGGCGCGCATGGATCGAGGATCAACCGCTGGTGCGATGCGCGGGGCAGCGCTCGTTCCGCATCGGGTCGATGGGCGAGCGAATCTGGGAATATCGGGGGTGACGGCGGGGCGGCGCGGCGCAGGGTCGTGCCGCCCCTGGCGCGTCACATCATGTCGACGCCGGTGACGCCGGCGATGCGGCCCAGATCTTCACCGCGCTCGATCGCGGCCGCGAGCGCCGGGATCACGTCTCCGGGGTTGCCGCCGTAGCGACGGTGCGCGTCGAGCGATCCGTCATCGGCAACCTGGACGTAGTGGGTGCGCAGCTGCGCGTCGATGATGATGGCCTCGCCGCCGTCCTTCAGAATGCGCGAGATCGTGGCGTTCGGTTCGGTCGTACTCATACCATTTCCCTGCCCGGGCGCGGCCGATCCGCGCTTGGCCTAGGTGTATAGGATGATGGGGTCATCCTTGGGAAATGGTCGGAACGAAACGGGATCAATCGTCGGCGAGGGCTCGCAGCAGCTTCGAGTGCGTGGCGCGGTCGACCACACCGCGAAGTTCCCAGAGGTATCGCCCATCGGCGACCTCGCGATGGATCACCTCGAGGCGGTTCTTGAGTGGCGCGTCCAGCCCGACCACCAGATCGTCATGCTTGACGTCGAGGATGGCGACCAGCGCGTCGACCACGTCGCTGTCGGGCAGATTGGCCCCTTTCGCCCACCGGGACACTTCCCAGGCCGCCGTCTCGCGGATCTCGCCCGCTTTGTTCTCGATCTTGTTGCGCTTGAAATGGTCGTTCAGCAGGTCGACCAGCTTCGACTGCTTCATCATGCGCTGGTCGAGGACGCTGGCCAGATTTTTCGCAAACTCCGCGCGCATCGACGAGCGTCTGGCATTGATCGACTGGATGAAGACGTCGTCCACTTCGGGCCGGCGTTCGCGCGTCGCTGTCGTCGCATCGGTGGTCGCGGCACCGGACGGTGCGGATTTCTGCGGGTGGGCCATCGTCTCCCCTTTCGTGACGTGGACGGACGTTTTCAAAGATCCCTCGGATAAAGTATGTCCGAGGCGTCCTTTTGCTACGCACGCATTTCATAGCTTGCAATAGCCTAATCTGATCTGTCCCAGATTGGAACCGTCCACGTCACCGCCTCGGCTACGCAGCGTCCGCCAGACCGGTCACCGTCGCCCCGCGCGCGCGTGCCGCGGCGACGGCTTCGCGACGCATGCGCATCCGCCACGAATAGACGTCGTCGCTCTCGATCGTCTCGACGCCTCGTCGCATCGTGACGTAACGATTAGCGACGATGCGTTCGAGTTGCGCGCTCTCCTCGGGCGTGCGACGCGCAGCGGCGAACCGCTCGAGCGGGCCGAAATCGTCGTGGAGCAGGTACGCGCGGATCGCTTGCATGCGCGCCTCGTCCTCGGCCCGTGCGGCATTGGCTCGCACCGCCTCGGCAGTCGCCGCCATCGCCACCCGATTGTTGCGGACGTGCAGGCGCAGCAGGTGGATACACGCCGCGCTACCTCGTCGTGTCGGCAGACCTCGCCGAGGACGCCGAGAAGCTGACGAGCGTGATCGCCGCAACCGTCGCCGGGGACGTGAACGTCAATGCGAAGCTGGGCCTGAAGATCATCGTGATCAACGGCCTGCCGGACAAGACGGCGTTCCTGACCGACCGGAAGGAGCTCGCGGCAATCATCGCCACGCTGCGCCTGCTGTCGGATCCGGGCCTGAAGATCATCCCGCTCGACGACCCGCGTCGCCAGGCGGTGGGCTTCTGCGCCTACAACGACTTCGCCGCCAAGGGCGTCAACGACAAGGGCTGGGTCAAGATCGAGATCGCCTGATCGGCGATCTCGACTGCCCTTCCTCATCAGGAGTTTAGGTCATGAACAACAAGCGTCACGACGAAGCCAAGCGCATCGGTGCCACCCGTCACGCCGGCCTGATCGGCGGCAACCCCTACAAGTTCGGCGCCGTGTTTGGCGTTGCCATTGCGACCGTTGCGGCAGGCGAGCGCGGGGTCATCGAACGCGAGGGCGGTTATTTCCTCAAGGTCGAAGCAGTCGGCGAACCGGTCACCGCTGGCTCCGCGATCTATTTCGAGGCGGGCCGCGCCGACGCTGAGCTGCACAATGACGAAACGGACGCCGGCGGCATCCTCGTTGGATTCGCTGCGCTAGATCTCGAGGCCGATGTGCCTGTGGGCCAGGTCCGCGAGATTGAGGTGTTCATCGACAAGCGGCTGCACGTCGCAGCCTGATCCACCAATAACCCCAGAGCGCAGCGGGCCGGTCATCCTCGTGTGGCCGGCCCTTTGCGTAGGAGACTTCCATGGGCCTCAAACGATACCTCGGTCGCATCGCCGACGTGATGGCGCCGCATCTCGGCGACGAGCTGGCGTACCACCACACCGCGACCGGCACCGACACCACCGTCGTCGGATTCCTGAAGTGGAAGAGCGACGAGAACGACCCGATCGGCCGCCCGACCAAGCGCCAGCGCATCCCGGTGATGCGGGTGCAGAATCTGCCCTGGTCCGAGGACGACGTGGTCGGCGACTGGATCACCGGGACCGACGACGTCGAGTGGTACGTGAACGGCGCGCTGACGCGGGCATCGGGATGGACCGACCTGTACGTCGACGACCGGGGCCCGCGCCGCTGATCGCGATCGTCGATCCACCCCGGCACAACGTCACGCACCGGCGCGCAGCGCCGCCCTGCAAACCCAATTCCCGGGCAGTGGCATAAGATCACAGCGATTAGCTACTATCCGTCTCATGTCGCACGTTCGAGCCGATATCCTGACCTCCTTCGAAACGGCCATCGACGCCATTCCGATCGTCGCGGCCGTCTACACGCAGCCCGCTGTCCTGAACCCGCCAAGCGGCAAGGTGATGGTCGAAATCGGTTTCGCCGAGGAAGGCCCGAACGAGAAGATCGGTGGCGATTGGCCGAATGAGGTCGTGATCCGTCGCCCGCTGATCGTCGCCGCGCGTGTCGAAGCGGCCGTTCCCGGGAAGATGGACGCGAAGGTGTTCGAATCCGACGTGCTCGGTCCGATCGAGGTCGCGATCACGAGAAGCCCCGAGCTCGCCGGCATCGCCGACGACCTGTTCCTCTACGCGACCCAGTGGGAACCCGCGCAGGACGGACGCACCCAGACCATCGAGGCCACCCTGGCCTGGAAGCTCACCTACACCACCGCAGCCGGCGCGCCCGGCAAGGCGCTCTAAGGAGAAGACCATGGCTGTCGCATCGCTCTCGCCCGGCCTGCTGCACCGCTCGCGCGGTCAGTCGCTGATGACCATCGCCGGCGTGACGCAGGTGGTCGGTCACTCCGATCTGGCGCGGAACATCACCGTCACCGACCAGGACGTGAACACGAACGAGTTCTACGTGAAGACGCTGCTCGATTCGCAGATCGACGAGATGACGTGCGAGCTGACGCTGACCTTCTATCAGGTCAGCCGCCTCGCGCTGATGCTCGCGAACCTGTCGGACTATCACGCCGTCGCCCAGGCCGCCGCGCCCGGCGTCGTCATCGAGTACGATCTGGCGGACAAGGAGTTTCCGGTGATCGTGCCGCTCGAGAAGCGGATCACCAGCGGGCACATCGTCGAGGACAGCGCCGGCGTCGAGTTCATCGAGGGCATCCACTACACGGTGCATGGCGGCGAGCGCGGCTTCGGATTCGTCAGCATCCTGGCCAAGCCCGTGGGCGCGACCGACGACATCACCGTCACGTTCGACGCCGCCGCGGCGAAGGCCGTCCGGTTCAATATCGGCGAGCTCGGCAGCATCGAGGCGAAGTTCGAATTCCTCGAAGCGGTGAAGCCCGGCAGCGAAATGTCGCCCGAGTACCACTGCTACCACCGCGTGCTGTGGCGTCCGGACGGCGACATGACCCTGATCGGCGACAGCGCGGATCCGAAGGGCATCACCGTGAAGGGCAAGGTGGTCGCCGACACGACCAAGCCCGTCGGCCAGCAGCTCGGCTTCGTCGAGACGTTCGTCGAGGCGGCCTGATCATCGCGGGGCGGCCTCGTCCGCCCCGCCCATCCACCGGGGAGAATTTCGTGACCTTCCAGAATCCGCTCGCGTTCGTGAAGCGCAAGACGATCCCGCTGACCATCAACGGCACCGAGGTGACCGGCTACGCCGTCGACCTCGAGGAGCTGGACGAACTCGGCGAGCGCTACGCCTGGTTCGGCAGTCAGATGAAGGGCGAGAAGGTCGACATGGACACCGTACCCAAGTCTGAAATGCTGCGCGTCGCAAACGCGATGATCGCCGCCTCGATCGCGCCTGACGCATCGCCCGAACAGCGCCGGACCGTCGAAGGATCGGCCCGCAACATCGATGCCGGAGAGCGCGTGGATCTGATGCGCACGATCATGACCAGCTCCTTCCCGAAGATCGCCAAGGCGGTAGTGGACGAGGAGGGAAACGTTTTGGCGGAGCCGGTGAAGCCGAACCGGCAGCAGCGTCGCGGCGCCCGCTCGAAGGCTGGTGGCGCAAAGCCGCAGACCTGAGGGTGTACGGGCACCACCCGTGCCCGGAACGCCTGTGCCCCCGTCAGATCAGCGAACTCCACGCCGACGTGATGGCGGCGCACGACCGCAAGGTCGCGCTCGACACGCATGCGCGCTTCGTCGCGTCGGCGGCCGGATTCGGTGGCGACAAGGGCGGGCATCTGCAGAAGTTCTACGAGCGGCTCGCGAACGGCGCGGACGGCGATCCGGCACAGCCCGCTGGCCGCCCGATCGGCCTGTCGGAGATCGTGGCCATGGGCAAGCGCGCCATCGCCGACCAGGCTGCCGCATCCGACGTCGAGCGGGCGGAACGTGAAGCCGAGCAGGCTGCGGTACGCGAGATGTTCGAACGTCATCGCACGGGCGGGGCGTACGTCGCATAAGGTGACAGTGTTCTGCTAATCTTTGCAGATGGCGAGCACGCAGCGGTCCAACATCGAAGTGTTCTTCCGCGTGCTCGGTTCCGACCGGGTGCGCCGGGAACTGCGCGACCTGGGCAACGCCGCAGGCTCCGCAACGGGCAGGCTCGCGAATGCCGGGCGTGGGATCGGTGATGCGATCGGCGACGCCGGACGTCAGGCGCGCGAACTGGCGCGCACGCTCAGCCTGGTAGGTGCGGTCGGCCTCGGCGCGCTTGCCAAGGGTATCAAGGACACCACCGACAGCTCCGCCGAACTGACGAGCATCGTTCTCGCGCTGCGTGCCATCAACGGCGAAATCGGGAATGCCAAGGGGCAGCCGCTGTTCAGGGGGTCGGCCGATGGCAAGCTGAGCGACGTCAACGCCGGATCGGCCCGCCAGACCGCCGACGATCTGGCCTTCGTCCAGAAGGTCGCGGACGACGCAGGCACGTCGATCAAGAACCTGGCGCAGCAGTACATCGGTCTGCAGGCGTCCGCCGGCAAAGTCGGCGTGCCGCTCGAACAGGTGCGCGAACTGTTCACCGGCTTGGGCAACGCGGCCGTCGTGCTCGGCATCGACGACGAGAAGCTGGGCCGCGCTTTCACGGCTTTGAACCAGATCGCCGGAAAATCAGCGGTCACGTCCGAAGACCTCAAGGGGCAGTTGGCCGAAGCCGTCGATGGCGCGATCCCGCTCGCCGCCGAAGCGTACGGGATATCGGTCGAGGCGTTCCTGAAAGCGGTCGGCGACGCGCAGATCGATTCAAAGGAATTCATCGACCGCTTCGGTCGCGCGCTGAATCAGCAGTATGCCGACGCGGCGCTCGAGGCGTCGAATACGACCCGCGTCGCGCTCGGCCGGCTGTCGAACGCGTTCTTCCTCGCCAAGGTGTCTATCGGCAACGGGGAGCTCGACGAGGCCTTCCGTCGCATCGTCAACGCCGCGACGCTCCTCCTGCGCACGCTCAACGCGAACGGCGCGTTCACCCGATTCGGTGCCAACCTGGCAGCTGCGATCCGCCCGCTTGCCGATCGCTTCGAGCAGGCCGTCGATGGCGGCTATGATTTCGAGCGGGTGCTGAATGCCATCGCGCGCGCCGCCAAATTCCTGGTGGACATTTTCATCGGCGTGGTGCGCGCTGCGGTGCGCCTAACCGATGCGGTTGGCAACATGCGCGCCGTATTTGCCGGGTATGGCGTCCAGCTGCCGAAGATCAGCGACGTGCTGGTCGGGATCTTCGACCGCGTATTGATGGTAACAAACGCCATCCGCACCCGCAATTTCACCGGCAACGGGTTCCTCGACTTCTTCGTATCGATGTACGCGCTGATCGAGGCATGCGTGTTCGCGATCGGCCGCCTCATCGCACCGAAGGTCGGTCCGGGTGTCAGGACGCTCGAACAGTCCTTCGCGGCGATTGCACATTGGCTGAATCAGGCGGCGGCCGCCATCACGACGCTGGCCTCTGGCCAGGTCAGTTCCGTTCTGGACGAAACCGGCGAAGGCATTCTGGTGAACCTCGTGCAGGCGATCGATAGGGTTCGCCAGCTGATCGCATCGATCAAGCAGGCCTACGCGCTGCTATCGGGCAAGGGCGCGCCGAAGGGTGCCGACATCGACACGCAGAAGATGTTCGCGAAGCGGGACGCGCTCGGCGACCTGGTGTCGGGCCGCGAGAACCGCGCGCGCATCAACGAGAAGGGCGAGACGCTATACGACCCCGAGCAGTTCGCGCCGCTGTTCGCGGTCCGCGACATGTTGACGAAGCTGGTCAATTTCTTGTGGGATAATCGCGGTGCCATCGGCGCGCTGTTCGACGGGATCGTGGACGGCTTCGCCGTCGTCCGGGGCACGATTGAGCTGCTCGGCTCGATCATCGACTGGATCGGCGACAAGCTCGCAGCCCTTGCCGACCGTCTCGGCCCGGTGGGCAAGGCAGTCGTCGCCGTTGGTCGTGATCTCGCAAGCTACTTCGACTTCAGCAGCTTCGCCGAACTTCTGGCCTACACGATCGGATTCCTCCTCGTCATGGATCGGGCGCTCGGCGTCGTGCAGACGATCTGGAAGGTTTTCGCGGCGATCGGCGGCCTGGTGAAGAGCATGGCCGCGTTCCTCTTCCTGTCGGTCCCCCAGTTCCTGGTTATCGCCGCCATCATTGGCCTGATCACCTTCCTCGTCCTGACCCTCGTCGAGAATTGGGAATTGATGGGCGACGAGATCGGCAACATCGGCAAGTTGCTGAAAGCCGGAATCCAGAACGCGCTCGCGTCGTTCCTGCGCAGCATCGCGTCGCTGCTCGCGAAGATTCCTGGCGTCGGTGGCTGGCTCGAAGAGAAGGCCAACGCGGCGGCGTCCAACTACGATATGTACGCCGACGACAACCGCGTTCAGGCCGTTCGCGACAGCATGGCCGCGACCGAAGCGCGCAAGAAGCGCAACGGCGGCAAGGATCCGTTCGAGAACGGCCCGCGCGGCGCCTTCGACTGGTTCAAGGACAGCGGGTTCGCCGGCACGTTCTCGAGCTTCGGCGCGAAGCAAGACGAAACGAACAAGACGCTCGAGCAGATCGCTGCCCAAGGCGCGCCCAAGGACGATGGCCGCAGGTTCGACGCCGACCTGCGCCGTGCCGCGCTCGAGGCGGGCGGCGGCGCGGATGCGAACGGCCAGTTCAAGCGCCCCGTCGTGATCATGCTCTCCGAGGGGGGCCAGGTCGAACTGCGCGGCCGCGCCGACGACCCCACCCTCGACAACCTCGCGGCCCGCACCGCGAAGAACCGCACCGGCCCGTCGCCGGCCTGGAGTCAGTGATGACGATCCCCTGGACCTGGCTGACCATCAACGGCGCCAAGCCGCTCGACCGCACGACGCGCAACGTGCGCGCTCAACTCTCCTTCATCGAGACGGGCGGAGAGATCGTGCGCCTAGCCAATGGCACCCGCCGTTCGCTGCGCCGGCGTCAATTCGACAAGTATCGGTTTACGCTGTCCGGCGAAGCCGCCCGCAAACCTGCACTCGATGGCATTCGCAAAGGCGATACCGTGGTGATCGGCTGGCCGGGACACATCGACCTGGCTGGTGACGTCGCCGACGCGAACCTGCCACGCCCGGCGATGCCCGGCTCGATCCTGCGCTTCGGCGAAGTGGACGGCATGCTGGTCCAGCTGGCGCACGGAGCCGCTGGCGTGATGGTCACGGCGTTCCGCCCGATCCTGACCGTGATCGTCGATGATCTCGACGTCACCGAGGACGTCGCCAACGCCAACGTCAGCTGGTCGCTCACGGGGGAGGAGCGCTGATGGAACCGACGCTTGGTAACATTTTCATCGCGCTGGTGGACGAGGCCGACGTCTTCGATCCGGTCTTGCACGCGCGCAACGACTTCGACCTGGTCGACGCACGGCCCCGCTGGACCGAAACCGACTTCTGGTCGATCGAATGCGAGGTCGTGACCACGCCCGGCGGCGTTTTCTCGCCCGGCGGTCGCCGCAAGGTCTTCATCTCCGAAATGGTCGCCGGCGTCGTGCAGCTGTCCTTCATCGGGCGGATCGAGGGCTGGCCGATCGGTCCGGCGGGCCGCACGGTCACGCTGACGGTGATGTGCAAGCCGGCGCTGACGTACACCGAGCAGGGCCAAGTGGCGTCGAGCGCCGAGCAGATCGAGATCGCGGCGCTCGCGGGTATCAACGACGATCCGTGGTGGCTATTCTCCGACCCGACCGACAAGCGCACGGCGGATCTCGTCCTCGCGAGCCGCTCGGCGTTGCTGCACTGGGGCAGGTCCGATCTGCCCCCGGTGCTGGTCGACCTGATCGAGGGTTCCGGCTTCATCGACATCGGCAGCGGGTTCGTCGAGGGTTCGCTTGAGTTCGAGCAGCCCGCGCAGCCGATCAGTCGGGTCGATGTGACGATCAAGGCCGAGTGGCAGCAGAGCTTCCCGGTGGTCGCGAACCTGGCGAACGCGCTCGGCAACGAGGGGTATTTCGGCACGATCTCGTCGCCGGATTGGGGCGACTTCCCCAAGGTCGGCGAGAGCATCGGCGACTGGACGGTAATCCAGTCGTCGGTCGAACCGCGCAGCCCGCCCGCAGGGGTCAACGAGTTGAGCCGCGTCTTCACCGGCGTCGCCGGTGGCAACCGCAGTCTTGACGCCGCGAAGGCGCGCACCCCGACCCAGCTGCGCTTCCGGCGCATGTTCTTCGATGTCGACCTGCTGGCGACGACCGTCCTGACGGCCAATCGCCGCGAGTCCGTGACATTCAGCCTGGTGTGGGAGGGGCAGGAGATCGCCGGATATCAGGGCACGACCGAGACGGTCGAGCTCGAGTGCCGAAACCTGCGCCGCGATCTGGTCAGCGGCACGCCCCCCGCATGGGTTGCCGGTGTCGCGGTAGGGGCCGGTCAGCGGTGCGAGTTCGACGGTGCGATCTGGGTCTGCACCGCGGCGCACATCACCGGGGCGTCGCTCTATTCCGACTTCGGCAAATGGGCCCCGCTCCTTCTCGACTACAGCCCGTCGGGCGGACCGGCGATGGGGATTTTCTTTGGCGCGACGCAGCAGCTGACCGTCACCACCCCGCAGGGAAATATTCAGACGGTGACGCGCTCACCCACGCCGGGAGTGCGCGCGATCCGATACGGCATGCTTCAGGCGCGTGCGAAGCTGATCAGCGGGGTGCGCATCATCCGCGCGTCGTTCGACGTGCCGTGGGAGGACGTGCGCACGATCACCGGGCGCGAGCGCATGCGCATCGCCGACGATTCGATCCCCGGCGGATCGATGGTCGGCAAGGTCGTGGCGATCGAGGCGGACCTCGTGCGCGGCGTCGCGCGCATCACCATCGCGGCCGCGCCCGGTACGCAGCGGCTGGAACCCGCCATCTTCCCGCCGTCGTACGCCGTGCGACCGCTGACCACGATGGGCATCGTCGCCGCGTCGGTCGACAAGCCGTACAACGTGCAGGAGCAGCTGCTCACGCAGTACGAACTGCCGGCACAGTACGACCTCGCGCGCATGGCCGAGCAGATGCAGACCAGCTTCACGCTCGAGATGGCTCCGACGTCAGGCACGCCGGATTTCGAGGTGACGCGACATCTCGGCGAATATCCCTTCAGCACCGATCGAATGGTGGACCTGAACCCATGATTGAACGCGACCTAAAGCGGCTACAGGCGCGGTCGCCCAAACCCGGCGACGTTCTGCCCCGCAATGGGCGAAGCGGCGCGCCCGCGATCGGCGCGACGACGCGCACCCCCGCCGCCGACACCGACTTTCAGCGGTACGAGAACGCCGTGATGAAGCGGTCCGGCGCGATGACGCTCGGGCTCGGCGCGGACATGCAGGGCATGCCGTTCAACCACCCGGAGATGCGATCGTACGGCGAGACGGTGATCGATCTGGGCGGCGTGCAGGGCAACCTGCAGATCGACGTCTCGTTGGCAAACGTGTTCGAGATGAACATCGTCGGGCAGACCGCGATCTCGTTCGGCCTCGGCGATTGGCCGACGCTCGCCTACGAACGCTCGGGCAGCCCGCCGACCGGCGTCGACATCCCGGTGACGCTGATGATCACGAAGGGCACCGGCTCACTTGGCTTCGAGGTGAGCGTCTGGGCGCCTCGCGGGTCCGCACCCGACACCACGGCAGCCGGTTATTACGAGTTCGGCTTCGCGTATCGGCACTATCCGGGGGCGAACACGGCCAAGGTTCGCGGCTATCCGATCATCCTGCCGCCCAGGCCGCAGACCTGATGCTCGGGCAGATGCAGCGGCGCACGAGCGCCATCGTCCGCGATGAGCAGGAAAACGGCGGCGGCGAAGGTCCCGGCGGCGGCGATCCCGGCAATCCCCCCACCTATCCGGTCGGGCGCCTGAACGCGGTCGCAGTTGGCCAGACCGGCTACATCTTTCGCCGCGACGATGGCACCCGGCGCGCGACATTCCCCGTACCGCAAGGCGGTGGCGGCAACTTGCCTCCGGAGAATGGCAGGCCGCCCGAGCGGACCTGGTTCCTCTACGCTTCGGGCGGGACGTCCTACTTCACCGCCGACTATGCGACGGCTGCGTACGATTTCCGCATCCCGACACCGGCAGAGAACCCGAACAACATTCATCGCCGTGTCTACAACAAGCGGATCGACAGCTTCTTGATCGAGGTCCGCAACGGGGTTGTTACCAACAGCATTCGAACCGGGACTCAGACGCTTCTCTACGGGACCGAAACAGCGATTTTCCCGAGTCCGACGGACATGGGCACCAGGGTGAGCGGCGACGGCCATAAGGTCGTGAACCTGCTGATCGCAAACGGCCAGACGATGCAGGGTCAGGCCGTCCCCTCCGGCACGGCGTTCGGCGATCTCGCAGCCTATCCGCTGATCACGACCACCGCCACGGTCGGCAGTTTCACCCTGTCCATCACCAGCAAGGATCGAAGCTGCGGCGACACCGTCGTCGGCCAGAATGGGATCAACACCATCCTTCTCACCAATACCGGCGGGTCGTTCTTCGACATCGGCAGACCGGTCACCGAGGCCGAGGCGTCGGTCCAGACAGAGGTCATATTCTGATGCGTAGCGGCTGTCCCATCCCGGGACTTCGAAAAGTAAGCCCCAAGCGTCCTCTTGAGTTTGGCAGAGCTATGTGATGCTACAGCGATCCGGCGCGTAACAGGAAGGGGTCGGCCTTGAAGGAAGTCACGCAACGTCAGCGCGAGATCGTGCAGCTCGCCGAACAGGTGGGTTCGATCGAGCGTGCGGGCGAGATCCTCGGCATCTCGTACAACGCCGCGTCGAAACACGTGCGCCAGTACCGTCGCATCATGGGCGAGAAGCCGATCGAGCACCGTCCGCCCGACGGCACCGCCGCGAACGATCCGGCCTTCACGCACATCACGCCGCGCCAGCGCGAGGTGAAGGCGCTGTTCGACGAGATGGGCAGCCAGTCCGCCGTCGCCCGCCATCTCGGCCTGTCGACCGTCACGGTGCGCGAGAAGCTGATCCAGTACGAGCGCAACCGACTGCGCGACGAGGGCGCCCGGGTGTTGACGCTCGAGGAGATGAGCCAGGGCCGCATCTCGACCTACAAGGGTGGTCGCCCCTCTTCGATCAAGCTGTTGGGCGACCTGGACAACGTTCACGTCATCTTCCCGCAAACCTATGACGATGAGCCCGCCGACGAGGGTGACGATGAAGACGAGGTCGCACCCTCCTTTGTCTGGCGCCGCAACATCGAGCCGCGGCACATTCCGCCCCCGGAGAGTGGCGTCTTCCGCGCGTTGCTGACCGGCGCGCAGGACGCGACCGACATCCACGAGCCGTTCTGGCGCAACCTTCAGGCGTACGCGATTGACCTTGGCGCAGAGGTGATCGTCTCGGGCTTCACCTACAACAAGTCGTTGTACTCGTCGCACGAGAAGGCCGGCAACTTCTGGCACCCCGACGTCGAACCGCACCTCTTCGACAACCGCGTCCAGTTCGGCGACGCGATGGACTTCGCCGGCGAGATGAACACGCTGCCGACGGCGGTCACCCCGCTCTCCGGGATGCACGCCTACACCGGGCCGAGGTGGGGCATCTTCCCGCACGCAAAACAGGCGCTCGACAGCGTGCCGCGCATGAAAGATGCCCCATACAAGGCAACCATGACGACCGGGTGCTGCACCCTGCCGAACTACGTCGGCAAGAAGGCGGGCCTGAAGGCGGAGAGCTGGCACACGATCGGCTGCGTCATTCTCGAGATGCTGCCCGATGGGCGATGCTGGGCCCGCCACATCGAAGCCGACCATGACACCGGCACCTTCCGCGATCTGGACGTGCTGGTCGAGGATGGTCTGGTTTCGCGCGGACACAGGGTCGAAGCGATCCAGGCCGGCGACGTCCACCACGAGAAGCTCGATCCCGAGGTCGCCCGCGCGACGTGGGGGTACGATCCGGTCGAAGGTCGCGTGCGCCGCAAGTGGGAACGCGACAGCCTGGTCGGGCGGCTTCGCCCGCGCCACCAGTTCTTCCACGACCTGTCCGACTTCGCGCCGCGCAACCACCACAACATCAAGGACCACCTGTGGCGCCTGCTGATGCGGCGGCTGCGATGCGACGACGTCGAACGCGAGCTCGAGCGATGCGCGCGGTTTCTGAAGGCAACGCGCCGCGACGACTGCACGTCGGTGGTGATCCAGTCGAACCACGACAACGCACTCACCCGGTGGCTCGACGAGGCCGACTATCGCGCCGAGGACAACGAGCGGAACGTGCTGTTTTTCCTCAAGACGCAGCACGAATTCTACAAGCGCACGCTTGAGGCCGGACGCAAGCCGCACATCTTCGAGGACGTCCTGCGCGGGTTCGTGAAGGACGGCCTGGCCGGCGTCCGCTTCATCACCGAGGACGACAGCTACGTCATCGCCGGTGGGATCGAATGCTCGCAGCACGGACATCTCGGGCCGAACGGATCACGCGGATCGGCGGTGAACCTGTCCCGCATGTCGCCGAAGATGAACATCGGCCACGGGCATGCCCCGGCGGTGCGTGATGGACTGTGGATGGCCGGCGCCTGCGCGCTCGACATGGGCTACAACAAGGGTCCGTCGAGCTGGGCGGTCGCGCACATCATCACGCACGTCGACGGCTCGCGGCAGCTGCTGTTCATGAACGGGGGCCGCTTCCACGCCTGAGGGGACGTTGAGCTTAGGCTTCCATTGATCCGTCAGCGCGGTCTGAAAGCCAGCCGGTAATCGGACCCATGATACCCTGCGGAATCTCGCCTGCGTGCACGGCATCCGTGATTTGGCTTGTGAGATCGACTACGGCCCAGCGCAATGTCACCAATCGCTCAAGCACGTCCTCGAAGTCCCGTACGGTCCATTTGAAATACCCGTCGGACGTGTGCATCACGAGTTCGTCAGGCTCGTTGATCATGATGCCCCAGCTACCATGAACGATCTTGTTACGTTCGCGAGCGCGCTTCTGGAGGTTGTCGCGCACTGCTAGCCATTCCGCCTCGACCGAGGTGCCCGTCACCATCTTGCCTAGCGTGAGATCGAGGAGCTTCAGCCGCGAACGGATCGTCTCGGCCGCCTGCATTGCAGCGACCGCAACTGGATTGTGTTGGGCTTCGTACGGTCCACTCTCGTTGTAGAGCGTCTGACCATATGACCCAGCGAGCAGGTTGATCATGCTGAACTCGATCTGCGTCCACTCAGCCGCAATCGCCGCGATGCGCATAGCGTGTTCGGGCCGCTGCAAGACGGCGCCGGGCATCGGGTTCCATGACTTTAGCTTGATCGGCTGTGGCAAAATGACCTCCAGCACAGACCCTAGCTCGAGACCTTCGGATTCATAGCGCCAGCGAAATCTGCCTGGGGTCCCGCCGCTCACCAGGCTCCAGCTCGTCCACTATCGCCTCGACCAGCGCCGTCGCCGCACGTTCGCGCAGCCGCTCGTCCGGCATTGTGATGCCAACACGCGCCCAGCCCGGGGCGTGCAGGATGGCGGCCCGCAGCCGCGTCGTGTCGATTCGCTCCATGCGCTTAAACAGAACATAGTAGGAACGATTCGACAAGCAGGTAAGATCGGGCCGGCACGCCAGTCGAGTGGCACATCATGACTTAACTCTGCTAATCTCCGTGCGATTTGCTGCGCATGTGGTGCATGGAGTTTCCAGATGGCCGACGCCCAGAGCGACCTTGTCTACGTCCAGGGTGACGGCGTGCGCGTGCGCGTGAACCCGATGATCGACGTGAACATCGGCAAATGGACCGACCGGTCAGGATCGATCGCGGTCGCCAACACCCCGCAGCCGCTGTTCGAACAGGTCGATGAGAAGGTTCTGTCGCGTTTCGTCGTCCACGCTGGCGACGCGGGCACGCTGCACGTGAATTTCCTGGGTGGGAACGCGGTGAAGAACGCGCCTGGCAGCGTGCCGTTGAAGCCTGGCGCGGTGCTGCGCATCCCTACGCGTGGCCCGGTCAGCATCGCCGGCGACAGCGTCGGCATCCCCTACACCGCTGCGGAGGCCTGACCATGGGACCGGAACTGGAAGGCGGCGCGAGCGGCACGGGCCGCAGGATCGGCGAGTTCGTCACGCTGGCGAACGGCGCGTCGGGCGCGGACCTGGTCGGGCTGGAGAAGCTCGACCGCCGGGTGATCCCGATCGCCGGGAACGAGCAGCTCGCCGCGCGGATGGCGACGGTCAATCGACCGGCGTCGAACTTCGCGAGCGTGCTCGCGGCGACGAATATGACGGCGGCCATCCGCTGGCAGGGAAAGTGGTACGGATATGGCTCGCTGACCGGTTCTGGCACGACCTTCCGCGTCTACGTTTCACCCGATGGAACGCCCGGCAGTTGGCAGCCTGCGACGGGCTTTGTGCCGCTGGGCAGCACCATCAGCGGCACCCCGGAATTCGCGGCTACGCAGACCAAGTTGTTCCTGATGGTGCGGCACACCCTGTCCACCGTGTGCAGCCTCTTCCAAACGACCGATGGTCAGAACTGGTCGAGCACTGGCAAGCTCAACGACGGAATGCTTACTATCGGCGGATCCACTGCCGTCTCCGGCCTGCGGATGAAGGCCTTCGACGGCACGCTGGTCATCTTCGGCGGATGCACCCGCGGCGGGCAGGCGAACCGGGACTATCTCGCCTGGTCGACCGACGATGGTGTCAGCTTCACCCTGTCGGCCTGTGCGGTCGCAGCGCCCGTGAACAACATCGCCTTGGCCGGCGGCGAGTTCATTTCTATCCACGACGGCGGCGGCATCCAGACCGCGCCGACGCTGCTCGCTGCCGGGGGGTGGACCGCGCGCAACTCGGGCGTCACCGAGGCGCTGTACTGCATCACCGCGACCGACGCGGGCGAGGTCCATGTCGTCGGCGCGCTCGGTCGCACGCTCAAGAGCACCGATCGCCGCAACTGGACGAAGGCCCGCACGCTAGACGGCGTGACCACCCCGGCGCGCATGGTGCGCGTCGGCACCGTCGACGTGCTGATCGCGTCGGCGACCGCACTCGACAACCGCCGGCGCATCAGCGTGTCGGACGATTTCGAGAACTGGCGATCCGAACTGATCGACGGCGCGACCATGCCAACCAGCTTGCTCGCGCTGGCGACTGACGGCAGCCGCGTCGCGGTCGTCAGCAACGTCGGCATCGCGATCACCGAGGCGCTGGCGTTCAACCCCGCGACCGAGATCTACCTGCCGTTCGTCGACGCCGGTCCGTTCGCGACCGCGTACGTTGTCGCGCGCGCATGATGGAGAGCATGATGGATGACGACATCGACATCGGCGGCGTGCCGCACCGGTCCGTCTGCGTGATGAAGCCCTCGGGCGACCGGCTGCGCATCTTGGTGCCGTCCGACGAGGCGGCCGCGATCCTCGCGCAAGGCGTGATCCGCTTCGTCCTCTGCCCGCAGCAGGAAGCCGACCCGGGGAACTAGGGCTTCGGTACCACCGTCATCGGCGTGAATACGCGCTCGGATTCCTTCATGATCACATTGTTGCCCAGCGTCTCGACGACGCCCGGGTGACCATCGCGTAGCGCGCGCGCCAGGGCTGACCCGCTCTGGCGAAGCGCAGCTTCGACCTCGGGCTTCATGACCATCACGCTGCCGTTCTTCTCCTCGAGGATATGGCCGGCCCGATGCGCGAAGAACCTCGCGCATTTGGCATCTTTCGCAAGCACGGTCAGCTTTCGATCGGCAGTGTTGTAGACGTAATAGACGCGCAAGCTGTCCGATTGCGCACGGCAAGCATCCCAGAACGCAGTCTGCGCGTGAAGTTCGGCAAGCCACTCCTTCTCGTGCTGCCCGCTCGCCTTCAGCAGGTCGTCCTCGGTGACGTCGCGATACATCGCCGTATCGATCAACTTCGTTCGCAAATCCTCGAGCACGATGTTATCGAACGGACCTTCGACGTCAGGATCGAGCGCCTGCTGTTTTTCGACGCGCGCGAACAGTTCGTCGATGCGCCTTTTTGCGACCTGCATCGAATAGGCACGCCCCAAGGCCACCGACTGTTGGATTTCGCGCTCGAGGTCGTTTGACATGCCAGCACTATAACCGGCCAAGTGCCAAGAGCCAGTCACTTCAAATTGCATAAGATAGCAGAGTTACGCGATACTGCGTCGCATGCTTCTTCCCGCAAACCTCATCATCGTCGGGCTGCATTCGGAACGGCCGCGCTCGGGCAAGTCGACCGTAGCGGCCGCGCTGGCGCGCCTAGCATCCGGCAGAGTTCGCTCCATCGCCGGGGCGATCCGCGTCGAGGCGCGCCGGCTTGGCTTCGACGAGGCCGCGAATGCGAAGGGTGATGACAAGGACGTGCCGATGCAGGCGCTGGGCGGCCTGTCCCCGCGTCAGGTCCTGATCCTGATCGGCGAGCACCGTGCCAAGCGATACGGCCAGACCTATTGGCTCGAGCAGCTGATCGCGTCCGTGATCGAAGACGCCCAGATCGAGCCGATGTTCGATCATCTGATCATCATCGACGACGTGCGCCGCGCCGAAGAGGGGCAGCGCCTGATCGACCTCGGCGCGACCGTCTGCACGATCGAACGCGACGGCGTGGCCGACGTCACCGACATCAACGGGTGGCACAGCGACGTCTTCCACACCTTCCGCAATGACGGAACGCCCAACGACTGCGCGCAGCGGATCTGGGGCCGGTCGCTGATGAACCGGGCGCGGGTGCGTGCATGACCGACATCGTCACCCTTGTCCTGAGCAGCGGCATCATGACGGGCATCGGGACGGCCTTCGCCTTCCTGCTTCGGGCCAATCTGGCGAAGGACAAGCTGCTCGCCGAGATCCTGAAGGAGCAGGGCGAAGCCACCCGCCAGGGGGCCAGGGCCGACTACGCCGTCGCGCTCGCCCTCCAGCGCATTGAACAGAAGATGGGTCTGACGCCCTCCGTCGGCGTCGACCCGCAGGCCCTGCCGGCGGCGACGGGAGGGCAGTCGTGAACATGCGCGAGATGGGTCGGGTTCTTCGGTGCGCCTTCACGCCGCGGGTTCGCGGTCATGACGAGCTGCGGCGCGCGATCGCCGAGAAGCGGGCGGCGGGCGATCGGCTGATGCTGGTCGGCGCCACCATCACCGCCACGATCGACGGCCACAACGATGTTCACCGCTCCGTCGTCGAGGCGACCGAGCGTGCGGGGGATTTCCGGTGATCGCGTTCTTCATTGCCCTCTACATCGCCTGGGGCACGATCGGCGCGCTGGTCGCGATCAACTACGGTGCGATCGCGCACACGACCTGGCGCGAGCAGGGTGGATCCTGGCGGACGGCGCTGGGCGAATGGCTGGCGGTGCCCCGCTGGCTGATCGCGTGCACTCTCCGGGACATCGCGTGCATGGCGACGTTCCGGGCGCTGCCCGACGATGCCCCGCCGCCCATCCACTACGACGCCGGCCACATGCTGCGTTTCTTCGTGTCGATGAGCTTCATCTGCTCGGCGGTGTTCGGATTCGTGTTCTGGACCGTCGACCGCGGCGACTGGCCGACCTGGCTGCTCGTCGTGAACGCGACTGCCGTGATCACCGCGATGGTCGCGGGCCTCGGCCACCTGTTCCTCGCCTGGCGCCGGTCCCCGCGCCTGTGGCGCTTCACCACGCTCGGTGCCGTCGCGTTCGTCGCGACCGCCACGATCATCGGAGGCTGACCCATGCCCTTCACCCTGTCCGAACGCTCGCTGACGGCGCTTGTTGGCGTCGATCCCCGCCTAGTCGCGGTCGTGCGCCGTGCGATCGAGATCACGAAGGTCGACTTCATGGTCGTCGAAGGCGTGCGCACGCAGGCGCGGCAGAGCGAACTGTACGCGCAGGGCCGCACCAAGCCCGGCAAGATCGTCACCTGGACCCGCATCTCGCGGCACATGCGCAATCCCGTGACGGGGTGGGGCGAAGCGGTCGACCTGCTGCCCGCGCCCTACGACTGGAAGGACGTGCGGGGGTTCGACGCGGTCGCCGATGCGATGATGCAGGCCGCGCGCGAGAAGGGCGTGAAGCTGCGCCATGGCGCGGACTGGGACGGGGATGGCGCGCGCCGCGAGAAGGGCGAGACGGACAATCCCCATTTCGAGCTGGCCAAGTGAAGGCGGGGCGGGTTTTCGCGACCCTGCGTCGCTGGATCGACGCTCAGCCGCTTCAAACCGACGGGGGTACGCCGTTGCCGATCAATCCGCAGCTGACGCCCCAGTCGGAGAGTCTGCGCCGGCTGATGACGATCGCGCTGTTCGGCGCCGGCGTCGTCTGCACGGCGGGCGCGGCCGCGATGGTGCTGATCATCTGGCTTGGCGGTTGGACGAGCGACACGCAGGCGCAGCGGCTCGAGATCCTCGGCTGGGCGCTGCTCGGCATGCTGGCCGGCGTGCTGGCTGTGATCATCTCGTTCGCGATCGGCGGCCCGGTCGGTCGGCTGAAGGGCGGCATCGGCCTGGCGAGCTTCGAGGCGAGCGCGGCAGGAGACGGCGCGCCGGTGGCGCAGGTGACGACCACGACGACGGTGGCGCAGCCAGCACCACCGGTCAGCGAGGCGGACTGATCACTTCGGTTGCGACTGCTCGAAATATCCCTGAAGCAGTTTCGAGGCGTTCTGTGCGGCTCTGCACCAGTTGTCGTGCGCCTCGAGCGCGCGCTTCGCCTTCTTGACGAACGTGTCGCTGGCGTCTCTGGCATGCGTCATTTCCGCCATGTCGAGCGCGTGCTGGACTTCCTCTGAACACTTTACCGCCTCGCCCCAAGCGAGATCGAACGCCTCCTTCGCCTTCGCGACCTGTTGTTTGGTAATCATAAATTCGAACCCATGATTGCGCGATTATAAGATCGCTGTCCTACCAGCTGAGCCATTCCCAGATGGTCGGCGCCTTTACCACGGCCGTCGGAAATCAACACTGTTCTACCCGGTTGGTCGCCCGCAGCGGGTAAAGCCGCCCAGCGCGCGGATCAGGCTCATCGCGACCTCGTACGCCTGCTTCAGACCATCCTCGTGCGTCAGGAAGTCGTCGAAGTACGTGCCTTGCGCCGCGATCTTCACGTCCATCAGGTGCGCCAATACCTTGCGGTCTTTGGTCGGATAGTCGCCGGGCCGGTTCCGCATACGAACGTACAGCCCGATCGTCGTGGCGCCATATCGGAATGCCAAAGTGTTTACGAGCTCCCCTGGATAGTCGGCGATGCGGGCCAGCCCGTGTTCCTTCAGCAGCTGGCGGGCGAGAACTTCGGCGATCGCCCATGTCTTGATCTGCAAGCCGTCGGACAAAAGGTTGTCGCGCTCGAGGAGCCCGTGGAGCTCGCGAAGTTCGCGTGGCGTGAATCGCTCGTCCCATGCTGCGAACAGCTTGAGCATCTTGTGCGCCTCACCCTGCAAGGCGTCGACGTCGTTGCGCGCGCGTTCCGCGTGGGCGGCGAAGCTGGCGACGACGTCGGGCGTCAGCGGACTGGTGATGAAGTCCGAGCAATAGGCCGGGAAGTCGCGGGTCTGCTGCTCGTCGATCAGCTTCATCATGATGCGCTTGGGCTGACCGCGCATTCGCAAGATCGAATGGGTGTCGCGTAGGATGACGATGCGCTTCGGATACGCGCACGCGTGCTGAAGGACCCGGCGTGTCACCTTCGCGGCATCGCCCTTGTGCCATTCGACAAAGACGGTGTGGGGTATCGCGACGCGGTTTTCCGGGGAGGCGTCGAGATACTCGCGTAGCCCGTCTCGCTGGACGAAGTTGTTGTCGGCAAGAGCCAGCACGCCCTTAGCCCACGCGCTCGAGCAGGAACGTCCCCTCCGTCTCGTCGAGCTCGACCACGCGCATCTTAAGGTTCGGCGCCGGCGAACTGCGGTCGATCGATCGGGGCACGGCATCCTTGTCCTTGGCGATCAGCAGGATCACGCTGACCACGCCGTCGAGATGGTCGCGCGCGTGTGCCAGGTTTTCGATCAGCTCGGTGAATCCGGGCCGCGACTTCCACGCCCCCGGCTCGTCGTCCGACCAACTGCGGTACAGCCGTCCCTTGTCCTCGAACTTGTCCTGCCACAGGCGCACGGCCACCGCCGAACCGTCAGGGCTGCGCCCTGACCAGCTCCACCTGATGTTCTTAGGTACGACCCCGAAGTACTCGAACGCCTTGCTGTGATTGCCTGCCACGATGATCTCCCGGCCGTGACCATAGCCGGGTCGTGCTGACGGGCAACCGCCTGCACGCATTGCATAAGTTCGAGCCGATTCGTCACAGTCCGCATGTCACGGGAGACACGGCGATGTTGGCGACGATCGGTGCATGGGGAGGCTGGCAGGCCCTGCGCGCGTCCATGCGCTGGGTGCTGCCGCTCGCCGCGATGGTCGGCGTCATCGTCGGCTTCTGGCTTCTCGTCGTGGCACCGCGCATCGAACTGCGGCGGGCCGAGATCAAGGCGCAGGCGGACCAACTGCAACGGACCGAGGATGCGCTGAAGCGGGTCGAGGCGCAGGCCGCCGCGCAGCGCGAGATCGATGCCGAGAAGGTGGCGGCGGTGGATGCCGCAGCGACGGCCCGTGTCGAGCGCATCGAGCGCACCACCGTCATTCGCCAAGCCGCCGCAGCGCGTGCCGAGGCGGCCGGCGATCCCGAGGTCAGCGACGGGCTGAATGACTTCTTGGCCGATCTGCGGAAGGAGCAGGGTAAGTGAACCCGTTGAGAGAAGCCGAAAGAGGGTTCGCCCAATGCGGCATATTGGCGGTTGCTTTTGCTGCGGTGTTAATTTTGCTCGCGCTCGCAGGCTGCTCGACCACCGGCGCCCGCGACCGCGCGCTGATCGCCGCTGGCCAGGCTGCCGCCACGCTGCCGGCCATGTCCGATGCCGAGCTGACCTGCGATGTCGAGCCGCGCGCGCCGTCGCCGAAGGGCGCTGCCGCCCGGGTGCGCGAGAGCCAGGTCACCAACTACATCCTCGATCTGCGCGAAGCGGGTGCCGACTGCCGAGACAAGCTCGGCGTCGCACGGCGCGTGTGGCGCAAGGTCGAGGACGTCCGCAGCCGAGCCGTGCCGCCACGATGAGCCTGTTCACTATGCGTCTGGACTGGACCGATTTGTCCTGCTGAAATCCACGTCCACGATGTTGCCAATCTCCGGTGAGGGGACAGCCACCTCCGGACCGATCTTTGCATGTACGCCGGCCTGAACCAAACGGCGACGCGCGCTGGCGATGACGACAAGCCAAGGTCCTTCACCCCAAGGCCATCCCTTTTGCGGCTCGACGAGCAACAGATGCGATCCGGTATCGGCGAGATACTCGATCGTCGCCTCGACTTCGTCCTCCACCTGCTCGATCAACTCGCGTACCTGCCGCGGCACAGCGGCATCGCCACGCGTCCACTTGTCGACCGACGACCGGTTCACGCCGAGCTGGTCCATGATCACCTGGCGCTCTAGACCGAGCGCAGCCCGGCGGGCGCGAAACTCCACGCCGCCAATCAGCGAATCGGGATCATCCTTGGTCAGACGCGGCATGCCCACTTGATTGCACGGGCGCGTTAAGAACTGGAAGACGATCCTTGCAGTATTGCAAATGTCATGATCGCTGTCGCCGTTCAGCCCTGGTGCCCGTACACCGCCGAAACATTCCCGCGATCGCATGGCCGGGTCTCGCTGGCCGAGGTGCTAACGACATACACGCTGCTGCAGGATGGCACCGGGGCCCCGCAGATCGCAGAGGCATTCGGCGATCCCGGTGACGAGCGCGTACGCGGTGTCGTCGCGGCGTCGATCCGCCTGCTCGGTCGCCAGCTGCTAGAGGGACGGATGAAGGCGTACGCCCGCCCGATCGGCGGCGGCGAGCCCGTCGCGATTCCGGCGGGTGCGTGGGAACTGGACGACTTCGTGCTGCGCTTCGCGACCTGCGCCATCGATCCCCGGCGGCCGTTCGACGCGACCGCCACCCCAACGCACAGCATCTTCGTCGACGACGCCGCCATCGACGCGATCTACGGCTTGTTCGCCCCCGAAGGCCTGTCGCGACCGCGCGCGCAGCGCGCCCCTGCAAACCCATCGAACGACGCGCCCCCGGAGAGTCCGGACGCCAGGTCCGCGCCCGAGCTAAACCGGTTCCTGCGGCTGGACGAGGTCGAGAGGATTGTCGGGATCAAGCGCAGCACGATCTACGATCGTATCCGGGATGAGCGATTCCCGCCCCAGATCGACCCCGGTTCGCGGCCGGCGCTTTGGCGCGAGAGCGACGTGCGGGCCTGGCTGGCGGATCCGCGCTGACGCCGGCGGTCAGGGATAGGTCGGACCCGACCGCTGCACGATTTCGAGGAATCGCCTGACATCGTCGTTCGATAGCCGCAGCGAGCTGCGCCAGTGCTTGCCCGTCGGTCGCTTGCCGTTCCAGAACAGCTGCGGCGCGCGCTTCAACACCCGCTCGCCCGTCTCGATGTTGTCGTGCTTCAGCAGGTTGTTGACCTCGTTCAGCAGCGTCAGCCCGTCGCCATCGACTGCGTACCCGAGCTTGCGCACCGCCCGACGCAGCCCCCGGAAATCGCTGTCGTTGTCGCCCGTCCAATATCGCGCCGACGTCTCCCAGAAGTGGAAGATGCTGCCCGTGAACGCCTCGCGGATCACCTTCTGCGCCATCGACGCCTTCATGGCTTCCCACCGCAGCGCGCCGCGCGTGCTGACGATCAGCGCGCCGTCCTCGTCGTACTCGTCGTCGTCTTCGCCGCTCTCGACATAGCGATCATACGCTTCCTCGGCAGCGCGATGCGCCTGCTCCATCGCACCGATCGACGCGTCGAACGCGAGCCGGATCTGCTCGATATCGCTGGCGAACTGGAACGCGCGGATGCCGGGGATCTCGACCATGGCCGGATGCTATGCGCTGCGGGCCGCGTCATCCAGTCGGTTGCACAAGATTGGACGATCACCCATTATTCGGCTTGGGCGTAGCCCGTCAGGTTCACCGCATCGGGGACCGACGCAGATCCAGCTGCGTGCTTTGCCAAGGGCGACGGCCCACTGGATAGCGCATCCCGGGTGCGTACTCTGCCAAGGGCGATAGCCCACCGCGGAACGAATGGCGGCGAGGCGACGGCTTCGCCGCCCTCTTCGTAGGAGGAGCGGTATGAAGCGCGGCAACGGTCATTTCATCATTGACGAGATTATGCGCCATCAGCCGACGCGGGACGAGGCGATCGAGCTTGGTGGAGGGCGTTGCCTAGTATGGCTTAATGGCATTGGCCCATGGGTCAGTAGCCCCGCATTTCCTCGGGCACCTGTGTACCAGAATAGTGCAGCGGATCCCGGCATCGTCACGAGCTAGCGATACGTCGACCGCCTCTTCCCGGTCATCACCTCGCCCGCCGGAACCGCGCCTTCCATGATGATCGACGCCCAGTCCTCGGCCAGCTCGCGCCGCCGCTCCATGTATGCCGACCGGTTGTACGTGAACTCCTCCGCCGACATGCCGACCGGCTTGTGCGCCAGCATCAGGTCCACGATCAGACGGTCGAGGTTGTACCGCTCCGCGCCCATCGCCTGGCGTTCGACGCGCCCGTTCATGATCGTCGAGAACGCGCTGCGCCACCCGTGCGGCACGTGTCGCCCCTTGTAGCCGATGCGCTTGTAGAGGAACGACACCGCGTTCTCGCTGATCGGGTCGGACGGATCCCATGCCGACGGGAACACCATCTTGCCCCGCCCGGTGAGCGCTTGCACCGCATGCAGCGCATCGACCGCCGCCTGCGACAGCGGGATCTCGTGGTCGTACGCGTCGTTGTCGCGCAGATCGTACTCGAGCTTCATGCGCGCGCTCGGCACCTTCCACACCGCCGCGGGCGACGGCTCGCCGGGCTTCGCCCAGTCGATCCCGTGCAGCTCGGTCCAGGGCATTCGGTGAACCATCCCGGGGCGCTGCGCGGTCAGCGCGATGAACCGCGACGCCAGCTTGGTGGTCGGCATCGCGCCGGCGGCATCGACGTCCTGGATCAGCTGGCGGAGCGCGGCGGGATCGGTCAGCGCCGGCCACTTTCGCTTCTTCGGCACGGCCGCCATCGCCTCGCGCACGTCGGCCGCCGGATTGCCGCAGCCCGCACCGTGCGCCTTCGCCCACTTGAACACGCGCTCGGCACGCTGGCGCAGCCGCCGCGCCGTCTCGATCGACCCGCGCTTCTCCACCTTCTTCAACGCGGCGAGGATCAGCGGCTCGTCGATGTCGGTCACCGGGTATGCGCCGATGGAGGGGAACAGGTCGCGCTCCATGCTGGTGATCACGTCGTCGGCGTGCACCGGGCGCCAGCGTGCCTTCGTCGTCTCGAACCAATCGCGCGCGTGCTTCTCGAACGTGTCGTTCGCGCGCGCCTCGCCGACCATCTTCACGCGCTTCGCCTCGAGCACCGGGTCGCGCCCGGCAGCCAGCGCGTCCTTCGCCTTGTCGCGCATCGTCCGCGCGACCCTCAGTGTCGTCGCCGGATACGGCCCGAGCACCAGCACCTTCTCCTTGCCGAGGTGCCGGTACTTCATGCGCCAGATCTTCGCGCCCTTGGCGGTGACGAACAGATACAAGCCGCCGGAATCTGCCAGCTTGTAATCCTTGTCGCGGGGTGTGGCCGTGCGCGCGGCGGTGTCCGTCAGCACGGATACCCCCAGTATCGTCCGCTGGCGTCCGGATACCCCCACTCTCCAGGAGCGGGTACCCCCACGATACCCCCGGATGCCCCCGGCTGATGTCGGATGTCGTCGGCCTTCATCGGACGATTGTCGCCCGGAAACCCTTACGAAACAATGGAGATCGGAGGCTGTCGGACGGTGCTGAAACTGCACCTGGCGGAGACGGAGGGATTCGAACCCTCGGTACAGTTTCCCGTACGACGCTTTAGCAAAGCGTTGGTTTCAGCCACTCACCCACGTCTCCGGGTTCAATCGGCGCTGAAGGCGCGGCTATAGCGAGGGGTATCGGGGCGATCAACCGCTTCCGTGCGGGTTTCGACGCGATTCGTTCCGGCGCGCGATCGACTCAATCCGCCGTCCGTTCATTGGCGCTTCACGCGATCCCGGTGTATCGTATCGAAACACGGGCGGCTGGGCGCCGCGGGGACCGGGGGAAGCGTAATGTCGGGTAAATGGCTGATCGCGTTGGCGAGCGTCGGGCTGGCAGCCGCGCCGCTCTCTGCGCAGGTGCGGACGATCGACCCCAACGCCGCGATCGACGGCGACCTGAACGGACGCGCCGCGCCGCGCGCCCCCGCGCCGCAGGATCGCCTGAGCCAGGAAGAGATGACCGTCGACCCCGGCCCGCAGGATCCGGTGGAGCAGTCCGCACCGCCCCCCGCTCCCGCCCCGGCACCGACCGCGACGACCGCCGCCCCGGCCGGCCCCGTCACTGCCGAGCGCACCGCCGCTGCGGAAGAGACCTTCGCCCGCGACGACCTGATGAGCGCGGCCGAGGGGGTGTTCGGCAAGGGCGCGCAGGGCCTTGCCGGGATGCTGGAGAAGGTGCTGTCCGAACAGGGCCGCCCCAATGCCTATATCGCCGGGCGCGAGGCGTCGGGCGCGTTCGTTGTCGGCGTCCGCTATGGCTCGGGCGTGATGACGCACAAAATCGAGGGGCAGCGCCCGGTCTACTGGACCGGTCCGTCGCTCGGCTTCGACGTGGGCGGCGACGCGAACAAGGTCTTCGTCCTCGTCTACAACCTCTATGATTCGCAGGAACTCTATCGCCGCTATCCCGCGGCCGAGGGGCGCGTCTATTTCGTCGGCGGTTTCGCCGCGACCTACCTGCGCCGCGGCGACGTCGTGCTGATCCCGATCCGGCTGGGCGTCGGCTGGCGGCTGGGCGCGAACGTCGGCTATATGCGCTTTTCCGAGAAGTCGAAGTGGCTGCCGTTCTGAGGGCACGGTTTACCCTGACTTGAGCCCGCGCGCGGGCCGTGCGATGGCTCGCGGCCTTCAAGAGGCTCGCAAGCGTCAGGCATGGCCAATATCGTTCAGTTCGAGAATGTCGGCCTGCGCTACGGATCGAGCCCCGAGACGCTGTCCGACCTGTCGTTCGCCCTTCGCGCCGGTGCCTTCTATTTCGTGACGGGGACGTCGGGCGCGGGGAAGACCTCGCTGCTTCGCCTCCTCTATCTGGCCCAGCGGCCGAGCCGCGGGGTCATCCGCCTGTTCGGCGAGGATGCGGTGACGCTGCCGCGCGGGCGGCTGCCCGGCTTTCGGCGACGGATCGGCGTCGTGTTCCAGGATTTCCGCCTGCTCCCGCACCTTACCGCCTACGAGAACATCGCCCTGCCGCTGCGCCTTGCCGGTCATGACGAACAGGAACTGGACGAAGCGGTGCAGGAAATGCTCGCCTGGGTCGGGCTTTCGGGCCGTGCCGATGCGCGCCCCGCAACGCTTTCGGGCGGCGAGCAGCAACGGATCGCGATCGCGCGCGCGGTCATCAACCGGCCCGAGATGCTGGTCGCCGACGAACCAACCGGCAACGTCGATCCCGACATGGCCGACCGGCTGCTCCACCTGTTCGACAGTCTCAACAAGCTTGGCACCACCGTCGTCGTGGCGACGCACGACCTGCATCTGCTCGGCCGCGTACCCGATGCGCAGATGATGCGGATCGAGAAGGGCCGGCTGGTCGACCCCACCGGCAATCTGCGCCACCCGCCGGCCGAGGCCGCGCGATGAGCCGGGCGACGAAGCACGCGGGCGCCGAGCATCGCTGGCTGGACGATGCGCGCACCATGCGGGCGATGCGATCGATCATGGCGATCATGCTGTTCCTGACCGTGCTGGCCGCCGCGCTCGGCCTCGCCACCTGGACCGCGACGCGCGCGCTCGATGCCGAGCTCGCCGGGCGGCTGACGGTGCAGATCACCGACGGCAGCGGCGGGCCGGCGCTCGCGGCGAAGCTGCGCGCGCTGCCACAGGTGGCGCGCGCTGAGGAAGTCGACCGCGCGCGCCTCGCCGCGCTCCTTGAACCGTGGCTGGGCGAGGCGGGGCTCGATGCCGACCTGCCGATGCCGGCGATGATCGACGTGGATCTCACCGATCCGGGCGAGGTCGCCGCGGTCGAGCGCGTCGTTCGGGCCGAAGCGCCGACCGCACGGATCGACCGCCACGCGACCTGGCTGGCCCCCGTGCGCGGGTTCATCGCGACGCTCGCCGGGCTGGCCGCGGGCCTCGTCCTGCTCGTCGCGGCGGCCACCGCGTCGGTCGTGCTGCTGGCAGCGCGCGCGGGGCTCGATACCCATGCCGAGACGATCGAGGTGCTGCACATGCTCGGCTCAACCGACGTGCAGGTCGCGCGGCTGTTCGCGCGGCGGATCGCCACCGACACGCTGATGGGCGGCGCGATCGGGACGCTGGCGGCGCTGGGTTTCCTCGCGTTTCTCGGCACCCGGCTAGGCGCCTTGGGGGCGGAGATCGTCGCCGGCATCGGCCTGCGCGCAGGCGACTGGGCGGTGCTCGCGGTTTTGCCGCTCCTGTTCGCGCTGATGGCGGCGCTGGCGGCGCGCGCGGCCGTGCTGCGCACGCTGGCGAAGCGGCTGTGAGCGTGCTGCTGCGCGTCGTCGCCTTCGTGGCGCTCGCCTATGCGCTCGGCTTCGCGCTGTTCCTGCTCGGCCTCGGCCATCCGCTGGAGGGGCAGAAGACCGACGCGATCGTCGTGCCGACCGGCGGCGCGGGGCGGATCGACCGCGGGCTTGCCCTGCTCGAGGCGGGCGAGGCGAAGCGGATGCTCGTGACCGGCGTCGATCCCAGCGTGCGGCCGCGGGAACTCGCCGCCATCTACAAGACGACGCCGCGCCGTATCTTCGACTGCTGCGTCGACCTGGGGCAGGAAGCGATCGATACGCGGTCGAACGCCGACGAGACCGCCGCCTGGGTCCGTACCAACCGCTTTCGCACCGTCCGCCTCGTCACGTCGGACTGGCACATGGCGCGCGCCAAGCTCGAGCTTCAGAACGCGCTGGGCAGCGAGACCGAAATCTTCGGTGATCCCGTCCGCACCAATGCCCGCTTCGCGACGCTGTTCAGCGAATACAACAAGCTCTTGATCCGCCGCGTCGCGCTGATCGCCGGGTATCACGGATGATGAACCGGCTGCGTTCCTGGCTGTTCGATGCGTTCTTCTACGGGGGGTCGGTGGGGTTCGTCCTCGCCGCGCCGGTCGCTGCGTGGTTCAGCCGCCGCGCGCTGCTCGGCGTCGTGATGGGCTGGCTGAAGTGGCATCGCCTGTGCGCGCGCGGCATCATGGGGATGCGATCGCGGGTCGAGGGGGCGCCGCTGGCCGAGCCGGGCTTCTACGCGGCCAAGCACCAGGCGTTCTACGAGACGTTCGAGCTCGCCCTGATCCTACGTGCACCCGCCATCGTGATGAAGGCGGAGCTGGCGGAAATTCCGCTCTGGGGCTGGGCCGCGCGGCAGTACGGCGTGATCGTCGTCGATCGCTCGGGCTCGGCCACGGCCTTGCGCCAGATGCTGCGCGAGGCAAAGGCCGCGCGCGCCGCGGGCCGGTCGGTGCTGATCTTCCCGGAGGGGACGCGCGTCCTGCCGGGCGAGGCACCGCCCGTCCGCGCCGGCTTCGCCGCGCTCTACAAGACGCTGGCGCTTCCCACCGTCCCCGTCGCGCTCGACAGCGCGCGCGTCTGGCCGCGCAAGGGACCGAAGCGGCCCGGTACCGTCACCTTCCGCTTCGGCGAGACGCTGGACCCCGCACTGTCGCGCGAAGAGGCCGAAGCCCGTATCCATGCGGGCATCAATGCACTGGAGCCTGCCGCCCGGATCGGCTAGCGCGGGGGCCATGCAGGGATTTCACGTCGTCGGCCTGGGCGGGACGCTTCGCCCCACCTCCACCACCTCGCGGCTGCTGACCGCCGCGCTCGACCGTGCCGCTGCCGCCGGCGCGCGCACCACGCTGCTCACCGGCGAGGCGATCGACTTCCCCAATTTCGATCCCGAGGCGAGCGTGCCCAATGCGCGCGTCGATCATTTCGTCGCCACCATCCGCTCGGCGGACGCGATCCTGATCGGATCGCCCGGCTATCACGGCACGCTGTCGGGCCTTGTCAAGAACGCGCTCGACCATGTCGAGATGACCCACGGGGACGCCCGCGTCTATTTCGACGGCGTGCCGGTCGGGCTCGTCGCGACGGCGGCGGGGTGGCAGGCGGCGGTGACAACGCTTCAGGCGCTGCGCGGCATCGTCCACGCACTGCGCGGCTGGCCGACGCCGATCGGCATCGCGGTCAACTCAGCCGGCGGCGGCGACGTGGTGGCGGAGGCCGCCCCGCAGATCGACCTGATGATGGGCCAGATCGCACGGTTTTTGCGGAACTGAGAGATTTGCGCAGACTTGCCGCCGATGCCCGCCGCATGTCGTCGCGAGCAGGGTAACGGATACCTCCAGGATGGGCGTGTATCGGCGAGTTGTCAGCATAGGCCGCGCAAATCACAGTTCGCTGATCGGTGCCGTCACAGGCGCGTTCGCCACGCTTCCCGCGCTCGTCACAGCCATCATGTCCGCAGGCGCCGGACACGGCGACTACATCGCGGCCCGGCTCCTCTTTCCGCTCTCGATGCTCCTGTCGTGGGTCGAGGGCAGCGGCGTGGGACCCCTCGGTATGATGGCGGGACTGCTCCAGTTTCCGCTCTACGGTGTGCTGGTCGCGCGCGCCTTGAAGACGGGTCCCGATCGCGCCGCGATCGTCGCAGCGGCAGCGCATCTGACGGCCGTGATCGCGTGCTTCGGCGGCCTACTGCCCGATTTCGCCTAGGCGGTCGCGCGACCCCGCCATCGACAGATCGACCGTCAGCCCCGGCGCCGGCTCCACCATTTCACACAATACCCGCTCTGCATCGGCGCGCGCGCGTGCCAGGATCGCAGGCGGCACGTTCGCCCGGTGACACACGCGGTCGGCGCTGGCGAGCAGGCGGGCGGTGCGCAGGGTGAGGTCGTCAGGGTCGGGTGAGGTCAGGACGATCGTTTCCATACGGTCGCGGCTATCCGCCTTGGGCTGGTCGAGCCAGCGCGCGACGCTCGCGCCATCCGCCCCGCTGAGCGGATCGAGCACGCCGCCCGGCTCCAGCGCCCGCGCCAGTGCCCGCCGCCGCTCCGGTCCCTCGGGAAAGCGCGCGCGCATCGCCCCGCGCGCCGCGCTCAGCGCGCGCGCCAGATTGCCGACGCCCGCGGGCAGCCAGGCCTCGATCCGCTGGCGGAGCGCCGCGGCAAGGCCCGCCGACGCGCCGCCCGTCGCGACTGCGATCAGCACCGGCGAGCGATCGACGATCGCGGGCAGCGTGAAGTCGCACAGCGCCGGGCGATCGACGACGTTGACCAACAGCCCGCGCGTCTTCAGCCGCTGCGCCGCGTCGACGGCCTCGCGCTCGTCCTCGAACGCGACGATGGCGAGGCGGGCGTCGGGGTGATCCGACACCGCCACCGCCCCGGCGCGCTCGATCAGCCGGCGCTTGGCCTCCGCCGCTTCGCCGTCGCCCAGCAGGATGACGGGCCGCCCGTCGAGCCGCACGATGACCGGCAGGCCGGTCTCGCGCATTTCAGAGCCAGTCCGGCACCGTCTCGCCCGCCATCTGCGCGGCGGGGTCGATCCGGTCGGACACCAATGCGAAGCGGTCGCCGTCGACCAGCACCTCGGGCACCTTCGCCCGGCTGTTGTAGGTGCTCGCCATCGTCGCGCCGTACGCGCCAGCGGTGCGGAACACGGCGAGGTCACCCGCCGCCACCGCGTCGATCTCGCGCGCCTTGGCAAAGGTGTCGCCGCTTTCGCACACTGGGCCGGCGATGTTGGCAACGATGCGATCCCCGCTCGGCCGCACCGCGACGAAATCGTGATACGCATCGTAGAGCGCCGGACGGGCAAGGTCGTTCATCGCCGCATCGACGATCACCCAGGGGTTGCCGCCCGACGGCTTGACCCAGACGACGCGCGTCAGCAGCACACCGGCATTGCCCGCGATGACGCGCCCGGGCTCGAACATCAGTTTCACGTTCCAGCCCACGGTGACGCGCGCCACCATCTGACCGAACGCCGCGGGCGACGGCATCGTCTCACCGGGGCGATAGGGGACGCCGAGCCCGCCGCCCAGGTCGACATGCGTGATCCGGTGGCCGCCGGCGCGCAGCGTCGCCACCATCTCTCCCACGCGCCGGTATGCCGCCTCCAGCGGGGCGAGGTCGCCGAGCTGGCTGCCGATATGCACCGCGATCCCGCGCAGCTCGATGCCGGGCTTGCCGGCGAGGCGGGCGAAGATGCCCGGCGCCTCGCCGATCGCGACGCCGAACTTGTTCTCCGCCTTGCCGGTCGAGATCTTGGCATGCGTGCCCGCATCCACGTCGGGGTTGACGCGCAGCACCGCGGGCGCGTTCAGTCCCCGTTCTGCCGCCAGCGCGGCGAGGACATGACCCTCCTCCTCGAGCTCGAGGTTGAACTGGCCGATGCCGGTCTCCAGCCCCTGCACGAGTTCCGCACGCGTCTTACCGACGCCGGAGAACACGACGTCGCCCGGCGCCATCCCCGCCGCCACCGCGCGCGCCATCTCGCCGCCGGACACCACGTCGGCGCCGTAGCCCGCCTTCGCCAGCACACGCAGCACGGCCAGGTTGGGGTTCGCCTTGACCGCGTAGGCGATGTGCTTGTCGGCAACCCCCGACAGCCCCTCGCGGAACACCTGGGCGTGCCGCTCCAGCGTCGCGCGCGAATAGATGTAGACGGGCGTACCGACCGCCTCGGCGATCGCCTCGACGCTCACATCCTCGACGAACAGCGCGCCGTTCCGGTGCTGGAAATGGTCCATCAGTGTTGGGGCGGCAACTGGAAGGGGTCGTTCGGCCGCTCTTCCGAATTGCGCAGGATCTCGTCGCTGCGCTGCGGGCGCTGCTGCGTCGTGGGCGTCGTCAGTGCCTCGGGCGTCGGCGTGACGGTCGCGCCATAGGCGGGGGGCGGCGGCGCCTCGCCATCGGGCAGCTTCAATTTGCCCCGCGCGCCGCAACCGGCCAGCGACAGGATCAGGACGGGGAGGATCAGCGCGCGCATCACGTCTTGTCGCCTGTTGCGCGGGCGCGGGCAATGGCCTCGCGTACGCGTTCGGGTGCCGTCCCGCCGAAACTGCGCCGGCTGGCGACCGAGGCGTCGATGGAGAGCACGTCGAACACTGCCGGCGTGATCCGCGCGTCGATCGCGGTCAGTTCCTCGATCGGCATCGCCTCCAGCTTCACGCCCAGCGCCTCGGCCCGCGCCACGACCCGGCCGGTGACGTGATGCGCCTCGCGGAACGGCAGTCCGCCCTCGCGCACCAGCCAGTCGGCCAGGTCGGTGGCGGTCGCGAACCCCGCATCGGCGACCGCGCGCATCCGGTCGGTGCGGAACGTGGCGCTCTCCACCATCCCCGTCATCGCCGCGAGGCACAGCCCGATCAGGTCATGCGCCTCGAACGCCGGCGGCTTGTCGTCCTGCATGTCCTTCGAGTAGGCGAGCGGCAGGCCCTTCATCGTGACCATCAGCGCGGTCATGCAGCCCATGATCCGCCCCGCATGGCCGCGCACCAGCTCGGCCGCGTCGGGATTGCGCTTCTGCGGCATGATCGAGCTGCCCGTCGACCATTGATCGCTGAGGGCGACGAAGCCGAAGGGCTGCGAGGCCCAGAGCACGAACTCCTCCGCCAGCCGGCTGAGGTGCAGCGCGCATTGTGTCGCGGCGGTCAGGTAATCGAGCGCGAAGTCGCGGTCGCTCACCCCGTCCAGCGAATTGCCCATCGGCCGGTCGAAGCCGAGCGCCGCCGCCGTCGCCTCCCGGTCGATCGGGAAGCCCGTGCCGGCGAGCGCCGCCGAGCCCAGCGGGCATTCGTTCATCCGCGCGCGCGCATCGGTAAAGCGGCTGAAGTCGCGCGCCAGCATCGCATGATACGCCATCAGGTGATGGCCGAGCGTCACCGGCTGTGCGGACTGGAGATGTGTGAAGCCCGGCATCACGTCGGCGGCGTGCTCCTCCGCCCGCGCCAGCAGCGCGTCCTGAAGCCCGGCCAGCGCCGCCAGCACCTCGTCGATCGCATCGCGTGTCCACAGGCGGAAGTCGGTCGCGACCTGATCGTTGCGGCTGCGCGCGGTATGCAGCCTTCCCGCGGCCGGCCCGATCTTGTCGACCAGCCGCGCTTCGGACTGCATGTGGATATCCTCGAGCGCGAGGTCGTTCGCCGGCCCGTCGCGTTCGTAGTCCGCCGCCACCGCGTCGAGCCCGTCGAGGATCGCCGCTACGTCCTCAGCCGCGACGATCCCTTGCGCGCCCAGCATCGCCGCATGCGCCTTCGACGCGGCGATATCCTGGCGCCACATCCGCTTGTCGAACGGGATCGAGGCGTTAATCTCGCGCATCACTGCGGAGGGGCCTTCGGCGAACCGCCCGCCCCACATCTGATTGGAGCTGTCCTTGCGCTCGCTAATCGTACTTCTCCCGCTCGCGGCAATCGTCGGCGCGTGCGATACGCAAACCCCCGCGGACGGGCAAGGCAACGCCGCCGCCCCGTCGAACGCGACCGCCGCCGCGACCCCCGCCAGCGGCAAGGTCGACCGCAGTCACAAGGGCGAAGCCGCCCCCGACTATCCTTTCGCCGATCCCGAGGGGGTGAAGAAGACGCTCGCCGACTATAAGGGCAAGCCGGTGCTAGTGAACCTCTGGGCCACCTGGTGCGCGCCCTGCATCAAGGAAATGCCGACGCTGGAAGCGCTGGCCAAGCGCGAGAGCGGCCGGATCGAAGTGCTGACGATTTCGCAGGACCTCGACGGCCCGGCCAAGGTGGTGCCCTATTTCAAGAAGGCCGGCTTCACGAAGATCGAGCCGTGGTCGGAAAGCGACCTGCGCTTCACCACCGGCATGGGGGTGAACCTGCCGACGACGATTCTCTACGACAAGGACGGGAAAGAGGTGTGGCGCGTGGCCGGGGCGATGGAGTGGACGGGGGAGGAGGCGAAGGCGTTGCTGGGGGAGGTTTGAACCTATTCTTCGATGAAGAAGTCCTCGTCCAACCGTTTGACGGCCACGGTCCTGTTCACTCGGACGCCAACACCATGCTCAACCATGAGCTCGGTTAGGCGCGCGCCGTCTATCAGGATAACTCGTTGAGACAGGTGACGAGCATAGTCCACCGCAGGCGAACTGAACGTCGATGTGGTGACGAATACGCCCTTTGTCGCGCCCAAACCCACTAGGCTCCCGACGAAACCCTGTATCTCAGGCCTCCCGACGGCGACATGCGGGGCGTAGCGCTTGGCTTGCACATAGATGCGATCAAGACCAAGACGATCTTCGTCGATCACACCATCAACCCCGCCATCGCCACTCTTGCCGAGTTGGAGCGCTGCTTGATCGTGGCTTCCCCCATAGCCCATCGCCACTAGAAGCTCGACTATGACGCGCTCAAAGAATGCCGGGGTCTGGTTCAAAATCCGCTGTAATAGCTCCGCCTTCAAGGCGGCATGCAGCACGCCATAAGCGGCATCAATCTGCTCTTCCGGGGTAATCTCAGAACTTTTTTGCCGCCTGAGCAGCCGGCTGCTCAGAAGCTCCTGTCAGGTCCGTGCTCTTGACGTAAAACTCAAGGAACGAGGGATAGGCCTTTAGGCGCTCGACGTTCAAAGTTGCGGGATTGCTCCCGATAAGAGCCAAGCCAGCTTCACTGGCAACGAACTTCCCGCGGGTCGGGCTGTCGATCAAGCCCGCCTTGCCCATGTAAAACTTCGCCCAGTGGATACGGTTATGCAGGACCCGCTGCTTACCGCTGGGTAAAAGCTCCTCACGCTCGGCCTCGGTCAGTCCCAAAGCGCTTGCTATTTTATCCGCAGCTTCTGGAACCCTCGTTGTGCCCGCTGCCGCAATCTTCAGGACGGGCAGCATCAGCGCTTGATAGTCGGGAATGGGCAACTGTTTGCTCCAGCAGGTGCTTTGGTCGTGGGCCAGTATGTCATAAGCGAAATCCGTCGGGCGCGAAGCACTTCCGTTCGCGAGCAGTGACCCATCCCCCCATGACACGCCCCCCCATTCCCCCTAAAGCACCCTCCGCACGCATCGCTCGCGAAGGACCCGCCGCTTGCTAGTAACCACGCTTGCCGCTGCCGGCGGCTATCTCGATTATCGGTCGCTGGGGCTCGATCCGGTGGCGCTCGACCTCGGCTTCTTCCAGCTCAAATGGTATTCGCTCGCCTATATCGCGGGGATCCTGCTCGGCTGGTTCTACCTCCTGAAGCTGATCGACCGGCCCGGCGCCCCCATGGCACGGCGGCATGCCGACGACCTCGTCTTCTATGCGACGATCGGCATCATCGCGGGCGGGCGGCTGGGCTATATCCTGTTCTACCGCCCCGACCTGTTTGCCAAGCCGCTCAGCATCCTGCGGCTGTGGGACGGGGGCATGTCGTTCCATGGCGGCGTCATCGGTGTCACGATCGGCATCATCCTGATGGCAAGGAAGCACGGGCTGAACTGGCTTCGCATCCACGATTACGTTGCCTGCGTCGTGCCGATCGGGCTGTTCTTCGGGCGGCTGGCCAATTTCGTGAACGGCGAATTGTGGGGGCGGCCGACCGACGTGCCCTGGGCGATCGTCTTCCCGCGCACCGGCATGGACGTGCCGCGCCACCCGAGCCAGCTTTACGAGGCGGGGCTGGAGGGGATCGTGCTGCTTCTGCTCCTCGCCTTCTTCTTCTGGCGGACGAACGCGCGCTACTATCCCGGCCGGCTGGTCGGCATCTTCCTGCTCGGCTACGGATCGGCGCGATTCTTCGTCGAGTTTTTCCGCGAAGCGGACGAGCAGCTGATGTGGCTCCACGACATGACCGGCCTCAACATGGGCCAGTATCTGTGCATGCCGATGATCCTCGGCGGGCTCTATCTGGTCGCCACGTCGAAGGGGCGGCGGCAGCGCGTCGAGCCGATCGTCGGCGAGAGTATCGCCTGACGTGAGCGACGCACACCCGGACGGCCCCCTGCCCGAGCGGATCGCGCGCGCGATCACGCTCGGCGGGCCGATCCCGCTGTCGCAGTTCATGGCGGCGGCGAACACGCACTACTACGACACGCGCGATCCGCTGGGCGCGCGCGGCGACTTCACCACCGCGCCCGAGATCAGCCAGATGTTCGGCGAGCTCGTCGGCCTCGCGCTCACCGACCTGTGGCACCGCGCGGGACAGCCGCCGGCGCGATACGTCGAATACGGCCCCGGCCGCGGGACGCTCGCCGCCGATGCGCTGCGCGCGATGGCGACGGTGGGGCTCAAGCCCCCCGTCCACCTGATCGAGGCATCGGGGACGCTGCGCGAGAAGCAGGCCGCGGCGGTGCCGAACGCCGAATGGCACCTCGACCTGCTCGGCGTACCCGACGACGGCGCATTGCTGGTCGTCGCCAACGAGTTCTTCGACGCGCTGCCCATCCGCCAGCTCGTCAAGACGGCGGAGGGCTGGCGCGAGCGGCTGGTCGCGTGTCAGGACACGCTGTTCCTGCCCGTCGTCGGCAACACCGTGTTCGATCCGATCGTGCCCGTGCCATTGAGGGGTGCGCCGAACGGCTCGATCCTCGAAACCAGCCCCGCCAGCGTCGCGGTGATGCGCGTCCTCGCCCGCCGGATCGTCGCACAGGGCGGTGCGGCGATCGTCATCGACTATGGCTATGACGGCCCGCTGGTCGGCGACACGTTGCAGGCGGTCAGCGGGCACAAGTTCGCCAACCCGTTCGAGGATCCGGGCGAACGCGACCTCACCGCGCACGTCGATTTCGGCACGCTGGCAGAGGCGGCGCGCGCCGAGGGCGCGGTCGTCCATGGCCCCGTCGGCCAGGGCGCGTTCCTCGAGGCGCTCGGCATCGGCCCGCGCGCCGCCGCCCTCGCCGCCGCCGCACCCGAAAAGGCCGCGGGGATCGAGACCGACCGCGCCCGCCTGACCGGCGCCGACCAGATGGGTGAGCTCTTCAAGGTCATCGCCGTTACCGCACCCGGCTGGCCGATGCCCGAGGGGTTCGCCGCATGATCACCTATCGCGACGCCCGCCCCGACGATGCCGAGGCGCTGTCGGCAATGGCGCAGCAGAGCTTCATCGAGACGTTCGGCCCGCTCTATGCCCCCGTCGACCTCGACGCGTTCCTCGACATGGCGATGTCACCCGCGGCCTATGCGCGGCAGCTTGCCGACCCGGCGTACCGCATCCACCTCGCGCTGATCGAGGGACAGCCGGTCGGGTTCGCCAAGATCGGCGGCAATTATTTCGAGGGCTTCGACCCCGCCGCCCCGTGCCTCCACCAGCTCTACGTCCTGTCGGCGCATCATGGCGACGGCGTGGGCAAGCGGCTGATGGATTGGGTGCTGGCAACGGCGCAGGGCCTTGGCGATGAGCTCTACTTGAGCGTTTACATCGACAACCACCGCGCGCGCCGCTTCTACGACCGGCTGGGGTTCGTGAAGGTCGGCGACTATATCTTCAAGGTCGGCAACCACGAGGATCACGACGTCGTCATGCGGTTGACGCTGTGAGCATCGAGGTGATCCGCGCCGCCGCGTTGGACGGTGTCTCGCACGGCTTTCTCGGCCGGCGCGGCGGCGTGTCGACGGGGATCCATGCCGGCCTCAACGTCGGCACCGGGTCGAGCGACGAGCGCGACGCGATCGCCCGCAACCGTGCGCTTGCCGCTACAGCGGTGCTGCCCGGCGCGGCACTGGTCACCGTGCATCAGGTACATTCTCCCGACGTGGTGACGGTCGATGCCCCCTTCCCCGGCGACCGGCCAAAGGCCGACGCGCTGGTGACGCGCACCCCCGGCCTGCTCCTCGGCATCCTCACCGCCGACTGCGCGCCCGTCCTGTTCGCCGATCGCGAGGCGGGTGTGGTGGGGGCCGCGCATGCCGGGTGGAAGGGCGCGATCGGCGGCGTCACCGACGCCACGATCGCCGCGATGGAAGCGCTCGGCGCCGACCGCACCCGCATCGCCGCCGCGATCGGCCCGTGCATTGCGCGCGCGAGCTATGAGGTCGATGCCGGATTCACCGACCGGTTCGGCGCCGAAAACCCGGAGAACGAACGCTTCTTTACCGATGGGCGTCGCGAGGGGCATTTCCAGTTCGACCTCGAGGGCTATGTCGCCGCCCGCCTCGCCGTCGCGGGGATCGGCCGGGTGGAGACGCTGGGCCTCGACACCTACGCCGACGAGGATCGGTTCTTCAGCTTCCGCCGCGCGACGCACCGGGGCGAGCTCGACTATGGCCGCCAGATCAGCCTGATCGGTTTGATTTGATCGAACCGCCCCCGGCGCGCTAGGATGGTTTCAACAGATACCAAGGAGCCTGCCGTGAGCGAACCCACCGAAGCCGACCTGACCGGCGTCCCCGCCGAAAACGGCCGCCACAACCCCAAGCCCGCGGTCGAGACGATCGGCAATCGCCGCTTGAAGCCTTCGACGCTGATGATGGGCCACGGCTTCGACCCGGCGCTGTCCGAGGGATCGCTGAAGCCGCCGGTCTTCCTCACCTCGACCTTCGTCTTCCCCAATGCCGCCGCGGGCAAGCGGCATTTCGAGGGCGTGACGGGCAAGCGGCCGGGCGGGGCCGAAGGCCTCGTCTATTCGCGCTTCAACGGCCCCAATCAGGAGATCCTGGAGGATCGGCTGGGCGTTTGGGAAGATGCCGAGGATGCGCTGACCTTTTCCTCGGGCATGTCGGCGATCGGCACGCTGTTCCTCGCCTTCGTCCAGCCGGGCGACGTGATCGTCCATTCCGGCCCGCTCTATGCGGCGACCGAGACGATGATCGCCCGCCTGCTGGGCAAGTTCGGCGTCGAGTGGCTCGACTTCCCGGCGGGCGCCACGCAGCCCGAGATCGAGGCGGTGCTGGAACGGGCCAAGGCCAAGGGCCGCGTGCCGCTCATCTATCTCGAAAGCCCCGCCAACCCCACCAACGTGCTGGTGGATGTCGAGGCCGTTGCGGCGGCGCGCGACGCGGTGTTCGGTGATGCGGCGGAAAAGCCGCCGATCGCGATCGACAACACGTTCCTCGGCCCGCTTTGGCAGCAGCCGCTGAAGCATGGTGCCGACCTCGTCGTCTACAGCCTCACGAAATATGTCGGCGGGCACTCCGACCTCGTGGCAGGCGGCGTGCTCGGCTCGCGCAAGCACATGGATACGGTGCGCGCGATCCGGAACACGCTGGGCACCATCCTCGATCCCAATACCGCCTGGATGCTGTTGCGCAGCCTCGAGACGCTGGAGCTGCGCATGAGCCGCGCGGGCGAGAATGCGGCCAAGGTCTGCGAATGGCTGAACGGCCATCCCAAGGTCGAGCGCGTCGGCTATCTGGGCTTTCTCAAGGACGACCGCCAGGCGGACATCTATGCCCGCCACTGCACCGGTGCAGGCTCGACCTTCTCGCTGTACCTGAAGGGCGGCGAGCGCGAGGCGTTCGCCTTCCTCGACGCGCTCAAGATCGCCAAGCTCGCCGTCAGCCTCGGCGGGACGGAGACGCTGGCCTCGGCCCCGGCGGCGATGACGCACCTGTCGGTGCCCGACGCGCGCAAGGCGGCGCTCGGCATCACCGACAATCTCGTGCGCATCTCGATCGGCGTCGAGGATGCCGACGACCTGATCGCCGACTTCGAACAGGCACTGGCGGCGATCTGACCGGGCGGGCGATTGGGAACGGGAGCAACGGCATGATCTACATCGCGCTCAATTTGGTCCCGATCCTGATCGCCACCCTTGCCGGGCTCGCCATCGGCGCGGTCTTTTGGCGCCGCGCGGCCAGCGATGCGGCACTCCGCCGGCTGCTGCCGTTCGCGCTGGTGGCGGAGTTCTGGCTCGCCTCGATCCTTGCCGGCGCCCTGATCCTCGCGCCGCCGCGGGGGAGCGCATGGACGATGGCGCTGGGCAGCGCGTTCGTGATCTGGATCGGCTTCGTCGTCCCAGCGCTGATCGTGACGCAGCGGGTGCGCAGCGTGCGATGGGGCGCGATAGGGACGGATTGCGCGCACTGGCTGGCGGTGATGCTGGTGCAGGCGGCAGTGATGCAGGCCTGGGGGCTGGTGCCGCCGCCGGTTTCTTGAGGGGGCCGCCGCGGCGGAGCCGCGTCGTCGATCGCCCTTCGGGCGCCGGCCGCGCCGCCGATCTTCGCGGATTAGCTTCGCTAATTCGCTACGGCGGCTGGAGCGGGTAGCGGGAATCGAACCCGCGTATTCAGCTTGGAAGGCTGCTGCACTACCATTGTGCTATACCCGCTCGCTGCCCCGCCGATACCGCGACGGGGCGACGCCGACAAGGGCCTAGCGCGTCGGCACGGGCTCGGGCCCCGTCCAGTCGTAGAAGCCGCGGCCGCACTTCTTGCCGACCCAGCCGGCCTCGACATATTTGACGAGCAGCGGCGCGGGGCGGAACTTGGGGTCGCCCGTCCCCTCGAACAGCACGCGGCAGATGTCGAGGCAGGTGTCGAGGCCGATGAAGTCGGCCAGCGTCAGCGGCCCCATCGGGTGGTTGAGGCCTAGCTTCACCGCAGTGTCGATGTCGCGGATCGTCGCGACGCCCTCGCCCAGCGCGAAGCACGCTTCGTTCAACATCGGCAAGAGCACGCGGTTGACGATGAAGCCCGGCGCGTCGTTCGCATGGACGATCTCCTTGCCCAGGCTCCGCCCGAACGCCTCGACCGCCGCCACGGTCGCGTCGGCGGTGGCGAGGCCGCGGATGAGCTCGATCAGCCCCATCACCGGCACGGGATTGAAGAAATGGACGCCCATGAACCGCGCCGGATCGGGCGACGCCTGCGCCAGCCGCGTGATCGGGATCGACGAGGTGTTGGACGCAAGGATCGCGGTGTCGGACAGCACCCGGCCGACATTCTCGAAGATCTGGCGCTTGATCGCCTCCTTCTCGGTCGCCGCCTCGATGACGAGGTCGCATGCCCCCATCGCCTCGACCCCGCCGACACATTCGAGGCGGGCGAGCGCGGCGTCGCGGTCGTCGGCGCTGATCTTTTCCTTCTCGACCGCGCGGGCGAGGAGCTTGGCGATCCCCGCCTTGCCCTTTTCCGCGCGCGCCTGATCGACGTCGGACAGAAGCACGCGGTAGCCGGCCTGCGCCGATACCTGGGCGATCCCCGCCCCCATCTGACCCGCGCCGATCACGCCAATCGTCTTCATCGCATTCGCTCCTGGATTGTCTTTTCGATTGCCGCGTCGCTTAGCGGGTGGGACAAGCACTGGCTATGCTGACCCGCGCAATTGCCGGCATCGCCGCGCTCACGTTCGCCCTTCCGGCCGCTGCCCAGACGGTGAAGCCGGGGGCGCTCAAGACGTATCGCGACTGGACGGTGGGCTGCGACAATGGCGGGCGATGCAAGGCAGTGGCACTCGCGCCGGAGGACGGGGCAGCGGACGAATGGCCCGTGTTCATGCTGTCGATCGAGCGCCAGGCGGGACCCGCCGGCGCGGTGACGATCGGCCTGTCCGGACAGGAAGAAGCGAAGCCGCCAGTCGCGATCCTGATCGACGGCAAGCCGGCGGCGACGATGCGCGGCAAGGCGATCACCGGGGCCGAAGCCAGCCGGCTGGCCGCCGCCCTAGCCGGCGGCACGCGCGCGACGATCCGCGCGGGCGAAAAGAGCGCGGTCAACTCGCTTGCAGGGCTGTCGGCGGCGCTCCGCTATATCGACGCCGAGCAGAAGCGCGCGGGGACATTGGGTGCGCTGGTCGCGAAGGGGCCTGCGCCCGACACCGCCGCGGCGCCGGCCCTGCCCGTGGTGCGCGCGGTTGCCGCCACAGGAAAGGCTGGTTCGCTGTCGCCAACGCGCATCGCGGCGCTGCGCAAAGCGGCTGAGTGCGGAATTGCAGACTATAACGACACCCCCCCGGCTCCCGAGTTCCATGCGCTCGGCGGGGGCGAGATGCTCGTGTTGCTGCCGTGCGACAGCGGTGCTTACAACTTCATCTCGTCGCTCTATGTCATCGGCCGCGACGGCAAGGTGCGGCCGGCGCAGACCGACGCGCCCGCGGGCATGGATCCCGACGCGCGAGTGCCGAGCGTCGTCAACGGCAGCTTCGAGCGCGGTATCCTCTCGAGCTATGCCAAAGGTCGCGGGATCGGCGATTGTGGCGTGAGCCAGCAATTCGCCTGGGACGGCCGCCGCTTCCGCCTGATCGAGCAGAGCGAGATGGGCGAATGCCGCGGCAGCATCGACTATATCACGACATGGCGCGCGCGGGTGGTGCGCTGACGAAGCGGGCGCCTATCCGACCTTCGTGAAATCGAGGTCGTGGAAGTCGTAGCTGAAATCGGCATAGGGCGAGAGCGCCTTCATCTTCGCCCCCGTGACCCGGTCCCCATCGACGGTAAATGTGACCACCGCATCCTCGCCCGCGCCGGGCTTGAAGGTCGTGCGAAAGGCGTCCTTGCCCCATGGCGTCAGCGCGCTCTTGAACACCGGCGTCGGCACGAAGTCGATCGTCAGGCCGTTGCCGCGTTTTGCCACCACCACGTCGCCATACCATGGATCGCGGTAGCGCCCGGCATAGGCGGCAAGCGGCAGGCTCGGCCCGCCCGCGGGGGCCTGCGTCGTCCCGGCCAATCCCTCGGCCGCCTCCGCGTCGTTCTTCGCGCGCATTGCCGCATAGGCGCCGGCCCAGTCGAACGCGGGCGCGCCGAGCAGATGGTCGAGGATCGCATTGCGGATCGCGACCGACGGCCCGTCCTCGGTATTGGTGAATACCGCGATGCCGATGCCGAGGCGCGAGATGAGCGCGGTCTGCGTCACCTGTCCCGACAACCCGCCCGAATGGTTGATGAGCCGCTCGCCGCGATAGTCCTGGATGAACCAGCCGAGCGCATAGGTGGCGGTGACCCCGCGCGAGGGCCAGTCGCGCGTCGGTCCCTCGGTCGTGCCGACCAGCGTCACCGGCTTCCACATCTGCGCCGCCGACGCCTCCGACCATAGCCGCTCGCCGCCGGGCAGCGCGCCCTTGGCGAGCTGGACCTGGAGCCATTTGGCGATGTCGGTGACGCTGGCGTTGATCCCGCCCGCCGCGTCGGTCATCGGCCCCTCGTCCGGCGCGACGCGCTGGACCTTGCCGAGACCGCGGACCGGCGGCCCGAGCCGGGCATGGCGCCCGGCGACGTTGCCGCCCTTCAGGAAGCGCAGCGCTGGCGCAGCGTCGGCCATGCCCAGCGGCTTCAGGATGCGCGCGTCGATGAAGGCGTGCCACGGCTGGCCGCTCACTCGCTCGATCAGCAGGCCCGCGACGACGTAGAGCGCGTTGTCATAGGCATAGCCGGTGCGAAACTGCCGCGCGAACGGGAAATAGGGCAGCCCCTTCAGGATGTCGCTCGCCGGCCGGTCGCTGGCAGGGAACTGCATCAGGTCGCCGGCACCCAGCGCCAGCCCGCTATTGTGGACCAAGAGCTCGCGCACCGTCAGATATTCGGTGGCGACGGGGTCCTTCATCCGGAACTCGGGGATATGCTTGCGGACGGGATCGTCCCAGCCGAGCTTGCCCGCCTCGACCAGCATCGCGATCGCCGCGGCGGTGAAGCTCTTGCTGTTCGAGGCGATACCGAACCGCGTGTGCGCATCGACCGCGCCCGGCTCGCCCAGCGTGCAGACGCCGTAGCCCTTCAGATACGGTTCGGCCCCCGGCCGGACGATCGCGATGCCGACGCCCGGAATGTCGAAGCGGCGGATAAACTCGGCGACGACGCAGTCGACATGCGCCGGGTCGAACGTCGCCAGCATCGTCTGTCCGCGCACGGTGCCGGGCAGCGCCAGCCCGATACCGCCCATCGCCGCCAGTCCCAGCGCGCCGCGCCGGTCGATCCGCATCCCGTCCATTTTCAAATCCCCCCGTTGGGGCAGGCTATCGCGGGGCGATGCCGCGGAAAAGAGGCTATGCGCGCGCTATGCGTTCGCGCCGAACCGCGCTCGAAATGCTATGCGGGTGGCGGCAGATGAGAGGGCGGAAGGATGCCCCCTCATGTTCGATCCGCTCACCTCGCTCGCCATCATCGCCGCGCTCTGGATCGCGGTGATCCTGATCGTCGCGCGGCAATGCCGCCGACGGCCTCAGGCCTCGAGCTCGACGTCCCAATAGAGCCAATCGTGCCACGTCTCGTGCAGGTAGCCGGGCGGGAAGCGGCGGCCGTTTTCCTGCAGGTGCCAGCTCGTCGGGCGGATGGGTTGCTCATAGAGCGGCATGTGCGCCTCTCGCGGGGTGCGGCCGCCCTTCTTGAGGTTGCAGGGCGCACAGGCGGTGACGACGTTCTCCCACGTCGTGCGCCCGCCATAGGCACGCGGGATGACGTGATCGAAGGTGAGGTCGCTGCCGGAACCGCAATATTGGCACCCGAACTTGTCGCGCAGGAACAGGTTGAAGCGGGTGAACGCCGGGAATTGCGACGGCTTCACATATTGCTTCAATGCGATGACCGAGGGCAGCTTGATCCGCGCGCTCGGGCTCCTGATCTCGCGCTCGTAGTGCGAGACGATGTTGACGCGGTCGAGGAACACCGCCTTGATTGCGGTCTGCCACGGCCAGACCGACAGGGGGTAGTAGCTCAGTGGCGTGAAATCGGCATTGAGCACCAGGGCCGGGCAACCGTCCGGATGGCGGATCAGATCGGGGTGGTACATGGAAACTCCCAGTCACCAACACGCGGGTCACGCTGTCGCCGAACAGCATGACAGGGGCATGACAGCATGCCCGGCGATGAATGGTCAAGACCGTCGATGAGCATCGTCACCCGTTTCGCGCCGAGCCCCACCGGGGCGCTGCATCTCGGCCACGCCTGGTCCGCGGTGCAGGCGCATTCGCGGGCGCGGGAAGCGGGCGGGCGCTTCCTGCTCCGCATCGAGGATATCGACGGCACGCGCAGTCGGCCGGAACATGTCGAGGGTATTCTCGCCGACTTGCGCTGGCTCGGCCTCGACTGGGATGGCGAGGTCGTGTTCCAGTCGCAGCGGCTGGCGCTGTACGCCGACGCGCTGGCGCGGCTGGAGGCGATGGGCCTCGTCTATCGCTGCATCTGCACGCGCGCCGATATCGCCGCGGCGGCGAGCGCGCCGCACGGGGTGGGCGGGGTCGTCTATCCCGGCACGTGCCGCGGGCGCAGCATCGATCCGGCGCGGCCGCATTGCTGGCGGCTCGACATGGGCCGCGCGATCGAGCGCGCGGGGCCGCTCGACTGGACCGACGAGATCGCCGGCACCGTCGCCGCCGACCCGGCGATGCATGGCGACGTGGTGCTGGCGCGCAAGGATGCGCCGTCCTCCTACCATCTCGCCGTCACGGTCGACGATGCCGCGCAGGGCGTCAGTCATGTGATTCGCGGCCGTGACCTGTTCGAGGCGACGCACGTCCACCGCCTGCTCCAGGCGCTGCTCGGCTTGCCGACGCCGGTCTATCGCCACCACGCACTGCTCGCCGGGCCGGACGGCGAGCGGCTGGCGAAGCGCCACGGCGCGCCTTCGCTCGCCGACCTGCGCGCAGGAGGTATGGACGGAAAGACACTCGCCATGGACCTAAAGGCAGGGCGGCTTCCGCTTGGTTTCGGGGCCATGAACGCCTAGATTGCTGGCATGAACACCTTCCTCGTCATCCTGCTGATCGCCGCGATGATCGCGACGGTCGTCGCGCTGATCCGCGGCATCGTCGCCTTTCTCAAGGTGACGGAGGCCGAGCTGAAGGGCGACGGCCCGCCGTCCGCCGCGTCGATCAAGTCGAACAAGATGATGCAGTTCCGCATCTTCTTTCAGGCGATCGCGGTGCTGATCGTCGTCCTCATCATGTTCGCCGCCGGGCGGACCTGAATTGGTCAAGCTCAACCGCATCTACACGCGCACCGGCGATGCAGGCACCACGGGCCTGGTCGACGGGTCGCGCGTGTCGAAGGCAGGCTCGCTGATCGCCGCGGTGGGCGAGGTGGACGAGGCCAACTCCGCACTCGGCGTTGCTCTCGCGCAGATGCCGCCCGGCGAATGGCGCGAGGCGGCGGCGGTCGTTCAGAACGAGCTGTTCGACCTCGGCGCCGACCTCGCCACACCGTGGCCGGGCGGTGAGCACGACCTGCGCGTAACGCCTGCGCAGACCGCGCGGGTCGAGGCGGCGATCGACGCGATGACCGCGGTGCTCGAACCGCTCACCAGCTTCATCCTGCCGGGCGGCACGCCGGCGTCGGCGGCGATGCACGTCGCGCGTGCGACGATCCGGCGGGCCGAGCGTGCGGTCGTCGCCGCGGCGGCCGAACATGCCCTCAATCCGGAAGTGTTGATCTACATCAACCGTTTGTCGGACTTTGCTTTTTGTTTGTCCCGCGTGTTGAACCAAAGTGCCGGCGGGGACGTTTTATGGGTTCCGGGGGCCTCACGCTGAACGTCTGATGATGCAGTGCGCCGCGTTTCGGTGACGAGGAGAGCGACTTGCAGCCAGATCGACAATCGAGTCAGCGGGCGCCGGGGACGGCGAGCCGCTTTGAGGCCGTGCGCGCGCTGACCGAGGCACTGGCCACGCCGCTGTCCGACGCCGACGCCACCGTCCAGTCGATGCCCGACGCCTCGCCCGCCAAATGGCATCTGGCGCATACGACCTGGTTCTTCGAGACGTTCGTGCTGCGCGACCATGTGCCGGGCTACACGCTGTTCGACGAGCGGTACCCGTTCCTCTTCAACAGCTATTACGAGGCGGAGGGCGCGCGCCATGCGCGGCACCGGCGCGGGATGGTGACGCGCCCGACGCTGGCCGAGGTGCTCGATTATCGCCGCGCGGTGAACGAGGCGGTCGCGGGTGCGATCGACACGCTGCCGCCCGCGGCGCTCGAACTGATCGAGCTCGGCTGTCATCACGAGCAGCAGCATCAGGAGCTGTTCGTCACCGACATCCTGCATCTCTTCTCCGAAAACCCCTGCGAACCCGCGATCCATACGCCGGAGCGAAAGCAGCCGGTGGCGATGCCCGGCCCGATCGGCTGGATCGAGCATGACGGCGGGATCCAGGAGATCGGCCATGACGGTGCCGGCTTCGCCTTCGATTGCGAGGGGCCGCGCCACCGCGTGCTGCTGAGCCCGCACGCGATCGCCGATCGGACCGTCACCAACGGCGAGTGGGCGGCGTTCATCGCCGATGGCGGCTATGCCGACGCGCGCCACTGGCTGGCCGATGGCTGGGCTTGGGTGAAGGCCGAGGGGATCGGCGCCCCGCTCTACTGGGAGAAGGCCGGCGACGGCTGGACGCGCTTCGGCCTCGACGGGCGGCGCCCGGTCGACCCCGCCGCGCCGGTCACGCATGTGAGCTTCTACGAGGCGGATGCCTATGCAAGCTGGGCGGGCGCCCGCTTGCCGACCGAGGCCGAGTGGGAAGTCGCCGCTGCTACTGCGGACCCTGCGAGCGGCAACCAGATGGACGCCGCGACCGCGGTCGAGCCGCGGCCCTCGTCCGGCGGCCCCGCCTTCATCGGCGACGTGTGGGAATGGACCGGCAGCGCCTATCGCCCCTATCCCGGCTTTCGCGCCGCAGAGGGCGCGGTCGGCGAATATAACGGCAAGTTCATGAGCGGGCAGTTCGTGCTGCGCGGCGGGTCGTGCGCGACCCCGCGCGGGCATCTGCGCACCAGCTATCGCAACTTCTTCTACCCCCATCAGCGCTGGCAGTTCACCGGCGTTCGCCTCGCAAAGGACCTGCCCATATGCTGAAGCCCGAGATCGAGGACGGACAGGCGAGCCTCGCCGACCCGGAGTTCCGCGGCGACGTGCTGAGCGGCCTTGCCCGCCGCCCGCGTGCGATCCCCGCGCGCTGGTTCTATGACCGGCGCGGCTCCGAGCTGTTCGAGGCCATTACCGAGCTGCCCGAATACTACCCCACCCGCACCGAAGTGGCGCTGCTGCAAAGCGCCTGCCCGGAGGTCGCGACCCGCGTCGGCAAGGGCCGGGCAGTGATCGAGTTCGGCTCGGGCTCGTCGACCAAGACGCCGCGGCTCCTCCACTGCGTCGATCCCGCGGCTTACGTGCCGATCGACATTTCGGGCGACTTCCTGCGCGCGTCGTCGGCGGAACTGGCCAAGGGCTTTCCCGACCTCGCCGTCCTGCCGGTCGAGGCCAATTTCATGCATCCCGTGCCGCTGCCGGCGGAAGTGGCGGACATGCCCAAGCTCGGCTTCTTCCCCGGCTCGACGATCGGCAACATGACCCCGCACGTCGCCGCCGACCTCTTGCGGGCCATGCGCGAGAGCCTGGGCGAGGGCGCGATGCTCTTGATCGGCATCGACCGGGTGAAGGATGCCGGCGTCCTCGTCCCCGCCTATGACGACGCCGCCGGCGTGACGGGGGCGTTCAACCTCAACCTCCTCGACCGCATCAACCGCGAACTGGGCGCGACGATCCCCGTCGACGCCTTCCGGCACAAGGCGGTGTGGAACGACGACGCCTCGCGCATCGAGATGCATCTGGAGGCAGTGCGCGACGTCGTCTTCACCGTCGAGGGCCGCCCGTTCGAAATCGCCGCGGGTGAGACGATCCACACCGAGAACAGTCACAAATATGGCGAGCGCGGCGCCCGCGTGCTGCTGCGCACCGGCGGCTGGACGCCGGTCGCCGAGTGGACCGATCCGAAGGGCTGGTTCTCGCTGATCCTCGCCGAGGCGAAGGCACCCGAAACCGCGCCATGACCCGAAGCGACGCCGTGCGGCCCCGGATCGCGTCCGGGGTCGCCGGTTCAGTTGGCCATCGGTAAACGCAGCCTCACCAGCAGCCCGCCCAGATCCTCGCTTTCCTCGAGGCTGACGGTCCCCTCATAGATTTCCGCCACGTCGCGAACGATCGCAAGGCCAAGGCCGGTGCCCGGCTTCCCACTGTCCAGTCGCACGCCGCGGTCGAAGATGCGGACGCGATCAGCCTCGGGAATGCCGGTGCCGTCGTCCTCGACCATGATCTCGACGAAGCCGGCGGTCGCGCCGACGGTGATGAACACGCTGCCACCGCCATATTTCGCGGCATTCTCGACCAGGTTGCCGAGCAGGTCGTCGAGGTCCTGCCGCTCGATATGCGCCGACAGGTCCTTGCGACCGTCCACGTCGATGCGGACGTGACGATAAAGGCGCGCGACCGCCCGCTCGACCGCCTCGATCGACGGCCAGACCTCCGCCCGGCTGTGGGCGCTGCCGCGCCGGCCGACGGCGCGCGCGCGCGCGAGGTGGTGGTCGATCTGGCGGCGCATCGTCCGCGCCTCTCGCACCACCGTCTCGGGCAGGTCGTCGGTCCCCGCGGCGGCCGCGTTCATGATGACGGTCAGCGGCGTCTTGAGCGCGTGGGCAAGGTTGCCGGCATGCCGCCGCGCTTCCTCCGCCTGCCGCTCGTTATGCTGGATGAGGCCGTTCAGTTCCTCGACCATCGGCGCGACTTCGGCGGGCAGCGGCCCCTCGATCCGCGGCGAGGTGCCGCCGCGCATCGCCGCCAGGTCGCGGCGCAGCTTCTTGAGCGGCAACAGCCCGTACCACGTCTGAAGCGCCGCCATCACGATAAGGCCGAGGCCGAGCAGCAGGAAGCTGCGCACGAGCGTCTGGCGCAGCGCCGCAATCTGCGCGTCCAGCATCGCCCGGCTCTGCGCGATCTGGAATCGCCACCAGGTGTTCGACTTGGGCAGCTTCACGTCGCGTTCGGCGACGCGCAGCTTCTCGTCGGCAAACTCGTTCGAATCATAGGTGTGGACCGAACCATTGGGCGCATGGGCATGAACGCGCAGCACCCGGTCCCACAGCGATCGCGAGGGGTATGGCCGGAACCCCTTGCCGGACACCTGCCAGTAAAGCCCCGAATAGGGTTCGAAGAAGCGCTGGTCGGCCAGTTCGCGGTTGAAGACCACCTCGCCCGTATTGTCGATTTCTGCCGAGACGATCATCGAGGTGAGCAGATAGTCGAGCTGGTCGTCGAAATTGCGCGTGATCGCGCCGGTCAGCACCCGATCGAGCGCGAAGCCGCCCCCCGCCAGCAACAGCAGGATCCACGCACTGGCGATGAAGATCATCCGCCGGCTGAGCGAGCCGGTGACGCGCACATAGGGACGCGCGCGGTCGGGCGCGGGCTCGCTCATCGGATCGGTACCCGGCCCGTCAGTCGGCCGCGGCCGGCGCGCCCGACGGATCGTCGAGGCTATAGCCGAGGCCGCGGATCGTCGTGATGACGTCGGCGCCCAGCTTCTTGCGGATGCGCGTAACGAACACTTCGATGGTGTTCGAATCGCGGTCGAAATCCTGATCGTAGATGTGCTCGATCAGCTCGGTGCGGCTCACCACCTTGCCCTTGTGGTGGAGGAGGTAGCTCAAGAGCTTGTATTCCTGCGCGGTCAGCTTGACCGGATCGCCAGCCTTCGTGACCTTGCCCGAGCGGGTGTCGAGGCGGATATCGCCCGCGTTCAGCTCGGCCGAGGCGTTACCCGACGCGCGGCGGATCAGCGCGCGCAGGCGGGCGATCAGCTCTTCGGTCTGGAAGGGCTTGGCGACATAGTCGTCGGCACCGGCATCGAGGCCCGCCACCTTGTCGGACCAGCTGTCGCGCGCGGTCAGCACCAGAACCGGCGCGGTCCGCCCCTCGCGCCGCCAGCGGTCGAGCACGGTCAGCCCGTCGATCTCGGGCAGGCCGAGGTCGAGGATGATCGCGTCATATTGCTCGGTCGACCCTAGGAAATGCCCCTCCTCGCCATCGCTGGCGGTATCGACGGCATAGCCGGCGCCGGTCAGCGTGTTCGACAATTGCTGGCGAAGGTTCGGTTCGTCCTCGACGATCAAGACGCGCATCGCGTTCCCCTAAAGCTGTTCTAGTTGCCGGACCGGCCGAGGATCTGCCCCGACCGCCCGTCGACATCAATCCAGATCAAGTTTCCATCGCGCAGGAACTTGAAGGTGTAGACCGCGGTTCCCGAATCGAAGTCGAAGCCGACATAGCGCGCGCCCGGCATTCGCGGGATCACCCGGCGCTCGAGCTCGCGCAGCGGCAGGATACGGCCCTCGACCCGCGCCGCGCGCGCCGCGCGGTGGTCGTCGCGGCGCTGTTCGGCGGCGGCCGCGGGCATCTCCCCCGCCGCCGTCCACGCGCACGCTACCGCCACAAGAGCGCTGAGCCCCGTCATCCTCATGTCGCATCGCATAGGGTCCCGGCGTTGAACAGCCTCTGAATAAGCCCGTAACCTTGTGGCAACGCTTGCGTGGCTTTCCTGCCACGGGCCGGCGTTCTTGCCGCGTCCCGCCAAAGCCCCTAGGTGGCGCGCCATGGCCGCTCCCGTGCTTTCCTATGAAGACCTCGGCCTGATCCAGGGATCGGGCTGGCTGTTTCGCAATCTCGACATCCATATCGGCGCGCGCGACCGGCTGGCGCTGATCGGACGCAACGGTGCGGGCAAGACGACGCTCCTGAAGCTGATCGGCGGCCGGCTCGACCCGGATGAGGGGCGGCGCACGATCGTGCCAGGCACCAACGTCGTGATGCTGGAACAGGACCCGCAGGTTGCGGGCTGCGCGACGCTGCTCGACTTCGTCCTCAAGGGCGACGACGCCCCCGCGCGGCACGAAGCCGAAGCGATCGCCGATCAGCTCGGCATCGACCTCAATCGCGAGGCGGCGACCGCGAGCGGTGGCGAGCGTCGCCGCGCCGCGATCGCCCGCGCGCTGGCGCAAAGCCCCGACGTGCTGCTGCTCGACGAGCCGACCAACCATCTCGACATCACCGCGATCGAGTGGCTGGAGGACTGGCTGAGCCGCTATAACGGCGCGTTCGTCGTCATCAGCCATGACCGGACGTTCCTCACTCGCCTGACGAAGCAGACCTTGTGGCTCGACCGCGGCGGGATCCGCCGGGCCGAGGTGGGCTTCGGCGGGTTCGAGGCGTGGACCGAACAGGTCGCGGCGGAAGAACAGCGCGCCGCCGAAAGGCTCGACGCCAAGTTGAAGCTCGAGGAACACTGGCTCCAGCGCGGTGTCACCGGCCGGCGCAAGCGGAACCAGGGGCGGCTGTCCAAGCTGATCGAGATGCGCGCCGAACGCGCCGCGATGCAGGGGCCGCAGGGGGCCGCCGCGCTCTCGGTCGGCACCGACGATGCCAAGACCAAGGTGGTGATCGACGCCAAGCACGTCTCCAAGCATTTCGGCGACCGCGCGATCCTGAAGGACCTGACGCTGCGCGTGACCCGCCGCGACCGAATCGGCATTGTCGGGCCCAACGGCGCGGGCAAGTCGACGCTCATCAAGCTGCTGACCGGCCAGATCAAGCCCGACAGCGGCGAGGTGAAGCTGGCGAAAACGCTCGAACCCGTCATCATCGACCAGCAGCGCAGCCGCATGGCCCCCGAAAAGACCGTGCGCGAAGTGCTGGCCGACGGTGGCGAGTGGATCGACGTGCTGGGGGTGCGCAAGCACGTCCACGGCTATCTCAAGGAGTTCCTGTTCGCGCCCGAGCTGATCGACGCCAAGGTCGGCACGCTGTCGGGCGGCGAACGCTCCCGCCTCCTGATGGCGCGCGAGTTCGCCCGGCCCTCGAACCTGATGGTGCTGGACGAGCCGACCAACGACCTTGACCTCGAAACGCTCGACCTGCTTCAGGAAGTGATCGGCGACTATGAGGGGACGGTGTTGATCGTCAGCCACGACCGCGACTTCCTAGACCGCACGGTGACGGTCACGCTCGGGCTCGACGGGTCGGGCGTCGCCGACATGGTCGCGGGCGGCTATGCCGACTGGGACGCCAAGCGCCGCGTGCGACAGGTCGCGGCGAAGAAGGCGACGCCGAAGCCGGTCGAGGTCGCGAAGCCCAAGTCGGCGAAGCTCAGCTACAAGGACCAGCGCGACTACGACCTGCTACCCGCTCGCATCGAGGCGATCGACGCCGAGATCGGGAAGGCGGAGGCGGCGATGGCCGACCCCGACCTGTTCGTGAAGAACCCGGCGCGGTTCGATGCGCTGATGAAGGACGTCGCCCGCCTGACCGGCGAAAAGGAGGCCGCCGAGATGCGCTGGCTGGAACTGGCCGAACAGGTCGAGGCGCTGGGGTGAGGGAGCGACAGGCCGCCGCTCCCGCTTGCCCTTAGTTGCCCGCCGCCCCCGCCGCCTCGGGCAGCGCCGCGCTCACACCCGGCACGAACTGCGCCCCCTCCAGCACCTGGATCGACGAGCCCTTGAACGCGTCGCCGATCGGCTCGGCACGGCCCTTCAGGCACTGCTGCAAAAACCCCTCGGTGATCGAGAAGAAGGCGAGCCGGTTCTCGGGCCGCTGGAATCCGTGCCCCTCGTCGGTGAAGTTGACGTAGGTCACGGGCAGCTTCTTGGTGCGCATCGCCTCGACGATCTGGTCGCTCTCGGCCTTCACGACCCGCGGGTCGTTCTGGCCCTGACCGATCAGCAGCGGCACCTTGATCGCGTCTACCCGGCTGATCGGCGACTGCGCCATCATCCGCGGCACGTCGGCGGCCTTGGCCGGATCGCCGATATGCTTGTAGAAATTGCCCTCCAGGCTCGGGCGCCAATAGGCCGGAAAGCTCTCCATCAACGTCTTGAGGTTCGACGGGCCGACGATATCGACGCCGCAGGCGAAGCGGTCCGGGGTGAAGGTGACGCCCACCAGCGTCGCATAGCCGCCATAGCTGCCGCCCATGATCGCGACCTTGTCGGGCGTCGTCACCCCGGCCTTCACCGCATAATCGACCGCGTCGAGCAGGTCCTGGTGCATCTTGCCCGACCATTCGCCGACACCGGCGTTGACGAAGCCCTTACCGAAGCCCGTCGAGCTTCGATAATTGACGCTCATCACCGCATAGCCGCGGTTCGCCACGAACTGGTGGATCGAGTTGTAGCCATAGCTGTCGCGCGCCCACGGGCCGCCATGAACATACATCACCATCGGCACCGGCCGGTTCGGCTTGCCGTCGCCATCGGGATCGGCATCGGCCGGGAGCGTCAGATAGCTGACCAATGTCAGCCCGTCCTTGGCCTTCACCTCGACCGGCTGCATCGCGCGCAGGCGATAGCGCGACAGGTCGGGGCGGCTGTCGAACAGCTTGGCGAGCGTCTTGCCCTTGCGGTCGTAGAGGTAGGCGACCGCCGGCTGCTCCGCCGAATTGGCGGTGACGGTGGCGTAGCGCCCGTCGTCGCTGATCGACGTGATCGAAAGCTCGCCCTTGAGCTTCGATTTCAGGAAATCCAGATCCGCCTTTGCCGCCGGATCGAGCGGCGTCCATTCGCTGCGCAGGTAATTGACCGAATAGGCAAGCGGCTTGAACGTCGTAGGGTCGGTGAGGATGTTCTGCACGTCCGCCTTGTCGCTGGCGGCGAGCACCGTCGTCTTCAGCGTCGCGGTGTCCATCGCCACCAGCGCCGCCTTGTCCCGTCCGCGGCTGTCGGTCCAGTACATCGTGCCCCCGTCGCGGTCGAAGCCGCGCGGGCCGGTCGTGAAGGCGTCCTGGTTGCCGAAGGCGACCGCCTCCTTCCAACTACCGTCGCTCTCGCGCCGATAATAGGCCTGCCCGCCGCCCGGCGTCGTCTTTGCCCCGAAGCGGACGCGCAACTGGTTGTCGGTGACGAGATCACCATAGCCCGGATTCTCGAAGACCTTGGTCTTGGCACCCGTCTTGTAGTCGACCTCATAAAGATCGAAGAACTGCGGGTCGCGATCGTTGAGGCCGATCAGGACGACGCCGGGCTTCAGGGGGCTGACCCCCTGGATCTGCGCGCGCACCTTCGGCCCCACCGGCGTCAGGTCGCGCGTCGCGCCGCCCGCGGCGGACGCGGCGAACACATGGTCGTTCTCGTTCCCGCCCTCGTCGTTGAGGAAGAGCAGAAACTGGCCGTCGGGCGCCCAGGCATAGTTGGCGAGCCCGCGCTTGCGCTCGCTCGTCACCGCCTTCGCCGCTGCCAGATTGCCGACGGGCGCGACCCAGATGTTCATCACGCCGTCGACCGGCGCCAGCCAGGCAACGCTTTTACCATCGGGGCTGACCTGAGCCCCTGAGCGGCTGGGATTGCCGAAAATCAGCGCGCGCGGGATCAGATCGCCGGCGGGCGCAGGCGTCTGCGCCGGTAGTGCGGTCGCGAACGCGGCGATGGCGGCAGCGCTGGCCAGCAGGGCGCGGCTGTTGAGCTTATACGGCATGATCGACTCCCCCGAATCCGTTGTCGGCGGGAGGCTATCGGGTGTCTCAGTCCAATACAACACTTCACCCCGAACCCGGTTCGGGGTGACGATGGAAATCAGGCGCGCAGCAGCTCGTTGATGCTGGTCTTCGCGCGCGTCTGCTCGTCGACACGCTTGACGATGACCGCGCAGTAGAGCGCCGGCTTGCCGTCCCCGCCGCCCAGCGAGCCGGGCACCACGACGGCATATTCAGGGACTTCGCCCGTCGTCACCTCACCCGTCGCGCGGTCGACGATCTTGGTCGAGGCGCCGAGATAGACGCCCATCGACAGCACCGCGCCCTTCCGCACGATGACGCCCTCGGCCACCTCGGCGCGCGCGCCGATGAAAGCGCCGTCCTCGATGATGACGGGATTGGCCTGCAAGGGCTCCAGCACGCCGCCGATGCCCGCGCCGCCCGACAGGTGGACGTCACGGCCGATCTGCGCGCAGCTGCCGACCGTCGCCCAGGTGTCGACCATCGTCCCCTCACCCACATAGGCGCCGATGTTGACGAAGCTCGGCATCAAGACCGCGCCCTTGCCGACGAAGCTGCCGCGGCGCACGACGCTGCCCGGCACCGCGCGGAAGCCCGCCGAGCGGAACGCGCCCGCGTCCCAGCCCTGGAACTTCGACGGCACCTTGTCGAACCAGTTGGCCCCGCCCGGCCCTTCCATGATCTCGTTGTGGTTGAGGCGGAAGGAGAGGAGCACCGCCTTCTTCAGCCACTGGTTGACGGTCCAGTTGCCGTCCTCGCCCGGCTCGGCCACGCGCACCTTGCCCGCATCGAGCAGCGACAGCGCGGCGTTCACCGCCTCGCGCACTTCGCCCGTGGTCGCGGTGGACAGCGCGGCGCGATCCTCCCACGCCACCTCGATCACGCTTTGCAGTTGCTCGCTCATAGGTCCTCCCAAAGGTCGGTCAGCCACGCGGTGAGGTCGGTGGTGACGAAATCGATCGCGGCGCGGTCCACGCCCACCTGCTCCGAACCGTTGTCGATCCAGACCGTGGTCATGCCGATCGCCTTGGCCGGGGGCAGGTTGCGCGCCATATCCTCCACGAACAGCGCGCGCGTCGGGTCGATGCCCCAAGCCTCGCACAGCCCGTCATAGGCCTGGGGGTGGGGCTTCGGCAGATAGCCGGTCGCGTGGATGTCGTGGATCGCCTCGAAGCTGCCCTCCAGCCCCAGCCGCCCGAGCACGCGCGTCGCATAGGGCGCATCGCCGTTGGTGAAGACGAGCTTGCGGCCCGGCAGCCGCGCGATCGCCTCGACCAGCCGGTCGTTGGGCGACAGGCGATCCATGTCGACGTCGTGGACGAAGGCGAGGAATTCGTGCGGATCGATCGCGCGCTCGGCCATCAGCCCCGACAACGTGGTCCCGTGCGCCACGAAATGCCGCTTCTGGATCGCGAACGCGGTCTCCCGGTCGCAGCCTTCGAGCGCGACGACGTAATCGGTCATCCGCGCCTCGATCTGCGCGAACAGGTCAGCACCCGCCGGATAAAGCGTGTTGTCGAGATCGAAGATCCAGGTGTCGATATGCGCGAGCCGCGGGTCCATGTCGGCCCGCGCTTTAGGGGCGTGGAGGCCGGGGGGCAACGCCCCCCTTATCCTGTCATCCCGGCCTTGAGCCGGATCCCGCTTCTTTCTTCTTCTTCTTCTTCTGACGGCAGAAAGAAGAAGTAGCACCCCGGATCAGGTCCGGGGTGACGAAGGAGAATCAATCCACCAGCGCGTCGATCGCCTGCGCCATGTCCACGTCGCGCGACGACAGGCCGCCGGCGTCATGCGTCGTCAACAGGATTTCCACACGGTTATACACATTCGACCATTCGGGATGATGGTCCGCCTTCTCCGCCAGCAGCGCGACGCGGGTCATGAAGGCAAAGGCCTGCGAAAAATCCTCGAACGAAAAGCTGCGCGTGATCGAATCGCGCGCCTCGTCGTGATCCCAATCGGGCAGTCCCTCCAGCGCCTCAACCCTCTCGGCTTCGCTCAGTGCCTCGATCATGCCGCTCCCCTTGATGCTTCTGCCTTGCTATGCCCCCCTCATGGCCGAACCCGCCCCCGCTTGCCAAGCCGCCCCCGACGCCGCCGCAATCGAAGGGCTCGCGCGGGCTGCGCTCGCCCGCATCCCCGCGCCGTTCGCGCAGCATCTCGAAAATGTCGTGCTGATCGTCGAGGATTATGCCGACGATGAAACACTCGACGAGCTTGGTATTGAGGATCCGATCGAACTGACCGGCATCTATCACGGCCGCCCGATCGGCGAGAAGTCCGCGTTCGATACGGGCGCGATGCCCGACCGCATCCACCTTTATCGCCTGCCGATCCTGTGGGAGTGGATCGAAACCGGCGTGACGCTAGACGCGCTGGTCCATCATGTCGTGGTGCACGAAGTCGGCCATCATTTCGGCCTGTCCGACGGCGACATGCACGCGCTGGAGGCCGCGGCCGAGTGAGCCTGCTGGCGTTTCACGACGTCGCCTGCGACCGCGGCGGGCGGCGGCTGTTCGCGGGGCTTAGCTTCGCGCTCGGGCCGGGCGAGGCCGCGCTGCTGACCGGCCCCAACGGCATCGGAAAGTCGAGCCTCGTCCGCCTCGCCGCCGGACTCTCCGCCCCCGCCGCCGGCCGGATCGACCGCGAAGCGCCCGCCGCACTCGCCGCCGAGGCCGCCGCGCTGGACACCGAGTTGCCGCTCGCCGCCGCGCTCGGTTTCTGGGCGGCGCTCGACGGGGGACGCGAGCGGGTGGCGCCGGCGCTTGCCGCGATGGGCATCGGCCACCTTGCCGAGGTGCCGGTCCGCTTCCTCTCCACGGGCCAGCGCAAGCGCGCCGCGCTCGCCCGCGTGGTCGCGAGCGGCGCGCGGCTGTGGCTGCTGGACGAGCCGGCCAACGGCCTCGACACCGCCTCGGTCGCGGCGCTGGAGGCGGCGATCGACGCGCATCGCGCGGGCGGCGGCGCGGTGCTGGTGGCAAGCCATGTGCCCATCGCGCTGCCGGACGCACAGGATTTGCGCCTGTGAGCGCGTTCGCTGCGATTGCGTGGCGGGAGCTGCGCCGGGCGTGGGTCGGCGGCGGGGTGATGCTGCCGGTCGCCTTCTTCCTGCTCGTCTCGATCCTGTTCCCGTTCGCGGTCGGGCCGGATGCGAAGCTACTCGGCCGGATCGCGGGCGGCGTCGTCTGGTCCGCGGCACTGCTCGCCGCGCTGATGCCCGTCGAGCGGCTGGTCGGCCCCGACATGGAGGCCGGCGTGCTCGATCAGTTCGCCGCGCGCGGGCTCCCCGATGCGGGCGTGGCGCTCGCCAAGACGGTCGGCCACTGGCTGGGTTTCGGCCCGCCGCTGATGCTGGCGAGCGTGATCGCCGCAGGGCTGCTCGGGATGGACGGGGCGACGCTGGTGCGGGTGCTGATCGGCCTCGCCATCGGCACGCCGGGGCTGGCGGCGCTGGCGGTCGCGACCGGCGCGCTCACCGCCGGCCTGCGCGGCGCTGGCGCGGTGGCAGGGCTGGTGATGCTCCCGCTCGCGCTGCCGCTCCTCATCTTCGGCGCGGGCGAGGGGCCGGGCGCGGTCAAGCTCCTCGGCGCGGTATCGCTGCTGCTGCTCGCCGGCGCGCCGTTCGTCGCGGGCGCAGCGATGCGGATGGGGCGGGGTTAGAAAATCCCCACCGCGCCGTCGGCCCAGACGGTCGCAACACCCGCCACCGCCGCCAGCGACAGCAGCAGCCGGTTACGCGCCGTCCCGCCGAACCGGATCGCAAGTTCGATCGCGAGGCCCAGACCGCCGAGCAGCACCGCCGCCGCGACGAAATCGAACGCCGTCCAGCGCACCTCGCTCGTCAGCATCATCGCGATGACGGGAAGGACAAACAACCCGCCGAGCGCGCCCCATAGCAGGGCGCGCCAACGATGATCTTGGGTCAGGGTCATCGTGACATCTCCCGATAGCGCCGGGATAATCTCACGATCGACGCCCGCCGCCAAGCCTCAGTCCCGAGACCACCGCGCGAAGATCGCCGTCGGCAGTTCCAACCCGCGCGCTTCCTCGCGCACCGTCAGTTCGCCCGCCTCGACCCGGCCCGGCAAGTCGGCGAATTGCTGGCGCACCAGCTCGCCGATCGCGATCGCCGACAGGCGGACGGCATAGACCGTCAGGAACAGAAAGCGGCTGTCGGCATCGAGCAATCGTCGGCAATCGGCGATCAGGCCGGGCAGCCCTTCTTCCAGCTTCCAGACTTCGCCATTCGGCCCGCGGCCCCATTTGGGCGGGTCGAGGATGATGCCGTCGTATCGCCGGCCGCGCCGCACCTCGCGCGCGACGAACTTGCCCGCATCCTCGATCAGCCAGCGGATCGGCTTTTCGGTCATGCCGGAGAGCGCCGCGTTGCCGCGCGCCGCCTCGACCGACTTTTTCGACGCATCGACATGCACCATCCGCGCGCCCGCCGCCGCCAGCGCCAGCGTGCCGACCCCGGTATAGCCGAACAGGTTGAGGCATTCGGGGTCCGCCGCCCCCTCGATCCGCGCCCGCATCCAGTCCCAGACGGGGGCCATGTCGGGGAAGAACCCCAGATGCCGGAACGGCGTGTTGCTCGCGGTGAACTTCGCCTCGCGCCACGCCAGCGGCCAGCCGCCCGCGGGCACATCCGCCGACAATTGCCAGCGGCCGCCGCCATCCTCGTCCGCACCGGGGATGAACTCGCCGTCCGCCTTCCAGTCGGCGCTGGCGGGGGCCCACATCGCCTGCAGCTCGGGCCGGATGAAGCGGAAGCGGCCGTACCGCTCCAGCTTGCGACCATGCCCGCTGTCGATCAGGCCGTAATCGGCCCAGGGTTCGCCGGTGAGCGTGACGAGCGTCATGGCACGCGCGGCTGCGCTCGCTCGGCGATGTACGCGGTCACCGCCTCGAACGTCGCCGGCAGCACGTCGTACCGCTCTTCGCGCTGGAACAGGTCGCCGACGCGCGGGGGCAGCGCGGGGCGGACGCCCGTCGCCCGCTCGACCGCATCGCGGAACTTGGCCGGATGCGCGGTGGCGAGCGTCACCATCGGTGCCTCGCCCTTGAGCGCGGTCGCCGCGGCGTAGCCGATCGCGGTGTGCGGATCGAGCACCTGCCCCGCCCCGTCATGCGCGCGCGCCATCGCCGCAGCCATGCCGTCCTCGTCCACCGCAATGCTGTGGAACAGCGCCGACGCCCCCTGCGATTGCGCATTGGTCAGGCGCATCGCCCGCGTCGCTTCGAAGCCCGCCATCTGCCCGGCGATCGCCGCGCCGTCGCGACCGGCGAGGTCGTGGAGCAGCCGCTCGAAGTTCGAACTGACCTGAATATCCATCGACGGCGTCGCGGTCGGCGTCACCGTGCCGCTCGAATAATCGCCCGACGACAGCGCGCGGTGGAGGATGTCGTTGACGTTGGTCGCGACGACCAGCCGCTCGATCGGCAGGCCCATCTTCGCTGCGACGTAGCCGGCGAACACATCGCCGAAATTGCCCGTCGGCACGCTAAAGGCGACGGGTCGCCCGGGCGCGCCCAACCGGACCGCGGCGTAGAAATAATACACCACCTGCGCCATCAGTCGCGCCCAGTTGATCGAGTTGACCGCCGACAGCTTGAACCGGCCGCTGAAGCCGGGGTCGCGGAACATCGCCTTCACCAGCGCCTGCGCGGTGTCGAAGTCCCCTTCGATCGCGATGTTGTGGACGTTGGGGGCGAGCACCGTGGTCATCTGCCGCCGCTGCACATCGCTGACCCGGCCGTGCGGGTGCAGCATGAAGATGTCGACGCCCCCGCGCCCCGCCAGCGCGTCGATCGCCGCCGAGCCCGTATCGCCGCTGGTCGCGCCGATCACCGTCAGCGGCTCGGTCGCGCCGGTCAGGAAGCGTTCGAACAAGAGGCCGACAAGTTGCAGCGCCACGTCCTTGAACGCCAGCGTCGGGCCGTGGAACAGCTCCAGCAGCCACTGGTCGTGACCCAGCTGGACCAGCGGCGTCACCGCCCGATGCGCGAACCGGCCATAGGCGGCGGTGCAGAGCGTGCGAAGGTCGTCCTCGGTCAGACTGCTCGCGACGAAGGGGGCCATCACCCGCACCGCCGTCTCGACATAGTCGAGGTCCGCGAGCGCCGCGATCTCGTCACGGGTCAGCGTCGGCCACGCCTCGGGCACGTACAGCCCGCCGTCCGCCGCCAACCCCGCCAGCGTCGCGCCCTCGAAATCGAGGACCGGCGCGCTCCCCCTGGTGCTCACATACCGCATGGCCGGATCGCTTAGGCGCGTGGACGCCGCTGGGCAATGCAAGGGTTGGTTGGGGACTGCGTTGCGCCGCTATCGCCGACGGCGGAGCGCGAAGGCGTAGATGACCAGCGCCATCGCCGCGAAGGCGAACCACTGGACCGCATAGGCCAGGTGATTGTCCGGGACGCTCGCCGGATCGGGCGCGCGGCTGGGCGAGAGGCCGGGGGCGAGCGCGGCGGCGGGGACGATCATTGGCTTTGGCGTCGGGCGGGCACCAAACAGCCGTTCAACGAACGACGTCGCGTCGGGCGCGCGGGTCAGGATGCCGCGGACGAAACCGCCGGGCCAGGCGGGGGTCAGGCGCGGGTCGCTGGCGACGCCCAGATCGACGACGAACCCCTCGCGGCAGGCCACGAGGAAGCGATAGCCGCTTCGGCCACCTTCGCTGCGGCCCGCCGATCGGGTGGGCGACGACGGCGCGGTGCAGGTAGCGGTGACGCGCGAGAACAGCGCGGTGTCGGGGGCAGGCACCGGCAGCGGCCGCTCGGGCAATGCCGCGTTGCGCGTGAAGCTGGCGAGCAGCGCGTGCTTCGCCTCCCGCCGCTGAAGCTGCCAAAGCCCCAGCCCCACCATCGCCGCGGCGGCAAGGAGGACAACCAGCGTGGCGACGACCGGCACGCGCCGCTTCACCGGATGCGCCCCTCGCCCGCCCCGTTCTTCCATTCGAGCGCCGCCAGCGCCGCCTTGGTCCAGCGCGTCGTGATCGTGACCGACACCAGCGTCAGCGGCAGCCACAGCGCGACATGCACCCACCAGGGTGGCTCGTAGGCCAGCTCGACGACGATGCCGAGGATCGTGACGATCGTGCCGATCGCCAGCGTCAGGAACGCCGCCGCCCCGTCACCGACGTTGAAGGCAGAGAAATCGAGCCCGCACTTGCTGCACCTGTCGGCGAAGCGAAGCACGCCGGCGAACAGCGTCGGCGCGTTGCAGCGCGGGCAGAGGCCGCGCGTCGCCTGAACGAACAGGGGGGCCGGCGCATCCTTCGGCGCGCCGACCCCCCGATGATCCTCGCTGCTCAACCGCCGTGCGTCGGCGCGCCCCAGCCGCCCCACACATAGACGACCACGAACAGGAACAGCCACACCACGTCGACGAAGTGCCAGTACCAGGCCGCCGCCTCGAACCCGAAATGCTGGCGTGGGGTGAAGTGCCCGCGATAGGCGCGGACGAGATTGACGATCAGGAAGATCGTGCCGACCGCGACGTGGAAGCCGTGGAAGCCGGTCGCCATGTAGAAGGCCGAGCTGTAGTTCGACTTGCCGAAATCGAACGGCGCGTGCGCATATTCATACGCCTGGATCGAGCTGAACAGCAGGCCGAGCAGGATCGTCAGCCACAGGCCCTTGAGCACGCCGTCGCGGTTGCCGACGCCGATCAGGCCCCAGATGCCCGTCTTCTCGCCGCCGCGCTCGCCATGGATCAGCGCATGGTGCGCCCAGGTGATCGTGGTGCCCGACAGCAGCAGGATGAAAGTGTTGAGGAGCGGGAACTCGAAGGCGTTGATGACCTCCATCCCCTTGGGCGGCCAGGAGGCGACCGCGTCAGCCGCGACCGACACCACGCCCTCGGCATATTCGACCGGCACCGGGAACAGCGTGTAGTCGAAGAACGCCCAGAACCAGCCGAGGAAGAACATGACTTCCGAGGCGATGAACAGGATCATGCCGTAGCGAAGGTGAAGCTGCACGACGGGCGTGTGGTCGCCCGCATGCGCCTCTCGCACCACGTCGGCCCACCAGCAGTACATGGTGAAGAGGACGCCCGCGAGGCCGGCGAGGAACAGCCAGCCGCCGCCCGCCGCCTCGTGCATCCACATGATGCCGCCCGACGCCATGCCCAGCGCCGAGAACGAGCCGATGATCGGCCACGCGCTGGGGGGTAGAATATGGTAATCGTGGTTCTTGGCGCCAGCCATCTACTCGTCCCTGTCCTTCGGCCTTTTTCAGGCAATGCTTTGGCTTGCTCTAGCTTGCCTTTTTGCCCGAATCCACCGGGTAAAAGGTGTAGCTGAGCGTGATCTCCTGCACGCTGGCGGCATCCGGATCGTCGGCCAGCTTGGGGTCGACGAAATAGACCACCGGCATCCGCACTTCCTCGCCCGGCTTCAGCGTCTGCTCCGAGAAACAGAAGCACTGGATCTTGTTGAAATACTTGCCCGCCTGGTCGGGGGTCACGTTGAACGTGGCGGTGCCGGTTACGGCCTTGTCGCTGAGGTTTTTCGCTGTGAAGAACGCCATCTTGCGCGCGCCCAATGCCGCACGCTCGGTCCGCTGCTCGGGCGCGAACTGCCAGGGCATGTCCTTCGACACGTTGCTGTCGAAGGCAACGGTGACGATCTTGCCCTTGACCGCGCCGGGCGCCGCCGCCGCCTTTTGCGTGGTGCCGTTGAGGCCGGTGACCTGACAGAAGACACGGTAGAGCGGAACGCTGGCGAAGCCGAGGCCGGTCATGCTGGCGACGCCGATCGCGGCGAGCAGCGCGGTGCGGGCGTTGCGGTCCATGTCAGTGCGTCATCTTGACGATGCTGATCGCGAAGACGAGCAGCACGAACCCGCCGAGCAGCAGCGCCATCACCTTCGCGCGGCCCGCCTGGCGCGCGCGGATCACCCGCTCCTCCTCCGGGCTCATGCCAGCACCCAGCGGTCGACTACCAGCGCGCCGAACAGGATGAAGAGATAGAGGATCGAATATTTGAACAGCTGCTTTTCCGGCTTCATGCCCGCGTCGCTGGTGCGGAACGTCACCACCGCGGCGAGCACGGCGAAGATCAGCGTCGTCGCGACCGCCACAGTGCCATAGATCCAGCCCGCCAGCGCCAGCGGCCAGGGCGCGACCGCGGCGACGGCCATCGGGATGGTGTAGAGGCCGATCTGCTGGCGCGTCACCCGCTCGCCCGCTACCACCGGCAGCATCGGCACGCCGGCATTGCCGTAGTCGGTCTTCACGAACAGCGCGAGCGCCCAGAAATGCGGCGGCGTCCACAGGAAGATGAGCGTGAAGAGCAGCACCGGCATCAGCGTCACATCGCCCGTCGCCGCCGCCCAGCCGATCATCGGCGGGAAGGCGCCCGCGGCGCCGCCGATGACGATGTTCTGCGGCGTCCGGCGCTTCAGCCAGACGGTATAGACCATGACGTAGAACAGGATCGAGACGAGCAGGATCGCCGCCGTCACCCAGTTGGTCGCCAGCCCCATCAGCACGACCGAGAAGCCGCCGAGCCCGACGCCGAAATGCAGCGCCGATTCGCGCGACATGCGGCCGGCGGGCAGCGGCCGGGCTCGCGTGCGCTTCATCAGCGCGTCGATGTCCGATTCGTACCACTGGTTGAGCGCGCCCGCCGCGCCCGCCGCCATCGCGATGCACAGGATCGCGGTAAAGCCGATCACCGGATGCACGCTCACCGGCGCGGCGAGCAGCCCGCACAGGCCGGTAAAGACGACGAGCGTCAGCACGCGCGGTTTGCACAGAGCGAGGAAGTCGCGCCAGTCGGCGACCGGCGGCGCGGCCGACAGGGTCGTAGCGGTGGGGGTCATGGGCGCTTCCCATAACGTCAAGTCGCGCGAGGGGAAAGAGCAGCGATCCGCTGCTGCATCTACGAAAACGGGCGGCCCTTTCGGACCGCCCGCTTCCTTTGCGACCCGCTGGGGTGCTGGGATCAGTGGTGCTTGCCATCCTCGATGACGGGCAGCGTCTCGAACTGGTGGAACGGCGGCGGGCTGGTCAGCGTCCATTCCAGCGTCGTCGCACCCTCGCCCCACGGATTGCCCTCCGCCTTGCGGCCGGCGACCAGCGAGTAGACGATGTTGACCAGGAAGATCATCACGCCGATCGCCATGATGCCGTAGCCGACGCTAGCGATGTGGTTCCAGAACGCAAAGGCGTCCGGATAGTCTGGGTAGCGACGCGGCATGCCCTGAAGCCCGAGGAAGTGCATCGGGAAGAACAGCACGTTCACGCCGACGAAGAACACCCAGAAGTGCAGCTGGCCGAGTAGTTCCGAGTACATCTTCCCCGACATCTTGGGGAACCAGTAATAGAAGCCTGCGAACAGCGCGAACACCGCACCCAGCGACAGCACGTAGTGAAAGTGCGCGACGACGTAATAGGTGTCGTGCATGTAGTCGTCGACGCCGCCATTGGCGAGCACCACACCCGTGACGCCGCCCACGGTGAACATGAAGATGAAGCCGATCGCCCAGACCATCGGGGTCTTGAAGCTCATCGACCCGCCCCACATCGTCGCGATCCACGAGAAGATCTTGATGCCCGTGGGCACCGCGATCACCATCGTCGCGGCGGTGAAGTACATCTTGGTGTTCACGCTGAGGCCGGTGGTGAACATGTGGTGCGCCCACACGACGAAGCCGACCACGCCGATCGCGACCATGGCGTACGCCATGCCGAGGTAACCGAAGACGGGCTTGCGGCTGAACGTCGCGACGATCTGGCTGACGATGCCGAAGCCCGGCAGGATCATGATGTAGACTTCGGGGTGGCCGAAGAACCAGAACAGGTGCTGGTAAAGCACCGGGTCGCCGCCGCCGGCCGGATCGTAGAAGGTGGTGCCGAAATTGCGGTCGGTCAGCAGCATCGTGATCGCCGCGGCCAGCACCGGGAGCGCGAGCAGCAGCAGGAACGCCGTGACCAGCACCGACCACACGAACAGCGGCATCTTGTGCAGGGTCATGCCCGGCGCGCGCATGTTGAAGATGGTGGTGATGAAGTTGATCGCGCCCAGGATCGAGCTGGCACCCGACAGGTGGAGCGACAGGATCGCCATGTCGACCGCCGGCCCCGGCGAGCCGTAGGTCGAGAGCGGCGCATAGACCGTCCAGCCCGTGCCCGCACCGCCGCCGAAGAAGGGCGAGGCGAGGAGCAGCATGAACGACGGCGGCAGGAGCCAGAACGAGATGTTGTTCATGCGCGGGAACGCCATATCCGGCGCACCGATCATGATCGGCACGAACCAGTTGCCGAACCCGCCGATGATCGCCGGCATCACCATGAAGAACACCATGATGAGGCCGTGCGCGGTGATGAGCACGTTCCACAGGTTCAGCGCCTGGTCGAACGTCACGTCGCCGCCCGACAGCATCGCGGCCCAGGTCGGCAGATACTGGATGCCCGGCGCGGCGAGCTCAGCGCGCATCAGGCCCGAGATCGCGCCGCCCACAATCCCCGCGAAGATCGCGAAGATCAGATAGAGCGTGCCGATGTCCTTGTGGTTGGTCGACATGAACCAGCGGGCGAAGAAGCCCGGATGGTCGTGCGCGGCATCATGGTGATGACCATGATCGCCATGCGCCTGGAAGGCGCTGGGATTGAGTGCGGTATCGGTCATGGCTCAGCTTTCCGTCGCGGCGTTGCCGGTGGCAGCGCCAGCTTCAGTCTGGTTCGAGGTCGCGGCGTCGGCAGCAGCGGGGGCCGGCGCGGGCGCAGCAGCGGCGGGCGTCGCGGCCGGCGCGGCAGCGGGCGCCGCGCCCGGCATCGTGCCGCCCTTCGACGCGACCCAGCGGGCGAACACGTCGGGCGCCACCGCCTCGACCGCGATCGGCATGTACGCATGGCGCGCACCGCACAGCTCCGAACACTGGCCGAAATAGAGGCCCGGCTCCTTGATCGTGAAGCTCTTTTCATTGAGGCGGCCGGGTACCGCATCGAGCTTCACCCAGAAGGCCGGCATCGCCCAGCTGTGAATCACGTCGTTCGCCGTGGTGATGAGCCGGATCGGCACGCCCACGGGCAGGACGATGCGGTTGTCGACCGCCAGCAGGCGCGGGCCGTCGGCGTCGGTGCGGTAACGCTGGCCGGCGGGCACCTCGCTCTTTTCCTTGAGCAGGTTCGCGGTGACCGAGAAGCCGCCGTGATCCGGGAACTCGTAGGTCCAGTACCACTGGTTGCCGATCGCTTTCAGCGTCACGGCATTGTCGGGCGCGGGCTCGTACTGCGCGGCGAGCAGCCGGATCGACGGGATCGCGATCAGCGCCAGGATGATGACCGGCGCGGCGGTCCAGATCACCTCGATCACCGTGTTGTGGCTGGTCTTCGACGGCGTCGGATTGGCCCCGCGACGATAGCGCAGAACGACCCAGCCGAGCAGGCCGAGCACGAACAGCGAGATGATCGTGATGACGGGCAGCAGGATGACGTTGTGGAACCACTCGGCGCTTTCGCCGAGTTCGGTCGCCTGATGCTGGATGCCGATCGCGCGGTCGGTCGGCTGGCCGATGCCGGGACGCACCTTGAGCAGCGGCTCGCCCGTGGCGTCGAGCGTCGGGTCGGCGGGCTTGGCAGCGGCGGCCGGGGCCGCAGCGGCGGGCGCGCCCTCACCCGGCGCACCCGGCGCGGGCGCCGTGGTTTGCGTCGCTGCCGGCGCGCCTGCGGCGGCGGTCGGCGGCGGCGTCTGCGCGGTGGCCGCGCCGGCGATCGCCAGCGCGCCCGCCAGCGCGAAAATCGTCAGTCCCTGTTTGCGCATCGTCTCAGGTCATCCCACATGCTTGTCGGCACGGGCTTTGCGCCCCACCCCAGGCGCTCTCGAAAGGGCGCTCCTTTTCGGGCCTATACGCACGCTTTCCGCGAGCCTCAAGCACTGCGCGCCCCTTCTTTGGGCCACGACCCCCGAGGGCCGTGTTGCGGTGGCCGGTGCGCGCGCCTAATCACGCCGGTATGACCGATGACGAAATCCTTGCCGAATTCCGGGCCGCCGACGCACTGCTCGAGGGCCATTTCATCCTGTCGTCGGGGCTGCGCAGCCCGCGCTACCTGCAATGCGCGCGCGTGCTGATGGACCCGCGCCGCGGCGCGCGGCTTGCCGAGGCGTTGGCGGCGACCCTGCCCGCCGACCTGCGCGACTCGATCGATGCGGTCGTCTCGCCGGCGATGGGCGGAGTGATCGCGGGGCACGAAATGGGCCGGGCGCTGGGCGTGCCGGCGATGTTCCTCGAGCGGCCCGAGGGGGTATTCGAACTGCGCCGCGGCTTCCGCCTCGACGCGGGCGCACGGGTGCTGATGATGGAGGACGTGGTGACCACCGGGCTTTCGTCGCGAGAGGCGATCGCGGCGATCGGCCGCGCCGGCGGCACCGTGGTCGCCGCCGCCAGCCTGGTCGATCGCTCGGGCGGGACCGCGGACCTCGGCGTGCCGTTCTTCCCGCTGATCCGCATCGACGTGCCGACCTACGAAGCCGACGCGCTCCCGCCCGAGCTGGCGGCGATCCCCGCGATCAAGCCGGGGAGCCGCGCGGCGTGAGCCTGCCCCTGCGCCTCGGCGTCAACATCGACCATGTCGCGACCGTCAGAAACGCGCGCGGGTCGGGCTACCCCGATCCGGTTCGCGCGGCGCTATTGGCGGCAGAGGCGGGGGCGGACGGCATCACCGCGCACCTGCGCGAGGATCGGCGACACATCACCGACAACGACATCGCGCGGCTGGCGGAGGGGCTGACCATTCCCCTCAACCTCGAAATGGCGGCGACCGAGGAGATGCTGGGCATCGCCCTTCGCCACCGCCCGCACGCCGCGTGCATCGTCCCCGAACGGCGCGAGGAGCGCACGACCGAGGGCGGCCTCGACGCCGCGGGCCAGCATAATCACCTGGCCCCGATGGTGAGCGAACTGGCCGCCGCCAACATCCGCGTTTCGCTCTTCATCGAACCCGACCCGCGCCAGATCGAGGCGGCGGTCCGGCTGAAGGCTCCCGTCGTCGAGCTCCACACCGGCCGCTATTGCGAGCTCGAGGGCGAGGCACAGGCCGCCGAACTGCGCCGCATCGCCGACGCCGCCGCGCTCGCCGCCAAGAACGGGATCGAGGTCCATGCCGGCCACGGCCTCACCTTCGACAATGTCGTCCCCATCGCGGCGATCCCGCAGCTTCGCGAGCTCAACATCGGCCATTTTCTGATCGGCGAGGCGATCTTCGACGGGCTTGGGCCAGTCGTGCGGCGGATGCGCAGCCTGATGGACGAGGCGCGGTGATCGCCCGCCGAGATGAAGTTGCTCAAGCTATCATTCTAACGCTGTCGCTAATGACAATACTCGCCGCGCTCGCGGGCGGGTTTTTATTTCTGATCGCGATGAGCCTCGGCGCGCACGGCCCATCGCCGACAGAGTTTTTGATCGAAGTCTGGCAATTGCCCGCGACCGTTACATTGAGTGGCATTGCAGCGTGGCTGACAGCCCGGCATCGTCACGGAGTGGCGTCCGCGGTGCTGCTGTCGGCGATTGCGGCCCAAATCCATTTCTGGTGGAACATCTGACATGATCGTCGGCCTCGGCTCCGACCTCTGCAACATCGAGCGGATCCAGGCGTCGCTCGATCGCTTCGGGCAGCGGTTCCTCGACCGGGTGTTCACCGAGAAGGAGCAGGCAAAGGCCGCGCGCCGCCCCCTCACTCGCGCCGGCACGCTCGCCAAGCGCTTCGCCGCCAAGGAAGCATTTTCCAAGGCTGTAGGCACCGGGTTCAAGGCCGGCGTGTTCATGCGCGACATCGGCGTCGTCAACGCCCCCAGCGGCGCGCCGACGCTCGCCCTGACCGGCGGTGCGAAGGCGAGGCTTGACGCCCTGACGCCCGAGGGCCACTTCGCCCGCGTGCATCTGACGCTGACCGACGACCATCCCTGGGCACAGGCGTTCGTCGTGATCGAAGCGGTGCCGATGGAGATGAAGGCCTGATGGCATCCGACGACCTGGCGTTGAACACCCCGCCCCTTTCGACCGATGAACGGAAAAAGAAGAAGAAAGACGGCGGCTGGCTGGCGGAGCTTCGCAGTATCGCCGTCCTGATCCTCGTCGTGCTCGGCTTCCACAGCCTGGTGGCCAAACCCTTCTACATCCCGTCCGAATCGATGATGCCGGGGCTGCTCGTCGGCGACCGGCTGGTGGTGACGAAATATCCGTACGGCTATTCGTTCATCTCGCCGACCTTCCACCTGCTCCCCCCGATGGCCGGACGCCTGTTCGGCCGCCTGCCCGAGCGCGGCGACGTCGTCATCGTCACGCCGCCCGAGACCCGCACCGACTATATCAAGCGTGTCATCGGCCTGCCCGGCGACACGATCGAGGTGCGCGGCGGCCAGCTCTTCATCAACGACAAGGCGGTGCCGCGAAAGTCGATGGGTGACAAGCTGATCCCCGTCGATGCCAATACGCGCTGCGATCCCGACCATTATCCGGGCGCGCTGGTGCGCGGGAGCGACGGCAAGCCGTACTGCAAGATCGCGATCTTCCGCGAAACGCTGCCCGGCGGCGCGACCTATGACACCGCCGATATTGAATACAGCTATGGTGACAGCTACGGCCCGGTGATGGTGCCCGACGGCCACGTTTTCCTGATGGGCGACAATCGCGACAATTCGGCCGACAGCCGCTTCCCGCTCGACCAGGGCGGCCTGGGCGGGCCGGTGCCGTGGGAGAACATCGGCGGGCGCGCCGAGTTCATCACCTTCTCGCTCGACGGGACGGCCAGCTGGAACCCGCTGACCTGGTGGGGGTCGCTGCGGCCCGGTCGCACCGGCCTGTCGCTCCATCCCGACCGGTCGCCGGCGGCGGCGGTCAAGTGAGCGGATACGTCCTCCACGACTATTACCGCTCTTCGGCAAGCTACCGCGTCCGCATCGCGCTGAACCTCAAGGGGGTGGACTACACCCGCCACGACGTGTCGTTGCTCGACGGGTCGCAGCGGACGCCCGAACATCTCGCCCGCAGCGCGCAGGGGTTCGTGCCCGTGCTCGAACTGCCGGGCGGGCGGATGCTGGTGCAGAGCCTGGCGATCATCGACTGGCTGGATGCCGCGCATCCCGAGCCGCCGCTAACCCCCGCCGATGCGCTGGCCCGCGCGGATGCGATGGCGCGCGCGCTGGTGGTCGCGTGCGACATCCACCCACTCAACAACCTGCGCGTGCTCAAGGACCTGAAGCACCGCTTCGGCGCGGACGATGCCGCGCGCGACGACTGGTACCGGCATTGGGTGGCCGAGGGGCTGGCCGCGCTGGAGGCGATGGCGGGCGATGGCCGGTTCCTGGGCGGCGACGCGCCGGACGTTTCGGACGTGTGCCTCGTGCCGCAGCTCTACAATGCGCGGCGCTACAAGCTCGACTTGGCGCCCTATCCGCGGCTGACGGCGATCGACGCGGCGATGCAGGCGCTGCCGCCGGTCAGCGCCGCGCACCCCGATGCGGTCGCGCCGAACTGACGAGATCGTCGAACAACGTCAGGTAATCGCCTGCCGGATCGCCCGCGACCGGCGTCGGCGGGGGCCGGACAACATCGGGCGACAGCCACCGCGTCAAAGCCGCCACCAGCGCCGCAGCGTCGCCGCGCGGGACGATCGTTCCCTTCTCAGGCGAATCGATCAGCTCCGGGATCGCGACACTCGAATCGGTCGAGACGACCGGCGTCCCTTCGCCCAGCGCCTCGCGCATCACGCCGGGCACGCCTTCATGGTCCGAGGTGAGCGCGACGACCGTTGCCGCGGCCATCACGGGCAGCGGATCGGCGGCATGACCCGGCAGATGGACGCGATCCGCGATCCCCAGCGCCGCCGCCTGCGCCTCGATCGCCGCGCGCTCCGGCCCTTCGCCGAGGATCAGTAGGGAGACGTCGGCGGGCATCGACAGCATCGCCGCGACCAGCCGCTCCCACCGCTTCTGCGGCGCGAGGCGCCCGACGCCGAGGATGAAGCGCCCCGCCGGCAGCGCGAGCGGCGCGGCATCCGCCCGCCGACGCGCGGGCGGGTTGGCGATGATGCTGATCCGGTCGGCGGGCACCCGCATCAGCGCCCGCGCCTCCCCGGCCGACGCCGGGGTCATCGCGACGAGGTGATCGACGAACACCGGATGCAGCCGCAGCCAGCCGCGATAGCCGAGCCCGATCGCGCCGTGGTGCGTCCCCGCCAGCGCATTCGACAGCTTGGCGACGATCGGCGCATCGGCGAACGGCCGCAGCAGCGCCGCCGCGCCGGTATAGTGGTTGCCGGGGCAGAAGATCACATCCGGCCGCATCGCCCGCACCGCACCTACCACGGCGCGCGCCATCGAAAGATAGCCGCCCCCGCCGCCGTCCAGCACCTCGACCCCCGCCGGCAACTCGCCCGCCAGCGGCCCCGTGGTATCGCCGATCACCAGCGTCACGCGCCGTCCCCGCGCGGCCCATTCGCCCGCCAGCCGCAGCAGCGCGCGCTCCACCCCGCCGCCCTTCAGCGTCTGTGCGAACGAGAGGATGTGACCCGCACGCGCGGGAAGCGGATGTGTCATGGGCTTGCCTTGTGCCCTGCAAAAGCCCAAATCCTCGCGCAATGGAACCGCAATCCGCCGCTAAGGGCGGGGACATGCGGCCGACTGGGGGCCAGTGCGGGTATGGGCCGGTAGCCGCGGCGCATGCCCTTTTTCGTGTAGAGTCATGGCCCTGAACGGAACGACCGACCCCGTGAACCAACCTGAGATTGGCGTGATCCCGGCGGCGACCCCGCCCGGCATCACCGTGCCCGAGATCGAGGCGCTGGAGCCGATTCGCCAGATCAAGCGCCGCTGGCCGGCGATCCTGGGCGCGATCCTGAGCCTCGCGATGGTCGTCGGGCTCGGCTACGAACTGTTTGACCGGGGGCTGCTGGCGCTCGAACGCTCGGTGCCGACCCATGCAGCCTTCTATCTCTGCTTCTTCCTCCTCTATATGTCGCCGCCGACGTTCGACTACGTCATCTTCCGGCGGCTGTGGCGCATCCCCTTTTCCGGCCTGATCGCGCTTCACAAGAAGCGCATCGCGAACGAGGTGGTGTTCGGCTATTCGGGCGAGGCGTTCTTCTACGCCTGGGCGCGACAGCGGATGAAGATGGTTGCCGCCCCCTTCGGCGCGGTCAAGGACGTGTCGATCCTCTCGGCGATCGCGGGCAACGCGATCACGCTCGCGATGATTGTCGTCGCGCTGCCCTTCGCCTCGGGCCTGCTCACCCCCGACCAGTTCAGGACGCTTGCCTGGTCGACGGTCATCATCATCGGCATGTCGCTGCCGTTCCTCCTGTTCTCGCGCCGCGTGTTCTCGCTCGGCAAGCGGGACCTGTGGTGGGTGTTCGGCGTCCACTGCCTGCGCCTGATCTGCGGGTCGACGCTGATCGCGCTCGCCTGGCATTTCGCGATGCCGGAGGTGTCGATCGGCATGTGGCTGTTCCTCGCCGCCGGGCGCCTGCTCGTGTCGCGCCTGCCGCTCGTGCCCAGCAAGGACCTTCTTTTCGCCAACTTCGCGATCATACTGATCGGACAGGGGGAGGCGCTTTCGGAACTGGTGGCTTTGACCGCGGCGTTCACGCTGCTGATGCACGTCGTTCTGATCGTCGCCTTCGGCCTCCTGTCGCTGGTGAGGAAAGATCGATGAACCCGAAGTCCGCCCTGCTTGCCCTCGCCCTCGTCGCCGCGCCCGCGGGCGCGCAGGGCGAGATGCTGGGCAGCGACCGGGCGGCGTGCCTGGGCGGCGGCGGCCCGGCGATCCGCGTCAACGTCCTCGGCCTCAAGGACCGGACCGGCCGGCTGAAGCTCGAGCTCTATCCGGCCAACGAGGGCGATTTCCTCAAGGACGACCGCGACCTCATCAAGGAGGGCAAGACCTTTCGCCGCGTCTGGGCCGACACGCCCGCCGGCGGACAGGTGGCGATGTGCATCAAAGCGCCGCGCCCCGGCCGCTATGCCCTGCTCCTCACGCACGACCGCGACGGCCGCAACAAGTTCGACTTCTGGAAGGACGGCGCCGGCTTTCCCAGTAATCGCCGGCTGGGGCGCAGCCGCCCAAAGCTCGAACAGGCGGTGATCGAGGTGGGTTCGGGGGTGACGACCACCAACATCCGTGCGCAATATCTGCGCGGCCTGGGCGGCTTCGGCCCGGTGGGCGATTGAGGGAGCGGCGGATGCGGATCGTCGACGTCAACGAATTCTATTCGCCCACCGGTGGCGGCGTCCGGACCTATATCGACCGCAAGATGGGTATCCTCGCCGATCTGGGCCACGAACTGATCGTCATCGCCGCGACGACCGAGCCCGACTGGGTCGAGGAACGCCCCGGCGGCGGCCGCATCTTCTGGGTGAAGGCGCTGCCGATGGTGGTGGACAAGAATTACTGCCTGTTTTGGGACGGCGCCTCGATCGTGCGCCTGCTCGACGAGCTTCGCCCCGACGTGGTCGAGACGAGCTCGCCCTGGCGCCCCGCGACGATCGTCGGCGACTGGCAGGGCGATGCGGTCAAGGTGTTCTTCGCGCACAACGACAACATGGCCGCCTATCCGCTGCGCTGGTTCGAGGGGCTGGCAAGCCCGCAGCAGATCGAGCGCGCGTTCGGCTGGTACACGCGCCGCTACGAGCGGTTCCTGGCGCAGTTCGATGCGTTCGTCACCAACGGCCCGGCGCTCGCCAAGCGGTTCACCGCGCGCGGGCACAAGGTGCATGCCTCGATGCCGCTCGGCATCCCGCGCGGCGACTTTTCGCCCGCCAAGCGCGATGAGGGGCTGCGCCGTGCGCTGCTCGCACAGATCGGCCTGCCGCCCGAGGGGCATCTGCTGCTCGGCCTCGGCCGCCATCACCGCGAGAAGCGCTGGCCGCTGGTGATCGACGCGGTCGAGCGCGCGGGCGCCGACCTGCCCGTCGGGCTGATCCTGCTGGGCGACGGGCCCGACCGCCGCCAGCTTGCCAAGCGCGCCGCCGACAGCCCGCACATCCGCCTGTTCCGCCCGGTCTATGACCGCGAGCGGTTCACGCGCATCCTCGCCAGCGGCGACGCGCTGATCCATGGCAGCGACGTCGAACCCTTCGGCCTCGTCGCGTCCGAGGCGCTGGCCAGCGGCCTGCCGTTGATCGTGCCCGACGAGGGGGGCTGTGCCGAACTCGCCGAGCCGGCGTTCGCCGAAACCTATCGCGCGCGCGACGCGCGGTCGGCCGCCGACGCGATCCGCCGCCTGTTCGCGCGCGAGCCGCGCATCCTGCGCGCCGCCAGCGTGGCGGCGGCCTCGAAGGTGCGCACCGACGTGGACCACGCCCGCGACCTCGTCGCCTATTACGAAACGCTGGTCGCCGCCCGGCGCGCCCGCGCGGCCTAAGGCACCCACAACCGGAAGCGGCGCGAGGCGAGCGGCACCCGCCGCCATCCGTTCGATCGTGCCCATGCCTCCAGCGGCGCGTCGGCGCCGTCGGTGCCGCTGGTCCACTTTCCCTCGCCGCCGATCAGGATAGCGCCCGGCGGGCGCGCCGCGAACTGCGCAGCCAGCGTACGCGGGGTGACGATCCGTCGTGCAGCCTCGTCCTCCGGCGACAAAAATCGGCGGATGCGGAAGGCGAAGGGGCCGGCAGCAAACCGCGGGTCGGGATCGGCGACGAACTGCGGCGATAGCGTCGCGACCGTGCCGCGCGCACCGATCGCCTCGCCGATCGCCGCCCGCTCCCACATCGCGGCGATCATCCCGCCCCCGGTCACCAGCGCGACAAAGCTCGGCGCGAGCCCCGCGACGACGAACGGAATCGCCGCCAACCGCATCGCCCGGTTCGGCGGGCGACGCTCGATCGCCAGTGCGGCCATCACGAACAACGGCGGCAGCGCGGGGAGCCAATATTGCCGCCAGGTCGGCTCGGGCAGCAACGCCGCGACGACACCCACGAGCGCAAGCCACGACCACGGCCCCGCCAACGCCCGGCCCCTCCAGGCTGCGACCACCGCCAGCAGCGCCGGGCCGAGCGCCAGGAACTTGAGCGTATCCACCGCCTTCGCAGCCAGCGAGAGTTTCCACGGCCGGTCGGCGTAGAACTCGGCGGGTGCCTTGGCGGGAAAGGTCAGCACGCCGAACAGCGCATCGGCGGACGCCAGCCAGCAGAGCCAAGCAACGAGCACCACCGGCAAAAGCGCACCGACCGCCGCCCAGCCCACTTGCTTACGCCGCCACAGCATCCACAGCCCGACCGCCGCGGCGGGCAGCGCATAGCTGATCTTCGCCGCCGCCGCGCCCGATAGCAACAGCCCGGGGAGCACGCCGTTCCCCCGCGTGGGCCGCCCCGCCATCGCGACCATCGCCCCCGCCAGCAGCGCCGCGGGTAGCGCATCGTTGCGGGCCATCGCGGCGCTGAACAACAGGATATCGCACGCCGCCAACCCGAGCGCCGCGATCAGCGCCGCCCGCTCCCCCGCGCCCGACCGCCGCGCGGCGACGTATACGCCGACCACCGCCAGCCACCCGAGCAGCGCGTTGACCAGCCGCAGCGCCGGCCACACCCACGCCCCCGCCAGTGCCGCGATCGGCGCCATCAACAGCGGCTGAAGCGGCGTCTGCAGATAGGCATAGTCGCGATAGGGCAGCAGCCCCTTGGCGCTCAGGACCGCGGCAGCGACATACTGGCTCTCGTCATGGTCGATCGGCCGCGCCATCGCGAGCGCAAGGAACGCGACGAGCAGCAGCGGCAGGATCAGGCGGACACGCACTTCGGCGACTTAGCGCCGCTGTCACGCGGACGCCACATGCCCGCGCCAAGGATCGCCGCAACGCATCCGAAGGATCGATCCCCATGACGCTTCGTATCGACCGCCGCTCGCTGATCGTCACCGGCACGCTGGGGCTCGGCGCGTTCGCGCTGCCGGGCTTCGCACGCCAGGCGACCATCGCCAACGCCCGCGGCTTCACCCATTCGGTGGCGAGCGGGGAGCCGGGCGCGACCACGATGCTGCTATGGACCCGGTACGTGCCCGCCGACGGCGCCCCGGCCAAGGTGAAGGTGGAGGTTGCCGAGACGCCCGACTTCGCGCGCGTCGTCGGCGGGGCGGAGATGGTGACGGGGCCGTGGCGCGACCACACGGTCAAACTCCATGTCACCGGCCTCAAGCCCGGCACCCGCTATCACTATCGCTTCGTCGCGCCGGACGGCACCACGTCGCCGGTCGGCCGCACGAAGACGCTGCCCGAAGGGCCGGTGCCGAGCTTCAAGGCGGCAATCTTCTCCTGCTCCAACTACGGCTTCGGCTTTTTCAACGCCTATGCCCATGCGGCGGCACGGGCGGACCTCGACCTCGCCATCCACCTAGGCGACTATATCTACGAATATGCACCCGCCAATTACCCGGCGGCGGATCAGGTCGTGGCGAACCGCGTGCCGCAGCCGTTCAAAGAAATCGTCGCGCTCGCCGATTATCGCCTGCGCTATGCCAGCTATCGCGCCGACCGCGACCTGCAGGCGCTCCACGCGGCGATGCCGATGGTCGTCCAGTGGGACGATCACGAATCGGCCAACGATTCGTGGGAGGGCGGGGCCCAGAACCACCAGGCCGAGGAAGGTGACTGGAACGCCCGCCGCTCGGCCGCGGTACAGGCGTACCGCGAATGGCTGCCCGTCAGCGAGGAACCGTGGAAGGCGTATGACATCGGCAGCCTCGCCACACTCTATCGCACCGAAACGCGGCTGTTCGCCCGCTCGCAGCCCCCGGAGCTAGCGCCGCTGTTTCTGAAGGGCGGCGATCCGATTCCCGCGCTCAAAGCATTCCGAGATGGCCCGTGGCAGGACCCGTCGGTGACGATGATGGGGACCGAGCAGGAGGGCTGGCTCGATACCGCGATGGCCGCGTCGGTGCGGGCCGGTACGCGGTGGCAGGTGGTCGGCTTCGGCACGATCATGGGCAACACCCGCGCGCCGGCCGAGGCGGTGAGCTGGCTGAAGCCCGACGCCGCGCCGCGCAGCCGCGCCTGGGTGCAGGCGGGGGTGACGGCAGGGACGCTCGGCCTGCCCTCCAACCTCGACAATTGGGGCGGCTATCCCGCCGCACGCGCGCGGTTCCTCAAATCGGCGCAGGCGTATGGCGGCAGCACCGTGGTCATCTGCGGCGACAGCCACAATGCTTGGGCCTATGACCTGGCGCAGGACGGCAAACCGGCGGCGGTGGAGTTTGCGGGGCAAGGCGTCACCTCGCCCGGTTATGAAAGCGCGATCGGCGTCGATCCCCGCCAAGTGGCCGCCGCGATGGTCGCCGCGAACCCGGAACTCAAATGGTGCGACACGTCGCGCCGCGGTTATATGGCGCTGACGCTGACGCCCGATCGCGCGACCAACGAGTGGCTGTTCGTCGACACGATCCGCCAGCGTTCGCCGCGCGTGTCGGACACGCATCGCGCCTCGACCGAGCATGGGCGCAACGTCATGGCCTGATGCCTATTCGTGGCGGAGCGCATCGATCGGGTTTAGCGCCGCCGCCCGCCGTGCGGGAAAGAAGCCGAACACGACGCCGATCACCGCCGAAATCGCGAATGCGATCAGGTTGATCTGCGGCACGAAGATCCATGGCACCTGCATGACCGGCGCGAGCAGCGCGATCGCGATCTGACCGATGACGAGGCCAACGAGCCCGCCGAGCATCGACAGCACGATCGCCTCGACCAGGAACTGCAACAGCACCTCACGCGCGACCGCGCCGATCGCGAGGCGGATGCCGATCTCGCGCGTACGCTCGGTCACGCTGACCAGCATGATGTTCATGATGCCGATCCCGCCGACGACCAGGCTGATCGCCGCCACCGCCGTCACGATGCTGGTGAGCAGCGTCGTGGTGCCGGTCAGCGTCGCACTGATCTGGGCGGTGTCGAAGATGTTGAAATTGTCCTCCGCCCCCGGCTCGATCCGGCGACGTTCGCGCAGCAATGTCGAAAGCTGGTCCTGCACCTGCGCGCTGTCGTAATCGGCGTCGATCCCGACCAGCATCAGGCGGATGTCGCGATTGCCGGTCAGGCGGCGCTGCACCGTTTTGATCGGCATGATGACGATATCGTCCTGATCCCCGCCGAACCCCGCCTGCCCGCGCGTTTCCAGCGTGCCGATCACGTCGCAGCTGATGTTGTTGACGCGCATCCGCTTGCCGATCGCATCGGTGTCGCGAAACAGGTTGGTGCGCACCGTGTTGCCGATGATGCAGACCGCCTTGCCCGCCTCCTCCTCCGCGCGGGAGAAGGTGCGCCCGCCGGTCAGGTTCCACGGCTGGACCTGGAAATAGGCGTTGGTGGTGCCGTTGATCGTCGTCGACCAGTTGGCGCCGTTGTAGATCGCCGTCGCGGTCGACTGCGCCTGGGGCGCCACCGCGGTAACGCCGCCGATCTGCTCACGCACGGCATCGACGTCCGCCTGCTCGAAATCGGGCGGCCGCGGTCCGCCGCCGCCGCGACCGAAGCCCTGGCCGGGCCGCACCTGAAGGATGTTGGTGCCGAGGCTGGCGATCTGCTGCTGCACCGCCGCGGTTGTCGCCTGTCCCAGCGTCACCATCGTCACCACCGCCGCCACGCCGATGACGATGCCGAGGATGGTAAGGAACGAGCGTAGCAGATGTCGCCGGATCGACCGCACCGCGAGCGTGAAGGTGGTGAAAAGCATCAGACCGCCTCACCCTGCCGGTGGTTCTGGTCGATACGCTCGACCAGCCCGTCCTTGAAGTGGACGACGGTGTGCGCGAACGCGGCCATGTCGGGTTCGTGCGTGACCATGAGGACGGTGATGCCGCTGTTGCGATTGAGGTCGGTAAGCAGCTTCATGATCTCCACCGACCGCTCGCTGTCGAGGTTGCCGGTGGGCTCGTCGGCCAGCAGCACGTCAGGCGCGGTGACGATCGCGCGGGCGATCGCGACGCGCTGCTGCTGGCCGCCCGACAGTTCGGCGGGGGTGTGGTCCCACCATTTGTCGAGCCCGACCTTTTCGAGCGCCGCCATGCCGCGCTCGCGCCGCACCTTCTTGTCGTCGCCGCGATAGAGGAGCGGCAGCTCGACATTCTCGAGCGCGCTGGTCCGGCTGAGCAGGTTGAAGCCCTGAAAGACGAAGCCGAGATATTTGCGGCGAAGCAGTGCGCGCTGGTCGCGATCCAGCGTCTCGACATGCACGTCCTTGAACAGAAACTCGCCGCCGGTCGGCACGTCGAGACAGCCGAGGATGTTCATCGTCGTCGACTTGCCCGACCCCGACGGCCCCATCACCGCGACGAAATCGCCGCGCGCGATGTCGAGGTCGACGCCCTTCAGCGCCTGGAACGCGGTCGGGCCGTCGCCATAGGTCTTGGTGACGCCGCGCAGGCGGATGATGGGTTCAGGCGCCACGCTGCCCGCCCCCGCCACCGCCGCCCGCGCCGCCGCGACCCTGGCCGCCGCCGGCACCGCCACCGCCGCTGCGACGACCCTGCCCGCCGCCCTTGCGCGCATTGTCGCCGGCAAGCTGGCCGGTGATAATCTTCATGCCGGGACGCAGCCCGCCCGACAGGATCTCCGTCAACTGTCCGTCGCTTTCGCCCACGGTCACGCGGATCGGCTGCGGCTCGTTATTCTCGCCGAGGATATAGATGGTCTGCTGCGATCCGCGGCCGATCGTCGCGGTCCGCTCGCCGCCGCCACCGCCGCGGCGACGCCGCGGGCCGGGAACGATCGCGCTGGCCAACCCGCCCTTGCTCGCATCGGCGCCATTGCCGGTCGAGGGCTGGAAGCGAAGCGCCGCGTTCGGCACCAGCAGCACGTTCTGGCGCTCGGTCGTCACGATCTCCGCGGTCGCGGTCATGCCGGGGCGCAGGCGCAGCTCGGCATTGGCGACCGACAGCTTGGCGGCATAGCTCACCACCTGTCCGGTCGTCGCCGCGCCGGTCGAGCCGGTGCTGGACGACGACGAGCTCGCCTCCGACACCGACAGGTTCGAGCCCACGTCCACGCGGCTGATCGTCGCGGGGAAGCGTTCGCCGGGGAACGCATCGACGGTGAAGGTCGCGCGCTGGCCGTTCTTGACGCTGCCCACGTCCGCCTCGTCGATCGCGACCTCCAGCTCCATCTGGCTCAGGTCCTCGGCGATCACGAACAAGGTCGGCGTGTTGAAGGAGGCGGCGACGGTCTGGCCGGGATCGACCTGACGCGCCAGCACCACGCCGTTGACGGGCGAGCGGATGATCGCGCGCTCGCGCTGCGTCTGGCTGGCCGAGAGCTGCGCGCGGGCCGCAGCAACGTTGGCCTCGGCCGTGCGCACCCCCGCCACGCCGCGGGCGACCGCGGCGCGCGCGGTGTCGAGTTCGGTCTTGGCCGGCACGCGTCCGCCCGACAGGCGGCTAACTTCCTCGAAGCGATTGAGCGTCGCGCGCGCCTCCGTCAGCGTCGCCTGCGCCTGCTGCACCGCGGCCTGCTGCGCAGCGAGGTTCGCCTGGTTCTGGCGAATCTGGTCGTCGAGCTGCTCGGGGTCGATCTGCGCCAGCGGCTGGCCCGCGCGCACGCGGTCGTTCACGTCGACCACGACCTGCGTGACGAGGCCCGATAGCTGCGAGCCGACCGTCACCTGATTGGTGGGGGCAAGCTTGCCCGTCGCCGACACCGTGACCTCCAGATTGCCCTGACGTGCCGGCGTCGTCGCATAATCGGTCTTCGCGTCGCCCTTGAAGAAGGACAGCGTGCCCCAGACGAGCAGCACGACGCCGAGCGCGATCAGCGCCCATTTGGCGTAGCGCTTCCATTTCGGCTGCGACTTGGTGCCGAGGAACGCGTCGATATCGGCTTGGGTCTGGTCGGCCATAAGGGGGTCAGTCCTGCTGCCGCGCATCGAGCGCGCGGGTCGTCGTGTTGTCGATCGTCGGGACGGTGCCCGCGTCCCAGCCGCCGCCAAGCGCGGCGAACAGCTGGACGAGCGCGGTCGACTCGTCGCTGGCCGCCGTGGTCAGGCTGTTGCGCGCCGACAGGAGCTGCGTTTCGGTCTGGTTGAGGGTGGTGAAATCGGTCAGGCCCGCGCGGTACTGGCTGCGCGCGAGGATCGCCGAATTGTTCGCCGCATCGAAGGCGATGCGGAACTGGACCGTGCGCGCCTGTGCGGTACGCAGCGCCACGACGGCGTTCTCCACATCCTCGAGGCTGGTGAGCACGGTGGACTTGTAGTTGAGGAACGCGGCATCGGCGGCGGCGCGCTGCGCGCGGACCGCGGCGCGGGTGCGACCGCCGTCGAAGATCAGCTGCTGCAGCCCCGCGAACAGCGTCCCGGTGATGATGTCGGTCAGCCTACCGATCGCGCTTGCCGCGGTGTCGAGCCCGCCCGACAGGTTGAAGGCGGGATAGAGCTGCGCTTCGGTCACGCCGATCTGCGCGGTCGCCGCGGCAAGGCTGCGCTCGGCCGCGCGGACATCCGGGCGCTGGCGGAGCGTTTCGGCGGGGATGCCGGTGCCGACCACCGCCGGCCCGCGCGGGATCGGGCGGACGGCGGTCATCTCGCCCTTGAGCGCGCCCGGCGCCTGTCCGGTCAACACGCCGAGGCGCGAGACGGCGTTGTTGTAGCTGGCTTCCAGACTGGGGATCGTCGCGGCGGTCTGTGCCCGCTGCGCGCGCGCCTGCTCGGCATCGAGCGAGGAGACGAGACCCGCCTGCACGCGAAAGCCGGCGATCTCTAGATTGTCGTCCTGGATTTCGAGGCTCGCCCTCGCATTGGCGATCTGCGCCTGCGCCGCGCGCGCGAGGATGTAGTTGCGCGCGATCTCCGCCTGACTGCTCACCAGCACCGTCGCGTAATCATAGCCCGAGGCGGCATAGCTCGCCCGAGCGCCCTCGACCGAGCGGCGGATGCCGCCGAACAGGTCGACTTGGTAATTGGCGTCGAGGCCGAGCGAGAAGTTGTTGGTGCTGCCCTGTCCGGTGTTGATGATCGTGCCGTCGGGCAGTTGCGTCTGCTGGCTGCCGCCCGCAATCGCCTGCCGCCGCGAATAGCCGCCCGAGCCCGACAGCGTCGGCAGGAAATCGGCGCGCGCCTGCACCAACTGTTCGCGTGCCTGGCGCAGGCGGGCGACGGCCTGTGCCACGTCGAGATTATCGGGCGCGGCCTGCGCGACGAGGCGCTGGAGCAGCGGGTCGTCGAACCGCTCCCACCATTTCGTCAGGTCCTCGGCCGTCGCGGTGCCGGGCACCGAATAGGCCGGCGGCACCCCGAGCGCGGCGGGCGTGTCGGGTCGATAATCGGGGCCGACCGCGCATCCGGCGAGCGGCACGGCGGCAACGAGCAGCAGCGAGAGGGCACGAACGGTCATCGGACGAGGTGATGGCGACCCTCCCGCATGGGTACAACTGCTTTTGTGTCGCGATTTGTATCGGACGTTTCGTTGCGTTTGTGCGGTGGCCGCCTTGACCCTCAGGATTTCAGGCGTTCTTGAAGGACCTGACAAAGATCAACGGAGAGCCCCATGCCCGACCGCGCCCTTTATCCCGTACCGTCGGACTGGTCGTCGCGTGCGCATGTCGATGCGGCGGGGTACGAGCGGCTGTACCGCGAGAGCATGGATGCACCGGACGCATTCTGGCTTGATCAGGCGAAGCGGCTCGACTGGGTGAAGGCGCCGACGGTGGCGGGCAACTGGTCGTTCGACGAGGGGGATTTCGGCATCCGCTGGTTCGAGGACGGCGTGCTCAACGTCTCGGTCAACTGCATCGACCGGCATCTGGCGGACCGCGGCGACGATACGGCGATCCTGTGGGAGCCGGACAGCCCCGAGGCCGAGGGGCGGCGGTT
>NZ_JACIJJ010000008.1 GCF_014199325.1 Sphingomonas yantingensis
GGGGCAGGGGGCGCCTTCGCGGTCGTCGCGTCCGTCACCGACCGCACCGGCCGCTCGGCATCGGCGCGGCGGCGCATCCTGAGGCTCGGCTCGCGCTTGCCCGCGGGCGTCTCGATCGACAGCGCATAGCCGGGCAGCTCGTCGCGCTCGGCGATCTTGGCGATCTCGAACTTGAAGCGGCGATATTGCCCCTCGGCCCCTGACTTCTCGAACAGCGTCGGCATCGAGATGGCGAAGCCCGCCTCGCCCGCGCCGCCGGCATGCTTGCGCGCCACGCGGTAGAGCCAGCGCTCGCGCCCGCCGGTCAGGTCGAAATAGGCGCGGTCGATGCTGAGCACGCCGCCCTGCATCAGCACGCCTTCCCAGAACCAGTTCGACAATTCGATCGTCATGCCGCGCGACCGCTCGGTCTTTTCGTCGACCAGCTGCGTCCAGCCATCGAGCCAGCTGAACGTCGCCTCGCGCCGGTTTTCGGCGCGGATGTTGGTCTTGACCGTGGTCGAGACGAGCCGGTCGAGCGCCTGGCCGAGCAGCTCATACGCGCGCCCCGTCGTCGGCCGCCCGATCGCGCGCAAAAGGTCATAGGGCATCAGGTGCAGCTTGCGCGGCACGTCGTTGATGCCGCGGCGCGCCATGTCGGCCAGCACGCTCGCGCAATAGATGAGGATATCCGCGTCCCAGATCGTCGCCATGCCGTAATCGGGATTGCCCGACACGTGCACCCACAGCTTGCCGTCGGGGCTGCGGTAATCGATCGGCTTCACGCGCTTGGTCTTGGCAAGGCTGAAGAACGGCCGCTCCATCATCTCGCGCTGGTCGCGCAGCGGCAGGTCGGCGAGATAGGGAAGGAACAGGTCGAACTGTTCGGATATCCGCTGGCGTTCGGCGCGGCTCATGCGCTGTTTCCCCGGGGAAACAGGCGGGGCAGGGCAGGGCCGTTTCCCCGGGGAAACACGGCGCGCGTCTTCACCGGATCAGCCCCCGCCCCTCGGCCTCAAGCTGCGCCAGCGCGGCGCGCAGCGCATTGGCGAGGTCGTTCACATCCGCGCCCGACCCGGCATGCAGCCGGATCGTCACCCCCTGCCGGTTGACCGACTGAACGCTGAGCGCCGGCCGCCCATGCGGCGTCGTCCAGACGAACGGGGCCGGGCCGTCGTCGCTATCGGCATTCGGCGCATCCATCAGCCGGCGCAGAACGGCGGCGGCGGGGTAGGGGGGCTGCCCCGCCTCGCGCCGCGCCGCCTGTTCTTTCTCGATCGTTCGCGCGGCTGCGAGGATCGCGCGCGCCGCCTCCTTGTCGTCCAGCGCCTGAGCGAGCGCATAGCCGGGCTTCAGCTGCACCTCGGCGGGGGAGGCGAAGGCGGCGATGACGCCGTCGGGGATCCCCGCGACCTTGATCATCTTCGACAGCCAGCCCTTCGACAGCTTCAGCCGCTCGGCCATCCGCGTCAGGTGGTTGCCGTAATGGCTCTTGAGCGCGGCGGCATAGTTGCGCGCGCGCTCGAGGTCGGACACGTCCTGGCGCGCGCGGTTCTCGAGGTCGGCGAGGCGGAAGGCGGCCTCGTCGTCGAGCACCGCGACCTGCGCCACGAACTGCATCTCGGGATAGCTGTGCGCGCGCAGCCAGCTGATCGACCAGTGGCGGCGGGTGCCGGCGATCACCTCGAACTCGTGGTCGGGATCGCCCTCGATCCGGCGGACGACCGCGGGGACCTTCTGCCCGCCCTCGGCGATGATCGAATCGATGAGCTCGCGGCACCCCGCCTCGGTCAGGTGCGCATAGGATCGCGCATTGCCCGGCCAGATCCGCACCCGCGCCGGATCGAGCAGCAGCTGCGTCACCTGCCGCACCTCGCCCGACGCGACCCGCGCCAGCGCCGATTCGCGCGCGAGGAGCGAGCCGCCGCGCACCCGCATGGGTTCGGGGGCAGGGGGCGTCGCCACCGCGTCCGGGACGACGGGCTCGTCGGCCAGCAGGGCGGCGAGATAATCGGATTGCTTACGTGCCACGGGACATCTCCGGCGCGGAACATAGAAAGAACACGGGCCTGTAGGACAGGGAATCAGGCCGCGGCATTGAGCACGTCCTCTGCCGCCGCCGGCGCGACCCGGCCCCAGCCCTGACGGACGAGCTGTTCGAGCTGGCCCATCGCCTCGTCCAGATTCTCGCGGCATCGCTTGTGCGTCTTGGGCGTGCCGATCGGCTTTTCGAGCTCATAGACCGTCATCATCCGCATCGCCGCGTGGCTGATCTCGGCCGATTCGAGGATCGGGACGGGCAGCAGCGCCGCGCCGAAGCTCTGTTCCATGATCGCGCGCACCATCGCGTGGCTAGGATCGTTGCTGTCGAACTTCGAACAGATCAGCCGGACGAAGCTGTAATCGACCGCGATTCCCGCCTCGCCCAGTTGTTGCAGCACCTGGTCCATCATCGACAGGAACTGGACGGTCGAGCAGAAATCGGGCGTCGTCGCCGCCAGCGGCACGAGCAGCGCATTCGCCGCCTGCATGACGGCAAGACTGATCGTGCCGAGCGCGGGTGGCGGGTCGAGCAGCACCACGTCGTAATTGCGCGCAAGGTCGGCCAGCCCCTGTTTCAGCTTGCGGAACCGGGTCGCCAGCACCGACTGCCCCTCCGACCCCGCCGCCGCCAGCTCATATTCGACGTCGAACAGCTCGAGGTTCGAGGGGATGAGGTCGACGTTCGGCCACGGCGTCCGCTTGACGGCATAAAGGAGGTCCGCCTGCGTCGGGTCGATCGACAGATAGGGGTAGAGCGTTTCCTCGCGCGTGATGTTGAAATGCGGGTTGAAGCCGAACAGCGTCGTCGTCGTCGCCTGGCTGTCGCAATCGACCACCAGCACGCGGTACCCCTGCACCGCGAAATAATGGGCAAGGTGCGTCGTCACCGTCGACTTGCCGACCCCGCCCTTGAAGTTCTGGACCGCGATGATCGCCGGCACGTCGAGGGGCGCGCGGGCAGGGGAGGCGCCCAGTACCTCGCGCATGTTGAGCAAATCCTCGACTGTGTAGCCGAGTCGCCGCCCGTTCTCGCCCGCGGGGGCAGGGGGCAGGCGGCCGTCCTCCTCGGCCATGCGGATGCGATTGGTCGAGCAGCCGAGCAATTGCGCCGCCTCCGCGATCCCGAACCGGACGTTGAGGCCCTTGCGGCTTTCGGGCAGGAACGCCTTGCGCCGTAGCCGCTCGATCATCCGCTCGCCCGCATCGGCAAGATCGCCGATCTGGCTTGTGATTGCATCCATTGCGTAAGCCCGCCTGCCGATTGAAGGTAATGCGCGAGGAACCTGCGCCAAAAGCTTCAACACCGCAAGCAATGCTTGCGATCTGGTGTCGTCTGACCCATATTCGGGTCTGATGGAGGGTCCGAATATGGGCATGTTGGAACGTGTGCGGCCGGTGAGCTGGTTCAAGGCGCACGCCGCCGAGGTATTGCGCAACGTTGCCGAGGATCGCACGCCCTACGTCATCACCCAGAATGGCGAGGCCAAGGCGGTGGTGATCGATATCGCCAGCTATGAGGAAGCGCAGGAGACGCTGGCGCTCCTGAAGCTCGCCGCGATCGGGCGCGAGGATGCGCGCGAGGGCCGCGTCCGGCCCGCGCGTGACGCCATCGCCGCACTTCGCGAGCGTACCCGCGCCGGCCAGTGATCCGCTACCGCGTCGATGTCACCGGCGCCGCCGAGGCCGATCTGGAGCAGGTCCGCCGCTGGCTCGTCCTCAATGCCGGCGTCGATGCCGCCGACCGCTTTCTAGGCGAGGTTGCGACCCGAATCGACACGCTCGAGGCGTTCCCGGCCCGCGGCAGCGTGCCCGCCCCGCTCGCCGACCTCGACGAGACGATTCGCCAGATGCCCGTCGGCGCCTGGCGACTGCTCTACGACGTGGACGAGAGGAGCGTCGGCGAGGGCGTCGTGACGATCTTCGCGATCGTCCACGAACGCCGCAGCCTGGTCGACGCCCTCGCCGAGCGGCAGCGCCGCTGATGTTTCCCCGGGGAAAACCCGGGATGTGCCGGGGCGGGCAGGGGAGGGCGGGTGGGGGAACATTCCATCGCGACGAACTCCCGGTCTGATGCGGCTGTCGGGGCCGTCGCCCCATCCGGGTATTCTCCGGGTTGGTGGGCACGGCAGGACGCGGCAAAGCCGCAAGCGTGAACATCCATAGCGCCTCGCTCGTCGCCGATCGGCTCGACGTTCCGACCGACCGCCCGGCCGTTCGCGCCGCGGGGGTGCTGGCGCTCTATGCGCTCGGCTTTGCGCTGACGCATGGGGCGGCGAGTGCGTGGGGCGGGGCGGGCTATTACTCGCTGTGGTTCCCCGCGGCGGGGCTACGCCTCGCACTGCTCTGGCGGATGGGGGCGGTCTGGACGCTGCCCCTGTGCGCGATCGAGCTTGCGGTCGATTTCGCGACGGGCGCGGTGCCGATGACCGGGTCCGACGCGCTGATCGGGTGGCTGGGCGTGGTGCGGCCGGTGCTTGCCTATGGCGGGACGGTCTGGCTGGTCCGCCGGCTGATGCCGCAGGACAAGACCCGCGGCATCGCCGCGCTTGCCGCGCCGATGCCGTTCGCGGTGGCGAGCGTCGCCGCGCCGCTGATCGCCGCGCTGTTCACCGTGCCGCAGGCGATGCTGCGCGGCGACCTGACCGGCGTCGTCACCGCGCGCGAGATCGGGCTGTCGATTGCCGCCTTTACCGTGGGCGACGTACTCGGCGCGCTGCTGATCGCGCCGCCGGTGCTGTGGGTCGCCGATCGCCTGTCGGGCCGCGCGCATGGGCCCCTGCCGCGCCCGCGCCCGGGGCCGGTCGCCGAAAGCATCGCCGCGCTGGTGTTGGGCGCGGTGGCGGGGGAGACGCTGGGCTGGCTCGGCCTCGGCTCGCAATCCGCGCCGAGCCTGATTTCGGTCGCGTGGATCGGCCTGCGCTTCGGGCGGGTGCCCGCCTGGTTCGCGCTCCTCGCCGTGTGCGCGATGCTGTTGCCGCAGACGGCGGGGGCGATGGACACGCCCGCACGGCTGCAATTTCACCTCGGCCTCGCCAGCGTGGTCGTCGCCGGCTATCTAGCGGGCAGCTTTCACGATGCGCAGCGGCGGGCGCGCGCCGACCTGGCGCGGCGCGATCGCTTGCTCTTTCAGGCCGACCGGCTGAAGACGCTGCGTGCGATGTCGGTCGCGGTCATCCATGAAATCTCGCAGCCGCTCTCGACGCTGGCGATCGAGGCGAAGCATCTCCACGAACTGACCGTCAGCGCGGATCCCGAGACCGCGGCGACCGCGGCGCTGATCGACCGCAAGGCGGCGCACCTCTCCGACCTCGTCCGCCGGCTTCGCCGCTATGGCGGGCGCGCGGTGGACGAGCCGTCGGCGCTGCCGCTCGCGAACCTGATCGAAAGCGTCGGCGCGCTTGCCGCCTCCGAGGTACAGGCTGCGGGTGCCCGCCTCGCCGTCACCGCGCCCGATCCGGCGCTGGCGGTGATGGCGCAGGAGGTCGAGCTGGCACAGGCGGTGGTCAACCTCATCCGCAACGCGGTGCAGGCCTGCGGTCCGGACGGCGAGATCGCGTTGTCGGCGAACGCCGAGGCGGGCAAGGCGATCATCCTCGTCACCAATCGCTGCGCCGCGAATGCGCCCGCCCATGCCGGGATGGGCGTCGGCACCCTCGTCGCGCGGGCCATCGTCGAGGCGCATGGCGGCCGCCTGACGATCGTGCGCGACGGGGCCGACGTGCGTGCGGTCGTCACGCTTCCGCTGATCGGAGCCGAGGCATGAGCGACGCACCCGTCATCTATGTCGTCGACGACGACCGCGACCTGGGCGCCAGCGTCGCGCGGCTGCTCCGGCGCCAGGGCTTTGCCGCCGAGCCGTTCCTCGACCCCGCGATCCTCCTGCCCGTCTATGCCGACGCGCCCGCGCATTGCATCGTCACCGACGTGATGATGGGCGACATCGACGGCTTCGCCTTTGCCGACCGCATCCGCGCGGTCGATCCGGCGGCGGCGATCATCTTCATGACCGCGTGGCCGACCACCGCCAATGCGGTCGATTCGGTGCGCCGCTATGGCGGGCTCGACTATCTCGAAAAGCCGATCGATGAAGCGCGCCTGATCGCCGCGGTGACCGAGGGCGTTGCCTGGAGCATCCGCCGCCGCGCCGCGCGCGACCGCACGGCGAAGCTGACCCCGCGCGAGCGGCAGGTGCTCGACCTGCTTGCAGAGGGGCATCCGAACAAGGTCGTCGCCGACCGCCTCGGCCTGTCGACCAAAACCGTCGAGGACCACCGCGCCGCCGTGCTCGCCAAGACCGGCGCCAACGGCCTCGCCGCGCTGATCGCGCTGGCGCGGGGGTGAGGGGCTAGAGCTTGCCGACCACCTTCGCCGCGGCATTCGCCTCGACCGCCAGCGCCTGCGCGTAGCGGGCGGGTTGCGCGGGGCTTTTCCAGCGCAGCGCCTGCATGATCCCGGCCAGGTCCTGACCGCTCGCGAACAGGTCCTGCGTCAGCCCCACCCGCGTCGAATGCGCAGTGAGCGCGCGCCGCCACGCGTCGTAGTCGGCCGCGTCGATCATGCCGAGCAGCCCCTGATCGTGCGCGGCGTCGAGCATCGCGCGATAGACGAGCGTCACCGACTGCGCGGTCAGGCGCGTCCCCACCGTCCAGATCGAGGTTCCCGCCTGATCGCGGGCGCGGTGCAGGCGGCGGAACACCGGCCCCTCTCGCGCCCCGCCGCAGAGCGCGCGCCAGTCCGCCAGCGCCGCCATCGTGCGCGCCGAGAGATAGGCATAGGCGCCCGCCCCTTCCTGATCCGCCTTCGACCGCGGCACGAACAGCCGCCCGCCGCCGCCATGGCCGCGCTCGACATGGCCCCACCCGATCGCGACGATCTCCGACCGGCGCAGCCCCGTGTCGAAGGCGAGCGACAGAAGCGCGCGGTTGCGCGTGCCCGCCGCATCCTCGCCCGCGGCGGCCAGCATCGCCTCGACGCACACGCCCACCGGCCCGGCGGCGGCGAGCGGATCGGCGACCTCGCCGCGAAAGCGCAGGCCGCGCGCCTGACGCTGCCGCACGCCGAGCGCGCGGCGCTGTGCCTTCAGTTCGAGGCGGACGAGTTCGGTGCGCGTCGGATCGGGCTGATCGGCAAGCGCGTGGAGCCGCGCGATCGACGCGGTGTAGCGCGCCAGCGTCGCCGCCTTCTTCCCCGCCGCCGCCTGCTCGCGCAGGAACCCCGCGACGGTGGCTGGCAGTGCCGGCACCGCGACGAACCCGCGCGCGCCGCACCACGCGCCGAAGATCCGCGCATCGGCCCGAAGCGCCCGCCAGCTATTCTCGCTCATCGCTCGGCGCGCGGCATCGACGACCATCGGGTCGACCGAAACCGGCATCTCGGCAAGGATCGGAATCAGCGCGCTCATCGGCCGCGACGATGCCCGCAAGTGCCGCTCAAGGCAACCGCACTAGCGATAGCGGACATTATCGCTAGTTCGATTCGAGGTGTTGCTCGCGGTTGTCGTTCGCGTCCGTTGCTAGCGACGCGGCCAATCCGCGGCGGCTTGGCCGCGTTCAATCATCATGCTTGCAGCAGCCGTTCTGTCGCACTGCTGTCATGGCCACGGACGCCCCTGGCTTTGCCAACGATGATGGACGGCGTCCGACCCTGCCCCCCACCGTTTTGACAGGGTCATCGTCCCTTTGACGTGCGGCGTTCCGCACTATGCAAAATCGCTCTGACAGACGCCGAGATCGCGATTTTGCGCTATGTCAGAATGGTCATTTTGACATAGCGAAAAACTTGGGCGCAATACCGTAAATCTGGGGGTCCCAGATTTAGCGAGAATTTGCAGGGCAGGGTCAGCACTCACGCCTATTTGAGGCGCGATTACACGACTTTCCGCAAAACGTGCCCCCCACCGTTTTGCATAGCAAATTGCACGCAAACCATATGCTGAATCGAGGTGAAGACGGCTTCGCCTATGGTGGCGCGGGGCGGCGCCAGGTCCTCCTGCCGACGTGATCGGCTTCCGGAAGGCGGCAGCGCAGGGTGCGCTGAAACGATAAGGAAGCGGTTCGTCGACGGCCGGGGGAGAAGGGGGTAGTCGAGAGCTTAGGATTTGGTCGTGAGCGTCTTCTTGGCGAACAGCGAAGTGCCGCAATCCCCGACGCCTCATCCCTACGCGAACAAACTGACGATCGTAAGCGCGCATCCGGCCAGACAGGCCGCGACACCAGCTATCCGGACGCGCCGTCGCTTGCGGATTTCGCCGGCCATCAACAGAGCAGCGCCGCCGAGCAGCAGCACCAGACCGGCATCGCCTGCCGTCACGCCGGGAGACCCGCGTCGACGGCCTTCTTCCGAAAGACGGCTTCGATGAAATCGGGGCAGGCGGCCTGGTGCGCCTCGATCACTTTCAGCCAGTCCCTCAGCGTCACCAATGCCCAGAAGTCGCCTTCGGAAAGGTTCAGGTATGCATCGTCCCCGACGATTTCGGCGTAGCCGCGCGAATTGAACAGCCAGGCGATCGCGTCGTCTTCGGAACCGGTAAGCGCGATCAGCGCACCGAGAAGCTCGATCAGGATGTCGCGTGCATCCACGCCATAGCGACCGCCGGGGTCATGGAGCATGACGTCGATGAAGTCCGAGCAGTTATCGGCTTCACGCCAGAGGCGGTCCAGCATGGCATCGCTGACGGGGTGGGTGGAATGCATCCTGATCGCTCCGCTTATGGCGATCGGATGGATACCGACCGTAGCTTCTCCGCGCATTCGTCGAAACCACTAGTGAAAATTACGGATATGCCCGCCGACGCGAGGCTTGGGGGGCTCTTGGGTCTTGAACAGATCCAGGAAAATGAAGGTGAATTTCTATCCCAACGTCAGGCTTACCTCGAGAGAGGAAGAGGTTTGCCGCCTCGTCATCAAGGGCCTTTCAGCCGCGGAGATCGGGCACTGTCTCGGCATATCGGCTCGAACGGTCGATCAGCATTGCAACAACGTCAGCCTGAAGCTGGGTTCGGAAAATCGGGCGCACATGGTGGCGCACTTGCTGGTTCGGGGCTTGATCGTGATAACGACGGCCGACCTGTGATCAAACTGTGGCGGTTGAGCGCCGTACCCCCGCTGCTTCGTCACAGCAGACCAAGCCGCCTTCGCTCCCTCAGGCGCCCCGGACGCGGGCGGCGGCGTGGTTGGTGCGAGTCGTGAAGCGGTCGCGGCGCGCTGCTTGAACCACACCGATCCGGCGGTCAGCTTCGGCGATGATCTCGCGCAGGGCGGTTGCCAGCGTCTTCGCGACGCCCTGCCGTTCGAATGCGGTCCCAACGTCCCACACGTCGCGGGCCGCCGCGTCTGCGCAGAATATGATTGCGTCAGATTGGACCTTTCTTACTCGGAACTGAACGTTTAGCTGACCCTTAAGGATGCTACTCCGATCCGAATTGCATCGAAGAAGGGCGCAACGAGTGATCAGTGAACGGTTGGGTCGGGATCAATCCGACACGCGCCCGCGCGGCTTCGACAGCGTTGGTGCCGCGCTCAACGTCGCTTCGTGACCGGATCCCCTTCCCATACGCTGCCCAAGCTCACCGCGCGTCAACACGACTGCATGCGCCTGGCCAGCAAGGGCAAAACCAACAAGGAAATCGCGTACGATTTGGGGCTCTCGATCAAGACGGTCGACGGCTATGTCGACGGAGCCAAGACCGGCCTCGGTGTGATCTATCGCCGCCATGCGGTCGCCAAGTATCAAGAATTGTTCGAAAATGCATCCCCCGGGGAATCAAACCCGGTTGAGGGAAATTCTTCTTCACCTGTACCCGAACCCCAGCAACCAGCGGTCGAAGCACCGGCGGGGCGAGGGATGGAGTGGCTGACCATGCTGCTTCGTCTGACGGTCATCCTTGGATTGACGCTCCTCCTCACCGGCGGTCTTTCCCTGGGAGCACAATGGGCGGTGTATTCAATCGCGTATTACAACGCGGTGAGGTCACCCCTGACAGGGGAAAATCGATGATCAAACGGGACGTGCTGGAGTTCATCACAAAGCTCGACGGTGCCGAGGCGGGCTGCGATGCGGCGCTGGCCAGCTACACGCAATTGATGGCCTCAGCGCAGGCTGTCGAGGGTTTGAAGTTCGGGGAGAGCCAGGCAGTCTATGCCGACATCGCCGAAGCGATGAACCTGCATCTGCGCGGGCGTTTTCACCTTGCCCGTGCCCACGCCAAGGCACTCGAGATTGCCGAGCGGCGCGAGCTGATCCCGCACGCGTGGGGCGATACGATACCGACGACGAATGCTGAGCGCGATGCGCCGGCGGCGTCGATCGAGACGCATCTACGCGCTGTCGCATAACCCGACACGGGATCGCGTGAGCCCCACCTTCTTCTTTGCTGCGCTCGGGATCATTTCGTTGCTCGCCATTTGGCGCGGCGGTGGTCCCGAGCGGTGGGTGGCTCTGATTCTGTTGTTTACGGCGGTGGCGGATCTCGCCTTCGTGCTGACGGCAGGACAGTTGGTGACGCGCGATATCCGTATCCTAGTGCTCGATTGCGCGCTTGCCATCGCCATCACGATCATTGCGCTGCATGCCGAACGCTATTGGCCGATGCTGATCGCGGCATTTCTGATCGTCGGCGCGGAATTGCAGATCGGGGTCTGGCTGGCGCCCGTGCACGAACAACAGGTCTTCAAGGTGGCGCATGCAGCGTCAGCCTATCCGGTCCTGTTCACGCTACTGGTCGGAACGTTGCGCCATTGGTGGCGCACCCGAAAACGACCAGAGCGGGACTGGACTGTCTTTCGATAAGGGGCGTTCGATGCCTTTCGTGGATTCCGAGATTCAGCAAATTGCCGATCGGCTGCGTTCCATCAGTCTCGAGGTCAAAAAGCTGCCGAACATTCAAGATGTTCACACTATCCCCGTGGGTATGACGGAGGCGGCTCGAAGGGCGGAGCAGCTGTATCTAACACGCAGGCGCCGGGATAAAGTGTTCGAGAGCTTCGACCTTTTCGGCGAGCCGGCGTGGGACATCATGCTCGATCTGCTCGTGATGCAGGCGCACGATCGACGGGTAGGCGTCAGCTCGTCCTGTATCGCATCGGCATGCCCCTCAACCACAGCGTTGCGACACATCAAGAGGCTTGAGGACCACGGGCTGATCACCGTGACTGATGATCCTTACGATCGGCGCAGGCGGTACATGGAGCTAACTTCAACCGCTCTGGACCTGCTTCGCACTGCGCTCGCCTAAATACCGATCGTCGTCACCCGAGGCTTGAGGTACAATCGCTGAATGATGATGGACGATCCCTTCTCCGGCGAGCCAATGAGCGAAGGGGAAATCGCGGACTGCGTCGAAGCGCTTCTGCGCACCTATGGGAACGAGGCAGGGGCGTTCCTGATCCGCGAGCTGGAAGGCGCGTCCAATTCGTCCGCCCGATCGAATTGGACGAGCATCGCAAGTCGCTATGCTGATCTCGTGGAGCGAACCGCGGACGCCCACCGATCCACGCTTCTGGAGATCGAAGCTCGAGTGAAGGCGTCGGGCGTAACTCTTAACTGATCTCGTGCTGCCTTTTCAGGCCGCTTCCAGCTTCACCGACGTCGTAAAGCCCCGATCGCCGAGCGCGTGCGCGACCTCGGCGATCAGCCATTTCGCGTCCGAGATCTCCTGCTCCAGCCCCTTCACCGTCGCGCGCTGCTGGCGCAGATCGACGGGCGCATGCCCGAAAGGCTGGCCAGGCTGGAGACCGAGGTCGCCGGATGGGACCGCTACGTGCCCGCCCGCCCGCCCGCGCCCGACGCCTGTTTCGTGCCGGTCATCGCCGTCGCGCCGACGCCGGCGGGCTTCGACCTGACCGTCGGCTTCACGCTGATGCAGGGCGACCAGAAGTTGGCCGGACAGGGCGTGCGCGCCGCGCTCACCCCGACGCGGCTGCCCGAGGGGACCGGCGCCGACGACCGCGCCGCCGACCTGTCGGCCGCCTATGCCGCGGGGAATGCCGAGCAGAAGAAGCGGATGGCCGCGGCGCTCGGCAATCTCGCGCTCGGCATCTACCGCAATACCGAACTCGTGGGACAGGCGCCGGCGATGATCCAGGGGGTGGGCAGCAACCCGTCGATGCTGACGCGGATCGGCCAGTTCAAGCTCGCCGCCAGCCTCTTGGGCTTGCAGGGCAAGGGGTTGGCTGGGATCGCGACCAGCATGCCGAAGCTCTTTTCGGCGATGAAGGTAAAGGCTCCGGCCGCCGCCTCGACCAGCGAGGCCGAGGAAATCGCGCTCTGATCCGCCCTCGCCGCCCCTGCCTTCCCACGGCGGGGGCGGCGACAAGGCCCCATCTGCCCCTGACCGCAACAGGTCCGCCGCGCCTCCCCTGCCCGTCGGCACCGCCGCGCACAGATTCTTGCGCGTAAACCGGTAACGATTGTCATTATGGTGGATTTTGGGTGAAGACGGCGCGAAGAACCCGTTATCGAAGAAATGGTTCCCGACGGTCGCCGCGTCGATGAAAATGGCGGCAGCGGTAGAGGATTGGGGTAGTACGCCGTGAGAGTGTTGTGGGGCGTCGGCAATGCGGGGGTAGCGCCGCGGGAACGGGAAATGCCGATGGGCACGATGCGGCGCGATTCGCATCGTCCGGGCTTCCGCGCCGGCCTGTCCGCCGCGCTCCTCGTGCCGCTGGCACCCGCGCTTGCCCAGACGCCTGCTGCCCCGCTCCCGTCCTCGGTTCCGCCCGGCCAACCGCAAGGGTCGCTGATCGCCGACCCGCAACAGGGGGCGACGCCGCGCCCGCTGCCGCCCGGCCCCCCGGTTCAGGCCGCGCCAGTGCCCGCGCCCGTGCCGTCCGGCTCGCCGCTGTCGCCCGCACCGGCGCCGAGGCCGCTCCAGATCGGGCCGGGCATCGCGCCGTTCGCGCCCGCCACGCCGCGCGGTACGCTGCCGCCCGGGCCGGGCGAGACGGCGCTGCCGCGCCAGGCGCAGGCGGGGGGGCTCCCGGTGCCGAGCGGCGATCCGCTCCGCATCGACGCCGACGCCGACCCGATCCTGCGACTCGCGCGGACCCAGACCGCGACCGACACCTTCGCGCGCGCGATTCAGGCGGCGGTGACGCGCAACCCCTCGCTCGACGAGGCAAGCGCGCAGGTCGAGGAAGCGCGCGAGGTGCGCAGCGAGGCGCGCGCGCGCACCCTGCCGACCGCCGACCTGTCGATCTCGACCTTCCAGGTGATCGATCGCGCCTTTTCCAACGATCCGGGCAACGTGCTGGAGCGGTCGCGTCCGAGCGCGCGGACCGACGGGCTGCTGCGCGTGCAGCAGCCGGTCGTCGATTTCGGCGCATCCGGTGCCCGCATCCGCGCGGCGCAGGCGCGGCTCACGGGCGCGCAGGCGAGTGTCGAGGACACCGCGACCCGCCTTGCGCTCCAGGCGGTGTCGGCATGGTACAACGTCTATGGCTACCGCACGCTGGTGCGGCTGAGCGAGGCGTTCGGCAACAGCCAGCGCGAGATCCGCCGCGGCGTCGAGGCGCGGATCAGCCAGGGTGCCGCGGCGACCGGCGATATCGCGCAGGTCGACAGCTACATCGCTTCCTCCGCGGCGCAGCTTGCCGATTTCCGCCGCCAGCTGGCCAGCGCGGAGGCGCAATATGCAGCCGTCGTCGGCGAGCCCGCGCCCGCCGATCTGGCGCGCGCGCCGGTACCGGCACTGGGCGGCATCACCGCCGCGACGCTGCCGGGCGAGACCGACCGGCTGCCGCTGGTCCGCGCGGCGCGGCAAGGCGTCCAGGCGGCGCGCGCCGATGTGCGGGCGTTGCAGGGCGACCGCCTGCCGCAGCTTTCCGCCGGGATCGATGCCGGGCGGTACGGGATCATCGAGACCGCCCGCGATTACGACGTCCGCGGCAGCCTGACGCTCAGCATGCGGATCGGCGGCGGCATCGACCAGCGGATCGGACAGGCACGGGCGCGTGCCGGCGGGGCCGAGGCGCGGTTGCGCCGCACGCTGATCGAGGTGCGCCGCGATGCCGAGATCGCGCTCGCCGACGTCGCCGCGTTGAGCGACGCGCAGGAAGCGATCCGGGAAAATTACCTCGCGAGCCGGCGCTCGCGCGACGTGCTGGCCGAACGGTTCCGCGTGTCGCGCGGCACGCTGTTCGACCTCTTGGCGGCGGACAACAATTATTTCGGCGTCGCCGCACGCTTCATCCAGACCACGATCGAGCTCGACACCGCGCGCTATGCGCTGCTTGCCCGCACCGGGCGGCTGCTCTCCGCGCTTGATATCCAACCCGCCGCGCTGGAACCCCGATGACCGATACCGACACCCATGCGGTCGAGCACCCGCGCACGCGTTTCGCGCCGTGGCTGGTCGAACCGATGCTGCGCAACAAGGGCACGTACCTCAAGGTCGCGATCGCCGCGGCGATGATCAACGTCTTCGGGCTCGTGACCTCGCTGTTCACGATGACCGTCTATGACCGCGTTGTTCCCAACAATGCCTTCTCCTCGCTGATCGCGCTGTCGATCGGGCTGGTGATCCTCGTCATCTTCGACTTCCTACTGCGGATCCTGCGCGCCTATTTCACCGATCTGGCGGGCGCGGACATCGACCACGACATCGGCGGGCGCGTGTTCCGCCGACTGGTCGCGATCCGACTGGACCAGAAGAAGGGCTCGACCGGCGCGCTGACGGGCATGATGCGCGAGCTGGAGACGCTGCGCGACTTCTTCGCCTCCGCCACGATGACTGCGCTGGTCGACGTGCCGTTCATCGTCGTGACGCTGGTGTTCATCGCGCTGCTGGGCGGGCCGCTCGTCTGGGTGCCGCTCGCCGCGATCCCGATCGTGATCGGCGCGGGCTGGCTGACGCGCCCCGCGCTCGACCGGCTGTCGGCCAAGTCGATGAGCCAGGGGCTGACCAAGCAGAGCGTCCTGGTGGAAACCGTCGGCGCGCTCGAGATGGTCAAGACCAGCGGCGCGGCGCGGCTCCTCGGCCGGCGCTGGAAGACGGCGAACGAACAGCATTCGGACAGCTCGGTGCGCCAGCGCCTCGTCTCGACGATCGCGACGACCGTGTCGGTATCGGCCAATACGCTCGCCTATGCCGGGACCGTGGTGGCCGGCGTCTATCTGATCGCGGACCACCAATTGACCACGGGCGCGCTGGTCGCCTGCTCGATCCTGTCGGGCCGGGCGGTGCAGCCGCTCGCGACCATCGCGACGCTGCTGACGCGGCTGTCGGCGACGCGCGCCGCGTACAAGCAGATCAACGCGATGATGGAGACCGGATCGGAAGAGCCCGGCGCCGGCGCGCTCAACCCGGTGAAGTTCGAGGGCCGCATCGAACTGAAGGGCGTCGAGTTCCGCTATCCCGGCGCGGCCGAGAAGACGCTCGCCGGCCTCAACCTCGTCATCCCCGCGGGCCAGCGGGTCGCGCTCCTCGGGCGGATCGGGTCGGGCAAATCGACGATCGCGCGCCTGATCCTGGGGCTTTATCCGCCGCAGGAAGGGCTGGTCATGATCGACGGCACCGACATCCGCCAATACGACCCGCAGGCGATGCGCGGGCTGATCGGCACCGCGCTGCAGGAGCCGGTGCTGCTGTCGGGCACGGTGCGCGAGAATATCGTGCTCGAGCGGCCGCACATCGACGATGCGGAGATGCTGCGGGTCGCCGAACTGTCGGGGACGCACGCCTTCATGGGGCAGCTCGCTAACGGCTACGACCTGCGCCTCGCCGACCGCGGCGAGGGACTGTCGGGCGGGCAGCGCCAGTCGATCAGCCTCGCGCGCGCGCTCGCCGGCCGCCCGCAGGTGGTGGTGTTCGACGAGCCGACCAGCTCGATGGACCAGGGGAGCGAGGCGCAGTTGATCGCCCGGCTGGAGAAGGAGTTGCAGGGCCGCACCTTCGTCCTCATCACCCACCGCCCCGCGCTCCTGCGCCTCGTTGAGCGGATCGTCGTCATCGAGGGCGGCCGCGTCGTCCAGGACGGTCCGCGCGACCAGGTGCTCCAGGCCCTCCAGCGCCCGCGTGCCGTGGCATGAGTGACAGCATGACCGAAACCGTGTCCGAACCGCAGCACGCCCGCCACACGCACCTCGAGGACCTGACCGACCGGATCAGGCCGAAGGCGGTGTCCAACCTGCTGCTGTGGCTGATCGTCGGGTTCTTCGTCATCTTCGTCGTCTGGGCCAGCGTGGTGAAGCTCGACCGGACCGTCCACGCGCCCGGCCGCGTCGTTCCGTCAAGCCGGCTGCAGGTGCTCAGCAACCTCGAGGGCGGGATCGTGTCGCAGATCCTCGTGCGGGCGGGCGACATGGTCCGCCGCGGGCAACCGCTCGTCCGGCTCGACCGGACGCAGGCGGGGGCCGAGCTCGGCAGCTCGCAGGCGACCGTCGGGGCGCTGGCGGCCAAGATCGCCCGACTGGAGGCGGAGATCGCCGGGCGCGAGCCGACCTATCCCCCCGCGACGAGCCCCGACATCGCCGAGCAGATCGCGATCGAGCGCTCGCTCCACGCCGCGCGGATGAGCGACCTTGCCAGCCTGAGCGCCGCCGCCGCCGCGCGCGAGGCGCAGGCGAACCGCGCGGTGGCAGAGGCGCAGGCGGCCTATCAGTCGCGCCTCTCCGCCCGCGACGGCGCGCGTCGCCAGCTCGAGGTGATGCGCCCCCTGGTCGAGCGCGGGATCGAGCCGCGCATGACGCTGATCCAGTACGAGAACGCGGCCGCGGTCGCGACCACCGACGCGGCGCAGGCGCTTGCCGCGATCGCCCGCGCGCAGGCGAGCGTCGCGGAGGCCCGCGCGAGCATGGCGCAGGTCCGCGGCGCCTGGCGCGCGCAGGCGGGGACCGAACTCGCCGCCGCGCAGGGCGAGCTCGGCGCGCGGCGTCAGGCGATGCCCGCGCTCGTCGCCCGGCTCGGCCGCTCGACCGTCGCCGCCCCCGTCGACGGCCGCGTCAACCGCGTGCTGGTCTCGACGATCGGCGCAAGCGTCGGCGCGGGACAGCCGATCGTTGAGGTGGTGCCGAGTGCCGACGCGCTGACCGTCGAGGCGCTGGTCGCCCCCAAGGACATCGCCGCGGTGCGCGTCGGCCAGCGTGCGCGCGTCAACATCACCGCGTACGAATCCGGCGTCTATGGCGGAATGGACGGCCGCGTCGTCACCATCAGTCCCGATGCGACCGTCGAGGAGCGGACCGGCGAGAGCCACTATATCGTCCGCGTCCGCGCGGATGCCGAGAACTTCCGCGATCCGGAAGGACGGCGGCTGACGATCGGTCCGGGCATGACCGCCGACGTCAATCTGATCGGCGACAAGCGATCGGTGATGGCCTATATCCTGACGCCGTTCACCCGGCTGAGCGAAGAGGCGCTGCGCGAATAGCGCGGGCCTCGGGCGCGGCGGGAATCGGGGATCGCGCCGGTCAGCGCGGCGCCGCGCCGGCCGCCGGCGTCACCGGCCCCCGCGCGGGCGCGCCGGGGCCCTCTCGCGCGCGGCGACGCCGTCGGCGGGGACGGGCTGCAGGCCGACCGGCGCATCCACCGGGCGGGCCGCCACGACATCGGCGTAAGGAAGGCACCGGCGCGCGCCCGCCGCGCCCGGTCCGGTGCCGCAGACCTGCTTCTCTTCCATTACCGCGCCCCGCATCGCCACCTCCCCGCGGTCGCGCAGCGTCACCAGCAACTGCCCGCCGGGACCCAGCCTGACAAAGGCCGTCGATACGATCCGGCGCCCCTGCGTGAATGCGTTGGTGCCGCCGCCATCGGCATGATTGGTGCCGGTCAACCGCTCGGGGGCAGGATGTGCAACGGCGGACACCGGCTCGGCGATCGGCCCGATCTGTGCCCGAGTGGCCTCCCGCCCGTTCCCCGCGCCTTCCGCCGGACCGGACGGGTCGCCACCTTGCGTCGTGGCTGTCTGCGGAGTGGGCGCGCATGCCGCGAGCATGACGGACAGGGGGGGCAGGAACGACCGCATCGCGCTCTCCATCGGCCCATGCGGGGCCGTTGCCGACCGTCATATCAACCCGCGGAACCGACGTCGCCAAATAATCGTAACAAGTGCCACAATCGCTACTTGACCGGCATTACGGGAGAATGAATAAATCATTTCATTGCCACGATTGGTAAGAATCCGAAGGCTTTAGCAGGCCTCTTGGCCGGAAAACCTTACGATCGTGCGTGGAGGGGACCGATAGATGAGCACGTTCGAAACCGGCAACGACTCGACCAACAGCGGCGGCGTCACTTGGGATCCGCTGGCGGAAGTCACGCACGAGACCGTCGTACAGGGCTGTGACTGCGTGATCTGCAAGGGGCTGCGCGAGGAGGCGCTGCACGGCAAGGCCAAGGATAGCGTCGCGGCCGACTCGACCGAAGCGATCACCGATGCGAACCCGCAGGGTAACCCGCTCGGCGTGCTCCTCAACCTCATCACCAACCCGGACGGCACGCGCTCCTTCACGGGCAACCGCAACATCGACGCCACGCTGATCGGGTCGAAGTGGGGCACGCTGGAGCTGACCTACAGCTTCCCGACCTCGGGCTCGAACTACAACGGCAGCACGCCGCTCTCGGCCGGCGTCGACAATTATCACCTGACGCTTGGCTCGCTGCAGCAGCAGGCGGCGCGCGCGTCGTTCGCGCAGATCTCGGCCGCGACGAACCTCAAGTTCACCGAGATCACCGAAACCGACACGACCCACGCGAATATCCGCATCTCGCAGACGGCCGACAACGACGTGGCGTCGGCCTATGGCGGCTTCCCTTCGGAGAAGCAGAGCGCGGCGGGCGACATCTGGTTCGGGCGGACGAGCCAGCCTTATTACGACATCGCGACGAAGGGCACGTGGGGCTATGCCACCATGATGCACGAGATCGGCCACACGATGGGGCTGAAGCACGGGCACCAGGATTATACCAACAGCGACCTGTCCTTCTACTTCGGCACGGCCCCGCGGTTCGGGACCCAGTCGCTGACGCCGGACAATGACGGCCAGGCATGGTCGCTGATGACCTATACCCCGGCACCGGGCACGGGTGGGTTTGCGGGCGAGAAGATCAACCAGCCCCAGACGTACATGCAGTATGACCTCGCCGCGCTGCAGTACATGTACGGTGCGAACTACACCACCAACGCGACCGACAGCGTCTACACGTTCAGCCAGACGACCGGCGAGATGTTCATCAACGGCGTCGGTCAGGGCGCGCCGACGGGCAACAAGATCTTCCTCACGATCTGGGACGGCGGCGGCAACGACACCATCGATGCCAGCAACTATGCGAACGGCGTCACGGTCGACCTGCGTCCGGGCCAGTTCTCGACCGTCGATCAGGCGCAGCTTGCCGACAGCACCGCATACCAGGGATATACCACGCTGGCGCCCGGCAACATCGCGATGTCGCTGCTCTACAACAACGACACGCGCTCGCTGATCGAGAATGCGAAGGGCGGCTCGGGCAACGACGTGTTGATCGGCAACACCGCCAACAACGTCCTCGACGGTGGCAGCGGCAGCGACACGGTCATCTTCACCCACACGACCGGCGTCAACGTGACGCTGAACGACACGGGTGCGGACGTGATCGTCAGCCATGACGGCGAAAACGACACGCTGCGCAGCATCGAGAACATCCAGGGCACGGTCGGCAACGACACGATCACCGGCAACAGCCAGAACAACACGCTGTCGGGCGGCGCGAGCGGTGCCGACACGCTGTCGGGCGGCGCCGGCGACGACCGGCTGATCGGCGGCGGCTTCACCACCACCACCACCGTGTCGGCCCCCTCGCAGCCGGACATCACCAAGCCGCAGTCGACGAACAACGGCAGCATCGCCACCGCCGTCGCGACCGCGGGCGCCTTTGACGTCGATGCCAATCCGGACATCACGAACGCGACCTCGCTCCCGCACGCGACGATCAACGCGACCGCGGCGGGCGGCTCGCTCGAATATTACCGGATCGACGTGACGGTGCCGGGTTCGCAGGCGATCTTCGACATCGATGGCCCCGGCTCGCTCGACGACAGCTTCATCGAGCTGGTCAACGCGGCCGGTACGGTGCTTGCGTCGAACGACACGGGCACGGGCGATCCGTCCTATCCCGGGCACGACGATGCGTATCTGACCTATACCTTCCAGACCGCCGGCACCTATTACATCCGCGTCGGCCTGTGGAACGGGGCGGCGACGGCACAGCCGCTGAACGCCGGGCAGACCTATCAGCTCAACATCTCGCTCGCCAACGCGGCGGTCATCACCACCACCACCACCGCGACCAACAACAGCAGCCTGGTCGCCGATGGCGGCGAGGGTAACGACTATATCGCCGGCACGCTCGGCAACGACGTGCTGAACGGCGGCAGCGGCAACGACACCGCGGCGTTCACCAATGCTTTCAGCGGCGGCTCGACCACCGGCGTCACCGTCGACCTGAACATCCAGGGGGCGGCGCAGAACACCGTCGCCGCGGGCACCGACACGCTGTCGGGGATCGAGAACCTAATCGGCTCCGCGCTCAACGACACGCTGATCGGCAACGCTGACGCCAACGTCATCGAAGGCGGGCTGGGCAACGACACGCTGAACGGCGGCTCGGGCAACGACACCGCCTCCTATGCGGGCGCATCCGCGGGCGTGACCGTCAGCCTCGCGCTTCAGGGGACGGCGCAGAACACCGGCGTGACGGGCACCGACACGTTTACCGGGTTCGAGAACCTCCTGGGCTCGGCATTCAACGACACGCTGACCGGCGATGCGGGCGACAACACGATCACGGGCGGCGCGGGCAACGACACGCTGCTGACCGGCGGCAATGTGGGCGGGCGCGTCGACCTGCTCGACGGCGGCGCGGGATCGGACACGGCATCCTTTGCCGGCTATGCCGAAAGCGTGACCGCCACGCTGCGCGGCGCGAATGACGGCATCGCCGCGGTCGCGGCGGGCCAGATCGCGGCGCTGCGCGGGATCGAGAACCTGACCGGCGGCAGCGGCAACGACGTGCTGACCGGCGACGACGGCGCCAACGTGATCGAAGGCGGGCTGGGCGACGACACGCTGAACGGCGGCGCGGGGATCGACACCGTCGCGTTCAGCGGCGCAGCCGGCATCACCATCGACCTCAGCGTCACGACGGCGCAGAACACCGGCGTCGGCAACAACACGATCATCGGGTTCGAGAATGTCCGCACCGGTTCGGGCAACGACACCGTCACCGGCGACGCGGGCGACAACATCTTCTTCGATGGCGGCGGCGCGGACACCTATAACGGCGGCGCGGGGTCGGATACGGTCGATTATTCCAACGCGACGGCGTTCGTGACGGTCAACCTCAACACCGAGCGGCAGACCATCCTAGCGGCCGCGGGCGACACGCTGATCGGGATCGAGAACGTCACCGGGTCGACGACGCTGACCAATACGCTGACCGGTGGCAACACGACCGACAACCGGCTGACCGGCGGCTCGGCGGCGGATCGCCTGATCGGCGGCGGCATGAACGACACGCTCATCGGCGGCGCGGGCAACGACGTGCTGATCGGCGACTATAACGACACGTTCAGCAGCGTGGCAGGAAGCGCCGACGGCAACGACACGCTGGACGGCGGCACCGGCAACGACATCCTGGTTGGCGGTCTCGGCAACGACATCCTGCGCGGCGGCGATGGTGACGACACGCTTGTCGGTGGCCTTGCCAGCGCGCCCGGTGCGTCGCTGACCGCGGTCTATACCAACGACGGCGGCAACGACATTTTCGACGGCGGCGACGGGACCGACACGGCCTATGCCTATTACACCGGCAGGGCGGGCGGCGTTTCGTTCGACCTCGGCAACATCGCCGGCAACAGCGCGATCATGCTCGAAGGTGTAAACATCGGCTCGTTCACCAGCGTCGAGCGCGTGATCTTCCGCGGCGGCACGGGCAACGACGTCGTGCGCGGCGGCGGCACCCTCGATACGCTCGTCGGCAACGAGGGCGATGACGTGCTCGATGGCTGGTTCGGCAACGACACGCTGTCGGGCGGCCTGGGCAACGACACGCTGATCGGCGGCGAGGGCCTCGACACCGCCACCTACGTCAATTCGACCGCGGCGGTGAACGTCGACCTTCGCATCCAGGGCGTGGCGCAGGATACCGGCGGCGACGGCATCGATACGCTCATCGGCATCGAGTATCTGACCGGCTCGAGCTTCGGCGACACGCTGCGCGGAAACGACGGGTTCAACCTCATCACCGACGCTGGCGTCGGGGCCGGGGCGACCGCGTTCAGCCAGACGGACTCGCTGTACGGCTATGGCGGTGACGACAGCCTGCTGGTGACGCGCGCCTCGGGTGCGGTCGCGACGATCGTCAACCTCGACGGTGGTAGCGGCAACGATATCATCGAGCTGCGCAGCGGCGCGTTGACCGCGGCACCCTCTGCGGTCGCCGACGGCCTATCGACCGCGACGTACCTAAGCGTCGGAACGACCTCGACCGATCGCAACGCCGACATCGTCAGGGTCAATGCCGGCTCGGGCAACGACCGCATCATTCTGACCGGCGTCGCCAGCGCCACTGTCGACGCCGGCAGCGGCAACGACATCGTCAGCATCAGCATGCGCGGTGTCTCGGGGGTCAACAACTATCAGCTGACGCTGGGCACCGGTGCCGACATCATCCAGTTGAGCGGTGCCGGCGTCGAGGTCGCCAGCACCGCACGCGACAACCGGGTCACCGATTTCGAGGTCGGCAATGCCGGCGACAAGTTCGAGATGACGAGCTACCTGAACGGCGGGCTGACCGGCTACACGGCCAACAGCAACGCCTTTGCGAGCGAACATCTGCGGCTTGTGCAGTCGGGCACCGACCTGCTGCTCCAGGTCGACCCCGACGGCGTGGGCACCGCCAACGGGTTCGTGACCATCTTCACGATCAGCAACGGCTATACCGGCGGCTTCACGGCCTATAACTTCGACGGCTTCATCGGCAACCTGACGCTGGTCGGCTTCGAAGGGGCCGAGACGATCACCGGCGCCACCGGCAACGACGTGCTCAGCGGCGCGGGCGGCAACGACATCCTGTACGGCCTGGCGGGCAATGACACGCTCAACGGCGGCGACGGGAACGACACGCTGTACGGCGGCGCGGGCAACGACACGCTGAACGGCGGGACCGGGTTCGATCAGGCGATCTACACCGGCCTCTACCGCGGCTTCGGCATGTCGATGGTCGGCGGTGTCACGACTCTGATCGGCGGCGCGGCGGAGGGAACGGACACGCTCACCGGCGTTGAGCAGATCAAGTTCGCCGATGGCGTCTTCAGCACCGACCCGGACAGCGCGGGCGCCCAGGTGATCCGCCTGTACGACACGGTCCTGAACCGCGGTGCGGACAAGGTCGGCCTCGATTTCTACGTCGACCAGATCGAGGATCGCGGGGCGACCCTTACCTCGATCGCGAACTCGCTCCTGACGAGCGCCGAGGCCGCGCCGACGATCGGGGCGCTCTCGAACGGCGCGCTGGTGGACTATATCTATCAGCAGGCGTTCGGGCGTGCGCCCGACGCCGGGGGCAAGGCCTATTGGACGGCGCAGCTCGACGGCGGCCTTTCGCGCGGGGACTTCATCGTCAGCATTTCGGAAAGCGCCGAGCATCGTGCGGTCACCGCCGATACGGTGGCACAGGGCTATTTCCAGACTGACGACACCTATCAGTCGATCGCGCTGCTTTACGATACCTTCGCCAACCGCTTGCCCGATGCGCAGGGGCTGACCTTCTACAGCGAGCAAGTGAAGTCGGGTGCGCTCACGGTGCTGCAGGTCGCCGACCTGTTCGCCAGCTCGGCGGAGTTCACCGCGGCGACCGCAGGCCTCAATAACGGTCAGCTAGTCGACCTGTTGTACCAGAACGCGCTGGATCGTCCGGCGGACAGCGTCGGCCGCGCCTTCTATATCGACCAGCTCGACCACGGCCTGAGCAAGGGCGCGCTGTTGCTCGAATTCGGGACGTCCAGCGAGCATACGGCGCTGCTCGCCGCCAACATCGTCGGTGGCATCACCATCGCGTAACGCGCATCTTCGTCGACGACTTCGAAGGGTGGCCTGGCAAGCCACCCTTTTTCTTTGCGCTAAATCGGCGCCCCGGAGCGGCACGAGACGCGCCGCGATCGCCGAGCCCTCGCGCGCGGTGCGTCACGCCCGAACGCGATCGGTCAGGAGGGGCGCGAGGCCCCTCGCCCGAGTTCGGGGCATGAAAGCGACGGCACTGATGCCGCGACCCCCGGCCCCGCCCGGCGGGGTATTTCCCGGATAGCCGCTGCCGGGGATCCCGGCCAACACCCCCGCCATCACTGGCGAGGATGTTCGATGACGCTCTATACCGCTGACCGACTGATCACGCTGCGCAGGGTCGACCCGCCCGCGGGGAAACCGGCCTGGGCCAATCTGATCGCCGATGTCGATCGGGCCGCCGCGCCGGCCGAGCTGTGCGGGCCGGGGCTCTACGCGCTGCTCCTCGACGGGGCGCAGTTCTACATCGGCCTGCATGTCGGCGAGCAGGCGGGCGCCGATTGTTCGGTCCTGCATCGCTGGGTCCTGCATGTCGTGGGACAGACGATGCGCTCGCGCGAGACGAGCTTCAGCCGGCGGTCGCTGCGCCGCCTGCTCGACACCCGGTCGGGCGATCCGGTGAGCGAGGGACTCGCCGCCTGCCTGCCGCAGGGGCGCGACACCGATCTTGCGGCGCTGCCGGGGCATCCGCTCATCAGGGGCGCGCATTGCACCGCGCAGAAGGCGGTGTTCGCCGCACGGCACTGGGACGTGTTCGCGCCGGGGAACGAGGACGCGATGCTCTCGCGCATCACCTGCCTGTTCCAGCCCGTCGCCGCCGACTGGGCCGGGCGCCTAGACGGTGCCGAGGGGCGCGAGCGCGGCGCCTGGGCGCGCGAGGTCTGGCTGCGCCCCGCGGAAACCGCGCTCGCCGACCGCTTCCGGCCGATCTGCAACGCTGCGACCCCGATCGGCACGCAGCGCGACGGGGTCGGGCTGGACGAGGTGGCGGCGGCGATGGCCGCCGCGCTGCCGCGGGTGCTGCCGGTGTTCGACCGTGCCGACGACGCCGCGCCCGCGAACGCGCGCCGTCCCGCCCCGGCGTCGGTGGTCGAGGCCTATGCCGAGCGCGCCGAACCGTCGGACAGCGCCGCCGCCATGCTGGCGGACGAGGAGGGGCTGAGCATCGCCGAGCAGAATTTCCGCCGCCCCTTGAGCGATGCGGGCGACCGGTTCGTCGATACGCTGCGCGACACCGCGCCGGGCAATATCGAGCTCTATTTCACCGATACCCCGGACCTGCGCCTGCGCGTCGCCGGTACCCGGCGTCCGCTGGTCAGGCTCACGACCGCGCACGGGTCGCTGTGCTGCGCCACGCGCCTTGCCCCGGAAGCGTGCCGGCGTCTCGGGTTCGCGGACATGTGGTTGCGCGAATCCGATCCGATGCGTACGCAGTTCCTGTTCGACCCGGCCGCGACCGCGCCCGGCGCCATTCTCGATCTGGTCGGGGCGAACAGGCTGCGATGATCCGACGTGGACGCGCCGGGGGCGCGGCGGCCCTGCCCCCACGCGACACGCTCACTCGCGCCGGCCGCGGAGGCGGCCGGGTGGCCGCTCAGAATGCGCCGGACGGCGCGGGCGATGCCGGCAGGAAGCGATAGACCGTGCCGCGGGAAATCCCCAGCGCGCGCGCGATATGCGCGGGTCGCATCCCCTCGCCCGCCAGCTTTCGCACCGCTTCGGGATCGATGCGCGGCTTGCCGCCCTTGTAGACGCCGCGCGCCTTTGCCGCCGCGATCCCCTCCGCCTGGCGTTCGCGGCGCAGGTTGGTCTCGAACTCGGCAAAGACGCCGAGCATGTCGAGAAACGCCTTGCCCGCCGCGGTGGCGGTGTCGATCGGCTGCTCGGTGGCCCTGAGCGCGACGCCCCTGCCCTTCAGTTCGTGGACGATGTCCTGCAGGTCCTTCATCGATCGCGCGAGGCGATCGATTCGCGTGACGACCAGCGTGTCGCCCGCGCGCAGGAAGTCGAGCAAGGTCTGCAGCTCGCTGCGCCCCGCCCGGCCGGTCGCCGACTTCTTCTCCGACCGGATCGCCTGGCACCCCGCCGCGCGGAGAGCCGCTTCCTGGATGCGCAGGTCCTGGTCGTCGCTCGACACGCGGGCATAGCCGAACAATGCCATCATGAGCCCCTTTATGTTCGATCAGGCTCTAGACCGTCCGGCGGAACTGTTCAATCTCGCTGCAAGCCACCCTGTTTAAACGATCTGGCCTGTTCCGGCGCTCTGTCCGACCGGTGTATACCCCGACGGACGGTCGGCGGCACCGGATGGCGGAGACATGGCCCGGCACCCGCCGATCGCGGACGGGAGGGCTTGGGGTTTGGAAGCTGGTGGTCGAGGCGTTCCGGCTGCGCCCGATGCAGCGCGTCGGTGGCCGGACGATCGTTATCGGTCGCTAGCGGACCGGCGCGGGCACGCGTTCATGCGCGCCGGCACCGCCGCGGTCAGCGGGGGCGGGACGACGCGCGCTGCACCTGCTCCCCCGCGATCTCGAACGGCGAGGTGGCATTGGCGCGGGGGTCGTAATAGCGGTCGATGCGGTTCCGGATGCGGTTCTGCACGCGGTTGGCGACGCGATTGTTCACGCGGCCGAGCGGTTCCAGATTCGGCGCCGCCTGTGCCGCGGTCTGGCGCTGGCCGATCACGCCGGTGCCCGTTTCCGCCGTCCGGCTCGGATGCGGTTGCAGCTGCCCGGCGTCGGCGGCCTGCTCGGACGGATCGTCCGGCCGCGTCTGCGCCTGCGCGATCGGGGCGAGCGCCAGCGATGCGAGGAGCGCACCCGCGGCGGCGGTCGCGGCGTACCGGCGGATCATGACGCGGGGCCGAGCCGCACGCGGTCGATCTGGCCCGACACGCCGCCGACCTGGTCCGAAGAGCGCGCCACCAGCGTAAGGGTCTGGACGGGGCAGTTGGGCGGCACGACGAACTGCCCGGCGAATTGCCCCCCGGCGGTCGCCGAATTGGGGACGGTCACGCGGCCGAGCTCGCGCCCGTCGCGGCAGGCCAGCACCCAATAGGGAAGCGACCCTTCCGCCTGGGCGATCGAGAGCGAGTGGCCGGCAAGCCGGTACCGCCCGGCGGGAAGCAATTGCGTCTGCTGGATGAGGCGGCCGCCGGTGCCGGCGGGGACCGAGAAGTCGAAGCCGCCGTTTTCGGTCCCGTTTCCGATCGTCGCGGTGACGTTCGCGTCGCTGACGACGGTCCAGTCGAACAGCGACGGGGTCTGCACGCCGCGCAGCCGCTCGTCACGCGACGATGCCGGATCGGCGCCGGGGTGCCGGCTGCGGTAGAAGCGCCAGGCCGCCTCGATCGACGCGCCGGCGGCAAGGCGGTTGACTAATGTCGCGATCGCACTGGGCGAGATCGCGACGCCGCGGCGTTGTAGATCCTCGAACAATAGTGCGGTTGCCGCCGGGCTGTCGCCGTTGCCAGAGGCGAAGTCGATGAAGAAGCCGCCCCAGGGCGGGCGCTTCGCCAGCATCGCGGCGGTCGCGGCCCGCACCGGCCGGTCGGTGATTGCCGAGGCGAGCACTGGATAGAGAAGATCGATCGCCGTGCGCGAGGATCGCAGCGCGATGTCATATTGGGTCAGCGCGCCGGTCACGTCGCCACGCGCCACCGCGGCCTCGATCGCCCAGAGCTGGGTCTGGAGGTTGCGCCGCGACAGGCGCTGCGCATAGTCGAGCAGGCGTTGGGACCCGCGAGTATCGCCGGCGCCACTGGCGGTGATGCCCAGGACCGGGACCGCCCGCACGGACAGCGGATCGCGGCGCAGCGACGCGCGTGCGAGCGCGACGGCCGTTCGCGACCCGCCCGTCTCGGGCGCTTCAGCGAGCCGGGTTTCGGCCAGGCGGGCGGCGAGCTGGCCGTCATAGGGGGCAAGCGCATAAGCCCGTGCCGGATCGGCCGCGGCGACCGCCTGGGCCAGGCTGAAGGTCACGCCGACATAGCCCAGCACCAGCGCACCGCCCGCAAGCGCCGCGCGAACCGCCCATTCCCGCCCCGATCGGCCGGCGGGGCCGCGGGGCTGCCCCTTGCGGGGGTCAGCCCTTCGCTTCGCGTCCATAGCCATAGCCATATTCGTAGCCGTAGCCGTAATGCGCGCGGCGGGCCTCGAACTTGGTCAGGACACCGCCGATGACCCGCGCATTCGCACTGAGCAGGCGGCCGAGCGCCGTCTTCACGAGCGTCGAGCGGATTCCGTGCGATTCGACCGCATAGATCACACCCTCGACGCGCGCTGCGATCAGCGGCGCATCCGCAAGACCCATGACCGGCGGCGAATCGATCACCACGTGGTCATATTGCTCCATCAGCCGCTCGATCAGGATCGACAGGCGGTTGCCGGTCAGCAGCTCGGCTGCATTGGGCGGGATCGGGCCGGCCGACATCGCCGTGAAGCCGAGGTCGGCCATCTCGAACGTCAGCGAGCCGATATCGTCGTGCCCGGTCAGGAAGTTGCTGAGACCGCGATCGTGATCCACGCCGCCCAGGTGATGCACCGAGGGCGACCGCATGTCGCCATCGACCAGGATGACCCGGCGCTGCGCCCGGGCCAGCGTGGTCGCGAGCGCAAGCGCCGTGGTCGACTTGCCCTCAGCCGGCCGGGTCGAGGTGACCGCGAACGAGCGCGGAACCCCGTGCTCGGTCGTGAAGCCGAGATTCGTCTGCACGGCCAGATACGCGTCGACCAGGTCCGACTTGCGATCGAGCAGCGCCTCCTTCGGGGTCGCACCCTCGACCTTGGGCACCGATCCGAGCAGCGGCAGGCCGAGGCGGCGCTCGACCTCCGCCGGATCGGCGATCGCCTCGTCAATCTGCTCAAGGCCGAGCGCGATAGTCGTGCCGAGGATGAGCCCGGCAAGAATGGCGATCGCAAGATTTAGCAAGAGCCGCGGGCTCGACGGCTTTTGCGGCACGTCGGCGGGGTCGACGATGGCGATGTTGTTGACGCCGACGCCGCCCGCAACGCCGATCTCCTTAAAGCGCTGCAACAGCCCGTCATAGAGTGAGCGGTTCGTGTCCACTTCCTGCTGGTAGATGTTGTACTGGATCGAGCGGCGACGAAGGTCGAGATAGCTCGACTTGAGCTGGTCGACCTTGGCCTTCAGCGCATCCTCGCGCTGCTTGGCCTCGCGAAAATCGGCTACGAGCGAACCCGTGACGCGGCTTTCCTCGCGCGCGATCGATCGGTCGAGCTGGTCGATCTGAGACTGGATCGCCTGCGCGGCCGGATAGCCGGGTTCGAAGCGCACCATCAGCTGGCGATATTCCGCCGCAAGCTCAGCCCGGCGCTGACGCAGATTGTTGATCGCGACGTTGCGCAGCGCCTCGGTCGAGGCGCCAGCGCGGCCCGCCTGCTCGTAGCGGGCCTGCACCTGGATGCGGTCGGCGGTCGCCTGGGCCAGCGCGGCGTTAAGCGCGGCGAGGTCATCCGCGACGATCGACCGCTCGCTCGTCGTCTGTCCCTGATTGCCGTTCTGGGCGGGCAGATTGATGATCTGCTGCTGCGAGGCATAGGCGACGAGCTGGCGCTGCGATTCGTCCAGTCGGTCCTTGTACTCGGTCAGCTGCCGCTGGAGCAGGTTGCGGCCATAACTGGTCGCCTGGATCTTGCGCTCGAGATTGGTCTCGATGAAATTGTTCGCCCAGGCATTGGCGACCTTGGCGGAGAAGGCCGCATCCGGGCTGGTAAAGCGGATGTCGACGAGACGCGAGAGCCGGGTCGGAGCGACGCCGAGCTGCTTCAGCAACGTCTCGCCCGCGACCCGCTGCCGCTCGGCCCGACCGGCAGGCGCGTAACGGCCGTTGCGCAGCTCGAACGCCGGCGTGTCCTTCGCCGCGCCGAACATGTCGAAGAACTTGGGATCGTCGATCAGGCGAAGCTGCACCGCCACTCGTTCGGACAGCGAGCGCGAGCGCAGCAGGCCGTATTGCGTCTGGTAGAATTCCTGATCGGCGATGCTCGCTTCCTGATCGACGCCCTGGAAGTTCGTCACCTTGTCCGATTCACGCGAGATCTCAATCGTCGAGGTCGCCGTGTATTTCGGCGTCATCAGCAGGGTCGCGATCAGGCCGAGAAGAACGCACCCGACGACCGCGCCGATGATGACGTAGCGCCACCGCATCGCGATACGCAGATACTGCCGCAGGATCGGCACGCCCTGATCGGGCGCGGTGATCGGGCCAACCAGCGCCGTACCAGGCGCCGCCGCCAGACCACGCGGCTCGGATGAAAAGATGTTCACAGGGTGACGTTACCTTACTGGACGATCGCGATGAGCGGCGCTGCCAGGAGCGGCGCCAGGGACACGAAATCGCGGAACAGGCGGCGCTGCGGACTGTCGCCGACGACGACCACATCATTGGCGTAGATGGGCGGGTCGTCGTAGGCGCCGCTGCGGATCGCGGCTATGTTGTAGAGGCCCGCCATCTTGCGGCCGTCGACGGTCCGCAGGATCACCACGTCGTCCTGGCGCGCGAATTCGGCCAGCCCCTTGGCAGAGGCGATCGCGCGCAGGAGCGTCATCTGGTTGGTGACCGGATAGAGGCCGGGTTCGATGACCTGCCCGTCGATCGTCACCACCTGGCTCACCGAGCTCTTGATGTTGACCGTCACGTCCGGGTTGCGGACGTAGCGGCCGCGCAGAGCAGCCTCCACCGCATCGGCCAGCTCGGTCGCAGTCTTGCCGCGCGCATCGACGGTGCCGACGAGCGGCATCGCGATCCGCCCGCTGGCATCGACCTGCATCTCGCGGCTGAGTTCGGGCACCCCGAACACGTCGACCTGGATGGTGTCGAGCGGGCCGATCAGGGCGGGACGGTCCGCCGCGGTCAGGTCACGGCGGTCCGGCGGGGGCAGCGTAGCCTCGTCACGGACGACCGTGAGCCGCGGGGTCGATTCGAGCCGCTCCCGCCCCGCACAGGCGGACAGGACAATGGCCGACAGCAGGACCAAGCCGACGTGACGCATAAGCAGGGTAGGACTTTCGAAACCGAGAAGCAGGACGTGCGCGCTATAGATGCTCGTCCGCCGCCGGTAAAGGCGACGAACCCGTCCGCGCCGGACCCTCGGCCAGCCAGACCGCGGCGATCACCGCGACCGCCATCATCAGCGGCGTGCGGACCGGATAGTCGAACGCGCTCGCCACGACGAGCAGGAGGAGGATCGCCGACCCCGTCCGCGCCATCGCCCGACCCGACCCGTCCGGCCCGCGCCACGCCCGGACGCTCTTCCATGCCCACCACGCCAGGCACCCGGCGATCAGCAGCGCCCCCGGTAGCCCGGCGTCCAGGACGACCTCCAGATAGTCGTTGTGCGCATGGTTGAAGAAGGTCGGCTTCAGAAGCGCATAGGGCTCGTGCACGCGGAACATCGCATCGAAGCCGCCAAGGCCCGAGCCGACCGGGAAATAGGTGCCGAGCATCGACACGATCGTCGGCAGCGCGCGCACGCGCATGTCGGCACCGACCTCCACCGCGAAGGCGCGGTCGATCGCCGCCGCCCGGCCGGCCATGACGCTGACCAGGACGACGATGGCGACAATCGCCGCGACCCCGCCGACGACCGCCGGCAGGGCCCATTTGGGCGCATGGGCCCATTCGCGCATCAGGTTGCGACGCACGATCGCCACGCCGACCAGGATCGCCGCGCCGCCGGTGAGGAGCCCGCTGCGCGAGCCGGTACCGAGGATCACGAGCTCGAACAGGACGACGAGGCCGAGCGCCGCGCCCGCCCGCCAGCCCGGCCGCCGCCCGTCACGGAACGCCCAGACCGGAGCGACGAGGCACCCGATCGCCAGCAGCGTGGCGAAGTGGTTTCGGTTCGCGAACGTACCCCGCACGTCGCCGGCGGTATCGTTGACGAACGGATTGTCGAGGCTGGCGCCGGTGAACTGGATCAGGCCGACAAGCGCCGACGCGGCCACGAGGATCAGCAGCGCCGCGGGCTGCCATTCCCGGCCCGCGCGGCCGACCGCCATCATCAGGTAGAAGGTCACGATGGGGACGATCAGCGCCCCCGCCGCGTTGATCGCGCCGGCGGGCATGATCGCCAGCGGCCGCCACGGCTGCCCCTCGCCCAGCATCGCCGCCGCTTCGGCAAAGGGGGCGCGGCCGGGCAGCGCCTGCCAGATCACCGGTGGCAGCGGCACGAGCTGGACGAGCGCGAGGCCGAGCATCAGGCCGAGCATCAGGCCGACGGGCCAAGCGCGCCCGATACGCGGCGGCGCCGCGAGCAACAGCGCGGCGACCAGCGCCAGCCACGCGGCCGCGCGGACGATCGCCTGCCCGGCGACATCGGCGCGCGACGCCCCGCCCGCCACCCAGAGCGCCAGGAAGAACGCACAAAGCAGGAGCGCCGGCAGCGGCAGCATGGCCGCCGTTCGGGTTCGCGATGTCGTCGGCATTCTGGCAAAAACCCTGTCTTGGGACGGTCCGTAAAGGGCATGGCAGTGGTCGGTTTACACCCCGATGGCAACCCGGTAATGGCGGCTCCGTTCGAAAGCCTGGCAACAGACTTTCCCCTGATGCGACCGCCGGCGATCTAACTCGAATGGTAGACGGAACAGCTTGCGCGGCCATGATGAGTGCGAATTAGTGGCTGAGCAGATCCTGCGTCGACATGGCAGCTGGCAACGGTTGCGCTGGAATATCCTTGGTGTTCTCGGCTGTTGTCTTATCCCTTATCTCGCGCGTCTGGTCACCAATCCTGTCGGTGACGGCCCCGGCCTGCTGGTCGCCACGCTGACCGGCAGTCTGATCGCGTCGCTGATCGGCGTCTATCTGCTGCGAAGCCTCAGCAACTATCCGGGCGTTCAGAGCAGCCTCTATATCTTTCCGTCGTTCCTGACGGGCTACGGGATCGTCTTCTTCACGTTCCTGTTCAGCCGCTTCTATTATTCGCGTCTCGTCTTCATCAGTTCGCTCCTGTTGTGCGTCGCGTGGTTTTATGTCGCCTATTTCAAGGCGCAGCGGCGCAGCGGGCCGACGATCGGCATCATCCCGGTCGGCGCGGCCGTCGAGCTGATCGAGGTCCCGCATGTCAAATGGCGCGTGCTGGACGATCCGATGGACGACGCTTCCGATCTTTCCGCGATCGCGGCGGATCTTCGTGCCGACCTGTCCGATGACTGGGAACGGCGGCTCTCCGACTATGCGCTCGACGGGCTGCCGGTCTATCACAGCAAGCAATTGCATGAATCGCTGACCGGGAAGGTGCAGCTCGAACACCTGTCCGAAAACAGCTTCGGCAGCCTGTCGCCGGTTTCGGCCTATATGACGCTCAAGCACCTGCTCGACTGGATCACCGCGGCCCTCGCGCTGCTTTGCCTGCTGCCGGTATTCGTCTTCGTCGCGGTGATGATCCGCCTTGATTCGCCCGGCCCCGCGATCTTCCGCCAGCAGCGCATCGGTTTCCGCGGCCAGCCCTTCACCTGCTACAAGTTCCGGACGATGCGGGTGGCACCGGCGGCGGCCGGGGACGACCGGTCGCACGCGATGACGCAGTCGAACGACCAGCGGATCACCCGGATCGGCCGCTTCCTGCGCACCTCGAGGCTCGACGAGCTGCCGCAGATCCTGAACGTGCTGAAGGGCGAGATGAGCTGGATCGGCCCGCGGCCCGAAGCGACGGTGCTGTCGCGCTGGTACGAGGCGGAGCTGCCCTTCTATCGCTATCGCCATATCGTCCGGCCGGGCATCACCGGGTGGGCCCAGGTCAACCAGGGCCATGTCGCCGACGTGGACGAGGTGCTGCACAAGCTGCACTTCGATTTCTACTATATCCGCCGCTTCTCGCCGTGGCTCGACATCCTGATCGTCGCGCGCACGATCCGGACGATGGTGACCGGGTTCGGCGCCCGCTGACGCGCGCCGCCGGCGCTATCGGGCGCGCGCCAGGTTGGCGAGCGGGCCGGGTTCGATGACGCTGGCATCGCCGATCGTCGCGTGGTGCAGGACCAGTTCGTCGCCGCCCCTTGCCCGCATGATGAGCTCGATCAGGCTGAAGTCGCCGTAATTCACGGGCACGTCGACCTTTATATAGGTCTGGACCTCCCGCGTTGCGGGCAGCGTGCCGATCAGGCGCCAGGGCTGGCGCGACATCGCCCCGCTGGTCGCCTTGAGCTCGACGGGCGCGGTCGCGCTGTAGACGATGACGATATACGCCGCCGCCCCGGTCCGGCTCGCCTGCACGTCGCCGAGCGTGCCCGCGACGCCGACCAGCGGATTGGCGCCGGTGGGGGCGAGACAGCGCACGCGCCGCGCGTCGCCCACCGCCCGGTCCTCCGCCCGGCAGTCGAACTGCGTCGCCTGCCACGCCCGCCCCAGCGTCGGGGCGAACACGCGCATCGGCATGGTGCCGAGGACGTTGCCGCGCAGCACCGGATTGCCGCCCAGCTTGAGCTGCATGTCGACGTCGCGAAAGACGACGCTGCCCGCCCCGTTCCCGCCGGCGCCGGCAAGCCGGTCGAGCGGGCCGCTCCCCTGCCCTCGGATGGCGGTGCCGTCGATCGTGACGGTGCCGCCCGCGGCGCGGATGCCCGCCCCGTCCCGCCCGTGCCCGACGAAGAGCGCGCCGCCGCGCACCGTGACCCGGCCCGCATTCTCGAGGACGTCGCCGCCGATATCCTCGCCGAGATAACAGGTGTCGAAGGTCGCCGACGCGCCGGGCGCGACGCGGACGCCGATCCCGGCCCCGAACTCGACATCGCAGCCGAGGAACAGGAGCGCGTCGTTGCCGTCCTCGGCCGTGCCCTGCGCCCCGATGTCAAGATGGACCTCCCGCGCGTCGGTGATGCTGCATCCCTGCCACTGGCTGCTGTGATTGGCGCCGCCGAGCCGCCATCCGATGCGCGTCTGGCGGATCTGGCAGTTCGCGCGCCGCCCGAGCCAGGTGTCGCGTTCGTCGATCCCGGTGTCGCACGCGGTCACGCGCACGGTGTCGATCACGGTGCGGTGCCGGTAGCGAAGGCAAAGGCCGGTCTGCGTGCTGCCGCTGCCGTCGAGCGAGAGGCCGAACAGGAACAGGGGGCTGTCGATCCGCTCCACCCGGTCCTCGGCATCGATCAGCCGGGCGAGGCGCGCGCCCGCCTTCACCACGGTGTTGCCGACCGGATCGCCGACGATCGCGACGTGGCGTCCCTTGAGGTCGAGCGGGCGATCGATCCGCGCGGTGCCGGGGGGCAGGATCAGCGGGCGCTTCTGCCGCGCGGCCTCGTCGATCGCCCGCTGGAGCGGCGCACTCTCGTCGGCGCGGCCGTCGAAGCGCAGGCCCAGCTCGCGCGCGGACAGCCCGGTCGCGCGCAGCTGCGTCGCCACGTCGCCCGCGGTCAGCATGGCGGGCGATACCGCCGCCGCCCCCCCGGCCATTCTCAGCAGATCGCGTCGGTCCCAGCCCCGTGGTTTCAACTTGTCGCCTCTCGATGTGATTGCGACCGCATTAGCGCTTGATCGGCGCAGACGTTGCAATCCCCAGGGTCGCTTCATAGGAGGACGGCACCATTCCAGCCCGCGCTGATCGAGGACGGGCACGCATCCCTTCGACGAGGCGATTTATCCATGCCCGAGCAACTTCGCGTCCTGCAACTCGCCAAGCATTTCGCGCCGGATACCGGCGGCATCGAGACGGTGACGCTGAACATCAGCGAAGTGCTCTTGCGCTTCGGGATCCGCGCCGACGTGCTGTGCACCGAGGTGAAGGGCCCCTATGCCGAGACGGCGCGCGACTATGACGTCCTGCGCTGCCGCTCCGACCTTGCCATCGGGAACAAGCGGCTGTCGTGGGAATATGTGACGCGGGGCCGCGCGCTGGAGGCCGAATATGACTGCGCGCTGGTCCATCTTCCCAACCCGCTGGCGATGCTGGCCGCGGCCGCCTGGCGCAAGCCGGTCATCTTGATCTGGCATGCCGATATCCCGCAGACGCCGATCCGCCTGGCCAGCGCGCCGCTCGACCGCTGGATGATCCGCAAGGCGGCGGCGATCATCAGCCCGACCCCCGTCCATACCGGCGCCTCGCACTATGCAACGGCGATCGCGCGGCGCGGGAGCACGGTCATCCCCTACCCGTTCGACCGTTCGCTGATGGCGGCGCCGACCGGGCAGAGCGACTTTGCGCGGCGGCTCGACACGTTCGCGGCGGGCCGGTCGCTGGCCGTCGCGGTCGGCCGCCTCGTCCCCTACAAGGGCTTCGACATGCTGATCGAGGCCGCCCGCGGGTTCGGCGACGACCTGTGCGCGCTGATCGTCGGCAACGGCCCGCTCCGGCAGGCGCTGGCCGACAAGATCGCGGCCGAGGGCGTGGGCGACCGGATCATGATGGCCGGCGGCCTCTCGGACGACGAGCTGGCCGACGCGCTCGGCCGGGCGCGCATGGGCTGCATGCCGTCGGTGACCGCCGCGGAGATGTACGGCATGGCCCAGGTCGAGAGCATGGCCGCCGGACTGCCGATGGTGTCGACGGACATCCCGCGCTCGGGCGTGCCGTTCGTCAACCGGCATGACGAAACCGGCCTCGTCGTGCCCCCCGCCGACCCGGCCGCGCTGGCGGCGGCGATGCGCCGCCTGGCCGAGGACAATGCGCTCTGGCAGCGGCTGCGCGAGGGTGCGCTGCGCAGCGTCGCCGAGGAGCATGACGTCGACCGGGTGGGCGAGCGCTATGCCCGGCTGATCCGCGAGGTCGTGGGCCGCGGTCAGGCCTGACGGTGCGTCAGGCGCCCGCCTTGCCAAGCAACTCGTTCGCCAGGCGGCCGGCGCCGGCGACATCCGTAACCCCTTGAGCAGCCGCGTCGATACGCCGGTAGCTTTCGCGCAGCCGACGCACCCGCAGCAAGGTACGGTCGATCCCGCGAGCGAAGGCTTGTCCACGCGTCGGCGCAGTAGGGACATTGAGCTTGAGACCGTGTTGCTGCACCATCTGCGCAACGGCATTGCGCACCGCCGCGTAATTCTCGGGCGCTACGTCGCGAAGTGCCACACGGCATAGCCGATTGGCGTCGAAATCGATCGCGCCCAATCGCGGCACACGGTCGCGCGCCTGAAGGAACGCCTCAGCCACGACGAGCGGAATGGATTTGGGACAATAGACCACATCCGTATGCGTCGGCAAATCGTTCTCGGCGAGGTAGCGGTTGGCCTCGCTGCTGTCGCCCGTCGTGACGTTCGACCCGCCGTTGCTACGACCTGAAAGGCCCGCGATCGCAAACGGCCGGCGTGCATACACGTAACGCTCGAGAATGCCCGCATTTGCGAAACCTGAATAGGAATCGGGCGTGATCGAGGCATAGTAAGCGCCGCCCGCGGCGACCGCATCGATCACCGACTTGGCGATGAAACCGGTATAGGTGCTCGGCAAGAAGGCATAGCCGCGCCGGAACGCCATGACATCGCGGGCTGCCGAAAGACCCGAAACATGGTGATAGCCACGGCCCAGCGGCATGATCAGTCGATTTGCATAATTCGGGTAAAGGCTCGAAGGCCAATGATAGACCGCATGGGCGGAGTTGACCGCTCTCGTGCCGGTTTCCCGGATGATGCCTGCGGCCTGCGCCGCGCCGTCCAGGATCAGTCCGTCGTCGTCGCCAATGTGCATGACATAGGCATCGTGATCCTCGACCAGCGACAGGCTGAACTCGAAATTGCCCGTCATGCTCAGGCGGCGCGGTGTGCGGACGTAGCGCAATCGCGGATCGTCGAACCCCGCCACCACCGCTGCGGTATCGTCATCGCTGCAATTGTCGCTGACCACGATGCGCAGATCGGCGTAATCCTGCGCGAGGCACGAGCGGATCGTACTGCCCAGTGTCTGACAGCGATCGCGCGTCGGGATGAGCACCGTCAGGCGGGGTCCGGTCGACATGATTGGCTTCTCCTATGGCGATGCTCACGCCGCTCGTTTTCGCGCGATCAGCTCGGCGATGCGCCCCCGGGCAAGCGACGATGCAAGAACGCCCGCTGCGAGCGTGATCACGCACGCGAGCGCGAGCGCGATCACGCGGATTGAAAGCGGCATCGCTGCGGGGAAAGCAAGTCGACACAGGCCTGCAATCAGAAAAGACGCGCTGACGGGAACCAGCACGTCATGGAGGTACCAGGATCGCATTTCGGTTCGAAGCAGGCGGCGATGCATGATCTGGATCGTTATCATCAACGCGAGAAGATTGAGCCCGACCCATGTGAAGGCCGCTCCGATCATCCCGGAACGGGGCACCACGAGCAGCAATGTCGGAAAAACGATCAGAACGCTGAGGGCGTTCATCCGCATGGCAAGCCCCGACCATCCCGCGGCAAGTTGCAGCATGTACGGCAAGTACATGAAACAATGGAGCAGCGTGCCGAAGGCCAGCAACGACAGGATCGGCGCGGCGGTGGTTGCAAGCGCCGGATTTCCGGTCCACATGTCCAGCACCGGCTGCGCAAACAGGATCAGGATCGCCGCGGGCGGCGCGATCGTCGCTGCCACGATCTGCGAGCCCTGATGATACGTCGCGGCCAACTGTTTCTGATCGCCGGCGATCCGGCTCGTCAGCATCGGATAATAGGATTGCGCGACCGGAGCCACGAGCTGGTAGAGCCCGGCGGCGATGGCGGTCGCCAGTGCATAGGCGCTGAATTGATCGAGCGGTATAAGCTTCACCAGCAGGATCTTGTCAGCCTGCGTTAGAAACACGGCGAGCGCTGTCGCGCCGAGCACGCCGCCCGCAAACCCACGCAGCGATCGCACGATCGCCGGATCGAACCGTGCTTTGCCCGATTGCCGGGGCAGGCTGGCGTGGACACAGAAGGCGAACGCAAGCACGGAGAACGCCGAAACACCCGCCTGCCATGCAAAGAACATCTGCGGCGTCGCTGACACAAACGCGAGCGGAACGATGACGCCGCCGGCGCGCAGCGATACGGTGAAGATCGACAGCATGTTGAGAAGGACATGCCGTTGCAAGCCTAGCAGCGCCCCGCGCTGTACCCCTTCGACGATCCTGAGGGCGGCGACGAGGATCATCAGGAACAACGACTGGACGATGGTCGCGTTCGACAGCGCGCGCGCGCCGATCCAATATCGTGCGAGCAAGGGAGCCAGCAGGAGGCCGGCCAGACTTATGGCGACCAGCACGATCACGCACAGCGTGTTAGCCGTTCGCACCAGATCGCGCGCGTGGCGGACCGAATGACCACCGGCCTGGAAGATCGCCAGTTCCCGGTTCAGTGTCGGCGTGAGACCCGCATCGAGCAGGCTGGACGCCGATAGGATGATGGCGAACACCCCGATCAGCCCGAAGGATTCGATCCCGAGATAGTGGATATAGGCGGGTATGAAGATGACATTCGCTGCCGCCGTCCATCCCTGACCCAGATAATTGGCGATGAGATTGACGCGCAGTCCGGTTGCGGCGCCGAACAACCTTTTAAAGGTGGTAATAGCGCGCACTGAACCGTTCCGTGATGTGCTTGAAGACAAGGCGCCCATCCTGCCCGGCAAAGACGATGCAGTTGCCCGGCGTGTCCTTGTTGATGACCTGAACGCCGGCGGAAACGACCGTGTTCTCGCCGATCCGGCACCGCCCGATGATCGCGGCCCCCGGATAGACGACGACCCCCTCGCCCAGAACCGGGCGATCGTCGAGGATCCGACCTACGGTGCATCCTTGATGGAACACGCAGAAATCGCCGTAGTCGGCCTTTGCGAACACCATTCCGACGGTGTGTCCGATCAGCAAGTGATCGGGCATGACGACGTCGAAGAACAGGTCGATCCCGTTCAATGCCTTGTTCAGCAAGAATACGTGCGTTGCCGCCTTCCGATCGTCGCGCAACGCGTAGGAGAGATAGTAAAGGAACGTCGCGTACTGACCCGAAACCAACGGATCAAAGCCGCGCTCCCCACCGATCTGACGTGATACGTTGCGCTGAATACGCTCCAACGCCTGCTCCACCGCCAGTCGGGGCAGTACGATGGGGTTCGAGAACCCCGGAACGATCTGGGCGATCTGCCGCTCCACATACGCGTGGAGGCTCGCGGCGAGCGTCATGCCGGCACGATCACTGTCTTCGGCCTCGCCGGGACGCCGACGACCACCGCCCCCGGGTTCACATCGCGTGTCACGACCGCACCTGCGCCGACGACGGCACCGCGGCCGATCCGGACCCGCGGCAGGATGGTCGCGCCCGCGCCGACGAAGCTATCCGTTTCCACGACGACCTCTCCCGCCAACGTCACGCCGGGCGCAAGGTGGACGCCGGACCCGATGCGGCAGTCGTGGTCGACGGTCGTACCCGTATTCACGATCACTGCCTCTCCGATCTGCGCACAGGCGCCCACGACACTGCCGGCAAGGATCTGGCTTCCGGCACCGACGGTCGCATCGTCGGCGACATATGCGGTGTCATGAACGGCGGTCAGGATATCGCATCCGCGATCTGCCAGCACCTGCTGCAAACGGCGCCGTTCGGCGCCATGGCCACCGCCGATCGCCACCAGCCCCGCCGGCGGGGAGCAGCCGGTGTCGCGCAGCCACTCATCAAGGCCGTTCTCGTCCCGCCACAGCGCGATACCCGCAAAAGGCGCGGTCGCCACTGCTCGATCGATCACCCCGACAAGTTTCAGCGGGCGCCGGCGATACAATTCGGCCAGCACCTTTGCCTGGCCAGTCGCCCCCCAAAGGATGTAATCGCGCACCGTTAGCCGATAGCCGACCGGATCAAGGCAGCGACACGCTGCATCTCCTCCTCGGTCAGATCATGATAGGTCGGCAAATTGACCGCGCGCGGATAGAGCGAATAGCTGACCTTATTCTCGGGCTTGTCCTCGAACATCGGCAACATGCTTACCGGCCAGAAGAAGACGCGGCCATCAATCTGGTTCGCCTTGAAAGCATCCAGCAGCGCGTCGCGATCGAACGCCACCCCCTCGTCGACAACGACGGTGGGCATCCAATAGCCGTTCACGCAACCTTCGGGCTCCGGGTTCATCCGGATCGGCAGGTCGGCCAGCAGGCGGCTGTACGTCTCGAAGACCCGGCGCTTGCCGGCAATCAGTTCGTCCGCACGCTGCAATTGGGCACAACCGATCGCCGCCTGAAGGTTCGACATCTTGTACTTGTAACCGATGACGTCGGACCAGAACTGCTTGGTCTGGCTGGAGTCGCGACCATGCGCGTTGAGCGTGAGGACCTTCTGATAGAGATCGGGACGCGACGTGACAAACAGGCCGCCCTCCCCGGTCGTCAGCGTTTTCGTGCCATGAAATGAAAAGATGCCGAAATCGGCGACCGATCCGGCTCTTTGGCCATGATAGATCGAACCGAACGCCTCGGCGGCATCCTCGATCAGCAGAAGATCGTGCCGATCGGCGATCACCTTGAGCGCGTTCAGATCGGCGAGGTTGCCATAGAGGTGAACGGCGATGATCGCCTTCGTACGCGGGGTGATCGCGGCTTCCACCGCCGCCGGATCGATGCACCAAGTGTCCGGCAGCACGTCGACGAAGACGGGCGTTGCATTGAGATAGGTGATCGGGGCGACGGAAGCGATCCAATTGGTGTCCGCGACGATGACCTCGTCGCCGGCACCGATCCCGGCAGCGGCCAGACCAAGATGGAGCGCGCCCGTGCAGCTCGACGTCGCGATCGCGTGAGGCACGCCGAGAAACGCCGCGAACTCACGCTCGAACCGCTCGATATAGGCATAACAGGCGCTACCCCACCCGTTGCGGGCGGCGTCGGTGGCGAACTCGACCTCGAGGTCCGTAATCGACGGCTTTGTGTATTGAATGCGGGTCATAGCACGCGCAGCTCCGGAATCGCGGTCACGAACTGCGCGCCCCATTCGCGGGCATAGTCGAGCTGCGCGACCACCTCGTCCCTGAGGTTCCAGGGCAGGATGAGGATGAGGTCGGGCCGCTCGCTTTGCAGCGCGTCCTCGCCGACGATCGGGATCCGGCTGCCGGGCATGAACTTGCCCGCCTTGGCCGGATTGCGGTCGACGACGAAGGAAACGAGGTCGCGCCGCACGCCCGCGAAGTTGAGGAAGGTGTTGCCCTTGGCCGCCGCGCCGTAAGCCGCCACCCGCTTGCCGTCGCGCTTGGCCTCGATCAGGAAGGAGACCAGCGCGTCCTTGAGCTGGTCGACGCGCGTCTGGAACCCGGCATAGAAATCCGCGGTGGCGACCCCCGCCTTCGTCTCGCGATCCAGGACCTCGGCGACGCCGGGGCATGCCGCATGCGCCTTGGTGTCGCTGCGCTGCGCATAGACGCGCAGGCTGCCACCATGCGTTGGCAGCGTCTCGACATCGAACACGTCGAGGCCGTTGGCCGCGAAGATGCGCTGCACCGCGGTCAGCGAGAGGTAGGAATAATGCTCGTGATAGACGGTGTCGAACTGACCCTTCTCCACCAGCTCGAGCAGGTGCGGGAATTCGAACGTCGCGACGCCGGCGGGCTTCAGCAGGCGGGCGAAACCGGCGACGAAATCGTTGATGTCAGGCACGTGGGCGAGGACGTTGTTCGCCGCGGTCAGGTCGGCGCTGCGCCCCTCGGCGACGAGCTGCTCGGCCAGCGCGACGCCGAAGAACTCCTCGACGACCTCGATCCCCTTCTCGCGCGCCGCCTCGGCGGTGCTGTGAGTGGGCTCGACGCCGAGCGCGCCGATGCCCGCGGCCTTCACATATTGCAGCAGATAGCCGTCATTGGCGGCGATCTCGACCACCAGCGAATCCGCGCCCAGGCCGAAGCGCGCCTGCATCTGCTCGACATAGCGCTTCGAATGCTCGAGCCAGCTCGTCGAGAACGAGCTGAAATAGGCGTAATCCTCCGAAAAGAACTCTTCACGGTCGGCAAAGTCCTCGGTCTGGACCAGCCAACAGTTCGAGCAGACCGCCACGCGCAGCGGATAGTAGCGCTCGGGCCGGTCGAGATTCTCCTGCGTTACATAGGAGTTGGACGGCGGGGAGGTCCCGAGGTCGACGAACGGGATATCGACCGTTGAATGACAATGGCGGCACTGCATCTCAATAACCTGTCTGCTGATTCAAGCGAGGAAGGGCGGCGTCACGCGGCGACCGCGCCGCGACCGGCAGGGGCCAGTCGATGGCCAGGTCGGGGTCGAGCGCGTCGAGCCCGCCCTCCGCGTCTGGCGCATAGGCGACGGAATGAAGATAGATGAGCTCGCAATCGGGCTCGAGCGTCTGGAACCCGTGGGCGAAGCCGTCGGGAATGAGCAGGCTGTTGCCCTTTCGTGCCGAAAGGACGGTGCCGAAGCATTGGCCATAGGTGGCCGATGCCCGGCGAAGGTCGACGGCCACGTCATACACCTCGCCCGTCAGGCAGCTCACATATTTCCACTCGCCATACGGGCGATGCTGGAAGTGCATGCCGCGAATGGTGCCGGGCGCTTGGGTGAGCGTGTGGTTCATCTGTGCGACGCCGCCAGGCCAACCGGCCCCGGCAAAGGCGGTGGCATCGAAGAACCGGCTGAAGAACCCGCGATGGTCCCCCTTGCGCAGCCGTTCGACTTCGAGAAGGCCGGCGAGCGGCGTCTGCATCAGAACGAGGTCGGCCATGGCGGGATCAGACGCGCGCCGCGATGAACTGGTCGATCTGGTCAAGCGTCGTGCGGCGCATGTCGGCCCCGTCGCGCCATGCGCGGTGCCAGGCCACCGTCTGCTCGAGCGCGCGGTCGAGCCGCCAGCGCGGCCGCCAGCCCAGGCGCTGGCGCGCCTTGCTGCTGTCGAGTTTGAGGAGCCCGGCCTCGTGCGGGTGCTCGTTGCCGTCCCGGGCCCAGCCCGGGCCACCGTAATAGCCGGTCAGCCGGTCGAGGATCCAGCTCACGGTCATTGCGTCGTCTTCGGACGGTCCGAAGTTCCATGCTTCGGCCGCATCCTCGCCGCGGGTCGCAAGCGCCTCGGCAAGCGTGACATAGCCGCTGACGGGCTCGAGCACATGCTGCCACGGCCGTAAGGCCCCCGGGAAACGGCAATGGACCGGCTCGCCCTTGTCCGCCGCGCGGAAGAAGTCCGGGACGAGGCGGTCGTTCGCCCAGTCGCCGCCGCCGATCACGTTGCCCGCGCGCGCCGACGCGACCTGAACGCCGCGGGCGCGCAGGAACGAGTTGCGATAGGCCGACGTCACATGCTCGGCGCAGGCCTTGCTGCTCGAATAGGGATCGAACCCGCCCAGCGCCTCATATTCGCGATACGGCCACGGCCATTCGCGGTTCTCGTAGCATTTGTCGGTCGTGACGCTCACGACCTGCTTGACCGATGCAGTCGCGCGGACGGCCTCGAGCACATTGACCGTGCCCATCACGTTGGTGGCATAGGTCTCGACGGGGTCGACATAGGATTGCCGGACCAGCGGCTGCGCCGCCATGTGGAACACCGTGTCCGGCGCGGCCGCGGCCATCGCCGCGTTGAGGTGCGCGGCGTCGCGAATGTCGCCGACGACATGCTCGATATCCCGCTCGATGCCCAGCACGTCGAACATCGACGGCGAGGTCGGCGGCGCCAACGCGAAGCCGGTGACCTCCGCACCGAAGGACCGGAGCATGGTGACGAGCCAGCTACCCTTGAAGCCGGTGTGCCCCGTGACGACGACGCGCCGCCCCTGCCAATGCGCGGGGTTCACGACCAGACCTTCCAGGGCGCCTCACCCGCCGACCAGAGCTGTTCGAGATGGATCTTGTCGCGCAGCGTGTCCATCGGCTGCCAGAAGCCGCCATGGCGGAAGGCGTGCAACTGCCCGCTCGACGCCAGCGTCTCCAGCGGGCGCTGCTCCCAGACGGTCTGATCGTTCTCGATCAGGTCGAGGCACTTGGGCGACAGGACGAAGAAGCCGCCATTAATCCACCCGCCATCCCCGCGCGGCTTCTCGACGAAGCCGTCGACCTGATCCTCGGCGCCCAGCACCAGCGCGCCGTAGCGCCCAGACGGCTGAACCGCGGTGACGGTCGCGTCGCCGCCATGGCCACGGTGAAAGTCGATCAGCCCGCCGATATCGACGTCGGAAACCCCGTCGCCATAGGTCATGCAGAACGCTTCCTCGTTCTGCAGATAAGAGCGAAGATGGCCGAGGCGGCCACCCGTCATCGTCAGTTCGCCGGTATCGACCAGCGTCACGCGCCACGGCTCGGCCTTGCGCTGATGCACATCCATGGTGTTCCGCTCCATGTCGAACGTCACGTCCGACATGTGGAGGAAGTAGTTCGCGAAATACTCCTTGATGACGTAGCCCTTGTAGCCACAACAAATCAGGAAGTCGTTCACGCCATGCGCGGAATAGAGCTTCATGATATGCCAAAGGATCGGACGCCCGCCAATCTCTACCATCGGCTTGGGGCGAGTGGCCGTTTCTTCGCTCAGACGCGTGCCGAGGCCGCCGGCCAGAATTACCGCCTTCATGAATTCCCCCAAGATGATTCGTCCGGATGGAGTGTCGCGCGGCCACTGGCCTGCAAACCGGCAAAGTTCAAGCCATTTCCCCCGATCCTAAGGGTGCAGAAGCAGACCGAACATGGCCCGCGCGGTGCGTTCCCAAGAAAAGCGTTGCTGGTTAGCGAACCCCGCCACCCGCAGCGCCTGCCGCCGCTCGGGCGAGGCGAGCAGTGCCTCAATCGTCGCCGCGATGCTCACGGGATCGGTCGCATCGAAATACAGCGCGCCGTCCGGGCCACCCACTTCGGGCAGCGCGCTACGGTCCGACGCGATGACGGGCGCGCCCGCCGCCTGCGCTTCCAGCAGGGGCAGTCCGAAACCCTCGGCGAGCGAGGGGATGGCGACGCACAGGCTTGTCTCATAGAACCGGGCGAGATCGGCGTCGCTGACCCCGCTATGGCTCTTGGTCCATTCGCCGGCATCGCAGCGCTGGATCGCGTCGGCCAGCAGCTTCTCGGGGTCCTTGCCGACATGCACGAGCCGAAGATCGGGCCAGCGCCGGCGGGCCAGCGCGACCGCCTCGACCAACGGGCCGGGGTTCTTGTTGCCCGTCAGCGCCGCCACGATCAGGACGAATGGGGCGCGGCCGTCGGGCGCCGGCGCCGGCGGCAGGACCGCGGGCGACGGCAGGCGATTTGCCATCGGCACGACCACAACGTTTCCGGCCAGGGCCGGATAATGGTGCTCGAGGTCGCGCATGGTCGAGGCGGACGTGGTGACGATGCGGGTGCTGCGACGGCAGCAATAGGGAACCGCCGCCGACAGGAACAGGCGCTGGGCACGCGGCATCAGGTCCGGGATCACCTTGAAATATAGATCGTGTACCGTCGTCACCACGGTCGCGGCACCGCGCACAGGCCCGGTAAACGCCGGATTGAGCACGGCATCGACACGCTCGGCACGCAGGATCTGGGGCAGGCGGAACTGTTCGAGGAGAACCCGCTCGATCCGGCCGCCGCGCATCGGCACCTCGATCACCTCCACATGGTCGAGGTCCGCGAAATGGTGCGCGGCGCCGCTTCGGCACAGGACGATGACCCGGTGGTCGCTTCCCCCCTGGCGGCCGAGCCGCCCGAACCACAGCGCCAGTTGCCGGGCATAGTGACCGATCCCCGACAGCCGCCCCGCCTCGACGATCATCGCATTGATCGCGATCGTGCTCATGCCGGCCGCTCCCCGCCCGACCTGGCCGCGTGCAGTCGATACAGATAGAGAAGCCCGGCGAGCATCAGCACCAGGGTCCCGGTCAGGTAATTCGTGCCCCGCACCAAGAGCTCGATCAGATAGCCGATCACACAGGCGCGGGCGAACAGCTCGCCGTCCGGCATGTCGCGCCCCGCCTGCCGCGACATCAGGCGGAGCCGGGCGAAGCTGCGCATCGCGGCGATCACGAGGGCGGTGGCGAGCGCAAGGCCGATCATCCCGAACTCGCTGCCGATCTTCGACAGGATGAAGCCCCCGTCCTGAAGATTGGCATCGCGGCCCAGCAGCGCATTGATGCGGAACGAGGCCGGGACATTGGTATAAACGACGCCCAGCTGCTGGAAACCGACGCCCCAGCCATAGGTCCGCTCGAGCGATTCTTGCAGCATCTGCCATCCCTGGACGTAGACCAGAGCCGAGATGTTGTTGCTGTTCGCCCAGTCGAAGTCGAGCCGCTCGGTATAATAGCTGAGGTCGAGGCTGGCCGCAGCGACGACGAAGACCGCGAGCCCCCCGCCCAGCCAGGACAGCGGCAATGCGACCATCGCGGCGAGCAGGACAGCCGCGATGACGGTGAGGTTGGCAAGCGCGAAGCCGAGCCCGAGGAATACCATGATGGTCGCAAGCCTGGCGACCACGCCCATCCGCATTACGGTGAAGATCAGGACCGCAGCGACCGAGAAACCGAGGAACGACGGCTCAGTATAGGGAAAGATCGGTTTCTCGCCCAGGCTCGGGGTCGGCGGCTGAATCTGCAGCAGCGAGAAGATGATGCTGACGAAGAAAAGGATGCAAAGCGAAAACACGATCGTGCGAAGCCGCGATTCGACGCCGATCGTGTCGGCGACCGCGGGCACCGCCAGGATCACGATCGAGATCAGCGCGAGCGACAGAAACGCCCGCTGGACGTCGAACGACGGATCATTGTCGATCGCGTTGGCCAAGAGCATGTGCAGCAGGACGATCACCGCCACGAGGACGATCGTGCCGATCGACCACTGGACGTTGCGCGACGACGCCGGGATCAGGCCCACCCCCGCCAGCACGAACGCGGCGATGGATGCGGCGACGGTCCCGGGCGTGAACGACACCGCCTCGAAAAGAAATCCGATCGTGCCGGGCAGGAAGAACAGCGCGCCGAGCAGCGCGGCCGAGACGAGCGTGTTCGACCGTCGCAGCACCATCACGTCCCGGCCGGGGGAAGTTCCAGTCATCAAGCGGGCCGCCTCTATGGTTTTGCCGCGTACATCCAGGCGAGGGTGTCGGCGATCGGGCGGGGCGTCCAGTCCGGCAACGCCGCCCGCAGCAACCGATTGTCACCCCCCAGCACCGCCACGTCGTTGGCGCGGACAAAGGCCGGATTGACCTCGACCGCGGGACGATGGCCGGCGATTTCGGTCAGTCGATCAAGGATATCGTCGATCGAATGAACGGCACCCGTCGCGATGTTGAGCACCGGCGGCGGCGTATCGGCCGACAGCGCGAGGCCCGCATAGGCCGACGCAACGTCGCGTACGTCGCCGAAATCGCGGCGCACGAATAGATTGCCGAGTTCAATCGTGTCGGCCTTGCGCCGAAAATGGTCGACGATCTTGGGGATCAGATACGCGCCGTCCTGACCGACGCCGGTATAGTTGAACGGGCGCGTCGCGACGATCGACAGCCGGTCGCCCCAGCAGCGGGCGCCATGCTCCATCGCCAGCTTGCTGACCGCATAGTGATTGGCGGGCCGGGTTGGCGCATCCTCGTCGATCAGCCCTTCGGACGCGGGGCCATAGACCTGCGCGCTGCTCGACACGATGCAGCGCGCGCCCGGACGGTGCCGCGCCGTCGCCTCAAGGACGTTGAACGTCCCGATCTGGTTGACGTCGTAGAACGGCCGCCAGTCGTCGGCGTGGACGAACGCCTTTGCCGCCAGGTGGATCAGACGGTCGAACGGCGTCGCCCCGACCTCTGCATCGATCGCCTGCCGGTCGGTTAGGTCGGCCGACAGGGCGACACAGGTTGCACCCGCGGCGGTCAGCGCCTCGCGGACGAAACGCCCCGTGAACCCGCGCGCCCCAGTCAGGGCAACGCGCATCAGAACGACCAGCCTGCCTGATTGCGCCGCATGTCGGCCGCGACCATCAGCGCGGCCAGCTCCTCGAGCTGGACCTTGGGCTCCCAGCCCAGATCGGCCTTCGCCTTGGCCGGATCGCCGATCAACAGCTCGACCTCGGCCGGGCGATAGAAGGCCGGGTTGACGCGGACCAGCGTCTTGCCCGTCTTGGCATCGCGGCCGCTTTCGTTCTCGTCCTTGCCCGACCACTCGATCTCGATCCCCGCCTCGGCGAAGGCGAGCTCGACGAAGCGGCGGACGGTCTCGGTCCGGTTCGTGGCGAGCACGAAGGTGTCGGGCGTGTGATGCTGGAGCATCAGGCGCATCCCCTCGACATAATCCTTCGCATAGCCCCAGTCGCGCTTGGCATCGAGGTTGCCGAGTTCGAGCACGTCGGCCTTTCCGAGCGCGATCTTCGCCACGGTGTCGGTGATCTTGCGCGTCACGAACTCGCGGCCGCGCAGCGGGCTCTCGTGGTTGAACAGGATGCCGCTCGTCCCGAAGATATTGAAGCTCTCGCGGTAGTTGACGGTCAGCCAGTGCGCGTAGAGCTTGGCCACGCCGTAGGGGCTGCGGGGATAGAAGGGCGTATCCTCGACCTGGGGGATCGCCTGGACCTTGCCGAACATCTCCGACGTCGATGCCTGATAGAAGCGGATGTTGCGGTTGACCGTGCGGATCGCCTCGAGAAGATAGGCGGCGCCGAGGCCGGTGATCGCACCCGTCGTGATCGGCTGATCGAACGACACGCCCACAAAGCTCTGCGCCGCCAGATTGTAGATCTCGGTCGCTTCGGAGGTTTCGATGAGGCGGATGGCCGACCCCATGTCGGTGAGGTCGTACTCGACCAGCTTGAGCTGGGGGTGCCCGCCGATCCCCAATTCGTCGATACGCCAGAAATTGACCGAGCTGGTCCGACGATAGGTTCCATAGACGGTGTAGCCGCGATCCAGCAGATTCTCTGCGAGATACGCGCCGTCCTGACCGCTGATCCCGGTAACGATGGCAGTCTTGGTCACGTAATCCTCTTTCGTCGTCTGGGCGTTTCGGCGCCGTCGGAAGATGGTGGCACGCCCTTAGGGTGGTGCGACGACAATTGCCAGCCTTTGTCCGACGCCCGCCCCTCAGCCCGAAGCGACCGGAAATCGCCGCCGGATCGACAGTGCCAGACACCATTTGGTCGACCCGGTGCGGGTCCCCGACGGGCTGCGGCACCCAACCATGCGCGATCGTCCCTCGTCACACGATGACGTCAATGCCCTGCAGGATGTGCGCCGAGAACAGATTATAATGTTCGACGGAAAGCGCGACGTCTTGAAGGACCGCCGCGGCGCTGGCGCCCTTGTCCAGCTGATCGGTGTAGAACGCCCTACCCCCCGCGTCCGGGGCGCGATCGAGGCTGTTCTGATAGATGTAATCGACGATCTGGCCGTTGTTCTTGCCGGCGATTGCGGCCGCGAACTCCGACGAACCGGCAAACTCGGCCGTCACCTGGGCCAGCGTCATCACGCCCGCCTTCACCCGCTCGGCATAATAGGTGAGCCCGCCGGCGTCGGGCAGCCGGTTGGTGAAGCCGTCGTACAGAAGCGCGACCGACTGGAAGGTGTCGTCGGTATTAAAGAAGCCCTTGGCGACCAGGCTGGCGGTCAGGCCGCGGTGTTCGGCCGACTCCGACAGGTCGACGACGAACGCACCCCGCGTCATGCCGTTGTTCAGCGCCTCCGTATAATAGGCCTTGCCCCCGGCATCGGGCGCCCGCCGCAGCGCATGCTCATAGACATAATCGACGAACGCCGCGTTCGAGAGCCCGCCGGTCGCCTCCTGGAACTCCTTCGATCCCGCAATCTCGTTGGCCACCGCCGCCAGAAGGACTTTTGCGTCTTCCATCCGGTCGACATAATAGTCGAGGCCCACCGGGTCAGGGGCACGCCCCAGCACCGTGTCATAGACGCGCAGCACCTGCGCGAATGCCGCGTCCGGATCGATCTGGAACACACCGTCCCTGAACGTCACGGATTCGACGCCGGTCAGCGTATCCGTGCCCTCCGAACCGCCACCGCGTACCGTGAGGGTGCCATTGGCGACCGACGGGGCATAGGTCCGGTAGAGCCCGGTATACGCCGCCCGGTCGAAGCCGGCACCGCCATCAATGGCATCGTTGCCCGCCCCGCCCTGCAGGACGTCGTTACCAGCACCGCCAAACAGCCGATCATCGCCGTCACCGCCATCGATCCGGTCGTCGCCGCTCCCGCCATATAGCTCGTCGGCAAAGCGGGACCCGGTGATCGTATCGTCGCCGCCCGCTCCGTCGAACAACACACCCACGTCATCGTTTCGGGTGGAGGCGGCGGCCGTCATCACGTTTGCACGGTCGTCGCCATGGCCCTCCGCCCGAATGCTGTATGTGTTCATCTCAAGGTTCTCGAAGCCGCTGATCGTGAACCGGGCACCGAAACTCGTCGCGAAGCCTTTGCCCATCTCGACGACGAACCCGATGTTCGTCTTGAGCAGATCGGTGCCTGTGCCCCCGTCGATCGAACCTGACGTGTAGGATCCGTTGGTGAAACCCGAGAGGAAGGCAGTGTCGTCGCCGTCATCGAGGAAAAGGTCAATGCCGACGCTGACAAACACGTCGTCATTTCCCCCGCCGGTGCGCACCTCCAGGCCGACGATGCTAGACGGCAAGCTGACCCAGTCGTTGCCGGATCCGAGCAAGACGCGCTCGACATTCGCGATCTCGTATTTCTGGCTGCCGACATAGATCCCGGCAACATAGCGCCCCGGGCCATTCTGGATCGTCCCCAGAACGACCGGCGAGACGCTTCGAAGATCGATCGTGTCGAAGTCGTCACCGCCGTCGATCAGGCCGACCGCCGTTGGGGCGGGCGAGCTAAATTGAACCGCACTGAACCTGAAAAGGTCGTTCCCCGCACCGCCATACAGCTGGTCGGCACCGAGAACGCCGTCGATCGTATCGTCGCCCGCGAAACCGTAGATGACGTCCTCCCCGTCGGTCCCGGTCAAGACGTCGTTCCCAGCGGTGCCCTCAATCCTTGCCACTTTTCTGCCTCTCGTTCGACGACCGTACCCCAGGGTAGGTTCAATCAGGGATTGTGTTGGTGCTATTGCGCGGGAAGATCTTCCGGCGTCGGTTCACTGCCGGCAGATCGACGTGCGGAGCCCCCGCGCCCGTTTCAGAATCGCAGCCTCACCCCCGCCATCACGCTTTCCTGGTGATCGTCGCGGCCCGTTTGCGACGCGGCGGTCGCGAAGACGCCGAGCGTTTCGGTCAGGCGATAGTCGACACCGGCGGCGACCGTGCCCACGACCGGCGCCCGCTGTGCCCCCAGCGCGATCAGGCCCAGCCCTGCCCCCGAATAGCCGGCCAGCGCATCGGCCCGCCGCCCCTCGATCTGGGTGCGGGCGCCGAGCGACACGAACGGCCGGAATGCCGCGGTCGAGGCGGTGCTGCGGCCCAGATACAGCCCCGCATCGGCGAAGCCCGCGACATGGCGGTCGCGCGCGACGGTCAGCGCGAAGGGACTGCCGCCCGCTTCGGTTAGGCCGTCGCGGTCGGTGCGGACATAGGTGATGCCGGCATGCGGGCGCAGCGCCCAGTCGCCGGCCACCGCCGCCGCATAGCTGACCGACACGTCGCTCACCCAGCTGTTCAGGTCATAGCGATCCTGCGCCGCGACCCCACCGGGCAGCGCGCGCTCAGTCCGTGCCTTGCTGCCGTTGTAGAGGATCGTCGCGTTGATGCCGAAGCCGCCCTCGGCCGCGTACCGCGCCTGGATGCCGGCGACGAAGCCCTCGGCCCGCGTGACCGCATCCAGCGTCTCGATCGCCTGTCGGTTGTTGAGATAGCCGCCGAACGCACCGACGTTCCAGCTGGCATTGCCGACGCCGATCCCGCCGAGGAAGCCATAGTCGCGGCCGCGCGCCGCCGACACGCCCTCACCCCGGTCGGCGCCGAGGCGATGCCAGCCCCCCACGACCTGCGCGAAGGTATAGGCATGGACGTCGGTCCCGTCGGTCGCGAACGCGGGTCCGCGGGCCGCGCCGGTCAGCGTCAGCGCATTGTCGACGCCGATCTGGCTCGCCGTCGCATAGGGCTCGGGCGTCAGCCGCGCGAACGCGGCCGGGTTCGAATTGCCCTGTGCATCGAGAAGCGCGGGCACCGCCGCGAACAGACGGCTCGTCGCCGGCTGCGCGACGAGCGCGGTGTTGGCATAGGCGATGCTCGCCGACACCTGCGGCGTGAAGGCCGCATCGCCGAGGAACTGGCCGAGCAGCTGGATCCGGTCGGCGCGCTGGATGACGAAACCGAACAGGCTGTCGGGCTTGATGACGGTGCCGAAGCTGCCGGTGATCCCGCCGCTCGCGACGATCAGGTCGTAGGTGGCGCCGGGGCGAAGCGTCGCGACGGGCACTACCTGAAGCGTCGACCCCTGCGCGATCGTGACCGCGCCGCTCACGAGCAGCCGGTCGGCGGCGTCGGCGCCGAGCTCGAAGACGCTGCGCGACCCCGACTGGAGCGCGACGTTGCCATTGACGGTCATCGTGCCGACGCCCGCGCCGGGGCTGAGCGTGCCTGCGACCGCGACATTGCCGTTGATCGTGCCGCCCGAGGCGAGGATCGCGCCGCTGCCGACGTTGAGCTGCGCCGCGGTGATCGTCGACCCGGCAAGCCCCGTGAGACGCCCGCCGGTCAGGTCCACGGTCCCGAGCGCCGCCATGCGCGCGATCGTGGCGTCGCCGCCAGTCATCGCGAACCGCTCGACACTGGCGATGTCGACGAAGGCGGCGCTGCCGCCCGCGACGAGGATCGCGTCGCTGCCGCTGCCGCCATCGACCGACCCGGCAAAGCCGCCATAGACGGCGAGGCGATTGTCGCCGGTGCCGAAGCGGACCCGCTCGGCCGTCAGCGTGCTCCCCTGCCCCACCGCCAGATCGGTGTCGGCAAGAACGAGCGAATAGCCCTGCGTGCCGGTCAGCGTGAGCTGGCCGCGCCCCTCGGTCGCCAGCGTCTCGAACCCCGAGAGCACGGGACCGAGCGTGCGGTCGCCCGCCAGCTCGATCGTCGCGCGATCGTCCCCTGCCCCGCCCGACACGCTGCCGACCAGCGTGCCGCCGGCGGCCAGGCGGAAGCGGTCCGCGCCGTCGCCCAGGTCGACGATGCCCGCCAGCGTGCCGCCCGTCGCGACCGCCAGTTGCTGGTCGCCCGCACCGAAGCCGAGCGCCGCGCCCTCGCTGCCGAGCGTCCCCGCCACGGTCAGCGCGCTGCCCGTCAGCGACACCTGCTCGAAGCCCGTCGCCGAGCCCGTCAGCGTGACGGGGCCGGTCGCCGTGAAGCGCAGCGCGTCGGTGCCGCTGCCGCCGTCATAGCGACCCGCCGCGATGCTCGTGCCCATCGCCAGCGTGTCGGCGCCCGCGCCGAGGCTGACGAAGGCGAGGTCGCCGTCGGCGCTCACGCTTTCGGCCAGCGCCGAGCCGGTGACCGTGCCGATCGTGTTGCCCGCCAGCACGAGTTCGAGCCCGGTGCCCGCCAGTGTCACCGCCTCGAAGCGCTGGTCGAGGGTCAGGGCAAGCCGCCCGTCGCCCGTCACGTCGAGCCGCTCGAACCCCGTTCGCGCGCCGATACCGCTGCGATTGCCCGCCAGCACCACGGCATAGCTATCGTCGCCCGCGCCGCCGTCGACGATCCCGCCGACGCTGCTGCCCGCCGCGTCGATGAACACGTCGTTGCCGGTACCGAGCAGAACCGACCCGTCGATCCGCCCGCGATTGACCACGCGGTCCGCGCCGCCCGACAGGTCGATGCTGCCGGCGACGGTGCCGTCGTTGACGACCGTCTCGTCCGCCTCGCTGCCGGTGATGACGGTGCCGCCCGCGCTCGACAGCGTCTGGCCCCCGCCGATCGTGACGGTGCCGCCGCTGACGCCTACCGTCTCGAACCGGAAATTGCCCGAATAGGCGACGCTGCCGCTGCCGACCTGGGTGAAGCGGTCGAAATTGACGAACTGGTCGCCGTTGACCGCGCCGCCGCCGGTCGCGTCGATGACGAGGCTGTCGGTGCCCGCCCCGGCGTCGACGGTACCGATCAGCGCCGCGCTGGCCAGCTGGCGGAACACGTCGTCGCCCGCGCCGAGGAAGACGTTGCCCTCGATCCGGCCGCTATTCTCGATCACGTCGTCGCCGCCGCCCAGGTCGATCGAGCCGATGATCGTACCGCTGTTGACGATACGGTCGTCCTCGCCTCCCAGCGCCTGCACCGCGCCCGCCAGATAGTCGGTGCCGTTATAGCCGATCGTCCGGTCGCCGGGCTCAAGCACCGTCCCCTGCCCGCCGCGGATCGTGCCCGCATTGGCAAGGTCGAGCGCGCCAACGCTGACGATCGCGGTGGAGAGGGCGCCGGTCGCCTCGATCGTGCCGGTCGCGGCGTTGGTGATCGTAGACGCGGCGCCGGTGGGCGCGCTGACAACCACTGCGTTCGCGGCGATCGTGGTCGTGAAGGTCAGGCCCGTCCAATAGTCGACAAACTGGTCAACCGTGCCGCCGGCATTGGCGCGGATCGTCCCGCTATTGGTGAGCGCGATCGCGCCCGCGGTCTGGCCGGCGCGGTCGATCACCAGCGAAACGCCGGTGCCGCCGATGCCGGTGGCCGTGATCGTGCCGCTGTTGGTCAGGCCGATCGTATCGCCGCCGTTCGCCGAGCCGGCGACATAGGCCGCAAGGCCGATCGAATTGCCGGTGATCGTCCCCGAATTGATCGCCGAGAGCGTTCTGCCCGCGGCGGTATCCGTTGGGGCGGGGACCGGGAAGCCGAAGTCGCGATAGACGGCGAGCGTGACGCCGCCCGCGACGGTGCCGCTGTTGGCAAAGGTGATCGCATCGCCGGCACCGTCGATCCCGGCGATCTGCGCGTCGATCAGGACGTCCGCGCCGGGTACCGCCGGATCGACCGCGACGACCGTGCCGCTATTGACGATCGAGATCGTGCGCGCCGTCACCGGGTCGGCGACCGGCGCCGGATAACTGGTATCAGGCCGCGAGAACGCGAACAGGCCGCCCGTGATCGTGCCGCTGTTGGTCGCAGCGATCGAGCCCGAGGCGTTGAGCAGTACCGCATTGTCGGTGCTGCCGGTAATCGTGCCAAGGTTGCGGAAGTCGAGATCGCCGCGACGCGAAAGTTCGACCGCCGCATTCCCGTAATAGAAGCCATTCGACGCCTTCGCGATCGTCCCTTCGTTGACGAACCGGCCGACCGATCCGCTCACCCCGCCGCGCAAGTCGCCGCGGTTGGTGAAGCCCGCAAGCGACAGCGCCGCGCCCGGATCGTTGAAGACGTAGAAGCCGCTATTGCCGAGCGTGACGGCCCCCTCGACCGTTGCGGTGCTGACGATGCTCCCGTCCCCCGACAGGGCAAGGTCGCCCGCGACCGGGGCGGTCGCCGCGACCGTGACGACGGTATCGGCGCCCAGCGCGCGCACCCCCTCGCGCTCGAAGCCGGTGATCGCCAGCGTGCCGAGAGCGATCGTCCCGCTGGTGTCGCGCGCACGGACCAGCGTGTCGTCCCCTGCCCCGCCGTCGATCGCACCGCTGATGCCGGTCACGTCGTTCAGGACGATCAACAGGTCGCTGCCGGCGCCGAAGCGCAGGTCGCCCGAAATCGTCCCGCCATTTGCGAAATAGACGCTCGGCGTGAAGCTGCTGCCGCCATATGGGCTGTAGCCGAGGTTCACCGATCCGGTGATCGTGCCGCGATTGTCGATGGTCCCGCCGCTCAGCCGGATCGCCTCGCCCGCGCCGCCGCGGATCGTGCCGCCCGCCCGGTTGAGGATCGACGTGCCGTAGCTCGATCCATATTGCGACAGGTCGATCGCGGCGCCGCCGGTGCTCGCGATCAGGCCCGCATTGTCGATCGCGGTGCTCGAATAGTCGATCTGCACCGCCGCGCCCGCGACCTCGATTGTGCCGGTGTTGGCAAGGCTGCCGACGTTTCGCACGCCGATCGACGCGGTGGTGCCGCCAGTCTGGCGGATCGTGCCGGAGTTGACGAGCGAGCGGGCGCCGGAGACGCCGACCGCCGACTGAAGCTCGATCGTGCCGTCGTTGACGATGTCGGCCGACCCGGCGATAGCGCTGATCGGGCTGTAGATGTTGGTCGATCGATCGCGCGCGATGATTGTGCCCGCATTGGTGAACTTGCCCGCGCCTAGATTGACGGCGGCATAGCCGTAAGGCTGGTTGTCGGCCTGATCGATCGACAGCGTGCCCCGGCTGACGACGTCGAGCGCTGCGTCGATGGTCTCCGTCTCACCCGGGGCGACGAGCAGGTTGGTCAGCTGGAGCGCCGGCGCGCCGATCGTGGCGATCGTAGCGTCGAGGTCGACGCGGCCGTTCCCGGCCAGCTGCACCGTGCGCCACGACATGCCCGAAAGGGCAAGCGCCGCGCCGTTGTAAAGGTCGAAGCCCGTGCTCGCGAAGCCCGCGGGCGCGGTCACCGATGCGCTGGCGTCGCTGCGCACGCGGTAGTGCAGCAGCGAATCGGTGGCGGTGACGGTGCCGGTGATCCCCGCGAACGCCCCCTGCCCGCCATTCGCCAGCTCGGCGATCAGCGTGTCGTTGCGGCCGAGCGTCAGATTGCCGTTGAGCACCCCGCCCGCCAGCGCGAAATAGCGATTGCCGTTGAACGGATCGCTCGCGCCGCCGCGCACGTTGACATCGCCGTTGATCGTGCCGGCATTGGCGACGACGACGTTGAAGGTGAATTGCGACGCGGCGGCGCCGAAACGCCCGCCGGTGACGACCCCGCCGGCGGCGTTGAGCAACTGCGCATAGGCATCGAGTGCGACCCCGGTGCTGCCCCCGACGATCGTCCCCTCGTTGCGCAGGCCGGTCCGCAGGGTGACGCCGCTGGTCGCGCCCTCGATACGGCCGCTGTTGACGGACGTGAACCCGGTCGACCCGTTGAGTACGAGCGCGGTGCCCCCGGTCGAGCGGATCGTCCCGCGATTGTCGAAGTCGCCGTTGAACGCGCTCAGCGCCATGCCGCCGGCGACGATCGTTCCGGTGTTGACGACGGCATCGGCCAGGCTGACCGACACGCCGTCGCCCGCCGCCTCGATCCGCCCCTGATTCTCGAACCGGCGGATCTGCTGGAGGTTGACGGCAGCGGTGCCGGGGCTCGCCACCAGTGCGCGGATCACGCCCGCATTCACGAACCGCGGAGCGGAGGTGTTGAAGACGAACTCGTCGGCGGCGACCACCGCGCTCGTGCCCGTCAGCGTCGTTGCGTTGACGATCGTCCCCTCGCCCGCAAGGCTGAGGATGCCCGGCGCGCGGAAGCCGTCGGCCAGCGTGACGGTCCGGTCCAGATCGGGGGCCAGCGTCAGCCGTTCGAACGCGGTCGGGATCGGCGTCACCCCGGCGAGCGACGTGTCCGCGCCGAAGCCGACGCGCAGCGTGTCGGTGCCCCCACCCCCGTCGATCGCACCGGTCACGCCGGTGACGACGCGCCCGTCCAGATAGCGCGCGATCAGAATATCGTTGCCGTCGCCGAGCCGCAGCCCGCCGTTGATCGTTCCCAAGGTCGAATCGATCGTCGCCCCGCTGAAGCCGGACACGACGACACCGCCGGTGATCGTCCCGGCATTGCGAAGGCGAAGCGCGGTGTCAGCCTGGATCGCGGTGGTGCCCGCCGACGCGATGCGGCCACTCGCCGCGTTGGTGATGTCGAGGACCTGGCCGGTGATCGCCGCCCCCGTCCCGCGATTCTCGATCGCGCCGCTGTTGGTCAGCGTCTTGTTGCTGCTCCCAAGCGCGAGCGTCGCGGCGGGGCTCGCCGCGGTGATCGTGCCGCTGTTCGCGAAGCTGCCGAACGCAGCGAAGAACGACGTGCCGACATCGATCGCGCTCAGCGCGCCGCCGTCGATCGTGCCGGCATTGTCGAGCGACCCCACCGGGCCGGCGATCGCGCCGATCCGCCCCGTCGCGCGATTGACGATCCGGTCGAAGCTGGCGCGATCCGGCGTGGCGGCGCGAAGCGCGATGCCGCCGGTGCCGATCAGCGACCCGGCATTGTCGATCGTGGCGCGCACGCCGGTAAAGCCCGATGCCGGTCCCTCGAGCAAGACGGCATTGGCGCCGCGCACCACGCCGCCCTCGAGCACGGTCATGGCAAGCTCTGCCGTCGAGAAGCCGGAGCCGGAGGCAGGCGCGGTCGCGAGCAGGCGCACGCCCGCGGCTTGCCCGCCGTCGACGGTCCCCGCGACCGACAGTCGGACCGGCGCGCCGAACACATCCGTCGGCAGGCGGAAGTCGATCGCGGGCGACCCGTTCGACAGCACGCGCGCGCCCGGCTGAACCGTCACCGACGTGCCGCGCGTCGTGACCGAAAGCCCGTCGCTATCGGTGCCAGCACAGATGACGATGCCGTTCTCGGTCGCGGGTTCGGGGGCACATTGCGCAAAGGCCGTGCCGGTGTGGCCGATCCCCAGCAACAGCGCCGTCGTTCCCAGCGCACGCGCCCTCACGCGGTGAACCCGCGACTTGCCCCCGACCATGCAATCCCCCTTTAGTTCTAGTGGATGGCTTAGGCGGAACTGTGGTTGTGTGTCTATCTATTTGAAGTGACGTGCTTCGTCGGTGCGTCCGTTAATGGACCGATCGCTCGGGCTTCAGCTGAACAGATCGCCGACCGCGCGGCGCGCGCGCAGCGTGGCCGCACGGCGGCGGCGATGTTCGGGCCGGTCGTGGGCGAGATGGCAACGCTGGCAGAGCGCGGCCAGGTTGCGGAGCCGGTTGTTGCCGGGGTCATGGTCGAGATGTGCGGTGGCAAGAACGACGCGCGTCGTGCGCGGCGGCACCGGTCCCGTCCCGTCGTCGAGCGTAAGCTGTCGGGGCGGGTCGACGCGGACCCGCCGGCCCCGGCCGTCGCGCCACCCCCCTGCCCCGGCGGACAGCGTCTCGTCCCACCAGCGCCCGTCGCCTAGGTGCATCACGCGCCGGCCGTGCGGGCGCCGGCAATGCTCGCACCGACCCCCTGCTCGCCCGAAACGGACCATCGCCGACAATTCGCACCAGTCGATCGGATAGAGCCAGCGATGCTCGGGGCGGATCGGCATTGCGCTATCGCGGGCGAAATGGGTGGAGCGGTGCCATTGCCCCGGTCTATTGGGACGGCGCGGGGTTGTCCGATGGATTGTTTGACTCAATCGGCCGCCATTGATTCAGCGGGTCGATCAATGCGCGCGAGATCCCTCTCATCTCTCAAAGAACACATCACCTGGGTTAGACGGTTTTTCCTTGAGGTTAGACGGTTAGCACGGCCCGCCGACGCCGTTCGCGCGCGGAAACCGGCGAGTCGGCGTGCCCGTGCCGTTCCCGATGTGCCGATGCCTCGTTCCCGAAGGATCGATGCGCGCGTTCCAGAAGGATCGTCGCGCCGTTCCCGAAGGGGCGAAACTCGTTCCCGGAGTGTCGATGGTGCGCAATGGGGTCGCCGCGATTGAATCACTTTCTGTTGGATCGGCGCGAAGCAGGTTCAAAAGATGGGGTCGGCGCGCGGCGGCGCGGTTTGGCTCCGGCGGCGGCCTCGGGCAACCCGACACTTCGGGAACGCGGAACGCGTCCCCTCCCCCGGTTATCGCCGACCAAGCTCGTGGCGATGCTTTTCGTCGAAGCGGCGGACATAGCCGATGAACGCGGCCTGATAGCTGACGGGGGTGCGCGCGCTGTCGGCCTCGATCCAGGCGCGGAAATCGGCGTGGAGCGTCTGGTAGTCCCAGCCCGGACATTCGGCGCGCAGCGTCGCCAGCGTCGCGTCGGTGATCTCGCCCGCGGTCGCGCGCGTCGCCGCCTTGGTGACGGTGCGGCGGATCAGCGCGCGCACGTCCACCGTCTCCTCGGCCTCGGCGGGGCGCGGCTGCGGCTTGGCGACCGGTGCGGGGGCAGGGGCCGGGGCAGGGGCCGGGGCAGGGGCAGGGGCAGGGGGCGCCTTCGCGGTCGTCGCGTCCGTCACCGACCGCACCGGCCGCTCGGCATCGGCGCGGCGGCGCATCCTGAGGCTCGGCTCGCG
>NZ_JACIJJ010000009.1 GCF_014199325.1 Sphingomonas yantingensis
TGGTTGCGGGGACAGGATTTGAACCTGTGACCTTCAGGTTATGAGCCTGACGAGCTACCGGGCTGCTCCACCCCGCGCCGAGGTGATAGGGCTGCATGGGTTTGCGGCCCTGACATCATGAATGGGTTTTCCCTGTGTCTCACCGCCTTCAATGCCTGGCGACGACCTACTCTTCCAGCGCTTGAGCGTTAGTACCATCGGCGCAGTCTGGTTTCACGGCCGAGTTCGGGATGGGATCGGGTGGGTCACAGACGCTATAGCCACCAAGCAATGGAGGCGGTGAGGTTGGGATGTTTTTCAGATCGGTGTGCAAGGCTGCGATCGTCATCCACCCGATGACTGTGCTGGTGAACCAGCGTTGTCATTGGCGGTGTGAACTCTCGAAGCGCGAAAAGAGCAATTAGGACTGGTTAGCTCCACTTGTTACCAAGCTTCCACATCCAGCCTATCAAGGTCGTGGTCTACGACCGCTCTATGAAATCTTATCTTGAGGGAGGCTTCCCGCTTAGATGCTTTCAGCGGTTATCCCGTCCATACATAGCTACCCTGCTGCGCTCCTGGCGGAACGACAGGTACACCAGAGGTATGTTCAACCCGGTCCTCTCGTACTAGGGTCAACTCCTCTCAAATTTCGACGCCCACGGCAGATAGGGACCAAACTGTCTCGCGACGTTCTGAACCCAGCTCACGTACCACTTTAATTGGCGAACAGCCAAACCCTTGGGACCTGCTCCAGCCCCAGGATGTGATGAGCCGACATCGAGGTGCCAAACGATTCCGTCGATATGAGCTCTTGGGAATCATCAGCCTGTTATCCCCGGCGTACCTTTTATCCGTTGAGCGATGGCCCTTCCACGAGGGACCACCGGATCACTATGACCGACTTTCGTCTCTGCTCGACTTGTCAGTCTCGCAGTCAGGCTGGCTTATGCCATTGCACTCTAACGATCGGTTTCCAACCGATCTGAGCCAACCTTCGCACGCCTCCGTTACGCTTTAGGAGGCGACCGCCCCAGTCAAACTACCCGCCACAGAGGGTCCCTGAACCGGATAACGGTTCTAGGTTAGACATCAGAAAACAACAGGGTGGTATTTCACCTATGGCTCCACACCGGCTGGCGCCAATGCTTCAAAGCCTCCCACCTATGCTACACAGTTCTTTCCTAATGCCACTCTGAAGCTGCAGTAAAGGTGCACGGGGTCTTTCCGTCTAACCGCGGGTACTCCGCATCTTCACGGAGAATTCAATTTCGCTGAGCATGTCCTGGAGACAGTGGGGAAGTCGTTACGCCATTCGTGCAGGTCGGAACTTACCCGACAAGGAATTTCGCTACCTTAGGACCGTTATAGTTACGGCCGCCGTTTACCTGGGCTTCAATTCGGAGCTTGCACCCCTCCTCTTAACCTTCAGGCACCGGGCAGGCGTCAGGCCCTATACGTCGTCTTGAAGCCGACTTAGCAGAGCCCTGTGTTTTTGCTAAACAGTCGCTACCCCCTGGCCTGTGCCCCCAACAAGAGCTTGCGCTTATGTTGGGCCTCCTTCTTCCGAAGGTACGGAGGCAATTTGCCGAGTTCCTTCAGGACACTTCTCTCAAGCGCCTTGGTATACTCTACCTGACCACCTGTGTCGGTTTCGGGTACGGTCTATACGGTGGGGCTATTTCCTGGGACAGCTTCGAAGCACGATCAATCCGATAAGATCGTACAACACACGCCATCCGTCACACACCACCAGGCCCACGAATATTAACGTGGTTCCCATCGACTACCCCCTTCGGGCTCGTCTTAGGGGCCGGCTCACCCTGCTCAGATTAGCTTTAAGCAGGAACCCTTGGTCTTTCGGCGAGAGGGCATCTCACCCTCTTTATCGCTACTCATGTCTGCATTCGCACTTCCGATACCTCCACGACCCATTACCAGATCGCTTCACAGGCGTACGGAACGCTCCGCTACCGCTCATCTTACGATGAACCCAAAGCTTCGGTGCACGTCTTGAGCCCCGTTACATTTTCGCCGCAGGATCTCTTGTTTAGACCAGTGAGCTGTTACGCTTTCTTTAAAGGATGGCTGCTTCTAAGCCAACCTCCTGGTTGTTTTGGAAATCCCACATGCTTTCCCACTTAGACGTGACTTGGGGACCTTAGCTGTTGGTCAGGGCTGTTTCCCTTTTGACGACGGACCTTAGCACCCGCCGTCTGTCTCCCGGATAGTACTCCTGGGTATTCGGAGTTTGGTTAGGTTTGGTACAGCTCGCGCCGCCCTAGCCCATCCAGTGCTCTACCCCCCAGGGTATTCATCCGAGGCTCTACCTCAATAGATTTCGCGGAGAACCAGCTATTTCCCGGCTTGATTGGCCTTTCACCCCTAAACACAACTCATCCGATAATTTTTCAACATTAATCGGTTCGGTCCTCCAGTGGGTGTTACCCCACCTTCAACCTGGTCATGCCTAGATCGCCGGGTTTCGGGTCTAATGCATCGAACTCATTCGCCCTATTCAGACTCGCTTTCGCTTCGCCTACACCTAACGGCTTAAGCTTGCTCGATACACTAAGTCACAGACCCATTATGCAAGAGGTACGCGGTCACATCTCGAGGATGCTCCCACTGCTTGTAGGCAACCGGTTTCAGGTACTGTTTCACTCCCCTCATCGGGGTGCTTTTCACCTTTCCCTCACGGTACTAGTTCGCTATCGGTCATGTACGAGTATTTAGGCTTCGAGGGTGGTCCCCCGATGTTCAGACAGGGTTTCACGTGCCCCGCCCTACTCAAGTCCTTCCACATCACTTTCGCATACGGGACTGTCACCCGCTATGGTCCAACTTTCCAGATGGTTCTGCTAGTTGAATGGAAGGCACTGGCCTGGTCCGCGTTCGCTCGCCACTACTAACGGAATCTCGGTTGATGTCTTTTCCTCCGGGTACTGAGATGTTTCAGTTCTCCGGGTTCGCTTCACCAAAGCTATGTATTCACTTCGGTGATGACTTCCTCCCAATTACCCAGCTCGCGGTTGCCCACGATCGGGATAATTGGTGAAGCCGGGTTGCCCCATTCGGAAATCGCGGGATCAATGCCTGCTCACGGCTCCCCCACGCTTATCGCAGCGTGCCACGTCCTTCATCGCCTGTACATGCCAAGGCATCCACCAGTTGCCCTTACCTCACGCTTGAGAGTCCACACCACCAACGACAACGCTGGGTCAATTGCTTGACCAAAACTCGGCAGAGCAGCGAAGCGCAGTCTCTTGGTGTGGATGATAATCTCAGCCTTGCGCAGCACCTTTGGTGCAAGGGCGAACCCTTACATCATCGGCGCCGCTGTAAGTGCCGGCAGACGATATCCGAGCCGAAGCCCGAAAACCGCATGCCGCCACGGCATCGATTTGAAAAACCCATTCACAATGTCAAAAAAGAAGGCGGCTGCAAGAGCCGCGGACCGGGCAGACGCCCGGATCTCGTGTCTTCATCAAACGGATAGATGGTGCGACAGCACGCAAGCGGCGCGTCGAAGCTGGTGGAGCCTATCGGGATCGAACCGATGACCTGATGCTTGCAAAGCAACTGCTCTCCCAGCTGAGCTAAGGCCCCTGGAGCTTGTCGACCGCGCGCCGTCAGTCGCAGCAGAGCTGCGCCTTATGGCGCGCTCTGCAGCGCTGGCCGCCCTGGAATGCGTGCTGATTAGCGATCGCTAATCCGTCTCGCATTCTGGCGGGATGGTGGGCCGGGGAGGAGTTGAACCTCCGACCTCACGCTTATCAGGCGTGCGCTCTAACCACCTGAGCTACCGGCCCATCCGCACTCGCCCGGCAGACCATGAAGGCCGCGGGCGGCGAAAGCCTGCTCAGGCTGACCCTGCCGAGGCAGGGTATCCGTTGATGAAGGGACATGAGGACGGCGGCAATGTTCTTTGGAATGGAGGAAGCTCTTCCAGATGGCGAACCATCCGGCGCTTTCCGCCGATATCCTTAGAAAGGAGGTGATCCAGCCGCAGGTTCCCCTACGGCTACCTTGTTACGACTTCACCCCAGTCGCTAAGCCCACCGTGGTCGCCTGCCTCTCATTGCTGAGTTAGCGCAACGCCTTCGGGTGAACCCAACTCCCATGGTGTGACGGGCGGTGTGTACAAGGCCTGGGAACGTATTCACCGCGGCATGCTGATCCGCGATTACTAGCGATTCCGCCTTCATGCTCTCGAGTTGCAGAGAACAATCCGAACTGAGACAGGTTTTGGAGATTAGCTCACCCTCGCGGGATTGCTGCCCACTGTACCTGCCATTGTAGCACGTGTGTAGCCCAGCGCGTAAGGGCCATGAGGACTTGACGTCATCCCCACCTTCCTCCGGCTTATCACCGGCGGTTCCTTTAGAGTACCCAACTGAATGATGGTAACTAAAGGCGAGGGTTGCGCTCGTTGCGGGACTTAACCCAACATCTCACGACACGAGCTGACGACAGCCATGCAGCACCTGTGTGCAGGTCCCCGAAGGGAAGAAATCCATCTCTGGAAGTCGTCCTGCCATGTCAAACGCTGGTAAGGTTCTGCGCGTTGCTTCGAATTAAACCACATGCTCCACCGCTTGTGCAGGCCCCCGTCAATTCCTTTGAGTTTTAACCTTGCGGCCGTACTCCCCAGGCGGATAACTTAATGCGTTAGCTGCGCCACCCAAGCACCAAGTGCCCGGACAGCTAGTTATCATCGTTTACGGCGTGGACTACCAGGGTATCTAATCCTGTTTGCTCCCCACGCTTTCGCACCTCAGCGTCAATACCAGTCCAGTGAGCCGCCTTCGCCACTGGTGTTCTTCCGAATATCTACGAATTTCACCTCTACACTCGGAATTCCACTCACCTCTCCTGGATTCGAGCGATGCAGTCTTAAAGGCAGTTCTGGAGTTGAGCTCCAGGCTTTCACCTCTAACTTACAAAGCCGCCTACGTGCGCTTTACGCCCAGTAATTCCGAACAACGCTAGCTCCCTCCGTATTACCGCGGCTGCTGGCACGGAGTTAGCCGGAGCTTATTCTCCCGGTACAGTCATTATCTTCCCGGGTAAAAGAGCTTTACAACCCTAAGGCCTTCATCACTCACGCGGCATTGCTGGATCAGGCTTTCGCCCATTGTCCAATATTCCCCACTGCTGCCTCCCGTAGGAGTCTGGGCCGTGTCTCAGTCCCAGTGTGGCTGATCATCCTCTCAGACCAGCTATGGATCGTCGCCTTGGTAGGCCTTTACCCCACCAACTAGCTAATCCAACGCGGGCTCATCCCTGGGCGATAAATCTTTGGACCGAAGTCATCATCCGGTATTAGCAGTAATTTCTCACTGTTATCCCGAACCCAAGGGCAGATTCCCACGCGTTACGCACCCGTGCGCCACTAAGGCCGAAGCCTTCGTTCGACTTGCATGTGTTAGGCATGCCGCCAGCGTTCGTTCTGAGCCAGGATCAAACTCTCAAGTTTGATGTCCGATCTCCAGGCAGCCGGAATAGACCACCCAGAAACCGCTCATTTCTAGGAGCCGTTCCTGCACAAATTCTTCACGTATGGAAACGTGTAGGACATGTTTGAAATACCGGCGTGAGCCAGCATCCCATGGAACGGCTTGACTTTAACCGAGTACCCGACGCCTAGAAGCCGCCAGAACCCGGAGCCGCCGCCCACATGTCCCTTCATCAAAATCACAATGTCAAAGAGCGACAAAAACCGACGCACCGTCTATCCCGTTTCCGGGTGACCCGTGCGCCTCGCTTTCGCTAACCAGCCAGACAACCAAGTGATCGTCCCCGCCGGTGAAAACTCCTCTACGGACGACACCGCCGGCCGTCAAACA
>NZ_JACIJJ010000010.1 GCF_014199325.1 Sphingomonas yantingensis
TCGGTCAACTGCATCGACCGGCATCTGGCGGACCGCGGCGACGATACGGCGATCCTGTGGGAGCCGGACAGCCCCGAGGCCGAGGGGCGGCGGTTCACGTACCGCGAGCTTCATGCCGAGGTCTGCCGCTTCGCCAACGTGCTGAAGGCACAGGGCGTGCGGAAGGGCGATCGGGTGACGATCTACCTGCCGATGATCCCGGAGGCGGCGTTCGCGGTGCTGGCGTGTGCGCGGATCGGGGCGATCCATTCGGTGGTGTTCGGCGGCTTCTCGCCCGAGGCGCTGGCGGGGCGCATCGAGGATTGCGATTCGACGCTCGTGGTGACCGCTGACGAGGGCTGCCGCGGTGGCCGGCGCGTGCCCTTGAAAGCCAATGTCGACGAGGCGGCGAAGCGTGCCCCGAGCCTCGAGACCGTGCTGGTCATCAAGGCGACCGGCGGCGAGGTTTCCATGACCGAGGGCCGCGATATCTGGTTCGAGCATGCCGCGGCGGGCGTCGAGGCGGACTGCCCGCCCGAGCCGATGAATGCCGAGGACCCGCTGTTCATCCTCTATACCTCGGGCTCCACCGGGAAACCGAAGGGCGTGCTGCATACGACCGGCGGCTATCTGCTCTGGGCGAGCCTGACGCATCACTGGTGCTTCGACTATCGCCCGGGCGAGGTGTGGTGGTGCGCGGCCGATATCGGCTGGGTCACGGGGCACAGCTACATCGTCTACGGCCCCCTCGCCAACGGCGCGACGACGCTGATGCACGAAGGCGTGCCGAACTGGCCGGACGCCAGCCGCATCTGGCAGATCGTCGATAAATACGGGGTCGACACGCTCTACACCTCGCCCACCGCCCTTCGCTCCTTGATGAAGGAAGGCGACGCGCCGGTGAAGGCGACGAGCCGCGCGTCGCTGAAACTGCTCGGCAGCGTCGGCGAGCCGATCAACCCGGAGGCATGGCGCTGGTACCACGACGTGGCGGGCGAGGGCCGCTGCCCGATCGTCGATACCTGGTGGCAGACCGAGACCGGTGGCGTCCTCATCGCCCCGCTGCCTGGCGCGACCGACCTCAAACCCGGCTCGGCAACGAAGCCGCTGCCGGGCGTCGCACCGCAGCTCGTCGATGCCGAGGGACAGGTGCTGGAGGGGGCCGCCGACGGCAATCTCGTCCTCACCCGGTCGTGGCCGGGGCAGATGCGGACCGTGTGGGGCGATCACGACCGCTTCTTCCAGACCTATTTCTCGACCTATCCGGGCAAGTATTTCACCGGCGACGGATGCCGGCGGGACGAGGACGGCGATTACTGGATCACGGGCCGGGTGGACGACGTCATCAACGTGTCGGGCCACCGGATGGGCACCGCCGAGGTCGAAAGCGCGCTGGTCGCCCACCCCAAGGTGGCCGAGGCGGCGGTCGTCGGCATGCCGCACGAGGTGAAGGGCCAGGGCATCTACGCCTATGTGACGCTCAATGCCGGCGTTGAGGCGTCGGACGAGCTCCGCGACGAACTGTGCAAATGGGTGCGCCGCGAGATCGGCCCGATCGCCACGCCCGACGCGCTGCAATTCGCCCCCGGCCTGCCCAAGACCCGCTCGGGCAAGATCATGCGCCGCATCCTGCGCAAGATCGCCGAGGGCGACGTCGGATCGCTCGGCGACACCTCGACGCTCGCCGATCCCCCAGTGGTGGAGGATCTCGTCGAGAAC
>NZ_JACIJJ010000011.1 GCF_014199325.1 Sphingomonas yantingensis
TCGGCGACAATGAACTTGCGCTTCTCGGTCGAAAAGAAGCGATAGGCGACGTCGATCGTGATCCCCTGCTCGCGCTCGGCGGCGAGGCCGTCGACCAGCAGCGCGAAGTCGATCTCGCCACCTTGCGTGCCGACTCGCTTCGAATCGCTTTCCAGCGCGGCGAGCTGATCCTCGAAGATCATCTTCGAATCGTAGAGCAGGCGCCCGATCAGAGTCGACTTGCCGTCGTCGACCGAGCCGCAGGTGATGAAGCGCAAGAGGCTCTTGTTGCGATGCAACTCCAGATACGCGTCGATATCCTCCGCGATCAGCGCGTCGGTGCGATAGGCCGCGTCGGCGGGGATCGTCGCCATCAGAAATACCCCTCCTGCTTCTTCTTTTCCATGCTGGCCGAGCCCGCATCCTTGTCGATCGCGCGGCCTTGCCGCTCGCTGGTGGTCGTCAGCAGCATTTCCTGAATGACTTCGCTCAGCGTCGCCGCCTCGCTCTCGACCGCGCCGGTCAGCGGATAGCAGCCCAGCGTGCGGAAGCGGATCGAGCGCTCCACCGGCACCTCGCCGGGTTCGAGGCGGAAGCGCTCGTCGTCGACCATCAGCAGCATGCCGTCGCGCTCGACCGTCGGGCGGGGCGCGGCGAAATAGAGGGGGACGATCGGAATGTCCTCGAGCTGGATATATTGCCACACATCGAGCTCGGTCCAGTTCGAGATGGGGAAGACGCGGATCGACTCCCCTTTCGCCTTGCGCGTGTTGTAGAGGTTCCAGAGTTCGGGCCGCTGGTTCTTCGGGTCCCAGCGGTGATTGGCCGAGCGAAAGCTGAACACGCGTTCCTTCGCCCGGCTCTTCTCCTCGTCGCGGCGCGCGCCGCCGAACGCTGCGTCGAAGCCGTGAAGGTCGAGCGCCTGCTTCAGCCCCTCGGTCTTCCACATGTCGGTGTGCAGCGGGCCGTGGTCGAACGGATTGATCCCGCGAGCCTTCGCCTCCGGGTTCTGGTGGACCAGCAGTTCCATCCCGGTATCTCGCGCGATCCGGTCGCGAAGCTCGTACATCGCGCGGAACTTCCACGTCGTATCGACGTGGAGCAGCGGGAAGGGCGGCGGCGCGGGGTAGAAGGCCTTGCGCGCCAGGTGGACCATCACCGCCGAATCCTTGCCCACCGAATAGAGCATCACCGGCTTCTCGCACTCGGCCACAACCTCGCGCAGGATGTGGATGCTCTCGGCTTCGAGCCGCTGAAGGTGGTTGAGGTCGGTCATCGG